>NZ_JACHTE010000010.1 GCF_014145395.1 Marilutibacter penaei
CCGAACCGCCGCCGGCCCGCGAGCCCGAACCGGCGCGTACGCCCGAACCCGCCCCGGTCGCCAGCGCGCCCGCGCCGCGTGCGCCGGCGGCCGCGGACGTCGGCTTCGCCGTGCAGATCGGCGCCTTCAGCCAGGCGGCGCAGGCCGGCCAGCTGCGCGACAAGGCGCGTGCGGCCGGCTTCAGCAGCTTCATCGAGCAGGTCCAGACCGACCAGGGCACGCTGAGCCGGGTCCGGGTCGGACCGGTGGGCAGCCGTGCCGAGGCCGAAGCGCTGAAGGCCGAGGTGGCGGCGAAACTGGGCGTCGACGGCATGGTCCGACCGCACCCGTGAGGGCGGTGACCGGGGTCGGTGCGAACGGGCGGTCGCGGCCATGACGGCGATCGACTGGGTGCTGTTGGCGATCGTCGCGATGTCGGCGCTGTTTGGCGCGCTGCGCGGACTGGTCGGCGTGATCGCTTCGCTGGCGGCCTGGCTGCTGGGCGGCTGGGCGGCCTTCCGCTACGGCGGTGATGTCGCGCTGATGCTGGCCGGCGGCACCGCGCCCACGACCGGCCAGCTGTTCGCCGGATATGCACTGAGTTTCATCGGCGTGATGGTGCTGGTGGGCGTGGTCGGCTGGAGCGTGAAGAAGCTGCTGCACACGGTCGGGCTGTCCGGCCTGGACCGCGCGCTCGGCCTGGTGTTCGGCGTGCTGCGCGGCGTGTTCGTGGTCTGCGTGCTGGTGCTGCTGATGGGCTTCACCGGCCTGCCGCGCGAGCCGGAGTGGCGGCATTCGCGGCTGGTGCCGCTGGCGCTGCCCGGGGCCTTGTGGCTGCAGGGCTGGCTGCCGGAATGGGCGGTGCAGCAGATCGATTTCAGCGGCGAGGCCCCGGTGGCCGCGTCGGACGTATTGCAGGACGTTTCGCAGGGCGTGCCCCTGCCCCTGCCCACCCCGGTGCCGCCGGCACCGGTCGACACTGACCAGGATCCATAAGCTATGTGCGGCATCATCGGTATCGTCGGCCAGAACGACGTCGCGGCCCAGTTGTACGACGGCCTCACGGTGCTCCAGCACCGCGGCCAGGATGCGGCGGGCATCGCCACCGCGCAGGGCACCCGCCTGCGGGTCCACAAGGGCAACGGCCTGGTGCGCGACGTGTTCGACGAAGCGTCGATGCAGGTCCTGCAGGGCAATATCGGCATCGGCCATTGCCGCTACCCGACCGCGGGCAGCGAGGGCTCGGACGAGGCGCAGCCCTTCTACGTCAACTCGCCCTACGGCATCGTGCTGGCGCACAACGGCAACCTGATCAACACCGAGGCGCTGCGCGACGAGGTGTTCGCTCAGGACCGCCGCAACATCAACACCGAGTCCGACTCCGAAGTGCTGGTCAACGTATTCGCGCACGAGCTGGACACCCAGAAGGGCCTGACCCCGGAGACGGTGTTCCGGGCGATCGAGGGCGTGAACCGGCGCTGCCAGGGTGGCTACGCGGTGGTCGCCGCAGTGCTGGGCCTGGGCCTGGTCGCATTCCGCGACCCCAACGGCATCCGCCCGCTGGTGCTGGGCAAGCGCCACCGCGACGGTCGCGACGAATACGCCGTGGCCAGCGAGTCGGTGGCACTGGACCTGACCGGCTTCGAGCGCGTGCGCGACGTGCGCCCGGGCGAGGGCATCGTGGTCACCATGGACGGAGAACTGCATGCGCGCGCCTGCGCCGAGGAGAAGCCGCACACGCCGTGCATGTTCGAGTACGTCTACTTCGCGCGTCCGGATTCGATGATGGACGATGTGTCCGTGCACAAGGCGCGCATGCGCATGGGCCAGACGCTGGGCGAGAAGATCCTGCGCCTGCGCCCGGACCACGACATCGACACCGTCATCCCGATCCCCGACTCCTCGCGCGACGCCGCGCTGGAGGTCGCCAACGTGCTGGGCGTGAAGTACCGCGAGGGCTTCATCAAGAACCGCTACGTGGGCCGCACCTTCATCATGCCGGGGCAGGGCGAGCGCGCGAAGTCGGTGCGCCGCAAGCTCAACCCGATCCCGCTGGAGTTCCGCAACCGCGTGGTGCTGCTGGTGGACGATTCGATCGTGCGCGGCACCACCAGCCAGCAGATCGTGCAGATGGCCCGCGAGGCCGGCGCGCGCAAGGTGTACCTGGCTTCGGCGGCGCCGCCGGTGCGGCACCCGAACATCTACGGCATCGACATGCCGACGCGCGAGGAACTGATCGCGTACAACCGCGAGGAGCAGGACATCGAGGCGCTGCTGGGTTGCGACTGGCTGATCTACCAGGACCTCGAGGACCTGGAGAAGGCCGTGTCCGGCCCGAAGAGCCGCATCGCCCACTTCGATTCGTCCTGCTTCAACGGCGTGTACGTGACCGGCACCGAGGCCGACTACTTCGAGCGCATCAAGCACCTGCGTTCGGACGAAGCGAAGATCCAGCGCCGCGCGTCGTGAGCGTGGCCGGGGCGCGGGCATGACGTCGTTGCATGAGGCGGCCCGTGCCTGCCTCGACGCCGCGACCCCTGATTCGAAGCCCGAGGCCACGCTGGCCGCGGCCGCGGCCTTCGCGCGCGGTGAGCTGGACATGGACCCCGATGCGCCGCCCGCGGAGGCGATCCGCATGCCCGGCCGGCCCGCGCGGCCGCGCCTGGTGCACCCGCGCGAGTTGCCGCGCCGCGGGCTCGGCAGCGAGGCCGGGCGCGCCGCCTTCATCCACGCAATCGCGCACATCGAGTTCAACGCCATCGACCTGGCCTGGGACGCGGTCTACCGCTTCCGCGGCCTGCCTGCGGCGTTCGCCCGCGACTGGGTGGGCGTGGCCGCCGACGAGGCCCGGCACTTCCTGATGCTGCGCGAGCGCCTGCGCGCGCTCGGCCATGACTACGGCGACTTCGATGCCCACAACGGGCTGTGGGAGATGGCCGAAAAGACCGCGCATGACGGCATGGCGCGGATGGCGCTGGTGCCGCGGGTGCTGGAGGCGCGTGGCCTCGATGTCACCCCGGGGATGATCCTCAAGCTGCGCGCGTTGGGCGACGACGTCACCGCCGACGTGCTGGAGGTGATCCTGCGCGAGGAAGTGGCGCACGTGGCGGCCGGTTCGCGCTGGTACCGCTGGTACTGCGAAGGCGCCGGGGTCGAGCCGCGCGCACGCTTCCGCGAGCTGTTGCGCGAGTACGCCAGCGGCTACCTGTACGGGCCGTTCAATGTCGAGGCGCGGCTGCTGGCGGGTTTCGATGAAGACGAACTGGCGTCGCTGGACGCGCTGGCCACGCGTCGCGACCCGGCGCACTGAACGCGCTCAGGCGGTCAGCGCCTCCAGACGGGTGCCGGTCGCGTCGACGCGCAGCACCGAGCCCTGTTCGTACCAGTCGCCGAGCACGATGCGCGTGCAGGCCTGCCCGTCGACATCGACCGCATGGATCGCCGGCCGGTGGGTGTGGCCGTGCACCAGGGTGTCGATGCCGTAGCGGTACAGGGTGTCGTGGACGGTGGCCGGGGCGACGTCGGTGATCGTCTCCATCCGGCCTTCGTCCTTCAGCCCCGACTGGTGCGCCTGGCTGGCGGCGCGCGCCTGCCGGGCGAAGGCCAACCGCGCGTCCAGCGGCTGCGCGAGGAAGCCGGCCTGCCAGCGTGGATCGCGCACCTGTGCGCGGAAGGCCTGGTAGGCGGTGTCGTCGGTACACAGCAGGTCGCCATGCATCAGCAGGGTCGGGCGGCCCTCCAGCATCACCACCGCGGGATCCGGCAGCACGGTCATGCCGGCGCGTCGCGCGAAGGCGTCGCCGAGCAGGAAGTCGCGATTGCCGCGCATGAAAAACACCGGCACGCCGGCATCGACGAGGGCGCGCACTTCATCGGCCACCGTGGCGCCCACCTCGGACGGATCGTCGTCGCCGACCCAGGCCTCGAACAGGTCGCCGAGGATGTACAGCGCGTCGGCCTGCCGGGCCTCGCCGCGCAGGAAGGCGACGAACAGATCGGTGATGGCGGGCCGCTCGGGATCGAGGTGCAGGTCGGAGATGAAGAGGGTGGCCATCGGCGCATTCTACCCGGCCGATCCAGGGGCACTGGCACCGACACCGGCGCTGGCCGGCGCGCTCCGGTAAAATCGCGGGTCTCCCCGTTTCGCGTCGAGCCCCGCATGACCTGCCGTACCCGCTTCGCCCCCAGTCCCACCGGTTACCTGCACATCGGCGGCGCGCGCACCGCGCTGTACTGCTGGCTGGAGGCGCGTCGCAACGGCGGCGAGTTCGTGCTGCGGGTCGAGGACACCGACCGCGAGCGCAGCACGCAGGCGGCGATCGACGCGATCCTGCAGGCGATGGACTGGCTGGGCCTGGACTATGACGAGGGCCCGGTCTACCAGACGCAGCGTCTCGACCGCTATCGCGAAGTCGCCGACCGCATGCTGGCCGACGGCACCGCGTACTACGCCTACGAGAGCAAGGAAGAACTCGAGGCGATGCGCGAGGCGGCGATGGCCGCGGGCCAGAAGCCGCGCTACAACGGCGCCGCGCGCGATGCCGGCCTGGCGTATCGCGACGACCCCAACCGGGTGGTCCGCTTCCGCAACCCGCAGGGCGGATCGGTCGTCTGGGAGGACAAGGTCAAGGGCCGCATCGAGATCAGCAACGACGAGCTCGACGACCTGGTGATCTTCCGCTCCGACGGCTACCCGACCTACAACTTCGCGGTGGTGGTCGACGACATCGACATGGGCATCACCGACGTGGTGCGCGGCGACGACCACGTCAACAACACGCCGCGCCAGATCAACATCTACCAGGCGCTGGGCGCGCCGGTGCCGCACTTCGCGCACCTGCCGATGATCCTCGACGAGCAGGGCGCCAAGCTGTCCAAGCGCACCGGTGCGGCCGACGTCATGCAGTACCGCGAGATGGGCTACCTGCCGCACGCGCTGCTGAACTACCTGGTCCGGCTGGGCTGGTCGCATGGCGACCAGGAGATCTTCTCCATCGAGGAGATGACCCGGCTGTTCGACCTCAAGGACGTGAACGCCAAGGCCTCGCGCCTCGATACGGCCAAGCTGGGCTGGCTCAACCAGCAGTACCTGAAGTCCGACGACCCGACGGCGGTCGCGCCGTACCTGGAATGGCACCTGCGCGACCAGGGCCTGGACCTGGCCATCGGGCCGGCGTCGGCCGATATCGTCATCGCGATGCGCGACCGCGTGCAGACGCTGAAGGAGATGGCGGAGCGCTCGAAGGTCTGGTTCGGGCCGCTGTCCGGCTACGACGATGCAGCCGTGGCCAAGCACCTGACCGACAAGGCGCGTGCACCGCTGGCCGATGCGCGCGAGCGGATCGCCGCGCTGCCGGCCTGGAGTGCCGAGGCGATCACCGGCGCGTTGCAGCAGAGCGCCGAGGCGCTGGGCGTCGGCATGGGCAAGGTGGCGCAGCCGATGCGCGTGGCGATCACCGGCACCCAGGTCAGCCCGGACATCGGCCACACCGTCTACCTGTGCGGCCGCGACGAGGCGCTGTCGCGTATCGATGCCGCGCTTGCCCTGTTGCCCGAGGGCGCATAGACGAGGGAGATGAGCATGTCGCACGCCTGCACCGACCCCAAGCACCATGTCCACGACGCCGAGGCGTTCGTGCGCGAAGTGGAACGCCAGTGCGAACGGCGCGGCCTGCGCCTGACCCCGATCCGCGCGCACGCATTGCAGTTGATCGCGGACGCCGGGCGGCCGGTGAAGGCCTATGACCTGCTCGACCAGATGAAGGAAACACACGACTCGGCCGCGCCGCCGACGGTGTATCGCGCGCTGGACTTCCTGCTCGAGCACGGCTTCATCCACAAGCTCGCGTCGATCAACGCCTTCGTCGGTTGCCACCATCCCGGCGCGGAAGCGCACGCGGTGCCCTTCCTGATCTGCGACCGCTGCCAGTCGGCCACCGAGCTGGAGGACGAGGACATCGTCGCGTCACTCGACCGCCGCGCGCGTGCGCTGGGCTTCGTCCCCCAGGCGCAGACGCTGGAGGTGCACGGCATCTGCGCGGAGTGTGCGAAGCAGGAGTGACGGGACGGCCGTCCGGGACGGCCGCCCGCGTGGCGCTGGTGCCCTAGAAGTAGCTGCGGATGCCGAAGGCGAAGCCGCGGCCGGGCAGGGGCGCGAGGTCCTTGAGAAAGGACGTGTGCACGCGCGCTTCCTCGTCGAGCAGGTTGCTGCCGTCGACGAAGACTTCCCAGGAGCCGCCGCTCGCGGTGTCGATGTGCCAGGCGAGGTGGGCGTCGACCAGGGTGTAGCCGGGGGTCGGCGTCTCGTTGGCGGCGACGTCGTCCTGCTCCATGTAGCGGATCGCGCCGAGCGAGGCACGCCACGCACCCAGCGACCAGTCGAGGCTGCCGCCGACGCGGGCCGGTGCGATGCGCGGCAGGGCGCCGCTGCGCTCCAGCGTGACCGTGTAGTCGTGGCTGTGGTCACCGTGCGGCACCGAGATGTCGACGTCGCGCGTGCCGCTGCCGGTCAGCTCGGCATCGACGATGTCGCCGAACACGGTGAGGTCCCACAGGCCGCTGGCGTTCTGGGCGAAGGTCCAGGTGCCCTCGACCTCGCCACCGGTGAAGCGGGCGTCCTCCTGCGTCCACAGATAGACCGGCCCGCCGTCGTCGACGCCCGTGTCTGCGAGGTAGATGAAGTCGTCGAACCGGGCCTGGTACAGCGAGGCCCCCAGTTTGAAGGGTCCGGAGTGCCAGTGCAGGCCGATCTCGGCGCGGTTGGCGGTCTCGACGTCGAGCGTCGGGTCGCCCAGTTCGACACTGCCGGTGGCGACGTGCAGGCCGCTGGAGTACAGCTCCTCGGCGACCGGTGAGCGCTGCGCGCGGTCGAGTCCGAAGGACAGGTGGAAGTCGTCGCTGATGTCCCAGCGCAGCGCCGCGGACGCGCTGAAGGTGTCGAAGTCGTTGTCCGGGAACGCCACTTCCGCGTTGTTGACGACACGGGTGGCGCCATCGACGCCGATGCTGTTGCGGTCGTAGCGGGCGCCCAGTTCGACCCTGACCGGGTCGAAGTCACGCTGGCCGATCCAGAACAGGCCAACGTCGCGGGTCTCCGAACCCGGAACGAAGGCCTCGTCGCCGATGGCTTCGAAATCGCGCTGCGCCCACTGCAGGCCAAATGCACCGTCCCAGCCGGCGATCGGCGAGTGGAGCGCTTCAAGGCGCGCCTCGGTGCTGGTGCTGTGGAACACGGTGCCGACCTCGTCGCCCTCGTACTCGGTGTGGGTGTAGTCGGTGTGGGCCATCTTGGCCTTGAGGGAGGCGAACGGACCGATGTCGTCGAGTCCGCCCCGCACCTCGTAGCGACGCTGGTCCATCACGATGGTCACGCCCTCTTCGTGTGCGTTCGCCTCGTCGTGGTCATGGTCGTCGTCGTGATCGTCATCGTCATGACCGTGGTCGTGGTCCTCTTCCTCTCCATGGCTGTGGCCGGGGACCCCGTAGCGGGTGCTGTACAGGCTCGCCGAGGCGCCGAGAAAGCCGCGCTCGCCGACCCAGGACAGGCCGAAGGCACCGGCGTCGGTGCGGATCGCGCTGTTGGGCAGGGTGCCGAACGCGCCTTCCTCCTCGTGCTCGTCGTGGTCGTGGTCATCGTCGTCGCCGTCGTGATGCTCCTCCTCGTGGGCATGCTCGCTTTCCGCGTACCCCGGGATGTCGTAGTCACCGGTTTCGCGGTGCAGGGCATCGACATGGAACACCCAGCGCCCATCGCTGGACGTACCATCCAGGCGCACCATGCCGGTCTTCTCGTCGTTGACCGTGCCGCCGCGCAGTTCGGCGCGGCCCTGCAGCGGTTCGGCGGTGGTGCGCTCGGGCACGCGGCCATCGACCACGTTCACGGCGCCGCCGATCGCGCCGCTGCCGTACAGCAGGGTGGCGGGGCCCTTCAGCACTTCGATCTGCTCGGCCAGGAACGGCTCGACGCTGACCGCATGGTCGACGCTGACCGTGGACACGTCGCCGGTGCCCAGGCCGTCGCTCAACACCTGCACGCGCGCGCCGTCGAGGCCGCGGATGGTCGGGCGGCCCACACCGGGGCCGAAATAGCTGGACTGCACGCCGGGCAGCTTCGCGACGGTCTCGCCCAGCGAATTGGCTTTCGCATCGTCCAGCTTCTCGCCCGCCAGCACGTCCACCGGACGCATCAGGTGTTCGGCGTCGTCGGCCAGCGGCGTGGCCTTGACCTCGACCGCGTCCAGGTCAACGGGCGCGTGGTCATGCGACTGGATCGCCGGATCGGCGTGGGCGGCGAGGGGCAGGGCGGTGGCGAGCGCGAGCGCGAGGGGCAGGCGACGGAGCGGGGGGACTGGATTCATGGGCAGCATGGGGTGGATGAGGTAAAGTGGCGTCGGGACATGTCGGAATGTTATATTATAACAATCCGCTGTCCAGCCCCTCCCATTCGTCACGTTCATGTCCCCTGCCTCCCGCCACCGCCTTATCGACCGCTTCGGGGCCCTGGGTTCCCTGTTGTGCGCCGTGCACTGCGCCCTGTTGCCCATCCTGATCGCGACCCTGCCTTCGCTGGGGATCGCCGGCTGGCTCGATGACCGTTTCGAAGTGGCCTTCGTCGTGTTCGCCACGGCGCTGGGCCTGTTCAGTGTGATCTGGGGCTACCGTCGGCACGGGGCGGTCCGCGCGCTGTCCCTGCTCCTGCCCGGGTTGGCCGTCCTCTGGATTGGCGTGCTGTACCGGCCGCTGCACGAGTCGCTGGTCCCGCACGCGGTGGCGATGACCTTCGGCGGCACCCTCGTCGGCCTGGCCCATCTGGCCAACCTGCGGCTGAACCACGGGCACGTGCACGACGCCAGCTGCGCGCATTGACGTCGCCAGGGGCCGTTACCGGCAGAGCTGCGTGTTACAATGGCCGGTCACGCACCGTGCGTATTCACTACATCCAACGATTCCGGAGCACCAACCATGGGCAAGGGCGACCGCAAGACCGCCAAGGGCAAGCGCTACAACTCCAGCTACGGCAACGCCCGTTCCAAGGCCGTGACCAAGTCGACCGGCGCCGCTTCGGCCCCGGTGACCAAGAAGACCACCAAGACGGCCCGCAAGGTCGTGGCAAAGAAGGCCGCCAAGGCCTGAGGCCCGCAGCGCGGCCCTGGCCGCGACGCCGCTGAAAAACCCCGCTCGCGCGGGGTTTTTTCGTTCATGGCGCCCGGACGGTCCGGCGCGGTACGCCGGAGGTACCCTCAGCCGATGAAACGCCCCCCGGCATACACCCCGCGACACAGGCGACCGCCGAGCCAGTAACCGAGCTCCGACGGATGGCGGATGTCCCAGAGCGCGAAGTCGGCGCGCGCGCCCACGCGCAGCACGCCACGGTCGTGCAGGCCCAGCGCATGCGCCGCGTTCACGGTCGCGCCGCGCAGGGCTTCCTCCGGGGTCAGGCGAAAGTGCGTGCAGGCCAGCTGCATGGCCTGTCGCAGTGACAACAGGGGCGCGGTGCCGGGGTTGCAGTCGGTGGCCACGGCCATCGCCACGCCCTGTTGGCGGAACGCCTCGAGCGGCGGCAGTTTCGTCTCGCGCAGGACGTGGAATGCGCCGGGCAGCAGCACCGCGACCACGCCGGACGCCGCCATTGCCGCCACGCTTTCCGCGCTGCTGTACTCGACGTGGTCGGCAGACAGGCCGGCGAAGGCCGCGACCAGGCCGGCGCCGCCCAGGTCGCTGAGCTGGTCCGCGTGCAGCTTGACGGGCAGGTCGAGCAGGCGTGCGGCCTCGAACACCCGGCGGGTCTGCGCGGGCGTGAAGCCGATGCCTTCGCAGAAGGCGTCGACGGCGTCGACCAGGCCCTCGCCGTGCAACACCGGCAGCCATTCGACCACGGCATCGATGTAGGCCTCGGCGTCGCCGGAGAACTCAGGGGGCAGCGCATGCGCGGCGAGGTACGTGGTGCGGACCTCGATGCCCAGCACCTCGCCGAGGCGGCGCGCGACCCGCAGCATCTTGCGTTCATTGTCGAGGTCCAGCCCGTAACCGGACTTGATTTCGAGCGTGCTGACGCCGTCCGCGACGAGCGCGCGTGCACGCGGAAGCGATTCGCGCAGCAGGTCGTCCTCGCTGGCGGCGCGGACCGCGCGGACGCTCGACAGGATGCCGCCGCCGGAGCGGGCGATGTCCTCGTAGCTCGCACCCTCGAGGCGCATCTCGAATTCGCGTGCGCGGTCGCCGGCGAATACCAGGTGGGTGTGGCAGTCCACGAGGCCCGGCGTGATCCAGCCGTCCGCTTCGATCACCTGGTCGGCGAGGCTGTCTTCGTCCCCCGGCAACTGGACCCGCGCGCCCACCCAGGCCAGTCGACCGTCCTTCCAGGCGATCGCGCCGTCGGTGACCTCGCCATAGCCCCGGGTGTCGTCGAGGGTGGCCAGCGAAGGGCCGACGATCAGGCCATCCCAGCGGGAGTCAACGTCGGGAACGGGCGTCATCATGCAGCAGGCTCCGGTGCGAGGCGCGGCGCGAGGCGTTGGGCCAGCGCCTTGTAGATGGGCGTGGGGCACAGCAGGTTGGAACTGGCACGGGCCAGCAGCACCGTGGCGAGGATGGGCAGCAGCAACTCGTGGTTGTCGGTCAGTTCGATCGAAATGACCGCGGATGTCAGCGGTGCCTGGGTCACGCCGGCGAGATAGGCGCACATGCCCAGCAGCACGATCGCGGAGGGGTCCACGCCTGGAAACAGCAGGGCGAGGTTGTCGCCAATCCCGGCCCCCACTGCCAGTGCCGGCGAGAACAGCCCGCCGGGGATCCCGGCGACGTAGGACACCAGATTGGCGGCGAACTTCGCGATGCCGAACCCGGCGCCCGGTTCGCCGTGCTGTTGCAGCAGGGCATGGGCCTGTTCGTAGCCGGTGCCGAAGACCGTGCCGCCGAGGGCGATGCCGAGCAGCGCGAGCAGCATGCCGCAGGCCGTGGCGAACAGCACCGGACGGTCTGCACGGAGGCGTCCAAGCCAGCGCGGCCGGCCATCGACCGCGCCGATCACGAGGCGTGCGAACAGGCCCCCGAGCAGCCCACAGACGATGCCGCAGGCCGCGATGGCCAGCCAGCCCTCGCCCAGTGGCAGGCGCGCGCTGATGTGGCCGAAGTAGGCGTAATCGCCGAGCAGTCCGAGTGATACCACGCCGCCGATGATCACCGCCGTCAGCAAGGTGCCCGAAAAGCGTTGCTCGAATGCGCCGCTCAGCTCCTCGATCGCGAACACCACGCCGGCGAGCGGCGTGTTGAAGGCAGCGGCGATGCCCGCGGCGCCGCCTGCCAGCAGGAAGCGCGAGGCCTGGTACGGATCGGAATATCCGAGGCGGCGGCCGATGGCGTGCATGATCCCCGCGCCGACGTGCACCGTGGGCCCTTCGCGACCGACGGAGGCGCCTCCGAGCAGCGCGACAAGCGTGAACGCCATCTTGCTCAGCGACACCCAGAGGGACAACTGCGCGGCGCGGAAGTCGTCGCGCGTGACCTGCAGCGACGCGATCACCTGGGGGATGCCGCTGCCTCGCGTGGGCGCCAGGCGGCCACGCGTGGCCCAGGCGAGCAGTGCGAACGCACCGGGCGTCAACAGCAGCGCCCACCAGGGCGAATGCTCGCTGACCCGCACGAAGACGCCGAAGGCGGCATCGCCGACCTTGGCGAAGACGATCGCGGCCAGCGCCACCGCGACGGCGCCGCCCCACAGGGCCAGCCGACGTTTCCACTCGGATGGCGACCAGAGCGGCGCCGGCCCGCCGGGATCGGGGGCCGGTTGGGGAGGACGGCCAGGACTCATCGGTCCATTGTAGGGGTTGGGCATGTCGAGGTCCGGTCGAAACTCGCCAGCCTGCGCGCCGCGCGAGACAATGGCGGTGCCTCCCATCGTCCATGGATTGCCTGCATGAGCCGAAAATCGCTTCCCGAGGGTGCGTTGTGGACGCCAGATGGCTGGCGGGAAGGCCAGCGGGCGACGGTGGATGCACGGGGACGGATCGAAGCCCTGGAGACGCACGCGCCGCGCGGACGGCGCCTCCTGCCCGGCATCGCCAACCTGCATTCGCATGCGTTCCAGCGTGCGATGGCCGGCATGGCCGAGCGGCAGACGGATCCGAACGACTCGTTCTGGACCTGGCGCGAGACCATGTACCGGTTCGCGGCGCGTTTCTCGCCCGACACGTTGTATGCGGTGGCCGCGCAGCTCTATGTCGAGATGCTCGAAGCGGGCTACACCACCGTGTGCGAATTCCATTACCTGCACCATGCGCCCGGTGGCCGGCCGTATGCCGACCCAAGCGCGATGTCGCAGGCGCTGGTGGCCGCGGCGCGTGATGCCGGCATTCGCATGACCCTGCTGCCGGTGCTGTACATGACCGGTGGCTTCGACGGGCGCGCACTGGGCGAACGCCAGCAGCGCTTCGGGCACGCGGTCGACGATTACCTCGCATTGATCGACAGGTTGTGCGAGGACGCCAACGAGATGCTGCACGTGGGGTGCGCGCTGCACAGCCTGCGCGCGGTGCCGCCCGATGCGATGCAGCAGGTGCTGGCCACGCTGCCGCCAGCGATGCCGGTGCACATCCACATCGCGGAGCAGGTGCCGGAGGTCGAGGACTGCCTTGCGGTGCGCGGCGCGAGGCCGGTGCAATGGCTGCTCGACAATGCCGACGTCGACGCGCGCTGGACCCTGGTGCATGCCACCCATCTCGATGCGGACGAAGTCGCCGGCATCGCGCGCAGCGGCGCGACCGTGGCGATCTGCCCGACCACCGAGGGCAATCTGGGCGACGGCCTGTTCCCGCTGCAGGACTACCTGGCCGCTGGCGGTCGCTGGGGCATCGGGTCCGATTCGCACATCTCGGTGTCGCCGGTGGAGGAGCTGCGCTGGCTGGAGTATGGCCAGCGGCTGGTGGCGCGGCGTCGCAATATCGCCGTGTCTGCCGACACGCCCAGCGTCGGCGAAACCCTGCTGGCCGGCACGATGGCAAGTGCGGGCGCTTCCACCGGACATGACATCGGCTTGCTGGAGGCGGGCCGGTACGCGGATGCAGTCGTCCTCGACCCGGACGCCCCGGTGCTGGCGGGTGCGACTGACGAAGACCGGGTCGACCGCTGGCTCTTCAGCGGCAACCGGCCGCTGGTCGACGAGGTGTACGTGGGCGGCCAGCGCGTCGTCGAGTCGGGGCGCCACCGCGACCGCGCCGCCATCGCGGCCCGCTATCGCGATGCGCTCGCCGCCTTGATGCGGGAATGATCCGGTTTCGCGACCCGTGCGGGCGTTTCGTCATCCGCAGCCGGGGTTTCGTCGCGGGCCCCGGCAGGCGGTCCGCGGCGGCGTGACACTGGCGGCTCCATCCATGGAGGACTCCCGATGAAGATCCGCAAGCCGCGCTTCGTTTCCATCCTGGCGCTTGTGCTGGGTACGTCGGCCGCTACTGGCGCTTGCGCCGGCGTCCAGCCGGAAGCCGATATCGATCCTGGCCTGCAGGCGACCGTCGAACGACGCATCGGCGGCGACCGCAGCGGTGCGTGCCTGGCGGTTGGCGTGGTGAAGGTGGAAGGCAATGCGCCGCGGATCCGTCGCGCCTACGCCTGCGCCGACCCGAAAGAAGCGGGCCGGATCGGCGCGAACAGTGCCTTCGAGATCGGCTCGGTCAGCAAGACGATGACCGCGACCCTGCTCGCGGGCCTGATTGAATCCGGCCAGGCCAGCCTCGACGATCCGCTGGCGGACTACCTGCCTGAAGGCACCGGGGTGCCGCGATACGGCGAGCAGGTAATCCGGCTCCGGCATGTCGTCAGCCACACCAGCGGCCTGCCTGCGTTGCCGCCGGGCGTGCCGCTGGCCGACCCGCGCGACCCCTATGCGGCCATGACCCCCGATGCGCTGCTCGGAGCGCTGGACCGGGTGCAGCTCACGCAGGCGCCGGGCGAAACGTTCGCGTATTCCAACTTCGCGTCGATGCTGTTGTCGCTGGCCGTTGCGCGCCGCGCGGGCGAAGATTTCGATGTGCTGCTTCGCGAGCGCCTCTTCCAGCCGCTGGGCATGGGCGGCGCGCATCTGGATGCGCCGCCGGAGGGCATCGTCGCCGCCGAAGGGCACCTCCCCAATGGAAGTCGCACCCCGGCCTGGCACTTCGACCCGGCACTGGCTGGCGTGGGCGGCGTGCGGGCCACCCTCGACGACATGCTGCGCTATGCGGAAGGCGAGCTGGGTCGCGCACCGCAGCCCCTCGCCGATGCGATCGAACTCACCCAGCAACCGCTGCAGACGCCTGCGGGCACCCCGATCGCGATGAACTGGATGCTGGCCGATGTCGGTGGCCACGCGATACTGGCGCACGAGGGCGGCACCGGCGGGTTCTCGTCGCTGGTCGCGATCGACCGCGAGCGAGGGCGCGGCGTGGTGGTCCTGTCCGACACCGCGCTGACGTCGCTCGGCGGACTGGGCGACCTCGGGATGCACCTGCTGGACGAGCGCCAGCCGCTGCCCGGCCCGCGCAAGGCGGTTCCGGCACCGGACGCGTTGATCGATGCGCTGGTGGGCGAGTGGCAGTTGCAGGGCGGTCCGGCCATGAGCGTCCGGCGCAAGGGCGACGCGCTGGAGATCCAGGCGCCCGGACAACCGGCCTTCGAGATGGGCCATGACGACCGTGGCGACTTCTACCCACTGGCCTTCGATGCGCTGATGCACCCGCTGCAGGGGCCTGATGGCGGGTACACCTTCGTCTGGCACCAGGGCGGTGGCGCCATGCCGGCACGGCGCCTCGACGCTGTCGCAGCGGGCGCGGCCGCTGGGCTGCTGTCGGACTATGCGGGCACCTATCCGCTGGCACCGACGGACATGACGCTGACCGTGAGCGAGCGTGACGGCGTACTGCACGCACAGGCGACCGGGCAGGGCGCGTTCGCGCTGGTGCCGGCGGGCGGGGACGTCTTCCGCGCGGATGCGTTCGGCATCGAGATCCGTTTCCAGCGCGACGGGTCTGGACGGGTGGTGGCGCTCGCCCTGCACCAGGGCGGCCAGGTGCTCGGGGGCGAGCGTCTGTGAACGTATCGCCGGCCAGCGCCCCGAGCTATCCGCTGGGCAGACCGTTGCCGGCCGAGGTGCTGGTCGGCGGTCATTCGGTCTGGTCGCGCTACCGCCAGTATCCGGTGTTCAGCCTGCCCTGGTTGCGGGGCCGGAGCCTGCTCTTCGCGGGCGTGTTGCTGGTCCTGGCACTGATGACCGGCTTCGGCTCCGGGTTCGCGTTGCAGGACTACCGGATCGGAGTGCTGGCCGGCGCGCACATGTTCGCGGCCTTCATGCTGATGGCCACTGCGGGTCCCGCGCTCGCCAGCTGGGTGCGCTATCGCCAGTGGCCGCTGCGCAAGGAGCGCTGGGCCGTGGTCTTCGCGGTGCTGGTCGGCATCGTGGCCAGCTATGCCGTCGACATGTGGGCATCGGGCTACATCGAGCGCACGGTCGGTGCGGCCCTGCGCGCGGACGGCATGGCACAGCCCGACATTTCGGGCGCCTCCACGCCGGAGCGGATCCTGGCCCTGCTGGTGAACCTGGCGTCCCTGTTCGTGGTCTATGGGGCGTTCGGCGGTGGGCTGGCCCTGCGTGCGTACTTCAGCGAGCAGCGCCGCTGGCAGTCGGCGTTGCAGCGCGACGCGCTCGCGCGTTCGCGCCAGGCGCGCCACGACAGCGACCTTCGCCTGGGGGCGCTGCAGGCGCAGGTCGAGCCGCACTTCCTGTTCAATACCCTGGCGTCGGTGCGCGCACTGGTCAGGCAGTCGCCGGAACAGGCCGAGCAGACGCTGGATGCGTTGGTGGACTACCTCAGGGCGACCATCCCGCGCATGCGCGGCGGCGACGCACCCTCGACGCTGGGCCAGCAGATCGACGTGTGCACGGCCTACCTCGACGTGATGCGGCTGCGCATGGGCGGGCGCCTGGCGTGGGGCGTCGATGTCGACGGTGGCCTGCGCGCGCACCCGTTCCCGCCGCTGCTGCTCATCACCCTGGTCGAGAACGCGGTCAAGCACGGCATCGAGCCGCTGCGCGGCGACGGGCGGATCGACGTACAGGTGGCGGTCGAAGACGATGCCCTGGCCGTGCGCGTGGTCGACGACGGCGTGGGGCTCCAGCCGGGCATCGGCAGCGGTGTCGGCCTGGCCAACGTGCGCGAACAGTTGCAGGCCCGTTTCGGACCGAAGGCAAGCCTGGCGCTGCGACCCGGCGCGGTCGGCGGCACGGTGGCGGATGTGCGGGTGCCCCTGGAGATTCCGTCATGAACGTGGACGCGCCGCGCATCCTGGTCGCCGAGGACGAAGCCCCGCAGCGCCGCGCCCTGGTCGCGATGCTGGCCGAGGCGTGGCCGGGCCTGCCGGCGCCCATCGTCTGCGAGGACGGCATTGCCGCGCTGCAGGCCATCGCTGCGCAGCCGCCGGACGTTGCCTTCCTCGACATCCGCATGCCGGGGGTGAGCGGACTCGATGTCGCACGCGCGGTGGTGGCCGCCGGGGGGCAGGTCGTATTCACCACCGCCTACGACGAATACGCGGTCAACGCCTTCGAAGCCGGCGCAATCGATTACCTGCTCAAGCCGGTGCAGCCCGCGCGCCTGGCACAGGCCGTCGAGCGCCTGCGCGAGCGGCTCGAGCAGGCACCGGACGAGGGTCGCGTGCGCGCAGTCGAAGCGCTGGAGGCGCGGATGCGCCCGTCGGCTGATCGCCTGGTGCGCTGGATCACCGCCAGCGTCGGCGACAGCATCCGCATGATCGGCATCGACGAGGTGCTGTACTTCCAGGCCCAGGACAAATACGTCTGCGTCGCCACCAGCGAAGGCGAGGCGATGATCCGGACCCCACTGAAGGACCTGCTCGTGGGGCTGGATCCGGATGTGTTCTGGCAGGTGCATCGGGGCGTGGTCGTGCGTGTCGCGGCGATCGACCGCGTCCGGAAGGATGAACTCGGCAAGTGGCGCCTGTCGCTGCGTGGGCAGGAGACATCGCTCCCGGTCAGCGCGGCCTTCGTGCATCGTTTCCGGGGGATGTGAGGCGGCCTCAGGCGGCGAACAGGTCGTCGTCGACCGCAGGCAGGGCGCCTTCGAGGCGAAGCAGGAAGCGCTTGGCGGGCAAGCCACCGCCAAAGCCGGTCAGCGATCCGTCGGCGCCGATGACCCGGTGGCAGGGCAATACGATCGGCAGCGGGTTGCGGCCGTTGGCGGCGCCGACGGCGCGGGTGGCCGAAGGCCGGCCCAGCCGCGCGGCCATCTGCGCATAGCTCCGGGTCTCGCCAAAGGGGATGCTTGCGAGCCCGAACCACACGCTGCGCTGGAAGTCGGTGCCCTCGGGCGCGAGCGGCAGGTCGAAACGGGTGAGGCGGGCTTCGAAGTACGCGTCCAGTTGCGCGGCGAGCGCGTCCAGCAACGGGTGCGCGCCTTCGTGCCAGCGACGATCGCGCGGCACCGGATGGCGTTGCGCATCGAACTCGATCGCGTGCACGCCGGCGTCGGAGGCCGCGATGCGCAGGGGGCCGACCGGACTGGGTTGGATGCGATGAAAGATCGGGGCGGGCGTGTTCATGCTGGGGACCTCCGCTTGGCGGTGGGGCGTACAGGCGCGGCCGCGTCCGCGGCGCTGCGCCAGAGGTGGATGACGGCGTAGGCGCGCCACGGTCGCCACGCCTCCGCATCTGCGGCCAGCTGGCGGGCGGTCAGTCGCGTGCCGTCGGTCGGCAGCGTCCTCTGCAGTACCAGGTCTTCCGCCGGAAAGGCATCGGGATGGCCGAGCGCGCGCATGGCAACGTACTGCGCCGTCCACGGGCCGATGCCGGGCAGGGCCGTCCAGCGCTCGACGAACTCATCCAGCGTCTGTTCCGGGCGGAAGTCGACCTGGCCATCGAGCAGTGCGCGCGCGACCGCCCGTATCGAGCCGGCACGTGCGGTGGTCAGACCGATGCCCGCGAAGTCGGCGTCGGCGAGTGCCGCCGGCGTGGGAAACAGGTGGGTCAGTCCCTCGGCCAAGGGGGCGTCGCAGGGGGTGCCGAAGCACTGGGCGAGGCGCGCGGTGATCGTGCGGGCCGCCGCCACGCTGACCTGCTGGCCGACGATCGCGCGTACTGCGATCTCGAAGCCGTCCCAGCCGCTGGGCAGGCGCAGGCCGGGGCGCCGGTCCAACCGTGGCTGCAGGCGCGCGTCGGCGGAGAGCGTGCCCGCGATGGTGCCGGGGTCGGCGTCCAGGTCGAACATGCGCCGCACCCGGGTCACGACCGGCTGCAGGCGCAGCGGCGGCACGCCGTGCAGTTCCAGCTTCAACGCGGGCTCGTCGCCCGGCCATGCGCGGACCTGCAGCCAGCCGGGCGCGGCCTGGCCATCGTCCACGGCGATGACGCGCCGGTACGAGGCGTCGTCGACCACTTCCACGCCGGGCAGGGCGCGCCCGCGCAGGAAATCCAGCATTGCACTGAAATCGTATGGCGGCCGATAGGCCAGCCGCAGCGCCAGCGTCTCGCCGCCGGTCGCCGCGGTGTTGCGGCGCAGTTCGCGCGGCGCCATCCGGTAGGCGTCCTTGAACGTTGTGTTGAAGCGGCGCAGGCTGCCGAACCCGGCGGCCATCGCGATATCGGTGACCGGCAGGTCGGTCTCGGTCAGCAACTGCTTGGCGAACAGCAGGCGCCGGGTCGCATGCACGCCGAGCGGCGCGGCGCCCAGGCGCTCGACGAACAGCCGCCGCAATTGGCGTTCGCCCAGATGCACGCGCTCGGCCAGCGTGGCGACCGGCGCATCGGCCAGGAGACCGTCGTCGATGAGACGGATCGCCCGCGCGACCGTGGCATCGCCGCGGCGCCAGTGCCCGTCGGCGGGCGACAGCTCGGGCCGGCAGCGCAGGCAGGGACGATAGCCGGCGGCCTCGGCCGCGGCGGCATTGGCGAAGTAGCGCACGTTCTTCTCGCGCGCCGGCGGCGCCGGGCACACGGGCCGGCAGTAGATGCCGGTGGTCGCCACCGCGGTGAAGAACAGGCCGTCGAAGCGGATGTCCCGGCTCAGCCGCGCCTGCGCGCAGACGTCGGCTGGGAGGTCGGGCCGGGCATGTTCAGCGTGGGCGAGGGCGTCGACGAAGGACATGGGTGCAGGCTAGCACCGCAGGCCCGCACGAACTCGCCGGATTCGGACATCAATGCAGGCGGCGTCGGACGGCCTGTGGGTTCACTCGTCGGAGGGCCCCGCGTCCGATGCCAGGGCCGGCAGCAACGGCGTGATGTCGCCGTCGTTGCGCGCGGGCGCGATGCCAACCAGCCGCGCCAGCAGCGGGTAAACATCGACATTGTCGAACGCGGGAAGAGTCACGCCGGCGCGGAACGCGGGGCCGCGTGCAATGAACAGGGCACGCATCGAGGGAAGCGCCGGATCGAAGCCGTGCGAGCCGCGCGTGCCGGCCGCCTGGCGCATCGGGAGGTACTCGGCGGGAATCGCGTCCCAGCCTTCGTCCATCTGGCAGACGATGCTCGGCACGCGCGCATGGCGGCCATAGGCCCAGCGGGCGGGCAGGTCCTGCTTGCGCCAGCACTCGTAATGGTCGTGGCGACCGACAACGCGGCTTTCGATCCCGGCGCCGCGGCCACGCACCGGCTCGATGCCCACGGACTGGCCATAGGACACCACCTTGCCGTCGCGGGGCGACACGATGTCCTCGACCGCGATTGCCTGCGTCGCCGGCACCGTGGCCATGCCGTGGTCCGAAACGACGATCAGGTTGACCGCGTCGAGTTGCCCCTGCTCACGCAGGCCGTCGAGCAGCTGGCCGATCGTGGCATCGGCTTCGCGGATGGCGGCGTGTGCTTCCGGCGAGTCGGGGCCATGGTCATGGCCGGCCTTGTCGACGCGCTCGAAGTACAGCGTGGCGATGCGGGGCCGGGTTGCCTCGGGTTCGGCCATCCAGCCGAGCACGGTATCGACCCGTGTATCGAAGGACAGATCGGGGTCGAAGGCCTGCCAACGGTCCGGCCGGACGCCCTGCACGGCAGCCTCGCTGCCCGGCCAGAACAGGGTTGCGGTGGGCAGCCCCGCCTTGTGGGCGCCGACCCAGACCGGTTCGCCCGCCCACCAGCGGCCGTCGCCCACGGCCTCGCGATTGCTCAGGCGGAAGGTCCCCAGTCCCGCGTCTTCCATGCTGTTGTGGACGATGCCGTGGCGGTCCGGGCGCAGGCCCGTGACGATGCTGTAGTGGTTGGGAAAGGTCAGCGACGGGTACGACGGGTTCATCCATTCCGCGCGCACCCCGCCTTCGACGATGCGCTGCAGGTTCGGCGTGATCCCGAGGTCGAGGTAGTCGGCGCGGAAGCCGTCGATCGAAACGAGGAGCACCGGTGGACGGTCGTTCGCGCCGTTCGGGGAAGACGGGACGGGTGACGATGCGCAGGCGGCCAGCAGGAGGGTGGCGAGCAGGACCGCGGTGCGCGTGGCAAGGGCCCGAAACGGCATGAAAGGCATGGCGCCATGATACCGGGCGCATGTTTCGTCTCGCGGACAGCGGAGGCGCGTGCTGCCGGGTGGGCTTGGCCAACGGCATCCGCGGCGCGAATCGCGGCTGCCGCCAATGCGGCTCAACAGGCGTCCGTCCGTCGCAGCACGTAGTCGAGTCCGCGCGCCAGGTGCCGGCGGAACAGCCGGTCCGCATACATCTCCGGCGTGTGGCCCAGCCCCGTGTACCAGCTTCGTCCGCCGTCGAAGGCGCGGCACCAGGCGATCGGATGGTCGTCGCCCATGGTGCCGCCGGCGTAGGCGGACTCGTCGACGGTGGCGATCACGGTGACATCGGTCCGTGGATTGCGCCGGTAGTTGTAGAGCTCGTCGGTGACCGTCCACGCCTCGCCGTCGGCAAGCACGCCGGGCTGTTCGAAACGCACCGGACTGCGTTGCAGGCCTTCCGGGTGCCCTTCGAACCAGGCCCCCACGAGTTCGCCGTACCAGGGCCAGTCGTATTCGGTGTCCGCCGCCGCATGGATGCCCATGAAGCCGCCGCCGTCCCGGATGAAGGACTGCAGCGCATGCTGCTGGGCATCGTCGAGCACGTCGCGGGTGGTACTCGCGAACACCACTGCGTCGTAGCCGGTCAGGCGACGCTGTTCGAAGAAGGTCGGATCCTCGGTAGCGTGGACGTCGATGTCCGCCTCGGCCGACAGGGCTTTCAAAGCGGCGAGCGCGGCCGGAATCGAATCATGCCGCCAGCCCGAGGTCCGTGTGAACACAAGGATGCGGGCGGGCGCGTCGGCCCTCGGCACCGGGGCGACGGCCGGGCCGGCGGTCGTGGGCCGCCAGGCAGCGGCGAGGAGGGCGAGGGCGATGAAGAGGATCGGGGTGCGAGGCGCGTTCACATGGCCAGAGTGCCACATCGGCGGCGTGCGACGGCTCGCGCGCGTCGTGCGTAACGAAGAAGGCGGCAACCGGCCGCCCCGGAGGAGTGCCACCGACATGGACCGTTTGCCAATCCGCGCCATCTTTTGCATCCCCGTCCTGGCCTGCCTGTCCGTGCCCGTCTCCACGGCCATGGCGGCGGCGCAGGACATCGACGATCCAGGCGTGCATCTGGTGGAGCCCGAGCGCCCCGGACGGGCTCCCGCCGTGCCGTTGCCGATCGTGCCCAAGGCGGGCGCCACCTGCGCCCGGGAGGTGGGCGCGGGCATGTCCGGCGATGCATGCCCGGCGCGTCGGGGGCGGGCCGTCCAGCCCGAAGTGGACGAAGCGCCAGGCAACGGCTACGAGGCTGGCATCCATGTCGAGGATCGTGCCTCCCGCATCCCGGACCGTCGCGGCCGTTGACGCGCGTCAGCGGGCTTCCAGGCCCTCGACGAGCCGGCGCAGCGAGGTTTCGTAGAAGCGGCGGAATGCCTCGTCGTCGTAGGTGAAACGCTTGTTCCGGTACAGCACCACCAGGCCGTGCGTGTGCGCCCACAAGGTCATCGTGACCTCCCAGGCGTCGTCCGGCTTCAGCGCGCCCACGGCCATCGCATCGGCCACCGCATCGGCGACCACGGTCAGCGTGGGCGATTGCCGCGCCTGGAAGTCCTCGGGATAGCGCCGGGCGTCGCGCCGCGTCATCGAGAAGGCCAGGTCGAACAGGTGTGGATGCGCAAGTGCGTAATCGAGGTACAGGCGATGCACCGCGATCAGCCGCGTCATCGGATCGAGCCCGCGCGCCCGCGCGTCCCAGTGGCGTGCGATGGCCTCGAAACTGTCTTCGCCGATGCGCGCGAGCAGCGCGTCGCGGTTCTCGAAATGGCGGTAGATCGCCATGGGCGTCAGTCCGACGGCAGTGGCGACGGCGCGCATCGTCACTGCCCCGGCGCCGCCGCGTTCGAACAGACGGCGAGCGGCCTTGAGGATGCGTTGGGCGGTGTCGGCGCGGGTCGGCATGTATACAGCGTATACAAAGTGGCGCCGTTCGGCGGATTTGCGACAGAAACGGCCGTTCCGCAGGCCGGTCGGGTTGCCCGGGGCGGGCGGGCCAGCGCGGGTCGGCGGGATAATGGACGCCACCGCACGCCCCCAAGCCCGCATTCCCATGGAGCCCGCCATGAGCCAGAGCGCCCGCACCCGCCACGACCCCTCCCGCACCATCCACGCGCCGCGTGGCAGCGAGCTGAACTGCCGCTCGTGGCTGACCGAGGCGCCGTTCCGGATGCTGCAGAACAACCTCGACCCGGACGTGGCCGAACGCCCCGAGGACCTGGTCGTCTACGGCGGCATCGGTCGTGCCGCGCGCGACTGGGAGAGCTACGACGCGATCCTGGCATCGCTGAAGACGCTGGGTGACGACGAGACGCTGCTGGTGCAGTCGGGCAAGCCGGTCGGCATCTTCCCGACCCATGCCGACGCGCCGCGCGTGCTGATCGCCAACTCCAACCTGGTCCCGGCGTGGGCGAACTGGGAGCACTTCAACGAGCTCGATCGCAAGGGCCTGATGATGTACGGGCAGATGACCGCGGGCTCGTGGATCTACATCGGCTCGCAGGGCATCGTGCAGGGCACCTACGAGACCTTCGTCGAGATGGGCCGCCAGCACTACGGCGGCGACCTCACCGGCAAGTGGATCCTGACCGCCGGTCTGGGCGGCATGGGCGGGGCGCAGCCGCTGGCGGCGTCGCTGGCCGGCGCCTGCAGCCTGACCATCGAATGCCAGCAGAGCCGCATCGACTTCCGCCTGCGCACGCGCTATGTCGACGAGCAGGCCACCGACCTCGACGATGCGCTTGCCCGCATCGAGAAGTACACCGCCGCAGGCGAGGCGAAGTCGATCGCACTGCTTGGCAATGCCGCGGAACTCCTGCCGCGCATGGTCGAGCGCGGCGTGCGCCCGGATGCGGTCACCGACCAGACCAGCGCGCACGATCCGGTGCACGGCTACCTGCCGATCGGCTGGACCGTCGAGCAGTGGGAGCGCATGCAGAAGGAAGATCCGGGCCGCGTGCGCGATGCCGCCAAGAAGTCGATGCGCACCCACGTCGACGCCATGCTCGCGTTCCATGCCCAGGGGATCCCGACCGTCGACTACGGCAACAACATCCGCCAGATGGCCAAGGACGAGGGCTGCGCGAATGCCTTCGACTTCCCCGGCTTCGTGCCGGCCTACGTGCGCCCGCTGTTCTGCCGCGGCGTCGGGCCGTTCCGCTGGGTCGCGCTGAGCGGCGATCCGGAAGACATCTACAAGACCGACGCCAAGGTCAAGGAACTGATCCCGGACGACGCGCACCTGCACCGCTGGCTCGACATGGCGCGCGAACGCATCAGCTTCCAGGGCCTGCCGGCGCGCATCTGCTGGGTCGGCCTGGGCCTGCGCCACAAGCTCGGCCTCGCGTTCAACGAGATGGTCCGCAACGGCGAGCTGAAGGCGCCTGTGGTGATCGGCCGCGACCACCTCGACAGCGGCTCGGTGGCGTCCCCCAACCGCGAGACCGAGGCGATGGCCGACGGTTCAGATGCCGTGTCGGACTGGCCGCTGCTCAACGCCATGCTCAACGTCGCCGGCGGCGCGACCTGGGTCTCGCTGCACCATGGCGGCGGCGTCGGCATGGGCTACAGCCAGCACAGCGGCGTGGTGATCGTCTGCGACGGCAGCGAGGCCGCCGACAAGCGCATCGCGCGCGTCCTGTGGAACGATCCGGGCACGGGCGTCATGCGCCATGCCGATGCCGGTTACGAGATCGCCAAGGCCTGTGCGAAGGAGCAGGGCCTCAAGCTGCCGATGCTCTGAGCTTCAATCCGCCCTGGACCTCAACCCGGGGGATCCCCGGCGGTGTCTGCCCCGGGGCGCGGGCGCAGGACGATCCGTGGCCAGCGCCCCTGGCGTTCGATCGCGATCCGTCCTGCGTGCGCCAGGTAGGCGACGCCGACCGCGGTCGCGGCCAGCCCGGACGCGGCGCCGATCGACATCGCCCAGCGTGGCCCGAAGGCGTCCGCGACCCAGCCGACCAGCGGCGCGCCGAGCGGGGCGCCGCCCAGGGTGATGGTCATCAGCAGGGCCATCACGCGACCCCGCAGCGCCGGCTCGGTGCTCAGCTGGACGGCGGCGTTGGCGGTGGTGGTGAAGGTCTGCGCCGCCAGGCCGATGACTGCCAGCACTACGCCGAAGCTCCAGTAGCCGGGCATCACCGCCGCCACCGCGAAGCCGGTCCCGAACAGCAGCGCACCGCCGAGCAGCGAGGCCACGCCTGGCTTCTCGCGCCCGGCGGCGAGCAGCGCACCGCTCACTGAACCGACCGCCATCATCGAGGTCAGGAAGCCGTACTGCCCGGCATCGCCGCCGAACACGCTGACCGTCATCGTCGAGATGTAGATGGCGAAGTTCAGGCCGAAGGTGCCGATCAGGAACAGCATCACGAACACCGTGCGCAGGTCGCCTCGGCGCCACACGTAGCGCATGCCTTCGCCGAGGCTGCCGCGCGTGCGCACCGGCCGGGGTCGGGGCTGCAGCTCGTCCGCGCGCAGGAACCCAAGCGACGCGATTACGCCGGCATAGGTCAGCGCGTTGACCAGGAACACCCAGCCCACGCCAATGTGCGAGATCAGCACGCCCGCCACCGCCGGACCGATCATCCGCGCCGCGTTGAACGAGGTGGAGTTCAGCGCCACGGCGTTGGCCAGGTCGCGCTGTGTGACGAGGTCCGACACGAAGGTCTGGCGGGCGGGGGCGTCGAACGCGGTCACGCAGCCGAGGAGGAATGCGAACACGTATACGTGCCAAAGTGCGACGTGGCCGAGCAGGCACAGCAGGCCGAGGCCGAAGGCGAGCACGCCCATGCCCGCCTGGGTGGCGACCAGCAGCTTGCGGCGGTCGAAATGGTCGGCGGCATAGCCGGTCAGCGGCAGCAGCAGCACGCGCGGCCCGAACTGCAGCGCGGTGACGATGCCGACCGCGGTCGCGTTGTTGTCGGTGAGTTCGGTCAGGACCACCCAGTCCTGGCCGATGCGCTGCATCCAGGTGCCGACGTTCGACACGATCGCGCCGCTGGCCCAGATCCGGTAGTTGCGGTTGCGCAGCGAGCGGAAGGTGCCGGGCCTCATGCCGCCGGTGTCCCGGCGTGGCAGGTGTCGCAGGGGCCTTGGCGAGACGGCGCGGACGTGCGGGCTGATCGCATCCCGGGAGTGTAGTGCGGCTGGCGTCCCGCCCGTGTCGATCCCGGCATGACACGATCGTCGCAAGGGACAGGCAGAATCCACCCACAGCCCGGATGGACGAATCCCGCGTGAACCCCGATCCCGCCGCCGACGCCGTTCCGGAACCCCACCGCTCGCTCTGGGGCGAGCTGCGGGCTGCCGTGCGCGGTACCGATGCCGACTACACCACCATCCCGCTGCGCCGCGCGGTGTTCCTGCTCGCGGTCCCGATGGTGCTGGAGCTGGTGCTGGAGTCGACCTTCGCGGTCGTCGACATCTTCTTCGTTGGCCGCCTGGGCGCATCGGCGGTGGCCACCGTTGGCCTGACCGAGAGTTACCTGTTCCTGCTGTATTCGATCGCGATGGGGCTGTCGATGGCGGTGACCGCGGTGGTCGCGCGGCGCATCGGCGAGCACCGCGGGCACGAAGCCGCCGTGACCGCGGTGCAGGCCATCCTGGTCGCGGCCCTGGTGTCGGTGCCGTTCGCATTCGCAGGCATCCTGTACGCACGCGAGTTGCTGGCGCTGATGGGCGCGGATGCGTGGACCCTCGAGCACGGGGTCGGCTACATGCAGTGGATGCTTGGCGGCAACGTGGTGATCATGCTGCTGTTCGTCATCAACGCGGTCTTCCGCGGCGCCGGCGACGCGGCGGCCGCGATGCGCGTGCTGTGGGTCGCCAACGGCCTCAACATCGTGCTCGACCCGATCCTGATCTTCGGCCTGGGCCCGATCCCGGCCATGGGCGTGGAGGGCGCGGCCATCGCGACCAACATCGGCCGGGGTGCCGGCGTGCTGATGCAGCTGTGGATCCTGGTTCGCGGCGGCCGCCACCTGCGCATCACCGCGGCCGACCTGGTGGTGCGCGGGGCGACCATGTGGAACATCGTGCGGACCTCGCTCGGTGGCATCGGTCAGATGATCGTCGCGACCACGTCCTGGATATTCCTGCTGCGCATCCTCGCCAGCCTCGGCAGCGAAGCCGTGGCCGGCGCGACCATCGCGATCCGCGTGATGATGTTCACCCTGATGCCGGCCTGGGGCATGTCGAATGCCGCGGCCACCCTCGTGGGCCAGAACCTCGGTGCTGCACAGCCGGCTCGTGCCGAGGCCGCCGTCTGGCGCATCGGCTGGTACAACATGGTGTTCACGGTGCTGGTGTCGGTGGCCTTCTTCTTCGGCCACGAGGCGATCGCCGGCGTCTTCAGCGAGGACCCGCGCGTGGTCGCCATCGCCTCGGAGTGGCTGCGCATCCTGTCGTATTCGTTCTTCGTTTACGGCTGGTGGATGGTCGCGGTGCAGGCCTTCAACGGTGCCGGCGACACCGCCACGCCGACCTGGATCAACGTGGTGTTCTTCTGGATGATCCAGATCCCGTTGTCCTACCTGCTCGCGATCACCCTCGGTCACGGGCATTCCGGCGTCTTCTGGGGCGTGTTCGTCTCCGAGACGTCGGTCGGCGTGTTCACGCTGTGGCTGTTCTCGCGCGGGCGCTGGAAGCAGTCGAAGGTGTGAGCGCCTCAGGCATGCAGGCCCAGCACTGCCGCGGCGGCACGGTCGGTGCTGGCTTCGTCATTGACCAGGCTCGGTGCCAGCCGCGCATAAGTCGGCGAGTAGGGGCTGGTGCTGGCGACGATGCGTCGCGCCATCAAACCGGCGACCACCGCTTCCGGCGACATGCCGGCGACTTCGAACGCGACGACGCCGGCCGACAGCGCCGGATCGCGTGGCGTATGCAGGGTGATGCGGCGGTCGTCGGCCAAGCGTTCCTTGAGCCGGGTGTTGAGCGCAGCGATGCGTTCGCCGATGCGTTCGCGGCCGATCGCCAGGTGCAGGTCGAAGGCCGCGCCCATCGCCCACTGGTGCTCGAAGGCGTGGAAGCCGCCGGGCTCCATCCGCAGTGCATTCATGGGCGTCGCCACTGTGCGCTGCTCAAGCCAGGCCTCGTAGGTCTCGATGTCGCTGAAGCTGGGGATCACCGGGCGCAGCTTCGCCCATGCGTCCGCGTGTGCCCAGAGGATGCCGGTGCCGCGCGGGGCGAACATCCACTTGTGGCAGCCCGCGCAGAAGTAGTCCGCGCCCAGCCGGGCGGCGGCGTCCGGGGTGCTGCCGATGCCATGCACGCCGTCGACGACGATCAGCAGCTCCGGGTGGCGCGCCTTCAGCGCCGCGGCCATCTGCGGGATCGGTAACCGCACGCCGCTGCTGGAATGCACCCAGGTCAGGCCGACGACCCGCGTCTTCGGCCCGACGGCGGCGACGATGCGCTCGACCAGGCGGTCCACGTCCACCGGCTCCGCCGGCGCGTACAACTGCACCTGGCGCGAGGTGGCACCGACGCGTTCGCAGGCATAGCGGATCGACTCGTGGTGCGAGTAATGGTCATGGGTGGTGCAGAGCACCTCGTCACCGGCGCGCAGCGGCAGGCCGTGGTAGACCAGCGCCAGGCTCTGCGTGGTGCTGGCGGTCAGCGCGATCTCTTCGGGTTTCGCGCCGATGTACTTCGCGACGCGCTCGGCGACCTGCATCGCGGCGTTCTCGGCGCCCTCGGAGAACTGGTGGTGCTCCACCGTCTCGTACGGATTGCGGTCCAGCCGCGCACGCCAGCTCTCGATCGCGTCGCGCACCGGGCGCGGGTGGCTGACCAGGAAGAAGCTGGCGAAATGGTCGAGCGCCGGATCCAGCTCGAACAGCCCGCGGATCGCGTTCCAGTCGGTGACGTCGATCGGCATCGAACGGTCGCCCGAGAACGCGGAGGTGAAGCCCCCGGACCACAACAGCCCGGTGGCACCGGCACCCGCCGACAGGCCGAGGAAACGGCGACGCGAGGCGGAAAGGGCCATGGTCGACTCCGGGAGGGATCCTCCCGGGGCCAACGTGGCCGCGCAGGCCGCGCGGCCAGACGGGGGCGTGGTGTCCGACAGGCGGTAGGCCTAGCGCACGCCCTGCGCCCACGCACAGCGCCCGCTCGGCCTGGCCGAAAGCTGCTTGATGGCATGTTCCCCACGGCTTCAGGCGCGCGTGTCGGCATTGAATATGTGGGTCATCAAACTGTAATGAAGCAAAGCCTGGGAGGTATCATTGCGGGGGGCCGCGCCGGCTGGGCGGCGACACGATCGACACGGAAGCGAACATGCAGCAGACAGGACCGATGAATGCCTATCCGTTGACGTCGGCTCCCATTGTTCGCCACCACCGGCTGGTGTTTTTCCTGGCGATTTACGTGGCCTACGTGGTGGCGCTGTTCTGGTTCGCGAATGTACGGGATGCCGGCGATCCCGGCCGGTCCCTGGTACGCCTCCTGACGCCTGTGGTCGAGCTTTCGCTCCTGGGCATGGCCTGTGCCGCCTGCATGCGCATGGCCACGCGTCGCACACGGCGCTGGCCCTGGATCCTCATCACCGGGGTCATCGCCGCGACGGCTGCAGGGGTGTACCTCGTGCAGATCTATTCGCTTCGAATTTCCAGCAACTTCATCAGTGTATTGGCGTTGCAGAACGCCGATTCGATTGCATTCGTGCAGTCACCACGGCTGAAGCTGGCGGTGGCCTTGGCGATGCTGTGGGTGGGCCTCTTCTGCATCGCTGCAGCCCTCGCGAGCGCCGCGCCGGCGACCCTCCGCCGGGCAATGTCCGAAGGCTGGCGTTCCAGCGTTTTCATCTCCGCCAGTAGCGGCTTGTTGCTGCTGTTCGCTTACGCCATCACCTTGCAAGGCAGGAATCCCCGGCTGGAACCCGGATTCCGCGAGGCCCCCATGGCCAGCCTGTTGGCGAACCTCTACCGTGCGAACACCGACCCGGCGCCCGAAGTGCCATCGCCGGTCGTCCCACGTACAGCGGACCTTGGCTGCTTTTCCTTCCCCGAAGCCGGGCCCGAAGCGCCGTTTCCTTTCCAGCGGACGCGCGCCTTCCGGTCGCTGTTGCCAGCGACGGGTGGCGACGCGTCGCGGCCACCGAACATCATCGTCCTGTTCACCGAAGGCCTGTCCGCGCGCCTGGTAGGAGCCTATGGCGGACGGTATCCGGGGCTCACCCCAAACATCGACCGCCTGGCCGCGCGGTCGATGCGGGTTGACGACTACTTCAACCACACCGCGGCGACGTTCCGTGGGCTGATCGGCCAGTTGTCATCGGGGTTCTCCTATGCCGGCGGTGGTGGCGCGGGCGGTTGGACCCAGGAAGGAACATTGGAAGGACTGAGCAGCATCCGCCGCCAGACCTTGCCGCTCATCGCCAACGAAGCCGGTTACGACACGCACTTCTTTGCGCCCCACAAGGCGCACCGGCCGATCATCGGCATGCTCCATTCGATGGGATTCGGCACGGTGCATACCTATGAAAGCATCAGCCACGACTGGCTGGGGGGGCGTGCGGTGACCCGTCATGGGACAGCAGCGCTGGATGACGCGAGCCTGTACGCTGGCGTCGTCGCCTTCTTGCACGACAGGGAGGCTGCCGGCGAGAGGCAGCCCTTCTTTCTGGCGACCTACAACATCGGCACGCATGCCTTCCTGTCCAGCGCGGATGGCGAAGTCCCTTACGGAAGCGGCGATAACCCGGTGCTGGACAAGGTCCACAACCTCGATCGTGCGCTTGGTGAATTCCTCGCCTATTTCGAGGCCAGTCCGTACGCCAGGAACACCCTTCTGGTCCTGACCAGCGATCACGCGACGTATCCGGAGCCTCCCTACCGCGAGGTGGCCGGTTCCGACCTCAAACCGCTCTTCGTCGATCGGATCCCCTTGCTCGTGCTGGACCCATCGCGTGCGCTCCCGGCGACCCTGGAGGCGGAGGGCCGCACCTCACTGGACCTGGCACCCACCGTGCTGCAGCTGGCGGGCCTGCAGACACGTTCCAATGCGTTCCTGGGGGCCTCGTTGTTCGAGCCGCGGCGCTTGGATGTGGGAATCGCCGCGCTCGGCTCGCGATACTTCCTGACGCGCCCGGATGGGGTATATGGCATGGACGAGATTCCTGAAGGGGACCGGGCGGACTTTGATTGCGCCGTCGAAGTGGTGCGCCGCTTCTATGAGGTGGAGCGTGATAACCGGATATTCAGCGGCTCGAATGCTGGCAGCGTGCCCGTTGCGCGTTGAGGACACGCTTGATCGTACGGGGTTAGCCGACGCACAGCGCCCGCTTGCGTTCGGCCGACAGCTGCTTGATCGCATGTTCCGCACGGCTGGCACTGCCACGGTCGGGGTATTCGAACCGCGCGAGCAGGCGCTCCGGCGGCCACGCACGGGTGAAGCGCGCGCCCTTGCCGGCGAGGTGCTGCGCGTAGCGGCGCTCGACGTCGGTGGCGATGCCGGTATAGATGCGGCCGCCACGGCATTCGATCAGGTAGACATACCAGGGGGCCATGCATGGCGAGTCTAGGGCAGGGCGACACATCGCGGGTACCGGGACCGGCTGCTAGGCTCGCCGTGTCTCAACGCGCCCGGTTCGCCATGTTGCCATCTCGCGTCTTCGCGCTGTGCCTTGTCCTGCTGCTTGCCGCGTGCGCATCGGCGCCGACCGATCGCGCGCCCTATCGCAGCCCGGCCGAGATCCGCGCCGAGATCGTCCGCCGCATGCCCGCGGGCACGCCCGACCGCGAGGGTTGGGCGACGGACATCCAGGTGGCCTTCACCGCGCAGGGCATCGAAGCGTCGCCGGAGAACCTGTGCGCGGCGCTCGCCGTCACCCAACAGGAGTCCACCTTCCAAGCCAATCCGGAAGTGCCTGGCCTGGCCCGGATCGCCCGCGAGGAGATCGACCGGCGTGCCGGCGCGCTGCACGTGCCGGGCTTCGCCGTCGACGCCGCGCTGAAGATCCGCTCCACCGACGGCCGCTCCTATGCCGACCGCATCGCCGGCGTACGCACCGAGCAGGAACTGAACACGATCTTCGAGGACTTCACCGGGCGCGTGCCGCTGGGCGACACGTTGTTCGGCGAGCTCAACCCGGTGCGCACCGGCGGGCCGATGCAGGTCAGCATCGCTTTCGCGGAGGCGCATGCAGGCGACTATCCGTATCCGGTGGACACTTCCATCCGCCACGAAGTGTTCACCCGCCGCGGTGGCATGTACTTCGGCATCGCCCACCTGCTGGGCTATCCCGCGAACTACGAGCGTCCGCTGTACCGCTTCGCCGACTTCAACGCTGGCTGGTACGCCAGCCGCAATGCCGCATTCCAGGCCGCGGTGTCGACCGCGACCGGCATGCCGCTGGCCCTGGACGGCGACCTGCTGCGGCCCGGCGCGCCACTCGACGATCCTGGGCAGACCGAACGCGCCGTGCGCGCGCTGAAGCCCCAGCTCGGCATGGACGACGGCGACATCCGGCGCGCGCTCGAGCGCGGCGACCGCTTGGATTTCGAGGACACCCCGCTGCATCGCGAGGTCTTCGCACTCGCGGAGCAGGCGGCCGGAAAGCCGCTGCCGCGCGCGGTGTTGCCCGGGATCAAGCTGGAAAGCCCGAAGATCACCCGTGACCTGACCACCGCGTGGTTCGCCGAACGCGTCGACACGCGCTGGGCGCAATGCATGCAGCGCTGAGCGTGCCTACCAGTCGGTACGCGTCGGCAGCAGCTTGTGCAGCTCGGCGTCCGTGAGGTTGCGCCACTGGCCGGGCTTGAGGTGGCCGGCCTGCACATTGCCGATGCGCACGCGCACGAGCCGCTTCACCCGGTAGCCAAAGTGCGCCGCCATCAGCCGGATCTGCCGGTTGAGACCCTGCACGAGGGTAATGCGGAAGCCCATCGGGCCGAGCTTCGAGGTGCGGCAGGGCAGGGTCATCTGGCCGTGCACCGGCACGCCGCGGGCCATGCCACGCAGGAAGGCATCGTTGACGTCGTGGTTCACCGCGACCAGGTATTCCTTCTCCAGCTTGTTCTCGGCGCGCAGGATCTCGTTGACGATGTCGCCGTTGCTGGTCAGCAGGATCAGCCCTTCCGACTCCTTGTCGAGCCGGCCGATCGGGAAGATCCGGCGCTCGTGGCCGACGAAGTCGACGATGTTGCCCTTCACCGAGGACTCGGTGGTGCAGGTCACGCCGACCGGCTTGTACAGCGCGATGTAGACATGCTGCTTCTTGCCGCGCGCGACAGTGCGCGGGCGCAGGGGTTCGCCGTCGATCGCCACCGCGTCGTCCTCGGCCAGCTCGGCGCCGATGCGCGCGCGTTCGCGGTTGACGGTGACGCGGCCCGCGGCGATCAGGCGGTCGGCTTCGCGGCGCGAACAGACGCCGGCATCGCTGATGAACTTGTTCAGGCGCATGGGAGTGGCGGGGCGGCCCGCGGCGCTGCCACGGGACCGGCAGGCGGGCGCGCATGCTGGCACATCCGGCGCGCCGGCGCATGTGCGGGCGCCCGGGCCGGTGGACGCTGTTCAGCCGCGCCCGACCGTCCAGGTGAGTTCCGCACACCGTCCACGCCAGCGGTACCCTGTGTCCCCCGGACCGGAGGATCGCCATGAAGCACGCCCTGTACCCCCACCGCGGCCCCGTGCCGCAGGACGTCATCGACGCGGTCGAATTCGAACTGCCGGCGCCCGGGCCCGGCCAGGTCCGCGTCGAGGTGCTGGCCGCGGCGATCAATCCGTCCGACGTGCTCACGCTCACCGGCGAGTACGGCATGCTGCCGCCGTTGCCCGCGGTGGGTGGCAACGAGGGCGTCGGCAAGGTGGTCGAGCTGGGGAGCGGGGTGCAGGGTCTGGCGGTCGGCCAGACCGTGCTGCTGCCGGTCGGCTGCGGCACCTGGACCACCCACCTCAATGCCGATGCGGCCGCGCTGGTGCCCCTGCCCGAAGGGGCCGACCCACGCCAGCTCGCCATGCTGACCGTGAACCCGCCGACCGCGGCCCTGCTGCTCAGCGACATCCTGCCGCTGCAGGCCGGCGACTGGGTGATCCAGAACGCCGCCAACTCTGCCGTCGGCGGTTACCTGGTGCAGATCGCCCGGGCGCGCGGCATCCACGTGGTCAACGTTGTCCGTCGCGAGAGTGCCGTGGCCGACGTGAAAGCCTCGGGCGCCGACATCGTGCTGGTCGACGGCGATGACCTGGCCGAACGCGTGCGCGACGCGACCGGCGGTGCGCCGATCAAGCTGGGCATCGACGCCGTCGGCGGCGCGGCGACCGGCCGCATCGCCGCGGCGCTGGCCTCGGGCGGCACCGTCGTCAACTACGGCGCGATGTCCGGCGAGCCCTGTGCGCTCTCTCCGGGCGAACTGATCTTCCGCGGCATCACCCTGCGTGGCTTCTGGCTGGCCTACTGGTTCAAGGTCACCGATGCCGCGACCCGCAACGCGCTGTTTGCCGACCTGGTACGGCAGATCGCGACCGGCGCGCTGTCGGCGCGGATTCAGGCGACCTACGGCCTGGACGACATCAAGCAGGCGGTCGCCGAGGCGGCGGCCGGCGAGCGTTCGGGCAAGATCCTGCTGCTTCCCAACGGCTGAGGCCGCGGGCGGGCGTCAGGCCGACGCGCCGCTTTGCGCGGCGCGCTCGTGCAGCAGTGCGCGCTCGCGTCCGTTGCGCGCGAGCGAGGCCGCATGCTCGAAGGCCTCGCGCGCCTCTGCATGGCGACCCAGCCGGGCCAGCAGGTCGCCGCGCACGGCCGGCAGCAGGTGGTAGTCACGGAGCGCGGTTGCGTCGACATGGGCCTCCAGGTGGGCGAGCCCGGCGGCGGCCCCGTCGGCCATCGTGATCGCGACCGCGCGGTTCAGCTCGACGACCGGCGAGGGCATGGCGCGGGCGAGTCCCGCATACAGCGCGGCGATGGCGCGCCAGTCGGTGTCCTCCGCGCGGGCAGCACGCGCATGGCAGGCCGCGATCTCCGCCTGCAGCGTGTAGGGACCCGGCTCGAACCCGCGTGCCGCGGCGATCCGCCGGGCGCGTGCCAGCGCCTCCAGCCCGCGGCCGACCAGCAAGCGGTCCCAGCGGCCGCGGTCCTGGTCCTGCAGCAGCACCGGATGGCCATCGGCATCGACCCGTGCATGGGTGCGCGAGGCCTGGATCTCCATCAGCGCGACCAGGCCATGCGCCTCGTCCTCGGCGGGCACCAGGCCGACCAGGATGCGGCCCAGCCGCAGCGCCTCCTCGCACAGTGCCGGACGCAGCAGGTCGTCGCCGGCGGTGGCGGCATAGCCTTCGTTGAAGACCAGGTAGATGACCTCGAGCACCGAGCCCAGGCGTGCGTGCAGTTCCGCCTCGCGGGGCAGCTCGAACTGCACCCCGGATTCCGCCAGCGTGCGCTTGGCACGGACGATCCGCTGCGCGATGGTCGCCTCGCGCGCCAGGAACGCGCGGGCGATCTCGCCGGTGGTCAGCCCGCCGAGCAGGCGCAGGGTCAGCGCGACGCGCGCCTCCGGCGAAAGCACCGGATGGCAGGCGACGAACATGAGTCGCAGCAGATCGTCGCCCACCGGGTCGTCGAGCGCGTCCTCCTCCACGCTGCGCCGTTCGGCCTGTGCGTCCTCCAGTTCCAGCGCGACCTGCAGGTGCTTCTGCTGCGCCATCTGGCCGTGGCGGAGGCGGTCGATCGCACGGCGCCGGGCGGTGGTCGTCAGCCATGCTCCCGGGTTGTCGGGAATGCCATCGCGCGGCCAGGTTTCCAGCGCCGCGACCAGCGCGTCCTGGGCCAGGTCCTCGGCCAGGCCCACGTCACGCAGCATCCGGGCCAGCGTCGCGATCACGCGGGCCGACTCGATGCGCCAGATGGCGTCGATGCGCCGGTTGAAGTCATGGTCCGTCATGCCCGGGCGATCACAGCACCGCCGCCCGCACGCCGCAAGTGCAGCCCGCGACCGGCGCCGGGGTCACGGGCCGTCGATGCGCGCGCGCAGTTGCTCCTCCTGCTCCCGCAGCTCGGGCGTGAAGGCCTCGCCGAAGTCGTCGGCCTCGAACACCGGGCGGATTTCGATGTCGGACACGCCGGGCATCGGGTTGGGGCAGCGCTTCACCCATTCGATCGCCTCGTCCATCGAACGGACCTGCCACAGCCAGTAGCCGGCGACGAGTTCGCGGGTTTCGGCGAAAGGGCCGTCGGTCACGTGGCGCGCCGGGCCGTCGAAGGTCACCCGCACGCCGCGCGACGACGGGTGCAGGCCCTCGCCGGCAAGCATGATGCCGGCCTTCACCAGCGCTTCGTTGTAGCGGCCCATGTCGGCCAGGAGCTGCTGTTCGGGCATGACGCCGGCTTCGGAGTCGGCGGTGGCCTTGACGATGACGAGTACGCGCATGGGGAATCTCCCGGATCGGTGGCGAGGGCGCCGGTGCCCCCGTTCAAGAGTGCGACGAGCCGCGCACGCGGTTTTCGACACGGGCGCGATCCGCAAGGGGGCCCCTCGGTCCCCTGGCCCGTGCCGGGTACAGGCGACGTTCAAGCCGGTGTTCACCCTGCGTTGAACACCTCGGCGCCGCGGCCCCCTAGACTGGACCCACGCGGCTCCGCGCCGTGACACCCCTTCTCCGGACTTCCATGCGCCGTTCCGCCCCGATCCACCTGTGGTTGTCGACCTGCCTGCTGGCGGCCTGTTCCTCGCCCGCGCCTGCGCCGGTGTCCGGCACCACCGCCGACGCCGCGCCCCCCGCGATCACCGATGCGGGTCCACTGCTCGACACCGGACCCACGCGCGACCGCGAGCGCACCGACTACGGCGCGACCGTCATCGAACTCCCGGAGCCGCGCGCGCCGGAGGACGAGGCCTACGACCAGGCCCCGCCCGAGACCGACTGGACCCCCATGCAGCTGCCCGAGGGCGAAGCCTCGATCAGCTGCGACCGTGACTACGCCACCGCCGGCGATGGCGTGCCCCTGGCCTCGCTGGGCTTCAGCAATGTCTGGAAGACCCTGCAGCCCTGCCAGGACAGCGACGTGGTGCGCGTGCGTTACACCGGCAAGGTCGATGCCGGCTTCACCGCGCTGGTCCAGCGCGTCGCCGACATGGCCGACACGCTGGGCATCACGTCGCGCATCCTCGACATCGACTCCACCGGCGGCCAGGTGGAGGAGGGGGTGCGCGCCGGCGACTCGATGGCCGAGGGCGGCTGGCTGGTCTGGGTGCGCGAGGACTCCGTGTGCCACAGTTCCTGCGTGCTGATCCTCGCCGCCGGCGACATGCGCATGGTGTCCGGCCCGGTGGGCATCCACCGGATGCTGCGGATCGGCTCGAAGGCAACCTCCCGCGCCGAGCTCAACCAGGAGCTGCGCGAGATCCACGAGCAGGTCGGCCAGTACCTGCAGCGCAACGGTGCCGCCACCCAGGTCGCCGACCTGATGATGACCGTGCCCAACCGCAGCCTGCGCCTGCTCACCCCGGCCGAACTGTCGCGGTTCGGCCTGTCCGGCCGCAATGCCGCCGAGGACGACCTCGACCGCATCCGCCTGGGCCGCAAGTGCGGCGACGGCTTCGTGCGCCGCAAGGACAGCTTCTTCCGCGATTACGACATGCTCTGCTCCAATCCCGGCGATGAAGTCGCCGACATGGGCCAGTGCGGGCGGGACCTCAAGTCGCGTTACGGTTTCCCCGACGCGGCCTGTCCCAACGACGGCCCGATGCCCGAGTACGACTGACGCGCGCTGGCGCGGGCGACCGCCAGCGGCCAGAATGGCCGCGGTTTCAAGGGGAGCGTCGGCGGGGAGCGCCGACGGGGGCAGCACATGATCATTCCGGAGTTCTGGGCCGAGGCCCGGATCGAGCACGGCCGCCGCAGCCGGCACCGCGCCTTCACCGTGCGCCGCTTCGGCTGGTCGGACGAAAGCCAGGAAGCCGCGCAGGCGCACGCCGATGCCCGCGTCCGCGAAGCGCATGCGCGCATCGTCGCCGGCGAGCCGCTGCTCAAGCGCGAACCCAAGGTGCCCTACAACGGCGCCGAAGGCATGCCGATCCGCGAGGAAATCGTGCAGCGCCAGGGCGACACGATCATCTCGCGCAACAGCTACGGCGCGTTATGCCTGAACACGCCGGACGTGCTGTTCGCCGACATCGACTTCCCGAAAGGCGTGCCGACCCGGTTATGGGGGAGCGTGCTGGCGCTGTGGGTCATCGGCGCGATCGCCTTCGGCAATGCAATGGATTCGGCCGGAAAAGGGGTCGCCCTGGTCATCGCCGGCCTTTTCCTGTCCTGGCCGCTGGCAAGTGGCGTACACCGGGCATGGCAGGCGCTGCGGGGTGGGCCGGAACGCATGGCACTGCGGCGCGTGCAGGCGTTCGTGGCGAAGCATCCGGGCTGGCGCCTGCGGCTGTACCGCACGCCCGCTGGCCTGCGCCTGCTCGCCCTGCATCGCCGCTTCAGCCCGGGCGATCCCGAGGTTCAGACGCTGTTCGAGGCCATCGGCACCGACCGCCTCTACGCGCGGATGTGCCAGCGCCAGCAGTGCTTCCGCGCCCGTGTCAGCGCCAAGCCCTGGCGCATCGGCATCCGCCGCCATCTGCGGCCGCGCACCGGCGTCTGGCCGCTGACCGACGAGCAGCGTCCACTGCGCGAGGCCTGGGTGCGCGAATACGAAGCCCGCGCGCAGGACTTCGCTGCCTGCCGCTATCTGGAAACGCGCGGCGACGGCCAGGTCGATGCAGAGGCCGACGCCGTACGCGTGCTGCACGACGCGCTGGCCGGTGCCGACAGCGGGCGCCCGATTGCCTGAGCGCCAGGTCGGCGTATGAAGCTCAGGCCGCGACGACCTCGATCTCGACGTCGTCGAGCGCGACCACCTGGCCCGCGCGGATCTTGCAGGTCTTGCGCAGTTCCACCTCGCCGTCCACAAGCACCGCGCCGCTGGCCACGATCTGCTTGCCCATGCCGCCACTGTCGCACAGGCCGGCGAGCTTCAGCAGCTGGTTGAGTTCGACGAAGTCGCCGTCGAGTTCGAATCGGATGCGTTCCATGCCGGGCCTCAGCGCTGGTTGGCGCTGAAGCGACCCGGGCCGAGCAGGGCGAGGGCGATCGCGGACACCAGGAACATCGCCTGCAGTTCCAGCGCCCACCCGCCCTGGCGGTTGAGGTGGCCGAGCTCGCCCATGTGGACCAGGGCGATCGCGAACAGCATGTTGACCGCGACCAGCACCGCGCCGACGCGCGCGTGCCAGCCGATGACCAGCATGATCGGGCCGAGGATCTCGCCGACCAGCACGCCATAGCCGAGGAAGCCGGGCAGGCCGTGGGCCTCGACCAGGCCGATGATGCCGGCCATGCCGCCCTTCAGCTTGGCCGCGCCGTGCAGCATGACCAGCAGGCCGAGGGTGACGCGGAGGAAGAGCTTGGCGAGGTCGTGCTGGGTGGCGGGGTTCATCGTCGTCCGGGCGCGGTGGCAGGCGAGCAGGATAGCGGTCTGGCCGCCCCGCCGGCGAGGGCTATTCGGTGATGTCCTTGGCTTCCACCACGCCCAGTGCCTCCGGCTGGGCCAGCCGCTTCGGCCGGTGCAGCAGCGGGTGCAGCAGCACCGCCCCGAGGATGATCGCCACGCCCAGGTAGAAGCGCGTGCTCAGCTCCTGCTGTTCGCCGAGCAGCACGATGGCCAGGGCGATGGCGTAGATCGGCTCCAGGTTGACCGCCAGCTGCGCGGAGAACGCGCTCATGTGCCGCAGCGCCACCAGCGACAGTGCGAAGGGCAGCAGGGTGCAGCCCAGCGACAGCACCAGCAGCAGGCCGGCATCGCGCAGCCCGGGCAGCTCGGTCAGCGGACCGGCGAAGGCCGGGAACAGCAGCGGCATCAGCGGCGCGAGCAAAGTCAGCGCCAGGGTGCCGGCACCCAGTTCCAGCGCGGTCACCGTCAGCGGATCGCCGTGCTCGACCAGCCGCTTGTTGAGCGAACCGAACAGCGCGACGAACAGTGCCGAGAGGGCGCCGACCGCGACGCCGACGCGCATGTCATGCGGCACGCCGTCGACCACCAGCGCCACGCCCGGGAGCACTGCGATGCCGAGCAGCAGCTCGTGCAGGGCGAAGCCGCGCCGCGCCAGCCAGGGCTCGATCAGCGCAGTGAAGGCGGTGGCCAGCGCGATGCAGGTCGCCGCCACCGAGGCGTTCGCCAGCTTGATCGCGCCGTAGAAGGTCAGCCAGTGCAGCGCCACCAGCACGCCGATGCCGGCATAGGCGGCGACCAGCCGTGGCGGCATCGTGCGCAGGCCGCGCCACACCCGCGGCACCAGCGCCAGCACTGCGACCACGACCAGCATGCGCCACCACACCAGCGGCAATGCCGGCAGGCTGATCAGCTTGCCGAGGATGGCGGTGAAGCCCCAGAGCACCACGCAGAAGTGGATCTGGAACTGGGCTTTCGCGGTCGGCGACATGCGCGCGGGGAGGTGGGCGTGAGGGGCGCGGCGAGTCTGGCAGACCCGGCGGCGCGCGGGGAGGGGGTCAGCCCTGTTCGAGCAGCCAGTCGACGAAACACGCTGCCGCCGGCCGTAGCCGCCGGTGCGCCGGGTAGACCACGTAGTAGCTCCAGCGCGCCTCCATCGACGGCCCGGGCAGCCGGACCAGGCGGCCGGCGGCCAGGTAGGGCGCCGCGATCCGCTCGCGGGCCAGGGCCACGCCGAGGCCATGCGCGGCGGCGTTGAGCGCGTCCGAGGTGTCGCTGAAGGTGTGGTGCTCGTCCACCGTCGCGCCGTGCACGCCGGCCGCGCGGAACCAGTCCAGCCAGCCCTGCCGCGCATGGTCGGCGATCAGCCGGTGCCCGAGCAGGTCGCGCGGGTGCGCGATGCCCTCGCGGCCCGGCCAGTCCGGCGCGGCGACCGGGAACATCGCGTCGTCCATCAGCCAGTGCGCGCCCAGCCCCGGCCAGTGGCCCGGCCCATGGCGGATGCCGACATCCGGCCCGCCCTCGTCGAAGCGGGTCAGCGCGATTTCCGTATCGAGGTTGAGGCGGATGTCCGGGTACCGGCGGCTGAAATCCGGCAGCCGCGGGATCAGCCAGGTGTAGGCGAGCGAGTGCAGCGTGGTGACGCGCACGCGGCTGGCCTCGTCCTCCCGCGTGCGCAGCTGGTGGACCACGCCGTCCATGTCGGCCAGCGCCGAACCGGCGGCGTCGGCCAACTGCCGGCCCTCCGCGGTCAGCGACACCCCGCGCGCATGGCGCTGGAACAGGGCCACGCCCAGGCGCGCCTCCAGCTTGCGCACGTGGTGGCTGACCGCGCTGGCGGTCAGGTGCAGCTCTTCCGCGGCGTGGGTGAAGTTCTGGTGGCGGGCGGCCGACTCGAACACCGCCAGCGCCGGCAACAGCTCGGCACGCAGGGCCATGGGAGCCTCAAACATGATTTGTGGCTGGGCCACAAAGTATGCGCTTGTTGTGGATGGGGCGCCGCTCGACAATGGCCAGCCACGAACAGGATGCGTTCCTGATGCTTTCCGCCGACGCCGCCGCCCCCACCGGATCGATCGCGCCCACGCCCCGGACCGCCCCGCCCGAGGCGGCCGCCCGGGACTGGAAGACCCCCCTCGAACTCGCCGTGCTCGGGGCGATCTGGGGCGCGTCGTTCCTGTTCATGCGCGTTGCCGCCCCGGACTTCGGCGCGTTCCCGCTGGTCGAGATGCGGCTGGCACTGGGGGCGGTCGTGCTGCTGCCCTTCCTGTGGCGCGCACGGCGGCAGTTCCCGCTCGCGCTGTGGCCCAGGCTGGCCGGCATCAGCCTGATCAACTCGGCGGTGCCCTTCGTGCTGTTCGCCTGGGCGGCGACGCAGGCGCCGGCCGGCATCGGCGCGATCAGCAACGCCATGACCGTGCTGTTCACCGCGCTGATCGGTTTCCTGTTCTTCGGCGAGCGCATCGGCACGCGCCGCGCGGTGGCGCTGGTCGCGGGCTTCGCCGGCGTCGTCGTGCTGGCCAGCGGCAAGGTCGCCGGCGCCAGCATTGGCCTGGCCGTGCTGGCCGGCGCCGGCGCGGCCTTCCTCTACGGCATCGGCATCAACCTGGTTCGTCGCCACCTGACCGGCCTGCCGGCCGCCGCGGTCGCCGCCGCCACCCTCAGCTGCGCCGCCCTGCTGGTCGCGCCGCTGGCGGTCATGCACTGGCCGGCGACGCCGGTCCCGCCACTGTCCTGGCTGTCCGCGGCCCTGCTCGGCGTGCTGTGCACCGGCATCGCCTTCGTCATGTACTACCGCCTGATCGCCCGCATCGGCGCCAGCCGCGCCGCCACCGTCACCTACCTGGTGCCGCTGTTCGGCGTGGCCTGGGCCTGGTGGCTGCTCGACGAACCGCTGACCCTCACCATGGCCATCGCCGGCGCGATCATCCTCGGCAGCGTGGCATTCAGCGAGCGGAGTAGCCGCCGATGAACGCCCCCGTGCAGCACCGCGTGGTGTTCGACTTCGAGATCGACTTCAGCAACGGCGGTGGCCTGCAGGGCCAGGGCTTCCGCCTCGACATCGAGGGCGACACCATCGACGACGATGCGCTCGCCGACTACCTCGTCCGCGACCTCCGCCTGCTGATGGTCGGCGAGGTCCGCATCCTCGACAAACGCATCATTTGCGAGGCGCACAAGCGGGTGGGCGGCGAAACCGGCTGAAGCAGGCGCGCCCCCTCCGCGGGGCCGCGGCTGGACATCGGCATGCACGATCAGGAACAGTCGGGTCCGGTCCCTGTCCCCTGGAGGCGTGTCCATGAAGGTCCGCCGCATCGTGTCGAACATCGCCGCCTCCGACACCGCCGCGGGGCGCGCGTTCTACGGCGACCTGCTGGGCCTCGAGACACTGATGGACCACGGCTGGATCGCGACCTGCGGCTCGGGGGAATCGGCGCGCGTGCAGCTCAGCATCGCGACCGAAGGTGGCAATGGGACACCCGTGCCGGACCTGTCGATCGAAGTCGACGACCTCGACGAAGCCCTGGCCCGCATGCGCGCGGCCGGCCATCCCATCGTCTACGGCCCGGCCGATGAAGACTGGGGCGTCCGGCGCTTTTACGTCCGCGATCCCTACGGCACCCTGCTCAACATCCTCCAGCACGCCTGAGCAGCCGCCTGCTGCCCCGCATCTCTGGCGAGCAGGTATGCATGGAGCGCAGCAACGGGTCTTTGCGCATCCTGTCGGTAATCCACCCCGCCCGTACCCGCGCCGTCACCTATCGGGTGCCGCTGTTCGGCGAGGTAACGCTCAGCCCTTGGCCCATCGGCCGAAGCCGGTCACGGGGCCCAGCTTGATCACGAGCGCCGCCACTGCCAGCGGCCCGAGCGCGGCGAGGGACACGGCCATCAGGTCGAGCTTCGCGACGAATGGCTGCGACGGCATGCCGGTCGGCACGAGGTCCCAGAACGGATTGCCGCGTTCGCTGATCGTCAGCGGCCCTGTCGACGGCATGCCGAGCGCGACGGTTGCCAGGACCATCGCGATCCAGACAAGTGCACAGATGCCCAGTGCCCTGGGGCTGGCCTTGAGTTTCATTGGAGACGTCTCCCTCGAGTGCGGCGGCGGGCGGGGCCCACTGGAATCTACCCGAGTATAGGCATGGCCCGCAGGGGCCGGCTTTGCCGATCAGGCGCGCTCGTGCGCGACGGGCGGAAGCGGATGGCCACCGCGATCGGTGGCCTCGTGCGCGAGGTCGCCGATCTGGCGCATGAAGTCCGCGACTTGAAACGCGAGGTCGGCGACTTCGCGCGTGAAGTCGACGACGTGACGCGCGATGTCGATGACCGGGTGCGCCAAGTCGCGGATATGAAGCGCGAAGTCAGCGACTTGGCGCACGAAGTCGCGGACATGATGCGCGAAGTCGCTGACCTGGCACGTGAGATCGTGGACATGGCGCGTGAAGTCGTAGACCTCGCGTATGAAGTCGCCGACACCGGCCTTCGCGAACATGAATGGGGTGGCTGGGCGGCCTGTTGCCGGCACGCGCCACGGCCCGCCCTGTCACCCCCCTGAAACGCCCCGTCCCCACACTCGCGCGTTTGCGCAACAGGCCTGCGGGTGGCGGGGGAACGGCGTGGCGGATCCGGGACGTGCGGGAGGGGTGCGGAGCGAGGCCATGGACGACATGGCGCGGACGCGCTGGTTCGCCCTCCACGTGCTGCCGCACGAGCCGGCGCTGCGCGCGTGGCTGGGGCGGCGGCGCAGTGCGGGCTTCGACGTGGACGACATCGTCCAGGAGAGCTACGCGATCCTGGCCGAGCGCGAGCGGCTGGACGACATCCTCAACCCGCGCGCCTACCTGTTCCAGGTGGCGCAGTCGCTGGTGGTCCGCAACATCCGCCGGGCGCGAATCGTGCCGATCCTGGCGGTCGAGGACCTCGGGCCGGTGGAGTTCGTCGATGGCGGGGCCACGCCCGAGCAGCGGGCGATCGAACGCGACGAGCTGCACGGGCTGGCGGAGGTGATCGCCGCGATGCCAGGGCGGACCCGCGAGGCTTTCGTGCTGCGGCGCGTGCACGAGCTGCCGCAGCGGGAGATCGCCACCCGCATGGGGGTGTCCGAGAACACCGTCGAGAAACACATCGCCCGCGGCATCCGACTGCTGGGCGAGTGGGTGGCGAATGGCGGAACGCTGCCCGCCAAAGCCTCAAGGCAGTTGGAGCGTGAAATCAGGAAAGCCAATGGACGGACGCGAAACCAGTCGTGAGATCGAGCGCGCGGCCACGCAGTGGGTCGCGCGGATGGACCGTGCGCCGCTGTCGCACCGGGACGAGGCGCGCCTGCAGCGCTGGCTGGCCGGCGATGCGCGGCGCGCCGGCGCCCTGATGCGTGCCAAGGCCCTGTGGCACCAGGCCCGCGCGCTGCAGGGGACCGGGCAGTTGCATGCACTGGCCGCACCGCCGTCGCGGACGCCGGTCCAGGTTCCCGCGTCGCCCCGGCGTCGGGCGGGTAGGGGGCTGCGGCCGCTGCGCTGGGCCAGCGCGCTGGCGGCGTCGCTGGTGCTCACGGTCTTCCTGCTGCTCACCGTGCAGGTGCCGGCGGCGTACGCCACCACCAAGGGCGAGATGCGCCGGGTCGCGCTCGCGGGGGGATCGGTGCTGACCCTCAACACCGACACCCGGGTGAAGGTGCACGACGACGACGGCCAGCTGCGCGTCGCGGTCGAGCGTGGCGAGGTGTTCATCGACGCGCGCAATGCCCGGCCGGACCTCGTGGTGGAAGTGGACCGGCGCCGGATGACGGCGCGCAATGCGACCCTGCTGGTGCGGAAACTGGACGGCGAGCCCACCCATGTGTCCGTCGAGACGGGTGCGTTGGAGATCCCCGCGACCAGGACCACCGTGGCCGCGGCGACCCGCCTGTTGCTTCGCGACGGTCCCGACGGCCTGCAGCTGAGCCCCCTGCCGTCGGGCCAGCTGCAGCGCGAGATGGCCTGGCGCGAAGGCAAGATCGCCTTCGAGGGCGAGACCCTCGCCGAGGCCGTCGCGGATTTCGCGCGCTACAGCGACCTGCGCATCGACATCATCGACAACGGCCTGGCGCAGATGCCGATCACCGGCCTGTTCGATGCGAACGACCCGGAAGGCTTCGGCAATGCCGTCGCGCAGGTGTTCGACGCCGATGCACGCCGCGAGCGCGACCGCGTCGTGCTGTCGCGCCCGGTCGAGCCTGTGCGCACGCATTAAATTTTCGTGACAGGGGGCGGAACCCGCGTGCCGGCTGCTCTTTCTTCCTGAGTGCCGCGACCCCACGCGGCGACCGAGAGCCGACACCCCATGACGTCCTGCAAGCGACTCCTGTTGACCAGCGCCGTGATCGCCGCGCTGGCCCTTCCTGCCCATGCCTTCGCGCAGGTGCGCCAGTTCAACGTGCCGGCGCAGCCGGCCGTCACCGCCATCCCGGAACTGGCGCGCCAGGCGCAGTTGCAGATCATCGCGCCGGCCGGTGCCCTGCAGGGCATCCAGACCCCCGCCGTGTCCGGCGAGATGGACGCGCGCGAGGCGCTGCGCCTGCTGCTGGTCGGCACCGGCCTGGAGATCCAGTCCGACGAGGGCGGCGTGATCACCCTGCGCGAGAAGTCCGTGTCCGCGCCGGACGCAGAGGCCGGCACCGGCACCGGCACCGGCTTCATCCTCGGCCGCGTGATGGATCCGGTGACCGGCGAGTACCTGCGCAACGCGCGGGTCAAGATCGACGGCCGCCAGGTCGCGGTGTCCGGCGAACGCGGCGAGTTCCGCGTCCACGAGGTGCCGGCCGGCGCCGCGGTGCTGACCGTCGAGTTCACCGGCTTCAGCCCGGTCCAGCAGACCGTCGATGTCCGCGCTGGCCAAACCAGCGAACCGCTGTTCGAGCTGTACAGCAGCCAGGCCCCCGCGGCGGACGCCGCCACCCTCGACACCGTGCAGGTCGTGGGCGCCCGCGAGGGCGACGCGCGCGCGATCATGGAGCAGCGCGCGGCGATGAACATCACCAACACGCTGTCCGCGGACAGTTTCGGCGAGATCGGCGACGGCAACCCCGGCGAGTTCCTGAAGTACATGCCGGGCGTGGACTACGACGTGGTGGCCGACGATGCGCCGCGCAACATCTCGCTGCGCGGCCTGCCGGCCAAGTACACCGGCGTGACGCTCAACGGCGTGAGCCTGCCCGGCGTGGATGCCAACTCGTCCAGCTCACGCACCTTCAGCTTCGAGCAGTCCGCGCTGGCCGGCGTCGACTCCATCACCGTCTACAAGACCACCAGCGCGGACATGGATGCCAATGCCCCCGCCGGCACCATCGACATCCGCACCAAGCGCGCCTTCGACGCGCGCGGCCGCCGGATCACCGCGACGCTGGGCGGGAACACCCACGCCGGCCTGTGGGACAGCGAGAACACCGGCTGGATGGAAGGCGGTTACGACACCAAGTTCCTGCCGACGGCCACGCTCAACTATTCCGACGTGTTCCTTGACGGTCGCCTCGGCATTGCCGCCGGCATCAGCAGCGTGACCAGCCTGGTCGAGCAGGCGCAGATCACGGCCGGGCGCAACTACGTGGCCACGGAGGCCAGCCCGTATCCCTACGCGGTCACTTCGATCTCCGCGGCCGGCTACGACCGCGAGTACAACCGCCGTGTTGCCCAGGTGGCGGTCGACTACAAGGCCACCGACGAGCTGATCCTGTCGCTGGCCGCCAGCGTCGCCCGCGGCGACATCGACCCGAACCGGATCACCCCGCGACTCGCGAACTCGCGCGCGTCCACCGGCGATCCGTCGATGTACTGGACCACGAACTACGCGGACACCGCTCAAACGTTGAGCACCGACGTCACCTACACCTACAAGATCGGCTACACCCGCAACCTGGTGCCGAGCTTCGTGTGGCAGAACGAGCACTTCAAGCTCGACGGCAAGCTGTTCCACGTCAGCGCCGACAGCCGCTACGACTCCGGCAAGAAGGGCCAGGTGTCGGACGTGCTCAACACCATCAGCGCGCCCGGCAACTACAGTGCGTGGCGCAGCGACTGGATGCACCAGGACTGGAAGATCCAGCAGTTGGACGGTCCGGACTGGTCGCTGCCGGAGAGCTACACCATCGGCAGCTATGCCGGTGCACTCGGCAGTTCCACCCGGCCTTCGATCCGCACCACCAGCGGCAGCAGCGCCGAGCTCGACTACGACGGTGGCAGCCTCGACTTCGAGTTCTACCAGGACTTCGGCGACGTGCCGGTGACCTGGAAGACCGGCCTCAAGGCAACCCGCGGCGAGTACGACTTCGGCAACACCTCCGACGCCAACATCTGGACCTACGACGGTCCGCTGAGCAACGCCGAGTTCCTGCGCGCGGTGCAGAGCGCGAACGTGTGGCACTCGGGCGAGTCGGGCATGGTCGTCAATACGCTGGGCGGCGGCGACCTGTACGTCTACAGCCTGGAGAAGATCTACGACATGATGCAGGCGAACCCGGAGCACTGGCTGCACAGCCTGACGCCGGCCCAGTGGTACAACGCCTACGTGGGCAATGTCAGTGCGCTGGACGAGGACGTCCAGTCCGCCTATTTCATGGGCACCGCGGAGTTCGCCTACAAGTTGAAGGTGCAGGCGGGCCTGCGCTGGGAACGTACCCGGACCACCAGCCACGACTTCGACCCGCTGAGCCCGGAGGCGATCGCCGCCGCGGGTTACGACGTCGACCCCGACAGCGGCCGTGCCACCACCGTCGAAGGGCTGGAGTACCAGTACTTCACCAACCCGCGCCGCGAGAACAAGGCGAGTTACGACGACTTCTTCCCGAGCGTCTCGCTGAAGTACAGCATCAGCGACGGCTTCGACGTGCAGGCGGGTTACAGCAAGACCATCCAGCGCCCCGAAGTGGGCGACCTGGCGGGCGTGTGGTCGGTGGCGTATGGCACCGAGGACGGCAACGTGCTCTCAGCCCCCAACGCCGACCTGCTCCCCGAGTACTCCGACAACCTGTCGCTGCGGGTGGTGAAGTACTTCGAACCGGTCGGCCTGGTGGCGTTCGGCGTGTTCCACAACCGCATCGAGGACCTGATCAGCGATGTTTCGATGACGCCCGAGGAATTCGGCTACACCGGCGACGAGCCCATCGACCTGGTGAATACGCGCAGCAACCTGTCCGATGACATCACCATCAACGGCTATGAGTTCGAGTTCAACCACGCCATGGATTACCTGCCGGGCGCGCTGAGTGGCCTGACGGTGCGCGGTTCCTACACCCATACCAATCCGTCGGTGGTGCTGCCGCGCGTGGCGCAGCAGGTGGCCAACCTGGGGTTCGCATGGCGCCACGGCCGCACGCGACTGAACCTCAACACCGTCTGGAGCGACGAGAAGGACCGCGGCCTGACCGGCAACATCACCAACGCGTTCGGCGTGGTGATGAACCAGAAGCAGCCCTTCGACGACTACCTGGAAGTGAACCTGTCCGGTGCCTACACCCTGATCCCGAAGACCCCGGGCAACTGGCTCGGGCTGGAGGCGTACTTCAGCGCCAACAACATCTTCAACCAGAACCGCCACACCGTGTACTCGAACGGCGAAACGGGATTGAGCGAGAAGGGCCACCACAGCCAGATCTACATCACCAGCGGACGTCGCGCTTCGATCGGCCTGCGCGCCCGGTTCTGACCGCCTGCCGTCGCGGCCGGCACCTGGCCGGCCGTCCACACCCCTACTGCAAGGTGCTGCATGACGTCCTCCGTATCCTTCGATCGCCGCCGCTTCCTGCTCGGCGCCGGTTCGCTGGCGCTGTTCGCCGGCCTCTCACCGTTCCACCGGGTCGTCGCGAACCCGCGCCTGGGCGGCTATCCCTTCACCCTGGGCGTCGCCTCGGGCGATCCGCTGCCAGGCGGCTTCGTGCTGTGGACGCGGCTGGCGCCGAAGCCGCTTGAAGAACACGGCGGCATGCCGATGGTGGCGGTGCCGGTGCGCTGGGAGCTGGCGGCCGACGATGGCTTCCGCCGCGTCCTGCGCCGGGGCGAGACGCTGGCCCTGCCTGAGCTGGGGCACAGCGTGCATGTCGAGCTGGACGGGCTCGCACCGGGCCGGCCGTACTGGTACCGCTTCCACGTCGAAGGCGCGGATGCGAGCCCGGTCGGGGTGGTCCGCACCGCGCCGGCGCCGGACGCCCTGCCGGAGCGCGTGCGCATCGCGGTGGCCGGTTGCCAGGCCTACTACCACGGCTGGTTCGAGGCCTATCGCCACCTGAGCGAAGAGGACGGCCTGGACGCGGTGTTCCACTACGGCGATTACATCTACGAGGGGCCGGCCGGCCGCAAGAAGGACCAGTTCCCGACATACGACGCCGCAGGTCGGCTGGTCGCCGAGCGTGACCACGTCGGCGACGAAATCTACTCGCTCGACGACTACCGCCGGCGCTATGCGCTGTACAAGAGCGACCCGGACCTGCAGGCGGCGCATGCGGCCGCGGCCTTCGTGATGTCCTTCGACGACCACGAGATCGACAACGACTGGAACAATGCCCGGGACCAGGACGGGCGGGCGCCCGAAGTGTTCGCGCTGCGCAAGTTCGTCGCCATGCAGGCCTGGTACGAAAACCTGCCGGTGCGGCGCGCGCTGCTCCCCCGTGTGGATGGCGGGACGCGCTATTACCGCCGGCTCGACTTCGGGCGACTGCTGCGCATGCACGTGCTGGATACCCGCAGCCATCGCCTCAACCAGGCCTGCGAGCCGCCGGCATCGCCGGGTTGCCGGTTCCAGCCGGGCCAGCCGTCCAGCATCCTGGGCGACGCCCAGGAGGCCTGGCTGGACCAGGGCCTGGACAACGACGCCGGCTGGAACCTCATCGCCCAGCAGGTGTTCGTGATGCCGCTGAAGGCGAAGAACGCGGACGGCACGCTGCGGGAGTTCGACGACAAGTGGGACGGCTTCCCGCAGTCGCGCCAGCGCCTGGTCCACTCGATCCGCGAGCGCGGGTTGACCAACGTGGTCGTCGCGACCGGCGACGCGCACATGAATGCCATCGGCGACATCCCGCTGAGCGACGAAGCGCCGGAGGGTCCGGCGGTGGCCGCGGAGTTCCTGGCCACCTCCATCTCGTCCAATGGCGATGGCGCTGTGGACTCGCCCAACGCGACCCGCTTCCTGCACGGCGAGAACCCCTTCCTGCAGTCATGCGACAACCTGCGCGGCTACCACCTGCACGACATCACCGCGAAGGAGTGGCGGACCGACGTGCGCGCGATGGACCAGGTGCAGCGCAAGGGCGGCCGGATCCGCACCCACGAACGCTTCTTCGTCACCCCGGACCGGGCAGGCCTGCAGCGGGGCTGAGGCGGGACGGCACAGAAGATGCGGCGATCATGCAGACATCTCCTTACAAAATGAGGTCCCGAACCTCGTGCGAGGGGTTCCTGACCTCATCGATGGCGTTGCGAACCGTGTGATTGAGGTCGCGGACCCTTTCATCGGGGTCCTGCACCTCGGCGATCAGGTTGCGGACCCTGCCGTCCGCGTCTTCGACCACGTGCGTGGCGTCAGGCGTCTCGCGGATGGGGCCGCGGACCTCGTGGGTCGGGCCCGGGACGGCGTGAGAGAGGTGCGGCGCCTCGGCATGACGCTGGCGGGATGGATACGGCGGGACGCATCCACCACGTCCGTCCGAGGGCAGGAATGCCGACCTGCCGTCTGGCCGCCAAGCCGCAAGCGCCCTCAGTCGCGTCGCTTCGAGGTCTCGCGACTTTCCACGAACTCGGGGAACGTCTCCGCCAGCGAGTCCGTGTCCGGCAGGACGTAGAACACGCCGCCCTTCTCGAACGTCGGCGCGATGATCTCGTCGTAGAACGAGGGCGCGACATTGATGCAGCCGTGGGTGACGCGGTTGTCGTCCGGCTCCGGCGATGCAAGGCGCTCGGGGCGTCGCTCGGCGGGAACGCCGGTGGCGGTGGGGTGCATGGAGACCGCGGAATCGTAGTCCACCCACAGGACGCGTCCGGCGTCGATGGATTGGCCGAAGCCGCCGATGAAACGGCCGGCGGGGGTGGTGCGGTCGCGGCCGGGAATCTCGCGCAGCGCGAGGCCGGCGACGCCGGGGGCCGAGTGGTCGCCCACGGCCGAGCCGAACAGGCCAGGGGCAGCGCCGCGGAGCCGGCCGTCGCCACCGAATACGAGGATCTGGGCGGCATCCTTGTCCATGATCGCGAAGGGGTAGCCTTCGGTGTCCCGGGTGGCGACCACCCAGCCCGCGAGATCGATCACCGTGCTGGAGACCTCCTGGCCTGGCGGGAGCTGGTCGTTGACGGCGTCCGTCGGCTCGGCGGTGTCTTCCTGGGCGCGGGCCATGCCGGCGCTCGCGAGGGACAGCGCCAGCACCAGCGCCAGAACCGGCGCGACGCGGGCGGCCCGGATCACAGGGTGCGTGGGGGTACGGATAGGACAGCTCCGGGGCATGCAGATGAAGTGCGGGGAGGAGACGGATGGCCCGTGCAGGCCACCCGCTCCGGGTCCGGACCGTTCGTCGGGAACCGGCCGGACGCGATCAGGCCATCAACCGCGCGGAACGCGGCCCGGCGAACCTTCGAGGCGCTGGACGCGGCTCTCCAGCGAATCCAGCCGCTGGTTGGCCTGCTGCGCGGACTGGTTGGCGGATTCGGCGCTGCGGGCTGCGCCCTGCACCTGCGTGTCGAGCTGGTCGAGACGCGAGTTCACCCTTGCGAAATCGTCGTCGTAGGTGGCGCAACCGCCAAGGACCAGTGTGGCGGCCAGGGCAACGCCCAGGGTGAGTGCCTTCGGGGGAAGTTGTTTCTTGAGAGACATGGCAATGCTCCTTCGTCCGGGGGTGTCGGAACTGAATATAGCGGCGTATTGGCCGCGGGCGCGAAGCGCCTTCATTTAGTGTTGGTGGACGTCGATGGATTGTGAAGACCTGAATCGCGTGCGATCGACGAACTCTCAGTGAGCGTCACGATCGCTGCGTGCGCGCTGTCCGTCCCGGCGTGTGAGGCCAGTCACTCCTTGCCACCCAAGCGCTCCATCCGCTGCTGCGCCCGGGCCAGCGTGCCCCCCGTTATCGCCCACACCAGCGCCAGTGCAGCGCCGACGAGTGCGGCGATCGCGGGCTGGCTGGCGAGCATGTCGACCAGCGTCTTGCTCCAGGCGCTGACGGCATCACCGCCGCGGTAGACGACGGTGTCGATGAAGTTCTTGCCCTTGTACTTGGCCTCGGGCGAGACGACGGTGTAGAGCATTTCGCGACCGGGGCGGACGAAGCCGTACTCGCCGGCGCGGCGGACGATCATCACGATGGCGAGCACGGCGAAGGTCGGGGCCAGCGCCAGCCAGAGGAAGCCGCACATCACCACCAGTGGCACGGCGACCAGCAGGACGCCGATGCCAAGCTTGCGGGCGACGCGGCCGGTGATGAACAGCTGCGAGAGGATTGCAAGTGACTGGACGATGGTGTCGATCATGCCGAACACGCGGGTCTGGTCGGCGCGGTCGGGGAAGGTCGCTTCGACCAGGCGCGCCTGTTCGAAGTAGAGGAAGGTGGTGACGCTGGCCAGCAGCAGCACGAACACGGCGATGCCGAGCAGGTAGGGCGAGCGCAGCACGGTGGTGGCGCCGGCGAAGGGATTGCCGCCGAGCCGGCGCGAGCGTGCGGCGGCGTCGGTGGCGATGTCGCCGGTCTCGACCGGATTGCGGTCGCGCCAGCGCTGCAGGGCCATCGCGGCGGCGATGGCGGCGACCAGGAAAACAGCAGCGAGCGCGAGCAGGCCGCCGTGGCCCAGCGGACCGACCAGGGTGATGCCGAGGATTGGACCGGTCAGGCCGCCGAGGCTGGCGCCGGCCGCCATCAGCGCGAAGGTGCGCTTGGCCTGGGCGGTCGGGAACAGGTCGACCAGCACGCTCCAGGCCAGCGAGATGGCGATCATGTTGAACACGGACAGCCAGACGTAGAACGCGCGGGCCATCCACACGTTGTCAGGCTGCAGGCCGATTGCCAGCGCGAAGCCCAGGAGGTTCAGGACGAAGAAGCCATAGACCCAGGGCAGGATGCGCCGGCGGGCGACGCGGCCGGCGACCCAGCCGAACAGCGGCATTGCCGCCAGCGTGGCGACGAAGGTGGCGGTGAACAGCCATTGCAGGTTGTCCACGCCCCCGGCGATGCCCATGGTCTCGCGCACCGGCCGCAGCATGAAGTAGCCGGTGAACAGCAGGAAGAACAGCAGGGCACCGCCGGCCACCGGCAGCGCCTCGTCCGGCTCGAGGCCGAACAGGCGTGCCAGGGTGCGGGTCAGGAAGGGCGGCGTCGCGTCGCCGGTCGGCATCGGTCAGGCCAGCGCGGCGACCAGCGCGTCGCGCTGGGTGGCGTCGAGGAAGGGCGAGACGCCGGCCTTGAGGTTGTCAACCTGGTGCTTCGGCTTGGACGTCGCCGGGATCACTACCGTGACTGCGGGATGGCTGAGCACGAACTTCAGGAACAGCTGCCCCCAGGAGTCGGCCCCGACGTCGGCCGCCCAGCCCGGCAGCGGCTTGTCCTTGACCTGGCCGAACAGCCGGCCGTCCTCGAAGGCGCGGTTGATGATCACCGCGATGCCCATCTCCTGCGCCAGCGGCAGCACTTCGCGTTCGGCCCCGCGCGTGACCGGCGAGTAGTTGATCTGCACGAAGTCCGGCTTGAGGCGGCGCATCGCCGCGGCCAGGTCGGCCTGGGCGCCCTCCTGGAAGTGGGTCAGGCCGGAGTAGCGCACCTTGCCCTGTTCCTTGAGCGACTGGATGACCGCGAACTGGGTGTCGGTGTCGCGCAGGTTGTGGACCTGCAGCAGCTCGACCTTGTCGGTCTTGAGGTCGCGCAGCGAGCCGGCGAACTGGGCCAGGCCCTCGTCGCGCCCGGTGACGCCGGACAGCTTGGTGGCGACGAAGATGCGGTCGCGATTGCCGGCCGCCGCCATCAGCTCGCCGAGCACCGGCTCGGAGCGGCCGTAGGTCGGCGCGGTGTCGATCAGGGTCGCGCCGGACGCGACGAACAGGCGCAGCACCTCGTGGAGCGGGGCGCGCTCTTCGGGACTGCCACCGACGTCAAGGCTGCCGGAGGTGCCCATGCCGATCACCGGCAGGGTCTCGCCGGTGGCCGGGATCGGCCGGGTGGCGATGGTGCCGGGAGCGGGCGGGCGCACCGGGGGCATCGGGCTGGTGGCGTCCTGCGCGCAGGCCACCAGCGGTGAGAGGGCAAGTCCGCCAGCAGCGTAGGCGGCCAGGGTGAGGAAATCGCGTCGCGTGCCCATGCAGAGGTCTCCTGTGTCGGGGGGGCCAGACTGCTACACGCGATGTTAAGCGCTTGCGCCCGTGCCGGCCCAAGCGCCAATGGTCATGCGCGGTCTCAGTCGATCGGCTGGTCCAGCATCAGCTGCCGCACGAAGCGCACCGGCGGCGAGCCGTAGGACAGCACCTGGTCGTGGTAGGCCTTCAGGTCGAAGGCCTCGCCCTGCTTTGCTTCCCAGGCCTGGCGCAGGTCGAGGTGCTCGCTGTAGCCGACGTAGTAAGTGGGCAGCTGGGCCGAGGTCAGCTGCGCGCGCACCCACTTGCCGGCGGCCTCGCGCTCCTGCTGGAAGGTGGTCACGGTCATCAGCTGCATGGCCTCGTCGCGGGTCATGCCGTCGACGTGGATCGCCTGGTCGAGCAGGGCGTTGGCCATCGCGCGCAGGTTCCACTTGCGGTTGATCAGCTGCATCAGCGGATCGTTGTCCATGTAGCCGGCGTCGGCCATGATCTTTTCCGCGTACATGGCCCAGCCTTCGACGAAGGGACCGGAGTACAGCACCGCACGCAGCGTGGACGGGTACTTGTTGGCATGCGCGAGCTGCAGGAAGTGCCCCGGCATCGCCTCGTGGATGCTCAGCTCATGGATCGATCGGGTGTTGTACTCGCGCAGGAAGGAATCGACCTGGTCCTGGCTCCAGTCGTCCGGGATCGGCGACACCGCGTAGAAGGTGTCCAGGCCCTTGTCGAGCGGGCCCGGCGGATCGCAATAGGCAACCGCGACGCCGCGCTGGAACTCGGGCATCAGGATGATCTTCACCGGCGTGTCGGGCACGGTCACCAGGCCCTTCTCGCGCACGAAGGCGGTGGCCTCCTCTGTGCTGCGGGTGGCCAGCTCGACGACCTCGTCGCGCGCGGGGCGATCGGCATAGGCCAGCTCGAGCGCGGCTTCGATCACCGCCTGCTGCTGTTCGGGCGAAGGCGCATCCGGCATCTCGGCCGGGGCGCCGGGACGCTCGGCGAGCACGCCGCGGGCGATGTCGTACATCTCCTCGCGCGTGCGCGTGATGTCGGCCTCGACGCGGGTGCGGATCTCCTGCCGGCTCAGCGGGGAGTTCAGCGCGAAGGCGAGCTTCTGGTCGTAAAGCGCCTCGCCGATGCGGAATTCGCCCTTGGCATTCGGTACCAGCACGTCCTCGAGCCAGGCCTGGTGCTCGGTGACCGCCTTGCGCAGGGTTTCGACGGCGAGGTCGAGCTTCTTGCGGTCCTCGCCCTGCAACTGGTCCGCGTTCGGCAGCACCAGGCTGTCGACGATGCTGATGAGACCGGCGTTCTGCCGCGCCACGGTCTCGGCATGGATGCGCGGGACCCGGGCGGGGTCGAGGTTGGTGCGCATCTGGGTGAACAGTGCCGGGATCTGCTGCATGCGCGCGGTGGCGGACTTCAGGCGCTCCGGCATCGGCGCGAACTCGCGGGACATCAGGCCATACAGCGCGCCGCCGGCGATGCTGTTGTAGACCTGCGGGTCCCAGGCCCAGCCCTGCAGGGTCTCGTTCGCCCAGATGTCGTAGCGCAGCTGGTTGCGCAGGATCGCGGCGTCGATCTGGTTCTCGCGCGAGAGCCCGGCGACATCGATGGCCTCGAGTTCGGCCAGGAACTTCTTCGAATGCTCGAGCGCGCGGCTGATCCCGCCCTTGCTCAGGTCGTCGATGCGGCCGTCGAAGCGGTGGTCGCCGACCTGGGTTGCCCAGACCGGCGACAGTTCCATCGCCTTGTCGAGGTAGCGCTTGGAGAAGATCTCGAACTGGCTGTCCACCTGTCCCGCGGGCCGGGACGCGGACGGGGCGGTGTGGGCGTTGTCCGGGGCGGAGGCGGGCTGGCAGGCGGCCAGCGCCACGAGGAGCGCGGACGCCAGCGGCAGGATGCGGAAACGGGTCATGGAAGGGCCTTGGTACGCAGCTCGATCGGATGCACGCAGGATACTGTGCCCCGACATGGGCTGCATGGCCCTCAGCGTTCTTCTTCCTCCTCGAACTCGACCATGGCCTCGAGTTCCTCCGACAGCAGTTCCACGGCGCGGCGGACCCGGTTGGCGGAGTAGGCATTGGAGGCTTCGACCTCGATCTCGTGCACGCCGGGGCCGGCGTCGTCGGGCAGCCCCGCCGAACTGGAGTCGGGATCGTCCATCCGCGGCATCAGGTCGGCGATCTCCTCGACGTGGTCGACGCCCTCCAGGCTGGAGAGCAGGTTGACGATGGCGCGGGTGGCGTCCTCGTTTCCGGTCACGCGCATTCGCAGCAGGGGCATGGGGGACTCCGGGGCTTCCGTTGGGGGCGGGAGGCTCAGGCTAGGAACGCCCCGGGAAAGGAGGCGTGAACACCGCCGGCGTCCGTTCATCCCGGTGCGCCCCGGGCTGGTCTAAGCTCGCCGCATGCCGACCGCGTCCAAGCCCGCCGACGAACCCCGCACCGACGGTGCCGCACGCGTCACCCTGCGCCCGCTGGAGCGCGACGACCTGCATTTCGTGCACGTGCTGAACAACAACCGCAGCGTGATGGCGTACTGGTTCGAGGAGCCCTACGAGTCCTTCGTCGAGCTGGAGGAGCTGTACCGCAAGCACATCCACGACCAGTCCGAGCGCCGCTTCATCATCGAGGGCGACATGCGGCAGCCGGTCGGGCTGGTGGAGCTGGTGGAGATCGACCACCTCCACCGGCGCGCGGAATTCCTGATCATGGTGTCGCCGCAGCACCAGGGCCGCGGGTATGCGCGCGCCGCCACCGGGCGCGCGGTGAACTACGCATTCCGCGTGCTCAACCTGCACAAGCTGTACCTGCTGGTCGACGTGGACAACGCCGCGGCGATCCACATCTACGAGAGCCTTGGCTTCAAGCGCGAGGGCGTGCTGCTGGACGAGTACTTCAGCGACGGCCGCTACCACAGCGCGATCCGGATGTGCCTGTTCCAGCACGAGGTGCTGGGCAGCGAGGCCGGCCGGCGCGACGCCTGACCGGCCGGCGCATGCTCATTCCACGGCGCGGGTCGGGATGGGCACGTTACAGAGGTCGATGTGGCCCGCGGGGCGTTTGTACCAGCCGTCGCGACGGTTGCGTCGGGCTTCGACCAGCTCATCGAACAGCGGCGTGTCGGTACGCAGCACTTCCAGCGCGCTGCGCTCGGCGTCGGGCACGTCGGATGCGAGGTGGATCGCGCGGATCGGCGTGCGCTGGCCGGCGTCCTCGTAGAAGCCCAGCGGGCCGGTGCCGCGCGGCAGCACCGACAGGCGTTCCATGCCGTCGATCACCCGGCCGACCACGGTGATGTTGCGGTCGAGCTGGCGCGGCGACTGGCCGGTGACGACGTAGAGTTCGGTACCGTTGCTGGAGTCCGCGGCGACATCGCGGCCGGCGCCGACCGCGCCGTAGCAGTGCGCCATCCAGGCGAGACCGGCTGCGGTGTCGCGGCCGGCCGGGAAGCCGCCGGCGAAACCCACCTGCGCCGCCCAGCCGTCGGCATCGGGCAGGACATGGAAGGCGAGCCCATCGGCATCGCGCTCAAACTCGGCGGGCAGGGTGGCGCGGGCCTCGCCCAACGGCTTGCGATCGGCCTCGTTTTCGGCGGCATCGCCCCACTGCACGACGAAGTTGTCCTGCGAGCGGTTGATGCTGAGGCCGTCCCAGTAGCCCTCCTTCGCCAGTTGCTCGATGTTGGCGACGTGCGCGGGGGCGAAGGCGGGCGCGAGTTCGATCACCACGCGGCCGCTGTCGAGTTCCAGGTACAGCGTGTGCGCCGGATCGGGGCGGCGCCAGTCCGAGGCCTGCGAGGCATCGAGGATCTCCTGCATCGAACGCGCCGGTGGCGCTTCCGGTTCCGCTTCCTGCGCCGCAAGGGGCAGGGCGGTGGCGAGGCAGGCGGCGAGCAGGGCGAGGGTCGGGCGACGCTGGGCCACGGCGGGACTCCGTTCGGTGGAGTCCCGATTCTGGCCCAGGCCGGGGGTCGCGGCCAGCGTCAGCCGGCGTGGCCGGCGATGAAGTCGCGGACCTTCGGGTAGACCTGGGTGCGCCAGCGTCGGCCGCTGAAGATGCCGTAGTGGCCCGCGCCCTTCACTTCGATGTGGTGGCGTTCTTCCTTCGGGATACCGGTGCACAGATCGTGCGCGGCGCGGGTCTGGCCCTGGCCGGAGATGTCGTCCAGCTCGCCCTCGATCGTCAGCAGCGCAGTGCCCTTGATCGCCGACGGGTCGACGCGCACGCCGCCGACGTCCCACTCGCCGCGCGGCAGCAGGTGCTCCTGGAAGACGATCCGCACGGTCTCGAGGTAGTACTCGGCGGGCATGTCGAGCACGGCGTTGTATTCGTCGTAGAAGCGGCGGTGCGATTCGGCATCGTCCAGGTCGCCCTTGACCAGGTGCTGGTAGTAGTCCCAGTGCGACTGCGCGTGGCGTTCGGGGTTCATCGCCAGGAAGCCGGTGTGCTGGAGGAAGCCCGGGTAGACCAGGCGGCCATGCCCGGGGTAGTTGGCCGGTACCGGGTGGATCACCGTGTTCTCGAACCACCACAGCGGCTTGGTCGTCGCCAGGTTGTTGACCTCGGTCGGGCTGAGGCGGGTGTCGATCGGGCCGCCCATCATCACCATCGTGCGCGGGACCTCCTCGCCGGCCTGCGCCATCAGCGAGATCGCCGCGAGCACCGGTACGGTCGGCTGGCAGACGCTGATCACGTGCAGGTCCTTCGCACCGATGGTGCGGATGAAGTCCTGTACGTAGGCGATGTAGTCGTCGAGCCCGAAGTCGCCCTCGGACGTCGGCACCATGCGTGCGTCGATCCAGTCGGTGATGTAGACCTTGTGGTCGCGCAGCAGGGTGCGCACGGTGTCGCGAAGCAGCGTGGCGTGGTGGCCGGACAGCGGCGCCACTACCAGCACCGGGGGCTGTCCGCGCATTTCCTGCAGGTTGCCGGCGTGGTCGGTGTAGCGCTTGAAGCGCAGCAGGCGGCAGAACGGCTTGACCGCGACCTCGCGCTCGACCACCGGATAGGTGTTGCCGTCCATCTCCATCGAGTGGATGCCGAACTCGGGCTTCTCGTAGTCCTTGCCGATCCGGTAGAGCAGGTCGAAGCCGGCGGAGACGCGCTGCGCACCCGGCAGGCTGGACAACCAGCTGGCGGGGGTGCCGAACATCTTGGCGTTGGCGTCGGCCCAGTAAGTGACGGGCGCCATCCATGCGCGGCCGAGTTCGTGCAGCTGATAGAGCATCATCGGGTGGCGTACTCCGGGAAACCGGTTACTTGCTGCGTCGCAGCATACCCGAGCCGGCGCCCGGGTTTGTGAATCCGGATGTCCGGCGCTAGGCGGGTGTCTCGAGGGCGGTGCTACCGCTGGCCAGGGCCGGAGAGAGCCACAGGTGCGACCCCAGCGGCACGAAGCCGGCCGCGGCGAAGCGTTCGCGATAGAAGCGCGCGGGGCGGCGCTTGAAGCCGAGGGTGTCGCCTTCGATCCCGTCCTCGCGACAGAAGGTTTCGAGGAAGGCGATGCCGCCGCACAACTCGGCCAGGCCGGGCAGGCCTCGGTCGAGCTCCCGTGCATCCAGGTAATGCAGCACGTCCGAGCAGACCAGCAGGTCCACCGGCGGGCAGGGTCGCAGGTGCTGGAAGTCGGCGAATCGCGCGAAGTGCAGGTTGCGACGGCGGCCGTGACGTTCGATCGCGTATCCGCTGCTGTCGAAGCCCAGGTAGGTGGCCTTTGGCCGGAGCCTGAGCAGCGGCGAGCGCCACGCGCCTTCGCCGCAGCCGACGTCGAGCACGCTGCGCAGCGGGCGCTCGAGGTGGTATTCGGCGGTCGCCACCGCCAGTGCGACCTTGCGTGCGAGGCGGGCGCGGCCGCCGATGGCCTCGGCCTTCAGCGCCGGGTCGCGGTACCAGCGGTCGAAATAGACGCGGTCGTACGCTTTGCTCATGGGAAGGCCGTCATGGGATGGCGCCGGGGCGCCTGCGACGGCATCCTAGTGCACATGACCGCCTATCTCATCACCAAGACCGCCCATCTCGTGTTCGTGATCGCGTGGATGGCCGCCGTGTTCTACCTTCCGCGCATCCTCGTCAACCTGGTCGAGGCCGGCGACGCGCCCGACGTGCGTGCGCGCTTGGTGCTGATGGGGCGCCGGCTGTACCGCTTCGGCCATGTGATGTTCGGGCTGGCGGTGGCACTCGGGCTGGCGCTTTGGCTGCACTTCGGCGTGATGGGCGGCTGGCTGCACGCCAAGCTTTTGCTGGTGGCGCTGGTGCTGGCGCACTACATCGTGGCCGGTCGCTGGCTGAAGGGCGTCGATGCGGGGCGCGCGCTTCCGTCGGCGCGCGCGCTGCGCTGGTTCAATGAACTGCCGGTGCTGCTGCTGGTCGGCATCGTCTGGCTGGTGCTGGCCAAGCCGTTCTGAGCCTGGAGCCGCTCAACGGGCCTTGAACGCCTCGAAATCGGGCAAATCCACCGGGACGCCATCGGTGTTGCATCCGCCCTGCGCGCACAGCGCCTCGCGAAGCCGTGGGGTGGCCTGCAGCATCATGTGGTGGATCGCGTTCTGCTCGATCGAACCGCGCACCGCGTCGCTGCCCGGGCCGCGTGCCCACACGCCGACGTCGTCGCCACCGTGGCTTTCGTCGACGAGCGGCAGCATGGACTCCTGCAGGTAGTCGGGGTCGCGGGTATCGACGTCGGTCAGGTCCGGCCGGCCGTTGGCCTGCCGGGCGCGCTGGACCTTGTGCATGAAGCGCTTCGGCCCTTCGGGCTGGTGCGCGGTCTCGCCGGCGTAGCCGGGGCCGTTGGCGTAGCTGAGCGTGGTGTAGGGCAGGCCGGTCGCGTCGGTCGACAACGGTTTGGCGGAGTCGCTGGCGATCGGTACCACCTTGCCGAGGATCGGGTTGCCGCGGCGCGGATAACCGACGAAGGTCAGCGTATGCGAGTGGTCGGCGGTGACCAGGACGAGCGTGTCGTCTGACGAGGTCATGTCGACCGCCGCCTGCACCGCGTCGCTCATCGCGATGGTATCGGTGAGGGCGCGGTGGGCGTTGCCGTAGTGGTTGCCGTGGTCGATGCGGCCGCCTTCGATCAGCAGCACGTAGCCCTGCGGTGCGTTCTCCAGGCGCCGGATGGCGATGCGGGTCATCTCGGCCAGGCTGGGTTCACCGGCGGCATCGCCCGCCCGGTCGTGCTCGAACTGCATGTGGCCCGGCTGGAACAACGCCAGCAGCGGCCCGTCCGCAGGGGCCGCCGCCAGCTGGCCGGCATTCCATGCGTAGTGGCCATCGGGGTGGCGGGCCTGCCAGTCGGCGACGAGGTCATGGCCGTCACGACGTGCGCCGCGAAGCGCCGGGTACTCGGGATCCGGCTGGTCGGCGCGCATGAACTTCGCGCGACCCCCGCCCATCAGCAGCTCCGGACCGTCGCCGAAGGGGGTTTCGATCATCTGGCGGGCGATGTCGGTGCAGCCGACGGCGCGTGCGGTGGCGGGCAGGTCCGCATCGGACTCCCAGTCGCGGTCGGCGGAATGGCTGAAGGTGGCGCCGGGGGTCGCATGGGTCAGGCGGGCGGTGGTGACCACGCCGGTCGCCATGCCGGCGCTCTCGGCGAGCTCCCACAGGCTCAGGAGCGGGACCTGCAGGGCGCCCTGGCAGTCCCGGCGGACCGGCTGTTGGCCGATGCTGAGCACGCCTGCCCGGGTCTTTACCCCGGTGGCCATGGCGCTCATCGTGCCGGCCGAATCCGGGGTCTGCGCGTCGGTGTTGTAGGTGCGGCTGAGCGCAGTGGCCGGGAACCGCTCCCAGGCCAGGCGATGTTCTTCGCCGGGCTGGCCCGCCCGCTGGCCGGCGAGGATGCGTGCGGCGGCGACCGTGGTGAGGCTCATGCCGTCGCCGACGAACAGGATCACGTTGCGGGCCCGTCCATCCATCGCGCCGCGCGCGGCGGCCTGAGCGGCGCCGTCGCGATACCACCACGCCGGGGTTTCACCTTCCGGGCGCTGGATCGCGGGAACCTCCACCTGCAGGGGGCCGGACGGCGGGACGACGGTGGGCGTGGTGGCGCAGGCGACGAGCAGGCAGGCAGCCCCAAGGCAGCCGGCGGGAAGGAATCGGGACATGGTGTGCGGCATCGATACGTAGCCGTACATTATGCCGGCGCACATGTTTCAGTATCGGGCGACTGGCACCCGCGGGCCTTGGACCTTGGTCGGGTTCCGGGGGCGCGGTGCCTTGAAGCGCGGCTGGAACGGGCCCATCTTGCCGGGAACAGGCAGTGATTCCGGAGGCGCCCATGGCCGGCGGATGGACCAGCGATACCTCGGTGCAGGACCAGATCGACGCGACCGTCGAGGATGCGATCAAGCGCGCGCGCAGCCAGTTGGCGCGAGGGCCGGGCCTGAGCCATTGCGAAGAATGCGAGGCGCCGATCCCGCAGGCGCGACGCGACGCGGTGCCGGGCGTACGCCTGTGCGTCCGCTGCCAGGAGGCCGAGGACCGCGATGCCCAGGCGGGGAGCGGGTTCAACCGTCGGGGCAGCAAGGACAGCCAGTTGCGCTGAGCGCCGCTTCAGAGGCGGTCGCTTCAGATGCGGTGGCTTCAGATGCGTGAGTACCGCCAGGACACCATGCGGCCGTCGCGGTAGGGCATGACCCCGTGGAACGGCCGGGGGTCCTCGTCGAACACCATGGGCAGGAAATGCCGGTCGCCTTCCCACATGGGCAGGTCCGGCAGACGCGCGATAGGCACCCATTCAAGCGTGCCTTCCGGGTTGCGCTCGAACGGCGTGCCGGTGAAGGCCGTGATGGTGAAGATGAAGCCCAGCCAGTCCTCGCCGTGCTTGCCGAAGCCGGGCCAGCTGACGCTGCCGCGCAGTTGCATCGCCTGGCAATCGATGCCCGCCTCCTCGTGGATCTCGCGACGCATGCCGGCGACGATGTCCTCGTCCGCTTCGAGCTTGCCGCCCAGCCCGTTGTATTTGCCGAGCTGGTGGTCCTCGGGACGCGCGTTGCGGTGGACCATCAGCACTTCGCCGCGGTCGGGCGAGAGCACGAAGCCCAGCGTGGCGACGATCGGCGTGTACGGCATCAGCGGCCTCCTTGGGCGGCGCGCTGCGTCTCCAGCGCCGCGTCCAGCCGGGCCTCGGCGGCATCGGCGTAGGCGGCGCAGGTCATGGGGTGCGGGTGGCGGTTGCCGGCGTCCTGGGGTGTCCAGCCGCTGGCATCGGGGTGTGGGGTGACCAGCAGGTCGCAGGGCAGGGCGCGCATCGTCGCGAAGCCCCGGCGGTAGTCATCGACGATCCGCGGATAGCGCGGGTTGTCGAGCAGGTCGTAGCCCGGTGCCGTGGCGCTGTCGGCATAGGCGATGGCCAGCGGCTTGCCGTCGCGGGTGTCGGTCCAGGTCCAGCTCGTCGAGCCGGGCGTGTGGGCCGGGGTCGCGTGCGCGGTGAAGGCCATGCCCCCCAGTTCGATCGTCTCCCCGTCCATCACGATCCTGTCCACCTCGACCGGAGGAAACACGATGCCGTCGCCGAAGTGGATGTCGTCGCTGCCGCCCCGTGCCAGCAGGACGGCGGTTTCGGCATTGCCGGCGAGCGTGGCGCCGGTCGCCCGCTTGAGCGCGGCCATTGGGCCGGCGTGGTCCCCGTGGGCGTGGCTGGTGAGCAGGTAGCGGACCTCGGCGGGGGCGATGCCCAGCCCGGCCAGGTGCTCGAGCAGCATCGGGGCGGCCTGCGGCATGCCGCCGTCGATCACCACGGCGCCGTCGTCGGTGCGGACGACCAGGGCCGCCAGGCCGGCGGTGCCGATGTACCAGGTGCGGTCGGCGATGGCGAAGGGCGCGATGGGCTGGCGCCAGCTTTCCCGCACCTCGTAGGCCTGCAATTGCGGAAGCGGTTCGGCGGCGACGAGCGTGCGCGGCATGGCCGCGAGCAGGCAGGCGGCGGCGATGGGGAGGGCGCGGGTCAACGTCGGCACGGCATCGGGTCCACGGAGAGGGGCCGCACAGTGTGGGCGAACGGGCCGGGCGGAGCCAGTCAACACGGGCGGTGCACATCGCGCGATGCACGATGGCCGGACCCTGGCGATGACGAGGTGGGCCGATGCCCGGTGAGCAACGCGAGTTGACCATGCGCTTCCTGGCCGAGCCGACCGACGTGAACTACGGCGGCAAGGTGCACGGTGGCGTGGTGATGAAGTGGATCGACCAGGCCGGCTATGCCGCCGCGGTGGGCTGGAGCGGGCGTTACAGCGTGACGGTGGCGGTGGGCGGGATCCGCTTCGTGTCGCCGATCCGCACCAGCGACCTGGTGACCGTGCGTACCCAGCTCGTCCACACCGGGACCACCAGCATGCACTTCGCGGTCGACGTGATGGCGCGCGATCCGGGACTGGTGCCGGGCGAGGCGTCGCGTCCACGCTTGTGCACGCACTGCGTCATCGTGTTCGTTGCGCTGGATGGCGTCGAGGGCCAGCCGACGCCGGTGCCGAGCTGGGTCCCGAGGAGCGAGGACGACAAGCGCCTGGCGGAGTACGCGCTCAAGGTCATGGAGCTCAGCAAGGGCATCGAGCAGACCGTGCAGCGCTACCGGGGTCCGGCGGTGCCGCCCGACGCCTGAAACGAACAAGGCCGCCCGGAGGCGGCCTTGGCGGATGCGACCCGTACGCGTCAGATGCCTTCGACGCGACGCGCTTCCATGAACTTGTTGGCCCAGTAGCCGCTGTCCAGCCGCGACACGCTGACGGTGCGGCCCGTGCGCGGCGCATGCACGAAGCGGCCTTCACCCAGGTAGATGCCAACGTGGTCGACGCGACCGCGACGCCCGAAGAAGACCAGGTCGCCGGCCACCATCTCCTGCTGGTCCTTCACTTCCTCGCCGTTGCGCGCCATCTCGCGCGACACGCGCGGCAGTTCGATGCCGAGGGCATTGCGGAACACGTAGCCCACCAGCCCGCTGCAGTCGAAGCCGCTCTCCGGGCTGGTACCGCCCCAGCGGTAGGGCGTGCCGAGCAGCGCCAGCGCCTTGCGCAGCACGGCGCCGGTACGGCCGGAGCGATCTTCGACCTGGAGGTCTTCGTCCGTGGCGGACGGTTGGCCCATCAGGCGGTTCAGGTCGTTCGCCAGCAGCAGGGCCCGGTCGGACATGCCCATGGCATCCGGGAGCATGGTGCTGGTGACGGCCGAGGGGGCATCCGCGGAGTCCGCCGCCAGCGAGGGGCTGGGCAGCTGCTGGGCCAGGGCGGGCAGGGCCAGCAGCGCGAGCAGGGCGGATGCGGAGAGGCGTTGGAGGAGCCGCGTGCGGCGGATTTCGAGGTGGCTTCGGGGGCCAGGTCGGAAGGCGTCGGATTTCACGCGGTCATCACAAAGTGGAGCAATGCGGACGATGATGCCTGCACATGGCCGTCACGTCGTTAAAAAAATCGTAAAGATCGACGTGAAAGTGTGACGCGTGCCGCGCTTCGTCCCGGCAATGGAGCCCCGGCCGACGGTCGGTTCACTCCAGGACGCGTCTGGAACCGGTGTAGTGGTCGCGCCAGTACGGCCCGTCCAGACGGTCGAGGCGGACCGTGCCGCCCGTGCTGGGCGCATGCACGAAACGTCCTTCGCCGACATAGATCCCGACGTGCGTGACGCGCCCGCCGCTGCCGAAGAACACCAGGTCGGCCGCGGCGAGTTCCTTCGGCCGGATCCGCGGCCCCTGGTAGTCGGCGAGCTGGCTGGAAGTGCGGGGCAGGTGCAGGGCGAGCATGTCCCGGTACACGTAGTTCACCAGTCCGCTGCAGTCGAAGCCGCCCTCCGGCGTGCTGCCGCCGTAGCGGTAGGGCGTGCCGACGAGGCTCAGCGCGCGCATCATCACCGCGTTGGCCGCGGCCGGGTCTTCCGGTGCGACCACGGGCCATGCCGTGGCATCGCCCGGCGGCGGTGTCCGCACCCGGTCGCCCCCGCCGCAGGCCGCCACCAGCAGCACGACGGGCAGGGCCAGGCCGAGCGGGCGGAGGGCGCCGGCTGGCGCCGGACGTGGCTTGTCGGGATAATGCGCGGTCCTGTCCACGGCCACAGCTTGGCGTCTGCACGCCGCGCGGCGCAAGCCCCGCCCCCCGCCAACGGCCCCGACCATCGAGTCCGCAACCTGCCATGAAGATCGAGAAAGACCGCGTCGTCCGCTTCCACTACACCGTTTCCGAGCAGGGCCAGGCGCCGCTGGAGAGTTCCGAAGGGCGCGACCCGCTGGCGATCCTCGTCGGCCACAACAACATCATCCCGGGCCTGGAAAAGGCGATGGACGGGCATGAGGCCGGCGACACCTTCGAGGTCGACGTGGCCGCGGCCGATGCCTACGGCGAGCGTCGCGAGGGCCTCACCCAGCGCGTCCCGAAGAAGTACTTCAAGGGCCAGAAGATCGCCGTGGGCGCGCAGACCGTGCTGCAGACCAACATGGGGCCGCGCGCGGTCACCGTGTCCAAGGTCGGCATGAGCGTGGTGGATGTCGACCTGAACCACCCGATGGCCGGCAAGGACCTGCATTTTGCGATCGAGATCGTCGATGTCCGCGAGGCGCAGGAAGAAGAGATCAAGCACGGCCACGTGCATGGCGAGGGCGGCGTCGAGCACTGACCGGCACCGCCGACGACGTCCCGACGGCCCGCCTTGCGCGGGCCGTTTTCGTTCCCGGGACCGTACACTGCACGTCCTTTGGGGCGCACGGACGACACGATGGAGCAAGGCGCATGGCGACCGGTGACGCCAGGGCAGCGGATCGAAGCGATGGACGTGCTGCGGGGGTTCGCGTTGTTCGGCATCCTGCTGATGAACATCGAGTGGTTCACCTCGCCCATGGTCGGGCGTGCCGACGGGATCGACCCCGGCCTGCATGGGCTGGCCCGTGGACTGGATGCGCTGACGTACGTGTTCGCCAGCGGCAAGTTCTGGACGCTGTTCTCCCTGCTGTTCGGAATGGGTTTCGCGGTGATGCAGGCCCGCGCCGACGCGGCCGGGCGCCCGTTCGTGCCCGTCTACCTGCGACGTACCGTGGGTCTGCTGGTGATCGGACTGGCGCATGCCTGGCTGCTCTGGGCCGGCGACATCCTGGTGGCCTATGCATTGGCGGCGCTGCTGTTGATGGCGTTCGCACGCGCTCCCGTGGCCGGTCTGTGGGCAGGGGGGGCGGCGCTGTACCTGTCGATCGCGGGACTGATGGCCCTGTCCGCGTTGGTGGCGGGCGCCCCGGGCGGGTGGGCGGACAATCCGGAGCGCCTGCGCGATGCAACCGAACAACTTGCGCTTCAGGCCGCCGAGATCCGGGCCTATGGCGCAGGGTCCTATGCGGAGGCCACGGCGTTCCGGCTGCGGTTCTTCGTTGAATACCTGCCCTCAGGGGTGCTGTTCATGCTGCCGATGGCGCTCGGCATGTTCCTCGTCGGGGCTGGCCTGGTCCGCAGCGGGGCGATGGCGGATCCAGTCGCGCATCGGGCATTGTTTCGCACGCTGGCCTTCGTCTGTGGTCCGGCGGGTCTGCTGCTCACGATCGTGGGACTCGCGATCGACCCCCAGCCGGATATGCATGGGGCGGATATTGCATCGGCCCTGTGGGCGATGACCCTGCACATGATCGGAGCACCGCTGATGAGCCTGGGCTATGTCGGTCTGGTCGTCCTCGCACCGCGACGGGGGCACGCCGGGCTGGCGGTGCTTGCGCCCGCGGGACGCATGGCCCTGACGCTCTATCTGATGCAGTCGCTGGTCTGCACCTGGGTCTTCTACGGATACGGCCTGGGACTGTGGGGCACCATGGGCCGCGTTGCGCAGGTCGTGCTGGTGCTGGCGATATTCTGCGCGCAGCTGGCGTTCGCCCATGCGTGGATGGCACGCTTCCGTCTCGGTCCTGTCGAATGGCTGTGGCGGGCATTCACCTACCTGCGATGGCCACCCATGCGTCATGTCCCGCCTTCCCACTCCGTCCGTCCCTGAGTCCGCGCATGAGCCACACGCCTGCTGAAGCCCCTTGGCCCGATGGCCGGTTCGACGTGGTCGTGGTGGGCTCGGGGGTGGTGGGGCTGGCCTGCGCGCTGGCCCTGACCGAGGCCGGACGCCGGGTCTGCGTGCTCGACGCGGGCCGGATCGGCGGCGGAAGTTCGCATGGCAACTGCGGCACGATCACCCCCAGCCACGCGCCGCCGCTTGCGGCGCCGGGCATGGTCGCGACCGCACTGCGCTGGATGTTCACGCCGGACGCACCGCTGTACATCAAACCGCGCTTCGATCCGGTGCTGTGGCGCTGGCTGCTCGCGTTCGCAAGCCGTTGCAATGAGCGCGACTGGCGCGCCAGCACGGTGGCCAAGGCGGCGATGCTCAACGACTCGCGCACGCGCCTGCAGGACTGGGTCGAGCGTTTCGGCCTGCAGTGCGAGTTCGGCGCGACCGGCGAAGACTACGTCTTCCGGGACACCGCGGAGTTCGTGCACGGGCAGAAGGAGCTGGCCCTGCTGGACGAGGTCGGCGTGCCCTGGCGCCGCATCGATGGCGAGGCGTATGAAGCGGGCGAGCCGGCGGTGAAGCCTGGCGTGGTCGGTGCGATCCGCTTCGACGGCGATGCCTCTTTGCGGCCGGATCGCTATGTCGCCGAGTTGGCCCGGGTGTTTCGCGAGCGTGGTGGCACGATCGTCGAGCACTGTGCGGTCGAGCGGATCGAGGGGGACACGGTCCATGCGACGCGCGGCGCCCTGCAGGCGCGCGACATCGTGCTGGCAGTGGGTGCGTGGTCGCCGAAGATGGCCGACGCCTTCGGCGTGCCCGCGCTCAAGGCGGTCATGCAGCCGGGCAAGGGGTATTCGATCACCTACAGCCGGCCCGCCATCGTGCCGAAGCGGCCGCTGGTGCTGATGGAGCGCTCGGTCTGCGTGACCGTGTGGGAGGACGGTTTCCGCCTCGGCAGCACCATGGAGTTCAGTGGCTACGACGGGACGCTCAACGCCAGGCGGCTCGCGGCCCTGGAACGCGGTGCCGCCGAGTACCTGCACGCACCGGTGGGCCCGGAGGTGCGCGAGCGCTGGTACGGCTGGCGCCCGATGAGCCGCGACGACGTGCCCGTGATCGACACCGCGCCGGGCCGCCCGGGACTCTGGATCGCCACCGGCCACGGCATGATGGGCGTCAGCATGAGCGCTTCGACCGGCCAGCTGGTGGCCGACCTGGTCACCGGTGCCACCCCGGCGATCGATCCGGCACCCTACCGGCTGGACCGCTTCCACCGCTGAGCCGTCGCGCGCACCGCCTTACAATGGGCAGATGGACATCTGCACCCTCCACCGCGGGAATGCGCCGCTGCTGGTCAGCCTGCCCCACGACGGCAGCCTGATCCCCGAGGCCCTGGCCGAACGCATGGTGCCGGAGGCGCGCAGGGCCCCGGACACCGACTGGCACGTGTCGCGGCTGTACGATTTCGCGCGCGAGCTGGGCGCCTCCATCCTCGTCCCGCGTTTCTCCCGCTACGTGGTCGACCTCAACCGGCCGCCTGACGATGTATCGCTGTATCCGGGCCAGAACACCACCGGTCTGTGCCCGGTGGTGCAATTCAGTGGCGCGCCGGTCTACCTGGAGGGCCAGCAGCCCGACGAGGCCGAGGTCGCGGCCCGCGTCGATACCTACTGGCGGCCCTACCATGACGCCCTGCGCGGGGAGCTCGACCGACTCAAGGCCGTGCATGCCCGCGCGGTGCTGTGGGAAGGGCACTCGATCCGCAGTGCCGTCCCGTTCCTGTTCGAGGGCCGCCTGCCCGACCTGAACCTCGGCACCGCGGCCGGCAGCAGTTGCTCGCCTGCGCTGGCGGCAAGGCTGGAAGCGGTGATGGCCGCGCAATCACGCTACACCCACGTCAGTAACGGGCGCTTCAAGGGCGGGCATATCACCCGGCACTACGGCGACCCGGCGAGCGGCATCGACGCCGTGCAGATGGAGCTGGCCCAGCTCAACTACATGGACGAGGACAGTTTCGAGTACGACGCGGGGCGCGCCGCGCAGCTGCAGCCCCTGCTCCGGCGCCTGCTCGAAGCCACGCTCTGAACCCGATGCCGTCGCGCGAGGACACCGCGGCCGACGCGGAACTGGCCCAGCCGCTGGACGTCGCACCCGCGTCTGCCGGGGACGGGGCAGGCACCCTGCACGCTGCGCCGGTGCCCAGTGTCGACCTGCGTGGCGTGCTGCTCGCCGCCTTCGGCGCGATCGCGTTCTCGGGCAAGGCGATCATCGTCAAGCTGGCCTACCGCTTCGACGTGGATGCGGTCACCCTGCTGGCGCTGCGGATGGCAGTCGCGCTGCCGCTATTCCTGGCGATGGCGGTCTGGGCGGCACGCCGATCCGCGCCCCTGGAGCGGGGCGACGGCGGGCGGATCGTCCTGCTCGGGTTCCTGGGTTACTACCTGGCGAGCTTCCTCGACTTCGCCGGCCTGGCGTACATCACCGCGACGCTGGAGCGCCTGATCCTGTATCTCAACCCGACCCTGGTCCTGCTGCTGGGGGTGTGCTTCCTCGGCCAGAAGGCCAGTCCCGCGCAATGGTGGGCGCTCGCGGTCAGCTATGCCGGCGTCGCCCTGGCGGTGGGACACGACCTCGATGTGGGCGGCCGCAACATCATGCTCGGGAGCATCCTCGTGTTCGGCAGCGCGCTGGCCTACGCGTTCTACCTGCTCGGCAGTGGTGCGCTCGTGCAGCGCGTGGGCGCGGTGCGCCTGACGGCCTACGCCAGTACCGTCGCCTGCGTGCTGTGCATCGGCCAGTTCCTGCTGCTGCGTCCGCTGGGCAGCCTGCGGCTGGCGCCGGAGGTGTACGGCCTTTCGCTGGTCAACGGCACACTGTGCACGGTGCTCCCGGTCCTGATGGTGATGATGGCGGTGGCGCGGATCGGATCGGCGCGCGCCGCGCAGATCGGCATGCTCGGGCCCGTTTCGACCATCGTCCTGAGCGTGTTCCTGCTCGGCGAACCGATGGGCCCGTGGCAGGTGGCCGGTACCGTACTGGTGCTGGCCGGCGTGTTCATGGTGGGGCGCCGTGCCTGAGCCTCAAGCGACCAGCCAGACCGTCAGCACATAGCCACCAACCGAAAGGAAGGCGAACAGCGCCGCGGCCAGCAGCAATGGTCGGGGCCCGGCTGCGCGCAGGCTGGACAGGCGGATGCCGGCGCCCAGCGCGGCCATCGCTGCGGCCAGTAGCACGGTGTCCAGCACGAGCAGGGCATCGCGCAGCGCACCGGGGATCGGCAGCCAGGTATTGGCGGCGGTCATCGCCAGGAACCCCAAAGCGAACCAGGGCATGCCGGCCGCCAACCCGCCGCTCGCCTCGCCGGGTGCGCGGCGCCAGCCGAGCAGCAGCAGGAAGGGCACCAGCATCAGCACCCGGGCCAGCTTCACCACCACGGCGGTGTCGGCGGCGCCGTCGCCGACCTGCTGGCCGATCGCCACCACCTGGGCGACTTCGTGCACGGTCGCACCGGTGTAGATGCCGAACAGGCGGGGCTCCAGGCCGGTCCACGCCTGCAGCAGGGGGTACAGGAAGACATTGAGGGTGCCGAACACCACCACGGTCGCTACCGCCACCGCCACCTTGTGCGGTTCCGCGCGTAGTGTGCGCTCGGTCGCGAGCACGGCGGCGGCCCCGCATATCGCACTGCCGGCGGCGGTCAGCAGCGCCGTCTCCCGGTCGAGGCCCAGCCAGCGACGGCCCAGCCACAGGCCGAGCGAAAGCGTGCCGACGACCATGACGACGTCGAGCAGCAGCACCGCCGCGCCCAGACCGAGCAGGTCGCCGAGGTCGAGCCGCAATCCGTAGAGCACCACCCCGAGGCGTAGCCAGTGACGTTGGGCGATGCCCAGGCCCGGCGCGAACCGGGTGCCGGTGCGCGCGCCGGCCAGCTGGCCCCAGACGATGCCGAGGACAATCGCCAGCGTGAGTCCGCCGAGGTGCAGCCGCGCGAGTGGCGTCGAGCTGGCGAGCGCAAGGGCCGACAGGCCAATGCCCAGCGCCAGCAACTGGCCGGGGAGGGTGGGCAGGGAAAAGGCGCGACGCACGGCGGGTCCGGATGGCGGGGTGGCGCCACGGTAGAGGAATCGATTGCCCGACAAAATCAAATAGTGATTGACTATGTGTTCTATTGAGTAGAACGGTAATGCCCTCTATGTCGAACGAGTCCCGCGCCCCCGGTTTCGGCGCGCGCCAGCTCCGGGTGTTCTGCGCGGTGGCTCGCGAGGGCGGTGTACGCCGTGCCGCCGAGGTCCTCCACCTGAGCCAGTCTGCGGTCAGTGCTTCGCTGGCCGAGCTGGAGCGGCAGCTCGGTGCGCCGCTGTTCGACCGGGTCGGGCGCGGCCTGCAGCTCAACGGCGACGGCCGTGCGCTGCTGCCGCGCGCGGAGGACGTCCTGTCGCGGATCGCGGACATCCAGCATGCCTTCGACCCGGAGGGCCCCGCGCTGGCCGGTGAACTGCGGGTCGGGGCCAGCAACACCGTTGGCAACTACATGGTGGCCGACCTGCTGGGGAGTTTCGTACGCGCGCATCCGGCGGTGCGACTGCGCCTCGAGGTCGACAACACGGCGGCCATTTCCGCTGCGCTGGCGCGGTTTGCGCTGGACGTTGGCGTGGTCGAAGGGCCGACCCACCGGCCGGAGCTGGTCGAACATCGCTGGCGGCGGGACTGCCTGGTGGTGTGCGCGCCGCAGGGGCACGTGCTGGCGGGCCGGCGATTATCGCCCGACGACCTGCAGGGTGAGCGCTGGGTGCTGCGGGAGGCGGGATCGGCCAGTCGCGAGCAGTTCGAGCAGGTCGCCGCAGGCGCGCTCGGGCCCATCGACGTGGCGATCGAGCTCGGCCAGAACGAAGCGGTCAAGCAGGCGGTGCTGGCCGGCCTCGGCCTGGCCTGCCTCCCGGGAGTGGCCCTGCGCGGTGCGGCCGGCGAGGGGCTCGTGGTGCTCGAGACGCCCTTCCTCGACCTGGAGCGCTGGCTCAGCGTTGCCGTGCACCGCGACAAGCACCGCGACCGCGTGCTGACGGCGTTCCTCGAGGGCCTGGGCGTGGCCCCGCCCCGCTGAGCGGACCTCGGGTACGGACGCGCGCTAGACCTCCAGCGTCGCCAGGTCGCCCTTGCTCTCCAGCCACGCCTTGCGGTCGGGCGCGCGCTTCTTCGCCAGCAGCATGTCCATCAGCGAAGACGTGCCGTCGGCATCCTCGACGGTCAGCTGCACGAGCCGGCGCGTGTCGGGGTGGATGGTCGACTCGCGCAGCTGCGAGGGGTTCATCTCGCCGAGGCCCTTGAAGCGGGTCACGCTGACCTGGCCACCGGAGCCCTTCTTCTTCTCCGCTTTCTCGCGTTCGATCTTCTCGAGGATGATCCGCTTCTCTTCCTCGTCCAGGGCGTAGTGCACCTGCTTGCCCTGGTCGATGCGGAACAGCGGCGGCATCGCCACGAACACGTGGCCGGCAGCGACCAGCGCGGGGAAGTGGCGCAGGAACAGCGCCGACAGCAGGGTGGCGATGTGCAGGCCGTCGGAGTCGGCGTCGGCCAGGACCACGACCTTGCCGTAGCGCAGGCCGCTGATGTCGTCCTTGCCCGGGTCGCACCCGATGGCGACGGCCAGGTCGTGCACTTCCTGCGAGGCCAGCACGCTGTTGGACGAGACCTCCCAGGTGTTCAGGATCTTGCCGCGCAAGGGCATGATCGCCTGGAAATCTTTGTCGCGCGCCTGCTTGGCGCTGCCGCCGGCCGAGTCGCCCTCGACCAGGAACAGCTCGGTGCGCGACAGGTCCTGGCTGGTGCAGTCGGCGAGCTTGCCGGGCAGGGCGGGGCCCTGGGTGACCTTCTTGCGGGTCACCTGCTTCTCGGTCTTCAGGCGGGCGGACGCGCGCTCGATCGCCAGCTGGGCGATCTTCTCGCCCAGTTCGACATGCTGGTTGAGCCACAGACTGAAGGCGTCGTGCGCGGCGCCTTCGACGAAGCCCGCGGCCTGGCGCGACGACAGCCGCTCCTTGGTCTGGCCACTGAACTGCGGGTCGGTCATCTTCACCGACAGCACGAAGGCCACGCGGTCCCACACGTCCTCCGGCGCGAGCTTGACGCCGCGAGGCAGCAGGTTGCGGAAATCGCAGAACTCGCGCAGCGCATCGGTGAAGCCGGTGCGAAGGCCGTTGACGTGGGTACCGTGCTGGGCGGTCGGGATCAGGTTGACGTAGCTCTCCTGCACCAGTTCGCCGTCCGGTACCCAGGCCACCGCCCAGTCGGCGGTCTCGGTGTCCTTGGCCAGGTGGCCGACGAACAGGTCAGGCGGCAGCAGCTCGCGCTCGACCAGTTCGCCGCGCAGGTAGTCACGCAGGCCGTCTTCGTAATACCACTCGAACGACTCCCCGCTGGCCGCGTCGTTCAACTTCACGGTCAGGCCCGGGCACAGCACCGCCTTGGCGCGCAGCAGGTGGCGCAGCGCGCGCAGGTTGAACTTCGGCGTGTCGAAGTACTTCGGGTCCGGCCAGAAATGCACGCGGGTGCCGGTGTTCTTGCGGCCAACGCTGCCGACCACCTCCAGCGGGCTGTGGCGGTCGCCGTCCTTGAACGACATCCGGTACTCGTTGCCGTCGCGCTTGATGAAGACGTCGACATGCTTCGACAGCGCGTTGACCACGCTGACGCCGACGCCGTGCAGGCCGCCGGAGAAGGTGTAGTTCTTGTTGCTGAACTTTCCGCCCGCATGCAGGCGGGTCAGGATCAGCTCCACGCCGGGGATGCCTTCCTCGGGATGGATGTCGACCGGCATGCCGCGGCCGTCGTCGGCGACCTCGCAACTGCCATCGGCGTGCAGGGTGACCTCGATCGACTTCGCATGCCCCGCCAGGGCCTCGTCGACCGCGTTGTCGATGACCTCCTGCGCCAGGTGGTTCGGCCGCGCGGTGTCGGTGTACATGCCGGGACGGCGCTTGACGGGGTCCAGGCCGGACAGGACTTCGATATCGGCGGCGTTGTAGCGGGAGCTCATTCGGGTCGGGCAGGGGCAGTCGGTGCGTCAGGCGATGGTCGGGTGCCGGCCCCCGAAATTCAACCGCGCGAAACACGACCCGCTGTGCTAGGCGCGCGCCACGATACGCGCCGGCCGCGAGTGCGCCGCAAGGGCCGGCAAAGTCCGGGCCAGGACCGGACAGGCATTACCGCCTTCCCGGCAGGGCTGACGCACCCTCAGTCGAGCGCGGGTGCCGCGACGCCGGCCATCCCGCCCTGGGCCGACGGCAGGTCGACGGTGACCTTGTGGATCTCGCCGGTGAACCGGAACGGCACCTCATAGGTACGGACGACCGGCGTGCCAGCGTCCTCTCCAATGTCGAGGGTCTCGTCGGCCGACACGCGGGCGGGAATGGTGCGGTCGATCCGACCCTCGGCGACGCGGCTTCCATCGACCGACAGCACCACGTTGCCGCCCTTGCCGACGCCACCGCCGTCATACGTGAAATCCATCACGATGGTGTGCCGGCCCGCGGCGAGCGGCTGCGCGCCCTGTACGGTGGTCTTGTGCTCCGGGTAATGGGACAGCGCATAGGCGTAGGTGGGTTTGCCGTCCTGCAGCATGAGCGCGTTGCCACCGAACCAGCCGCCCTGGGTCATGATGATGCCGTTGGCGCCCCCTTGCGGGACCTCGATGTCGGCCGTGATCCGGAACGAGGTGTTCTTCATGTTCGGCGCAAGCGCCTCGGTGATGCGGGTGGTGCCTTCGTAGAAGTCGAAGCGGGTACGGCCCTCGTTGTGCTTGGGCCGGTTCTCCGGATCCACCCGCTCAATGTAGCGGTCGTCCAGCGGGAACACCTGGTTCCGGCCGGCCTCGGCCAGGAACAGCTGGCGCAGCTCCTGCAGCTTGGCCGGGTTTTCCGCGGCCAGGTTGCGCGACTGGGTGAAGTCCTCGTCGAGGTGGTACAGCTCCCACTCGTACTCATTGAAGGGATCGGCATGGGCATCGCCACGGCCGACCCAGGGCAGGCGCTTGGGCGTGGTGTTGGCGATCCAGCCCTCGTGGTAGATGGCCTGGTTGGCCACGATCTCGAAGTACTGGGTGGTGTGGCGTTCGCGCGCGCCCGGGTCGTTGAAGGCGTAGACGAGGCTGCTGCCGTTCATCGGCACCTGGCGGATGCCGTTGATGGTCTCGGGCGCCGGCAGCCCGGCCGCCTCCAGGATGGTGGGGACGATGTCGGTGACGTGGGTGAACTGGCTGCGGATGGCGCCCGGGTCCTTGATGTGGCCCGGCCAGCGGATGGCCATGCCGGTGCGGGTGCCGCCCAGGTGCGAGGCGATCTTCTTGTCCCACTGGAACGGGGTGTTCATCGCATGCGCCCAGCCATGCGAGTAGTGGTTCTGGAACCACATGCCGCCGAACTCCTCGATGTTCTCGACCATGTACTCGGGCCGGTCCATCACGTTGTTGCCCAGCACGGTAATCTCGCTGGTGATGCCCACGCCGGTGGGATCCTCGGCGCTGGAGCCGTTGTCGCCCATGATGTAGATCACCAGGGTGTTGTCCAGCTCGCCCATGCGCTCCAGCGCGTCCAGGACCCGGCCGACCTGGTAGTCGGAATGGGCCAGCGCCGCCGCGTAGACTTCCATCTCGCGCGCCACCACCCGCTTCATGTCGGGCGAAAGCGAATCGAAGCGGGTGTAGTCGTCCGGGGTGGGGTTGAGCACCGCGTTGGCGGGGATGATGCCCAGCTGCTTCTGGCGCTCGAAGGTCTGCTCGCGCAGCACGTCCCAGCCCATGTCGAACTTGCCCTTGAAGCGGTCACGCCACTCCTTGGGGGCGTGGTGCGGGGCATGGGCGGTGCCGGGCGTGTAGTAGGCGAACAGCGGCCGGTCTGGCCACACCGACTTGCGGGTCTGCATCCACTGGATGGCATGGTCGGCCATGTCGGCGTCGAAGTGGTAGCTGTCCTCGCGCCCCAGATAGGGGTCCACCGGCTTGGTGTTCTCGTACACGGCGGGCCTGAACTGGTGCGCGTCCGCGCCGAGGAAACCGTAGAAGTACTCGAAGCCCAGGCCGGTCGGCCACAGGTCGAACGGACCGGCCGGCGAGGTCTGCCAGTCCGGCACGTTGTGGTTCTTGCCGAACCAGGCGCTGCCGTAGCCATTGGCGGTGAGGATCTCGCCGATGCTGCCCACGCTGCGCGACATCAGGCTGTGGTAGCCCGGATACGGCGTGGAGAACTCCATGATGATGCCGGTCGAGGCCACGTGGTGGTTGCGGCCGGTGATCAGCGCCGCCCGGGTTGGCGAACACAGGGCGGTGGTGTGGAAGCGGTTGAAACGCAGACCCTCGTTGGCAATGCGGTCGAAGGTCGGGGTCGGCACCGGCCCGCCGAAGGTCTCGGTGGCGCCGAAGCCGACGTCGTCCATCATCACCAGAAGGACATTCGGCGCACCTTCCGGCGCCGCGATCTCCTTGGGCCAATGCGCGGGATCCGACCCGGCAACCGTCGGCGCCAGCTTCAGGTCCGGGGCATACGGCTCGATCGGCAGGTGACGGCGGTCCGGCCATCCGGGAGTGTTGGCCGGCGGGCTCGGGTCGAAGCCGCTGGCCTGCTGCGCGACGGTCGGCAGGGACGCCGAGCAGGCCAGCAGGCCGGCCGCGAACGCGGCCAGGAACGAGCGCGGGGACGCGGACCGACGCGCCGGGCGGTCAGCGGCGGGTGCGTGGTGTGCGGATGGCGTGGCCATGGCGGGTCCTTGGATGGCGAGGGAGCGCGGCGATGCAGCGCCTGAACCGTCGGTTCAGCTTGCGCTCCCGCCATTCTTCAAGACGGGGGTGACGTGCCCGTGAAACGGCCGGCCGGTACCCAGGAGGGCGGCAACCGCGGCGCCGGAACGGTCGCAGTCGACACGCCCACCCGGTAGACTATGGCTTTCCAGCGGCAGTAAAACGCATGACTCCCCTGATCTTCGTCACCGGCGGCGTGGTGTCTTCCCTTGGCAAGGGCATCGCGGCGGCCTCGCTGGCGGCCATCCTCGAAGCGCGCGGCCTGCGCGTGACGATGATGAAGCTCGATCCCTACATCAACGTCGACCCGGGTACCATGAGCCCGTTCCAGCACGGCGAGGTGTACGTCACCGACGACGGCGCCGAGACCGACCTGGACCTCGGCCACTACGAGCGTTACGTCCGCACCCGGCTGAGCCGGAAGAACTCGGTCACCACCGGCCGCATCTACGAGAACGTCATCCGCAAGGAGCGCCGCGGCGACTACCTCGGCGGCACCGTGCAGGTGATCCCGCACATCACCGACGAGATCAAACGCTGCATCGCCGAGGCGACCGAGGGCTACGACGTGGGCCTGGTCGAGATCGGCGGCACCGTCGGCGACATCGAGTCGCTGCCCTTCCTCGAGGCGATCCGTCAGATCCGCGCGGAGCGCGGCCCGGACAAGGCCTTGTTCATGCACCTCACCCTGGTGCCGTGGATCGCCGCCGCCGGCGAGCTCAAGACCAAGCCGACCCAGCACTCGGTCAAGGAGTTGCGTTCCATCGGCATCCAGCCGGACGTGCTGCTGTGCAGGTCCGAGCAGCCGCTGCCGGACAGCGAGCGCCGCAAGATCGGCCTGTTCACCAACGTGTCCGAGCGCGCGGTGATCTCCGCGGTCGACCTCGACAACATCTACCGCATGCCGCAGCGCTTCCATGAGCAGGGCCTCGACACCCTGATCGTCGAGCGCCTCCGCCTGGCCTGCAACGCGCCAGACATGTCCGAGTGGGACGCGGTGCTGGATGCCAGCGAGAACCCGGTCGACGAGGTCACCATCGGCGTGGTCGGCAAGTACGTCGACCACCAGGACGCGTACAAGTCGGTGGGCGAGGCGCTCAAGCACGGCGGCCTGCGCCAGCGTACCCGCGTCCGCCTGAAGTGGGTCGAGTCGACCGACGTCGAGCGCGACGGCGACCGGGCGCTCGAGGGCGTGCACGGCGTGCTGGTCCCCGGCGGCTTCGGTGACCGTGGCTTCGAAGGCAAGGTCATGACCGCCCGCCACGCGCGCGAGCACAAGGTGCCGTACTTCGGCATCTGCTACGGCATGCAGGCGGCCGTGGTCGACCATGCCCGCCACGTCGCCGGCCTGGCTGGCGCCAACAGCACCGAGAACGACAAGACCTGCCCGCACCCCGTGATCGGCCTGATCACCGAGTGGCGCACCGCGACCGGCGAAGTCGAGAAGCGCAGCGAGGAGAGCGACCTCGGCGGCACCATGCGGCTGGGCCTGCAGGAGCAGCGGGTCAAGCCGGGCACCCTGGCCCACCGCCTATACGGCAAGGACGTGGTCGGCGAGCGCCACCGCCACCGTTACGAGTTCAACAACCGCTACCTCAACCAGCTCGAGAACGCCGGGCTGGTGTTCAGCGCGAAGTCCATGGACGAGACGCTGGTGGAAATGGTCGAACTGCCGCAGGATCGGCATCCATGGTTCCTGGCCTGCCAGGCCCACCCGGAATTCCTGTCCACGCCGCGCGACGGCCACCCGCTGTTCGTCGGCTTCATCCGCGCCGCGCGCGAGTACAAGGCCAACGAGGGCGCCGCGGGCGGCCTGCTGAAGGAGGCGAACGCATGAAGCTGTGTGGATTCGAGGTCGGCCTCGACAAGCCGTTCTTCCTGATTGCCGGGCCCTGCGTGATCGAGTCGATGCAGCTGCAGCTCGACACCGCCGGCACCCTCAAGGAGATCACCTCCGGGCTCGGCATCCCCTTCATCTTCAAGTCCAGCTTCGACAAGGCCAACCGCACCTCCGTGTCTGGCTTCCGCGGCCCCGGCATGGAAGAGGGGCTGAAAGTGCTGGCCGAAGTGAAGAAGCAGCTCGGCGTGCCGGTGCTGACCGACGTGCACGAGTACACCCCGATGGACGAAGTGGCCTCGGTCGTCGACGTGCTGCAGACGCCGGCCTTCCTGTGCCGGCAGACGGACTTCATCCAGAAGGTCGCTTCGGCGGGCAAGCCGGTCAACGTCAAGAAGGGCCAGTTCCTCTCCCCGTGGGAGATGAAGCACGTCGCCGAGAAGGCGCTGGCGACCGGCAACACCGACATCATGGTCTGCGAGCGCGGCGCCAGCTTCGGCTACAACAACCTGGTCAGCGACATGCGCTCCCTCAGCGTGATGCGCGACACCGGTTGCCCGGTGGTGTTCGATGCGACCCATTCGGTGCAGTTGCCCGGCGGTGCCGGCGGCAAGAGCGGTGGCCAGCGCGAGTTCGTGCCGGTGCTCTCGCGCGCCGCGATGGCGGTCGGCATCAGCGGCATCTTCATGGAAACCCACCCCGATCCCGACAAGGCCCTGTCCGACGGCCCGAATGCCTGGCCGCTGCCGAAGATGCGCGCGCTGCTGGAGACGCTCAAGCAGATCGACGAGGTCACCAAGCGCAACGGCTTCCTCGAGCAGGCCTGACCCACCGAATCCCTTTTCCAGAGACGCATTGACGACCCCATGACCCAGATCGCCAAAGTCCACGCCCGCGAGATCCTCGACAGCCGGGGCAACCCCACCCTTGAAGCCGAGGTGACCCTCGCCGACGGCAGCTTCGGCCGCGCGATGGTGCCGTCGGGCGCCTCGACCGGCACCAAGGAAGCCGTCGAACTGCGCGATGGCGACAAGACCCGCTACCTGGGCAAGGGCGTTCGCCAGGCCGTCGAGAACGTCAATACGGTGATCGCAAAGGCGCTGGACGGCTTCGACGCCAACGACCAGGCCGGCCTCGACCGCCGGATGATCGACCTCGACGGCACCGAGAACAAGGGTCGCCTGGGCGCCAACGCGCTGTTGGGCGTTTCGCTGGCGAATGCGCATGCGGTGGCGGCCTCGCGGAAGCAGCCGTTGTGGCAGCACCTCGCCCATGGCCGTCCGGGCGTCCTGCCGGTGCCGATGATGAACATCATCAACGGCGGTGCGCATGCCGACAACAATGTCGACCTGCAGGAGTTCATGATCCTGCCGGTGGGCGTGGACAGCTTCTCCGAGGCGCTGCGTGCCGGCACCGAGGTGTTCCATGCGCTGAAGTCGGTGCTCAAGGGCCACGGCCTCAGCACCGCGGTCGGCGACGAGGGCGGCTTCGCCCCGGACCTGCGCAGCAACGAGGAAGCGCTGGAAACCATCCTCGAGGCGATCGGCAAGGCCGGCTACAAGGCGGGCGAGGACATCCTGCTGGGCCTCGACGTGGCTTCCAGCGAGTTCTTCGAGAACGGCAAGTACAACCTGACCGGCGAGGGCAAGCGCCTGACCCCGGACCAGTTCTCCGACTTCCTCGCCGGCTGGTGCGCGCAGTACCCGATCATCACGATCGAGGACGGCATGGCCGAGGACGACTGGGACGGCTGGAAGCAGCTGACCTCGGCACTCGGCAACAAGGTGCAGCTGGTCGGCGACGACCTCTTCGTCACCAACCCGCGCATCTTCAAGGACGGCATCGACCAGGGTGTCGGCAACGCGATCCTGATCAAGGTCAACCAGATCGGCACCCTGACCGAGACGCTGGAAGCCATCGCGATGGCGGACGCGAACCGCTATGCGGCGATCGTCTCCCACCGTTCGGGCGAAACCGAGGACACGACCATTGCCGACATCGCCGTGGCGACCACTGCGACGCAGATCAAGACCGGTTCGCTGTGCCGCAGCGACCGCGTGGCCAAGTACAACCAGCTGCTGCGCATCGAGGAGCAGCTGGGCGCCGCCGCCCGGTACGCCGGTCGCGACGCCTTCGTGTCGCTGAAGAAGTAAGCCATGGCCCAGGAGGCGGGCAAGCGCTGGTTGCCGGTGCTGCTGCTGTTGCTGGCAGTGCTGCTCGCCTTCCTCCAGGTCCAGTTGTGGAGCGGTGAGGGTGGCCGTGACACCGTGGCCGGCCTCGAGGACCAGGTGGCGAAGCAGACGCAGGACAACGCCTCGCGCGAGCAGCGCAATGCCGCGCTGGCCGCCGAGGTCGCCGATCTCAAGAACCTGGCCTCCGGCGGCGAGGCCGTCGAGGAGCGCGCGCGCAGCGAGCTGGGCATGATCAGGCCCGGCGAGGTGTTCTACCGCGTGGTCGAAGAAGGAACGCCGGCACCGGTGCCGCCGCCGGACCCGGACTCGCCATGACCTCCGGCGTGTGGGCGGTGGTACCGGCGGCGGGGGTGGGGCGCCGGTTCGGTGGCGATCGGCCCAAACAGTATCTCGAAGTCCAGGGCAAGCCCCTGCTCGTGCATGCGCTGGACGCATTGCTGCGGCACCCGAGGGTCGCCGGTGCCGTGGTCGCGCTGGCCGAATCCGATGGGTTGTGGCCCGGTTGGACCGAGCGGCAGGGCAAGCCGGTCGTCCGCTGCGTCGGCGGCGGCGAGCGCGCGGATTCGGTCCTCGCGGCGCTGCGGGCGCTGTCCGGCAAGGCCAGCGACCAGACCCTGGTGCTGGTACATGACGCGGCGCGCCCGAACCTGGCCCTGGACGATCTCGACCGCCTGATCCGGACGGCGGATGCGCACCCCGACGGTGCCATCCTGGCCGCGCCGGTGCGCGATACGCTGAAGCGGAGCGATGCGGACGCGCGGATCCTCGGCACCGAGCCACGCGAGGCGCTCTGGCGCGCGCTCACGCCCCAGGCCTTCCGGCGTGGAGCGCTGACGCATGCGCTGGAGGCCGCACGCCAGGCCGGCATCGTGCCGACCGACGAGGCGATGGCGATGGAGCGCATGGGGCTTCGGCCGTGCCTGGTGGAAGGCCGCGATGACAACATCAAGGTCACGACACCCTCGGACCGGGCGCTGGTCGAATTCCTCCTGGCGGATCCTGCACTCCGCGCAACACGGTGAACGCCGCAGGGAGGCGTGACGTGCCGACCACGCCGGCCCTGACAGAATCGACGGCACGCAACCAGGAACCGCGCATGCGTATCGGCCAGGGATTCGACGTCCACGCTTTCGGTGAAGGCGACCACATCATGCTCGGCGGCGTACGCGTACCGCACGACCGCGGCGTCCTCGCGCATTCGGACGGCGACGTGGTGCTGCATGCGCTCTGCGACGCGATGCTCGGGGCGTTGGCGCTGGGCGACATCGGCGAGCATTTCCCGCCCAGCGACCCGCGCTGGAAGGGCGCGGACAGCACCGACTTCCTGCGCCACTGCGACGCGCTGCTGCGCGAGCGCGGCTGGAGGGTCGGCAATGCCGATGTCACTGTGGTGTGCGAGCGCCCCAAGGTCGGCCCGCACGCGCTCGCGATGCGCGAGCGGATCGCGGGCGTGCTCGGAGTGCCCGCCGACACCGTGAGCATCAAGGCGACGACCACCGAGACGCTGGGCTTCACCGGGCGTCGCGAGGGCATCGCCGCGCAGGCCATCGTCCTGGTGCGCGCCCTTTGAAACCGGAAGGAGGCCACGTGAAGTCCTGCATCCATGCCATCGCCATCCTGACCAGCGAGCGCGCGCGTATCCAGGATCCGCGGGTGCGTGCGCTGGCGGACGACATCATCGAGGCCCAGCGGCGCGAGATCGACGGGATGGAGGCGCTGATCGAAGACCTGGACGCCCGGCCTTGAGCGCTGCCGACGATCCGCGTCCCCGGGCCTTGCCCCGGGCGCACGGGGAGGCCGTGCTTTCCGCCACGCTGCGGAACCGCGCCGAGGATTTCATTGTCGAAGAGTTGCCGGGTTTCGAGCCCAGTGGCGAGGGCGAGCACCTGTTGCTGACTCTCGAGAAGCGCGGCATGAACACGGCGTTCGTCGCCCGCCGGCTTGCGGAATGGGCCGGCATCGACGAACGCGGGATCGGCTATGCCGGCTTGAAGGACCGGCACGCGGTGACGCGCCAACGGTTCAGCGTGCACCTGCCGCGTCGGCAGGCGCCACCGCTGGGTGCGCTCGAGCATGGCTCGGAGAATGAAGCGCTGCGCGTGCTGGACCATGCCTGGCACGCTCGCAAGCTGCCGCGCGGGGGCCTCGCCGGCAACCGCTTCGTGCTCGTGCTGCGCGACGTCGTGGGGGCACCGGCGGCGATCGAGGCCCGGCTGGCGACTCTTGCCGGACGGGGCGTCCCGAATTACTTCGGCGAGCAGCGATTCGGCCGGGGTGGCGACAATCTCCATGCTGCCCTGTCCATGTTCGCCGGTCGACGGGTTGGCCGTGAGCAACGCACCATGCTGTTGTCGTCGGCGCGTTCCGCGCTGTTCAACCGCGTGCTGGCGGCCCGCGTGGCGGCCGGGTGCTGGGACCGTCCGCTTGATGGGGAGGCCTGGATGCTGGACGGGAGCCGGAGCGTGTTTGGCCCGGAGCCCTTCACCGAGGTACTTGCGGGCCGGTTGGCGGCGTTCGACATCCATCCCAGCGGGCCGTTGTGGGGCCGGGGGGCGCTGCGCAGCACGGGAGAGGCCGCGCGGATGGAACTCGAAGCGATGGCGCCCGCCCCGGGCGATGCCTTGCGCGACGGGCTTGAGCGCGCCGGGCTGAAACAGGAACGCCGGGCATTGAGGTTGCGTCCCGAGGAGCTGTCGTGGCGCTGGCTGGAGCCCGACTGCCTGGAGCTGGCGTTCTCGTTGCCTGCAGGTACCTACGCGACCACCGTATTGGCGGAACTGGGCGACGTGGTCGACGTGGCGACCCGTCGCTGAGGACCGTTCGTCGGACGCGCGACCCTTGGCACTGTGATGTCCGGCCGGGGAGGTGTATCTCCGAAAGGCAGGCTCGATATCGGGTCGGGCCGGGCACGCAGGTGCCCTGAACCGGAGGGATCGTCATGAACGCCAGGTTCCGTGTGTTCGTCCTCATGTTGTCCACCCTGGGTCTCGCGGCCTGCGCCAGTGCGCCGGTCGAACGTACCGCGCAGGCGCCGGAGCGCGCGCCCACCATCATGGATACCGACGAGGCTTACGTGGCCTATGTCGAGCGCATCGCCCGCCGCCGGGGGCTGGAAGTGCACTGGGTGAACCTGCCGCGGGCGCAGGTGAAGCCCGAAGAGTAACCCGCGCAAACCGGGCGAGACCGCGAACTCCGCGGCCGCTCAACGCGGCGCGCGCGGTGCCAGCAGCACCAGCACCGCGCCGGTTCCTCCCTGCGCCGCCGGCGCGGAGTGGAAGCCCAGGACGTCGCTGCGGTGGCGCAGCAGGCGATCGACCATGTTCTTCAAAACGGGCGCTCCCTCGCTCTGCCGGCCCTTGCCGTGGATGAGCCGCACGCAGCCCAGCCCGTCGCGGTGCGCATCCGCCATGAAGGCGCGCAGCTGGCGTTCCGCGGTGCGCGCATCGAGGCCATGCAGGTCCAGCTCATCCTGCGGGGCAAGCTCACCGCGCTTCAGTCGCTGGTAGACCGCCCTGGGCAGCAGGTCACGGCGATAGGCCAGCGTGGCCGCGGCGTCGAGGACCGGCAGGTCGCCGCCGCGCTTGAAGGCCTCCGCGGCATCCAGTTCGTCCAGCTCGGCCATGCGCGCACGGGGTTTCGGCCTGGGGCGTCCGGGCGGCTCACTGCGCGGCTTGAGGTCGCGGACCGGTCCGACCGCATCCCTGAACAAGGCGAGATCGTCTCCGTCGACGGGCGGCTTGGGTTCGGGCGGGCGGGAGCGCTTCATGCCACGAGCGTACCGCCTTGCGACGACGCTTCAAGCAGCGGCGGCCGGCCGCGTCCATCGGCTATCATGGTCGCTTGTGGGAGGCGCGCCCGATGCGCTGCCTTTCCACCCCCGGTCACCATGTCCGTGCCGCCTGACCGGCGGTTGCAAGGGAGTCCATGCGAGTTCTGGTTTCAAACGACGACGGCGTCGACGCGCCCGGCATCCAGGTCCTGGCGCGGGGGTTGCGCGCCGCCGGCCACGAGGTCTTCATGGTCGCGCCCGATCGCGACCGCTCCGGCGCCAGCAACTCGCTGACCCTCGACGCCCCGATCCGGGTGGTGCAGCTGGACGACCACACGTGGCGCGTCCACGGCACCCCGACCGACTGCGTGCACGTCGCGATCACGGGAATGCTCGAGACGGAGCCGGACATCGTCGTGTCCGGCATCAACAACGTCGCCAACCTCGGGGACGACGTCATCTACTCCGGCACCGTCGCCGCGGCAATGGAGGGGCGCTTCCTCGGTCTCCCCGCCGTGGCGATGTCGCTGAACAGCGCCGATCATGCGCCACGCCACTTCGAGACGGCGGCGCGGGCGGCGGCGGAGATCATCGCGCGCCTGGGTTCGGATCCGCTCCCGGCCGATACCATCCTCAACGTCAATGTCCCGGACCTGCCCTGGGAGGCCGTCCGCGGCTTCGAGGTGACCCGCCTGGGCAACCGGCACCGGGCCGAAGCCTGTGTCCCGCAAACCGACCCGCGGGGCCGTCGCTGGTGGTGGATCGGCGCGGCGGGTCCGGAGCAGGACGCGGGCCCGGGCACCGACTTCCACGCGCTCCGGACCGGCCACATCGCGATCACGCCGATCCTCGTCGACCTGACCCGCTACCAGGCCCTGGACCAGGTCGCGCAATGGGTGGACGGCCTGGGCACCACCCTCGCGACGGGTGGAACGGGGGCGGAAGCGTGAGCGTGCGGATGCGCCTCCAGCCCGAAGCGATCGGCTCGGGCATGACCTCCCAGCGCGTGCGCGACCGGCTCGTGCAGCGGCTGCGGGACGAAGGCATCCGCGACGAGCGCGTGCTCAACGCAATCCGCACCGTTCCCCGGCACCTGTTCGTGGACGAGGCACTGGCCACGCGTGCCTACGAAGATACGGCGCTGCCGATCGGCCACGGCCAGACCATTTCCCAGCCCTGGGTGGTGGCACGCATGACCGAGGCGCTCATGTCCGTGGCGCCCGGGCGCGTGCTGGAGATCGGCACGGGTTCCGGCTACCAGGCGGCGATCCTCGCCGCCCTGGGACTCGAGGTGCATACCGTGGAGCGCATCGGCGAGCTCCTGCGCGTGGCCCGCAAGCGCTTCAGGTCGCTGGGGCTGAACGTGCGCAGCAAGCACGACGACGGCAGGATCGGCTGGCCGGAGAACGGCCCCTTCGATGCGATCCTCGTCACCGCCGCGGCGCCGGCCCTGGTCGATGCACTGGGCCACCAGCTGGCGACCGGTGGCGTGCTCGTGGCTCCGGTGGGGGGCGCCACGTCGCAATCCCTGGTGATGTTGCAGAAGCAGCCCGACGGACGCTTGCAGTCGCATGACCTGGGTCCGGTGGTGTTCGTGCCGCTGCTGTCGGGGATGGTCGATTGAGCTCCTTCTCCTGGCGGGCGAACGCCCGCCCGTATCCCGGCGACGCACGGAGCGCCACGCGATGAAGCTGTTCGGCCCCATCTACGACCGCTGCCTGGTGTGGGCGGGCCATCGCCATGCCCCGCGCTACCTCGCTGCGCTGAGCCTCTCGGAATCGATCTTCTTCCCGATCCCGCCCGACGTGATGCTGGCACCGATGACCCTGTCGACGCCGCATCGCTGGCTGCGCCTGGCCGCCATCTGCACGATTGCCTCGGTGATCGGTGGCCTGCTCGGCTATGTACTGGGACACTACGCACTCGATGCGATCTGGCCCTGGATGCTCAAGCTGGGCTGGGACGCGCCGTTCGCGCGCGTGCAGGCGCTGTTCGAACAGTACGGGTTCTGGATCGTGTTCGTGGCGGCGTTCACGCCGATTCCCTACAAGGTGTTCACGATCGCTTCGGGTGCGACCGGCATCGGCCTGATACCGTTCGTGCTGGGTTCGACGATCGGGCGCGGCATCCGCTTCTTTCTCGTCGCCGGCCTGGTGGCCTGGGGTGGTCCGCGGCTCGAACAGACGCTGCGGCGCTATATCGAGATCCTGGGCTGGGCCGTGGCGGTCCTGGTACTGGTCGCGGTCGCCTGGATGGAACTGCGCGCCTGACGTCGTGTCGAACAGGGGATGGGGTCGCCCCGTTGCCGCCCCCGATTCAATCCGGAGACCGGGACAACGCGTATGAGCCAGCTTTACCGCACCCTTGCAATCGGCCTGATGGCCCTGGTCGTCGCGGCGTGCTCCAGTTCCGTGGTGCGCGAAGGTGGCAGCGCCGGTGGACCGGTGACGACATCGCAGGCCAAGCCCGGCGCGACCGTCGTCGTACGGCGAGGGGACAATCTCTATCGCATCGCGACCGACAACGGCATCACCCTGAAGGACCTGGCCGCCTGGAACGGCATCAGTGCCCCCTATACGATCCATCCCGGCCAGCGGCTGCGCCTGTACCCAGGTGGCGGCTCGACCGCATCCACGACCGCCTCCACGCGTCCGCCCGGCTCACGCCCGGCCACCGCCACCGCCGGTGCTGCATCGCGTCCCGCGACCCCGCCGCCGGCACCGGTCGACAGCGGCCTGTCGTGGCGCTGGCCGGCGGAAGGCGAGTTGATCGGCCGGTTCGCCAGCGGTGATCCGACCCGCCAGGGCATCGACATCGCGGGCAGTGGTGGCGCCGCGGTGCGGGCCGCCGGGGACGGCGTCGTGGTGTATTCGGGTTCGGGCCTGGTCGGCTACGGTGAACTCATCATCATCAAGCACAACGACCAGTGGCTCTCCGCGTACGGCCACAACCGGAGTCGCCTGGTCAACGAAGGCGCCGTGGTGAAGGCGGGCCAGCAGATCGCGGAGATGGGCCGCAGCGGCGCGTCCCGCGACATGCTCCATTTCGAGATTCGCTACAACGGCAAACCGGTCGACCCGATGTCCTACCTTCCGCGCCGCTGAACGCCGCGCACCGCCGGGCGGGGTCATCCAGGCAGGATGAAGCCCGCCACCACCCGGCGCCCCTCGCCGGCCAGCACGCTGAACGTGCGCGCGGCGGCGTCGTTGCGCATCGCTTCGAGGCCGATCCCGCGGGTCATGCAGGTCGCCATGGTCTCGGCAGGGGGAAACACCTGGGTCGCGCCGGTGCCGAGGATGACCACTTCCGGGTCCAGCGCCAGCAGGGGGGCCAGGTCGTGCGCGCGCAGCGCCGCGGCCACGGTCACGGGCCAGTCCTCGACCAGACGGTCGGGCGCGATGATGAAACTCGCCCCCAGGATCCGGTCGTTGACCCGCGCCTGGGCGCCGTCGGCGCCCCGGAGGGTGAACTCGTGATCGGGCAGTTCCAGGTTGAGCGGCATTGCAGGCGGCGCTTCAGGGACGGGGCAACACGATCTGGCGCTTCTCGCTGCTCTGCCGGTACAGCACCGCGGTATGGCCGATCTTCTGCACCAGCGCCGCGCCGGTGCGCTCCGCCAGCGTGTCGATCATCTCCGCACGCTGCTCGCGGTCCTCGGCGGCGACCTTCACCTTGATCAGTTCGTGGTGTTCGAGTGCGTTCGCGACCTCGGCCACGACCGCATCGGTGATGCCCTTTCCACCGACCTGCAACATCGCCTTCAGGTCGTGGGCCTGGCCGCGCAGGAAACGGGTCTGGGCGGCGGTCAACGGGGTCGGCATGGGGGTCACGTGAAGGGGCGTCCAAGGGCGATCAGGGTATCATGTCGCCCGATATCCAGACCGAAAGGACAGGGCTCCCCCGCGCCCATGGCCACCCGCAGCAAGAGCAGCCAGCGCTGGCTCAAGGAACACTTCTCCGACCCCTTCGTGAAGAAGGCGCAGGCCGAGGGCATGCGCTCGCGCGCCGCCTACAAGCTGGAGGAGCTGGTCGCCCGCGACCGGTTGCTCAAGCCGGGCATGACCGTGGTCGACCTGGGCGCGGCCCCCGGCGGCTGGTCGCAGTGGGTCCGGCAGGAGATGGACCGCATGGACGCCAGCCGGCCTGGCCGGGTGATCGCGCTCGACATCCTGGACATGCCGCCGCTGGCCGGCGTGGAGTTCCTGCAGGGCGATTTCAGGGAAGACGAAGTGCTGGCTGGCCTGGAAGCCTCGCTCAATGGCCAGCCGGTGGACCTTGTGCTGTCCGATATGGCCCCCAATAAGAGCGGTGTGGACGCGGTCGACATGCCGCGTGCGATGTATCTGTCCGAGCTGGCGATGGATTTCGCTGACCGCCACCTGAAGGTGGGCGGCGACTTCCTGATCAAGCTCTTCCACGGCGTCGGCTTCGACGAGTACGTTCGTGAGCTGCGTCGTCGTTACGACAAGGTGGTCATCCGCAAGCCGGAGGCCTCCCGCAAGCGTTCGCCGGAAGTCTATGCATTGGCACGGGGCAGGCGGGCAGCGATGAAGTAAGGTGGGGGCGCCGGCTGGACAGGCGGCCCATGATTTCCAGACCGGCCCGCTGAACGGGGCGGATACAGGTGGATGAATGAACGACTTGGCCAAGAATCTGCTGCTCTGGGTGATCGTCGCCATCGTGTTGATGGTGGTGTTCCAGGCATTCGGCCCACGCACGGCGGCGACGGAGAACCTCGCGTACGACCAGTTCGTCCACCAGGTGCAGAACGACCGCGTGGCCAAGGTCAAGATCGCCGAGGACCGCACCACCATCACCGGTGAACGCAAGGACGGCAGCAGCTTCACCACGCACAGCCCGGGCGACAAGGACCTGGTGAACGACCTCCTCGACCACAACGTGGCCATCGAGCAGGTGCCGCCGGAGACCGGGCCGTCGCTGGTGTACATCGTGGTACAGCTGTTGCCCTGGCTGCTGTTCATCGGCATCTGGATCTATTTCATGCGCCAGATGCAGCAGGGCGGTGGAAAGGGTGCGATGAGCTTCGGCAAGTCGCGCGCCAAGATGCAGGGCGAGAACGAGGTCAAGGTGAATTTCACCGATGTCGCCGGTTGCGACGAGGCCAAGGAGGAAGTCGGCGAGCTGGTCGAGTTCCTGCGTGACCCCTCCCGTTTCCAGAAACTCGGCGGCAAGATCCCGCGCGGCGTGCTGATGGTCGGCCCGCCCGGCACCGGCAAGACCCTGCTGGCCCGCGCGATCGCCGGCGAGGCCAAGGTGCCGTTCTTCAGCATTTCCGGTTCCGACTTCGTCGAGATGTTCGTCGGCGTCGGCGCCAGCCGCGTGCGCGACATGTTCGAGCAGGCGAAGAAGCACGCGCCGTGCATCATCTTCATCGACGAGATCGACGCGGTCGGCCGCCATCGCGGCGCCGGCCTCGGCGGCGGACACGACGAGCGCGAGCAGACCCTCAACCAGCTGCTGGTCGAGATGGACGGCTTCGAGGGTGGCGAGGGCGTGATCGTGATCGCCGCGACCAACCGTCCGGACGTGCTTGACCCGGCGCTGCTGCGCCCGGGCCGGTTCGACCGCCAGGTCGTGGTCGGCCTGCCCGACGTCAAGGGCCGCGAACAGATCCTGCGCGTGCACATGCGCAAGCTGCCGATCGCCGACGACGTCGACCCGATGACCATCGCGCGCGGCACGCCGGGCTTCTCCGGTGCCGACCTGGCCAACCTCTGCAACGAGGCGGCGCTGTTCGCCGCGCGCGAGAACGCGCGCGAGGTCCGCATGGAGTTCTTCGACAAGGCGCGCGACAAGATCCTGATGGGTGCCGAGCGCCGCTCGATGGCGATGAGCGAGGACGAGAAGAAGCTCACCGCCTACCACGAGGCCGGTCATGCCATCGTCGGTCGCGTCGTGCCGGAGCACGATCCGGTCTACAAGGTCACGATCATTCCGCGCGGCCGTGCGCTGGGCGTGACGATGTATCTGCCGGAAGGCGACAAGTACTCGATGAACCGCGTCGCGATCGAATCGCAGCTGTGTTCGCTGTACGGCGGACGCGTGGCCGAAGAGCTCATCTTCGGGGCGGACAAGGTCACCACCGGTGCGTCCAACGACATCGAGCGTGCGACCAAGATGGCCCGCAACATGGTCACCAAGTGGGGCTTGTCCGACGAGATGGGGCCGATCGCCTACAGCGAGGACGAGGACGAGGTATTCCTCGGCCGTTCGGTCACGCAGCACAAGAACGTATCGGACGAGACTGCGCGCAAGATCGACACCGTGGTCCGGGGCATCCTCGACAAGGCGTACGGCGAGAGCACACGCATCCTCCAGGACAACCTGGACAAGCTGCACGTGATGGCCGAGGCGCTGCTGCAATACGAGACCATCGACGCGCACCAGATCGACGAGATCATGGCCGGCCGCGAGCCGGGCCCGCCGAAGGACTGGGTCAAGTCCGGTCGCGTGAACAAGGACGATGCCGATCCGACGCCGCCCGGCGCGGTGGTCGGGCCTGCCGCGCAGACCTGATCCAGCCGGCACGGAAAACGAAGGGCCGGGAGGCTGAGCTCCCGGCCTTTTTCGTTTGCGCTTCGAAACACGCCGGCGTGGAGCGCGGGCTGGCATGATGCGGGCATCCTCTTGAACCGGATGGCTCCATGTTCGACCTGTCGCCACGTCTCGACTGCAAGGGCCGCGTCCTTGAACTCGATCGTCCCCGCGTCATGGGCATCGTCAACGTCACGCCCGATTCGTTCTCCGATGGTGGCGAACATGCGACGACCGACGCGGCGGTGGCACACGCGCTGCGGCTGGTGGAGGAGGGCGCTGACCTGCTCGACATCGGCGGGGAGTCGACGCGGCCCGGTGCCGCGGACGTATCGCTCGACGAGGAACTGGCGCGCGTTGTCCCGGTGATCGAAGCGCTGGCGGCGCAGGTCGACGTGCCCTTGTCGATCGACACCTCCAAGCCCGAAGTGATGGAAGCGGCGGTGGCTGCCGGCGCCGGGATGATCAATGACGTGTACGCGCTGCGCCGCGAGGGTGCGCTCGAGACCGCGGCGGCGGTCGGCGTCCCGGTGGTGTTGATGCACATGCAGGGCGACCCACGGTCGATGCAGTCCGCGCCCGACTACGACGACGTCGTGGCCCAGGTCCACCGGTTCCTCGCCGAGCGGATCTTCGCGGCCGAGATGGCTGGCATCGACAAAAAGCGCATCGTCGTCGACCCGGGCTTCGGCTTCGGCAAGACGCTCGAGCACAACCTTGCCCTGCTGGCAGGACTGGAGCGCTTCGGCGAGCTGGGGGTTCCGGTCCTGGCCGGCCTGTCCCGCAAGCGCGCGATCGGCGACCTGACCGGTCGCGAGGTGGCACGCGACCGCGTGTACGGCTCAGTGGCGGCGCACCTGGTTGCCGCGCAACGCGGTGCGCGCATCGTGCGCGTGCACGACGTCGCCGCGACGGTCGATGCGCTGAAGGTATGGGCGGCGGTCGATGCCGTTCCCACACCCCGCGCGTCGGGTCGGGCGGCGATGCCCGCGTGGCCCGACGAGGATTGACATCCCACGTTCGATCCTGTCTCCGGATGCGGCAGTCAGGTGCATGAACGGGTGGTCAAAAATTCGCCATACAGGCCGTGGGCCGCGTGGCTGCGGCGTATCGCGGTGTTGTCCACAGGTTCGTACGTGCGCTTGTCCACAGGGTCTGTGAACAACCCGGGCTGAACGAAATCCGCATCTGCGTTAGGCTGGCCCATTCGCGCGTCGCCCGGGGCGGCGCCCATTCGCTTCAAGTCACGGGGGAACCTGTTGCCTATGACAGCCAGCACGCCGCTTCTGGTTACGTTCTCGATCTACCTCGCCGCCGTCGTCCTGATCGGCCTCGTCGCGTGGAAGTCGACCAAGAATTTCGACGATTACATCCTGGGCGGCCGTTCGCTCGGTCCCTTCGTGGTCGCACTCGCGGCCGGCGCCTCCGACATGAGCGGCTGGCTGCTGATGGGCCTGCCCGGCGCGATGTACCTGGGCGGGGTCTCGGAAGGCTGGATCGCGTTTGGCCTGGTGCTGGGGGCCTGGATCAACTGGAAGTACATCGCCGGACCCTTGCGCGTCTACACCGAGCGGACCGGCAACGCACTGACGATCCCCGACTATTTCACCCATCGCTTCCAGGACCGTGACCGCATCCTGCGCGTCCTGTCGGCGCTGGTGATCCTGGTGTTCTTCGCGGTCTACTGCGCCTCGGGCGTGGTCGCCGGTGCGCGCCTGTTCGAGTCCGTCTTCGGGCTGCCCTACAACCAGGCCCTGTGGTGGGGGGCGGGTGCCACCATCCTGTACACGTTGATCGGCGGATTCCTGGCGGTCAGCTGGACCGACACCCTGCAGGCGACGTTGATGTTCTTCGCCTTGCTGCTGACGCCGGTGATCGTGATCATGACCAGCGGGGGCTACGAGGCCAGCATGGCCCTGATCCGGCAGGCCGACCCGGGCAACCTTGACTGGTTCCGCGGCGGCGAGCTGGGCTTCATCGGCATCGTCTCGCTGCTGGCCTGGGGCCTGGGCTACTTCGGCCAGCCGCACATCCTGGCGCGCTTCATGGCGGCCGACAGCGTCCGCACCATCCCCGCCGCCCGCCGCATCGGCATGGCGTGGATGATCCTGTGCCTGGCCGGCTCGCTGGCGGTGGGCTTCTTCGCAATCGCCTACTTCGCCGCCAACCCCGGGCAGGCCGCGGGGGTGAACGAGAACTCCGAGCGGGTCTTCATCGAACTGGCCAACCTGCTGTTCAACCCGTGGGTGGCCGGAGTGCTGCTTTCCGCGATCCTCGCCGCAGTGATGAGCACGCTGTCGTGCCAGTTGCTGGTGTGCTCCAGCGTGATGACCGAGGACTTCTACCGCGGGTTCATCCGCAAGGCCGCGAGCCAGCGCGAGCTGGTCTGGGTGGGGCGCATTTCGGTAGGACTGATCGCCCTGCTCGCGTTGTGGCTGGCCCGCGATCCGGACAGCCGCGTGCTGGGCCTGGTCAGTTACGCCTGGGCCGGGTTCGGTGCTGCATTCGGGCCGGTGGTGCTGTTTTCCCTGTTCTGGGAACGCATGACCCGCAACGGTGCGCTTGCCGGCATCGTGCTGGGCGCGGGCACGGTCATCGCGTGGAAGCAGATTGCCGTACAGCAGTACGGCTCCGGGCTTTACGAGATGGTGCCGGGCTTCATCGTGGCGACCCTGGGCATCGTGATCGTCAGCCTGCTCGATCGCACGGGCCCTTCGGACGAGATGAAGGCCACCCACCAGCAGGTCCGTGCCTCGCTGCACGAAACCGGGTACTGACGGCTGGCATCCGCCATGGTGGCCGGGACTTCGCGCGGCGACGCCCGGCCACCGGCCATCTGCCTGATGGGCCCGACGGCCTCGGGCAAGACCGCGCTGGCGGTCGACTGGGCCGAACGCCTGGGAGGAGAGGTGGTCAGCGTCGATTCGGCGCTGGTCTATCGACGCCTCGACATCGGGTCGGCCAAGCCCAGTGAGGAGGAGCGCCGGGGCGTTCCCCACCACATGCTCGACCTGCGCGAGCCCTGGCAACCGTACTCGGCAGCGGAGTTCGCGGCGGATGCGCGCCGGGCAATGGACGACATCCATGCACGCGGGCGCGTCCCGATCCTGGCCGGTGGCACGGGCCTGTACTTCCATGCGCTATTGCGGGGCCTGTCGCCGATGCCCGAGGCCGATCCGGCCACCCGCCTCGCGATCGAGGCTGAAGCGGCCGAGCGCGGTTGGCCGGCCTTGCATGCGGCGTTGGGCCAGATCGATCCGAAGGCGGCCGCCCGCATCCATGCCACGGATGCCCAGCGCATCCAGCGTGCGCTTGAGGTATGGCGCCTGAGCGGGCGCCGCATCAGTGACTGGCAGGCCGAGCGTCCGGCCCGGCTGCCGTATCGCGTACTCAAGCTGGTGCTGTGTCCCCGGGACCGCGGCACCCTGCATGCGCGGATTGCACGGCGGTTCGATGCGATGCTTGCCGCGGGCTTCCTCGACGAGGTGCGTGCGCTGCGGGCGTTACCGGACCTGGAGTGCCATGTCGCGCCGCTGGACCTGCCGGCGCTGAGGGCCGTCGGCTACCGGCAGGCCTGGGAATACCTGGACGGCACAGGTGACGCCGCCGCCTTCCGCGATCGCGGCATATTCGCCACCCGGCAACTGGCGAAACGCCAGATCACCTGGCTGCGTGGGCAGCTCGATGCGCGCTGGTTCGACCCGGAAGGCGACCGGGACCGCCTCAAGGCCGCGCGGGTCCTGTTCATGCCCGGTGCCGGCTGAAGGCTCGCCGGAATCTGCCAAGCGCGCCCGCCCGCGAGGGTGCAAACTTGCGCTACCATCAGCCGGCCGCTGCCATGGGGAGTGATGGCGGTGGGTCCTTCCAGTCGGGCCCTCCTTATAACTAGAACGCGATCGGGGAAAATTTGATGTCCAAGGGACAATCCTTGCAGGATCCATTCCTGAATGCACTTCGGCGCGAGCGCGTGCCGGTTTCGGTTTACCTGGTGAACGGCATCAAGCTGCAGGGCACCATTGAATCCTTCGACCAGTTCGTCGTGCTGTTGCGCAACACCGTCAGCCAGATGGTCTACAAGCATGCGATCTCCACCGTGGTGCCTGCGCGCAACGTGCGCGTGGGTCCGGGTGGCGGTTACATCCAGACCGGACAGGGCGAGGGTGGCAGCGCTGGCGGCGATGACGAGGTCGATGACTGAGTTGCCGGACGGAGCGATGAACGCGCGTGTTTGAACGATCCCGCAAGGGCGAGCATGCGCTGCTGATCCAGCCCCATGCCGGTGGCCCGCCGGACGAGGAGCTGCTGGAAGAATTCGCGGACCTGGCCCGTTCCGCCGGCGCCAGCGTCGCGGCGTTGGTGACGGCGCGCATCGACCGTCCGAACCCCGCCACGCTGATCGGCAGTGGCAAGCTGGAGGAAGTGCGCGCCGCGGCGGATGCCAGCGGAGCCGACCTCGTGCTGGTCAATCATCCCTTGAGCCCGGTGCAGGAGCGCAACCTCGAGCGCGCGCTGCAGCGTCGTGTCGTCGACCGGACCGGCCTGATCCTCGACATCTTCGCCCAGCGGGCGCAAAGCCACGAAGGCAAGCTGCAGGTGGAACTGGCGCAATTGCGCCATCTCGCGACGCGCCTGGTGCGCGGCTGGACCCACCTGGAGCGCCAGCGCGGCGGTTCCATCGGTCTTCGAGGCCCCGGTGAAACCCAGCTGGAGACCGATCGCCGGTTGCTCCAGAAGCGCGTTGACATCCTGCAGAAGCGCCTGGAGAAAGTGGACGTCCAACGGGCCCAGATGCGCCGCGCCCGGGTGCGCAGCGAACTTCCGCGCGTTGCCCTGGTGGGCTACACCAACGCGGGCAAGTCGACGCTGTTCAATGCCTTGACCGGTGCGGAGGCCTATGCCGACGACCGTCTGTTCGCCACCCTCGACCCGACCGTGCGTCGCCTCGAGTTGTCCGGGGGGAGCGTGGTACTGGCCGACACGGTGGGCTTCGTACGGGACCTGCCGCATGAGCTGGTCGCTGCGTTCCGCTCCACCTTGTCGGAAGCACGCGAGGCCGACCTCCTGCTGCATGTCGTGGATGCGGCCGATCCGGCCCGGCACGAGCGCATCGCGCAGGTGGACCAGGTCCTGGCCGAGGTCGGGGCGGGCGACCTGCCGCAGGTGCTCGTGTTCAACAAGATCGATCGTCTCGACGTCGCCGCCGAGGGTGAACCCGGACAGGTCGAGGTGTTTGCGCCTCGTATCGACCGGCCCGCGCAGGGACGTGTCCGGGCATGGCTGTCGGCCCGAGACGGGCAGGGTATGGACCTGCTGCGCGAAGTGCTGGCGGAGGCGCTCGAGCTGCGCCACGTCGTGGGCCGGGTAAGGGTGCCGCCGGAGGCCGCGCGCCTGCGCGCCCGCCTGCACGAGCTGGGCGCCGTCCGCACCGAGGTGGCGGACGAACAGGGCTGGGAGATCGACGTCGACATCGCGATCAGTGACCTGCAAAGGGCATTCGCGCAGCCCCATGGAGAATGGTTGCGTCCGCTGGTGGAGGCGGCCGGCGTTGCCGGCGACGAAACGGAAGACTGGGCCTGAGCCCACCAGGCCGGTGCTGCCCCTTGCTTGAGCGGCACCCGGCCCCCACCTAGAATCGAGCGATGCCGAACGCCGGGCCCTCCCGCGCCCGGCCACGATCCACCAACTGGAGCAGGCATGGCCTGGAACACCCCCGGCAGCAACAATTCCGGCAACCGCCCGACGCGTTCACCCTCGGGCGGGGGCTTCGACGCGGTCCTCGATGCGATCCGCAACCTCTTCGGCGGCGGCGGCGCCGGTGGCATCGGCCGCTGGCTCCTGCTGCTGTTCGGCCTGTGGTTGGTGTTCAACTGCTTCGTGCTGATCGCGGAGACCCAGCGCGGCGTCGTGCTCCGCTTCGGCCAGTTCTCCCGCGTCCTGCAGCCGGGTCCGAGCCTGAAGCTGCCATGGCCGATCGAAACGGTGGAGAAGGTGGACGCCACCCGGATCCGCACCATGACCAACAACGTGCCGGTCCTGACCAGCGACGAGAACATCGTCCACGTCGAGATCAACGTGCAGTACCAGGTCAGCGATCCGAGGCTGTACAAGTTCGGCACCCGCGATGCGGACGAAGTGCTGCGCCAGGCGGCCCTCAGTACCATGCGCGAACAGGTCGGCCGGTCCACGCTCGACACGGTGCTGGGCGCGCGCAACGCGTTGGCGGTGTCCTCGCGCGAGCAGTTGCAGGCGTCGTTGGATGCCTACCGTACCGGGCTGCTGGTGACCGAGCTCAACCTGCCCAACGCACGTCCACCGGAACAGGTCAAGCCCGCGTTCGACGATGTCAACAGCGCCCAGCAGGAGCGCGAGCGCCTGATCAGCGAGGCACGTGCCTATGCCGCGAAGGTGGTACCCGAGGCCCGCGGCAAGGCGGCGCAGGTCCGGACCGCCGCGGAGGGCTACAAGACCGCCACGGTCGCGCGTGCCGAGGGTGATGCCGAGCGCTTCTCCCTGCTGGTCGACGAGTACGCCCGCGCGCCGGAGGTTACCCGCAAGCGCCTGTGGCTGGAAACGGTCCAGCAGGTGCTGGGGCAGAACCAGAAGATCATCGGCGGCGATTCCCGGCAGCTGATATACACCCCGATGCGCGGCAGCGCAGGCACGGGCAGCACGCCCCCGGTGTCCCCCGAAGCGCTCGCGCCCGTCGTCAGCACGCCGGAATCCACCGGCCGCGGCTCGCGCACCAGTCGCGAGTCCCGTCCCACTGGCCGAGAGGAGGGCCGTTGATGAAAGCGCCCATCTGGATCGCCGTGATCGTACTGGCCCTGTTCGGCCTGCTGGGGTCGGTCTTCATCGTCAAGGAAGGCGAGACCGCCCTGGTCCTGAACCTCGGCCGCGTTTCGCGTGCCGACCTGGGGCCGGGTCTGCACTTCAAGGTGCCGCTGGTCGAGAACGCGATGGTGTTCGACCGCCGCCTGCAGGTGCTCGATGCCTCGCCCGAGCGTTACCTGACCTCCGAACGGAAGGACGTGGCCGTCGACTTCTTCTCGCTCGGCCTGATCGACGACGCCACCGCATTCTTCCGTGCGACCGGCGGCGACGAGAGCGTCGCCGTGGCGCGCCTGGTGCCGATCGTCAAGGATTCGCTGCGCAACGAGATCAACGCCCGCACGCTGCAGGCGGTGGTGTCCGGGGACCGCTCGGAAATCATCGAGGCGCAGCTGGACAAGATCAACGTGGGTGCGGCCACCCTTGGGGTGAAGATCGTCGACCTGCGCATCAAGCAGATCGACCTGCCCACCGACAGCGAGGTCATCACCAACGTATACGCCCGCATGAGCGCACAGCGCCGACAGGTCGCCAGCGCGCTGCGCGCCGAGGGCGAGGAACAGGCGCTGGAGATCCGGGCCGAGGCCGACCGCGAGCGGACCGTGATCCTGGCCGAAGCCGAGCGTGATGCCCAGCGCCTGCGGGGCCAGGGCGATGCCGAGGCGACCCAGACGTATGCGGTCGCCGCCAACAAGGACCCTGCGTTCTATGCATTCCAGCGCAGCCTGGAAGCCTACCGGCATGCCTTCGCGGACGGCGAGGCACTGATGGTGCTCGACCAGGACGACCCGTTCCTCCAGTACCTCGAGGACGACCGCTGAGCCGAGTGCGAAGCCCCGGTCGGCCGCGCGGTCACTGATGACGGAACTGCTCTCAGCCCTGTGCCTGGTGGCCGTGCTCGAAGGCCTGCTCCTGTTCGCCGCGCCGCGGGGCTGGAAGCAGGCGGCCGAGCAACTGCAGGCCCTGCCGGATCGCCAGCTGCGCCTGATCGGCGCGGCATGCGTCGGAGCCGGCCTGCTCGCGCTGTGGTGGATCCGCGCGGGCGCCGAACCCGCCATTGGCTGAATCGTCCTGGGCGCGGCGCTCCCCGGGCCACTGGCCTCCCGCCCTCGAAACCCGGATAATGCACAAAAGCCGGACGGGCCTGCTCCGATGTGAGCCGCCCGCCGGCTTTTTCCGTGTCCGCCCCCGTGGTGGATCGGCGCTTGGCCGCGTGTTGGCGCGGCTACCCCCAACATCTGCGGAGTACAACCGTCATGGGTCAGTCAGTCGTCGTTCTCGGTGCCCAGTGGGGCGATGAAGGCAAAGGCAAGATCGTCGATCTGCTGACCGAGGAAATCGGGGCCGTCGTCCGCTTCCAGGGGGGCCACAATGCCGGCCATACCCTGGTCATCAACGGCAAGAAGACCGTCCTGCACCTGATTCCCTCGGGCATCCTGCGCGAAGGCGCGCTGTGCCTGATCGGCAATGGCGTGGTGCTGAGCCCGGCGGCGCTGCGCAAGGAAATCGACGAGCTCGAGGCGACCGGCGTGGACGTGCGCTCGCGGCTGAAGATCAGCCCGGCGACGCCGTTGATCATGCCGTACCACATCGCCTTGGACCAGGCGCGCGAAAAGGCCGCCGGCGGCAAGGCCATCGGCACCACCGGCCGTGGCATCGGTCCGGCCTACGAGGACAAGGTGGCGCGTCGCGGCATCCGCGTGGCTGACCTGCACTACCCCGACCAGCTGGCCGAGAAGCTGCGCACGGCACTGGATTACCACAACTTCGTGCTGACGAAGTACCTCGGCGTCGACGCGGTCGACTACCAGAAGACCCTCGACGAGGCGCTCGAGTTCGGCGAGTACGTGCAGCCGATGAAATCGGACGTCGCCGGGATCCTCCACGACCTGCGCAAGCAGGGCAAGCGCGTGCTCTTCGAGGGCGCGCAGGGCTCCCTGCTCGATATCGACCACGGCACCTACCCCTACGTGACCTCGTCCAACACCACCGTGGGCGGCGCGCTGGCCGGCGCGGGCGTGGGCGCCGACGCGATCGACTACGTGCTGGGCATCTGCAAGGCCTACGCCACCCGCGTGGGTGGCGGTCCGTTCCCGACCGAACTGCACGACGAGATCGGCCAGGGCATCCGCGATCGCGGACAGGAATACGGTGCGACCACCGGCCGACCGCGCCGTTGCGGCTGGATCGACATCGTCGCGCTCAAGCGTGCGGTCGCGATCAACGGCATCACCGGCCTGTGCATCACGAAGCTCGACGTGCTCGACGGCATGGAGTCGCTCAAGATCTGCATCGCCTACGAGTACCGGGGCAAGCGCACCGAGTACGCACCGCTCGACGCGGCCGGCTGGGAAGAATGCACCCCGGTGTACCTGGAGTTCCCCGGCTGGGAAGAGAACACCCACGGCATCACCGAATGGGACCAGCTCCCCGCGGCGGCCCGTGCTTACCTGCGTGCGCTGGAAGAGCTGGCGGGTTGTCCGCTGGCGATCGTGTCCACCGGTCCGGACCGCGCCCACACGATGGTCCTGCAGGATCCCTTCGCCTGACCGGGACAGGGCGCGGATAAAAAGGAAGAGCCGCATCGCTGCGGCTCAGTCGGGAACGCGTTCGTCCCGGGTCCGGGGCGAACGGAAAGAGCAGGGAACGCGATAGGGGCGGGTGGTGACCCGTTGGAGCCGCATGCGCCTGCCAAGGCCACCGCATCGGGGGAGAGTGCGGTGGGAGGGTGACGTCAGGCGGTCATGCGGGGTGCGGAGCAACGGGGCGAGAGCCCTCGCCTCGATCCGACGGGCGAATATGGTCCTTCCATGGGCAGACTCCCTTGCGATCCCTGTATCTGCATGATTGATGCGTGTCGCTTGGGCAGCGCACGGGATGTGCCGTGCCCGCACTACGCCCCTGCACTGTGGCAGACCCGGCGGGTAAAGGGAAAGTCGGATTCCTGATGGATTTATTCACCTGGCGTATGACGCGGCTTGGCCTTCCTCGCCGCTGCGTTGCGTTGGCCGGGTTGAAGAACAGGGACAGGGATCCAGACCCCGGGTGTGCAGGCCGGCCGCGCGATCGACGCGGTGTGTCTCCACCCGGGCCATTTCGGGTTCCACCCCGGCGCGGGGCAGCGTCGCGGGCCGCAAGCAAAGGAGTGTTCCATGGCGACCGTGTACAGGATCCACCCGGCCATCGGCATTGCCCGGCTGGGCAACAGCCCCGACGAATTCTTCATCGGCCCCGAGCGTTCCGGCGAACGGCCCGAGCCGAACGGCGGTTTCAAGGACGCGGAGTGCCGCGTCAAGCGGCAGGCCGCCCGGTTCCGTATCTTCGCCCACCACGACGACGACACCGTGGCGGAAATCACCGATGCGGAGGCGGAGATCGAGTGGCGGGTCCATGTCGCGAACCGGAAGGCAGGTTTCCCCGGCCGCGGCAACAGCGAGCCTGCCGGGGATCTGGTGATCGACCCGGGACCGCGCTCGACGGACGGTCCCAACCAGGCACGCAGCTTCGACGGCGGCAGCATACGTTTCAGCGGCACCGCGACCACCAGCGTGCCGTTGGGCGAAATGCGCACCGATACGGCCAATCGACTGCTGGTGCTCGGCGGCAGCGGTCGCGCGGCCTCCCCGGCGGGAAACGGCATCGCGAACTTCTGGGGAAACCCGGGCTGGTACGACGACATCGCCGATGGCGCCGTCAGTGCCACCATCCGGCTGCGTTCCGACAACAGCACGCCCGCGGTCGAGGGGGCCTGGGTCATCGTGGCGCCGCCCAAGTTCGCGCCGCACCAGGACAGCATCACCACCCTGTACGACCGCCTGCTGCAGGCAATGGTCGATGCCGGCCTCGCGCCCGCGCCGGCGAGCACGTCGTACACACGCGACGTGCATCCCCTCCTGCAGCGGACCCGCGACATCGAGTGGGTCAAGAACACCCACGTGCATGCCTGGAGCGAGCCGGTCACCTCGGCCCCGCTTCGACAGGCCATCTTCAGCCGCCTGTCGCCGGGCGACATGCCCCAGCTTGCCGGCAGTGATCGCGACATCACGCCGATACAGCGGGCGCACATGGAGCGGTGGAAGGACGACAACTACACGAACGACTGGGTCGGTCCGCCGGTGGCCGAATCGGTGGTGACACCCTCGGGCATGGACCGTGCCGCGCTGGATGCGTGCGTGGGCGCGTCGTTCTTCCCCGGCATCGAAGCAGGCGGCAAGGTGCCGTCGGAGCGGCCGATCCTGGACCCCGCGAACTACAGCAGTGCCTTCCGCATCGATCACGGCTCGGTGCTGCCGGGGACGATCAGTGCTTCGATGGCGCTGCCCTGGCAGGCGGATTTCTATGCCTGCTCCGACAGCTGGTGGCCCGTGCCCCGGCCCGGAAGCGTGTTCCCGGCAGGTGCGGCGTCGCGCGAGAGCTGGACGCGTGGCATCGGCAATTACATGGACATGGTCGACAGGTGGCACAGCCTCGGCTTCGTGGTGGAGCAGGGCGACAGCCACGCGGAGGTGGAGCGTTGCGACACTGCCAGCATCCATCTGCTGACGCCGACGCTCGACTTCATCGACGTACCGCAGGGACCGATGGGCATGGTGCGGGAAATGGCGCTGGCGATCACCTTCGAAGTGATCTCCCCCAGCGCCGCGGTCACCCTGGAATACGCGCCCGGCGGTGCGCCTGCCCATCCACAGCTGATCCCCTACAACACGAGCGTCAGCGTGCCGGCGACGTCGGGTTCGGGCGTGGCGACTGCGCGCCTGTGGCTGATCTACCGCACCGGCGCCCTCAACAGCAGCCTTCCCACGCAGGTGCTCACCGTCCGCGAGCCCGGCAGCGGACAGACCTGGGACATCACGGTGGACGCGAACACCATCGCCCGGAAGACCGCTGGCGTGGCGCTGGTGCTGGATCGATCGGGCAGCATGGCGGAAGATCGCGGCGACGGCACCAGCAAGCATGCCTCCCTGCAGCAGGCGGCCGAGACCTTCGTCGACCTGATGCTCGAAGGCGACGGAGTGGGGCTGGTGCGATACGACCACGACGCCCAGCCGGTGGAGCCGGTGGGCATGCTGGGCAGCGGTGGGCTCTCGGACAGCCACCGCAGTGCTGTCATCGATGCCATCCGCGGCAACGCGTTCGATCCGGCGGGCGCGACCTCCATCGGTGACGGCCTGCACGAGGGACGCCTGTTGCTGGATGCCGCCAGCGGTACCTACGACACCGAGGCCCTGGTGGTCCTGACCGACGGCAAGGAGAACAGCAGTCGCTACATTGCCGACGTCGCCGCGGACATCGACCAGACCACCTACGCGATCGGACTGGGAACCCCGCAGAACACCAGCGCCGCGGCGCTCCAGAACGTGTCGGGCAACACCGGCGGCCACCTGCTGGTGACCGGTGCGATCGACACGGATAACCGCTTCCGCCTCCAGAAGTACTTCCTGCAAGTGCTGGCCGGCGTTTCGAACGCGGAGGTCGTGCTGGACCCCGACGGGCGATTGCACAAGGGTGCGGTGCACCGCATTCCGTTTCGCCTGAGCGGGGCCGACTCGGGCGTCGACGTGATCCTGCTGAGTCCGGGCGTGGAAACAATCGATTTCCGCCTGCAGACGCCGACCGGCCAGATCATCGAGCCCTGGCGGGCCGTCCAGGAACCGGCGATGCGCTTCTCGCTCGGCCGCGATGCCGCGCACTATCGCCTGACGCTGCCGACCCAGCTTCTCGCAGGACGCTATGACCACGAAGGCACCTGGCACGTGCTGCTCGCGCTGGGCCGCCCCCAGCTCAAGCCCGATCGCACCCATGAGGACGGTATCCATGCGGAGCTCCTGCACGGCATGCACGCGAGGCCGCAAGCCGCGCGATCGCGGCCGGACATGGCCGATTACGACGAGCGGGCCCGGCGGTACCGGCTGGCAATGGAAGCGAATGCCCCCGACGCCATCGCGGCGGCGGCGCCTGCGGAGCGCGACAGGACACACGAGGGTGCGGTGGATGCACCGCAACGTCATGGGGTGCCATACAGCGTCATCGTGCATGCCTGGTCCAGCGTGTCGCTTCGCGCGGATATCGAGCAGTCGGGCCATGCACCGGGGGCGCGTATCGACCTGCGTGCCACGCTCACCCGTGCGGGCATTCCGCTCGACGATGATGCGGAGGTATGGGCGGAGGTGCACACGCCCGGTGGTGTCGAGCGTCGCGTGCCTCTTGAGCGCACCGACGCCGGCGATGGATATCACGGGCAGTTCGTTGCCGGGACGGCGGGGACCTGGCCCGTGCGCGTGCGCGCCAGCGGCAAGGGCCCCGATGGCCATCCATTCACGCGTGAGCGCAGCCTCACGGCGGTGGTCTGGAGAGGCGGCGACCGCGACGCGAACGATGGCATGGGTCCGGGCGTACGCGAGCTGCTGGACACGCTGCGCGAGCGCGACCAGCGACTGTGCGCACTGATGGCGTGCCTGCTGTCCAGACGGGAGGGCAGTATCAGTCCGGAGCTGGAAAAGCGCCTGCACGAAGCCGGCTTCGACCTGGCCGCGGTACGCAAGTGTCTGGCGGCCTACTGCCGCGGCTCACGGGTCCCGGGCGAGGGCAAGGGATAGGCCATGGACCCGGATGATCGCAAGCGGCCCTGGGATGCAGTGGTCGTCGGTGCGGGGCCGGCAGGCGCGGCCACAGCGCTGCGGCTCGCGCGCCGGGGCCTCTCCGTCGCATTGCTGGAGCGTAGCGACTTCTCCCGGCCGCGCATCGGTGAGTCGCTTGCCCCGGGCGTCTGGCAACGCTTGCAGGCGCTCGACAGCTGCGCGGCGTTCGAGGCGCTTGCCCCGGCCCCGTCATGGGGCGTCCGGAGCCAGTGGAGTGGCGAGCCCGTCCAGCAGCATTCGTACATGGGACTCGTCCATGCATGCGGGTGGCATGTCGACCGTGCGGCCTTCGACCGCATGCTGGCGGAACAGGCAGCGGTTGCCGGCGCATGCCTGCGCTTGCGAACGCGGGCGCTGAGGATCCATGCCACGGCATCCGGATGGTCGCTTGACGTCGAGACCACGGAGGGCGCCGAGCCGCACGCCCGTGCCTCACGCCGGTATGCGGTGCGGGCGCGCTGCTGGATCGATGCGACGGGCCGCAGCGCAAGGCTTGCGCGGCAGGTGGGTGCCCGCTGCATGGCATTCGATCGGCTGGTCGGCATCGCCGCGCGATGCGTGGTGGACGGTGGTCGCCGCATGCCGCAACACCTGGCGATCGAAGCCACGGAGGCTGGCTGGTGGTACTTCGCGCCGTTGCCGGGTCGCGCCTCGACCCCACCGGCCCTCCAGGCGGTGCTGATGACCGATGCCGACCTCTGCAGCGCGGCGGGCCTGCACCGCAGGCCTGCATGGCAGGAGGCATTGCAGGCGTCCATCCGGGGGAGCACCGGGGGCACGGGATCCGACATCGGCTGGGACGCCCCCCGTGTGCACTGTGCCGCTACGCAACGCGCCTGGCGGCACCCCGACAGCTGGGCCCAACCCTGGTTGGCCGTGGGAGAGGCGGGGCTTGCCGTCGACCCCCTGTCGGGAAGTGGTGTATTGCGAGCGCTCGACAGCGCCGAACGTGCGGAAGCGACGATCGTGGCGCTCCTCGAAGGCAACCGCCGGGCCGCCATCGCCGACTTCGAGCAGTCTCGAGACGCGGAATGCGAAAGCATGCTGCGCCAGCGAAGCGCCCATTACCGGGACGTCGATCGCTGGCACGGTGCACCGTTCTGGCAACGGCGCCAGCGCTGCGCGGCGTGAGAGGAGCGCGCCGCCCGCAGTGCGCGCTCAGTGGGTGCCGCCCTGCTCCTGCAACCGCTCGAAGTCATCGCGATAGCGCTCGGCAAGCTCGGTTTTCTGCGCCTCGCTGAGAATCTTGCCGGACACCTGGAAGAACTTGTTCTCCTCTTCGCGCAGGTGGTGGTGCACCTGTTCGGACAAGGCGCGCGCCTTCTCCAGCCACGCATCCCCGGACGGCTTGAGCTTGGCCAGGTCGGCCACCAGCTCATCGATCTCGTGATGCTCGTGCAATGCATGGCGGGTGGCATCCAGCCCGTTGTCGTCCATCAGCATCGGCGCGTACAGGAAGCGCTCCTCGGCGGCCTCATGCGCTTCCAGCTCGATGCGAAGCGTTTCGAAAAGCTGCTGGCGTTCCTTGGCGTCTTCGGTGCGCACCAGGCGCCGCAGCAGGCTCCGCTGGTTCTCGTGGCTGTCGCGCAGCGCGTCGTAGATGTTCTCGCTCACGCCTGCGCCACCTTGCCGATCCTGCAACGCGAGACCACCGCCCGCGTCAGTTCGGCGACTTCGTGCCACTCGATGCCGTGGGTATCCCGCATGCGCTCGCAGCGGCTGCGCAACTGCGCGTCGAGCGCGTCGCCGTCGGCATGCGGTGCTGAAAGATAGGTGCTGATCCCGAGCTGGATGGCGGGCATGTACCGCTCGAACGGAAGGCTCGCGTTGAACGCCGGATTGGCCGGGTACTCGCGGCGCCAGAAGCGGATCTCGCGATCGCTGTCGATGACGAGGCGCGGCGTGTGCTGGGGCAGGACGTTGATCTCGATCGACGTGGCGGGTACCGGGCCGTCGGCTTCGATCATGTCGGGATGGCTGAGCATGGTGGCGACCTCGAGGGTGGTGTTCATCCGGCGCTCAATCTCACGCCTGCCCCGTGAAGTCGATGTCGATGGCAGGTCGGAACCCGGCTCTTTCCTGAATGACCGCCCCTGCATTCACCGGCCGACCACGAAGCCGAATGGAGGATGGTGGAATCGATCCACGGTTGGGGGCGGAATGGCGGAAGACAACGGAACGCGCGCGCGGCAGGACGTGCCCGACGGGATGGCGCACAAGGCGAGGGTGCTTCGCTTCCTGCTGAGGTACCGGCGTGCCGGTTTGTTCAGCGGCCTCCAGCTTCCGAATGAAGAGGGTGCCGATGACGAGCAGGGGCAGCCGGAACGGTTCGCGCAGGACCTGGAGGCGCTGGGCCCCACGTTCATCAAACTCGGCCAGATGCTGTCCACGCGTCCGGACCTGGTACCGGCACCCTTCGCCTCCGCGCTCGAGCGGATGCAGGAGGACGTGGCGCCGCTGCCTTTCGAGCAGATCCGGGAGGTGGTCGAACGCGAGCTGGGTGTCTCGATCTCGCAGGCCTTCGGGAGTTTCGAGGAGGCGCCGCTGGGCTGCGCATCGCTCGCCCAGGTGCATCGTGCGACGCTGCGGGATGGCCGGCCCGTGGCCGTCAAGGTGCAGAAGCCGCGCGTCGCCCAGCAACTGCGCGCCGACCTTGATCTGCTGGAGAGCCTGGCCGTCGCGGCGGATCGCCTGACCGACGTCGGCGGCAGCGTCCGCTTCGCCGACTGGCTGGCGGAGTTCCGCAGGACGGTCATGGCGGAACTGGACTATGTCGCGGAAGCGGAAAACCTCGATCGCTTCGGCGAGCATCTCGCGCACTACCCCGAGCTGACCGTGCCGGCCCCGGTATGGGATTACACCCGTCCGCGCCTGCTGGTCATGGCGCTGGTGGACGGAGTGCAGGTGGGTCAGGTGTCCGGGCTGCGGCGCACCGAGGAGTCGATGGCGCCGCTCGCCAGCGCGCTGGTGCGCGCCTATCTCGACCAGACCTTCGTCCACGGGGAGATCCACGCCGATCCCCACCCGGGCAACCTGCGCGTCACGCCCGACGGGAAGCTGGCGGTGTTCGACCTCGGCATGGTGGCCAACGTGCCACCGCGCCAGCGCGACCGCCTGATGAAATTGCTGTTCGCCGCGGTGGACGGCCGCGGCGAGCAGGTGGCCGACGAACTCATGGCGCTGAGCATCCGCCTGCCGGACTTCGACGAGGCACGCTTCACGCGTGAAGTCGCGCAGTTGGTCAGCCGTTATGCGGCCCATCCGGCATCCATGGCCGAGGGCGGCGTCGTGCTCGAGCTGGTGCGCATTTCCGCCGTCACCGGCCTGCGCACGCCGCCGGAGCTGAGCCTGTTGGGCAAGACGCTGTTGAACCTCGACGCGGTGCGAATGCAGTTGTCGCCGGAGCTGGATACCCGAGCGCTGGTGGAGGACCACCTCCAGCACGTCATGCGCGCGCGCCTGCGCAAGTCGCTGTCGTCCCCCAACCTGGCGGCGGAACTGATGGAGCTCCAGACCCTGGTGCGCGATGGTCCGCGCAAGCTCACGGACATCCTGTCCTTGCTGGCCGACAATCGCCTGCAGGTGCGGATGACCGGGCTGGAGGAGTCGCACCTGATGGAAAACCTGCAGAAGATCGCCAATCGCATCTCGGCCAGCGCGATCGCCGCTGCCCTGATCCTGGCGTCATCGCTGTTGATGGGCGTGGAGAGCGGACCCCGGCTCTGGGGGTATCCGGCGCTGGCGTTGGTGCTCTTCGTCATGGCAGTGCTGCTCGGCCTCACCCTGGTCGCCAGTGCGCTGCTGGGTGATCGTCGCGCGCCCGTCCGGGAGGAACGCCCTCCACGCTGAGGCCATCCCCCGTCCGGTGGCCCGCATCCAAGCTCGTCGAAGGAGTACCTGCATGGCAAGTCGCAAGAAATCGTCCGGAACCGTCGCGAAGAAGGCCGTGAAGTCATCGAGGGCATCCACCCAGGCCCGGGTGGGCGCAGCACTCGGCGATGACGCCCGCGTCGCGGCCGCCGTGGCGCGGCGGCATCGCGGATTGCAGGCACGTGCGGAGCGGGTGAACGAAGCGGCGCGGAAGTCGGCATCTTCCAAGGACAGGAAGAAGCCCGTGCAGGCCGGTGCGCGTTCCCAGCCGGTCAACCCGATGCCGGCCCAGCACCTTCCCAAGCCGGGCAACGAGCATGCGCTCCGCACGGCGCCGCGTTACGACGCCCCCGCGTACGAAGGCAGCGGCAAGCTTGAGGGCATGAAGGCCATTGTCACGGGGGGAGATTCCGGGATCGGGCGCGCCGTGGCCGTGTTGTTCGCGAGGGAGGGGGCCGACGTGGCCGTCTTCTACCTCAACGAGCACGAGGACGCGGAAGTGACGCGCGAGGCGGTCGAGGCGGAGGGCCGGACCTGCGTGCTCGTGGCCGGCGACGTGAAGGACAGCCGGTTCTGCAACCGCGCGGTGAAACAGACCGTGCGACAACTCGGTGGGCTGGACATCCTGGTCAACAACGCCGCGTTCCAGCAGCATCTGGAGCGGCTGGAGGACCTCAATGATGCCCAGCTTGCGGAGACCCTCGGAACGAACGTGGCGGGGTACTTCAACATGGCGCGGGCCGCGCTTCCCCACCTCGGGAACGGTTCGAGCATCATCAACACGGGTTCGGAGACAGCATTGTTCGGGAGCGGCGGCTTGCTGGATTACGCCGCCACCAAGGGTGCGATCCATGCGTTCACGCTCAGCCTGGCGGCACAGCTGTTGCCTCGCGGCATCCGCGTGAATGCGGTTGCGCCTGGACCCGTATGGACGCCGCTGAACCCGGCCGACAGGCGCGGGAAGGACGTGGCGGACTTCGGCAAGGACAGCGACATGGGACGGCCGGCGCAACCGGAAGAGATCTCCCCTGCGTACGTGTTCCTGGCATCGCCGGTCACCGCCTCCTACATAAGCGGCGTGGTCCTGCCAGTGATGGGCGGTCCACGCGGATGACGGCGCGCGTCCGCTCCGACGACCGGCCGGAATGCGGCTGATGGCACCGGTGGATGCACTTGGGTGGACGGCGTCCGGCGTTCTGCTCCTGACCCTCGGCCGGCAGGTCTGGGTGCAGTGGCGCGAGCGTCGGACCGAGGGCGTCTCCTCCTGGCTGTTCATCGGCCAGATGACCGCGAGCCTCGGTTTCACGGTGTACAGCGCGCTGATCGGGAACGCGGTTTTCGTGCTGACCAATGCCGCCCTGCTCCTGACGGCGATCGCCGGGCAGTTGATCTACCGCCGCAACGTGCGAAGAGAGGCCCGTGAATGACCGCGGCGAGCTTGCCATGAGCCGTTGGCGCAAGCGACTGGCGTGGACCGTGGTCGGCACGGTCCTGGCGACCGTGCTGGGCGTCGTGGTGTGGATGAACTTCGCCACCCCCGAGAAGGCGTTGGAACGCAAGGTCGAGCACCACTATGCGGTGTCCGACCCGCAGTTCGTGCGGGAGATGTCCGTGATGCTGGGCCCGTCGGTGCTCCCGGGCAACAAGGTGGAAGCCCTGAACAACGGGCACGAGATATTTCCGGCCATGCTCGCGGCCATCCGCAGCGCCCGGCACACGGTGACCTTCGAAACCTACATCTACTGGTCCGGCGAGGTCGGCACGCAGTTCGCCGAAGCCCTGTCGGAGCGCGCGCGTACAGGCGTGGAGGTGCGGGTGATGATCGACTGGGTGGGCAGTGCCAAGATGGACGAAGGCCTGCTCGACCGCATGGAAGAGGCCGGCGTCGACGTGATCCGCTACCGGCCCCTGAAGTGGTACAACCTCGGCCGGATCAACAACCGCACCCATCGGAAGTTGCTGGTGGTGGACGGGAAGGTCGGATTCACGGGTGGTGTCGGCATCGCCGACCCATGGCAGGGCAATGCCGGCGATGCCGACCATTGGCGCGACATGCATTTCCGCATCGAAGGGCCGGCCGTGGCGCAGATGCAGGCGGCGTTCAACGACAACTGGATCAAGACCACCGGGGTGGTCCTCAACGGCGATGGTTACTTCCCAGAGCAGGAGCCGGCGGGCCTCATGCCCGCACATGTGTTCGTGTCGTCGCCGGCAGGCGGCAGCGAGAGCATGCACCTGATGTACCTGATGTCGATTGCCGCCGCGGAACGCACGATCGACCTCGCGGCTGCGTACTTCGTGCCCGATGACCTGGCGATCCAGGCGTTGGTGGCGGCGCGCCACCGCGGTGTCCGGGTGCGTGTCATCGTGCCGGGCCGGCATATCGACTCGGTGGTCGTGCGGCTGGCGTCCAAGGCCCATTGGGGCGAGCTTCTCGCCGCCGGGGTGGAGATCCATGAGTACCAGCCGACGATGTTCCACAACAAGATGCTCATCGTCGACCAGGGCATGGTGTCCGTCGGCTCGACCAACTTCGACCTGCGCTCGTTCCGCCTCAACGACGAGGCGAGCCTCAACGTGTACGACGCGGAGTTCGCCCAGGCGATGACCCGCGTGTTCGAAGGCGACCTCGAGCACGCCAGGCGTTATACGTACGAGGCGTGGTTGCACCGACCGTGGCGGGAGCGTGCGATGGAAACCGTGGTGTTGCCGATCAAGTCGCAGCTTTGAGCCGCATTCCGCAGGGTCGGGCCTGACGAACGTACGCGAGGTGCGCATGCGCCTCGCTGCCCCGCCGGGAAGCCAACCGGCACGTCGCACCGCGCAGTACTTCTTCTCAGTGATTCTTCCTTCTCAGTGATTCTTCGCGTGCCAGTCGCCGTCGTCGCCTTTCTCGTACTTCTCTTTCACCGCGGCCCAGGCTACCCGGTGCGACGTTTCCTCGCGGCTGGCGTCGCCCCGCCGGTCGGAGGGATCCTTGTACTCGGTCCAGGCGCTGTTGTAGGCCTCCTTGTAGATCTCCTGCGCATGCTTGGGCGTGTGGTCGCGGACAGAGGCAGGCAGGTCACTGATCGAGTCGTAAGGCATGGGGCGCTCCTGTAGAGGGGTGTGCCCACCCTCTTACGCTGCGCCTTAAGATCGCGCCAAGCCGGTGGAAAGAATCAGTTCATCGGCACCGGTCGTTCACGTATCAGTGGGTCATGCGATGGCGACCTTCCTGCCGGGGAGGGGCGCCCGGTGGGATTTCACACTGAATCGCCCGGCAGTGGCCCACACTTCGCCTTCCTCCGACCTGGGTTGACGCGATGGACCTGCCCCCGGTAGCGGCTGATTTCGAAGGCCTGGTCGCGCGGTGCGACGCCGTCGAAAAGAAGCTGCCGCAATTGCATGTCGAATTTTCCGACCCCCTCACGTTCGACCGCGCGTTCGCCGCGATCGCGTCCGCGCTTCTCGCCAATGCCGAGCAGATCGAGGCCGCGCCCGAGGATCCGGTCGCCTACGTGAGAAAGCGCCTCGACCGGATGCTGGCGGCGGGCGGTGCAACGACGCGGTAACGGCGTCGCACCGCCAGCGCATGGGCCCGGCGCAGGGCGCCGGAGATCGACCCTCAGGCCCCGGCAGGCTCCGCTGCTTCCTCGTCACGGTAGGCATCGACCGGGATGCAGCTGCAGAACACGTTCTTGTCGCCGTGTACGTTGTCGACACGCGCCACAGGCGGCCAGTACTTCTGCTGCTTCAGCACCGGCAGCGGGAACGCCGCCAGTTCCCGCGGGTACGCATGGGTCCATTCGCTGCCCGCCACCATGGTCGCGGTATGCGGCGCATTGCGCAGCGGGTTGTCCTCGCGTTCCAGCCGGCCGTCCTCGATCGCGCGGATTTCCTCGCGGATCTCGATCATCGCGTCGATGAAACGGTCGAGTTCGTGCAGCGACTCGCTTTCGGTCGGCTCGACCATCAGGGTGCCGGCGACCGGGAAGCTCAGCGTCGGCGCGTGGAAGCCGAAGTCAATCAGTCGCTTGGCCACGTCCTCCGCCGAGATGCCGGTCGCGTCCTTGAGCGGACGCAGGTCGAGGATGCACTCGTGCGCGACCAGGCCGTTGCGGCCCGTGTACAGCGTCCTGAAGTGCGGTGCCAGGCGTTTGGCGACGTAATTGGCGTTGAGCAGGGCGACCTGGGTCGCCTTGCGCAACCCCTGGCGGCCCATCAGGGTGATGTACATCCAGCTGATCGGCAGGATGCTCGCGCTGCCCCAGGTGGCGGCGCTGACCATGCCGACATCGCCTTCGCCGCCGAGCGCGCGCGGCAGGTAGGGCGCGAGATGCGCCTTGACCGCGCACGGGCCGACGCCCGGGCCACCGCCGCCGTGCGGGATGCAGAAGGTCTTGTGCAGGTTCAGGTGCGAGACGTCGGACCCCCACTTGCCTGGCTTGGCCAGGCCGACGAGGGCGTTCATGTTGGCGCCGTCGGTGTACACCTGGCCACCATGCTGGTGGACGATGTCGCAGATCGCGACCACGTCCTCTTCGAACACGCCATGCGTCGAGGGGTAGGTGATCATCAGCGCGGCGAGGCGATCGCTGTACTTCTCCGCCTTCGCGCGGATGTCATCGAGGTCGACGTTGCCGTTGGCATCGCACTTGGTGACCACGACCTGCATGCCGCACATCTGCGCCGAGGCCGGGTTGGTGCCGTGCGCGGACTCCGGGATCAGGCAGATGTCGCGCTCGGGCTGGCCGTTGGCGCGGTGGTAGGCACGAATCGCCAGCAGGCCGGCGAACTCGCCCTGCGCGCCGGAGTTGGGCTGCAGGCTGACCGCGTCGTAACCGGTGCACTCGACCAGCATCTTCTCGAGGCCGTCGACCAGTGCCTGGTAGCCCTGCGTCTGCGAGGCCGGTGCGAGCGGGTGGATGTTGCCGAACTCGGGCCAGGTCACCGGGATCATTTCCGCGGTGGCATTGAGCTTCATCGTGCAGCTGCCGAGCGGGATCATCGTGCGATCCATCGCCAGGTCCTTGTCGGCCAGCGTCCGCATGTAGCGCAGCAGTTCGTGCTCGCTGTGGTGCGTGTTGAATACCGGGTGGGCGAGGAAGCCGCTCTTCCGGCGCAGCGCCGCGGGAATCGCGTCGACCGCGCGCGCGTCGAGCGCGTCTACGTCGATGGCGGCGCCGAACACGCCGGCCAGCGCCACCAGGTCCTCGCGGGTGGTGGTCTCGTCGAGGCTGATGCCGACACCGGTCGCATCGACGTGGCGCAGGTTGATGCCCGCGGCCGCGGCCTTCGCGTGGGCCGCGGCGGCGTCGATGCCCGACACCAGCAGTGTGTCGAAGAAGTCGCCGGTGACCGCGACGCTGGCCTCGCGCAGGGCGTCGGCGAGGATGCAGGCCTGGCGGTGCACGCGGCGCGCGATGCGGGTCAGGCCTTCGGGGCCGTGGTAGACCGCGTACATGCTTGCCATGACCGCGAGCAGCACCTGCGCGGTGCAGATGTTGCTGGTGGCCTTCTCGCGGCGGATGTGCTGCTCGCGGGTCTGCAGGGTCAGTCGGTAGGCCGGGTTGCCTTCGGCATCGATCGACACGCCGATCAGGCGGCCGGGCATCGAGCGCTTGTAGGCATCGCGGCAAGCCATGAAGGCCGCATGCGGACCCCCGGCGCCGAAGGGCACGCCGAAGCGCTGGCTGTTGCCGACGACAATATCGGCGCCCCATTCGCCCGGCGCGGCGATCAGGGTCAGCGCGAGCAGGTCGGTGGCGACGCAGACGATGCCGTTGCGCGCGTGGACGGCGTCGGCCAGCGATCGGTAGTCACGCACCTGGCCGAAGGTGTCCGGGTACTGGAGCAGCACGCCGAAGCTGTCGACGCTGGCGGCCTCGGACTCGTCGCCGACCTGCAACTCGATGTCCAGCGGTTCGGCGCGCGTGCGCAGCACCTCCAGCGTCTGCGGGTGCACGTTCCGGGAGACGAAAAAGAGGTTCGACTTCGACCGGGTGGAGCGCTTGGCGAGGGTCATCGCCTCGGCAGCGGCGGTGGCCTCGTCGAGCAGGGACGCGTTGGCGATCTCCATGCCGGTGAGGTCGGCACACATCGTCTGGAAGTTGATCAGCGCTTCCATCCGCCCCTGCGAGATCTCCGCTTGGTAAGGCGTGTAGGCGGTGTACCAGGCCGGGTTCTCGAGGATGTTGCGCAGGATCACCTTCGGCGTGTGGGTGCCGTAGTAGCCCTGGCCGATGAAGCTGCGGAAGACCTGGTTCTGGTCGGCGACGGCGCGGATCTTCGCCAGAGCCTCGACCTCGCTCATCGCCTCCGGCAGGGCCAACGCCTCCGGCAGCTTGATGCCACCGGGGACGATCGCGTCGGTCATCGCGTCGAGCGAGCCGTAGCCGATCGCGTCCAGCATCACGCCGATCTCGGCGTCGTTCGGACCGATGTGGCGCTCAAGGAAGGCGTCGTGGTGCTCGAGCTCGCGCAGCGACGGCGTGTGCGGGGCAGGGGTGTTCGTCATGTCGGGGCGTCCGTAGGTCGGTCAGGCCGGGTGCGTTGCCGCACGTAAGGGCGCCCCTCTGTCCTTTCGCCTGAGAGTTTGGAAGCGTGCCTCGACAGGCGGCTGGGGGAGGGGGTGCCTCCTGGAAGCCTCGCTTCTTGCCCCTTCGGCGCCGGCCGCCCCCGCTGCTGATACCAGTCGGGTCGCCGGTCTCTCCAGAGTTGTGTCACCACGCGTGGTGCTGGGCCTGAGCGATTACGGGCGTTGCGCCTTCGGCAGCGGTACGGACCGCTTCTCCCACGCGTGGACCCCGCCAGTATACCGTTTCGGCCCGGCCCCGGTGGACGTGCCGGGCCGTGTCGCGTTCAGGCGCCGGGCAGGCTCACAGGCGGTCGGTGGGCTCCAGCGCGGCGGGGTCGCGCGGCGCTTCCGGCGGGCGGCTGCCGAAGCTGACCTCCCAGCGCCAGAAGACCCAGGCGAGCAGCGCGAACAGTGCCGATCCCATCGCCAGCCAGAGCGCATCCCGGCTGAGGAAGGGCGATACCACGCCGGCCACCAGCGAGTGCAGCACCAGGCCGGTGAACGCCTGCAGCGAGGATGCCGAGCCGCGCTGCCGCGGGTACATGTCGAGGATGGCCAGGGTCAGGATCGGGAACACCAGGGCAATGCCGAAGGCATTCAGCACCATCGGCAGCACGGCCCAGGGGACGGTCGGGACGTCCACCCACAGGTTATAGGCGATGTTGAGCGTCACCGCGACGCCGCAGCAGGCGAAGCCGATTCGCGACAGCTGGAGGCCACTGATGCGCCCGGCCGCCCGACCGGACAGAAAGGCGCCGACGACCATGCCGCCGATCATCGGGATGAAGAACCACCCGAACTGCGATTCGCGCAGGTGCAGGATCTCCATGACGAAGACCGGCGCGGAGGCGATGTACAGGAACAGTGCCGCGAAGTTGAAGGCGCCCGCGGCGGCCAGCCGCTGGAAGCGCGGGTTGGCGAAGATCGCCACGTAGTCGCGCAGCAGGCGCCGTGGCGGCACGCGCAGGCGTGCCGAGGGCGGCAGGGTCTCCGGCAGCCCCCACCACGTGCCCAGCAACAGGATCAGCGAGAAGACGACGAGGAACCAGAAGATCGCCGGCCAGTGGCTCCAGCCGAGGATCCAGCCGCCGATCACCGGCGCCACCGCGGGCGCGATGCCGAAGATCATCGACACCTGGCTCATGAGTCGCTGCGCGTCGTCGCCATGCAGCACGTCGCGGATCACCGCGCGGCCGACGATCATGCCGACGCCGGCGGACAGGCCCTGCAGCACGCGGAAGGCCAGCAGGGTCCGCAGGTCCGGTGCCAGCGCGCAGCCGACCGAGGCCAGGGTGAACACCACCAGTCCACCGAGGATCACACGACGTCGGCCAAACGCATCGGAGAGCGGGCCGTGCACCACGCTCATGAGCGCATAGGCGACCAGGTAGGCGCTCAGCGTTTGCTGGATCGCCACCCGGTCGACACCGAACTGCGTGCGCATCTCGGTGAAGGCCGGGAAGATCGTGTCGATCGCGAACGGCCCGAACATCGCCAGCCCACCCAGCAGCACGGCCAGGCGGCGCAGGGGGATGCGGGGCGTCGTTCCAGGGTCGGGCATCACGGTGGGGGCAGGGGTGGGGGAGCGGCCATCTTAACGGCCGGGCGCTGCATCCCCGTGCAGGCCCGGCGCCGGGGTTCAGCGCCCCTTGGCCTTGGCGAAGGCCGCCGCAAGTGCATTGTTGGGCGGCGGCGCGCTGCGGCCTGCGCTGGCCTGCGCGCGCGACATCGGCTTCGCATCGCGTGCGGGACGCGGCTCGCGGGGTGTCGCGGCCGCCGGATCGAGCTTGCGCGACAGGGCGATGCGCTTGCGTGGCACGTCGACCTCGAGCACGCGCACCTTGACCACGTCGCCGGCCTTCACCACCTCGCGCGGGTCCTTGACGTAACGGTCGGCCAGCTCGGAGATGTGGACCAGACCGTCCTGGTGCACGCCGATGTCGACGAACGCACCGAACGCGGCGACGTTGCTCACCACGCCTTCGAGGATCATGCCTTCGCGCAGGTCCTTGATGTCCTCGACGCCGTCGGCGAAGGCGGCGGCCTTGAACTCGGGTCGCGGGTCGCGTCCCGGCTTCTCGAGTTCCTTCAGGATGTCGCGCACCGTCGGCACGCCGAAGGTGTCGTCGGTGAACTGCTCCGGCCTGAGGCCGCGCAGCCGCGCGCTGTCGCCCAGCAGGGCCTTCACCCCGCCGCCGCAGGCCGCGAGGATGCGCTCGACCACGGGGTAGGCCTCCGGGTGGACTGCCGAAGCGTCGAGCGGTTCGTCGCCGCCATTGATGCGCAGGAACCCGGCACACTGCACGAAGGTCTTCTCGCCCAGGCGCGGCACCTTCAGCAGGGCCTTGCGGCTGGCGAAGGGCCCGTTCTGGTCGCGGTGGACGACGATGTTCTCGGCGACCGTCGCGGACAGGCCGGACACCCGCGCGAGCAGGGCGGCGGAGGCGGTGTTGAGGTCGACGCCGACCGCGTTCACGCAGTCCTCGACGCGTGCGTCGAGCGCACGCGCCAGGCGGAACTGGTCGACGTCGTGCTGGTACTGGCCGACGCCGATCGCCTTGGGCTCGATCTTGACCAGTTCGGCCAGCGGGTCCTGCAGGCGCCGCGCAATCGACACCGCGCCGCGCAGCGAGACGTCGAGCCCCGGGAACTCTTTCGCCGCGAATTCGGATGCCGAGTACACCGAGGCGCCAGCCTCGCTCACCACGATCTTCTGCATCGCCTGCCCGCTGCAGAGCTTGAGCAGGTCGCCGACGAGCTTGTCGGTCTCGCGCGAGGCGGTGCCGTTGCCGATCGCGACCAGTTCGACCGCGTGCTTCTCGCACAGGGCACGCAGCACGTGCAGCGATGCGTCCCACTGGCGCTTGGGCTCGTGCGGGTAGATCGTCGCGGTATCGACCAGCTTGCCGGTGCGGTCGACCACGGCGACCTTGACGCCGGTACGCAGGCCCGGGTCCAGCCCGAGCACCGCCTTGGGGCCCGCAGGTGCCGCGAGCAGCAGGTCCTTGAGGTTGTCGCCGAATACGTCGATCGCCTCGGCCTCGGCCTTCTCGCGTGCCTGCCCGAACAGGTCGAGCATGAGGTGCAGGTGCAGCTTGGCCTTCCAGGTCAGGCGGCAGGTATCGAGCAGCCACTTGTCGGCGGCGCGTCCCTGGGCGCGCACGCCAACGCGGGCGGCGACGCGGCCCTCGGCCTGCAGGTGACCGGCTTCGGCATCGCTGCCGGGGTCGAGGTCGAGGAACAGGAACTCCTCGCGACGGCCGCGGAACAATGCCAGCAGGCGGTGCGAGGGGATCCGGGACAGCGGTTCGGCATGCTCGAAATAGTCGCGGTACTTGGCGCCTTCGTTCTCCTTGCCCTCGGCAACGCGCGAGCGGATCGTGCCGACGTCCTGCAGCCACTGGCGCAGCTCGCCCACGAGGGTGGCATCCTCGGCCCAGCGTTCCATCAGGATCGCGCGCGCACCGTCGAGGGCGGCCTTGGCGTCGGCGACGCCCTTGTCGGCATCGACATAGGCGGTCGCGGTCGCCTCGGGCTCCAGCGTGGGGTCGGCGAGCAGGCCGTCGGCCAGCGGCTCGAGGCCGGCTTCGCGCGCGATCTGCGCCTTGGTGCGGCGCTTGGGCTTGTAGGGCAGGTAGAGGTCTTCCAGCCGGGCCTTGCTGTCCGCGCCTTCGATATCGGCACGCAGGTCGTCGGTCAGCTTGCCCTGTTCCTCGATGCTGGCGAGGACCGCGGCGCGGCGGTCTTCAAGCTCACGCAGGTAGGCGAGGCGCGTCTCGAGGTTGCGCAGCTGGGTGTCGTCCAGGCCGCCGGTGACTTCCTTGCGGTAGCGGGCGATGAAGGGCACGGTGGCGCCCTCATCAAGCAAGCCGATGGCCGCGATGGCCTGGGCGGGCTGGGCGCCGATCTCGTCGGCGATGCGGGCGGCGATCAGGCGGGCGACGGCGGGCGAGGCGGAGCGGCTTTCAGGCATCGGGTCGTGCAGCTGCGTGGGACAGGGCGCCGATTGTGGCAACCCCGGGCGGCGCTGGGTACCCGTTGACAAGCCTGTTTCGTGCGATTTCTAGGGCCTGATAGTGAAACAGTGAAACATTGCGCGGCTCGTGTGGGAGTCGCCGCCCGCCGGGCCAGGGGTTGCTCCGCACTCCTGAAGACGTCCTGTCTTGAAGTCGGGCCGCAGACCCTCCATGGTCTGCTCTCCGCAACCCCTGGCCCGGCGGTCAGCGCCTTTCGCGACCGTGCAGGTCCGGGCGTCGGACGCTTTTCAATGCGCCAGCACACTTTCCAGAAGACGGTGCCCCTTGGGTTTGCGTGACCGTGCGCGGCATGGATGCCGCGCCCGAGCCCCCATGGATGGGTTTACGGCGTGTCACGCGGACCCAAGGGGTGCCGGCTTCCTCCGGGTGCTTCTTCGCGATAGGAAGGAGCAAGAAAAAGGCCGGCTTGCGCCGGCCCTTTCCTGCGTCGTGTACCGCTGCGTACTCAGCCCTGCGCGGGCGTCTCCGCCGGAGCGGGCGTCGCGGCCGGTGCCGGCGCGGCCGCGGTGGTCGCCTGCCAGCCGCAGGTCTGGCCTTCGTTCTGCTCCTGCAGCCAGGCCTGCAGCGGAGCGAAGTACTCCAGCACCGCGGAGGCGTCCATCTGCTCGCCGCCGGTCAGCTCCTTGAGCGTTTGCTGCCACGGCTGGCTCGCGCCCTTGCCCAGCATCGCCTGGAACTTCGCGCCCGCTTCCTTGTTGCCGTAGAAGCTGCATTCGTATAGCGGACCCTGGTGGCCCGACGCATCGCAGAGCGCCTTGTAGAACTGGAACTGCAGCACGTGCGACAGGAAGTAGCGCGTGTACGGTGTGTTGCCCGGCACGTGGTATTTCGCGCCCGGATCGAAGAACTCCTCGCCGCGCGGGGTGACCGGCGCCACGCCCTGGTAACGGGCCTTCAGGTCCCACCAGGCCTGGTTGTAGTTCTCGGGCGTGATCGTCCCGTCGAACACGCCCCAGCGCCAGCGGTCGATCATCAGGCCGAACGGCAGGAACGACACTTTCGCCAGCGCCATGCGCATCTGCGCGTTGATGAGCGCCTCGTTGCTCTGCGCCTGCTGGCCGACCAGCCCGATCGAGTTCAGGTATTCCGGCGTCATCGCCAGCACGATCGTGTCGCCGATGGCCTCGTGGAAACCGTCATGCGCGCCGGCCTGGAACATCGGCGGCTGCACGTTGTAGGCCAGGTCGTAATAGATGTGGCCCAGTTCGTGGTAGATCGTGGTGAAGTTCTCTTCGTTCGGCTCGATGCACATCTTGGTGCGCACGTCGCCTTCCATGTTCATGTCCCACGCGCTGGCATGGCAGACCACGTCGCGGTCGCGCGGCTTGATGAACTGCGTCTTCTCCCAGTAGCTGTCCGGCAGCTCGGGCATGCCCAGCGAGACATAGAAGTCCTCGGCACGCTCGGTCATCCTGCGCGCGGTGACAAGGTCGGCCTGGTGCTCGATCTCGGCCAGGTCGGAAGCATTGCGCTCACCCTTGTGCTTGGCCATCTCGGCGGCGAAGTTCTGCTGCCACTGGGTCTCCAGCGCACTGGTGATGTCAAGCGCGCCCGCCCCCTTGTAGGGCTGCAGGATGCCCCACAGGTTGCTCCAGTCCTGCTGCCACATGTTGCCCATCAAGTGTGCGGGCAGCATGCCGCCGGCGACCTCGCCCTTGTCGGGGCCGTACTGGGCGTCGAGGCGGGTGCGGGTGTAGCAGTGCAGCTGCTCGTACAGCGGCTTGACCTGGCCCCACAAGCGGTCGGTTTCGGCGGCGATCTCGGCCGGGCTCATGTCATAACCCGAGCGCCACATCTCGCCGGCGTCGGCGTAGCCGAGCTCCTGAGCACCTTCGTTGACCAGCTGCACGAAGCGGCTGTAGTCCTGGCGCATCGGCATGGCGATCGAGTGCCAGCCCTGCCAGGCATCCAACTGGGCGTCGTAGTCGCGGTTGGACCGCAGCACGTCCTCGAGCGCGCCGAGCTGGCGGCAGTTCTTGTCGTCGCCTTCGCCCGTGCAGTAGGTACCGGCGCCGTACATGCCTTCCATCTTGGTGGCGAGTCCGGCCAATTCGGCCACCTTCGCCGGATCCTGCGGCGCCGGCATCGCGGTGCCCAGCTTCAGCAGCTGGATGGCGCGTGCGGTGTCGGGCGACATTTCCTGGCCTTCGAAGCGCTTGGCCTGCGCGATCCAGTCGTTGAGCTGGTTCAGCATGCGCTCGTTCGCCTTGGAGGCGATGCGCTGGCTGTCGTCATTGATGTAGGTCGAGGCCAGCCATTGCGCGGAGGTGATCTCCGGGAACATCGCCCGGTATTCCTCGTTCACGCGTGCGATGAACTGGTCGGCGGTCTCGCCTTCGGGCGTCGCGGCGGTATCGCCGGCGGCGGGGGCGTCGTCGCGACCGCAGGCGGTGAGGCCCAGCATGGCGGCGACGGTGAGCGCGAGCAGGGTATGGCGTGGTTTCACGGAGAATCCTCGGGCAGGCGCCGCAGGGCGCGATGGGTCTGTGCGGGCAGGCTAGACGGCCGCCGGGTTCACCGCAAGTTCACGGGAGTGCCGAGTTCCGCACGGATGCGTTGCCGAAGCCGTTCGGCCCGACGGGCGATCTTGCGCCGGCGCAGGGCGGGAATCCATCGGGATACGGGGAGGAGTTCCTTGCCCGCCAGCAGGGACTTGGCATCGACGCATACCAGTCGCGGCTCGTGTGTCCCGGCCACCACGAAGTTGCCGGCATTCAGGTCCAGCAGGGGAATGGCGTGGCGATGCAGCCACCGTTCGAAGTCGTCGACGGCCGCGCACAGCGCGTCGGCGGTGAACAGGCCGGGAGCGCCCATCAGCGCATGGAGGCTTTGGGCGGGACGGCCGTCGTCGTCGATCACCATTGCACAGCGGAGCGCGGACCCGGCCGGGCCGTGGACGATCTCGAGGCTTTCGGCGATCCTTCCGGCAAGCATTTCCGGTCCGAGCGACGCACTCAGGCGACACCAGGCGCGAAGTTCGGTGGCGTTCTCCCCAAGACGGGGGAACACGCGGCCCAGCCGGCGCCGAAGGCGCGCACGCATCCCTACAGCGGTGCGCAAGCTGACCGGCAGTTCCATTTTCAGGCAGCAGGCCGGGTCGCTGGGATCCGCGACGACGACCCGGTTCGCACCGCGTCCCAGGACGGCCCCGGCGCACGGTCCCACGCCCCCTCGTTCACTGAGGGCGTGCGCCAATCCGGTATCGGTCCACCGGGTCTCCGCCGGATGGAGCGTCAGGTCGTGTGCTGCAGTCGACATTCTGCATCCACGAGTCCGCGAGCTCGCAGCCACGACCAGGCGGCCTCGGCGTCCTGCTCGAAATACGCCCGGGCCGAGCCCAGCCGGAATGTGTAGCCCCACGCATCCATGTCGTCGAGGATGCGCTCGCGTCCGACGCCCGGCAGCGCGTCGCCCAGTACGGCCTGGAGCAGGCATACCGCGTCTTCCTCCTCGACCGAGTCGGTGGCGTCGGTGTGAACCGCGGCGCGGCGCTCGGGGGGCAGGACGATCAGGTGGCCGGCCTCGTGCAGCAGCGAATGCACGGGCGTGTCGGCGCGGGCGTACACCGTGCTGCCGATCAGCCCGGCCTCGCACTCACCCCAGTAGCTGCCCGGGATCATTTCGCCGTCCGCCACGCGCTCCAGTACCAGGCCGTAACGACCCAGCAACGTCGCGACGGCACCGGCGTCGATGTCGCCCAGCGTCAACATGGCTCCGGCAAGCGCCGATCAGGCCTGTGCCGGGTTCTCGGGCAGCGCCACGGCGATGTCGAGCACCTTGTTGTCGCCCTGGTCGATCAGGTCGACCTTGACGGCTTCGGCGTCGACATTGACGTACTTGCGGATCACCTCCAGCAATTCGCGCTGGAGGGTCGGCAGGTAGTCGGGGCCGCCACGCGTGGCGCGTTCGTGGGCGACGATGATCCGCAGGCGATCCTTGGCGACGGAGGCGGTCTGCTTCTTGGTCAGCAGGAAATCGAACAAACCCATCATCAGCCTCCGAACATCTTGCTGAAGAAGCCCTTCTTCTCGACGGTGGTGAAACGCATCGGGCGGGTGTCGCCGAGCAGGCGGGCCACGGCATCGTCATAGGCCTGCGAGGCCGGGGACTCGGTGTCGAGGATCACGGGCTCGCCCTTGTTCGACGCATTCAGCACGTCCGGCGACTCGGGGATCACGCCGATGGTCTTCAGGCCGAGGATTTCCTCGACGTCGCCGACGCTCAGCATCTCGCCGGTCTCGACGCGCTTCGGGCTGTAGCGGGTCAGCAGCAGGTGTTCCTTGACCCGCTCGCCGGCCTCGGCCTTCTTCGTCTTGGAGGACAGCAGGCCGAGGATGCGGTCGGAGTCGCGGACCGAAGAGACTTCCGGGTTGACCACCACCACCGCCTGGTCGGAGAAGTACATCGCCAGGTAGGCGCCCTTCTCGATGCCGGCGGGCGAGTCGCACACGATGTAGTCGAAACCGTCGTCGGACAGTTCCTTCAGGACCTTCTCGACGCCTTCCATCGTCAGCGCGTCCTTGTCGCGCGTCTGCGAGGCGGCTAGCACGAAGAGGTTGTCGAAGCGCTTGTCCTTGATCAGCGCCTGCTTCAGCGAGGCTTCGCCGGAGACGACGTTGACGAAGTCGTAGACCACCCGGCGTTCGCAGCCCATGATCAGGTCGAGGTTGCGCAGGCCGACGTCGAAGTCGATGACGGCGACCTTGTGGCCGCGGCGCGCGAGGCCGCAGGCGAGGCTGGCGCTGGTGGTCGTCTTGCCGACACCGCCCTTGCCTGACGTGACTACGATGATTTCGGCCAAGTTCTATTCCTCCGGTGGTGCGGCATCAATCCAGTGCCGCGATTCTCAGTTGTTGGTCTTCCAGCCAGACCTGCACGGCCTTGCCGCGCAGCTCGGCGGGGATGTCTTCAAGCACCCGGTAGTGGCCGGCGATGGCCACCAGCTCCGCGTGGAACTCCCGGCAGAAGATACGCGCTTGTTCGTTGCCCTGCGCGCCGGCAAGGGCGCGGCCGCGCAGCGGGCCGTAGATGTGCACCGAACCGTCGGCGATCACCTCGGCACCGGCGCCGACCGAGGTCAGCACGGTGAGGTCGCGGTTGTCGGCATAGACCTGCTGGCCCGAGCGCACCGGCGCCGCCTGGATGCGGCCGGGTTGGCCGCCCGTGCCGCCGCTCGCGGCCGGGGGGGGCGCGACCGCCGGCGCCGGCGCGGCG
>NZ_JACHTE010000011.1 GCF_014145395.1 Marilutibacter penaei
TCGGAGGAGCGCTAAGATCGAGACGAATTAGGCGTTAGGACCAGTCGATGCGTTCTGGGGGTATTTATGGGGGCATTTCTGGCGTTTAGCACCGCAACCAATTGATTAATAAGGCGATGTGATTGTCGTCGCCGGCATGGACTCGAGGTGGAATGGCTCGCGCCGGCGGACATCGAAGCCGCGTACGGCTTCAGTGCGCCTGCCGCCATCCTCAGTGCGAAGGCGGCCCAGGTCGACCCCTACCGGTTCGCCCACCGCCTGCTCGCGGACATCGTCCGCCGCGGCGCAGTCGTCCACGACCACGAGACGGTCGTGGGCATCGAGGCCAGCAGGCGCCGCGTCACCCTGCAACTCGCCTCGGGCGCGACGGTCCGCGCCGGCCAGGTGGTCCTCGCGTGCGGCTACGAAAGCCAGGCCTGGCTGCGGCAACGGGTGGCGCGCAATCGCAGCAGCTATGCCTTCGTCAGCGCCCCGCTCCCGGCGGCGCGGCTGCAGGCGCTGTCACGCACCCTCGTGTGGGAAACCGCCCGTCCCTATCTTTACCTCCGTACGACGCCCGACCACCGCCTAATGGTGGGCGGCGCCGATGACGCCGTGGATATCCCCAAGCGGCGCGACGCGCGAGTCGCGGGCAAGGCACGAAAACTGGCCCGCAAGGCGGCCGCCCTGTTCCCGGACCTGCCGCTGCAGCCGGAATTCGCCTGGGCCGGTACGTTCGCGGAAACCCCGGACGGCCTGCCGCGGTTCGGCGCCCATCCCCAGTGGGGACCGCGCGTGCTGTTCGCCATGGCCTACGGCGGCAACGGCATCACTTACTCCGCGATCGGCGCCGGCCTGCTGCGCGCGACCATCGAAAAGCGCCCCCACCCGCTGCGCCGGCTGTTCTCCTTCGAGCGGGGATAGGCCGGCCCGCATCCCTTACCCGAGCCTGATCAACCTGTACTTGCGCGACTGCGCGACCTCACATCGGGAGCTCAAGCTCAGCGGGGTGTAGTCCGGCATCCGGCTTTACGGCAGCCCGACGCCACCCAGCGGCTCCGTCACCACGTGCTGCTCGAAGCCGGCGATCAGCGGGCGACCCCGGGCGATGGCGTCCTGCACGGCGGGCAGCGACAGCGAGGCCTGGTGGCTCGCTGCATCGGTCCAGACCTCGGTGATCCAGAGCACGTCGTCGTCGCCGGGATCGCGGGCGACGACATAGGCGATGCAGCCGGGCATCGCGGCCGTCCCATCCAGAAGGATCGATGCCAGCGCGTCGCGCTGGCCGGGTGTGCAGCGGATCTTGCCGATCAGGCCGTGCATGGCGGTCGCCTCCTCAGGGTCGCGATTCGCTGAGTTCTTCGAGGATGCCCCACTCGCCCGCGCCACAGTCGCCAATCAGGATCGAGATCGGGCTGCTGTAGTGCTTGAGCAGCGAGTAGCGGCTCGCGGTGACGCGCACGCCGTCGCCCTCCGGGGCGTACGCGATGTCCGAGTAGGTGTTGCCGTCGCCGCGCGCCTTCGCCAATGGCATGGCCTGCCGGATCAGCCCCTTGTACTGCGACGCGGGCAGTTCCAGCGTTCGCTGCTGGCCGTCGGGATAGGTGCGCACGTTGCGGATCAGCGCCGTGTCGCAGTAGAGGTCGGCGGCATCCGGATCGAACGCCCGCTCGCGCGTCTGGTACTCGGCGAACAGCCGCTCGCCGCGGTCGCTGTCGGCGGCGTGGACCGGTGCGAGCAGCGTGCCCGCGGCGGTCAGGGCAATGCAGAGACGCTTCATCCTGGATCCTTGTACTCGAAGGCCATCGTGGCGCCGTCGACCAGCGGGAAGAACGCCGCGTCGGGCGCGAGTTTCAGATCGATCCAGAAGGTGACCTCGCGCGGGTCGGGCGGGGTCTTCGCGAAGCGGGATTCAACTTCCAGCGCCAGTGAACCCGCAGTCCCCGCCTGCAGCCGATGCTGCACGTCGGCGAGGTGGCCTGCACCTTCATCGTCCAGCGCGAACAGGTATGTGGTGACCGGGACGCCCGTACTCAGGAAACCCGTCGATCGCGCCTCGGACAGCGTCTGGAGGTGCCTCAACCCGAGCTGCTGGGTCACCGGCGGACCGGACTCGCCGGCAACGGACACCTTCAGTTCGGCGCTTGCAAGATCGAGCTCGAAGCCATCAGGCACCGACACCTTCACCCGGACCGCCAACGGGTCCACCTGCGCGAACGTGTCCGGTGTGACGTTCGAAAGCCGCCACGCCGTCGACAGCGGAATCGACGCACATGCGGTCGATCCCAGGGCGAGCGCGAGCAGTACGAGATGGGCGAAACGCAGGGTCGGCATCATGGTGTCCTTTCCGGGTGACGGTCCGGGGCCGTCAGTCCTTCCGATATCGCACGCGGCCCAAGCCGATCATGCGTGCCCACATCGAAACGATCAAGCGTCCCGCGCGTCGCCTGGACACCCTGCCGTGGGCAAGACGCAAAGAAACCCGACGGGCCGTGCGGCGTTGACGGGGCCAGCCGGGAGTCTTCCAGCGCCGCCGGGCGACGTCGCGAGGAACTTCAGCCCGCGTCTGCGTACAGCCTGGGAAAATACCGCTCCATCAGCGTTTCAGGGTGGCTCGGCGCGGTGAAGCCATAGCGCGCATACAGGCCATGGGCATCGCCGGTCGCCAAGGTGAAGCGGCGCAGGCCCTGCAGGCGCGGATCGCCGATGACCGCGTCCATCAGCGTCCGCGAGTGGCCGTGGCCGCGATGCTCCGGCAGCACGAACACGTCGACGAGATTGGCGAAGGTCGCCTGGTCGGTGACGACACGGGCGAAGGCCACCTGCCGGTCGCCGACAAAGCCACCGAAGCACAGCGAGTGCGCGATCGCCTTCTCGACCAGCGCGCGCGGGATATCGCGCGCCCAGTAGGTCTGCCCGGACAGGAACCGATGGATGAGGTCGACGTCGAGCTCGGCGGCGTCGGTGCTGATGTGCAGGAGGTCCATGGCATGAGGCTCCGGTGGGCGTCGCGGCGGCGTGCCGCGTTCAGTCGGGTGAGAACTCGGCGAACGCCTCTTCGCCGGTCATTTTCCGCGTGTCGTTGGCAAACGCGTAGAACCCCGGCTTCTCGTCGATGAAGATCTCGGTGGTCAGCGTGAACCCGCGATCCTGGAACAGTCCAGCCGGCAACGCGTACTCGCCGTTCTGCAGCAGGCAGTAGAACAGGTGGGTGCCGCAGGCGCCGCAGAACCCGCGCTCCGCCCAGTCCGACGACCGGTAGCGCACCGGCTCCGCGCCGCTGAACGCGACGTTCGCGCCCCCATGCACGGCGAACATCGGCCCGCCCGACCAGCGCCGGCACATCGCGCAATGGCAGAGCGCGATCTCATCGCAGTCGGGTACGGTGACTTCGATGGCACCGCACAAGCATGTTCCGTTCATGGCTCTCTCCTGGGGAAGCGGGACGTCAGCACCCGTCATTCAGATGTTGGTTCCGTCGCGGCGGCATCCGGTCGCCCTCCGTCGTGGATCCAGTCCAGCGCCGGGTCGATCCACGCGGGAAGGGGCTGGTAGAACGCCCCATGTTGCTTGCCGGTGTTGATCTCGATCTCCTCGAACACCCGCGGCGGCTCGGGCTGGCGGGCGAGCGGCGCACAGCTGCCGGCCAGGTCGTCGCTGATCTCGTGGATCGACAGCACACGGCCCGTCAGTCGGAGGTGGGACGGCACCGGCCCGCCCAGGCACGCCGCGAGCAGGACGAAGCGCACCTCGGGCCGGCGCAGGTAACTGGAGACCCGCGTCGCGATGCCGCCGCCCTTCGAGAAGCCGACCACGGCGATGCGCCCGGGCGGCACGCCCCGGGCAATGAGCGACTCCACCTGCGACACCACCACGCCGGCGTAAGCCGCCATGTCCGTCCCCGGCGGCCGCGGCGCCGAGATCACCACCGCACCCCGCGCCGAAAGCGCGTCCAGCACGGCAGGGTAGTCGTACAGGCCAAAGCGCGGATCGGTCGGGCGCGGGCCCGCGTTCTCGATGATGCGCCCGTGCAGGTAGATGAGATGGACCTGCGTCGTGTCTGGCGCGTCCAGAACATCCGTGCGGACGCTGCCTGCGTGCGTCGCCCCGCCGGATGCGAGTAGTAGAGACAGAAACAAACCGGCCTTCATGGGTTGCCCTTCACCCGTCCGAACGCGCCCTGATGACGCTCCCTTTATCGCACAGGCAGCGGAACGCCATGCCGTCTTGGCGACGGGGCATCGCTGGGCCCGTCGAATCACCGGACGCTTGACGATGACATTAATTCCATTATTCTAGATCAATGGAAACGAATCAGGCCATCGCCGCCCTGACCGCCCTGGGCCACGCCACCCGGCTGGCGATCTTCCGCTTGCTGGTCGAAGCCGGCCCCGACGGCCGGATGGCCGGGGAGATCGGCGAGGCCCTGGCCGTGCCAGGTGCGACGCTGTCCTTCCACTTGAAAGAGCTGGTGCACGCCGGCCTGATCGACGGCGAACCGCAGGGGCGCAAGGTCTGCTACCGGGCCCGGTTCGATGCGATGAACGCACTGGTCGCCTACCTGACCCACAACTGCTGCGCCGGCACGGCGGACACGCGCTGCGATACCGGCGTCGCGCCCGCTCGCTGCTGACCTCCTTTCCCTCCACCGCTCTCCCGGAACCCGTCGATGAAACGTCGCGTCCTCTTCCTCTGCACCGGCAACTCGGCCCGCAGCGTCCTCGCCGAGGCGACGCTGCGTGCCTGGGCCGGCACCCGTTACGAGGCCCTCAGCGCCGGCAGCCAGCCCACCGGCACGGTCAACCCGCACGCGTTGCGCCAGCTCGCGGCCGAGGGCATCGCCACTGCCGGCCTGCGGAGCAAGTCCTGGGACGAGTTCGCCACCGCCGGGGCGCCTCCGTTGGACATGGTGGTCACGGTTTGCGACTCGGCCGCGGCCGAAACCTGCCCGGTGGTGTTCGGCGACTTCCTCCGCGTGCACTGGGGGCTGCCCGACCCGGCCGCCGTCGACGGCGACGACGACGCCCGGCAGGCGGCCTTCCGGGAGGCCCACGCCATCGTCAAGGCGCGTCTGCAGGCCTTCCTCGCCCTCCCCGCCGAGGCCTGGAACGACCGCGCCGCGCTCAAGGACTCGCTCGACCGGATCGGCTTCGTGGAGCCGGACGACGTCGTCGCCGACCATGGCTGATCCAACGCCGGCGATGGGGCGGTTCGAGCGCTACCTGAGTGCCTGGGTGGCGCTGTGCATCGTCGTCGGCACGGCCCTGGGGCACGCGCTGCCGGAGGCCTTCGCGGCCCTCGGCCGGATGGAGGCCGCGCGGGTCAACCTGCCGGTCGCGGCGCTGGTCTGGCTGATGATCATCCCGATGCTGCTGAAGGTGGACTTCGGTGCGATGCGCGACGTCCGCCAGCACTGGCGCGGCATCGGCGTCACCCTGTTCGTCAACTGGGCGGTCAAGCCATTCTCGATGGCGCTGCTGGGGTGGCTGTTCCTGCGCCACGTGTTCGTCGATTGGCTGCCGCCCGGCCAGGTCGACGCGTACATGGCCGGCCTGATCCTGCTGGCCGCGGCGCCCTGTACCGCGATGGTCTTCGTCTGGAGCCACCTGTGCCGCGGCGACGCCAACTTCACCCTCAGCCAGGTCGCGCTCAACGACGCGATCATGGTCGTCGCCTTCGCGCCGCTGGTGGCCCTGCTGCTCGGCCTGTCGTCGATCACCGTGCCCTGGGACACGCTGGCACTCTCGGTCACGCTGTACATCCTGGTGCCCGTGGCGCTCGCCGCCGGGCTGCGCCGCTGGCTGCTGGCCCACGGCGGACAGGCGCGTCTGGACGCCGTGCTGGCCCGTCTCGGTCCGCTCTCGCTGGCCGCCCTGCTGGCGACGCTGGTGCTGCTGTTCGGCTTCCAGGGCCGCCAGATCATCGAGCAGCCGCTGGTCATCGCGATCCTCGCCGTGCCGATCCTGGTCCAGGTCTACTTCAACTCCGCACTGGCCTACCTGCTCAACCGCCGCTTCGGCGTGGCCCACTGCGTGGCCGGGCCTTCGGCCCTGATCGGCGCGAGCAATTTCTTCGAACTGGCGGTGGCGACGGCAATCGCCCTGTTCGGCGTGCATTCCGGCGCGGCACTGGCCACCGTGGTCGGCGTGCTGATCGAAGTCCCCGTGATGCTGTCGGTGGTGCGGATCGTCAACCGCAGCCGCGGCTGGTACGAGCGGCGGCTGGCGACACCGTAACGGCGCAGCGGGTGAGGGCGGTCATCGCGCGTGGGCCAACTGCTCAAGCGCCGGCAGCGTCGGGCGAGTCCGTCGCGGAGGCGATCGCATCGTAGCCGGCCGCCGAGAACTCGATCAGGCAATAGCCGTGGCCGAACGGATCCGCCATCACGGCGATCCGTCCCCAGGACGCCGTGCGGATCGGCTGCTCCGGGATCGCCCCGGCGTGCAGCGAACGCTCGACCGCGGCCTCCAGGTCGTCGACCACGATGTCCAGATGGATGGGCGTCCAGTGCCGCGCATATGACCGCTCACCGCCGGTCGCCGATGGGGCCGTCCCCGCCGCCTTCGCCAGCAGGTAGATCGCACAGTCCGCACCCAGCAACTCCACCCCGTCGGCGCCGAAACGGCGCGCGGGCGCCAGCTGGAAGGCCGCGCAATAGAAACGCTCGCCCGCCTCCAGGTCCGGCACGTCGATGTTCACCAGCAGCTTCATGGCGTGACGCCTCCGCGTCGGTCCGCAGGCATTGTCAGGCCTTCCGCCCGGCCCTGCACCTCAGGGCCACGCCCAGCGCGCCGACCACGCCCGCGAGCATGCAGGCCAGGTGCAGCGGCCCGGTTCCGACCTGCCCCAACAGCGGGTTACCGCCGGCGAATGGCCACGCCGGCGACATGTCCGAATGCATCAAGGCATCGAACAGCACGTGCGAGAACGTGCCGACATAGGCGCCGACGAACGACGCCGTCCACGTAAACGGCGCGTGCGGCACGCGCAGCCAGCGCAGCACCCGCGCACTGACCGGTCGCCCGATCGCACCGGCGATCGTCCCGATCACCAGCGCACCCGGCACGGTATGGCTGGCCCCGTGCACGGCCGGCCAATGGCCCAGCAGGCCGAGCAGCGGCTCGATGTCCATCAGGACCTGCGCGCCACCGAAGACCATGAAACTGAAACGCGGCCCGCCGATGGCCTTGAACAGGACGCCGGGGCCGAGGTGGAACGGGGTAAAGGGCATGCAGTTCCCGGGGGTTGGGTGCGGGTGGGGACGGGCGCCTCGCGCTCAATGGCGCGGCATCGGCACCACGCGACTGATCTCGCAGCCTCTCGAGAACGCCCCGGTGGGCAACGTTCCCATCGCGGCGAGGCCCTGGGAGACGTGGTCGAGCAACACCACCTTGTCGCCCGGGCGCCCGCACACCGCTGCGCCGCGGTTCCTGGACGCCAACTGAATCGCATGGGCGCCGCCCAGATCCGGGCAGGAGCCGACGGTCTCCACCCGGTAGTAGCGATTCCCGGCGTGCCGCCTCGGCGACACCTCCACCACCAGCCCCTCGCCATCCTCGCGCCATCCGCGCAGGAAACGCGCGTCGACGCACTGGTCCGTGGCCCCGCGGATATCGCGCCAATGCGGAGCGCGGACCTTGACGGGGTCCATCGTCACCGTGGACGCGCCGTGCTCCACGACCGCGGGGGGTACGGGCGGCGACGCGGCAGCGGCGCTCCCGATACCCGCAAGGGCCGTGGCCAAGCCGGCCATCAGCATGTGTGCGGTCCTCATTGCCCTACCTCCCTGGCGGCCCTTCGACCGCGCCGAAGAGCGGGGTCGGATCGATCGGATGACGGTACTACAGACCCGGGACATCAATCCGGATGACGCGATCGTCGAAGCCGAAGACGATGCGGACGGTCAGGCGCCGTCCTGCGTACTGAAGGTGACCGCGCCGTCCGCGTCGAGCACCTCGATACCGGCCTCCCCGTGCTGGTCCACCCGCAGCCGGATGCGCGTGCGGCCCTGCGGATCGGCGAGGAGGATCTCGGCGTCTTCGTTCTGGTTGTGGATCGCGATGCGCCGCTCGACGACCTTGCTGGCCCCGATCACGTCCAGGTCCGCGGGCGGACGCGAGTTGATGTGGATCCCGGCAACGGCGTCGCTGCCATCCGGGCTGACCCGGGTCACCATCCCCATCGCATCGTAGTTCGGATAGTCGAACGCCAGTGCCGACACATTGCCCATCTCCGCGTCGGTGATCGCAAGGCCGCCGACCTCGCTGCCCTCGGCGTCATAGAAGACGATGCCCGCCGGCTGCACGGCGCGCGGATATTCCTTCCCGCCCAGCCGTGGCAACGGGAACTGCTCGGCGTTGGAGATCACCAGCCGCGCCACCCCCGAAGGGTCCACCACGTTGATGCGCTCCACCGTCAGTTCGGCCTGGCTGTCCGGGGACCGGGCGGCGGTCAATGCCACGGCGCCGAGCGCGACCGTCGTGACCAGCGCGTACACCTTGAGCCAGCGAACGTCGCGGATGAGGTTGGCGTGCATATCGGACGTGATGTTGTCTTGGGGGTCGGTCATCGTGGTGCCTGGCGGGTGGGGAGGGGTCGGGTATGGGACCGGCCTGCGCGGCGGAGCGGTGCCGGCTGGAACGCGTTGTCAGGCCTCACCCTGCTGCTCACGAGGCCAACGGGAGAACGCGAACACCCAAAGCAGCAGGATGTTGACGATCGGAATGAGCGCCACCAGCGCCCACGCACCCGAGAACCCCGTCCGCTGCAGAATCCGCCACACCGGCGGCACGAAAAGCACTCCCGAAAAGAACAGGACGATCCAATGCAAAGAGCTGAGTGTTCCCACCAGGTGCCTCCAAGGGTTCGGTCGGTATGGTTCGATGCCTGAATCAGGCCGGGCCGCGAACTGGCTTTGGCGTATATGAACTGTGCGCACTACTCGCCATAACTCGATGCGAGGATACGCCCCTCCTCATCAAGCTCGACGATGAAGGGCACTGCCCGCTTGTCATTGCCCGCATAGCGGCGCTGGATGAGCGACATGCCATCGGTGGCGACCCAGGACGGTCCACGGTAGCCAATTCTCGCGAGCGTCGCGGCGACCCTCTCGGGATCGTCTTCCAATGCCACCGTGATGAAGTTCTCTTCCGGCGAGGGCGTCTCTTTCGCGCGTGCTGAGAGGGTCTCGAGGCATGGCTTGCACCACGTGGCCCAGAAGTAGAGGGTGGCGGGTTGGCCACGCAGCTCAGCAAATGACCGCTTCTGGCCGGACAGGTCGATCATGGCTGTCTCGTCGATAGGCCTGCCTTTCAAGGCATCAGAGCTTGGGGCGAACAGCCCGAAGTAATAAGCACCGGCGAGAATGGCGACGATGAGAAGGAGGGAGCCGAACAGTGCGACGTTTTTCATGTCCGTATGACGCCTGGGTTATGCCGGCTCGCGAAGCGGCTTCGGGCTGAATGAACTGCTAGCTGCCTGCGGGGACCGGCAACGCATCCACAACAATATGCACCAGTTCTTCTGGGTACGTGACTGATGCCGGAGTGGTTGTCAGCGGCGGTGGGTCTGCTGCCCCTCGAACGGATTCGGTCAAGCCGCTGGTAGCTTCGTAGATTGGGGCATTCACGGTGAAGGTGGAAGGCACTGGCGCTGTGCCGGCCAGCGCTTGATACAGAACTGCCGCATTCAGCAACGCAATACCCGGGCCAGGGTGCACCCCATCAGGGTCCGTCCATGCAAATTCTTGAGGGGTAGAACGTAGCACCTGAAGCTTTTCCGAAACTTCGAGGTACGAAATACCGGCCTCGACGGCGGCAGCAGACTCAGCGGATACCAATGCTTGAGAAGCAGACGGGTTGCCTTGGTAGCTTCCCAGCAGATACGCCTTGGTGCCTGAGTCCGCGGCCAGCGACGCGAGCGACTTGATGGCCTTACGCGACTCCAAGCAGCACGCAGGGCCAAACGAACACAAAAGATCGCCGCCGCGTTCCTGAAGGACAACGGCGTCATATCGCTTGGTCTCCAAGGCGCGGGCAACAGAGCCGTCATTTACTCTCTGAGCAAGTGTTGCTCCACCTTGGACTATCATGTCGCTTTCGACACTCTTGCCATTTGCGGCAGCAAGCGCGTCGAACACGGCCGGCGTATTTCCGACGTACGTCAGGCTATTTCCTACAAACAGCACGAACTGCTGCGATTCTGGTGGGTTCGCCGCCCTACACGGAATTGATATCAAGACAAGAATGATGATCAGGAGCCGCATGGGATGCATATGTCAGCTAAAGGCAGCTAACGCCGGAGCCAAGCCGAGCTGCGAAGCGGCGCCGGCTTGAATGAATAGTCAAGCTTCAACCTTCGCCGGAGCCTCTGCCTGCTGATTTTCAGCCGGAGAGGGATAGTGGTACCAACTTTCATGAGGTGAGAATTCACCGCAAGCCAGGCAAGCCGTGTTGCGCCACTGGTACCTGCAACCAGGACAGACACCACGTGTCCAGAAAGTGTTCCAGACGGTTCCGCAGTTGGCACGAGTGCAAAGCCAGCGGTCTTCGCCTGCCGGACGCCACTCACATATGGGACAGTAGATTTCCGGTTGCGACATTATTGCTGCTGAGACCTAAAACCTGAATTAAGCCGACCCGCGAAGCGGCTTCGGCTTGAATGACTTGTTCGGGCTTAGCCTGCAGACCAATCGAAGACAGCTAATCACAGTCCGGCTTCGTCAGCTCAAGGAGGATACCTGGCGTGCCGAGTTCTTCTACACGGTCGGCTCCGCCACGGGCACCGTAACCCTGCTGTGAGTTCGTACCGCCATAGGTGCGGGTCAGTTGAGTTGCCTCGGATGTGTTCATGTCATATAGCGAGATTTCAACCGTATGATCCTCGCTTGTAGCCCCAATTTTGATGCCTAGGCTATAGCCATTAGGCAGTTCAACCTGCTTTATCTCATTCTCAGTCACAATCCATTTGGAGACATGCTCGCCGTTCCATGAGAGCGAGACGCTCTGTGGTGAAAGGCAACGCCCGCCGTTTGCTGCAATTGCTTGATGAGCCCACGGTGATGCTAAGAGGGCAGCCAGAAGCGAAAGAGCGATTTTCATGTCACCTCCTTGGGTTGCCACAGCTAAGGCCTAACGCCTAATACGCTTCCAGAACGAAGCATTCGTTGAGTATCACCCCGCTGCCGGGGCGCTATTGACCCGAATCTACTACGGATCATCCCGGGTCCCGCCCTCCCCCGCTGCGGCGCCGCGCCCTTGCCCCTGCCGCCGCATCCCGTCGGCCTCCCCAGCCGACGAAGGTCGCATTGTTATACTGCGCCGACTCTGCCTTGCCTCTCGCCGTGCCCGTCGACCCCGTCGGCAGGCCGCGGCGCCGGGTGCCGGGCGACCCCCAGCCACAGGCGACCCCCCGCCCGGAGCCACGCATGACCAGCACGTCCGAACTTTCCGATCCGGCTTCGGCCAACACCTCGCTGACCAACGGGGTGAACGACCCGGACTACACGCTGGAGCACAAGTACACGCGGGAATCGGGGCGCATCTACCTGTCGGGCGTGCAGGCGCTGGTCCGCCTGCCGCTGATGCAGCGGCTGCGCGACCAGGCGGCCGGGCTGGAAACGGCGGGCTTCATCTCGGGCTACCGCGGGTCGCCGCTGGGTGGCTTCGACCTCGAGCTGTGGCGGGCGCGCAAGCACCTGGCCGATGCCGGGGTGAAGTTCCAGCCGGGCCTCAACGAGGACCTGGGCGCGACCATGGTCTGGGGCACGCAGCAGACCAACCTGTTCCCGGGCGCGAAGGTCCAGGGCGTGTACGGCATGTGGTACGGCAAGGGCCCGGGCGTGGACCGGACCGGCGACGTGTTCAAGCACGCCAATGCCGCCGGCACCTCGCCGCACGGCGGCGTGCTGGCGCTGGCGGCCGACGACCACGCCTGCCGCAGCTCGACCCTGCCGCACGGCTCGGAGCACGAGTTCGTCAGCGCGATGATGCCGATCCTCAACCCGGCCGGCGTGCAGGACATCCTGGACATGGGCCTGGTCGGCTGGGCGATGAGCCGCTACACCGGCCGCTGGGTGGGCTTCAAGACGATCGCCGAGACGGTGGAGTCCTCGGCCTCGGTGGACGTGAACCCGCTGGCGCTGCGGATCGTCACCCCGGACGACTTCGACATGCCGCCCGGTGGCCTCAACATCCGCTGGCCCGACCCGCCGATGGACCAGGAGATGCGCCTGCACCAGTACGCGGTGAAGGCCGCGCAGGCCTTCGCCCGCGCCAACGGCATCGACCGCATCGTGGTCGACTCGCCGAACCCGCGGCTGGGCATCGTCACCACCGGCAAGAGCTACCTCGACGTGCTCCAGGCGCTGGAGTACCTGGGCCTGGACGCGCGCGCCTGCGCCGACCTCGGCATCCGCGTCTACAAAGTCGGCATGACCTGGCCTCTGGAACCGGTGGGCATCCGTGCGTTTGCGCGCGGCCTGCAGGACATCGTGGTGGTGGAGGAGAAGCACGCCTTCATCGAGAGCCAGATGAAGGAGCTGTTCTACAACTTCGATGGCGCACGTCCGAGCATCGTCGGCAAGTACGACGAGAGCGGCGAGTGGATCCTGCCGTCGACCTCGGAGCTGACCCCGGCGCGCATCGCCGGCGTGATCGCGCGGCGCATCCAGAAGTTCCACGACAGTGAGCACATCCGCGACACCCTGCGCTGGATGGAGCAGAAGGAGTCGGCGCTGGCGCTGCCGCGTGCGCAGTTCCCGCGCGTGCCGCACTACTGCTCGGGCTGCCCGCACAACACCTCCACGGTGGTGCCGGAAGGCTCGCGCGCGCTGGGCGGCATCGGCTGCCACTACATGGTCACCTGGATGGACCGCAGCACCGACACCTTCACCCACATGGGCGGCGAAGGCGTCACCTGGGCGGGCCAGGCCGCGTTCACCGACACGCCACACGTGTTCCAGAACCTCGGTGACGGCACCTACTTCCACTCCGGCTCGCTGGCGATCCGCCAGTCGATTGCGGCTGGCGTGAACATCACCTACAAGATCCTCTACAACGACGCGGTGGCGATGACCGGCGGCCAGCCCGTCGACGGCACCCTGAGCGTGCCGCAGATCGCGCAGCAGGTCCGCAGCGAAGGCGTGCACACCATCGTGGTGGTGTCCGACGACGTATCGAAGTGGCGCAAGCGCGAGCTGTTCCCGTCCGAGGTGGAGTTCTTCGACCGTCGTGAACTCGACGACGTGCAGAAGCGCCTGCGCGAGGTGAAGGGCGTCAGCGTCCTGATCTACGACCAGGTCTGCGCCACCGAGAAGCGCCGCCGCCGCAAGCGCGGCAAGATGGTCGACCCGGCCAAGCGCGTGGTCGTGAACTCGCTGGTCTGCGAAGGCTGCGGCGATTGCGGCAAGAAGTCGTTCTGCGTGTCGGTGCTGCCGAAGGAAACCGAGTTCGGCCGCAAGCGCGAGATCGACCAGAGCAACTGCAACAAGGACTTCAGCTGCGTGACGGGCTTCTGCCCGAGCTTCGTGACCGTCGAGGGTGGCGATCTCAGGAAGGGAGTGTCTGACAAGAGCGGGGCCGCATCGAACGCGAAGGACCGCCTGAAGGACCTGCCGATGCCGGTGCTGCCGGCGCTCGAGCAGCCCTGGAACATCCTGATCACCGGCGTCGGCGGGACCGGCGTGGTGACCATCGGCGCGCTGCTCGGCATGGCCGGCCACCTGGAAGGCAAGGGCGCGACCGTGCTCGACCAGACCGGCCTGGCGCAGAAGGGCGGCGCGGTGACGACGCACATCCGCATCGCGAAAACGCCGCACGACCTGCATGCGGTGCGCATCGCGGCGGGCGAAGCCGACCTGGTGCTGGGCTGCGACATGGTGGTGGTCAACGACTACTGGGCGCTGTCGAAGATCCGCGAGGGCCGCAGCCACGTGGTGCTGAACAGCTACGAGGCGATGCCGGGCACCTTCACGACCCGACCGGACATGGAGTTCCCGGCGAACGCGATCATCCAGGCGATCACCACCGCCATGGGCGATGGCGGGCGTGCCACTCACAAGCCGCACGTGGTCGACGCCACCCAGGTGGCGACCGCGCTGCTGGGCAACGCCATCGGCAGCAACCTGTTCCTGCTCGGCTACGCCTGGCAGCAGGGCCTGGTGCCGATCAGCTTCGACGCGCTGATGCGCGCGGTGGAACTCAACGGCGCTGCGATCGAGATGAACAAGACCGCGTTCGCCTGGGGCCGCCTGGCCGCGATCGACCTGCCGGCGGTGCTGGCCGCGGCCGGCATCGCCCCGACCCCGGCGGCGGCCACCGGCGGCACCACCGTGCTGCCGATGCTGGAGCCGGGGGCGTGGGAGAACACCGAGTGGGGCGCGACCTCCGCGCCGCGCGCGACCCGCGACGAGGACGAGCTGCGCCACCTGCCGAACGCGCTGGGCACGGCGAAGTCCGATGCCGACAGCGTCGCCTTCCTGCCGCTGGACGACGAGCGCCTGTCGCGCTCGCTGGACGAGCTGATCGCCCGCCGCGTGGCCTTCCTGACCGAATACCAGGACGCGGCCTATGCGGCGCGCTACAGCAGCCTGGTCAGCCGCGTGCGCGACGCCGAGCAGGGCAAGTCACCAGGCAGCACCGACCTGACCGAGGCGGTGGCGCGCTATGCGTTCAAGCTGATGGCCTACAAGGACGAGTACGAAGTCGCGCGCCTGTACACCAGCGGCGAGTTCATCCGCCGACTGGAGCAGCAGTTCGACGGCGACGGCAAGTCGATCCAAAGCCGACTGAAGTTCCACCTGGCGCCGCCGCTGCTGGCGAAGAAGAACGCGAAGGGCGAGCTGGTGAAGGGCGAGTACGGCCCGTGGGTGTTCACTGCGTTCAAGTGGCTGGCGAAGCTGCGCCGCCTGCGCGGCGGCACCTTCGACATCTTCGGCTACACCGAGGAGCGGAAGATGGAACGCCGGCTGATCGCCGAGTATTTCCAGACCGTCGAGTCGCTGCTGCCCGCGCTGGATGCGGGCAACGTGGGCCTGGCGGCGGAGATCGCGTCGATCCCGGAGCACATCCGCGGCTACGGCCACGTGAAGGAGGCGCACCTGCACAAGGCGAAGGCGCGCGAGACGGAGCTGCTGGCGGAGTGGAAGAACCCGCTGCGGGTGGTGAAGGTGGCCTAAGCCCGCCACACCGAGCCGCGTGGACAGAAGCCTCGCACGCGGGGCTTCTGTCTCCACCTTCAATCTCAAGATGCGCAGATAGGGATTGACGCGCCGCCTTTCATTGGGACTGAAAAATCTATTCATGATTCCCGTCGCTCAGCGGTAAAAGATGGCCTAAGGCGCTTATTTGAAAGCCTTTAGACCTTGACTATCTATTCATAGATAGATTCAAATAAGGCTATGCCATCCCATAGCCAAGCCGTTGAGGCCCTGTTACGCCGCGGCCCGCGAACATCAGCCGCACTGGCGGCGGCACTCGGCGTCAGTCAACCGACGATATCCCGTGCACTCGCCGATCTGGGTGAGGCGGTGGTCCGCATCGGACGCGCGCGTGCCAGCCGCTACGCGCTGGCACGCGAGGTGGGGCGCAACGGCAGCCAATGGCCGCTGTTTCGCGTCAACCATAAAGGCCAACCGGATCCGCTGGGCAGACTGCATGCGCTTCACGGCTGCTGGTTACTGGAATCGGAGCGGTCATTGCCACTGTACCGGCATGACGAGTTCGCGAACGGTGAGTACCCTGACCTTCCATGGTTTTTGTATGACCTGCGCCCGCAGGGCTTTCTAGGCCGCGCACTTGCCAGGCGCCACGCCATGGAGTTGGGTATCTCGGAGAATCCCGAGGACTGGTCTGCCGATGACGTGCTGATTGCTCTGTTGCGGCGGGGTGATGACCTACCCGGCAACCTTGTGCTCGGGGAGAGCGCGCTCGAGCAGGCTTTGGTTGGCACCCTGTTCGACGATCCCGACACGCTCATTGCACCAGCGCAGCGTGCACGGGCTTACCCGGAACGTGCGCGTCAAGCAGAGGCGGGCGATGCCGCTGGCTCATCGGCCGGCGGTGAGCAGCCCAAGTTCACCGCGGAACTCGACGTCGGCAATCATGCGCGCGCTTCGGTGATCGTGAAGTTCGCTCGCCATGACCCCGCCAACATAACCGCACGGCGCTGGGTGAACCTGCTGGCCTGCGAACACTTGGCCGGGGACGTATTGGCGGAAAACGGCATTGAAGCGGCGGTCAGCGAAGTGATCGACAGCGATGGCTGGCGCTTCCTGCAGTCCACCCGTTTCGACCGCACGCCGCAGCGTGGCCGCCTCGGCACCGTGACCCTGCGCGCGCTGGATACCGCCTATGTCGGCGGCGATCCGAACCACTGGCCGGCGTCCGCCATCGCATTGCAGCGCGAGGGCATCGTGTCCGCGGAAGATGTCAATCGGGTCCTGCGCCTGCACCTGTTTGGCCGCTTCATCGGCAACACCGACATGCACTTCGGCAACTTGAGCTTCTTCACTGAGCCCGGGGAGTTGCAGGTCAGGCTCGCACCCGCGTACGACATGCTGCCGATGCACTACCGTCCCGGTGCCGGTGGCACGGTGCATGAACGCCCCTACGACCTCCCGCTGCCGACCGGAGACATGGTCAGTTGGCGTTGGGCCGGGTACGCCGCCCTGGCCCTGTGGCAGCGCGCCCAGGAGGACGCACGCATCGAACCTGCGTTCCGCGCGGTTGCGGCGGGCAACGCCCAACGGATTGCGCGCCTCCTGGAACGCTTCGAGGGCTGAGCCCCCCCCGCGGCGCTCAGCGCGCCTCGAGGATGTCCGAGAGCCGGTCGGCGGTGCCGGGCAGGCGCTCGAGCACGGGGTACTTGGGGCCGTCGCGGTAGTCCAGGGTGGCGGTGCGGATGACCTCGCCGTGGCGGACCAGCAGTTCGATCGCGCTGCCGTCGGTCTGGGCGGCCCTGATCGCGTCCTCGAGCACGATGGGGTCGGCGGCGTAGCCGTTCACTGCCAGCAGCGTGCTGCCCTGGGTGACCCCCGCGTCGAAGGCGGGGCCATCCCAGCGCACGGCACTGACCAGGTTGTCCTTGGCCGACAGCACCAGGCCGATCGAGGCGGTGTGGTCGGCGATCTGGCGCTGCGCCTGCACGGCCTTGTGGTACGGCGTCGGCGTGTCGCGGTAGGCCAGTCGCCAGCCGGAGGCGGGCAGGCCGTCCAGCGGTGGCGCGTTGGCGTCCAGGCGTTCGCGCAGGAACGACGCCCAGTCATGGCGGACGACGTCATCGAGGGTCGCCACGACGTCGTCGAAGTCGTAGGGGCGCACCTGCCACTGACCGTCGTCCATGCCGAAGAAGCGCGCGGCGAAGTCGTCCAGTGAGCGGCGGCCGCGCGAGCGGTCGCGCAGTTCCGCATCGACCGCCAGCCACAGCAGCGCACCGGCGTTGTAGTAGTCCTCGCTGAGCTGGTGGCTGCGCGCGGCCTGCGGCCGGCGGGCGGCGATGATCGGGTCGTGGGTGGTGTCCTGCAGGTTGCGCCAGGCGAAGCCGGGGCGGTCGACCGTATACGTCGACGCCACCAGCGCCAGCGCACCCATCGCCTCGTCGCGCGTCCACAGGCCGGAACGCGCAGCCAGCACCATGCCCCAGTACTGGGTCTGGCCTTCGTAGACCCACAGCAGCTCGTCGCGCATCGGGACCTGGAAGTTCGGCGTCGCCAGGCCGTCGGGACGGCGGAACTTGCCGTTCCAGGAGTGCACGAATTCGTGCGCGAGCAGGTCGCGGCCGGCGGGCTGCGCGTCCCAGTCGGTGAAATAGCCGGGGGGCAGGCCGTTCTCGCTGGAGCGATGGTGCTCCAGGCCGATACCGCCAAGGTGGTTGGACAGGGAGAACAGGAAGTCGTAACGATCGAAGTGCTGCGAGCGGAACAGCGTGTAGGCCTGCTCCACCAGTTCGCGGTGCTTGCGGAGCTGCGCGTCGCTGGCGGCGAGGTAACGCGGCGAATCGGCGAACACGTCGAGGTGGACCGGCCGCGAGGCGCCGGGGTCGAGTTCGAAGCGGCGATGGTGGCGGCCGGCAAACACCGGCGAGTCCTGCAGCGTCTCGAGGTCCACCTCGGCATAGCGCAGGGTGTCGCCGGTGCGTGCCTGCAGTTCCAGCGCGCTGCCGGCCTGCCAGCCGGTGGGCAGGGTCAGGATCGGCGCGTAGCGCAGCTGGTCGGCGGCGGTGTTGGCCGGATACAGCAGCACGGTGCCCCACTGCAGGTTGAGCAGGTCGCGCGTCATCACCACCCGGCCCTGGTCGGGCGCGGTGGGGGTGAGCATGTCGAACGCGACCTCGATCATGGACACGCCCGCGGGCACGTCGAGCATGAAGGCGAAGACCTCGTTGGGGTCACGCGTCCATGCGAGCGGCTGGCCGTTGGCGGTGATGCGCAGGCCGGCGAGCTTGTGGATCGGCCCATCCGGGCGGTGCTTGCCGGGGATCCACTTGGGGAACAGCAGGGTCAACGGACCGGCCTGCACGGGGATGCGCTGGCGCACGCGGAACATGCGGCGCGCGGTATCGGTGGCATCGACCTCCAGCGCGATCGTGCCCGGCCAGGCCGATGCCGGCACGGCGGGCGTGCCCCAGTCGGCGGCAGGCACGGGAGCCGGTTGCGCCGCCGCAGGGACGGCCAGAGAGGCGATCAGGGCGGCGGCCAGCAGGGCAGGACGGATCAGGGACATCGACACACTCGTGCAACGGCGGACACGCCCAGATCCTACGCAAGAAGCGCGCCAGCCGGACGTGCCGAAGGCACGGTCCGGGTTCAGGGCGCCTCGTTCCCGGCCTGTTTTTCGCGGTCCAGCCAGCGCTTCTCGGCGCGGTACAGCTCGCGCGCCTCGATGTCCCAGGCCAACAGGTCGGCCGAAAGCACGCGGTACAGCGAGACCATCACCAGCGCCATCAGCAGCGCGAACGGCAGCGCCGCGACGATCACCACCGCCTGCAATGCCTCAAGTCCGCCCGCGACCAGCAACGCCACCGCGATCGCCGCCTGCAGCACGCCCCAGACCACCCGGCGCGACAACGGCGGGTCGTCGCTGCTGTCGCTGGACATGCTGGCCAGCACCAGCGTTGCCGAGTCCGCCGAGGTCACGAAGAAGCTCATCAGTAGCAGGACCGCCGTCCAGACCAGTACGGTCGAGAACGGCAGCAGGTCGGTCATCGCGAACAGCACGTTCTCGTAGCCGCGCGCCAGCGCGGAGAGCAGGTCGGCATGGTCGAACATCTCGGCATGCAATACGGTGCCACCGAAGCCGGCGAACCAGACGAAGCTCACCAGCGCCGGCGCGAACACCACCCCGAGGATGAACTCGCGCACGGTACGGCCGAACGAGATACGGGCGAAGAAGGACCCGACGAAGGGCGCCCAGGCGATCCACCAGGCCCAGTAGAAGATCGTCCAGTCGCCGACCCAGGCCCGCTGCGAGAACGGCGTCATCCGCAGGCTCATGGCGGGGAGGAAGTTGAGGTAGTCGCCGAGGCTGGTGGTCAGGGTCTCGAAGATGAAAGCCGTCGGGCCGAGCACGATCACCAGCGCCAGCAGCAGCGCGGCGATGCACAGGTTGAGGTTGGACAGCCACTTGATGCCGCGCTGCAGGCCGGTGGCGCTGGACGCCATGTACAGCACGAAGGCCACCGCGATCACCACCAGCTGGGTGGCCAGCGTCGGCGCGATGGGGGTGACATGGCCGAGGCCAGCGGTGATCTGGGTGGCACCGAAGCCCAGCGTGGTGGCCACGCCGATCGCGGTCGCGACCACCGCCAGCACGTCGATCAGCTGTCCGAGCGGCCCGTGCACGTGCCGGCCGATCAGCGGCGTCAGCAGGTCGCTGACCTTGCCACGCGCCTGCCGGTTGAACTGGAACCACGCCAGCGCCAGACCCATCAGCGCATAGATGGCCCACGGATGCAGGCCCCAGTGGAAGAACACGTAGCGCATCGCCGCCCGCGCCGCCTCGTTGCTCTCCGGCGGCAGGCCCTCAGGGGGACGCTGGAAGTGCGACAAGGGCTCGGCCGCGCCCCAGAACACCAGGCCGATGCCCATGCCCGCCGAGAACAGCATCGCGAACCACGACGCGCGCGAGAATTCAGGCTCGGCCTCGGCGCCGCCGATGCGCAGGGTGCCGAGCCGCCCGAACGCCACGTAGGCCAGGAACGCCAGCACGCCGAACACGATCACCAGGTACAGCCAACCGGCCCCGGAGAGGGTCATGGCCTGCACGTGCGCACTGAAGGTGCCGAACGCCTCGGGCGCAAGCACGCCGGCCAGCACCAGGATCGCCAGCAACGCCACTGAAATCCGGAAAACCATGGGGCCCCACCCTGGATCGGTCCCTGCATGGTACGGACGGGGGGTGAAGCCCTTGCATGGACGGCCGCCGTACCGGGAACCGTACGACCCACTCCCGCACGGTATGGGTGCGGTGCGGCATCGGCGATCGTCGCCGGGGCTCGAGGGCGAGCCCTGTCTGGATCGGCGTCACAGTTCGGCGGTCGAGACCATACGGCTCGCCATGGTGGCGACACATACGGCGTAGAACGGAAGCACAGGGGACCACTACAGGGAGTTCGTGGCACATGAAACGTCGTTCATTCGTTCTATCCGCCGTCGTCGCCGCCGGGCTGAGCCCGGTCCTGCTGCAGGCCGCCCCGCCGGACATGGCGGCACCGGGCCTCGACCTGGCCCCCACCCTGCAACAGCACCTCGATACCGAGGAAGCCGCGCTGCGGCCGCAGCGCCAGGCCTTCCAGCGCCACTTCCGGCAGGCCTATGCCCGCTACCCGTCGATCCCGGCCGGCACCCTGGAGGCGATCGCCTTCGTGCAGACCCGCTGGATGGACGTGCAGCCCGACGTCGGCGCGGCGGAGAGCCACCAGCACATGCCGCGCGCCTGGGGCGTGATGGGCCTGTACGCCGGCGAGGGCTTCGCCGACCAGATCACCGAGGGCGCGCACCTGATCGGCGCGCGGCCGGCGCAGGTCAAACGCAACCCGCGGCTGAACATCCTCGCCGCCGCCGCGCTGCTGGACCAGGAGATCCGTCGCGACGGCGGTGCGCGCCAGGCACAGGCCGCCACGCCGGAGTCCATCCGCCCCGCGCTCATGCGCTATGCCGGTTTCTCGCCGTCTCCGGCGGAGGCGGCGCGAGCCAGCGCGGTGGGCGACTATGCGCGAACCAGCTTCGCCTATGACGTGCTGCTCGCGCAGGACCGCGGCGTGAACGACCGGGGCATCGTGGTCCCGGAACGCGCGATCGAATGGGAACGCGCCTTCGATGCCGACCAGCTGGTGACCCTGCGTGCGCCGATGGTGCGCCTGGACGCCGCGCGCGACCGCATCGACCTGGGCCCCTATGCGGTCGATCCGGTCACGGAGACGCTTACCCGTGGGCACGGGGACGACGCACCCGCCATGGCGAGCGGCGCCGGGCCGGCCCCCGACGTCGGCACCCAGAGCACCGACTACGGCCCCGCCCTGTGGGTGCCGTCGCCGTACTACCGCTCGCGCTCGTCCTACAGCTCGGTGACGATCCACACCGCGCAGGGCAGCTACGCCGGCACCATCAACTGGTTCAAGAGCAATCCCTACAGCGTCAGCGCGCACTACGTGATCCGCAGTTCGGACGGCCAGGTGACCCAGATGGTGCGCAACTCGAACGGCGCCCACCACGTCGGCGTGCACAACGGCACCACCCTGGGCATCGAACACGAGGGCTACGTCAACAACAGTTCCTGGTACACCACGGCGATGTACAACAGCTCGGCGGCGCTGGTGCGCAGCTTCTGCAGCAAGTACTCGGCGATCAGCTGCGCCAACGCCTACAACGGCAACGCCCACAGCGGCGTGGTGGTGCTGTCGACCTCGATCGACGTGAAAGGCCACCAGCACTACAGCAGCCAGACCCATACCGACCCCGGCATCAACTGGGACTGGCGCCGGTACTACACCCTGCTCAACCCGGGCAGCGGCGGGACGACGAAGTACCTGGACCGCTTCGAGAGCAGCGTCGGCCACTTCAACACCAGCCCGACCTACTCGGGCAGCACCACCGGTATCTCGACCGCGTCCAGTGCGACCCGCAACTGCAGCACCCGCAAGAACGGCAGCTGCTCGCTGCGGGTCCTGCTCAAGGACAATGCGTCCAGCAGCGCGGCCTGGTCGGTTCGCCTGCTGTCCGGCAGCGGCAGTCCGTCCAGCAACACCGCGCTGACCCGCGCCAACGGCACGATCGGCTTCTGGGTCTACGCGGGCGGCAGCGGGATGAAGGTCGGGGTCGGCATCGACGACAGCGATGGCACCGAGCGTTCGACCACGAAGACGCTTACCGCAAACACCTGGACATACGTCTCCTGGTCGCTGACCAACTCGGCGCACTGGAACGCCTGGGTGGGCGGCAATGGCGCCATCACCGGTGGGACGGTGAAGCTCGACGCGATCTGGATCGAGCGGGCGCAGACGGCATACGACGTCAACGTCTATATCGACGACGTGCAGATCAGGAACTGACAGCTCACGCCCTGATCAGGGCGAGTGCCGGCATCCATTACCCCCGGCCTGCAAGGGTGCGGGCCGGGGACATGGCGATCAGGCGGCGGTACCTTGCATGCCGCTTCCAACGCGTGCCTCCTCAACTGCCATGGCGCCAGACCACGCAGCGGTTGTGGGCCGGCATCGCGACATCCTCGACGAGGGATAGCCCGGCGCGTCGCGCCAGCGCATCAACGGCTTCGATGTCGCGCAGTCCCGAGCGCCCATCGCGCGCCTTCAGCCACGCGTCGAACTCGGCGTTGCTGTCGCTGGTGTAGCGGCCTTGCCGGTTGAAGGGCCCGTACACTGCCACGCGGGCATCCGGCGCCAGCCAGTGCGGCAGGTCGGCGAACAGGGCCTCGACCTCCGGCCAACCCATGATGTGCAGGGTGTTCGCACTGAACACTGCATCGAAGCACCTGCCCTCGGCAGGCGGCCGCAGGCCCTCGCCGGCGACCGACTGCAGCGGGATGGGGGGCGGCGTGTTCGGCAATGCCGCTTCATCGAGCCAGGCGCGAATGCCAGGCAGCGCGTCGGGGTGGTCGCTGCATTGCCAGGCCCAGGACGGCATGGCGGCAGCGAAATGCACGGCGTGCTGGCCGGTGCCGCTGCCGATTTCCAGCACCGATCGCGCACCATCGAAATGACGCATCAGCACGTCGAGGATGGGGTCTCGGTTGCGTTCGCAGGCAGGCGCGAAGGGCTTGTCGACGGCGGGCTTGTCGACGGCATTACCGGTGCCGCGAGCGGTCATGCGCCGGGCATGCGCCGCGCCGGCACGCCGCGGATCGCGCGCTCGATGTAGGACCACACCCAGAGCGCCGCCGCGAGCACCGCCGCGCGCGCCAGATTGACGGGCGCGGCCATCGCGTCCAGCAAGCCTGCGTCCAGGGGCGCGTCCAGTCCCATGCCCGCGAGCACCGCGACTGCCAGCACGGCCGTGGCGATGGCAGCGACCAGCCAGAAGGCTTCACGCACGCACGCCGCCAGGACCGAGCACCGGTCCGCCGGGGGCGAGGTTTGCGTGACGCGTTCGCGGGGGAGGGAGCAGCTGGCCATGGGCGTACTGTGCACGAGGGCCGGTCACGGCCGCGTGCAGCGGCGCTGAACCGCAAGCGAACGCCTGCTTCGCAGCCGCGACCTTGCCGGGCTTCGCCCCTTTCCGGCAGAACGCCGGTAGGCTGTCCCGATGAAATCCCAGGACCTCACCCAGGGCCCGATCGGGCGCACCCTGTTCGTGTTCGCGCTGCCGATCCTGGGCGGCAACGTGTTGCAGTCGCTGAACGGTTCGGTGAACGCGGTGTGGGTCGGGCGCTTCCTCGGCGAAGAGGCGCTGACCGCGACGGCCAACGCAAACAACATCATGTTCTTCCTGATCGGCGCGGTGTTCGGCCTGGGCATGGCGGCAACGATCCTGGTCGGCCAGGCCACCGGCCGCCGCGACCACGCGCTGGCGAAGCGGGTGATCGGTACGGCGGCGACCTTCTTCGGCAGCGTGTCCCTGCTGGTGGCCGCCATCGGCCTGCCGCTCTCCCGCCACCTGCTGGTGTGGATGGACACCCCCGGCGCGGCGCTGCCCTACGCCGAGGCCTACCTGCGCATCATCTTCATGGCGGTGCCCTTCATCTACCTGTTCGCCTTCCTCACCGCCATCCTGCGCGGCGCCGGGGACACCCGCACGCCCTTCCTGTTCCTGCTGCTGGTCGTGCTGCTGGACATCGTGCTGAACCCGCTGCTGCTGTTCGGCATCGGGCCGTTCCCGGAAATGGGCATCGCGGGTTCGGCGACCGCGACCTTCGTCGCCAATGGCAGCAGCCTGCTGGCGATGCTGCTGTGGCTGCGTCACCGGCGGCACCCGCTGTGGATCGGCCGCGGCGAACTGGGCCTGTTCCGCCCCGACTGGACCCTGCTGCGCACCCTGGTCACCAAGGGCGTGCCGATGAGCCTGCAGATGGTGCTGATCTCGGCGGCGATGATCGCGATGATCAGCATGGTCAACACCTATGGCACGCATACCACCGCGGCCTACGGCGCGGCCCTGCAGCTGTGGACCTACGTGCAGATGCCGGCGATGGCCATCGGTGCCGCCTGTTCGACGATGGCGGCGCAGAACGTCGGCGCGGGGCGCTGGGACCGGGTCGGCGCGACCACGCGCGCAGGCGTCGGCTTCAACTTCGCGATGACCGGGGCGCTGATCGTCCCTCTGGTGCTGTTCGACCACGCGACGCTGTCGCTGTTCATGCCCGACGGCAGCCCCGCCCTGCCGATTGCCCGCCACCTCAACCACATTGCGATCGGCTCCTTCCTGTTCTTCGGCGTGACCTTCGTCGTATCCGGCGTGGTGCGCGCGACCGGCGCGGTGGTGCCGCCGCTGCTGATCCTCGGGATCGCGCTGTGGGGCATCCGCATCCCGTTCGCGAACCTGCTGCAGCCGACGCTGGGCGTCGATGCGATCTGGTGGAGTTTCCCGGCGAGCGCGGTCAGCGCGATGCTGATGTCGCTGGCCTATTACCGCTGGGGCCGCTGGCGCGAGGCGCGGATGCTGCCAGCGACGCCCGCCGAGGTCGCCGTGCCGGCCGAGGTCCACTCGCAGGTGCCGGCGCCGGTGGCGGACGAAGGCGCCCGCCTCGATCCGGACGGCGACCGTCTCACGCCCTGAGACGCCGGGCTGGCCCACTGGCCTCCTTTGGCGGAGGCGACGATGGGCCGGGCACTGGCAACGCGCGACAACCATGACCTCGAGGAAGGGCTCGATTTCAGCAGTACCGCGCCGCGGGCGCGAACGCGCGGCGACGGCGGCGCGCTGACCCGGCGACTGGCGCGCCGCTACGGCGACCGCATCACCGGCCATTTCACCCTGCCCGGTCACGAAGGCCGGTACGCGGACCTGCCGGACGACCTGCCGCCGGCGCTGGCGGCAGCCTTGCGCACGCGCGGCATCGACCGGCTGTACTCGCACCAGGCCGAGGCGTGGACGGCGGTCCGGCGCGGCGAGCATGTCGCGGTGGTGACGCCGACCGCCTCGGGCAAGTCGCTGTGCTACACGCTGCCGGTAGTGGCCTCGGCCATGCAGGCGCGCGCGCGGGGGGGGTCGTCGAAGGCGCTGTACCTGTTCCCGACCAAGGCGCTGGCGCAGGACCAGGTCGCCGACCTGCTGGAACTCAGCCGTGCCGGCGACCTTGGCCTGAAGGCCTTCACCTTCGACGGCGACACCCCCGGCGATGCCCGCCAGGCGATCCGCCTGCACGGCGACATCGTCGTCAGCAACCCGGACATGCTGCACCAGGCGATCCTGCCCCACCACACCAAGTGGGCGCAGTTCTTCGAGAACCTGCAGTACGTGGTGATCGACGAGGTCCACGGCTACCGCGGTGTGTTCGGCAGCCACGTTGCCAACGTGCTGCGCCGCCTCAAGCGCATCTGCGCGTTCTACGGCGCCTCGCCGCGCTTCATCCTGTGCTCGGCGACGATCGGCAACCCGCGCGCACACACCGAGGCCCTGGTCGAGGCACCGGTGACCGCGATCGAGGCATCCGGCGCCCCGCGCGGCGACCGCCACGTGCTGCTGTGGAATCCGCCGGTGGTGAACCCGGACCTCGGCCTGCGCGCCTCGGCGCGTTCGCAGAGCAACCGGATCGCCCGCATCGCGATCAAGGCCGGCCTGAAGACCCTGGTGTTCGCGCAGTCGCGGACCATGGTCGAGGTGCTGACCAAGTACCTGAAAGACGTGTTCGACCACGACCCGCGCAAGCGGCCGCGCATCCGTGCCTACCGCGGCGGCTACCTGCCGACCGAACGCCGTGCGGCGGAGCGCGACATGCGCGCCGGCGACGTCGACGGCATCGTCAGTACCTCGGCGCTGGAGCTGGGCGTCGACATCGGTGCGCTCGACGTGGTGGTGCTGAATGGCTACCCGGGCAGCGTCGCCGCGACTTGGCAGCGCTTCGGCCGCGCCGGCCGTCGCACGCAGCCCTCGCTGGGGGTAATGGTCGCCAGCTCGCAACCGCTGGACCAGTACGTGGTGCGGCATCCGGAGTTCTTCGGCGAGGCCCCGCCGGAGCACGCGCGGATCGCCCCCGACCAGCCGCTGCTGCTGTTCGACCACATCCGCTGCGCAGCGTTCGAGCTGCCGTTCGACGCCGGTGAACGCTTCGGGCCGATCGAACCGACGCCGTACCTGGAGGTGCTGGCCGAGACCGACGTGCTGCACCGCGAGGGCAACCGCTGGGAGTGGATCGCCGACAGCTACCCGGCGAACACGGTGTCGCTGCGCTCGGTCGCCGACGGCAACTTCGTGGTGGTCGACCGCAGCGATGGCCGCCAGTCGATCATCGCCGAGGTCGACTACTCCGCCGCCGCGCTGACGCTGTACGAAGGCGCGATCCACATGGTCCAGAGCACGCCCTACCAGGTCGAGGGGCTCGACTGGGACGGCCGCAAGGCCTACGTCACCCGCACCTTCGTCGATTACTACACCGATGCGATCGACTACACGAAGCTCAAGGTGCTTGAACGCTTCGAAGCGGAGCGTGCGGGCGAAGGCGAGGCCGGCCATGGCGAGGTGCACGTGGTGCGCCGCGTGTCCGGCTACAAGAAGATCCGCTACTACACCCACGAGAACATCGGCTATGGGCCGGTCAACCTGCCCGATCAGGAGCTGCATACCACCGCAGCCTGGTGGCAGTTGCCGCAGGCGGTGCTGCTGGCATGGTTCGGCTCGCGGCAGGAGGCACTCGACGGCTTCCTCGGCGCCGGGCATGCGCTGCACCTGGTCGCCAGCGTGGCGGTGATGGCCGATGCCCGCGACCTGCAGCAGGCCGTCGGGAACGGCGACGGCGCGTGGTTCGCCAGCGCCGATGCTCAAGGACGCGGGCGACTTCGCGGCCCGGATGGCGGCGAACATGCCCTCGACGACGAAGCCCGCTTCACCCCCACCGTCTACCTGTACGACAACTTCCCCGGCGGCGTTGGCCTCAGCGAGCCCCTGTGGAAGCGCCAGGCCGAGCTGGTGCAGCGCGCGAGCGAACTGGTGGATCGCTGCGACTGTCGCGCAGGGTGTCCGGCCTGCGTCGGCCCGGTACTCGCGGGCGATGAAGAGGCGACGAGTCCCGCCTCGCCGAAGACCGTGGCGCGCCGGGTGCTGGCCCTGCTCGGAGCGGTTGAAGCAGGGCCGTCGCTCGAGCGGGGCCACGTCCAATGCGGGACGCCGGCATGACGGCGGCCGCCCACCCCGCCTTCCGCTGCAAGCGTCAAGCCCTGAAGGCGACCGTGTGCAAGCGTCCGCGGCGTCCGCGGCGTCCGCGCCACGCGCGTCCATGAACGCGACCCTCGAGCGCCTGCGTGTTCTGCAGCGACAGTCGGGGGCCTCCGCCCTCGTCGCGCCGGCCCGCGTCCACACCGATGTGGCGCCGCCCCCCTTGGATCCGGCTCCGGTCCTCCGCCGGCTGCTGCCGCTCCGGCAACGCACCCCACCGGTACGCCCGGCCCCGGTTGACCGTGAGCTGCCGGGTGAGGAGATCGCCGAAGGCCTTCGTCTGGTCACGACCTCCGTGCCCTTTCCACCCCCGTCCTCGCCCGTGCCGTTGGCGTTCGCGGGACGCAACGATGCGATCACCCCTGCACGCCTGCTGTTCTTCGACACGGAAACCACCGGCCTGGCCGGAGGCACCGGGACGCGGGCGTTCCAGATCGGTGCGGCCGACTGGCACGCCGGACACCTGCGCGTGCGGCAACTGCTGATGACCTCCATGGCGGCCGAGCCGGCCATGCTGCGCGAGTTCGCGCGCTGGCTGGAGCCCCGGACGGTGCTGTGCAGTTACAACGGCCGCTGCTACGACGCGCCGCTGCTGAAGACCCGCTACCGCCTCGCGCGCATGGTCGAGCCGCTCGGCAAGCTCGACCATCTCGACCTGCTTTTTCCGACCCGACGCTTCCACAAGGGCCGCTGGGAGAACTGCCGGCTCGGCACCATCGAACGCCGGCTGCTCGGCATCGTGCGCGAAGACGACCTGCCCGGATCGCAGGCACCGGCGGCCTGGCTCTCGTACCTGCGCGGTGGCGCGGCGGCCGACCTGCGGCGGGTCTGCGCCCACAACCACCAGGATGTCGTGACGCTCGCACGCCTGCTGCTGTCGCTCGCCAGCAGCGCCGACGACAACGCCGTCGCGTTACCGGGCCTTCATGCCGCGGAGACCCCGGAGGTGTAGGCTGCCCGCAACATCGAACCCAAGGAACACGCCATGCGCCCGATGTTTCCCCTTGTGCTGTGTGCGACCGGCCTGTTGTCCGCCTGCGCCACCACCGCGCCGACCCCACCCCCGCAAGCCGCCGCCTGCAATGCACAGGGCGCGCACTGGGCCGTCGGCCACGCACCGGATGCGGCGACCGTGGATCGGATCGTCTCCGATACCGGCAGCCGCAGTTCCCGTGTCCTCGCGCCGACCTCGCCCGCCACGGCGGACTACCGGCCGGACCGCGTGAGCATCATGGTCAACGAACGCGGCGCGATCACCGGCATCAAGTGCGGCTGACCCCGATCCGCACCCACGGCCGTTCAATCCCGTGCCGGGTTGCCGCGACGTGGATCGATGCGGATCGATGCGTCCTCGCGCCCCCCGCACCTGACCCCTCCTGAGGACCTGTCGATGACGCCCCGCCTGCTCACCGTCCCGTTCGCCGCGATGTTCCTGTCTGCCACTGCCTGCGCGCCCGCCGCGCCGCCCACCACCTCGCGCCAGGCCCCACCGATGTCCGATCCGATGCCTGCCATGGAAATGAAGTGCAACCCCGAGGCCGCGAAAGCCGAACTGCTCGGTCAACCGGCGAATGAAGCCAACCTCGAACGCGCCCGCGCCGCCAGCGGCGCCGAACACGTCCGCGTGATCAAGCCGGACATGATGGTCACGCTGGAGTTCAATCCCAGCCGCCTCAATGTCGACGTCGACGAAGCGGGCAACATCACCAATCTGCGCTGCGGCTGAGTGACCGCATGGCCCGGCGTCCGCGCACGGGCGCGGTCGTTCCGGCAGGGTTGAACGGTCAACCGCGTGGGGCGCGCTTCATGAATCGGAGCAAGGCGCCCTCCCACTGCCGGTCGCCCCGCGCGCCGCGCGCGCCGGCCCGCATCGCAACGCGGTGCACGCGGCCGTCCCGCCACCCGGCAAGCACCTCCGGCGCGATGTAGGCGCGCCGGCAGACCGCAGGCGTATTGCCCAGCAGGGCGGCGACCTCTTCCACGACCGCGTTCTCCGCCGCCTTCACTGCGCGCTCGGACGGAGGCCGCCCATCGCGGCCTTCCGGCAGGGGCGTGGTCGCCAGCCGCTGGAACGCGGCGAGTGTGGCGCCCCATGTCCGGAAGTCCTTGGCGGTGAACGGGTTGCCCATGGCCTCGTGCAGCCAGGCGTTGACGTCGCCCGAGTCGACCGGCACCAGTTCCCCGTCGTCGTCGCGATACTGGAACAGCCACTGACCCGGCAACTGCTGGATGGCGCGGATGTGGCGCGCCAGCCGCGCATCGTCGACCGCGGCGCGCTGGGCCTGGCCCGACTTGCCACGGAAACGGAACTGCACGCGGCCGCCCCGCAGGAAGTCGACATGCCGGTTGCGCAGGGTGGTCAGGCCGAAAGATCCGTTCTCACGCAGGTAGCCCGCGTTGCCGACGCGCAGCAGGGTCCTCGCCATCACCGCCACCACCACGGCCAGCACCTTGTCGCGGGGCCATCCGGCCTGGCCGAGGGACGCCCGCACGCGCCGGCGCAGGCGGGGCAGCGCTTCACCAAAGGCGATGACATGGTCGAACTTGTCCGCATCCCGCACCCGCCGCCACTCCGGGTGGTACCGGTACTGCTTGCGCCCCCGCGCATCGCGCCCGGTGGCCTGCAGGTGACCGTTGCCATGGCGGCAGATCCAGACGTCCTCGTAGGCCGGGGGAATCGCCAAAGCCTGGAAGCGCTCCCGCAGGGCGCGATCCCGCACCACCCGCCCGTCGGCGTCCACGTAGCTGGATCCCGCACCGCAACGCCGCCGCCGATACCCCGGGTCGCTGTCGCTGACGTAGCGCAGGCCGGCGTCCCGCAGCAGACGGCTCACGGCGGCAGGGGGTGGCGTGGAAGCGGACATCCACGCTGAATAGACGATCGCGGATCAAGACCGTGGCAAGGCCGCGCCTGCACGGACCCGTGACGCCCCCGACCGGACACTGGCGGCCCGATCCGCCTGGAGCCGCGATGCGCCCCGTCCTGCCGCGCCTGGCCTGCATCCTCGCCTGCCTGGCCGTTGCGGGCGCCTGCACACCCCTCCCGGCGGACCCCGAGCACACCCTCGAGCGGGTGCGGGGCGGGGTGATGCGCGTCGGCGTCGTCGACGATCCGCCCTTGATCCACGCCGGCGCGGACGGATCGCCCACCGGCAGGGAAATCCAGGCGCTGCAGATGCTGGCCCGGGAGCTTCAGGCCCGCATCGAATGGCATCCCGGCACCCATGACCGGCTGATGGAGGGCCTCGACGCGTTCCGCCTGGACCTGGTCGTGGGGGGAACCGAAGTCGACAGCCCGTGGCAGGATCACGTCGCACTCAGCCAGGCGTACCGGGTCAGCGCGCCCGACGGGATGCCCGTCATGCGCGTGGTGGGCCTGCCTCCGGGCGAGAACGGCTGGCGGCGCGAGGTGGAACGTTTCATGGCACGCGATGCCGTGCGCCACGTGCTGCAGGCCGACGCGCCGCGGCCATGATCCCGCGTCCCCACCGGCCGCTGCCGACGGCCCAACAGGCCTTGATGCGCCGGGCCGAGCGCCTGGCCTGGGTGACGCTGGCGATGCTCGCGGCCACCTCGGTGCTCATGTATGTCGTGATGGGCGAATCGCAGGCGATGAAGACCGCATGGACGGAGGATCTCGTCAGCATGGTGCCGCCGCTGGCATTCCTGGTCGCCGCGCGGTTCGCGCGCCGACCGCCCGATGCGACCTACGCCAATGGCCGCTCACGCGCGTTCGACATCGCCTTCCTCGCCTCGGCGGTGGCGCTGTCCGGGATCGGCCTGTGGCTGGTGGTGGATGCCCTGTATGCGCTCGGAACCCGCGAACACCCCAGCATCGGCAGCGTGCAGGTCGGTGGCGAAACCCTCTGGCTGGGCTGGGTGATGATGGCGGCGCTGGCGCTCAGCGCGCTCCCGCCCGTACTCCTGGGACGCCTGAAGCTCAGGCTCGCGCGTGAGCTGCACCTCAAGCCGCTGCACACCGATGCGGACATGAACAAAGCGGACTGGATGACCGCGCTGGCCGGCGTGGCGGGCCTGTTCGGGATCGCACTGGGCTGGTGGTGGGCCGATGCCGTCGCCGCGCTCGTGATCGCCGGCGACGTGCTCCACGATGGCCTGCGCAACCTGCTGCATGCCTTCCGCGACCTCCATGACGCCCGACCCGAGACCGTCGAACGGGGTGAGCCCGATCCCATCGTCGCGCAGGTGCGTGAGCGGGTGGCCGCGCTGGACTGGGTGGCGCGCTGTGAGCTTCGCCTCCACGAAGAAGGCCTGCGCCTGTGCGGCACGCTGCTCATCGTCGCGCGCGATGGTCGCGCCGATCCGGTGCGGCTGGCCCAGGCCTGCCGGGAAGCGCGCCTCGTCGACTGGCGCATCGACGAAGTGACCGCCACCCTGGTCGACGACACGACCCTCCAGGCGCGGCGCGCCTAGTCGTCGTCGCTGAAGTCGACTTCGATCTTGTCGTCGCTGTCGCTGTCCCAGCGCATGCCCTGCTCGCGCTGGCACCGCGACGGCACCGGTTCGCCAGTGCGCTCCGTGCCCATGCCGGCGCACTCCGGGCGTGCATCCACAGCGGCGTTGGTGTCGTAGTACTCGCCGGTTGCGCAGGCCGCGAGACCCGCCAGCAGGACGGCGGTGGCGATGGCGCGTAACGAAGGGGGAAGACGGTGCATGCGGCGGCTCCTGGATGCGTGCGCACACCACGCTACGCGCGTGGCGGCGCGCGCGCCACCGCCACCGCCACCGCCACCGCCACCGCCACCCGTCATGGTCCGGCGGCGCCCTCGGCGGGCGACACCGGTGCCGGTTCGATGGCAGCCCGGGCTACGCCATGCGGTGCTTTTCGCCAGGCAATCACGACCGCCAGGGCCAGCAGTACGCCCGCGATCAACCATGGCGCACCCGGCAGGTGGACCGGCGTGGCCTCATCGATCGCCCAGGCGAAGCTGAAGGTGAACAGGCCCGGGCCGAGGATCCCGGCCAGCGCCACCAGGCTCATCAGCGCGCCCTGGATGCGCCCCTGCACTTCCGCGCCGACCTCGCGCGTGATCAGCGCCTGGGTCGACGGGGCCGCCAGCGCCCACAACGCACTGACCGGGATGCCCAGCAGCCATACCCAACCGCTGTCGCTGAAGCCGTACACCATGAAACCGACCACGCCGCAGGACAGGCCCAGGAGCAGGGTGCGACGCTCGCCCAGCCATCTGACGACACGGCCGACCAGCACCGCGTTCACGATGATGCTGCATACGCCGACCGCGGCCAGGATCCAGCCGACCTCGCGCGGACCCCAGTCGAACCGGTAATCGGCGAACAGCACGAACACGCTCGGATAGACGTAGTGCGCGAGGTTGGCGAGGAACACCACGGTCGCCAGGCCCAGCACCTGCGGATAGCGGCGCAGCAGCACCAGCGAACCGACCGGATTGGCATGGGCGAAGTCGAAACGGGGGCTGCGCTTCTCCGGCGGCAGCGATTCCGGCAACACGAACCAGCCGTAGGCGAAGTTCAGCATCGCCAGCGCGGCGGCGAACCAGAACGGCGCACGCAGGTGGGTCTCGCCCAGCCAGCCCCCGATCAGCGGACCGACCACGAAGCCGATACCGAAGGCCGCGCCGAGCAGGCCGTAGCTCTTCGCGCGCTGGTCGGCGGGCACGACGTCGGCGATGTACGCGTTGGCGGTGGTGAAGCTGGCCGAGGTGACGCCGGCGATGATGCGGCCGAGGAACAGCAGCGGCAGCGTATGCGCAACCGCCATGAACACGAAATCCAGCGCCAGGCCCAGGCAGGACAGCAGGATCACCGGCCGCCGGCCGAAGCGGTCCGACAACGCGCCCTGGATCGGCGAGCACACGAACTGGATGGCCGCGAACACCACGCCGAAGATGCCGACCCAGACCGCCGCATTCGCGGTATCGCCGCCGACGAACTGTTTGATCAGCTGTGGCAGCACCGGAATGATCAGGCCGAACGCCAACACGTCCATCAGCACGACCAGGAAGATGAACACCAGCGCGGCGCGGCGCGGCGTAATGGGCGTGGACTCGGTCACGGCATCGACGCGGGCAAAGGGGGCCGCAGTCTAGCGCAGGGGGCCGTGGCGCCCCCGCCCACCCTCGTCCATGGGTCGCACCCCATGCGCGGCGTTCCCCTGTCGTCGCAAAACAGTTTCATATTCAACTATTTACGTGCACCCCGTTTATTTGCCGCAGCGCACAATCTGTGCTTTATTCGGAGGACCCTTGGTCCAAGGCCGGCCGGATCGCGCGAGCGAACCGCGCTGCCGTGTCCCCCGCGCCCGGAACGGCGACGGGGCCGCCCGGCAACGGAAGCCGGCCGCATGACCATCCGGCACCTGCACTGCGGAGCACGCCATGGATCCTGCGCAACATCCGGCTCGACCCACGCCAGCCACCGGCCTGTACGACCCGCGCGACGAGCGCGATGCGTGCGGTTTTGGCCTGATCGCCCAGCTCGACGATGTCCCGAGCGCGGCGCTGGTGAAACGGGCGCTCGAAGCCTTGTCGCGCATGACCCACCGCGGCGGCATCGCCGCTGACGGCCTGTCCGGCGATGGCTGCGGCCTGCTGCTGCGCCGTCCGGATGCCTTCCTGCGGGCGCTCGCCAGCGAGGCGGGCATCGCCCTGGGCCAGCGCTACGCCGCCGGCCTGGTGTTCCTGCCCCATGACGAAGCCGCCGCGGCCAAGGCGCGCGAGACCTTTTCGATCGCCCTGCGCGAGGTGAAACTCGCCGTCGGCGGCTGGCGTGTGGTGCCGGTCGACACCTCGGTCTGCGGGGAGCTCGCCAAGGCCTCGCTGCCGCGCATCGAGCAGCTGTTCGTGGTGCCTGCCGTCGACATCGACGGCGAACGTCCCGACCCGGCGGCCTTCCTGCACGCGCTGTACCTGGCGCGCCGCCGCGCGGAGCAGCGCCTGCGCGCGCTCGGCGAAGCCTTCGACGACGTCTACGCGGTGACCCTGTCGTCGAGCACCATCGGCTACAAGGGCATGGTCATGCCGGAGCACCTGGCGACCTTCTACCCGGACCTGCAGCGTGCCGACCTGGCCAGCAGCGCGGTGGTGTTCCACCAGCGCTTCTCGACCAACACCACGCCACGCTGGCCGCTGGCACAGCCGTTCCGCATGCTCGCGCACAACGGCGAGATCAACACCATCGCCGGCAACCGCGCCTGGGCGCAGGCCCGCGCGCATGCCTGGCGCACGCCTACTTTGGACCCGCGCGAGTTCGAGCCGGTCATCAACATCAGGGGTTCGGATTCGCAGAGCCTGGACGAGATGCTGGAACTGCTCGAGGCCGGCGGCATGGACCTGCTCAAGGCCATGCGCATCCTGATCCCGCCGGCGACCCAGTCGCTGGAATACAAGGACGCCGACCTCGCCGCGTTCTACGAGTACTACGCGCTCAACACCGAGCCGTGGGACGGCCCGGCCGGCATCGTCACCTGCGACGCGCGCTTCGCCGCCTGCTCGCTGGACCGCAATGGCCTGCGTCCGGCGCGCTGGTCGCTGAGCCGCGACCGCCACTTCATGATCGCCTCCGAAGCCGGCGTGTGGGACCTGCCCGCCGCCGAGGTCGAGGCCAAGGGCAAGCTCGGCCCGGGCGAGATGATCGCGGTCGACCTGCAGGCCGGCGAGCTGCTCGACACCGACGCGATCGACCGCATCAACCGTGGCCGCGCGCCCTACAAGCGCTGGTTGAAGCAGGGCATGACCTACCTGCAGAACGAGCTGATCGACCCGAGCACCGCCGCCGAGCCGTTCGAGCCCTCCACCCTCGCGACCTTCCAGAAGCTCTACCAGCTGACCCGCGAGGAACGCGAACAGGTGCTGCGCCCGCTCGCCGAAACCGAGCAGGAAGCGACCGGCTCGATGGGTGACGACGTGCCGGTGGCCGCGATCAGCCAGCAGGTACGCCCGCTGTACGACTGTTTCCGCCAGGCGTTCGCGCAGGTGACCAACCCGCCGATGGACCCGCTGCGCGAGGACTGCGTGATGTCGCTCGCGACCCAGCTGGGCCGCGAGGGCAACATCTTCGTCGAGGGGCCGGACAACGTCCGCCATGTCCTGCTCAACTCACCGATCATGTCGCAGCGCAAGATCCGCCAGCTGCTGTCGATCGCGCCCTACGACACCGCGCACAAGCTGCTCAAGCTCGACTACGCACCCGACGAGGGCCTGCAGGCCGCGCTGCAGCGCCTGTGCGCGGAGTCCGAGGCCGCCGCGCGCGCCGGCCGCACCATGCTGATCCTCAGCGATCGCTATCCGGAGCGTGGTCGCCTGATGGTCCACGCCCTGCTGGCTACCGGCGCGGTGCACCAGCACCTGGTGCGCACCGGCCTGCGCTGCGAGGTCAACCTGATCGTCGAGACCGGCACCGCGCGCGATCCGCACCATTTCGCCTGCCTGATCGGCTTCGGCGCGACGGCGGTCTACCCGTACCTGGCCTACCAGACCCTGCACGACCTCGGCACCCGCGGCATCCTCAAGGCGCCGGACGGCGAGATCGCGCAGATCGGCCGCAGCTATCGCCGCGGCATCAAGAAGGGCCTGCTGAAGATCATCTCGAAGATGGGCATCAGCACCATCGGCAGCTACCGCGGCGCGCAGCTGTTCGAGATCATCGGCCTGGACCGCGAGGTGGTCGCACTGTGCTTCGATGGCGCCCCGGCGCGCATCGGCGGCGCCGGGTTCGCCACGCTGCAGGCGGATGCCGCGTTCCTGGCCGAGCATGCCTGGGACGACAGCGCGCTGCCGCAGATCGGCGGCCTGCTCAAGTTCAAGCCGGGCGGCGAATACCACCAGTACAACCCCGACGTGGTGATGGACCTGCAGCGCGCGGTGCTGACCGGCGAGCGCGAGGACTGGAAGCGCTACGCCGATACCGTCAACCTGCGCCCGACCGCGGCCCTGCGCGACCTGCTGGCGCTGCGCCCGGCGGCGACGCCGGTGCCGGTGGACGAGGTCGAGGGCGTCGATGCCCTGGTCCGGCGTTTCGACACCGCGGCGATCAGCCTGGGCGCGCTGTCGCCCGAGGCGCACGAAGCGCTGGCCATCGCGATGAACCGCCTGGGCGGCCGCAGCAATTCCGGCGAGGGCGGCGAGGACCCGGTGCGCTATGGCACCGAGAAGGCGTCGAAGATCAAGCAGATCGCGTCGGGACGCTTCGGCGTCACCCCGCACTACCTGGTCAATGCCGAGGTGCTGCAGATCAAGGTCGCGCAGGGCGCCAAGCCCGGCGAGGGCGGCCAGTTGCCCGGCCACAAGGTCAACGAACTGATTGCCCGCCTGCGCCACGCGACGCCGGGCATCGGCCTGATCTCGCCGCCGCCGCACCACGACATCTATTCGATCGAGGACCTCGCGCAGCTGATCTTCGACCTCAAGCAGGTCAATCCGGAGGCGCTGGTCTCGGTCAAGCTGGTCTCGCATGCCGGTGTCGGCACGATCGCCGCGGGCGTGGCGAAGGCAGGCGCCGACCTGATCACCATCTCCGGCCACGACGGCGGCACCGGCGCGAGTCCGCTGTCGTCGATCCGCTACGCCGGCACCCCCTGGGAGATCGGCTTGTCGGAGGCCCGCCAGGCGCTGGTCGCGAACAACCTGCGCGAGCGCGTGATCCTGCAGACCGACGGCGGTCTGAAGACCGGCCTCGACGTGGTCAAGGCGGCCCTGCTGGGCGCCGAGAGCTTCGGCTTCGGCACCGCACCGATGATCACCCTGGGCTGCAAGTACCTGCGCATCTGCCACCTCAACAACTGCGCCACGGGCGTGGCTACGCAGGACGAGCGCCTGCGCAGCGCGCACTTCACCGGCCTGCCGGAGCGCGTCGAGAACTTCTTCCGCCTGCTGTCGGAGGAAGTGCGCGAGCTGCTGGCAAGCCTGGGCGCACGCACCCTGGGCGAGATCGTCGGCCGTGCGGACCTGCTCGAACAGGTCGAACGCGAAGGCGCGCATGGCCGCCGACTCGACCTCGCGCCGCTGCTGGCGGTCGAAGGCCTGGCGCATGGCGGCCATTGCGGCGCGCCGCAGCCCACGCCAGCACCGGGCGGTCTGTCCGCGGAACTGGACGTTGCGCTCGCGGATGCCATCGCGCACAAGCGCGGCGGCACGTTCGAATTCGACATCCGCAACACCGACCGCAGCATCGGCACGCGCCTGTCGGGTGCCATCGCCCGGGCGCACGGCGACCACGGCATGGCCGACGCGCCGATTGCCCTGCGCTTCAACGGCACCGCGGGGCAGAGCTTCGGCGCGTTCAACGCCGGAGGCCTGAACCACGAGCTCGTCGGCGAAGGCAATGATTACGTCGGCAAGGGCATGGCCGGCGGCCGCATCGTCGTGCGCCCGCCGTCGGACGCGCGCTGGACCACCCATGAGTCGCCGATCATCGGCAACACCTGCCTGTACGGCGCCACCGGCGGCGAGCTGTATGCCGCGGGCCGCGCCGGCGAGCGCTTCGGCGTGCGCAATTCGGGCGCCGTGGCTGTGATCGAAGGTGCCGGCGACCACTGCTGCGAGTACATGACCGGCGGCGTGGTGGCGGTGCTGGGCCGGACCGGGCTGAACTTCGGCGCCGGCTTCACTGGCGGCATGGCCTACGTGCTCGACCTCGACCGCGACTTCGTGGACCGCTACAACCACGAGCTGATCGACATCGTGCGCATCGCCGGCGACGGCTTCGAGCACCACCGCTCGCACCTGCGCGACCTGCTCGAGGCGCATGCGCTGCATACCGGCAGCCTGCGCACCCGGCGCATCCTCGACGAGCTGCGCGACTACGTCGGCAAGTTCTGGCTGGTGAAGCCCAAGGCCGCCAGCCTGGCCTCGCTGGCCGATACCCTCAGGAGGGCTGCGTGATGAAGAAGCCCGCACCGAAGAAGAACGTCTTCGAGTTCCTCGACCAGCCGCGCAGGATGCCCGCGCGCATCCCGCTGGCGCTGCGCCGCGACGGCGACTGGGGCGAGCTGTACGGCGCCTTCAACGCCGACGCCGCCAAGCACCAGTCCGAGCGCTGCCTGGACTGCGGCAATCCGTACTGCTCGTGGAAGTGCCCGCTGCACAACTACATCCCGAACTGGCTGGAGCTGGCGCGCGAGGACCGCATCCACGAAGCGGCGACCCTGTGCCACGAAACCAACCCGCTGCCGGAGATCTGCGGCCGCGTCTGCCCGCAGGACCGCCTGTGCGAAGGCGCCTGCACGCTCAACGACGGCTTTGGCGCGGTCACCATCGGTGCCGTCGAGAAGTACATCGTCGACCGTGCGGTGGCTGAAGGCTGGACACCGGACCTGTCGCGGGTCACCGCGACCGGCCAGCGCGTCGCCGTGGTCGGCGCCGGGCCCGCGGGCCTGTCCTGCGCGGACCGGCTGGCGCGCGCCGGCATCCAGGCGGTGGTGTTCGACCGCTACGAGCAGATCGGCGGGCTGCTGCAGTTCGGCATCCCCAGCTTCAAGCTTGACAAGTCGGTGATCCAGACCCGCCGCGAACTGCTCGAGGGCATGGGCGTGGAGTTCAGGCTGGGCACCGAAGTCGGGCGCGACGTCGGTTTCGATACGCTGTTGGAGGAGTTCGACGCGGTGTTCCTAGGCCTGGGCAGCTACCGCTACACCGATGGCGGACTGCCCGGGCAGGACCTCAAGGGCGTGCTGCCGGCCTTGCCCTTCCTGGTGCAGAACGGCCGCGTGGTGACCGGCACCGAGCCTGGCGGCAAGCCGATCGCCGGCTGGGAGGACAGCCTCGCCCTGCCGGACCTGAAAGGCCGCCGCGTGGTCGTGCTCGGCGGTGGCGACACCGGCATGGACTGCGTGCGCAGCGCGATCCGCCTCGGCGCCGCCGAAGTGACCTGCGCTTACCGACGCGACGAAGCCAACATGCCCGGCTCGGCCCGTGAGGTCGCGAACGCGCGCGAGGAAGGCGTGCGCTTCCTGTTCAACCGCCAGCCGCTCGAGCTGGTCGGCCGCGGCGACCAGGTCACCGGCGTGCGCGTCGCCGAGACCCGACTCGGCGAGCCCGATGCCAACGGCCGGCAACGCGCCGAGATCGTGCCGGGCAGCGAATCGGTGCTTGAGGCCGACGTCGTCATCATCGCCTTCGGGTTCCGCCCCGACGCGCCCGAATGGCTGGCCCGCCACGGCATCGAGCTGGAAGCCGATGGCCGCATCCGCACGTCCGGCGAACACGGCGAGCGCCCGTACCAGACCGCCCACCCGCGTGTGTTCGCCGGTGGCGACGCCGTTCGCGGCGCCGACCTGGTGGTCACCGCCGCATTCGAAGGCCGCGAAGCCGCAGTGGGCATCTCTCGCCTGCTGCGCAGCAATGGCGGGGGGCGCAAGCTGCAGGCGGAGGATATCGCGGCGGCCTGACGGCGGCCGCGATCACGTCCGCGTCCGGTCCGCATCCGGCGACACGCGCCGCGACGCCCCCGCCTCAGCGGCAGCCAAGTTCCCGCAGCTGTCGGCTTGCGATGTCGACGCCGCTGCCGTCGCCCCTCCGCCTCCCCTCGCCGATGGATCTGCGCAGGTCGGCGCAGATCGAGGCGGTCCGCATGCGCTGGAGCCGCCCACCGAGGGAGTTGTCCTGGAACTGCAGCGTCATCCCCACCGTCGGTTCGAGGGCCAACTCGCGCGGGCGCTCGAGCGCCTTTCCGGTCCCGAAGCGCAGGGCCACGCCCTCCGCCGGCACGGACAGATCCAGTGAAGCCGGGGCATGCGCTTGCGGAAGCGGTGCCGCGGCCGTGAGCGCCTTCGCCGCGCTCGCGCGCTCTGGTGCCGGCCCACGCGGCGCGGGTGCATCCCCGGCCTTCCCCGGGACCGGTGTGATCACGGAGGGCGGCGGCGAGGGTATGGGCGGCGTTCTTTTCACCCACGCTATGCGCGTCACGCTCTCTGATGGGCGGGCTTCCGGCCGCGCGGTCTGCAACGCGCTGGACCACCAGACCGCCAATCCAACATGGACGCACACGCATGCCGCCATCGCGATGATGCGCAAACGGCGCTCAGCTGGGTCAGCATCAGGCGTGCTGCGTCCCGGTCGCTGCTCCCGCGGCGGTAGTCCAGCAACAGGGATCGGGGCCACGAGTACGCGTTCCATGCCTTGGCTCATCCACGTTGAACTCCATTTCTTTCGCGTGCCGACGGACGGCAACTGCGAACCGCGACGTTAGGACGTCGCCACCGACGCGTCAATCAAGGGTGCCATGCCGCCTTGGAGGCGCAGCGGGCCGCCGCTCACCGATACTCCGGATTTGGATGGTCGAAGCGGCAGCCGGCGTCCCACTTGTCGCGCTGGTTGCCGTGGGCGGGGATGCCGCCGGCATCCTTCAGCAGGCGCGCGAGGTGCATCAGGTTCCAGGCCATGAAGGTGGTGTTGCGCTGGGTGAAGTCGTTGTCGAAGCCGGCACCGTCGTCGCCGTAGGACGGGCCGGGGCCGGCCTCGCCGATCCAGCCGGCATCGGCCTGCGGCGGGATCGTGTAGCCCAGGTGCTGCATCGCGTATTGCAGGGTCATGGCGCAGTGCTTGATGCCGTCCTCGTTGCCGGTCACCAGGCAGCCACCGACGCGGCCGTAGTAGATGTACTGGCCCTTGTCGTTGAGCTTGCCGGACTCGGCGTAGAGCCGTTCGATGACGCGGCGGCAGACCGAGCTTTCCTCGCCCAGCCAGATCGGCGTGCACAGCACCAGGATGTCGGCGGCCATGACCTTGCGGCACAGGGCGGGCCAGTCGTCGCGTTCGAAGCCGTGTTCGGTCATGTCGGGCTGCACGCCCGGGGCCAGGTCGAGGTCGACCGGGCGGAGGATCTCGACGTCGACGCCGTTCGCCTCCATCACGGCCATGGCCACGCGTGCCAGGCGCCCGCTGTGCGACTCGGTGCCGCTGCGCTTCAGCGTGCAGTTGAGGAACAGCGCGCGCAGGTCGTCGTAGCGGGCGGGCGGGCGGGGCGTGTCAGGCATCCGGGTCTCCTCGTGACCGGTCCGCGTCAGGCCGGTTGCAGGAGTCGCAGGCCGAATGCGTCCTCCGGCGCGTTCCAGCGCTCCACGACCCGCATGCCGGCCTGGCCGGCAAGCGCTTCGAAGGCGGCGTCGGTGTATTTGTGGCTGTACTCGACCTGCATCGCTTCACCCTCGGCGAAGCGGAAGGCGCGGCCATCGACGTGCACGTCCTGGTCGCGCTGGCTGACCAGGAAGGTCTCGATGCGCGCACGCTCCGGCACATAGCGCGCCAGGTGGCGGAAGCCGGCAAGGTCAAAGTCGCTGCCGACGTCGCGGTTCAGGCGGGCCAGCAGGTTCAGGGTGAATTCGGCAGTGACGCCGGCCGCGTCGTTGTAAGCCGCCTCCATCGTGCCGATGTCCTTGACCAGGTCGATGCCGATGAGGGCCTGGCCGCGAGTGCCCATGGTCGCGTGCATGGAACGCAGCAGGCGTCCGGCCGCGGCTTCGGTGAAGTTGCCGAGCGTCGAGCCGGGGAAGAACACCAGCGTGTGGCGCGCCTCGCGCGAGGGCTCGGGCACCGGGACCGGCTGGGTGAAGTCGGCACAGACGGGCAGCATCTCGATATCGGGGAACTCGCCCGCGAGCCGCTCGACGCTCGCCAGCAACGCGCTGCGGGAGATCTCGATCGGGGTATACGCGACCGGATCGACCAGGCCCTCCAGCAGCAGGCGCGTCTTGCGTCCGCTTCCGCTTCCGTATTCGACGACGTGCGGGCAGTCGTTGACCGCTTGCGCGATGGCCGGCATCGCCGCCTCCAGCAGCGCGAGTTCCACGCGCGTGAGGTAGTACTCGGGCAGTCGCGTGATGCGTTCGAACAGCTGGGAGCCGCGCGCGTCGTAGAAGTACTTCGAAGGCAATGTCTTCGGCGTGGCCGCCAGGCCCGCCAGGGTGTCGCCGAGGATGTCGTCGGGCGTGGGCTGGAGGTCGGTGAGCGGCGGCATCGCGAGGGCATCCATGGTCAGGCGTCCCGGGCCAGGCGCAGGCCGGAGAACTGCCAACGGTCCGGCGACTGGAAGAAATTGCGGTAGGTGGGCCGGACATGATCGCGCGGCGTGGCGCAACTCCCGCCCCGCAGCACCCACTGCCCGCACATGAACTTGCCGTTGTATTCCCCGAGCGACCCCTGCCAGGGCGCAAACCCGGGATAGGGGCCGTAGCCGCTGGAGGTCCACTCCCATACATCGCCGAACAGTTGCGCCGGCTGTCCGGGCGACGGCGGTGCGGCGCGCGGATGCAGGCCATCGTCGTCGGCGAAGTGGCCGGCAACCGGCTGCGTCCGTGCCGCCTGCTCCCACTCGAACTCGGTCGGCAGGCGGGCGCCGGCCCAACGCGCGAAGGCATCGGCTTCGAACCAGCTCAGGTGGCAGACCGGGGCATGGGGATCGATATCGCGCATGCCACCGAGGGTGAAGGCAGCGTCCAGCCCTTCGTCCCAGTACAGCGGACGGTTCCAGCCGGCCTCCTGCACGACCGTCCACCCGGCGCTCATCCACAGGGCCGGGTCGCGATAGCCACCTTCATCGATGAACGCCCGGTACTCGCCGTTGCTGATCGGCCTGGACGCCAGCGCGTGCGCCGGCACGAGCACGCGGTGCGGCGGCGATTCGTTGTCATACGCGAACCCGGATCCCGCGGGCCATGCGGCGGCACCCACGGTGACGATGGCCTCGTCGCACGGGCACCACGCCAGGGGGCTGCCCGCCCCGGTGCTGGACGGCAGGTCGTCACGATAGGCCGGGCGCAGCGGGTTGCACCACAGCGCATGCTTGATGTCGGTCAGCAGCAGTTCCTGGTGCTGCTGCTCGTGGTGCGTGCCGAGCAGGAGGATGCGCGCGGCTTCGTCGTCGATGCGTCCCGCGTCGAAGGCGTCATCGACGCGCGCGTCGATGGTGTCGCGGTACGCCTTGACCTCGTCCAGCGAGGGGCGCGTCAGGAGTCCCCGGCGTGGGCGCTCATGCATCGGGCCCACGCTGTTGTAGTAGCTGTTGAACAGGTAGTCCCATGCGGCATCCACGGGCCGGTAGGCCGGATCCCGCGCGAGCACGAAGCGCTCGAAGAACCAGGTGGTATGGGCGAGGTGCCACTTGGCCGGACTCGCGTCCGGCATGCTCTGCACCATGGCGTCCTCGGCCGACAACGGTGCGGCCAGGCGGGCGGTGCGCGCGCGGATGCGCCCGAAGCGTTCGCGGAGGTCGGCGCTGGTGTCGAAAGACAGGGCCGTCAGGGAGGCAGCGGGCGCGCTCATGGCCATCGAGCCTAGCGCAGCACTCGTGACGGATCGTGCATGGCGCCATCACCTTGCTGACGCAACGCTGTCAGTATGGACGCCATGGATGCCCTGACTGGACCCGACCGCCGCCCGACCGCGGACCTGGACGACGACGCCCTCGCGGCGATGTTCGCCACCCCGGCGGACGTGAAGTGCCTGGACTGCGCCGCGCATGGTCCACGGCTCCGCTCGGTGCATGCCGCGGCGCTCGCCGCCGTGGACGCCGGACGCATGCCCTGGCGCGCCGGCAACGACGCGTGGCTGGCGAGCATCGAGCGTGTGCGCGCCCTTGCCGCCGACCTGTTCGACGGCGACCCGGAGGGCGTCGCGATGCTGCACTCGGTGGGACACGCGATGTCGCTGGCGGCCCGCAACCTGCCGCTGGAGCGCGGCGAATCGGTGCTGGTGCTCGACGCGCAGTTCCCGTCCAACCTGCTGCCATGGCAGCACCGCTGTGCGCAGGTGGGGGCGCGGGTCGTGCGCGCGGTCCGCCGTGTCGGACAGGATTGGACCGGCGCCGTGCTCGATGCGCTCGAGGCGAACCCCTCGGTGCGCATCGCGGCGCTGCCACACGCGCACTGGCACGACGGCGCGCTGCTGGACATGGACGCCATCGCGGGGCGTTGCCGGGCCCGCGGGATCGCACTGGTGCTGGACCTCAGCCAGAGCCTGGGCGTGCTGCGCGTCGACATCGATCGCTGGCAACCCCAGTTCGTCGCATCGGTGGGGCACAAGTGGCTGCTGGGCGGGTATGGGCTGGCGTGGCTGTGGGTGGCGCCGCATTGGCGCCGGCACGGCGAGCCGCTCGAGCAGCACTGGTTCGCCCGCGACCATGACGCGGCGATGGCGTCGCCGCTGCAACTGCCTCCATTCCGGGATGGCGCACGGCGTTTCGATGCCGGTGCAGTGGCGCACGGGCAGCTGCTGGCGATGGCGGAAGCTGCGCTGGGCCAGCTCAAGGCCTGGGGCGTCGACGCGGTGCACCAGGCGCTGGCGCGACGGACCGGGGCCTTCGATGCCGCCCTCCACGCAGGCGGCGCCGGCGACTGGAGCACGCCGGGCCACGCACCGCACGTCCTCGGCCTGCGTCCTCCCCGCGACAGGCTCGATGCGGTCGCCGCTGCGTTATCGCAGCGGGGCGCGGTGTTCACGCAGCGCCACGGCGTGTTGCGGATCGCCCCCTACCTGCAGGTGACCGTGGCGGACATGCACGGGCTGGCGCGGGCCGCTGCCTCGGCCCGTTGACGGCCGGGCCGGTCAGCGGCCGGCGCTGGTCTCGATGAAACGCAGGAACTCGGCACGGGTGCGGGCGTCCTCGCGGAAGCTGCCCAGCATGGTCGACGTCACCATGCTGACGCCGCGCTTGTGCACGCCGCGGGTGGTCATGCACTCATGCGCGCCGACCACCACCACGCCGACGCCGCGCGGCTGCAACACGTCCTGGATGACCTGGGCGATCTGCGCGGTCATCTTCTCCTGGACCTGCAGGCGGCGGGCGAAGGTCTCGACCACGCGCGCGAGCTTGCTGATGCCGACCACCTTGCCATCCGGCAGGTAGCCCACGTGCGCCTTGCCGATGATCGGTGCCATGTGGTGCTCGCAGTGGCTTTCGAACTCGATGTCGCGCAGCACGATCATCTCGTCGTAGCCCTCGACTTCCTCGAAGGTCCGCTTGAGGTAGTCGGCAGGATCGACGGAGTAGCCGCTGAACCAGTCGCGATAGGCCTTGGCCACGCGCTTGGGCGTATCGAGCAGGCCTTCGCGGGCCGGGTCGTCGCCAGCCCAGCGCAACAGCGTCCGGACGGCCGCCTCGGCTTCCTCGCGGGTCGGTTCGGGGGTGTCGGCCATGACGTGGGGATCCAATGGATGGAGGAGCATGCTACTCCACGGGCCTCGCGGGGCGGAAACGGCGGGGGATTCCCGCGCGCACCGGCGCGGTCCCACCCGATCGCAAGGCACGCACCACGTGCAAAGAAAAGCGGAGCCGCAAGGCGGCCCCGGCAATGGGACTACGTGTGTTCTACGCGCACGCGTTCGTGGACGTGCTGCAACGGAACCTACGTGCCGGGGGGACGGCCCGCAATGAAACGGCGCACATTCACGGCCGGGTGTTCAGCCACGGTTCCGGTGCGCGCCACTCATGCCTCCGCGGGCTCGACCGGTCGGCGACGGCGGCCCGGCGTTTCCGCCGCAATCCCCACGCTGCTGTGGCCGGCAATGCGCGCACTCTCCATCGCCGCCTCCGCGCGCGCCAGCAGCCCGTCCACGCCCTCGCCGCGTTGCGACATCGCCAGGCCGATGCTGACCGTCACCGTGATGGCGTGGCCGTCCACCGCGAAATCGCGCCGCTGGAAGCCGTCTACCAGCCGGTGCGCCAGCAGTTCGCAATCGTCTCGATGGCACTCGCTGACCACCGCGAACATGTCCGACTCCATGCGGGCGACAGTGTCGTCGGGCCGCACCAGACCCCGGATGCGTGCCAGGACCTGCTGCATGACGGTATCGCCGACCACGTAGCCATGCTTCTGGTTGACCTCGGAGAAGTCATCGAGGTCGATCAGCAGGATCCCGTATTCACTGGCCCCGAGGTGGCCGATCCGGCTCCAGGCTTCCATCATCTCGGTCACCGCATGGCGGTTGAGCGCGCCGGTCAGCGGGTCGCGTTCCGCCGACTGCCGGGCCAGCAGCGTGATGCGATGGCGGTTGGCGGCATGCTGGCTCAGCGCCAGCGCGAGCACCGCCGACTGCAGCACCGCGGCGAGCGGAAGCAGGCGCTGCGCCCACGGAAGGTCCATCGCGCCGAACTGGTGCAGCAGCATCATCACGACCACCAGCAGCAGCGGCGTCCAGCCCACCAGGAAGTAGGCCGCCAGCGAGGCGCGCCGCTGCCACGCCTGGATCGCGAAGACCACGGCGATCGGCAACACGAGCACCAGCAGCAGGTTGGACGCCAGGTAGAACCAGCCGTAGACGCGCTCGCGACCGACGAGCAGGATCGCCAGCAGCACGAAATGCAGCCACACCGCGACATGCAGGATCCGTGCGCGGCGCGGCATCAGGCGGTCGAGTTCAAGGAAGCGGATGGTGAAGATCAGCTGCAGGGCGACCGCGAGGGTGGCGAGCGCATAGCGGCCCAGTGCACCGCTGGCATCGATCCACGCCAGCACCGGGACCTCGCCCGCGTCCCCCGACAGCAGCATGGCGTAGGTGGCGATGGCGACCAGGTACGCGGCGTAGCTCAGGTACAGCAGGTCGCGGAAAGCCACCCACAGCCCGACCATGAAGATCGCCATCAGCATCAGCGTGGTGAAGATGGCGCTCGAGAGGCGGGCCTCGCGCCGTTCGGAGAGGATCACCTCGTCGCGCGGGTGCAGCCCGAGCACCAGCGGTTGGCTGGACGAGCCGTTGACCCGCAGGTAGGCGACGCTGGCCGCGGGCCAGCCCTGTGGCAGTGGCAGGTCCCAGCCGCGGCGCAACAGGTGGCTTTCCGCCTCGAGGCCCTGGTTCACGCGGACCGCGGGTGCGCCCGGCGGGTGGAAGGTCACCGGGCCCAGTGCGCTGCCGCCATCGAGCACCAGGACGAGCGGCTGGTCGGCGGCCACCCGCACGTCCGTGGTCAGTCGCAGCCAGTAGCCGGCACGGCGCCGCGGCAGGGACAGCCGCACGGTGTCACCGGGATGTTCGGCCACGAGCCGGCGTTGCACCGGCGCGACCGCCGGTGGCGTGGCGATGTCCTGTTCGGTGTGCAGCAACTCGACCTTGAGTGCCTGCGCCCCGCCCACACCGGGCCAGGCAGCGGCCAGGACGACCAGCAGCAGCGCCAGGGCGATCCGCATTCGACGTGCCTCCTTCCGAAGGGCACGAGTCTACGCGGGCACCGATACCGCGCGGTAGCCGGGACCGGTCAGCGGCGGCCGGCCACGGCCTCGCGTGCCGGCGACACCGAGGGCCAGCCTCCGGCCAGCGCCCGGTACACGCCGACCGCGCCCGTGACGCTGCGGGTGCGCACGCCGGCCAAGGCTTCTTCGGCCAGCAGGCGCGTGCGCTCGGCATCGAGGACCTCGAACAGGTCGGCGGCACCGGCCTCGAACCGCACGCGTGCCAGTCGCGCGGCCTCGCGGCTGTCGGCGGCGGCCCGCGCCAGGTGGGCGTCTTCCTCGCGGACACGCGCGTATCGCACCAGGGCGTTCTCGGTGTCCTCCAGCGCGCGCAACACCGTCTGCTGGTAGGCGGCGAGCTCACCCTCCGCCCCGGACTCCGCGGCGGCGATCCTCGCCCGCACGCGGCCGACGTCGAGGAAGGACCAGTCGATGCCCAGCGCGACCAGGCGGGTCTCGCTGTCGCGCCCGAACAACGCGCCGCTGTCGATGGCCTGGCTGCCGATCAGGCCGCCCAGGGTGAAGCGCGGGAACAGGTCGGCGGTCGCCACGCCGACGCGCGCGGTCGCCGCGTGGAGGCGGGCCTCGGCGGCGCGAACGTCGGGGCGGCGACGCAGCAGCTCGCCGGGCGTGCCGGGGTCGAAGGCGGGCGGCAACGCCGGCAGCGGCGCGTGGGGCGAGAGCACGGCGCGCAATGCGCCGGGGGCCTGCCCGGTCAGCACCGAGAGGCGATGCATCTGCACCGCTTCCGCCGCTTCCAGCGCCGGCACCCGGGACAGGGTGCCCTCGAGCTGCGCGCGGGCCCGTGCACTGTCGAAGCCCGTGCCGCGCCCGGCATCCAGCCGCGCTTCGACCAGGCGCAGGGTCTCGCGCTGGTTGTCCGCGTTCCCGCGGGCGACCTGCAGCCGTTCCTGCACGCCACGCAGTTCGACGTAGCCGCCGACCACCTCGGCCACCACCGCGACCTGCAACGCGGCCAGGTCGGCCTCGGCGGCAACCGCGTCGGCCCCACCGGCCTCGATGCCGCGGCGAACGCGACCGAACAGGTCCAGCTCCCAGCTCGCGACGGCCGCGATTTCAAGGCTGTCGACATCGCGGGCGTCGCGGTCGACGCCAGGCATCTGGTCGGCGCTCGAACGCGATTCGCCGGCCTGGCCGGTGGCGGTCACGATCGGGGCGAGCTCGAAACGGCGACCGCGCAGCAGGGCGTCCACCTGGTCCAGGCGGGCGAGCGCGATGCGCAGGTCATGGTTGGCGACCAGGGCGTCCTCGACCAGGCGCACCAGCAGCGGATCGTCGAAGGACTCCCAGAAGCGGGCGTTGGCATCCGGCGTGGGGCGCGCCGCGGTCGCATTCGCGGGCAGCTCGCCGAACGAGGGCGGCACCGGCATGGCCGGACGCACGTGGTCCGGCCCCACCATGCACGCGGCGATTGCAGCGGCCATGGCTGCAAGGAGGACGACGCGTCCCGCGCGCCGTGGGAGGGACTCAGGCATGGAGGTTCTCCGCATCGGGAAGGGCGACGGCAGGCCGTCGTGCCTCGCGCCGCAGCGCCCAGGTGCGCAGGGCGACATAGAAGACCGGCGTCAGGAACAGGCCGAACAGGGTCACGCCGAGCATGCCGGCGAACACGGCGACGCCGAGTGCGTTGCGCACCTCGAAGCCGGCGCCACTGCCCAGCACCAGCGGCACCACGGCGGCAGTGAAGGTGATCGAGGTCATGATGATCGGGCGCAGGCGCAGGCGGCAGGCCTCCAGCGCGGCCTCGACCGGGGTGCGGCCCTGCATTTCGAGCTCGCGTGCGAATTCGACGATCAGGATCGCGTTCTTGCAGGCCAGCGCGATCAGCACCACCAGACCCACCTGGACGAAGATGTTATTGTCGCCACCGGCCAGCCACACGCCCAGCAGGGCGGACAGCACGCACATCGGCACGATCAGGATCACCGCCAGCGGCAGGGTCCAGCTCTCGTACAGCGCCGCCAGCACCAGGAACACCAGCAGCACCGCCAGCGGGAACACGATCAGCGCGGCATTGCCCTGGGTCGCCTGCTGGTAACTCAGGTCGGCCCATTCGATCGCCATGCCCGGCGGCAGCACCTGCCCCGCCATCGCTTCCAGCGATGCCATCGCCTGGGCCGACGACAGCACGCGCGGATCGGACTCGCCCGCCAGGTCCGCGGCCGGGTAGCCGTTGTAGCGCAGGACCGGGTCGGGGCCGTAGCTTTCGCGCACCTCGACCATCGAGCCGATCGGCACCATCTCGCCGTGCACGTTGCGCGTGCGCAGGTTGGCGATGTCGTCGACGCTGTCGCGGAACGGCGCGTCGGCCTGGGCGATCACCTGCCAGGTGCGGCCGAACTGGTTGAAGTCGTTGACGTAGGCCGAACCGAGGTAGACCTGCAGGGTCTCGAACAGACCGCTCAGCGGCACGCCCTGGGCCTTGGCCTTGGTGCGGTCGACGATCGCATCCAGCTGTGGCACGTTGGCCTGGTAGCTGGTGATCGGGAAGCCCATGCCCGGCGTCTGCGAGATCGCGCCCTGCATGCCGTTCACGGCGTTCTGCAGCTCGCCATAGCCGAGTCCGGCGCGGTCCTGGATGAACATCGAGTAGCCCGAGCCGTTGCCGAGACCCAGGATCGGCGGCGGCATGAAGGAGAACGCGAAGCCCTCCTGCAGCGCGCCCACCTTCTGGTTGATTTCGGCATTGATCTCCGCGGCGGTGCGCGTGCGCTCGCCGAACGGCGCCAGCGGCAGGAACACCACGCCGGTGTTGGGCGTGTTGGTGAACTGCAGGGCGTTGAGGCCGGGGAAGGCGATCGTGTGGTCGACGCCCTCGGTCTCCATTGCGATATCGGCGACCTTGCGCAGCATGGCGTCGGTGCGGTCCAGCGACGCGCCCTCGGGCAGCTTCACGCCGGCCATCAGGTAGAGCTTGTCCTGCACCGGGATGAAGCCTGGCGGCACCAGCTTGAACATCAGGCCGGTCGCGGCCAGCAGCACTGCGTAGACCAGGAACACCGTCCCGCGCCCACCCAGCGAGCGCTTGACCGCGCCCTGGTAACGCTCGGAGCTGCGGCCGAAGAAGCGGTTGAAGGGACGGAAGATCCAGCCGAACAGGCGGTCGATCCACACCGTGAGCCGGTCCTTCGGTGCGTCATGCGGCTTGAGCAGCATGGCCGCCAGCGCCGGCGACAGGGTCAGCGAATTGACCGTCGAGATCACCGTGGAGATCGCGATGGTCACCGCGAACTGGCGGTAGAACTGCCCGGTCACGCCGGACAGGAACGCCATCGGCACGAACACCGCACACAACACCAGGCCGATCGCGATGATGGGCCCCGAGACCTCCTTCATTGCCTGGTGGGCGGCTGCGAGTGGCGTCAGCCCTTCTTCGATATTGCGCTCGACGTTCTCGACGACCACGATCGCGTCGTCGACGACGACGCCGATCGCCAATACCAGACCGAACAGCGTCAGGGTATTGATCGAGTAGCCGAGCAGCTGCAGCGCGGCAAAGGTGCCGACGACCGACACCGGCACGGCGATCAGCGGGATGATCGACGCACGCCAGGTCTGCAGGAACAGGGTCACCACCAGGACCACCAGCAGCACCGCTTCGAGCAGGGTCTTGACCACCGACTTGATCGAATCGCGGACGAAGATCGTCGTGTCGTAGACCGCCTCGTAGGCAACGCCCTCGGGGAACTGGCCCGACAGCTCTTCCATGGTCGCGATGACGGTCTCCTGGATGTCCAGCGCATTGGCGCCCGGCGCCTGGAAGATGCCGATGCCGACCGCGTCCTGGCCGTCGAGCTGCGAGCGCAGGGTGTAGTCGCCCGCGCCCAGCTCGAGCCGCGCCACGTCACGCAGGCGCACGACCTCGCCGTCGTCGCCGGCCTTGACCACGATGTCGCCGAATTCCTCCACCGAGGAGAGCCGGCCCTGCGCGTTGATCAGGGTCAGGAAGGCCGCGTCCGGCATCGGCTCGGCGCCGATCTGGCCCGCCGACACCTGCACGTTCTGCTCGCGCATGGCGGCCAGCACCTCGCCCGCGGTCAGGCCGCGCGCGGCGATGCGGTCGGGGTCCAGCCACGCGCGCATGGCGTAGTCGCCGCCACCGAAGACCTGCGCGTCGCCCACGCCGCTGATCCGCGCCAGTGCGTCCTTGACGTGCAGCCGCGCGTAGTTGCGCAGGTAGAGGGTGTCGTAGGTGCCGTCCGGCGAGGTCAGGTGCACGACCATCAGGAAGGTCGGCGACTGTTTCTGCGTGGTCACGCCCTGCCGGCGCACGTCCTCGGGCAGGCGCGCGAGCGCCTGGCTCACCCGGTTCTGCACGCGCACGGTGGCGTCGTCGGCATCGGTGCCCGGCTCGAAGGTCACGGTGGTCTGCAGCACGCCGTCCGAGCCGGCGACGGACTTGATGTACATCATGTCCTCGACGCCGTTGATCGCCTCTTCCAGCGGCGTCGCGACGGTTTCGGCGATGACCTTCGGGTTGGCGCCGGGGTACACGGTGCGCACCACCACCGAGGGCGGTACCACCTCCGGGTACTCGCTGACCGGCAGCGAGGGAATCGCGATCAGGCCGACCGCGAAGATGATGATCGACAGCACCGCGGCGAAGATCGGGCGGTCGATGAAGAAGCGTGAGAAGTCCATGGCGAAGCATCCTCGCGGCGCGCGGCCGCAACTGTCCTGGCCCGCGCGGTGGCGCGGGCACGCATGTGTCGAATCGGGGCCGTCGCGGGCTGGCCGGCCCCGCCGCGCACCGGGGGGAGGGGCGTGCGCGGCGGGGCCGGTGCCGCTAGGGGTGGCCGATGAAGGCGGACGAGGTCGCCGTCATCGGCCGCCGCCTGCACCGCCCGGGTGGGCAGGGTCGGCGCTGGCCACCGGCGGTCCGGCCGGCGGCGCACCCATCTCGACCTCGACCGGCGCAACGGGCATGCCGGGGAAAAACACCTTCTGCAGGCCGTGCACGATGACCCGGTCGTCCGCCTGCAGGCCGGCGAGCACCTCGCGCAGCCCGCCCACGTCGCGACCCAGCTGGATGTCGCGCCGCGCCGCGGTGCTGTCCTCGCCCATCACGTAGACGTACTTGCGGTCCTGGTCGGTCAGCACCGCCTGCCGGTCGACCAGGAGCGCCTCGCGCGACTGGCCGCCCTGCAGCTGCACGCGGGCGAACTGGCCGGGGGTCAGCGCGCCATCCGGGTTGGCGACCACCGCGCGGGCACGCAGGGTGCCGGTGCCGGCGTCGACCTGGTTGTCGATGAAGTCCAGGGTGCCGGCATGCGGATGGCCGTCCTCGCCGGACAGCCCGACCTTCACCGGCCGCCCGAGGACATCGGCATAGCCCTGCCAGGTGCGTTCGTCGGCCTCGAAATAGACGTGCACCGGGTCCAGCGACACCAGCGTGGTCAGCACCGTCGCGTCGGCCTGGGCGAGGTTGCCGGCGGTGACCCGGGCCTGGCCGATGCGGCCGCTGATCGGTGCGCGCACCTCGGCGAACTGCAGGTCGAGGCGGGCGCGGTCGAGCGCGGCGTCGGCGGCGCGGACCGCGGCGTCGGCCTGCGAGCGCGCGGCGCGGCGTGACTCGAACTCCTCGCGCGAGATCGCCTTGGCCTCGACCAGCGACTGCGCGCGCGCATGCTGGGTGCGGGCCAGGTCCGACTCGCTGCGTGCCCGCGCCAACTCGGCCTGGGCGCGCTCGAGCTCGGCGCGGTAGTGCCGAGGATCAATCACGAACAGCAGGTCGCCCTTGGCCACAACATCGCCTTCGGTGAAGGCGACGCGCTCGACATAGCCACTGACGCGGGGGCGCAGTTCGACCGTCTCGACCGCGCGCACGCGGCCGGTGAAGTCGTCCCACGGGCGCACTTCGCGTTCAACCACCCGGGCCACGCTGACCTCGGGGGGCGGCATGGCCGCGGAGGGGTTGGCCTGGGTGCCGCAGCCCGCGAGCACGGCGCTGGCGAGCAGCGCCAACCCCCATGCGGGGCGGGACGGGCCGGCGCCGGCCCGTGCCCGGCGGCGGGTGGCGCGGGGCTGGGGAAGGGATCGCGAGGGGAGACGGGTCATGACGGGAGGTCCTTGTCCTGGGGGGAGGCGGGGTGCAGCGGTGCCAGCAATCCCCACAGCAGCCTGCGCGCGGCCTGCTGACAGCCTTCTGGCAGCAGGTCGGCCCGGTCCGTGGGGGTGGCAGCACCGCACTTGAGGGAAAGCGACGGGCGGGCAGGTGGGGATTCGACGGGCGGCAGGGTCGACGGATCGGCCTCGTGGCCGCTCGCGGTCGAGCCGCCTGGCGCCGCTGTATCGAAGGGAATCACGGGCGGCAGCGATTGCGGGTGGTGGCCGCGGTCGACCAGGGCGAGGACCTGCTGGCCAATGGCGATGGCGCTTGGACGGTCGGGGCGGGCCGTCGCCAGCGCCGGGCGGTCGCAGACCGCACCGCCGACGCTGAGCAGGTGCACCCGCACGCCCTGGCCACGCGCTTCGTCGTGCAGGACCCGCGCCATCATGCGCAGCGCGGCGGCGCCGACCGAGCGGTGGCCGTGGCCGGCCCAGGGGCGGGCGTCGCCCGGTCCGCCGACCATCACCCAGGTGCGGTTGTGGCCGCGCGTGGCCAGCACGGGCAGCAGGTGGCGTGCCGCGGCGAGGTGCGGCAGCAGGTCTTCGTCCAGGCGTCGTCGCAAGGCATCGGCCGGCTGGTCGAGTACCGCGCCGGCGGCCGCCCGGCCGCAGACACAGGCGACCACGCCGCCCAGCGGCCGGTCCAGCGCGCGCAGCCGCGCGGCGAGGGCGGCACCGGCGGCGTCGTCGGCCACCGAACCGGCCACTGCGATGATCCGGTCCGGCGCTTCGGCCTGCAGGGCCGCGAGCGCCCCGGCGTCACGGGCCACGGCGATCACCGGGCGGTCGCGGACGAGGGCGGCCTGGACCACGCCGCGCCCGACCACGCCGGTGGCGCCGAGGACCAGCAGCGGCGGGAGCGATGTCCCGCTCACGGGATGGAACCTCCCGCATCTGGGACATTGTCCCGGCTACGGGCCAAACGGCGGAGCCCGTCGAGGGCGGGCGCGACCAGCATCAGCAGCGGCAGGCCGAGCACGGAGGCCAGCACCCAGAGCGCCATCCAGGCTTCCACGCGCCCCGCGACCAAGCCTTCCCGGACCACCATGACGGCGATGACAGCGAGGACCGACAAGGCGGACAGCATCATCGGGAAGTACACGCGCTGGAGCAGGCGGGGGGACAGCATGGCCGTTCTCCTGGGGGAATGGCGGCCAGACTACGCCGACGCACGGCACTTGATTAGCCGGTGAATCGGGGAATAATTGTTCCGCATACGGCCCAATCACCCCCTCGCCACGCAAGGACTCCCCCATGGCCCGCGATCTCAACGACACCCTCATCTTCGTCAAGGTGGTGGAAGCCGGCAGCTTCATCGGTGCCGCCCGCGCGCTGCGCCTGCCCAAGACCAGCGTCAGCCGCAAGGTGCAGGAGCTGGAGGAGCGCCTGGGCGCGCAACTGCTGCACCGGACCACGCGCAAGCTCGGCCTGACCGAGGCCGGCAACGTCTACTACGAGCACTGCCAGCGGATCGCTCGCGAGCTCGACGAAGCCGAGAGCGCCGTCGGCCAGCTGCAGGCGGGGCCGCGCGGCTGGCTTCGGGTCACCGCGCCCTATTCGATGGGCATCGACCGGATCGCCCCGCTGCTCGGCGAGTTCCACGCGCGCCACCCGGAGGTCCGCGTGGAGATGGTCCTCAGCAACGATACGGTCGACCTGGTGGGCAAGGAGATCGACGTCGCCCTGCGCGTCGGCAGCCTGCCCGACTCCAACCTGGTCGCGCGCCGGCTCGCGGTGCTCGGCACCCAGGTCTACGCCAGCCCGCACTACATCGAGCGCCACGGCGAACCGCTGCACCCGGACGAGCTGCGCCACCACCGCACCCTCGCGATGCCCAAGAACCGCCGCAACGCCCACCGCTACGTGTGGACGCTGGGCGATGGCGACGGCCTGTCGGAATTCGAGATCGACCCGATCATGGTCGCCAACGACCCGGCCGCGCTGCGCGGCGCACTGCTGTGCGGCGAGGCGATGATGATGGCCGCGGACGTGATGGTCCGGCCGCACGTGGAGCAGGGCTACCTGAAGCGGGTGCTGGCCGGCTGGAGCGGCCCGGACTACGAGTTCAACGCGGTGTTCCCGCGGGGGCACGTCCAGTCACCGAAGGTGCGCGCCTTCGTCGACTTCCTCGTCGACCGGGTCAACATGGACGTCGACTACATGGCGCACATGTGCCCGAACGCCCGCCGCAGCTGCGAGGCTGGCGCGAAGGCGCAGGCCGCGGCGGTCAGGGCCGAGCTGGACAAGGCCTCGGCAGCGAGCGCCAGCCGCCAGGCGCCCGCCCGGCCGCGCGAGGAAACACCGGCCTGACCCCGACACCCGACCGCCTCAGTACACCCATTGCAGGCGGGTCTGGATGGCATCGGTGGTCCCGGTCTGGCCTGGACCGTCGAGATCGGTGCCGGTCCACTGCACGCCGGCCTTGAGGCGCCGGGACGCCCACCAGTTGAGGCCGAACGTCGAGATCCGGAAGGCGCCGCCATCGATGCCGCCGTCCGAGAGGTCGGTGGCGCCGACCCGGGCCACCAGCTCCAGCGCGCCCCAGCGCCCGTCCGGCAGCACCCGGCGTGCGTAGCCGACCTTGCGGTCGTAGGGGCGCGTCTCCCCGGTCAGGACCCAGGCGCCGGTGACGTACCAGCCGGTGAAGCGCGGATCACCGAAGGCCGGCGCATCCACCTGGTTGACCACCCACTCGCCCAGGATCGACACCGGCCCATGGTTCCACAGGGCTTCCACGCCGAGGAATTCCGCGCTGTCGGCCGCGAAGTCGCCGGTGTTCACGTAGTTGGGCAGCACGTTCGAGGCCGGCCGGCCGCGGAAGTTCAGCAGGCCGTCGTTGTCCTCCACGTGACGCGCGTTGATGCCGAGGTGCAGGAAGCGGTCGCCCTCGTCCCGCCACCAGGCCAGCCCGGTGAGCCGGGCGCCGACATGGTTGCCGCGCTCGTCCAGCGTGACGTGACCGGACTGCAGCCAGGCATCGTTGTAGACGCCCACTTCGAAGGTGCCGCGCTCCCCGCCCCATTGCCGCAGCCAGTTGATGCCCAGGGAGCGCGACTGGAAGAACGGACTCAGCACCCGCTCCTGGTGCGGCAGGTTGGCGGAGTCACCGACCATCTCGTAGACCGCGACTTCCTTGACCTTGCCCACCATGAGGCTGCCGGCCGCGCCGAAGTCGTACTTGAGCTGGATGTCGGTCCAGGACCAGTCCGGGTCGCCGGGATTCTTGTTGAAGCCCTTGTATTCGAAGCTGACCAGGTAGGTGAGCTTGCCCGAATGCCCCAGCCGCCCGCGGTTGGTGAAGCGGATCGCCCGCCACTCGTCGTCATGCCCCTGTGCCCCGACCTCGGCCGCGGTGGCATCGTCCTGGTCGATCGCGTTCCAGTCGTAGAGCAGGACCAGACCCGGCTTCCAGGTCATCCAGCCCTCGTCGTCCTGGATTTCCTCGAGCACCTCCCCGGGCAACTCGGGGAGCGCATAGTCGTCGACCCCGCGCAGCGCGGATTCGTCGATCTGGTCCGGCAGGTCGCTCTCGGGCGACTGTGCGCGCACCGGCGGCGGGGCCAGCAGCAGGACCAGCAGCGCCGGGATGGCGGCATGCTTCGCGTTCCACGACATCGGGTCCAACCTGCGGGGGCATGGGTGTCGAGCAAGAATGGCGCCGATCCCGGGTGTTGTCACGCGACGGCGCGTGGACGTGCTCAGGCGGCCCTGGCAGGGCGTCTCGCGCCCTGCGACCCGGGTCCGGCATCATGCGGGGATGCCGGGCCCGCCTGATTTCCGCCTCTACCATTCCAATGCGCTGGACGTGCTGGCCGGGCTGCTGGCCGACACCCTGCGCGAACCGGTGCCCGGGCAGTCGCCACTGGCACCCGACACGGTCCTGATCCCGCAGGTGGCAATGCGCCGCTGGCTCCAGGCCACCCTGGCCGAGGCACACGGCATTGCCGCCAACCTCGAGTTCCTGACCCCGGGCGAGTTCGTCGCCCGCGCGCTGGACGCCAATCTCGGCCCCGCCGATGAGGACCTCGATGCCGCCGGCCTGCAGTGGGCGCTGTACGGCGCGCTGCGCGACGACGCCCTGATGGCGCGGCCGGCGATGGCGGCGATGGCCGCCCACCTAGCCGCCGGCGACGGGTCGCGCCCCTGGACACTGGCCGGCGAACTGGCCGGCGTGTTCGCCAAGTACCAGGCCTGGCGCCGTGACTGGCTGCTGCGCTGGGAAGGCGGCGCCGACGCCGACGACCCGCAGGCGATCCTGTGGCGCGCGGTGGCGCGCGGCCGTCCGCACCGGGCCCGCCGCATCCAGGACTACCTGGCCCGCTTCGACGGCGTCGATGCGTTGCCGCGGGGCCTGCCGGCCCGGCTGTTCGCCTTCGCCACCCTCAATGTCTCGCCGGACGTGCTGCGGGTGATGGCCACCCAGGCACGCGTCGGCACCCTGCACTTCTACCTGCCGACACCGACCCGTGCGTACTGGGGCGACCTGCACGCAATGGGCGCGCGCGAACGCGCAGGCGAGCGCTTCGAATTCGCGGACGACGAAAACCCGCTGCTGCGCGACTGGGGCCGCGCCGGCAGTGACTTCATCGCCCTGCTCGGCAGCTACGAGGTCGTGCACCCGTCGGGCGAGATCGATGCCAGCGTCCCGCCGGCCGAGGGCGGTGGCCTGCTGCAGCGCATGCAGGCCGACCTGTTCCACCGTCGGCCCGCACCGGTCGCGCCGGACCGCGACAGCGTCGACACGAGCGACCCCAGCCTGCAGTTCCACGCCTGCCACACCCGGCTGCGCGAACTGCAGGTGCTGCACGACCGCCTGCGCGACCTGCTCGAGGACACGCGCTTCAATCCGCCGCTGCAGCCGCGCGATATCGCCGTGCTCGCGCCCGACATCGACCCCTACGTGCCCTACCTCGATGCGGTATTCGGCGGCGACGGCGGCGAGTGTCCTATCCCCTACGCGATGGCCGATGCCAGCCCGCTGGCGGGCGAACCGCTGGCCGAGGTGTTCCTGCGCCTGCTCGGCCTGCCGGTCTCGCGTTTCGGTCTCGAGGAGGTGCTCGACCTGCTCGCCAGCCCGCCGCTGGCACAGGCCGCAGGCCTCGATGCCGAGGCCTTCGAACGCCTGCACGGGTGGCTGCGGGCGGCCGGCGCGCGCTGGGGCCTGGATGCCGCGCATCGCCATCGCCACGACGCGCCCGCCGACGACGCCTACACCTGGCAGTTCGCCCTCGACCGCCTGCTGCTCGGCCACGCGAGCGGCTGCGACGGCCTCCTCGAGGGCGAGAGCGGCGCGCTGGCGCCCTGGCCTGAGCTGGAAGGCGGCGCGCTCGATGCCCTCGATGCGCTGCTGCGCCTGCTGCGCGTGCTCGCCCGCCATGAACGCCTGCTCGGCGAGGCCATGCCGCCTGACCGTTGGCGCGAGCGCCTGCTCGGCCTGCTCGACGCCCTGCTGCCGCGCCCACCGTCGACGCCCAGCGGCCAGCGTGCACTGGACCGCCTGCGCAGCCTCATCAATGCCTTCGCCCACGATGCCCGGCGACTCAGCTTCGATGCCGACGTGCCCGCGGAAACCGTGCGCGCGCATTTCGCCTCCGCGCTGGGCGAGGCCGACACCCGCGCCCCCCTGCTCACCGGCGGCGTCAGTTTCGCGCGCATGGTGCCGATGCGCCTGCTGCCGTTCCGGGTGATCTGCCTGCTGGGCATGAACGACGGCGACTTCCCGCGCCGCGACCCCGCTGCGGGCCTCAACCGCCTGACCGCCGAACTCGGCACCGGGCACCGTCGCCGCGGCGACCGTTCGACCCGCGAGGACGACCGCTTCCTGTTCCTGCAGCTGTTCGCCGCCGCGCAGGACGTGTTCTACCTGAGCTGGCTCGGCGCCGATCCGCGCGACGGCAGCGCGCGCGAGCCCTCGGCCCTGGTCAACGAACTGCTGACGACGGCGGCCGACTACCATGTCGACGCAGACGCTGCCCGCCGCGCGCTGGTGCTGCAACACGCCCTGCAACCGTTCTCGCCGGGCGCGTTCGGCGCCGCCGACGCAGGCGAGGCCGCCGACCCCCGTCGCTTCAGCTACCGCGCCGCCTGGCACCCGGCCGCCGGCCGCCTGTCCGGCCGCCGCGCGCCGCTGGCGCCGTGGATGCCGCCCGCGGCCGGACTCGCGCCCCCGCACGAAATCGAGGAAGAACTCCCGATCGATGAGCTGCGCCGATTCCTCACCCGGCCGGCCGAGCGGTTCCTGCGCCAGCGCCTCGGCCTGCGCCTGCCCGACGCCGGCGACGCCGGCAACGACACCGAGCCGCTGCAGGCGCCGGCGCGCGGCCTCGAGCGGATGCAGCTGCAGAAGGCGGTGTTCAAGGGCCTGCTCGCCGGCGAGGACGACGCCGCGCTGCAGGCCGGCCTGCGCGCCCGCGGCCTGCTGCCCTCGGGCCCACCGGGCCGGCGCGCACTGGCCGAGGTCGACGCCGAGGTCCGCCCCTATGTCCAGCGCTTCGGCGAGTGGCGAGGCGATGCCGAGGCCAATGCCGAAGCCACCTCGATCGCCTGCGACGTCGAGATCGACGGCCTGCGCCTGCATGGCCGGCTGGAAGGGGCCTGGCCGCGCGGCCTCGCCCGCCTGCGCTTCGGAAAGCCCAGCGGCCCTTCGACCCTCCGCAATGGCCTGGACGGGCTGCTGGCCGAAGCCAGCGGGCTCGACCTGCCCTTCGTCGAGTTCCACGAAGACGACACCGGCATCGGCCCGCATGTCCGCGCACCGCTGGGCCGCGCGCGCGCCACCGACGCCCTGCGCACGCTGCTCGCCCTGCGCCGCGAGGGCCTGCAGCGCCCGCTGCCGTTCGCGCCCTACAGCGGCTGGGCCTTCTTCAACGAGGACGATCCAAAGCGCGGCATCGCCGAAGCGGCGAAGCGCTGGCGCGGCGGCCACGGGCAGTGGGCCGAAGGCGACGACGACGCGCTGCGGCTGGCCCTGCGTGGCCGCGATCCGTTCGCCGACATCGACACGCTGCGCGAATTCGTCCGCATCTCGCGCACGGTCTTCGGCGCGGTCACCGGGCGCACGAAGGAACCCCGCGACGACGACGCCCTCGACCTGCCCGACGTCGACGAAGACGCGGAGGACGCGGCATGAGCGCGCCCGCCACCGTCGATCCCTGGCTCGCGCTGCCGCTCGACGGCGTCCACCTGGTCGAGGCCTCGGCCGGCACCGGCAAGACCCACACCCTGGCCACCCTGGTCACCCGGCTGGTGGTCGAGCGCGGCCTGCGTGTCGGCCAGGTCCTCGCCGTCACCTTCACCGAAGCGGCCACCCAGGAGCTGCGCCGGCGCATCCGCGAGCGCCTGCAGCTCACGCTGGACCTGGTCGACACCGCCGCGCCCGACGCCGGGGATCCGGTCGCCGCACTGACCCGGCAGCTGCTCGACGGGCACCTCGCGCGCAGCGGCGAGGCCCCGCGGGCCCTGCGCCACCGCCTGCGCCAGGCCGTGCTGGAGATCGACCTCGCCGCGATCTTCACCATCCACGGCTTCTGCGCGCGCGTGTTGCGCGAGCATGCGCTGGAGAGCGGCCAGGGCTTCGAACCCCCGGAGCTGCTCGGCAACGACCGCGCCCTGCGCGAAGCGCTGGCGGCCGACCTGTGGCGTACGCATGCGGTCGATGCCGACAGCGCCGACGACCTCGCCGCCCTGTGGAAGACGGGCCCCGACGCGCTGGCCGCCGACCTCAAGGACCTCCTGCGCGACCCGGTGCTGCTGCCGCCGGCGATGCCGGTCGACGGCGACGAGCTCGCCCGCCTGCACGGCCGCCTCGCGGACACCGGGCAGGCCCTGGCCGCGGCCTGGCAGGCGCACGGCGATGCCTTCATCGACACGCTCGTGGCGGCCATCGACGGCGAGGTGTTGAAGCGCAACATCTACACACCGGACTGGCTCGCCGCCCTGCGCGATTGGATGCGGGGCTTCGCCGCCAATCCCGCCGCGCACCCCACGCCGCACGCCAAGCTCGCCAAACTGACAGCCGACGAACTGGCCAAGGGCACGAGGAAGGACCGCAAGACGCCCGCATCGCCGGAACTGAGCGCCGCCATCGCCGACTGGCTCGACGCGCTGGCGGCCCTCGCCCGCGTGTCCGACCGCCGCCGCGCCACCCTGCTGCACCGCCTGCGCGCCGATGCCCATGCGCGGCTGGCGACACTGAAACGGCAGCGCCGCGTGCAGACCCATGACGACCTGATCGACGGCGTCGTCGACGCGCTCGACGGGCCCGGGGGCGAACGCCTCGCCGACGCCCTGCGCGCGCAGTACGCGGTCGCCCTGGTCGACGAGTTCCAGGACACCGACGCCCGCCAGTGGCGGATCTTCGACCGCGTGTTCGGCATGGACGCCGGCAACGGGGGTCGCGATCCTCGACACCCGGCCGCCGGGCCTGGCCCGACGGCGCCCGGAAGCGCGCGAACCCGGGGTTCGCAAGCGCGCTTTCTCGCCCTGATCGGCGATCCCAAGCAGGCGATCTACCGCTTCCGCGGTGGCGACGTGCACACCTACCTCCACGCCGCCGGGGAGGCGGAGCGGGCGCCGCTGCTGTCGCGCAACTTCCGCTCGCGGCCATCGGTGCTGGCCGCCATCGACGCGCTGTATCGCACGGCAGGCGAGGCGTTCGAGCGCAAGCAGGCGAAGTCGCCGCCCTTCGTCGACCCGCGCATCGCCTTCCACCCGATCACCCCCGGCGGCACCCGCGGGGACGGCGACTTCCTGCGCAGCGGCACCGCCGCCCCCGCGCTGACGGTCTGGCAGGCGCCGCCCACCGGCGAGCAGGACGCGAAAGGCAAGCCGAAGGCCTGGAGCGCCGAGGGCTCCCGCGTCATGGCGACCCGGGCCTGCGTCGCCGCCATCCATGCGGTGCTGACCGAGGGCCGCGCCGGTACCGCCCGGATCGACGGCGAACCGGTGCGCCCCGGCGACATCGCCGTGCTGGTGCGCAGCCATGCCGAGGCGACCCGCATCCAGCGCGCGCTGGCGGAGGCCGGCATCGCCGCGGTCGCCGCCGGCAAGCAGAGCCTGTACGCCACCGCCGAGGCCCGCGAACTGCACGCCCTGCTGCTGGCCCTGCTGCACGCCGGCGACGAGGGCCGCCTGCGCACCGCGATGGCCACCGTGCTGGTCGGTGTCGACGCCGCCGGCATCGACCGCCTCGAACACGCGCCCGACGCCGTCCGCGACGCCCAGCACCAGGTCCACGGCTGGCGCGAACGGCTGCTGCGCGGCGGCCCGCTGGCCCTGGTCGGCGCCCTGTGCGCGTCCCAGGGCGAACGCCTGCTGGGCCTGACCGACGGCGAGCGCCGGCTGAGCAACTACCTGCAGCTCGCCGAGGCCCTGCAGGAGATGCAGGCGCGCGCGCTCGGCCTGCACGGCCTGGTCGAGGCCTTCGGCCGCCGCATCGCCCGCGCCGATGCCGACGACGAAACCCAGCTGCTGCGGCTGGAGTCCGACGCCCGCCGCGTGCAGATCGTCACCCTGCACAAGAGCAAGGGCCTGGAATACCCGCTGGTCTACCTGCCCTTCGTCGGCATCGGCCGCGATGCGAAGTCGCCGGCCCGCCACTGCGTCGCCCACGACGCGGACGACGGCCGCCGCCTGCACTGGAAACTCGACCTGCCCGAGGCCGGCTGGGACGAGGCGAAAGAAGCGTGGAAGCAGGACGAACGCGCCGAAGACGAACGCCTGCTCTACGTCGGCCTGACCCGCGCCGAACATGCGCTGTGGCTGGCCGCCGGCCCGCTGTGCAAGCACGACAAGAGCGCCGCCGCCGCGATGCTCGGCGACCTGCCCGCGCTGGCCGCGCGGCCCGGTATCGTGGTCGACGGCGAGGCCCCGCCCGACCGCCTGCCGCGCCTGCCGGCCGAGTTCGACGCCGCGGTGCCCGCCGCGCGCATCGCCCACCGCCGCATCGACAGCGACTGGTGGGTGTACAGCTTCACCCAGCTCGCGCATGCCGACGGCGGCGGCGACCGCGCCAGCGCATCGACCCTGCCGGCCGCCGGCGGCCACGACGAACCGCTGCCCGCCGAGGCCGACGACGCGGCCTTCGACCCGCGCTTCGCCGGCACCCGCTTCGGCGTCGCCCTGCACACGGCGCTGGAGGACACCGACTTCGCCGCCTGGCGCGACTGGCAGCCCGGCGACGACGCCCCCGCAAGCGAGCGCGTGCACCTCGCCCGTGCGCTGGAGAGCAACGGCTATGCCGCCGACGCACTGGACGAGGGCATCGCCTTCACCACCGTGCTGGCCGGCCACACCCTCACGGTCGGCCTGCCCGAAGGCCTGCGCCTGTGCGACCTGCCGCCCGGCGAACGGCGGCCGGAGATCGAGTTCCAGTTCGCGCTCGCGCCGACCCGCGTCGACACCCTGCTCGACCTGCTGCACGCCCACGGCGTGGTCGCCGCCCGCCAGGGCTTCGGCCTGCGCCAGCGACTCGAAGGCCTGATGACCGGCCTGATCGACCTGACCTACCGCCATGAGGGGCGCTGGTACGTGCTCGACTACAAGTCCAACCGGCTGCCGCGCTACGACGACGACACGCTGGGCGCGGCGATGGCGCACAGCGAGTACGACCTGCAGGCGCTGATCTACACCCTCGCGCTGCACCGCTGGCTGCGCTTCCGCCTCGGCGACGGCTACGACTACGCCCGCGATTTCGGCGGCATCCGCTACCTGTTCTGCCGCGGCCTCGACGCCGCGCGCGTCGACTCCCCGGGCATCCACGCCCAGCGCTTCGCGCCGGCGCTGGTGGATGCGCTCGACGCCCTGTTCGCCGCGCGCCCCGGGGAGGCGGCGGCATGAGCCTGTGGCAGGCGCTGCGCGAGGCCCAGGCCGTGCGCCCGATCGACGACGCGCTGGCGCGCAGCCTGCGCCGGCTCGACCCCGCGACCGCTGACGACGTGCTCGCCGCCGCCGCGCTGGCCTCGCTCGCGGTCCACGACGGCCATGCCGCCTTCGATCCCGCCCGCCCGGAGCGGCTGGTCGAAGCGCCCCTGCCCTGGCCCGATCCGGCGGCCTGGGCCCAGGCGCTGGCCGCGGCCCGGCGCGTCGCCGTCCCCGCCGGGCCC
>NZ_JACHTE010000012.1 GCF_014145395.1 Marilutibacter penaei
CCGCCTCCACCAATATTTTTTATCTAACGCATTGTTTTAACGAGAATATTTTGAGTTCGATTTCCAGTCCGGCACAGATCGGTCTGGACGGCACGGGATTTACTGCGCTTCCCCCGTCCGGATCGAGGAAAATCCCATCCCCGTGCTCACCTGGCCCTAACTTTCCCTACCAACCCAATGTGGGGGTATTTCTCGGGGTACTTTTGGGCCTCCGATCGAAATACCCCATCCGACACCGCAGGGCGGCTGACGATTGCCCGCGGGCCAAAGGACAGCGGCGGGTCGCGTTGCTTTATGTCGGTAGTTGCTGACTACTACCGGCCTTTCGCAACACCATGGCGGCATGGCTCGTTCGCATCGGAAGATCCTGGATCTCGCCGCAGAACACCGCCTTATTCGATCGCGCGATCTGACTGAGCGCGGGCTGCCCGCTGTTGCCCTGACGCGGCTGGTGCGGCAAGGACGGCTGCAGCTCGAGCCGCCATCAGAAGTAGACTGCCTCGAACCCGAGCACATCCTCGTCGTCGCGCAACAGGCGCAGGGTGTCTCCCCGGATGGCGTAGCGATTCGCCTCTCGCAGCGCCGCCAGAAAACGGGATTCGATCTCCATACCTTCCAGGCAGGCGCGCTGCGTGACCGCAAGGTCGCTGAATCGCAGCATGCCATCGGCCAGTTCGATGCGGCCCGAGTAGCCGTTGCAGCCACCAAATCCCGTGACGGCGTTGTCACGCTCCAGTAGCTTCAAGTGCGGCTCGCGGTTGGCGCCCACGTGCCGATACATCTCACCGCCGACCGAAACCAGCTTCCAGTAGGTGTTGGTCAGAGAGGCGTCGGGCTTCGTCTCCGGCCCGCCGACCCGTTTCAACAGCAGGTCGACGGTGTTGCCGGCTCCGCGCGTGATCACCGGATACATCGTATCGGTGGTGAACAACAATCGGTCCTCTTGCCGAATGACGGCGCGCACGGCGTAACTCATGCGCTGGTCGATCTCTGCGGGGTCATATTTCAGCACGAAGGGGATAGGGGGCGCGGACGGGTCATCGATAAGCTGCCGCGCGATCGTGCGGGCGGGCGCGTCGGCGCGCGAGACGTCGAGCAGGGACACCTCGGCCACGGCGCCCGGGCGGAGCAGCAGCCGCTCACGATAGGAAAGGGTACCTGTCACCTGCTGCATGCCAGCCTCGCTGCGTTTACTGGCGGTAGCGCCCACGCTGGGAGCCTGCGTGCAGGCCGCGACGAGAATTAGGCCGGCCGCCAGCAACGCTGTCCCGATTGTCTTGAAAACTGGCCGCATCGCCGAATCAGTGCAAATGAGCCATAGAAATCAGCCTCGCGAGCTGCCCCATGGCCGCGTCAACCAACTCGCTATCCGGCACGCTCGCATAGCCTTCCATGGCTACGCCCGCAGCCTCGTTTGTCGATTCCGGTCGCCGTGTACCACGTCAAGTCTGCGCGCGCGAACGATCAGTGGTCGTGCTTGTGGCGCAGGAGCGATGCCAGCCTCCCGGCCACCGCGCGGTCGAGGTCCGCAGCGTCGCGCGGCGCCTCTTTCAACGGCGCCTCACCTTGCACCGCCGACGTCGTCCGCGGCAGCTTGCCGCCGACCGGCTGCACACGGCCCTCGAGCATGGTGCCCCACACGTCGATGTCCTTCAGCTTCTCGGGCGCGACCTCGTAGGGGCTCTGTTCGAGAACCGTCAGGTTCGCGTCCTTGCCGACCTCGATCGAGCCGACCCGCTGTTCCATCTGGATCGAGTAGGCAGCGTCGATCGTCACAGCCTTGAGGGCGACGTCAAGCGACACCTTGTGCTGCGGGCCGGCGACCGGCCCTTCGGCGGTGAAGCGGTTGACTGCCGCCCACACGAGCTGCATCGGCTTGGCGGGCGCCATCGGCATGTCGGAATGGAAGGACAGCGAGCCGCCGTTCTTTACGACGTCGCCATTGGGCACCATGTTGGCCGACCGCTCCGGCCCGATGCCGAGCTTGGCGTAGCGCCCTGCGAGGGCGGTCACGTAGTAGGGGTTCGAACTCACGATGCCGCCGAGCTCGATCCACTTCGCCACCTGTTCGGGCTGGGCGAAGCCGAAGTGCACGAGCACGGTCCGATGGTCGGTGCGCGGCTTGCGCGCCATCGCCTTCTCGAACGAGGCGAGCAGCACGTCCAGGCCGGCGTCGCCGTTGTTGTGGATATGGATCTGGTAGCCCGCGTCCCAGTAGGTCTGGAACATGAAGTCGAAGGCCGGCGGGTCGACGATCCAGGCGCCGTGGTGGCCGTCGGTGTAGCCGTCCTTCATCTGCATCAGCTGGCTATAGATCGCGCCGTCGGTGAAGAGCTTTACCTGGTTAGGGATATACCAGGTGCGCCCTTTGCCCCAGCTCTCGACCTTGCGGGTCTCGGCGAGCAGGCTCACCGCATCGTTGGGCTTCATCGCGAAGAAGCTCTTGCCGTCGCCGATGAAACAGTGGTTGAACGGCGTGGCGTCGTCCGAGTACACGGCGTTGACCGCATCCTGCATCGGCTTGCTCACGAACCCGCCCGGCTCGCAGGCGAGCGTAATGCCGTTGCGGTGGTAGTAGGTCTCGGTGAACTCGAGGCCCTTGCGGAACTGCTCGGCGGAGGCGATGTAGGGGGCGACTTTGGGCAGGATCGCGAGCATCCCCTGCTCGAAGAAGTGGCCCTTGGGGAGGCTTAGTTGCGCCTGCGCCGACTCGGGCAGGCCCTTTACCAAAGCCTCGTCGATGCGGGTGAGCTCAAGCGCCGCGTCGTTGAGGAAGATCTCGTGTGCCGAGCGGTGCCAGACGATCACGGGGAAGTTGGGCGCGAGCTCGTTGAGCATGTCGCGCGACATCTCGCCGTGGAAATAGTGGTGGTAGCCCCAGGTCACGAACGGCGCCTGCTTGTCCTCGTGGGCGGCGAGCGCCTGTTTCAGGCGCTCCTGGTAGCCCTTCTCGTCGCGCACCGCGGGCGAGAAGCCGTCGATCGCGTCCCAGTCCTCGATCGAGATGACCTTGGTGTTCATGGTCAGCGCCGCAAGCACCGGGTGCACGTGTTGCTCGACGAAGCCGGCTATCACGACCTTGTCGTTGAACGTCTTGTCGAGCCGCGCATCCTCGCCGGCCGCGGCACCAACCTCGGCGCGCGTGCCGACCGCGACGAACCTGCCATCGCGCACCGCGATCGCCTCGGCACGCGGCCTGGCAGGATCCATCGTGATGAACTCGCGCGCGGTGTAGATCACCGTCGGGCTGGGTGGCTCGGCGAAATGGCTACCGATATCCTGCAAGGTAGTGGTCTGCGCCGAAGCGCCCCCCATCACAGTTGCAGCGACCCCGAGCAGCACGGGGAACGCGTGACGAATGCCGAAATTCATTTGCCTCTCCTCGGGGCGAAAGCCCTCATTCCGCGGCCTGGAAAACCGCGACGACCTTCCCGTCGCTCAAGAGGGTCAGTTCATCGCCGTGGACATGAAACGCGTCAACGGCCTTGAGCGTCCTCGCGAAGCTGCCTTCGAGTTCCATGAGATCCGGTGGACCGGCCATCCGTGTGCTGGCAAGATCGCCCATGGTCACGCTGTCGCGCACCAGGGCGTAAGACCCGGTCAGCCGGTTGACGCCACCAAAGATGGCGAGCCTGCCGCTTTCGAACAGCATCGTGGGCGGTTTCGCCACGTCGATCTGCGCGCCATTGAGCGCCGTCAGCGTCCAGGTACGGCCACCGGCGGTGTTCACACCGGCCATGTCGCAGACGTGGGTTGTCCACGAATAGGTCTTATCCGGGTCGGTCACGGTGACATTGAGCGGCGGCAGCTCGCCGGCGGACGCCGGGTAGATGGTGCGGCCCTCCTTGATCGTCTCCACGACCCGGATGTCCCTGATCGCCATCGGCTCCACCTGGAGCGGATCCCTGTCGAGGATCACGAGATCGGCGAGCTTGCCGACTTCGAGGGTGCCTTTGCTATCCTGTTCACCGTATTGCTCGGCCGCCCATTCGGTCATGGATTTCAAACCCTCATAGGCCGTTACCCGCTGGCTTGGGCCGATTTCCGCGCCAGCGCGCGACACCCGGTTTACCGCCGACCAGAGCATCATCATCTGGTCGAGGGGCGCGACGACGAAGTCCGTGTGGTTGGTCGGGCGCAGGCCGGCGTCGATCGCATCGCGCATCGGGCTGATGTAGCTGCCCTGTTCCTTGCCCCGATTCGCGATGTGCGTTTCGGCGAAGTAGAAGGTGTGCAGGGTGTAGAAAGACGGGCGGACCTTGTATTCGACGAACTTCGGGATCTGGTCCTTGCGCATGAACTGGGTGTGGATGGTGGTGACGTTCCACGGCCGGTCGTGGTTGCCGTCGCGGGCATACCCGTAGGCGTCGAGGAACATATCGATTGCGGCATCGCCATTGGTGTGAACGATGACCGGCACATTGAGGTCGTAGACCTTTTTCATCGCCTTGTTGACGAGGTCCTGCGGGAAGGTGGGCTCCCCGGTCCAGTCCTTCTCGCCGGCCGGCCCGCCCTGCAAGTAGGGCGTGGTGAAGAATGCCGTACGGCCCTGCGGCGAGCCGTCCAGAGTGATCTTCACGCCGCCGATCTTGAAGCGCTTGTCGTACCTGCCCCAGTCACTGACCGGAAACTCGGCGAGCACCTTGTCGAGATCGGTGATGAACGGGTAGGCGACTACGTCGATGATGTTCGCGCCTGCATCGGTGGCGCGCTTGATCGTCTGTAGCTGACCGAGATGTGTGGCTCCCTCATGGGCGGTCGTCATTCCAGCTTCGGCATAGAGCATCTGGCCCGCTCGGGTCCATTCAATCTCCTGCTGCGCGGTCAGCGGCTCGGATTGCTCGAAGACCGGCAGGAAGGCCGTCTCCATGATCAGGCCCCAGGGCTCCTCGGTGCCCGGCTTGCGCACGATCACGCCACCCGGCGGTGTCTCGGTTTCAGCGGAGATCCCGTACTTCTTCAGGGCAAGGCTGTTCATCACCGCGCCGTGCATCGAAACGTGGTCCACCCGCACCGGGTTGTCGGGAAACGCGGCGTCCAGGTCGTCGCGGTTTAGAAGCCGACCGTCCGGCATGACGGAATCGTCATACCCGTAACCGATGATCAGTTCGCCCTTCGGAATCTTCCGTTCGGCGGCATAGCGCTTCAGCTCGGCGATGATGCTCGATACGTCCTTCCCCGGTCCGGACGGCGGCGGATAGAGCTTGGCCTGGTTGGCGACCAGCAGCGAGTTTATGTAATGGCCGTGGCCATCGATGAAGCCGGGAAGCAAGGCCTTTCCCTCGAGGTCGACGACCCTCGTCGCCTCTCCTCGCATCGCCAGTGCCTGGTCCTTCGCCCCGGCGAAGGCGATCCTACCGTCCTTGACCGCGAGAGCCTCCACATAGGCCGGCTCGTCACCGACCATCGTCAGGATGCGTCCTCCGTGGTAAAGGACATCCGCCGCTTGCTGTGCGTTTACCACGACGGGCGCGGCACCCGCGAGCACGAGCATCGACAGCGCCAGCCGTCGCATCAACCTTTTCATCCTCTTTCCCCCTTGGACCACCAGCCCCCCCATACCGCCCTATGCGGGAGCGAGGCTCTGGCTCATTGATTGAAAGCCGCTTGACAACCTCCGAGCGCGAAAAATCGCGATACGCACCGATCGGCCAGGTCGCAGCAACCACACGGTCGATTCCTGCATCAAGGCGTGAACTCAAACGGATTGATGACTTCGATGCCGCAGTGCTCGAAGTCGAGGACATTCCGGGTCGCTATCGCCAGATGGTCGCGACGAGCGATGGCGGCAATCTGGCCATCAGGCACGCTCATCGGGAGCCCGAGTTCCCTGCGATCACCCATCAGCTCGCCATAGAGGCGCGCCGCGGGTTCGTCGTAGCTGAGCACCCGCTGATCAAGAGCCAGGGCAACAAATCGTTCGAATCGCTCGCGCAGGCCGGATCGGCGTTTGCCATCCGGCAGGATACGAAGTCCGTAGGCGATCTCACCGATGGTAACGGCTGAGAGGTAAAGTTTCTCGGAGGGCTGACCGTTCAGCCAGGCCAGGACGGCTTCCGCCGGCCGGCTCTTCATCAGCTCTGAAACGATATTGGTGTCCAGCAGGATCATTCGGCCAGGTCCAGGGGCTCGTGCGCTGTCCTTTCAGGGAGCTGCAGATCGACACCGTGCTTCAGGCCAAAGATCCGAAGCGCGAGATCGCCGAGGTTTTCTGGAGCGCAGACGGCCTCCTTCAGGATCCGACGCGCCTCCTCCTCCATCGACACCCCATGCCGTGCGGCGCGGATCCGCAACCGCGACAGCGTCTCGTCGTCGAGTTTTCGGACACTCAAGCTCGCCATGATCGACTCCATAGATTTCCACAACACCAACGGCACAGATGCTAGCATATGCAGGCATTGCTTGCATATGGCAACAACAACGGCGTTTTCAGGTATCGCGAGTGTCGGAGGAGCGCTAAGATCGAGACGAATTAGGCGTTAGGACCAGTCGATGCGTTCTGGGGGTATTTATGGGGGCATTTCTGGCGTTTAGCACCGCAACCAATTGATTAATAAGGCGATGTGATTGTC
>NZ_JACHTE010000013.1 GCF_014145395.1 Marilutibacter penaei
CTTACACACCCAGCCTATCAACCACCTGGTCTTGATGGTTCCTTCAGGGGAGTCAAGCTCCCGGGAGATCTCATCTTGAGGCGCGCTTCCCGCTTAGATGCTTTCAGCGGTTATCGCTTCCGAACATAGCTACCCGGCAGTGCCACTGGCGTGACAACCGGAACACCAGAGGTTCGTCCACTCCGGTCCTCTCGTACTAGGAGCAGCCCCTCTCAAATCTCCAACGCCCATGGCAGATAGGGACCGAACTGTCTCACGACGTTCTGAACCCAGCTCGCGTACCACTTTAAATGGCGAACAGCCATACCCTTGGGACCGACTACAGCCCCAGGATGTGATGAGCCGACATCGAGGTGCCAAACACCGCCGTCGATATGAACTCTTGGGCGGTATCAGCCTGTTATCCCCGGAGTACCTTTTATCCGTTGAGCGATGGCCCTTCCATACAGAACCACCGGATCACTAAGTCCTACTTTCGTACCTGCTTGATCCGTCGATCTTGCAGTCAAGCACGCTTATGCCTTTGCACACAGTGCGCGATGTCCGACCGCGCTGAGCGTACCTTCGAGCTCCTCCGTTACTCTTTGGGAGGAGACCGCCCCAGTCAAACTACCCACCATACACGGTCCCCGACCCGGATTACGGGCCCAGGTTAGAACGTCAAGCACGACAGGGTGGTATTTCAAGGTTGGCTCCACCAGAACTGGCGTCCTGGTTTCAAAGCCTCCCACCTATCCTACACAGACGAACTCAACGTTCAGTGTAAAGCTATAGTAAAGGTTCACGGGGTCTTTCCGTCTTGCCACGGGAACGCTGCATCTTCACAGCGATTTCAATTTCACTGAGTCTCGGGTGGAGACAGCGCCGCTGTCGTTACGCCATTCGTGCAGGTCGGAACTTACCCGACAAGGAATTTCGCTACCTTAGGACCGTTATAGTTACGGCCGCCGTTTACCGGGGCTTCGATCAAGAGCTTCGCCTTGCGGCTGACCCCATCAATTAACCTTCCGGCACCGGGCAGGCGTCACACCCTATACGTCCACTTTCGTGTTTGCAGAGTGCTGTGTTTTTGATAAACAGTCGCAGCGGCCTGGTCACTGCGACCCCCGCCAGCTATAGCTCGCACGAGCCACCAGCAGGGGTGCACCTTCTCCCGAAGTTACGGTGCCATGTTGCCTAGTTCCTTCACCCGAGTTCTCTCAAGCGCCTGAGAATTCTCATCCTGCCCACCTGTGTCGGTTTACGGTACGGTCTGCGTAAGCTGAAGCTTAGGAGCTTTTCCTGGAAGCGTGGCATCAATCACTTCGCTCTAATGAGCTCGTCTCGGTGCTCGGTGTTAAAGGGTCCCGGATTTGCCTAAGACCCACACCTACCGCCTTTCCCCGGGACAACCAACGCCCGGTAGACCTAGCCTTCTCCGTCCCTCCATCGCACTTACGCGAGGTGCTGGAATATTAACCAGCTTCCCATCGACTACGCATTTCTGCCTCGCCTTAGGGGCCGACTCACCCTGCGCCGATTAACGTTGCGCAAGGAAACCTTGGGCTTTCGGCGTGCGGGCTTTTCACCCGCATTATCGTTACTCATGTCAGCATTCGCACTTCCGATACCTCCAGCAGACCTCTCGATCCACCTTCAACGGCTTACGGAACGCTCCTCTACCGCGTCCCCTTTTACAGGGACACCCCAAGCTTCGGTTCCATGCTTAGCCCCGTTAAATCTTCCCCGCAGACCGACTCGACCAGTGAGCTATTACGCTTTCTTTAAAGGGTGGCTGCTTCTAAGCCAACCTCCTGGCTGTCTGTGCCTTTCCACATGGTTTTCCACTTAGCATGGAATTTGGGACCTTAGCTGTGGGTCTGGGTTGTTTCCCTTTTCACGACGGACGTTAGCACCCGCCGTGTGTCTCCCATGCAGTCTGTCCTGGTATTCGGAGTTTGCCATGGTTTGGTAAGTCGCGATGACCCCCTAGCCATAACAGTGCTCTACCCCCAGGAAGATTCACATGAGGCGCTACCTAAATAGCTTTCGAGGAGAACCAGCTATCTCCGGGTTCGATTAGCTTTTCACTCCTAATCACACCTCATCCCCTACCTTTGCAACGGGAGTGGGTTCGGGCCTCCAGTTGATGTTACTCAACCTTCACCCTGGGCATGACTAGATCACCCGGTTTCGGGTCTATTGCCCGCGACTATGCGCCCTTATCAGACTCGGTTTCCCTTCGCCTCCCCTATACGGTTAAGCTTGCCACGAACAATAAGTCGCTGACCCATTATACAAAAGGTACGCAGTCACCCCGAAGGGCTCCTACTGCTTGTACGCACACGGTTTCAGGGTCTATTTCACTCCCTTCACCAGGGTTCTTTTCGCCTTTCCCTCACGGTACTGGTTCACTATCGGTCGGTCAGGAGTATTTAGCCTTGGAGGATGGTCCCCCCATGTTCAGACAGGGTTTCTCGTGCCCCGCCCTACTCGATTTCATCGAATGTGCCCTTTCGCATACAGGGCTATCACCTTCTATGGCCGGACTTTCCAGTCCGTTTTGCTAGAACACAATCGACTTAAGGGCTAGTCCCCGTTCGCTCGTCACTACTGAGGGAATCTCGGTTGATTTCTTTTCCTCCGGGTACTTAGATATTTCAGTTCTCCGGGTTCGCTTCGTACACCTATGTATTCAGTGCACGATACTGCTTGCGCAGTGGGTTTCCCCATTCGGACATCGCGGGATCAATGCTTGTTGCCAGCTCCCCCACGCTTTTCGCAGGCTGCCACGTCCTTCATCGCCTCTGACCGCCAAGGCATCCACCGTGTGCGCTTATTCGCTTGACCATATAACCCCAAGTCGCCTTGGAGTCTCTGTGCCCGGGGGTACAAAGCCCGGACGCGAATATTGCAACGACTCAAATATAGGTGCCTCCAGGGCACCCGCCTTAGCCTCTACGACACGTCATGGACATTCGTCTCAAAACGCTCGCTACTTCCCGATTTTCAAAGAACGCACCCAGGCCTCAACGCCCGCGTGCTTCAGATCTTTGGTGCGCAGTTACATCCAGAGAGCTCTCGAACCACCAACGCCGCCATCGACCGGGCTGGCCGAAGCGGGCTTTTCCTTGAAAAGTCCGCACAGGGATGTGCGGGCTCTTGCGAGGGACTCGCATGTGATGGTGGGTCTGGGAGGACTCGAACCACCGGCCTCACCCTTATCAGGGGTGCGCTCTAACCACCTGAGCTACAGACCCAATAGTCTTGCCTGACGGGAGTGGTGGAGCCAGTCGGGATCGAACCGACGACCCCCTGCTTGCAAAGCAGGTGCTCTCCCAGCTGAGCTATGGCCCCAACGGGGTCACTCTCTGAATGCAGGTCACTTGTGCGGACGCCTGGCCAGCAATTAGCTGCCTTTAGTCTCGAAAGGAGGTGATCCAGCCGCACCTTCCGATACGGCTACCTTGTTACGACTTCACCCCAGTCATGAATCACTCCGTGGTAACCGTCCCCCCGAAGGTTAGACTAGCTACTTCTGGAGCAACCCACTCCCATGGTGTGACGGGCGGTGTGTACAAGGCCCGGGAACGTATTCACCGCAGCAATGCTGATCTGCGATTACTAGCGATTCCGACTTCATGGAGTCGAGTTGCAGACTCCAATCCGGACTGGGATGGGGTTTCTGGGATTGGCTTGCCCTCGCGGGTTTGCAGCCCTCTGTCCCCACCATTGTAGTACGTGTGTAGCCCTGGCCGTAAGGGCCATGATGACTTGACGTCATCCCCACCTTCCTCCGGCTTGTCGCCGGCGGTCTCCTTAGAGTTCCCACCATTACGTGCTGGCAACTAAGGACAAGGGTTGCGCTCGTTGCGGGACTTAACCCAACATCTCACGACACGAGCTGACGACAGCCATGCAGCACCTGTCTCACGGTTCCCGAAGGCACCAATCCATCTCTGGAAAGTTCCGTGGATGTCAAGGCCAGGTAAGGTTCTGCGCGTTGCATCGAATTAAACCACATACTCCACCGCTTGTGCGGGCCCCCGTCAATTCCTTTGAGTTTCAGTCTTGCGACCGTACTTCCCAGGCGGCGAACTTAACGCGTTAGCTTCGATACTGAAGACCTAAGTGTCCCCAACATCCAGTTCGCATCGTTTAGGGCGTGGACTACCAGGGTATCTAATCCTGTTTGCTCCCCACGCTTTCGTGCCTCAGTGTCAGTGCTGGTCCAGGTAGCCGCCTTCGCCACGGATGTTCCTCCCGATATCTACGCATTTCACTGCTACACCGGGAATTCCGCTACCCTCTACCGCACTCTAGCCTGCCAGTATCAAATGCAGTTCCCAGGTTGAGCCCAGGGCTTTCACATCTGACTTAACAAACCACCTACGCACGCTTTACGCCCAGTAATTCCGAGTAACGCTTGCACCCTTCGTATTACCGCGGCTGCTGGCACGAAGTTAGCCGGTGCTTATTCTTACGGTACCGTCAGTTCGACCAGGTATTAACCGGTCGCGTTTCTTCCCGTACAAAAGTGCTTTACAACCCGAAGGCCTTCTTCACACACGCGGCATGGCTGGATCAGGCTTGCGCCCATTGTCCAATATTCCCCACTGCTGCCTCCCGTAGGAGTCTGGGCCGTGTCTCAGTCCCAGTGTGGCTGATCATCCTCTCAGACCAGCTACGGATCGTCGCCTTGGTGGGCCTTTACCCCGCCAACTAGCTAATCCGACGTCGGCTCATCTTTCTGCGTGAGGCCCGAAGGTCCCCCACTTTCACCCGTAGGTCGTATGCGGTATTAGCGTAAGTTTCCCTACGTTATCCCCCACAAAAAGGCAGATTCCGACGCTATCCTCACCCGTCCGCCACTCGCCACCCAGGGAGCAAGCTCCCCTGTGCTGCCGTTCGACTTGCATGTGTTAGGCCTGCCGCCAGCGTTCACTCTGAGCCAGGATCAAACTCTTCACTTAAAACTGCTTGGACCGAAGTCCAGATGCTTTGAGTGCCGAGCCGTCCAGGTCCCAAATTACATCGCTTGCATCTGCATGCATTTGAATTGACTTGGTTCCTGTTCGGACTCCAGCGTATGGACAACCATCCACTCGCCAGACGCCCGCACAAGTCACCTGCGCACACTGTCAAAGATCTCAAGAACCGGCCTCAGCGCCGCGTTCCCTCTACCGCTTCCCCGCCGCACCTAAGTGCCCGAGGGAGCCGCTCATCATACAGCAGTTTCCGGGGCCGTCAACACCTCACCGCACCCTTTTTCCTGCCGCCCCGCCACCGTTCAGGCTCTGCCTGAGACCCGGCGGGCCGCGCATCTTACAGCAACTTCCCAAGCCGTCAACACGTCCCGAAAAACCGCCTCCAACACGCCCCGCCAACTCGAACTTCCCGGCAGCGGGGCGCGCATTCTGCACAGCTTCGAGACGTTTGGGAAG
>NZ_JACHTE010000014.1 GCF_014145395.1 Marilutibacter penaei
CCGGCTTCGGCTTCACGCAGGAAGCCGATGATCTGCTCTTCGGAAAAGCGCTTCTTCACGTCCAATCTCCTTCTGCTTGGGGATTGGACTCCAAATCGCCGTGCTACTCAAAGGCGGGGGGGCGTCGAACCCTCACTCAGACTCTCCCTATCAGCTTGGCTCAGGAAGAACGCCTCCTTCCACCTGTGGCCGATCGCGAGGTGCCGCATGAGCCGCGGCGCTTTACCGAGCGAGCCTGGCGGAGCGGGACACCACCCCAGTCTTTCCCCACGATCTGAGCCCTGCCATTCCGGGCCCTAACACCGGAATTAAGCCGAGCCGCGAAGCGGCTTCGGCTTGAATGATTTGTTAGCACTCATCCTACAGCAGCACCGAGCTTGTAGATGGGCAGGTACATGGCGACTGCACAAACAGGAAGCAGCACCATCAGGCTAACCAGCCCGAGAGCCAATGTGCGCCGGCCGCGCAAGTGAGGCTTTGAAATTTTGGCAGCGCAAGCGACCGCCAATGGTATAAGCCAAAGCATCATGTGATAGTTCAGGACTACATATGTCAGGCCAGAAATCTCTGCACCAAAGCTTGCGAAAGTGTCGCGGAATGAGGCCGAGACGAGCGAGCAAGCCAGTGCAGGAATGGCCGACAGACCCACACCTAGTGCGATGAGAATCAATGAGCCGCTCGGGTTGGTGCGTGATTCCACGGTCGCGATTGGAGAGCTATAAGGATTTGTCATGAGTGCTAACACCTGAGTTAAGCCGAGCCGCGAAGCGGCTTCGGCTTGAATGAATTGTTAGGGCCCGGTCTGTGCTTGGACTGCTGCGCCAACCTTGGCCCCACCTGCTGCCTTTGTACCACTCTTGGCACCAGAACCCTCAAGGGCCCTTAGCCCCAAGCAAAGAGAACCCTCACTCAGACTCTCCCCATCAGCTTGGCTCAGGAAGAACGCCTCCTTCCACCTGTGACCGGTCGCAGTGAGCTGCATGAGCCGCGGCGCTCTACCGAGCGAGCCTGGTGGAGCGGGGCACCACCCCAGTCTTTCCCCACGATCTGAGCCCTGCGATTCCGGGCCCTAACACCAGAATTAAGCCGAGCCGCGAAGCGGCTTCGGCTTGAATGATTTGTTAGGCGCTACGCCGGATGCGTCCACGATGCAAAGTCTTGCATCTTGTTCGCTCGCTCACTCATGACATGCGCGCGAACCTGCTGTATGTAGGCCACGCGATCTGCGGATGGATCAACCCCAGGAGGCACATGCTTGCCCTTGAGGTTGTTGCAAACGAAGCAGCTGAGTACAAGATTACTCAGATCATCTCCAGCGCCCGGTACAAGATGGTCTAGTTGACTCGTCTGAAATGTCTCAAAGTCAAGCAGCATGTACTTGCCACAGTAGATGCATCGATGCTTATCCCGCTCAAAAACCTGTGAGAATTTTCCAGCCACTGTACTCTCCTGTAACGCCTAACGCCTGAATTAAGCCGAGCCGCGAAGCGGCTTCGGCTTGAATGAATTGTTAGGCCGCATGGTACGGCACAAGTGAGGTGCCGAGGACGTGCTCAAGGGCTTGCCGTGCAGTCGATACGTCCTCATCAGTGAGGTCGCTGCTAGACGAAACGATGATTTGCCAGTTGACGCAACTCGGCGCCGAAGGAATCCAGCTGGCGATAGTGGAGGTATCAGTTGTCCGCGTGATGTTGAGCGTAGTGCCGGACGGAAGTCTTGCCGTTGCGTACTCCCAGCTGTCTTCAACGTCGCAGTCAAACGGCCCGAGGCCATAAGTTGACTCTAATGCCGAAACGATCCGGTCGAGGCCGATCAACGAAAGAGCGGCGAAGTGAAGTGTTTGCATTGGTGGGATGCGGCCTAACACCTGAATTAAGCCGAGCCGCGAAGCGGCTTCGGCTTGAATGAATTGTTAGGCACGTCCGCCGGGCTAGACGCGCGGGACATGCCCAGAACCGTGGCATCTGGAGCATGGAACGTGACGACCCTCTCGCGGGTCGCTAGATGTGCCCCAGCAAGTTTGACAGTCATAAGGCTTTCCCTTGCCGTGACAGTCCGGACATTTGACCTTACCGGTGCCACGGCATGCCGGGCAATCTTTCAGTTCCAGGTTGCTGTTCTTACCAATCGCCACGATCTTTCCTGACGGGCCTAACACCGGAGTTAAGCCGAGCCGCGAAGCGGCTTCGGCTTGGACGAATTGTTAGGCGCGTCTAGCCGGAGAGCGAGAAGCGCCTTGAGTACTGCTTGTAGATAGCCTCTGCCTTAGCGAATGCTCTAGAGTCAACAAAAATCGACCCTTCCTCTCCGCTTTTGGAACAGGGATATCTGCCCATCCACACCACGGCATCTGTGAAGTAGGTTAGCTCCCATCCGAACTCCGCAGGGAGCTTGGCATCCACCATGCCGCCAAGTTTGAGTAGGTCATGAGTGCCGAGCTCCTTTGGGAACCGAGCTTCCGGGCACCATTCTGAATCGGTTGGGTCGCCGTGCCTTTGAAGCACGATGAGCGCCTTGAATAGTCCTTCCAGGGCGAGCCCGTAAAGCATTGAAGTGACGCGATGCATCTCCATTGCTTCGAATGGATCAAGTTGCTCGGCGGCTCGTTCCTCGCTGGCCCTTGCTGCTGAGATCAAAGCGCGGGCACGCTTGTACCATTCGCGCGGATCGCCAACGCGGTGAGCGAACATTGCTTCAATGGCTGTTGAGTCATCCATCAACGATCAGCGCCTAACACCAGAATTAAGCCGAGCCGCGAAGCGGCTTCGGCTTGAATGATTTGTTAGGGCCCGGTCTTGGCTTGGAGTGCTTAGCCGACCTGGGCCCGCCTTGCTGCCTTTGTACCACCCTTGGCCCTAGACCCCTCACGGGCTCTTGGCCCCAAGCCCAAGACCTATCACTCAAACCCTCCCCTACAGCCCTGACCAGGCAGACCGCCTAGTTCCCCTGTGGCCGGTCGCGGTGAGCAGCACCTTCCCCTTGCGCTCTACCGACCAGGCCACGAGGGCAGGGCAGCAGCCCAACTTTTTGCCCCAGACCTAAGCCCTGCTTTTCCGGGCCCTAACACCGAAGTTAAGCCGAGCTGCGGAGTGGTGACGGCTGCGTGCTAGCGTAGCTAAGCACGCAGACGGCGCCACGAAGCGGCTTCGGCTTGAACGAATTGTTAGCTGCCGCCCCGTTAAGAGC
>NZ_JACHTE010000015.1 GCF_014145395.1 Marilutibacter penaei
AGGAGCGACCGAAGAAGGTCTTGGGCGGCCTGACCCCGACCGAATATGCCGAACAGTTGGCGGCCAAAGCCGCTACGATGAAACCCGGACTCTAAAGAGCTCCGCTACTGGAGGTGGGGGGGCGTCGTGGTTCATGTCAAAGGCAGCGCATGTTCAAGGCAAGAGTCGGTGGCAGTACGGCTTGGCTTCCCTGCTACCGCCGCTGGCCCTCCTTCTGTTCTTTTCTCTCTCCAGCCATGATCTGGCCAGGCGAGGAAACAGGGAGCGGCGGCATGATGCCTAACAATTCATTCAAGCCGAAGCCGCTTCGCGGCTCGGCTTAATTCAGGCGTTAGGGGCTGGAACAGCAGCTCCGCGATCTCGGAGTAGATCCTTGCAGCGGTTCACTGCTCTGCCAGTTGGTCGGTAAGGCCCAGGCGCATGAGTGAGGGTTCTTGGGCAAGGGCCGAGGGGAAGGTAAGGCGCTCTTCCCGAGGGAGTTCATCTGGGGGAGTCTTGAGTGAGGGTTCTTCTTGCTTGGGGCTAAGGGCCTTTGAGGGTTCTGGTGCCAAGGGGGGTACAAGTACCAGGCAAGGGGCTGGGCCATGTTCGGCAGGCCATGAGCAAGCCAGCCCCTAACAAATCGTTCAAGCCGAAGCCGCTTCGCGGCACGGCTTAACTCAAGCGTTAGGGCCCGGAATGGCTGGGCTCAGGTCTTGGGAAAAAAGTTGGGCTGCTGCCCTGCCCTCGTGGCTTGGTCGGTAGAGCGCAATGGGAAGGTGCCGCTCACCGCGACCGGCCACAGGTGGAAGTAGGCGGTCTGCCTGGTCAGGCCTGTAGGGGAAGGTTTGAGTGAGAGGTCTTGGGCTTGGGGCCAAGAGCCCTTGAGGGGTCTTGGGCCAAGGGGTGGTACAAAGGCGACAAGGCGGGCCCAAGTTGGCGGAGCGACCCAAGCACAGACCGGGCCCTAACAAATCATTCAAGCCGAAGCCGCTTCGCGGCTCGGCTTAACTCTGGTGTTATCCGTGGGGTAGCAACTTTCAAAGTGGTGGCGTCGTAGCCGCACTGCCCTGCTCCACCTACTGCCTCGGCTCGGGTTCGGCGGCTTCGGTCAGAACCCGCCGCACCGCCCTAGCTGCGCGCCGCATCGGCTTCCAACCGTCGCCAAGACCTCGTGGCGCGGCGCTCGGACACTGGGTGACGGGTGCCCGGAGTGGCGGTGCTCTCGGCTCGGCTGGTGGTGTTCGCCAGCCTCTCCCTCGGGCGAACCTTCGTGGGCTATCCTCGGCTCACGACCGGCATCGGGCCGGGGTTGCGCGCCGGATAGCCAACTGCCCAGGGCGTATAACAACTCGTTCAAGCCGAAGCCGCTTCGTGGCGCCATCTGCGTGCTTAGCTACGCTAGCACGCACCTGTCACCACTCCGCAGCTCGGCTTAACTCCGGTGTTAGCTGCCTAAGGAAAGTTATGCCGCAGAAGGAATGGAAAGCTCAGGTGACGGGCCGTGAGATCCGAGTCGTGAACTCGTGGACCGGCGGTACGCACCTCTACATTG
>NZ_JACHTE010000016.1 GCF_014145395.1 Marilutibacter penaei
CGACGCCCCCCCACCTCCAGTAGCGGAGCTCTTTAGAGTCCGGGTTTCATCGTAGCGGCTTTGGCCGCCAACTGTTCGGCATATTCGGTCGGGGTCAGGCCGCCCAAGACCTTCTTCGGTCGCTCCTCGTTGTACTCCCGGCGCCAGGTCTCGATCTCGGTGCGGGCGTGCAGCAGCGTCGGGAACCAGTGTTCGTTGAGGCATTCGTCGCGCAGGCGCCCGTTGAAGCTCTCGATATAGGCGTTCTGGTTCGGCTTGCCCGGCTGGATCAGACGCAGCTGGACGCCATGCTCGTGGGCCCACGCCACCATCGTCCTGCCACAGAATTCCTTGCCGTTGTCGGTCCGGATCACCGCCGGCAGGCCGCGGGTCAGCGCCAACCGCTCCAGCACCCGTGCCACGCCGTGGCCAGAGATGGCCCGCTCCACTTCGATTGCCACGGCCTCGTGGGTGGCATCGTCGACGATGGTCAGCGCCTTGAGCACGCGGCCCTCGGCGGTGCGATCGAACACGAAGTCCATCGACCAGACCTGGTTGGCCGCCTCCGGCCGCAGCAACGGCTGGCGGTCGCCCAACAGCACTTTCTTGCGCTTGCGCCGGCGCACCTGCAGCCGGGCCTCCTGATACAGCCGTTCCACGCGCTTGTAGTTCACCGGCCACTGCTCCTGCCGCAGCTTCAAGTAGATCATCCCGACGCCGTAGCGCCTGTGGCGCTGCGCCAACGCCAGGATCCGCTCGCGCAGCTCGACGTTGCGATCGGGACGCGGGACATAGCGCAGCGCACTGGCGCTCATGCGCACCGCCGCCAGCGCCCGTCGCTCACTGAGTCCCCGATCCACCAGATGCCGCACCAGCGTCCTGCGCGCCGGTGCGGTCACCACTTTTTTCGAAGGGCATCCTTGATCACGTCGTTCTCGAACATCTGCTCGGCCAGCAGCTTCTTCAGCCGGGTGTTCTCCGCCTCCAGCTCCTTCAGGCGCTTGGCGTCCGGCACGCTCATGCCGCCGAACTTGCTGCGCCACAGGTAGTAAGAGGCTTCGCTGAAGCCATGCCGACGGCACAGCTCCTTCACCGGCAGGCCGGCTTCGGCTTCACGCAGGAAGCCGATGATCTGCTCTTCGGAAAAGCGCTTCTTCACGTCCAATCTCCTTCTGCTTGGGGATTGGACTCCAAATCGCCGTGCTACTCAAAGGCGGGGGGGCGTCG
>NZ_JACHTE010000001.1 GCF_014145395.1 Marilutibacter penaei
CGCGCATCTTACAGCAACTTCCCAAGCCGTCAACACGTCCCGAAAAACCGCCTCCAACACGCCCCGCCAACTCGAACTTCCCGGCAGCGGGGCGCGCATTCTGCACAGCTTCGAGACGTTTGGGAAGCCCCCCCGGATGAATTTCCGCTTGACCCCGGTGGCCCGGGGGCGGATGGTCGGGCGCATCTCCACCACCATTCCCCGCCATGAGCCTTCGCAATCGCCCTACGGGCCGCGCCCTGAGCCCGCTCCTCTGCCTGTGTATCGGGCTCTCCGCCAGCGGATGCGCCAGCGGCGGCAGTGACTGGGTGGAAGTGGGCGGCGAGCGCTTCACCGTCGAAGTGGCGGACGACAACGAGGAACGCGCCCGGGGCCTGATGTTCCGTGACGCACTCGAGGCAGGGCACGGCATGCTCTTTGTCCACGAACGCGAATCGCCCCAGGCGTACTGGATGAAGAACACGCGCATCGCGCTGGACATCCTGTACTTCGACGATGAGCTTCGCCTGGTGTCGCAACAGCGGGACGTACCGCCCTGCTCGCTGGGCGACGGCTGTCCGCCCTACCCCAGCCGCGGGCCCGCCCGTTACGTGCTGGAACTCAACGCGGGCGAAGCCGAGCGCATGCAGCTTGAGGACGGTGCGGTAATGACGCTCGCGCCCGGCATCGTCGTGGGCGAATAGGCGTCAGGCCTCGACCATCTCGAAATCGTCCTTGGTGACGCCGCAATCGGGACACGTCCAGGTGTCGGGCACGTCCGCCCAGCGCGTGCCGGGGGCGATGCCTTCCTCCGGCAGGCCTTCGGCCTCGTCATAGATGAAGCCGCAGACAACGCACATCCAGGTGCGATAGGGCACGGTCACGGTTTCGTCGGTCATGGGCGGATAATGGCGTATGGCTCCAACCGGCATTGTCACATGAGCACGGATCCGACGACGATGACCCGCGCCTCACGCGGCGTCTATGCGATCACCCCCGACGAGACCGACACGGACCGGCTCCTGCACCGGGTCACGCAGGTGCTGGACGCAGGTGCCGTCTGGCTGCAGTACCGCAACAAGGGCGCGAGCACTGCCTTGCGGGCGGCCCAGGCCCGCGCGTTGCTGCCGCTGTGCCGGGCGCACGGCGTGCCACTGATCGTCAACGACGACTGGCGACTGGCTGCCGCCATCGGGGCCGAGGGCGCGCACCTGGGCGAGAGCGACGGTGAGCTGGGGCCCGCACGCGCGGCGATGGGGGACGGCGCGCTGATTGGCGCCTCCTGCTACGCCGATATCGAGCGCGCGCGCCGGGCCGTCGACACCGGGGCCAGCTACGTGGCGTTCGGCGCCTTCTTTCCTTCTCCGACCAAGCCCCACGCGCGACGCGCGGAGCCGGGCCTGCTGTCCGCCGCCCGGTCGCTCGGCGTACCGCGGGTGGCGATCGGCGGCCTGACCCCGGACAATGCCGGCCCACTGGTAGCCGCGGGTGCCGACCTGCTCGCCGTGATCAGCGGCGTGTTCGACGCGCCCGACCCGGCCCGTGCCACGCGCGCGTTTGCCGCCTGCTTCGACTGACTCCCCTTTCCTGGACCCCCTGCCATGAACCACGACCGCTCCCACGCCCTCTTCACCCGTGCCCAGGATCTGATCCCGGGCGGCGTGAACTCGCCGGTGCGCGCCTTCAAGTCGGTGGGCGGCGAGCCGTTCTTCGCGCAGCGCGCCGAGGGCGCGTACCTGTTCGACGTCGACGGCAACCGCTATGTCGACTATGTCGGCTCGTGGGGCCCGATGATCGCGGGACACGCGCATCCGAAGGTGATGGCGGCAGTGGAATCGACCATGCGCGGCGGCCTCAGCTTCGGCGTGCCGAATGCGCTGGAGGTCGAGATGGCCGAGGCGATCACCCACATCGTGCCGAGCTGCGAGATGGTGCGCATGGTGAACTCGGGCACCGAGGCGACCCTGTCGGCGATCCGCGTGGCCCGTGGTGTCACCGGGCGCACGCGCATCGTGAAGTTCGAGGGCTGCTACCACGGCCACGGCGACAGCTTCCTGGTCAAGGCCGGCAGCGGCGTGGCAACGCTGGGCCTGCCCAATTCGCCCGGCGTGCCGGATGCGCTGGCCGACCTGACGATGACGATCCCGTACAACGATTTCGACGCGGCCACGCGGCTGTTCGACGAGATCGGCGACGAGGTCGCGGGCCTGATCATCGAACCCATCGTCGGCAACGCCAATTGCATCCTGCCGCGCGAGGGCTATCTGCAGCACCTGCGCGAGCTGTGCACCCGGCACGGCGCGCTGCTGATCTTCGACGAGGTGATGACCGGCTTCCGCGTCGCCGCCGGCGGCGCGCAGGCGCTCTACGGCATCAACCCCGACCTGAGCACCTTCGGCAAGATCATCGGCGGCGGGATGCCGGTGGGTGCCTATGGTGGGCGTCGCGAGTACATGGCGCAGGTGGCGCCGGCCGGCCCGATCTACCAGGCCGGGACCCTCAGCGGCAATCCGGTGGCGATGGCGGCGGGTCTGGCGACGCTCGACCTGATCCGCCAGCCCGGCTTTCACGACGAGCTGGAGCGTCGCACCCATCAGTTGTGCGATGGCCTGGAGGCCGCGGCCCGCGAGGCGGGTGTCACCTTCCACACGACCCGCGCGCCGGGGATGTTCGGCCTGTACTTCCGCGAGGGGCCGGTGGACACCTTCGAGGATGCAAAGGCCTCCGACGGCGAACGCTTCAAGCGCTTCTTCCACGGCATGCTTGAGCGCGGCGTCTACCTCGCACCCTCGGCGTTCGAGGCCGGCTTCATGTCCAGCGCGCATGGCGATGCGGAGATCGCGCACACCATCATGGCGGCGCGCTCCGCCTTCGCCGACCTGGCCTGATCAGGCAGCGACGTGCTCGCGCAGCGCCGCATGCAGGCGCTGCATGCCCTCGGCGACGTCCGCGTCGCCGATGTTCAATGCGGGTACGAAGCGCAGGACATCCGGGCCGGCCTGCAGCAGCAGCAGGCCCTGTCCCACGCAGCGGTCAAGGATGGCCGCGGCCTCGCCGGCGCGTTCCGGCCTGAGCTGGGCGCCGATCATCAGGCCGCGCCCGCGCACGTCGGCGAACAGGCCGAACTCCTCGTGGATGGCCGCGAGCCCCGTGCGGATCGCTTCCGCCTGACGGGCCACGTTGGCGCGGATCGCGTCTGACGACAGCTCGCGCAGGACCACCGCGGCGACCGCCGCCGCCATCGGATTACCGCCGAACGTGGTGCCGTGCGCGCCGAACTGCAGGGTCTCGGCGCAGCGCGGTCCGGCCAGCATCGCACCAATCGGCATGCCGCCACCGAGCGCCTTGGCCAGTGTCACCACGTCGGGCGTGACGCCGTAATCCTCGAACGCGAAGAGCCGGCCGGTGCGCCCCATGCCGCACTGGATCTCGTCCAGCATCAGCAACGCGCCGTGACGGTCGCACAGCGCGCGCAGGCCCGACAGGAACGCTTCCGTCGCCGGCATCACACCGCCCTCGCCCTGCACCGGCTCGACCAGCACGGCGCAGACGTCGCCCGCGGCCATCGCGGCCTCGGCGGCGGCGAGATCGTTGAAGTCGCTGTAGCGGAAGCCGCCTGGCAGGGGCTCGAAGCCTTCCTGGTACTTGGGCTGCGCCGTGGCGGTGACGGTGGCCAGGGTGCGGCCGTGGAAACTCCCGCGGAAGGTCAGGATCACGCGCTGGCCGGGGTCGCGCCCCTGCGCCGTGGCCCAGCGCCGCGCCAGCTTGATCGCCGCCTCATTGGCTTCGGCACCGGAATTGCACAGGAACACGCGACTGGCGAAGCCGCTGGCCTCGACCAGGGCCTGGGCCAGTCGAAGCGGCGGCTCGCTGACGAACACGTTGCTGGTGTGCCAGAGCCTGTGGGCCTGCGCGGTGAGTGCCTCGACCAGCGCCGGGTGGGCATGGCCCAGCGCATTGACCGCGATGCCGCCGCCGAAATCGACGTATTCGCGCCCGTCGATATCGAAGATGCGCGAGCCCTGGCCGCGGTCGAGGACGATCCGGCGCGGTCGGTAGACCGGCACGTAATAGTCGTCGGCAAGGGCGCAGAGGGTGTCGTTCGCGGTGCTCATGGGGCATTGGGGCCGGGCGGGTGGGCGACCATTCTCGCCGATTGCACGGCCGGATGCGGCACAATCGCGGCCGGAGGTGCCCATGCGATTCCTGCTTGCCCCGCAACTCAACCCGGCCCGCGAATCCGGCTGGCGGAAGACCTGGTTCGACATCATCTACCGGCACGACACGCCGCCGTCGCGCAATTTCGACCTGCTGCTGATCGTCGCGATCTTCCTCAGCGTGCTGGTGATCATGTTCGACAGCGTGCCGCGCATCCACGGCCGCTTCGCATCGACGCTGTACCTGGTGGAGTGGGCGTTCACGCTCCTGTTCACCGCGGAGTACGTCCTGCGCCTGATGGTGGTGAAACGCCCGTTGCGCTATGCGCTGAGCCTGTGGGGGATCATCGACCTGCTGTCGATCCTGCCCACCTACCTCTCGATCCTGTTGCCGGGCAGCCAAAGCCTGCTGGTGGTGCGGATCCTGCGCATCCTCCGGCTGTTCCGCATCCTCAAGCTGACCCAGTACGTGGAGGAAGGCGGGCTGCTGGTGCAGGCGCTGTGGCGCAGCCGGCGGAAGATCTTCGTGTTCATCTGCGCGATCCTGACGATCGTGGTGATCTTCGGCGCGGTGATGTACACGGTGGAGGGGCCGGAGCACGGCTACACCAGCATCCCGACCGGGATGTACTGGGCGATCGTGACGATGTCGACGGTGGGCTACGGCGACGTCGCACCGGAGACGACGTTCGGGCGGTTCGCGGCCTCGATCCTGATCCTGATCGGTTACAGCATCATCGCGGTACCGACCGGCATCTATACCGCGGAACTGGCGAGCAGCCTGCGCGAAGCGTCGCGTACCAGTAAGCACCACGATTCGCGCGGCTGTCCGGAATGCGGTCTGGAAGGGCACGATCCGGACGCGATGTTCTGCCGCTGCTGCGGGGTGAGGTTGCCGGCGCCGATGGGGTGAGGGCGGGGCGCCACGAGCCACTGGCTCGTGCCCCGTCCGAACGCCCGGCGTGCTACGCCGGGCCGGGGCGTTCAAGGCATATCTTTAGCGAAGCGGCGTGGGCGCAGGCTTCGGCTGGAGTCGACGTTCGACGGTGTGGGGGTGGCTCCGCCCTCCTGGCGTCGTCCCTGACTGCAAGTCGGGTCGCAGACCATCCTTGGCCTGCTCTCCGCCACCCCCACACCGTCGAACGTCGACTTCGTGAGCTCGGGGATGGTGATCTGCGTGAAGGAAGCTGCCCGACTACCAGCTTCCGGTGTTCGCCATCGAGGCCCAGGGCTCGGCGGGGGGCAGCGGCCCGCCCTTCTGCAGCAGTTCGATCGAGATGCCGTCCGGCGAGCGGACGAAGGCCATGTGGCCGTCGCGCGGGGGGCGGTTGATGGTCACGCCCATGCCCTGCAGGTGGGCGCAGAGCGCGTAGATGTCGTCGACGGCGAAGGCGAGGTGGCCGAAGTTGCGGGCGCTGCCGTAGTCCTCGTCGTCGTAATTCCAGGTCAGTTCGACTTCGGCCTCGGGGTTCTCCGGCGCGCCCAGGTACACAAGGGTGAAACGGCCCTGCGGCACGTCCTTGCGGCGGGTTTCGCGCAGGCCGAGGCCGTCGGCGAAGAAACGGAGGGAGGCGTCCAGGTCGCGGACGCGGACCATGGCGTGCAGGTACTTCATCGTGGTGTCCGGTGGCGTGGGGAAGTGGGATCAGAGGAACAGGTCCGGCAGCAGCGGCCGCCCGGGCGAGACGGCATAGGCGTCGAGATCGGTGACGCCGGCCTCGCGCAGGACCTCGTCGTCGATCAGGAACTGGCCATGGAAGCCGGCGGCGGGCCGCACCAGCACGGCATGCGCTGCGTCGGCCATGATGTCGGGGGTCCGGCAGGCCTCGGGCTCCACGCCCGGGATCATGCGGATCGCATCGGTGGCGATGACCGTCCGCGGCCACAGCGCGTTGATCGCGATGCCCTGCGGCCCGAACTCGGCGGCCAGGCCGATCGTCAGCAGGCTCATGCCCATCTTGGCGTAGGTGTAGGCGACATGCGGGCCCCACCATTTCGGATCGAGGCTGGGCGGCGGCGACAGGGTCAGCACGTGCGGGTTCGCGGCCTCGCGCAGGTGCGGCAGGCAGGCCTGGGTGCACAGGAAGGTGCCGCGCGCGTTGACTTGCGTCATCAGGTCGTAGCGCTTCATCGGCGTGTCGAGCGCGCCGCGCAGCCAGATCGCGCTGGCGTTGTTGACGAGGATGTCGAGCCCGCCGAAGGCGTCGACCGTGGCTTCCACCGCGGCCCGGACCTGGTCTTCCTCGCGGATGTCGCACTGGATCGGCAGGGCATGGCCGCCGGCCGCTTCGACCTCGGCCGCGACGCTGTGGATGGTGCCGGGCAGCTTGGGGTTGGCGACGCCCGACTTGGCGACGATGGCGATGTTGGCGCCATCGCGGGCGGCGCGCAGGGCGATCGCGCGGCCGATGCCGCGCGAGGCGCCGGTGATGAACAGGGTCTTGCCGGACAGGGACATGTCAGTGTCGCGTAAGGGACGGGCGGACAGGGTACCGCGCGCGGCTCAGGGCTTCGGCCCCTGCCCTTCGTTGTCTTCCCATTTCAGCACGCGGCGCGTCACGAACCGGTAGACCGGCTTGCCGGTGGCGAACCAGGCCTCGCGCAGCCAGGAGCGGCGCTTGAGGACGCGGCGTTCGACGGGCGTGATCGCCCCGGGGCAGTACATGCGCTTGTGCTTCAACAGGTGCCGGAGGTCCTCGCGGGCCAGCAGGCGCATCCAGCGTGAACGCGGCGCGCCCCTGACCGCGAGCTGGAAATCGATGATCGCCGGACGCCCATCCTCCAGCACCAGCCAGTTGGCTTCCTTGGCGAGGTCGTTGTGGGCGACGCCGCGCCGGTGCAGGGCCTGCAACAGACGACGGGCCTGGCGGAAATAGGCCAGGTCGCCGCGAGGCGGACGCTGGTACATCGCCGCGCCCTCCATGTAAGAGCGGTCGAGGCAGCGGCCATCCCAGGCGCGCAGTTGCGGCACGTCTGCCAGGCCGGCCACGGCCTGCAGGCCCCGGGCTTCGCGGCGCGCCAGCCACCACGCCGGCAGCCGCAACCAGGCGGGCACGTGGGCCAGGTCGCGGCGGACGAACAGGCCGTCCGCGTCACGCATCAGGGCGATGCGGCCGAAACTGTCGGACTTGAGGGCGCGGACTTCATCAGGCATCGGGCGATTCTAGGGGCTCGGCCGCAGGCCGTCAGGCGCCGGCGAGGTGGGCGGATCGCCGCCGCTCCCCCATAATCCCGCGATGGATTCGGCCTGGATTGACAGCGCGACCGCGTGGATCGCCGCCCACCCCGTCGCCGCCGGCGCATTGATCTTCCTGATCGCGTTCTGCGACGCGCTGGTGGTGCTGGGGATCGTGGTCCCGGCGATGCCGCTGCTGTTCGCGGTGGGCGCGCTGATCGGGCTGGGCCACATCAACGGACCCTATGCACTGGTGGCCGCGGCCGCCGGCGCGCTGCTGGGCGATGCCCTGAGCTACTGGGTCGGCCGCCTGTGGGGGCCGCAGCTCCGGCAGCGCTGGCCGTTCTCGCGCTACCCGCAGTGGCTGGACCGCGGCGAAGGCATGTTCCGCCGCCATGGCGCGATGAGCATCGTGATCGCCCGGTTCGTCGGCGCCGTCCGGCCGTTCGTTCCGGCCATCGCCGGCATGCTGCACATGCCCTTCCCGCGCTACCTGCTGCCCAGCCTGGTCGCCTCGGTGGCCTGGGCCGCGGCCTTCCTCGCCCCCGGCTGGGTGCTGGGAGCCTCCTATGACGCGGTCGCGGCGGTGGCCGACCGGCTGGCGCTGGTGCTGGTCGCGCTGCTGTTCGTGGTCGGCCTGGTCTGGGCCTGCGTGCTCTACACGTGGCGCTGGTCGGCGATGCACGCGGACAAATGGCTGGCCAGGGCGCTGGACTGGTTCCGCCGGCATCCCATCCTGGGCCGCTACGCCACCGCGCTGGTCGATCCGAACCGCCCGGAGTCGCCCTCGCTGGTGATCCTCGCGCTGTGCCTGCTGGCGATCAGCTGGGCGTGGTTCTCGCTGCTGGCCGGGCTGCTCGCCAGCGGCGGTCCGCTGCCGCTCGACCAGACCCTGCACACCGCGATGCTCAACCTGCGCAACCCCCTCGCCGACCGCCTGATGGCCGGCCTGGCCAGCCTGGGCGACACGCCGGTCCTGGGCACGGCGGCGGCCGTGCCGCTGGTGTACCTGGCCTGGCGGCGGCGCTGGATGGCGGCCGCGCACTGGATCGCCGCGATCGTGTTCGGCCTGGTGCTGACCGCCCTGCTGGAAGCCGCGATCGACATGCCGCGACCACCCACCGCACCGGCCGGGTTCGGCTTCCCTTCGGTGTCGGTAACAATGGCGACCGTGGTGTTCGGTTTCTTCGCGGTACTGATCGCGCGCGAACTTCCCGGCCGCAAGCGGGTATGGCCCTACCTGGTGGCCGGCGTGGTGACCACCGTGGTCGGCTTCGCCCGGCTCTATCTCGGCGCGCACTGGCTCAGCGACGTGATCGGCGGGACCCTGTTCGGCATCCTCTGGTTGCTGGTGCTGGGCCTCGCCTACCGCAGCCACCAGACCCGCTCGTTCTGGATGCGCCCGCTCGCCTGGATGTTCTACGGCAGTTTCATCGCAGCCGCGCTGTGGCATGCCCCGCGCGCGGCGGACGGGTTGCTGGCGAAGTTCGAAGGCCAGGCGCCGACGACCATCCTCGCCCCCGACCGCTGGTGGAACGAGGACTGGGCGCACCTGCCCGCCCAGCGCGACGAAAGCGACGCCCGTCGGCGCTGGTCGCTGGACCTGCAGGTCGCAGGCCCGCTGGCGCCGCTGCAGGCCGCCATGGAAGCGGATGGCTGGCGCGTGCAGCCACAGGCCGACTGGATCGCCACGCTGGGCCTGCTCGACGACGACACCCCCGGCACCGACCAGCCGGTGCTGCCCGCGACCCTGGGCACGCGGGCCGAAGCCCTGCTGATGGTGCGCGAGCTGCCGCCGATGGCAGGCACCGCGGACGGCACGCCGCGGCGCATGGCCCTGCGCATATGGCCCGCGCCGACGGCGCTGGATGACGGCACCCCGCTCTGGGTCGGCGCCACGCAGCGGCTGTACCTGGACCGCCCCTTCGACGCGATGGCGTTGTGGCGGCCCGAACCCGACGCTGGCGCCTCCTACCGGGCGGTGCGCGAGGCGCTGTCCGGCTTCGTGCATGCCGAGGCCGCGCACCCGGCCAGCGGCCTGCCGGTCATGCGGCTGCGCAGCGACGACCGCGTCGACGGCTCACTCGGGCAGTAACGCCAGCACCTGCTGCAGGCGCTGGTGCGGGTCGCCGGTCTGCAGCAGCACCTGGCGCTGGGCATTCTCCAGCGGCAGCATCTCGGCCAGCCGCCAGCCCACCCAGGCCGCGTCGTCGAAGTGCGATTCCGGCGCCTTCGAATGCTCCCCGCCAACTTTGTCGATCACTTCGTGCAACAGGGTCGCCAGCAGGCCGTGCTCGGGTTGCAGCGGCTCGACCGGATCGGCCTCGCACCAGCTCACGTCGGCGACCTGCAGGCCGTTGTCGCGCACCCGCACCTTGTGCACGTGGAAGCGCCGGCGCCCGCGCACCTGCAGGGTCAGCAGACCGTCGTCGCCGGTGTTGAAGTCCTCGATCACCGCCTCGGTGCCGAAGGCGGCTGCCGAAGCCACCGCGCCGACTTCCTCGCCGTCGATGATCAGGCAGACGCCGAAGCCATGCCCGGCACGGCCGCACTCGCGCACCAGGTCGAGGTAACGCGGCTCGAACACGCGCAGGCCCAATGCCGCACCCGGCAGCAGCACGGCGTGCAACGGGAACAGTGGCAGCGATTCGACGGGCAGCGCGGGGGTATCCACGTGCCCAGTGTACGCATCGCGGCGAGCGCGTCACCCCGGGGCGCAGGGACGCGACGCAGCGGGCCCGGCCCGGGATTCAGCCCGCCGCGCGCAGTGCGTCGAGGAACCGGCGCGGGGCGCCGTCGAAGCCACCGTTCGACATGAACACCACATGGTCGCCGCCGCCCGCGCGTTCGCGCAGGGCCTCGACCAGCGCCTCGACGTCCGGCACCGCCACGCCCTCGCCCTTCAGCGCCGCCACCACCGTGCCGGCATCCCAGGCGAGTTCCGGCCGGTGCAGGAACACCACCGTGTCGGCCAGCGCAAGCGACGGCGCCAGTGCGTCGGCATGCGCGCCCAGGCGCATCGAATTGCTGCGCGGCTCCATCGCCACGACGATGCGCGCATCGCCCACCTTCGCGCGCAGGCCTTCAAGCGTGGTGCGGATCGCGGTCGGGTGGTGGGCGAAATCGTCGTACACGGTGATACCAGTGGCCTCGCCGATGACTTCCATGCGCCGCTTGACACTGCGGAAGCCGGACAGTGCCGGCAGCACCGTGGCGACGTCGACGCCGACCGCATGGCACGCGGCCAGTGCGGCGAGCGCGTTCATCACGTTGTGCCGCCCGAGCAGGGGCCAGCGCACCTCGCCGATCTCGACGCCTTCGTGGACGACAGCGAAGGCACTGCCATCGGCGGAAACCAGCCGCGCGGTCCAGTCCAGGCCCTCGCCCTCCAGCCCGAAGCGCTCGACCGGCGTCCAGCAGCCCATCGCCAGCACCTCGGCCAGGCGGGCGTCCTCGCCGTTGACGATCAGCCGGCCGCGGCGCGGCACGGTGCGCACGAGGTGGTGGAACTGGCGCTGGATCGCGGCCACGTCGGGGAAGATGTCGGCGTGGTCGAACTCGAGGTTGTTGAGGATCGCGACCCGCGGCCGGTAATGGACGAACTTGCTGCGCTTGTCGAAAAAGGCCGTGTCGTATTCATCGGCCTCGACCACGAACTCGCGCCCGCCGCCGATCCGCGCCGACACGCCGAAGTCCTCGGCGACGCCGCCGATCAGGAAGCCGGGCTCGCGGCCGGCGACCTGCAGCAGCCAGGTCAGGATCGTCGTGGTGGTGGTCTTGCCGTGGGTGCCGGCCACCGCCAGCGTGTCGCGGCCGGGCAGCACGCGCTCGCTGAGCCACTGCGCGCCCGAGATGTAGCGGCGCCCGTCGTCCAGCACCTGCTCGACCGCCGGGTTGCCGCGCGACAGCGCATTGCCGACGACGATTTCGTCGCAGTCCGCACCGATGTTCCCGGGCAGGTAGCCCTGGCGCAGGTCGATGCCGAGCGTTTCGAGCTGGGTCGACATCGGCGGGTAGACCGCCTGGTCGCTGCCTTCGACCTCGTGGCCGAGCTCGCGCGCAAGCGCGGCCACGCCGCCCATGAAGGTGCCGGCGATGCCGAGGATGTGGATCTTCACTGTCAGCCGACGGCGCGGGCCGGTTCGATCGCTTCGATGATGCGGGTGAACACCTCGTCCATCGAGCCGACGCCGTCGACCACGGTCAGCTGGCCGTGCTGGCGGAAGAACTCCACCACCGGGGCGGTCTGCTCGTTGTAGACGTCGAGGCGCTTGCGCACGGACTCCGGGTTGTCGTCGGCGCGGCCTTCCGCCTGGGCGCGGCCGGCGATGCGGTCGACCAGCAGGTCGGTGGCGACGTCGAGCTGCACGGCGGCGTCCATCGGCTGGCCGATGCGCTTCAGCAGGGCGTCCAGGGCGTCGGCCTGGGCCAGGTTGCGCGGGTAGCCGTCGAGGATGAAGCCGTTGGCGGTGTCGGCGCGCGAGAAACGGTCCTCGAGCATGCCCAGCAGGATCGCGTCGCTGACCAGTTCGCCCCGCGCCATGATCTCCTTCGCCTCCAGGCCGAGCTTGCTGCCGGCCGCCACTTCGGCGCGCAGCAGGTCGCCGGTGGAGATGTGGGGGACGTCCAGATGATCCTTGAGCCGGGTGGCCTGCGTGCCCTTGCCCGAACCCGGCGCGCCCAGAAGTACCAATCGCATTGCATTGCTCCGCAGAGAATAAAGACCGTGGGCCCGCATCGAAGGGGACGGGGCGCTACACTGGCCGCCACCGCCCGGCCGGGCGAAACGGCGTCCAGCTTACCGCATCCGGGCGGCATTTCCCGGGATCTGGCGGGCATTCACCCAATGGACGACGGCCCCGGCCCCCGCCTTCCGGAGCGCGTCGCCATGGCCCAGGGAACCCTGCTCTACGCACAGTCCGGCGGTGTCACCGCCGTCATCAATGCCACCGCCTCGGCCGTCATCCAGACCGCGCGGGCCCGCAAGGTCAAAGTACTGGCCGCACGCAACGGCATCCTCGGCGCACTGGGCGAGGACCTCATCGACACCTCGAAAGAGTCCATCGCCGCCATCCGCGCCCTCGCCCACACCCCCGGCGGTGCGTTCGGATCGTGCCGGGTCAAGCTGAAGTCACTGGAGGCCGACCGCGCCCGCTACGAGCGCCTGCTCGAGGTGCTGCGCGCGCACGACGTCCGGTACTTCCTCTACAACGGCGGCAACGACTCGGCCGACACGGCCCTCAAGGTCTCGCGGCTGGCGGCCGAATTCGATTACGACCTCACCTGCATCGGCGTGCCCAAGACGGTCGACAACGACCTCGCGGTGACCGACTGCTGCCCCGGCTTCGGCTCGGCGGCGAAGTACACGGCGGTGTCGGTGCGCGAGGCCGCACTCGACGTCGCGGCGATGGCCGAGACCTCGACCAAGGTCTTCGTCTACGAGGCAATGGGCCGCCACGCCGGCTGGCTGGCCGCCGCCGGGGGCCTGGCCGGCAACGGCCGCGACGAGGCACCGCACCTGATCCTGTTCCCAGAGCGTCCCTACGACGAAGCCGACTTCCTCGCCAAGGTGCAGGCCACCGTCAAGCGGGTCGGGTACTGCGTGGTCGTCGCCAGCGAGGGCATCCAGACCGCCGACGGCCGCTTCGTCGCCGATGCCGGCGGCGGCACGGATTCCTTCGGCCACACCCAGCTCGGCGGCGTCGCCTCCTTCCTCGCCGGGCGGGTCAAGGACGCGCTCGGGCTGAAGGTGCACTGGACCCTGCCCGACTACCTACAGCGCTCCGCGCGCCACCTTGCCTCGAAGACCGACCTCGACCAGGCCCAGGCGGTCGGCCGCAAGGCGGTCGAGTACGCGCTCAAGGGCATGAACGCGGTGATGCCGGTGATCGTGCGCACCTCCGACACGCCCTACCGCTGGCGGATCGAACCGGCGCCGCTGGAGAAGGTCGCCAACCACGAGAAGAAGATGCCGGCCGGCTTCATCCGCCGCGACGGCCATGGCATCACCCCCGCGGCGCGCCGCTACCTTGAACCGCTCATCCGCGGCGAAGCCCCGCCGCCCTATGGGCGCGATGGCCTGCCGAAATACGTGGCGCTGAAGAACGTCGCGGTGAAGCGGACGCTGCCGCGCTGGCGGCCATAGGGCGGTCCGATCCGGCCCCACGGGCGACGCCGTGCCCGCGGTCATGGCACACTCGCCCCGCTCCGGTCGCGCCTGCGGCCGCCATCGGCACCCACCGCCTCACGGACGACGCGGAGCGCCCATCCCTGCCCACGGACGCCACGCATGGCACACGGCAGGGCCATCAACGGAACTGAAGAAGGCGCATTCCCATGCCACAGAACCTCATCTCGATCGAGATCTCCGATACCGAACGCCAGCAGGCAACCGAGCTGGTCACGCAGCTCAAGGCCCTGCTCGAACCCAAGACCCTCGGCCTGGATGCCGATCAGCGGCAGGGGCTGCTGAAGATGGGTGACAAGTCCGAGGCCTTTTGCCGGGCCACCCTGACCGCATTGGCCGAGAACCGGCAGGTTGTGCCCGCCTCGCTGGGCCTGGAGGAAGCACTCGCCGACCAACGGGCGCTGGACGCGCTGCGACCGCTGCTCCTGCAGCTCTCCCAGCTGACCGAACGCCTGCGCGACACCGAAACCGCGCTCGGCAGCGACGTCATGAATGCCGCGGTAGAGGGCTATGCCCTGCTCAAGGTCACCGGCCGGAACCAGGGCCTGGACGGCCTGGTGCGCGAACTCGGCAGCCGCTTCGCCCGCCGCCGCCGCAAGCCGATCGGCCCCGCCGACCCGGCGGCGCCCACCGACGACGAAGCACTGGCCAGCGGCGACTGAACGCACGTCCCACGCAACGCTCCGATCCCATGCGGTCCCCCGACGCCCGGCCCCCACGCCGGGCGTCGTCGTTGTGATCGACCGGGGGGGCCACCGCACACCCGGCCTGCGACCCCGAAATATCGAGCTGCGGCCCCGAAACCTCGAATCCAGACCCTGAAGCGCCAGGCTCCGACCTCGACACGTCGAGGTTCCTACCCTGAAGCGCCGGGCTCAGAGCTCGAAACGTCGAGTTGCCCACCCTGACGCGCCGGGTTCCGAACTCGAAACGTCCAGCTCCCGACCCTGAAGCGCCGAAGTCCGACCTCGAAACGTCGAGTTCCCCACCCTGAAGCGCCGGGTTCCGAACTCGAAACGTCCAGGTCCCGACCCTGAAGGGCCGAAGTCCGACCTCGAAACGTCGAGTTCCCCACCCTGAAGCGCCGGGTTCCGAACTCGAACCCTCGAGTTCCGACCTCCAAGCGTCGAGCTTTTCACCCTGAAGCGCCGAGTTCCGACCTCAAAGCGTCGAGCTCCCCACCCCGAGGCGCCGGTGACGACCGCGCCGCTCACTGCCATGCCTGGAAACGCCGGGGTCGGGTGTATCCGGGGGCGAAATCAAGGAGGAGGCGCCGGCCGGGCCGGCGCCGGGGGACATTCGCCCCCGGATACACCCGGCCCCGGCATCCCGACACACCCGGCCGCGGCATCCCGCGAGTCTATTCAGTCCGACCCGCCCAGCAGCAACCGGCCGGCCAACTGCACCGGCCGGTCAGTGCCCTCAGTGCCCCTCGGACGGCGTCAGCTGGCGCATCATCTCGTCGAGGTTGAAGTCCACGCTGGCGGTTCGCGGCGGGTACTCCTTCAGCGATTGCACGAACTTGCCCGCCTGGGCGAACGCCGGTGCATAGGTCCAGGCGCGGTTCTCCTGCCATTCGTCGAAGCCGCGCGCCTCGTGGAAGCGCTCGAACGGGTCGAGCTTCAGGTTGGTCACCAGCGGCGTGATCATGTTCTGCTGCACGCCGTTGAACCACTTGTCCTGCTTCTTGAACAGGAACTTCCAGTCGCCGTAACGCACGCCATGCAGCGTGGTCTCGGTGAAGTAGTAGAACTCCTTGCGCTCGGTCGGGCCGGTGCCGGTGATCAGCGCCGACTGGTCGTAGCCGTCGAGATGGATGCGGCTGTAGGACCGGCTGCCGGCACGGTAGCTGCCCAGCAGTTCCTGCTTGATGTCCGGCTCGCCCAGCTGCGACATGATCGTCGGCAGCCAGTCCTCCATCGCCATGAACTCGGCGGTCACCGAACCGGGCGGGATGACGCCGGGCCACTTGACCACCACCGGCACCTTGAAGCCGCCCTCGTAGCCGCCGACGCCCTTCTCGCCCCGGAACGGCTGGTTGCCGCCGTCCGGCCAGCTGTTGGAGGCGGCGCCGTTGTCGGTGGCGAACATCACCATGGTGTTGTCGGCGACCCCGAGCTCGTCGACCAGCGCCAGCAGCTCGCCGACGATGTCGTCCAGCTCCATCATGCCGTCCGCGTACAGGCCATAGCCGCTCTTGCCCTGGTACTTTTCGGACAGGTTGGTGCGGTAGTGCATGCGGGTGGTGTTGTGCCAGACGAAGAACGGCGTGTCGGCGGCCACCGCATCGCGGATGAAGCGCTTGGACTCGGCCAGCACCTCCCACTCCAGGTTGCGCTGGCGCTCCTGTCCGAACGGCCCCTTGTCCTCGACGCGCTGCCCGCCGCCGGGCTCGGCCCAGGAGTGGATCACCCCGCGCCACGGCTGCATCAGCGGGGAGTTCTCGGGGTAGTCGTACTGCTCGGGATACTCACCGGCATTGAGGTGGTAGAGGATGCCGAAGAACTCGTCGAAGCCGTTGTTGGTCGGCAGGTGTTCGTCGCGGTCGCCCAGGTGGTTCTTGCCGAACTGGCCCGTCGCATACCCCATCGGCTTGAGCAGGCTGGCGATGGTCGGGTCCTTGGTGCTCATGCCCTGCTCGGCGCCGGCGAGCCCGACGGTGGCCAGGCCGACGCGGATCGGGTACTGGCCGGTGATGAAGGCAGCGCGACCGGCGGTGCACGAGGCTTCCGCATAGTGGTCGAGGAACAGCATGCCCTCGTTGGCGATGCGGTCGATGTTCGGCGTGCTGCCGCCCATCAGGCCGCGGTGGTAGGCGCTGATGTTGTACATGCCGACGTCATCGCCCCAGATGACCAGGATGTTCGGGCGCTTCTCCTGCGCCAGTGCCGCCGCGGGAAGCATCATCCCGACGACGAAGAGGGCCGCCAGGCCCCTGAGATACCGCTTCATCTGCTGCTCCTTCACACGCGACCGGGTCCGGCCACGTTACGTGAAGGCCATGTAAAGCCTGCGTGAACCGGACCTTGCCGGAACGGGCGATCGTGCCGCGGGCAGAGGATCCTGGCCCCGTCAGCGGGTGGCGCAGGCCTCGCCTTCGACGGTCATCGCCGCCGCGAACACCGGCACGCGTGCAGCCGCGTCGGCACGGGTCTGCGCCGAGTCCTGCAGGTAAATGCGGGCGCGGCCCTGGGCGTCGAGTTCGGGCGGCGCGACCTCCGCGGGCTTGCGCCACACCCGCACCACCGCCTGCTGCGAGGGGCAGTCGGCAGCCGGCACCCGGATGACATCGTTGAACAACCAGCCCGTGTCGGCGGAGGGCGCCGCCTTGTCGGCGTCGACGAAGCGCGCGCGCGGCGTGCAGTTGGGATGGGTCTTCACCACGGCGAAGCGATACGGCTCGGCGGCATCGCCGGTGAAGATGCCCTCGATGCGCGCGCAGGCCTCGGGGATGGTGCGCAGCGAATGGACCGCGCCGACCGCCTGCGGGAGGGCTGCGGGACGTTCGATCTCGGGCTGCGGGTCAGCGGCGGCGGCGTGGGCCTGCGGCGCGGCGGCCACGGCCAGCGCCAGGCAGAAAAGCGGCAGATACGGCATGTGCAGGGGCCTCCGGAACGAACGCGCTCAGGCTGGCAGAAGCGGTCTGAACACGCGCTCACGTGACTGAAGCGGGGATTCATGCCGCAAGCCGGGCCGACCGTGGCAGCGCGCACGTGTCAACCTGTGCGATAGTCGGGCCGTTGCCCCCACCGGCCGCCGAGAGGCGCTCCCGCAACGCCACGAACGACAACATCGATATCCGAAATTCCACGTAGGTCCACTCGTTATCCGGGGAGGGGTTCATGCTGGAGCAGTACGGTCTGGTCCTGGCGCTTGTCTGCGCCGTCATCGCGATCCTGTACGGGGTCATCTCGGCGCGCTGGATCGGCGCGCAGCCATCAGGCAACGAACGCATGCAGCAGATCGCCTCGGCGATCCAGGAAGGCGCGCGGGCCTATCTCAACCGCCAGTACATGACGATCGGCGTGGCGGGCGCCCTGCTGTTCGTCGTGGTCGGGCTGTTCCTCGACTGGCCGACGGCGATTGGCTTCCTGCTCGGCGCGGTGCTGTCCGGCGCGGCCGGCTACATCGGCATGAACGTGTCGGTGAAGGCCAACGTGCGCACCGCGGAAGCCGCGCGCAAGGGCATCGGCCCGGCGATGGACGTGGCGTTCCGCGGCGGCGCGATCACCGGCATGCTGGTGGTGGGCCTGGGCCTGCTGGGCGTGGCCGGCTACTGGGCGGTGCTGAACCTGGGCTTCAAGCTCCCGACCTCCGAGGTGCTGCACGCGCTGGTCGGCGTGGCCTTCGGCTCGTCGCTGATCTCGATCTTCGCGCGGCTGGGCGGCGGCATCTTCACCAAGGGCGCGGACGTCGGCGCGGACCTGGTGGGCAAGGTCGAGGCCGGCATTCCCGAGGACGACCCGCGCAACCCGGCGGTGATCGCGGACAACGTCGGCGACAACGTGGGCGACTGCGCGGGCATGGCGGCCGACCTGTTCGAGACCTACGCGGTGACGGTGATCGCGACGATGCTGCTGGGCTACCTGATGGTGACCGAGGTCGGCAGCAATGGCGTGCTGTACCCGCTGGTGCTGGGCGGCGTGTCGATCATCGCCTCGATCATCGGTGCGTTCTTCGTCAAGGTGAAGGCGGGTGGCTCGATCATGGGCGCGCTGTACAAGGGCGTGATCGTGTCGGCGGTGCTGGCGGCGATCGCCTACTATCCGATCACCACCGAACTGATGGCCGACAACGCATACGGTGCGATGAATCTGTACTTCTGCGCGCTGATCGGGCTGGTGCTGACCGGTGCGATCGTGTGGATCACCGAGTACTACACCGGCACCCAGTACGGGCCGGTCAAGCACGTGGCGCAGGCCTCGACGACCGGGCACGGCACCAACATCATCGCCGGCCTGGGCGTGTCGATGAAGTCGACGGCGATGCCGGTGGTGGCGGTGTGCGCGGCGATCTGGGCGTGCCACGCGCTTGGCGGTCTGTACGGCATCGCGATCGCGGCGACGGCGATGCTGTCGATGGCGGGCATGATCGTGGCGCTCGACGCCTACGGCCCGATCACCGACAACGCCGGCGGCATCGCCGAGATGTCGGAGTTGCCGTCCGAGGTGCGCGACGTCACCGATCCCCTCGACGCGGTCGGCAACACGACCAAGGCGGTGACCAAGGGCTATGCGATCGGCTCGGCCGCGCTGGCCGCGCTGGTCCTCTTCGCCGACTACACGCACAACCTGCAGGCCAACAACCCGGGCGAGGTGTTCACCTTCGACCTGTCCGACCACTACGTGATCATCGGCCTGCTGATCGGCGGCCTGATCCCGTACCTGTTCGGTGCGATGGCAATGGAGGCGGTGGGCCGCGCGGCCGGCGCGGTGGTCGAGGAAGTCCGCCGGCAGTTCCGCGAGATCCCGGGGATCATGGCCGGCACCGGCAAGCCGCAGTACGACAAGGCGGTGGACATGCTGACGAAGTCGGCGATCAAGGAAATGATCGTGCCGTCGCTGCTGCCGGTCGCGGTGCCGGTGGTGGTGGGCCTGCTGCTGGGACCGAAGGCGCTGGGCGGGCTGTTGATCGGCACGATCGTGACCGGCATCTTCGTGGCGATCTCGATGACCACCGGCGGTGGTGCGTGGGACAACGCGAAGAAGTACATCGAGGACGGCCACTTCGGCGGCAAGGGCTCGGAAGCGCACAAGGCAGCGGTGACCGGCGACACGGTCGGCGACCCCTACAAGGACACCGCGGGTCCAGCGATCAACCCGCTGATCAAGATCATCAACATCGTGGCGCTGCTGCTGGTGCCGTTGCTGTAGCGGATTGCGGTACAGGTGGTCACGGGAGCCCCGCTTCGGCGGGGCTCCTTCTATGCGGGTTGCCGTGCGTGGGTTTGGTTCGGATCGGTTCGGATCGAGGAAAGCGAGGGGGCTCCGGGAGGGGTGCGCCACCCGCCGGGGCAGGGGGTGGCTGCGCCCTCCTGGCGACGTCCTGTCTTCAAGTCGGGTCGCCGGACGTCCTGTCCGGCTCTCCGCCACCCCCTGCCCCGACGTGCGTCGCCGTCGCCATCTGGGTGGGGACCGGTGCTCCGGTTCCCCATCTGCATCAGTCCAGAGCATTACTGTCAGAGCACTTACGATCCAACTGGGAAGGACAGCGGTCAGGGGGTTGGGGCACCGTCTCCGTGCTGGGTCTTTGATCGCTGATCACGTGCCCCAAGAAACCGCACCTCTATACGATCACGAGGTCGTCGCCCGGCGGGAGGGGGGTTGCGGAGAGCCGGACAGGACGTCCGGCGACCCGACTTAGAGTCATGGATGACGTCAGGAGGGCGGAGCAACCCCCCTCCCGCCGGGCGGCGGCCCCGGCCGAAGCGACGCTCACCTCGGTAAGCCACACATAACTCGCGATGCTGCAGCGCATCAGCATCCGACGTAAAATGCCCGGCCTTCCCCACCCGTCCGCCCCGGCACGCGCCGGCGGACCCCGCAGTCGGAGCATGCAGCATGGGCCTGGACCTCGTCCCCACCGGCAAGAACCCGCCGGATGAGATCAACGTCATCATCGAAATCCCCAAGGACGCAGAGCCCGTCAAGTACGAGGTCGACAAGGCCTCCGGTGCGATCTTCGTCGACCGCATCCTGTCGACCCCGATGCGCTACCCCTGCAACTACGGCTACGTCCCCCACACCCTGTGTGGCGATGGCGACCCGGCCGACGTGCTGGTGATCCTGCCGCTGCCGCTGGTCCCGGGTTCGGTGATCCGCTGCAAGCCGGTCGGCGTGCTGAAGATGAGCGACGAGGCCGGCAGCGACGAGAAGCTGCTCGCGATCCCGGTGCCGAAGATCTTCGGCGGCTATGCCCACATCGAGGACATCGACCAGGTCTCGCCGCACTGGCTCGAGCGCATCGGCCACTTCTTCGAGCACTACAAGGACCTCGAGAAGGGCAAATGGGTCAAGCTCGAGGGCTGGGGCAACGCCAGCGAGGCCAAGGCGATCCTGCAGGACGCCATCCAGCGCTACAACGACACCGCCGAGGACGAGAAGCCGAACTTCTGAAGGTTCCGGCTCTACCACCTCGGAACCATGCGAAAGCCGCCCCAGGGCGGCTTTCGTTTTTGCGACGACGCGCTGCTTGGGACATGAAAAAGCCACGGCCCCTCGCGGGGCCGTGGCCGTGTCACGCAATGCTTCGCTGGATCAGAAGCGCTGCTGGTACTTCATGTAGACCACGCGGCCGATGTCGAAACCACCGTAGTAAGCGTAGTTGCTGTTCGGCTGCGAGAACATGATCGGACCCTGGTGGTTGAACACGTTGTTCGCACCGACGGCGACGGTGCCGTTCCACGGGGCGCGCCAGGAGAACTGGACGTCGTGGAAGGTGTTGCTGCCGGTCCAGCGCACGGCATCCGGCTCGCCGTTCGCGTAACGGTCCGGGTTGGTGCACGGACGGTTCGGGACGCAGCTCTCCTTCATGCCCGAGTAGTAGCGCGCGGCATAGTTGATGCCGAAGTCGCCGAACTCGTAGTTCACGCCCAGGTTGGAACGCAGGCGGAAGATGCCCGGGGTACCCACGTAGCCGACCGTGATCGGGTCGCCGTCGCTGTTCTCGGCGGCCTGGTCGTACTTGCTGGTGTAGGTGTTCTGGAAGTCGATGACGAACTTGCCGAACGAGAACTCCGGCAGGCGGTACTTGACGCCCAGGTCGTAACCCTCGGTCTCCATCGAGCCCAGGTTGGCCAGGCCGTAGAACATGTTGGTGATGTGGCCGTCGGCCGCACGCTCGATACCAGCGCAACGGCTGCTGATGTCCAGCACGTAGCAGTCACGCAGGATGCGATCGACGCTGTCGGCGATGATCATGTCCTGCAGCTCGTACTTGTACCAGTCGAGCGAGATGTCCAGGCCTTCCACCCAGCGCGGGCTCCACACCAGGCCGACGGTCTGGCTCTCGGAGGTTTCCGGGATCAGGTTCGCGTTGGAGCCGGTGACGAACTGGTCCGGCGTCTGGCAGGGGTAGCTGGTGCAGGGCACCAGGCCCTGGCCGAGCTGCACGTAACCCAGCGGCACGCCGGCAGAGGTACAGGCGGCATTGCCGTTCACGCTGCCAACGGCGCCGACGCCGCACGGATCGGTGTAGTCCTCGAAGCTCGTGCCGATGCCGCCGTACAGGTTGTCGATCGACGGCGCGCGGAAGCCCTCGGCCCACGTACCGCGGACCAGCACGTCCTGCACGGGACGCCAGGTGAAGCCGAACTTGCTGTTGATGGTGTCGCCGAAGTTGCTGTAGTCCGAGTAGCGGCTGGCCGCGTTGAAGGTCAGCTCCTGCGCGAACGGCATGTCGGCCAGCACCGGGATGTTGAGCTCCATGTAGAACTCATCCAGGTCGTAGGCGCCTTCGGTGGTGGTCGCACCCAGGCCCGTGCTCATGCCGGTCTGCGCGAACGCGTCCGGAACGAAGCGGCCCGACTCCTTGCGGTGCTCGTAGCCCAGCGCGATGCCCAGGTCGCCGGCCGGCAGCTCGAACAGCGAACCGGTCAGGTTGGCGGTGTAGCTCTTGGTCTCGGTCAGGCCGGTGTCGGTGTAGTACGGGAACAGGAACTTCTGCAGCTCCGGATCCGACAGCGAGCCCTGCCCGGCGACGCCGTTCGGCAGCAGCGGGTTCCACGGGCGGCAGGCGTCCAGGCCGATCGGGTCGGCGGCGGTGCCGCACTGGGCGACGCCATCGGCGTTGATGAACGACGGGCCCAGCGCGTCGGCGGTGGCGAACAGGCTGGCGTCGCCATGGCCACGCTTGGTCACGCGCTGCTCACCCAGCATCGCGCCGACGTCCCAGTCCCACGGCTTGCCGGCGATGTCGAAGTAGCCGTTGAAGCCGCCGGAGAACATGTAGGTCTCCAGCTCGCTCTTGGTGGTGCGCGGCACTTCCCACAGGCGGCGGCGGAACTCGATGTCCTGGCCGATCGGGTTGAACGCGCTGTCGCCCGACAACGGGGTGTCGAACGCGCCGGACTGGTACGGGTAGCCGGCGATCTGCTGGTCGGTGGTGCGGTGGTTGTAGAGAACGTCGGCGTTGAAGTTGATGCGGTCGCTGATGTCGTAGTTCGCGTTGGCGAAGACCGACTTGCGCTCGATACCGGTGCGCACGAACATCTGCTGGTTCGAGTTGGCGTACTCGTCCGGCGTCATCACGTGGTAGTCGTTGACGTTGGTCGGGTCGCCACCGGCGTTCAGGGTGCACCAGGCATCGGCGCCGCCCGGGCCGCAGGGGCCGAGCCAGGAACCGTTATGGCTGACCGGGCTCCAGCCCGAACCCGGGTAGTCCGGACCGGCATTGCCGTAGGCACTGAACCAGCGGTCGCCGGCCAGGACCGGGTCTTCCTTGCTGTACTCGACCGACAGGGTCACGCCGCCGCGGTCGCCGTTGGCGCCCATGGTGAACGAGTACTGCTCGATCTCGCCGTCGCCCTCGCTGTACTGACCGATGTAGGCATTGGCCTCGGCACCGTCATAGCGCTTGCGGGTGATGACGTTGACCACGCCGGCGATGGCGTCGGAACCGTAGATGGCCGACGCGCCGTCCTTCAGGATCTCGATGCGGTCGATCGCCGAGGTCGGGATCTGGCTCAGGTCCTGGTAGCCGCCGGTGGTGGCCGGCAGGCGCTTGCCGTTGACCAGCACCAGGGTGCGGGTGGCGCCCAGGTTGCGCAGGTCGATGTAGTAACCACCCACGTTCTCGCCCGAAGCCAGGGCCTCGGCACGCGAGATCGCCGGGGAACCGGCGGCGGTGATGTTCTGCAGGATGTCGGCGACCGAGGTCAGGCCCTGCTGCTCGATCTCCTGGCGGCCGATGGTGATGATCGGCTGCTGGGTCTCCATGTCGGCGCCGCGGATGCGCGAGCCGGTGACCTCGATGCGGTCGAGCGTGGTCGCCTCGGCGCCGGTATCGGCTTCCTGGGCGCCAGCGATGACCGGGGTGAGCGCGAGGGCGATGCTGGCCGGCAGCAGGCCGACGCGCACAGCGGAACGCAAATGGTTCATCTGTCTCTCTCCAAAATATCGTTATGGGCGTGTTAAAACGCCCCGTCACGTTACGTTCCGGTTCGCCAGCGTGCTTTGCCGGCCGCGCCCGAAAAGTTTGCCGATCCTGCCTTCGCCGCCTGACTGCGATAGCGGCTTGCCGACATGCCATAACGGGCCCTGAACGCACGCGCGAAACTGCAGCAATTGTCGAAGCCGGAGGCGGCCGCGACCTCGCCCACCATCATCGACGTGTTGAGCAGCAGGTCGGCCGCCTGCTCCAGTCGCATGCGCGCGGCGGCGGCCTGCGGACTCTCGTCATAGAGCGAGTGGAAGGTCTTGGAGAAGTACCAGCTGGAGAAGCTGGTGAGCTCGGCCAGCTCGCTGATGCGGACGACGCGGTCGCGATTGCCCTCCAGGAACAGGTGGGCGCGCTGCAGGCGGCTGAACACCTGGCGCTTGCGCGTGCTCGAGCGGCCCGGGCAGCGCGCGACGCGGGCGGCGATGTGCTGCTGGAACGCGGCCAGCTGCACCAGCATCGGGCGCAGCGCCGCCATGTCGCCGCCCGGGTGGCCACCCGCCTGGCGGGCTACGCCGCGCCACAGGGAGAGCGCGGTGCGCAGGTCCCTCAGCCGGACGTGGCCCCGGCCGGCGTACAGGCCGCAGTGGGTGAAGCGGGCGATGGCCTGCAGCGCGTCCGCCGACAGCCCCAGGCCGATGCACAGGCCATGGGCATCCGCCTGCACGATGGGACGGGAGTCCTTCTCCAACGCGATCCAGTCGCCTCGACGCAGGCGGAAGCGCCCTTCCCGGGCTTCCACCCAGGCCGAGCCCCGCACCTGGATCCAGACCGAGAATTGCTGGCCGCCGCCCTGGGCACTTCCCAGCCGGGACACGGCGATGCACGTGCCCATGGCCGGCGACTCGCCCCCCTCGAACTGCACCGACTGGCCTCGATCGGCCCGAAGCACCTGTTCCATACCGGGTCACCCACTTTGCTTGAAGTGGCCCGATCCTTGCCGGAACCGGTCGCAAAAGCCTGATGGAACCCGAAGGCTTGGGCGAATTCGTTCCGAGGCACGTCCGAAAGAAAGCTGAAAGGGTTTTTTACTTGTGGATCAGTTACTTGATCCAGCCGGGCACCTCGACCTGAGGCGTCGTCGCGGTGCCGCCCGGCACCTCCATCAGGCCGATGTCCGTGCCGTCATCAACGGCCTGGGCCGAGATCACGACATTGGCCCGGGACGAACTGGTGAACCCCGTGGTGGCGCTGAGGTGGTCGCGGTCGAGGCAGCGATGGGTGGCGTGCCCGACGGCGTCGTCCACGCCGATCCGGCGCAGGCTGCTCAGGCAGGCCGGCTGCGGTTCGATGTAGTCGATGCTGCCGTCCTCGGCCACCGCCCAGGCCTGGAAACGCCAGCGGACCGGGCGCTCTGCGTCGATCTTGCGGATGCTGCCGGCCGCCAGCCCGAGATCCACTTCCCACAGGCCGTTTTCCGACGGCCGCGTGAACAGGACCCTCGCATGCGATGCGTCCACCCGTGCGAGGGACACGTCTTGGATCTTCGAGACCACGCGCCACGGTGACGTCGTCCGGTCGAGCAGGGCCAGGCACAGGGTGCCGGCCTCGTCGCGCACCGTCATCAACAGCCGGCCCGGGTCGGGCGTGTACATCGCCTGCAGCACGCGGAACCGCGGTCCGGGCATCGGCAGGAAACTCACCTGTCCGCGGGTGGGTGTGACCTCGAACACCCCCTCACGACCGGTTTCGTCGTATCCCACCACCAGCATCCGCCGGCTGTCGGGGGCCCATTCGGGCCGCGCATGGGTCGCCGGATGCACGCCCTCCACCTGTCGCAGCGTGTTGGGCTGCTCCAGATCGGCCCACCAGAGGTGGAAGTGCCCGGTCCGGTCGGACGCGAATACCATCTGCCGGCCATCCGGCGCGAGCGACGGCAACGTGTCGCGTCCGGACGAGGCGAACAGGTGCTCCCTCGCGCCTTCCAGGTCGTCGCCCTCGCGCTCGGTCCGGAAAAGGCCGAACTGCGGTCGGCGTCGCACGAACGCCAGCACCCCGGCGCGGCGGGCCACGCTGGGCGACTGGGCATCGTCCAGGCCGAGGTCGCGGATGGTGCCGCTTGCCAGGTCCAGGTGGTAGAGGCGCACCTCGCTGTCGATCCGCCGCCCGAAGACCATGCCGCTGCCGTCGGGCAGCCAGTCCCATCCGCGGAACTCCCCGCCGATGTGGGTCAGCTGCTCGGGCGTTCCGCCGTCCGCCGGCACCCGCCATAGATCGCCGATCTGCGGGTTGCGCACGAATCCTATCCACTTTCCGTCGGGCGAGAAGCCGGGGTCATGATCCAGCGACACGCCATCCCACACGCCTTCGACGTCCCGCCACTGCCCGGTGGTCAGTTCCAGCAGGCGCAGGCCCGCGCCTTGCGGACCCCGGCCCATGCTGCCGAAGATCAACTGGCGACTGTCGGGGCTCCAGCCGAAACTGACGAGGCCGCTGACATCGCATGCGGTGACGCTGCGCTCGCTGCCCCCGCCATTGGCGGGCGTCACCAGCACATGGCAAGCGTCGCCCGGTCCGTAGCGGATGTAGGCGATCTCGCGACCGTCCGGCGACCATGCAGGCTGGCGATCGGACACCCCGTCGGGCGGGAAGCTGATCTGTCGAGGCTGGGAGGCATCGGTGGTCTGCACCTGGATCACGGTGCCGCGTCGCCCCGGCAGCGTGGCCGAGTAGGCCGCCATCGAGGCATCCGGCGACAACGTCGGCGCCAGCTCGAATCCCGGCGCCGAGGTCAGCAGCCGGTAGGGCCGTGCCGGCACGGCGGGCACGGGGTCCGCAGGCGAGGCCCCGGCACTCGCCTCGCCCCCGTCGCGCACCATCAGCACGCCGGCGAGCACGCCGACCAGCGCCAGCGCACCGACGATCGCAAGCGTCACCACCAGCACGCGCTCGCGCAGCCAGCCACGGTCCGGGGCAGGCGCTTCGGAGGGCCCGGACGCGGCAAATCCCGGACCGGCCGGAGCCTCGACGGCCGGGGTCGCCGGCGCGATGGCCTGAGGGGCCGCCGCTTCAGAGGCCTGCAAGGCCACTGGCGCCAGCAGCCGATACCCGGTCTTGGCGATGGTTTCGATGTACGGATCGCCGTCGCGCTGCTGGCCAAAGGCCTTGCGAAGCTGGGTGATGGCCTGGGTCACGACGTCGTCGCCGGGCATCGTGTCCGGCCACACTTCCGCCAGGAGCTGTTCCCGGCCGACCACCTTGCCCGCATTCGCGACCAACACCATCAACACGCCCATGGACTTGGGCGTGAGGCGCCGTGCACGGCGCACCCCGGGCGCGGTGATCTCGCGCAGCGGCACGTCGACCACGCACTCTCCGATGCGCAGCCGGTCACCGATGGGAAAGGAGGTGTCGTTGGAGAGGGACATCAACCAGAAATTCTGAACAGGGTCCGCCGGGCCGGTATGTGCCGGAAGTGGCGGTCACCGCCCATCCCGGCAGATCCGGCAAAGTGCCCCGGCGGGCACGGCCAAGCGGATGGGCGCGCGGAATTCTACCCTGTCGGTACGGCTCCGCATGGCGGAACGCCGCACCCAGGCCCTCTCTCGCCGAAGTCCATTACGCTCGGATTCACCATTGGCGCCCCACGGCGCCTTTTTTCTGGACCGGTCACGCCTTCCGATAGACCTGGGCCCCGGCCTGGCGGAACTCGGCGGCCTTCTCGGCCATGCCTTCCGACAGCGCCGCCTCTGCATCCAGCCCGTGTTCGGCGGCGTAGTCGCGCACGTCCTGGGTGATCTTCATCGAGCAGAAATGGGGCCCGCACATCGAACAGAAATGCGCGGACTTGTGCGCGTCCTTCGGCAGGGTCTCGTCGTGGTATTCGCGCGCCCGCTCCGGGTCCAGGCCCAGGTTGAACTGGTCTTCCCAGCGGAACTCGAAGCGCGCCTTGCTCATCGCGTTGTCGCGCGCCTGCGCGCCCGGATGGCCCTTGGCGAGGTCGGCCGCATGGGCGGCGATGCGGTAAGCCATCAGGCCTTCGCGTACGTCGTGCTTGTTGGGCAGGCCCAGGTGTTCCTTGGGTGTCACGTAGCAGAGCATGGCGGTGCCGTACCAACCGATCATCGCCGCGCCGATCGCGCTGGTGATGTGGTCGTAGCCGGGGGCGATGTCGGTGGTCAACGGGCCGAGCGTGTAGAACGGCGCCTCGCCGCACTCGCGCAGCTGCTTGTCCATGTTTTCCTTGATCAGCTGCATGGGCACGTGCCCGGGCCCTTCGATCATGGTCTGGACGTCGTGCTTCCAGGCGATCTTCGTCAGTTCGCCCAGCGTCTCCAGCTCGCCGAACTGGGCGGCGTCGTTGGCATCGGCGATCGAACCCGGACGCAGCCCATCGCCCAGCGAGAAGGCGACGTCGTACGCCTTCATGATCTCGCAGATGTCCTCGAAGTGTTCGTACAGGAAGCTTTCGCGATGGTGCGCCAGGCACCACTTGGCCATGATCGAGCCGCCGCGCGAGACGATGCCGGTCACGCGCTTCGCGGTCAGCGGCACGTACCGCAGCAGCACGCCGGCATGGATGGTGAAGTAGTCCACGCCCTGCTCGGCCTGCTCGATCAGGGTGTCGCGGAAGATCTCCCAGGTCAGCGCTTCCGCCTGGCCGTCGACCTTCTCCAGCGCCTGGTAGATCGGCACGGTGCCGATCGGTACCGGCGAGTTGCGGATGATCCACTCGCGGGTCTCGTGGATGTGCTTGCCGGTGGACAGGTCCATGACGTTGTCCGCACCCCAGCGGATCGACCACACGAGCTTCTCGACCTCCTCGGCGATGCCGGACGACACCGCGCTGTTGCCGATGTTCGCGTTGACCTTGGTCAGGAAGTTGCGGCCGATGACCATCGGCTCGCTCTCGGGGTGGTTGATGTTGCACGGGATGATCGCGCGTCCGCGCGCGACCTCGTCGCGGACGAACTCGGGCGTGATCAGGGCCTGGATGTTCGCGCCGAACGACTCGCCGCGATGCTGGTTGAGCAGGTGCGCCTCGCGGATCGCCTCGATGCGCTGGTTCTCGCGGATCGCGATGAACTCCATCTCCGGGGTGACGATGCCACGACGCGCGTAATGCATCTGGGTGACGTTGGCGCCGGCCACGGCACGGCGAGGCAAGGGCCGCTTGCCGAAGCGCACCGCGTCCAGGCGCGGGTCGGCCTCGCGCTTGCGCCCGTACTCGGACGACAGCCCGGGCAGCACTTCGGTATCGCCGCGCTCGGCGATCCACGCCGCGCGCAGCGGTGCCAGCCCGCTGGCCAGGTCGATCCGCGCGTTGGCGTCGGTGTAGGGCCCGGAGGTGTCGTAGACCGCGAGCGGGGCGTTGTCCTCGCCGCCGAACATGGTCGGCGTGCGCTCCAGCACGATCTCCCGCATCGGGACCTTCAGGTCGGGGCGCGAGCCCTGCACGTGGATCTTGTGCGAACCGGGGATCGGGCGGACGACATCGGCCGACAGCTCGTCGGCCTGCTGGAGCAACTGGGAGGGGACCGCGTTCATCGGGTTCGTCCTGTGGAGCGCCCATCGGGGCAGGGACGAAGCGGGCGGCGTCGGCCCGGCCACGGGCCGGTCCGGCGAAGCTTCCCTACGCCGGTCTCAACCGGATCAGGTTCGAAGGGTCTGTCTCAACCGCGGGCCCCTGGGGCCGCGGTACCCCCGCTTCGGGGCCTATTGGACCACGGGGAACCTCCCGGGGCCACCCCGTGTGCGGCGCCCCTCACTCCTCGCCGCGCACGGGGGTGAACAGCAGGTCGTGGAAATCGAAGCTGAAGTCCGCGATGGGCGAGACCGCCTTCATCGTCACCCGCTCCACGTGGCCCTCCGCATCGAGGGCGAAGGTGACGTAGGCCGGCTCCAGGGTCTTGTCGTCCCAGTCGGCGCGGAAGGTGTCGTACTGCCAGTGGCTGAGGGTGCCCTCCATGTCGGGCGTGTTCTGGAAGTCGATGCGCAGGCCGTCGCGCTCCTGGCGGATCTCCATGGGGCCATACCAGGGGTCGCGGAAACGACCGGCGTAGTCGGCGAGCGGCAGCGAGGGGCGGCTCTGCTTTGCTTCCGGCGCGGTGGCCTGCAGCGCCTGCAACGCGCCGTCGACGCGTGCCTGGCGGAAATCACCGAAGGCCTTGATCCAGTCGGTGTCCGGCGCATCCAGGTAATGGTCGAGCAGTTCGTACTGCAGGCCCCGGAGTACCGCGCCGTCCTCGGAGTTGATGTGCAGCGAGAAGCCGATGTCGCGCTCGGGGACCAGAACGACGACGGCCTGGACGCCGAACACCGCGCCGCTGTGCTCGATCACGCGGACGCCGCGGTAATCGCGTACGTTCCATCCCAGCGAATAGCTGGAGAACAGCGGCGTGGTCGCCGCGATCGGCTCGGGCAAGGGGCTGACCGGAATCGGCACGACCGGCGTCCACATCTCCCGCGCCTGTGCTTCGCTGAAGACACGGGTGCCGTCGGGCAGCGCACCGTGGCCGAGCTGCAGGGACAGCCACTGGGCCATGTCGTTGGCGCTCGAGGCGATCAGGCCGGCCGGGGCGGTCACCTGCGGCAGGCCCGCACGCTCGTCGAGCGTCTGCTGGTTGCCGGTGCCGCGGATCGGGCCGTCCAGGCGGGCATGCGGCTGCACGCGGTTCGGCGTGGCGTAAAGGTCGGTATCGAGCGTGGTCGAACGCGCCATGCCGGCGGGCCTGAGCAGGCGGTCGCGCACGAACTCTTCCCAGCGCTGGCCGGAGACCTCTTCGACCAGCTGACCGGCCACCACGTACAGGACGTTGTCGTAGGCGTAGCCGCTCCGGAAGCTGGTCGCCGGCTTGATGTGGCGCAGCGCCTCGACCAGCTCTTCGCGGCTGCGTGAGGTGCGCGGCACGAACATCAGGTCACCGGCGCCCAGCCCAAGGCCGCTTCGATGCACCAGCAGGTCGCGCACGGTGATCTCCCGGGTCACCCAGGGATCGTGCATCTGGAAGCCGGGCATGTGGTCGATCACGCGGTCGTCCCAGCCGAGCTTGCCATCGTCGACCAGCACCGCCAGCGCCGCCGCGGTGAAGGCCTTGCTGGTGGAGCCGATCAGGAACAGCGTGTCGGCATCGACCGCCGCGTCGCCCCCGAGCTCCCGCACACCGTACCCCTTCGCGAAAACCGGCCTGCCCTCCTCGACGATCGCGACCGCCATGCCGGGCACGCCGAAGCGCGACATCGCCTCCTCCACCCGCGTATCGAGGTCGGTGGGCGGCGCGGCGAGGACGGGGGTCGCAGCCAGCAGGCCGATGACGAGGACGGCGGCGGGCAGGGTTCGGGGCGCGACGGGCATGTGTATCTCCTCGGGGCGACGGCGCGGTTCACCCGCGCGTGGATTCGGGGTGGGCGGATGCCGGGCGGTGGGGAGGGCCCGGGTCCCCGACGGCGGGGTTGCGCCACAGCCACCATGCGCCGTACGTCAGTACGGGCAGCACATAGAGACCCAGGAACACCCAGGCGAGTGCGCTGTAGCCTTTGGCGATCAGCGCGACGAGGCCCACGCGGTCGGCCACCAGCATGGACCCGACCAGGACGATCACCGCGACCGCAGGACGCAACCAGGCCGGCGCCGGACCGCGGCGTCGCAGGGTCCAGCCGGCGACGATCCGCTCGTTCACCGCATGGACGGCGCCGACGCCGCTTTCGAGCAGGGCCACGAACACCATGGCCTGGAACACCAGGTGGAACCACGGCCGGTCCAGGCGGCGCAGCAGGAAGTCCGACGGCAGCGCCTCCGCGCCCACCGCCGGATACCAGCCCACCATGCAGACGAAGAACAACAGCGCCGGGAGCATCGCCAACGGGCCTGCCAGCGCCCCGGCGACCAGGGCATCCCGGCGGCGGGTGAAATGCCGTGCCAGCGGCAGCACGATCACCGCGGCCACCACGTTGTAGCCGGCGTAGGTCAGGCCATCGAGGGCCCACGCGCCGGTCGGCCCGGGTCCGGCGAAGGCGCGCGCGATGCGGTCGCCGAACGCGTCCAGCGAGAACACCAGGAACAGCGCGAACACCGCATACAGGAACACCGATGCCCACTTGAACAGCCGCTCGACCATCGGCCCGCCCAGGCCGGAAAACACGGCGATGCCGAGCATCAGGAGGACGGTGCCCACCCACAGGGGCCAACCCAGCACGGCCTGCCCGATCGCGCCGGCGGCCGCACCGAACACCGCGAGGATCAGCACCATGAACAACAGGTAGGCCACCTCGAACGCGACCCAGCCCGGTCCCAGCAGGCGCTGGAAGAAACTGCGGTAATCGAAGGCGCGGCCGGCGTGCGCGAGCGCGAAGGTCGCCGCGCAGACCGCGCTCCACACCAGCATCGCCAAGGCGATGCCCAGCAGGCCGCCGCGCGGGCCTCCCGGCAGGAAGAACTCGGCCAGTTCGCGGCCCGTGGCGTACCCCCCGCCGATGACGACCGACTTGAACGCCAGGCCGGGCAACAGGTAGCGCTGGAAGCGGGAAGACCCCTGGCTCAACGGAGCGGCCCCGGCGGGACATCCAGGAGACCTGCGCGGGCAGGCGAGGACCTCACGCGAGGCAGGCCTCGACCAGCGCTTCGAACTCCGCGCCGCCGCGCATGGGATCGGCGACCGGGCACCCCAGGCGGTGGCGCTCCTCGCGCATCAGGCGGCGGGCCGCAGACTCGTCCATCCCCGAGGTGTTGAGGCTGACGCCTGCACAGCGGATCGCCGGCGAGGTGCGACCGCCCAGCCGGAGGGCGAGGTGGATGGTCTGCTCGATCGCGGGCACCGGATAGCCCGGATACCCCAGCATGTGGGCTCGCCCGGGCTGGTGGCACACCACCAGCACGTCTGGCTGGCTGCCGTGCAGCAACGCGAGCGAGACGCCTGCGTAGGCCGGATGGAACAGCGAGCCCTGCCCTTCGATCACGTCCCAGTGCGCGGGATCGGCGTCGGGGCTCAACTGCTCCGCGGCACCGGCAGCGAAGTCGGAGACCACCGCGTCCATCGGGATCCCGCCGCCGGCGATCAGGATGCCGGTCTGGCCGGTCGCGCGGAACTCGGCATCAAGACCGCGCTCGCGGAACGCAGCCGCGAGTGCGAGCGCGGTGTACTTCTTGCCCAGCGCGCAATCGGTGCCGACGGTCAACAACCTCCTGCCGCTGCGCGGCCTGCCGCTGGCGACCGGGATGGCTGCCGGCGGCTCGCGCACGTCGATCAGCCGCCGACCCAGGCGATCCGCCGCCTCGCCGAGCCCTTCGATGTTCCGCAACCGCGAATGCATGCCGCTGACGATGTCCAGGCCCGCCTCGAGGGCCGCCACCAACGCGTCCACCCAATGCGCGGGAATGAACCCACCGGCATTGGCGACCCCGATCACCATCGACCGCGCGCCGCGCACACGTGCCTCGGCAGGCGTCAGCGCGGGCAGTCCGGTGCTGACCGTGCCGCCCTCGAGCACGTACTCGCCGACGCATCGCCCCCGCGCCCAGTCGCGCAGGCCGAAAGCGGTCTTGGCGTAGCCCGGCTCGGTGGTGTCGCCGAGGAACAGCAGGTAGGGGCCCGGCACCTCGCCGGGCCCGCTCGCATCCACGCCCCCCCTCGATGGGCGGGCCATCTCCACGGCTTCTTGCTTCAACATGCCTGCCCGACCTCAGAACCGGTAGTCGACCTCGACACCAAAGGTCCGCGGCTGTATGGGAGCCGCGAGCCAGCCTTGCACCGCGCCGGTCACCTGGTTCTCGCTCGTCGACATCGCCGAGTAGCCGCGCTCGTCGGTGAGGTTCTTGACATAGGCCCTGAACGACCAATGGTCGTTGCCCAGCGCCGCATGCAGGTCCAGCGAGTAGTAGCTGTCGAGTTCCAGCGGTGGCGTGATCGTGGTCGCCAGCACGCTCGGCGGCTGCGTGTCGGTGGTGATCACCTCGCGCTGGGTGGTGCCGCCGACGCGGTCGTCTATCCAGCGCACCCCGCCGCCGATCGTTCCTTCCCAGGTCGACCCGACGGGGAAGTAGTAGTCGATCGTCGAGGAGAGCGACAGCTCCGGCACGTAAGGCATCAGGTCGCCTTCGAGGCCCGTCGTCAGCTCGACGACGTAGGGCGGCGACGGGATCACCGCGGTCGGGAAATCCTCGCTCAGTTCGGCATCGGTGTATGCGGCGTTGAAACCGATCTGGAGATCCGCGCTCGGGCGGAACACGGAGGCGAACTCCAGCCCCTGGCTGGTCGCGGTGCCGCCATTGACGAGGCCGGACGCGCCGTTGAACGTCGCGATGACCTGGATGTCCTCCCAGTCGATCCGGTAGGCCGACACGTCCACCTGCAGGCGGTTGTCGGCGAACATCGACTTCAGCCCGACCTCGTAGCTGGTCAGCGTGGACGAATCGACCTGCGCCGGGACGCCCGGCAACAGCACGTTGGGGCCGCCGGGCTGGTAGCCGGTGGCGACCTTGCCGTACAGCATGCTGTCCTCGCCCAGCTTGAACTGCGGCGTGAGGCTCCAGGTGAACACGTCTTCGCTCGAACCGTTGGGCGTCTCGCCTACCGGCAGCAGCAGGCCGCTGACCACGTTCTGGCTGAAGTCCTGGTCGTTCTCCGCGTAGCGCACGCCGGCACCGAGCCTGAACCGGTCGGTGAAGGCATAGCTGGCATTGGCGAAGAACGCCGTCTCCTTGTACTCGGTTGGCAGGTACAGCAGCGCGAGATTGCCGGCGATATCGTCGTACGGCGCCGGCAAGGGACTGCCGTCGAGCTGGTTCAGCGCGATGAACTGGCGGTTGTCGCCCTCTTCCTCCGTGTAGAACACGCCGACCATCCACTCGAGCGGCGTGCCGGACTTCGAGGTCAGGCGGAACTCCTGGGTCAGCTTGTCGAGGGTCAGGGTGTTGTCGAAGTAGGAGCTGCCGGGGTCCGGCAACCCGAGTGCGAGGTCGGCGAAGTTGCCGTAGGGCACGGTCGTGTCCTGGCGACGGAAGGTCTCGGTGTCGGAGTAACCCGTCGCCGACGTGAAGTCGGCCCAGCCGAAGTCCACGTCGAGCGTCGCCGCGTAGTAGTCGATGTCCTTGCGGAAGGTCTCGTCGACCCAGACGCGGTTCTCCAGGTCGCCGTCCATGAAGCCGCCATTGGCCGGGTCCAACAGGATGAAGGCGTTGTTGTCGCTGTCGATCGTCTGCCGCATCGCACTGAGCTTCAGGCCGGCGCGCTCGCCCTGCCATGCCAGCGCGGCGCGCGCGCTCGTCTGCAGGCCATCGTTGATGTCCTCTTCGCCGTTCACCGCGTTGTCGATGTAACCGGGGATGTCGTTCCTGGCATAGCTCACGCGCATCGCCAGGCTGTCGCGCACGAGCGGGAAGTTGGCGCCAAAGCGCACGTTGTTCCCGGTGCCGCCGCCGCTGACGCTCGACAGCCCGCCGCCGATGCGGAACTCGGTGAGGGTCGGGTCGGGCGTCACGGTGACGTACTTCAGCAGGCCGCCCATCGAGCCCGCGCCGTACAGCGTGCCCTGGGGACCGCGAAGCACCTCGACGCGGTCGATGTCGTAGGGCAGCAGGTCGAGGGCGAAGATGGTCGCGGCCTGGTAAAGGCCGCTGGAGCCCACCGGCGTCTCGTCGATGTAGGTCCCGACCGTTGCACCCGAAGACAGCGGCGCGATGCCGCGCATGGTCACCGTCGTCTTGCCCGGGGTGCCGTCACTGGAGACGTTGAGGCCGGGGGCGTAGTCGGCGAAGTCGCTGAGCTGTGTCGCACTGGAGCGCTCGATCCGCGCGCCGTCGATGACGCTGATCGCGGAGGGCACCTCGCGGATGTTCTCGACGCGCTTGTTGGCGGTCACCAGGACCGCGTCGAGTTCGACGGCGTCGTCACGTACGGCGCCGTCGGTGGCGTCCGCTTGCTGGGCCATCGCCGGGCCGCCGAGCGCGAGCGCGCAGGCGACGGCAGCGACGAGGGGCGTGCGGCGGAAAGGCCGGTTCGGCTTCGGGATGGTCATGCGGCGCCTCCAGGACGGATGGGATACCGGACGGGCATCCGCTCCGGCGCGGCGCCCGTTTTTTCTATTTGGAAATTAATTCCCCGATACGGACTATTGATCCCAAACAGGTGCTTGTCAATCGGTTTCGGCCACCGGACGGGCACCGGTCCAACCGGGCCCGCGCACCACGCGGCCGGGCGTGGCCCCGGTGTGCTCGCCGGCGCGCAGGACCTGCACCCCGTTCACGAACACGTCGCTGACGCCGGTCGCATAGCGCATGGGCGCCTCGAAGGTGGCGTGGTCGATGATCGTGTCCGGGTCGAAGACGACGATGTCGGCATGGCAACCCACTGCGAGGCAGCCCCGGCCCTCCAGCTTCCAGTGGCGGGCCGGCAGCCCGGTCAGGCGATGCACGGCCTCCTCGAGCGGCATCAGGCCGCGTTCGCGAACGTAATGGCCCAGGAAGCGGGCGACATTGCCGTAGGCGCGCGGATGGGTGCTGGACTTCAGGAAGGCGCCCTCGGGCGCCGATGCTTCCGCATCCGAGCCCAGGCTCACCCAGGGCTGGCGGAGGCCCAGTTCGACGTTCTCCTCGCTCATCAGGAAGTAGGCGGCGCCGACCCGCGAGTCGTCTTCGACGATCAAGTCCATCACCGTGTCTTCGGGCGAGCTGCCGCGCACGCGCGCAACGTCGGCAAGCGTCCTGCCGGTCAGCGGCTTGAGGGCTTCGCTGTTGAAGCCGATCAGCAGGATCCGGTCGTCGGAACCGGCGAGCAGGCGCAGGTTTTCCCACTCGACGTCGGGGTCGCGCATCTCGGTGGCGACGCGCGCCCGGATCGCGGGATCGCGCAGCCGCTCCACCATCGCATCATGGCCGCCGGCCTGCACCCACGGCGGCAGGGCGGCGGTGAGTCCGGTCGCGCCGGCCGTATACGCGTACATGTCCGCCGCCACCGAGACGCCCTCGGCACGGGCTGCGTCGATCCTGGCGATGGCTTCTGCCATTTTCGGCCAGTTCTGCTCGCCCGCGGCCTTGAGGTGGTAGGCCTCGGCATGCTGGCCGGTGGCGCGCCCGATCGCGATGGTTTCGTCCAGCGCTTCGAGGAAGCGATCGGCCTCGCTGCGCATGTGCGCGACGTAGCCGCCGCCCGATTCCGCCGCGGCCTGCGCGAGCGCCATCAGTTCGGGCGTCTCGGCGAACGCCGCGGGGGGATAGATCAAGGACGCGCCGACGCCGAGCGCGCCTTCGCGCATCGCCTCGCGCACCAGCTCCTGCATGCGTGCCAACTGCGCGGGATCAGGGTCGACATCGCCTTCGCCCAGTTCGTGGATGCGCACGGTGGTCGCACCCACGAACGACGCCACGTTCGGCGAAACCCCCTTCGCCACCAGGCCGTCGAGATAGCCGCCGAGCGTGTTCCATTCGACGGGGTACTTGATGTCGCCCTGCTGCGCGACGGCATCCGCCTTCATCGCGTCGGTGTAGGGGCCCATCGACCAGCCTTCGCCGAAGATCTCCAGCGTCACGCCCTGCTTGATGTCGCTCATCCCGCGGCCGTCCTCGATCAGCGACTCCACCGCCCAGCTGAGGACGTTGATGAACCCGGGCGCTACCGCATCGCCCCCGGCATCCAGCACCTCGGTCGCGGTACCCGCCCCCGGCGGCAACCATGCGGCGATGCGGTCACCCTCGACCGCGATGTCGACCCGGCGCGGCGGAGCACCCGTGCCGTCATGGACCACCCCATTGCGGATGATCAGGTCGTACGTCGCGTCGGCATCGAGCACCGACGCAGGCATCGAAGCGCAGCCGGCGAGGCCGAGCAGGACGGACAGGCTCAAGAGGGATCGCATCACGTGAGGGCTCCCGGTCGATTACGGAAAGGGTCATGGCGGCTCACGAGAGCCCCCGGTACAGGCCGATGCCGACGAAATTGCCGACCACGTAGCCGAGGATGCCGGTTGCGACCGCAGGCACGGCGAGGCGGCGCCAGCCGAACAGCACCGCGAAGGCGATCGCGATCGGCGGGCCGCCGATGCACGCCGTCGACGCGATCACCAGTTCGGCATGGTTGAGGCGGAACAGGCGCCCGGCCAGCAGCACGAAGGCGATGTGCACGGCGAAGAGCACCAGCACGTAGGCGAACAGCGCCGGTGCGGCGTCCAGCAGCGCGCGCAGGTCGGCGCCGGCACCCAGCATCGCGAAGAACAGGTACATGAAGAGCGTGGCGACCAGGTCTTCGCCGGAGAGGCCGCGCAGCCACCGCCGGCCGATCGTCGCGATCGCGACCATGATCGCGGTGATGAAGAGGATGCCGTAGCTGGGCTGGCCGATGGCCGCCGCGATGGCATCACCACTCGCGCAGGCGAGCGCCGCGAGGGCGAGCGCGATGGACAGGTCGATCAGCGACGGCGGGCGGCGGTTGATCGCATCGCCATCCGCGGCTTCGTGGAGGCGTTCGCTTCGCCAGCCGAAGTGGCGACGGAACAACGCCGCGTTCGCCACCGCACCGACCATCAGCAGGTAGCCGAGACCGACCACGTTGTCGATCGCGATGCCGGCGGCCAGGGCCGTGGGATCGCGGAAGCCGATGGCCTCGGCGACCGCCGCATAGTTCAGCGAACCGCCGGTATAGGTCGCACCGAACACCGCGGCGAACTCCGCCTCGTGCGGCCCGAGGTCCAGCAGCAGCGCCCCGAGCCAGGCGCCTGCGACCACGCCGAACACGCCCGCGACGAAGGCCACCAGCGTTCGCCCGCCCTCGACCACCATGCTCACGAGATCCGCGCGCAACAGGAACAGCGCGATCGACAGCGGCACCAGGATCTGCCAGACCACGCCGTAGGTCGGCGCCGAACGCGGGATCACGCCGAGGTTGGCCAGCGCCATTGCCAGCGCGATCACGATCATCACGCCCGAGACACGCTGGCCAATGCGCGTCCGTTCGAGCCGGGCACCGATCGCGGCCAAACCGAAGAACACCGCGAGCAGGGCAAACGCGTTGTCCGCCGGCACCAGGGTTGCGATGGCGCCGGGTGTCGTCACCGCGCGGGAACCGGTCCGCCCCAGACCGCGTCGGGGCATTCGATCATGCCGTCGCGGTACACCACCGCCGGGGCCCGGTCCTCTTTCAGGAACACCGGCCCGTCCAGGTCGACGACATCGCAGTGCTGGCCCAGGATGAAGCCCGGCGCCGCTGCCCAGCTGCTGCCGGCCATGTTGCCGACCATCACCTTCAGGCCCAGCTCCCGGGCGCGCGCGGCGATCATCAGGCCCTCGGTCAGGCCCCCGCACTTGTCGAGCTTGATGTTGACGACGTCGAAGCGGCCCACCAGCGCATCGACTTCGTCCAGGCCCTGCACGCTCTCGTCGGCGGCGATCGGGATGCGGCGGTCGACGCCGTCCAGTTCGTGCTCATGGCCGCGCCGGCAGGGTTGTTCCAGCAGCGAGACGCGGGCCGCGTGCAGCGCAGGCAACAGGGTTTCAAGGGTGTCAGCCACGTAACCCTGGTTGGCGTCGACGCCGATCCAGACATCGGGCCGGGCCTCGCGCACGGCGCGCACGCGCTCGCCGTCGAGCAACGCATCGCCCGTCAGTTTCAGTTTGAGCGCCTTTGCCTGCGCGTAGCCGCGCGCGCCCGTCGCCATGACGGCCGGGTCGTCTGCGCCAAGCGTGAACGTCGTAAGCAGCGGCCTCGGCTCCGGCAGGCCCGCCAGTTGCCATGCAGGCACGCCCGCACGGCGCGCCTCCAGTTCCCACAATGCGCAGTCGAGCGCGTTGCGCGCACCGCCGGGTGGGAGCAGCGACCGCAGCTCATCGCGCGACAGACCCGCTTCGATCGTGTCGCGCAATGCCTCCAGCGTCGGCAGCATGGTGGCCGGCGTGTCATCCAGGTAATAGACACCCGCGGCCTCGCCACGGCCCTCGAAGCGACCGTCATCCAGGACCACGACGGTCGCCGGCATCGCCTCGAACACGTAGCCGGAGATCCGGAACGGGGCGGCCAGCGGCAAGGGTTCGTTGCGCAGCGTCAGGGTGACGCGCGGGGCATGCGTGCTCATTCGTGTCCTCCGGCAGGCCCGGATGGGCGCGACCCGGAGGCCACGCCCATCGACCTCAGTAGTTGGCGCTGTAGCCGACCAGGTGGTAGACCACGGCCATCCACAGGATCGCCACGCAACCGGCGGCCAGCACGATCGCCCACAACTTCGCCCAGATGCGACGGCGGCTGCGCAGGACCTGCCAGGCATTCCACAGGGCCACCAGGGCGCCGATCGGGAACACCACCAGCGACACGATCCGCAGCGCACGCACCAGGCCGTCATTGGCGGGGCCGAGCATGTCGAGACTGCTGAACATCGCGGCGATGGTGCCGAACACGCCGAGCACGGTCACGAGCACGACCAGCGACGCGATCCGGATGATCCGGTGCGCACGCGCGTCCTCGCCCACCAGCCGGTATGGCACGCCGTAGTGGCGACGGACCAGGGCGGAGATCGGCCACGTGAGGACCGTCAGCGCCAGCGCGATGATGCCCACGCCGACCAGCGGCAGCAGCCAGGCGGCCGAGCGCCACCACGGCACCGGCTCGAACACCGTGAAGGGCGACACCGGCTCGAAGCTCCAGCGGACGACCTTGCCGTCGACGACCTGCGCGGCGAGGCGGTCGCTGCCGGCGACGTCGCGCCAGACATAGGGGGCGACCTCCTTCCACTTCACCGGCAGGCCATCGAGGCCGGTCAGCGCCGGCACCGAGATGCTGCCGTCCTCGGTCGCGACCACCTTGGTCTGCCCCACGAGGTTGAGGATGGCCAGGAAGTTGCGGTCGGGGCGACGGCTGCTGTCGTACAGGCCCGCCATCTGCGCGGCATGCTCGCGCGCCGTGGCCTCATCGACCGCGGTTTCTTCGACCTTGCCGGGCAGGTAGCGCTCCGCGAACGCCTTATGCAGCGCACCGCGGATCTTGCCGGCGGCGCCCTCGCGACCCGCGCTGTTGAACGATACGAACACGCCCACCCCATCGTCGATGAACAAGGGCATGTCACTGTGGAACCATTGCGTGTCGCCGGCATGGGCGATCACCCGCCGGTCATTGACGTTGTATTCGTAGAATCCCAGCAGCATGCGATTCAAGGGAGGCAGCATGTCCAGCGCGGTGCCGTGCATCTGCTGGGCAGTCGCCGGCTCGAGGATGCGCGCATCGCGGTACGCGCCGTCCTGCAGGTGCGCGATCATGAAGCGCGCCATGTCCTCGCCCGAAGCCGAGAGACTGCCCGCCGGCGCGGGGGTCACGAACTCGAACTCCTTGGGCGCGTCTTCGCCATAGGCATAGCCCTTGGCCATCAGCGGCTGCAGGGCCTCCGGCAGCGGCTGGCGGAAGCTCGCATGGCGCATGCCCAGCGGCGCGAAGATGTGCTGCTCGATGTAGTCGTCGAAGGATTGGCCCGACGCCCGTTCGACGACGTAACCGGCCAAAGCAGTCGCGTAGTTGGAATAGGCCGGCGTCGTGCCGGCATCGAAGATCCGCGTTGGCACCCAGTGCTTCAGGTAGGCATCGAGCGCCACGAACTGGGTCGGGTCGGCGATGATCAGGCCGCGGATCGCCTCCTCCATGCCGGTGGTGTGGGTGAGCACGTTGCGCAGCGTCACCGGCGCGCCATTGCGCTCGGGGATCTGGAAGTCCAGGTAGGTGTTGATGTCGGCGTCGAGGTCCAGCTTGCCCTGCTCGACGAGCTGCATCACCGCGGTCCAGGTGAAGAGTTTCGAGACCGAGCCCGGGCGGAACAGCGTGGTCGCCGGGTCGACGGGGGTGCGTGCCTCGACGTCCGCATGACCGTAGCCGCGCGAGACCAGCACCTCGCCGTCCTTCACCACCACGACGACGGCCCCCGGGATGCCGCCTTGCCGGATCGCATAGGGCAGGAACCCGTCCAGCCACGCGCCGACGTCGGCACCGGTCAGCCCGCCGGCGTCGTCCGCGGGCGGCACCTCCACGCCGGGAACGCCCTCGACGACATCCGCGACATCCGCGACATCAGGATCCGCAGGCACCGGGCCCGCCACCGGCTGGACCGCGTCGGCGGTGCGGGACTGGGACACGGCGGGCATCAGCGCCAGCAGGGCGCCCAGAAGGCAGGCCAGCGTGGCCGACGAATGCTTGGACATCATCTCTCCCCGGATGGGCCGCGGTCGGCGGCATGGGCGGACTGGAGACCCCCGCCTCCGTCCTGTTCTGGCAATAGTGATCCTGATTGGAAAATTGTCAACCCGGTATGGCAAAGACCGTCACAAAAGGCGATCATGATCTTCGACCTGCGTGCGCCCGCACCGGAACGTCCCACCCCAGCAGGAAGCGCCTCCTAGATGACCTCGCCCCACCCGACGATCGGCAACCTGTTGCGCGCGCTCCGCGCCCGGAACGACTGGACGTTGAAGGAAATGAGTGAGCGCTGCGGGATCCCGGTGTCCACGCTCTCCAAGGTCGAGCATGACCGCCTGTCCCTGACCTACGACAAGCTGCAGCAGGTCGCGCAGCGCCTGAACATGCGGATGTCGGAGCTGTTCGCCGAAGAGGAAGGCGATCCCGAGCCCGCCGTGACCGCACGCCGCAGCATCGGCCGGATCGAGGATGCGGTGCGCGTCAACACGCCCAACTACGATTACTACTACCTGTGCCCCGAGCTTCGCCGCAAGCGGATGATCCCGGTCCTGACCCGGGTGCGCTCGGGCAGCCTCGAGGAGTTCGGCGCCCTCGTCCACCACACCGGCGAGGAGTACGTGCACGTGCTGGAAGGTGCGATCCGCGTGCACACGGAGTTCTACGACCCCATCGTGTTGAAGGCGGGCGAAGCGGTGTACCTGGACTCGAGCATGGGCCACGCCTACACCACGGCGGAAGGCTGCGAGGAGGCGCTGCTGCTGGGTGTCTGCTCGAGCGCCGACGAGCAGTTGCTGGAATCGCTGATGACGCTGCACGGCGACGAAGGCACGGAAGGGGGCCACGCCGCGGCACCGCCGGTGCGTGCGCCCACGGGGGTCCGTTCATCCCGGCGCAGGCGCACGGGCCGCGGGTAAGGCCCGTCCGGTTCCAGACGAAACCGTTGACACTCCTGGACGCCCTGTGATTATCTCGGCGTCATGACGCATCGCAACACGCTTCCGCCGTCCATCTGCGTGCCGCCCTCCGGGGGCGCGTCGATGACGTGCGGGTTCAGTGCGTCGTCCCTCGAGGTCACCGCGATCACCACCATTACCACCACCGGCACTTGTCTGCCGGGGTGCGACCGCGCGTGAACTGAAGCAACCACGCCGCTCCGCCCCCCGATCCGGGTGCGGCGGTCTGGCACCGGGATTCGAGGACGGGGCTCCACAAGGAAGCCCGCCATGTCCCAGTCCAGCCCCCTCCACGCCCCACCCCTCGCCCCACCCCTCGCAGCGCCCCCCGCAGCCGGGATGCGCCAGGCGCCCCCCGTGACTTCGCATGTCGCCAGCCGCACCCACAAGTTCGGCGGGAGCAGCCTGGCCGATGCCGCGCGCATCCAGCATGCGGCGCAGCTCGTGGACGACGGCACGCAGCGGCGGGTGGTGGTGGTATCGGCGATGCACGGCGTGACCGATGCCCTGATCGGCCTCGCCCACCAGGCCCAACGCGGCGATGACTGGCTCCCGGGCTGGCAGGCGCTGAAACAGCGCCACCTCGATACCGCACGGGCGGTGACGGGGGCCGGACTGGATGCCGCGATCGCCGCGGATTTCGACACCCTGCACACGCGCCTGGTCGACATCGCACCGCGCGCACCGCTCGCACCGGCGGAGTCCGCCTGGATCCATGGCCTTGGCGAAGTGCTCTCGTCCCGATTGATGCATGCCGCATTGGGCGGCGAGCACGCAGGCTGGTTGCGGCTGGACGCGCGCGAGGTGCTGGTGGTGCACCCCGGCGAACTGGGGGTCGCGGTGGACTGGGAGGCCTCGCGGCGACGCCTGGCGGCATGGCGGAGCACGCGGGACGTACGCCAGGTGGTCGTCACCGGTTTCGTGGCGAGCGATGCGCAGGGTCGCCCGACGACGCTCGGCCGCAACGGCAGCGACCACTCCGCCGCCATCTTCGCCGCGCTGTTCGAGTCCGATGCGCTGACCATCTGGACCGACGTGGATGGCGTCCTCTCCGCGGACCCGAGGCTGGTGCCTGATGCGGTGTGCCTGCCGATGCTGTCCTATGCGGAAGCCTGCGAACTGGCGTACTTCGGTGCGAAGGTGCTGCATCCGCAGACGATGGCACCCGCGATCCAGCGCGAGCTGCCGGTCCACATCCGCAACTCGCTCAACCCGGATGCACCGGGTACGCTGATCAGCGCTTCGTCCACCGCGGCCAGCGCCGGCGCCAGCGGCACGCCGGTGAAGGGCCTCAGCGTGGCCCAGGGCCTGGCCGTGCTGGAACTGTCGGGCGGCGGCCTGATAGGGGTCCCGGGCACCGCCGAACGGATGTTCGCCTCCCTGCATGCCGCGAACGTGTCGGTCACGATGATTTCGCAGGGCTCGTCCGAACACTCCATCTGCTGCGTGGTGGATGCCGCGCAGGCCAGCGCGGCGCGAGCGGCCGTGGAGGCGGCATTCGCCGAGGCCATCGCGGAGGGGCAGGTTCAGGGGGTGACGGTCACGCCGGACATCAGCGTGCTCGCCGCGGTGGGCGACGGCATGGTCGGCAAGACCGGCGTGGCGGCGCGCCTGCTGTCCGGCCTTGCCCAGGCGCGCGTCAACATCCGTGCCATCGCCCAGGGGGCCGGGGAACGCAACATTTCGGTGGCGGTGGCCGCCGCCGACGCCCAGCGGGGGCTGCGCGCGGCGCATGCGGCCTTCTGGCTTTCGCCGCAGACGCTGTCCGTCGGCCTGATCGGCCCCGGCAATGTCGGCCAGGCCCTGCTGCGTCAGCTGGTCCAGGCCGCGCCGCGCTTTTCCGGCGACCATGACCTCGACATCCGCCTGCGCGCCATCGCCAACAGCCGCGGGATGCACCTTGCCGACAAGGCGCTCGATCCTTCCAGCGCGGTGGACGCGCTCGCCGGTGCCGAACCGCTCGACCTCGAGCGCTTCACCGAGCACGTGCGTGCCGAGCACCTGCCGCACGCGATGATCGTCGATTGCAGCGGCAGTGATGCGGTCGCCGATCGTTACGCCGACTGGCTGGCCGCGGGCATCCACGTGGTCACGCCCAACAAGCATGCCGGCAGCGGCGACTGGACGCGCTTCCAGTCGATCCAGGCCGCGCAGCGACGCGGGGGACGGTTCCGGTACGAGGCGACCGTCGGTGCGGGCCTCCCGGTCGTGCAGACGCTGCGCAACCTGCTCGATACCGGCGACGCCCTGCACGGGATCGAGGGCATCTTCTCCGGTACCCTGGCGTGGCTCTTCAACAAGTTCGACGGCTCGCGCCCGTTCTCCGAACTGGTACTGGAGGCACGTGCCCTGGGCTATACCGAACCCGACCCGCGCGACGACCTCTCCGGCACCGATGTTGCCCGGAAACTGGTGATCCTCGCGCGTGAAGCGGGGCTGGCCCTCTCGATGGAGGACGTGGAGATCGAGAACCTGGTCCCTCCGACGCTGCGGGACCTGCCTTTGGACGCGTTCCTCGCGCGCATCGATGAGATGGACACCGACATGCAGCGACGCCTTGGGGATGCGCAGGAGCGCGGTGGGAAACTGCGTTTTCTGGCCTGCCTGGACGCCGATACCGCGCGCGTGGGGCTGGCGGTGCCGGAGCCGGGCCACGCCAGCCTGCACGGCCAGCTGACCGACAACCTGATCCAGTTCCGCACCGCCCGGTATCCTGACAATCCGCTGGTGGTGCAAGGCCCCGGCGCGGGCCCGGACGTGACCGCTGCCGGCATCTTCGGCGACATCCTCGCGATCGCGCAGACGTTTGGAGCCCGCGCATGAGTACATCGATCATGGACATCGCCGCACCGCGGCAGGGAGACAGGCCCGTGCAACAGGACTCCGCCCCGACGCAGCAAGCCCGCGCGTTCGCGCCCGCCAGCGTCGGCAACATCGGCGTCGGTTTCGACCTGCTCGGCCACGCCATCGAGGGTCCACGCGACGTCGCCACGGTGCGCCGCATCGACGCCCCCGAGGTCCGCATCACCGCCATCACCGGCGACGTGCCCGGCGTCGACCGGCTGCCGTTGGACGCACCTCGCAACACCGCCGGCCAGGCCCTGATCGCGCTGCGCGAGCGGCTCGGCCTGGCGCATGGCTTCGAGCTGTCGCTCCAGAAGGGCATCGCGCTGGGATCCGGCCTGGGCGGCTCGGCGGCGTCCTGCGTGGCGGCGCTGGTCGCGGCGAACGCCCTCCTCGACGCGCCGCTGTCGCGTGATGCGCTCTACCCGTTCGCGCTCGATGGCGAATCCGTGTCCAGCGGCAGCCGGCACGGCGACAACGTCGCGCCGATGCTGCTCGGCGGCGTGGTCATGGCCACGCATGACCGGATGATCGCGCTGGCGGTGCCCGCTTGGCTGCACGCCGTCGTCGTCCATCCCGACCAGATGCTGGAGACGCGACGGGCCCGCGAAGTGCTGGCCGAGCCCTACCCGCTCCCGCTGGTGGTCCAGCAGAGCGCGCACCTGGCGCTGTTCCTGACCGGCCTGCAGCGCGGCGATGCGTCGCTGCTGCGCGAAGGCCTGGTCGACCTGCTGGTCGAGCCGCGTCGCGCGCCGCTCATTCCCGGCTTCGACCGGGCCCGGCAAGCGGCCCTCGACCACGGCGCACTGGGCGCCAGCATTTCGGGCGCCGGCCCGAGCACGTTCGCCTGGTTCGAATCGAAGGCGGAGGCCGAGGCCGCCGCCGCACCGATGCGGCAGGCCTTCGTCGATGCCGGCTTCGACGCCCGGGTCCATGTCAGCCCTGTCGCCGGCCCGCGTGCCGACGTGATCCGCTGACCGTTTCCGCCCGCCCGCGCGGTGCCGAGACCGCGCGTGGCCCCCATGCACCGATCCCATGCACTTCAACAGCACCCGCGGGCATGCGCCCGCCACCGACCTCGACACCGCCCTCGTCGCCGGACTGGCCCCCGACCGCGGCCTGTACGTACCCGAGTCGATTCCGACACTGACGCTCGATAGGCCGGGCGCACAGCTTGCCGATACCGCGACGTGGGTACTCGCGCCCTACTTCACCGGTTCGCGCCTGCAAACGGAGTTGCCCGCGATGTGCGCGACCGCCTTCTACTTCGACGCGCCGCTGCGCCGCCTGGAGGGCGAGGGCGACCACCTGCTCGAGCTGTTCCACGGCCCCACCGCCGCCTTCAAGGACTATGCCGCGCGCTTCCTCGCCGAAGCGCTGTCGCGCCTGAGGCCGGTCGAGGCCCCGCCGACGACCATCCTCGTCGCGACGTCGGGCGACACCGGCGCGGCCGTGGCCGCCGCCTTCCATCGACGTCCCGGCTTCAAGGTCGTCATCCTCTACCCGGACGGGCGGGTGTCGCCGCGGCAGGCGCATGGCCTGGGCTGCTGGGGCGACAACGTACGGGCGTATCGCGTGGACGGCAGCTTCGACGACTGCCAGCGGTTGGTGAAACAGGCACTGTCCGACACCGTGCTGCGCGAACAGGTCCCGCTGGGTTCGGCCAACAGCATCAGTCTCGGCCGTCTGCTGCCGCAGGCCGCCTACTACGCGCATGCGGCGCTGGGCTTCCACGCCCGGACCGGCGACCACCTCAACTTCATCGTGCCGACCGGAAATTTGGGCAACGCCTGCGCTGCCGTGCTGGCCCGTCGCATGGGACTGCCGATCGGTGAGATCCGGCTGGCGACCAACGCCAACGACACCCTGCCGCGTTACTTCGCCGGGGCCGACTATGCCGCCCAGCCGACCCGCGCGACGCTGGCCAACGCCATGGACGTGGGGGCACCCAGCAACTTCGAACGCCTGCGCCACTGGCACGACAACGACGAGGCGTTGCGCGCGGCCACCGCCGCCACCGCGATCGACGACGCGACCATCCGCGACGTCATCCGCGCCGCACCCGCGCGCCACGGCGTCGTCCCCTGCCCGCACACGGCCACCGGCCTGAAAGTACTCGAGGGCCTGCGCGCGCGTGGCGATCGCCGGCCATGGGCGGTCGTCGCCACCGCCCATCCGGCGAAGTTCGACAGCATCGTCGAACCGCTGGTCGGCCACGCGGTGCCGGCACCGCCCGCGCTTGCCGCGTCGCTGGCGCGTCCGGCCCATGCCGATGCGATGCCGGCGACCTATGAGACCTTGGTCGAAGTGCTGGAGGGCACTTGAACGCAGCGGCGGGGCTGTACGCAGACGTATCGAATTCCTTTCGGACGAAACAGTTGACATGCCCGCGCAACGATGATCTTCTCCAGTCCATGACGCACCGCAGCAGCCACCCGCAGACCGCCATCGCCGCCCCCCGGGGCCGCGCCGACGCGCTGCGCGACCTGCTCGTGAATGCCGTCCCGCTCGCGATCGCGGCGGCGCTCATTCTTGTACTCGTACTTATTACCGGGCCAACAAGCGCGGGGTACGGGGTTGCCTAGATAGAACGAGCAAACCCGAGGAATACCAGGACCCCGCGCCCGCAACGGCGCGGGGTTTTTCGTTTCATGAAACCGCAAACGCAGACGCCAGACCCGAAGGATCCCTCCACGTGAGAAGCAACGCCATCAAACAGGGCCCCGCGCATGCACCGGCACGCGCGATGCTGCGCGCCACCGGCCTGGACGATGCCGCCATCGCCCAGCCGTTCGTCGGTGTCATCCACACGTGGACCGACGTGTCGCCGTGCAACCTGACCCTGCGCGACCTGGCCACGCACGTGCGCGAAGGCGTGCGCGAGGCCGGCGGCACGCCGATCGAGTTCAACACGATCGCGATCACCGACGGCATCGCGATGGGCACCGATGGCATGCGTGCCTCGCTGGCCTCACGCGAGACCATCGCCGACTCCATCGAACTGGCCGTCGTGGGACACAGCCTGGACGCGGTGGTGCTGCTGGTCGGTTGCGACAAGACCATCCCCGCCGCCGCGATGGCCGCCGCGCGCCTGGACGTGCCGACGGTGATCCTCTACGGCGGCACGATCATGCCCGGCAGCTGCCCCTCCAAGGCGGGCGCCAAGGACGAGGAAAGCCGGCCGCTGACCGTGCAGGACGTGTTCGAGGCCGTGGGTGCGCATGCCGCCGGCCGCATCGACGACGAGGAACTCCACCGCGTGGAATCCCACGCCTGTCCGGGCGCCGGCGCCTGCGGCGGCCAGTTCACCGCCAACACGATGGCGATGGTGCTGACCTTCCTCGGCCTGTCGCCGCTGCAACTCAACGACATCCCCGCCGTGCACGCAGACAAGCCCGCCGCCGCGCGGCGGTGCGGCGAGATGGTGATGGCGCAATTGCGCAGGGGCGGCCCGACACCGCGCACCCTCCTCTCTCCGGCCGCGCTGCGCAACGCGGCCCGCGCGGTGTCGGCCACCGCCGGTTCGACCAACGCGGCGCTGCACCTCTTGGCGATCGCGCACGAAGCCGGCGTCGAGTTCACCCTGGAGGAGTTCGAGGCCGCCGCGGCGACGCCGGTCATCGCCGACCTGAAGCCCGGTGGGCGCTACACCGCCGCCGAGATGTTCCAGCAGGGCGGCACCGCCCTGGTCGCGCGCGAACTGCGCACCGCGGGCCTGCTCGACGACGTGCCGACGGTCACCGGCCGCTCCTTCTTCGAGGAGCTCGACGCAGTGCCGGCGCCCGCCGCGCAGGACGTCGTGCGCGCCGTCGCCAATCCGATCAAGCCGCGCGGCGGCTACTCCATCCTGTATGGCGATGTCGCGCCGGAAGGCTGCATCGTCAAGCTGGCCGGCCATGGCCGCGACCATTTCGAAGGCCCGGCGCGGGTGTTCGACTCCGAGGAAGCCGCCTTCGCCGCCGTGCAGGCCCGCCAGGTGCAGGCCGGCGACGTGGTGGTGATCCGCTTCGAGGGCCCGACCGGTGGCCCGGGCATGCGCGAAATGCTGGCGGTCACCGCGGCCCTGGTCGGCCAGGGCCTGGGCAACGACGTCGCGCTGATCACCGACGGCCGCTTCAGCGGCGCGACGCATGGCTTCATGGTCGGGCACATCGCGCCCGAGGCCGCGCAGGGCGGCCCGATCGCCCGCCTGCGCGACGGCGACCGCGTCCGCATCGATGTCTCGACGCGCCGGATCGACGTCGATGCCGACCTGTCCGCCCGCGCGCCCGCGCCGTTCCATCCGCGCGTGCGCACCGGCGTGCTGGCCAAGTACGCGCGCATCGTCGGTTCCGCATCGAAGGGCGCGGTGACCTCGCCCGGTCCGCTCGATGACCGGCGCGCGATCGCCTCGACCCTGGTCGATGCCACCTCTTCCCGCGTGGCCGAACCCGAACCGGCCTGACGCACGCCGCACCCGTTCCACTCCACACGTTCAATCCACACGCAAGGAAACCACGATGTCCACCAGCAAACCCCGCATCGCCATCGTCGGCTACGGCAGCCAGGGCCGCGCACATGCGCTCAACCTCCGCGACTCCGGCTTCGACGTGACCATCGGCCTGCGGCCGGGCGGCCCCACCGAGATCAAGGCCAGGGCCGACGGCTTCGCCGTCAAGACCCCGGCCGAGGCCGTCAAGGGTGCCGAACTGGTGGCCGTGCTGACCCCCGACATGGTGCAGCCGCAGCTGTACGGCGAAGTGATCGAGCCGAACATCGCGCCTGGCGCCTGCCTGCTGTTCGCCCACGGATTCAACGTCCACTACGAACAGATCAACCCGCGGGATGACCTCGACGTGGTGCTGGTGGCTCCCAAGGGCCCGGGCGCGCTGGTGCGCCGCGAATACGAGATCGGCCGCGGCGTGCCCTCCGTCTATGCGATCCACCAGGACCGCAGTGGCAACGCCGAGGCGCTGGCGCTGGCCTATTGCGGCGGCATCGGCGGCGCGCGCCAGAACGCCATCAAGACGACCTTCAAGGAAGAGACCGAGACCGACCTGTTCGGCGAGCAGGCCGTGCTGTGCGGCGGTGCCACCAAGCTCGTGCAGGCCGGCTGGGAGACCCTGGTCGAGGCCGGCTACCAGCCGGAAGTCGCCTACTACGAGTGCCTGCACGAGCTGAAGCTGATCGTCGATCTGTTCTATGAGGGCGGCATCACCCGCATGCACGAGTTCATCAGCGAGACCGCCCAGTACGGCGCGCTGACCCGCGGCAGCTACGTCATCGACGACAACGCCAAGGCGCAGATGAAGAAAGTGCTGGAGGAGATCCAGGACGGCACCTTCGCGCGCCAGTGGATCGCCGAGTATGCCGCCGGCAACGCCAACTACAAGGCGATGAAGCAGGGCGACCTGGACCATCCGATCGAGGCCGTCGGCAAGAAGCTGCGCGCCAACATGAAGTGGCTGGCCAATGCGCCGCAGCCGCAGGCGGCGGCACGCCCGGCAGCGCAACCGGAGGAGGCTGCCGCATGAACGGCGCCCGCTGGCTGGCGCGGGCCCTGGTCGCCGAAGGCGTGGACACGCTGTTCGGCTACCCGGGCGGCGCGATCATGCCGTTCTACGACGCCCTGCACGATTCGGACCTGAAGCACGTCCTGGTCCGCCATGAGCAGGGGGCGGCGTTTGCCGCGAACGGCTATGCGCGGGCCAGCGGGCGCGTGGGTGTGTGCGTGGCGACCTCCGGTCCCGGTGCCTCGAACCTGGTCACCGGAATCGCCGACGCGATGCTGGACTCGGTGCCGATGGTCGTCATCACCGGGCAGGTCGCCACGCCGCTGATGGGCACGGACGCCTTTCAGGAGCTGGACGTGTTCGGCATGACGATGCCGATCGTCAAGCACAGCTTCCTCGTGCGACGCGTGGAGGACATGCCGCGCGTGGTCGCCGAGGCCTTCAGGATCGCCCGGTCCGGACGTCCCGGCCCGGTGCTGATCGACTTCCCCAAGGACGTGCAGGTGGCGGACGCGAGCGCCCTGCCCCTGCACGTCCCTTCTCCCATCGACGACATCCCGCGGCCGGCCGATGCCTCGCTGCACGCGGCGCTGGCACTGGTGTCCCAGGCCAGGCGTCCGGTCGTCTACGGTGGTGGCGGGATCGCGCTCGGGAACGCGGTCGATGTCTTCCGCGATTTCGTCAACGCGACCCGCATCCCGACCGTGCTCACCCTGCGCGGCCTGGGCGCGCTGCCGCCGGACAATCCGCTCAACCTGGGCATGCTCGGCATGCACGGGACCCGCGCCGCCAACCTGGCGGTGCAGGAGTGCGACCTGCTGATCGTGGTCGGCGCGCGTTTCGATGACCGCGCGACCGGCAAGCTGGCCGAGTTCGCACCCAACGCGCGGGTCATCCACATGGACCCCGATGCCTGCGAGATCGGCAAGCTGCGCCATGCCGACGCGGCGGTGAACGGCGACATGGCCACCGCGCTGAAGGCCCTCACCCTGCCGTGCGCCGCGCATGTCCACGGCCGCCACGCGATCCCCCGGCGCGAATGGCTGGAAACCTGCCTGCAGCGCGCGCGCGACCACGCGCCGCGCTATGACGCACCGGGAGAGACGGTGTATGCCCCGGCCCTGCTGAGGCGGCTGTCGGAGATCGCCCCGGATGCGGTGGTCGCCTGCGACGTCGGCCAGCACCAGATGTGGGTCGCGCAGCACTGGCGGTTCCAGCAGCCGCGCCAGCACCTCACCAGTGGCGCACTCGGCGCGATGGGCTTCGGCCTGCCGGCGGCGCTGGGCGCGCAGATGCAGGCCCCCGGGGCGCGCGTGGTCTGCGTCAGCGGTGACGGCTCGTTCCTGATGAACGTGCAGGAGCTGGCGACGCTGGCGCGCTATCGCCTGCCGGTGAAGATCGTGCTGCTGGACAACCAGGCGCTGGGCATGGTCCGCCAGTGGCAGGAGCTGTTCTTCGAGAAGCGCTATTCGGAGATCGACCTGTCCGACAACCCGGACTTCGTGGCGCTGGCCGCGGCCTTCGGCATCCAGGCGCTGCATGTCGAGCGCGCGGGCGACGTCGAGGCGGCGCTGCAGGCCCTGATGGACGCACCCGGCCCGGCCCTGCTGCACGTCGCCATCGACCAGAAGGCCAATGTCTGGCCCCTGGTGCCGCCCAACCACAACAACGCCCAGATGATGGACGGCGAGCCAGCCCAGGCCGAAGCCGACTCGACCTCGACCCCCACCCCCCCCGGTACGGAGAACCCGAGCCATGCGATACCAGCTTGATCTGACCCTGCGACAGGCCGAGGGCGCGCTGGCACGCGTACTCGGGGCCGCCGAACGCCGTGGTTTCCGTCCGCTCGCCGTCGACGGCGAAGCCCAGGCCGACGGCGATCGCTGGTACCTGCGCATGACCGTCGAGGGCGACCGTCCCGACACCACTCTTCAGACGCAATTGGCCAAGCTGTACGACTGCCTGGCCGTGGAGGTTTCCCCATGCAATTGAACGATGCCGCGCCGGTGGCCGAATCCAACGAGACGCCGCGCGACAACACCCCGGCGTCCAGCCAGGCCCCCTGGGCCTGGTTCGACGGCCGGATGGTCTCGCTCGATTCACCCCAGGCGCCCCTGACCACGCATGCGATGCATTACGGCAGCGGCGTGTTCGAGGGCATCCGCAGCTACGCCACGGACGACGGCGGTGCCGCGGTGTTCCGCCTGCCGGAGCACATGGAGCGGATGCGCAAGGGCGCCGTGCTGCTGGGCATCGATTTCGACGTCGCCCAGGCCAGCGAGGCGGTGCTGCAGACGCTGCGCGCGAACCAGCACCGCGATGCCTACATCCGCCCCCTCGCCTGGCTGGGCAGCGGCACGATCGGCCTGGACGTCGCGCCGCTCACCCAGCACCTGATGGTCGCGACGATCGCCCAGCCGGTGCACCTCGCCGGCAAGGCCGCGCGCCTGGGCGTCTCGGGCTGGCGCCGCAACCCGGCGAAGTCGCTGCCGCCGCTGAAGCTGTGCGGCGGCTACATCAACTCCGTGCTGGCCAAGCGCGAAGCGAAACAGCGCGGCTTCGACGAAGCCCTGTTCGTGGATGACGAAGGCGTCGTCGTCGAATGCACCGGCGCCAACGTGTTCATGGTCAAGGACGGCGCGATCACCGCGGCCCGGCATGCCGACGCGCTCGATGGCATCACCCGCGCCACCCTGATCGAGCTGACCGGTGCCACCTCGCGGCCGGTCTCGCTGGAGGAGCTGAAGCAGGCCGACGAGGTGTTCGTCTGCGGCACCGCTGCCGAAGTCGCGCCCATTGCCTCGCTGGACGACGTGGTGTTCGGCGAGAACCCCGTCACCCGCGAGTTCCAAGCCCTGTATGCACGCATCGTCCGCGGCCAGGACGCGCGCTTCGCCCACTGGCTGACGACGGTCTGATCGATGGACGGTGACGTACCGCGCAAGGACGAGGACACCCACGTACGCGTCGGTGCCGCCGACGTGCTCGCGGCGCAGGCCCGCCTGCGCCGCTACCTGTCGGCGACGCCGCTGCACCACGCGGAGCGCTTCGGCTGCTGGCTGAAGCTGGAGAACCTTCAGCGCACCGGCTCCTACAAGGTGCGTGGCGCATTGAATGCGCTGCTGGCCGCCCGCGAGCGCGGCGACACCCGCCCGGTGATCGCCGCTTCGGCGGGCAACCACGCGCAGGGCCTGGCATGGGCCGCGTACCGGCTGGGCCAGCAGGCCATCACGGTGATGCCGCGCTGCGCACCGGAAACCAAGGTCGCCGGCGTCGCCCACTGGGGTGCCACCGTGCGCCTGCACGGCGACAGCTATGATGAGGCCAAGGCGTTCGCGCACGAGCTGGCCCTGCAGAACGACTATCGCCTGCTGTCCGCCTTCGACGACCCCGACGTGATCGCCGGCCAGGGCACGGTCGGCCTGGAGATGGCGGCGCTGGCGCCCGACGTGGTGCTGGTGCCGATCGGTGGCGGTGGCCTGGCCGCCGGTGTCGCGCTGGCGATGAAAGCGCAGGGCGTGCGGATCGTCGGCGCCCAGGTCGAGGGCGTCGATTCGATGGCCCGCGCCCTGAAAGGCGACACGCGTGCGATCGAACCGGTCGCGAGCCTGGCCGATGGCGTGCGCGTCAAGGAGCCTGGCCATCTGACGCGCAAACTGCTGACCGACCTGCTGGACGACGTCGTGATCGTCCGCGAGGCCGAACTGCGCGAAACCGTCGTGCGCCTCGCGCTGGAGGAACACGTCATCGCCGAAGGCGCGGGTGCGCTGGCCCTGGCCGCCGGCCGACGCGTGGCCGGCAAGCGCAAGTGCGCGGTGGTGTCTGGCGGCAACCTCGATGCCGGCGTGCTTGCGACGCTGCTGTCGGAAGTCCGGCCCCGCGCGCCCCGGCGTCCGCGTCGTCGCCAGCGTGAACTGGCCGCGCCGTTGCAGGAGCCCGCCATTGCGATGCTCCTGCCTGTGCCGACGATGCCGTCCGATCCCACCCCCGCCCCTCGACCGCGCGCAGCGGTAGCCGCCTGGCACTGACGCGCCAGAAAGACGGAGCCTTCCGATGAACGAACCCACCCCGATCCGCATCTTCGACACCAGCCTGCGTGACGGCGAGCAATCGCCGGGCTGCAGCATGACCGCCGCGCAGAAGCTCCGCTTCGCCCTTGCGCTCGCGGAGCTTGGCGTCGACGTGATCGAGGCGGGTTTCCCGGCCAGCTCCGAGGCCGATCGCAATGCCGTCCGTTCGATCGCCCGCGAGGTGCGCGGCAGCACCATCGCCACGCTCGCGCGCTGCCACGAGGGCGACATCGACGCATGTGCGTCCGCGCTCGAGGGAGCCGCGGCACCTCGCATCCATGTCTTCATCTCGACCAGTCCGCTGCACCGCGAGCACAAGCTGGGCCTGAGCCGCGAGCAGGTGCTCGAGCGCGCGGTGATGGGCGTGGAACGCGCGCGCCGCCATGTCGATGACGTCGAGTTCTCGGCGGAGGACGCGCTGCGCACCGAACCCGATTTCCTGGCCGAAGTCTGCAGCGCCGCGGTCGCCGCCGGTGCGACCACGCTGAACATCCCGGACACCGTGGGCTACACCACGCCCAGCGAGATCCGCGCCCTGTTCGAGTACCTGCGCGCGAACGTGCACGATGCCGAGAAAGCCATCTTCAGCACCCACTGCCACAACGACCTGGGCCTGGCCGTCGCCAATTCGCTGGCCGCGATCGAGGGCGGTGCCCGCCAGGTCGAGTGCACCATCAACGGCATCGGCGAGCGCGCCGGCAACTGCGCCATGGAAGAGCTGGTGATGGCGCTGCGGGTCCGTGCCCACTACTACAACGCCAGCACCCGCATCGACAGCCGCCGGCTGGTCCCGACCTCACGGCTCCTGTCACGCATCACCGGGATGGCCGTGCAGCGCAACAAGGCCGTGGTGGGACAAAACGCCTTCGCGCACGAATCCGGCATCCACCAGCACGGCATGCTCAAGCACCGCGGCACCTACGAGATCATGCGCCCGGAGGACGTCGGCTGGTCGCAGTCGCAGATGGTGATGGGTCGCCACAGCGGTCGCGCCGCGCTGGCGGACCGCCTGCAGGCGCTCGGCTTCAATCTCGAAGAGGCCGCGCTGAACCGGGTATTCGCGGGGTTCAAGGCGCTGGCCGAAAAAAAGCGCGAGGTCTTCGACGGCGACCTCGAGGCGCTGGTGCTGGGCGCGGACTCCGCGGCCGCTCGTGGCTGGCGCCTGACCCGACTGCATGTCAGCACCGGGGCCGGCGAAGGCGACACCCTGCCGACTGCCAGCGTGCAGCTGCTCGATACCGACGATCGCAGCGTCAGCGAGGCCGCGGTGGGCGACGGACCCGTCCACGCGCTGTTCGCCGCACTGGCGCGGGCCACCGGAGTCGACCTGGACGTCGAGAGCTACCACGTGTCCAGCGTCACCACCGGCGACGACGCCCAGGGCCAGGCCCAGGTCATCGCGCGCGTCGGCGGCGTGGAATGGACCGGTTCCGGCACCAGCACGGACATCCTCGAAGCCAGCGCCCACGCCTGGCTGGACATCGCCAACCGCATCGTCCGCACGGGGCGCGAGCCGGCGCGTACCCCGACCCATGCCGTGCCGGCCGCGGCCCTTGCCTGACGGCCCGTTCCTTTCATGACCGACACGAAGCCCAAGACACATCCCGCCATGAGCCACTCACCCCGCACCCTGTTCGACAAACTGTGGGACGCCCACCTGGTCCAGCCCGAATCGGCCGAAGCCCCGGGCATCCTCTACATCGACCTGCACCTGATCCACGAAGTCACGTCCCCGCAGGCGTTTGCCGAACTCGACGCGCGTGGGCTGTCACCACGTCGCCCGGAGCGCACCAAGGGGACCCTGGACCATTCGACGCCCACCCTGCCGGCCGATGCCGACGGCGTCCTGCCCTTCGCGACCGAACAGGCGCGCGCCCAGGTGGATCGCCTGCGCGAGAATTGCGAACGCCACGGTATCGAGCTGTTCGACATGGCCAGTCCGCGGCGCGGCATCGTCCACGTCATCGGTCCCGAACTCGGCCTGACCCAACCCGGCATGACGATCGTCTGCGGCGACAGCCACACCGCCACGCATGGCGCGTTCGGCGCGCTGGCGTTCGGCATCGGCACCAGTGAGGTCGGCCATGTGCTGGCCACCCAATGCCTGCTCCAGCGCAAGCCGAAAACGCTCGCGATCACCATCGACGGACAGCTCGCGCGCGGCGTCACCGCGAAGGACCTGATCCTGCATGTCATCGGCGTGATCGGCGTCAATGGTGGGACCGGGCACGTGATCGAATACCGCGGCAGCGCGATCGAAGCGCTGTCGATGGACGAACGCATGACGGTCTGCAACATGTCGATCGAAGCGGGGGCCCGCGCGGGCCTGATCGCCCCCGACGACACCACCTTCGCCTACCTTCGCGATACCGAGCGCGCACCCGGCACCTCGACGGGAGACAGCGAAGCCTTCGACGCCGCCGTCGAGCGCTGGCGCGAACTGCGCACCGACCCGGGCGCCACCTTCGACCGCGAAGTCCATGTCGACGCGGCCGACATCCGCCCGACCGTCACCTGGGGGACGCACCCCGGCCAGGTCGCCAGCATCGACGGCCACCTGCCCGACACCTCCAACGACGACGACGCCAAGGCCCGCGACTACATGGGCTGGCAGGCCGATGCCGCCCTCGCGGGCCGACCGGTCGATGTCGTGTTCGTCGGCAGCTGCACCAACTCGCGCCTGTCCGACCTGCGCGACGCGGCCCGCGTGCTGCGAGGACGGAAGGTCCATCCGCGGGTGCGCATGCTGGTCGTGCCGGGGTCCGAACGGATCAAGCGCGACGCCGAAGCCGAAGGCATTGACCGCATCGTCCGCGACGCCGGCGCCGAATGGCGCGAGCCGGGCTGCTCGATGTGCATCGCGATGAACGGCGACATGGTCGGTCCCGGCCAGCTCGCGGTGTCGACCAGCAACCGGAATTTCGAGGGCCGCCAGGGTAAGGGGGCCCGCACCGTGCTGGCGTCGCCATTGACGGCCGCCGCCTGCGCCGTCGCCGGGGAGATCACCGACCCCCGCGCCTATCTGCCCGAGGAGGCCGCCTGATGGATGCGTTCACGACCCTGGTGTCGCGCACCGTGGTGCTGCGCGAGCGCAACATCGACACCGACCAGATCATCCCGGCGCGATTCCTGACCACGACCGAACGCCAGGGGCTCGGCCGCCATGCGTTCAGCGACTGGCGCACGCGCTCCGACGGGACGCCCGACCTGGACTTCCCGTTCAACCGACCGGAGAACGCCGACGCGCGCATCCTCGTCGCCGGCCGCAATTTCGGCTGTGGTTCGTCGCGCGAGCACGCGCCCTGGGCGCTGACCGACCTGGGACTGCGCGCCGTCATCAGCAGCGAGATCGCCGACATCTTCCGCAGCAATGCACTCAAGAACGGCCTGTTGCCGATCGTGCTCGACCAGGACGTGGTCGACGAGCTGATCGATCGTCCCGGCATCGAGTTGAAGATCGACGTTGCCCGCCGCGTGATCGTCCTGCCGGGCGGCAACACGGTCGAGTTCCCCCTCGATGCCTTCGCCCAGACCTGCCTGCTCCAGGGCGTCGACCAGCTCGGTTACCTGCTGGGCCAGGACGACGCCATCCAACGCTTCGAGGAGTCCCGCCGTGCCGCATGAATCCACTGCCTTCGACATCGTCGTCCTGCCCGGCGACGGTATCGGCCCCGAGATCACCGCCGCGGCGGTCGATGTCCTGCATGCGGTAGGTGCGCGGCACGACCGTGACTTCCGCTTCCACAGGCACCTGATCGGCGGTGCCGCGATCGATGCCACCGGCGAGGCGCTGCCCGCCGCGACGCTCGACGCCGCCCAGCGCGCGGATGCGGTGCTGCTCGGTGCGGTCGGCGGCCCGAAGTGGTCCGACCCGAAAGCGCCGGTCCAGCCCGAACAGGGCCTGCTGGCCATCCGCAAGGCCATGGGGCTGTATGCGAACCTTCGCCCGGTCGCGCCGCATCCAGCCGCGCTGGGCGCCTCGCCGATCAAGCCGCACCTGCTCAATGGCGTCGACATGATCGTGGTCCGTGAGCTGACCGGCGGCGTCTACTTCGGCGAGAAGACCCGCACCGCCACCACGGCCAGCGACCTGTGCGAATACAGCGTCGCCGAGATCGAACGCGTCGTCCGCCGGGCCTGCACGCTGGCGCGGACCCGTCGCGGCAAGGTCACCTCCGTCGACAAGGCGAACGTGCTCGAGACGTCGCGACTCTGGCGGGAGACGGCGACGCGCGTCGTCGCCGACGAGTTCCCGGACATCACGCTGGAACACCAGCTGGTCGATTCGATGGCGATGCACCTGCTGTCCAGGCCGCGCGACTACGACGTGGTGGTGACCGAGAACATGTTCGGCGACATCCTCACCGACGAGGCCTCGATGCTGGCCGGCTCGCTGGGCCTGCTGCCCTCCGCCTCGCTGGGCGAAGGACGGGCAGGCCTGTACGAACCCATCCACGGCTCCGCACCGGACATCGCCGGTCGGGGCATCGCCAACCCATATGCGACGATCCTCAGCGCCGCCCTGCTGCTGCGCCATTCGCTGGGACTGGAGCAGGAGGCGAGGTGCATCGAGGACGCGGTCTCGGCCGCACTCGATGCCGGCGTGTTCACCGCCGACCTCGCGCCCCAGGGCCAGGCAGTGTCGACGCGCGAGGCGACGGCGGCCGTGCTCGCCCAGTTGGATGTCGCCTGCCCGGCGGTCGCCATGCGCGATTGAGCCGGGCGACGCACGCGCCATGGAACGGGTACGCTGGGCGGATGACCCATACCCAGCTCCCGTTCCACAGTCGCCTGGCCGGTGGTCTGCTTCTGGCGGCCCTGTCGATGTCCGCTTGCCAGCCCACCGACCCGCCGCGCGCCGAGGCACCGCCTGCGCCCGCGGCGGCACCGCCCTCCGCCACGGCGCTTCCGGCGCCGGTGGAAGCCCCGGCCGATGCCTTCTTCGAGCGCCTTGCCACGCTGTGCGGCCAGGCCTTCGCCGGGCGCATCACCGCGAACATGCCTGCGGACACCAACGACCCCTTCGCCGGCAAGCCGCTGGTCATGCACGTGCGCGAGTGCAGCGCGGAGGAAATCCGCATCCCCTTCCATGTCGGTGACGACCGCTCGCGCACCTGGGTCCTGACCCGCACCGCCGACGGCCTGCGCCTGAAGCACGACCACCGCCATGCGGACGGCCATCCTGACGTACTGACGCAGTACGGTGGCGACAGCCTGGTGCCGGGCAGTCGCGAGCGCCAGGAGTTCCCGGTCGACGCCGAGTCGCAAGCCCTGTTTTCACGCGAGGGCCGTGACGTCTCCAACACCAACGTCTGGGCGCTGGAGGTCCAGCCCGGCCTGCGCTTCGCCTACGAACTCTCGCGGCCCCACCGGTTGTTCCGCGTCGAGTTCAACCTGGCCAACCCGGTCGCGGCGCCGCCGGCGCCCTGGGGTGCCGAGGGCTGATCCAGCCCGTGTTCGCAGGGGTGGCTGGCACCGCCAGCCCCCCCTGCACCCGGCTCAGCGGCGTGCCGACTCCGGCATCCGCACCCGGAACCACGCCGCATAGAGCGCCGGCAGGAACAACAGCGTCAGGACCGTGGCGACCAGCAGGCCGCCCATGATCGCCACCGCCATCGGGCCGAAGAACACGCTGCGCGAGAGCGGGATCATCGCGAGGATCGCGGTGAATGCGGTCAGCACGATCGGCCTGAAGCGTCGCACCGTCGCCTCGATGATCGCCTGCCAGGCGTCCGCCCCATCGGCGCGGTCCTGCTCGATCTGGTCGACCAGGATCACCGAGTTGCGCATGATCATGCCGGCCAGCGCGATCGTGCCCAGCATCGCCACGAAGCCGAAGGGCACGCGGAACACCAGCAGGAACAGCGTCACGCCGATCAGGCCCAGCGGCGCCGTCAGGAACACCATCACGCTGCGCGAGAAACTGCGCAACTGCATCATCAGCAGCGTGAACACCACGAACAGGAACAGCGGCATGCCGGCCGCGATCGAGTTCTGGCCGCGCGCCGAATCCTCCACGCTGCCGCCGACGTCGATCGAGTAGCCATACGGCAAGGCTTCGCGCAGGCCATCCAGGGTCGGCGAGATCTGCGCGGACACGGTCGCCGGCTGGGTGCCGTCGTAGATGTCGGCACGCACGGTCATGGTCGGCTTGCGGTCGCGGTGCCAGATGATGCCGTCCTCGAAGCCGTACTCCAGCGTGGCGACCTGCGACAACGGTACGCTGGTACCCCCCGCCACCGGGATCGCCAGGTTGCGCAGGCCGTCGAGGTCGAGGCGCTCGGCCTCGGTACCGCGCAGGCGCATCTCGATCAGCTCGTCGCCCTCGCGGTAGGTGCTTACCGGCGAGCCGGACAGGGCACCGCCGAGGAACTGCGCGACCTCGGCCGAACTCACGCCCAGCGCACGCGCACGGGTCTGGTCGATGCGCAGGTGGACGACCTTGCCCGGCTCGTCCCAGTCGAGGTTGACGTTGGCGACGTGCGGGTTCTCCTCGATCTTCGCGCGCACGTCGTTGGCGATCGCGCGCACCTGGTCGATGTGCTCGCCCGACACGCGGAACTGCACCGGGTAGCCGACCGGTGGTCCGTTCTCCAGGCGGGTCACGCGCAACTGCAGCTCGGGGAACTGCGGCACCACGTCTTCGATGATCCACTGGCGGACCGCCTCGCGCGCGTCCGTATCCTTCGGCAGCAGCACGAACTGCGCGAAGTTCGCCGCGGGCAGCTGCTGGTCGAGTGGCAGGTAGAAGCGCGGCGACCCGGTGCCGACGTACGCAACGTAATTGTCCAGGTCCTCGCGGGTGGCGAGGATCGCTTCAAGTCGTCGCGCCTGCGCCTCGGTCGCCTTCAGCGAACTGCCCTCGGCGAGCTCCATGTCGACCATCAGCTCGGGGCGCACGGACTCCGGGAAGAACTGCTGCGGCACGAAGCGGAACAGCAGGACCGAGGCCGCGAATGCCCCGACCGTCACCACGATGACCGTCTTGCGGTGGCCGACGCACCAGCCCAGCAGGCGCCGGAACCGCGCATAGAACGGCGTCGCATAGGGATCATGGTCGCGACCGTCATGCGGTGGCGGCGCGATCAGTTCGGCGAAGGCAGGGTACCGGTCGGCCCAGCGCTGGCGCGCGGCATGCCAGCGCGCGGCCATCGAGCCCGGCTTGAGCGTCGCCGCATGGCCATGGTCGGGCAGCAGCTTGTCGCCGAGGTAAGGGATGAACATCACCGCGGCGATCCACGACACCAGCAGGGCGATCGTCACCACCTCGAACAGGGACCGGGTGTACTCGCCCGTGCTCGACGCTGCGGTCGCGATCGGCAGGAAGCCCGCCGCGGTGATCAGGGTGCCGGTCAGCATCGGGAACGCGGTGCTTTCCCAGGCGAAGGCGGCCGCCTTCATCCGGCTGTAGCCCTGCTCCATCTTGATCGCCATCATCTCGACCGCGATGATCGCGTCGTCGACCATCAGGCCAAGCGCCAGCACCAGCGCGCCGAGCGAGATCTTGTGCAGGCCGACACCGTAGAAATACATGACCGCGAAGGTCATCGCGAGCACCAGCGGGATCGACAGCGCGACGACCAGCCCGGTGCGCAGGCCCAGCGACAGGAAGCTCACCAGCAGCACGATGACGACGGCCTCGGTGAGTACCTTGACGAACTCGCCGACCGAAGCATCCACCGCCGCCGGCTGGTCGGCCACGCGATGCAGTTCCATGCCCGCCGGGAGCGTTTCCTGCAGGCGCGCGAACTCGGAATCAAGGGTCTTGCCGAGCTCGAGGATATCGCCGCCCTCGCGCATCGCGACACCGATGCCGATCGCATCCCGGCCCTGGTAGCGCATCATCGGCGCCGCGGGGTCCGCGAATCCGCGGTGGACCTCGGCCAGGTCGTCGAGGCGGAAGGTGCGGTCACCGACGCGGATCGGGAACGCACGGATCGCATCGACCGACTCGAACCGTCCATCCACGCGCAGGGGCACGCGCGCGCTCGGGGTTTCGAAGAAGCCGGCCGGGACGACCGCGTTCTGTTGCTCCAGCGCCTGCTGCACGGCCGCGGCCGGTACGCCCAGCGTGGCCAGCTTGTCGTTCGACAGCTCGATCCAGATCTTCTCGTCCTGCACGCCGAACAGCTCGATCTTGCCGACGTCGCCCAGTTCCTGGAGCGCGAGCTCGATGCGTTCGGCGTAGTCCTTCATGACCGCGTAGTCGAAGCCCTCGCCGGTCAACGCGTAGATGTTGCCGAAGGTGTCGCCGAATTCGTCGTTGAAGAACGGGCCGACGACTTCCGAAGGCAGGGTCGCGCGGATGTCGCCCACTTTCTTGCGGACCTGGTACCACAGCGGCTCGATCTCCTTCGAACGCATGGAATCCCGCGCCATGAAGATGATCTGCGACTCGCCGGCGCGCGAGTACGAGCGGATGAACTCGTACTCCCCTGTCTCCATCAGCTTCTTCTCGATGCGCTCGGTGACCTGCTTCGACACTTCCTCCGCGGTCGCGCCGGGCCACATCGTCCGGATCACCATCGCCTTGAAGGTGAACTCGGGGTCCTCGCTGCGGCCGAGGTTGAGATAGGAGAACGCACCGGCGATCGCCACCACCAGCATCAGGTAGACCACGAGGCTGCGGTGGCGCAGCGCCCACTCGGACAGGTTGAAGCGCATCGCGCCTACTCCGCTTCGGGCGCGGGCGCGCCGTTGGCGGCCACTGGCCGGTTGTCGCGGTCAACCGGCGAGACCGCCTGGCCATCGCGCAGGAGGTGCGCGCCTGCGGCGACCACCCAGTCGCCCGGACCCACGCCCTCCAGCACCGGGACCTGCTCGGCGCCGAACGCGGCGGTGCGAACCGGCTGGAGGCGTAGCTTCGAGGTGGAAGGGTCCACCACGTAGACCGCCTGCTCGCCGTCGACCTCGACCAGTGCCGCAAGCGGTACACCCAGCGCGCCAGTGCCGTTGGCCTCCACGTGCACGCGAGCGCTCTGGCCCAGCTCGACCTCGGCGGTATCGGCGTCGACCGCGGCACGCGCGGCATAGGTGCGGGAAGCGGGATCCGCGGCCGGGGCGATCTCGCGGATGCGCCCGGGCCAGCGCTTGCCCGGCAACGACCACAGGGATACTTCGACGGCCATCCCCGGACGCAGGGATTCCACCTGCCCTTCCGGAATCGCGAAGGCGACCTCGCGCGGACCGTCTGCGGCCAGGGTGAACACCGGTTGCCCGGCGGCCACGACCTGGCCGGCCTCGGCTTCGCGTCCGGCGATCACGCCCGCGGCCGGGGCACGCAATTCGGTGTACTCGACCTGGTTGCGCGCGACCTGCAGTTCGGCACGGGCCGCATTGGCCTGTCCCTGCGCGGCAACCGCGGCCGCGTCCTGCGCGTCGATCGCCGAACGGCTGACCAGCTGCTCGTCGGCCAGCTTCGACATCCGGGCCTGGTCGGCGCGCGCGCGGGACAGCTCCGCCTCGGCCGCAGCCAGCTGCGCCTGCGCGGCGCGGGCCCGGGCACCGTAGTCGTCACCGTCCATGACGGCCAGCAACTCGCCCTCGGAGACGCGATCACCCACGTCCACCTTGCGCTCCACCAGGGTCCCGCCGACACGGAAGGACAACGGGCTTTCTTCCCGCGCACGCACATCGCCGACGAAGGTGTCGCTGCCGGTCGTCATCGCCACCGGATGGGTGACCAGTACCGGCCGACGGGCCGCTTCCTCCGGCGCCTCGCCTCCACACGCGGCCAGCATCAGCACGGGCAGGGCGGCAATGGCGAATCGTCTGAATCCCGGATGGCACAGGGGGCGGGGGGACGGCATGGGGGCGCCTCGGCGAATATTAATGAACTGACGGGTACTGTATAAATATAGAACCCGATAGTCTAGTATTACGTCATGTCCTCGCAGCATCCCACTCGCCCCGCAGGCCCGGGCCGCCCCAAGGATCCGGCCAAGCGCGCCGCCATCCTGGAAGCGGCCAAGGGCATGTTCACCCAGCACGGCTTCGCCGGCGCCAGCATGGAGCAGATCGCGGCCGAGGCCGGCGTGTCCAAGCTCACGGTGTACAGCCACTTCGGCGACAAGGAAGGCCTCTTCGCCGCCGCGGTGAAGGCGCATTGCGAGCAGAGCCTGCCGACTTCGCTGTTCGAAATGCGTCCGGACCTGCCCATCCGCACCCGCCTGCTCGAGATCGCCGATGCCTTCTACGCGATGATCACTACGCCCGAGGCGGTCGCCGGCCACCGGATGATGTGCTCGCCGCAGATGGCCGATTCGCCGTTGACCCGGCTGTTCTGGGAAGCGGGGCCGATGCGTGTCCAGGCGGACTTCGCCCAGCTCCTGCGACGGCGCATCGAGGCCGGCGAGCTCGACATCGACGATGTCGACTGCGCCGCCAGCCAGTTCTTCACCCTGCTCAAGGGCGAGCCCCATGCGCAGCTGGTGTTCGGCTGCTGCAAGCCCGGGACACGCAGCCCCGAGGCGCACCTGCGGGCCTCCGTCGACATGTTCCTGCGCGCCTACGGCCGCGCCCCACGGACCTGAATACGCGATGTGTCATGGTGACTTATGGCACTAAATCACCTGGCCTCCCCACGGCATCCTGCGCCTGCGATGGCGCCGCCGTCGCCGCCGCGTGCCGGCCGCTCGATTAGAATGTCCGGCTACCGCGCGAACTGAAGACACGAACATGACGACGATGGATTTTGCCAAGGCACGCGAACTGATGGTGGAGCAGCAGGTCCGCCCCTGGGACGTGCTCGACCCGCGCATCCTCGACGTGATCGGTGCCCTGCCGCGCGAGTCCTTCGTCGCTCCGGCGCACCGCAACCTCGCCTACGCCGACCTCGCGCTGCCGCTGGCGCATGGGGAAACGATGATGAAACCGGTCATGGAAGGCCGGACACTGCAATCCATCGACGTGCAGGCCGGGGAAAGCGTGCTCGAGATCGGCACCGGCAGCGGATATCTCACCGCCTGCCTCAGCCGCCTGGCGCGCGAGGTCATCAGCCTCGAGCGCCACGCCGACCTGGTCGATGGCGCGCGTGCGCGCCTCGTCGAGCAGGGCATCGCCAACGCCAGCATCATCCATGCGGACGCCTTCGGCTGGGACAACAGCCGCCGCTTCGACGCGATCTGCGTCACCGGCGCGGTCGACACCGTGCCGGAACGGTTCCTGGAATGGCTGCAGCCGGGTGGCCGCCTGTTCGCCGTCCGCGGGCGCGCGCCTGCCATGGAAGCGCTGCTGATGCACGCGGGCAGCGGCGACGGTGTCAACGCGGCACGCGTCGAATCGTTGTTCGAGACCGACCTCCCCTACCTTGCCGGTGCGGCCCCCGCGCCTGTTTTCGAGTTCTGAAAGAATCAAAAGGACCCCGCATGATCCGCCGCCCCCTCGTTCTTGCCCTCGCTTTCGCGCTGGTGCCTTCGCTGGCTTCGGCCGAGGACCTGATGCAGACCTACGAGCTGGCCCGTGCCGGCGACCCGCAGTTTTCCGCCGCGGAATCCAGCCGCCTCGTGACCCAGGAGGGACGCGTGCAGGCCCGTGCGGCAATGCTGCCCCAGTTGAACGGGTCGGCGGGCATTTCCCGCAGCCGGAGTGACTCCGACGGCAGCCAGGTGTTCGCCGGACTGCCGCCGACCAACAGCGACACCACCAACGAAGTCACCGCCCGCGACTACGGGATCCAGTTGGACCAGATGGTCTACGACCATTCGCGCATCACGCGCTACCGCAGCGCCAGCGCGCTGAGCACCGCCAGCGATTACCAGCTGGAGTCGGCCGGCGACAACCTGATCACCCGCACTTCGGCGGCGTATTTCACGGTGCTGGTGCAGCTGGAAACGCTGGCGGCGGCGGAGGCCGCGGAAGAGGCCGCGCGCAAGCAGTTCGACTATGCCGAGAAGCGCCTCGAGGTCGGCCTGGCGCCGATCACCGACGTGCACGAAGCGCGCGCACAGTATGAAAGCGCTCGCGCGATCACCATCCAGACCCGCAACGCGGTCGAGGATGCGTACCAGGCCCTGGCGGAGATCACCGGCCAGCCGATCCGCGTCCTGAAGGGCCTTCCGGCCGACTTCCAGCCCACCCTGCCGGACGCGATGGGCGTCGAGGACTGGGTGCAGACGGCGATCGACGCTAACCCTGCCCTGCAGGCCAAGCGCTACCAGCTGGAGTCGGCCGAGGCCGATGTCGGCACCGCGCGCTCGGGCCACTATCCGTCGCTGTATTTCGGTGGGCGTTATGGCGGCACCGAGAACGACGGCACCCAGACGAACAACATCTCGGATGCCATTAACGACTACGAGAACAGCAGCAAGTCGCGCAGCATCGGGCTGACCCTGAGCGTGCCGATCTTCGCTGGCGGCGCGACCCAGTCGGGCGTGCGCCAGGCCCTGGCCCAGCGCGACGTCGTCCAGGATGAGCTAGAACAGCAGCGCCGCGCACTGGAGCGCAACACCCGCAATGCCTACCAGACGGTGGTCGCCGGCATCAGCGAGGTGGAAGCCCGCCGTGCCGCGCTGGTGTCCGCCCAGAGCGCATACGATGCCTCGAACGTCGGGCTGGAAGTCGGCACCCGGACCGTGCTGGACGTCCTGCAAAACCAGCGCACGCTCTTCAGCGCGCAGCAGGCGTATGCGGAGTCGCGCTACAACTTCCTGCAGGCCCGGCTGCTGCTCGAGCAGGCGGCGGGTACCCTGGAAGGCGACGACGTGATGGAAGTGAACCGCATGCTGACGGTGGACATCTCCGCGGCGGACACGAGCGCGGCGCCCTGAGGCATTGCCATCGCAGGGATTGGGAAGGCCGGCCATCGCCGGCCTTTTCTTTGGGCGGCTTTGGGCGGCAGCTGCGCACACCACGAGCCCGGATGGCATTCCCGGGCGCCGGGCCGGTCAGCCGCGCGGGCGCTGGCTGCGCTCCGCGCCGACCGCGGGCGGGACCGGCGGCAGTGCCGGCTGGACCAGGGCGAGGGTCGAGGCCAGCGCGCCCCGGCCCGACTCCACCAGCGCATGGCCGGCCTCGGCCATGGCGTTGCGCGACACCGGGTCCTCCAGCAGGTCGGCGACATGGCGGCCCACCGCATCGGCATCGCTCCCGATGCGCAGTGCCCCCGCTTCCCGGAAGAGCTTCGCGATACCCGCGAAGTTGTGCAGGTGCGGGCCGGTCACGATCGCGGTACCGGCGGCGGCGGGCTCCAGCAGGTTGTGCCCGCCCACCGGCTGCAGGCTGCCGCCCACGAACGCCACGTCGGCCGCCGCATAGAAACGCATCAGTTCCCCCAGCGTATCGACCACGAACACGCTGTCGTCCGCCCGGGGCCACTGCCCACGCGAGCGGGTCCCGACCCGGGCCCCCGACGACCGGGCCAGCTCCGCCACGACGCGGAAACGTTCCGGGTGGCGCGGAGCCCACAACAGCAGCAGCGAGGGGTGGCGCTCGCGCAAGCGACGGTGCATCGCCATCACCGCCGCTTCCTCTTCTTCATGGGTACTCGCGGCGATCCACACCGGCGCGCCGGCGAGGGCCTGGCGGCATTGTCGTGCGAAGGCATCCAGCCCCTCGGGCGTCGGCACGTCGAACTTGAGGTTGCCGGCTTCGACCACCTGTTCGCTCCGGGCGCCGAGGCGCACGAAACGCATGGCGTCGGCCATCGACTGCGCGGCCACGCGGTGGACCGTCCGCAGCGCGCGCGCGACCAGCGGCGCGAGCACACGATAGCCTCGCAGCGACCGTTCGGAGAGTCGTGCATTGAGGATGTACGTGGGAATGTCGCGATCCCGGCACCCGAACAGCAGGTTCGGCCACAGTTCGGTTTCCATGATCAGCGCGACCGCGGGCCGGTAGTGGTCGAGGAACCTGCCCACCGCGCCGGGCAGGTCGTAGGGCAGGTAGACGTGGTCGACCTGTCCGCCCCACAACGCCTGCACCTGGTCCGAACCGGTCGGCGTGATCGTGGTCAGCAGCAGCCGCAGGTCGGGACGGGTACGGCGCAGGGCGTTGACGACCGGCGCCGCGGCATTGACCTCGCCGACCGACACGGCATGGATCCAGACCGTCCGGGCGCCCTGCTCCCGGCTGGCGGCGGCGCCGTGATACACCGCGTAACGCTCCGGCCAGCGCAGGAAGTACGCCTGCTGGCGGAAGCCACGCCAGATCAGGTGGTAGAGGGTGATCGGCACCAGCAGGTAGAGCACGGCCGAATACAGGCCGCGTAGAAGGCGCTCGATGGGGTCGCTCCGCATGCGCACAGGATAGCGAAGGCATCACGCCGCGGGTGGGACGGCCGGAGGAGGCGCCGCTAGAATCGTCCGATGCGCGACGACACGCCACTTCCCCGCCCTCCCATGGGCCCCCGTCATTGGCCGACCTGGCTGGGCCTGGGGGTGATGGTGCTCGCTGCCGCGCTGCCGTGGTCCGTGCAACGCCTGCTCGGGCGCGGAATCGGCGCGCTCGCGTTCGTCCTCGCGGGGGACCGGCGCCGTGCCGCGGCGGCCAACCTGGCGTTGTGCTTCCCCGAAATGCCCGAAGCCGACCGCGCGCGCCTGCTGCGCGAAAGTTTCCGCGACCTCGGCATCGGCTTCCTCGAGTTCGCCCGCGCATGGTGGGGCTCCGCGGCACCGATGCGCCGCACGGTCCGCATCGAAGGCGTGGAACAGGTGGAGGCACTCCGCGCAGGAGGACGCGGGGTGCTGCTGGTATCCGGCCATTTCATGACACTGGAGATCTGCGGCCGGCTGATGTGCGACCGGCTGCCGCTGGCGGGCATGTACCGCCGCTACCGCAGCCCCGTGATGGAATGGGCGGTCCGGCGCGGACGGCAGCGTTACGCGACGGCCATGTTCGCCAACGAGGAGGTCAGGCCGGCGATCCGGCACCTCAAGCAGGGCGGGATCCTCTGGTATGCGCCCGACCAGGACATGCACGGCAAGGACACCGTGTTCGTTCCGTTCTTCGGCGTGCCCGCGGCGACCATCACCGCGACCCACCAGTTCGCGCGGATGAGCGGCTGCGCGGTGGTCCCGTTCTTCCACCGCCGCGAAGGCGCGGACTACGTGCTGAGGCTCGGCGCGCCCCTGGCCGGAGTGCCCTCCCCGGACCCGGTCGCCGACACGGCCTGCGTCAATGCAGCGATCGAGGCGATGGTGCGTGAGGCACCCAGCCAGTACCTGTGGATCCACCGTCGCTTCAAGCGGAGGCCCGAAGGCCAGGCGTCGCCTTACTGAGCATCCGCGCGAGGCAGGGCCCGCTACTCGGCGCCGGCGTCCCGCGCCAGCAGGCTCCCGGCATACAGGGCGGCCAGCAACAGCGTCAATCCGCCCCAGAAGGTCGAATAGAAGGCGAGGTGGGTGTTGAGCGGAAAGACCGTGACCGCCAGGGCCAGCATCGCAGGACGCGCGTGTTCGCGGTCGCGCTCCGGCGCATAGCGCCATGCGCGCCACGCCAGCGCAGCCCCCGCCAGCCACAGCAGCAGGCCGAACCCACCGGTTTCGCTGAGGACCTCGAGCACGATCTGGTGGGCATGGTAGGCAGGGCCCTCGCCCCAGGCGGCGAGCTCGCCCGGATCGGGATCGCACGCCGGGAAGGCCTCGCGGAACCCGCGCGCGCCCACACCGTTGACAGGGTGCTCGCGCGCCATGCACAGGGCGGCGCCCCAGATCCGGGCGCGGCCGGAGAGTGCGGTGTCCACGCCGACTTCGTCGCCGGTCAGCGCGTGGGCGGTGCGTTCGACGCGTTGCGCGACCTGCGGCGACGTCAGGCTCAACACCGCCAACAGCACGGCACCGAAGGCGAACACGCCCAGCAGCTTCTTCCAGCCCAGCAGCCGCCAGCCGGACAGCAGCAGCACCAGGCCATACGTCAGCCACGATGCCCGCGAGCCCGCCAGCAGCACGACCACCCCGACCGCTCCGGCCGCGACCAGCCAGCCGAGGGTCCCGGCCCGTCGCCCGGCGGTATAGAGCGCGAACGGCGACAGGCTGGCGAGCACCAGCCCGAGCTTGAGGTTGCAGGGACCCAGGATGCCGCTGAGCCGGTCGACACCCGCGATGTCCTCGGCGCTGCACATGCCCCGCCCGCTGATCGCGTGCTTGATGCTGTCGATCCCGGCGAACAGCGGGCTGTTGCCCGTGATCGCCTGCACGAGAGCGTCCAGCGTCCACACGGCCACGATCACCGACAGCCCGCCGAAGGTGGTGCGTCGTGCGGGCGTATCGGCCACCGCGGCGGCGGCCAGCCACAGGAACGGCAGGTAGCGCAGGTCGACCGCGGCTTCCTTCAGTGCGCGCGGAACGTCGACGGCATCGAAGGCCGACACCAGTTCCGGCAGCCAGTAGGCGAAGAAGAGGACGCTGGTCAGGGCCCAGGCCTGGCCGCTGAGCAGGCGCGTGCCGCCCCGGAAACGCGAAACGAGCAGCTTGACGATGGCCACCAGCGCACCGAGCACCAGGATCCCTTCGGCATAGCCCGGCGCCGGCCACAGGGCCACGTACAGCAGCACCCAGACCGGGGCCCAACGCCAGGCGGCGGGCGCGGTGGGCGGGGATTCCGGGATGTCAGTCGAGGAGTTCGTCATAGACCGCTAGCGTGGCGTCCTGCATCGCGCGCAGGGTATAGGCGGACATCGTACCGGCAGCCGGCGCGGGGCGCCCACGCTCGCCCGGGGTGAGCAACGCCGCTGCCGCATGCCGCAGCGCCGCCGTGTCGAACGGCGGGACCGCACCGCGTGGCTGGAGTTCGTCGAGCAGTTCGCCGACTCCCCCGTGCGCCCAGCCCACCACCGGCCGTGCACAGGCCAAGGCTTCGATCACCGTGCGTCCGAACGCTTCCGGCTTGCGCGAGAGTTGCAGCACGAGGTCGCTCGCGGCATACGCACGTGCGATGGCGTCGGTCGGGGGCGTGAAGGCCACGCATGGCGCGATGCCCAGCGCCCGGGCCTCGGCCTCAAGCTCGGAAATGTAGCGTTCGCGCCCCGCCTCGCGCGCGCCCGGCAGCCACAGCCGGGCGTCCGTGCCTGCTTCGCGCAGCGCGGCCAGCAGACCCAGCGCATCGGCATGGCCCTTCAACCGGGTGCCGCGGCCCGGCAAGAGCAACAGGGGGCCGTTCCCGCCCAATGCGGGATGCAGGCCCGCCACCCAGGCGCGCGCGGCCGGGTCTGGCCGGGGCGCGGCGGGAAACGCCGCCGGTTCGATGCCGCGCGGTATCACCACCAGCCGCGATGCGTCGGTCGCCGGATAATGCTGCAGCAGATAGCGACGCACCGTCGCGGACACGCAGATGACCCGTTCGCCACGGGCCATGACCTGGCTGTAGCGCGACGGCGAGTTCAGCCCGTGCGCGGTGGTGACGAAACGGGGCCGGCTCGGGGCCGGAAGGCCGCGGAGCGCCATCACCGCCAGCCAGGCTGGCAGACGCGAACGCGCGTGGACGATATCCACCTGCTCGCGCGCGAACAGACGGCGAAGCGCGCCCACCCGCAGCAACGTCAGCGGCGACTTGCGTCCGATATCCAGTTCGATGTGCTCCGCCCCCAATGCCTGCAGGCGCGGCACCAGCCGCCCTCCCGCCGAGGCCACCAGCGCCCGGTGGCCCGCACGGACCAGCGCTTCGGCGACCTCCAGCGTCGAACGTTCCACCCCACCGGATTCAAGCGCGGGCAGGAGCTGGAGGATCGTCGCCCGTTTCATGGGGCAACGCCCGCGGTCAGGGAAGCGCCGGTTGCGAGCGGTGTCCCGACCCCCACCGCGCCCGGGAACCCGCGTGGGCAGAGCGCTGCAGGGCGATACGCGGCCGGCGTGCCGGGCATGTCACCGCCCTTGGACGGACTCACGGCGCGTCGTGCCGCGCGCTGCCCGCCCGGCTTCAACGCGATCAATCCTCGAGGATGAAGTGCGCGCCGCAATAGGGGCACTGCACCTCGTGCTCCGCCTCGATCGGCAGGTAGACGCGCGGGTGCGAGTTCCACAGCGCCATCGACGGCGTCGGGCAACTCAACGGCAGGTCCGCGCGCGTGACGGCATAGCGCTGCTCGGCATTGGCCTGCTGGGGGGTGTGCGAAGGAGCGGCTGCGTTCATGGCGGCGCGGGGAATGGCTGACGCGGGAGTGCGATTCTACCAGCCCCGCAGCACGCGTTACGCGACCCCCACGAGCCCAGGCCTCAGGCCGGGAGGTCGAACAGCAGCACCGTGGCGTTGCCCGAGAGCCGCATCGCGCCCGCTTCGCCGGCCAGGCCAAGGGCATCGCCCGCTTCCATGACGCGCACGGTGTCGGCCACCTCCACGGTCGCCTCGCCGCGGACCACCTGCAGCCAGTAGCGACGGCTGTCCAGCAGGTCGGCGGCAATCGCCTGTCCCGGCTCCAGCCGCGCCTCGGACAGGCGGGCCTGCTGGCGGATCGCGAGGCTGCCGTCCGCACCGTCGGGAGACGCCAGCAGGTGCCAGCGCCCGGTGGCATCGGCGGGCGTGGGCGCCCGCTGCCCATAGGCCGGCGATGCGTTCACGCGGTCCGGCTGCATCCATATCTGCAGGAAGTGCACCGGTTCCGTCGCCGACGCATTGAATTCGCTGTGCTCGACGCCGTGGCCGGCCCCCATCCATTGCAGTTCACCCGGACCGACCACGCCCCCGCCCCCGCTGCTGTCCTGGTGCGACAAGGCGCCCTCGACCACGTAGCTGAGGATCTCCATGTTCGCGTGGCCGTGCGCGGGAAAACCCGCACCCGGGTCAACGCGGTCCTCGTTGATGACCCGCAGCACCCCGAAGCCCATCCAGGCCGGATCGTAGTAATGCCCGAAGGAGAAGGTGTGGCGGCTGTCCAGCCAGCCGGCGTGGACGCGGCCGCGGTCGGCCGAGCGACGTTCGATGATCATGGTCTGCCTGTCCGGGCGCCCCTGCGGGACGCCCGGGATGGTGGGGGTAGCGGCAGATTAACCGCCCGCGGCGGGCTTGGGCACCATGGCCTCGACGGTGATCCGGATCTCGACCTCGTCGCTGACGTTCGGCACGTACTTGCCGACGCCGAACTCGCTGCGCTTGATGACGGTGCGGGCATCGAAGCCGGCAGCGGCGCGCTTGCCCATCGGGTGCTCGCCGAGCTTGTTGATCGTGGTGTCCAGCAGCACCTCCTTCGTCACCCCGTGCACGGTGAGGTCGCCCCACACGCGCAGCTTGCCCTCGCCGGCGGCTTCCACGCGGGTGCTCTTGAAGGTGATCTCCGGGTACTGGGCGGCGTCGAAGAAGTCCGCACTGCGAAGATGGTCGTTGAAATCGGGGACGTGGGCCTCGAGTCCGCTGAGCGGCAGGGTGACCTCGACGCTGGACTGCCCGACGTTGTCCGGGTCATAGGTGACGGAACCGTCGACGTCGCCAAAATGCGCGACCGGGTTGGAGAAGCCGAAGTGGCTCCAGGACGCGATGACGTCGGTGTGGTTGGGGTCGATGTCGTAGGTGACCGGCGCGGCGATGGCGGCGGAACTCGCGAACGCGAGCACGGAGGAAAGTACGAGGCGCTTCAGCATGGTGCGGGACTCCTGGCGTGGGGGCGGTTCAGACGATGCGCGCGGCTTCGTCGAAGGACAGGCGGGGCGAGCGCGGGAACAGTTTCCCGGGATCGCCATGGCCGAGGTTGACGAGGAAGTTCGACTTGATCGCGGTGCCGGCGAAGAACTCGGCATCGACCTTTGCGTTGTCGAAGCCGGACATCGGGCCGCAGTCCAGGCCAACCGCGCGCGCGGCGAGGATCAGGTAGGCGCCCTGCAGACTGCCATTGCGGAACGCCGGCACGTGGCGGGCTTCGCGCGGCCCTTCGAACCAGCTCTTCGCATCCGTATGCGGGAACAGCACCGGCAGCTTTTCGTGGAAGTCCTCGTCGAAACCGACGATCGCGGTGACCGGCGCGGCCATGGTCTTGGCCCGGTTGCCCTCGTCCAGCGCCGGCTCCAGCCGCGCCTTGGCCTCGCGCGACTTCACGAACACGACCCGCATCGGGCACATGTTGGCGCTGGTGGGGCCCCATTTGGCGAGGTCGTACAGCTGGCGCAGGATTTCGTCGCTGACCTCGCCCCCCAGCTCGTTGTGGGTACGGGCCATGCGGAACAACTGGTCGAGCGAAGCGTCGGGCAGAGTGGGCATCGGGGTCTCCATGAGGTGCCGGGTTCGGCCATCGGGGGTCCCGGGTTACGTGGGACGGCTCGCGGCCTGCACGGGCAAGTGTAGAGTCTCGGTTCAGGCCGGCCGTCCACACCGCCGGAACGGATTCATCACATGCGTGCAACAAACCCCGCCCCGCATGCCGATCAATGACACGACATGGACGATGACGGACGGCAATGCCGGCAACCGCCGGCAGGCCTCGGCGCTTGCCGCCGCGCTGGGACGGCACGCACATGACTGGACGCTCGATGCAAAGCCGCCGTGGCGCTGGGCATCGCCGCGGCGCCTGCCCGCCAGTGGCCATGCCTACGGCGCGGATTTCGCGGCGGCCCTGCACCTGCCGCCCGCCTCGCGCCCGGGGCTCGTGATCGGCTGTGGCAGGCAGGCCGCGCTGGCGACGCGGCTGCTGCGCCGGCCGGACACCCGCAGCGTGCAGGTGCTCGCCCCGCGTATCCCGACCCGCCACTGGGACCTGGTGATCGCGCCCGAACACGACGGACTGCGCGGTCCGAACGTACTGACCCTGCTCGGCAGCCTGAATCCGGTCGATGACCTCTGGCTGGCGGCGGGGCGCCGGGACGTTCCCGGCCCGGGCGCCCTGCCGGGACCCCGTACGGCCGTCCTCCTGGGCGGCCCCAGCGCCCATGCCCGCTACGACGAAGCGGACTGGGAAGCCCTGCTGGATCAAATTGCGGAACGGGTCGCCGCCGAAGGCGGCAGCGTGCTTGCCACGACCTCCCGGCGGACGCCTCCGGGGGTCGCGCGGCGGGTCCGCGAACGCCTCGGCTGGCTGCCCGGCCTGGTCTGGAGCGACGAGGGCGACGGTCCCAATCCGTACGCGGGCGTGCTGGGCTGGGCCGACCGTATCGTCTGCACGGCGGACTCCGTCAATATGGTGTCCGAGGCGGCCGCCACGCCTGCACCGGTATTCATCGCCGGGCTCGAAGGACTGTCGGGGCGTCCGCGCCAGTTCGTCGAAAGCCTGCTGGGCCGGGATCGCGTGCGTCCCCTCGATGCCCACCTGCATCCCTTTTCCGTCACCCCCCTGCGCGAGACCGCACGGGTCGCCGCGGAGGTGGCAGCGCGCCTGGACCTGTAGGCGAACGGATCCAGGCAGCGCCTGCAGCGTGCCCACCGATCCACCGCCCGCCTTCCGTCACCCACGCAGAAGTCAGCGCAGGTGCCGCCGCTACGGTTGATCGCTCAGGCGACAGGCCCGGAAGCGAAATCCAGCCCCTGGGCCCGCACCGCCGAACCGATGGCGGCACGGGCCTCGGCGATCTGCGGATCCAGCGGGGCGCGCCGCGGACGCCGGTCGAGGGTGCAGCCCAGGCCCACCGCCAGCAGGTGCGCATGCGCGCGCTGCAATGCGTCGGCGCCCGTCGCGTCCAGGATGCCGGCGCGGCGCAAGGCGAGCAGGAGCCCCGGCGTGTCGCGCGGGCCCGTCAAGCCCGGTACCGACGTCGCATCACGCAGCACCACGTACTGAAGCAGGAACTCCAGGTCGACCAGACCGCCCTCGCCCTGCTTGAGGTCGAACATCGCCGCATCGCTGCGGTCCAGCTCGACCCGCATGCGGCCGCGCATCTTCTCCACGTCCGCCACCAGCGTCGCGGCATCGCGCGGACGCGCCAGCGTTGCCTCCCGCACCGCCTCCAGCGCTTCGCGCAGTGATGCATCCCCCGCCACCGGCCGCGCCCGCACCAGCGCCTGGTGCTCCCAGGTCCAGGCGCGGTCACGCTGGTACTCCGAGTAGCTCGCCAGGCTGGAGACCAGAAGGCCCTGGGCACCGTCGGGCCGCAGCCGCACGTCAACCTCGTACAGGCGCCCGGCCGCGGTCACCGCATCGAGCAGGGCCACCACTTTCTGCGCAAGCCGACCGAACCAGCGCGAGGCTTCAAGCGGCCGCGCCCCGCTGGACGGGGCCTCGGGCTCCGCGTCGTAGATGAAGACCAGGTCGAGGTCGGAACCGAAGCCGAGCTCGGCCCCTCCCAGGCTGCCGTAGCCCATGACCGCGAACCGCGCACCCGGCACGATGCCGTGCGCGCGGGCGACCTCGGCCTGGGCGACCGCAAGCACCCGCGCGACCACCGCGTCGGCCAGCCAGGCGAGCTGGCGCGCAGTGGCCTCGGCGTCCTGCCGTCCGTCGCGGAACGCCATGGCGATGCGGAAACTCAACGCCTGCCGCACCTCGTTGAGCGCCAGCAGGACGGCTTCGGCGTCATCGCCTCCCGCCACGTCGGCGCAGGCCGCGACGAGTTCATCGCGCGTCGGCAACGGGCCCGACACGCGCGCGTCGAGCAGTTCATCCAGCAGGAGCGGGTGCAGGGCCAGCCGTTCGGCCAGCAGCGCGCTCTGCGAGACCACTTCGACCATCCGCGCCAGCGCCGCGGGCTGCTCGTCCAGCAGGGCCAGGTAGGCACTGCGCCGCAGGATGTTGTGCAGCATGGTCAGCAGGCGGCGCAATGCCAGCATGGGGTGCAGGGCGTCGGCAGCGCCATCCAGCAGGCGAGGCAGCACCCGGTCGAGCCGGGCCCGTGCGCCGTCCGAAAGGCCGGCGACGCCGGGACTGCGCGCGAAGTCACGCAGCAGGGCATCGGCCGACTCGACCTCATGGAAACCCGCACTGGCCAGTACCCCCGCATCACCCGCCTGCGGAAGGGCCCGCCAGTAGCCGGCCAGCGCATCCGGTGCGACGGGCGCGTGGCGCGGGGCCAGGAGCGCGTCGAATTCGGTGCTGACCGCGGCACGGTGCAGGTCGAGGTCCGCGAGCAATGCGTCCCATCCGGGATACTCGAGCCCCGCGGCCAGGCGCGCCTGGGCCTGCGGATCCCCGGGCAACGCATGCACCTGCGCGTCGTCGCGCATCTGCAGGCGGTTCTCCAGGCGGCGCAGGAACCGGTATGCCGCCGACAGGGCCCCGGCCGCCCCCGGCTCGACCTGGTGGGCATCGACCAGGGCCTGCAGGCCCGGCAACAGCGCGCGCCCACGCAGGTCCGGTTCGCGACCGCCGCGGATCAGCTGGAGCGCCTGTACCAGGAACTCGATCTCACGGATCCCACCGGGCCCCCGCTTGATGTCGTCCGCAAGCTCCTTGCGGGCAACCTCGGCCGCGATGGCTGCCTTCATCGTGCGCAGGCCATCCAGTGCGCCGAAATCCAGATAGCGGCGGTAGATGAAAGGGCGCAGCGCCACCAGGAAGTGCTCGCCGGCCTCGATGTCCCCCGCCACCGGTCTTGCCTTCTGCCACGCATAGCGCTCCCAGTCACGGCCTTCGTGCTGGAAGTACTGTTCCATCGCCGCGAACGACCACGCGACGCGGCCGGCGCTGCCGTAGGGCCGCAGGCGCAGGTCCACGCGGTGGCAGAAGCCGTCCGCGGTCACCTCGTCGAGCAGCTTCGCAAGCTGTTGGCCCAGCCGCGCGAAGTAGACATCGGGGGCGAGCGGCCGCGCGCCGTCGCTGGCGTCGGGATCGGGCACGCCGTCGAGGTCGTAGCCGTACACCAGGTCGACATCGGAACTGAAGTTCAGCTCACCGCCCCCCAGTTTCCCAAGGCCGAACACCACCAGCCGCCTGACCTTGCCATCGGCGTCCCGGAACACCCCGTGGCGCTTCGCGAAGTCCGCCTCGAGGGCATCCAGCGCCGCGACCAGGCAGGCCTCGGCCAGCCGGGTGCTGCCGGCAAGGGTCGCATCGACGTCGTCCAGCCCGAGCACGTCGCGCCAGACCAGCCGGGTCGATTCCGCGGCACGGTGGCGGCGCAGCAACCCCGCCCACGCCTGCGGCGCGTCCGGCGCCAATGTCGGCACCGGCCGGGCCGGCGCATCGGGATCGGCAGACAGATCCGCAAGCAGGTCCGGCTGGCGCAGGCATGTGTCGATCGCGAAATCGCTGGCCAGCGCGACCTGGCGCAGCCGTGCCCCGTTCACGGGATCGTCCACCAGCGCCGCTACGTCGGGCGACAGCGCGCGCAGGCGCTGCAGGCTGCGGGCCACGCCGTCGTCGGGATCAGGGGTTGCAGGCTCCATGACCGGATGATGGCACGCTGCGTCCGATGGGTAGCCGGCCGCCCGACCAGGTGGCCCCAATCTCTGACCGTCACAGCGTGGGCCGGGTCAGGACCATGAATGCGCAATGCGGTCGACGAGATGCGTTGAAGCACGCATTAAAAAAGCCCGCCCCGGTCGAACCGGTTGCGGGCTTGCTCCCTCCCCCACGTCGGGATGCAGGTCGATCGTGAAGGAAGCGTTAGCGGCTTGCACGCTGCGCTGCACAAAACCGCCCGGAGTCCAGCTGAACCGACAATGAGTCGTGCCGACGGTCACGAAAAACCCCGCCTCGCGGCGGGGTTTTCGTTGCAACGTGTCGCGGGATGCGACGGCCGGGCTTAGAAGCCCATGCCGCCCATGCCACCCATGCCACCCATGTCGCCACCGCCCATGGCCGGCTCTTCCTTCTTCGGAAGCTCGGCGACCATCGCCTCGGTGGTGATCATCAGGCCGGCGATCGACGCGGCGTTCTGCAGCGCGGTGCGGGTCACCTTGGTCGGGTCCAGGATGCCCAGCTCGAGCATGTCGCCGAACTCGCCGGTGGCGGCGTTGTAGCCGAAGCTGCCCTTGCCTTCCTTCACCTTGTTGACGATGACCGACGGCTCTTCACCGGCGTTGGTGACGATCTCGCGCAGCGGCGCTTCCATCGCACGCAGGGCGATGGCGATGCCGTGGTTCTGGTCTTCGTTGGCACCGGTCAGCTCGCCGACGGCGGCCAGCGCACGGATCAGGGCGACGCCGCCGCCCGGGACGATGCCCTCTTCCACGGCCGCGCGGGTCGCGTGCAGGGCGTCCTCGACGCGCGCCTTCTTCTCCTTCATCTCGATCTCGGTCGAAGCGCCGACCTTGATCACCGCCACGCCGCCGGCCAGCTTGGCCACGCGCTCCTGCAGCTTCTCGCGGTCGTAGTCCGAGGAGGTCTCCTCGATCTGCGCCTTGATCTGCTTGATGCGGCCCTCGATGCCGCCGGTGTCGCCGGCGCCGTCGATGATCGTGGTGTTCTCCTTCGAGACCTGCACCTTCTTGGCGCGGCCCAGGTCATCGATGGTCGCCTTGTCCAGCTGCAGGCCGACTTCCTCGGAGATCACGGTGCCGCCGGTCAGGATCGCCATGTCCTCCAGCATCGCCTTGCGGCGGTCGCCGAAGCCCGGGGCCTTGACCGCGCAGACCTTCACGATGCCACGGATGTTGTTCACGACCAGGGTCGCCAGGGCCTCGCCCTCGATGTCCTCGGCGATGATCAGCAGCGGCTTGCCGGCCTTGGCCACGCCCTCGAGGACGGGCAGCAGGTCGCGCACGTTGGAGATCTTCTTGTCGTGCAGCAGGATGTACGGATCGTCCAGCTCGGCCTGCATCGACTGCTGGTTGTTGATGAAGTACGGCGACAGGTAGCCGCGGTCGAACTGCATGCCCTCGACGACGTCGAGCTCGTTCTCCAGGCCCGAACCGTCCTCGACGGTGATCACGCCTTCCTTGCCGACCTTGTCCATCGCCTGCGCGATCAGGTCACCGATGTTGGTGTCGCTGTTCGCGGAGATGGCGCCGACCTGGGCGATCTCCTTGCTGGTGGACGACGGCTTGCTCAGGCCCTTCAGCTCTTCGACGGCGGCCGCGACGGCCTTGTCGATGCCGCGCTTCAGGTCCATCGGGTTCATGCCGGCGGCGACCGCCTTCATGCCCTCGCGGATGAAGGCCTGGGCCAGCACGGTCGCGGTGGTGGTGCCGTCACCGGCGTTGTCGGAGGTCTTGGAAGCGACTTCCTTGACCATCTGCGCGCCCATGTTCTCGAACTTGTCGGCCAGCTCGATCTCCTTGGCGACGGACACGCCGTCCTTGGTGATCGTCGGGGCGCCAAAGCTCTTGTCGAGCACGACGTTGCGGCCCTTCGGGCCCAGGGTGGCCTTGACGGCATTGGCCAGGGTGTTGACGCCACGCACCATCTTGGAGCGTGCGTCCTCGCCGAAACGGATTTCCTTCGCGGACATTGCGGTTACCTCAAAAAGAAGTCTGGAATGGGGGAGTCAGGGGAAAGGGCGACCGCGCGCTCAGCCGAGCGTCGCGAAGATGTCGTCTTCCTTCACCACCAGGTACTCGACGCCGTCGAGCTTCACCTCGGTGCCGCTGTACTTGCCGAACAGGACCTTGTCGCCGACCTTGACCTTCGGCGCGCGCACGTTGCCGTTGTCCAGCGTCTTGCCCTCGCCCACGGCGACCACTTCACCGCGGATCGGCTTCTCGGTGGCCGAGTCCGGGATGACGATGCCGCCGGCGGACATCTTCTCTTCTTCCATGCGCTTGATGACCACGCGGTCGTAGAGCGGCTTGATGTTCATTTGAACCTCACGCAAGTAATTGAATGGGATGGCAAATATTGGCTTTTCTGGCAGTTGCCCCGGGCGAGTGCCAAGCCCGGGACGACAGCGCCCGGCACGCCGGGATGCCCACCAGATGGGGGAGGGCCCGGGGCTTTCAAGGGGCCGGCGCGGAAATTTTTGTGGGCTCGACGAGGCCGGCCCGGATAAAGAAAGGGCGCGTCCCCGAAGTGACGCGCCCTTTCATGGTGCAGAGATGGCCGGTCCCTAGCATGCGCGTCCTGCGCCACTCTCCAACCTGACATCAGTGTCTGATGCCGGCCGTCCGTGTCGGCCTGGAGCAATGTTGCGCGCCCAGCGTCACCTTTTCCAGTGCCAGACGCGTGCCCGCCAGCGACTACCGGTAGCGGCCACCCCCTTCCGGAACGGTCAAAGCCTGTAGAATTCACGATCCGTGCACATCCTAGCTACCATTGGTAGGCAGATGATTGTTATTATTGGTCGCCAGGTGAGCAATGCTGGCATGTGACGCGCCTGCGGCGACTTCGCTGCCCCCGCCTGCCCGCGGGCGCACCTCCCCGTACCACGCAGACCCACCGCATCAGGAGACCGGCATGACACCGCAACAACGCATCCGGCTTGCGCGCCGCAATGCCGGGCTCTCACAGGCCGGGCTGGCCCAGATGGTCGGTGTGCAACGCAGTGCCGTCAGCCACTGGGAAGGCACCCAGGCCAAATCGCCCAGTGCCTCCCACCTGCGCGCCATCGCGCTGGCCACCTCGGTGCAGTTCGAGTGGCTGGCCACCGGCCGCGGGCGGATGCCACTGTCGGAGGACATCGCAATGGACTCCGTGGCCGCGGTTGACGCGGTACTGGTCGAAGACCCGCTCGAACTGCGCCTGCTGGCGGCGTTCCGGGAGTCGCCCGCCCTCGCACGCGCGCCGCTGGTGGAGGTGGTCGAGCAGCTTGCCCTGCACCGGACCGGGCGCGGCCGGCCCGCCGAATCCGGCAAGGGGGCCCGCGCGGGCGGCGGCTGAAAGCCGCCTACAATGCGCGGATGAGTGAGAGTCCGAGCCCGGTCGCCCTGCTGGTCTATTGCAGCTGTCCCCCGGACAGCGCCGACGCCCTGGCCACCGCGCTGGTCCACGAGCGCCTGGCCGCCTGCGTCAGTGCGATGCCCAGGGTCCGCTCCACCTACCGCTGGAACGGCCATGTCGAGCAGGACGAGGAATGCCTGCTGCTGATCAAGACCCACCCCGACCGCCTTGAAGCCCTGGTCCAACGCGCCCGGGAGCTGCATCCGTATGAACTCCCCGAACTCGTCGCGGTCGAAATCCGCGGTGGCCTCGACCCCTACCTGCACTGGGTGGCCGAACAGACCCGCATCGATGATTGAATCCCGCCGGACCGCACCCCGCCACCCGGGCCTTGCGTTGATTGCACTGCTGGGCGCCGCGCTGGCGCTCGCCGGGCCCTGGACAGGGGCCCACGCCGCGGTGAACCCCGACGACCTGCTGCCGGTCGACGAGGCCTATGTGCTCAGCGCGCGGGCCGATGGGGCGGACCGCATCCGGATCGACTGGAAGATCGCCGAGGGCTACTACCTCTATCGCCACCGCACCTCGGTCGAAGCCAGCCCCGCGTTTGGCCAGGGCGCGCTGCGGTTGCCACCGGGCAAGGCCTACACCGATGAGTTCTTCGGCGACGTCGAGACCTACCGCCAGCACCTGACCGCGATCCTGCCGGGGCGAGCCGGCGTGGGGACCGTGACCCTGAAGGTCAAGTACCAGGGCTGCGCCGACCTCGGCATCTGCTATCCGCCGCAGACACGCGAACTGAGCGTGACCCTGCCGGCGGCAGCCGACGCTTCAATGCCTGCGCCCACCCCCAATCCCGGCGGCCTGCGGCTGCCGGGCAGCGCCGCCGGCAGCTCCAACGTGGCCCCGGCCGGCAACCCCCTCCTGCCAGCGACGACCGCATCCGGACTGCCCCGCCCGCTGCCCGCCGAGCAGGCGTTTGGCGTGACAGCCACTGTCCAGGATGCGCGCCACGTGCGTGTCCAGTTCGATGTCGCCCCCGGTTATTACCTCTATCGCGACAAGACCGCGTTCGCCATCGAGGCCGAGGGCATGCAGACGGGGCGCGCGGAATGGCCGGAAGCACGCCCGTATCACGACGAACACTTCGGCACCGTCAGCGTGTTCTTCGACCCGGTCGCGGCGCGCGTTCCCTTGCGGCGCGAGGCAGGGGCGGCCACCGCCGCGACCCTCACCGTGGAATTCCAGGGCTGCCAGGACGGCGGCATCTGCTACCCGCTGATGACGCGTCAGCTTGGGCTGTCGCTGCCGGCCGCCGAACCGCTGCCCGCGTCGTCCGCGACGCCCCCGCCGGCCAAAGCGGGCGACGATGCAACGCCCCCCCCGTCGCCGGACGAATCCACGGATCCGGAGGCACCGCCTGCCGATGCCCGGAACCCGGACGTTGACGCTGACGCAGGGGTCGATGCCACCGGCGATGCCGCCAGCAGCACCCCGACGCCCCGGCCCGTCGCCTCGCCCCTTCCCGCCGGCGCCTCCGCGGACAGCGTGCCCGCCAGGCATACCCGCCTGAACCTCGCGACGGCCCTCCTGTTGGCACTGGGGGGCGGCCTGATCCTCAACCTGATGCCCTGCGTGCTGCCAGTCCTGTCGCTGAAGGCGCTGTCCCTGGCCAGCACCGCCGGCAGTCCGGGCACCACGCGGCGCAGCGCCTTGTGGTACACGACCGGCGTCGTGATCAGTTTCGCCGCCCTCGGCGCGCTCGCCCTGGCACTGCGCGAGGCCGGCCTGGCGCTGGGCTGGGGATTCCAGCTGCAGCAACCGCTGGTCGTCGCCGCGCTCGGCCTGCTGATGTTCGGACTGGGCCTGAGCCTGTCCGGGGTCTGGCACGTCGGCGGCGCCTGGACCGGCGTGGGCCACGGTCTCACCACCCGGCAGGGGCCCGTGGGTGACTTTTTCACCGGGGTCCTCGCCGTGGTGGTCGCCACGCCGTGCACCGCGCCGTTCATGGGGGCCGCGCTTGCCTGGGCCTTCACGGCCGAGACGCTCACCGCCCTGCTCGTGTTCGTCGCACTCGGACTCGGCCTCGCCCTGCCCTTCCTCCTGATCGGCTTCGTGCCGGCGTTGGCGCGGCGCCTGCCGCGACCCGGGGCATGGATGGAGACGCTCAAGCAACTGCTGGCGTTTCCGCTCTACCTGACCGCCGCATGGCTGGTCTGGGTGCTGGCGAAGCAACGCGGCGCCGATGCCGTGGGCCTGTGGCTGGTCGCCGCCACGCTGGCCGCGTTCGCGGCCTGGGCCTGGAGCCGGCACCGCTCGGGCGGCCGCGCCTGGGGCCTGGTGGCGGCCGGCCTCGCCCTGTTCGCCCTGGCCTGGCCGCTCGCCCGCATCCACGCCCTGCCCCGCCCCGATCGCACGCCGGGCATGGACACGGGCACGCACCAGGCCCTCGCCGCGGTGGCCTATTCGGAGCAGCGTCTCGCCGACCTGCGCGCCGCCGGCCGGCCGGTGTTCGTCAACATGACGGCCGACTGGTGCGTGACCTGCAAGGCCAACGAGAAAGCGGTGTTCGCCGGGGACGGCTTCCGGGACGCACTGGATGCCGCGGACGCGGTCTACATGGTCGGCGACTGGACCGACGTCGATCCCGGGATCACCGCTTTCCTGCAGCGCTACGAAGCCGTGGGCGTGCCCTTGTACGTGGTGTTCCCCGCGAACGGAGGCGAGGGCCGGGTGCTGCCGACGGTGCTCACGCCCGACATCGCCCGCGAGGCGCTCGAGGACGCGGCGCGATGAAGGTCCGCCACGTCCTCGCCGTCGCACTGGGCGGTGCGGTGCTGGGCGCCGGGGTCGGGTTGTGGCTGGGCGGCCCGGGGCCGCTGCTGCGGACGGACCTGGGGCAGCGTGCGCTGCAGGGCGCGCTCTCGGCTTCGGCACCGCCGGCGCCAGAGGGCCTGGTCATCGCGGAACAGGGTGAGCGGATTCCTTCGATCCGGCTGCCCGACCTCGACGGGACACCGGTGGCCCTGCCGGATGACCTGGCGGGCCGTCCCACCCTCATCAACTTCTGGGCGAGCTGGTGCGGCCCCTGCATCGAAGAGATGCCGGAGCTCAACCGGTACGCGACCGCGCAGGGCGACGCCGGCACCCGCGTGCTCGGGATTGCACTGGACGACGCCGAAGCGGTGCGTACCTTCCTTGAGCGCGTGCCCATCGACTACCCCACGCTGCTCGACCAGGCGGGACCGCGCGACAGCAGCGTCCAGCTCGGCAACCCGCGGGGCGTGCTCCCCTACTCGGTACTGGTCTCGGCCGACGGACGGCTGCTGAAGCAGAAAGTGGGGCCGTTCCAAGCCGGCGAAATCGAGGACTGGGCGGATTGACCCCCGCTGCCAAGGGGCCGGGTGCCATCTCCCGCCCGCTTCGACAAATTCAAACGTTCGCTTAAAACACGACAACTTCGTCGATTTTGCGGCGAACTCCTAGACAGCGGTCCGGCCATCGCGCACACTCCCGGCCTTCGAAGGCGAACACGGCCCGAATGGCACACCTGCTGGCCCTGCACGGCCCCAACCTCAACCTGCTCGGCACCCGCGAGCCCGGCATCTACGGCGCCACCACGCTCGCCGAGATCGATGCCGACCTCGCCCGCCGGGCCGAGGCGGCCGGGCACCGGCTGGAAAGCTTCCAGTCCAATGCCGAGCATGCCCTGGTAGACCGCGTGCAGGCCGCGCGCGGCCAGGTCGACTTCATCCTGCTCAACCCGGCCGCCTTCACCCACACCTCGGTCGCCCTGCGCGATGCGCTGGCGGCAGTGTCGATCCCCTTCATCGAGATCCACCTGTCAAACCCGCATGCGCGGGAGCCGTTCCGGCACACCAGCTATTTCTCCGACCTCGCCACCGGCGTGGTCTGTGGCTTCGGCGCGGACAGCTATCGCTACGCACTGGACGCCGCCCTGCGCCGGCTCGACGCCGTCCAGGCGCACTGAATCCTGCCCCGGCCGGGGCACCCGACAACCCAGAGAGGCCCGATCCATGGACCTGCGAAAGATCAAGAAACTCATCGACCTGCTCGAGGAATCCAACCTCGCCGAGATCGAGATCAAGGAAGGCGAAGAGTCCGTCCGTCTGGCGCGCACGCCGAAGGGCGGCGTGCCCATGGCCGCGCCGGTACCGCACACCGTCCACGTCCCGGCCGCCCCAGCTGCCGCGCCCATGGGCGCCCCCGCCGCGGAGCCGGCCGGCGAGGCGCTGCCGGACGGGCACGTGGTCCGCTCGCCGATGGTCGGGACCTTCTATGCGTCCCCGGCCCCGGACAAGCCCGCCTTCGTCAGCGCCGGCCAGAGCATCGGCGCGGGCGAGACCCTCGGCATCATCGAGGCGATGAAGATGTTCAACCCGATCGAGGCCGACGTGGCCGGCACCGTCGTCAAGATCCTGGTCGAGAACGGCCAGCCGGTCGAGTTCGACCAGCCGCTGTTCGTGATCGCCTGAGGCCGGGCCGATGCTGGACAAGGTCGTAATCGCCAACCGGGGTGAGATCGCGCTGCGCGTCCTGCGCGCGTGCCACGCCCTGGGCATCCGCACGGTCGCGGTGCACTCCACCGTCGACCGCAACCTCAAGCACGTGGCCATGGCCGACGAGTCGGTCTGCATCGGGCCGGCGCCCTCGCCGGAGAGCTACCTCAACATGGCGCAGATCATCGCCGCCGCCGAGGTCACCGACGCCCAGGCCATCCATCCCGGTTACGGCTTCCTGTCGGAGAACGCCGACTTCGCCGAGCGCGTGGAGGAATCGGGCTTCGTCTTCATCGGCCCCAAGGCCGAGACCATCCGCCTGATGGGCGACAAGGTCGAGGCGATCCGCGCGATGAAGGAGGCCGGCGTGCCCTGCGTGCCCGGCAGCGGCGGTCCGCTCGGCGACGACGCCGACACCAACGCGAAGATCGCGCGCGAAATCGGCTACCCGGTCATCGTCAAGGCGGCGGGTGGCGGCGGCGGGCGCGGCATGCGCGTGGTCCACACCGAGGCGCACCTGCACAACGCCGTGCAGACCACCAAGACCGAGGCCAAGGCGGCGTTCGGCAACGACATGGTCTACATGGAGAAGTTCCTGGAGAACCCGCGCCACGTGGAAATCCAGGTACTGGCCGACGGCCAGGGCAACGCGATCCACCTGGGCGAGCGCGACTGCTCGATGCAGCGCCGCCACCAGAAGGTCGTCGAGGAGGCCCCGGCGCCGGGCATCACGCCCGAACAGCGCGCGGAGATCGGCAAGGTCTGCGTCGAGGCCTGCATCCGCATCGGCTACCGCGGCGCCGGCACGTTCGAGTTCCTGTACGAGAACGGCCGCTTCTACTTCATCGAAATGAACACCCGCATCCAGGTCGAGCACCCGGTCACCGAGATGGTCACCGGCGTCGACCTGATCCGCGAGCAGCTCAACATCGCCGCGGGCAACACACTCAGCCTGACCCAGGACGACATCGTGCTGGAAGGCCATGCGATCGAGTGCCGCATCAATGCCGAGGACCCGGAGAGCTTCCTGCCGAGCCCTGGCCTGATCCAGCACTTCCACGCGCCGGGCGGCCCGGGCGTGCGCGTCGACAGCCATATCTACGAAGGCTACCGCGTGCCGCCGAACTACGACTCGATGATCGGCAAGCTGATCGTGCACGGGCCCGACCGCGAGACCGCGATCGCGCGCATGCGCGTGGCGCTGAGCGAGATGGTCGTCGACGGCATCAAGACCAACATCCCGCTGCAGCAGCGCATCCTCGCCGACCTCGGGTTCCAGCAGGGTGGCCAGAACATCCATTACCTGGAAAAGCGCCTGAAGGAGCAGAAGGAAAAGGCGCTGTCGATCGTCTGACGCCATGCCCTTCCTCGAACTCACCCTGCCCTGCACCGAAGCCCAGCAGCCGCGCTACGAGCGCGCGCTGGAGGACGTCGGCGCGCTCGCGGTGACGCTGGCCGATGCCCATGCCGACGCGCCGGACGAGCAGGCGATCTTCGAGCCGGGCGTCGGCCAGACCCCGCTATGGGGCGAGATGGTGCTGACCGCGCTGTTCCCCGGCGATACGCCGTCCGAACTGCTGTTGCATGCGCTGGCCGCGCACGACGAAGGCCTCGACTGGTCGCGCGCGCGCTTCCGCGAGGTCGAGGACCAGGATTGGGAGCGCGCATGGATGGACCAGTACGCGCCGCTGAAATTCGGCGCGCGGACCTGGATCGTGCCGTGGAACCATGCGCTGCCCGAGGGCGCCGACGCCGACGACGCCGCGGTGGTGCGCCTCGATCCGGGGCTCGCGTTCGGTTCGGGCACGCACCCGACCACCGCGCTGTGCCTGCAGTGGCTGGACGCCCTGGCCGGGGAGGGCCAGGTCGCCGGTCGCGATGTCCTCGACTTCGGCTGCGGCTCGGGCATCCTGGCGCTCGCCGCGCTGAAGCTCGGTGCGGTGCGCGCGGTCGGCATCGACAACGACCCGCAGGCGGTCGCGGCGACGCTGGACAACGCGCAGCGCAATGGTGTCGAGGACCGGATGTCGGTGCACCTGCCCGGCGACGCCCCGACCGGGACCTACCCGGTCGTGGTCGCGAACATCCTCGCCTCGGCGCTGATCGAACTGGCCGACGTCATCGGCGAACAGGTGGCGCCCGGTGGCCAACTGGCACTGTCCGGCATCCTCGCGGGCCAGGAGGACGACGTCATCGCCGTCTATGCCGCGCGCTTCGACGACCTGCGGGCGGAACGGCTCGAGGACTGGATCCGCGTCACCGGGGTCCGCCGGGGCTGAACCACGGCCTGCGGTTCCGCAGCGCGGCTCCGGTTGCTTACACTCGACCCCATGTTCGTTCCCTGCCCTCACTGTGGCTTCCTGATCGCGCAGGCCTCCGGTGCCGACGCGGCGCGCTGCCCGCGATGCCAGCGCATGACGGATGACACCGCGCCCGAGTCCACGCCGGTGCCCCACGGCGATCCGGTATCGGGATCGGCCCCCGACGCGCCCGCTGCCGCCCCTGACCGCGTGGCACCGCCGTCCGCGGAAGCACCGCCGCCCCCGGACAGCCGGTCCAGCGCGCCTCCACCGCGACGCGGAGGCCCCAGCTTCACCCGGGTCCGCATCGACCCGCTCGCCACCTCCCCGCGTTGGCCGGCCTGGCTGGCGCTGGGCACGCTTGCCCTGCTGCTCGCCCTGCAACTGCTGCTCGCACAGCGCGCCGAACTGGCCGCGCGCGCCGGCTGGCGCCCACTGCTGCTGGCCACCTGCACGGTTTTTCGCTGCACGCTGCCGCCCTGGCACGAGCCAGAGGCATTCACCATGCTCGACCGCAGCGTGCGACCCGTCCCCGGCCAACCCGGCCTGCTGAGGATCAATGCCAGTTTCCGCAACGATGCGCGCTGGCCGCAGGCCTGGCCGACCCTGGTCCTGAGCCTGTCCGACGCCGACGGCCGGCAGGCCGGCCAGCGTGCCTTCAAGCCGGACGAGTACCGTCCCGGGGAGGCCCAGGGCACCCTCGCCCCGGAACAGAGCACGACCGTCGCCTTCGAAGTGGTGGAGCCGGCCGCCCACATCGTGGCCTATACCTTCGAGTTCCGCTGACACGCTGCCCCGAATGTGAACCCCTGCTGTATTTCGGCCGGGACACTCGCGCTAGACTGCTTCGTCCGTCCTTTGCCCCACTGCACGCCGTGCCGGGTGACTCCGGACGGGCCGTCGTACAGGGGACCCGATTTGAACGCTGCCACCGACCGAACCACCGATACCGCCCGCTCCGGCCCGCGCGTGCCCTTGCGCGACCACGTGGCGACGTCCATCCGACGCTTCCTCGGCGACCTGGACGGGTGCGACACCGAGAACCTCTACGAGATCGCCCTGCGCGAACTCGAGATCCCGTTGCTCGCCGAGGTGATGCAGCACTGCGAAGGCAACCAGAGCCGCGCCGCGGCGATGCTCGGCATCCACCGCGCGACGCTGCGCAAGAAGCTGCGCGAGTACGGCCTGGCCTGACCCGCCCCGCGCGTGGCCGGGTGCCACGCCGCCGCCATCGGGAACGGATGCAGGGGCCCCGGTATAATCGCCGGCTCCCCTCGTCCCGCACCCGCATCCCGATGACCGCTGCCCAGACTCCCGGCGCCGTAACGATCCGCCGCGCCCTGCTGTCCGTGTCCGACAAGACCGGCCTGATCGAACTCGCCACCGCCCTCGCGGGCCTGGGCGTCGAACTGCTGTCGACCGGCGGCACCGCGAAGGCGATCCGCGACGCCGGCCTGGCGGTGAAGGACGTCAGCGACGTCACCGGCTTCCCGGAAATGATGGACGGCCGCGTCAAGACGCTGCACCCGCTCGTGCACGGTGGCCTGCTGGGCCGCGCCGGTACCGACGACGCGGTCATGGCCGAGCACGGCATCGGTGCCATCGACCTGCTGGTGCTGAACCTCTACCCGTTCGAGTCCGTCACGATGCGCGCCGACTGCACGCTGGCCGACGCGGTCGAGAACATCGACATCGGCGGCCCCGCCATGCTGCGCAGCGCGGCGAAGAACTTCGCCCGCGTCGCCGTCGCCACCGATCCGGCCCAGTACGCGTCGCTGCTGGACGCGCTCAAGGCCAACGGCGGCGCGCTGTCGGCTGAGAAGCGCTTCGAACTGTCGGTCGCCGCCTTCAACCGCGTGGCCCAGTACGACGCCGCGATCAGCAACTACCTGTCCTCGGTCACCGACACCTCGGGCGACCTGCCATCGCGCACGGCGTTCTCGACCCAGGCCAACGGCAGCTTCGTGAAGGTCATGGACCTGCGCTACGGCGAGAACCCGCACCAGCAGGCGGCGTTCTACCGCGACCTGTACCCGGCGCCCGGCTCGCTGGCGACCTTCGAGCAGCTGCAGGGGAAGGAGCTGAGCTACAACAACATCGCCGACAGCGACGCGGCCTGGGAGTGTGTACGCCAGTTCGACGCGCCGGCCTGCGTGATCGTCAAGCACGCCAACCCCTGCGGCGTCGCGGTGGGCGTGGCCTGTGGCGATGCCTACGAGCTCGCCTACGCCACCGATCCGACCAGCGCGTTCGGCGGCATCCTCGCCTTCAACACGCCGCTCGATGGCGCGACCTGCAAGGCCATCCTCGACCGCCAGTTCGTCGAGGTGCTGATCGCCCCCGACTACGACGCCGAGGCGCTGGCCTACGCGAAGAAGAAGGCCAACGTGCGCGTGCTGCGCATTCCGCTGGCGCCGCCGTCGCCGGGCTTCATCGACACCAAGCGGATCGGCTCCGGCCTGCTGATGCAGACCGCCGATGCCCGCGTGGTCACCCGCGATGAGCTCAAGGTGGTGACGAAGCTCGCACCGACCGACGCGCAGTTCGAGGACCTGCTGTTCGCCTGGAAGGTCGCCAAGTTCGTCAAGTCGAACGCGATCGTCTATGCGAAGGACCACCGCACCATCGGTGTCGGCGCCGGCCAGATGAGCCGGGTTTATTCCGCGCGCATCGCCGGCATCAAGGCCGCCGACGCCGACCTGGTCGTCGAGGGCTCGGTGATGGCCTCGGATGCGTTCTTCCCGTTCCGCGACGGCATCGACGCCGCCGCCGCCGCCGGCATCAAGGCGGTGATCCAGCCGGGCGGTTCGATGCGCGACAACGAAGTGATTGCCGCCGCCGACGAACACGGCATCGCGATGGTGTTCACCGGCGTTCGCCACTTCAGGCATTGATGCCTGCAGGGTCGATGACACGTCCGGCTGCATTGCCCCCTGAGTCAGGGGGCGATTCGCACCGCAGGTGCGAATGGGGGTCTGGAGCCGCCTTGACGGGGCCCGAAATCCGCACCGCGGATTTTGGGGTTCACCAAGCGGCGCTTGGTGAACGTCAGCCCTGACTCAGGGGGCTCAACTCGGTCATGATGTCGAGCATGGATATCTCCGTTGTTTTCTGGCTGCTGGCCGGCCTGGTCGTCCTGGTCGGCGGTGCCGAACTGCTGGTGCGCGGGGCCTCGCGGATCGCGCTGGCCACCGGGCTGTCGTCGCTGGTGGTCGGCCTGACCGTGGTCGCCATGGGCACGAGTTCGCCGGAACTGGCGATCAGCATCGGCGCGGCGTTGCAGGGCTCGCCCGACATCGCGCTGGGCAACGTGGTCGGCAGCAACATCGTCAACGTGCTGCTGGTGCTGGGCATCTCGGCGCTGATCGTGCCGCTGGTGGTCGCGCGCCAGTTGATCTGGCTCGACGTGCCGGTCCTGGTCGGCGTGTCCGCGCTGGCCTGGCTGATGGCGGCCGACGGCGAACTCTCGCGCGCCAATGGCGCCCTGCTCGTCGTCGGTGGTGTCACCTACACCGTCCTGCTGGTGTGGCTGGCCCGGCGCGAGAAGGACGCCGGCGATGCCGCGCCCGCACCGCCCAAGCGCCCGCTGTGGTTCAACATCGGCATGCTGGTGGTCGGCCTGGGCCTGCTGGTGCTGGGTGCGCGCTGGCTGGTCGACTCGGCGGTCACCATCGCGCAGGCGATGGGCATCAGCGAGCTGGTGATCGGGCTGACCGTGATCGCCATCGGCACCTCGCTGCCGGAGATCGCCACCTCCATCCTCGCCACGCTGCGCGGTGAGCGCGACATCGCCGCCGGCAACGTGATCGGCAGCGGCATCTACAACCTGCTGCTGGTGCTGGGCGCGACCGCGCTGGTCTCGCCGACCGGCATCGACGTCAGCCGCGCCGCGCTGCACTTCGACCTGCCGGTGATGGTCGCCACCGCGGTCGCCTGCCTGCCGATCTTCTTCACCGGGCACCTGATCGCCCGCTGGGAAGGCGCGCTGTTCCTCGGCTACTACGTCGCCTACGCGACCTACCTGCTGCTGGACAGCACCGGCCACGCCGCGCTGGACGGCTTCAGCCACGCCATGACCTGGTTCGTGATCCCGCTGACCGTGGTGACGCTGGCGGTGGTCACCACCCGCGCGCTGCACCACCGACGCCAGGGGCGCTGAACCTCAGCGCCAGATCTCGCCGTCCACCCCGCGCGCCAGGCCGGGGTGCTCGCCGATGACGAAGCGCGGCGCGGCGCCGCCCTTCAGCTGCCGCTCGTAGTCGCGGGTCAGCCGCACCACCACGCCCGACAGCAGCACGATCGCGACCAGGTTGATCGTCGCCATGATCGCCATCGACGCGTCGGCCGCGTCCCACACCAACTGCACCTTCGAATACACGCCCCAGACGATCACCGCCAGCGTCGCCAGCCGCAGCGCGAGCAGGCTGCCGCGCCCGCCGCCGAGGTAGACCAGATTGGCCTCGGCGTAGGAATAGTTGCCCAGGATGGTGGTGAAGGCGAAGAAGAACATCGCCACCGCGACGAAGCCCGCGCCCCAGTCGCCGAGGAACACCGTCATCGCCGCCTGCGTGACCTGCACGCCGTCGCCCTCCGCGCCGACGCCCGCCAGCAGGATGATCACGCCCGTGGCCGTGCACAGCAGCAGGGTGTCGATGAACACCCCCAGCCCCTGCACCAGCCCCTGGCTGGCCGGATGGTGCGGCACCGGCGTCACCGCGGCGGCCACGTTCGGTGCGCTGCCCATGCCGGCCTCGTTCGAATACAGACCGCGCTTCACGCCCTGCAGCATGGCCACGCTCAGCGCCCCGAGCAGGCCGCCCGCGGCGGCGTCGAGGCCGAACGCGCTGCGCACCACCAGCATGAGCACTTCGGGCACCTGTGGCAGGCGCGTCACCAGCACCCAGCCCGCCAGCAACAGGTAGGCGATCGCCATGAAGGGCACCACCCACTGCGCAAAACGGGCGACCGAACGCAGGCCACCGAAGATCACCGCCGCCGCCAGCAGCACCAGCCCGGTCGCCACCGTCGCGCGCCCCAGCCCGAACGCACCGTCCAGCGCTTGTGCCATGGCGTTGGCGTGCACGCTGGAGAAGATCAGCCCGTAGCTGAGCAGCAGCGCCAGTGCGAAGGCCACGCCCATCCAACGATGGCCGAGGCCGCGCGTCATGTAGTAGGACGGGCCACCGCGGAACTGGCCGTCCTCGCCGCGCTCCTTGTACAGCTGCGCGAGCGCGCTCTCGGCATAGGCCGTGGCCATGCCGACGACCGCCGTGCACCACATCCAGAACAGCGCGCCCGGGCCGCCCAGCCCCAGCGCGATCGCCACGCCCGCCAGGTTGCCGGTGCCGACCCGCGCCGCCAGGCTGGTGCACAGCGCCTGGAACGGCGAGATGCCGCTGGCATCCGCATGGGTGCCGCGTGCCACCAGCGCCAGCATGTGCGGGAACAACCGCAGCTGCAGGCCGCGCAGGCGCAGGGTGAAGTACAGGCCGACCGCGAGCAGGCCATAGACCAGCACGTAGCCCCACAGCACCCCGTTGATGGCACCGATCACCGGCGCCAGCACCGCCTCGATCACGTCGAGCACTGCATCCATCGTCCGCACGTACCGGCCTGCGCCCCACGGGCAACGCGGTCGATGGTAACAGTGCGCCCCGGATCGGCCCGCGATGCGCCGTTTCCGCAACCTCCCGTAAAATCCGTGTTCCCAGTTACACGTCCAGGCCAGGAGTGCCCATGAAAGTCCTTGTGATCGGTTCCGGCGGCCGCGAGCACGCCCTCGCCTGGAAGCTGGCGCAGTCGCCGCGCGTCGACGAAGTGCTGGTGGCCCCCGGCAACGCCGGCACCGCCACCGAGACCGGCTGCCGCAACGTCGACGTCGCCGCGACCGACCTCGAGGGCCTGCTGTCACTGGCCCGCGACGAGGGCATCGGCCTGACCGTGGTCGGCCCCGAAGTCCCGCTGGTCGCGGGCGTGGTCGATCGCTTCCGCGAGGCCGGGATGCGCATCTTCGGACCGACCGCCGCCGCCGCACAGCTCGAAGGCAGCAAGGCCTTCGCCAAGGATTTCCTTGCCCGCCACGGCATCCCGACCGCGCACTACGCGGTGTTCACCCAGGCCGAGGACGCACTGGAATACATCCGCGAGAAGGGCGCGCCGATCGTGATCAAGGCCGACGGCCTGGCCGCCGGCAAGGGCGTGATCGTCGCCATGAGCGAGGCCGAGGCCGAAGCCGCCGTCACCGACATGCTGTCCGAATACGCATTCGGCCAGGCCGGCGCGCGCGTCGTGATCGAGGAGTTCCTTGATGGCGAAGAGGCGAGCTTCATCGCCATGGTCGACGGCCACACCGCCCTGCCGATGGCCACCAGCCAGGACCACAAGCGCGTCGGCGACGGCGACACCGGCCCGAACACCGGAGGCATGGGCGCCTACTCGCCCGCGCCGGTGGTCACGCCCGAAATCCACGACCGCATCATGCGCGAGGTGATCGAGCCGACCGTGCGCGGCATGGCGACCGACGGCGCGCCGTTCACCGGCTTCCTCTACGCGGGCCTGATGATCGACAAGGATGGCGCTCCGAAGGTCATCGAGTTCAACGTGCGCTTCGGCGACCCGGAGACCCAGCCGATCATGCTGCGCCTGCGCTCCGACCTGGCCGAGCTGGTCGAGGCCGCGATCGACGGCGCACTCGCCGGCCGTGAGGTCGACTGGGACCCGCGCGCCTCGCTCGGCGTGGTGATGGCGGCCGAGGGCTACCCGAACAAGCCGCGCACCGGCGACACCATCGGCAGTTGGGACACACCGGACGTCGAGGGCGCCAAAGTGTTCCATGCCGGCACGAAGCTGGAAGGCGACCACGTCGTCACCGCCGGCGGCCGCGTGCTCTGCGTCTGCGCGCTGGGCGATACCGTCGCCGAAGCCCAGAAGAACGCCTATGCCGAAGTCGCCGGCATCTCCTGGCACGGCGAATTCCACCGCCACGACATCGGCTGGCGCGCGATCGAACGCGAACGGGGCTGAGTCTCCCCAAGCCCAACCGGGGCGACCCGCGCGATGGCGCGGGTTGCAACCGCCAAAACCGGCACTGGCTCACAGTTCCCTGATCTGCCACCATGAGGGGGCAGTATCGGCACAACCGGATCGGTTGCTGCCGCCACATCACAGGGGATCCAGATGTTCTTGAAGACGTTGCGCGCCCGGAAGGGCGACGCCGGCGGTGTGCGTTCGCGCGCCGGTGGCACCGAGCCCAAGTCCCGCGTGTCGCACAGGCTCGCTTCGGCGGCGCTGCTGCTGCTCGCCGGCCTTGGCCTGGCCTCGCCGGCCACGGCCCAGGTGATGACGATCACCGGCGCGTCGCCCGGCTACTACACCGGGCCCGGCCAGACGATCACCTTCCAGGCCACGTTCGGCAGCTCGAACGCGGTGACCAGCGCGATCGTCCTCCAGAACATGAGCCGCACCGTGGGGCCGCTGAACTGCGCGGGCCTGCCGCTGGATCCGGGCGGCAGCACCACCTGTACGTTCACCTACGTCACGACTGCCTCGGACACCTGGGGCATCGACATGTTCGGTGGCTTCACGGCGACCAGCAACGGCGTTCCGCGCAGCGGACAGATCAATCGCTACGTGGTCCCCTACGGCAACACGCCCCCGCAGGCGCAGGCCTTCGCGATGGTGTCGAGCGTCACCGAGAACGGCGGCCAGCCGCTGCGATTCCAGGTCGGCCTGGACAAGCTGGCGGCCACTCCCGTCACCTTGAACTACAGCCTGGGCGGCACCGCCACCGCAGGCAGCGACTACGCGCCGCCCAGCGGCACGGTCACGCTGCCGCTGGGTGCGATGAACTGGGAAGTCGTCATCAACCCGATCGGTGATGCGACCTACGAGCCCGACGAAACCGTCGTGCTCACCGTGACGCCGGGCACCGGCTACGGGACCGGTCCGTTCTCCAGCGCCACCGGCACCATCGTCAACGACGACGCGCAGCCGCTGCCACGCCTGACGATCGACGACGTGACGGGGACCGAAGGCAATGCCGGCACCACACCCTTTACGTTCACCGTGACCCTGGATGCGCCTGCGCCGGCCGGTGGCGTCTCCTTCGACATCACGACAGCGGACAGCGCCGCGCGCGCGGGCAGCGATTACGTGGCAAACACCCAGACCGGCATGTCCATTCCGGCGGGCAGTACCAGCGGCACCTTCACCGTGCTGGCCAACGGCGATACCTTGAACGAAGCCGACGAAGCGTTCCTCGTCAACATCAGCAACGCCACGGGCGCGACGATCTGGGACAGCCAGGGCCGGGGCACGATCACCAACGACGATCCCCTTCCGAGCGTGTCGATCGACGATACCAGCGTGATCGAAGGCCACGCCGGCACCACGCCGGTGAACGTCACCGTGCGCCTGTCCGCCCCCAGCGGCCAGGTCGTGACGGTCAACTACGCGGGCAGCAACGACACCGCGTGGGCCGGGGACGACTACGTCGGCTTCAGCGGCGTGCTGAGTTTCGCCCCGGGACAGACGACGGACACGATCACCGCGCTCGTGAACGGCGACACCGTGCATGAGAGCGACGAGACGTTCTACGTCACCCTGTCCGGACCGGCGAACGCGACGATCGCCGACAACACCGCGACCGTCACCATCCTCAACGACGACCTCACCCCGCAGACCATCACCTTCGACAACCCGGGCGCGCAGGACTTCGGCACCACGCCGACGCTGAGCGCCAGCGCCAGCTCGGGCCTGACCGTCTTCTTCTCGTCGGCCACCCCGGGCATCTGCACGATCACCACGGGCGGCGCGCTGACGTTCTACAGCGCAGGCACCTGCACCATCCGTGCGGAGCAGCCGGGCGACGCGACCCATGCGCCGGCCCCGGTGGTGAACCAGTCGTTCAACGTGGACGCGGTCGTGCCGGGCGTCACGATCATCGGCACCGCGACGGCCGGCGATGGCGAGGCCACGGTCACGTTCACCCCGCCCGCCTCCAACGGCGGCGCGGCGATCACCTCGTACACGGTCATCTCGAGCCCGGGCGCCATCCTGGCCACCGGCGCGGGCAGCCCGCTCACCGTCACCGGCCTGACCAACGGCGAGACCTATACCTTCACGGTGCAAGCCAGCAACAGCGCCGGCAACGGCCTGGCATCCGCCGCGTCGAACGCCGTCACCCCGTCTGCGCCGATGTCGCTTGCCCCGACCACGCTGCCGGGCACGACCGTCGGCGTCGGCTACAGCCAGGCGCTCAGTGTCAGCGGCGGCGTCGCGCCGTACAGCTTCGCGATCACCGCCGGCGCGTTGCCCGCGGGCCTCGTGCTGGACACCAGCGGCGTGCTCAGTGGCACCGCGACCGCGGGCGGCACCTTCAACTTCACCGTGACCGCCACCGACAGCGTCACCGCCCCGGCCCCGAACACGGGCAGCCGCGCCTACTCGCTGACGGTCGATGCGCCGCTCATCGCGGTGCAGCCGGCCACGTTGGCAACGGGCACGGTGGGCACCGCCTACACGGCGTCGATGACGGCCAGCGGGGGGACCGCCCCGCATGCCTTCGCCGTGACCGCAGGCCTGCTGCCGCCCGGCCTCTCGCTCTCCAGCGGGGGCGCGCTCGGCGGCTCGCCCACGGCCGCCGGCACCTTCAACTTCACCGTCACCGCCACCGACAACAGCACCGGCAGCGGTCCGTTCACGGGTTCGCAGGCCTACTCGGTCTCGATCACCAACGCGGTGCCGGTCGCCCATGACAGCACCACCACGGTGCCCTACGACGTATCGGGCGTGATCGCGCTGGATATCGATGGCGTCGTCGACACCGTGGCGATCGCCACCGCGCCGGCGCACGGCACGGTTTCGCTGTCCGGGACGACGGCCACCTACACGCCGTCGACCGGCTTTGCCGGCAGTGACAGCTTCAGCTTCACCGCGACCAACGATGGGGGCACCTCGGCCCCGGCCACGGTGTCGATCACGGTCGGCGGCCCGGTGATCTCCGTCACCGCGGGCAGCGGCCTGGCCGCACAGGCCGGTATTCCTTACACCCAGACCTTCACCTGGGCGGGCGGCCGCGCGCCGTTCTCCGGCTTCCAGGTCAGCGGCCTGCCCGCCGGCCTGTCGGTCACGGCCACCACCGCGACCAGCGCCACCGTGTCCGGCACCCCGACCGAGGCCGGCAACTTCGGCCTGGTCGCCTCGGCGGCCGATTCGAGCACCGGCGACGGGCCGTTCACCGGTACCGGCGCGTTCACCCTCGAGGTGTCCGCCCCGTCGCTGGCCCTCGCGCCGGGCGCGTCGAGCTTCAACGCCGGTTACGACACCGCGTTCTCGCAGGCCTTCACCGCCACGGGCGGCGTCGGTCCGTACAGCTATGCGCTCAGCGGTGCGCTGCCGGCCGGCATGGCCTTCAGCGGTGACACCCTGTCGGGCGCGCCGACCGCACCGGGCAGCTACCCGATCACCGTGACCGCCACCGATACCGGCTCGACCGGCGTCGGCGCACCGTTCACCGTGGCCGTGAGCTACACCCTGGTGGTCGCGGCTCCAACCATCACCCTCGACCCGGCCACGCTGGCCGCCGGCACCGCCGGCCAGGCCTATGCCGCCACCGTGTCGGCCGCCGGCGGTACTGCGCCGTACACCTTCGCGGTGTCGGCCGGCCGCCTGCCGGCCGGCGTGTCGCTGGCCACCGACGGCACGCTGTCGGGCACCCCGACCGAGGCCGGCAGCTTCAGCCTGACCGTCACCGCGACCGACGCGCACGGCCAGACCGGCTCGCAGGTCCATGCGCTGGAGATCATGGCCCCGGCCCTGGCCCTCGCACCGGGCGCATCGAGCTTCAATTCCGGCTATGACACCGCGTTCTCGCAGGCCTTCACCGCCAGCGGTGGCGTCGGTCCCTACAGCTATGCCCTCGGCGGTGCGCTGCCGGCCGGCATGGCCTTCAGCGGCGACACCCTGTCGGGCGCGCCGACCGCACCGGGCAGCTACCCGATCACCGTGACCGCCACCGATACCGGCTCGACCGGCGTGGGCGCACCGTTCACCGTGGCCGTGAGCTACACCCTGGTGGTCGCGGCCCCGACCATCACCCTCGACCCGGCCACGCTGGCCACCGGCACCGCTGGCCAGGCCTATGCCGCCACCGTGTCGGCCACCGGCGGTACCGCGCCGTACACCTTCGCGGTGTCGGCCGGCCGCCTGCCGAGCGGCGTGTCGCTGGCCACCGACGGCACGCTGTCGGGCACCCCGACCGAGGCCGGCAGCTTCAGCCTCACGGTCATCGCGACCGATGCGCACGGCCAGACCGGCTCGCAGGTCCATGCGCTGGAGATCGCCACGCCGGCGCTCGACGTCACTCCGGGCGTGCTCGAGGCCGTCGTCGCCGGCAGCCCGCTCAACCAGGCGCTGACGATCCACGGCGGCATCGCGCCGTATTCGGTGAGCCTGACCGGCACCCTGCCGCAGGGCGTGCAGTTCGACCGCGACAGCCGCACCTTCAGCGGCCGCCCGGTCGAGTCCGGCACCTTCACCCTGACCCTGACCGTCACCGACAGCACCACCGGCAACAGCGCCACCCTGACCCGCCGCTTCGAGCTGGTGGTGCAGGCCCCGGCGCTGGCGATGACCCCGGCCGCCGGCGACCTGCCGACCGCCGCCGCGGGCGTCGCCTACACGCAGGCCTTCGCGGCCGAAGGCGGCATCGCACCGTACGGCTACGCGCTGGCCAGCGGCACCCTGCCCGCCGGCCTGTCGTTCAACACCGACGGCACGCTGTCCGGCACGCCGACCGAGGCCGGTCGCTTCACCTTCAGCGTGACCGCGACCGACGCCACCGCCGGCACCGCCGGCACCGTGACCCAGGCCTACGCGCTGGACGTGGACGCGCCGACGATCGCGATCGGCCCGGACGCCCTGCCCACCGCCACCTACGGCGTCGACTACGCCGCCGTGTTCCAGGCCGAGGGTGGCACCGCGCCGTACACGTTCGAGGTCACCGGCGGTGCGCTGCCGGCCGGCCTGCAACTGGCCACCGACGGCACGCTGTCGGGCACCCTGCAGGCCGCCGGTGAGTTCAGCTTCGAACTGACCGCGACCGACGCCCTGGGCTTCACCGGCACGCGGGACTATGTGCTGGAGGCCACCGACCGGCCCGACCCGACCCAGGACGCCGAAGTCCGCGGCCTGGTCGACGCCCAGCTGCAGTCGGCCCGCCGCTTCGCGCGCGCCCAGGTCGGCAACTTCCAGCAGCGCCTCGAGCGCCTGCACTCGGGCCAGCGCGGCAATGGCGTCGACAGCAGCGTCAGCGTCGCGATGCAGCGCAGCTGCATGCCTTCGCTGGTGACCGAACCGGGCGACGACTGCGCCCAGCCGATCCCGGCCCCGGCCGGCATGGCGCCCAGCGCCGACGAGACCCCGCTGGGCAGCCAGCAGGCCGCACGCGGCTTCGGTGCCTGGATCGGCGGTTCGATCCGCTCGGGCAGCTTCGACGGCCAGGGCGGTTCCGCGGTGGGCTTCGAGAGCGACGGCCTCAGCGTCGGCTTCGACGTCGACCTTGGCCCGTCCTTCACCCTCGGTGCCGGCCTTGGCTACGGCCGCGACGACAACGAGGTCGGCAACGCCGGCAGCCGCCTGGAAGGCGTCGCCAAGGCCCTCGTCGGCTACGGCAGTTTCCATCCGGGCGAGCACTGGTTCGTCGACGGCCTGGTCGGCTACCAGACGCTGGACTTCGACATGCGCCGCCAGCTCACCGCCGACACCGGCACGGTGCGCGGCCAGCGCGACGGCGACCAGTGGTTCGGCTCGGTGTCGGTCGGTGCCGACCTCGGCGAGGGCAGCTTGCGCTTCACCCCGTACGCCCGCTTCGATGTCACGCGCGGTTCGCTGGATGCGTTCACCGAGACCGGCCACCCGGTTCTCGCGCTGCGCTACGAGGCGATGGACGTGGACGGCAGCACCGGCAACCTCGGCCTGCGCGTCGACTGGCGCCACCGCATCACCCAGGGCTGGCTGCTCCCGCAGCTCCGCGTGGAGTACCAGCGCGAGCTGGAAGGCGGCGGCAATGCGCTGGTGCGTTACGCCGACCTCGCCAGCGGGCCGTTCTACACGCTGTCACCCAGCGGGTTCGACCGTTCGCGCTTCATGCTCGGCCTGGGCCTGGGCTTCGATGGCGACGGCGGCTGGAGCACGCGCGTCGAGTACCGCACGGAAGCGGGCAGCGACGACCAGGACGACCACGGCGTGATGCTCAACCTGCAGAAGGACTACTGAGGGTCGCAGGGTCCGGTTGGACCCGATGCACGAGAAAGCCCCGCGGCGACGCGGGGCTTTTTTTTTGCCTTGGGGATTGTGGGGGGTGGCTTCGGATGCTTCTGAAAACGCCAGCAGCCATGTCCAGGCGGCGAGCGCGGCCACGTCAGTCGCCTGCGTAGCCCGCCTCGCGTTGCGCCCGGATCGCCAGCACCAGCGCGGTGTCGAGCACCGGCAGGTAGCGGTACAACGCCACGTCGCCCCGCGAATCCTGGCCGATCAGCAGTTCGCGGCGGCCGTCGCCGGCAGGGCGGCCGATCAGTGGATTGTCTTCAAGCACATCGAGTGCGCTGATGATCGGGTCGCCGCGCGCTCCGGCGTCTTCGACCTCGTGCTGGTGCAGGTGATCGACGATGCGGCCCAGGTCGTCGAACACGGCAGGCACCAAACGGACACGCGCCACCTCAGCGTGCCCGCTTCCTGGCCGCAGGTCGCTTCACGCGCTTGCCCGCCAGGCGCTCCTTAAGCCAGGTCCGCGCGTCTTCCCACGCGATGCTTTCACCGGTGTCCAGGAACTGCGCATAGCGCTGCTCGGCCAATGCGTGGAAGTCGGCGCGCCGTTCGGCCAGTTCCGCCTTCTCGGCGATCGCTTCCAGGATGAAGTTGTGCGACGTGGTACCAGCCGCCTCCGCCGCCTTGGCAACGCGGGCCTTCAGTTCGTCCGGCAGGCGGATGGTCGTGGTGCTCATGCGGGACTCCCGGCAATGGGGCTCAACGCAAAGCAGCACAGATGTGACACAAGGGCGCGCAGCGTCATATCGACTCTGTCCACCTGCGCTCTCAAGCGACCTTCCGCCCACTGATGCTGTAGACCATCGGCACGTCATTCCCCAGATGCTCCAGATGGAACCGGCCAGGCGTCCGCTCCACCATGCCCTTGAAACAGTTGTAGGGACTGAAGGGAAACTCGCTGACCCGATCGATCCTGATGCCCACGCCCAGCAAGGCATTGATCACGCTGGACATCGGGTGGGCCCAGGTGGCCAGCTCGGCCACCGCATCCGCCCCGTTCTCGGTGTAGGTGCCTTCCTCGCCCACGTCAGGCTCCGACCGGGTGAAGTACGAGAAGCCGGCCAGCAGATCATGGATCGGGTGGAACTCGACCATGTAGAACCTGCCGCCCGGGGCGAGGTTCGACGCCACGACATCGGCCCAACGGTCCAGGTCCGGGAGCCAGCAGATCGCCCCATACGAGGTGAACACGATATCGAAGGATTCGGGGGACGGGGCGGCGTACCCGTAGACGTCCGCGCATACGAAACTGGCCGACAGCCCGGCCTGCCCGGCCAGTGCCCGCGCCTGCTGGATCGCGACGGGGGATATGTCGACACCCGTACAGAGGGCGCCCTGCCGGGCCCACGACAGCGTATCCAGCCCGAAATGGCATTGCAGGTGAAGCAGCCTTTTACCCGCGACATCCTGCAGCCCGGCCAGCTCGATTTCCCGGAGCGACGACGCGCCCGCCATGAAGCCGTCCACGTCGTAGAACCCGGACTCGACGTGGACCGCCGTCCGGCGGTCCCAGCCGATGCGGTTCATCTCGAAGTACTGCGCTTCGGACTTTTTCATGTCATGGCCGCCTGGTGTCAACGACACGCTCTATCCAGGGCGATCCTTGAAGCATGCACCACCCGGACGGCGCTATCGGAATTCGCATTCGCGGCTCTGCGCAGTGTTCAGGCCGCGACCCGCGCCATGACATGCACGTCCACGTACTGTCCGTTGCGGAACGCATACCGGCGGCACGTGCCCTCGATCGTGAAGCCGTGCTTCTCGTACAGGCGAATCGCCGCCGCATTGTCCGTATAGACCTCCAGCTCGATCCGCGACACGTTCATCCACTTCTCGCACAGCTCAATGGCGGCCGCCACCAGCGCGGAGCCGACGCCCGTGCCCTGCGCGGCCGCCTTCACCCCCATGCCGAAGGTCGCGACGTGGCGTCGACGGGGGGATTGATGGACCTCGACGCCAATCTGGCCCACGACCTCGTCCCCGCGGAGGGCCACCAGGCAGGCCGTGCCCGGCTGGCTGCAATCCAGCTTCCGGTCCCAGGCGGCCACGGGCTGGAACGGCAGCTGGAGCGTGTCCGCGTAGGCATGGGGCTCCGCGTACAGCGCGTGCACCTGCGCGATGTCCGCCGGTTCCAGGTGCCTGATGGTGATCGACTGCGTGGACATGGATGGGCCTCTGACACTTGGGTTACGCCGCGCCGCGAAGCGACGCTGGCTTGAACGAACGCTCAGGCCGCCGGCCCGTAAGCCTTTCTGAACACCGCGCGTGCCAACAGGCCTCCGAGCCACGCCTGCAGCGGCAGGGTCAACATCACCATCGCTTTGAACCACAGCGGTTGCGGCGACAGGTAGCCGAGCACCGCCGGAAGATCGATGGCGATCATCACGATCAGGAACAGTCCCATGTGGAGCCATAGCCGGTGCCGGGCCACGCCTGCCGCGACGAAGCTCCCGAGGATGCCTGCGACCACGGTCAGGCCCAGCATGGCGAGCCGGTCCGGGTCGTTCGAAAGATCAGTGCCGTACAGGCGCGGCAAGAGGACGCCCACACCCTTGTGGAACATGACGATGGCCGCCACGCCCAGTGGCAGCGAGATCAGGGTTCTGAGCCAGGGCACTGCACGATGCATGACTGCGACTCCTGCGGCGTTGCCGGTGAATTTACCCCGAGCGTCGAACGGATGCCGGCTTGATTGACCGGCTACGCATCAATCGGGCCATGCCTCAAGGTGTGTTCCGGGACCACGTGACGGCCGCAATCTTCCACCCGGTTCCAGTCTGGACCAGGAGCCAATACTCGCGGCCGGTGTTGATCGCTTCCCCATTACGCAGGAACTCGAAATTGAAGGCGACTGAAGCCACCATGCCATCAGTGTCGATCGTTACGCCGGAGAACGTTTCTTCAATCTCGGATGGGCTGTTGACGATGCCATCGATGAATGCCTCCGGGGTGTCTTCCGGACGGTATGAAACCCTCCTTGCCCCCGGATCGGACTGGAGTTCGGCAGCATGTCGCTCAGTCGAAGTGGCGGCCTGCCAGGTCACCCGGTTGTGCAGGAACGTCTCAAGAAACTTCTCCTTGTCTTTCTCGATGATCGACGCCCGAAACTGCTCGACGACATCTTCAATTGCGGTGCGATCACTGTTCGGTTCCGCGGCGAGCGTCGCGAGCGGAACTGCGAGAAGCAGCGAGAACAGCGGCATGAGTCGCATGAGGCTCTCCATTGATGCCTGACGCCCACTACACCCCGGACCCGGGGCGGTTTGCGGAGTATGCATCACCCGCCGGGTGCCAGCGGAGCCCACGTTCGCCCCCTGTCCCGGCGTCCGGCTGGGCGCCGTCACCCTTCGGCGGCGTCGCGCTCGATAAGCTGGATCGTGCCGTCCTCGATCAACCACAGGCTGCCTTTCGGCACCGTCGACACGTACATGGGCTTTTGCGCCCACAGGCTCCAGAACACATGGGCTTCCGTCGGGATCGGATCCAACAGGTGGGTGATCATGAGAAACGCCAAACTGTGTTCTGCAACTTCATTCTTCTGCAGCGCAATGCAGGTGCGGGTGAAACCCCGCTGGCTGACGACGGTGGTGCCGTCCACGTCGAACCGGTACGTGCCTCCGATCGGCACGGCATGCGGATCCGTGGTGCCGGGCAGCAGATAGACCACCCAGTGCGGTCCTGCAGGCGAACCCGGCGGCAGCACGACACTGTTGTAGGTGCGCGTGCAGGGCTCGAAACCGCTCGCCAGCGCCGCCGATCGCGCGCGGGCCGCCGCCTGCTCATGCGGTGACAGTGGCGTGGGCGCGTCCAGCGCCTCCAGCGGACCGGCGACCCCATTCGCCGATACGGTCACGCGGTAGAGCGCCGACGGCGTGTCGTCGATGAAGGTCACGACGATCCCGCCGTCCTGCTCTTCGGTGATCCAACCGTCGAGTCGCCCGTCGCTTCGGAAGGCGCGGTCAGCGAGGGCCACGTCGGTCGCAACGGTCGCCGCCTGGTCGTGGCGATAGATCACCCGGCCCGTCGCTTCCGCCGTGCGAAGGGCCGCGGCCTCCTGCGCTTCGGGCAGCGCCCCGGGCATCCCCGTATCGGTTGCGGCGGCGGGCGCGCTGGCCATGAGCGCGGCAAGCAGGATGAAACGGACCATGTGGACTCCGGTCAGGTGGACAGGCGGGGCGCGCCCCACCCCAGGCTCCGGGGCGCTGGCCGAGTATGCGCGAAGCGCACCGTCAAAGAATCGCGCCCTGGGTTGCGCCGTGGTCGGTGGTCCTGTCGTACTCACGTTCAAGCTCGGCCTGCTGCGCGACGATCTCGCTACCGCGCGCGTTCAACTGCTCGACAAGCGGTGCGCAGCCCGCATCGCCGCTCAAGGCGCCCAGCTCCCGTTCCAGCTCGTCGGCGGCCGCCAACGCAAACGCGTGGTGGCCCAGTTCATGCCGCTCCAGCGCATTGCGGTATGTCGTCCAGCGTTCAACGAGCCCTGCGTCGACCCGAGGCGCCGGGCGCCAGATCGGCAGCATTATCGTCGCGGTGACGGTTGTGCTGAAGTCAACGATCTCGCAGCTCGCGCCATCGGTCGCGGTCCTGTAACTCCAGCTCACGTGCCACTCCGTGTAGCCGTGGTACCGCACGGCGTCCTGGCCGACCGGACCGCGCGTGGCAAGCCCTTCCCTCAGCTCGGCAAGCGACGCTCCGTCGACTTCGTAGAGCTCCACCTCGGGCTTGGGTGCGGATATCGCTGCCAACACCGCCCCGAAGGGCACCGCGAGGAGCAGCAGAAGGATTACAGGTTTCACGACACCCCCTTTCAGGGCCGGTTGTCCAGGGAACCAAGCGCCGCCGCGATGCGGCGTCGACCTGGGTGATCGACCAGGCCCTGCGGTGCCGCGGGCCATGTGTAACGCCTTCCAGTTCCGTCCTACTGGGGGGTCACTTCCATCCTTACGGTTGAATGCTCCGCGGCATACGCAATGATCTCGTCCGCGGACATTCCCGCGACCACGTCCTTGATGCGGCCGATGGACGGAGACTGCAGGTCGGGGTTGCCGGCGACTTCATGGGCGCTGTTGACGCCGATCATGTTGATGGAAAGCATGGCCAGCATGAGCTGCAATTGCTTTTGCTGCGGCAGCCGTGCGTGCATGGCCTTGTAGGAGGCCTCCGCGGTCGCCGTCGTCGTCGCATCGATGCGCGGCACCGACGGGCTCGATCCGGATGACGCACAGCTGGCCAGGAGCACGGCCATGAACACGGCGGCAAGGCTTTTCTTCAGCATCGACGATGTCCCCCTTTGAAACGTGATCTCGAACGCACCCCTCCCCGGGGTCGTGTCCGGATTATGCACGAGCGGCGCGGGCTGTCCGCCGCGCCCTCTGGGCATTCGTCAACGCCGCCCGCGGCTTGATCGACTGCCGGGTTCCGGCCTTGAGCGTCCGGCGCCCAACCCGCAACTCGTGGACGAGTGCCGGCAGTTTACTCCCGGCAATGGTTCTCCCCTCGAACTTCATCGGAACCTCCTTGAGGCTTCCCCGCCAAATGCCAATGAAACCAGTCAGCCTGCTATCGGAACAGATGCCCCTGGATGTCGACGAAAGCCCGGCGGATCACTTCCACGCTGCCCAGGACCCGTTTGGCATCGTTCACGCCGCCGTAGCGAATACGCAGGAAGTCCGCGACCTTGTTGCTGGCCAGCTCCCCGATGCCGTTTCGCTCGTAATTGCCCAGCACGTACTCCAGGAACGACTTCATCTCCCGCTCGTATCCGCCCAGGCCATTGGACAGTGCGCAGCGGACCCGCTGTGAGCGGGCCAGGGGTGCCAGCGTGAAGCGCACGTAGGCCAGCACGTCGAAAATGTCGCTGTTGGGCGCATCGATCAGGCGACGCATGTCGTCCAGCCGCTCGCTGTCGTAGCCGCGGTCCGTCAGCTGCTGGATGAAGGCCTCCCGCCGGTCGGGATCGCTCCAGATCGCCCGCAGCTCGTCCTCGTGGGTCAACAGCGCATCGAGGTCGCCAAACAGCTGTTCCATGAACTCTTGGGCGCTGATCTGGCGACCGTCATGCCAGTAGGTCGTGGCGGACACGTAGCGGATGCTGCGCTCCTTGCCGTCGGCCAGCTTCACCACGACACGCTCGGGCGGTGGCGGCTCATCAACGTGCGGCGGGCCGTCAGGCGGGTCAAAGGGCCCGTCGTGGTCCCGATCCTTGCGCGATGGCCGTGTGTCCTCTGGCGGCAGTGGCTCGCCGTCCCATTCGGGGTCGTTGAAGTGCTCGTAGGCCTTCACGAAGTCGTAGATCGTGAAGTAATCCTTGCCGTCGAAGGTGCGGGTTCCGCGACCGATGATCTGCTTGAACTCGATCATCGACCTGATCGGCCGCAGCAGCACGATGTTGCGGATGTTCAGCGCATCGACGCCGGTGGACAGCTTCTGCGAGGTCGTCAAGATGGTCGGCAACGTCTTCTCGTTGTCCTGGAACTCGCGCAGGTGGCGCTCGCCCAGCTCGCCGTCGTCGGCGGTCACGCGTTTGCAGTAGTGCGGGTCCGGGTTGTCCTTGATCTGGTTGATGAAGTCGCGCACGCGCGCGGCGTGATCCTGGGTCGCACAGAACACCAGGGTCTTCTGGCGCTGGTCGATCTGGTCCATGAACTCCTGCACCCGGCTCTGCTCGCGCTGGTCGATGATCAGCCGGGTATTGAAGTCCGCCTCCGTGTACGTCCTGTCCCGGTCGATCTCGCCGGCCAGCACCACGTCGCCATCCGTGAATGTGTACTCGTCCAGCGTCGAAGCCATCTGCCTGACCTTGAACGGGGTCAGGAAGCCGTCGCCGATGCCCTCTTTCAAGGCATAGGTATAGACCGGCTCGCCGAAGTAGGCGTAGGTATCGGCATTGACGTCGCGCTTGGGCGTGGCGGTCAGGCCCAGCTGTACGGCAGGCTTGAAGTACTCGAGGATCCCTCGCCAGGTGCTCTCGTCGCGCGCGCCGCCACGGTGGCATTCATCGATCACGATGAAGTCGAAGAAGTCCGGCTCGTAGCCCTCGAAGGTGAACTGCGGCTCGTCCGGAGCGCCGCCACCGGTCATGAAGGTCTGGAAGATGGTGAAGAAGACGCTGGCATTGCGGGGAATGCCGCCACGCTTCCGGATTTCCTCCGGCCGGATGCGGCACAGCGCATCCGACGGGAAGGCGCTGAAGGCATTGAAGGCCTGGTCGGCCAGGATGTTGCGGTCGGCGAGGAAGAGGATGCGTGGCCGGCGGACCGGGTCACGGCTCAGGTTCCACTTCGAATGGAACAGCTTCCAGACGATCTGGAAGGCAATCGAGGTCTTGCCGGTGCCGGTGGCCAAGGTCAGCAGGACGCGATTCCGGTCCTTTGCGATGGCCTCCAGCACGGCGGTGATGGCGTTGTGCTGGTAATAGCGCGGCTGCCACCTGCCGCCGCCGGTTTCGAAGGGCACCGTACCAAAGCGCTCTCGCCAGTCGTTGCCGTCCGGAAAGCAACGCAACCACAATTGCTCCGGCGTCGGGAACGGCAAGGCAATGTCGCCTTCCGCGCCGGTGTGCATGTCGATGCCGTACCAGCCGATACCGTTGGTCGCATAGGCGAAACGTGCCTTGAGGCGGTCCGCGTAGTCCTTGGCCTGGCCGACCCCGGTCGTATGGCCCAGACCGGCCTTCTTGGCCTCGATCACCGCCAGCTTGCGGCCGCGGTAACTCAGCACGTAATCCGCCGACAGCCCGGTGCCACGCTGTCCACCTGCCAGGATGCGGCCGGGGCAGATCAGCTCCCGGTGTACCTGCGCGCCGTCCGCCACGCCCCAGCCCGCGTCGCGCAGCACCGGGTCGATACGGTTGGCACGGGTGTCGGCCTCGGTCTCGATCATGTTCATGAATGTACCCGCCCCTGCAGCTGCCAGCCATCGGATGCCCGGCCTGACTTTCTTGCAAATTGTGTCAACCAGACCCCATACTCGCCGCAAGTGGGTTGGGGGTTCCCGGCCGGCGTCATGGCCTCGGTGCGATCACCGGGGCCTTTCGCTTTCTGGGGCCGGGTGAATCTTCAACCCCCATCCATCAAACCCGGTTCCGACCTGTTTGCGGCCGCCACTGCAGAAGAACTTGCGCGTCAGCACCTCGAAAGCGCGATTGACCTGCCCCGGCCTGGTCACCGACAGCCCGATTGGGCGGGCCACCAGATCGGCAAACTGCAGGCCCGTCGAGTTGGTCTTCTTGTCGGCGAACACCACCTCGAAGGGCAAGGGACTGCCGAACCGGTTCTCGCCCGCGCATATGCGACGGAACTCGAGTTCGAGCTCGGCGTCTTCCTTCCTGCCCCTGCATTCAACCACCACGTGCGTCGGCAGGTCATCCTGACCCTTCTCTTGCATCAACTCGTACAGGGTCTCTAGGCAGAATCCGAGGGCGAGGTGGTACGGGTTTTCACTGCGCTCACGCAGCCGCATCTTGTCAATGACCGAGGCAATCAGAATGAAGTTGTTGGCTTCGATGATGCCCGTCAGTTCATCAAGGAATGCCTCTTTGTGCGGACGACTGGAGAAGCGGAAGCTGCCACGTTCCTTGCGGATGTCGGTTTCGTGCAACACGACCACGTCATGTCCGAAGTGCTTGAACTTGAAGCTTTCCAGAGCCGGCACCACGCGTGTGGCGTAGTGGTTCTTGTGGAAAACGCAGAACGCCAGCACAAACACCGGGTACTGCGGATCGATGCTTTCCAGACTGTGGTCGCCGCTTTCGTCCACGTAGACCACATGCTGGCTGTACTGCTTGCCCGGCACCATCGGCGCCGCCTCGCCCACATGCTGGGGCACATGATCCCCGAACAGCGGGATCTGCCCCGCTGCATCGGGTGAATACGCGTCGTCAGTCGGCGATTTCGACTTGGCCATCCGTGATGCAACTCCTACGAAGGTACGCGTAGCACCGGACCAATGCGGTAGGTGCGGGTGTCGGCTTCCGTTTCGGACATGCCGGCAACCGTATCAGCTCAGTTGGCCGGAGAAGGCGGCGCGCAGTAGAGATCGGCGGAGGGCGTCAATGTCGGCGAGCTTGTCAACGCAAAGAGATTCGAGGCGTTGAGTCTCGTCGCGGATTGCTCTCAAACGGTCGACAATCCTTGCTTGCTCATTCCTATCCGGATATGAAATGAGCAACTGCGAAAGCGTCCTTTGATTCAGGCTCTTGATGTTTGTGCCGATTCCGCCCTCCACCATCTTCCTGCGGACAGCGCTCGATTTGACGAAGTGTCCGAGATAATCAGGCAAGAGCTCTTCGTTGTGAAGTCGAGCCCGGATAGTGAATCCTGAATGCGCCGTATCCTGACTCATTCCTTCAACTACGAGAGAGCGGCCGACTAGTTGGGGGTTCCCATTTGAACGAACAAATACGATGTCGCCTCTGCGCAAGGACTCGCCCGCATCGGGCTTGCCGTCGATAGTTACTTGATCAAGCCCCGTATCCGGCGCGTGGAAGTAGTTCTTGAAATCCTTCACACCAAGCACGCGAACCTGCTTGCCATTGCTTGCCTTCGTGAAGTTGATTCCGTTACGGAGTTCCGCAAGATCGCCGAGTGACTTTGTGCGCCATGTCTTCTCACGACCAGAGAGCGCGATGTCAACGTGCCTGGCAAAGACTGTCTTCGCATCTGCAAGATTGGCTTCGGCATTGGTGCGGGCGCGGTCGAGGGCGGCGAAGGCCTGATCCAGCTTCGCGACGATGCGCTTCTGTTCATCCAGCGGCGGAAGCGAAATCCTCAGTTCGTAAACGTCATTCCTGTTGATGCCCGGTTTCACTCCTTTCGCCAAGGACGGCAGATCGAGCAGACGAAGCAAATGCTCCAGGAAAACGAAATCGATCCTTTCTGCATCATGCTCCGTGTAGTACGTGACGTCCAAAGGCCAGAGCGGGCCCACTGCTCTGGTCACTTCGCCCGCCGACCCCTTTCTGCCGACCACCAAAGTGGGACCGGAAGTCAGTGACACTTCTGCGTAGTCCTTGACTCCATTGGCGCCGTAAACAGGCACCGAGCCATCCGCTCCGCGCATCGCGCCATCGAGCGCTTTTCCATAGTGCAGGGTCAGTACGTCCCCGAGTGGAATCTGCTCCCACTCGCTCACAACATCCCCCTCACCTGCTTCAGCAGCTGCGCTGTCTCCGCATCCCGCGCCAGCATGTCGTCGATGATCTGCCGTGGCGTTCGCTGCGGCGCTGCTTCCGGGGCGTGCGGGTTCTTCACCGAGAGGTCGCAGGTGGCCGCATCCACGTCGGCGACGTCGACAGTCCAGCTCTTCTCGCCGCCGGCCCTCCTCTTCTGCAAGGCGACGAACTCGGTCAGGTCGGCATCGTTGAGGGGATTGGTCTTGCCCAGCGATCGGCCGGGGTCGAGCTGGTAGTACCAGACGTTGCGCGTCGGGGTGCCCTTGTCGAAGAACAGCACCACGGTCTTCACGCCGGCACCCTGGAAGGTGCCGGACGGGCAGTCCAGCACGGTGTGCAGGTTGCAGTTGGCCAGCAGTTCGCGGCGCAGCTCGACGCTGGCGTTGTCGGTATTGCTGAGGAAAGTGTTCTTGATCACCACCGCGCCGCGACCGCCGGCCTTGAGCTTGCGGATGAAGTGCTGCAGGAACAGGTAGGCCGTCTCCGAACTGCGGATCGGGAAGTTGTGCTGTACCTCCTGCCGCTCGCCACCGCCGAACGGTGGATTGGCCAGCACGATGTCATGGCGGTCGCTCTGCCGGATGTCCATGACGTTCTCGGACAGCGTGTTGGCATGGCGGATGTTGGGCGCATCGATCCCATGCAGGATCATGTTCATCACACCCAGCACGTAGGCCAGCGACTTCTTCTCCTGCCCGTAAAAGGTCCTGCGCTGGAGGGTGTCCCAGTCCTTCGCGGACAGATCGTCGCGGCGCAGGTGCTCCCAGGCTTCGCACAGGAAGCCGGCGCTCCCGCAGGCGCCGTCATAGATCGTCTCGCCAATCTGGGGCTGGATCACCTGGATCATCGCGCGGATCAGCGGGCGCGGGGTGTAGTACTCACCGCCGTTGCGCCCGGCATTGCCCATGCGCTTGATGCGGGTTTCGTACAGGTCGGACAGTTCGTGCTTGGCCTCGGAGCTGCCGAAGCTTAGCGTGTCGACGATCTGCAGCACGTCGCGCAGGGTGTAACCGGAGCGGAAGCGATTGGCGACCTCGGAGAAGATCTCGCCGATCTTGTACTGCAGGCTGTCGGCATCGACGCTGCTGTCTTTGAACGACTTAAGGTGCGGGACCAGCTTGCCGTTGACGAACTCGATCAGGTCGCTGCCGGTGCGGGCATTGGGGTCGGGATTGCCGTCTGCCACCTTCGGCGCCGCCCAGTCCTGCCAGCGGTAAGGTTTGGTCAGGATGGCATCGTAGGTCTTGCCCTCGAGCGCGGCTTCATCAGCCCACTCATGCTCCATGTCATCCAGGTACTTCAGGAACAGCAGCCACGAGGTCTGCTCGGCGTAGTCCAGCTCGGACGCCAGGCCCTCGTCGTTGCGCATGGCCTTGTCGATGGCGTTGAAGGCCTGGCTGTAGGGGTTGCTGTAGGGGTTGCCGTCGCCGTTGCGAGCCCTGGCAGGCTTGGTTGCCTCACCACGGGCCGGCCGTGCCACGTCAGCGGCAGCCGCTTGATCCGAGGGGTCGACGAGGGCCACCGAGCCGCCACGTCCGCGTCCCGGTAGGATCCGGCCCGCCTCGACCAGGTGATCCTTGACCCGCTGGTAGGTGCTCTCCTCCCAGCCCAGTACGTCGCGGAGCCGTTGGTTGCCGGCCTTTCCTTCCAGTGAAACGAGGGCTTCGACGAAGCGTTCAGCTTGTGATTCAAGAGACATGAGATCCGGTGCGTTGCTCTTCTGCTTCCCCAGTCCAGATGATCGCCCATCGCGGCGGGATCGCCTACTTCGGCAGGCTCAGACGCAGTTGCCTCCGGGGCCGGCGGGGCGCTCGCGAGGGCCGCGGGAGCCGTTCGGTCGGACGATGAGGCGTCCACGCACTCCCCGCCACGGCCCTCGCGATAGCGGTGCACCCTGCCTGCGAGGACCGCGCCGGTATTCACGCGCACGGTCCCAGCTCCGGCGGAGGGCGCCGCAACCCCGGCCGAGGGCCCCGCGGGCCTACTGACGGGCCCGGCCGGCCCGCTGGCATACCCCCGCTGCCGTCCGAGCGCACCAATCTGGTGCATGACACCCCCGCCGGGTGCCCTCGCACGGGCCGCCGCGGCCCTTTCGACCCCTGCCGGGGGAACTGCGCGCACCCCTCCCGGTGACCGCGCGGGCGTTCGCCGGCGTACGGGACCCCGCGCGCCATCTGTGCTTTCATCCGCGGGCCGGCCACGACGGCCGGCAAGGAAGCACGTTCATTCAAATGGAGACACGGAAGACATGGCACAGAACATTGCAAGCACGCACATGACCACCGAGCAGTGGAGCGCGGTGGATGAGGCGATCACCCAGCTCAACACGGCCCTGGAGCCGATCCTGGTCGCGCTGGCCACGGACCAGCGCAAGAGGCTGGTGAAGATGGGCGACGGATCCGAGGCCTTCGTCCGCAAGTCGCTGGACGTATTCGCGGAGAACCTCGACCTGCTGCCGCGCAACTTCGACCTGGAGGAAATGCGCCGCGACGTCGCCTCGCACGACGCCCTGCACACGCGGGCGGTGCGGCTGACCCAGACGATGGAGAAGATCCACCACACCGACACCGCGCTGGGCAGCGACGCGATGATGGCGGCCCTGCGCGGCTATCAGTTCCTGAAGTCAGCGCGGGGCGAGGGCGTGGATGCCCTGCGCCAGCTGCTGGGCGAACGCTTCGAAGGCAACGGCACGCGGCCGGACGCGCCGCCGTCGCCACCCCAGAAGCCTTCCCCGGTCGAGAACTGAAACCGGCCTCGCGCTGAAGCAAGCCCCGCGGCAACGCGGGGCTTTTTGGTCCGCCTCCCGACCACCCCGCCCCGGGCCGGGGGCCTTCGCGGCGAAATCAAGGAGGAGGCCGAAGGCCGGGGGACATTCGCCGCGAAGACCACCGGTTCGTGGCGGGACCCCACGATCGCAAGGAAGCCCACCCCGGGTCTGCGGCGCACCCCCACGGTCACGACGCATGCCCGCGCCCCGGCTCGCCATGCACCCGATAACGCGTGCCCAACGACGCCAGCCCCGAAACCCCGACCCGCTACACTCCGGCCTCGACACCTGGGGAGCGACGATGGCACCGGAAACGCCCGACACCACGACGACGGCCGCCGTGCCCGACCCGCATGCCGGCCTGCCCGTCGCCCGCAGCCAGTTCGGGCTGCTCAGGCAGCGGCGCTTCCTGCCCTTCTTCCTCGTGCAGGCGCTGGGCGCCTTCAACGACAACGTCTTCCGCCAGGCCATCATCGGCATGCTGTACTGGCTGGGCGCCAGCAGCGAGGACAAGGCGCTGTACGCCAGCCTGGCGCCGGCGGTGTTCATCCTCCCCTACTTCCTGTTCTCCGGCCTCGCCGGCCAGGTCGCCGAGAAGCTCGAAAAGCACCGGCTGATCCGCATCACCACCGCGATGGAGATCGCGATCATGTCGCTGGCAGCGGTGGGCTTCGGCTTGCAGAGCCTGCCGGTGCTGCTGGTCGCGCTGTTCTGCACCGGCGTGCAGTCGACCCTGTTCGGCCCGGTCAAGTACTCGATCCTGCCGGCCGTGCTGCGCCCCGAGGAACTCACCGGCGGCAACGGCCTGGTCGAGATGGGCACCTCGATGTCGATCCTGCTCGGCATGATCCTCGGCGGCCTGCTGTTCAAGCTGACCGGCGAGCTCGGCCCCTGGGCCGCGGGCGGCACGGTGATCGCGCTGGCGGTGCTCGGCAATGTCGTCAGCCGGCTGATCCCGCGCGTCGATGCCGGCGCGCCCGACCTCAACATCAACTGGAACCCGATCCCCGAATCCGTGCACATGCTGCGTCTGGCGCGGCGGCAGGTGGCGGTGCGCAATTCGGTGCTGGGCGTGTCGTGGTTCTGGTTCATCGGCACTGCGCTGACCTCGCAGCTGCCGGTCTATGCCGAAACCTGGCTGGGCGGCGGCGCGACGCTCTACATCTTCGCGCTGGCACTGTTCTCGGTTGGCACCGGCGCCGGCTCGCTGCTGTGCGAGAAGCTGTCCGGCCGCACCGTCGAGATCGGCCTGGTGCCGCTGGGCGCGTTCGGCATCAGCGCGTTCGTGCTCGACCTGTACTTCGCCCGCCACGCGCTGCCGGCGGCGACCGGGCTGGACGTGCTGGGCTTCCTGCGCAGCGCGGGCAGCTGGCGGATCGTGATGGACCTGACCGGTATCGGCGTGTTCGCCGGCTTCTTCGTGGTGCCGCTGTTCGCGCTGATCCAGAGCCGCACGCCGAAGCAGGAGCTGTCGCGGGTGTTCGCCGGCCTGAACATCCAGAACTCCGGCTTCATCGTCGCCGGTGCGCTGTTGCCGCTGGCGGCGCAGAAACTCCTGGGCTGGACGATCCCGCAGGTGTTCCTGGCGCTGGCGGTGCTCAACACCCTGGTGGCGGCGTGGATCTTCACGATCGTGCCCGAGTTCCTGATGCGCTTCCTCAGCTGGCTGCTGGTGCGCGTGCTGTACAAGCTGAAGGTGCGCGGCGTCGAACGGCACGTGCCGGACGAGGGTGCGGCGCTCATCACCTGCAACCACGTGAGCTACATGGACGCGCTGATCCTGTCGGCGAGCATCCCGCGGCCGGTGCGCTTCGTCATGTATTACCGGATCTTCAACATCCCGATCATGCGCTGGATCTTCAAGCACGCCAAGGCGATCCCGATCGCCAGCGCGAAGGAAGACCCCGAACTGCTGCGCCGCGCGATGGCGGAGATCGACGCGGCGCTGGCCGAGGGCGAACTGGTCGGCATCTTCCCCGAAGGCGCGCTGACGAAGGACGGCGAAATCGCGCCGTTCAAGAGCGGCGTCGAGCACATCCTCGAGCGCGCCGCGGCGCGTGGTCAGGACGTCCCGGTGGTGCCGATGGCACTGAAGGGCATGTGGTCGAGCATGTGGAGCCGGCGCGACACCCGTCTGGGCCGCATGCGCGTGCCGCGTCGCTTCCGCGCGCATGTCGAAGTGGTGGCGGATGCACCGCTGGACGGCGCGAGCGTCGATGCCGCGACGCTGGAAGCGCGGATCCGCGCGCTGCGGGGCGAGGACGCGTGAACGGAACACCGGACACCACCCCGACGCGACATGTTGCTACGATGACGGCGGGGACCGGCCCTGGCCGGCATTACATCGCACGTCACGTCAATTGAAAGGGGAATCCATGAGCACTCCGCCACCCGTCAACGCCCACGTCCCGAACCACCTGGTGTGGGCGATCCTGTCGACGATCCTGTGCTGCCTGCCGGCCGGCATCGTGTCGATCGTCTACGCCGCGCAGGTCAACGGCAAGCTGGCCGCGGGCGACATCGCCGGTGCGCAGGACGCGTCCAACAAGGCCAAGACCTGGGCGTGGGTCGCGTTCGGCGTGGGTATCGCGGGCGTCCTGATCTACGTCGGCCTGGTGGGCATGGGCATGATGTCCGGCGCGATGACCGGCAGCTACTGATCGAACGGCAACGGGCCGCGCCTTCGCTGCGGCCCGTTCGCCCCGCCCGCGTTGGCCGCCCGCCCGTCGATGTCCGCCCTGCCCGCCCGGTGGCTGCAAGCCCTGCCCACCCTGCTGCTGGCCCTGGGCGGACTGGTGGCCGTCGCCGTCCTGCTGCACGTCGACCCGAACGCCGCGGACAGCCCCTTGCCGGGGTGCCCGCTGACCTGGATGACCGGCCTGCTGTGCCCGGGATGCGGCAGCACCCGCGCCCTACATGCGCTGGTCCACGGCGACCTTGGGCATGCGATGGCGATGAATCCGCTCGCCGTGCTGCTGTCGCCGGTCCTCGTCCTGATGGCGCTCAATGCCGCCGGCTGGCAGCCGCCCGCGCTGGCCGGGCTGTGGCCCCGCCTCGCCGCGCCGCTGCCGTGGCTGGTGCTGCTGGTCGGCTATTGGATTGCCCGCAACCTGCCCTGGTGGCCCTTTACCTGGCTGGCGCCGGGCTGACCGCGTTCCCCACTGGAGCCTGACATGAGCGCACCGCACGGCGAGTACGTCCCGAACAACCTGGTCTGGGCCATCCTCACCACCCTGTTCTGCTGCATGCCGCTGGGCATCGTGTCGATCGTCTACGCCGCGAAGGTCGATGGCCTGCGTGCATCGGGGAATGTCGAAGCCGCGCGGGCCGCCTCGCGATCCGCGTGGAACTGGGCGCTCGCGTCCGCCATCATCATGCCGGTGCTGGTCCTGGCGTGGATGATGTTCATGGGGGGCCTCAGCCTATTGGGCGCCCTGTTCGGCACCCACTGACGCCGCACCCCGCCGGCCACCCGGGCCGGCCGCCCTCAGTTCACGTAGCCGGCGATCACGAACAGCGCGATCACCGCGAGCCAGGCCAGCAGGACGCGCCAGACGAGGCTCATCGCGTCGCGCAGTTCCGGGAAATCGCCCGTGAGCGCGGGGATGGCCGCCACGCTGCGGTTGCCGCCGGCTTCGGTCTCGTCGGGCTCGCCGGCGACCGCGTAGTCGCCCGCCTCTTCGGCCAGTTCGCTGCGGACGCTGGCCCGGCCGACCGCGCCGAGGAAGCGGGTATCGAAGGCCAGGCTGGCCCCGCCGTTCTCTTTCCAGGCCGCCAGGACGGTGTCGAAGTTGCCGACGATCGCCAGCGCGAGGCTCACCAGTTGCGCGACCGGCCATTCCAGTGCGGTCAGCAGGGTGCGCGCGCCCTGGACGGTACCGGCGGGCAGTTGCCGCGCGGCGTCGCCGTGGGCGGCAAGTGCGGTCAGGCGATACAGCAGCGCGCCGAACGGGCCGAGCAGCAGGAACCAGAACAGCACGCCGAACCAGCGGCGCACGCTGCTCTGGAACACCGCATCCACCAGCGGACCGCTGGCCAGCGAAGGGGGGCTGTCGTCCGGCCACAGGCGCTCCGCGGCGGCACGACGGCTGGCCGGATCCGGGGCCTGCACGACGGCGTCGACGTCCACGTCAAGGTCACGCGGGCCCCACGCATAGAACAGCACCGCGATGCCGAACAGCAGTCCGGCGAGGCCGAACATGGCGCCATCGACGGCGGCCTGGAAGATGGCGACCAGTAGCAGCGGCGGCGCGAGGGCGACCAGCACGCCCCAGGGGCCACGCCAGAAACTGCCTTCGTCGAAACGGCCGTCGAGCCAGCGCAGCCAGTCGGTGAACCAGCCGTGGCTGCGGACCGCATTCGCCAGTGAAGGGGCCAGGTGGCCCAGCACGAGCGCGACGACGGTGGCGATCAGGGTGACGGACATGGAACGCGGGCTCCGGCGCTGCGCGGGTGATGGCCTTGATTCTAGCCTGCACGCGCGACGGGTTCAGCCGCGTGAAGCCCCACCCGGTGTGCGCGCCCACCAGCGCTCGATCAGCCAGCGCGAGATCGACAGCGGCGGCGACAGCAGGACGCCCTCGCCGTCGTCGTCGAGGTCGCGCTGGCGGGCGGCGCCAATGGCTTCGCGGTCAAACCACGCGACCTGCTCCAGTTCGTCGCTGGGCTGCGGCTCGCCGCGGGCCTCGGCGTCGAAGCCGAGCATCAGTTGTCCCGGGAAGGGCCAGGGCTGGGAGGCCCGGTACTGGCAGCGCTCGACCCGCAGGCCGGTTTCCTCCAGCACTTCGCGGGCGACCGCCTGCTCCAGCGATTCGCCCGGCTCGACGAAGCCCGCGATCACCGACCAGCGCCGCGCCGGCCAGCTGGCCTGGCGGCCGAGCAGCAGGCGCTCGCCGTCGGCGACGGCGACGATGACCGCGGGATCGGTGCGCGGATGGTGGTCCAGACCGCAGCCCGGGCAGTGGCGTTGCCAGCCGCCACGCAGGATCTCGGTGCCGGTGCCACAGGCGCCGCAATGGCGATGGCGGAGGTGCCAGTGCTGGAGGGCGCGCGCCTCGGCGAAGACCGCGGCCTCGCGTTGCGGCCAGAGGGCGCCGGCGCTGCGCAGGTCCACCGTACGCGGGGCGACGAAGGCGGTGCGGGCGGCGTCGAGCGAGAACCAGGCCTGGCCGTCGTCGTCGAGGCCGAGGAAGGTGGAGACACCGCTGCCGCCGTTGCCGCCGCTGAGTTCGCGGCCGGTCGGCGCAGCGAGCATGCCGTCGTCATCGGCCAGCGCGCGGCCGTCGGCATCGAGCAGGACCACGCGCGCGTCGGCCCACAGGCGGTCGAGGGCGGCGCTGTCGGCGCGCAGGCGGTCGGCACGGTCGAGCGTGGCGCGCCCGTCGACGTCGGGGATGAAGGCGAACGGCGGGGTTCCGTCGTGGCCCATGGCGCGGCGGCCTCAGGCGGAGAACGAGGAGCCGCAGCCGCAGGTGGTCTTGGCGTTGGGGTTGCGGATCACGAACTGCGCGCCGTGCAGGCTCTCGGTGTAGTCCACTTCGGCGCCCATCAGGTATTGCAGGCTGAGCGGGTCGACCAGCAGGGTCACGCCGTCGGTCTGCACGGCGAGGTCGTCCTCGGCCTGGGCTTCGTCGAACTCGAAGCCGTACTGGAAGCCGGAGCAACCGCCGCCCTGGATGTAGACCCGCAGCTTCAGCGCGTCATTGCCTTCTTCGGCGATCAGTTCGCGTACCTTCGCCGCCGCGGCCGAGGTGAAGGCCAATGCCTGGCCGAGGGACTGGTAGTCCGGCGCAGCGGTGTCCTGGGCGGTGGGCAGCGGGGTGATATCCATGCGTGCAGGATGGGGGGCGAACGGGCGCCTTTCAAGCCACGGGCGGGCTCATCCCGGCTCAGGCGCGGCGCCGGTGTCCGCTTCGGCACCGGTCTCGGCATTGGGCGGGCTGCCGCGGGTGGCGTCGGCCCAGGTGAAGCCCTGTTCGAGCGCACGGCCCGATTCGGGTTGCAGTTGCACCCGCACCCGCACCGGTTCGAAACCCTCGGGCAGGAAGATGTCGTCCTCGACCTGCTGGAAATACTTGAACGAGTACGCAACGCCGGGCGCGCCCTCGTCCTGGCGCAACAGGGCCCAGGACAGGACCTCGCGCTTGCCGTCGCGGGTGCCTTCGATCGCGACCCGCAGCACGCCCCGGCTGACCGCGCCGCGGTTGAGGTTCTGGGTCAGCGTGGAGGTGAAGTGCCAGGCGGTGTCGCCCATGGGCTCGAAGCGGATCGCGTGCACGCTGAGGCCGCGGCGCTGGGCGGTGGCGCCGACCAGGCGCTCGTAGAACGCGACATCCGCGCGCAGGCCGGCGATCTCCTCGTCGCGCTCGGCGAGCGTGCGTTGCAGGTCGAGGTTGGCGTCGCGGCTGATCTGGTCCGAACGGCCGAGCGTGGCGACCTGCTGGGACAGGTCGTCGACCCGGGCCTCCAGGCCTTCGCGCGCGGTTTCACTGGCCTGGAGACGCGCCTGGACGTCCTCCCCGGCCGGGGCGACCACGCGCCACAGGCCCCAGGCGCCGAACGCCAGGGCCACCGCCATCACGCCGGCCAGGCCCCACGCCGCACGCCGCAGGCGGGGCGGCAGCGGGAACGGGGGCACCTGGGGTCCGGAAGACGCGCCGGCGTCGGGGCCGGCAGGGCCGGACGGTTCGGGCCGGTCGGGCGGTGGGGCATCCATGTCCCCGGTATAGGAGGCCGCACCGGGACCGTCAAGGCACCGGGGTCATGGGTCGCTGCGCCGGTTCAGCCAGTACCGTCGGGGCGGCATCGCCCCGCAGGCCGGGTTCAGGCGGCTTCGACCAGCGCCTCGCGCCCGCCCTCGACCACGTGCTCGGCCGGCAGGCTGTCCACGTGGATGAGGCGGCCGGTGAGGGTGGCGCCGGCACACATTTCAACCACCTTGTAGTGGATGTTGCCGCGCACCCGCGCCTTGGGCGCCAGCTCGACGCGCTCGGACGCGTGCACGTCGCCGGTCAGGCTGCCATTGAGGGCGACGATCGGCGCATGCACCTCGCCTTCGATGACGCCGCCCTCGGCGAGCGTCAGCATGGCCTTGCCCCCTTCGGTGGCGATCACCTTGCCGATGATCCGGCCCTCGACGTGCAGGCCGCCGCTGAACTCCAGGTCCCCGCGAATGACGACCTGCGGGCCGATGAGGGTATCGACGCTGCCGTCGAACTGTTCGGATTTCTTCTTCAACATGGTCAGGACTCCCCTTTCTTTTCGTGGACCGCGACGGCCGTGACGGCCGAATCCGCGGCACCGGGCGCGGCCTCCCCGGCCTGCCAGGCAATGGTCTGGTCCAGCGTCCGCTCGCCGGTATCGAGCCGGATCTTCACGTGCTGCGGGGTGAACCCCTCCGGGAGCATCACGCTGCCGCTCAGCTGCTGGAAATAGCGGAACGAATAGGCCTGCGCCGGCGCCGCCTCGCGCTGGTGGAGCCGGTTCCAGTCGATGCTGGCCAGCTTGCCGCCGTCGACGCCTTCGATCGAGAAACGCAGCGCCCCGCGGCTGACCGCGCCGCGGTTGAGGTTCTGCGTCAGCACCAGCTCGTAGCGCCAGGTGCCGCCGACCTCCCGCATGAACTGGGCGGAATGGACGTTAAGGCCCTTGCGCGGCGAGGTGGCACCGACCAGTCGCTCGTAGAACGCGACGTCCTCGCGCAGGCCGGCGATCTCGTCCTCGCGCTCGGCCAGGGTGCGCTGGACCTGCTTGTTGGCGTCGCGGGTGATGCCGTCGGAGGTTTCGAGGATCGCGACGCGCTGGCGCAGCCGGTCGAGCTCGTCGCGCTGCGCGCTGACCGTCTGGCGGGAGGACGCCAGTGCACCGCTGATCTCGGGCAGGCCCGGCGCGAACACGCTGCGGGACACCTGCCAGGCCGCGAACACGCTGCCCGCCCAGGCCAGCGCCAGCAGGACCTGCCACAGCCGGCGCCGGTCGGGGCCGTCGCGGACGATGCGGTAGCGCGGCGGTGGCGCGGGGTGGGGGACGTCGTTCATGCTGCGGTCGCGGACACCCGGGTCCGCGTCGGCCTTCTGGATATACTCGAAGGCCATTCTAGCGGGGTCGCGGCGATGACGGATGCGCACCTGTTCGCAATTGGCGTGGTGCTGGCCTGGCTGGCCGGCGTACGCGTCTACCTGACCGTGTTCGGGGTGGGGCTGGCCGGTGCGCTGGGCTGGCTGGACCTGCCGCAGGCCCTGCAGGCCACCGAGTCGCCCTGGGTGCTGGGCGTGTCCGGCGCGCTGGCGATCGCGGAGTTCTTCGCCGACAAGATCCCCGGCGTGGATTCGGGCTGGGACCTGCTGCATACCCTGCTGCGGGTCCCGGCCGGCGCGTTCCTCGCCGCCGCGACGCTGTCGCCCGACGGCGAACTGGGCACCGGCGCGATGGTGGCCGGCGCCGGCGTCGCGCTCGGCAGCCACCTGCTCAAGTCGGGCACGCGGGCCATGCTCAACACCTCGCCCGAGCCGGTGACCAACTGGACCGCCTCGGTGGGTGAGGACGTGGCGGTGGTGGGCCTGCTCGGGCTGGTGTTCGCCTACCCGTGGGTCACGCTGGGGCTGGTCGTGCTGATCAGCCTGGCGATCGGGCTCGTACTCTGGTGGGTGTGGCGCCGGCTGTTCCGCCGACAGCCGCGTCCCGCCTGAGGCCTCAGTCCTCCAGCTTCTGCGCGAGGTAGTTCGGCTCGCCGATGTGCTCGATCAGGGCGAGCTGGGTCTCGATCCAGTCGATGTGTTCCTCTTCCGAATCGAGGATGTCGGACAGCAGCTGGCGGCTCACGTAGTCCGAGGTCGACTCGCAGTAGGCGATGGCCTCGCGCAGCAGGGGCACGGCCTCGTTCTCCAGCGCGAGGTCGCACTCGAGGACCTCCTTCGGGGTCTCGCCGATCTTCAGCTTGCCGAGCGCCTGGAAGTTCGGCAGCCCCTCGAGGAACAGGATGCGATCCGACAGTTTGTCGGCGTGCTTCATCTCGTCGATGGACTCGTGGTACTCGTGGTCGGCGAGCTCCTTGAGCCCCCAGTTCTTCAGCATCTTGGCGTGCAGGAAGTACTGGTTGATCGCGGTCAGCTCGTTGTAGAGCGCCTTGTTGAGGTACTCGATGACCTTCTTGTCGCCTTTCATGGCGGTGCTCCGTATGGCGGCTATGGGAGCACTCTAGCGACTCGCGAAGCGGCATGACGAAACACGAATCGCCTGCGCCTGCGGACGCGAATCGTTGTCACGGAAGGGCGGCCCCGGGCGGGGCGACGGGCCTCAGGCGGCCTGCGAGAACAGCGGCAGCGGCATCTCGCGCGGGCGGTGCGAATCCAGCATCTGCGCGGCGATGTCCAGGCAGCTGCCGCAGTTGGCGCCTGCGCCGGTCCGCATGGTCAGTTCCGACACGCTCCCGCAACCGGCCTCGGCGGCCTGGCGGATGTCCTGGTCGGTGACCCCGTTGCAGATGCAGACGTACATGCGGTGGGCTGGGCCTGGCGGCGCAGCCGGACCGGCTGCAGGTTCATTCCACCACGAATGAGAATGATTGTCAATGTATCGCGGGGCGGGGGCGCCGGCCTGGCGCGCTGGCGTTCAGGCGGAGCCGCCGCGGCGGCTGCCGGCCCCGTCGTCGCGTGCGCCCTGGGGCCGCGGGCGGGGCCGGGTTCCCCGCCAGCTGCGGTCGCGATCGCGGCCCTGGCTGCGGCGCAGCACCTCCACCGGAGGCTCCTGCTGCACGCCCGGGATGCCTTGCGTGAACTGCGAGAGGTGCATCAGCGCACGCGCGTAGACGCCGCGCTTGAATACCACCACGTGCTCGGCCGGATACCAGTAATCGACCCAGCGCCAATGGTCGAACTCCGGCTTGTCGGTCAGGTCCAGCCGCAAGGCCGACTCTCCCCCCACCAGCCGGAGCAGGAACCACACCTGCTTCTGGCCGATGCAGACCAGCCGGTCATGGCGCCGGATCGCGCGCGGGGGCAGCCGGTAACGCAGCCAGCCGGGGGTCTCGCCAAGGAGTTCGACGTGCTCGGGCAGCAGGCCCGTCTCTTCCCGGAGCTCGCGGTACATCGCCTCGCGAGGGGTTTCGTCGCTGTTCATCCCGCCCTGCGGGAACTGCCAGCCATCACGATGGACCCGGCGCGCCCAGAACAGGCGGCCGTCGGGGTGCATCAGCACGATGCCGACATTGGGCCGGTAACCGTCCGGATCGATCACGATGCGGACTCCTGGATTCTTCGACTTGCGTCGCTGGTTCCGACTCTGCCATGCCCCCCGGACGGCCACAAGCCACCGCAAATGTCATTGACAGGGAAAGGGTATCCGGGGAAAATTCGCGGTTCACCCCGTGGCTATGTAGCTCAGCCGGTTAGAGCACAGCACTCATAATGCTGGGGTCGGTGGTTCGAGTCCACCCATAGCCACCATACGAAGAAGCCCCGCCATCGAGCGGGGCTTTTGCATTCCGGGGCCTGCCCGTCGCTCCTGAAGGAAACAATCCGAGTTCAGCAGCGCTCCTGATGGCAGCCCGTCGCAGCCACATTGTTGATCGACTCTGTGGCATTCCTTCTTGTTGCCTTGACGGTCCGTTGTTGCCTTGACGGTCCGCGCTCCGTCCGACGAACCATCAGGCGCCAATCAGACTTTCCGCCGGGATGCCCAGGTTCCGATGCAAGTTGCGGATCATCTCGATGGTGAGGCCGCGCTTGCGGTTCAGCACCTCATAGACTCGATTGGGCTGACCGATCGAGGGCACGAGGTCCTTCACCGTCAATCCGCCCTGCTCCATGCGAAAACGGATTGCCTCGATGGGATCAGGAGCCCCTATCGGGAAGTGCTTGCCCTCGTAGGCCTCGACCAGGGTGGCAAGGACCTCGAAGCGATCGCCATCCTCGGTACCCGGCTCCGGCTCGTTGTCGAAGTACGCGGACAGCTCGCGCAGCGCGGCCTTGTAGTCGCCCTCGGTGCGGATGGGGTGAATGTTCATGGATCCTCCACGGTGGCGGCATCTATCCGGTCGTACTCGGCATGGGTGCCAATGAACTTGATGTATACGGCCTGGAACCGATAGGCGACCGCGACGATGAGTCGGTAGTCATTGCCCTTGATGTTGAACACCACTCGGTTCTTGCCGACAAAGCTGGCACTGGCGTAGCGATTCTTGATGTCTTGTGGCGTGGTCCAGGCAGCGTGCTTGGCTTCGTCGTACCAAGCCTTCAGGGGCTGTTCGGAGTCCGGATGGCGTTTCCAGAAGCCCCTCAAGGTGCTGATGGCGATTACCTTCATCGAACGCACCATAGTCCCAAATTGGGACCGTGACAACTGCCCAAGGATTCAAAGCCGATTCGCGGACTCGAATTGGCTCCCGCCATCCTTCCCAAGTCGGCCAACAAAGCCGCCACCATGACCAATCCCCGCCATCGAGCGGGGCTTTTGCGTTCATGCGCGCACGAGTCGCCCGGCGTCGAAACGGAGGGTGGCGCTTTCGCCAGCCCCGAGGTCCAGGTCGAGCCCGACGTCGCGGTGGACGACGCGGTATCGCCCTCCCCGACTGGACCGCAGGGTCGCGCCGGTGAGCACGCCCCCGGCCCAGTCCAGGTCGACCGTGGCGGCATTGCGGACGTGGACACCCGACAGGCGCCCGGCGGGCCAGGCACGGGGCAACGCGGGCAGGAGGAAGATCGATCCGCCCCAGCTCTGCACCAGCATTTCGACGATGCCCGCCGCGCCGCCGAAGTTGCCGTCGATCTGGAACGGAGGGTGCGCGTCGAACAGGTTAGGGTAGGTGCGGTCGGGCGAGAGCAGCCGGGTGAGGACGGCGTGGGCGCGTTCGGCGTCGCGCAGCCGGGCCCACAGGTTCAGCCGCCAGCCGATGCCCCAGCCCGTCGCTTCGTCGCCACGCAGTTCAAGCGAACGCCTCGCCGCCCGCGCGAGCGCTGGCGTGTCGCGTACGTTGACCTGGCTGGACGGGTGCAGGGCGTACAGGTGCGAGACGTGGCGGTGGTGGGGTTCCGGCGCTTCCATGTCCCAGTCCTCCTGCCATTCCTGCAGCTGGCCGGCCTTGCCGACGCGATGCGGCGGCAACCGTTCGCGCAGGGCCGAGAGCCGGGCGGCGAAATCGGCATCCACGCCGAGCAGGCCGGCGGCCTCGATGCACTGGGCGAACAGGTCGCGCAGCAGTTGCGCATCGATGGAGGGGCCGGCGCAGAGCGAGGCGCCATGGGGATGCACGTTCTCCGGCGACAACGAGGGCACGGTCACCATCGCACCGCTGCGCGGGTCCTCGACCAGCGTGGCCGAGAAGAACCGCGCGGCGCCCTTGAACAGCGGATAGACGCGCCCGAGGAAATCCAGGTCGCGCCCGTGGTCCCAACGGTCCCACAACTGGCGCAGCAGCCATGCCCCGCCCATCGGCCACAACGCCCACTTCGCGCCGTCCGGGGGCGACGCCTGCCGCCAGAGGTCGGTGTTGTTGTGCACGACCCAGCCGGGTGCGCCGTACATGGCCTGCGCGGTGCGCGCGCCGGTTTCGGACAATTCCACCAGCATCCGCTCCAGCGGTTCGACGCATTCGGCCAGGCCATTGGCCTCCGCCGGCCAGTAGTTCATCTCGGTGTTGATGTTGATCGTGTACTTGCTCTCCCACGGCGGATCCATCAGGTCGTTCCAGATCCCCTGCAGGTTGGCCGGCTGGGTACCGGGACGCGAACTGGCGATGAGCAGGTAGCGGCCGAACTGGTGGTACAGCGGGACCAGCGCGGGATCGGCCCCGTCCGCGAAACGGCGCACGCGCTCGTCGGTGGGCAGCGAGGCGTTGGTCGTGCTGCCGAGGTCGAGCGCGGTGCGCCGGAACAGCCGGCGGTGCTCGGCCTGGTGGGCCGACCGCAATCCGTCCCACCCCAGGGCGGCGGCGGCATCCAGCCTGCGCCGGGTGTCCGCTTCGGGGTCGCCGCCGACATCGTCGTAACGGCGGAAGCTGGTGGCCGCCGTCAGCAGCAGCAGGACGTCGTCCGCGCCGGAGATTTCGATGCGCCCGTCGACCGCGCGGAGCTCGCCGCCCCGGGCGATGGCCTTCACCCGTGCGGCGAAGCGCAAACGCCCGGCAACACCGCTGCGGGCGGGGTTGCGGCCGCGCAGCAGGAGCTCGTCGTCGCGGGCAGTCACTTCGACGTCCTGTTCGCTGTCCAGGCCGACGCGCAGGTCGAGGAAACCCGCCCGTCCGGCCTGCAGTCGCACCGCCAGGCACTGCGCCGGTGCGGAAACGAAGGCCTCGCGCTGGTGGGACACGCCGCGGCTGCGGAACGACACGCGGGCGATCGCGCCGTCGAGGTCGAGCTCGCGCCGGTAGTCGTCCAGCTCGGCGACGTTGCGGACGTCCAGCACCAGGTCCGCCAGCGGCTGGTACGGCATCTGCTTGATCGGGCGGGCCATCATGGCCCGGTCGGCCAGGGCCTCCGCTTCGGCAGGGCGACCGGCCAGGATCAGCCGGCGGACCTCGGGCAGGGCCGCGAGTGCGTCGGGCGAGGTCGCGTCATGCGGGCCGCCCGCGTAGAGCGTGTCTTCGTTGAGTTGCAGGCGCTCGTGCTTGCCGCCGCCCCAGACCATCGCGCCCAGCCGGCCGTTGCCCAGCGGCAGCGCCTCGACCCACTGGGTCGCGGGCCGGGGATACCAGAGCCGGAACGCGGACCAGTCGACCCCGGCCGACGGAGGCGCGAGGGACGCGTCCATGCGGGCCCCGGCCTGCGCATCCGACGCCGTCGGCAACGCGCTGGCACCCGCCGCGATCGCCGAAGCGACGGCCGCGCGCAGGGCATCGCGGCGGCCGGGGTCGAATGGCGGCGAACCACCCTGCATGGGTCAGCGTCCCGTGCGCGTCACGACGATCGCCTTGCCTTCGTAGCGCACGGTCGCGTCGGCGGCCGGTTCCAGCGCCCCGGCATCGACGCGCGGACCGTCGATCCAGCGCACGCGCACCTCCCGCGATTCCACCATGCCGGGCCAGCTGCCGACGCGCTCGCCCAGGGTCAGCTCGCCGGTGGCCTCGTTCCATGACAGCGGGATGCGACTGTGCTCGCCGCGTTCGTAGCCGTAGTCGCGGCCATCGTCCTCGTAGATCGAGGACACGCCGTCGGCACCGGTGTAGACCTCGATGGTCAGCGGCGCATCCGGCACCTCGTCGACATGCTGTTGCACGGTGATGCGCGGCACGATCGCGCCGGCGCGCACGAACAGCGGGCTTCGCTCGAGCGGGGCCGCCGCCTGGATCGACTGTCCGCCCCGGTGGCGCTGGCCGGTGTGGAAATCGATCCAGCTCGTGCCCGCCGGCAGGTAGACCTCGCGGCGGGTGGCCCCGAACCCGGTCACGGGCGCGACCAGGAACGCGGGGCCGAACAGGTACTGGTCGTTGATGTCGGCGACCCGGGCGTCGCCCGGGAAGTCCATCGTCAGCGCGCGCAGCATGGTGCCGTCGCGGTGCCAGGTATCGGCGGCAAGCGTATAGATGTAGGGCATCAGCGCGTAGCGGAGCTTCAGGTAATAGACGAAGCTGTCGTAGTGCGGGGTGCCTTCAGGCGCGATGTTCCAGATCTCGCGGTACGGGTACTGGCCGTGCAGGCGGAAGATCGGCACGAAGGTGCCGTACTGGAACCAGCGCAGGTTGAGCTCGCGCCACTCCGGCAGGTGCGCGGGGTCCTGGGTCGCATAGCGCACCTCCGGCGAGAAGCCGCCGATGTCGAAGCTGACGTTGGGCGCGCCGGCCATCGAGGCATTGACCAGGCCCGAGACCTGCTCGCGCATGTCGTCCCAGCGCGGCACGATGTCGCCGCTCCAGAACGCGGCCGCGGCCCGCTGCTGGCCCGCGAAGTAGGCGCGGGACAGGATGAAGACGCGCTTGTCCGGGTCGACCTCGCGGGAGCCGCGGTAGACGCCTTCGGAGTGGACCAGTGGATACGAATTGAAGTACTCCACCGACGATCCCAGCGCGGTCGGCGTCGTGCGTGCCTTGCGTTCGTCGGTGTCGAGGTTGCCGTGCAGGTCCGGTTCGGTGGCGTCGAGCCACCAGGCGTCGAAGCCCTTGCTGTTGAGCTTCCCGTTGACCTGCCGCCAGAAGATGTCCTGGGCCTCCTTCGAATACGGGTCGTAGAACGAACTGAGGTAGCCTTCGCCGATCCAGTCGCGCTCGCCGACCTCGATGTTGCGGCGGTACATCAGGCCCTTGGCATCGAACTCCTTGAAGTGCGCGGTGGTCGGGTAGAACTTGGGCCAGACCGAGATCATGATCTGCGCGTCGCGGTCGTGGACGTGCTCGACCATGCCGGCGGGATCGGGGAAGTTCACCGGATCGAAGTCGTGCGAACCCCAGGCGTCCTCGGGCCAGTACGACCAGTCCAGCACGATGTTGTCGATCGGAAGCCGGCGACGGCGGTACTCGTCGAGCACGTCGGTCAGTTCCTGCTGGCTCTTGTAGCGCTCGCGGCTCTGCCAGAAGCCGTAGGCCCACTTCGGCAGCATGACCGCCTTGCCGGTCAGGCCGCGGTAGCCGGCGATCAGCGCATCCATGTCGTCGCCGGCGACCACGTAGTAGTCGATGAGCTGCGCCGCCTCGGACCAGATCGACAGGTCGCGTGCCTCTTCGGCGGGCAGCGGGTCGCGCGCCAGCAGGGCCAGGTACGCGGGCTCGATGCGGTCCCACTCCAGCCGGATGGAATGGCGCTCGCCCGCCTTCATGTCGAGCGCGGTCTCGTGGTACCAGGGATTCCAGTTCTGCCGCCAGCGGTCGAGGACGAGCTCGCCGTCGATCCACAACCGGGCGTACTCGCTGTTGTACATCGAGAAGGTATGGCGGCCGTCGGTGCGGGCGGCGATCTCGCCTTCCCAGGCGACCCGGCTGCGACCGCCCTCCTCGAGGTTCTTGCCCGCCTCGGGGAAGCGCGGCAGGTCGCTGAGGAACTGGTAGTCGATGGCGTCCTCGCGACGGACGACCCTGGTCTCGCCGCCCACGCTGTAGGTCGCGGTCAGGGCACCTTCGCGGCCGTCGGCATCGTACAGGGAGAAGGATTCGCCCAATGGCCGGAGGCCGCGCGGGTCGCCGTAGCGGGTGATCGAGTTGTTGTCCCAGAGGATCCCGTAGTTGCGGGTGGAGACCAGGTAGGGGATGGCGTTGTCGATGTTGTGCTGGAGCAGTTCGATGTCGCGTCCCTTGAGGTTCATCCAGCCCTGCTGGTGCAGGCCGGTGCCATGGAACGCCTCGTCGTCCGGGGAAAGGAAGCGCTGGCGGATGCCGTAGTAGGACGTGCCCTCGAACTCCACCGGCTCGAAGTGGCGGGCGGACTCGGCGAGCAGTGGCTGGCCGGCGGCGTCGAAGAAGGCGACGCGACCGTCCACCGTCGATACCTCGGCGGAGATGCGCGGCGCCTGCAGGCGGACCACGCCATCGCCTTCGCTCACCTCGTAGGGCGGCGGTCCGTCACCGTCGGCGATGCGCATCAGGCTCGGCGAGCGTTCGAAGCGGCCGTCCGGGTCGGCCAGCACGCGGATCACGCCGGCATCGACCACCTCCAGGCGCACGTCGGCGGCGCCTTCGGCCGAAGGCCGGACGGTGATGCCGGCGTTGGAGCGCTCCCAGTCCGACGCCAGCGCTTCGCCGACACCGACCAGGGACACCGCCACTGCCAGCAGGGCGAGCCCGGCGCCATTCCACGCCCGCGCGGTCTTCAGGTTCACTTGCATTCCTTCCTCCTCTGCGTCGCGGCGCGTTCGCCACGACCTGCCATGTCCAGGTGTGTCACCAGGTCGCCAGCTTCACCCGCAACAGCTGCGTGGCGCTGGAGAAGTTGAGTCCGTAGTCGGTCTGGTCGCCGTTCCAGCGACGCCGGAACACCCACTCGCCATCGACGTAGGTGCCTTCCTCGACGTACTCGAACATCTGCCTGGCGGCGACGGCGGGGTCGCGCGCGACGATCTCCACGCGCGCATGGGCGCCGGTGACCAGGTACTCGTCCGGCCCGAGCCGGGCGACCAGGGCACGGCCGGTGGGCTCGGGGTTGCCGGGCGGCTCGCCCTGGAACCAGAACTGCGGCACGCCATAGGTGACGACCATGTTCCAGCGTTCGTCGATCGGCAGCACCTGCACCGGTTCGCCGGGCTGTTCCGCGGTGGCGCGGACGTTGCCTTCGAAGCTCGCGCGGGCGATCACCCGTGCCGCGGGCGATACCAGGCGGTAGTTCAGCGCGAAGTCCTCCAGCGCCGCTTCGTCCAGGTGCTTGGCGCCCAGCGGCCAGTTGGAGTAGCGCGAGAAGTCGATGCCGAACGGCGACCAGCCGATGGCCTGGTGGCCGAGCGCGGAGAAGAAGTAGCGGGGATACTCCGCGCGGTTGCCGGTCTCGGCGACGAACAACGGGTTGTCCGCGCGCGAGTAGCGGTCGAGCACGGTCGTGTAGTGCAGGTACTCCGGCATGTAGATGTCGGGCGCGAGCAGGTCGATGTGCGGTGCGGCCGCCTTGTAGACGTCAAGCACGTTGTCGGTGGGGCCGCCGCTTGCGTACTGGCCGGGCTGGCCGGGGTTGAAGGGACCGCGGAGGGCCGCGTTGACCAGCATCGGCAGCGGATACTCCGCCTTGCCCGCTTCCGCGACCTGGTCGATGTAGCGGGCGATGTGCCAGGCGTGGAAGAACTCGTCGGCGTCCGCCCCGAACACCTCGCGCCAGTGGCCGGGCGGCTTGCCCAGCCTGTCCAGCAGCGCCGCCGGGACCGGAGCATCGAAGGCCCGCTGCGCCAGGGGAGAGAAATCGCGCACGCTGCCGTAGGTCCCCGGCTCGTTCTGCGGCTGCACCATGATCACGGTGCGCTGCGGATCGACCTCCGCCAGGTGGCGCATCAACCGGACGAACGCCTTGCGGTCGGCCTCAAGCGTGGCCTCGCCATGCGGTGAAAGCGAGTTGATCGTCCGCCCGTCGGCGGTCACCACGCGCGGGAAGCGCTCGTTGTCGAGCTTCACCCAGGCGGGCGCGTAATGGGGCGCGTTGTTCTTCCAGGTCGCGAACCACAGCAGGATCAGCCTGAGGTCGCGCTCGCGCGCCTGCGCCAGCAGGGTGTCGACGAAGGTGAAATCGAAGGTGCCCTCCACCGCTTCCACCTGCTCCCAGGCCACCGGGACCATCACGGTGTTCGGCCCGACGACCTCGATCGCGGGCCAGACATCCTCCAGGGCATGCGGCCAGTTGCTGGAGTTGTTGACCTGGGCGCCGAGGATCAGGAACGGTTCGCCATCGACCAGCAAGGCGTGGCGACCGTCGCGGGTCACGACTTCGGGGACGGGTGCGCTTCCGGAGGCCGCCGCCTCCGGTGCGCCCGGACCGGCGTGGGCGGGCCCCGATGCGGCAGGTTCCGGTGCCCCCCCGGGCCCGGCGCAGGCGGCGAGCAGCAAGGCCGCCGCCAGCAGGCCCGCAAAGCCGTGGCGAGCGGGACGTGAAGGATCGATCGCGTGCATGTGGGGCGGTTCCTCGTATCGCATGCTCAGCGCAACGGCTGTCGGAAGGGCGAGGCCGGCAGGCCGGCGTCGTTCATCAGGTTGGCGTCCACCGGCGCGTCCTTCCATGCGTACCGCAGCTCGACCGGGTGGGGAACCCCGTCGGCCCTGAGCACCACGACGTCGCCTTCGACGCGTGCCTGCGCGGCATGGAACACGCCGTCGTCGCCCGCCAGCTCGAAGCCGCGCACGGCGCCACCGCCGCGCGCCACGAGCGCGCCGGCACCGCTTTCGAAGGCCAGGGTGACCTCGCTCCCCGCGACGTCGGCGTCGCCCGGCACCGGCCCGTGCCAGGGCAGGTCCTCGCCGAACGCGACATGGCGGGCCGCCAGGGCCAACCGCTTCCCGACGGTCTGTTTGTCCGCTGGATGGATGTCATCGACGTCGCCGACGTCGATGGCCACCGCCTGCGCCGTCGCCGGCAGCGCCAGCGCCGCCGACTGCGATTCGCGCAGCACCGCCCACGGGCTGCCCGAAGGCGAATCCACGCCGGAACCGAAGCTGGCCAGCTGCACCCACAGGAAGGGCATGGCGGGCCGTTCCCACTGCGCGCGCCACCGGCCGATCATCGCCGGGAACTGCTGGCGGTAACGGGCGGCATCCTCGAGGCTGCCCGCGTTGGATTCCCCCTGGTACCAGATCACGCCCTTCAGCGGGTACGGCTGCAGCGGATGGACCATCGCGTTGTAGAGGAGCGTGGGGAACTGGTTCTTGTCCTCCACCAGGCCGATGTCCACCCGGGCCGGCCGGAACACCCAGGGCCCGTCCAACAGGCGCGCGACGCCGCCTTCCGGCTGGACGAACAGTTCGTCGGGCCCGCCGTGGATCCCGCCGCCACCCCCGTCGTCCACGACCCGGATCGCGACCACGTTGCGCCCCGGTCGCAGGACCGCCGCGGGCACGGCGTAGCGCCGGGGCACGTTGTACTGGCCGCGGAGCCCACCGACGCGCTCGCCGTTGACCCAGGTCGTGTCGGTATCGTCGATCCGGCCGACGCCGAGCCACAATCCGCCCGCGGCCTCGTCGGGTGTCAGGGAGAACGATGTCCGATACCAGCCCACGCCATCGATCCCGGCCCAGCCCGTGGTTTCCCACAGGGCCGGCACGGTGGCGGTCGACCACCCGGATGCATCGTGCGCGGGATCCTGCCAGTGGGCGTCGTCGGCCGGCAGGTCCCCGTATCGGGCGAGGTTGCGGCGCGTTTCCGCCAGCCGCCGTTCGTCCGAGGCGCGCAGTTCGCGGCCGCGTGCAGCGACCTGGGCCGGGTCCATCCCCAGTGCCTCCGCGTCCATCCAGGCTTCGATGCGGCTGCCGCCCCAGGTGCTGTCGATGATGCCGATCGGCACGCCGGCGAGCTCACGCATCTCCCTTGCGAAGAAATGCGCGACCGCGGAGAAGTCGCCGGCGACACCCGGGGAAGACGCGATCCACGTCCCGCCCGCTAGCTGCCATCGAGGCGCTCCGCCCCAGGACTTCGGCACCTTGAAGTGGCGGATGAGGGGATCGGTGGCCCGCGCGATCTCGGCCCGGGCGTCCGCCGAGCGGACGATCGGCCACTCCATGTTCGACTGCCCCGAGGCCAGCCACACGTCGCCGACCAGCACGTCGCGGATATCGATCCTGCCTTCATCGTCCTCGACGCGCAGCACTTCCGGCCTGTCATCGGCACCTCGCGCCGGCAGCTGCAGGCGCCAGTGGCCCGAAGCATCGGCGTCGGCGTGCGCGACGTCGCCGTCGAACTCGACGCGGACGCCCGCACCGGGCGTGGACCGGCCCCAGACCACGATCGGCGTGTCGCGTTGCAGCACCATGCCGTCCGAGAACATCCGCGGCAGTTCCGCCGCGTCCGTCGTGGGCGCGATGCCCAGGGCGGTCGCGAACAGGATGCCAAGTCGTTTCATCGTGGATCTCCGTACCAGATGCCGCGTCCTTCCGTGCCGAAGTAGACGCGGCCGGGAATGCGCGGGTCGCCGGTGACGTGGCGGATGATGCCGCTGAAGCGCAGGCGGTCGTCATCGATGCGCACCCAGTGCGCGCCATCGTCGTCCGAGCGGAACAGCCCGTGCCGGCCGTCGACCTGGCCGGCGAGATACAGTGCCAGTGGCCCGCCCTCGCGTACGGGTGCGCCCACGCCGATGGAGTCGGCGCGCTCGATGCCCGGCAGCGCGCGCAGCCGCCCACTCTTCCAGCGCAGCAAGCCTCGCCCGCCGGCGGCGATCCAGGCCTCGCCCGGCCGCGTGGGATGCGCCTCGATCTCCACGCGATGCCCGTCGCCGACCGCCGCCCTGCCCGCCCCGCTCACGTCGGCCACTTCGAACGAAGCACCGCCATCACCGCTGGCATAGAGCCTGCCCGTCGCCGGGTCGTAGCCATGGAAGAGCGCCGGCGCGACACGGTCCGCCTCCACCACGGCGGTCTCCGGCAGGCCGACCACCTCCTGCCAGTGCCGTCCGCGATCCAGGCTCAGCCAGTGCCCGCCCCTGCGCGGCGACCAGAGCACGCGATGGCCGTCGGCGGCGATCGTGATGCGACCGGCGCCTTCCCCATCGGGCGGCTCGCTGGTGAATGCGGTCCAGGTGCGGCCGCCATCTTCGGACCATGCGCCACGCACCGCGCCTTCCGGCCTGTCATGGAAATGTCCGGTCCGGACCATCACCCCGGGCTGCTGGCCGGCGAATGCCAGGCTCTCGGTGTTGGAGAAGCGCACGCCGGCGAAGCGTGCCTGCGACGCATCCAGGTCGTCGTGGACGAAACCGTCGATGTCGCCGAGTCCGGACACCAGGTGTGCGCCCTCCGGCGGACTGGCCAATGCCAGCGGCACGGTCTCCTCGAAGCCGGCCTGTTCGAAGCGCCACGCCACGGGCTCGCCCACGCCCCGGTCGTGGGCGTTGGTCGATGCCCAGATGCCGTAGCCGGTCACGAACCAGGTCCGGTCCGGGTCGTGCGGATCGATCTCCACGTCGGCCATCCAGTGCGGCCGCGCATCCGCCGTCCAGGGCGCCGTGTCGCGCTCGAAGCGCGCGTCCTCCAGCATCGGCCGCCAGTGCTTCCCGCCATCCGTGCTGCGGAACAGCTCGTCGTGCGGCGAGAACCGGTTGAAGGTCGTGGCGACGATGACATCGGGGTCGCCGGCATCGACCGCCACCGCGCCCCAGCCGAATCCGTCGCCTTCGCCATCGGTGTCCTGGGCGACGGGGGTGATGTCGGTCCAACTGCCATCGGACGGATCGAAGCGCCAGACCGCGCCGTCGCTCATGGTGTTCGGCCCCGGCTCGTCCCCGTAACTCAGCAGGTAGCGGCCGCGGGCATCGCGCACCATGTGGTTCGGCCGCAGCCCGGTGGGCTGGCCGGGGATGGCATTCCAGCGGAGCCCGCCGTCCGTCGACCGGAACAGGGAGGTGCCACCGGTGGCGATGCCGGCGTAGACGGTACGCGACGGCCGGCCGTTCCCGCCGCTCGCGGGATCGAAGACCACGAAGACGATGCCCACCGGCTGCGGCCCGTTCCAGCCCTGCGTAGCGGCACCGGGGCCCACGGCCGACGCCGGGAATCCGTCTGCCTTCGCCCACCGTACGCCGGCGTCGTCGCTGCGCCACAGGCCGTCCGCCCGGGTGCCGAACAGGAGGATATCCCCGTCGTTGGGGTCCACCGCCAGGCGTTCGCCGTTGCCCCGCCCCTGCGCGTTGGCGCCGAGCTTGAACGGCAGCGCCGTGCGTTCGAAGGTGGTACCCCGGTCGCGCGAGCGCAGGATCGCGCCGTCGCTGCCGCGTTCATGCAGATAGGTCCCCACGGCCAGGTAGAGGCGATCGGGATCCGAGGGATCCAGGGCCAGGCTCTCGACGCCAAAGCGCCCCTGGTCGCCGGGGCCCATCCAGTCGAGCAGCGGCCGCCAGCGCCGTGTCTCCGGCATCCAACGGTAGGCACCCCCGATATCGGTGCGCGCATACAGCAGCCCGGGTTCGGACGGGTGGAAGACCAGGCCGGTCACGAAGCCGCCACCGCCGACGGCGACGTTCTTCCAGGCATACGCCTGGGTGGGCGCCGGCACCGCGGTCGCCGGGCTCGCGGCCAGTCCTGCAAGGCACAGCGCGATGGCGCATGCGCGCCGGAGTCGGAAGAAAGGCATGGTCACGGGGTTCGTCGCCGCTCCCCACCCCCGGCATGCCGGGGGCGTGCAGGTTCCGCGGCCGCGACGGCCGGCCCGGGAGCAGCGGGCCAGGGGCGATGCGCCCCGTCCGGCGGACAGGGCGCGGCCACGGTCGCGGTCGGGCGCTTAGAGATCAAAGATCGCCCGGAAAGTCAGCCCATAGCGACGGTCGTTGATGTACCAGCCATTGGGACGGCTCTCGTTACCGTAATAGTCGAACCGGGTCTCGTCGAGCAGGTTGGTGCCGTCCAGCGTGACCGACCAGACCTCGCCGATGTTGAAGCGTAGCGATGCATCCAGCTGGCCGGTCTCGTCGTGGTATTGCGGCACGTGGCCGGCATTCGGCGGGCGCGTGGTGACCAGCCAGGCATCCCGCCAGTTGTACGCCGCGCGGAACGACACGCGTTCCTTCTCGTACATCAGCACCACGTTGTAGCTGTTCTTCGACAGGCCTTCGAGCGGAAGCTGCGCCACCTGGATGCCGTCCGTGCTCAGTGCGTCCGGGGCGGGCGCGCTGCTGTCGACGTAGGTGTAGTTGGCCTCCAGGCCCAGGCCATCCAGCGGGCCGGGCAGGAAGTCGAAGATCTGCCGGTAGCCCAGTTCGATGCCCTTGATCCTGCCGTCGTCGCCGTTCGACCGGGTCTGCAGCTGGAACGGGCGCACGCACTCCGCGCCGGCGCAGGGCCGGGTCTCGCCCGGGTTGCCGCCCTCGAGCGGAACGGTGAAGCCGGCGTCGTAGTAGTTCGCGGTTTCCGTGTCGTAGTAGTAGAAGCCCTCGACCTGCTTGTAGAACGCCGTGCCGTAGAGCATCGAGCCCTGGCCGAAGTACCACTCCAGCGAGGTGTCGAACTGGTTGGCGTACATCGGCTCCAGGTAGGGGTTGCCGCGGCTCGCGTAGGAGACGCCACCGGTATTGAAGTCGAAGAAGGTGTTGTTGAGGTAGACGTACGGGTCCAGCAGGTCGAAGTTCGGGCGCGACATCGCCCGCGACGCGGCCACGCGCCACTGCAGGTTGTCGCGCAGGAACATCCGGAAGTTGAAGCTCGGCAGGACGTCGGTGTAGGCATGCTCCACGCTGACCGGCAGCACCGCGTTGGTCGGGTCGTCCTGTTGCAGCTCGTAGCCGTTCACCGTCGACTCCGTGCGGACCACGCGTACGCCCGCGTTCGCATCCCACGGGAAGCGGCCCGCGTCGGAGCCGAAACGCAACATGCCGTACAGCGCGTAGGTGTTCTCGCCGTACTCGCGGATGTCGGTGGGGCCGTTGTAGGTGACCGGATCGTGGCCGAACATCCGCACGGTGTCCTCGTAGTCGGCGACCATCTCGTCGCAGGCGACGTAGCCAGAGGGGAGTCCGCTCTCGCCGCGGAAGTGATCGGTGAACGGGAACAGCCGGTAGCAGCCGTCGGGGTACTGGTCGAAGGGCACCGGGCGGAACGTGGCCCAGGCGCCGTTCGGGTCGCCCGGCGGCGGGATCTTCTGCCAGTTCCAGGTGGAGCTGCGGGTGATTGCGTCGCGGTCGGTGTAGCGGACGCCGAAGCGCATGTCGCGCAGGAAGCTGCTGTCGATGAAGTCCCAGCGCATGTCGGCGCGCCAGGAGAACTGGTCGCCGTCGTTGTCGTCGCGCTTGTCCAGGTGCGAGTACCAGCCGCCGTAGTTGGCGATATCGCTCATGTAGCCCGGGATCGGCTGGCCCGTCGCCGGGTCGAGCACCGTGGTGGTCGGGTAGCGTCCGGTCAGGTCCACCCGTACCGGCGGCACCGCCGAGAGGCCCGACCAGCCACGCCAGTCGTCCGGGTCCACCTGGCCCGCCAGCAGGTCGACCCAGTAGTTGACGCCCTCGGTGGTGGCGTCGATGTACTGGAAGTCGGTCGACAGGAACAGCTGGTCGCTGGCCTGCCACTTGCCACCCAGGCTGTAGTCGGTGGTGATCGAGTTGCGCCAGTCCATTCGCGCGGTGGTGGTGACCAGCGCGTTGTTGAAGGTGCCGTACTGGAACTCGCCGTTGGCGTCGAAGCCGAACGGGTCGGTGAAGTTCTCGTAGCCGGGTATGTCCGGCGACACATAGCCCCAGCCGTTGCCGCTCCAGTTCACCAGGTCGTCGGTGTTGTTGTTGAGGTTGCCGGTGCGGACGCTGTACTCCCGGTTGCGGAACTTGTAGTCGGAACGCAGCGCCTGGGCATGGAACTCCAGGTCGTCGTTGGGCTTCCACTGCAGGCCGAGGTACTGGCCATCGCGCTCGCGGTCGCCGAAATGGCTGTACATGCCGACTTCGCTCGGCACCACCACTTCCTGCCCCTCGTAGCCGGGCACGTCGGTGTCGACCAGGTAGGAGCCCATGTTGATGCGGTCCTCGCGGTACTGTCCCTCCTGGTGCGCGAGGTGGACCAGCACGCCGAACTCGCCGGCACCGGTGTCGAAGCGGTTGCTGAAGAGGATCGAACCCGAGGGCCGGGTGGAGTCGCGCAGGTCCCAGCGGTTGAGCGTGAAGCTCCCGCTGATCAGGGTGTCGTCGTAGTCGAACGGCATGCGCGTGCGCAGGTTGACCAGGCCGCCGAGGCCACCCTCGATCAGTTCCGCGTTCGGGTTCTTGTACACGTCGACGCCGGCGAGCAGTTCCGCCGGGACGTCCTCCCAGCTCAGCGCGCGCCCGGCGTTGGCGGTGAAGATGTCTCGCCCGTTGAGCTCGCTGCGCACCTGGGTCAGGCCGCGGATGGCGATGTTGCTGCCCTCGCCCTTGTTGCGGGTGATCTGCACGCCGGTGATGCGCTGCAGAGCCTCGGCCACGTTGTTGTCGGGCAGCTTGCCGATGTCCTCGGCGACCACCGAATCGACGATCTGGTCGCTGGTTTCCTTGATGATCTGGGCCTTGGTGAGGCTGCCGTAGATGCCGGTGACCTCGACCCTGTCGAGGGTGGTCATCTCGTCCTCGACCGACTGCTGCCGGGTGACGTCCTCCTCCTCCGGCGCCGTCGCGGTCTCCTCTTCGTCGCTCGGGACGGCGGCATCCTGCGCCATGGCGGGCCCAGCCAGGCACGCGGCGATGGCGAGGGCGATGGCGGAATGCCTGATCGAGGCTTGCAGGCGGCCGCCCATGGCAGCCGATGCCGGCGAGCGGCGTTGGTACATCGACATATGATCCCTCCCGAGGACACATCCACGATGTGGTGTCTGGTTGTCGGACCCGATGGCGGATCCGCGGCCTACCCCTGCTGCCTGCCGCCCGTGGCTCTGCCGGAAGATGTGCGTTGCCGGATGGGTCCCGGACTGGCCTCTTCTCTCGTGTGGCACCACGGCCTGGCATGGCATCCCGCCCGGCCAGGGCGGAACGAGCCGAGCATGCACAGCGCTGCCATTCCGTTCCAATGAAAAATAAACATCCATCGATATGCATACGGAATACATTCCGATGCTGTCCCGCAGCATCCGCGGGACACCCGTTGCCTCAGTTCGCCGATGCGTAAAGCTCCGACGCGACGGACCGCAGGGCATCGAGGATGCGACCCGCGGCAGGCGACAGCACATGGCCGCGGCGACGGATGATCCCGAAGTACTCCATCGACACGCCCAGTTCGATCGGCAGGACGGTCAACTGCCGCGCCTGCACGTGCGGCATCACCGACGCCACCGGCAGCGAGGCCAGCAGGTCGCTCGAGCGCAACAGGTTGGTGATGACCGGCAGCGCCGAGGTTTCGATCAGGTTCTGCGGTTGCGGCACGCCGTGGTCGAGGAACGCGGCGTCGAGGCGGGATCGCAGGATGCTCTCGACCGGTGGCACGATCCAGCCGAACGCCGCCAGGTCCGCATGGGCCAGGTCGTCCCGCTCCGCCAGCGGATGGCCGGCACGCGCGATGACCGAATGCGGCTCGTCCGCGAGGGGCTCGAAGTCGAGGTCGCCGGCGCCCTCCGGCCCCATGATGCGCCCGACCACGATATCGAGCTGGCCGTCGAGCAAACGCTCGACCAGCGGCCGGCTGTAGTCCATCTCGACCCGCACCAGGATGTCGGGATACGCCCGCTTGACCGCGGCGATGGCCTGGGGCACGAGGTTGGTGCCGGGATTGACCACGGTACCGATCGACGCCCGGCCCATTCGGCCGTTGCGCATCGCCGCGATCTCGTCCTGTGCCCGGCCGATTTCCGACAGGGCGGAACGGGCCCGGTGCACCAGCACCTTGCCGTACCAGGTCGGCTCGACGCCGCGCGCATGGCGCTCGAACAGTTGCACGCCGAGCAGCCCCTCCATCTCGGCGAGCAGCTTCGACGCGGCGGGCTGGGTCATGTTGGCCGCCTCCGCCGCCCGCAGCACGGACCCCTGCTCGTACAGGTGCAGCAGCAGCAGCAGTTGGCGTGTCTTCAGGCGCGACGCGCTCGACCAGTTGACGTTCGACGGCAGGTTCATGCGTTCCCCTCCCCGGGATGCTCCGTCCCCAAGCTATTCCAGCAACGAATAGAATATGCAGAAAATTTCATTTGAAGAACATAGCCTTGCGGGCAAGGCTAGGAGTCGCTTCCATGGGGTCCGGTGCGTCCGACAGGACGTCCGCCGCGACGACATGGACGGCGCAGGCCGCCAGCCAGAGCGTCCGCGCCGCGACGGTTCCCGCAAGACGGCAGGAGGGGTGGTGGCACATCACAGGTTTGCGCTGGCAGGCCCTGCCAGGCCCGCCGCACGGGGTCCGATTCCATGAATGGGCGACTGGCCGGCAAGGTCGCGCTGGTGACCGGCGCCGCCGGCGGCATCGGCGCGGCGACCGCACGCCTCTTCTCCGGGCACGACGCGTGCGTGCACGGGCTGGACCTGCTCCCCGCCTCCGCCGGCGCGGTCCATGCCCATACCGTCATCGACATCCGCGACGCCGCGGCGGTGGAAACGGCGGTGGCGGCCATCCTGGCGCGGGAAGGCCGCATCGACGTGCTGGTCAACAACGCCGGTACCGACGTCTTCTCGGAACCGCTCGAACTCGACGACGCCGACTGGGAGCGCTGCATGGCGCTCAACCTCAAGGGTGCCTGGCACATGGCGCGCGCGGTGCTGCCGGCGATGCTCGCGCAGGGCGCGGGATCGATCGTCAACATCGCCTCCGTGCACGCGCACCGGATCATCCGCGGCGCCTTCCCCTACCCGGTCGCCAAACACGGCCTGCTGGGCCTGACCCGCTCGCTGGGCATCGAGTACGCGGATCGCGGCATCCGGGTGAACTCGATCTCGCCGGGCCTGGTCCTGGTGCCCCGCATCGAAGCCTGGTTCGAGCGCGAGCCCGGGCGTCGCGAGGAACAGACCGCGTTGCTGCCGCCCCGGCGGATCGGCACGCCGGAGGAGATCGCCTATACCGCGCTGTTCCTCGCCAGCGACGAAGCACGCTTCATCAACGCCACCGATATCCTGGTCGATGGCGGGCGTTCGCAGGTCTACCATGACTGAGCCCCCGGGCGGCGCGCTGCCGTTCCGCCTGCCGCTGGTCGCGATCCTGCGCGGCATCACCCCGGACGACGTGCTGGCGCACGTCGAGGCCCTGGTCGAGTCCGGCTACGATGCGATCGAAGTCCCGCTGAACTCGCCGGGCACGTTCGACAGCATCGCGCGAGCGCGGGAAGCCTTCGGTGGCCGGGCACGCTTCGGCGCCGGCACCGTGCTCGCCCGCGCGGACATCGACGCCCTGCATGCCACGGGCATCGACTTCATCGTCACGCCGAACACCGACCCGGCCGTGATCGCGCACGCAGCGGGACTCGACATCGACGTGATCGCCGGCATCGGCACGGCCACCGAAGCCTTCGCCGCGCTCGCCGCGGGGGCGCGGATGCTGAAGCTGTTCCCCGCATCGGTGTACGGGCCGGGGATGGTGCGCGCATTGCGTTCCGTGCTGCCGCCGGTCCCGTTGCTGGCGGTCGGCGGTATCACCCCCGCCTCGCTTCCCGCCTTCCTGGACGCCGGCTGCGCGGGCGCGGGGCTCGGCGGTGAACTGTATCGCGCCGGCCAGGACGTATCGCGCACGCGCGGCGCGGCCAATGCCTTCGTCCGCGCCTGGCAGGAGCATGCCGCATGAAGATCACCCGCCTGCGGACGTTCCATGCAGCCCCACGCTGGCTGTTCCTCAAGATCGAGACCGACGAAGGCGTGCATGGCTGGGGCGAGCCGGTCATCGAAGGCAAGGCACATACGGTCGAGGCCGCGGTACGCGAGTTCGCCGACGAACTGGTCGGCAAGGACCCGCGCCGCATCAACGATCTCTGGCAGACCCTGTACCGGGGTGGCTTCTATCGTGGTGGCGCGATCCTGATGAGCGCGATCGCCGGCATCGACCAGGCCTTGTGGGACATCAGGGGCAAGACGCTCGGCGTGCCGGTGCACGAACTGCTCGGCGGGCGCGTGCGGGAGCGCATGAAGACCTATCGCTGGGTGGGTGGCGACCGCCCGGCCGACGTCATCGCGCAGATCCGCCGGCTCCAGGCACTGGGCTACGACACGTTCAAGCTCAACGGAACCGAGGAGCTCGCGCTCGTCGACAGCAATGCCCGCATCGATGCGGTGGTGGCGCGGATCGCGGAGATCCGGGAGGCCTTCGGCAACAGCATCGACTTCGGTATCGACTTCCATGGCCGCGTCGGCGTACCGATGGCCCGGGTGCTGCTCCGCGAGCTGGAGCCCTACCGTCCGCTGTTCGTGGAGGAGCCGGTGCTCCCGGAGTTCTGGGAGCGCTACCGGTGGCTCTCCGACGGCACCTCGATCCCGCTGGCGGCGGGGGAGCGCATGTACTCGCGCACCGAGTTCAAGCACGTGCTCGAGGCGGGTGGCATCTCGATCCTGCAGCCCGACCTCTCGCATGCGGGGGGCATCACCGAGTGCCTGCGCATCGCCGCGATGGCCGAGGCCTACGACGTGGCGCTGGCACCGCACTGCCCGCTGGGCCCGGTCGCACTGGCGGCCTGCCTGCAGGTGGACTTCGTGTGCTGGAACGCGATGCTGCAGGAGCAGAGCATCGGCATCCACTACAACGAGGGAGCCGACCTGCTCGACTACGTGTCCGATGCGTCGGTGTTCGATTGCGCCAATGGCTACATCGCGGCGCCGGTCGCCCCGGGGCTTGGCGTCGAGATCGACGAAGAGCGGCTGATCGCCGCTGCCGCGGCGCCGCCACGCTGGCGGAATCCGTCCTGGCGACACCGCGATGGCAGCGTCGCGGAGTGGTGACGACATGAGCGGCACGCCGGCCCTGCTGCGTGTCGACAGCCGCTGCGAGCTGGGCGAAGGCGTGGTCTGGTGCGACCGGCTGCGCGTGCTGTACTGGACCGACATCAACGGCGCCCGCTTGTGGCGGCATGCGCCCGACAGCGGCGCCACGCAGGCCTGGCGCTTGCCGGACCGACTCGCCTGCCTGGCGCCGGCGACCGACGGCCGCCTGCTGCTCGGCCTGGCCAAGGGCCTGCACGCCTGCGACGTGGAATCGCAGCTGGGCCGGGAAGCGCTGTCGATCGGCGAGGTACTCGCGCACGTGGAACCGGACGTGCCGATGACGCGGCTCAACGACGGTCGCGCCGACCGCAACGGCAATTTCGTGTTCGGCACCAAGAGCGAACATCCGGACGGCCGTCGGATCGGCCGCTTCCACCAGTATTCCGCGCGCCATGGCGTGCGCACGCTCGCGCTGCCGGCCAGCGCCATTCCGAACGCGATCGCCTTCGACGCGGCCGGTACCCGGATGTACTTTTGCGATTCGGTCGACCCGCGGATCCTGTGCTGCGACTACGATGCGGCATCCGCCTCGGTGTCGGCGATACGCGTGTTCGCGGCGCTGGACGACCCCGACGCCGAGCCCGATGGCGCCACCGTCGACGGCGAGGATGCGCTCTGGAATGCGCAGTGGGGCGCGGGCCGGGTGGTGCGCTACCTCGAGGACGGCCGCGTCGAGCGCGTGGTCGACATACCGGCGCCACGCGTCACCTGCTGCGTCCTTGGCGGAGGCCGGCTCTACGTCACCAGTGCCCGCGTTGGCATGGGCGAGGCGGCGCTGGCAGCGTGGCCGGGCGCGGGCGGCCTGTTCGAGGTCGCGACCGGATCGTTGCCCTCGCGCCCCACCGACCGCGTGGTGCTGCCATGATCGCGGTCGACTGGGGCGGCAGCCGCCTGCGCGCCTATCGGCTGGATGGCCAGGGGAACGTCCTCGCCTCGCGACAGGGGGCATGGGGGGCGCTGGAATGTGGACAGCGATTCGACGAAGTGCTGGTCGCCACCCTTGGCGACTGGGACGACTCCGCGGTGGTCATGTGCGGCATGATCGGCGCCCGCGGCGGCTGGCATGAGATGCCTTACCTCGCCTGTCCCATCGGCATCGACGAAATCGCACGGGGACTCCAGCGCTTGCCGGGCGGGACCAGCGACGGGCGCGACGCATGGCTGGTGCCCGGCCTGCGGTGCGCGGAAGGCAACGCCACGCCCGACGTGATGCGCGGCGAAGAATCGCAACTGGCGGCCCTGCTCGATGCCATGCCCGCTGGCGAGTTCCGGGTCTGCCTCCCGGGCACCCATTGCAAGTGGGTGCGTGTCCGCGACGGCCGCATCCTCGGCTTTTCCACCTCGATGACCGGCGAGGTCTATGCCCTGCTCCGCCACCGCAGCGTGCTCGGGCGCCTGATGCCTGCCGGAGACGATGCGTTGGACGGTGACGCGTTCGACCTCGGCCTCGAACGCGCGCGCAGCCCGGGCGGCCTGCTTCGGCACGTGTTCGAGGTCCGCACCGCCGCCTTGTTCGACCGCCTTCCACCGTCGTCCCTGTCCTCGTTCCTTTCGGGCCTTCTGATCGGACACGAACTCCGCGGCACCCTGGAAGGCAGCTCGGCGGGCCGCGGTCCCGTGCACCTGGTGGGCAGCCAGCAGACCCTCGAGCCCTATGCCCGCGCCCTGGCGCGGCAGGGCATGGAGGTCGAACGGCATGCCGAGGACCTGGTGGCGCGCGGCCTGCACGGCATCTGGGCACGGAGGGCGTCATCACCATGACCTGCAAGCCTGAACGAAAATGACAGCGCATGACATCCGTGTCGGAATTCGGCTACAGTCCCCTCCGGCAACGCCGTCCAGCCTTGCGCCCGGCACGGGCACCCGGGGGAGAGGGACCGTCGCCGGGGGCGCGGAACGCGGGCGATGGCCCGCCGATGCAACCGACATGAGCACCGCTTCCACCCGGCGCCCTGCGTCCGTGGAGCGATCCGGGATACCTCATTGATGCCAATGCCTGCTTCCTTGCCACGATTCGAGCCTTGCGGCGCCCTGCTAGCCGATATCGGAGGCACCAACGCACGCTTCGCGCTGGCCTCGCCCGACGCGGCGCACCCCGACATCATGGCCGGCAGCATGCGTATCCATCCGGTCGCCGGTTTCGCGTCGCTGGCCGAGGCCGCCTCCCACTACCTGGCGGAGATGGACGCGATGCCCCGGCGTGGCGTGTTCGCGGTGGCCGGGCCGATCGAGGACGGGGAAGCCCGCATCACCAACCATCCGTGGACGATCTCGGCAACGGACATGCGCGACGCGCTCGGCCTGGACGAGGTCGAACTGGTCAACGACTTCACCGCGCAGGCAATGGCGGTCACCGCCCTGGCAACGGGCGACACCGTGTCGCTGGGAGGAGCCGCCTGGGGCGGCCTCGAGGCGGGCGGCGATCACACCTACGCGGTGCTGGGCGCAGGTACCGGACTGGGCGTCGGCGGCCTGCTGCGCCGCGACGGCCGCTACCATCCACTGCAGACGGAGGGCGGCCATTCGAGCTTCGCGCCCTGCAATGACGAGGAGATCGAAGTCCTGCGGTACCTCGCCGGGGCGTTCCCCCGCGTGTCCAACGAGCGCCTGCTCAGCGGCAGCGGCCTGGTCAACCTGCACCGCGCACTCAGCCACGTCCATGGGCGCGCTCCAGAGGTGCTCGAGCCCCGCGACATCACCGCCCGCGCCGCCGCCGGCGACCCTGCGTGCCTCCATTCCATCGAGGTCTTCTGCGCGATTTTCGGCGCAGTGGCCGGCGATCTCGCGCTGACCCTCGGCGCTTGGGACGGCGTGTTCCTGACCGGCGGACTGGTACCGCGCCTGATGCCCTGGCTGCCTGGGTCCGCGTTCCGCTCGCGCTTCGAGGAGAAAGGTCGACTGGCGCCCGCCTTGTCCCGGGTGCCGGCGATCGCCGTGGTCCACCACCAGCCGGGCCTGCTGGGTGCCGCCGCGATGAGCGTGGCGACCCGGGCCAGGGATCGATGATCGCGCGCCGTCGTCGTACCACGGCATTCACCGCATTGGCGGTGCTGTCGACGCTGGCCACCGCCGGAGCGGCGGAGGTGCGCGTCGTTGAAACCACCGGCGGCCATCGGCTGGAGGTGGACGGCACGCCGTTCCGCATCAGGGGCGCGGGGCTGGGCGACGGCCCGATGGCTCGGCTGGCGGGGCGCGGCGCCAACGCGGTACGGACGTGGCGCATCCCGGCGGACCCCGGCGAAGCACGGGCGCTGCTCGACGAAGCGGAGCGCCTGGGGCTGAAGGTTGCGCTGGGCCTGGACATGGTCCCGCCGCGTCGCGGCTTCGACTACGGCGATCCGGCCACGGTGGCCGCCCAGCAGGCGCGTCTCGGCGAGCAGGTACGGCGCTGGCGCGGGCATCCGGCGTTGCTGATGTGGGTGGTCGGCAACGAACTGAACCTGCACAACGAAGACCCGGCGGTCTGGGACGCGGTCGAAACCGTGGCCTCGATGATCCATGCACTGGATCCCGACCACCCGGTCACCACCACGCTGGCGGGCTTCGACGAGGCGCTGATCGGCGAGGTCAAGGCCCGGGTGCCGTCCCTCGACCTGCTGGCCGTGCAGCTGTACGGCGACCTGGGCGGGTTCCCGGCCCGCCTGCGGGCCGCGGGCTGGGACGGTCCCTATGTCGTGACCGAATGGGGACCGACCGGCCACTGGGAAAGCCCGCTGACCGCATGGGGCGCGCCCATCGAGGACACCGCGACCCGCAAGGCGGAACTGCTGTTGGGCCGGCACGCCATGAACCTCGGGCCGGACCACGCGTCCGGCCTCGGCGACTTCGTCTTCCTCTGGGGCGACAAGCAGGAACGTACCCCGACCTGGTACGGGTTGCTCCTGCCGGACGGCAAGGCGACGCCGGCGGTCGACGCCATGGAACGGATCTGGACCGGCCGCTGGCCCAGCCGCCGCGCGCCCGCCACCGGCCCGCTGCGCATCGATGGGCAGGATGCCCACGCCAACATCACCCTCGTCCCCGGGCAGGAGGTGGTGGCGTCGATCGCGGCATCCGATCCCGACGGCGACCCACTGCGCCACGCCTGGCGGGTGATGCAGGAAAGCGAGGCCACCTCCGTGGGCGGCGATCCCGAGGCTACCCCCCGGATCCTCGACCTCGCGTTCGAGCCCATGGGCGCCGGCGAGGTGCGTTTCGCCGCCCCGACCGGTCCCGGCCACTACCGCCTGTTCGTCGAAATCGACGACGGCAGCGACCGCGCGGCCTACGCCAACCTGCCGTTCCGCGTCGTCGACTGAACGTACTTCATGGTATGGACAGCGTGCGACAGCACGCGCCTGCCCACGTACGCCGGAGCGGACAGGGACACACGCGGCACGAAATCCCACGCCGGGTTGCGAACGCCGTGTTTTCCGCACGCTCCAGCTCGCCCGCTGCTCTCTGGGACGGTGCGAAAGCGCCGCCATGTGCCGGTCCCCCGGCGCGCCCCGATTTTCGTGCACCGCAGCATTTCCGGCGATGCAAATCTTTTGTTTTCAGTTACTTGAGATTTCTCCATCGAGAAGTTTGACAACGCTGTCACAACGACGTGGAATGCGCCGCAAGGCAGGCGTGCCCGCCGCACCCGCGCGCCTGCCGTCGCGAACGCCATGCATCCTTCAAAGGGGAGGGAGAGAATGAACCGAGGCAATCACGTGCCCAAGCAACGCCTGCTCACGTCGGCCCTGCTTGTCGCACTCGCCGGACCGGTCGCCGCGCAGGAGACCGCTCCACCGTCCAGCACGACGGCCGACCAGCCGGCCACCGAAGCCGATGAAGTCGCCGAGCTCGACAAGATCGTCGTCACCGGCATCCGCGAGAGCCTGACGTCGTCGATGAACCTCAAGCGCGATGCCCAGGGCATCATGGACGGCATCGTCGCGGAGGACATCGGCAAGTTCCCGGACACCAACCTCGCCGAGTCGCTGCAGCGCATCAGCGGCGTTTCGATCGATCGCACCTCCAGCGGCGAAGGCTCCAAGGTCACCGTCCGCGGCGTCGGCCCCGACTTCAACCTGGTCCTGCTCAACGGCCGCCAGATGCCCGCCGCCAACCTCGGCCCGGGCGGCGGCGGCACCAGCAACTCGCGAGCGTTCGACTTCGCCAACGTCGCCTCCGAGGCGGTGTCCGCGATCGAAGTGTTCAAGACCAGCCGCTCCAGCACCCCGACCGGCGGCATCGGCGCGACGATCAACATCAAGACGACGCGTCCGCTCGAGAACCCGGGCATGCTGGCCAGCGTGGGCGTCAAGGGCGTGCACGACACCTCGGTCGAGAACACGCCGGACCTGTACCCGGGCGAGTCCGTCACGCCGGAGATCTCGGGCATCTTCAGCAACACCTGGGGCGATGGCCGCTTCGGCCTGTCGCTGACCGCCAGCTACCAGGAGCGCGACTCGGCCTTCAGCCAGGCCGCGGTGGCCGACGGCTGGGCGATGTTCCGCGGCGACGACACCAACAGCTGGAACCGCCTGCCTCAGGCCGGCGAGCCGGGCTACGACCAGATCACCAACCGGCCCGGCCCCGACACCATCTACGGACGCCCGCAGAACTTCGGCCTGAGCGTCAACGGCGTGCAGCGCCAGCGCACGAACGGCCAGCTGACCTTCCAGTACGCGCCGACCGACCGCGTCACCACCACGCTGGACTACACCTACTCCGAGAACAAGATCCAGCAGCAGCGCAACGAGCTGTCGGTGTGGTTCAACTACGCGCCGGGTACCAGCTCCTGGACCGACGGCCCGATCGCCGGCCCGCTGGTGTACTCCGAGGACATCCCGGCCGGAAACGCTGACATCTCGATGGGCGGCATGAACCTGGGCACCCGTTACCAGGGCGACTCGCTCGGCTTCAACGTCGCCTGGGAAGTCAACGACGCGTTCGACCTCGAGTTCGATTACCACAACTCCACGGCCGAGGCGCGCCCGGACAGCCCGTGGGGTTCGGCGGGCGTGCTGGGCATCGCCGCCTTCCTGCGCGGAACCACCACCGTCGACTTCAGCAACGACTTCCCGATCCTCAACATCCAGCTTCCGGCCGGCGTGACCCAGATCGAGCCGTCGGATGCCGTGGTGACGGGCTCGGTGTTCCAGAACAGCTACAACAAGTCCGAGGTCGAGCAGTTCCAGGCGCACGGCCAGTTCCGGTTCGAGGACTACTCGGGCCTGGATTTCGGCATTGCCTCGACGGAAGTCAACAACCGCACCGCCGCGGCGGTGATGCAGCGTGATACCTGGGGCGGCGTGGGCACGCCCGCGGACTACGACGACGACCTGTTCTTCGGCGACTACATGGGCGATTACTTCGGCGCCTGGTCGGGCCACGACAGCCCGAACTTCACCGACCGTTTCCTGGTGTTCGACTTCAACCGCCTGCGCGATGCCGTGGCTGGCTTCACGGGGCGCGACGACTGGTACCGCGCACCGACGCAGTTCACCGACGACCTTCGCACCGAAGAGAAGAGCTACAGCGCGTACCTGCAATGGAACAAGACCTTCGACTGGTCGATGCCGCTGCATGCCGCGGTCGGCGTGCGCTACGAAGAGACCGAAGTCGTCTCGGAGGCACTGGTCCGGATCGGCACCGGCATCTCCTGGGATGCCGCCAACGAGCTCTACGTCACCTATGCCGACCAGCAGGGCTTCACCAAGCTCACCGGCGAGTACGACTACTGGCTGCCGTCGGTCGACCTCGCGCTGGAGCTGACGGACAGCATGATCCTGCGCGGCAGCTACAGCCAGAGCATCGGCCGGCCGGGCTGGCAAGACATCCAGGGCGGCCAGCGCCTCGCCAACATCGTGCGCGTGGACGGCGGCGACGGCTCGGCGGGCAACCCGGCGCTGTCACCGCTCGAATCCGACAACTTCGACCTGTCGTTCGAGTGGTACTACGGTGACGCCAGCTACCTCTCGGTGGGTTACTTCCGCAAGAACATCACCAACTTCATCAGCAACACCATCGTCGAAGGGACGCCGTTCAACCTGAACACGCCGGTGGGCGGCACGTATTGGAACAACGCCCTCGCGGCAGGCTGTCCGGCCACCGACATGGTCTGCATCCGCAATTACATCTTCACCAATCACGCGGGCGATCCGGGCGTGACAGTGACCGGCACCGATGCCGCGGGCCAGCTGACCGGCAGCATCGTCGGCCAGCCGGGCGACCCGATCGCGACGTTCGACATCACCCAGCCGGCCAACCAGCGTTCCGACACCCTGGACGGCTGGGAATTCAACCTGCAGCACATGTTCGGCGGCAGCGGGTTCGGCGTGGCGGCGAACTACACCATCGTCGACTCCGGCCTGGTCTTCGACAACATGAGCCTGGGCGACCAGTACCCGATGGTGGGCCTGAGCGATTCGGCGAACCTGGTGCTGTTCTACGACAGGAATGCCTGGCAGGTCCGCGCGGCCTACAACTGGCGCGACGAGTTCCTCAACGGCATCGGTGGCCAGGGTCCGAACCCGAACTACACCGAGGCCTACGGGCAGCTCGACATGAACGTCAGCTACCAGGTCAACGACCACTGGATGCTGTTCGCCGAAGGCATCAACCTGACCGACGAGACGCAGCGCGTGTTCGCGCGGCACACCAACCAGCTGCGTTACGCGACGCAGACCGGGCCGCGCTACATGTTCGGGTTCCGCTATCAGTTCTGATGCCCTTGGCATCGGTGGAGGTGCCCGGCCCGGTGGCCGGGCACCCTGCCCCGTGAAACGCTCCCAGCAGGGGCCGGCACCACCGCCTATGCTGGGCGCCTGATCCGCGCGCGGAGCGTCCCTTGTCAGAAGAAGCCGTACGCCACATCGTCATCCTGGGCGGCGGGTCCGCCGGCTGGCTGGTCGCCGGCCTGATCGCCGCCGACCATGCCACCGCCTCCGGGGCCGGCCTGGCCGTCACCCTCATCGAGTCGCCGGACGTCGCCACCATCGGGGTCGGCGAAGGCACCTGGCCGACCATGCGCGACACCCTGCGCCGCATTGGCGTGTCGGAGAGCGACTTCGTCCGCGAATGCGATGCCGCGTTCAAGCAGGGCTCGAAGTTCATGCGCTGGGCGGAGGACCGTGCCGGCGACCAGTACCACCACCCTTTCATGCTGCCGCAGGGCTACCTGGAGGCCGACCTGGTGGGGGCCTGGCAGGCCCGGCCGGGCACGGAGTTTGCGTCGCTGGTGTCGCCGCAGCCGCACCTGTGCGAGGCGGGTCGCGCCCCCAAGCAGTTCGCCACGCCGGAATTCGCCGCCGTTGCGAACTATGCCTACCACCTCGACGCGGGCAAGCTCGGCGCCTTCCTGCGCCGCCATTGCGTGGAGCGGCTGGGCGTCCGCCACATCCAGGACCATGTCACCGCGGTCGAGAGCCACCCGGGCGGCGACATCCGCGGCCTGCAGACGCGCGACCACGGTCTGGTCGAAGGCGACCTCTTCGTCGACTGCACCGGCCTGCGCGCCCTGCTGATCGGCGAGCATTTCAAGGTGGCGGCCGAGTCCTGCGGCGATACGCTGTTCAATGACCGTGCGATCGCGGTGCAGGTGCCGTATGCCACCGAAGACACGCCGATCGCCTGCCAGACCCTGTCGACGGCCTGTCCGCATGGCTGGATCTGGGACATCGGCCTGCAGACCCGGCGTGGCGTGGGCCACGTCTACTCGAGTGCACACTGCAACGACGCGCTGGCCGCCGAGACGCTGCGGCGCCATGTCGTCGCGACCGGTGGGGCCGATCCCGACCCGGCATCCATGCGGGTGATCCGCTTCGACCCGGGCTTCCGTCGCCGCCAGTGGCACCGCAACTGCGTGGCCATCGGCCTGTCCAGCGGCTTCGTTGAACCGCTGGAGTCGTCGTCCCTGGTGCTGGTCGAACTGGCGGCCACCCTGCTCAGCGAACAGATGCCGGCCACCCGCGCGGCGATGGATACGATCTCGAAGCGGTTCAACGAGGCGTTCGAGTACCGGTGGGACCGCGTCGTCGACTTCCTCAAGCTGCACTACGTGCTGTCGCGACGCGGGGAAGACTACTGGCGCGCCCATCGCGACGCGGCGTCGGTACCGCCGCGGCTGCAGGAGTTGCTGGCACTCTGGCGGCACCAGCCGCCGTCGCGATACGACCTGCCGCGCGTCGACGAGGTGTTCCCCTCTGCGAGCTACCAGTACGTCCTGTACGGGATGGGCTTCAGGCCGGAGCCCCGTGCCACCCGCCGCCGCATGGACGACCCGCGGCCCGCGGAAGGATACTTCGCTGAAGCGGCAACGCTGGCCCGTCGCATGCTGGCCGGCCTGCCCGACCACCGCGCCCTGCTCAAGCACGCCCGCTCGCAGGGCCTGCCCCGCCTCTGACCCTGGATACGATGAGCCAGCACGCCGCACTCGACCCCGCCCTGCACCGCGACCTGCGCGTCGACATGTCGCGGGGCGCCGCCTTGGGCGACGCCCTGATGTTCGCGCCGACCTTCCCGGCCGAGTTCCGCAACGTCCAGGCGCACTACCCGATCGTGTTCCACAAGGATGCCGCCGGACGCTTCCAGCCAGTCGCGCTGTTCGGCTTCGGGCCAGGGCAGAACCTGTATCTCGACGGCACGCGCTGGGAGGCCGGCTACCTGCCGCTGGCGGTCGAACGCCAGCCATTCCTGATCGGCAGCGGCGCGGAGCCCAGCGTGCACGTCGACCTCGACAGCCCGCGCGTGGGCGCGGCGACCGGCGAGCCGCTGTTCGATGCCGGCGGCCAGGCGACGCCCACCCTCGAACGGGCGATCGCGGTCCTGCGGACCCTGCACGAGGGCCTGCAGTCGAACGCCGCCTTCGTGGCGACGCTGCTCGAGCATGACCTGCTGGAGTCCTTCGTCCTCGATGTCGAACTGGACGACGGCAGCCAGCATCGGCTGTCGGGCTTCTACGCGATCCACGAGGAACACCTGCGGTCGCTGGCACCGGAAACGGCAGGACGCCTGCATGCGCAGGGCTGGCTGGAGGCCGCCTACATGGCCCTGGCCTCGCTGGGCCAGCTTCGGGCGCTGATCGAACGGGCACGGGGCCATGCTCGCGCCCGCTGAAGCCATCGAAGAGCGCCACGGGCTCGCCGCGGGCGAACTGCCGGACGAGGTGCTCGACGGCGACCGCCCGGTCGTGCTGCGCGGCGCCGTCGCGCACTGGCCGATGGTCGGCGCATCACGGGGCCCGGCACGCGATGCGGCCGCCTACCTCAACGGGTTCCGCCGTGCAGACGCGCCGCCGGTGGTGGCGACGGTCGGCCCACCTTCGATCCAGGGCCGCTTCTTCTACAACGATGACCTGAGCGGGTTCAATTTCCGGCAGGAGCAGGTGCCGCTGCATGTCGTGCTGGGCACACTCTTGAAGTACGAGACCGACCCGGCGCCACCGGCGATCTACGTCGGTTCGACCAGCATCGACACCTGGCTGCCGGGCTTTCGCAGCGACAACGCGCTCGACTTCGGTCCGCGCGACCCGCTCGCCAGCATCTGGATCGGCAACCGCACGCGGATTGCGCCCCACCAGGACGTGCCGGACAACCTCGCCTGCGTGGTCGCCGGCCGGCGGCGCTTCACCCTGTTCCCGCCGGAGCAGTTGCGTAACCTCTACGTGGGCCCCCTGGACTTCACGCCCGCGGGGCAGCCGATCAGCCTCGTGGACCTGGACGCACCCGACCTCGAGCGTTTCCCCCGGTTCGCGGAGGCCATGGCGCATGCGCGCGTCGTCGAACTCCAGGCCGGCGATGCGATCTTCATCCCCAGCCTGTGGTGGCACCAGATCGAGGCGCTGGATGCGTTCAACGTACTGGTGAATTACTGGTGGCGACGCACGCCGGCCTGGATGGACACGCCGATGAACGCGCTGATGCTGGCCCTGGCGACCGTGCGCGACCTGCCACCCGCGCAGCGCGCGGCCTGGCAGGACGCCTTCAACCACTACGTGTTCGAACCCGGCGACGCCACCGCCGGCCACATCCCCGATACCGCGCGCCGCAGCCTCGGACCGTTCGACGAACGGCGCGCCAAAGAGCTGCGCGAGTGGCTCAGGAACCGACTGGACCGCTGACCATGCCCACCCCGCACGATGCCTTGCCTTTCCCGACACGTCCCGTGCGGCGCGTCGTCATCGCCGGTGGCGGCACCGCAGGGTGGATGGCGGCGGCCGGCCTGTCGCGGGCGCTGGGCAAGGCCGTCGAGATCGTCCTCGTCGAGTCGGAGGAAATCGGGACGATCGGCGTCGGCGAGGCGACCATCCCGACGCTGATGACGTTCCACCGCCTGCTCGACATCAAGGAGCAGGCGTTCATGGCCGCGACCCAGGCGACCGTCAAACTGGGCATCCAGTTCGACAACTGGCGGCAGGTCGGCCACCGCTACTTCCATTCCTTCGGCACCACCGGGAAGGACCACTGGATGGCGAACTTCGTCCACTTCTGGCGGCGCGGCCGCGAGGAAGGCGTGGCCGAGGACTACGACCAGTACTGCGTGGAACTGCTGGCCGCGCTGGAGAACCGTTTCGCACACCTGCCCCGCAACGGGGTCAACTACGCCTACCACCTCGACGCCACCCTGTACGCGCGCTACCTGCGCCGCTTCAGTGAAAGCTTCGGCGCGCGGCGGATCGAAGGCCGCATCGTCGACGTCCTGACCGATGCGACGACCGGCTTCATCGAGGCGATCACGCTGGCCGATGGGCAGCGGATCGAAGGCGACCTCTTCATCGACTGCACCGGGTTCCGTGCGCTGCTGATCGGGCAGACGCTCGGCGTGGCGTTCGAGGACTGGTCGCACTGGCTGCTCAACGACCGCGCGTTTGCCGTCCCGACCGTCCTCGCCGGCGACCCGGTGCCCTATACCCGCTCGATCGCCGAGGCAGGCGGCTGGCAGTGGCGCATCCCGCTGCAGCACCGCGCCGGCAACGGGATCGTCTATTCCAGCCGGCACATGGACGACGACACCGCACGCAGCACCCTGCTGGGCAGCCTCGACGCCGAGCCGCTGCGGGACCCGATCCAGTTGCGCTTCAGGCCTGGGCAGCGCCAGCGCTACTGGCACCGGAACTGCGTGGCGATCGGCCTGGCCGCGAGCTTCGTCGAGCCGCTGGAATCGACCACGATCCACATGATCCAGCGCGGCATCGTGCGACTGCTGCAGAGCTTCCCGGACGTGATCACGCCCGAGGGCATCGACGCCTACAACGCGCAGCTCGCCGGCGAGATGGAGCACGTGCGCGATTTCGTGATCCTGCACTACCACGCGACCGGGCGGCGCGACACCGACTACTGGCGGACGGTCGCCACGATGGACCTGCCGGCGTCGTTGCAGGCACGCATCGACCTGTTCCGCGAGACCGGCAACGTCTTCCACGTGCCGATGGAGCTGTTCGCGGAGAACTCCTGGATCCAGGTGATGATGGGCCAGGGCATCGAGCCCCGCCAGTTCCACCCGGCGGCCCGGGTGATGAGCCCGCCGGACCTGGCGCGCTTCCTGCGGGACGTGCAGGTCCAGGCGCGGCGTACGGTCGATGGCCTGCCGCGCCACGGCGACTACCTGCGGCAGTACTGCCCCGCGCCCGCGCCATGACGGCCAACCGCCCGATCCCGTGCTTGAAGTGCCCGGCATGCCTGCCTAGATTGGCCGGCATGACAACGCTTGGCCACCGTGTCGCGCGTTCGCACCCTTTCCTGGAAGGACCTCCCTGATGCGCGTGCGCATTGAAGACGTGGCCAAGGCCGCCGGCGTGTCGATGAAGACCGTGTCGCGGGTGCTCAACAACGAGCCCACCGTGCGCGACGCCACGCGCGAACGCGTGCAGGCCGCGGCGAAGGCGCTGAACTACCGCCCGGACCCCTCGGCGCGCCGGCTCGCCGGCCGCCGTTCCTACCTGGTGGCCCTGTTGTACGACAACCCGTCGGCGAGTTACGTCATGGAAGCGCTGGAAGGCGTCGTCGAGACCTGCCAGGCCCACCACTACGGCATGATGGTCCAGCCGCTGGATTACACCGACCCGGAGCTGATCGCGGGCATCGAGTCGCTGGTGGCGATCTCCAAGATCGACGGGCTGATCCTCACCCCGCCCCTGACCGACATGACCGCCCTGCTCGACCGGCTGGACGAGCTCAACATCCCGCATTCCTGCATCTCGCCGAACAACCGGCGCGGCGGCATCGGCGTCACCCTGCAGGAACATGACGCGGCGCAGGACATGGTCAGCCACCTGGTCGAACTTGGCCACACCCGCATCGCCCACATCAAGGGCCACTCCGCGCATGGCGCCAGCGACTGGCGGCTGGCGGGCTACCGCAGCGGACTGCGCCGCGCCGGCCTGCGCTACGACCCGGCGCTGGTGATCGACGGCGAATTCTCCTTCGACTCGGGCCGTGCCGCGGCCGAGGCGCTGCTGGCCCTGCCGGAGCGGCCCACGGCGATCTTCGCGGCCAACGACGACATGGCCACCGGGGTCATGGGCGTGCTGCACGAGCGCGGCCTGTCGATCCCGGGCGACATCTCGGTATGCGGTTTCGATGACACGCCGATTTCCCGCCAGGTCTTCCCCGCCCTCACGACCATCCACCAGCCGGTCCGCGAGATGGCGCACGAGGCGACGCTGCAGCTCATCAAGGCGATCAAGGACCCGGCGTCCGGCACCCTGGTCCAGTTGCCCTATGCGCTCCAGGCCCGGCAATCGACCGGGCCTGCACCGGGCACCTGAGCGGCCGCGAGCGGTTGCCGGAAAGGCGACGGCCGCTCGGACCGCCGCCCCTCCATGCCGGTTACCAGAAGACGGCGTACAGCGCGGTCAGGATGGCGACCACGCCGATCGCGGCGACATTGAAGCCGCCGGTGGTGCGGTAGCTGACGTCGTCGGTGCGGATGAAGTCCCGGCCGTTCGCCTGCGGTGCCAGCTTCGAAACGACCACAGCGAGCGCCAGCGCCAGCAGGAACACCAGGCCGACGCGGTCGATGAAGGGCAGCGACGGCCAGGCCAGCTTCAGAACGATCGACAGCAGGAAGGAACCGATCGCCGCGGCCAGCGCGCCGGCTTCGTTGGCGCCCTTCCAGAACACGCCCAGCAGGAAGATCACCACGATGCCCGGGGTGAAGAAGCCGGTGTACTCCTGGATGTACTGGAAGGCCTGGTCGAAACTGCCCAGCAGCGGCTTGGCCGCGAGCACGGCGACCACCATCGCCACCGCCGACACGATGCGCCCGACGCGTACCAGGTGGCGCCCGTCGCGGTCCTTGTTCCGGTTGTAGAAATCGAGCGTGAAGATCGTCGACACCGAGTTCGACATCGACGCCAGCGAAGACACGATGGCCGCGATCAGCGCCGCGAACACCAGGCCCAGGATGCCGGTGGGCAGCAGCGCCATCATCGACGGATAGGCCTCGTCGGGTCGGCTGAGGTCCGGCGCCAGCAGCACGGCGGCCAGGCCGGGCACCACCACGACCACCGGCATCAACAGCTTGAGGTAGGACGCGAACATCAGGCCCTTCTGCGCCTCCGCGATGTCCTTCGCCGCGAGCGCCCGCTGGATGATGTACTGGTTGAAACCCCAGTAGCTGACGTTCATGACCCACATGCCGCCGATCAGCACGCTGATGCCGGGCAGGTCCTTGTAGAACGGACTTTCCGGGCCGAGGATCATGTGGAAGTGGTCCGGGCTCTCGTCCACCAGGCGCTGGAAGCCGGCCCACATGCCGTTGCCGCCGGACACCTGGTCCAGGCAGATGGCGACGAGCAACAACCCGCCGAGCACCAGCAGGACGACCTGCACGATGTCGGTCAGCGCGACGGCCTTCAGGCCGCCGTACAGCTGGTAGGCGAGCGCGAACAGGGCCAGTCCGACCAGGGCCTCGAACTGGCCGATGCCGGAGACGTGCGCGATCGCCAGCGAGCCCAGCCAGAGCACCGAGGTCAGGTTCACGAAGACATACAGGCCCAGCCAGAACACCGCCATCAGCGTGCGGATGTTGCCGCCATACCGCTTTTCGAGGAACTGCGGCATGGTGTGGATGCCGTTGCGCAGGAACACCGGCAGGAAGAACTTGGCGACGATGATCAGCGTGGCCGCCGCCATCCACTCGTAGGACGCGATGGCCAGCCCGAGCGCATAGCCCGAACCCGACATGCCGATGATCTGTTCGGCGGAAATGTTGGCGGCGATCAGCGAGGCGCCGATGGCCCACCACGGCAGCGACTTGCCGGCGAGGAAGTAGTCGTCCGCCGACTTGCGGTGCCCGGCCTTCTCGCGCGACACCCATTGCGCGAGCAGGAAGATGCCGACCAGGTACGCGACCAGGATCGCGAGGTCCAATGTCTCGAGTTTCACGTTGCCCCCAGGGTGTTCCGGTTCATGTCATGGCGCCGGCGGCCCCCTGCCATCGGCGCGGCGTGGATGGAGCGGGGACGGGGCCCTTCGGGTAGCCCCGCCGTGCCGCGGTCAGCGCGTGCAGTCCAGGGTGTGGGCGGCGGCGTTCGCGGATTCAAGCGACACCTTGGCCACCGACAGCACCATCGGGCCGTCGGAAGCCAGCCGCGCGGGCATGGCCACCTTCGTCATGTCGGCACCGGCCGTGGCCAGGCATTCGAGCGGGACGGCCAGCGTGGTCCACTCGCCCCCGGGCAGCGACCGCAGCAGGTTCCCTATCGCGACCTCGCCCCCGCAGCCGTCGCCACAACCGATTCCGAGCGTGGCCTCGCCCTCCGGGGAGTCGTCGACGCGGGCCTCGAACTGGAGCGTGAGGTCGCCATTGCTTTCCCGGCTGATGTCGGTCGGCGTGTTGAGCTCGAGGCGCCATGCGCCCGCGCCCGCCCATTCGATGCGTCGCGCCGACTCCTGCGCCCCGTGGTCGACCGCGGTCATGCGCAGGCTGCCGTCGGGCAACGCCGCGGGCAGGTCGTGGATGGACTGCTGGCCGCCATCGGTCCCCTCGAAGGCGTGCATGACGCCCAGGGCGGGGGTACCCCGCGCGAACCACAGGCCGCGCTGGCCGCCGCCGGCATCGACGCCGGCCTCTTCGGGCAGGGGCGCGAGTTCCTCGGGCGAGGCATAGGTCAGGCCATGGCCGAAGGCGAACTGCGGGTCGTAACCCTCCTGGCCGACGTTGTTGGCGTACTGCACCGCCGTGCGCGGCCAGCTGAAGGACAGCGTGCCCTCGAAGTCGTGCTGGACCTCGCCTCCCGCATCGCGCAACAGCACGTCGGCGACGCCCTCGCCCTCGGAACCCGGCAGCCAGGCGGCGACGAATGCATCGGAGGCGTTGATCTCGCGGTTGACCCACAGCGGCCGGCCGCTGATGAACACCGACACCACCGGGATGCCATCGGCCTTGAGCCTCTTCAGCAGGTCGAGGTCGGTGGTGTCACCATTGCGATAGAGCAGGTTCGGGATATCGCCCTGGAACTCCGCATACGGGTCTTCGCCGAACACGACCACGGCGACGTCGGGTCGGGCCTCATAGTGGCCGTCCACCGAGAGCACCGCCTCGCCCCCGGCCGCCCTGGCCTGGTCGCGGATGCCCTCGAAAATCGTGGTTGCGTTCGGGAAGTCCTCGCGGCGGGTACCGGTGCCCTGCCAGTTGAGCGTCCAGCCGCCCGCCTGCTTGGTCATGTTGTGGGCGCCATCGCCGGCGACCAGGATGCGCTGCTTCGGCGACAGCGGCAGGACCCCGCCATTGTTCTTGAGCAGCACCAGTGATTCGCGCACGGCCTCGCGCGCCACTTCTCGATGTTCCGGCGCGCCCAGCAGTTCGAATTTGCCTCCCAGTGCGCGTTCGGATGGCTTGCCGGCCTCGAACAGGCCCAGCCGCATCTTGACCCGCAGGATACGGGCGACGGCGTCGTCCAGTCGCTCCGTCGCGATCCCGCCCGACTTCACCGCCGCCAGCGTGTTCTCGTACATGCCCTTCCAGCTGTCCGGCGCCATCGGCATGTCGAGGCCGGCGTTGATGCTGGCCGGGCAATCTTCGTTGCTGCAGCCCTGGACCTGGCCATGGCCGTTCCAGTCGCCGACAACGAAGCCCCCGAACTGCATCCGGTCCTTCAGTACATCGGTCAAGAGATACCGGTTGCCGTGCATCTTCTCGCCGTTCCAGCTGTTGAAAGACGCCATCACCGACTGTGCCCCGGCGGCGATCGCCGGTGGATAGCCGGCACCGTGCACGCGCGCAAGCGTGGCTTCGTCCACGGCGGTATCGCCCTGGTCCTTGCCGGCGGTGGTGCCGCCGTCGCCGAGGAAGTGCTTGACCGAGACGATGACGTGCGCGTCGTCGAGGAAGTCCTCGTCGCCGACCTTGCCCTGCAGGCCTTCGACCACCGCCGGCGCGAACTCGGCGACCACCTCGGGCGATTCGGAATAGCCTTCATAGGTACGGCCCCAACGGTCGTCCTGCGGGACCGCCACGGTCGGCGCGAAGGCCCACTCCATGCCGGTCACGCGGGTCTCGATGGCGGTGACGCGGCCGATCCGGCGCATCAGTTCGGCGTCGCGGGTCGCACCGAGTCCGATGTTGTGCGGAAACAGGGTCGCACCGACGATGTTGCTCTGGCCATGCACGGCGTCGATGCCGAAGATCACCGGGATCGCGTGGCCACCGTCGGCGGTGTCCATTGACGCTTCGTGGAAGGCATCCGCCAGCGCCAGCCAGTCGGCCGGCGATGCGTCGTAGCGGCCGCCCGGATCGGAGTTGCCGCCGGCCAGCACGGAGCCGATGTGGTAGGTGCGCACGTCGTCCGGAGTGATCGTGGAAATGTCGCCCTGGATGAGCTGGCCGACCTTCTCTTCGACGCTCATGTCGGCCAGCAACGCCTGGATGCGGGCCTCGATCGCGGGATCCTCCGCCAGCGGCCAGGACACTTCGGGCCACGGCGATCCCGCCTCGCCGGCGGCTTCGGCCGCGAGCGGGGCGTCATCGCCCGGGGCGTTGCTGCATGCCACCAGCGCGCATGCCAGACTCAGCGCCACCGCCAGCCCCAACGGGCGCATGGCCCCCACGTCACCTGCCAACTTGATCCGCACTGCGTTCCTCCCCGAGCGTCGTGATGGTCCAAGGGCAGCCCACACGCTGCCGACGGCGTACCGTCCCGAATAATGGCAGCGCTGTCAAACGGCGCCGGAAGACGGTCACGGTCCGCGTCACGGGGATCCGGCACACGCCTCGTCCGAACGTCGCGCGAAACCCGCTCGACACCGGCAAGCCCATGATCCGGAAGAGATTTCAACCCGTCATGGGGTGACCACAACGTTCAGGAGCGCGCGACGTGACGCAGGCACCGGATGCTGCAGGACAGCATCCGGCTGCGCGATGTCCGCGATCGCGGCCCCTGATCCGGGCCCGCAACCCGACGTGCATCAGCGTGCCGGCAGGGCCGCAAGGGTGTCGCGGGCGACGGCCTCGAGGCCGGCATCGCGCGAGAGATCGCGCTCGATCGTGCCGCGGTTGTAGGCACTCCACAGCACGCGCACGCTGCGCGGCTCCAGCGCCTCGACCAGCAGCCCGCCCTCGACCGCAGCGGCGGTCTTCATCTTGAACACCGGCAGCCCGTCGTCGGATCGGGTCACAAGCTGTGAACAGCTGCCGCCGCTGCACTCGAATCCGGCTTCGCGCTCATCGACTTCGCCACGCACGCCGGACACGGAGGACACTTCCTGGACGTCACGGACCCCGACGCGGAAGGCCACGATGAAATCGGCGGTGGCGGGATCGCCGGCCGGGGCGTAGCCCTTGGCGGCCAGCGCCTCGTCGAACGCCGCCTGCAGGTGGGCACGGAACGCCGGGTCCTGTACGCGCACATCCTGCTCGGCCTGCAACTGCGCGGGCATGTCGACCCAGGCATAGGTCGCGCCCGGCAGGGTCGCCGCCGGCACCCGCACCGTCACGTGGGCCCGCGGGCCTTCCGGCGCGGGCACGCTGTAGCAGGCGGCCAGCGCGATCGGGAGGAGAAGGGCCAGGGCCGCGCAACGCAGGCGGCGGGACGGGACGCGGGAGGGGACGGAAACGGACATGGCGACTCCAGATAGAGGGCCCGGGCGTCCGGGCGAAGGTCGCCGGCATTATCCCCCATGCGTCCGTACCCGCCAGCGTGGCTCAGAAGCAGGTGCGCAGCGTATCGATGACCCGGTAGTCGTCGTCGACGCGATGGAGCTGCGTCCACTTGTCGAAGGTCAGGCAGGGGTGGGAGGTACCGAAGCCCAGCATGTCGCCGATGCGCAGGTCCGCGCCGGCATCGAACCGCATCACCGCATGCTGGTCCATCATGGACACCACCTGCCAGTCCGCGCCCGCCTCGCGCGGACCGCCCTCGCGCCCCGGTCGATGGTGCCGCAGCGGCACGGGCAGGCCGGCATCGAAGGCGACGTCGCGCTTGCCCATGCCGACGATGGCGTGCCCGGGTTCGGGAATGGACTGCACGTGGGCCCATACCTCCAGCGCCTGCCGCAGGTCCCCGACCATCCCCATTGCATCCGAACTTCGCGCCATCACCTGCGCCTGGCCGTGCATGCACAGGCCGTGGTCGTGGATCAGGTAACAGCCCGGCCGGATGACCGGGACGACCCGGTCCCTCGGCGATTCCGTGAACACGCCGGTCACCAGGTCGTACCAGGCCGAGCCCGCGCCACTCAGCAGTACCTCGCCTTCGTCGAAGGCCGCTTCGTCGAGCAGGACGTGGGCGATGTCGCGGACGCGGCGCAGGTGGGCGGTCACCTCGGTCGCGGCGGCGGCCGGCGTTTCGGCGTGGACCACCCCTTCATACGTCTCGATGCCGCGCAGTCGCAATGGCGGGGCCGCACGCACGGCCGCGACGACATCGCGGACCGCGTCGACGGAGCGACACCCGCAGCGTGCGCCTGCAATGCCGATCTCGACGAGCACCTGCAACACCTGGCCGCGGGCGCTGAAGAAACGGGCCAGCGCCTCGACGTTGGCGACCGAGTCGACGAGGCAATACACGTCCATGCCACCGGCGATCGCGTCGGCGACCACGGCCATGTTGCGTTCGCCGACCAGCTGGTTGGCCATCAGCACGCGTGGAATCCCGTGCGCGGCGGCCGCGGCCACCTGCGGCGCGGTCGCCAGGGTGATCGCCCAGGCGCCGGCCTCGACCTGCTCATGGAACAGTCGCGGCGACATCGTGGTCTTGCCGTGTGGCGCGAGGCGGACGCCATGGCGGTCGGCGAAGGCCTGCATCCAGCGCAGGTTGTGGCGCAGCGCGTCGTCCCGCAGCACGGCCGCGGGCAGGCTGAGCGCGCCCTCGAGCAGGCCGGGGCGATCCCCGGCGGCGGGATCGACGGCGCCCTTGGTGGATGCGGACATGGCAGGTCTCCCGGAAGTGGCGGGGATCGCAGTGTGGCGCGCCCGCGGACTTGGTAATAACACCCGGAAATGGTAGAACCTGTTGGTAGTTAATACCAACCCTCCGGACCTGCCGTCATGGGCCACCGCCCCGACATCGTCAACCGGCTCCGCGCGCGATACCCGAAGTTACCGAACAGCGAGCGCAAGCTCGCCGACGTGGTGCTGGGCGACCTGGCGTTCGCCGCGCACGCAAGCCTGGACAGTCTGGCGCGCCGCGCTGGCGTCGGCGGCGCCAGCGTCACCCGCTTCGCCCGCCGCCTGGACTGCCGCGACGTCCGCGACCTCAAACTCCAGCTGGCGCAATCGCTGGCGGTCGGCGAGCGGTTCATCGAGGACCGCGACCGCGCGGTCGGGCCGTCGGGCGTGCACGCGGCGATCGAAGCCACGTTGCGCCTCAATGCCAGCCTGCTCGACCCGGAGGCCATCAAGGCGGCGGCCCGTCGCCTCGGCGATTCGCGACAGGTCCTGGTGTTCGGCGTCGGTGGCGGTTCGACCGCATTGGCGATGGAGTGCCAGTTCCGCCTGTTCCGCTTCGGCATCGCCGCCACCGCCTACTCGGACCCGATGCTGATGCGCATGGCCGCGGCGACCCTGGAAGCCCAGGACACCGTACTGTGCCTCTCCCTCAGCGGCCATGGCGATGACGTCGTGGAAGCCGCGTCGATTGCCCGCGAGTATGCCGCCCACTGCATCGCCATCACGCCGGGGGGAAGTCCGCTCGCCGCCGCGGCCGACCGGCTGCTGCCGATCGAGCTGCACGAGACCGACGACATCTACACGCCGAGCACCGGGCGCTTCGCCATGCTGGCGATGATCGACGTGCTGGTCACCGAGCTCGCGCAGGCGCATCCGCAGCGCAGCCGGGAGATGCTGCGCCGGCTCAAGCACCACCTCGATGCCCACCGCGGCGGCGGCGACCGCCAGCCGCTGGGCGACTGAGGCACGCCGGCATGCGCGTGGACACCCTGATCCGGGGCGCCCGGGTGGTCGACGGCAGCGGCGGTGACGTGCGCGCGCTCGACGTCGGCATCATCGGCGACCGGCTCGCAGTGCTCGCGCCCGGCGCATCCTGCAAGGCCACGCGGACCGTGGATGCCGCCGGTCTGCACCTCGCGCCCGGCTTCATCGACATCCATACCCATGACGACACCGTGGCCGTGACGGCCCCGGCCATGCGCGCCAAGCTCAGCCAGGGCGTGACCACGGTGGTCGTCGGCAACTGCGGCATCAGCGCCAGCCCGGTGACCCTGCGCGGCGCACCTCCCAACCCGATGAACCTCCTGGGCGGTGCCGACGCCTTCCGTTACCCGCGGTTCGCCGACTACGCCGCCGCGATCGAGCAGGCGCGACCGAACGCCAACGTCGCGGCCCTCGTCGGCCACACCGCGCTGCGCGCCAACCATCTCGAACGGCTCGACCGTGCAGCGACGCCGGGCGAGATCGACGCAATGCGCCGGCAGCTGCGCGAGGCGCTGGACGAGGGCGCGATCGGCCTGAGTTCGGGTCTTGCCTATGACAGCGCGCGCGCCGCGCCCACGGCCGAGGTCATGGCCCTGGTCGTGGAACTGGCGACGCATGACGCGCTCTACACCACGCACCTGCGCACGGAGTTCGAAGGCGTGTTCGATGCCATCCGGGAAGCGCTGGACACCGCCGCCCACGGCCGGGTGCGCCTGCTGGTCTCGCACCTCAAGTGCGCCGGCGCCGGCACCTGGGGCCGGTCGGGCGAACTGCTGGCCCAGCTCGACGCCGGCGCGACCGGACAACCGGTCGCCTGCGACTGCTACCCCTACGCAGCCAGCGCCAGCACCATCGATCCGGAGCAGGTACGACCGGGCACCACGGTGTGGATCAGCGGGTCCACGCCGCACCCGGAACAGGCCGGGCGCGGGCTCGACGCCATCGCCGCCGACTGGGGCATGTCCCAAGTCGATGCGGCCCGGCGCCTGATGCCCGGCGGCGCGGTGTACCACTGCATGCAGGAGTCCGACGTGCAGGCGATCCTGGTGCATCCACGCACCATGATCGGCTCCGACGGCCTGCCCGCCGACCCGCGCCCGCATCCGCGGCTGTGGGGCACCTTCCCGCGCGTGCTCGGCCACTACAGCCGCGAACTGGGCCTGTTCGACCTGCCCACCGCGATCCACCGCATGACCGGCCTGTCGGCGGACTGGCTGCGCCTCGAACGGCGCGGCCGGATCGCGGACGGCTTCCATGCCGACCTGGTCCTGTTCGACGCTGCGCGCATCCGCGACCGTGCCACCTACGAGGCGCCGACACAGCCCGCGGACGGCATCGTCGAAGTGTGGGTCAACGGCATCCCCAGCCACCGTCCCGACATCGACACCCCCGGCCGCGCCGGACGCCTGCTGCGCCGCGGCCCTTCTCCGACCTTCCACTCCACGAGGCATTCCCCATGAGCATCAAGCGGATCGGCGCCGAAGGCGGCACCGGCACTGGCGGCCAGCACCTGCCCTTCTCCCGCGCGGTCGAAGCCGGCGGCTGGCTGTACGTCTCGGGCCAGACCCCCATGCGCGACGGCGAGGTCGTCGAGGGCAGCGTGGTCGAGCAGTCGCGGCTGGCCATCGACAACTGCCTGGCGATCATGCGCGAGGCCGGCTTCGGCCTGGAGCACGTCGTCCATGTCACCGTGATCCTGACCGACGCACGCTACTTCAGCTCGTTCAACAAGGTGTTCAAGGAGGTCTTCGGCGCACACCCGCCCGCGCGGATCTGCTCGGTCTGCGACCTGGTGGTCGACTGCAAGGTCGAAGTCGGCGTCACCTGCTTCAAGGGCTGACCGGGATGCACGCCAGCGCCTTCCTGGTCGCCTTCCTCGCCTGGATCGGAGTGCTGGTGGCGATCGGCTGGCGTGTGTCGCGCCGCCATGAAGGCGACGGCGATGACTTCCTGCTGGCCGGGCGCGGCCTCCCGCTGCTGCTGGTGCTGGGCACTACGGTCGCTACCATGGTCGGGACCGGTTCGTCGATCGGCGCGGTCGGGTTCGGCTACGCACACGGCTGGGCCGGCGCGCTTTACGGGATCGGTGGCGCGGTCGGCATCCTGCTCGCGGCCTGGTGGTTCGCACCGGTACGGGCGCTGCGCTTCATGACCATGAGCGAGGAGCTCGCGTACTACGTCGGCGCGCACCCCGCGGTGCGCAACGCCGTGGCGGTGATCATCCTGCTCGCCTGCATCGGCTGGCTGGGCGCGCACATCATCGGCGGCGGCATGTACCTGGCGTGGATCGCCGGCATCGACACGGCCAGCGCCAAGCTGCTGGTCGCAGCGGGCTTCGGACTCTTTTCGATCATCGGCGGCTACCGCGCGGTGGTGTGGACCGACACGCTGCAGGCGATGGTGCTGTTCGCCGGCTTCCTGCTGATGGCATGGCTTGCCGTGGACCGCGCCGGCGGCTGGGCGTCGGTCATGGCCGCACATGATGCCGCGGCGCTCGCACCCATCGGCCTGTTGCCGGCCGTGTCACTGGCCGTGGTCGTCGCGGTCGGCGTCCTGGCCACGCCCTCGTATCGCCAGCGCATCTATTCGGCCGACAGCGTCTCCGCCGCCCGGCGCTCGTTCGCGTGGTCGGGCGGCCTGTACCTGCTGTTCTCGCTGGTTCCGGCGGTGATCGGCATGAGCGCGTTCGCACTGGACCCGACGCTCGACAACCGCAACTTCGCCTTCCCGTTCCTGGCGATGGAAGTGCTGCCGCTGGCGGCCGGCCTGGTCGTCGTGGTCGCCGGCCTGTCGGCCACGCTGTCGAGCGCAAGCTCCGACGCGATCGCCGGCGTGACCATCCTGCTCCGCGACATCCATGCGATGGCGACCGGCCGGACGCCGGACCGGGCGCGCGTGGTGCGGCTGTCGCGGCTGGGCCTCGTGGGCGTGGTCGGCGTGGCCCTCGCGCTCGCACTGCTCTCCGACGACATCATCGGCTACATCACGGCGATGATCGCCACCCTGATGTCGGGCCTGTTCGCCTGCGGCCTGCTCGGTCGCTTCTGGCCACGTTTCACATGGCAGGGGGCGCTCGCCGCCCTGCTCGGCGGCGCCGCGGCCTCGCTGCTGGTGATCCTCACGCCCGGCGCGATGGCGACCTGGGGCAACCCGATCCTGCCCTCGCTGGCCGGTGCCTTCGGCCTAGGCCTGGCCGGCAGCCTGCTGTCGCCCCCCAACCCGGTCAGCCACGAATCCGCCCTGGCGCGCATCAATGCGGAGCGGGCGCGGATGGAGCGGGACTAGCGCCTCCGCGGCCCGGGCTCACCTTCGTCCGCGATCTCGCCGCCCCTGCCACCGTCCGGTCGCGACGAGGTATGAAGAGGTGGGCCCCCATGCCCATGTGGAACCGTACGCGGCATGGATGCCGCGTCCGAGCCCCATGGATGGGTTTACGGCGTGTTCCACATGGGCATGGAGGCCCACCTCCCTCGCAAGCAGACCTCGCACTTCGCGGGACTTCACGAAGCCGCGCTTCGGCTTCCGGCTGCCCGACCCACTAGAATGGTCGACGGATCCGCCGCCTTCGCGCGTGCCGCGCGCACGGCCGTGCCGCCCACCGGGCCGCCCCCTGACCACGAGCCAGCCATGAACACCGATCATCGCAAGCCGCTTCCAGGCACCGACCTGGACTACTTCGACGCCCGCGCCGCGGTCGACGCGCTCCAGCCCGGCGCCTGGGACCGCCTGCCCTACACGGCGCGCGTGCATGCCGAGAACATCGTCCGCCGTGCCGAACCCGGGCGGATCGACGCCTACCTCGGCCAGTTGGTCGAACGCCGCCGCGACCTCGACTTCCCCTGGTTCCCGGCCCGCGTCGTCTGCCACGATATCCTCGGCCAGACCGCGCTGGTCGACCTCGCCGGCCTGCGCGACGCCATCGCCGACATGGGCGGCGATCCTGCCCAGGTCAACCCGGTGGTGCCGACCCAGCTGATCGTCGACCATTCCCTCGCCGTGGAAGCGCCGGGCTTCGACAAGGCCGCCTTCGATACCAACCGGGCCATCGAGGACCGCCGCAACGCCGACCGCTTCGATTTCATCAACTGGACGAAGCGCGCGTTCCGCAATGTCGACGTCATCCCCCCGGGCAACGGGATCATGCACCAGATCAACCTGGAGAAAATGTCGCCGGTGATCTACGTGCAGGACGGCGTCGCATTCCCCGACACCTGCGTCGGCACCGACAGCCACACCCCGCACGTCGATGCGCTGGGCGTGATCGCGGTGGGCGTCGGCGGACTGGAAGCCGAGAACGTGATGCTCGGGCGTGCGTCCTGGATGCGCCTGCCCGAGATCATCGGCGTCGAACTGACGGGACGCCCAAGGCCGGGCATCACCGCCACCGACGTCGTGCTCGCGCTCACCGAGTTCCTGCGCCAGCAGAAGGTCGTCGGCGCCTACTTGGAGTTCCGCGGCGAAGGTGCGGCGACCCTGACCGTCGGCGACCGCGCGACGATTTCCAACATGGCGCCGGAGTACGGCGCCACCGCGGCGATGTTCTTCATCGACGACAACACCCTCGACTACCTGCGCCTGACCGGCCGCGACGACGCCCAGGTCGCGCTGGTCGAAACCTACGCGAAGCACACCGGCCTGTGGGCCGACGCCCTGGCGGGGGCCGAATACGAGCGCACGCTCGCGTTCGACCTGTCCAGCGTGGGCCGTAACATGGCCGGGCCGTCCAACCCCCACCGCCGCCTGCCGACCGATGCCCTGGCCGAACGCGGCATCGCCGACGAGGCCAAGCTCGCATCGGGCCATGGCGACGAGGCCGATGGCCGGATGCCGGATGGCGCGGTGATCATCGCCGCCATCACCAGCTGCACCAACACGTCCAACCCGCGCAACGTGATTGCCGCCGGGCTGCTGGCGCGCAACGCGAACGCGCGCGGCCTGGTCCGCAAGCCCTGGGTGAAGAGCTCGCTGGCGCCCGGCTCCAAGGCCGTCGAGCTCTACCTGGAGGATGCCGGCCTGCTGCCGGAACTCGAGCAGCTCGGCTTCGGCATCGTCGGTTTCGCCTGCACCACCTGCAACGGCATGAGCGGCGCGCTCGACCCGGTGATCCAGCAGGAGATCATCGATCGTGACCTGTACGCGGTCGCGGTGCTGTCGGGCAACCGCAATTTCGACGGCCGCATCCACCCCTACGCCAAGCAGGCCTTCCTGGCTTCGCCGCCGCTGGTCGTCGCCTATGCGATTGCCGGCACCGTGCGTTTCGACATCGAGAAGGACGTGCTGGGCCACGACGCCGATGGCCAGCCGGTGACGCTCAAGGATCTGTGGCCGAGCGACGAAGAGATCGACGCGGTCATCGGCCGCCACGTGAAGCCCGAGTTCTTCCGCCGCGTCTACGACCCCATGTTCGCGGCACGGCTCGAACGCACCGGCGACACGGACCCGTTGTACGACTGGCGCCCACAGAGCACCTACATCCGCCGTCCGCCCTACTGGGAGGGCGCGCTCGCCGGCGAGCGTACGCTGCGTGGCATGCGGCCGCTGGCGGTGCTCGGCGACAACATCACCACCGACCACCTGTCGCCGTCGAACGCGATCCTCGCGTCCAGCGCGGCCGGCGAGTACCTGGCGAAGATGGGTTTGCCGGAAGAGGACTTCAATTCCTACGCGACCCACCGTGGTGACCACCTGACCGCACAGCGCGCGACCTTCGCCAACCCGAAGCTCGTCAACGAGATGGCGGTGATCGGCGGCGAGGTGAAGCAGGGCTCGCTGGCGCGCGTGGAGCCGGACGGCACGGTGATGCGCATGTGGGAGGCGATCGAGACCTACATGGCGCGCAAGCAGCCTCTGGTGATCATCGCCGGCGCCGACTACGGCCAGGGCTCCTCGCGCGACTGGGCCGCCAAGGGCGTGCGCCTGGCCGGCGTCGAGGCGATCGTCGCCGAGGGTTTCGAACGCATCCACCGCACCAACCTGATCGGCATGGGCGTGCTGCCGCTGGAGTTCCAGCCCGGCACCACCCGCCTGACCCTGGGCATCGACGGCACCGAGACCTTCGACGTCATAGGCGAGCGTGCGCCGCGCGCCACCCTGACCCTGCGGATCCACCGCAAGGACGGCCAGACGGTCGAGGTACCGGTCACCTGCCGCCTCGATTCGGACGACGAGGTATCCGTCTACGACGCCGGCGGCGTCCTGCAGCGCTTCGCGCAGGACTTCCTCGAAGCATCGAAGGCCGCCTGACATGAACGCGCCGACCCGAATCCACCGCTCGCAGCTGCGCATACCCGCCACCTACATGCGCGGCGGCACGTCCAAGGGCGTGTTCTTCCAGCTCGATGACCTGCCCGAGGCCGCGCGCAGGCCCGGCCCGGCGCGCGATGCCCTGCTCGTGCGGGTGATCGGCTCGCCCGACCCGTATGGCAAGCACACCGACGGCATGGGTGGCGCGACCTCCAGCACCAGCAAGGTCGTGATCATCTCGAAGTCGGCCGTGCCCGGCCACGACGTCGACTACCTGTACGGCCAGGTGCCGATCGAAGGCAACTTCATCGACTGGAGCGGCAACTGCGGCAACCTGAGCTCGGCGGTCGGCCCGTTCGCGATCGCACACGGGCTGGTGGACGCCGGTCGGGTGCCGGCGGACGGCACCTGCACCGTGCGCATCTGGCAGGCGAACATCGGCAAGACCATCGTCGCCCACGTGCCGGTCACCGGCGGCGAGGTGCAGGAAACCGGCGACTTCGAGCTCGACGGCGTGACCTTCCCGGCCGCCGAGATCGCGCTGGAATTCCTCGATCCGGCCGATGAAGGCGAGGACGGCGGGGCCATGTTCCCGACCGGACACGCGGCCGAGGACCTGATCGTCGAAGGCGTCGGTACGTTCCGTGCGACCCTGATCAACGCCGGCGTGCCCGTGGTGTTCCTCGAGGCCGCTGCCCTCGGCTACGACGGCACCGAACTGCAGCCCGCCATCAACGAGGACAAGGCGATGCTGGCGAAGCTCGAAGCGATTCGCGCCGCCGGCGCCGTGCGCATGGGCCTGGTCCAGGACGCGTCCCAGGCCGCGGCCCGCCCGCTGACGCCCAAGATCGCCTTCGTCGCCCCGCCGAGGGACTACGTCTCGTCCAGCGGCAAGCCGGTGCACGCGGCCGACATCGACCTGCTCGCCCGCGCGATCTCGATGGGCAAGCTGCACCACGCGATGATGGGCACTGCCTCGGTGGCGATCGCCACTGCCGCCGCAGTGCCCGGCACGGTGGTCAACGCCGCCGCCGGCGGCGGGACGCGCGACGTCGTCCGCTTCGGCCACCCGTCCGGCACGCTGCGGGTCGGCGCCGAAGTCGGCGAGGCCGGTGGCCAGTGGGTCGCGACCAAGGCGGTCATGAGCCGCAGCGCGCGCGTACTGATGGAAGGTACGGTGCGGGTGCCGGCCGACGTGTTCGAAGGCGTGGGACAATAACGCCATGGACATCTTCAAGGCCTTCACCCTCGAAGCCGCGCACCGGCTGCCCAACGTGCCGGAGGGCCACAAGTGCGCGCGCCTGCACGGGCACTCCTTCCGGGTGGAACTGCATGTGTCGGGCGACATCGACCCGCACGCCGGCTGGGTCATGGACTTCGCCGACGTGAAGCACGCCTTCCAGCCGCTGTACGACCGGCTCGACCACCACTACCTCAACGACATCGAGGGACTCGAGAACCCGACCAGCGAGAACCTCGCGGTCTGGATCTGGAACCAGCTCAAGCCGGCCCTGCCGCTGCTCAGCGAAGTGGTCGTCCACGAGACCTGCACCTCGGGCTGCCGCTACCGCGGCTGAGGCGGCGGCCAGACATAAAAAAGCCCGACCACCATGCGGTGATCGGGCGACATCGGCAGGCCCCAGTGGGAGGGTAGATGGGGCCTGGCGGTCTTGCCAGTGAAACGCTTTCGCTTACTTGGCGGCCTTCGCAGCGGCCTTGGTGGCCTTCTCGACGTTGGCCTGCGCGGTCTTGGTGGCAGCCTCGAACTGGCCCTTGGCCAGCTCGGCGATCGCCTCGTTGGTCTTCAGGGTGCGCCCAAAGGCCTCCTGCGCGGTGGTCACGGCGCGCTCGACGTTCTCGCGGGCGACCTGGATGCCCTTCGGCAGCAGCGTCTTTGCGGCGTCGAAATCACGGGCCTCGGCGGCCTCGCCGAAGAACGCGAAGGTGGCGTTGGCACGATCCTCGACCGCGGCCAGCTGCAGGCCAAACAGGGCCTCGGCATTCTCGAGGGCCAGGCGGCCGGCCTGGGAAGCGGTGTCCGCGAACTGGCGGGTCGCGGCAGTGAACTGCTCATTGAACTGCGTGTACATGATGCGTCTCCTGCACGATTCGCCGACGGGATGCCGGTCTTTGTGCGGTGCAGCATAACCCGTCTTTTGTTGCATTGCAACAACAGAGCCATTTCAGTCCGGTGACGTTCATGGAAAAGGGACCGGGCGCGTGCCCGACCCCTTCCCTCCGTGCATCGCCGGGGGCGATCAGTGGGCGTCGCGATGCCCCCCTGGACTGGCCTCCAGGACCGGCTTCTCGTCCATCTTGTCGCCCAGCAGGCGGCGCACCACCACGTAGAAGATCGGGATGAAAAGCACGCCGAGGAAGGTGGCGAACACCATGCCGCCGATCACGCCGGTGCCGATCGCGTGGCGGGCATTCGCGCCCGCGCCCGAGGAGATCGCCAGCGGCACCACGCCGAGGATGAAGGCGAACGAGGTCATCAGGATCGGACGGAAGCGCAGCTTGCAGGCCTCGATCACCGCCTCGCGCAGGGTCATGCCTGCCTGCCGCTGCTCGATCGCGAACTCCACGATCAGGATCGCGTTCTTCGCCGCCAGCCCCATCACCGTGATCAGGCCGATCTTGAAGTAGATGTCGTTGGACAGGCCCGGCCGCAACAGGGTGAACAACACCGCGCCGAGGATGCCGAGCGGCACCACCAGCAGGACCGCCACCGGCACCGACCAGCTCTCGTACAGGGCCGCCAGGCACAGGAAAACCACCAGCACCGACAGGGCCATCAGCATGGGCGCCTGATTGCCGGAGATGATTTCCTGGTAGGACTGACCGGTCCAGTCGTAGCCGAAACCTTCGGGGAGTTCCTCGCTGACGATCGCTTCCATCGCTTCCATCGCTTCGCCCGAACTGTGCCCCGGCGCCTGCGAACCGACGATCTCGATCGCGGAGTAGCCGTTGTAGCGGTTGAGCGACGGCGATGCCATTTCCCAGCGGGTACTGACCACGTTCGACAGCGGAATCATCGCGCTGGTGGTGCCATCGTCCCCCGCGGACTCGCTGAAACGGGGGCTGGGCGTATAGAAGCTGGACAGCGACTCGGGCCCGGTGCGGTACTGCCCCTCGGCCTGCATGGTCACGCGCTTGACGCGGCCCTGGTCGGTGAAGTCGTTCACGTACACCGGTGCCAGCATCAGCTGGATGCTGGTGTAGATGTCGCTGACCGAGAGCCCCATTGCCTGGGCCTGTACCCGGTCGACGTCCAGCTTCAGCTGCGGCGCCGGTTCGAGCTCGTTCGGACGCACCGCCGTCAATGCGGGATCCTGTCCCGCCTTGCCCAGCAGCGTGTTACGCGCCTGCATCAGTGCATCGCGACCGTTGCCCGCCCGATCCTGCAGGTACATGTCGAAACCGCCGAAGGCACCCAGGCCACTGACCGTCGGCAGGTTGATCACGAACACCTGCGCGTCGCGGATCCCGTAGAGCGCCTGGTTCGCGTTCTGGATGAACTCCATCGCGGTGATGTCGCGCTCGTCCCAGGGCTTCAGGCGGATGAAGGCCAGGCCCACGTTCTCGCCCTGGCCGACGAAGCTGAAGCCGGCGACCTGCATCATGCCCTCGTAGCCCTCCTGCTGCTCCAGCGTCTCGCGCACGTCCACGAACACGTCCTGCGTACGCTGCAGCGTCGCCCCGGCCGGCAACTGCACCAGCGCGATCGCGTAGCCCTGGTCTTCCTCCGGCAGGAAGCTGCCCGGGAGGCGGGTGAACAGGAAGCCGGTGACCGCGACGATCACCACGAACACCATCATCCAGCGCGGGGCGTGCCGGATGGCACCCGTGATGTGGCCGACATAGGTGTTGGCCACCTTGCCGTACACCTTCTCGAAGCCGCGGAACACGATGTTCTTGTTGGCATGGTCGGTATGGTTGAGCATGCTCGCGCACAGCGCCGGGGTGAACCCCAGCGCGAGGAACGCGGAGAACGCCATCGCCAGCGCAATCGTCAGCGCGAACTGCTTGTAGATCTCACCGGCCGAACCGCCCTGGAAGGCCGACGGGATGAACACCGCCGCGAGCACCACCGTGATCGCCACGACCGCGCCGCTGATCTGGCCCATCGCCTTGATCGTGGCGTCCTTCGCGGACAGGCCTTCCTCGGTCATGATGCGCTCGACGTTCTCGATCACCACGATCGCGTCGTCGACCACGATGCCGATCGCCAGCACCATGCCGAACAGGCTGAGCTGGTTGATGGTGAAGCCGATCAGCTTCATGCCGATGAAGGTGCCCAGCAGGGCGATCGGGATCACCAGGGTCGGGATGATCGTGGCGCGGAAGTTCTGCAGGAACATCAGCATCACGAGGAAGACCAGGACGATCGCCTCGAACAGCGTGTGCACCACCTCCTCGATCGAGACTTCGACGAAGGTGGAGCTGTCGTACGGCGAGAACCAGGTGACACCGGAAGGAAAGCTCGCCTCCAGCTCGTCCATGCGGGCCTTGATCGCCTCGGCCACGCCCAGCGCATTCGCACCCGGCGCCAGCTGCACGGCGAACGCACCGGTCGGCGCACCGTTCCATTGGCTGTCGAAGCCCCACGACTGCGCACCCAGTTCCACGCGGGCAACGTCCGCGAGGCGGACCGTGGTGCCATCCTCGTTGGCCCGCAGGATGATCTGCTCGAACTCGCCGGGCTCGCTGAACCGGCCCTCGGCGGAGACCGTCGCGGTGAATCCCTGCCCGCGCGGAGCCGGCTCGGAACCGATCGAGCCGGCGGCGAACTGGACGTTCTGCCCGCGCACCGCGGCGATCACCTCGCTGGAGGACAGCCCGTACCCTCGCAGCTTGTCCGGGTCCAGCCAGACGTTCATCGCGTACTCGCTGCCGAACTGCTGGGTGGTGCCGACGCCGGGCACGCGTGAGATCTGGTCGATCACGCGAGAGCCGATCAGGTCGTTGAGCGCGTTCCGGTCGTAGTTCGGATTGTCGGACCGCACCGCGACGACCATCAGGAAGCCGGAGTTGGCCTTCGCCACCACGACGCCCTGCTGCACCACCTCGGAGGGCAGGCGCGGGGTCGCCAGGGACACCTTGTTCTGTACCTGCACCTGTGCGATGTCCGGGTCGGTACCGGGCTGGAACGTAACGGTGATGCTGGCGGTGCCGGTCGAGCTCGAGGACGCGCTGAAATAGTCCAGGTTGTCGATGCCGGTCAACTGTTGCTCGATGACCTGGGTGACCGCGCTTTCCACGGTCTCCGCACTGGCGCCGGGATAGCTGGCGCTCACGGTGACCTGCGGCGGCGCGATGTCGGGATAGGACTCCACGCCCATGCTGTAGATGGACAGTACGCCGCCAAGTGAAATCAGGATGGCGACGACCCAGGCGAAGACCGGGTGGTTGATGAAGAATCTGGGCATGGCGGCGCTCAGTCCTCGACGGGAGCCGGGACCGGCTCGGCCGCATCATCGGCGCTCGCACCCGCGGTCCCGGGCACATCGGCCGGGGCAGCCGCGTCGGTCGCCGCCGGTTCGCCCGACGGCTCCCCGGACCCGGCAGGTTCGGCAGGCACCGCCTTCGCCGGCTTGCCCGGCTGCACGCGCTGCAGGCCCGAGACGACCACCTGGTCCCCCGCTTCGAGGCCGGACGCGATCACCCAGTCGCTGCCCTGCGTCCGGTTTGCGACCACGTCCTTGCGAACCACGTTGCCGTCCGCGCCCACGACCATCAGGAACGGACCCTTGGCGTCGCGCTGGAGCGCGGCGTGAGGCACCAGGTAGGCATTCGCCTGCTCACCCATGATCGCCTTGAGGGTCACGTAAGTGCCCGGCAGGAGGGCGCGGTCCGGATTGGGGACGCGCGCGCGCATCGCGACCGCGCCGGTTGCCGGGTCCACCACGGTGCCGGAGTAATCCAGCATGCCGGTGTGCTCGTAACGGGTGCCATCGGGCAGGAAGACGTCGACCTCCACTTCATCTCGGTCGTGCCCGGACAGCGCCCTGCGGATCTGGTCCAGCTCGGACACGCTGAGCGAGAAGTTCACGTAGAGCGGATCGATCTGGTCGACGGTGGTGAGCAGGGTGGCCGAACCCTGCCCCACCAGCGCGCCTTCCGTGACCATCTGCTTGTTGGCGCGACCGTCGATCGGCGCCACCACGGTGGCGTAACCGAGATTGATGCTGGCATCGGCCAGCGCTGCTTCGGCCTGCTGGACCGCCGCCGCGGAACTGCGCTCGGCCGCCAGGGCATTGTCGAGGTCGGCCTGGGAAACGAACTTCTCGGGCGCCAGGCGACGCGCGCGGTCGGCATTCGCCTTCGCATTCGCATATGACGCCCGGGCGGAGGCCAGGCTCGCCTGGGCCTGTCCGAAGGCGGCCTGCATCTGGTCGGGGTCGATCTCGAACAGCACCTGTCCCGCCTTGACGTCCGAGCCCTCCTCGTACGTGCGCCGCTTGACCACGCCGGGAACCCGCGCACGCACGTCCGCACTGCGGAACGGCGCCAACCGACCGACCAGGTCTTTCTCGAGGGGAACGTTGCCCGGCTCGACGGTCACCACGCCCACCTCCGGTGGCGGTGCCTCACCCTGGGATTCCCCGTCGCCCCCGCAGGCGGCCGTGAGGGTGAGCAGCGCGACAGTCAATGCCAGCGAACGGAAGGGGTTGACCATGGGTTTGGACTCCAGAAACCAGCTTCGATCCCGACCGGGGGCCGGGCTTCTTCAAATTCGTGTACTGCGCAGTATAGTATTGCCCCGGATCTGAACGCCACCGTTCATGTCCGGCGAAAGGGACGAACCGCCAAGCGCCGCAAGGTGAGCGGCAACGGCCCAGCCTACGAAGCGTGGCGTCCACGGACCGTCATCGGCCCCCGGGGCCGCCCGCCACCCCCGCCTGATACGTGCACTTCGCGGTTCAATAAACTTATGGGGGTAGCGGCCGGGCCACGCCGGGCCGACCATTCCCGCCTTTCCACTCCTACCGGCCTCCGCGCCGCCCCGAGGTCCCCCATGCCGACCCCTGCAGGCAAGCCGTCCCCCTCTACCTCCAAGCGGATGATCCTGATGCTGATCGGCGCCCTCGTCGTATTCGGGGGCGTCTTCGCGGTCAAGGCCTTCTTCGCGGCACAGACCAACGCATTCTTCGATGACATGCCGCAGCCGGCGGTGGCGATCAGTGCCCAGGCCGCCGAAACGCGACGCTGGGACGCAGCCGGCGAGGCGGTGGGCACCTTCACTGCGGTCAACGGCACCGACGTGACCACCGAGTCCGGCGGCGTGGTGCGGTCCATCGAGTTCGACGCGGGGCAGCCGGTGAGCGCCGGCGAGGTCCTGGTACGCCTGAACACCGCGAACGAGCAGGCCACGCTGGAAGCCCTGGAGGCCACTGCCCGCCTGGCCAACACGCGCCGCGACCGCTGGGAGCAGCTGGTCCGCGAGAAGCTGGTGTCCGAGATCGAAGCGCAGCAGTACGCGACCGAGGCGTCCACCGCGCGGGCCCAGGTCGAGGCCCAGCGCGCGCTGATCGCCCAGAAAACGATCCGCGCCCCGTTCCGGGGTGTACTCGGCATCCGCAAGGTCAATCTCGGCCAGTACGTCGCACCCGGCACCGCCATCGTCAGCCTGCAGCAGCTCGACCCGATCCACCTCGACTTCACCCTGCCCGAGCAGATGACCGGCAAGGTGGCCGAGGGCACCACGGTGCGCGCGACGGTCGACGCCCAACCGGGCGAGGTGTTCGAAGGGGAGGTCACCGCGATCGAGCCGCGGGTCGACCCCAACACCCGCAACTTCGCCCTGCAGGCCACCTTCGCCAACCCCGACGGGCGCCTGCGTCCCGGCAGTTTCGCCAAGATCGACTTCGCGCTCGGCGCGGAACGCGAGGTGGTGGTGGTGCCGCAGACCGCGATCAGCTTCAACCCCTACGGCAATGCGGTGTTCGTCATCAGCCGTTCGCCGCGCCCGGAGGGCGAGACCGACATGCAGGGCAATCCCCTGACCGGCGAGAAGCTGACGGTGACCCAGCGCTTCATCCAGACCGGGGCGACCCGGGGCGACCTGATCGAAGTGACCGAAGGCCTGGCGCCGGGCGAGGAGGTCGCGACGAGCGGCCTGCTGAAACTGCGCAACGAAGCCGAGGTCACCATCAACAATTCGATCACGCCCTCCGCCGACGCCGAACCCGCGCCGGCCAACCGTTGATGGCCCACGCCTGATCGCACGGGGGCGTGCAAGCCCCCGTCCCACCCTGCCCTCGCCACGCGGCGAGGCGGAGATGCCCAGCGATGAAATTCACCGACGTCTTCATCAACAAGCCGGTCCTCGCGATCGTCCTGAACCTGTTCATCCTGCTGTTCGGCCTGCGTGCGTACAGCGAGCTGAACGTGCGCCAGTACCCGGAGCTCCGCAACGCGGTCGTGACCGTCAACACGACGTACTTCGGCGCCGACGCGGACCTGATCGAGGGCTTCATCACCACGCCGCTCGAGCGCGAGATCGCCAGTGCCGAGGGGATCGACTACATGACCTCGACCAGTTCGGCGGGGGTGAGCAGCATCTCGGCGTACATCCGCCTGGACTACGACCCGAACGAGGCGCTGACCCAGATCGCGGCCAAGGTCAACAAGATGCGCGGCCAGCTGCCGCCGGAGTCCGAGGACCCGGTCATCGACCTGCAGCAGGGCCAGCAGATCGCGGCGATGTACCTGTCCTTCGCCAGCGAGTCGCTCGACAACAACCAGATCACCGACTACCTGACGCGCGTCATCCAGCCCAAGCTGGTGACGGTGGAGGGCGTGCAGCGTGCCGACATCATGGGCTCCGGCAGCTTCGCGATGCGCGTGTGGCTGAAGCCGGACCGGATGACCGCGCTCAAGGTCACGGCCAGCGACGTGTCCAACGCGCTTCAGGCCAACAACGTGCTGGCGGCGGTGGGCTCGACCAAGGGCCAGATGGTCGCGATCGACATGACCGCGCAGACCGACCTGCGCACGCCGGAGGAGTTCCGCCGGCTGGTGATCCGCGAGGAAGGCGGCGCGATCGTCCGCCTGGGTGACATCGCCGACGTGGTGCTGGGCTCCGAAAGCTATGGCACGTCCGTGCGGATGAACGGCGAGGCCGCCACCTTCGTCGGCGTGTTCGTGTCGCCGGACGCCAACTCACTGGACGTGATCCGCGACGTACGCGAATTGTGGGATGGCGAGATCGTCCCGCAGTTGCCGGAGGGCATCAACGGCACCATTCCCTACGACAGCACCGAGTCGATCCAGGAGGCCATCGACGAGGTGGTCAGCACCATCATCGAGGCGGTGATCATCGTGATCGTGGTGATCTACCTGTTCCTGGGCTCGCTGCGCAGCGTCCTGATCCCCGCGATCACGGTCCCCTTGTCGCTGGTCGGCGCGCTGTTCCTGATGCTGCTGATGGGCTTCACCATCAACCTGCTGACCCTGCTGGCGATGGTGCTGGCGATCGGCATCGTGGTCGACGACGCGATCATCGTGCTGGAGAACATCCATCGCCACATCGAGGAAGGCATGACGCCGCATGCGGCGGCGATCAAGGGCGCGCGCGAGCTGGCCTGGCCGGTGGTCGCGATGACCACCACGCTGGTCGCGGTCTACGTGCCGATCGGCTTCCAGGGCGGACTGACCGGCGTGCTCTTCAGCGAGTTCGCCTTCACCCTCGCCGGCGCGGTGCTGCTGTCGGGCGTGATCGCGTTGACGCTCTCGCCGATGATGAGCGCGAAGATCCTCAAGCCGCATGATCCGGACCACGAGAAGGGCGGGCTGGAAGGCTGGCTGGACCGCAAGTTCGCAGCCTTGCAGGCCGGCTACCAGCGGCGCCTGCACGGAACGCTGGAAACCCGTTCAGTCGTCGCGTTGTTCGGCCTCATCGTGCTGGTCTCGTGCGTGTTCCTGTACACCAGCGCGCCGAAGGAACCGGCTCCGGTCGAAGACGAGGGCTTCATTTTCTCGATCGCCAGCGCCGATCCCTACGCGACGCTCGACTACGTGGAGCGCTACACCGAGGAGATCACCCGCATCGCCAAGGACGTGCCCGAGGTCGACGGCTACTTCCTGTTCAACGGCGGATTCGGCGGCGGCGGCGGTGCCAGCCCGTCGGCGATGGCGGGCTTCGTCCTCAAGCCCTGGAGCGAGCGCGACCGCTCCACCAACCAGGTCCTGCAGCAGTCGCTGCAGCCGCAGATCAGCCAGGTGACCGGGCTGAACGTGTTCGCCCTGGTCCCGCCCTCGCTGCCCAGCGCGGGTGGCGATGGCGGCGGCGAGTTCGTGATCGGCGGCGTCGGCGAGCTCAGCCAGCTCTCCGAGCTGGCCGACGAGATCCTCGCCAAGGCATACGAAAGCAAGCGCTTCATCTTCCTCGACAAGGACCTGAAGATCGACAAGCCGCGCATCGAAGTTGCCATCGACCGCGACAAGGCGGCCAGCCTCGGCATCGAGATGCGCACGCTTGCCGCGGACATGGCCGCCCTGCTCTCGGGCGGCTATACCAACCGCTTCGCGATGCAGAACCGCTCCTATCGCGTGATCCCGCAGGTCCAGCGCAGCGACCGCCTGAATGCCAGCGACCTCGAGCAGTACTACACGCGGACCCGCGACGGGGAGCTGATCCCGCTGTCCACGGTGGTGACGCTCAAGGAAAGCACGCAGCCGCAGTCGCTCAAGCGCTTCCAGCAGCTCAACGCGGTGGCGATCACCTTCGCGCCGCGCCCGGGCGTGAGCAAGGGGGAGGCGCTGGAGATCCTCGAACAGGCCGCCAACGAGGTACTGCCGCAGGGCTACAGCGTCGACTACGCAGGCGAGTCCAGGCAGTTCAAGCAGGAAGGATCGGCGATGCTGCTGACGCTCGGGCTCGCGCTGATCGTGATCTTCCTGGTGCTGTCGGCGCAGTTCGAGAGCTTCCGCGACGCCCTGATCATGCTGCTGACCGTCCCGATGGCGATCTGCGGGGCGCTGCTGACGCTCAACGTGTTCGCGCTGGTGTCCAACATCCTGAGCTTCTCCGGCATCGAGGCCTTCCCCGGGATGAGCATCAACATCTACACCCAGGTGGGCCTGGTGACGCTCGTCGGCGTGATTTCCAAGCACGGCATCCTGATCGTGGAGTTCGCCAACACCTTGCAGGCGGAGAAGGGCCTGTCGAAGCGGGAAGCGATCGAAGAAGCCGCCGGCATCCGCCTGCGACCGGTGCTGATGACCACCGCCGCGCTGGTGTTCGCGATGGTGCCGCTGCTGATCGCCAGCGGGCCCGGTGCGGCGTCGCGCTTCTCGATGGGCATGGTGATCGCCTCGGGCATGACGATCGGCACGATGTTCACGCTGTTCGTGCTGCCGGCGTTCTACCTGTACCTGGCACGGGACCATTCGGCCAGGCCGCCAGCGGAAGGCGCCGGGGCGCTGGCCGCACCGGACGCCTGAGGCGCCGGAACCCGGCACCGGCGGGGCGGGCGCATCGACGCGTCCGTCCCGCCGCCCAGTTGACGCCCGCCCGACCTCGGCAGGCGCGGGCGTTCACCCGCGAGCGGTGGCCGGCCCGAGCAGGGGCGATACATCCAGTCGCGTGGAAGGCAGTTCGTCCAGGTCGCGAAGCCACGCGATGCGGCCCAGGCACGGTACCGGCAGCCGTTCGCGGAGGATCCGGACATTGTCGTCGGCGCGTGCCATCGTCGGATCGATGCCGTTGGCGATCCAGCCGGCGAGGTGGAAGCCGTCCGACAGGATCGCGCGGGCCGTCAGGCGGGCATGGTTGATACAGCCAAGGCGCAAGCCGACGACCAGCACGACCGGCAGCTCGAGCGCCCGGACGAGATCCGCCTGGTCCAGCGATGCCGACAGGGGCGCCGCCCAGCCGCCGACACCTTCCACCACCACGCGGTCTGCGCTGCGGGCGAGCGTGGCGAACGCACCTGCGATGACGGCGAGGTCGAGGTGGACGCCCTCGTCGGCCGCGGCCAGCTCCGGCGCCAGGGGGGCGGTGAGGGCGTACGGATTCACGCTTGCATAGTCCGGGCGCGGATCGCTGGCCGCCTGCAGCAGGAGGGCATCCTCGTTGCGCGGTCCGAGCGGCGTGGCTTCGCAACCGCTGGCGACCGGCTTCATGCCAACCGCGGTCCCGCCCGCCCGCCTCAGCGCGTGCAGCAGCGCGGCACTGGCCACCGATTTCCCGATCCCGGTATCGGTCCCTGTCACGAACACGCTTCCCGTTTGCATGGCGGCTACAACCTGCTCCGACGCTGGTAGACTCGGCCCATGTTCGCCGCAACCCCCCTTACCGGCAACAAGCCGGACCAGTACGTGCAGCTGGCCGAGCAGGCGCGCGGCCTGCTCCATGGCGAACACGATCGCGTCGCCAACGCCGCCAACCTGGCGGCACTGGTGTACCACTCCCTGCCCGACCTCAACTGGGTGGGCTTTTATTTCTTCGATGGCAACGAGCTGGTGGTGGGGCCCTTCCAGGGCCTGCCCGCATGCGTACGGATCGCCATCGGCAGCGGGGTTTGCGGGACCGCGGCCGCAAGCGGCAAGACCCAGCGCGTCGATGATGTCGATGCGTTCCCCGGCCACATCGCGTGCGATGCGGCTTCCCGGTCCGAACTCGTGGTGCCGCTGCAGGACCCGGAAGGCCGCCTGCTCGGCGTGCTCGACATCGACAGTCCGCTGCGCGAACGTTTCGACGCCGACGACCAGGCCGGCATCGAAGCGCTGGCCCGCCTGTACGAGGGCTCGCTGACATGAGCACCGCCAAGCTGCGCAACATCGGTCCGAAGAGCGCGGCCTGGCTGAAGCAGGTCGGCCTGCACACGCGTGAGGAACTGGAAGCCGCGGGGCCGGTGGAGGCCTTCATGCGCATCAAGCGGGCCGGCTTCAAGCCGACGATGAACCTGCTCTACGCCATCGAGGGTGCGCTGTGCGACTGCCATTGGCAGGACGTACCCGATGCGCGGCGCCAGCAACTGGTCGCGGAGGCCGAGGCCGCCATCGGCCAGCTGCCACCGCCACGCTACAAGCCGGCGGCGGCGCCGGTACGCACGACCGTGCACACCGCCGACACAGTGGCGCCGCGTCCCGACGGGTACGACGAGGACGCCTGAAGCGCGACGGCGGGCATCGCCTCAGGTGCCCAGCGAATGCTCACGCCAGGCGCGCAGGTGCGCGTCGGTGCTGCCATGGCGGAGTTCGAACGCGGTGAGCCTCCTGAAGTGGTGGCTGACGTCGAGCTCGTCCGTCATCCCCATGCCGCCATGCAGCTGCACCGATTCCTGCGCGATCGCGCGGGCCGCCTGTCCGACCAGGGCCTTGGCGCCGGACAGGGCCGCGCGGCGGTCCGTGATATCGGCCTCGTCGAGGCTGCTGGTCGCCAGGTAGGTCATCGATCGCGCCTGCTCCAGTTGCACGAGCATGTCGGCCAGGCGGTGCTGGAGGGCCTGGAAGCGCCCGATCGGCACGCCGAACTGCACGCGGGAGCGCGCGTACTCGAGCGTCGCCTGCAACGCACGTTCCATGGAGCCAAGCGCGTCCGCGCAGAACGCCGCCAACCCGCGGTCGAATGCCTCGCCCAGCGCCTCCCCGGCATCGGTCGACAGGCAGGCGTCCATGCCGACCACCAGGTCGAGCGTGACGCGGCCGGCGACTGCGTCGTCGAGGGTCCGGAACGATTCGATCTCGACGCCCGTTGCCGTCCGTGGCACGGCGAACAACGCGGTGCGCCCGTCGTGGTGGGCCGCCACCAGCAGCACGTCGGCGATCGGCGCGTGGTAAACCACGGGCTTGCGGCCACGAAGGCGCCAGCCCGTGTCCTCCTGCGTCGCGGCGATCGTGCCCGGGGTCGGCAGAACTTCGTCCAAGGGCACCACCAGCTGCTCGCCGGCCAGCATCGCGGCAAGCAGTGCGTCGCGGCCCTCGCCCGCCGGGCAGCGCGCCACCGCGGTGGTGGCGACCACGGCGCTGGCGATGAAGGGCTCCAGCAGCAGGCCCGCACCCATCGCGCGCGCGACCAGCATGGTGCCGACCGGACCGGCATCGATGCCGCCATCGGCCTCGGGGACAGCCAGTGCGAGCAACCCAAGCTCGCCCAGCTCGCGCCACAGATCCGGCGACCAGCCCGCCGCGGATGCGCGGATGCGCTCGCGTGCCTCGAAGCCATAGCGACCGGCGACGAAGCGCTCGGTCATGTCCTGCAGCATCTGCTGCTCTTCGCTGAAGGAAAAGTCCATGCGCGCCTCAGAGTCCAAGGATCAGGTGGGTGATGATGTTGCGCTGGATCTCGTTGGATCCGCCGTAGATGCTCAGCTTGCGCAGGTTCATGTAGCCGGCGGCCGCCTGCGATCCGCTCCCCTCGACCGAGTACGCCAGCGCGTCGCGACCGTGGGCCTCGACCTGCAGGGCGGAGATGCGCTGCAGTATCTCGGTGCCGCGGATCTTCAGCATCGAGGCCTCCGGCCCCGGCGCCTTGTTGCGGGCTTCGTCGAAGATCACCCGCAGGTTGGTGACCTCCAGCGCGCGCAGCTCGAGCTCCACCTGGGCGACGCGGGTGGCGAACAACGGGTCGTCGATCATCCGCGTGCCGTCCGCGCGCGGCGTGGTCGCGATATCGCGCAGCCGGCGCAGTTCGCGCCGCGAGGCGCCGATGCCGGCGATGTTGGTCCGCTCGTGCCCCAGCAGGTACTTGGCGTAGGTCCAGCCGGCGTTCTCGTCCCCGATGCGGTTGGCGACCGGCACGCGGACGTCGTCGAACCAGACCTCGTTGACCTCGCAGGTGCCGTCGAGCAGGCGCGTTGGACGCACTGTGATGCCTGGCGACTTCATGTCGACCAGGACGAAGGAAATGCCCTTCTGCGGCTTGGCCTCCGGATCGGTGCGCACCAGGCAGAAGATCCAGTCGGCGTGCTGGCCCAGGGTATTCCAGGCCTTCTGGCCGTTGAGCACGTAATGGTCGCCGTCGCGCTCGGCGCGCATCTTCAGCGAGGCGAGGTCGGAGCCGGCGCCCGGCTCGGAGTAGCCCTGGCACCACCAGTCGCGCCCTTCGATGATGCCCGGCAGGAAGCGCTGCTGCTGCTCGGGCGAACCGAAGCGCATGATCACCGGGGCGACCATCTTCAGGCCGAACGGCAGCTGCGCGGGGGCGTCGGCGGCGGCGCACTCGTTCTCGAAAATGTACTGTCGCGTCTTGTCCCAGCCGGTGCCACCGAACTCGACAGGCCACATGGACGCGCCCCAGCCCTTCGCGTGCAGGATGCGTTGCCAGGCGAGGATGTCCTCGCGCACGTGGCGCTCGTCGCGCGTCCGCACGCGCTCGCGGATGTCGGCAGGCAGCGCGTCGGCGAGGAAGGCGCGCACCTCGTCGCGGAACTGGATTTCTTCGGGCGTGAAGCTGAGGTCCATGGCGGTCCGGTCGTCTTCGTGGAAGTCAGGGAGTCGTGGGGTAGTAGCGGGCGAGCATGCGGGCGACGCAGGCGGGGCGTTCGCCGCCTTCGATCTCGACCGTCGCGTCCCAGGCTGCCTGCATGCCGCCGGTCACCGGCTCGATCGATGCAAGCACCACCCGTACGCGGATGCGGCGGCCCGCGGGTACGGGTGCGGGGAAGCGCACGCGGTCGAGCCCGTAGTTCACCGCCATCGCGATGCCGTCGATACGCAGGCAGGACGCGATCAGTGCCGGCAGCATCGACAGGGTCAGGTAGCCATGCGCGATCGGCATGCCATACGGGGATTCCAGTCGTGCGCGTTCGACATCGACATGGATCCACTGGTGGTCGCCGGTGGCATTCGCGAAGGCGTCGATGCGGGACTGGTCGACGGTCTGCCAGTCGCTGCAGGCGAGTTCCTGGCCGACGCAGGCGGCGAGCGCCTCGAGGCCGTCGATGATTCGGGGCGTGGCATCCATCAGAACATGGCCTCCTGCATCGACAGGACCGTGCCGTCGTTGCGTTCCAGCAGGGCGAGCGCGACATCGACCTTCGGCAGTTCCCAACCGAAGAACCAGCGTGCGGCCTGTTGCTTGCCGCGGCTGAAGTCGTCGTCACGATCGCTGGTCGCGAGCGCCTGTCCGAGCCACGTCCAGGCAAGCGCGACGTGGCCGAAAGCTTCCAGGTAAGGCGTCGCATTGGACAGCATCGCCCCGGGGTCGCCACTGGCATGCAGATCGCGGGTGACCGCGACCAGGCGTGCAAGTCGGGCGCCAAGCGCATCGGCCTCATCGCACCAGGTGCTGGTCGCCCGCCCCTCCACCATGGTCGCTTCAACGCGGGCCGCGAAAAGCGCCAGCGCTTCGCCACCGCCCGCGGCGACCTTTCGGCCCAGCAGGTCCAGCGCCTGGATGCCGTGCGCGCCTTCGTGGATCGGGTTCAGCCGGTTGTCGCGGTACAGCTGTTCGACCTTGTACTCGCGGGTATAGCCATAGCCGCCGTGGACCTGGATCGCGAGGTCATTCGCCGCCAGGCACCACTGCGACGGCCAGCTCTTGGCGATCGGGGTCAACAGGTCGAGCAGCAGGCCGAGTCGACGGCGTTCGTCGTCATCCGTCGCAAGCGATGCGTCGTCGACGAGCTTGGCGCAGTACAGGCTGAAAGCGAGCGCACCTTCGACATAGGCCTTCTGCGCAAGCAGCATGCGACGCACGTCCGGGTGCCGGATGATCGGCACCTGCGGCTGCGACGGATCGCGCTCGGCCAACGGCCGGCCCTGCGGCCGGGTGCGCGCATAGTCGAGCGCATGCAGGTAGGCGGTATAGCCCAGCGCAGTCGCCCCCAGGCCGACGCCGATCCTCGCCTCGTTCATCATGTGGAACATCGCGGCTAGGCCTTCGCCTTCCGCGCCAACCCGGTAGCCGATCGCACCGGCGCGGCCCTCCGGGCGGAATCGCGTTCCCTCGCCGAAGGCCAACAGGCAGTTGACGGTGCCCCGGTAGCCCATTTTGTGGTTGATGCCGGCCAGCTGCACGTCGTTGCGCGCACCGACCGTGCCGTCGGCGTCGACCAGGTGCCGCGGCACGATGAACAGCGAGATGCCCCGCGTGCCCGGCGGCAGCTTGCCGTCGGCGCCCGGCACCTTGGCCAGCACCAGATGGACGATGGTGTCGGCCAATTCGTGGTCGCCGCCGGAGATCCACATCTTGCTGCCGGTCAGCCGGTAGCGCGGGCCCAGTAGCGACTCCCCGTCGGGCTCGGCACGGGTCTGGATGTCGCCCAGCGACGAACCGGCCTGGGGCTCCGACAGGCACATGGTGCCGAGGAAGCGCCCCTGCAGTTCGGGCAATGCGAAAGCTTCGATCTGGGCCGGCGTACCGTGGGCCAGCAGCAGGCTGGCGTTGCCCATCGTCAGGACGGGATATGCTGCGGTCGCGACGTTGGCGGCGTACAGGTAGGCCATGCCGGCACTGGCAACCACGTGCGGCAGTTGCATGCCACCCATGTCGTAGTCCAGCGTGGCCGCCAACAGCCCGGCATCGGCGAACCCCCGCACCGCGGGGCCAATCTCTTCGATCAGCTCAACGGCAGTGCCGTCGAAGCGCGGCTCCTCGCGGTCGGCCTTCTGGTAGTGGGGCGCGAACAGATCGGTGGCGATACGCTCGCAGGTATCGAGCGCGGCGTCGAAGGTCTCGCGGCCATGGTCGGCGTGGCGCGGCGCATGGCACAGCGCCTCGACGTCCAGCCAGTCGTACAGCAGGAACTCCAGGTCACGGCGCGAGAGCAGCAAGGATTCCATCCGGGCCTCAGGCGATCTCGAACAGGCCGGCGGCGCCCTGCCCGCCGCCGACGCACATGGTAACGACGACATGTCGGACGCCGCGGCGCTTGCCCTCGATCAGCGCATGGCCGACCAGCCGCGCGCCGCTGACGCCATAGGGATGACCAACGGCGATGGCGCCGCCGTTGACGTTCAGGCGGTCGTGCGGGATTCCCAGCCGGTCCATGCAGTAGAGCACCTGCACGGCGAAGGCCTCGTTGAGTTCCCACAGGCCGATGTCGTCCACCGACAGGCCCGCGCGTTCCAGCAGCTTCGGCACCGCGAACACCGGGCCGATGCCCATTTCGTCCGGCTCGCAGCCAGCCACGGCGAAGCCGCGGAAATAGCCAAGGGGCGTGATGCCTCGGGCGCGCGCGGCTTCCGCCTCCATCACCACCGACGCGGAGGCACCGTCCGAGAACTGGCTCGCGTTGCCGGCGTTGATGACGCCCCCCGGCACGGCCGTGCGGATCGCCGCGACGCCTTCGTAGGTGGTGTCGGCCCGGATGCCCTCATCGCGATCGAGCGTGACCTCGCGCGTGAGCATCTGGCGCGTCCGGGGGTCGGCGGTCGCGGCCCGCACGGTGATCGGCACGATCTCGTCGTCGAAGCGCCCGGCGGCCTGTGCCTCGGCGGCGCGGCGCTGGCTTTCCACGCCATAGCGGTCCTGGCGCTCGCGGTCGATCCCGTAACGCTTCGCCACGTTCTCCGCGGTCTGCAGCATCGGCATGTAGATCGCCGGCACGTGCGCCTTCATCCACGTGTCTTCGAGCATGTGGGTGTTGATGGTGTTCTGCACCGTGGAGATGCACTCCACGCCACCGGCGACGAAGACCTCGCCTTCACCGGCGATGACGCGCTGCGCCGCCATCGCGATGGTCTGCAGGCCCGAAGAACAGAATCGGTTGACGGTGGCGCCAGGGACGCTCGCCGGCAGGCCGGCCCGCAAGGCGATCTGTCGGGCGATGTTGCTGCCGGTGGCGCCTTCGGGCCAGGCGCAGCCCATCAGCACGTCTTCGACCTCGACGGGATCGATGCCCGCGCGTTCGACGGCATGCTTCACCACGTGGCCGCCGACGGTGGCGCCATGGGTCAGGTTCAATGCGCCCTTCCAGCTCTTGGCCAGGCCGGTGCGCGCGGTGGAAACGATGACGGCTTCTTTCATGGAGGCGCTCCCGGTCGGGTCAGTTGAAGGTGCGGCCGGATCCGGCCAACTCGACCAGCAGCGGGGCCGGTTCCCACGCCCCGCCTTCGTGGCCGGAAGCAAAGCCGCGGATGGCCCGCAGCACGTTGTAGAGGCCGACCTGGTCGGCGTGGAACATCGGACCGCCGCGCCAGACCGGGAAGCCATACCCGGTCAGGTACACCACGTCGATGTCCGACGCCTTGGCGGCGATGCCTTCCTCGAGGATCCGCGCGCCCTCGTTGACCAGCGCGTAGACGAGGCGCTGCACGATTTCTTCGTCGCTGACGCGCCGCTGGGGCACGCCCAGCTCCGCGGCATGCTGCCGGAGCATGTCGGTGACCACCGGCGATGGACGCGCGGTGCGGTCACCGGGCGCATAGTCGTACCAGCCGGCGCCGGTCTTCTGACCGTAGCGGCCCAGCTCGCAGAGCCGGTCGGCGGTACGGCTGTAGCGCATCTCCGGCTGCTCCACATAACGCCGCTTGCGGATCGCCCACCCGATGTCGTTGCCGGCCAGGTCGCCCATGCGGAACGGGCCCATCGCGAAGCCGAAGGCCTCGATGGCGCGGTCGATCTGCTGCGGCAGCGCGCCTTCCTCCAGCAGGAAGGTCGCCTGCCGGCTGTACTGCTCGATCATCCGGTTGCCGATGAACCCATCGCAGACACCGGACACCACCGCGGTCTTGCGGATCTTCCTCGACAGGTCCATCACCGTCGCCAACGCATCCGGCGTGGTCTTCGCGCCACGCACCACTTCCAGCAGCTTCATCACGTTGGCCGGGCTGAAGAAGTGCGTGCCGAGCACGTCACCCGGCCGGCCGGTGAACGCGGCGATGGCGTCGACATCGAGCGTCGAGGTGTTGCTGGCGAGGATGGCGCCGGGCTTCGCGACGGCGTCGAGTTCCCCGAACACCTGCTCCTTGACGCCCAGCTCCTCGTAGACCGCTTCGACGACCAGGTCGGCGTCGCCCAGGTCCGCGTAGTCCAGGGTGGGCGCGACCAGGGCCATCCGTTGCTCGACCTGTTCGACGGTGAGCTTGCCCTTCTTCGCGCTGTTCTCGTAGTTGCGGCGGATGGTGGCAAGTCCGCGATCCAGCGCCTCCTGCCCGGTCTCCAGCAGCGTCACCGGGATACCGGCATTGAGGAAGTTCATGGTGATGCCGCCGCCCATGGTGCCCGCCCCGATCACGCCGACCGAGCGCACCTCGCGCCGTGGCGTGGATGCGTCGATGCCCTCGACCTTGGACGCGGCGCGATCGGCGAAGAAGGCATGGCGGAGCGCGGCGGACTCGGGGGTCTGCATCAGGTGCGCGAAGGCTTCGCGTTCGACCTTGAGGCCCGCGTCGAACGGCTGCTTCACCGCCGCTTCGATGGCGTCCAGGCACTTGAGCGGCGCCGGGAACTGTTTCGACATCGCACCGACGGTCAGGCGCGACCAGGCGATGAAGGCCTCGGCATCCGCATGCCCGACCTCGCGGTCGCGCAGGCGGGGGTGCGGGCCCTCCCGAGTGGCGGCCTCGCGGGCGAGCGCAACCGCCGCGTCCACCGCACCGCCGTCGACGACGGCATCGAACAGGGCCGTACCAGCCAGTTGTGCGGCCGCGACCGGTTCGCCGGAGACGATCATGTTGATCGCGGTTTCCAGGCCGACCGCACGCGGGAAGCGCTGGGTGCCGCCCGCCCCCGGCAACAATCCCAGTTTCACTTCCGGCAGGCCGATCTGGGCGCGGGCGTCCGCGATGCGATGGTGGACACCCAGCGCCAGTTCCAAGCCACCGCCCAGTGCCATCCCTTCGATCGCCGCGACCACCGGCTTCGGGCTGCGCTCGAACGCCTCGATCACGGTCGGCAGGCTCGGCTCCTGCGTCGCCTGCGGCGTGCCGAACTCGCGGATGTCGGCGCCGCCGGAGAAGGCGCGCGAACCACCGGTTACAACGATCCCGCGGATCGCGGGGTCGGCGACGGCGGTGTCGAGCGCGTCGACCAGACCCTGGCGCGTCGACAGGCCCAGGCCGTTCACTGGCGGATTCGCGAGGGTGATGATCGCGACGTCGTCGCGCACTTCGGTGTTCACGGACATGCGAGAGGTTCCATGGATTCGGGATGGCGAAGCGGTGGGAAGGTCATGCGCCACCTGCGCGCTGCGCGAAGCGCCAGCCCAGGTCAGCCAGCGGCGCGACCTGGCGGCCGTATTCCAGCGCCTGCGGGCTGCTGGCGATGCCGGCCTCGGCACGCTTGGCGATGCCCTGCATGATCGCGGCGAGGCGGAACACGTTGTAGGCGAGACAGTAGTTCCAGTCGCCGGTGGCGTCGCGCCCGGTACGGCGGGCATAGGCCGCGGCGTAGGCGTCCTCGCCGGGAATGCCGAGCGACGCCAGGTCAACGCCGCCGAGCCCGCGGAACAGCCCCTGCGGCATGTGCCAGGTGAGCATGTGGTAGGCGAAGTCGGCGGTGCGATGGCCGAGCGTGGAGAGCTCCCAGTCGATCACCGCCAGGATGCGCGGCTCGTCGGGATGGAAGATCACGTTGTCCAGCCGGTAGTCGCCATGGACGATGGAGACGTCGTCTTCGGACTGCGCGGGCACGTGGCGCGGCAGCCAGTCGATCAGGCGCTCCATCGCGTCGATGCGGTCGATCTCGCTCGCGCGGTACTGTGTCGTCCAGCGCGCGACCTGGCGTTCGAAGTAGTTGCCGGGCTTGCCGTAGTCGGCCAGGCCCAGCGCCGCGTGGTCCACGGTATGCAGCACCGCGATCACGCGGTTGAGCTCGTCGTACATCGCCGCGCGACCGGACGCGTCCATCCCGGGCAGGGTCGGGTCCCAAAGGATCCGCCCTTCCACGTGCCCCATGACATAGAAGGCGCGGCCGATCACCGATTCGTCCTCGCACAGGCCGCACATGCGCGCGACCGGCACGCCACTGCCCTGCAGCGCCGCCTGGACCCGGTACTCGCGTTCGATCGCGTGCGCGGACGGGAGCAGTTTCGCTTTCGGCGCGGGCTTGGCGCGCATGACGTAGTCGCGACCAGGCGTGTGCAGGCGCCAGGTGGGATTGGACTGTCCTCCCTTGCAGCGCGAGACGGTCAGCGGCCCGGCGTAGCCGTCGACATGGCCGGCCAGCCACGCATCCAGCGCCTGGATCTCCGCGTCCGGCAGGGTCCGGGCATTCGCTTCGCTCATGCCGCCACCGCCTGCAGGCACCCGTCGATCAGTTGGGGCACGACGTCATGCACGTCCAGCCGTGCCGCGCACGCGACTTCCGCCTGCAGCCCGACCGATGCCATGTGGCGCCCGACCCGCGAGCGCCCCAGCGCCGTCGCCGCATCGGTGCCGTCCGCGAGCATGAAGGCCGCGATCGCCGCGTCGGTGGGCGCGTAGCCGCCCGCGCCCAGCCGGCGAAAGTGCGCCACCAGGTGTCCGGCGCCGTAGAAGTCCTCGAGATTGAAGCGCGCGGCGGAGCCGGCGCACACCAGCAGGACGGTCATGCCGGGATGGGCCGAGGCCACGTGCCGCGCCACAGCGGCGCCATTGAGCAGCGCCGCCGCATAGACGTGCGAGGCCCCGTGCAATGCGGCAAGCGCAACGGTCCCGTTGGTCGTGGAATAGGCGAAACGGGCACCGTCCAGGCCGTCGGCCGCCAACGCCAGTGGCGTGGCCGGGCCGAACCCGTCGATCGGCCGGGCCATGTGCTCGCCCGCAAGGCGTGCACCCGGCAGCCCAGCCGCGATCCGACGCGCGTCGTCCGCATCGCTGGCAGGCCACACCCCGGCGGCGCCGTGGGCCAGCACATGGACGATCGTCGAGGTCGCGAACAGCACGTCGAGCACCACGACGACTTTGCCGCCCAGACGCGCCTGCTCGAGTTCCTCCCGTTTGACCAGCACGTGCAGCGCCGCCATCGGCATTCGCCCCATAAAGTTCCATTTAATGGAACTTATTGAATGAATTATGGAAATCAATCCGTACGGGTGTCGATGGAATCGAATATTTACCCCATTGTCAACCGCTGAAAGCGTGATTACGATGGATCCTGCCAACCACTTGTAAAGTTCCATTTAATGGAACTAAATCACGGGAATCGGAATAACACCATGGATTTCGCGCACAGCCAGCGGGTCGAGACTCTCCGGGAGCGCCTGCTGGCGTTCTTCGACCAGTGGATCCTGCCGGCCGAGGCCGTATACCTCGACGAGCAGCGGCGCCACCAGGCCGCGGGCAACCCCTGGCAGCCGATGGAAACCGTGGAAGCGCTGAAGCCCCGCGCCCGCGAGGCCGGTCTGTGGAACCTGTTCCTGCCCGACTCGCCTCGCGCCCCCGAAGGCCTGAGCAATCTGGAATACGCGCCGCTGTGCGAAATCATGGGGCGGGTGCCGTGGTCGCCCGAGGTGTTTAACTGCTCGGCGCCTGACACCGGGAACATGGAGATCCTCGAGCGCTTCGGCACCGATGCGCAGAAGTCGCGCTGGCTCGAACCCCTGCTCGACGGCAGCATCCGCTCCGCCTTCCTGATGACCGAGCCCGCGGTCGCCTCGGCGGACGCCACCAACATCGAGTGCGCGATCCGCCGCGACGGCGACGCGTACGTGATCGACGGCCGCAAGTGGTTCGCCTCGGGCGCCGGCGATCCGCGCTGCCAGCTCTACATCGTGATGGGCAAGACCGACCCCGGCGCCGAACTCCACCGGCAGCAGTCGATGATCCTGGTGCCGGCGGACACGCCGGGCCTCGAGGTCATCCGCCACCTGCCGGTGTTCGGTTACGACGATGCCCCGCACGGTCACATGGAGATCGCCCTGTCCGGCGTGCGCGTACCCGCGTCCAACGTCCTGCTGGGCGAAGGCCGCGGCTTCGAGATCGCCCAGGCGCGCCTGGGGCCCGGCCGCATCCACCACTGCATGCGCACCATCGGCATGGCCGAGCGCGCGCTCGAACTGATGTGCACCCGATTGAAGTCCCGGGTGGCCTTCGGCAAGCCGATCGCGGACCACTCCGTCTGGCACGAACGCATCGCCCAGTCGCGCTGCATGATCGAGCAGGCGCGGCTGCTGACGCTCAAGGCCGCACACATGATGGACACGGTCGGCAACAAGGTCGCGCGCGGCGAGATCGCGATGATCAAGATCGTCGCCCCGCAGATGGCCTGCCAGATCCTCGACTGGGCGATCCAGGCCCACGGGGGCGCCGGCGTCAGCGACGACTTCCCGCTGGCGAGCGCCTATGCCTCGATCCGCACGCTCCGCCTGGCCGACGGGCCGGACGAAGTGCACTGCGGCACCGTCGCGCGGCTGGAGCTGCGCCGGCACGACACGGCGGCCTGAACCGCCACCACTGGACCGCATGATGGGCAATCCCAAGCGCAAGATCGACACTCTCAGCCTCGCCATCGACGAGGACCACCCGCAGTTCGTCAATGCCATCGGCCGCGCCGCGGCGATCCTGCGCTGCTTCGAGCACGGCGACCGGCGGCTCGGCAACCGCGACCTGGCCCTGCAGACGGGCCTGCCCAAGGCCACCGTGTCGCGGCTGACCTACACCCTGGCCGCGCTGGGGTTCCTGTCCTACTCGGAGAAGCACGAGAACTACGCGCTCGGCACTTCGGTGCTGTCGCTCGCGCACGCCTACATGCGCGGCAACGACGTGCTCTCGGTCGCGCGCCCGCTGATGCGTGAGCTGGCCGAACACACGCGTTCGGCGGTCATGCTCGGCGAGGCCGACCGCGGCCGCATGGTCCTGCTGGAGATCGCCCAGGGCGACCCGATGTTCGAGATGAAGCTCGCGGCCGGCGCACGGGTGCCGCACGGCTCCACCGCACTGGGGCGTGCCGATCTCGCCGGGCGCCCGCCCGAGGTGTTCGAACGCCTGATGGTCGAACTGGAACGCGAATGCGAGCCCGGCTACTGGCCGCGGCTGCGCTCGGGCATCGTCCGGGCCCGACAGGACTACGAGCACCATGGCTTCTGCTTTTCGATGGGCGATTGGAACCCGGACGTGTTCGCGATCGGGGTGCCGATGGCGTCCGCGGATGGCAGCCGGGTGCTCGCCTTCAACTGCAGCGGACGGGTGTCGGTGATGACCCGGGAAAAGATCATCGATGACTTCGGCCCACGCCTGGTCGCCCTGCGCGACAAGGTCCTGGAGATCACCGAAGGCCGTTTCTGAGCCTGCCCGAACCGCCAAGGAGACCCGCATGAAAGCCATTGTCTGCGAAGCCTGGGGACCGCCGTCCTCGCTGCGCCTGGTCGAGCTCCCCTCGCCCCAGCCGGGACCCGGCCAGGTGGTCGTGCGCACGCGCGCGGCCGCGGTCAATTATCCCGACGCACTGATCGTGGCCGGCAAGTACCAGTTCCAGCCGCCCTTCCCGTTCTCCCCGGGCGGTGAGCTGTCCGGTGAAGTGATCGCGGTCGGCAGCGACGTCGAACGCATCGCGGTCGGTGACAAGGTGGCCGCGATCGCACCCTTCGGGGCCTATGCGGAAGAGGTCGCAGTGGATGCACGCAACGTGATCCCGCTGCCGGCGGGCATCGACGACGCCGCGCTGGAGATCGCCGGCAGCTTCGTGCTGACCTACGGCACCTCGCTACACGCGCTGAAGGACCGCGCGGCGGTTCGCGAAGGGGAAACCCTGCTGGTGCTCGGCGCAGGGGGTGGCGTCGGCCTCGCAGCGGTCGAGATCGGCAAGCTTCTGGGCATGCGGGTGATCGCCGCCGCCTCCAGTGAGGCGAAACGCCAGGCGGCGCTCGACCACGGTGCCGACGACGCCATTGACTACACCGAGGGCCAGCTGCGCGATCGCATCAAGGCCCTGACCGGCGGCCGCGGTGTCGACGTGGTCTACGACCCGGTCGGCGGCGAAACGACCGAGACCGCGCTGCGCTGCGTCGGCTGGGGCGGCCGCCATCTCGTCGTCGGGTTCGCCGCCGGCGACATCCCACGCGTGCCGATCAACCTGCTGCTGCTCAAGGGCAGCGCACTGGTGGGCGTGTTCTGGGGTGAGTTCGTCAAGCGCGAACCGGCGAACAACGTGGCCAACATGAAGCAGCTGTTCGACTGGCTCGCCGCGGGCCGCATCCGTCCGCTGATCTCGCGCCGCTACCCGCTTGCGCGTGCGCCCGAGGCGCTCGACGCGATGCTCGCCCGCGAGGCGGTGGGCAAGCTGGTCGTGATCCCGGGCGCGGACGACTGACACATCACCGTAACGACTACAGGGCGCGCCAGACGCCACGGGAGGGGACGCATGCACAAGAACGCCACGCACTGGCCGCCCGGCCTGCCGCCGGACATGGCCATTCCAGAGACATCGATCGGCTACAACCTCGAGGTGGCCGCCACCCGCTACCCCGGGCGCACCGCGATCGCCTACTACGGCAGCGAGATCCGCTACGACCGCCTCCTGGACGAGGTTGAACGCCTGGCCGACCACCTGCAGCACGCCTGCGGCGTCGCCAAGGGCGACCGGGTATTGCTGTACATGCAGAACTGCCCGCAGTTCGTCATCGCCACCTACGCGATCCTCCGCATCGGCGGCGTGGTCGTGCCGGTCAACACGATGAACCTGGTCCAGGAGGTCCGTCACGTCGCAGTCGACAGCAGCGCGAAGGTGGCGCTGTTCTCGCAGGAACTCGCGCCGAACATGATGCCCCTGCTCGGCCACGGGATCGAACACGCGGTGGTGGCCTGCTACCGCGACTACCTTGCGCCGGACACCGACCTGCCGGTCCCCGATGCCGTCTCTCAGGCTCCGATCGCAGTGGACGGCGCGACACCCTGGACTGACGCGTTATCCGGTTCAATGCCCGTGCGACCCGTCGATGTGGCGCCCGACGACCTCGCCTTCCTGGTCTACACGTCCGGCACCACCGGCGCGCCGAAGGGTTGCATGCACACGCACCGCAGCGTGCTGGCTTCGGCCATCGGCTGTCGCGAGTACTGCCGCCTGCCCAAGGACCAGATCGCCCTGTGCGCATTGCCGATGTTCCACGTCACCGGCCTGCAGACCGGTGTCAACGCGGTCATCCACGACGGTTCGACGATGGTGGTGATGACCCGCTGGGACCGCCAGTGCGCGGCGATGCTGATCGAGCGCTACCGGGTCACCAGCTGGACCGCCATCCCGACCATGCTGTTCGACTTCCTCGCGCAGCCCGGGCTCGCGGAGCGCGACCTGTCCTCGATCACCCTCCTCAGCGGCGGCGGCGCGGCGATGCCGAAGGCGGTGGCGGAGAGGATCCAGGCCCTGTGGGGCATTCCCTACGTGGAGGGGTATGGCCTGTCGGAAACCATGGCGACCACCCATACCAACCCGGTGCACCGGCCCAAGGCACAGTGCCTCGGCATCCCGGTACAGAACACGGATGCGGTCGTCGTCGACCCGGACACGCTGGCGATCCTGCCGCCTGGGAAGGTCGGCGAGATCCTGATCCGTGGCCCGCAGGTTTTCAGGGGCTATTGGCAACACCCGGAGGCGACCGCCGCGGCCTTCGTCGACATCGAAGGCGAGCGCTTCTTCCGTACCGGCGACCTGGGCTACGTGGACGACGAGGGCTACTTCTTCATCGTCGACCGGCTGAAGCGGATGATCAATGCGTCGGGCTACAAGGTGTGGCCAGCCGAGGTCGAAAGCCTGATGTTCGCGCACCCGGCGATCCAGGAAGCCTGCGTGATCGGGATCCGCGATCCGCAGCGCGGGGAAGGGGTGAAGCTGGTGGCGGTACTGGCGGAAGGCCAGTCGACGACCGAGGCCGAAGTGATCGCCTGGGCACGCGCGCACATGGCGGCATACAAGGCCCCCCAGGTCGTGGAGTTCGTCGATCGCCTGCCCAAGAGCGGCACCGGCAAGGTGCAGTGGCGGGAACTGCAGGCGCGGGAGCGGGCGCGCGAATAGCTGGGATCCTCGCGCTGGTCGCGAAGGCGACGGCTGCCGGGATGGGGGTGGCGGAGAGCCGGGCAGGACGCCCGGCGACCCGACTTAGAGACAGGACGTCGTCAGAAGGGCGGAGCCACCCCCATCCCGGCAGGTGGCGCCTCCTCCCGGAGCTGGCCGATCAGTACTTCACGCGGAACGTCACGCCGTACGTCCGCGGCGCGCCGATGAACGCGTTGTACGAACCGGTCTGCAGCGGCGCATCGAAACCGACCTGCTTGTAGGTCTCGTCGGTCAGGTTCTGGCCCCACAGTTCCACCGACCAGTGGTCGTCGGCCTGGGCGACGACGAAACGTCCGCTCACCAGCGTGTAGGCCTCCTGGTTCTTCTGCGGCGCCAGGTCGGAACCGGTGTTCTGCTCGGACGTGTACTTCGCACCGAGGAACAGCCGACCGATCAGGTTGTCGGTGAAGCCCCACTCGTAGCTGACCGCCGCACTGCCCTGCCACTCCGGGGCGAAGCCCGGCGTGGCGCCCGGCAGGCGCGACAGCGCGGCATCCGGCAACGGATCGTCGCCATACTCCGCCTGCAGCCAGGTCAGGCCACCCTGCAGGGTCAGGCCGTCCACGCCCGTCTGCCAGATCACGTCGGTATCGATGCCGTAGGTATTCAGCTCCGGAATCGAGCGGACCACGTAGCTCGACCCCAGGAAACTGTTGAGCTGGAAGTCGCTGTAATCCTGCTTGAAGTACGCGGCGTTGAGCAGCAGGTTGCCGTCAAGCAGCGTCGCTTTCGCACCCAGTTCGTACGCATCCACGAACTCGCCCGGGAACGCGGTATCGGTGCTCGGGGTGATGCCAATCTGCACGCGATCGAGATTGAAGCCACCCGCCTTGTAGCCGCGCGACGCCGACAGGTAGGTCATCAGCGCCTCGTTCCAGCGGTATGCCGCCTTGAACGTGCCGGACCACTCCTTCTCTTCCCGTTCCTGGTGGGTCGACAGGCCATTGAACAGCGTGTTGGCCCACGGCAGGCACATGTAACCGATCACGGTCGGCACGATGCCGCCCACGAACTGTGCCGGTACGCCCCGCGCGATGAGCGCCTGTGCGACCTGGTTGGGGTTGGTGAAGCCGGCGGTGCAACTGGGGCTGCCGTTGGGATTCGAGTAGAGGCTGTCGACCTCCTTCTTTTCCTGCGTGTAACGCAGGCCCAGGGTCAGGTCGAGCGCATCGGTCGCATGGAACGTCATGTTGGTGAACGCGGCGGTGCTCTTGGCGTTCTGGTCGAAGCGGTCGTGCGAGCCGCGACCCGCGAAGCTGGTGCCGTAGGGCTGGCCACCCGCCTCCGCGAGGAAGGTCGCGCCGCCCGCGGTGTTCACCAGGCCCGGCGGGAACGAGGCGGCGATGTTGTTCAGCAACGCAATCGAGAGGTAGGGCTCGTACACGCTGCCCATCTTGATCGAGTCGCGGCGGATGACGTCCTCGTCGCTGTAGAACAGGCCGACCATCCAGTCCAGGCGATCGGTGGCACCGGTCAGCCGGAACTCCTGGCTGAAGGTATCGAAGGTGACCGAGTTCAGATCGTCGCCGTACTCGCGACGCCAGATGTCCGCGGTGGAGAAGTCGATATCCGATTCGTTGGTCGAATCCCAGCTGCGACTGGCGGTGATGGAGGTCAAGGTGGCATCGCCGAACCACGGCGTGTCCCAGTTGATCTCCATCGACAGGCCCTTGTCGACGGTGTCCGTCCGCGTGCCGAGATTGCTGTAGGCGACACGTGCGGAAGGATCCGGCGACGGGAGGGTGCCCTCGCCGCCCGCCAGCGCGTCGACGATCGCCGCCGCCGGGCCGCGCGTGGTGGTCACGCCGACGCAGCAGTTCTCGTCGCGCGACGTGAAGTCGGCGATGAAGTTGATGTCGACGCTGTCCGAGGGCTCGATCAGCAACTGTCCCCTCACGGAGTGGAAGTTGATGTTGCCGTCTTCGTCCTCGGTACGCGGTCCGGCCCCGGTGACCACGTCGGTCACGCCGTCGCGCGCGCGCTTCACCGCGTAGACACGGAACGCGGCGTTGTCGCCGAGGTTGTCGTTGTAGGCGCCGGCCAGGCCGATCGCACCGTAATTGCCGACGGTGATCTCGCCTTCCGCCTCCTGCTCGTAGTGCGGACGCTTGGTGATGACCTGGATCAGGCCGGCGGAGGTGTTCTTGCCGAACACGGTGCCCTGCGGCCCCTTCAGCACCTCGATGCGCTCGACCTCGCCGAGGTCGCCGAAGCCAACGCCGTTGCGCGGCCGGTACACGCCATCGATCACCACGCCGACCGAGGATTCGAGGCCGGGATTGTCGCCGACGGTGCCGACGCCGCGGATGCGCGCGGTGGTCTGGCCTTCGTTGCTGGTGCTGCTGACGTTCAACGCCGGCACCAGCAACTGGACGTCCTTGATGTCGCGGATGCCGGCGTCCTGGATGACCTGCTCGGGGACGACCGTCAGCGAGATTGGCACGTCCTGCAGCACTTCCTCGCGCTTCTGGGCGGTCACGGTGATCCGGTCGAGGGTGGTCGCCTCATCGGCGTCGGATGCCGCCTGCGCGAACACCGGCATGGCGGGCATCGCCAATGCCAGCACGATCGACAGGGACAGGGTGGTGCGGCCGGGACCGGCGCCCCGCGCGGTACGTCTGGTGACTGCTTGAACCATGATGCATCCCTCCCAAGGATGAAAAGCCTGCGACCGCATGTCCGGGCCTGTTCCGGCCGGTTGGACGATCGCGCGTCTGGTTGAAACCTACCGATGCCTCGTGCAGTCGACCGTCATCGTCCATGCCGGCCATCCCGCGCTCGCACTCCCCTGCGTGTTGCCACTTCCCCGGTCATCGCATCCCGCACCGACCCTGTCCAATGTGTTCATCCCGCCAATGCCTCTCGCAGCGACTCGCGCAGGCCGGCGCGGCCGGCGAACGGGTCGTCCGGCGGCGCCAGTGCGGCAAGCGCTTCCGCGCGCTGCACCACGGCGCCCAGCGCCTTGGGGTGCGACACGATGTAGAAACGTCCTTCGCGCACTGCCTCGAACGTCAACGCCGCGACATCGGATGCGCTGACGCGACCGGACTCCACCGCCTTCTCCACCAGCGCCTCGGCGACCTTCTGCGAACGGGTGGCATCGCAGGCCTGGCCCGTCGGCCTGTTGCGCGCGGAATGGGCGATGCCGGTCGGCACGTAATAGGGGCACAGCACCGAGGCATGCACGCGGTCGCTGACCAGCGCCAGGTCGTGGTGCAGCGTTTCCGACAGCGACACCACCGCGTGCTTGCTGACGTTGTAGACGCCGCTCAGCGGCGGATTGAGCAGGCCGGCCATCGACGCCGTGTTGACCACGTGGCCGCGATAAGCGGGATCCGCATCGGCCCAGGCCAGCATCCGCGGCACGAAGGCGCGGATGCCGTGGATCACCCCCCACAGGTTCACGCCCAGCGCCCAGGCCCAGTCGGCCTCGCTGTTTTCCCACAGCAGCCCACCGGCACCGACGCCGGCGTTGTTGAACACCAGGTGGACCGGCCCGAATGCGGCGACCGCGTCCGTGGCCAGGCCCTCGACCGCGGCACCGTCCGCCACGTCGACGACCCGCGCGAGTACCTCGGTGTCCGCGGGCAACAGCGCGCAGGTCGCGTCCAGCGCGTCGGCCTGGATGTCGGCCAGCACCAGCTTCATGCCCTCGGCGGCCGCACGCAGCGCGAACGCGCGGCCGAAGCCCGAGCCCGCCCCGGTGATCACCACCGACTTGCCGCGCAGGTCGTCCATCGTCATACCGCCGTGTAGCCGCCGTCGACGGCCAGCACCTGCCCGGTGATGTGCGCGCCCGCGTCCGAAGCGAACAGCAGCGCGGCACCCTTCAGGTCCTCGTCGCCGCCCAGCCGCCGCAACGGCGCGTTGCCCATCAGCGCGTCTTCGCCCAGCTTCTCGATCAGGACCTCGCTCATCTTCGACGGGAAGAAGCCCGGCGCCAATGCATTGACCGTGATGCCATGGACGCCCCACTCACCCGCGAGCGCACGGGTGAAGTTCACCACCGCGCCCTTCGCACTGTTGTAGGCGATGGTCTTCATCGCCCCCGGCGGGTTGCCGCGCAGGCCGGCGATGGACGCGACGTTGATGATGCGGCCGTGGGCACGCGGGATCATCGAACGGCGCGCGACCTGCTGCGAGAGCAGGAACAGCCCGCGCACGTTGAGGTTGAACACCTTGTCCCAGGCCTCGACCGGATGGCTCTCGGCCGGCGCGCCCCAACTGGTGCCGGCATTGTTGACGAGGATGTCGACCTGGCCGAGCCGGTCCATCGCGGCTTCGGCCAGGGCCTCCACGCCTTCGGGGTTCGCGCCATCGGCGGCGAAGCAGTCGGCATCGATGCCACGCCCGCGCAGGTGGGCCACCGCCGCATCGAGCTCGGCCTGCTTGCGCGCCGATACCAGCACACGTGCGCCGTAGTCGCCGAGCGCCTCGGCGATCTGCAGGCCCAGGCCGCGGGAACCGCCGGTCACCAGCGCGGTGCGGCCATCAAGATTGAACAGGGTACGTCGCGTATCCATTTATATTTTGTATTATGAAACTTAGTTTCTAAAATTGAATCCAATCTAGCTGCACTCCGCCGCCCATTCAATACCCCAGGGCATGGGACTTGTTGTGCAAAGCAACATATATCAAGGCTCTCAAGGGGCTTGATCACCGCACGACGGCGTCCTACCATCCTTCTGTAATTCGGAACATAGTTCCATATTGCGGAATACGGTGGATATCAAGGATGCACCCACCCGGCCGCCGAACCGACCGGAGCCTCGATGGGCAGCCCCAAACGCGACAGCCAGACCTTCAGCCTGCCGATCGATGCCACGCATCCGCAGTTCGTGAATGCGGTGGGGCGGGCGTTCTCGATCCTGCGCTGCTTCCAGCATGGCGAGCGCTACCTGGGCAACCAGGAGATCGCCCGCGAGACCGGCTTGCCGAAGCCGACGGTGTCGCGGCTTACCTTCACCCTGGCCTCGATGGGCTACCTGGAGTATTCCGCGACGCTGGAGAAGTACGCGCTCGGCACCGCGGTGCTGGCCCTCAGCCACGCCTACATGAAGAACAACGACGTGGTCTCGGTCGCGCGCCCGCTGATGCGCGAACTGGCCGAGTACACCCAGTCCGCGGTGATGCTGGGCGCCGCCGACGGACTGCGCATGGTCGTGCTGGAGGTCTGCCAGGGCGACCCGACCTTCCAGCTCAACCTGTCGCCCGGGGCGCGCGTGCCGCACGGCTCGACCGCGCTGGGGCGCGCCGACCTGGCCTCGCGTCCGCTCGACGTGTTCCAGCACCGCCTCCGGGAGCTGGAAGGCGAGATCGAGCCGGAAGACTGGCCGCGCATCCGCGACGGCATCCTGCGCGCGCGCGAGGAATACGAGACCTACGGGTTCTGCTTCTCGATGGGCGAGTGGAACCCCGACGTGTTCGCGGTCGGCGTGCCGATGGTGTCGGCCGACCGCAGCCGCGTGCTCGCCTTCAACTGCAGCGGGCGCATCTCGGTGATGACGCGCGACCGCCTGATCCGCGACTTCGGTCCACGCCTGGTCGCACTTCGCAACACCGTGTTCGAGAAGGTCGAAGGGCGGTTCTGAATCCACCGGGCCCCGTGGCCCGAACCAAGGGGAAGCACGCATGTCCGATGCACGCCACGCCGTCACGCAGGCCACGCCCACGCCGGGCTGGCGCTGGGGGCCCTTCGTGTTCCGCCTGCCCTTCCTGCATTCGAAACTGCTGTGGCCGGAATTCCTGCAGGGCACCCTGGTCGCGACCGCCACCGGCCTGGCGCTGGTGCCGGTGCTGGGCGGCTATTTCGGCATGGGCTTCGAGGAAGCCGTCGCCTGCGTGCTGCTGTACAGCGTGTTCCTGGTCATCTCGCTCTACGTGTTCGGCGAACCGTATGCGCCGGGCTGGACCACCGCCGCGCTGCCGCTCGCGCTGGCCTACGTGATCGGCGGCTTCCCGGATCCGGTGGCGCGCTTCCAGGCGATGACCGCGTTGACGCTGACGTATGCCGCGCTGGTGCTGTTCCTCGGCGTCAGCGGACTGGGCGCGCGCCTGATGGCGTGGATGCCGGCGACGTTGAAGGCGGGCATCCTGCTCGGCGCCGCACTGTCGGCATTCAAGCAGGTCTTCGTCGACGATGCCGGCAAGTTCCTGATGGCGCAGCCGATCACCACCACCGTCGCCTGCCTGGTGTGCCTGGTCTGCGTGTTCTCGCTGCCGTTCCGGCGACTGATCGAGCGGCGGCCTTCACTGGGCGTGCTCGCCGCACTGGGACTGCTGCCAGGCTTCCTCACCGCAGCCATCGTCGGCCCGCTGGTCGGCGAGGTCCAGTACGAGGTCGAATGGGGCCTCCTGCTGCCGCCGGTCGGTGACGCGGTGGCGAAGATGTCGCCCTTCAGCATCGGCTGGCCGCCGATGGAGATGTACCTCGCCGGCCTGCCGCTGGTCCTGATCACCTATGTGATCCAGTTCGGCGACTGGGTGACCGGCAACGAAGTGCTGCGCGAGGCCCAGCCGTCGCGCCCCGATGATCCGGTCGACATCAACCCGGGCCGCTCGCACCTGGTGCTGGCGATCCGCAACGCCGCGTCCGCCTTGGTCGCGCCGTTCTTCACCACCCAGGGCACGCTGTGGACCGGCGTGCACGTGATCGTCGCCAACCGCTGGAAGCAGGGACCGCGCGCCATGCGCGACCTGCACAGCGGGCTGATGTCCTACTACCTGATGGGCCTGCCCTTCATCTACTTCCTGCTGCCGTTGCTGACCGCGCTGAAGCCGCTGCTCGGCATCGCGCTGTCGCTGACGCTCGTACTGACCGGCTTCGCCTGCGCTTACATCGGCATGGCAATCCCGCGCGACAACATCGCCCGCGGCGCGGCGCTGCTGACCGGTGCCGCGCTGGCGCTGTTCGCGCCTTGGGTCGGTCTGCTGGTCGGCATCGCCGCCTGCGTGCTGCTGGTCGGGCGCGAGACCCCGCCGACCCCCGCGTCCACCCCGGAGGCCCCGTGAGCCGCGACGCCTACCGGCACTTCCTGCCGATCCCCACGCGCTGGAAGGACAATGACGTCTACGGCCACGTCAACAACGTCGAGTACTACAGCTACTTCGACACCGTCATCAACACCTGGCTGATCCGCGAAGGCGGGCTCGACATCCACCGCGGCGACACGATAGGCCTGTGCGCGGAATCGCACTGCCGCTTCGCCAGCGAGATCGCCTTCCCGGAAACCGTGGAGGCCGGCCTGCGCGTCGAGCACCTCGGCAATTCCAGCGTGCGCTACGGCATCGGCCTGTTCCGCGAAGGGCGCGAAGCACCGGCCGCCGAGGGCTGGTTCGTGCATGTGTTCGTCGACCGCGAGACACGCCGGTCGCAGCCGATTCCGCAACGCATCCGGGACTGCCTGGAGCGCATCCGTATCGAAGCGACCGACGAAGGCAGTTCGACATGAAGGTCCGCGCCGCCGTGCTGCGCGGGATGGCCCTCCCCGCCCCCTATGCCGAATCCCGGCCGCTGCGCATCGAAACCCTCGAACTCGCCGACCCGGGCCCCGGCGAGCTGCGGGTGCGTGTCCTCGCCGCCGGCCTCTGCCACTCCGACCTGTCGGTGATCGAGGGCACGCGCCCGCGTCCGATGCCGATGGTGCTGGGCCACGAAGCAGTCGGCGAGGTGATCGACGTCGGACCTGGGACAGCCGGCTTCCAGCCCGGCGACCGCGTCGTGTTTTCCTTCGTGCCGACCTGCGGCCACTGCGCGCCCTGCGCCGAAGGGCGCCCGGCGCTGTGCGAGCCGGGTGCGGTGGCCAATGCCGGCGGCCAGCTGCTGGCCGGCGGCCTGCGCTGGCGCGACGGCACCGGACCGCTGCACCACCACCTGGGCGTGTCCTGCTTCAGCGAGGCCACCGTGGTGTCGGCCCGCTCGGCGGTGCGCATCGACGCCGACCTGCCGCCGCGCACCGCCGCGCTGTTCGGCTGCGCGGTGATGACCGGCGTCGGCGCGGTGGTCAACACCGCGCGCGTGCGGCCGGGCGAAAGCGTGGCGGTGTTCGGCCTGGGCGGGGTCGGCCTGGCGGCGCTGATTGGCGCGGTGGCCGCCTCGGCGCACCCGCTGGTCGCGGTGGACGTGCAGCCCGACAAGCTGGCGCTCGCGCGCGAACTGGGTGCCACCCACTGCATCGACGCCCGCGATGGCGACCCCGTCGAGGCCATCCGCGAGGCCACCGGCGGCGGTGCCCTGCATGTCATCGAGTCGGTAGGCAACGAACGCGTGCTGGCCCAGGCCTATGCGGCGACGCGACGGGGCGGCAGCACGATCACCGTGGGCCTGCCGCCGCCGGACCGCATGTTCAGCGTGCCGGCCGTCAGCCTGGTGGCCGAAGAGCGCAGCGTGCGCGGCTCGTACATGGGCTCGGCGGTGCCCTCGCGCGACATCCCGCGCTACATCGACCTGTACCGCGCGGGCCGGCTGCCGGTGGATCGCCTGCTGACCCACACGCTGGCGCTCGACGAGATCAATACCGGCTTCGACCGCCTCGCGCGCGGCGAGGCGATCCGCCAGGTGGTCGAACTCGCGCCGGATTGACCCGGGACCGTCGCACGTTCTTCACAAGGTCTTCCTCAGGCGACCTTCAGAGTGGCGCCGGGGATTGCCGCAGCGGCCCACGGCCGTTCGGCCACCGTCCATGACCCGGCCGCGGGCCGGCGTCGCCAACAGCGAGGTGGATGATGGAAGAGATGCTCCGCGAGGCCAGCGAATACATCGCCCTCGCACTGGAAGCCCTTTCCGTGCTCACGGTCCTCGTCGGCGCGATCGACGCCCTGCTCCGCATGGCCCCTGCACTGCGCGTTCGGCGCGGCAGCCACGGCGCGCGGCGCGCGGCCTGGCTGAGCCTCGCCCGCTGGCTGCTGCTGGGCCTTGAGTTCATGCTCGCCGCCGACATCGTCCGCACGGTGATCTCGCCCGACTGGAACGACATCGGCCAACTGGCCGCGATCGCGGTCATCCGCACCTTCCTCAACTACTTCCTCGAACGCGACCTCGATGCCGCGGAGGAGATGGACGAGAAGAAGAAGGTCGAGCCGGTGCCGGCCGAGCTGTCCTGAACCCACCGCCGCCCCACCGGAAGGAGGTGTCGCCATGCAGACCGTCCCGCTCGCCGTCGTGCTGATCGCCGCCGCCCCGGGCCTGCCGCTGGCGGGCACGGGCTACCGGTTCGGTTACGACGAGCTGTTCCTGCTCTTCTTCATCATGCTGGGGCCATTCAAGGCGATGGGGGCCTATTTCGCCGCGACCCGCACGCTCGACGCCCCGGCGGTGCGCCGGCTGGGGCTGAAGATGTTCGGGCTCAGCGTCATCGCGATCCTGCTGGCCGGCAGCATCGGCGCGGCGATCCTGGCCAAATGGCAGATCGACGTTGCTGTCATGCAACTGGTGGCGGGGCTGGTGTTCTTCCTGGTGGCGATCCAGCTCGTACTGGTGCAGTACCGCGCACCGGCGGCCCCGTCGCCGGAGCAGGCCACCTCGTCGCCGCTGATGCACCTGGTATTCCCCGTCACGGTGACGCCGTACGGCATTGCCGCCGTGATCGCCGCGATGGCCTTGAGCCAGGACGCTTCGCGCTCGGCGTCCGTGCTGGGACTCGCGGTCGCGGTGATGGTCCTGGACCTGCTGGCGTTCCTTGGCGTTCGTTTCATCATGAAGTGGATCGGACCGGTCCCGCTGAAGATCGTCAGCGCGGTACTCGGCATCCTGCAGGTCGCGCTGGCCACGCAGCTCATCATCGATGCGGTCGGGCAGATGCTCCGCGCCATGCCCTGACCCCGGCTGAAGACGCGCTCGCGTAGAGTGGACCTTCCGCCCAAGGACCCGTCCCCGACGATGCAGAACGAGACTTCCCCCACGGCCGAGCGTCCGGGCATGGCCTGGATCGAGGGCGGTGCCTTCCTGATGGGCTCCGACCAGCACTACCCCGAAGAGGCGCCTGCGCACCGGGTTTCGGTGGGCGGCTTCTGGATCGACCGCCACTGCGTGACCAACGATGAGTTCGCGCGCTTCGTCGAGGCCACCGGCCACGTGACGAAGGCCGAGCAACCGGCCGATCCCGCCGACTACCCGGGCGCCGACCCGGCCCTGCTGGCGCCCGCCTCCGTCGTCTTCATCCCCACGCCCGGGCCGGTCGACCTGCGCAACCACTACCACTGGTGGCACTACGTGGCCGGCGCCGACTGGCGCCACCCGCACGGTCCGGGCAGCTCGGTCGACGGCAAGGGCGACCACCCGGTGGTGCATGTCGCCTTCGAGGACGCCGCCGCCTATGCCGCCTGGGCCGGCAAGCGCCTGCCCACCGAAGCCGAATGGGAATTCGCCGCGCGCGGCGGCCTGGATGCCGCCGAGTTCTGCTGGGGCGACGACTTCGTGCCCGGCGGCGCGCACATGGCCAATACGTGGCAGGGCGAGTTCCCGTGGCAGAACCTGGAGGAAGACGGCCATGCCGGGACCGCGCCGGTCGGCAGCTTCCCGCCGAATGGACACGGCCTGTTCGACATGGCCGGCAATGTCTGGGAGTGGACCACCGACTGGTACCAGGAGCACACCGCGATTCCACAGCACGCCTGCTGCACGCTGGAAAACCCGCGCGGCGGCACCGCCGAGGCCAGCATCGACCCGCGCAACCCGGCGGTCAGGATCCCGCGTCGCGTCATGAAGGGCGGCTCCCACCTGTGCGCGCCGAACTACTGCCGCCGCTATCGCCCCGCGGCGCGCATGGCGCAGCCGGTCGATACCTCGACCTGCCACCTCGGCTTCAGGTGCGTGGCGGACTGAGCGCCGCGAAGCGGGGCCACCGCGCGGACGGCGGCTCGGCGACGGTTACCAGATCACCAGGCTGACAAACGCGAACACGCCCAGGATCGCGACCATCCCGCAGACCCACAGCGCGAGGTTCCACTGACCCTGCAGGCCCATCTCGCGCAGCGCATTCACCCGGCGCCGATGCTGCACCACCGCCATGCACAGCGCGGTCGTGCCGATGGTGATCATCGCCAGGCCGACGGTATCCGAGGCCCAGGTCTGGTTGAAGGCGCCACGGACCGGCTCGCCGCGCTGTTCCGACAGGTACTGGAAGAACTTGGCGAGGGTGAAGCCGAAGCTGATCAGCGACAGCGAGGTCCGCAGCCACGACATCAGGGTGCGCTCGAACGACAGGAAGCTGCGCTCGAGCGAAAGTGTGGTCCGCTTTTCCGACAACTGGGTGCTGTGGTCCGGGCCGGTGGCATCGACGCTGGTATTCAAGGTATTCCCTCGTGGGCTTCCATCCAACATGAAGGCCGCGCACCGGGATCACTCCGATGCGCGGCCGCTTTCACCCCGCTGCGCGATCAGCCGCCGCCGGCGGCCGCCGTCTCCATCTTGGCCACGACCTCGTCGATCCCGAAGCTCGCCGCCTTCTGTCGCGGTGGGAACTCCTTGAAGGTACCCAGGAACTCCGCCACGCCGTTCTGCGCCGGGACCAGAATGAACACGTGATCGAGCAGCCAGTCGTAATAGGTGTTCGACGTGATGTCGGCACGTTCGTAGGGGTCGGTGCGCAGGTTGAAGATCTTCGGCACCCGCAAGGTCACCAGTGGTTCCGCCCAGATCTGCAGCGTGCCCGCGCACCGCTGTTCCATGAACACGACCTTCCAGTTGTCGTACCTCAGGCACGCAAGGTCGCCATCGTCGGTGAAGTAGAAGAAGCCCTTGCGCTCGTGCTTCTTGGCCTTTCCGGTGAAGTACGGGACCAGGCTGAAGCCATCCAGGTGCACCTTGAACTTCTTGCCGTTGGCCTTGTGCCCCTTCTTGAGCTTTTCCTTGACGTCCGCGTCGCCCGCCGCCTCCACGATGGTCGGCAACCAGTCGAGGTGGCTGACGATCTCGTTGCAGACCGTGCCCGGCTCGACCACGCCCGGCCAGCGCACCATACACGGCACGCGGAACGCGCCTTCCCAGTTCGAGTTCTTCTCGTTGCGGAACGGGGTCATGCCAGCATCGGGCCAGGAGTTCATGTGCGGCCCGTTGTCGGTGCTGTACATGACCATCGTGTCGTCGACGATGTCCAGCTCCTCCAGCAGTGCCAGCATCTCGCCGATGTGCTTGTCGTGCTCGATCATGCAGTCGTGATACTCGGACTGCCAGCGCCCGGCCTGGCCGCGGATGCGGTCCTCGATATGCGTGCGGAAGTGCATGTGCGAGGTGTTGAACCAGACGAAGAAGGGCTTGCCTTCCTTGTTCGCCTTCTTGATGAACTTCTTGGCCGCGGCGAGGAACTCGGTGTCGCAGGTTTCCATGCGCTTCTTGGTCAGCGGACCGGTGTTCTCGATCTTCTGGCCGCCCTTGCCGTCCGACCAGCAGTGCATCACGCCACGCGGGCCGAACTTTTTCTTGAACTGCGGGAAGTCCTTGTCGCTCGGATAGTCCGGCAGCTCTGGTTCTTCCTCGGCATTCAGGTGGTACAGGTTGCCGAAGAACTCGTCGAAGCCGTGCATGGTCGGCAGGTGCTCGTCGCGGTCGCCGAAGTGGTTCTTGCCGAACTGGCCGGTGGCGTAGCCGTGCTCCTTCAGCAGCTCCGGGATGTTCGGGTCTTCGGCGCGCATGCCCAGCTCGGCGCCCGGCAGGCCCACCTTGGTCAGGCCGGTACGCAGGCCGCACTGGCCAGTGATGAAGGAGGCACGGCCGGCGGTGCAGCTCTGCTCGGCGTAGTAGTCGGTGAACATCACGCCGTCGCGGGCGATGCTGTCGATGTTCGGCGTCTTGTAGCCCATCAGCCCGTGCGTGTAGGCGCTGAGATTGGACTGGCCGATGTCATCGCCCCAGAGGATCAGGAAGTTCGGTTGTTTCTTCGTGCCTTTCTTGCTCGCGGTCTTGTCTTCTTTTGCTGCTGCCTTTGCCATGATCCACTCCGGTGTGAGGGTCTGTATCGGTTCGACTGCAAATCCGGCGTTCGAAGACAGGTGATCCCTCCCCCGTGAAGGTCGGCTTCGAGTAGCAGGAATACGAAGGGAGCGTCGTTGCGACGGCCCACGTCGAACCTAGACCCGCATCCGTTAACGTTCCGTGCAGCTGGGAAGTCGGCTTGATGAATTGCTGCAGCGCAACGCGACGCGGGGCGACGCAAAGAAAGGGGAGACAATGCGATGCATGCAGGCATGTCTGTTGCTCGTGAGCAGAGCCGCCCGGACAGCGTGCGCGATGTCAGCGACGAGCAGGAAGCGAGTGGGCATTGAATCCCGCATGGGGGCGTGTCGCACGCGACGTCGGGGTGGGCATTGGGGCGCGTCGGTGGGCGTTGGGGGCGTCGGCCGGGTGGGGCTGCGCCGGGGCGACCCGGCAGGCTCCAGGGCGACTGTCCCCCGGCCGCCTGCGGCGGCCTCCTCCTTGATTTCGCCCCGAAGCCTACCCGGCCACCCCGACGCCGTCGGATCGTGCAGGTGGAGGGTGCAAAGGAAGAGTGCCGGGACACCGCTGGCCTCGGGCAATGCCGACGTCCGGTGCCCTTGGGGGCGAAATCAAGGAGGAGGCCTCGGCCTGGCCGAGGCCGGGGGACATTCGCCCCCGAGGGCACCGGACGTCGGCATCCCCAGCTCCGCCGCAGCAGGCAGCTGACCATCGCCCTGCACACGAAAAATCAGACACTCCCGTCGGAAACGTGACGCTTCGAGGTATGGACCTCGACACCTGGAGCTCGAACCTCGACGCTTCGAGTGAAGACCTCGATACTCGAAGCTCAAACCTTGGCGTTTCGAGTGGGAGACCTCGACGCCCGGAGTTCGAACCCCGACGCTTCAAGTGAGAGACCTCCATGCCCGAAGCTTGAACCTCGACGCTTCAGGGTGGTGAACTCGACGCCCGGAGCTCAAACCTCGACGCTTCGAGGTAAAGACCTCGACGCCCGGAGCTCGAACCCCGACGCTTCGAGTTCGACACCTCGGCTTCCCCAGCCGACGGCGCGCGCCCTAGAGGTCGAAGCCGAAGCCCACGCCGGCGGAGCTCTCGCCGTCGCTGAACGCGCCGCCCAGCGAAAAGGATGCGCGCTCGCCGACCTTCACGCCGTAGCCGATCGAGAGCGCCTGCTCACCGCCCTGGAAGCCCGCGCCGACCGCGATGCGCCCGCGCGGGCTCTGGGTCCCGGACGCGTTGATCGCCATGTTCATCATCGCCGTGCCCATCGCCCCCTGGCGGTCGATACGCCGGTCCTGCTGGTGGAAGCGGTCGTCGACATCACTGCGGAACGCCTCCAGGTCCGCCCCGAACGAGGCCATGACCTGGTCCGTGTAGGCGCGTGCCGAGTCCAGCGTCGATGCCGCCGTGCGATCGGCGTAGCTGCGGGCTGACTGCAGCGTGGCCGCGTCGCCGGCGTCGGCGTGCGTGTTCGCCGCCTGCAACGTGGCAGCATCGCCCGCCGCCATGTCGCCCCGGATCGCCGCTTCGCGGGCATCGGTGTGGCCGGTCGCGGCGGCCAGAGTGGCGGCATCACCGGTATCGGCGTGGGTGGTCGCGGCGCGCAGCGTGCCGGCATCGCCGGCGTCCATCTGGCCCTTGTTGACGGCATCGCCGGCATCGACACCGTCGGCGACATTGGCGATCCGCGTGCCGTTGTCGCCTGCCAAGGTGATCGCATCCGCATCGTGGCCGTCGTACTCCACCGCCAGGTCACTGCCCGAACCTGCCGGGCCGTCTGGACCTGCCGGGCCATCTGGACCTGCCGGCCCTTCGGGGCCCTCCGGACCTTCGGGGCCTTCGGGGCCTGCCGGACCTTCCGGGCCTGCCGGACCTGCCGGACCTTCCGGACCTTCCGGGCCTGCCGGACCTTCCGGGCCTGCCGGACCCTCGGGACCCGCCGGACCCTCGGGGCCCGCCGGACCTTCGGGGCCCGCCGGACCCTCTGGACCCGCCGGGCCGGGCGTCAGCGCGATGCCATCTATGCTGGCCTGCAACTGGTCCAGGCGCACGTCCACCGCGGCGAAGGCATCGCCCACTGTCGCGTAGCTGCCCCCCTGGATTCCATACGCCGGCGCAGTGAACACCCCGCCTGTATAGCTCGCACCGCCGCCCAGGGCGATGGCCAACGGATGCAGTTGCGACAGGTTGACCGCGTCGGTGTCGGCACGGCCGGCACCGACGTGGATCAGGCGGCGGGTCTGTTCGGTCGTGAAGGTGACCGTTTGGTTGGTGCCCGGCAGCAGGACCGAGTCCCCCGCGCCGTACCCGAAGGAGACCACGCCGCTCTCATTGGCAACCGCGTACAGGCCGAGCGCGACCGAGCCGAATGCGGCGGAACCGGTCGTCGCCACCGGCCCGATGGCGACCGAACTGTAGCCCTGCGCCTGGGCCCCCGCGCCTATCGCGATGCCGTAGTTGTTGCCGGTGGTGTTGGCCATCGCGTTGCTGCCGATGGCGATCGAGCCCAGCCGCGGCGCCTGCGCATCCTGGGTGCCGATGTCCGCTGCCGCGGGACTGACGGCCACGAAGGGGAGGGATTCGGCGCCCGCGGCGACCACGTCCGCGGCCTGCGTGGATGCCGGGGCCTTCGCCGATGCCGGGAGGGACGCCGCCGACGGAGACGAGGATTCGGTGGCCGCAGGAGCGTTGGCGGCGGTAGCGTCGGCGGCACCGTCCTGCAGGCAGGCCGCATCGGCCAGCGCATCCGCGTCGCCGATCCTGGTCGTCGTCGCGCGTACGGCACCCGTGTGCTCCGGAGCGTTCGTCGCATCCGCAGCGTCGACGGCATCCGCGTCGTCGCAGGGCGGCGCGGCGACGGTTGGCAGGGCGGCAGTGGCCACGCACAGGGCGACGGCCAGGGCAAGCGGGCGTGGCGGCAGGGCGGTTCGGTTCGACATGGAGAGGTCCTCTCGGCAAGCCGCTGTCGGGAGGCCCGGAGGTCCGTCCGCCCCCCAAGCGGAATGTGCGCAGTGTCAAGCAAGCTCCGGGGAGGACGTATCCCTGAAATCAGGTAGTGGCGAGCACCGGGTGGCGGGCGTCGCGCCGTCGCCCTCAGGCCGCCAGCGGCAGTTCCAGGCGCAGGGCGGTTCCGCCGTCGGACGCCGTCTCGACCTGCAGCCGGCCGCCGAGGCGCTGCGCGCGCAGGCGCATGCTGGCGAGGCCGGTACCCCACTCGCCGCCTGCCGCGCGTGCCGCCTCGCCGGCCTGCAGCCCCACGCCGTCGTCGCGGACCCCCACGCGCAGCACGGCACCGTCGCGTTGGACGTGGACATCGACGCGCCCGGCACCGCTGTGCTTGAACACGTTGGTCAGCGCCTCCTGCAGCAGGCGCAGCAGGTCGAGGCTGCGGCCGCTGCCCAGGTCGACGCCTTCCAGTCCCGTGAGGTGCCAGTGGGCGTCGATGTCGGCGGCCTCGAGCAGGCGGGTCGCGCGGTGCCGCAGCGGCACCAGCAGTTCGGCGAGGTCGGCATGCTCGCGTGCGGTGGAGTCGATCACCAGGCGCAGGTCATCGCGCATCTCGCGCAGGAGGTCGACCACCCGCGCGTTGGGCATGTCGGCCGGCGACTGCTGCAGGCGCGCGATGGCGCCGACCAGGGTGCCGCCGAAGCCGTCGTGGAGGTCCCGCACCAATTGCAGGCGCTCGCCGGCCCGGCCGTGCGCGAGTTCCAGCGCATGCTGCCGGCCCAGCGTGTCCGCCAGCCGGGTGGTGGCGGCCTCGACCTCGTGCCTGAGTTCGGCATTGAAGCCCTCGACCCGTTTCATGGTGCTGGCGAACCGGTAGGCGAGCACGAAGCCCATGCCCAGCAGGGTGATCGGCGAGCCGAACGCGCCGAGGTAGGCCGAGCCGCGGAACCAGCCCAGGTACACCGACAGGTCGTGCAGCGACACCAGCACCGGGACCAGCGCGCACAGTGCGAGCACCTTGTGTTCCGCGCGCCCGTGGCGGAACGCGAACACCGCGAACGCCAGGCTCATCAGGTAGGCGAAGCCGATCATCGGCACCACGTACGCGTTGCGGTGCGGGCCCATCCAGCCGGGGAACAGCAGGGCGGCTGCGAACACCAGCGCGCCCAGCGCCAGCAGGCTCCGTTCGAAGCGCGGCCAGCGGAGGCCGGCGAAGCGCAGCAGGAACAGCGCGTAGGTCACCGCCGCGGCGACGAAGCAGGCGGCGATGAAGGCCTGCCAGCCGTGCGTGGTGGGGAACGGCCAGGGCCGGGTGACGATGTAGTTGGAGGCGTACAGCATGCCGAACAGGCCGTTGAGCGCGTACCAGCCGTAGGTGGTGTCGCGCGGACGCAGCAGCCAGATCAGGCCGAACACCGCCGCCAGCACCAGGCCGATCGATGCATCGAGCAGCTGCAGGTCGTGGCGCGCCAGCTTGGCGCCCCGGTAGGCGCGTTGCACGGCATCGGGCGCGCCGACGGTGACGGTGCCGAACGCGGGCTGGTAGGCCACCAGGCCGGACACCCGCACCAGCAGTTCGTTCCCGCCGGGGCGCAGCAGCGGTGCGTCGACGAGGTAGTACCGCGGGCTGTGCCAGTAACGCGACAGCGGCTCGACCAGCGAGGGATCGCGGTCGACCAGGCTGCCGTTGACGTACACCGCCGCGGCCAGGCAGGTGTAGTCCAGCATCAGCCCCACGGGGCCCGGGCCGTCCTGCCGCCAGCGCACGCGGTACCAGACGACGCCATCGTGGTCGGGCCAGCGTTGTTGCCACTGGTCCATCAGGGTGACCGGGACCCAGCCGGTGGCCGGGGGCTCGGTGGCGTTCCAGTCCGAACGCACCGCTTCCGCGTGCACGAGCGTCGTGGTGAGCTGGGGGGCGGAGGCCTGACCCGGGGACTCCGACGCCGGGGCCACCGTCGCCAGCAGCGACAGCAGCAGCACCGCCAGCCCCCGCACCATGCGGCGGATCAACGCAGCAGGCCCATCGCACGGGCCTCGAATACCGCCTCGGTGCGCGAACCGACCGCGAGCTTGCGGTAGATGTTGCGCGCGTGGACTTCGACGGTGAAGCGCGACAGCGACAGCATCTCGGCGATCTCGCGGTTGCTGAACCCTTGCGCGACCAGCGCGAGGATCTCGCTTTCCCGCTCCGACAGCGGCACTGGCGGCGCCCCGGACCCCGGCCCGTCGCTGCCCGCTACCGCGGTGGCCACCCCGCCGCGCGTCGGCCCGGGTGGCAGCAGGGCGAGGATGCGGCGCGCGATCGACGGGTCGATCGGCGCGCCCCCGCGGCGCAGGCTCTTCAAGGACACCACGAGCTCGATGTCGTCTCGATCCTTGAGCAGGTAGCCGGCCGCACCCGCCCGGAGCGCCGCCAGGATGGTGTCTTCGCCGGCATAGGCCGACACGATCACGGCCTGCGTGCGGGGTGCATGCACCTGCATCCAGTCGATCAGCCCGATGCCGTTGCCGTCGGGCAGTTGCACGTCGACCAGCGCGAGCGCGAAGTCGCCTTCACGCAGGCGTTCGCGCGCGGTCGCCAGGTCGCCGACGGCCGCGACCCGCGCACCGTCATCCGCGACGCCAGCCATCAGTCCCTGCAGGCGCAGGCGCGTCGCCGGGTCGTCCTCGACGACCAGCGTGGGCGACAGCGCGATTGGCTCGGCATCCATGGCATCCCTCCTGCCGGCCAGTGTAGGAGAGGTCGCACGCAGGTGCATGGCCGTTCCGGCGCCGCCCTCCTCGCGCCCGCCTGCACGCGGCCTTAGCGCGGATCGCGGAGACTGGACGCCGGGCGGACGCCGGCATCGCCGGTCCATCGGGTGGGCACCCGGGGGCGCAGGACGCGTTCGCAGGGAAGGTGTAACGACACGGATGGGGAAGCGCACGGTGAACAAGGACGCCCGGTGCATGGACGGATTCCATGCGGACGAGATCCGCGACGCCTGCGACGCGATTCTCGGCAGCAGCGACTTCCAGAAGGCCCACCGGATGCGGCGCCTGCTCCGGTTCCTGGTGGACCAGGCCCTCGCGGGCGACGCCGGGAACGTGAGCGAATATGTCATCGGCATCGAAGTGTTCGACCGGCGCCCGACCGACTATGCCGCCGAGGATCCGATCGTTCGGGTCCAGGTGGGGCGCCTGCGCCAGCGGCTCGCGCGCTACTACGCGGACCGCCGCGGACATGGCGGCATCGAGGTCCACATCCCGGTGGGCCAGCACCGGCTGGCGTTCCGGCGCGCCTCCTCGCCGGGGGAGCCGCCGGTGGCGCCGGCGCCGGGAGGCGGCGCGCTGGTGATCGAACCGATCCGCCATATCGCCGGTTACGGCGAGGGGCAGGCCTTCGCGCATGGACTGTACGAGGAGCTTCTGAACCAGTTGTTCTCGTCGTTCGACGACGTATTCATGCGGATGTCCACCTCGCTCGCGGCGAACGGGTCCGAGCGCCGGGACGGCGATGCCCGACGCACGGCGCCGCGGCACCGGGTCGAGGGCAGCGTGCGGGTCGACGCGGAGCGGATCCGCACGTCGATCCGGCTGGTGGATGCCTCGCTGAGCCGGGTCACCTGGGCCGGGCAGTTCGACCGCTCGGTGCGTTTCGGCATCCGCGAGCAGGAAGAACTCGCGGCGTCCATCTGCAACGCATTGAAGGCGGTGGTCCCGGCCTGACGCCGGGCCCACCGCCCCGTCCCTGCTTCAGAACGTCATGTGGAAGACGGACACCACGGTCCCATTGGTGACGCTGAAGCCGAGCCACTTGCGCTGCCGCAGGGCCCACAGGAAGCTCTCCTCGATCGCCTTGGGCACCACGACCAGGGACAGCGCCCGGGTGCCGCGCGGGCGGTTTTCGAGCTTCATCAGGTCCACGCCGATGCCGTCGAGGAAGCGGTCCGCATCCCCTTCCCTGAAGATGCCGTAGGCCTTGATCTCGGTCCACAGCGGCCTGCCGTCATCGCCCCGGGCGACCAGGTCGCACCGTTGCCGCTGGTAGGGTCGCGGATAGGGATACTCCCGTTCGGCCGGCTCGCCCTTCACCACCGTCAGGTGCCGCCAGAGCTCGCACTGCACCCAGCCTTCCCAGCCGCCCTTGCTCAGGGCGAGGGTGGCCGCGGCCTCGGTGTTCACCACGGCCATCACGTCGTGGAGGTTCATGGCGAGACCGCCGCCGATGTCGCCTGCGTCTTCGTCGCGTTCAAGGCCAGCGGCTGCGTGCTGGTCCAGACGCCCTGGCGCCCCGTGTACAGCCCGCCAGCGTAGGTCACGCGGTAGTCCGCGCCGTCAGGCAGGGCTTTCAGCTGGAAGCTGGTGGCGGGCACGGCGTGCGTGGAACCGGTCGCGGCGTCATGGCGGCCCATCTGGAAGATCGGTTCGCGCAGCCCCGAATCCACGTGCGAGTAACCGTCCACCAGCATCACCAACGCACCGTCGGCGACGGCGACGGCCTGCTGGACGATCGACATGCCGCAGGACGTGACGAGCTGCAGCTCGAGCGACGCCGCGCGCGGGCCCAGGGTCTGGCGCAGCAGGTTCATCGCGTTGGCGACCACCTGTTCGCTGTGGTCGAGGCAGACTTCCAGGCCCACGCTCATGCCGTCCCAGTAGACGAGGTTGTCCAGGTGCTGGTCGGGGTTGAGCCGGAACGAATACGTGGTGGTCGGGTCGAGGTTGGCATGGTCCCGCCCGTCCGGTCCGTCGATGTTGGAGATGTAGTGCTTCTCCATGAAGATGTACGGCACGCTGGCATCCGGCTGGGCACGCTGTCCGCGCAGCATGATCGCGGTATTGAGCAGGTTCATCCGGCCCGAGAGGTCGAACGGGAGGGCCGAGCAGAGCGTGCCGGCCACGATCACCCAGTCCTTGAACAGCGGCGAGTCGTGGATGGCCCCGTACAGCGCCTCGGCCAGTTCCTGGCGTGCGCGTTCGGGGTAGGCACCAAAGCTCGTGGAGCGCGAGAAACCACCGCCGCTGACCTCGTCGGCCGAGGCCTTGCGGAAGTAGAACTCCGGCGCGATGAAGACCTTCAGGGTGGACGCGTCGTCCATGCCCTGCTGGTCCTTGCAGGCATCGGCGGTCCAGTAGAGGACGTTGAGCAGGCGCTGGGCGCGCGCCTGCAGGTCAGGATCCTGCAACGTCACCTGCGGCGCACCGGACCGCGCCTGCACGGTGCCCGACGGCGTGGGATAGAACGTGGGGACCATGTAGCCCAGCGGCAGCAGGCGGGTGTACGGCGCCTGTCCCAGTACATCGTCTGTGATGTTCATCGTCTGTGTTCTCCATGACATGTGGCGGCGGGGGTGGCATCCGTGCCTGCGCCGGGGCGCAGGGCACGCGCGGAACGCCTCGCCCGCCGCGGGGCGCTCCGCGGAATCACGCGACCTGCTTGATCAGCCAGTAGATCGCCTTGAGCGTTTGCAAAGCGATCGTCTGGTCTTCCGCGGCCACGCCTGGAAGCGGCAGGCCGCGGGCCAGCGCCACGCCGGGGATAACGGTGACCGGCAGGCCGCCGGTATCGGTGGAGAGCGGTTGCGGTTCCGGCACCGCCGCGAACCCGTGCCGCACCGCGGCGACCACGAAGCCCAGCGCGATGAGCGCGAGGATCGCCACGACCAGGACCAGAAGCCGGACCGGGGGCACCGGGATCTTCTGGATCAATCCGGCGACGAAGCCGACGGCGACCAGCACGTCGAGGTTCAGCGGGCATCCGAGCGTCCGCACCAGTTCCAGTTGCACGAGGTCACCGGGCTGCTGCTCGAACGTGACGGTGTACGGGCGACCGCGCACCGTCAGCGTGACCGGCGCCCGCCGGGCGGCGCGCACGTTGTCGTCCGCCCGGTAGTCGACGCGGCTGAGACCGGTGGCGATCGGCGTCGGCGGCGAAAGCGAGAGCCAGTCGGCCACGTCGGGCGGCAGGCGGACATCCGTGCAGTCCGCCTGGACGATGAAGAACGCGCCCGGGTCTGCCGCCGCGCCGGCCCCGGACGCATCCCGGGTGCCCGCATCGGGGAAGGCCAGCAGCCGGATCCGCTCCGGCACCGGACGCAGTCGGACTGCGGAGGTGGCGATGGCCGTCACGTGCCCGTGCCCGCGCCCGTGCCCGCGCCAAGGGCGGCGGTGGCCTCGTAAGCGGCCAGCCCTTCCAAGATCGCCGTCGCGCTGAGCGCGAGCGAGCCGACGATCAGCGGCGTCGTATCGTTGCCGAGGATCTCGACCATGAAGGTGTAGCCGGCCTCGGCCATCGGCAGCGCGGTCGCGTTCAGGGCCGCGGCCGTCGCGAGCGGCCGTTCGACGATCGCGCCGGTGGCGGCCACGTCAGCGCTCCGGGGCCGGGGGCAGGTCGTAGAGTTCGCGGATCCGGTCCAGCACCTTGTTGTTCTCCTCGGTGATGATCCGCATCTGCTCATCGGCATCGCCCTGGACACCGAGCATCGCGACATGGGTGGCCACCCGCGTCATCGACGCGGCGATGTCCTCTACCACCTCGCCCATCCGCGCCATCGATTCAGGCGTCTTCATCATGCGTTCTCCCTTGGGGTGCCGGGTGCGGATGCGGCGGCCGGTGCGGCCGGGCCTCGCGATCCACCAGGTTCGTGTTGACGTAGGCGATGCAGGCCGCGAACGGGGCCGGGCCGAACACGACGTCCCCGGCGTCGCCGCCGGTGGCCGCAGGCAGGACCGTCAGCACCGCGTTCACGCCGGTCCTGACCACGCAATGCTTCGCCCCGTGCAGGCTGGCCTCCAGCCCGCTCTGCAACTGCGCGTCGATGCGCGCGGCGAGCTGCCGGTTGTAGCGCGCCATCGGCGCTTCGTCGTCCGCTTCGCGGGAGGACGTGGGCGCCCAGTTCATGGCCGCGTACCGAAGGCATCGACGGCGGCCTTGAGATCGGCGATCTCCTGCGCCAGCGCATTGCCGGTCAACACGTCCACCGCGGCCCGCGCGGTGCCCGGGCCTGGACCCTGCACGCGTGCGACGGCACCGGCGACGATGCCCTGGCGCAGGCGGTTCATCGCGTCCTGGTGGGCCAGCTGCGACTTCGCCCCGAGGTCGTTGCCGACCACGTGGTTGGAGAAGGCCAGGTCGCTGAGCAGCGCCGGCTGCTGCATCGTGGCCAGGCTGCCGATCGCGATCGCCGCGGTGACGGGATGGCCCGTGTCGCGCCGATCCTCGACGCGGATATCGATGGTTTCGGTTTCCATGCGTTGCACTCCGCGTGAAGGCGGGGCGGCCAGGGACCGGCCCCGCCTTCACCTTGCTGGCCGATCAGCCGACCTTCTTCACCTTGACGGTGACGCCTTGATCGCTGAGCACGATCTCGATGTCCTCCCGGGCGACCTTCCCCGGGATGAAGATGGCGGGCACGGGGGGATGGACCACCAGCTGGCCCTTCGCATCGATCTCCAGGCCCAGGTCGAGCAGGCGCCGCAGCCGTGACGGACCCTGCGGGCCGGCGAAGGCCTGCACGCTGGACTTCAGGTCGGCGATGGTCTGGGACAGCTCGTTGTTGGACAACACGTCCACCGCCGAGCGTGCCGCCAGCGGCCCCATGTCGCTGACCAGGTTGACGGCCTTGGCGACGAGCGGGGTCCCCAGCTGGTTGCCGGCCTGCTGGTTCGATACCGCGTTCTGCTGGCCGATGTTGTTGCTGGACACCACGTTCGAGTAGGCCAGGTTGGACAGCATGGCCGGCTGCTCCGAGATCGCCTTCAGATTGCCGATCACCACTGCTCCGACTACGGATGGGTCAAGCATGTCGAGACCTCCGGTTCAATGCCCGCGGGAGCGGGCTTACTGGCGGGTGGTGAAGGCCTGGAGCGTGGCCTTCATGTCGGCGATGGTCTGCGCGAGCTCGTCGTTGGTCAGGATGTCGACCGCGGAACGCGCCTCCAGCGGACCGAGGTTGCTGACGGTGTTGGACGCCTTGGCGACGACGGAAATGCCCAGCTCGTTCATCGCCTGCTGGTTCGCCACCGCGTTCTGTTGCGACAGGTTGGTGTTGGCCACCGTGTTCGAGTAGGCCAGGTTGGACAGCATCGCGGGCTGTTCCGAGATGGCCTTCAGGTTGCCGATCGCAACGGCGCTCACCACGTCTTCTGGCAGTGCAGCCATGGTTCTTCTCCTTTCCTTGAGGATGGTGTGTACGTAAGGGTGCTGCTTGGCTTACCGCCCCGTGTCGGGGCATCCGGCGCGTCCGGTCGGACGCGTGGGATCCGGGCGCGGCCGGCATGGGGCAACGGCCGCGCATGTACGTGACGCTCAGCCGCTGGGCTTCCAGGCGCCGATGTCGCTGATCACTTTCTCCAGGTCGCGGGCCATCTTCTCGATGGCCTCCTGGTTCTTGCAGCCGCCTGCGTTCTCGATCATGGTCACGCAGCGCGCGGCCGCGGCCATCTGCACCTGGTTCATGGCCTGCTGCTGGCCCAGGCTGATCTGCTGCTGCATGTTCTGGTTGAAGATCTGCTGGGCAAGCGCGAGGTTCGCCAGGATGGCGGGCTGCTCGCCGATCGACTTGGCATTCGAGATCGCGATTGCCTGGACGATATCTTCTGGAAGTTCACCGGCCATCTGTCCCTCCCTTGGACTGGCGAGGACCGAACCGGTCGGCCCTTCGCTTCGATGGACACAGGCTAGGCGGCGGCGCACCCGCCGGTAAGTATCGTTACCGCAACGTGCGCGGTGGTGTTGCGGTAACGGCGGGGCGGGGTGCCACGCACGCGCTGGCGCGCTGGCGCGACCGGCCATCCAGCGAACGGGCCTCGTTCGGCGGATGGCCGGACGACGGGTGCCGGCCCCTACCCCGCGCTTATTCCACGGTGACCGACTTGGCCAGGTTGCGCGGCTTGTCGACGTCGGTGCCGCGGGCCAGGGCGGCGTGGTAGGCCAGCAGCTGCACCGGGATCGCGTGCACGATCGGCGACAGCACGCCGACGTGGCGCGGGGTGCGGATCACGTGCACCTGCTCGGACTCGCCGAAGTGGCTGTCGAGGTCGGCGAACACGAACATCTCGCCGCCGCGGGCGCGGACTTCCTGGATGTTGGACTTCACCTTCTCCAGCAGGCTGTCCTTCGGCGCGATCACCACCACCGGCATCTCGGCGTCGACCAGCGCGAGCGGGCCGTGCTTCAGCTCGCCGGCCGGGTAGGCCTCGGCATGGATGTAGGAGATCTCCTTGAGCTTGAGCGCGCCTTCCATCGCGATCGGATAGTGCACGCCACGGCCGAGGAACAGCGCGTGCTGTTTCGGCGCGAAACGCTCCGACCAGCCCACGATCTGCGGTTCCAGGTTGAGGGCGTGTTGGACGCTGCCGGGCAGTTGCCGCAGCGCGTCGAGGTGGCCCGCTTCGTCTTCCGCGGTCAAGCGGCCGCGCAGCCGGGCGAGGGTCGCGGTGAGGGTGAACAGCGCAACCAGCTGGGTGGTGAAGGCCTTGGTCGAGGCGACGCCGATCTCGGCACCGGCCCGGGTGTAGTAGACCAGCCGGCTCGCACGCGGGATCGCGCTCTCGGGCACGTTACAGATGGAAAGGGTCCTGTCGTGGCCGAGCGACTTCGCGTACTTCAGCGCCTCCATCGTGTCGAGGGTTTCACCCGACTGCGAGATGGTGACGACGAGGTGCTTCGGGTTGGCCACCGCGGCGCGATACCGGTACTCGCTGGCAATCTCGACCGAGCACGGCAGGCCGGCGATCGCTTCGATCCAGTAGCGCGCCGTGAGACCCGCGTAGTAGCTGGTGCCGCAGGCGAGGATCTGCACGCCCTCGATGCCGTCCAGCACCTCGGCGGCATCGGCGCCGAACAGCGCCGGCGAGAAGCCGCCTTCGTCGATCACCGCCTCGATGGTGTCGGCGATCGCGCGCGGCTGCTCGTGGATCTCCTTCTGCATGAAGTGGCGGTACGGGCCCAGCTCCAGCGACGCCAGCGACACGTCCGAGACGTGCACCTCGCGCTCGATCTCGCGGCCCTCACCGTCGAACACGCGCACGCCGTCGCGGCGGACTTCAGCGGTGTCGCCTTCCTCGAGGAACATCACCTCGCGGGTGGCCTGGATGATCGCGGACACGTCACTGGCGACGAAGTTCTCGCCCTGGCCCAGGCCCACCAGCAGCGGGCAACCCATGCGCGCGGCGATCAGGCGTTCGGGCTCGTGCTTGCTGACGACCGCGATGGCGTAGGCCCCTTCGAGCTCGCTCGCGGCGCGCTGCACCGCCTGCAGCAGGTCGGCGCCCTGCGCCTGGTGGTGGTGGACCAGGTGGGCGATGACCTCGGTGTCGGTCTGCGATTCGAACACGTAACCGGCGGCGGTCAGGCGCTCGCGCTGGGCGTCGTGGTTCTCGATGATGCCGTTGTGGACCACAGCGAGCTCGTTGAAGCTCACGTGCGGATGGGCGTTGGCCTCGGTGACGCCGCCATGGGTGGCCCAGCGCGTGTGGCCGATGCCGATGCCGGCGCTCAGGCCCTCGGCGCTGGCCGCCGCCTCCATCTCGGCCACGCGGCCGGTGCGGCGCACGCGGCGCACGTCGCTGCCATCGAACACGGCGATGCCGGCGGAGTCATAGCCCCGGTACTCCAGCCGCTTCAGGCCCTCGACGAGGACCGGTACCACGTCGCGATCGGCGATCGCCCCGACGATTCCACACATGCAGTTCAACTCCTCGACACCAAGGGGGTAAGTGTAGCCCGGCACACCGGACCGGACAGCGTCCGGCGGACACGGCCCGGACGTTGCGGACACCCACGACAGAACGCAGAACCATTGGAAAATCAGCCACTTGATGGTTGGCACGCTTCATGCGTGATGAGGGGCAGCTTCCCGTTCTCCGAGACCCCGCCCGCATGAGCATCCGCGACACCTCCGGCCAGGACCGCCAGGTCAGCGCCTCCCCCACCCGCCAGCGCCGCCCCAGGCTGATCGCCATCGGCGTGGGCGCCGCCGTGCTGGTATTGGCGGCCTGGCTGGTGGTGGGCTGGAGCACCGGGGGCCGCTCGGTGGACGGTGCCCGGGTGCGCATCGCCGAGGTAACCCGCGGCGACCTGGTCCGCGACATCCGCGCCGACGGCCGGGTGATCGCCGCCAACAGCCCGACCCTGTACGCCGTCGCCGGCGGTACGGTCACGCTGGCGGTGGTCGCGGGCGACGCGGTGGAGGAAGGCCAGGCGCTGGCCGAGATCGACAGTCCCGAGTTGCGCAGCCAACTGGCGCAGGAGCAGGCGACCCTGGCGAGCCTCGAAGCCGAGGCCAGCCGCGCCGGTCTGGACGCCCGCATCGCCCGCTCGCAGGCGCGGCGCAACCTCGACCAGGCCGGGATCGACCGCACCGCGGCGCTGCGCGACCTGGAGCGCAACCAGCGCGCCTTCGAAGGCGGTGCGGTCGCCCAGGTCGACGTCGCCCGTGCGCAGGACGAGCTGAAGAAGGCCGAGCTGGGCCTGGCCCAGGCCGAGCGCGAATACCAGCTGCAGGGCCAGGGCGCCGGCCTCGACACCCGCAACAAGCGGCTGCTGGCCGACCGCCAGCAGGCCGTGGTCGACGAGGTGCAGCGCCAGGTCGACCTGCTGACCCTGCGCGCGCCCTTCGACGGCCAGGTCGGCCAGGTGCAGGTCGCGCAGCGCGCCAACGTCGCCGACGACGCGCCCATCCTCAGCGTGGTCGACCTGACCCGCTTCGAGGTCGAGATCCGCGTGCCGGAGAGCTTCGCCCGCGACCTCGCGATCGGCATGCCGGCGCAGGTCACCAGCGGCAGCGGCCAGCCCCTGCCGGCCGAGGTGGCGGCGGTGTCGCCGGAAGTCGTCAACGGCGAGGTCACCGCGCGCATCCGCTTCAGCGACGAACAACCGGCCGGCCTGCGCCAGAACCAGCGCCTGTCCGCGCGCATCACCCTGGACACCCGCGAGGACGTGCTGCAGGTCGAGCGCGGCCCCTTCGTCGACCAGGGCGGTGGCCGCACCGCCTATGTCATGGACGGCAGCACCGCCGTCCGCCGCCCGGTCCGCCTGGGCGTGAGCAGCCTCAGCGCCGTCGAGATCCTCGAAGGCCTGCAGCCCGGCGACCGCGTCGTGGTCTCCGGAACCGACCAGTTCGGCGACGCCGAACAGATCCGCATCTCTGGAGAGTAACGCCATGATCCCCCGCATCGATGCCCACGCGGCGTTCCCGTTCGGCCTCCACTGGGACGCCGACCAGCTCGCCGCCGCCATGCCCACCCGCCTGCGCCTGGTCGACACCCTGGGCGAGGTCTGCAGCCTCGCCGACCTGGTGCAGCCCGCCGCCAACCGGGCGGTCTCGTTCCGGCGCCACGCGCGCGCCGGCTACGCGACCGCCAGCACCCTGCCCGAGCGATTCCGCATCCGTTGAGCCGCCGGGGCGCGATGCCCCTCCCCCGACACCGCCTCGCGCCCCGGCGCACCGCCCCTTGAATCCGTTGGAGCCCGCCATGTTGCACATGCAAGCCGTCACCAAGGTCTACCGCACCGAACTCGTCGAAACCCACGCCCTGCGTTCGCTGGACCTGCACGTGAAGGACGGCGAGTTCGTCGCGGTCACCGGGCCGTCGGGCTCCGGCAAGACCACCTTCCTCAACATCGCCGGCCTGCTGGAGACCTTCACCGGCGGCACCTACCTGCTCGACGGCGAGGACGTCAGCCACCTGTCCGATGACGCCCGCAGCAAGCTGCGAAACCGGAAGATCGGCTTCATCTTCCAGAGCTTCAACCTGATCCCGGACCTCAACCTGTTCGACAACGCCGACGTGCCGCTGCGCTACCGCGGCATGCCCGCCGCCGAGCGCCGCGAGCGCATCGAGAAGGCGCTGGCCGACGTCGGCCTGGGCTCGCGCATGAAGCACTACCCGGCCGAACTGTCGGGCGGCCAGCAGCAACGCGCGGCGATCGCCCGGGCGCTGGCCGGCAGCCCGCGCCTGCTGCTCGCCGACGAACCCACCGGCAACCTCGACTCGCAGATGGCGCGCGGGGTGATGGAGCTGCTGGAGGAGATCAACGCCGCCGGCACCACCATCGTGATGGTGACCCACGACCCCGAGCTGGCCGCCCGCGCGCAGCGCAACGTGCACATCGTCGACGGCATGGCCACCGACGTGTCGGTCGAGCCGAGCCTGGCGCGGGTCGCCCGCGCGGCCCGCGACGAAGCCGCCAGCAACGCCTGAGGGCACTGCCATGTTCGCCTACTACCTCGACCTCGCCCTGCGCAGCTTCAGGCGCAACAAGGTGCTGACCGCGCTGATGGTGCTTGCCATCGCGCTCGGCATCGGCGCCAGCATGACCACGCTGACGGTGTTCCACGTGCTGTCCGGCGATCCGATCCCGGAGAAGAGCGACCGGCTCTTCTACGTGCAGATGGACGCCGAATCGATCGGCGGCTACCAGCCGGGCGAGGAGCCGCAGCAGCAGATGACGCGCTTCGACGCCGAGCACCTGCTGCGCGATGGCAAGGGCGACCGCCAGGCCTTCATGAGCGGCATGGGCACGGTGATCGAACCTTCGAAGCCCGGCCTCGACCCCATGCAGCAGGACGGCCGCATGACCACCGCGGACTTCTTCCCGATGTTCAACGTGCCCTTCGCCTACGGCAACGGCTGGAGCAGCGCCGACGACGAGGCACGGGCGCGGGTGGTGGTGCTCGACAGCGCGCTCAACGAGAAGCTGTTCGACGGCGAGGACAGCGTCGGCCGCAGCGTGCGCCTGGACGGCAATGACTTCACCGTGGTCGGCGTGCTCGCACCGTGGAAGATGCAGCCGCGCTTCTACGACGTCACCCAGGGCCGGTTCAACGACGACGAGCAGCTGTACGTGCCGTTCTGGACCGCGATCGACCTGAAGTTCGGCCGCAACGGCAACATGAACTGCTGGTCGACGCCAAGCGCGCTCGAGGACCAGGACCCCGACCCGGAGGGCCAGGTCGGCGTCAACGCGTCCTGCGCGTGGCTGCAGTACTGGGTGGAGATGGACCCGGACCGCGCCGGCGAGTACCGCCAGTACCTGTCCAACTACTCGGACCAGCAGCGCGAGGGGGGCCGTTTCGAGCGTCCGACCAACGTGCGCCTGCGCAACGTGATGGACTGGCTGGACCACAACGGCATCGTGCCGGCGGACGTGCGCCTGCAGGTCTGGCTGGCGTTCGGCTTCCTCGCGGTCTGCCTGCTCAACACGGTCGGCCTGCTGTTGGCGAAGTTCCTGCGCCGTTCCAGCGAGATCGGCGTGCGCCGGGCGCTGGGCGCGTCGCGCAGGGCGATCTTCGCGCAGTGCCTGGTCGAGGCCGGCGTGGTCGGCCTGGCCGGTGGCGTGCTCGGCCTCGGCCTGGCCCTGCTCGGCCTGTGGGCCGTGCGCCAGCAGCCGGTGGACTACGCGCCGCTGGCCCAGCTCGACCCGGTGATGCTGCTGACGACCTTCGCGCTGGCGATCGCGGCGAGCGTCGCCGCCGGCCTGCTGCCCGCCTGGCGCGCCTGCCAGGTCACCCCCGCCATCCAGCTCAAGAGCCAGTGAGGCCCGCCATGGACATCATGCCGATTCTCTCCACCCTGCGCCGCCACAAGACCGCGGCCGCCCTGATCGTGCTGGAGATCGCCCTGAGCTGCGCGATCATCTGCAATGCGGTGTTCCTGATCAACCAGCGCGTGTCGCGCATGGACCGCCCCAGCGGACTGGCCGAGAACGAACTCGTCGTGCTCCGCTACAGCGGCATCGGCCGCGACGACAACGCACAGGCCAGCGCGCGCGAGGACCTGGCGGCCCTGCGCGCGATTCCCGGCGTCGAGGCGGTGACGCGCGTCAACCAGATCCCCTTCAGCAACAGCTCGTGGAACTCGGGCATCCAGCTGTCGCCGGACCAGCAGGATTCCACCGCGAACGCGACGGTGTACCTCGGCGACGAAGGCCTGCTCGATACCCTCGGCGTCGGCCTGGAGCAGGGGCGTTACTTCAATTCCGACGAGTACGTCGATTACGAGGCGCTGCAGGAGCCGGGCGCCGAGCTCGCCATCCCCGCCATCGTCATCACCCGCGACCTCGCCGACGCGCTGTTCCCCGACGGCGACGCACTCGGCAAGTCGGTGTACTCCTGGAGCGAGGAGCCGAGCCGCATCGTCGGCATCATCGAGCCGCTGATCCGGCCGAACGATGAAGGCGGCCCGGCGGCGCACTACATGACGATGGTCCTGCCGATCCGCTTCCCCTTCGGCAATACGGTCATCCGCACCAGTCCCGAGCGCCGGACCGACGTGATCGAGGCCGCCAAGGCGAAGATGGAAGCGGTCAACCCGCGCCGGGTGCTGACGATGGACACGACCTTCGACGAGATCAAGGCGAACTACTACCGCGCCGACCGTTCGATGGTGTGGCTGCTGGTCTCGGTGTGCGTGGCCCTGCTGGTGGTGACCGCGCTGGGCATCGTGGGGCTGGCGAGCTTCTGGGTGCAGCAGCGCACCAAGCAGATCGGCGTTCGACGAGCGCTGGGCGCAACGCGCGGCCAGGTGCTGCGCTACTTCCAGACCGAGAACTTCCTGTTGGCGACGTTCGGCATCGTGATCGGCATGATGGGTGCCTACGGCATCAACCAGCTGCTGATGAGCCACTACGAGCTCGCACGCCTGCCGGCGCTGTACCTGCCCGTCGGCGCGGTGGCGCTATGGCTGCTCGGGCAGGTCGCCGTGTACGGCCCCGCCCGGCGCGCCGCATCGGTGCCGCCGGCGGTGGCGACCCGCAGCGTATGATCGTCCCCGGCGCAGGCCGACCCGCCTGCGCCGGTTCAACCGCCACCACGAGCCGCCATGCCCACGATCCTCGTCATCGACGACAACCCGGCCGTCGCCACGGCGCTGGACACGCTGTTCTCGCTCCACGACATCGATACGCGGACCGCCGAGTCCCCGGAAGCCGGACTCGTGCAGCTGGCCGCGGGCGACATCGACCTCGTGGTGCAGGACATGAACTTCCACGCCGACACCACCTCCGGTGACGAAGGGGTGGCGCTGTTCCATGCGATCCGCGAACGCCACCCCGACCTGCCGGTGGTGCTGCTCACCGCGTGGACGCACCTGGAATCGGCGGTCGAACTGGTGCGTGCCGGCGCCGCGGACTACCTGGGCAAGCCCTGGGACGACCTGAAGCTGATGGCCACGGTCAACAACCTGCTGGAACTGTCGGAGACCCGCCGCGAGCTGGCCCGCCACCGCCACAGCGAGAAGCGCCGGCGCGACGTGCTGGCCGGCTTCGACCTGCGCGGCATCGTGCACGCGGACCCGGCCAGCGACGCGGCGCTGTCGCTCGCCTGCCAGGTCGCGCGCTCGGACCTGCCGGTGCTGGTCACCGGCCCGAATGGCGCCGGCAAGGAGAAGTTCGCCGAGATCGTGCATGCCAACTCGCCGGTGCGCGACGGGCCTTTCGTCGCGCTCAATTGCGGCGCGATCCCGGGCGAACTGATCGAGGCCGAACTGTTCGGTGCGGACGCAGGCGCGTACACCGGAGCCAGCCGTGCGCGCGAGGGCAAGTTCGAGGCGGCCGATGGCGGCACGCTGTTCCTCGACGAGATCGGCACCCTGCCGCCGGCCGGCCAGGTCAAGCTGCTGCGCGTGCTCGAGACCGGCCGTTTCGAACGGCTCGGCAGCAACCGCGAGCGCAGCGTCAAGGTGCGGGTGGTCAGCGCGACCAATGCCGACCTGCCCGCGATGATCCGCAGCGGCGAGTTCCGCGAGGACCTCTATTACCGGCTCAACGGCATCGAAGTGAAGGTGCCGCCGCTGGCGGAGCGGAGCGACGACATCCTGCCGCTGGCGCGCCACTTCCTGCCCGCGGGCAAGTCGCTGGCGCCCGACGCCGAGCGGGCGCTGCTCGCGCACCCCTGGCCGGGCAACGTGCGCGAGCTGCGCAATACCCTGCAGCGGGGCGCCCTGCTCTCGCGCGGCGAGGTGATCGTGGCGTCGGACCTCGGGCTGGTCGCGCCCGCGACACCCCCCGGTGCCACCGACGAACCGGACCGCGACGCGATCGAGGCCGCACTGGCCCGCCACAACGGCGTGATGGCGCAGGCCGCGAACGAACTCGGCCTCTCGCGACAGGCCCTGTACCGTCGCCTCGACCGGCTGGGCATCACCCGCGACTGACATGCTGGACTGGCGCCGACTGCCGCTGAGCGTCGTCTACACCGCCATCGCTTTGGCCTACATGATGGTGGCCGCGGCGCTTGCGGCCTGGCTGGACACCTTCCTGCCGCATCGCTGGATGTCGGTGCTGCTGGCCTGCGGCCTGTTGCTCCCGCTGCTCGCGTACCACGTGCGCCGTGCGTTCGCACCGATGCACTCGCTGTTCCGCGCGCTGGCCGGCACGGTCGCCAGCTACCGTGACGGCGACTACGCGTTCGGCCTCAACTGGAAAGGCAAGGGCGAGCTCGGGCGACTGGTCGATGCGCACAACCGGCTCGGCGAGGCCCTGCGCGAGCAGCGCCAGGCCCTGGTCCAGCGCGAGCTGCTGCTCGACACCATGGTGCAGAACACGCCGGTGGCGATGTTGCTGGTCGACCCGTCGGACCACATCGTCCACGGCAACCTGGCGGCACGGAAGATGCTCGGCCACGGGCATCGCCTGGAAGGCCAGGCGTTCGCCGACATCGTTGCGCAGGCGCCGGACGCCATGCGCGAGGCGCTGGACCGTGGCGGTGACGGGATGTTCACCGTCGGCGACGAGAGTGGCAGCGACGACGGCAACGAGGACATCTACCACCTGTCGCGGCGGCGGTTCCGCCTCAACGGACGCCTGCACGAGCTGGTCATGCTGCGGCTGTTGACCGCCGAACTGCGCCGGCAGGAAGTGCAGACCTGGAAGAAGGTGATCCGCGTGATCAGCCACGAGTTGAACAACTCGCTGGCGCCGATCGCCTCGCTGGCGCACTCCAGTGCGGAGCTGCTGCGTCGCGGCCAGCACGAACGCCTGCCGACCGCGCTGTCGACCATCGAGGACCGCGCGCGCCACCTGGAGGGCTTCATCCGCGACTACGCGCGCTTCGCCAAGCTGCCGGCGCCGCGCCTGCAGCCGATCGAGTGGACCCGCTTCGTGGCGCAGTTGCGCGAGCAGGTCGAGTTCAGGGCCGACGGGGTCCAGATCGGTACGACGGCACGCTTCGACACGGCCCAGGTCGAACAGTGCCTGATCAATCTGCTGAAGAACGCGCACGAGTCCGGATCGCCGGCCGACGCGGTGACCCTGTCACTGCGGCGCCTGCCGGATGCCTGGCGCATCGACGTGCTCGACCGTGGCACCGGCATGAACGAGGCGGTGCTGGCCAATGCCCTGCTGCCGTTCTACTCGACCAAGCGGAACGGCACCGGGCTGGGCCTGGCGCTTGCCCGCGAGATCGCCGAAGCGCACGGCGGGCGGATCGCCCTGCTCAATCGCGAGGGCGGCGGCTTGTGCGTGAGCATGGTCCTGCCGGGCTGAGGCCCCGGGACCTGCCAGGACTTACTTCTTCACCGGCCGCTGCCAGCCGTCGATGGTGCTCTGGCGCGCACGCGCCACGGTCAGCTGGCCCGCCGGCGCGGTGCGCGTGACCACCGATCCCGCCGCCACGGTAGCGTCTGCACCGATTTCCACCGGTGCCACCAGCGAACTGTTGGAGCCTATGAAAGCGCCGTCGCCGATGACGGTCTTCGACTTGTTCACGCCGTCGTAGTTGCAGGTGATGGTGCCTGCGCCGATGTTGACGCCCGCGCCCACCGTGCTGTCGCCGAGGTAGGTCAGGTGGTTGGCCTTGCTGCCGACCCCGAGCACCGTGTTCTTGGTCTCGACGAAATTGCCGATGCGCGCGCCGTCGGCGAGCACCGTGCCCGGGCGCAGGCGCGCATAGGGGCCGATGGCCACCGCGCCCTCCGCGACCGCGCCCTCGAGGTCGCAATGGGCGTGGACCACGCTCCCCGCGGCCAGGCGCACGTCCTTCAGGCGGCAGAACGGCCCGACCCGGACCCCATCGCCCAGTTCGACGCGGCCTTCGAACACCACGTCGACGTCGATCTCGACGTCGTGGCCGACCACCACCTCGCCGCGGATGTCGCAGCGCGCCGGATCGGCCAGCCGCGCACCGTCCACGCACAGCGCGCGCGCCGCGCGTAGCTGGAACGCGCGCTCGAGCTGGGACAGCTGCCAGGGGTCGTTCGCGCCCTCCACTTCGACCGGCTGTTCGACGTGGACGATCTCCGCGGCGTTGTACTCGTCCGCCGCGGCGGTGAACACATCGGTCAGGTAATACTCGCCCTGCGTGTTGTCGTTGCCAAGGTGGTCGAGCCAGCGCCGCAGGGGCTCGCCGTCGGCGACCAGGATGCCGGTGTTGACGGTGCGGATCTCGCGCTCTTCGTCGTCGGCGTCCTTGTGTTCGACGATGCGCGCGACGTTGCCCTCGGCATCGCGGACGATGCGGCCATAGCCGGTGGGGTCATCCAGGTCGGCCACCAGGACCGCCAGCCGGCCCGGCGCGGCGAGCAGGTGCCGCAGCGTCTCCGCTCGGATCAGCGGGACATCGCCATAGAGGATGAGCACGCGTGCATCGGTCGGCACGCCGGGCATCGCCTGCTGCACGGCATGGCCGGTGCCGAGCCGCTCGGCCTGCTCGGCCCAGGACAGATCGGCCTGGCCTTCGAAGGCATCGCGTACCTGTTCGCCCCCGTGGCCGTACACCACGTGGATGCCGGCAGGCGAGAGCGCCCGCGCGGTGTCGATCACATGCCCCAGCATCGGCTTGCCGGCGATCTTCTGCAGGACCTTGGGCGTGGCGGACTTCATGCGCTTGCCCTCGCCCGCGGCGAGGATGACGACGTGCAAGGGGGCGCTCATCGGGACTCCGTGTTCGACGTGTTTCGGACTGGCCCGCATTCTAGCCGGGGGCGCCCTGCTATGCTCCGGCGATGCCCCGAGCTCCCGACGCGTCCCCCGGCGCGCCCGTCGTACCCCGCCCTTCGCCTTTGGAGAGACTGGCCCCGGCGCTGGTCGTCGCGGGCCTGCTCGCGTGCGCGGCCGGCCTCCTGTTCGAGCGGACGTGGGCCGTGCTCCCGGTGGGTCGGTTCGGCGAATCGCTGTTGCTGATGGGCCTCGTCGCCCTGCTGGCGTGGCCGCTGGTGCGCCTGCGCGACTGGCGATGGGCGGATGCGATGGCGCTGGCCTGGGGCGTGCTCCTGGCGTGGCTTGGCGGCGTCGCGGGCCTGCTCGGCGCGGGCGTGCTGTGCGCCGGGGCATGCGCGCTCGGCAGCCTGCTCCCGGGCGCGGGACGACCGCTGCCGGCGCTGCTCTGCGGCCTGGCCATGCTGGCGACGCTTGCAGGCGTGTCCCTGGCCTGGCCCATCCACCACCCATGGACCTGGGGACCGCTCCTGGTCGGGCTCGCGGCCTGGCGCTGGCGCGCACTTCGCACCCTGGCCCAGATGGCCCGGACCGAATGGCACGAGGCCGTCGGTACGGCGCCGCGCGCCGCCGCATGGACGGTGGCGCTGCTCGGGCTTGCATCGTCGGCCTGTTGGCCACCGACCCTGCAGGCCGACGACCTCGCCTACCACCTGGGCCTGCCGTGGCAGCTCACGGTCAACGGCCGCTACGCGATGGACGTGCGGGACCAGGTCTGGTCGCTGGCCCCATGGGCGAGCGACGTCCTGCACGGCATCGCCCAGCTGCTGACCGGGCAGGAGGCGCGCGGGGCCGTCAATGCCGCGTGGCTGCTGGCCACCGCGGCCGGGCTGTGGCGCATCGGAGCGCACCTCGGACTCGAGGGCCGGGCACGGTGGGGCGTGCTCGCCCTGTTCGCGAGCCTGCCGCTGACCGCCGGGCTGCTCGGAGGCATGCAGACCGAGACCGCGGCGACCGCGGTGACGGTGGGACTGGTCGCCTGGCTGCTCGAACCCGGCCCGATCCGCGGACGCGCCTGGGGGGTCGGCCTGCTGGTCGGCCTGCTGTTCGCACTGAAGCCCCTGCACGGGCTGGCCATTCTCCCCGTCCTTGCCTGGGCCGGGTGGCGGCGCCGTGGCCAGCCACTGGCCGTGGTGCCGATGGCAGGCGCCATCGGGCTCGCGCTGGTGGTGGCCGCACCGAGTTACCTGCAGTCGTGGTGGCACACCGGCAATCCGGTGCTGCCCCTGTTCAACCATGTGTTCCAGTCCCCCTGGTTCCAGACGGCACCCTTCGACGATCCGCGCTGGCACGCCGGCGGCGGGCTTGCATTGCCCTGGCGGATCACCTTCGACACTTCGGCCTATCTCGAAGGCTGGGACGGTGGCGCCGGTTTCGTGCTGGTGGCCCTGGGCGGCGCGTGGCTGCTCGCGCTCGTCCAGGCGCGGACCCGCGGGCTGGCCATCGCGGCCAGCCTGGTCCTGCTGTTGCCCCTTCTGGGCATCGACTACGTGCGCTACATGCACCCGGGCATGGTGCTGCTGCTCCCGGTGCTTGTCGCCGTCCTCCAGCCCGCGCTGGCGCCACGCCTGCTCGCGTGCGTGCTGGTTGCGGTCTGTGGGCTCAACCTGGCGTATGTCGCCAACTCGAACTGGCTGCTGCACGTGGGCGCGCCCAAGCGGATGCTTGCGGCCGCGGGCCGTGATGCACCCTTGTTCGCCCGTTACGCGCCCGAACGCTCGGTGGCGCGGCAGTGGCGCTCGGAAGGACATGCCGGCGAGGTCCTGCTGATGACACGCCCCGCCCATGCGGAATACGCCGGACAGGGCCATAGTCCGGCATGGTACTCGCCCGCATGGATGGCGATTGCCGACGACGCGAACCGGGATGCCAGCGGCATGCACTGGCAGGCGGTGTTGCGGCGGCACGGCATCCGGGAGGTAGTGCTCGATACAGAGAACGGCGATCAGGCCCTGCGCGCCGCGCTTGCGTCCATGGGCGCCGAGCGGGCACCGCTGGACGGCGACGCCGAGTGGTGGCGCTTGCCGGCGACGGACGCGCCGCAATGACCCTCGTCCGCCAGAGCCGCCACTACCTCGCGATCGGCCTGCTGCAGTGGCTGCTCGACTGGGCGGTGATGGTCGCACTGAGCCACGGCGGCCTTTCGGTGGAGGTGGCCAACGTCTGCGGGCGCATCTCCGGCGCGATGCTGGGCTTCTGGCTCAATGGGCGCATCACGTTCGCCGGCGATGACACGTATGTCGGCCGACGACCGCTCGCCCGGTTCCTCGTCATGTGGACCTGCACGACACTGGTCAGCACCCTGGCGATGGGCGCGATCGACGATCACCTGGGCCTGCGGTGGGCGTGGATGGCCAAGCCCGCGGTCGAACTCGCGCTGGGCCTGGTCGGCTTCGTGGTGTCGCGCCACTGGGTCTACCGCCGCTAGCCGGGAACGAAAAACGCCGGCACGGGGCCGGCGTTCGATCGGATGCAGGGCGTTGCGCCTCAGTGCTTCATGTTCTTGCGCAGGCGCTCCAGTGCCTGCAGCTGGGCCATCGCCTCGGCCAGCTTCATCTGCGCCTCGGCGATCTCCATCTGCTCGCCGCGACCGGCCAGGATGCGCTCGGCCTCGTCCTTGGCGGCACGCACGGCCGCTTCGTCGATGTCCTCGGCGCGCACGGCGGTGTCGGCCAGCACGGTCACGACCTGCGGCTGCACCTCGAGGATGCCGCCGGAAATCGCGAAGTCCAGCTGCTCGCCACCCGGCAGGGTGACGACGACCTTGCCCGGCTTCAGGCGGGTGATCAGCGGTGCGTGCTTCGGCGCGATGCCCAGCTCGCCCATCTCGCCGGTGGCGACGACCAGCTCGGCGTCGCCGTGGAAGATCTCATGCTCGGCGCTGACGATGTCGCAACGGATCGTGGATGCCATGGCTCGTGTCCTGGATTCATTGGCCCGGCGTCATGCGGCCGGGCCGGTCGTTCGGGAAGGGTCGCCCGGCGATCAGCCGGTGATCTTCTTGGCCTTCTCGACGGCCTCGTCGATGGTGCCGACCATGTAGAACGCCTGCTCCGGCAGGTGGTCGTATTCGCCGTCGACGATGCCCTTGAAGCCGCGGATGGTGTCCTTCAGCGACACGTACTTGCCCGGCGCGCCGGTGAAGACTTCGGCGACGTGGAACGGCTGGCTGAAGAAGCGCTCGATCTTGCGCGCGCGCGACACGGCCTGCTTGTCCTCTTCCGACAGCTCGTCCATGCCCAGGATCGCGATGATGTCCTTCAGCTCCTTGTACTTCTGCAGGGTCTGCTGGACGCGCTGGGCGGTGTCGTAGTGCTCGTGGCCGATGACGTTCGGGTCCATCTGGCGGCTGGTCGAGTCCAGCGGGTCCACCGCCGGGTAGATACCCAGCGACGCGATCGAGCGCGACAGGGTCACGGTCGAGTCCAGGTGGGCGAAGGTGGTCGCCGGCGACGGGTCGGTCAGGTCGTCCGCGGGGACGTAGACGGCCTGGATCGAGGTGATCGAACCGGTCTTCGTCGAGGTGATGCGCTCCTGCAGGACGCCCATTTCCTCGGCCAAGGTCGGCTGGTAGCCCACCGCCGACGGCATGCGGCCGAGCAGCGCGGACACCTCGGTACCGGCCAGGGTATAGCGATAGATGTTGTCGACGAACAGCAGCACGTCCTTGCCCTTGCCGCTGGCGTCCTTCTCGTCGCGGAAGTACTCGGCCATGGTCAGGCCGGTCAGCGCGACGCGCAGGCGGTTGCCCGGCGGCTCGTTCATCTGGCCGTAGACCATCGCGACCTTCGAGTCCTTCGGGCTGTCGACGTTGACCACGCCCGACTCGATCATCTCGTGGTAGAAGTCGTTGCCCTCGCGGGTACGCTCACCCACGCCGGCGAACACCGACAGGCCCGAGTGCGCCTTCGCGATGTTGTTGATCAGCTCCATCATGTTGACGGTCTTGCCGACGCCGGCGCCGCCGAACAGGCCGACCTTGCCGCCCTTCGCGAAGGGGCACATCAGGTCGATGACCTTGATGCCGGTTTCCAGCAGCTCGGTGGCCGAGGCCTGCTCGTCGAAGCTCGGCGCGCTGCGGTGGATTTCCCACGCGTCGCTGGCGTCGACCGGGCCGGCCTCGTCGATCGGGTTGCCCAGCACGTCCATGATGCGGCCCAGCGTGCCGGCGCCGACCGGCACCGCGATGGCCTTGCCGGTGTTGGTCGCGACCAGGTTGCGCTTCAGGCCGTCGGTGGAACCCAGGGCGATCGTGCGGACGACGCCGTCACCGAGCTGCTGCTGGACTTCCAGCGTGATCGCGGTGTTCTCGACCTTCAGCGCGTCGTACACCTTCGGCACTTCGGTGCGCGGGAACTCGACGTCGACGACGGCGCCGATGATCTGAACGATCTTGCCCTGACTCATGGTGGTTTCCTCGTAACTTCAAGCTTGCGTGCGGTCGCGACCTGCGCCCGCGGGGATTGGGTGGGGCTCAGACCGCGGCGGCGCCGCCGACGATTTCCGAGATTTCCTGGGTGATCGCCGCCTGGCGGGCCTTGTTGTAGACCAGCTGCAGGGTGTCGATCAGCTTGCTGGCGTTGTCCGATGCCGCCTTCATCGCGACCATGCGCGCGGCATGCTCGGACGCGACGTTCTCGAGCACCGCCTGGTACACCAGCGACTCGACGTAGCGGGTCAGGATCGTGTCGAGCACGTCCTGCGCGCTGGGCTCGTAGATGTAGTCCCAGTCGTGCTTCGCGACCGACTCCTCGGACTTCGGCAGCGGCAGCAGCTGGTCGAAGGTGGCGCGCTGCACCATCGTGTTGACGAAATCGTTGTAGCAGACGAACACGCGGTCGAGCTGGCCGTCGCTGTAACCGTCGAGCATCACCTTGATGACGCCCAGCAGTTGCTCCAGCTTCGGCTCGTCGCCCAGGTGGGTGACCGAACCGACCATGTTGACCTTCAGGCGGCGGAAGTAGACCGAGGCCTTCTGGCCGATGGTCACCACGTCGATCTCGACGCCCTTCTCCTGCCACTCGCGGAATTCGCCGAGCAGCTTGCGGAACATGTTGTTGTTCAGGCCACCGGCCAGGCCACGGTCCGAGGACACGATGATGTAGCCGACGCGCTTGATCTCGTTGCGGTCCTGCAGGAACGGATGCTGGTAGTCGCTGTTCGCCTGGGCCAGGTGGCCGATGACCTGTTTCATCACGCGCGCGTACGGACGCGAGGCGCGCATGCGATCCTGCGCCTTCCTGATCTTGGAAGCCGAGACCATCTCGAGCGCGCGCGTCACCTTGCGGGTGTTCTGCACGCTCTTGATCTTGGTTTTGATTTCGCGTCCGCCTGCCATCTGCTGCTCGCTTCGGTCGTTCTTGCAACGGTGGGACGGGCCCAGCCCTCACGGGCCGGCCCGCCTTCGGGCCTTACCAGGTGCCGGTCTTCTTGAACTCTTCGATGCCGGCCTTGAACTGGCCTTCGATCTCGTCGTTCCAGTTGCCGGTCGAGTTCACCTGGCCGACCAGGTCGCCGCGGGTGTTGGTGAAGTGCGCGTGCAGGCCGTCCTCGAAGGCACCGATCTTGTTGACCGGCACGTCGTCCAGGTAGCCCTCGTTCACGGCGTAGATCGACAGCGCCTGCATGGCGATCGACATCGGCGCGTACTGGCGCTGCTTCATCAACTCGGTGACGCGCTGGCCGCGCTCGAGCTGCTTGCGGGTGGCTTCGTCCAGGTCCGAGGCGAACTGCGCGAACGCCGCCAGCTCACGGTACTGGGCGAGCGAGATACGGATGCCGCCCGACAGCTTCTTGACGATCTTGGTCTGGGCCGCGCCGCCGACGCGCGACACCGAGATGCCGGCGTTCACGGCCGGGCGGATGCCGGCATTGAACAGGTCGGTCTCGAGGAAGATCTGGCCGTCGGTGATCGAGATCACGTTGGTCGGCACGAACGCCGAGACGTCACCAGCCTGCGTCTCGATGATCGGCAGCGCGGTCAGCGAACCGGTCTGGCCCTTGATCTCGCCGTTGGTGAACTTCTCGACGTAGTCGGCCGAGACGCGCGCGGCGCGCTCGAGCAGGCGGCTGTGCAGGTAGAACACGTCGCCCGGGTAGGCTTCACGGCCCGGCGGGCGCTTCAGCAGCAGCGAGATCTGGCGGTAGGCCACGGCCTGCTTGGACAGGTCGTCGTACACGATCAGCGCGTCTTCGCCGCGGTCCATGAAGAACTCGCCCATGGTGCAGCCGGCGTAGGCCGAGATGTACTGCATGGCGGCCGACTCGGAGGCGGTCGCGGCGACCACGATGGTGTGGTCCAGCGCGCCGTTCTCTTCGAGCTTGCGCACCACGTTCGCGACCGAGCTGGCCTTCTGGCCGATCGCGACGTAGATGCACTTGATGCCGGTACCCTTCTGGTTGATGATCGCGTCGATCGCCAGTGCGGTCTTGCCGGTCTGGCGGTCGCCGATCACCAGCTCGCGCTGGCCACGGCCGATCGGGATCATCGAGTCGACCGACTTGTAACCGGTCTGCACCGGCTGGTCGACCGACTTGCGCCAGATCACGCCCGGCGCCACGCGCTCGACCGGCGCGGTCAGGCTGGCGGCGATCGGGCCCTTGCCGTCGATCGGCTCGCCCAGCGCGTTCACGACGCGGCCGAGCAGCTCGCGGCCGACCGGCACTTCGAGGATGCGGCCGGTGGTCTTGGCCACGTCGCCTTCGCGCAGGTGCTCGTAGTCACCCAGGACCACGGCGCCGACCGAGTCGCGCTCCAGGTTCAGCGCCAGGGCAAAGGTGTTGCCGGGCAGTTCGATCATCTCGCCCTGCATGACGTCGGCCAGACCGTAGATGCGCACGATGCCGTCGGACACCGAGGTGACGGTGCCTTCGTTGCGCGCCTCGGCGGTCAGCTTGACCTGGTCGATGCGGGTCTTGATCAGTTCGCTGATTTCGGACGGGTTGAGCTGGGTGGTTGCCATGGGTGCTTCCCTTGATCCGGCCAGGGCCGGGTGTGCATTTGAATTCGGTTACTGGGCGAGCTGCGTCTGCAGGCGCGCGAGTTTGCCCTTCAGCGAGCCATCGATGACCACGTCGCCGGCGTCGATCACCGCACCGCCCAACAGGCTCTCGTCGACCGCGGTGCTGATCTCGACCTCGCGACCGAAGCGGCGCGCCAGCGCGGCCTTGATCGATTCGAGTTCGGCGGCCGGGAGCTCGGCGGCGGCGGTGACCCGCGCCTTGACCACGCGGTCGGCGTCGGCGCGCAGCTCTTCGTACAGGCCGGCGATCTCGGGCAGCAGGGCCGCGCGATGGTTGTCGACCAGCAGGGCAAGGAAGCGCTTGAACGTGTCACCGGCACCCTCGGGTGCCAGCAGGGCGACGGCTTCGGCCTCGCCCAGTTGCGGGTGGCCGAGCAGCGCATGCGCCTGGGGGTCCGCGGCGACGCGGGCGGCGAACGCCAGCGCCTGCGACCAACCAGCGCTGTCGCCGGCCTCGCGGGCCAGCGAGAACGCCGCGCGGGCGTAGGGACGGGCGAGGGTCAGGGCCTGGGTCATCGCGCGCTCCGGCCTCAGATCTCGGCGGCGAGTTCGTCGAGCAGCGCCTTGTGGGCGCTGGCATCGATCTCGCGGCGGATCAGCTTCTCGGCACCGCTGACGGCCAGCACGGAGACCTGCTTGCGCAGCTCCTCGCGGGCACGGTTGGTCGCGGCGAGAATCTGTTCGTCGGCCAGCGTCTTCTGGCGCGCGGCCTCGGTCAGGGCCTCGTCACGGGCCTGGTCGATGATCTGGTTGGCACGCTGGTGCGCCTGCTCGATGATCTCGTTGGCCTTGGTGCGGGCGTCGCGCAGTTCGGCGTCGACCTTCTCCTGGGCCTGGGCCAGCGTCTGCTGGCTCATGTCCGCGGCGGCAAGGCCTTCGGCGATCTTCTTCTGGCGCTCCTCGATGGCGCTGAGCAGCGGCGGCCAGATCTTGGTCGCAATGATCCAGATCAGGCCCGCGAAGGCCAGCGCCTGGGCAAACAGGGTCAGGTTGATGTTCATACGTAAGGCTCTGCCAGGGGGTGACGGGCGGGCGGCCGGAAGCGCGCCGGCCCTTCATCCGCGTGACGGGCGGCCAGGGCCACCCGCCACGACGCGCGATCGCTTGCTCAGCCGGCGTACTTCGCGGCTTCGGTCAGCAGCGCGGACGCCATCGGGTTGGCGAAGGCCAGCAGCAGGCCGACGGCGACGCTGATGATGAACGCGGCGTCGATCAGGCCGGCGGTGATGAACATGCGGACCTGCAGGACCGGGATCAGCTCCGGCTGGCGCGCGGCCGACTCAAGGAACTTGCCGGCCATGATCGCCAGGCCGAGACCGGCACCCAGGGCGGCCAGGCCGATCATGATGCCGACGGCCAGCGCGGTGGACGACTGGACCTGGGCGAGGTGGGCAAGAATTTCCATGGTTTTCTCCGAACGTAAGTGGTGTTGCAAAGGATGGAAGGGTGAAGCGGTGTTTCGAATGGGGGACCGCGGTCAGTGCGCGTCTTCCGACAGGCTCAGGTACACGATCGACAGCATCATGAAGATGAAGGCCTGCAGCGGGATCACCAGCAGGTGGAACAGCATCCAGCCGAGGCCGAACGCGCCGCCGGCCAGCGCCCCGATGATGCCGGCGCCGCCGAGCACCCAGATCAGCAGGAACACGATCTCGCCGCCGAACATGTTGCCGAACAGTCGCATCGCCAGCGAGATCGGCTTGCTCAGCCACTCGACGATGTTGAGGATCAGGTTGAACGGCATCATCCACTTGCCGAACGGGGCGGTCAGGAATTCCTTGGTGAAGCCGCCGAAGCCCTTCGCGCGGATCGCGAAGAACAGCATCAGGAAGAACACGCTGATCGACATGCCGAGGGTCGCGTTGACGTCGGCGGTCGGGACCGGCTTCCAGTAATGCACGCCCATCAGTTCGAGCGGCTTGGCGATGAAGTCTGCCGGGATCATCTTCAGCAGGTTCATCATCAGGATCCAGAAGAACAGGGTGATCGCGATGGGCGTCACCAGCTTGCTCGGACCGTGGTAGGTGTCGCGCGCCTGCTTGTCGACGAATTCCAGGCAGATCTCGACGAAGGCCTGCCACTTGCCCGGCACGCCCGGGGTCGCCTTGCGGGTCGCCGCCCAGAACGCGAACACGATCACCAGCCCCATCAGGACCGCGGTGACCAGGGTGTCCACGTGCAGGGTCCAGAACGTGCCTTCGCCCACCGAAGCCGTGAGGTTCTGCAGGTGGTGCTGGATGTAGCCGGTGGGTGTCAGTTCAGCCTCGCCCGCCATGTGTCCTGGATCCTGAAAGTTGGGGAATTTGATTCAACGCCGGGTCATGGCGTACATCTGCACGCCAAGGCCGAGGACCAGCCCAAGCAGCAGCGGCAGCGGCGGCAGGCGCCAGACCACCAGGCCCGACAACAGCACCGCGCCGACGACGACCCACTTGGCCAGCGCGCCGATGAACCAGCGCACCAGGACCGAAGCCGCGGGCTGCACGCCACCGCCGACCATCAGTCGCGCGGAGACGATGCCGCCCAGGAGCACGGCCACCCCGCCCAGCAGTGCCGATGTGGCGTGCGCAACCCCCTGGAGCAGGAAGAGCAGCGCCAGTATCGCTGCCGCTCCTGCCTGCCAGGCGAGCGTTCTGCGCGCCAGGCGTTGGCCTGCTTTCAGGGGATCGTACACGCGGGACTCGATCACGATGGACAAAACCGCCCGGGTGAGCCGCGAGAGTATAGGCTGCAATGTCCCCACGGGCAACCGGGACAAGTCCCGGCCGTAAGGAGTGATGCGCCTCGCGGCGATTGACGCGGCCTATGTGAACACGCGGAAGAATCGATGGGATTTCACCCGTCATCGCCTCATAATGAGAATCATTACTATTTGAGGGCGGGCGACATGACGAAGACCTTCAGCTTCGCGGCCGTGCATTTCAGCGTGGCATTCGCCGTGGGTTACCTGATGACCGGCAGTATCTGGGTCGGCGGCGCGATGGCGCTGGTGGAGCCTGCCTGCAATACGGTGGCGTTCCACTTCCACGAAAAGGTCTGGTCGCGCATCGAGCGCCGGCGCCGGCTGCGGACGGCGGCACGGGACGGCCTCCTCGCCGGCTGAAGAAGGCCTCCGGCATCCACGGCACCACGCGTGCGGAACCTTTCCGTGGCCGGCGGGTCCCAGCTTGCGGTGCCGCCCTCTCCTCGTCTTGGCGCGGGACCCCTGGAAGCCCCGGCCATGCCGGGGCTTCTTCGTGGGCTTACTTCTTCCGCTTCGGGATGTACAGGTCGGTGATGGTGCCCTCGTAGACCTCGGCGGCCATCGCCACGCTCTCGCCCAGCGTCGGGTGCGGGTGCACGGTGTGGCCGATGTCGCCCGCCTCGCAACCCATCTCGATCGCCAGCGCCAGTTCGGAGATCAGGTCACCGGCATGCACGCCGACGATGCCGGCACCGATGATGCGATGGGTCGCCTCGTCGAAGATGAGCTTGGTCGTGCCTTCGGTACGGCCGATGCCGATGGCGCGACCGCTGGCCGCCCACGGGAACTTGCCGACGCCGACTTTCAGCCCCTTCGCCTTGGCTTCGGTCTCGGTGACGCCCACCCAGGCGATCTCCGGATCGGTGTAGGCGACCGACGGGATCACCCGCGCGACCCATTCCTTCTTCTCGCCCGCGGCGACTTCTGCAGCGAGCTTGCCCTCGTGCGTGGCCTTGTGCGCGAGCATCGGCTGGCCGACCAGGTCGCCGATGGCGAAGATGTGCGGCACGTTGGTGCGCATCTGCCGGTCGACCGGGATGAAGCCGCGCTCGGTCACCTGCACGCCGGCCTTGTCGGCATCGAGCTTGCCGCCGTTCGGCGCGCGGCCGACCGCCACCAGCACGCGGTCCCAGGTACCGGATTCGAGCGCCGGCTTCTGGCCTTCGTCGGCGCTCTCGAAGTGCACGGTGATGCCCTTCTTGCCGGCCTCGACCTTCGCGGCCTTCGTCTTCAGGTGGACGCTGACGCCCTGCCTCTTCAGCCGGTCCGCGAGCGGCTTGACCAGGTCCTTGTCGGCCCCCGGCATGAGCTGGTCCATGAACTCGACCACGGTGACTTCGGCGCCCAGCGCGCGGTAGACCGTGGCCATCTCCAGGCCGATGATGCCGCCGCCCACGACCAGCAGCGACTTCGGCACGTCGGCGAGTTCCAGCGCGTCGGTCGAGTCCATCACGCGCGGGTCGTCCCACGGGAAGTTCGGCAGCTTCACCGCCTGCGAGCCCGCGGCGATGATGCACTGCTCGAAGCGCAGCACCTGCGTCGCGCCATCGGCACCGGCGATCTCCATTTCATTCGGCGACAGGAACCGGCCGACGCCCTGCACCACCCGCACCTTGCGCTGCTTGGCCATGCCGGCCAGGCCGCCGGTGAGCCGGTCGACGACCTTCTCCTGCTTGAACGTCCGCAGCGTGTCGATGTCGATCTTCGGCTTGCCGAAGCTGATGCCGATCTCGGCCGAGTGCGCGGTTTCCTCGATCAGCGCGGCGGCGTGCAGCAATGCCTTCGAGGGGATGCAACCCACGTTGAGGCAGACGCCGCCCAGGCTCGGGTAGCGCTCGACCAGCACGGTATCGAGGTCGAGGTCGGCGGCGCGGAATGCGGCGGTGTAGCCACCGGGGCCGGAGCCGAGCACGACGATGCGGCATTCGATGTCGGCCTTGCGGCCACTGGCGCCGGCCGCCGTCGGCGCCGGCGACGTTGCCGAAGCCGCCGGGGCGGGCGCGGGGGCTGGGGCCGCGGCAGGCGCGGGCGCGGAGGCGCCACTGGACGCCGACGCAGGCGCTGCGGCGTCACGACCCCCTTCGGCCTCGAGGATGGCGATGACATCGCCTTCGGAGACCTCGTCGCCCACCTTGATCTTCAGCTCTTTGACCACGCCTGCGGAGGGCGAGGGCACTTCCATCGTCGCCTTGTCGGACTCAAGCGTGACCAGCCCCTGGTCGGCGCTTACGGTGTCACCCACCGCCACCAGCAACTCGATGACGGGGACACCGTCGTAGTCGCCGATGTCGGGAACCTTTACTTCGATCTCGTTTGCCATTGCGGGGGCTCTCCAGTCAGGCGCGCGTGTCAGCGTTCGCGCGCGTCGTCGTTTTCTGTATCCGTTTCGCGCTCGACAGGTTCGGGCGCATCGGCACCGCCCCCCTGTTGAACGTCCAGCGTGGCGTCGTTGGATGCAAGCGCCGCGCGCTCGTCGTGCTCCAGCTGCGGGGTGTCCTCATCCACCGCCTCGCAGCCGGCTTCGTTGCGCCTGAAGGCAGCCAGGGCGGTCTCGTCCCGTACGCCGAAGGCACTGCGCAGGTGCAGGTCCCGTTGCGGGAACGGGATTTCGATACCGTGACGCGCCAGCGCCGACTCGAGCGCCCACAGATAGGCGGCCTTGACCGCGGACGGACGCTTGGTGGCCTCGGCGGTCAGCCATGGCACCAAAGCGAAGTTCAGGCTGCTGTCGCCGAATTCCATCAACCACACCTGCGGCTTGCGGGGTCCGTCCATCTCCAGCGTGAACGGCACCTCCGCCGCAGCCTCGAGTGCCGCTTTCTTCACCAGCTCCTTGTCGGTGCCGTAGGCGACCCCGAACGGCACGCGGATCCGGCGGGACACGTCGCGATAGGTCCAGTTGACGACACGCCCGCTGACGAACTCCGAGTTCGGCACCAGGATGTCGATGTTGTCGTTGGTGACGATGCGCGTCGCCCGGATCTGGATGGCATGGACCTCGCCATGCACCCCCGACTCGAGTTCGACGAAATCGCCGACCTTGAGCGAACGGTCGAACAGCAGGATCAGCCCGGAGACGAAGTTGTTGAAGATCGCCTGCAGGCCGAAGCCCAGGCCCACGCCCAGCGCGCCGGCGAACAGGGTGAACTTCGCCATCGGGATGCCGACCAGTTCCAGCGCGACCAGCAGGCCGACCGCGATCAGTACGTAATGGACGACACGCGAGAGGGTGTACAGCGATGCGCGGCTCGCCGTGGGCTGGCGTTCGCCATAGCGGGTCAGTGCGCGTCGCAACAGCGCGGACACCACGATGGCGACCAGCAGCGCGACAATGCCGGCCAGCACCCCGCCAACGGTGATGTCGAAACCCGAGAAGTGCAGCAGGGTGTAGTCGAGGGCCGACTGAAGCCCTTCCACGCCCTTGTCGGCGGCTTCGCGCACGGCACCGCCGGCGCGTTCGACCGTCTCGCTGGCACCGGCTGCGGACATGCCTCAGTCGGCTCCACCCGCGACCAGGCGGGCGCCGTCCATCTCGTCCAGCAGGGCCAGCACCTCCTGCCAGCGCCGCTCGCGCTTGGACGCGCTTTCGCCGACGGCTTCGACCAGCAGGTCCACCTGCTCCTCGAGCGCATCGCCTGCATCGCAATCCGGCAGGACCCCGGACACACGCATGCCATCGATCACGACCGTCCACTGCTCATCCCGGCTGAACGGCGCCGCGTGGTCGGCCGGGAGCGTGGCGAACAGGCGCTGCCAACCCGCGACCAGCCGCTCCACGACCACGTCCGGCACCGGCACCTCCTCCACGTCGGGCACCTGGTCGATGCGCAACTGGCGCTGCACGCCGTCACCGGTCCCGTTCCAGTCCATGACGCGCTCGTCGGCCTCGGCGACGCGCAGGCGCCAGCCCGCGGGCCCCTGCACCAGCGCGACCGAACTCTCGGTGCCGCGGGTCGGCAAACGGGTCAACTGCAGGCGTGGCGGAACGGGACCCGCCAACAGCGACTCCACGGCATTGCCGTAGTTTTCCGTCGCCGGTGGCCAACCGTGGCCGAAGCTTGCCTCGCAGTCCTCGGCCGCCCTCGCGGCGCCTGGCACCATGAGCCCTGCCGCAAGCAGCAGGGCGACATGCACAGCCCTCACAACAGGCCCCGGCGCAGATCACCCAGCAACGTCGCAAGGTAGGCGGCGAAGCGTGCGGCGGATGCACCATCGATCACCCGGTGGTCGTAGCTCAGCGACAGCGGCAGGACCAGGCGCGGCTGGAAGGCCTTGCCGTCCCAGACCGGCTTGATCGACGACTTGGACACGCCGAGGATCGCGACTTCAGGCGCATTGACGATCGGCGTGAACGCAGTGCCGCCGATGCCACCCAGCGAGCTGATCGAGAAACAGCCGCCGCTCATGTCCGCCGGACCCAGCTTGCCGTCGCGCGCCTTGCCCGCGAGCTCACCCATCTCCTTCGCGATCTGCATGACGCCCTTCTGGTCGCAGTCGCGGATCACCGGCACCACCAGGCCGTTCGGCGTGTCGGCGGCGAAACCGACGTGGTAGTACTTCTTCAGCACCAGGTTCTCGCCGCTGGCATCCAGCGAGGCGTTGAACTCCGGGTACTTCTGCAGGGCCGCGACCGACGCCTTCATCAGGAAGGCGAGCATGGTCAGCTTGACGCCGTTCTTCGCCCGCTCGTTCTCCTTGTTGAGGGTGACGCGCAGGTCCTCGAGGTCGGTGATGTCCGCGTCCTCGTGCTGCGTCACGTGCGGGATCATCGCCCAGTTGCGCGCGAGGTTGGCACCGGAGATCTTCTTGATGCGCGACAGCGGCTTCGTCTCGATCTCGCCGAACTTGGCGAAATCGACCTTGGGCCACGGCAGCAGGTTGAGGCCCGCGCCACCGCCGCCCGCGGCGGCGACCGGCGCGCCGCCCGCCAGCACGCCCTTGACGAATTTCTGCACGTCTTCGCGGCTGATGCGGCCACCGCGCTCGCTGCCGGCGACCTGCGACAGATCGACGCCGAGCTCGCGCGCGAACAGGCGCACGGCGGGGCTGGCATACGGCACCTTGTCGGGCATCAGCTCGTCGGCATTGAAAGCCACCGGCGGCGACTTGGGCTCGCCTGCCGTGGCGACCGGGGCGGGCGCCGGGGCGGGCTTCGCGGCTTCGGCTGCAGGCGCAGGTGCCGGGGCAGGCGCGGGGGCCGGGGCCGATTCGGCCTTGGGAGCCGCAGGCGCTTCGGCCGCGCCGCCCCCGGTCGGCTCGATCATCGCGACCACGCTGCCTTCTTTGAGCTCGTCACCGATCTTGACCTTGAGTTCGCGCACGACGCCGGCAAACGGCGCCGGCACTTCCATCGTCGCCTTGTCGGACTCCAGCGTGACCAGGCCCTGGTCCTGGCTGACCGTGTCGCCGACCGCGACCAGCAGTTCAATCACCGGCACGCCGTCGTAATCGCCGATGTCGGGGACGCGTGCTTCCTTCAAGTCAGCCATGTGGGGGCTCGCCGTAACCGTAATGGAATTGCCTATTGTGGCGACTCCCCGCGCAAGCGCCAACCGCGACCTACGTATCAGCTGAAACCTTCGCCGGCGCATGGCGCGGCTGTCCGGGGGACAACGGGTGCCGTGCATGCAGTGCCGGCTGCCTGTACCGGCTGTGAAAAGTTCAGGACGGCTTCATTCGCGGGCCGGCGCCTGTTCATGGGGACGCGACTAGCGTGAGCCCCGCCCCGTCGACCGACCTCCCCCACGTGGCGGGGCACCTCCAACAAAACCACGAGCCACCAGAGCTCAAAGGAGCCTTCGATGCGACTCAATGCCCTCCCCCTCGCCCTGATCGCCGGCCTGGCGTTCGCCCCCACCGCTTTCGCGCAGGACGCGTTCAGCACCGAGACCTCGACCGGAAAGCGATTCGCCGTAGTCGGCGGGATCGGACTGGCCGAGCCCACCGAGAACACCTGGATGGGCGATACCGATCGCTACGATCTCGATGGCAGCGACGCCGCCACGCTCAGCGCGAGCTGGTACCTCAACGACCATATGGCCGTGGAGGCCTGGGGCGCGGCCAGCACGTTCGGCCACCGTGTCAACGGTGCCGGCGGCAAGGCCGGCAGCGTCGATTCGCAGCCCTATGCGATCAGCGGCCAATATCACTTCCGCGACGCCGACGCGCTGGTGCGTCCGTTCCTGGGACTGGGTTACTACGAACAGAACTTCAACGACGAGACCGTGACCTCCACCGGCGACCTCGCCGGGCAGCGCCTGGGCGTGGAGACCGCCAAGGGCGCGATGGCCACCGCAGGCGTCGACGTGAAACTGTCGCCGAGCTGGTTCGCACGCGCCGATGTCCGCTACCTCGGCGGCGATTCGGACCTGTACCTCGATGGCCAGACGGTCGGCGAGGCCAAGGTGAACCCGGTGATCGTCGGCGTCGGACTGGGCGCCCGCTTCTGACCGCCGCGATCCCGTCTACGCCATCCGGACGCCCCGCCCCGTGCGGGGCGTCTTCGTGCAGGGCCCTGGAGGGCGTGGCGCCCTGGATGCCAGCGCCGCGATCCCTGCGCCGCGTCGACCCTGCGCTTCAGCAGCCGGGCGTCGCACCCCGGCTGCGGCAAGGCCTCAGGGAGGCTCCGCCGCAGAGTGAAGGCGCTCGCGGCGCAGCAGGTACAGGCCGCTGCAGACGATGATCGCCGCGCCCAGCCAGGTCACGGTATCGGGGAGCACGCCCCACAACGCGATGTCCAGCAGCACGCCCCAGACCAGCGCCGTGTATTCCAGCGGCGCGATCGAGGACGCCTCTCCGATCCGGAAGGCCTCCGTGATCGCGTACTGGCCCAGCGCACCCGCCACGCCGACAAGGGCGATCACGCCGCCGTCGGCGGCCCGGATCGGCACCCAGTCCGGCCATGCCAGCACGCCCGCACCACCGGCAATCATCACCAGCAGCCAGAACATGATCGACTGGATACTGTCGGTGCGTGCGAGCACCCGCACGGTAATCGCGCTCAGGGCATAGCCCAGGGCGGCGGCCAGCACCGCCAGCGCGGCGACGCTGATGAACCCCTCGCCACGCGGGCGCAGCAACACCAGCACGCCGACCAGTCCGATGCCGATGGCGGTCCAGCGGCGCGGCCCCACCTTTTCACCCAGCAGGGGCACCGAGAGGGCCGTGATCGCCAGGGGGGCGATGAAGAAGATCGAATACGCCGTCGACAGCGGCAGGGTCCGGAGGGCGTAAACGAAGCTGGCCATCATGCCGACGCCGATAACCCCGCGCAGCAGATGGAGCGACCATCGCCGGATGCGCAGCGACGCCCAGCCACCCGACCACAGCGCCCATGCGAACACGAGCGGCAGCGACGCGGCACCGCGCAGGCTGGCGACCTGGAAGGCGGGATACTGCACGGATAGCTGCTTGAGCCCCGCATCCATCACCGCGAACGACGCCACCGCGCCGAGCATGATCCAGCCGGCGCGAAGGTTGGCGGACGCGGCGTCCAATCGCGGCTCAGTCCGCCTGGCCGAGGCTGGCGGTGTCGATCACGAAGCGGTAGCGGACATCGCCCTTGAGCATGCGTTCGTAGGCGTCGTTGATCGCATCGATGTCGATCAGCTCGATGTCCGCAGCGATGTCGTGCGCGGCGCAGAAATCGAGCATTTCCTGCGTTTCCGCGATCCCGCCGATCATCGAGCCGGTCAGGTTACGGCGACCGGTGATCAGCACCCCGGCCGCGACCGGCGCCGGAACCTCCGGGATGCCGAGCAGGACCATGGTGCCTCCCACCTTGAGCAGGCCCAGGTAGGCGTTGTAGTCGTGCTCGGCCGAGACCGAGTCGATGATCAGGTCGAAGCTGCGTGCCCGCTCCTTGAACACGCTGCCGTCCCCGGTGGCGGCAAAGTCATGCGCCCCCAGGCCCTTGGCATCCGCGCGCTTGGACTCCGAGGTGCTCAGCACCGTCACCTCGGCACCCATCGCGGCCGCGATCTTCACCGCCATGTGACCCAGGCCACCCAGGCCGACCACCGCGACCCGGTCTCCCGGCTTGACGCCGTGGTGCCTGAGCGGCGAGTACGTGGTGATGCCCGCGCACAGCAGGGGCGCGGCGCGGTCCAGCGGCATCCCGTCCGGGATGCGCAGGACATAGGCTTCGTCGACGGTGATGCGGGTGGAGTAGCCGCCGTAGGTGGGCCGGGTACGGTCGAAGCGATGCATCGCATCGCGCTCATAGCCGTTGTAGGTCGCACTCATGCCGTGCTGGCAGAACTGCTCCTCGCCCGCCTCGCACTGGGTGCAGGTCCGGCAGGAATCGACGAAGCAGCCGACGCCGACGGCATCACCGACCTTGTGACGGGTCACCTCGCTGCCCACCTGGGCCACGCGGCCGACAATCTCGTGGCCCGGCACCATCGGGAAGATCGAGCCACCCCATTCATCGCGGGCCTGGTGGATGTCGGAGTGGCAGACGCCGCAGTACAGGATGTCGATCAGGACTTCATGCGGCCCCGGATCGCGGCGCTCGACGGTGAACGGCGCCAGCGGCGAAGTGGCATTCGGGGCGGCATAGGCGGGGGTCTTGTGCATCGGGCCATCTCGCGCGGGTGTGAGCATCCCAGTCTACGGCCCCGGGGGTTTGCACGGTGTGTCGGCCGCTTGCGGTACGCTTGCCGCCCCCGGAGCTGCCCAGGAGCGCGCCATGCCGTCCTTCGACATCGTGTCGGAAGTGGATACCCACGAACTCACCAACGCCGTCGACCAGGCCAACCGGGAGCTGGGCAACCGTTTCGATTTCAAGGGCGTGGATGTGAAGTTCGCGCTGGACGACGGTGTGATCACCCAGTCGGCGCCGAGCGATTTCCAGTTGAAGCAGATGGCCGACATCCTCAATGCGCGCCTGATCGCGCGGGGCATCGACGCGCGCTGCCTGGAGCACGGCGACATCGAGACCAACCTGGCCGGGGCCCGCCAGAAGGTGACGGTGAAACAAGGCATCGAGCGTGAGCTGGCGAAGAAGATCCAGTCCGCGCTGAAGGAGGCCAAGCTGAAGGTCGATTCGCAGATCAATGGCGACAAGCTGCGGGTCAACGGGAAGAAGCGCGACGACCTGCAGGCGGCGATCGCGCTGCTGAAGGGCAGCGACTTCGAGCTTCCGCTGCAGTTCGAGAATTTCCGGGACTGAGATTGACGCCGGAACCGACGCTTCGTGCGTCGTCCGGAAGGTCCGGGTGGGGAGGGGTTTGCAGGACCGTATGCGGCATGGATGCCGCATCCGAGCCCCATGGGTGAAGCTGCGCGCTTGCGAAGCACCGCTTCGCGCGCAGCGGAACGCCCGGAGGCTATGCTGGAGGGCCGGACCCGCGAAGCGGGGGTTCACGGCGTGTCCTGCATGGCACTCCCCACCCGGGCCCTCGACTCACCCCACGTGCCCGATGGCGTGTAAATCGTCCTGCTCAGCCAGGCCCACCCCCACACCGGACAGATTGCCTGCGCTTGAATCAAGCTCCGACTGAAAGATCGAACGATTCAGTGAACATGGACCCCATCGAAACCACCCGCCGCTGGCTGGAACGCGCGGTTATCGGGCTGAACCTGTGCCCGTTCGCCAAGGCGGTGCATGTGAAACAGCAGGTGCGCTTCGTGCTCAGCGAGGCGACGACGCCCGATGCGCTGCTGGAAACGCTTGATGCGGAACTCCGGCGCCTGCACGGGACGGATCCGGACGAGCTCGACACGACCCTGCTGGTCCATCCCGGGGTGCTCGGCGACTTTCTCGACTTCAATGACTTCCTCGACGTCGCCGAAGCGCGCTTGACGGCACTTGGCCTCGACGGCGTCATCCAGATCGCCAGTTTCCATCCGGACTACCAGTTCGCCGGCACGGAACCTGACGACATCGGCAACTTCACCAACCGTGCGCCGTATCCGACCCTGCACCTGCTGCGCGAGGCCAGCATCGACCGCGCGGTGGCCGCCTATCCGGACCCCGACGTGATCGTCGAGCGCAACATCGCGACGCTGGAACGCCTGGGGCTCGACGGCTGGCATCGCCTGATGGGCGACTGAGCCGACGGGCCTGTCCGGACGCCGGCGTCAGGCCGATCCGCCCTCGCCGAACAGGATCCCCAGGTCGGCGGCGTCGAGAGAGCGCCACTCGCCCGCCGCCAGGCCATCCAGCCCCAGCCCGCCGATCCGGCTGCGATGCAGGGCTTCGACGTGGTTGCCGGTGGCGGCGAACATCCGCCGGACCTGGTGGTAACGGCCTTCGGTCAGCGTGAGTCGCGCATGGCGCGGATCCAGCACTTCCAGCACGGCGGGCGCGAGCGGGGTCTTCTCGGACTCCAGCATCAACGTGCCGCTGGCGAACAGGGCCGCTTCGTCGCCGCGCAGGTCCTGCGTGAGGCTGGCCTCGTAGACCTTCGACAGGTTGGACTTCGGCGCGATGATCCGGTGCAGCAGCGCGCCGTCATCGGTCATCAGCAGCAGGCCAGTCGTGTCGCGGTCGAGGCGCCCCACCGGCGACATCAGTGGCGACCGGTGGCGAAAGCGCGGCGGCAGCAGGTCGTAGATGATGCGGCCGGGGTCGCGGGTGGAGCAGGTGTAGCCGACCGGCTTGTGCAGGGCGATCACCAGGCCCGCCGGGGGGTCCAGTGGCTCGCCATCGATGCGGATGCCGGCGTGCTCCACCTTGTCGTCGGCGTACAGCACGTCGCCTGCCGGATCGGTGACGCGGCCCTCGCGGAACATCAGCGCCACCTGCTTGCGGCTGCCGTAACCGAGGTTGGCGATCAGGCGTACGAGCTTCATCGAGGCCGTCCGGTGGCCCGCGTGGCTTCGACGATCTTGAAGCCGTCGCGCTGCGCATGGACCTGCACGCCGGCGAAGGCACCGGCCAGGGCGTCCTCGTAGGGCAGGTGGCGGTTGGCGACCATCCACAGGCGCCCGCCGGGGCGCAAGGCACTCGCGGCGACTTCGATGAAACGGCGGCCGATGTCGGGGCGGTCGCCTCGGCCCTGCGCGTGGAAGGGCGGGTTCATGACGATCGCGTCGAAGCGTGCATCGATGCCGGCAGTCACGTCGTGCCAGTGGAAGGCCACCGGCACGCGGGCGTCGGCGAGGTTGCGCCGGGCGAGTTCGAGCGCACGTGATTCGGCTTCATAGAGATCGAGCGCGGTGACACCCGGGCAGCGTTCGAGCACGGCCTGCGCGAGCACCCCGACGCCCGCGCCGAGGTCGGCGACGCGGCCCGCGAGGCTCGTGGGCAGGTGTTCGATCAGCAGGGCCGAAGCGGCGTCGATCCGGTCCCACGCGAACACGCCGGGGCGGCTGAGGCGGCGGCCACCATCGACCGGGCGCACGGCATCGAGGCCGCGCCATTGCGCCAGCAGCGCCGGGTCCGGCGGGGCGTCGAGCGGCGCGGTCCAGAAGGCGCGGCACTTGTGCTTGCTCAGCGCGCGCCCCGGTCCGGCGAGGCGGCGCAGGTCATCCTCCGCCGATTTCGCGCCTTCGTTGTTCGGGACGCAGGCCAGCACGCGTCCGCCCGGCGCGCAGGACGCGACCGCGCGCGCCAGCAACGCACGCGATTCGTCGCGCTGGCGCGGCGGCAGCAGCATCACCAGCGGCCACCGCGCCGGCTCGTCCTCCGGCGGCTGCCGCACGACCAGGCCGGAGCGCTCCAGCCGCTCGGCCTCGGGCCGGAAGCCCTGCTCGCAAATCAGTCCCGGGCGCGGGCGCGCATGCAGGGCATAGCCGTCCCGGGCGCGGAGGAACAGCACGCCGCCGTCGGCGGGCCAGTCAAGCAGGCCCTGTTCGAAGGGCAGCAGAAGGGTCGTGAGGGCGTCGTCGGACGCGTCGCTGCGCATCAGGGGAGGATCCGGGGGGAGAACGCCGCCATTCTAGACGGCGCCCTGCCCCACCCGTGCCGTACTCAGTTGTCGAGTTCGCGCAGGGTCACCGAGGGCGGGGCGTCCAGGACCCGACGGGTGGCGAACAGCCCGGCCAAAACCGCGGCTGCCAGGCCAATCGCCGCACCCGTCGCGGCCATGCTCCAGTCCGGCTGCCAGGGCAGGTCGAACACCTGCACCGCGACCACCCCCGCTAACACCGACGCGGCCAGCGCCGCCACCGTGCCGGACAGCAGGCCGATCGCCGCGAACTCCGACGCCTGCGCCAGGCGGAGCTGGCGCCGACTGCCGCCCAGCGCGCGCATCACCGCGCCCTCCTGCAGGCGCTCATCCTGGCTGGCACTGACCGCCGCCATGAGGACCAGGATGCCGGCTGCCAACGCGAACCAGAACACCACCTGCACCACCGTCGACACCTGGTCGGCCGTGCCGCGCACCTGGTCGAGCACCGCATCGACATCGACCACCGACAGGTTGGGATACGCCTGCACCAGTTCGGCGGTGAAACGCGCATCGCCGGGAGCCACGTTCACGGCGGTGATGTGGCTGGCGGGGTAACCGTCGAGCGCCCCGGGTGAGGCGACGACGAAGAAGTTGGGCCGGAAGCTCTCCCAGTCGACACTGCGCAGGCTGGTAATGCGGGCTTCGAACGGCTGCCCGGCGATGTCGAAACCGATCCGGTCGCCGATCGACCAGCCCAGATCGCGGGCGAAATCCTCCTCCACCGAGACTTCAGGATCGGCCACCGGCCCGCTCCAGAACGTCCCGCCGGTGACCTTGTTGTCGTCGCGAAGCGTGTCGGCCACCGACAGGTTGAAGGTCCGCTCGGCCATCCGTTCGGCGCGGCCGCCCTGTTCCGCGTAGTCCTTGCCGGTCACGGCCTCGCCGTTGTGCGAGACCAGACGGGCCTGCACCATCGGGAACAGCGTCGGCGCATCGACACCGCGGGATTCGATGAACGCGCGTACGCCGTCGAGCTGGTCCTGCTGCACGTTGATGATGAAGCGGTTGGGCGCTTCGGCCTCCAGCGCCAGGCGCCAGCGGTCGAGCAGGTCGGTGCGGACGAAGGTCAGCAACAGCAGGGCCATCAGGCCGAGCCCGAGCGCGCTCACCTGGGCGATGCTGGTTCCGGCATGTCGGCTCACGTTGGCCAGGCCGTAGCGCAGGCTGCCACGCAGGCGTCCCCGCAGGCGACGCACGAGCACGATCAGCCCCCACGCCAGCACGGCCAGCACGGCGAACGTTCCCAGCAGGCCGCCGAGCATCGCCGAAGCCAGGGTGGCCGAGCCCGCCTGCCACCACAGCAGGGCGGCCAGTCCACCGAGTGCCGAGGCCGCGACCAGCCAGGCCGCAGGCGCGACGCGATCCAGGTCGCGGCGCAACACGCGCAATGCAGACACCCGCCGCAGGGCCAGCACCGGCGGCGCACCGAAGGCCAGCAGCACCACCAGCCCGACCCCATAGCCGCGCAGCGCCGGCCACACCGTCGCGGGCGGGATGTCGATCTCCAGCCGCTGTGCCAGCCAGGCGCCGATGCCCCACTGAAGCAGGAACGCCACCGCCACCCCCAGCGTGCAGGCTGCAAGCCCCAGCATCAGCAGCTCGCCGACGTGGACCGCCACCAGGGTGCGTTGCTGCGCGCCGAGGCAACGCATCACCGCGCTGCCGGACAGGTGGCGCTCGCTATGCCGGCGCGCGGCCATCGCGACCGCCACCGCGGCGAGCACCACCGACACCAGCGCAGCCAGGCCGAGGAAGCGCCCCGCGCGGTCGAGCGACGAGCGCACCTCAGGCCGCGCATCCTGGATGGTCTGCAGGCGCTGGCCGCGGCCCAGTGCCGGCTTGACCGTGTCGATGAAGCGCTCGACCGCCGCCGCGTCGCCGGCCACCGCCAGGCGGTAGCCGATGCGACTGCCCTCCTGCACCAGGCCGGTCGCGTCGAGGTCGGCCATGTTGAGGTAGACCTTGGGGGAGATGTTGAAGTAGTCGATCGAGGCATCCGGCTCCTGGATCACCAGCCCCGCCAGCCGCAGCCGGAGGTCTCCGATGCCCAGCTCGACGCCCGGCTGGACGCCCAGGCGATCCGCGCCGGCGCGACTCAGCCACGCCGTGCCCGCCGCCGGGCCCTCGGTGACCGTGCGATCGACACCGTCCGCGCCGCGCAGGGTGAAGCTGCCGCGCAGCGGATAGCCGTCGCCCAGCACGTGCAATTCGCTGAGTTGCAGGCGCATGGCGTCGCCCTCGCCGACGGTGACCATGCTGTCGAACTCCAGCATCTCGGTCCGCCGCAATCCATCCGCTCCCGCCGCCTCGCGCACCACGCCCCCGATCGGCGCATCGGCGCGCACCAGCGCGTCGCCGCCGAGCAGGCGGTTGGCCTCGATCGACAAGGCGCGCTCGGCGCGGTCGGTGACGAAGCCGACCGAAGTGACCGCCAGCACCGCCAGTACCAGCGCGGCGAACAGGATGCGGACGTCGCCGGCGCGCAGGTCGCGCCGCAGCTGGCGCCAGGCCAGGCCCGCCACCCTCATGCGGCGAGGCGCCGGTCGTCGGCCACCAGGCGCCCGCTGTCCATGCGCAGCCGCCGGCCGCAGCGATCGGCGAGATGGTCGTCGTGGGTCACCAGCACCAGGGTGGTGCCGGCGCCGGCGTTGAGCTCGAACAGCAGGTCGATCACCGCCTGGCCGGTGTGGGTATCGAGATTGCCGGTCGGCTCGTCCGCGAACAGCAGCGACGGCCGGGTTACGAAGGCGCGCGCCAACGCGACGCGCTGCTGCTCGCCCCCCGACAGTTGCCGCGGATAGTGGCCGAGCCGCTGGCCCAGGCCGACCCGCTCGAGGATCGCGCGCGCCGGGCCTTCGACGTCGCGGTCGCCGCGCAGTTCCAGCGGCAGCATCACGTTTTCCAGCGCCGTCAGCGATGGCAGCAGCTGGAAGCTCTGGAACACGAAGCCCACCTTCTCGCCGCGGACCCGCGCGCGCCCGTCCTCGTCCAGTGCCGACAGCTCGGTGCCATCGAGGCGCACGACGCCGCGACTCGGTACGTCGAGGCCCGCCATCAGCGAGAGCAGCGTGCTCTTTCCGGACCCCGAGGCACCGACGATGGCCACCGTCTCCCCCGGCGCGACGATGAAGCCGACGTCCTCGAGGATGGTCAGCTCGCCATCGGGCAGGGTGACGTGCTTGCCCAGCGCATCGACGGCGAGGACGGGGGTTTCAGCTTGCGGTGCGGTGGCGTCGGCCATGATGATTCCCATGATCAGCAGAGACTGGATGGAGGCGCCGATGCATCGCGACGACAACCCGGACGTATCGACACGATATGCGGCAATCGGCCATCGGGTTCAATGGGCCATCGGTTGGGCACGCGGCGCCCTGCTGCTCGCGTGCCTGTGCCTGCCCGTGCTGGCGCAGGCTGCCAACCGCCCGACGGTGCTGGTGATGGGCGATTCGCTCTCGGCTGCGTACGGCCTGGCGGAATCGCAGGGCTGGGTGGCGCTGACCGCGGCGCGCATCGCGCGGACGCATCCCGGCTGGTCGGTGGTGAATGCCAGCATCAGCGGCGAGACCACGGCCGGCGGGGCGTCGCGCATCGAGGCTGCGCTGGCACGCCACGCGCCGTCGGTCCTGGTAATCGAACTGGGCGCCAACGACGGATTGCGCGGCCTGCCCCTGGCGCAAAGCCGCGCGAACCTGGAACGCATGATCGTCGCCGCACAGGCGGCAGGCGCCAAGGTCCTGCTGGTGGGGATGCGCATGCCCCCGAACCTCGGCCGCACCTACACCGAGGGCTTCGCCGGCAACTACGCCGCGCTGGCGGACGAACACGGGCTGGCCTTCGTCCCCTTCCTGCTTGAGCCGATCGCCACCGACCGCGACGCCTTCCAAGCCGACAACCTGCACCCGGTCGCCGCGGCACAGCCGGCCCTTCGAGACCACGTCTGGCCGGTGCTGGCACCGCTGCTCGACTGAAGCGCCCGGGCACCTGGTGCCTGAACGGGCAACGGCACCGCCACGCCTTCACCGCGACCTTGCACGTGCGGCGCTAGTCTCCCTTCCGGAGCACCCCCCGTGGAGTTCGCCATGAGCAAGCTCGCAGAGCGCATCCATACCGACCGCGCGGAGATCGTCCGCCTGGAGGCGCTGATCGCCCGACTGCCCAACGATGCCCATGTCGAGCTGACGCTGGACGACGGCGGCATGGTGCGCGGCACGGTCGCGGCGCGGCCGACGATGCAGGTGTTCGAGGACGGCCACGGCAACGAAGGCATGAATGCCATCGTGCGGATCGAGGACCCGGCGCTCGAAGCGCCGGAAACCGCCGGGACCTACGATGTCTGGGTGGACCGGATCGTCCGCATCGCGCGGGTCTGAGCCTGGCCTTCAGGCGGTGCGCCTGGCCTTCGCGATCTGCCGCAGCGCCTGCTCGAAGACCTCCACCGGCTGGCCGCCCTGCACCAGGTGGCGATCCTCGAAGATCACCGACGGCACCGCCCGGATCCCGCGCGACGCGTAATGGGCCTGGCGCTCGCGGACGGCTTCGGCATGCGCGCCCGTGTCCAGCACCGCGCGCGCGGCCGCCACGTCGAGGCCGGCCGCCGCTACCGCACCGAGCAGCACCTCCGGCTTCGAGACGTCCAGGCCGTCGCCCTGGTAGGCCTGCAGCAGCGCGTGCTTCAGCGCCCGCTGCCCCCCCGGCGACTGCTCGCCGGCCCAGTGCAGCAGGCGGTGTGCGTCGAAGGTGTTGACGATGCGGCTGCGCGTACCGAAGCGGAACCCGACCGCCTCGCCCCGCTCACGCAGCACCTGCCGGTTCTGTTCCAGCTGCGCGGGCGACAGGCCGTACTTCGCGGCCAGGTGGCTGTCCGCGTCCTCGCCCTCGGGCGGCATCTGCGGATTCAGTTCGAAGGGCTGGAAATGCAGCTCGACCTCGGCCTCGTCGCCGACCCGCTCGATGGCGCGCTCCAGCGCGCCCAGACCGACCGCGCACCACGGACAGGCCACGTCGGAGACGAAATCGATGCGGATACGCGGGGTGTCGGTCATATCAAGGTCCCGTGAAGGCAGCAGCGGCCATGGCGTGGCAACTTAATGGACGACGTGGGGGCAGGAGGCGGCGCGATCAAGCGGGCCCCGACGGACAACGGCATGTCGCAGGGGCTGGCGATGGGGCTGCTACGCAAACCGCTGGTATGGAGTCCGCTGCTCGTCCTGCTCGCGGTCGGCCTGTACGCGCTGGGCGGGTTCTGGCTCGCGCCCAAGGTGATCCGCTCGCAGGCGACGTCCTACGTCGACCAGGCACTCGGCAAGACGCTCGCGCTGGGCGAGATCAAGGTCAACCCCTTCCTCCTGACGATCGAACTTCGCGACCTCGCGATCGGTGACGACCCGTCCGCCCCCATGGTCGCAGCCGGCCACGTGGCCGCGGACCTGCAGCTGGCGTCGCTGTGGCAACGCCGGTGGAACCTGCGCGACGTCCGGATCGAAGCGCCGTTCGTCCAGGCGATCGTCCGCGAGGACGGCTCGCTCAACCTGGCGGAACTGCTGCCGCCCGGCGAGCATGAGCTCAAGGTACCGGCGGCCTGGTTGCAATCGCTGGTCGTATCGGGCGGGCGCATCGAAGTGGCAGACCACTCCCGTTCGCTGGAGCCGACCACCTCGCTGACGCCGATCGACTTCGTCCTGAAGGACTTCCATACCTCGCCCGAAGGCGGCGGCTTCCGCCTGTCGACTGCCAGCGAGGCGGGCGAGACCCTGCGCCTGGACGGCCGCCTGTCGCTGCGGCCCCTCCAGGCCGAGGGCGGCATCGAGGTCGAAGCGCTGCAGGCCACCAGCGTCTATGCCTTCCTCAGCGATTACCTGCCGATGACCCTGACCGGCGGCCAGGCCCGGCTGGCCGGCCACTGGCGGTTCGGGGCGACGAGGGGCGAAGGCATCCGCCTCGAGGCGGACATCCCCGAACTGGGGGTCGACGCCCTGGGCATCCGGGCCCGCGACGTCGAGTCCGACTGGGTGACCGTACCGGCCGCCACCCTGTACGGCACCCGGCTGGCCTTTCCAGAGCGCACGATCACGGTCGCACGTGTCGAGGCACGCGGCCTGCAGGGCACGTTCTGGCGCGAGCCCGATGGCCACCTGAATGTGGTGCGGCTGTTCGAGCACCCACCCACGCCAAGCTCGTCGAAGCGGGCGGCGATGATCGCCGACCCCGGACGCCACCACTGGTCCATCGACGTCGGCCGCATCGAAGTGAGCGAGGGGACGATCGACTTCGAGGACCGGATGGTCACGCCCCATGCGACATTCCGGCTGGCATCGACGTCGCTGGCCGCCACGCCGGTCTCGCTGGACCTGTCGCAGCCGATTTCGATCGACGTCACCGCGACCCTCAACGGGGCCGCGCCGCTGAGCGCCCGCGGCGACGTGGTCCTGCACGCGTTCCGTACCGACCTTGAGGTCGACGTCGGCACCATCCCGCTGGACGACGTGCGTGGGTACATCCCGCAGGTGCATACCGTCGGCATCGGGTCCGGCTCGGCCAGTGCCCGCGGCACCGTCGCCCTGCGCCCCGGCGGGAGTGGCGAACCACGCCTGCGCTTCAGCGGCGACGCGACGGTCCAGGGCCTTGAGCTGGTCGAAGCGGCCAACCGCCGGCCGTTCCTGTCGTGGCGGCAACTCGAGGTCGAAGGCGTCGACTTCACCTACGCGCCGGATTCGCTGTCGGTACGCAATGCGCGCGTGCAGGCGCCCTTCGCCCGCGTGGCCATCGCCCCGGATCGCAGCATCAACCTGGTCCGCCTGCTGGGCGGGGAGAACGCCGGCCAGCAGCTGCGCGCCGGCATGGCGTCGATGATGCCGGTCCGCATCGACGCGCTGCGCCTGGACGGCGGCACGCTGGACTTCTCCGATCGCTCGATCGACCCCGAGTTCCACGCCGAGGTCGGGGCCCTGCGCGGCACCGTCACCGGCCTGGAGACACGACGCGGTCGCCGGGCACGGATCGACCTGCAGGGCCAGGTGGTCAACCGCTACTCGCCGGTACGCATCCGGGGCGAGACCCGCATCGGGGCCTGGGACCGCCACACCGACGTGGCCATGGCCTTCAGCAACATCGAGCTGCCGATCTTCAACCCCTACTCCGGGCGCTGGGCGGGCTATTCGATCGCCAAGGGCAAGCTGAGTACCGAGCTGCACTACCGGATCGAGGACCGCCAGTTGCAGGCCGACCACCACGTGGTCGTCGACCAGCTCGAGTGGGGCGAGGCGACCGGCAGCAAGGACAAGGTCTCGCTGCCGGTCAGGCTGGGCACGTCCCTGCTGAAGGACGCCGATGGCGTGATCGAGATCGACCTGCCCGTCGGCGGCAGCATCGACGATCCGGAGTTCCGCCTGGGCCCGCTGGTCTGGGACGCGATCGTCAACGTGATCACCAAGGTCGCGACGGCGCCGTTCCGCTTCCTCGGCTCGCTGTTCGACGGCGCCGAGGAGGCCCGCCACATCGACTTCGCACCCGGCAGCGCGGCGCTGCCCGCCGGTTCGGGCGAGGCACTGGCGGCGCTGGCCCAGGGCCTGGGCGAGCGGCCCGGCCTGCACCTCGACATCCCGACCGGACCCGGCGATGCGCTGGATGCCCAGGCGATGCAGCTCGCTGCGTTCCACGCGGCCATGGCGGCGGCCGGACAGGCGCCCGGCGAGGCCGCCGAACGCTACGCCGCGATGGACAGCAAGGAACGGCTGGACGTCCTGGAAACCCTGTACCGCGAGCGGAACGGCGAGAAACCGTCCCCACCCGAGGTCGATCGCGCGGCACTGGACGGGCTCTCATGGTCGGAACGGCGGGAGGCGCGCCGGGTGGCCGATGTCGCCTGGCTCGAAGGCCAGCTGCTGCCCCGCTATGCCGTGGACGACGCGGCCCTCGCCGCGCTTGGGCGCGACCGGGCGATGGCGATCCAGGACGCCCTGCTCGCCCCGGGTACGCTGGAACCCTCGCGCCTGTTCTTCGCCGTCGACCAGCGCGGCGTGCCGCAAGACGGCCAGGTACGACTGGAACTGCAGCTGCGCTGAGCCCCACAACGAAGAAGCCCGGCTTTCGCCGGGCTTCGGATCGCATGCGCCCGGGGGCGCAAGGATTTGGGCTCAGAGCGCCTCGACGGCGTCCGCCTGCAGGCCCTTCTGGCCCTGCACGACGGTGAAGCTGACCTTCTGGCCTTCCTGCAGGCTCTTGAAGCCCGAACCCTGGATGGAACGGAAGTGGACGAACACGTCCTCCCCGTTGTCACGGCTGATGAAGCCGAAGCCCTTGGCGTCGTTGAACCACTTGACGGTGCCGGTTTCGCGATCGGACATGGTGTTGCTCCTTGGAGTCTTTCAATAATGGATGCCGCACGAGGCGGCGGTAACGCTGGTTGCAAGGAGCAGACGAGGCGGAAACTCGATGGGTGGATCAGGGGATCGACGACACCGGGGTCACGATTCAGAGTGACCCTTGACGAACGCAGCGCCGCTACAGTAGTGCCTTCCGCGCATGGATACAATCACTTCCAGCTCCCGCGCCTCCTGGCCATTCATCCAGCCCCCCGTCCGCGGGGGCTGCCCATGACCGTCTACGTCGACGATGCGGTGAACCTCTGGCGCGGTCGCCGCTGGGCCCACCTGATGGCCGACACCCTGGACGAACTGCATGACTTCGCGGCGAAGCTGGGGATCCCGCGGCACGCGTTCCAGGACAAGACGAGCGGCGCCCACTACGACGTCCCCGCCGACCTGCGTGAACAGGCGCTGCGGCTGGGCGCCATGCCGGTCTCGCGCCATCACGACCGGGAGCAGCTCAAGGCGGTGATCCGCATTGCGAAGGCGCAGGGCCGGGGCGAACACCCCTGAACCGGGCGCGTGCACACCGCGACGACAACCGGCGGCGCAAGGTGGAGCGGTGCCGGCCGCCGTGCCGGTGGTAGCGCCACGGGAGGACGGTCGATGCCGCGCAGCAAAGGGTCCGAGAAGCCATCAGGCGAGCCGGTAGGCGGCGACGTGAGCCTCCACAAGCGCCTGGAAAGTGCGCGGATTTCCGCCGACATCGCCCGCTTCGAGGGTGCCGGGGGGCACATCGAACGCCTCGGGACCACCCAGGTCCTCAAGAAGGTCGGCCTCCCGGAGCCACGGGACGGCAGCGCTGCGAGCGGTCCCCGCCGGCGGGGCCGTCCGCCCGCCAAGGGCTGATACCGCGACCCGTTCCTTGCCGGATCCGGCCGGAACGCCGTGTCCGTGCCCGGTGGCTGTCCGTCTCCCGGCGCAGGCGCCACACTGGGCGCCGTGAACCCCACGTCCGCCCCCGCTCCCACCCCGGCTCCGCCGCTCGCCTGGCGCGGGCGCCTGGTGGTCCTGGCCGGCATCCTGCTGGCGGCCTTCAACCTCCGCACCGCGGTCACCTCGCTGACGCCCCTGCTCGACCGCATCGGCGACGCGCTGGGCTTCGGCACGGCGACCATGGGCGTGTTCGGCATGGTGCCCACCGCGGCCTTCGCGGCGTTCGGTGTCGCCACGCCCTCGATCGCGCATCGCCTCGGGCTTGAGCGCACCGCCCTGTTGTCGATGGTGCTGGCCGCCGGCGGACTGCTCGGACGCGGTCTCGCCCCCGGCACGGGCACGCTGCTCGCTGCCTCGGCGCTGGCGCTGTCGGGCATGGGCATCGGCAACGTGGTGCTGCCCCCGCTGGTGAAGCGCTATTTCGGTGACCGCGTCGGCCAGGTCAGTACGGGCTACATCACCCTGCTCCAGCTCGGCACCATCCTGCCGGCCCTCGCCGCGGTTCCGCTGGCGGACGCGGTGGGCTGGCGGCTGTCGCTGGCGGCATGGAGCCTCGTGGCCGTGGCCGCCACGCTGCCCTGGCTCGGGGTGTTGTGGCTGGATCGGCAAGCACGGGTCGCGCCCGACGCCTGTCCGCCGTCGGCCCGCGCCCTGGCCGGGGTGCGGGAGGGAGCCGAGACCGCAGCGGACGCCGCGCCCGAACTCGCCCACCCCGACCCCAGCGGCCGCGCCTGGCGATCGCCGGTGGCGTGGGGGCTGGCGCTGATGTTCGGCATGACCTCGCTGGTGACCTACTCGATGTTCACCTGGCTGCCCGCCCTGTTTGCTTCGGCCGGCGCCCGTCCCGCATTCGGGGGCAGCATGGTCGCGCTGTTCTCGACCCTCGGCCTGCTGACCGGCCTGGTCATGCCGCTGCTGGCGGTGCGCATGCGCAACCCCTGGCCGGTCGTGGCCGCCTGCCTGGCCTGTTTCGTCGCCAGTTTCGCCGGCCTCCTGTGGGCGCCGATGGCCGCGCCCCTGCTGTGGGTGGCCCTGCTGGGCCTTGGCCCCGGCACCTTCCCGCTGTCGCTGGTCCTGATCAACCTGCGGAGCCGGACGTCGGGGGGCTCGGCGGCGCTGTCGGGCTTCACCCAGGGCGTCGGCTACACGCTCAGCTGCGCCGGCCCGCTGGTGTTCGGCTGGCTGCACGACGCCACGGGGGCCTGGGTCCTGCCCTTCGCCTTCCTGGCCGGGTGCCTGTTCGTGCTCGCCATCGGTGGCCTGATGGCCTGCCGGCCACGCATGCTCGAGGACAGCTGGTAGCACGGTGCGCATCCCGGGCGCGGTATGCTGTGCGCCCGCTCCATGACCGCCGCCAGGCCGCACCATGTCCGACACCCCGCCCGACCGCCTGTCCAATGACCCGCGCAGCACGTTCTACGACGAAGCCCTGCTGGAGCGTGGCATCGGCATCCGCTTCAATGGCATCGAGCGGCACAACGTCGAGGAATACTGCATCAGCGAGGGCTGGGTGCGGATGTCGGTCGGCAAGGCGCTGGACCGCCGCGGGCAGCCGATGACGATGAAGTCGAAGGGGACCGTCGAAGCCTGGTACCTGACCCCGGCGGCCGGCAACGACGAGACCTGAGCCCCCGCCCGGGCCGCGCCCATGCGACGCGAAGGCGTTGCGTTCCACCACCCGATCGCCTTCTGGGCCGGCTGCGCATTGATCGTGGCCGGCGTGCTGGCGCACGGCCCGATGTTCATGATGGGGCGTCACACCCACTGGCAGATGGTGGGCATGCCGATGTCCATGGAGATGTGGCTGGGGATGGCGGCGATCCCCGTCGGCCTGCTCCTTGCCGCCCATGGCCTGATGCCGCGCCTGCACCTGATGCGGGCCGCCATGCACGATGCCGGCGGACGGGTGAACTTCCACGTCGCCGATGGCGAGCCGCTCAACCGCGCGCACTGGACCCTGGTCACGGTGCTCGCGGTGGCCCTGGTGGTGGACGTGATGAAGCCGGCGACGCTGGGCTTCGTGCTGCCCGGCATGCGCCTGGAATATGGGATCGGCACACAGACCGCCGGCCTGCTGCCGCTGGTCGCGCTGACCGGCACGACGCTTGGCTCGATCATATGGGGGCGCATTGCCGACCTGTCGGGCCGCCGCGCGGCGATCCTGCTGTCGGCACTGATGTTCATCGGGACGGCGATCTGCGGTGCGATGCCGACCTTCGAATGGAACCTCGCGATGTGCTTCCTGATGGGGCTCTCGGCCGGCGGCATGCTGCCGATCGTGTTCACCCTGATGGCGGAGACCATCCCGGCGGCGCACCGGGGCTGGCTGCTGGTCGCGCTCGGTGGCTTTGGCACCTCGGTCGGCTACCTGGTCGCCGCCGGGGCGGCGGCGCTGCTCGAGCCACTGATGAGCTGGCGCGTCCTGTGGCTGCTGGGCCTGCCCACGGGCATCCTGGTGATCCTGCTGAACCGCTGGATCCCGGAGTCGCCGCGCTTCCTCTCCAGCGTCGGCCTGCCGGAGCGGGCGCGGGCCGTGCTGCAAGCGTTCTCACGACGGCTCGAACCCGATGACGCCCGCCATCCCGGCGCGCCCGTCATCGACGAGGGGCACCCGGTGGCCACGGGGCGGCAGTTGCTTCGCGGCCCACATGCGGCGATCACCCGTGCCCTGGTCGCGTGCGGGCTGGCGTGGGGCGTGGCGAACTTCGGCTTCCTGCTGTTCCTGCCGGTCAACCTGGTCGAACTGGGCCTGGAAGGCGCGCGGGCCAGTGCGCTGATCGCGCGCTCGGCGCTGTGGGCACTGCCCGGCATCGCGGTCGTGATCGTGCTCTACCACCGCTGGTCGAGCCTTGGTGCGTTGGTCCTGTTCGTGGCGTTGAGCACGCTGTCGATGCTGGCTTTCTTCGCGATGGGCATGCTGGGCGTGCGCTCGGATACCGCGCTGTCGGCGGTGACGGCCGCGCTGCTGGTCAGCCTCAGCGGCGTGGTCGCGATGCTGGTGCCCTATGCCGCGGAGATCTATCCGGTGCGACTGCGCGGCACCGGATCCGGGATCGTGGCGGCAAGCTCCAAGGCCGGCGGCATCATCGGTGCGCTGCTCGGGGTGGCCGGGTTCTTCGGGCTGTTCGCGCTGTCCGCCCTGCTGGTCGCGGTACCGATGGCGGTGTCGGGCGTGATGCTGGCACGCGCGGGCGTGGAGACGCGCGGACGAAGGCTGGAAGAGATCGAGGCCGCATTCGAAGGCTGAAGGCGCGTCAGCTCTTCAGCCGCCACCCCGTCCGGAAGATCCAGCCCACGACGGCGAGGCACGCGACCAGGAAACCGATCACCGCCGCCAGGCTCACGCCCACGTTGACGTCCGCCACCCCGTAGAAGCTCCAGCGGAATCCGCTGATCAGGTACACCACCGGGTTGAACAGCGTGATCTTCTGCCAGAGCGGCGGCAGCATGCTGATCGAATAGAACGCACCGCCCAGGAAGGTCAGCGGCGTCACGACCATCAACGGGATCACCTGCAGCTTCTGGAAGTCGTCGGCCCACAGACCGATGATGAAGCCGAACAGGCTGAAGCTCACCGCGGTCAACACCAGGAACGCCAGCATCCAGACCGGATGCGCGATCTCATAGGGCACGAACAGTCGCGCGGTCGCCAGGATCAGCAGGCCCAGCATCAGCGACTTGGTCGCCGCCGCGCCCACGTAGCCGATCACCACTTCCACCGACGATACCGGCGCCGAGAGCAGTTCGTAGATCGTCCCGGCCCATTTCGGCATGTAGATCCCGAACGACGCGTTCGAAATGCTCTCGCCCAGCAGCGACAGCATGATCAGGCCGGGGATGATGAAGGCGCCGTAGCTCACGCCTTCGATGTCGCCCATGCGTGAACCGATCGCCGCGCCGAACACGATGAAGTACAGCGACGTCGACAGCACCGGCGACAGGATGCTCTCGCCGAGCGTGCGGAAGGTGCGGGCCATCTCGAAGCGGTAGATCGCCTTGATCGCATGCACGTTGATCGGCACCCGGCTCATCGGTCGGCCTCCCGTGGGCGGGCCGGTTCGCGTGCCTGCCGCACCAGGCTGACGAAGATCTCCTCCAGCGAACTTTCGCTGGAGTGCAGGTCGCGGAAGTCGATGCCGTGTGCGTTGAGCCGGCGCAGCAGCGGCCCGATGCCGGTCTCCTCCGACTGCACGTCGAAGGTGTAGACCAGCGATTGCCCGTCGTCGGCCAGATCCAGCGGCAGGCCGGCGAAGTCGTCGGGCAGGGTCGCGAGCGGCTCCTGCAGGCTCAGGGTCAGCTGTTTCCTCCCGAGCTTGCGCATCAGCGTGGCCTTGTCCTCGACCAGGACCAGCTCGCCGTGGTTGATCACGCCGATGCGGTCGGCCATCTCCTCGGCCTCCTCGATGTAGTGCGTGGTCAGGATGATGGTCACGCCATCCGCGCGCAGCTGGCGCACCAGCTGCCACATGTCGTGGCGAAGTTCGACGTCGACGCCGGCCGTGGGTTCGTCCAGGAACAGGATCTCCGGTTCGTGGGCGAGGGCCTTGGCGATCAGCACGCGCCGCTTCATGCCGCCCGACAGCGCGCTGATCTTCGTATCCTTCTTGTCCCACAGCGAGAGCGAACGCAGCACCTTCTCGAGGTGCGCGTCATCGGGAGGTCGGCCGAACAGGCCCCGGCTGAAGCGCAGCGTCGCCCACACGGTCTCGAAGGCATCCGTCGACAGCTCCTGGGGCACCAGGCCGATCCTCCGGCGTGCGGCGCGGTAATCGCGGACCACGTCGTGGCCATCCGCGACCACCGTGCCCCCGCTGGGATTGACGATGCCGCAGATGATGCTGATGAGGGTCGTCTTGCCGGCACCGTTCGGGCCGAGCAGGGCGAAGACCTCGCCCTTGTGGATCTGCAGGTCGATGCCCTTCAGGGCCTGGAAACCCGAGGCGTAGGTCTTCGTCAGGGCCCTGACGTCGATGATCGCGGACATGCGCGTGCGAAGCCTCCTGGCAGGGATATCGTGGCGCGCCCACGGTAGCGGGCCGGCGAGTCGGGCGGAAGGGGCGGCCGGAGGACGGTTTTTCCCGGCCATGGGACAGTGTCAGGCGTGATCCCGCCCGGTGAGACCGGCAGGGCCTATGCTGTCGACGAACCGCGCTTGCCGGCATCGACACGGACGAGGGTTTCCATGAAGTTCCTGATCATGATCCACACCGACGACACGCTCGTCGACGCACTGGAGGAAGGCGAGTACGACGCCATGATGCGTGGCTGCCTGCACAAGGCGGACGCACTCCGGGCGGAGGGCGTGCTGCTCGACTCGCAGCAACTTGAGCCCGCCGCGACCGCGCGCCATTTGCGCCAGCGCGAGGGACGGCTGAGCGTGACCGACGGGCCGTTCGCGGAAACGCGCGAGGTGTTCGCGGGCTTCAACCTCGTGGAAGCGGCCGACATGGACGAAGCCCTGAGGATCGCCGGGCAGTTTCCCTGGTCGCGCACGGGCCGGATCGAAGTGCGTCCGGTCCGCGACATGGACCGGGAACGGGAGCGGGTGGGCGCGCAACCTGCTTGAGCCCGCCGCGGCGACCGTGCAAAACGGAACGGGCCGGCAGGAGCCGGCCCGTACGCGCAGGTGAAGCAGTCGGTCAGCGGCGTTCGACGCCGACCGCCAGCGCGGTGATGTAGGACACCTGCAGCATGTCGCCCTGCTCCAGCGTGGCGAGCCGTGCCTGGTTCTCGGGCTTTTCGACGTAGAACGTCCACTCCTTGCCCTGCGGTCCCTGCACCGTGATGGTGTGGTTGGCGACATCGACCGCGGTGATCGGGGCCACGATGGTGGTCACCTTGGTCTGGCCGCGGTACGGCCGTTCGCCCGCCCGCGCCACGTCTTCGTCGGAGGTCTCGTACACGCCCGGCTTGGCATCGCCGGCATGCTGCACGCCCACCGCGAGCGCGGTCAGGTAGCGCACGCCGACCGTGTCGCCCACCCGGATCTGGTCGAAGTTCCGCACGTCCGGGCCGGCCTCGACCTCGATCGCGTAGCCCGTCTCGTCGGTCACGGTGATCACGCGCGACGAGGAGTCGACGTGCGTCACGCGGCCCTCGACGCTCATTTCCATCGAGGCCACGTCCTGCTTCTCGGGCGTCGGTGGCATGCTGTTGCACGCGGCCAGCAGGGCCAGCGAAGCGGCCAGGGCGACCGCCCGGACGATCGATTGACGGAATGCAACGCGCATCGTGTTCTCCCGCAGCCTGTTGGATTCAGCGGCACTGTGCCGGAGCCCGCGTGAGCATCCCATCAAGGGCCCGGGCCCTGGGGGCCTGCGGGCTCACCAGGGCAAGGGGGTGCCATTGGCATGCCAGAAGCTGCCGCTCTCGGCTTCGCCCAGCGTGTCGAGCCGTTCCGCCAGTTGCGCCGCGGAGGCATCGGCACTGATCTCCCCGGCGTTGTTGACCATGTCGGTGGACACGAAGCCCGGATGCAGCAGGAACACACTGATGCCGCGTGGCTGCAGGTCCCGCGCGAGCGAGCGGCCGATCGCGTTCACCGCCGCCTTGGACGCCCGGTAGCCGTAGTAGCCGCCGGATCCGTTGTCCGCCATCGAGCCCATCCGGCTGGTGATGATCCCGACCTTGCCGCCTTTGCCGAGGTGCCCCGAGAGCGCCTGCACGGTCCGCAAGGGACCCAGCGCATTGACGTCGAACTGCCGGCGCATCCCTTCGATCGCCGCGGCGTCGATCTCGCCGAACACCTCGCGCTCCAGTACGCCGGCGTTGCAGACGAGCGTATCGATGCGGATGTCGCCCAGGCGGCGCGACAGGGCTTCGAGGCTGGCCCCATCGGCGACATCCACGCCGGTTTCGACACGTGCGCCAGTGGCCTCGAGGGCCTCGCTGCTGGCGCGGCACGCGCCGATGACGGTATCGCCGCGCGCGGCATGGAGACGTGCCAGGGCCAGGCCGATGCCACGGTTGGCGCCGGTGATCAGGAGAGTGGACATGGTGACGGGCTCGGAAGTGGGATTCCCCGGGAATGGGGACGGCGCACCGGCTTTTCCAGCCTCGCGGATCAGCCGCGCAGCGCGAAGGGCTTGCCGGTCAGCACGTTGAGATAGGGCTGGTCGTCGACGTGGTGGAACAGGTAGGTACGCCGGACGTTTCCATCGGCCGGGCGCGGGATCGCCTCGCACAGGGCGTGCATCAGCGCGGCGTCGCCCTTGTCGCGCTCATGGGGCCAGCGCGGATAGAACTCGGCGACCTCGACATCCTCGCAATCGTCGGTCAACTCGAGTTCGTCGTAGAAGAAACCGTCGTCGCCGTTGTCATAGGCCATGCGCGCGGCCTCGGCGATGGACGTGCCATCCGCAGGCCGGTACAGGCCGATCACGAGGACGGGCACCGCCGCGCCATCGCGCTCGGTACTGTCGACGACGATGTCGACGACGCCGGGCTCGGGCGACTGGCTCAGGAAGCGGGTGAACTCCGACAGGGACATGGGGGGATTCCGCTGTGCTGGTGGATTTCAGGGGCGGTCCCGGCAAAGGGTAGTGGCGATGCGTGCTGCTGTCACCGTACCCGCTCAGGCGCAACGCATCCACAGGCAGTCCACCGCATCCAGCGCGACGTGCACGAGCAGCCCTATCCCCAGCAGACGGGTCTTGCGCGGCAGCGTCATCAGGCCGTACGCCGCGATGGCGGGCGTGGTGTGCAAGGGGTGGAAGCCAATGCTGCAGCGGTCGGGCGCGTACACCGGATCGGCCAGCAGGTGGTCGAGGTCGATCAGCCATCCGGCGAGCATCAGCATCCACGCGCGCCCGAACCGGTCGCGCCAGAACAGCCACGCCAGCAGGGCGGGCACCGCGGCATGCAGGACCAGGTGGATGGCGGCGCGAAGGCTCACGGCGACGGCGCGGTCGCCGCAACGCCCTCGCGCTGGGCGCGCACGTGCCCGGCGATGGCGATGAACGTCTCCACCCAGTAGATGTCCGGATGCGCGGCGAGGTGCGCCAGCAGGGCGTCATGGGCCTCGCGCGACACCGCCAGGTGGTCGCCGCCGATCCCGTGGAACGTCAGGTTGGCCATCGTGCCCCGTGCCGCCGCCTCTTCGACGATCGCGATCAGTGCCTCGCCGCTGGTCCCGACGGGCGCGGCCACCGGCACCGCATGCAGGTCCAGGGCCGCCATGTCGGCCACGACCCCGCCCCCCATCACCTTGATCGCCGTGAAGTCGCCGCGCAGGCCTTCGACGTAGTCGCCGTCGGCGGCTTCGCGGTCGCCGCATGGCACGGTGAAGGTACGGTCGCGCCGGCCGTCGAGCGCCATCAGCACCGTGTTCGCCAGACGGACCTCGTCCTGCACGCGTGCGACCGGCTGGCGATCGAGGTCACGATGGGCCAGGACCCAGCCACGGCCGGAACCGGAGCCCGAACAGGCGTGGAACAGGCTGTGGTTACCGAGTTCATGGCCGGAAACCGCCAGCGCGCGCCATTCTTCCAGTCGCTCCCGCATCGCCGGATTCGCGACCGTCAGGTAGAAGCTCGCCTTGAAGCCGTGCCGGTCCAGCGCCGGCGCCGCCACGTCGAGCTGTGTATCGAGCGCGTCGTCGTAAGCGAGGCTGATCGCGGCGCGACGGCCCCCGGGCCAGCGGAAGACTGGCGACGCAGAGGCGCTTTCGATCCCCTGCCCACCTTCGTCCGCCATCACGACAGGCGGCATGAAGATGCTCCCCAAGCCGATCACCAACGTCAGCATCCCTGTCCATACCGCACAACAATGCGCCTGTGAACGCGCGACACCCTCTCTGGTGAAAGTCCACGTTCCGATCAGCATCCACCGTCCCCTTGGAATCAATGGGCCGATCCTATACCCGACGCCCTACACGATGTCCGGACGGGGCGACCGAATTCCTAGCGGCCGCACTATGCTGTCCCTCCCCACGTCTCCGGACCCCACGCCATGAAAGCCGTCGGCTACCGCAATTCCCTGCCCATCGATGATCCGGACGCCCTGCTCGACCTCGAGCTGCCGGCGCCCTCGCCCGCCGGACGTGAACTGCTGGTCGAGGTGAAGGCGATCGCGGTCAATCCAGTCGACACCAAGGTCCGGCGCGGCGTTGCGCCACCCGATGGCGAAGCGAAGGTGCTGGGCTGGGACGTCGTCGGCACCGTACGCGCAGCGGGTCCCGATGCGCGCCTGTTCAAGCCCGGCGACCGGGTCTGGTACGCCGGCGCGATCGACCGTCCGGGGGCGAATGCCGAACTGCACGTGGTCGATGAACGCATCGTGGCGCTGGCGCCCCGCACGCTGGGTGATGCGGAGGCGGCGGCATTGCCGCTGACCGCGATCACTGCCTGGGAGCTGCTGTTCGACCGCCTCGGCGTGCCGCGCGGTGGCGGCCAGGGCGACACCCTGCTGGTGGTCGGTGCGGCCGGCGGCGTGGGTTCGATCCTCGTCCAGCTCGCGCGCCGGCTCACGGCGCTGACTGTGGTGGGCACGGCATCGCGCACGGAAACCGCGGAGTGGGTACGGGAACTCGGTGCACACCATGTCGTCGATCATGCGAAGCCGCTGGACGCCGAGTTCGAGCGCCACGGCCTGGAGGCACCGCGCTACATCGCCAGCCTGACCCAGACCGGCCAGCATTTCGAGGCGCTCGCCACGCTGGTGGCGCCGCAGGGCCGCATCGGCCTGATCGACGACCCGGCCACCGACGCGATCGACATCGGCAAGCTCAAGCGCAAGAGCGTGTCGCTGCACTGGGAGTTCATGTTCACCCGCTCGCTGTTCCAGACCGCCGACATCGCCGCACAGCACGCGCTGCTGGACGAGGTGGCGCGACGGGTCGACGACGGCACCCTGCGCAGCACCCTGGGCGAGCATTACGGCACCATCAACGCGGCCAACCTGCGGCGCGCGCACGCGCACGTCGAGAGCGGCAAGGCGCGCGGGAAGATCGTGCTGGAAGGGTTCTGATGCGCCGCCTCAACGGAAATCGCGCGAGGCCGCCGGCAGTTCGCCGAGCAGGTGACTGAGGTCCTGCAGGTCGCGCGCGATCAGGTGGCGCACGTCGTCCACCTGCTCCCAGCGACCGCGCACGGCGAGCAGGCGCGCGCCCAGCAAGGCCTTGCGCCGCCGCTGCGCGACATCCGGCCAGACCACCACGTTGACCATGCCGTGCTCGTCCTCGAGGGTGACGAAGATCGTGCCCTTGGCGGTGGCCGGGCGCTGGCGCTGGGTGACCAGGCCGGCGGCATGCGCGCCGCGCCCGTGCGGCAGCGCATGCAGCTGGCGTGAGTCCTGCACGCGCAAGGGCCGCAGGCGGTCGCGCAGCAGGGCCAGCGGATGCGCGCCGAGGGTCAGGCCGAGGCTGCGGTAGTCCGACAGCAGGTCCTCGCCGACGCCGGGCGCGGGCAGGTGCACGGCGTCTTCGTCCGGACTGCCCGGCAGCAGCGGGCGCCTCCGTTCGATGCCGGCGACCTGCCAGCGCGCGTCGTGGCGGTGGCCGGCCAGCGAGGCCAGCGCGCCCGCTTCGACCAGCGCGTGGCGGGCCTTCGCGTCCAGGCCCGCGCGCAGGCAGAGGTCGCGGACGTCCTTGAACGGCGCCGCGCGACGCGCTTCGACCACCGCCCGCCCCATCGCTTCGGGCAAGCCCTCCACCTGGCGCAGGCCCAGGCGCAGCGCCGGCTGGCCGCCGTCGTCCACGCCGCTGCGCGGGCGCCCGCCTTCCAGCGTGTTGTCCCAGTCGCTGTGGACCACGTCGACTGGCCGCACCTCCACGCCGACGCGCCCCCCATGCCCGCGCCGTGCGTCCTGCACGATCTGGCTGGCCGCATAGAAGCCCATCGGCTGGGCGTTGAGCAGGGCACAGGCGAAGGCGGCCGGCTCGTGGCGCTTCAACCAGGCGCTGGCATAGACCAGCTTGGCGAACGAGGCCGCGTGGCTCTGCGGGAAACCATAGGAACCGAAGCCCTTGATCTGCTCGAAGATCTGGTCGATGAAGGCGGAGGCATAGCCCTTGCCCTCCATCAGCCCACGGATCTTCTGGCGGTGCGGCTCCATGTCGCCACCGCGCTTCCAGGCCGCCATCGAGCGGCGCAGGCCGTCGGCCTGGTCGGCGTCGTAACCGGCGTGCATCACCAGTTCCATGACCTGTTCCTGGAACAGCGGGATGCCCAGGGTGCTGCCGAGGATCTGCTTCACCCCTTCGGAGGGATAGTCCACCGCTTCCCGGCCCATGCGCCGGCGCAGGTAGGGGTGCACCATGCCGCCCTGGATCGGCCCGGGACGCACGATGGCGACCTGCACCACGAGGTCGTGGAAGGTCCGCGGACGCAGGCGCGGCAGCATGCTCATCTGCGCGCGCGACTCGACCTGGAACACGCCGACGGTATCGGCGGCCTGCAGCATCGCGTAGGTGGTCGGGTCGCCTGGCGGGATGCGCGCGATGTCGAAGTCGAAGCCCCGGTGCCGTCCGACCAGGTCGGCGGCCTTGCGGATGCAGGTCAGCATGCCCAGCGCCAGGCAGTCGACCTTGAGCATGCCCATGGTCTCCAGGTCGTCCTTGTCCCACTGGATGATGGTGCGGTCGGGCATGGCCGCGTTCTCCACCGGCACCACCGTCGACAGCGACGCATCGGCGATCACGAAGCCGCCGACGTGCTGCGAGAGATGCCGCGGCTTGCCTTCCAGCATCCCGGCCAGGGCCAGCACCCGGGCCACCAGCGGGTTGTCCGGGTCGAAGCCGGCATCGGCCAGCCGCTCGCGCATCGGCGTGCCGCCATTGCCCCAGCCGAAACAGCCGGCCAGCAGCGCGATCTGGTCCGGCGGCAGGCCGAACACGCGGGCGACGTCGCGCACTGCGCTCTTGCCGCGGTAGCGGATCACGGTGGCCGCGAGCGCCGCGCGGGTGCGCCCGTACTTGCCATAGACGTACTGGATCACTTCCTCGCGGCGCTCGTGCTCGAAGTCCACGTCGATGTCCGGCGGCTCGTCGCGCGCGCGTGACAGGAAGCGGGCGATCAGCAGGCGGGTCTCGGCGGGGTCGACCGCGGTGATGCCCAGCGCGAAGCACACCGCCGAGTTCGCCGAGGAACCGCGCCCCTGGCAGAGGATGCCGCGCGAGTCGGCGAAGCGGACGATGTCATCGACGGTGAGGAAGAAAGCTTCGTAGCCCAGCTCGGCGATCAGGGCCAGTTCCTGCTCGATCTGCGCGGCCACCGCCGGGGGCGTGCCGCCGGGCCAGCGCCGGCGCATGCCCGCCTCGGTCAGCGCCCGCAGCCAGGAGGCCGGGGTATGGCCGTCGGGCACCAGTTCGGCGGGGTAGTCGTAGCGGACATCGCGCCTGAGCTCGAAGGTGCAGCGCCGCGCCAGCGCGGCAGCGGCTTCCAGCAGCGGCGCGGTATGGATGTTGGCGAGTGCCCGGCGCGTGCGCAGGTGGCGTTCGCCGTTGCGGAACAGGCGCGCGCCGCATTCCGCCAGCGGCAGGTTGTGGCGGATCGCGGTCATGGTGTCCTGAAGCACGCGGCGGCGGCGCACGTCCATGTGCGCGTCGCCGCTGGCCAGCACCGGCAGGTCCAGCGCATCGGCCAGCTCGAGGAGCTGGCGCAGGCGTTCGGCGTCGTCGCGGTCGCGGTGCAGTTCCACCGCGAGGTGCGCGCGCGCGCCGAACACGCCACGCAGCCAGCGCCCCTGTCCAGCCTCGGGCCGGGCACCGGGGATCCACAGCGCAAACAGGCCGCGTCCGCCTTCCGTGACGACCCGTTCCATGTCCGCGCGCGACAGGCGGTAGCGGCCCTTGCCCGCGGCGCGGCGCGCGACCGTGACCAGCTCGCACAGGCGGACGTAACCGTCGCGGTCCTCCACCAGCAGCACGCACTTCAGGCCGCAGGCCAGGGTGAACTCGCTGCCGACCACCAGCTTCACCCCGCTGGCACGGGCGGCCTCCCAGGCGCGGACGATGCCGGCCAGCGAGCACTCGTCGGTGATCGCCAGCGCCTCGTAACCGCAATGCCGCGCGCGCTCGAACAGGGCCTCGGCGTCGGCCGCGCCACGCAGGAAGGAAAAGTCGGACAGACAGTGCAGCTCGGCATAGGCCGGCAGGTCATCGTCGCGCAGCGCGTCCTCGTTGGCCGCACGGGCGGCCAGGCGCCGGGCGACCTCCCAGGCCCGCGGCGGCCGGCCACCGGGGGTTTCGCGATCGACGCCACCGACGGCCTCGTCCCAGCTCATGCAAACCACCCGTGCAGCATCCAGCCCTCGCGCTCGCCCGGCGGCGCGAACGCCCAGGCGCGCTGGCCCGCCACGGTCTCCAGCAGGTAGTAGTCGCGGCGTGCGTCGGCGCCGTCCCACCAGCCACTTTCAAGCCGCTCGGGACCGGCCAGCAGGCGCGGCCGTGGATCGCGCAGGGGGATCGGCCGCGGCAGCAGCCACATCGGCCGTGGCGGGCGCGCGGGGGCGCCGTCGACTGCCGTGGCATCGCCCTCCATGCGGCGCCAGGCGCGTTCGGGGCGCGGGTCGTCGGCCGGCGCTACCCGGTACACCGCCTCGTCGCCGAGACGCGCGCGCAGGCGCTCGCGCAGTTGCGGCCACGGCAAGCGTTGCTGGTCGCGGCCGTCGAACAGGTCGCGGCTGGCCGGCACGAAGGGCGGCAGTTCGCGCGCCAGCAGGCGCAGGGCGACCACCGGCCGGTCGATGGCGACGCGCTCCAGCCGGTTGCGGGTCAGCTCGAACAGCAGGGCCGGCTCACGCTCCGGCGACAGCAGGCCGACCTCGACATCGCGATGCCCGCGTTCGTGCTCCAGCCGCAGCACGAAACGCTGCACCCCGCCGTCGCGCACCGACAGGTAGGTGCACAGGTCGCCCAGCAGCCGGCGCAGGGGGAACAGCAGGGCGACATGCGACTCGACCTCGTGGCCCAGTTCCACCCGGGCATCGAAGTGGTCCGGCGGCGCGTGCCAGTCCAGCGGATCGTCGGCCTGGCCGTACAGCCGGTCGAGGTGCTCCAGCAGGGGCAGGCCGAAGCGCCGGCGCAGCGCATCGCGCGGCAGCGCGCGCACGCCGCGCAGGTCGCGGATGCCCATCCGGTGCAGGCGCATGCCGCTGTCCCCGGGCAGGCACGCGCGACGCACCGGGACGCGGTCGAGCACCGTGGCCATCGCCGCCGGCTGGTCCACCGCCAGGCCGTCGCGCAGGCCGGCGAACACATGCGCGGCGCGTGGGGTCGGTGCCAGCGCGATGCGGTGCTGGAAGCCCAGCGCGTCCAGCTCGGCGCGCAGCCGGGCTTCGATCCGTGGCCACGGCCCCAGCAGGCGGAAGCTGGCGCGCACCTCGAGCACCAGGCAGCCCGGCCACTGCGCACTGACCAGCGAGCTGTAACGGTAGGCCCAGGCGGCAAGGAAACGCTGCCAGCGCAGCGCGTCGCGCGGGTCATCCTCGGCGAGGGCGAGCCCGGGCAGCAGGGCATGGGCCGCGACCAGGCGCATGCCGGGCCGCAGCCCCGCCCCGGCCGCGGCCGCATTCACCGCCGACAGGCTGCGCAACTGGGCCGGCCCGCCGACCAGCGCCAGCGGCGCGCCGGGATCCGGGCAACGGCGGAGGACGGCGTCCAGCGCCAGCTGCGGCAGCAGTACACAGGCCCACAACATGCGCGCGCCTCAACATGCCCCGAGCCGGAACGCGCGCGCCGGCGCCGGTCCGCCGCGGCACTTGCGCACCTGCCAGGCGATGCCCGCGTCGCCGCGCACCGCCTCCAGCCGCAAGGCGGCCGGCGAAGGGTTGCCGGCATGGCGATGGTCGCGGAAGGCGAAGGCGAACGTCGCCCCGCTGTCGGCAGCCACCTGCAGGCGCCGCAGGGCCTGCGGGGTGGCCCGTTCCGGCCAGCCCAGCACCGCGGCGCAGGCACCGCTGCGCAGGCATTGCTCGAAGGCCCACAGCGCATCGGCCGGCCCGGCCTCGACGACCTGCAGCCCGGCCAGGTCAACGCCCGCCGCCTGCCAGGCCGGTGCATAGGGCAGGTAGGGCGGCGCGACCAGCGCCACCGTGCCACCGGCCGCGGTGAGCCGCGAAAGCGTCGGCACCAGCAGGGCCAGCTCGCCCACGCCATCGGCCGGCAGCAGCAGTTCGGTCAACGCAGCGCGCGGCCAGCCGCCCTGCGGCAGCAGGGCATCCAGCGCCGCGTGCCCGGTCGGTTCGCCATCGGCACCGCCCGCGGCCAGGCGTCCGGCGTGCCACAGCGTGCGCGCGGCCAGCATATCCTCGAGGGCCACCACCGCCGCCATCTCAGCCCCGCCGCACCAGGCCGCAGAACAGGCCTTCGATGGCGAAGTCCTGGCCGGCCCGTACCTCGATCGGCGCATGCGCCGGGTTGCGCGGCAGCAGGCGGATGCGCCGCGCGCCGCGCTGCAGCCGCTTGATCGTCAGCTCGCCGTCCACCCGCGCCACCACGGTCTGGCCGTCGCGCGCCTCCGGCGTGCGGTGCACGCCGACCAGGTCGCCGTCGAGGATGCCGTCGTCGACCATCGAATCGCCCTCCACCTGCAGCAGGTAGTTGGGGCGCAGCGAGAACATCCGCGGGTCGAGCCACAGCTGCCGGTCCAGGCCGATGTCGGCGCCGACCGGCGGGCCGGCCGCGACCCGCCCCAGCACCGCCAGCGGCAGCAGCCCTGCCGCGCCCCCCGGCAGGCGCAGGCCGCGCATGCGTCCGCGCACCTGCTCCAGCAGGCCATCCGCCACCAGCGCCTGCACGTGCTTCCGTGCGGCATTGCGCGAGGCGAAGCCGAAGGCGGCGGCCACCTCGGCCAGGCTCGGCGAGCGCCCTGCCATCAGCTCGCCACGCAGGAAGGCCAGCACGGCGGCCCGCTGCGGCGGAAGGGAGTCGTCGTCATTCATGGTGTACATTTGTACACCTTCGCGTCTCGCAAGGCGAGACCGTCCGTCACGCCATCCGCACGCCGCCGTCATCCCGGGGGCGCACACTGGAGCCTCCCGCCCGGTATGCCCGCCATGGCCATCCGCCGTTCGACCGCGCGCAGCGCGCGGCTGCTCACCGACACCGGCCTCGCCTCCGGCGAGGTCATCGCCCGGCGGCTGGCCGGCTTCGCCACCCCCGGCGCGTCCGGCTCCGCGCGCCAGCAGCGCGAGGCCACCCGCATGGTCACCGAGAAGGTCCAGGCGGGCATCGAGGGCGCCAGTGCGGCCGGCCTGGCCCTCACCTTCCTGCCCATGCGGGCTTGGGCCGCCTTCGCCGACCCCCGGGCGCTGACGCCGGCCGGCTATGCCACCGCCTGCGGCCGCGTCGCCTCGTTGTGGATGGAGGTCGGCCAGACCGCCCTCACCCCGGCCCGCCACAAGGCGGTCGCCAACCGGCGGCGGCTCGCGCGTCAACGGACCCGCTGATACGCAACACGCACGGCCATCGACCGTCCGCATCGTCCCCGGCATATCGAGCAATGCCGTCGATGATCGACGCGACATGGCGTTGACGGTCCTGAATCTCCGCTATGCAGGGGTGCACTCCCTGCTCGCGGCCTTCACGAAAGCGCCGCAAGACTGGGTTCCTGCCCTCGCCCCGCAGGAGACCCCATGGCCACCCCCCGCAAGTCGACTTCGAAGCGCCAGCCCTCGTCCGAGCGCTCCACCCCGACACCGACTCCCCGCTCCGGCACGGACGCCCTGTCCCGCGGCCGCGGCGGCGAGCCCCAGCACCAGGCCGGGGGCGACCACCCGGTGATGACCACCGCGCAGGGGATCCCGGTGCCCGACAACCAGAACTCGCTGCGCCCTTCCCCGCGCGGGCCGACGCTGCTGGAGGACTTCATCCTCCGCGAGAAGATCACCCACTTCGACCACGAGCGCATCCCCGAGCGCATCGTCCATGCACGCGGCAGCGCGGCGCATGGTTATTTCGAGCTGACCCGCTCGCTGTCGAAGCACACCACCGCCAAGGTCCTCACCGAGAAGGGCAAGCGCACCCCGGTGTTCTGCCGGTTCTCCACCGTCGCCGGAGGCGCCGGATCAGTCGACACCCCGCGCGACGTGCGTGGCTTCGCGGTGAAGTTCTACACCGACGAAGGCAACTGGGACCTGGTCGGCAACAACATCCCGGTGTTCTTCATCCAGGACGCGATGAAGTTCCCGGACCTCATCCACGCAGTGAAGATGGAACCCGACCGCGGCTGGCCGCAGGCCGGCAGCGCGCACGACACGTTCTGGGACTTCGTCTCGCAGATGCCGGAAAGCCTGCACATGGTGACCTGGGCGATGAGCGACCGGGCGATCCCGCGCAGCCTGCGGATGATCGAGGGTTTCGGCATCCATACCTTCCGCCTGGTCGATGCCGACGGGAACTCGACCTTCGTCAAGTTCCACTGGCGGCCGAAGCTGGGCCTGCAGTCCACGCTGTGGGACGAGGCCCTGAAGCTGCAGGCGGCCGACAACGACTTCCACCGCCGCGACCTGTGGGAAGCGATCGACCGCGGCGATTTCCCGGAGTGGGAGCTGGCGGTGCAGCTGTTCACCGAAGAGGACGCCGAGCGCTTCCCCTTCGACCACCTCGACCCGACCAAGCTGATCCCCGAGGAACTCGTGCCGCTGACGGTGATCGGCCGCATGGTGCTCGACCGCAACCCCGACAACGTGTTCGCCGAGACCGAGCAGGTCGCCTACTGCCCGGCCAACATCGTGCCCGGCATCGACTTCTCGAACGACCCGCTACTGCAGGGCCGGCTGTTCTCCTACCTGGATACCCAGCTCAAGCGCCTGGGCGGGCCCAACTTCCACCAGATCCCGGTGAATGCACCCAAGTGTCCGTTCGCCCACCACCAGCGCGACGGCCACATGCAGATGGAGGTGCCGAAGGGACGCGTGGCGTACGAACCGCAGACACTCGACCCCGAGGGACCGCGTGCCAGCGCGGCGCGCGGATTCCGTTCCTTCGCCGAACGCGTGGAGGACGATGGCCGCAAGGGCCGCGTGCGCGCCGGCAGTTTCGCCGACCACTACAGCCAGGCGCGGATGTTCTACCGCAGCCAGAGTGCGATCGAGCAGCAGCACATCGCCGATGCGCTGACCTTCGAACTGTCGAAGGTGGGCACGCCGCACGTGCGCGAAGCGGTGGTCGGCCACCTGCGGCACGTGGACGAGGACCTCGCACAGCAGGTCGCCGACGGGCTGGGGCTGGACGCACTGCCCATGGCGCCGGCGCCGGCCGCGCCGGTGCTCGACCTGGCCCCCTCCCCCGCGCTGCGCATCATCGAGCGCATGAAGGACACGCTGAAGGGTCGCTCGGTGGCGATCCTCGTCGCCGAGGGCAGCGACGGCACGCAGCTCAAGGCGTTGAAGCGCGGCGTGGAGAAGGCCGGCGCGCACGTCACCGTCGTCGCGCCGAAGCTGCGCATCCGCCTGGCCGACGGCAAGCCGCTGGATGCCGATGCGCAGCTGGCCGGCACGCCGTCGGTGATGTTCGATGCCGTCGCCAGCGTGCTCGACCCGGACGAAGCCGCGAAGCTGGCCAGGGACCCCGGCGCGGTCGACTGGTTCCGCGACGCCTTCCATCACTTCAAGGCCATCGCCGCGTGCGGTGGCACCCGCAAGCACCTGTTCGCCGCGGCGCGGATCAAGGCCGATGCCGGCGTGTTCGAACCAGAGAATGTCGGCGCCTTCGTCGAAGGCGCGAAGGGCCGGTTCTGGAAGCGCGGCGCCAAGCCGCGTTGAGCGCGACGCCGGCGCGCTGAGCGGACCTAGCGGAACTGGAACTAAGGGAGCGGTCGCCGCGCATGGAAGCGCCGGTGCCGCCCCCACAGGCCCCAGGCAAAGGCGGTCGCGTAGCCCAGCAGCAGGCCACCGACCGCCCACAGCCCACCGCCCTGCACGAACAGTTGCCAGCCCCCCGCCTCCACGGCCGTGCCCGACGCGCGCTGCCAGGCCCACCACATGCCGAGCGCGATACGCAGCACCACGAGGGCGGTCAAGGCGAGCACCAGCCATCGGTTCGGCGTGTAGTACAGGTGCCGGTCACCGCGTTCGAACCGGGCCAGCCACAGCCCGATGATCCCCACGCCGACCCCCGCGACCAGCCCGATGCCGGCATCACGCAGCGCCTCCGCGCTCCAGAACGTGCCCAGCCACGCCGCCAGCAGGAAGAGCGGCACCGAGCCCAGCAGCGCCCACGCATTGAGCGCCACCAGCCAGCCCATCGTCCGTCGCCGCGCACGTCCCGCGCGATAGCGCTGCCACAGGGACAGGGGCAGCAACAGCAGGAACAGCACCGCAAACAGCAGCACCAGCAGCGGGATCAACAGCAGCGGCATGCGGTCTCCCGGCGCCGGACGCGCCACTGGCTGCGCGGGCGCATCAGATGCCCTTGCGTGCGAGCTTGCCGTGCAGCTCGTTGACCGTCATCAGCGCCGCGGAACCGTAGTACGTGTGGTACTCGGCCACCATTTCGCCTTCGATGATCACCGGGTCGGTGGCGACCGCGGCCTTCGCGGCCTCGATGCCGTCCACCGCCAGGACGAACAGGCCCCGCCAGCCGTCGACACCGTCCAGCGGGCCGGCCAGCACCAGGGTGCCCGCCTCGGCCAGCCGCTGCATGTTGGCGAAGTGGCCACGGAACATCGCGTCGCGCTTCCCGCCTTCCGGCACGGGCGTCCCACTGCTCTTCAGGATCACGAGTACGTAGGAGCGCATGCCGTACTCATCGGCACCCAGCTTTTCCGCCAATGCGGCGTCATAGCCGGGCGGCGGCGCAGCATCGACTGACGCATCCGGCGCCTGCGCCCAGGCACCGCTCGCGGCGCAGGCCAGGCCGGCCGCCACCCCCATGCTCCACCATCGTTTCATCGTCGCAGGCTCCGCTCGGATCACGGTCCCATCCTACCCGGCGCGAGACGCAGATCACGCGCGGATCCCGGTCGAACGGGCGGTTTGGGCTAGCATGGCGCAGCGGGCCCCCGCCCGCCCCCGATACGCGCAAGGAGAGCCCCATGACGAAGTCCCCCTTCCTCGTTCCCGTCGCCTGCCTGTCCCTCGCGGTGTCCGTCGCACCGGCGCAGGAGATGGCCATCCGTTCCGGCGAAGTCACCGCCATCGTCCCGATCGAGGCGGAAGGACAACCGGCACCCCGTTCCAGCAGCAACTCCGCGACCAGCAGTGCGCTGGGCCGGGCCCTGGGCCGGGTGGCCGGCCGGACAGCGGCACGCGTTGCCGGCGACTATTCGTACGACGCCTACGACGTGGCGAGCAGCGCCACCCGCGATGCCACCGACAATGCCGCGCAGGCCGCCGCCACGCCCGCGCCGGGAACGGCCTACATGGTGATGATCCGCTTCGAGGACGGCAGCGAGTCCGCGATCCAGACCGACGACGCCAGCGGCCTCGCGGTCGGCGGACGCGTCAAGGTGCTCGGCAGCGGCAGTTCGGCCCGCCTCGTTCCCGGCGGCTGAGCGGCCGGCGTTGCGTCAGGGCTGCGGGCCGGCGGGCAGTTCCGCTGGCTGCAGCCAGTCGCCGTAGCGATCGACGATTTCAATCATGCGCGGCTGGAAACCGGCATCGCCACGCTGCACGGTGCGCGCCAACTCCACGCGGTCGGTGAAGAAGGCCTCGAACCCGCCCGGTGACAGCCATGCGAGCATCCGCACCGGCTGGCCATCGGCCGCGCCCTGGGCATGTGGCGTGCCTCGCGGCACGTGGACGAACGAACCCGGCGGCATGCGGTGGACGGTACCGGCCAGGTTGATCTCCAGCGTGCCTTCGAGGACGTAGAAACTTTCGTCCATGGAAGGGTGCATATGCGGTGGCGTGCGATAGCCCGGCATCTCCTTCAGTTCGACCACCGAGAAGTCACCGCCCGTCCGTGATCCGGGTACGAGCACGCGCAGCTCGCCGGCGTCGTAGGCCTGCATCGGCGCGTCAGCCGGAGTAATCGCGAGGGGCAGGGGTGCCGTCGCTGGCACGGATGCCGGCTCCGCGGCCCAGGCCGCCGTGAACGCAATGAGCGCGACAACTGAGATGCCAGAACACAGGGACACGCGCATGTGCTGCTCCTCGATGGCCGGGCGAGACACGCCGACGATACTGGCGAAACGTGCAGCCCTACCGGATGCGGCCAATACCCATGCCGCCGATACGCCGACACCGAGCTGCCACAAGATACGGTTGCCCGGCGGGACATCGCCCGATGCGGCAGCGGGGCACGTCCAAGGGCAAGCCCGACGCACCTCGAGGTGCCCTCATTCGAGACGACGGTCGACCATGAAAAAAGCCAGGCAATGCCTGGCTTTTCAACGTGCAGCCGCGAGGGCCCTCAACCGCACTTGCTGTAGCCGCAGTTCAGGCAGGTCGCACAACCGTCCATGATCACCAGCGCCTTCGTGCTGCATTTGTGGCACATCGTGGCCGAGGGCGGGAAGGACACACCGCCGTCGCCGGTGACTTCGACGTCCTCTTCGCGGCGCTCGGCGCGCACGCGCGGCTCTGGGAACAGCTCGCCGCTGCGGTCGTCGCGCGGGGGCAGTTCGCTTACGTCAGAGTTTTTTTTTGAGTCGAGGGCGGCGTAGGCGGCGCGCTTCTCGGCGATCAGGCTGCGCTGGGCCTCGCTCAGCTCGGGGTCCTTGATCATGCCGATGGACTTCAGGTGGTCCTCGACGATGCTGCCCAGTTCGGCGACCAGCGAGGGCATGTACACGCCACCGGCCTTGAAGTAGCCGCCGCGCGGGTCGAACACGGCCTTCATCTCCTCGACCAGGAACGTCACGTCGCCGCCCTTGCGGAACACCGCGGACATGATGCGGGTCAGCGCGACGATCCACTGGAAGTGGTCCATGTTCTTCGAGTTTATGAAGATCTCGAAGGGACGGCGGTGTTCGTGTTCGCTGCCGGCGTTGAGCACGATGTCGTTGATCGTGACGTACAGCGCGTGCTCGAACAGCGGCGTCTTGAGCTTGTAGGTGGAACCGACCAGGGTCTCGGGGCGCTCGATGCGCTCGTGCATCTGGATGACGTTGTCGGACTGGGCTTCCGCTTCGGCGGTCTCCCGGCGCACGGCCTCGGCCTTGGCTGCTTCCGCCTGCCTGGCCTTGTCCTCCGGGGTGACGACGCTGTAGCCCTTGATTTTCTTGTCGATCTTGACCGTCATCGGTCCAACTCCTGCGGTGGTGCGTGCTGCTCTATGTTCCGGAACCCCCTCCCCCACCTGCGGGGGAGGGGTACGGCTCGGGGCATTGCTTACTTCTTTTTCGCGGCCTTCTTCGCGGCCTTCTTTGCCGGCGCCTTCTTCGCGACGGCCTTCTTCGCGGCGGCCTTCCTGGCGGGCGCCTTCTTCACGGCCTTGCCGGCCGTCTTCTTCGGTGCGGCTTTCTTGACGGCCTTCTTTGCCGCGGACTTGCGGGCCGTCTTCTTCGCGGCCTTCTTCGCCGTGGCTTTCTTCACGGCTTTCTTCACGGCTTTCTTCGCGGCGGACTTCTTCACGGCCTTCTTCGCCGTCGCCTTCTTGACGGCCTTCTTCGCAGCCGCCTTCTTCGCGGTCTTTTTCGCCGTCTTCCTGGCCGCGGCCTTCTTCACGGCCTTCTTTGCCGGCTTCTTCTTCGCGGTGGCTTTCTTGCCGACGCCCTGTGCCTTCAGGGCCGCAGCCTCCTTCTTGGCGCTCGCGCTGGCGCCGGCCAGCTTCGTCTTCGCCTTCTTGACCGCCGACTTGGTGGCCTTGCGTGCCTTCGCTGCGCCGTCGCCCGCCGCCTTGCCCGCGGACGCGGCGCTCTGCTGGGCTTTCTTGCGGGCGCGGGCGGCGGCCTTGCGGACCGACTTCACGACGTCTTCGGCCTTGTGCGAGACGGTGCTGCCGGCGCTCGACGCGGCCTCCGCCATCTGCGACAGGGTTGCGGTTACTCCATTGCCGTTGCTCATGTGCCCTCCTCACGGGCGTTTCGTCTGGTGCCTGGAAACACGTCAAACAACTGCGTCGATACTGCGTGGAGCACCGGGTCGCGGCGCGGGCCGGGGCCGGGTTCCGAGGGCGATGCTATACCTGCCGTGGATGCAATCAAGCTGCGCGCGGACGGGCGGTGGAGGCAGGTGGCGGACGCCCTGTGGCCGCCACCCCGGGGCGTAACGGCCGCCCCCGCCTTCGGGCACCGGGCGAACCGCAGCAGCTGCGGTTCGCGACGGGGCTCAGAACTTGCCGTAATAGCCCTCCTTGAGGGCGTCGAACAGGTTGGCGGCGGTGTGCATCTCGCCGTCGTACTCGATCTGTTCGTTGCCCTTGACCTCCACCACCTGCCCATCGTCCAGCTCGAAGCGATAGAGGGTGTTCTCGAGGTCGGCCTCCTTCACCAGCACGCCCTGGAAGGCCGCCGGGTTGAAACGGAAGGTGGTGCACCCCTTGAGGCCCTGCTTGTGGGCGTAGGTGTAGATGTCCTTGAAGTCCTCGTACGGGTAGTCCGTCGGGACGTTCGCGGTCTTGGAGATCGAGCTGTCGACCCACTTCTGCGCCGCGGCCTGCACGTCCACGTGCGCCTTCGGGGTGATGTCGTCGGCGGCGATGAAGTAGTCGGGGAGCTTCGCTTCGGCGTCCTCGCTGAACGGCATCGCCTTCGGGTTGACCAGCTCACGGTAGGCGAGCAGCTCGAACGAGAAGACGTCGACCTTCTCCTTCGACTTCTTGCCCTCGCGGATCACGTTGCGGCTGTAGTGGTGCGCGAACGAGGGCTCGATGCCGTTGGAGGCGTTGTTGGCCAGCGACAGCGAGATCGTGCCGGTCGGCGCGATCGAGCTGTGGTGGGTGAAGCGGCAGCCGACCTCGGCCAGCTCGTCGACCAGCTTCGGCGCGGCCTCGGCGACGCGCTGCATGTAGCGGCTGTAGCGCGCGTGCAGCACCCGGCCCGGGATCTGCTTCCCGACCTTCCAGCCGTCCTTCACCATCTCCGGGCGCTTGCGCAGCATCTCGGCGGTGACTTCGAAGTTCTCGACCATGATCGGCGCCGGTCCCTTCTCGCGCGCCAGCTCCAGGCCCATCTCCCAGCCGGCGACCGCCATTTCCTTCGCGATGCGCTCGGTGAACTCGCAGGAGTCGGCCTCGCCGTACTTCATGCGCAGCATGGTCAGGGTGCTGCCCAGGCCGAGGAAGCCCATGCCATGGCGGCGCTTGCGCATGATCTCGTCGCGCTGCTGCTGCAAGGGCAGGCCGTTGATCTCGACGACGTTGTCGAGCATCCGGGTGAAGACGCGGACGACCTCCTTGTATTCCTCCCAGTCGAACTCGGCCTTGTCGGTGAACGCGTTGCGGACGAACTTGGTCAGGTTGACCGAGCCCAGCAGGCAGGCGCCGTAGGGCGGCAGCGGCTGCTCGCCGCAGGGGTTGGTCGCGCGGATGGTCTCGCACCACCAGTTGTTGTTCATCTCGTTGACGCGGTCGATCAGGATGAAGCCCGGCTCGGCGTAGTCGTACGTCGAGACCATGATCATGTCCCACAGGTGCCGCGCGCGGATGTGCCCGTAGACCTTGCAGGCGACCAGACCGTCGTCGCGGACGATGTAGTTGCGGTGGGTCGGCCAGTCGCGCCAGACCACCTGCGACGCGTCGTCGAGGTCGAGCTCGGTCTTTTCCTTCTTGCTGAGCGGGAACACCAGCGGCCAGTCGGCATCCTGGTCGACGGCCTCCATGAAGCCGTCGGTGATCAGCAGCGACAGGTTGAACTGGCGCAGGCGGCCGTCCTCGCGCTTGGCGCGGATGAAGTCCTTCACGTCCGGGTGGGACACGTCGAAGGTGCCCATCTGCGCGCCGCGGCGGCCACCGGCCGAGGACACGGTGAAGCACATCTTGTCGTAGATATCCATGAAGGACATCGGGCCGGAGGTATACGCGCCGGCGCCGGCCACGAAGGCACCCTTCGGGCGCAACGTGCTGAACTCGTAGCCGATGCCGCAGCCCGCCTTCAGGGTCAGGCCGGCCTCGTGGACCTTGTCGAGGATCCCGTCCATCGAGTCCTGGATGGTCCCGGACACGGTGCAGTTGATCGTGCTGGTGGCCGGCTTGTGCTCCAGCGCACCGGCGTTGGACGTGATGCGGCCGGCGGGGATCGCCCCGCGGCGCAGCGCCCACACGAAACGCTCGTACCAGTACTTCTGCTTCTCGGTGTCCGGCTCGGCATCGGCCAGCGCGCGCGCCACCCGCTGGTAGGTCGCATCGATGTCCGCGTCCACCGCCTCGCCCGTCTTGGTCTTCAGCCGGTACTTCTTGTCCCAGATGTCCAGGGACGCAGGCTGCAACTGGATGTCCCTTGCCGCCGGCTTGACTGCCTCGAGGCGCACCGTACTCATGCTGTTCCTGTCTCCTCGCTCGGGCCCGGCCATGCCGTGCCTCCAGGGTTCTTGTGTCAAATCATTTCGGAGTGGTTCCCGGCGCCGCCTGCGGTCGGGAATTCCGGGGCCGAGGCCCCCGGCGGCAACGTCGTCGGGAACCGACGCGCATGCCCGCAGCTGCGGAAACCGCGCCACGGACGATCCTGTTGTGCGACCGGCTGGAACCGGGTCAATGCTTTCACGCGCCACACCCCCATGCGGGCGTCGAGCCAACCCAGGCCTCGGTGTCGGGCGGCACCCGGGCGGCACCCGGGCAGAACCCTGGACTGTAAAACCCTAGGCTTGGGCTCCCGCGGCCTTCACAACCACAAGATGTTGTGTCGCCGCGGGGGTCCAAACTACGCGCCGGGGGATGGGGTGTCAACGCCTTTTTCCCGGATGCACGCCGCGCATGCCCCGTCCCCCGACAGGGGTGGCCCCGGCCCATTCGAACGCCAGGAACGTGACACATGCACGGTAGGCGCTTCGACGTCGTCACTCCAGGCCCGGCCGGGACTTCATGGCGCATTTATAGCGACTGGGCGAGACTGGACCTGAACGAGGGCCCGGGGAACGCGTGTAGGGCCCACCCTTCCCATGCCGCACCCACGGCGTATGCCGTCGCGCGGTCCGCCACGCCCGGTTGCCATGTCCAACGCCGCCAAGACCCTGCTCGCCCTGACCCTGGCCGCTGCCTTCGGCGGATTTGCCGCCACCGCCCTGCGCGATGGCCTGCAACCGCCGGCCCAGGCCGCCCCGGCCGCATCGCCGGTCGCGCCGGCCACGACCGGCGCCCTGCCTGCCGTGGTCGACGGCCAGCCACTGCCCTCGCTCGCGCCGATGCTGTCCCGGGTGACCCCGGCGGTGGTCAGCGTCCATACCAAGCAGCGCGTGCGCACCAGCCCGTTCGGCAACGATCCGATCTTCCGTCGCATGTTCCCGGAGCTGAGCCAGGAGCGCATCAACGAGTCGCTGGGGTCCGGCGTGATCGTCGATGCCCGGCAGGGCTACATCCTGACCAACCACCACGTGATCGAAGGCGCGGACGAGGTCGCGGTGACGCTGTCCGACGGCCGCACGGTCCCGGCGAGTTTCGTCGGATCGGACCCCGACACCGACGTCGCGCTGATGCAGGTGAGCGCGGACGGCCTGCAGGCGTTGCGGCTGGCCTCGATGGACCGGCTGCAGGTGGGCGACTTCGTGGTCGCGGTCGGCAACCCGTTCGGGATCGGCCAGACCGTCACCTCGGGCATCGTCTCGGCGGTGGGCCGATCAGGCCTGCGCGGCCTCGGCTACCAGAACTTCATCCAGACCGACGCGTCGATCAATCCCGGCAACTCCGGCGGCGCACTGGTCAACCTGGATGGCGAACTGGTCGGCATCAATACCGCCAGTTTCAACCCGCGCGGAAGCATGGCCGGCAACATCGGCCTGAGTTTCGCCATCCCGATCGGCCTGGCCCGCAACATCATGGACCAGCTGATCGCGAACGACGGCGTGGTGATCCGTGGGGCCCTGGGGGTGGAGACGCAGGCGCTGACGCCGCAACTGGCCGACGGCCTGGGCATCGATGAGGCCCGGGGCGCGGTGGTGACGCGGGTGTTCCGCGACTCCGGCGCCGCGCAGGCCGGCCTGCAGGTGGGCGACGTGATCGTGTCCGCCAACGGCGAGCGCATCGACGACCCGGACGCCCTGCGCAATTTCGAGGGCCTCCAGCCAGTGGGCGAACAGGTGACCCTGGACGTGCGCCGCAAGGCGCGCAGCCTGCAGCTCACCGTTCCCCTGCAGGCGCAGCCGCGCGCCATTGCGGGCGGCGACCTCGACGATCGCCTCGACGGGGCCACCTTCGCGGAACTGCCGGCCCGCCTGCGCCAGAGCGGCGCCAACGGCGTCCTGGTCGAGTCCGTGGAGGAGGGCAGCCGCGCGGCCGGCAGCGGCCTGCGGGCCGGCGACGTGGTGGTGGCCGCCAACAGCGGCCGCTTCGACGACCTGGCCGGCTTCCGCACGGGCTTCACACAGGCTCCGGCACAGTTGGTGCTCCGCATCGTGCGCGGTGGACGCCCGTACAACGCATTGATGCGCTGACCCCACCCAAGAGGAATTTCCATGAGCCCGACCTCCACTGAATCGATGAAGTCTCACCTCGGCGAAGCCGGCACCCATGCCAAGGCCGCCGCCAGCCACACGGCCGAGGCCATGCGGGGCGCGACCGGCGCCGCCGCCGACGAGCTGCGCCTGGGCAAGGCCAACGTGAAGGCCGACCTCGCCGATGGCGCGCTGGCCGGGCTGGCCGCCGCGGAGGACCTGAGCGGCGCGGCGAAGGAACAGATGGACGCGCTGATGGACAAGAGCCGCGACCTGGTCGACAGCGCCGCCGAGCTGGTGCGCGAGCGCCCGCTGGCCTCGTTCGCGGTCGCCTTCGCGGCGGGCTTCGTGATCGCCAAGCTGGCCCGTGGCAGCAAGTAAGCCTTGATGCAGCCGGTTCCCCCGAAAGCGACCCCGTCGGTCGACAAGGGGCTGTCCGAGGCGGAGCGCGAGGCACTCAAGGCCCGGGTGCGCGAACGCGAGGCCCGGCAGTCCGAACGCCTGCGCGAACAGGCCGCCCAACCGGACGAGGACGCCGTACCGCCCGACCTGCTCGAAGCCCTGCAACAGCTGGGGGCGACCGGGCGGGCGGGCCTGGTGGCGGCGCTGGACGCGACCCGTGCGTTCCGTTCGCTGCTGTCCGCCGACTTCTCCCTGGCCCGCAGCGCGCTTGGACGGACGCTCGCCTTCACCGGCGTGGCGATCGCCTTCGGTGCCTCATCCTGGCTGCTGCTGATGGCGGTGGTGATCTCGGTGCTCAACCGCCAGTTCGGCATGGGCCTGACCGCGGCCGTGCTCACCACCGCGCTCGCCAGTTGCCTGGTCACCTGGTTCGCCGGCTGGCAGGCGATGCGCTACTTCGAGCACACCCGCATGCAGGCCACGCGACGCCAGCTGGCCCGGCTGGGCATCGGTGAACTCGCCGACTTCATGCCCACCGCGGACTCGGCCGAGTCCGCCCGGCAGACCGCCCGCCACCCGCCCCGCGACGCCAACGGCCAGCCGCCGAAGGACGAGCGCGGCGTGGAAGTGACGCCGCCCTGAGCCGGCCAACACGGAGCCGCGATGAGTTTCGACCAGCTGATCAAGAAAGTGCACCAGGCCGAGGACGCGGTGGAAGCGCATGAGCGCGCGTTCAGCGCCGACATGCGGCAGATGAAGCGATCCTGGCGGGCGATGTGGACCCCGGGCCGCCTCATCGTGGCGGGCCTGGTCAGCGGGTTCGCGGTCGGCAAGGCCCAGCCGCTGAGCGTGGCCGCCCGCAGTGGTGGACTGCTGCGCCTGGTGTCGGTCGCCTCCACCCTGTTCGCCGGCACCGGCGCACGCCAGGCCGCGGACGATGCCGAAGACGCCGCCGACATGGCCGCGCATGCCGCCCGGGCGAGCGACGCGGCCACGGCAACCGCCGCCACCGCGGCGGCCGGTGACCCGCCCGTCCCATGAGCGACACGCCGCCGGCGCCGCCGTCCGCCCCCCCTGCCGACGTCACGCCGCCTCCCGCGCGGCCGCGCTCGTCCAGCGCGATGATCGTGCTGGCGACGCTGGCCGTCGCCTTCACCGCCTGGGCGGCGCAGGGCCTGATCCTGCCGATCCTGCTGGGCATGTTCTTCGCGCTGGTCGGCAACCCGATCCTGCGTGGCCTGCAGAAGCTGTGGATCCCGCGCTTCCTGGGCGCCTTGCTGATCGTCATCGGCGGGCTGGGGGCCACCGGCCTGCTGGCCCTGCAGTTGGCGGAGCCCGCCTCGGAGTGGATGCGCCAGGTGCCGCGCGAGATGCGCGACCTCGCGCCGAAGCTGCGCGAGCTGGCCAAGCCGGTCCAGGATGCCAACGAAGTGGCGGCGGACATCGCCCGGGCCGCGGGCGGCGACACAGGACGCGCGCCGCAGGTGGTCCGCACCGAGGTCAACGACCCTTACCGCTCCCTGACCGCCACCCCGAAGATGGCCGCGCAGGTGCTCGCGGTGATCCTGCTCACGCTGTTCTTCATGATCTACGGGGACCACCTGGTGCGCGGCGCGCTCGCGCTGCTGCCCGGCCGGCAGCAGAAGAAGGTCACGGTGGAGATTCTGCACTCGATCGAGCGGGCCATGTCCCGCTACGTGTTGACGATCACCCTCATCAACACCGCCATGGGGCTGGTGCTGGCAGGCGTGTTGTATGCCATCGGCGTGCCGCTCTCCGAAGCCCTGCTGTGGGGCACGATGGCGGCGATCCTCAATTTCGCGCCCTACGTCGGCCCGCTGATCGGCATGCTGGTGATGCTGCTGATGGGCTTCGTCGCGTTCGACGCACTCTGGCAGTCGCTGCTGCCGGCCGGGCTGTACCTCGCGATCCACACCATCGAGGGCCAGGTGATCACGCCGGTGGTGCTCGGCCAGCGGATGCGCCTGTCCCCGCTCGTGCTGGTGCTCGCCCTGATGGTCGCGGGCTGGATGTGGGGCATCGTCGGCCTGCTGCTGGCGGTACCGATCGTGGTCTGCGTCAAGCTGGTGCTGGAGCGCATCGAAGGGCTCGACGGCTGGGCCCGCCTGCTGGAGTAGCGGCTGCGCCGTCCGAGGGCTCGCCCCGGCGGCGGGTTAGAATGGGGCATGAGCTTCCGCGTCCGCGCGATCACCCTCGACCTCGACGACACGCTGTGGCCCTTCGCGCCGATCGGCGCGCGGGTCGAACGGACCCTGGACGACTGGCTGCGGCGGCATTGCCCGCGGACCGCGGACCGGTTTCCGATCCCGGCGATGCGCGCGCTGCGCGAGCAGGTGTTCGCCGAACACCCCGACCTTGCCCACGACTTCAGCCAGCTGCGCCGCCTGAGCCTGGTCCGGGCGATGCAGGCGTCGGGCGACGACATCGCCCACGCGGATGCCGCCTTCGAGGTGTTCCATGCCGAACGCAACCGGGTCGAGTTCTACCCGGACACCGAGGCCGCACTCGTGCGCCTGGCCGCCCGCCGGCCACTGGCCGCCTTGAGCAACGGCAATGCCGATCTCGCGACCATCGGCATCGACCGGCTGTTCGCGTTCCAGCTCGGCGCGCGCGAACACGGGGCTGCCAAGCCCCACCCGGGCATCTTCCACGCCGCGTGCGAGCGCCTGGGATGCGCGCCGGGCGACGTCCTGCATGTCGGGGACCACCCCGAGATGGACGTCGCCGGTGCCCACCGGGCCGGGATGCGCAGTGCCTGGTTGAACCGGACGGACGCCGCGTGGGATCGCACCGACCTCCGACCCGACCTCGAGTTCAGCTCCCTGGCCGCACTGGCCGACTGGCTGGACGCACACTCCGCCACGGAAACCGAAGCCGCATGAACCTGCCCGACGGATTCACCACCACCGCCCGCGACGCCCTGCCGCTGCATGTCGTCACCCGCCTGAGTTTCGTGGAGTGGCGGGCCCGCCAGCCCGCGCCGGTGCGCGCCTGGCTGGATGCGCAGGGCTTCGACGGCTCGCCCGGCACGGCCTGCACGCTGCCGCGCGCGGACGGTGCGATCGCATCCGGCCTGATCGCCGTCGAGGACACGCTGGACCCGTATGCGTACGGGCATGCCCCGTTCGCCCTGCCCGCGCGCCGCTGGCAGCTGGCCAGCGAGCTGGATGCGCCCGCGCGGGCCGCACTGGAGCTGGGCTGGGGCCTGGGCAGCTACCGCTTCACCCGCTACAAGGACGCGCCCCGCCCCGCCGCCCAGCTGGTGGTGGACGAAACCGGCGACGAGTCCCGCGACGTGCTGGCTGCGGTCGTCCGCGTGCGCGACATGGTCAATACGCCCACCGAACACATGGGGCCCCTGCAGCTGGAGGAGATCGCGCGCGAGATCGCCCAGGCTCACGGTGCGACGCTGGAAGTCATCAGCGGCGACGACCTGCTGACGCGAAACTTCCCGGCGATCCACGCGGTCGGCCGTGCCAGCCATCGCGCCCCGCGGCTGATCGGCCTGCACTGGGGCGACGATGAGTCGCTGCCGCGCGTGGCGATCGTCGGCAAGGGCGTGTGCTTCGACAGCGGCGGGCTCGACATCAAGCCCGCCGACGGCATGCGCAACATGAAGAAGGACATGGGCGGCGCCGCGCACGCGATCGCCCTGGCCGAACTGGTGATGGCCCGGAAACTGCCGGTGCGGCTGAGCCTGATCGTCCCGGCGGTGGAGAACAGCATCGGGCCGGAGTCGTTCCGCCCGGGCGAAGTGGTGGCGACCCGCCGCGGCATCAACGTGGAGATCGACAACACCGACGCCGAGGGCCGGGTGATCCTGTCCGACGCGCTGACCTATGCCGGCGAGCAGGCACCGGACCTGATCCTGGATTTCGCGACGCTGACCGGGGCCGCCCGCATTGCCTTGGGGCCGGACCTGCCGGCCCTGTTCTGCAACGACGAGGCGCTGGCGAACGATTGGCTGTCTGCCGGCGAGCGCCTGCGCGACCCGCTGTGGCGCATGCCGCTGTGGCGCCCGTACCTGCGCTACCTGACCAGCAACATCGCGGACATGGCCAATGCCGGCTCGAAGATGGCCGGCTCGGTCACCGCCGCGCTGTTCCTGGAGCGCTTCGTCCCGGACAACCGTCCATGGGCGCACCTCGATGTCTACGCATGGAGCGACAACGCCCGCCCGGGCCGTCCGGCCGGCGGCGAGGCGCTGGGCCTGCGCTCGGCGTTCGAGATGCTGAAGGGGCGGTTCGGCGGTTGAGTTACAGCAGGCCTTTCTGCCGGGCGAGCCGGTAGGCCTCGATGCGGTTGCTGACGCCCAGCTTGCCGATCGCCTCCGACAGGTAATTGCGCACCGTGCCCTGCGACAGGTTCAGGCGTGCCGCGATGTCGCCGGCCGACAGGCCATCGCCCGCCAGCCGCAACACCTGCCGCTCGCGCTCATTGAGCGGGTCGACATCGCCCCAGGCCTCCAGCGCCAGCTCCGGGTCGATCGCCCGGCCGCCCCCGTGCACGCGGCGCAGCGCATCGGCCAGCTGCTCCGCCGGGGCATCCTTCAGCAGGTAACCGGTGACGCCCGCCTCCAGCGCGCGCCGCAGGTAGCCGGCGCGGGCGAACGTGGTGACGATCACCACCCGCGTCGCCAGGCCATGGCGCTGGATGCGCTGCGCCAGTTCGAGGCCGGTGAGGCCCGGCATCTCGATATCGGTGACCAGCAGGTCGGGCGCGTGCGCCTGGACCGCACGCCAGGCCGCCTCGCCGTCGGCGACTGCATCGACGACTTCGATGTCGTCCTCCAGGCCGATCAGCGCCGACAGGGCGCCCCGCACCATCGCCTGGTCCTCGGCCAGCACCACGCGGATCATCGGCACCCCATCGCCCTCGCTCATGCCAGGGACGCTACCAGATGCGCCCGACGTGGCCCATGGCCGCCTCGGCCCGATCGCCCGCATCGGCTCCCGTCTGCGGCGCCGGCAGCGGCAGCACCACGTCGACGCGCGTGCCCTGCCCCCGCCGGGAGCTGATCGACAGGTGCCCGCCGACCGCCTCGATGCGCTCGCGCATCCCCGCGAGTCCGGTACCGGGCTCGATGTCGCTGCCGCGTCCATCGTCCTGCACGCCGAGGTGGACCGTGCCGGCCTCGTGCCACAGGCGCACCTCGACACGCCGCGCGCGCGCATGGCGCTGCACGTTGGTGACGGATTCGCGCAGGGCGAGTGCGAGCGCGGTCTCGTGGGCATCCGGCAACGGCGGCAGGTCGACGCGGTAGTCGAACGCGATCCCGTCGGTCTCGAGCAGCAGCCGCGAGGACGCCAGCTGCGCGGCGATCCCGGCCGCGCGGATGCCGGTCACCGCGCGCCGTACCTGTGACAGCGCCTCGCGCGCGACCCGGCTGACATCCTCGATCTCGCGTTGCGCGCCCCGTGGATCGCGCTCCACCAGCCGTGCCGCGAGGTCGGACTTCAAGGCCACCAGGGACAGGGTATGGCCCAGCAGGTCGTGCAGGTCGCGGCCGATCCGCTCGCGCTCCGCGGTGGCGGCCAGGCGCTTGACCTCATCGTGGCTCAGGCGCAGCGCCGCCTGCTTCTGCCGGTCGCGGTAGTAGAAGTGGTTGCCGAAGAACACCGAGCCGGCGATCAGGACCGTCAGGCCGAGAATGAACATCGGATAGCGGAGCAGGTGCAGCTCGACCGCGTACGCCGCCAACAGGACGACCATCGTCCCGAGCCGGACCCAGACCGGCGCCTGCCACGCCGGCAGGAAAGCGCAGGCATAGATGAGGTACGTGTTGGAGAAGCTGTTGGCCGGCTGCAGCGCGTACCCGAGGCCCGCGATCGCCAGGGTGGAGGCGACCTGGCGCAGGCCGTGCGTGCGATAGGCCTGGAAGTACAGCGGCAGGAACACGATCACGCTGGCGACCGTGGCCACCAGCACCCCGCCCCCGGCGTTCGCGCGCAACGCCCCGGCGCGGAAGCCGAACACCAGCGGGAGGAACAGGAACAGCAGGTAGGCGAGGCCGTAGAACGGCATCCACCCGTGGCCCAGGTGCTCCGGCACCAGCCGGCGGCGCACGCGCAGCGCCTGGCGCACCGTCGATTGCCACCACGTTCCCGACATCAGCCCTCCTCCCATGGCGGTCACCCGCGGCGTGCCAGTCGGCGCAGGGCCAGGCCCGCGAACACCGCGGTGAACACCACCAGCACCGCGACGTGCGGCCACGCGGGACCACCGGCATCGCGTCCGACCACGCCCAGCGCGACCTGCGCCAGATGATACGACGGCCATGCCGGGGCCAGGCGCGCGACGGCGTCGGGCAGGATCGACAGCGGCATCCACAGCCCGGACAGGAACGCCATCGGCAGGTAGACGAGGTTGACCACCGCCGGTGCGCCGTCACCGCCGACGCGACTGCCGATCCACAGGCCGATCGCGCAGAACGGCAGCACGCCGAGCACGTCGATCACGAACAGGGCCAGCCATTGCCCTGCCGACAGGTCCACCCCGCCGACGGTCGCGCCCAGCACCGCGAGCGTGACCGAGCAGATCGCCGCGAACAGCATGGCCGAGGCCATCTTGGCCCCGAGGTAGGCACCCGGCGGCATCGGCAATGCGCGCTTGAGGGTGAGCAGGCCGCGCTGGCGGTCAATCGCGACGTTGACGCCGAACCCGAACAGCCCGACGCCCATGACGCCGAACACGCCGTAGGTCGCCAGCAGGTAGGCCGCCACGTCGGCGCGGGCCCCGTCCCTGGAGGCGAGGACCACGCCGAAGAGCAGGTAGAACAATGGCGGGAACAGCAGGGTGGGCAGGGCGAACGAGGGCGTGCGCCACACGCGCAGGACCTCGCAGCGGGCTTCCAGCCACCACGCACGGGCAGGACTGTAATGGGCGGATTCCAAGGCATTCATCAGGCGGCCCTCCTGTCGGTTTCATCGATGGATGCACGGGCGGCGTCGCGGGCCTCCTCCCCGGTCAGCGCCAGGAACGCGTCGGCCAGGCCGGCGCGCTGGACTTCAAGCTCCGACAGCGCCGCATCCTCAGCGAGCAGGCGCTGGACGACCGGCTCCGCGGGTTCGGCCAGGATCTCGAGCCACGCGCCGTCGCGCTGCACCGACACGACGCCGGGCCAGGCCTGCACCGCCCCCTCGGCCAGCGCGGACAGGCAGCGGATGCGCCGCTGCCCGATGCGCGCACGCACCTCCGGGACGCTGCCCTCGGCCAGCACGCGCCCGCGGTCGATCACCACCACGCGGTCCGCGAGGGCTTCGGCCTCTTCCAGGTAATGGGTGGTCAGCAACACGGCGCAACCGTCGGCGACCAGCGCGCGCACCGCCTTCCACAGGCGTTGGCGGGCCTCGATGTCGAGACCGGTGGTGGGCTCGTCGAGGAACAGCAGCGCGGGGTCGCCGCAGATCGCCAGCGCAAACTGCACGCGGCGCTGCTGGCCGCCGCTGAGTTGCCCGTAGCGCCGGTCCATCAGGCCGTCCAGCCCCGCCAGCGCCACGCAGTCGGCCACGCTGCGGGGGGCCGGGTAGTAGCTGCGGGTGAGCGCCAGGAGTTCGCGGACCTTCAGCGCTTCCTGCACCCCCGCCGACTGCAGCATCACGCCGACACGGCGGCGGACCGCCAGCGCGCGCGGCGAACCGCCGAGCACCTCGACCCGGCCGGCATCCGCCGCCTGCAGGCCGAGCAACAGCCCGACCGCGGTGCTCTTGCCGGCCCCGTTCGGACCCAGCAGGGCGGTGACGCCGCCACGTGCCAGCGTCAGGTCGACACCCCGCAGGGCCACGGTGTTGCCGTATCGCATGTGCACGCCCGACAGGCAGGCGGCGTGGGGATTCGCGTTCATCACAGTGCTTCCCGTGGACATGCATCCAGCCTGCGGAACGCGCGTGGCCGCCGGCAGTGGCGGCTGACAGGCGTCGCGCATGACAGCTGTCATCCCGCCCCGACTTGGCCCGGCCCGCGACCGAGGTCACAATCAGAACATCGCACGCACAGGATCGGCCATGTCGTTTCGCCCTGCAGGATGCTTCGTCTCGTGCCGCCCGGCCGCACTGGCCACCGCGGTCCTGGTGGCCGCCAGTGCCTGTGCAGGCACGCCCCCCGCGCCGATACCTGCTGCATTCACCGCCTGGGACGTGGTCGGAGACGGCCGCTTCACGAGCGGTATCGAAGGCCCCGCGGTGGGTCCGGATGGCGCGCTGTACGCGGTCAACTTCGAGCGCGAGGGCACCATCGGCCGGGTCGAGATCGGCCCGGATGGGCGCGGCACCCCGGCCCTGTTCGTCGAACTACCCGCAGGCAGTACCGGCAACGGCATCCGCTTCGACGACCACGGCTTCATGTTCGTCGCCGACTATGCCGGCCACCACCTGCTGCGGGTGGATCCCGCCACGCGCGACGTGATCCCCTTCGCGGCGATGCCCGGCGCGCACCAGCCGAACGATCTCGCGCGCGCGCCGAATGGCATCTTCTACGCCAGCGACCCAGACTGGTCGACGGACAGCGGCCAGCTCTGGCGGGTCATGCCCGACGGCAGCGAGCAACTGCTCGAGTCCGGCATGGGCACCACCAACGGCATCGAAGTCAGCCCCGACGGGCGCCGGCTGTATGTCAACGAGAGCGTGCAGCGCCGCGTGTGGGTGTACGACATCGATACGAACGGCGACGTCGGCAACAAGCGCGAACTGGTCCGCTTCGACGACCACGGCCTCGACGGGATGCGCTGCGACGTCGACGGCAACCTGTACATCGCGCGCTACGGCGCAGGGGTGGTCGCGATCGTGTCGCCCAGCGGCGAGGTCCTGCACGAAGTGGCGCTGAAGGGCGAGAAGCCCACGAACGTCGCGTTCGGCGGTGAAGACGGCAGGACCGTCTTCGTGACGCTGCAGGACCGCGGCGCGATCGAGGCCTTCCGTGCCGAGATACCCGGGCGCGAAGCAGGCGGCTGAGCATCGCCACGGCGATCGCATGACAGCTGTCACTTGGCGCCCTCCCGTCCACCGCGCGATCCTGCCTGCCATCGCGGCGGGGCCGGTCACATCCCCTCGTCTTTTACGTCCCAGGAATCCATGAACGCATCCGCCGACCTCCTCAAGGAACTCCGCATCGACCGCACGTCGCCGCCACCTCCGGAATCGCGGCGCGGCCTGTGGGTCACCCTCGCCGTCATCGCCGTGGTGCTGGTCGCCGCGATCGCCGGCTGGTGGCTGTTCGGACGCGAGGCCGCGACCGAAGTGCGTACGACGCCGGCGGTCGCCATCGGCGGCGCGGGTGGCAGCCGCGCGACCTCGGTACTGGATGCGAGCGGCTACGTCGTGGCCCGTCGCATCGCCACGGTGTCGGCCAAGGTGACCGGCCGCGTGCGCGAAGTGCTGATCGAGGAAGGCCAGCGCGTCGAGGCGGGCGATGTCATGGCCCGCCTGGACCCGGTCGACGCCGACGCGCAGCAGGCCCTGGCCCGCTCGCAGCTGGAGGCGGCACGCAGCCAGATCAGCAGCATCCAGGCGCAGCTGACCGAAGCCGAGTCGAACGCGCAGCGCCTCACCGCGCTGGCCGGCCAGCAGCTCGTGTCGAAGGCGCAGCACGACCAGGCCATCGCGCAGCGCGATGCGCTCAGGGCGCAACTGTTGACCGCGCGACGCAACGCGACCGTGGCATCCGAGCAGGTGGACATCGCCGACATCGGCGTGGACAACACCATCGTCCGCGCGCCGTTCGGCGGCGTGGTGATCGCCAAGGCCGCGCAACCCGGCGAGATCATCTCGCCGCTGTCGGCCGGCGGCGGTTACACCCGCACCGGCATCGGCACCATCGTCGACATGGACTCGCTCGAGGTTGAAGTCGACGTCAACGAAGCCTTCATCGGCCGCGTGCAGCCGGGCATGCCGGTCGAGGTCACCCTCAATGCCTACCCGGACTGGAAAATCCCCGCCGACGTCATCGCGATCATCCCGGCCGCCGACCGCGGCAAGGCGACGGTCAAGGTGCGCATCGGCTTCAAGGAGAAGGATCCGCGCATCGTCCCGGACATGGGCGCGCGCGTGAGCTTCCTCGAGCAGGTTCAACCGGAGCAGGCCGACGCAGCGCCGATCGGCGTGCTGGTGCCCGGCGACAGCGTGGTCGAGCGCGAGGGCCTGCAGGTCGCCTTCGTGGTCAGCGACGACACCGCCCGCCAGCGCGCGGTGCAGGTCGGCCGCACGCTCGGCGACGACCTGGAGGTCACCGGTGGCCTGTCCGCCGGCGACCGGGTGGTGCTCTCGCCGCCCGACACGCTGGCCGACGGCGCGAAGGTGAATGTCGTCGAAGACACGGACAACTGAGGCCGGCGTCGAAAGCGCACCCGCGCGTTCGTCGCCAGCAGGCGGTGCCCCGGTCGGGGCCCGCCACCATCCACCGGGGCCAAGGCCCCATGCAAGCGAGGCAAGGGCAATGACGGCACTGGTTTCGATCCGCAACCTGACCAAGACGTACCAGCGCGGCCCGGAGAAGGTCGAGGTGCTGCATGGCATCGACCTGGAGATCCCGGACGGCGACTTCGTGTCGCTGATGGGGCCGTCCGGCTCGGGCAAGACCACCCTGCTCAACCTGATCGGCGGGCTGGACTCGCCCAGCGGCGGCGAGATCGAGGTCGAGGGCGAGCGCATCGACCGCATGAGCGGCGGCCAGCTGTCGAACTGGCGCAGCCAGAACGTCGGCTACGTGTTCCAGTTCTACAACCTGATGCCGACGCTGACCGCGCAGAAGAACGTCGAGCTGCCACTGCTGCTCACCCGGCTCAGTGCCGCCGACCGCAAGCGCCGCGCCGAGATCGCGTTGCAGCTGGTCGGCCTGGCGGACCGGGGCAAGCACAAGCCCAACGAGCTGTCGGGCGGCCAGCAGCAGCGCGTGGCGATCGCACGGGCGATCGTCTCCGACCCGCGCCTGCTGATCTGCGATGAACCGACCGGCGACCTCGACCGGCAGTCCGCCGAGGAGATCCTCGGCCTGTTGCAGCTGCTCAATCGCGAGCACGGCAAGACCATCGTGATGGTCACCCACGACCCGAAGGCCGCCGAATACGCCACCCACAGCCTGCACCTCGACAAGGGCACCCTGGTCGAGCAGGTCCGGAACGTCGCCTGACGGATCCCGAGGAGGACTGCCATGAAGTATCTCCACCTGATCTGGGCGGCGCTGTTCCGCAGCAAGCTGCGCACCGTCCTGACCCTGCTGTCGATCGCGGTCGCGTTCCTGCTGTTCGGCATGCTCGATTCCGTGCGCGTGGCCTTCAACGCCGGTGGCGCGGTGGCCGGTTACGACCGCATGGTCGTCGCCTCGAGGCTGTCGATCACCCAGATGTTGCCGGCGCGGCTGGAGTCTCAGATCGAAGGCGTGCCCGGCGTCAACCTGGCCGTTCGCGGCGCATGGTTCGGCGGCATCTACCAGGACCAGCGCAACTTCTTCCCGAACATGTCGGTCGGCGACGGCTTCTTCGAGATGTACCCGGAGTACGAGATCAGTCCCGCGCACCTCAAGGCCTTCGAAAGCACCCGCAACGGCGCGGTGGTCGGCGAGTCGCTGGCCGAGCGCCATGGTTGGAAGGTCGGCGACATGATCCCGCTGCAGGCGACGATCTTCCCCACGCAGGGCAGCAACGACTGGCAGTTCAAGCTGGTGGGTACCTATCGCCTGAAGGAGGTCAAGCGCAAGGGCGAGGAGAACGCACTGTACTTCCGCTGGGACTACTTCAACGAAGCCAACGACTACGTCAAGGACCGCGTCGGCTGGTGGATGGTCCAGCTGGACGACCCGTCGAAGTCCGACCAGGTCGCGCAGGCCATCGACGCACTCAGCGAGAACTCGGACCACGAGACCAAGACCCAGACCGAGCAGGCCTTCAACCAGGCCTTCATCAAGCAGTTCGCCGACATCGGCCTGATCGTCAGCGCGATCATGGGCGCCGTCTTCTTCACCCTGCTGTTGTTGACCGGCAACACGATGGCGCAGGCGGTGCGCGAGCGCATCCCGGAGCTGGCCGTGCTGAAGACCATCGGCTTCAGCGACCGCAGCGTGCTGTGGCTGGTGCTGTGCGAGGCGCTGTTGCTGTTGTTCATCGGCGGTGGGCTCGGCCTGCTGGTATCGGCGCTCCTGATGCCGGGCATCAGCGCGGCCAGCGGCGGCATCGTGCAGCTGCCGACCCTGCAGACCTCCACCTGGCTCACCGGCCTCGGCCTGATGGTGCTGATCGGCGTGCTGGTCGGCCTGCTGCCGGCCCTGCGCGCGAAGCGCCTGAACATCGTCGACGCGCTGGCCGGCCGCTGACCCCACTACGAGGACATGACCATGAACCGGATCAAGAAATGGCTGGGCAACATCGGCGTGGTGCTGGCGCTGCTCGCCGGCCTCGCCGTGTGGATCGTGCTGCCCTGGTGGGGTGTGCTGGCGCTGGCGGTACTGATCGGCCTCTGGCTGGCCTTCACCCGCAGCGGCCGGCTGGCGCGCGAGGCGACGAAGATCGGCATCGCCAGCCTGCCGCAACGCTGGGGGGCCTCGTCGGTGATCGTGATCGGCATCGCGGGGGTCGTCGGCGTATTGGTGGCGATGCTGGCGATGGGCGCCGGCTTCCAGAAGACGCTGAACCAGACCGGCCGGGACGATGCCGCCATCGTGCTGCGCGGCGGCTCGCAGGCCGAGACCAACTCGAACATCAGCCGCGAACAGGTGCCGCTGATCGCCAACCTCGACGGCATCGCCCGCGATCGCGAAGGCCGGCCGCTGGTGTCGCCGGAACTGTCGCAGGTGGTGAGCCTGGTGACGCGCGGCGACGGCACCGATGCGAACGCGCAGATGCGTGGTGTCGGCGAGGCGGGCTGGGCGGTGCGTCCGCAGGTGGAACTGGTCGAGGGACGCCGCTTCGAGAGCGGCAAGCGCGAGCTGGTGGTGGGCCAGGGCGCACGGTCGCAGTACGTGGGCCTCGACGTCGGCAACACGATCGAACTGGCCAACCAGGACTGGACCGTGGTCGGCGTGTTCGCCTCTGGCGACTCGCATGATTCCGAACTGTGGGCCGATGCGGAGACCGTGGCGACCACCTACCAGCGCGGCAGCTACCAGTCCGTCACCGTGCGCCTGACCGGTGCCGACGCACTGGCGACCTTCAAGGCCGGCATCGCCGCCGATCCGCAACTCAAGCTCGATGTGCTCAGTACGAAGGACTATTACAGCAAGCAGTCCGAGGGCCTGACCACGCTGATCGACGTACTGGGCAAGGTGATCGGCGGGATCATGGCCTTCGGCGCAGTGTTCGGCGCGCTCAATACCATGTATGCCGCGGTCGCGGGTCGCGCGCGCGAGATCGCCACGATGCGTGCAATCGGCTTCCGCGGCCTGCCGGTGGTGGTGGCGGTGATGCTGGAGACGATGCTGCTCGCCCTGCTCGGCGGCCTGCTTGGTGGCCTCGTCGCCTGGCTGCTGTTCAACAACTACAGCGTGTCGACGCTGGGCAGCAACTTCAGCCAGGTCATGTTCAAGTTCTCGGTATCGCCGGAGCTGCTGTGGAACGGCCTGAAGTGGGCGCTGGGCATCGGCCTCGTCGGCGGCCTGTTCCCGTCCCTCCGCGCCGCCCGGCTGCCGGTGACCGAGGCATTGCGCTCGGCGTGACAGCGCACAACGTTCGTTGGCGGGCCGCCTCACATACCCTGGGGCTGGCGTGTGCCATCGTTCTATCGGCCAGCGGCTGCATGTCGCTGGCCGAGCGGATGGTCACACCGCCTCGTCAAACCACGCTCCGATTCACTGGGGAACATACGTTGGCGGCAGTGGGTGTCAGCGAGGGGGTGACGACGACGCCCGACGGCGTCCGCATCCACTACCTCGCGCTTCCCCCCTTCGAATACGACACCCAAGCGGAATTCCGCCGAAGCCCGGAACGATACGGCCTGCGCTGGAACGTCCGAATGCCGCCCGACGGATCGAGTCCGCCGACACGGGGCACCGTCCTCTACCTGCACGGTTGGGGCGGGGATGCGTCGATGGTGCTTCCCTGGGCCATGGCGCTCGCCCGCCAGGGCTATCGGGGCCTCCTCCCGGACCTTCGCCACCATGGCGGCTCCGACGACGCGCCGCCCGGGTTCGGACCCAAGGAGGCCCAGGACCTCCTCCAACTGCTCCCCGAGTGGCGTGAAGCCGGGCTGGTGGAAGGGCCGCTTTACCTCTTCGGCATTTCCTATGGCGCAGCAACCGCGATCTTCACCGCCGCGCAGGCGGGCGGTCCTGATTCCGATGCGCCGGTCGCGGTGGTGGCCATCGCGCCTTTCGACAATGCCGCCACCGCGGTCGAGCGCTTCACTTCGCGCGCACTGACCGCCCGTTCCACACCCTGGTTCATGCGCGCACGCTACGGCGAGGCGGATATCCAGCGCGCGATCGACGAAGCCGGACAGCGGCTTGGTGTGGAACTGGCGTCCATCGACACCGCTGCCGCCGCGGGCACGACTGACCGCTGTCTGTTGCTGATCCATGGCGAACTGGACGAAACCGTTCCCCCCGGCAGTTCAGCCCGGATCGCAGACGCGGCACCGAACGCCCAGCTTCTGGCGCTTCCACTGGAGAACCACATGACGGTCGCCATGCGCTTCGACTGGCTGGCGCAGCCCATCGGACAATGGTTCGACGACGTGGCCGCTTCCGGGACATGCCCAGGGATCACGCTTCCGCCGGATCCCGCGAGCCAGCCGGGGGCAGCCGGCGAAGCCTGACCATCCACTAGGCCGAGGCCGTATCCGGACGCCCGTGGCGGTCGCCATGCGTGACTTTCCGAAACATGGATGTTTCGTAAAAGCCTACATGCACGTATTCACGGCGTGTCACGCATGGCGACCGCCACGGAAGTCCACCTGGAAGCCAGCATGCGCGACATGAAAAAGGGGACGGCCATACCGTCCCCTTTTTCATGTCGCGTCGATGTTCGCCGCCCCCGAACGGGCCCGGCAGGGCCAGGCTCAGTCCGCCCAGTGCCCCGGCTGGTTGGCCGTCGGCAGTACCTGCGCGGACAGCTGCTTGTCATCGCCGAGCAGGCGGATCGCGTCGGCCAGGATCGCCGCGGACTCGCGCAGCAGCGGATCGGGACGGTCTTCGGCCAGCTTCTCACGTTCGGTGTCGACCACGATGTCACGTTCGTTCGCGGACAGGCCGTCATCGGTCACGTCGGCCAGCGGATCGAGGTCGAGGCCCAGCGCCTTGCGCTCCTCCTGCCGGGCCTTGCGCTTGGCGACGTCACGGTCGCGCTCGGCGCGCCGCTCGGCCTCGTTCAAGGACACCGAAGTCTTCTCGCTCTCGGCCCGGTACTGGGCCACGTCCTCGGACCACCACTGGAACTCCCGGTCGGTGGCGATACGGGCCTCGTGCAGCGTCTCGAGCTTGGGCAGCAGCGGCTGGAAGTTGCCGTAGCGCACGTGCGGCACCGCGGCGATCTTGGTCCACGGCAACGCGTTGTCGTAGGTGCTTTCACCGAACTCGCTGGCATCGACGGAGGCCGGGAACGCGATGTCGGGCACCACGCCCCTGTTCTGGGTCGAACTGCCGCTGACCCGGAAGAACTGCGCAATGGTCAGCTTGACCTGCCCGAAGCGGGGCTCCTCGTTGGCCGGCCACCGGTCGAGGTCGAACAGGTTCTGCACGGTGCCCTTGCCGAAGGTGGTCTCGCCGATCACCAGGCCACGGCCGTAATCCTGGATCGCACCTGCGAAGATCTCCGACGCCGACGCCGAGCCCCGGTTGATCAGGACCGCCAGCGGGCCCTCCCAGGCGATGCCGCTGTCCTCGTCGCCGTTGACCGTCACGCGGCCGCCGGACTCCCGGACCTGCACGACCGGACCGCGGTCGATGAACAGGCCGGTCAGTTCGATCGCTTCGTTGAGCGAACCTCCGCCGTTGTTGCGCAGGTCCAGCACCACGCCGTCGACGCCGTCGCCGCGCAGTTCCGTCAGCAGCCGCGCCACGTCGCGCGTCGCCGAGGCATAGTCGTCGGCATTGCGGCGGCGGCCCTCGAAGTCCTGGTAGAAGCCCGGCAGTTCGATCACGCCGATGCGCTGCGCCGGCGCGCCCTCCAGCGCGGGAATCTGGATGACCTTCGACTTCGCGGCCTGGTCCTCGAGGCGCACGCGGTCGCGTACCAGCACCACGCGGCGCGGCGCGGTGTCCAGGCCCATCTCGACCGGGATCACGTCCAGGCGCACCTTGCTGCCCTTCTTGCCGCGGATCTTGGAGACCACGTCGTCGATGCGCCAACCGACCACGTCCTCCATGGCGCCACTCTCGCCCTGGCCGACGCCGACGATGCGGTCGCCGGGTTCGAGTACGCCCGACTTGCCGGCCGGGCCGCCCGCCACGATCTCGCGGATCGCGACCACGTCGTCCTGCTTCTGCAGGACCGCGCCGATGCCTTCCAGCGACAGGGACATCGACAGGTTGAAGTTGTCGGCCGAGCGCGGGGTCAGATAGTCGGTATGCGGGTCGATCGCATTGGTGTAGCTGTTGAGGAAGGTCTGGAAGACGTCCTCGCCCTTCAGCTCGGCGATGCCCTGGGACAGGTTCTCGTAGCGCTTGTCCAGCGTATCGCGGATGTCGTCGGCCTCCTTGCCGGCCATCCTCAGGCGCAGCCAGTCGTTGCGGACGGACTGGGTCCACAGGCGGTCGAGCTCGGCGCTGCTGGCCGCCCAGGGCGCGTCCTCGCGGTCGTATTCGTACCGGTCGTCGCCGGTGAAGTCGAACACGTCCTTGCCAAGCAGCGCGCGGGCAAAGGCCACGCGCTCGTTCACCCGCTTGCGGTAGGTGGCGAAGATCGCGTACGCGGGATCCAGCTCGCCGCTCTTCAGGGCATCGTCCAGGCGGAGTTTCCAGGCATCGAAACGCGCGATGTCCTCGGCGGTGAAGAACTGCTTGCCGCCGTCGAGCGCCTCGAGGTAACGGTCGTACATGTCGGCGGACAGCGCATCGTCCAACGCTTTCGGACGATAGGCATAACGGCTGTCCGACAGCAGGGTGGAGACGTGCCGCGCCGCGGTGACCTGGTCGCGGGTGGCGCTGCCCGGCACGGCGTCGCCGGTGGGCGCGACCGCGGTGGCGTCATCCGCCCAGGCCGAGCCGGCCAGCGGGGCACTGAGGAGCAGGGCAATCAGCAGGGTGTTCTTGGCAGTCATCGCGGACACTTCGGCGGCCGTTGCCGGCCTGATCTTCGTGGGGGCAGGGATCAGCCTGATACGGGCTGCGACCGTTTCACAGTGCCTAAAGTTGCATCGGCTGTCATCCGTGTAGCGCCGGAACGGTGCATTGCACCGACGTCCGGTTCAGCTGACGGATGGGCCAATGGCAGCAAGGCAAGGGCAGGAAGGCAAACGGAACGCAGGCCGGCTCGGGGTCAACTCCCAGGCATCATCCCACCCGCCACGGACAGCCAGGTGAAGGCCTCGACGTGGCGGACCAAGGCCCGTTCAGGCCGCGACACCCGCCTCCATCGCGGAACGGTCGGCGTGGTAGGACGAGCGCACCAGCGGGCCGGAGGCGACATGGCTGAAGCCCAGGGCCAGGCCGAATTCCTCCAGCGCCTTGAACTCCTCCGGCGTCCAGTAGCGCATCACCGGGTGGTGGTGCGGGCTGGGCTGCAGGTACTGGCCGATGGTGACCATGTCGACGTCGTGGGCGCGCAGGTCGCGCAGGGTCGCCTGCACCTGCTCCATCGTCTCGCCCAGCCCGAGCATGATCCCGGACTTGGTGGTCACCTCCGGGTGCTGCGCCTTGAACTTCTGCAGCAGGGTCAGCGACCACTGGTAATCGGCGCCCGGGCGGACGTTGCGGTACAGGTCCGGTACCGTCTCGATGTTGTGGTTGAACACGTCGGGCGGGTTCGTCGCGAGAATCTCCAGCGCGCGCTCCATGCGGCCGCGGCCACGGAAATCGGGCGTCAGCACTTCGATCTTCGTCGACGGGGTCTTCTCGCGGATCGCGGCGATGCAGTCGACGAAGTGCTGCGCACCGCCGTCGCGCAGGTCGTCGCGGTCGACGCTGGTCACCACCACGTAGCGCAGGCCCATGTCGGCGACGGTCCCGGCGAGCTTCGCCGGCTCGCCGGCATCCGGCGGCTTCGGCCGGCCATGCGCGACGTCGCAGAATGAACAGCGCCGCGTGCAGACCTCGCCCAGGATCATGAAGGTGGCGGTGCCATGGCCGAAGCATTCGTGGATGTTTGGGCAGCTGGCTTCCTCGCACACCGTCACCAGGCGGTTTTCGCGCAGCTTCTCCTTGAGCTTCTGCACGGCGTTACCGGACGGGATGCGCACGCGGATCCAGGAGGGCTTGCGCAGCACCGGCACGTCGGCGAACTGCACCGGGGAACGCGCGATCTTGTCGCCCGCGACCTGCTTCCGGCCGACTTCGAGCGTGGCCGGGGCGGGGCTGTCGCCGCTCACGACCGCGAGCGGGATGGTCTTGGAATCGGTCATGGCGGGGCGTGCGGAGCGAGGGGCGGGTCAGGCGGCCGGCAGGGCCGGCGCGGGAGCGGCTACGACGGTCAGTCCGAACAGGCGGGCCAAGTGCCCGATAAGCACCGGCTTGACCGCATCCGGTCCGGATGGGCCGCCCAAGTCTACCATCGAGGTCACCTGCAACCCCGCGTAGCCGCAGGGATTGATGCGCTGGAACGGCGCGAGGTCCATCGCGATGTTGAAGGCCAGGCCGTGGAAGGTGCAGCCATGGCGAACCCGGATGCCCAGCGCGCCGATCTTGGCATCGCCGACATAGACGCCCGGGGCGCCCTCGCGACGTGCGGCGCCGATGTTCCAGTCGGCCAGGGTGTCGATCATGGCCTGCTCGACCCGGCAGACGTAGTCCTTCACGCCGATCTTCAGCCGGCGCAGGTCCAGCAGCGGATACAGCACGATCTGGCCGGGGCCGTGGTAGGTCACCTGGCCGCCGCGGTCGACGTTGATCACCGGGATGTCGCCCGGCATCAGGACGTGCTCGGGCTTGCCGGCCTGGCCGAGGGTGAAGACGGGATCGTGCTCGACCAGCCACAGCTCGTCGGACGTCGTTTCGTCGCGGGCGTCGGTGAAGGCCTGCATGGCCCGCCACACCGGTTCGTAGGGCTGGCGGCCGAGGTCGCGCAGGCGCGCGGGCGGCACCGTCGAGGGGGCGCTCCCGTCGACCGGCTGCGCCGTCCGGCAGGTCACAGCGTCCACTTCACCTCGGGGTGGTCGCGCAGCACCTGGTGCGCCCGGTCGTACTGCTCGCGGCTCTCCGCCCGGAAGCGGATCCGCACCGACACGTACTTGCCGTTCGAGGAATGCTTCCACTGGACCGACTCGCTCTCGACGTCGATCCCCGCGTCCATCAGCAGCCGCGGCAATTCGCGTTCCAGGCCGGCGGTCGCCGCACCCATCGCGCTGAGCTCGAAATGGCCCGGGAACTGGAAGCCGTGATCGGGGTTGTCGGACTTGATCTCCATCTACTCACCCCACCACATCCAGAACTCGTCCCACAGGCGCTTGAAGAAGCCGGCCTGCTCGACCGCCTCCACCGCCACCAGCGGGCGCTGGGCGATGACCTTGTCGTCCAGCATCACCTTGACCGTGCCGATGGCCTGGCCCTTCTCGATCGGGGCGACGAGGCTGCTGGGCACGTCCATCATCGGCTTGAGCTGCTCGTAGCGGCCGCGCGGCACGGTGACCAGCAAGGGCTCGGCGACGCCCAGCTGGACCTCCTCGGCCTTGCCCTTCCAGGTGCGCTGGCTGGCCACGACCTGGCCGACGTCATAGAGCTTGTGGGTTTCGTAGAAACGGAAGCCCCAGTTCAGCAGCGCCTGGCTGTCGCTGGCGCGCTTGGCCTCCGAAGTCGAACCCATGACCACCGAGATCAGGCGCTGGTCGCCGCGCATCGCCGAGGCCATCAGGCAATAGCCCGCCGCCGACGTGTGCCCGGTCTTGATGCCATCGACGCTGTCGTCGCGCCACAGCAGCAGGTTGCGGTTGGGCTGGGTGATCGGACCGACGGTGTACTCCTTGATCGAGTTGTAGGAGTAGGCCTTGGGATGGTCGTGGATCAGGGCGCGGCCGAGCAGCGCCAGGTCGCGGGCGGTGGTGACGTGGCCCTCGTCCGGCAGGCCGGTCGCATTCATGAAGTTCGAGTTCTTCATGCCGATGCGCTGCGCATAGGTGTTCATCAGCGTGGCGAACGCCGCCTCGGTGCCGGCGACATGTTCGGCCAGGGCGATCGCGGCGTCGTTGCCCGACTGCACGACCATGCCCTTTTCCATCTCGAGCAACGGTGCCGTCTGGTTGACCTCGAAGCCCGAATAGCTGCCGTCGGTGCCGGCGCCGCCCTTGCGCCAGGCGTTCTCGGTCATCATCACCTGGTCGGTCTCGGCGACCTTGCCACCCGCCATCTCCGCGGCGATGACATAGCTGGTCATTACCTTGGTGATGCTGGCCGGCTCGACCGGCTGGTCGATGTTGTGGCCGGCCAGGACGTTGCCGCTCGCCGCATCCATCAGCACCCAGGCCGTGCCGGTGATCTCCGGCGCGGGCGGCACCGGCATGGCGTCGCTGGCAGGGGCCTGCGCCGGGGCGGGGGCCGGCTGCGCGGGCTGCGGCTGCGGGGTCTGAGCGAAGGCCAGGCCGATGGCGACGGTGGTGAGGGTGGCGAGCGCGACGGCCTTGGCGGTGGCGGGAATCTTCATCGGTACAGCGTGCTCCGGGCGGGCCGGGAAACGGCCTCTGTCAGTCAATGGAAGGAAAGGTGGATTGCGTCGGCGCGCTTACTCGCGCACGGTCTGCGGCGGTCCGAAGCCGAGACCGACCAGGCGGGCCGAGAGTTCCGACACCGCGGCCTCGGCCAGGGGCCCCACCCTCAGGCGCCAGACCGGACGGCCGTTGGACTGGCCATCGAGCACCTGCGCGCCATCGATGCCGGCCTGGCGGAGGAGGCCCAGCGCACGGTCGGCATTGTCGCGGGCGGAAAAACTGGCGACCTGCAGGGTGACACCGGCGGGCGTGCCGGCGACCCTGGGGGCGGCCGTCGGTAGCGCTGCTGCCGTCACCGCGGGCGGGGTCACCGCAGGCGGGGTTGTGGTGGCGATCGTGGTGGCCGAAGCGGTCGTCGTCGCTGGCCGGCCCGTCGCGACCCGCAGGTCGCGTGCCTTCATCCACGCGTCGAACTCATCGGCACTCATGGTCTGTTGCCCCGCGCGCATCTCGAAGCGCTGGACCGACGGTGCGCCCGTCGCGGCAACGGAGGCGGCGGGCGAGGCCACGGTGTCGGCGGGGATGCTGGCCACCAGCCGGTCCATCGCACTCGGTGCAGCGGCGGGCGGCGGTGACGCGGCCTGCGCCAGCACCGGCGCATCGTCCTCCTCACCGGGCCTCAGCGCGCGCACTTCGACCCGTGCGGTCCCGCGGCGGACGACATCCAGCTTCACCGCGGCAGCGTAGCTCAGGTCGATCACCCTGCCCTCGTGGAACGGGCCGCGGTCGTTGACCCGCACCACCACCGACCTGCCGTTCTCGAGGTTGGTCACCCGCGCGAAGCTGGGCAGTGGCAGGTTCTTGTGCGCGGCGGTGAAGGCATACATGTCGTAGACCTCCATGTTGGAGGTCCGCCGGCCGTGGAACTTCTGCCCGTAGTAGGAGGCCAGGCCCTGTTCGACGAATCCGTCGTGGTCGTCGAGCACCTGGTACTGCTTTCCCAGCACCGTGTAGGTGGGACGGTTGCCCACGGCCGAGCGCGGCAGGTCGACCACTTCGGGTTCGGGTATCGCATCGACGTCCGGCACGTAGTCGGGCGTGCTGTCCGCCACCCCGGGCCGGTACAGGCCACCCGCGGTGTAGTGGCCCCGGGTGTTCGGGTCTTCCTGCGCGGGTGCGTAGGGGGAGACCCGGCGGCCACTGGTGGCGCGCGGCGGCGGCGCAGCGGCGGTCCCGGTCGACTGCGGCTCGGGGCGGGTCGGCGCGCCGGCACAGGCGGCCAGGCCGAGCACCATCGCGGCCGCCAGCGCCTGCCTCATGCCCCGGGCGTCTCCACCGCTCCGCGCGATGCCAGCGGGTTCTCCCGACCGGCGATCGCTTCGGACAGCTGGTAGACGGCCATCGCGTAGTGCTTGGAGATGTTGTAACGGGTGATCGCGTAGAAGTTGCGGAAGCCCAGCCAGTACTCCTTGCCGCCAACGCCATCGAGATTCAGCGGCACCGCGTGCTCGGCCGGATCGACCGGCGTGGCCGGCCGGTAACCGTGTCCCGCCAGGTCGGCCTGGCTGTAGACCGGCTCAAGGCCCTCGGGTTCGAAATCGGGCGTGCCCGGATCGCGTGTCGCACGCACCGTGACCGGACCGCCGCGCACCCATCCGCCCTTCTCGACGAAATAGTTGGCGATCGAGGCGAACACGTCGGCGGTGCTGTTGAACAGGTCGCGTTTGCCGTCGCCATTGCCGTCCACCGCGTATTCGCGATAGCTGGACGGCATGAACTGGCCCCAGCCCATCGCGCCGGCATAGCTGCCCTTCAGCTGCGTGATGTCGAGGCCGGTCTCCTTCTCCAGCGCGAACAACTGGGCGAGCTCGCCGCGGAAGAACGTCTCGCGGCGGTCCTCGCGCTCGGCCTTGGCCGGGTCACCGGTGCGTGGATAGAAGAACGCCAGCGTGTACAGGGCATCCAGCACGGGATAGCTGCCGGTATTGCGCCCGTAGCTGGTCTCCACGCCAATGATCGAGACGATGACCTCGGCGGGCACGCCGTACTGCGCCTCGACCTTCGCCAGCGCGTCGCGATGCTGCGCGAGGAACGCCTGGCCACCGTCGATGCGGGCCTGGCTGATGAAGATCGGCCGGTACTCGCTCCACGGCTTGGCTTCGGCGGGGCGCGACATCGCGTTGATGATGCTGTCGCGCTTCTCGGCCTGCGCCAGCACCGAGGCGATATGGGCGCTGTCGACGCCGTATTCCGCCGCGGTGTCGCGGATGAACTTCGCCCGGGCCTGGTCCAGCGGCAGCCGTTCGTGCGCGTCCGGCAAGGCCGGCGTGCCCGGGGTCGGCGCCACGCTGGTGGCGGGTTTCGGGGTGGCGGGAGCGACCTCGGTCGCCTGTGCGAGGGCCGGCGGTGCGGCGGCCGCAGCCAGCGCGGCGATCGCGCAGGCGAGGGCGGCGTGGACGGTTCGGGTAGCCATTGCGGCGAGGTTAACACGCGTGTCCCCGCGCCTGTGCGCGCATTCGACGGCACCGCCGCCGCGAGTCAGGTCACGTTGTCGTTCATGGACGTCAACGTGCGTGCACGGGACGGTGCACGCGCACGGCCATCACCACGCCCATGCCGGCGAGCAGGGACACCGCCGAGGTGCCGCCGTAGCTCAGCAGCGGCATCGGTACGCCGACGACCGGCAGCAGGCCGGCGATCATGCCGCCGTTGACGATCACGTACACGAAGAACGCCAGCCCGAGCGCACCGGCCAGGAGGCGCGAATAGCCGTCGCGGGCCTGCGAGGCGATCCACAGGCACCGGCCGACGACGAACAGGTACAGACCCAGCACGACCGCCACGCCGATCCAGCCGAACTCCTCGCTCAGCACGGCGAAGATGAAATCCGTGGTGTGCTCGGGGATGTAGTTGAGGTGCGACTGGCTGCCTTCCCCCCAGCCCTTGCCATGGAGTCCGCCGGCGCCGATCGCGATCTTCGACTGGATGATGTTCCAGCCCGCGCCGAGCGGGTCGGACTCCGGGTTCAGGAAGGTCAGGATGCGGTCCTTCTGGTACGGGCGCAGCAGCCAGAACCAGGCCACCGGGGCGGCTGCGGCCACGCCCGCGAACGCCATCCCGAACCACCACCAGGGCAGGCCGGCGAGGTAGAGGGCGAACGCGCCACTGGTCGCCACCAGCATGGCGGTGCCGAAATCCGGTTGCAGCAGGATCAGGCCGGTGGGCACCGCGACGATCGTGGCCGCGACCAGCACGCTGCCCACGCGCGGCGGGAGCGGTCGACGGTTGAGGTACCACGCCACCATCATCGGCAGGCTCAGCTTGAGCACCTCGGCCGGCTGGAAATAGAACACGCCGAGGTTGATCCAGTGCGAGCCGTGACGGCCGGTGCCGATCACCAGCACCAGCAGCAGCGGCACCAGCGAAGCGCCGAACACCAGCGGTGTCCAGTTGCGCAATTGCGAGGGCGATACCCGCGAGAGCGCCCACAGTGCCGCCAGCCCCACGGCGAAGCGGCTGCCCTGCGCCATCACCAGGTGCATCGATTGCCCCCCGGCGCTGTACAGCACCGCCAGCCCGATGCCCATCAGCGCCAGCAGCGCCCCGAGCAGCGGCCAGTCCAGGGTGCGCACAACCCGCAGGACGAGGTCGAACAGCCACCGCAGGATCTCGCCCATCAGTGCACGTCCGCCGCGGCCGGCGAGGCCTCGCCGGGCGCCGGCGGTGGCGTCGCGGCCTCGACCGCCCCGCCCTCTTCCGCCGTGCCGTCCTGACCGGCGCCGGGCATGCGGCCCAGCAGCCATGCATCCAGTACCTGGCGGGCGATCGGCGCGGCGGTGCTGCCCCCGTACCCGCCCCCTTCCACCGCCACCGCCACCGCGATGGTGGGCCGGTCGGCCGGCGCGAAGCCGACGAACAGCGACCGGTGGCGGAGGTGCAGGGGCAGGCTGCGCGGGTTGACCGCGGCGTTGTCGCGCCGGCTGGCGACCTGCGCGGTGCCGGTCTTGCCGGCCATCGTGTACGGCGCGTCACTGGCGATGCGCCAGGCGGTGCCGCCCGGCTGCATGGTCTGCACCATCCCTTCCCGCACCACCTGCAGGTTTTCCGGACTGGGGCTGATGGGGGTGCCCGGCGGCTGCGGCAGCGGTGCCCACGGCGCATCGAATCCGACCCGCTCCTCCTTCACCAGGTGCGGTCGGCGCAACTCGCCATCGGCGATGCCCGCGATCGAACGGACCAGCTGCAGGGGCGTCACTTTCCAGTCGCCCTGCCCGATGCTGATGTTGACGGTATCGCCGGGATACCAGCGCTCGCGCCGCGTTTCCATCTTGTACGCGGGCGACGGGAGGATGCCGTCGATCTCGCCGACCAGGTCCACGCCGGTCGGGCGACCGAACCCGTAGCGCGCCATGTAATCGTCGAAGCGCTCGATGCCCATGTCCAGCGCCAGCTGGTAGTAATAGGTGTTCACGGACTGCGCGATCGACTTGCGCAGGTCGGTCCAGCCGTGGCCGCCCCGGTGCGAATCGCCCCAGCCGCGGCTGACGCCGGGGAGGTAGAACATGCCGGTGGACATGACACGGTCCTCCGGCCGGCGCACGCCACTGTCCAGGCCGGCCAGCGCGATGAGCGGCTTGAGGGTGGAACCGGGGGCGACGCCCCCCAGGACGAGCCGGTTGAACAGGGGCCGGGACGGGTTCGTCGTCAGCGCGCGGTAGTCCGCGTGGGAAATGCCGTTCACGAACAGGTTGGTGTCGTAGCCCGGCAGGCTGATCATGGCCAGGATCTCGCCCGTGCGCGGATCCATCGCGACCGCCGAACCCTCGTACTCGCCGAAGGCATCGACCATGGCCTGCTGCAGGTCGATGTCCACGCTCAGGCGCAGGTCGGTGCCGGGCACGGCCGGCACGCGCCCGACCACGCCCATCGGCCGTCCGGCGACGTCCGTCTCCACCTGTTCGTAGCCCACCTTGCCCCGCAGCGCCTCTTCGTACGCACGTTCGATGCCGGTCTTGCCGATGTGGGTCAGCGCGCGACTGGCCTCGTCCAGGCCCGCGAGGTCGTCCTCGTCGACCCGGCCCACGTACCCGATGATGTGCGAGAGCAGTTCGCCGTGGGTATAGCGACGGTTGAGGTAGGAGACCAGCTCGACGCCCGGATAGCGCCAGCGATCGACCGCGAAACGCGCGGCTTCCTCCTCGCTGACCCGCATCTTCAGGATGACCGGGCGGAAGCCCCGGGTCACCCGGCGGGTCGCCTCGAACCCGTCGATCTCCTCCTTCGTGAGGTGGAAGATCTCCGCCAGCTCCGGCAGCCAGGTCCCGGGGTCGCCGGCCTCCTCGGGCGTCACCTCGACGCGGAACGCGGGCACGTTGTCTGCGAGGATCCGGCCCTTGCGGTCGTAGATCACCCCGCGCGCCGGGACCACCGGCCGCAGCTTGATCCGGTTGGCCTCGGAGCGGGTGGCGTATTCGTCGTGCTGCACCACCTGCAGGCGGAAGTACCAGCCGGCGAGCACCCCCAGTGCCACCAGCACCCCGACGAAGGCGACGAAGGCCCGCCGCCGGAACTGGTCGGCCTCCGCGGCGGGATTCTTGATGACCCGGCGACGCAGCGGCATCAGGGCCTCCGCCACCCGCCCTGGCGGACACCGTCCAGCGCCAGGTGCAGCAGCGGCCACAGCACCATGCCGATCAGCGGGGTGAACCAAGCTTCGGCCGGGGCAGGCGGCAGTTGCAGGGCTCCGTGCAGCACGGTGACCAGGATCCGGTCGTTCAACAGCAGGCCGCCGATGGCAAGCGCCTGCTGCGACATCGGAAAGAAACGAAGGCGCGCGCGGAAACGCTGCAGGATGTAGGCCATCACCACCAGGCGCAGCGCGTGCTCGCCGAGCAGGCCGCCAAACGCCAGGTCAGCCAGCAGGCCGACCACGAACGCGAAACCAAGCCCATAACGATCGGCGTCGTCGATCACCCAATAGGCCACCACCAGCGCCAGCCAATAGGGACGGTAGGGTTGCAGCACGGGCGCCAGCGGCACCAGGCCCAGCACCAGCGCGAGCAGGATGCTGACCGGCATCACCCAGGGGCGTCGCTGCCGCGTCATGGCGCCTCCCCTGCGGCGTCGCCGGACGGCTCGGGCGCCTCCCCCGGGGGCCCGCTTGGCGGCTCCGCGGGCTCCGCGAGGCCGTTCGCGTCGGGCGCGCCGCCGTCCTCGCCATCCGGGGCGGTGGGCGGGGCGGCAGGCGCACGCATTTCGGGTGGGACTTCGCGCACCAGGAGCACGTTGCGGCCGCGGTCGAGGCGGGCGGCGGGGCGCACATCGCCGATCAGGAAGGCGCGGCTGTCGTCCGGGCGCAAGGTTTCGATGGTGCCGACCACGAATCCGGCAGGGAACCGGCCGCCCAGCCCGGAGCTCACCACCGTATCGCCAACCTTGATGTCGCTGGACATCGGCACGTTCTGCAGGGCCAGCCGGTTCCGTTCGCCGGTGCCGTAGGCGACCACGCGTACGCCGGTCCGGGCCACGGTGACCGGCAGCGCGTGGGACGCATCGGTCAGCAGCAATACGGTCGAGTGCATCGGCGTGGCCTCGATCACCTGGCCCATCAAGCCGCCGGCATCGATCACGCTCTGGCCGACATGCACGCCATCCCCGCGTCCGGCATTGATGACCAGGCGCTGGCGGGTGGGGTCGAGGTCGATGTCCAGGATCGAAGCGAGCTGCACGTCCAGCCGCCCCTGCTCGGCCGCGCCCATCAACTCGCGCAGGCGGGCGTTCTCGGCCGACACGGCCTGCAGCCGTGCCAGACGCGCATTGTTCACCAGCGCTTCGTTGCGCAGCCGGGTGTTTTCCTCGGTGAGGTGCGCGAGCGTGCCTGCATCGTCCTGCACCTTCTCGACCACCTGGCCCGGCCAGCCGGCCACCATCCACAGCGGCTGCACCAGCAGCGAGGCCTGGGCGCGCGCCTTGTCCAGCCAGCCGCCGCGGTGGTCCAGCGCGATCAACACCAGCGCGACCACCAGGTACGCCAGCAGCCGCAGCGTCCCGGCGACGTCTCCGGAGCGGCTGGGGGCGGTGGGACCGGCGTATGAAGGCACTGTGGGGAGGGCGTGGGGAGGGACGTGGGAACGGCCGGCAGCGCAGCCGGCGGCAGGCAGCGTGGCAGGACCTGGCTCACAGACTAGCCGGCTTTCCGCCCGGGCTCACGCCCCCTGCGCGAACCCGGCGCGCCCGCCCGGAGCCGGATGCCTTATTCGGGCGTGAAGAACTCGTTGCCGTGCATGTCGACCAGCTCCAGCGCGCGGCCACCGCCACGGGCGACGCAGGTCAACGGATCGTCGGCGACCTGCACGTGCAGGCCGGTTTCCTCGCTGATCAGCTTGTCGAGGTCGCGCAGCAGCGCGCCGCCGCCGGTCAGCACGATGCCGCGCTCGGCGACGTCGGCGCACAGCTCCGGCGGCGTCTGTTCCAGGGCCAGGCGGATCGCCGCGACGATGCCCGACAGCGGCTCGCGCAGGGCCTCGAGCACCTCGTTGGCATTGAGGGTCACCATCTTCGGCACGCCCTCGGCCAGGTTGCGGCCGGAGACCTCCATGGTGCGGGCGTCTTCCTGGGGACACGCGCAGCCGATCTCCAGCTTGATCCGCTCCGCCGTCGCCTCGCCGATCAGGGTGCCGTAGGTGCGGCGTACGTAGTTGATGATCGCCTCGTCGAAACGGTCGCCGCCGATGCGGGCCGACGCCGAGTAGACGATGCCGTTGAGCGAGATCACCGCGACCTCGGAGGTACCGCCGCCGATGTCGACGACCATCGAGCCGCGGGCCTCGGTCACCGGCATGCCAGCGCCGATCGCGGCCGCCATCGGCTCCTCGATCAGGTAGACGTCGCGCGCGCCGGCCTCCTCGGCCGATTCCTTGATCGCGCGGCGCTCGACGTTGGTCGAGCCGCAGGGCACGCAGACCAGCACCCGCGGGCTCGGCCGCAGGAAGCGCGACTTGTGCACCTTGCGGATGAAGTACTTCAGCATTTCCTCGGTATAGGTGAAGTCGGCGATGACGCCGTCCTTCATCGGCCGGATGGTGGTGATGTTGCCCGGCGTGCGGCCCAGCATCTGCTTCGCCTCCGCACCCACCGCCGCCACCGAGCGGCTGCCGCCGATCATCCGGTCCTGGCGCACCGCGACCACCGAGGGCTCGTTCAGGACGATGCCCTGTCCGCGGACATAGATCAGGGTGTTGGCCGTGCCCAGGTCGATGGACAGGTCATTGGAAAACATGCCGCGAAACTTCTTGAACATCGGGGAACGGGCCGTCTACGGGAGGGGGTCGGAACAGACCGGCTAGACTACCCGCCCCCCCGGGGGCCGGGCAAGGAGAAAACCGCTTGAAATCGGGGTTTGCCGCGGTTTTTGCCGACCCGGTCGCGCCCCGCCGCCCGGCCAGGGCGTCCACCGCCAGCGCCCCCGACGCTGGCCCCCGGCAGGCCCAGCCGGTAGGCTTCCCCGGTTTGCAGGCGGCGCTGCGGGCGCGGAAGCCCCTGCCCGCCCTCCGGAACCGGCGCGCCGTGCGCCCGACAGACCTCCAGGTACCTCCATGTCCGCTCTGATCTGTGGCTCGCTCGCGTACGACACCATCATGGTCTTTCCCGACCAGTTCAAGAACCACATCCTCCCGGACAAGGTGCACATCCTGAACGTGTCGTTCCTGGTCCCGCGGATGCGTCGCGAGTTCGGCGGCTGCGCCGGCAACATCGCCTACAACCTGAAGCTGCTGGGCGGCGATCCGATCCCGATGGCGACCGTCGGCCAGGACTTCGGGCCCTACCGCGAGTGGTTCGAGGAGCATGAGATCCCGCTCGACCAGGTGAAGGTGATCGACGAGCTGTTCACGCCGCAGGCCTTCATCACCACCGACCACGACAACAACCAGATCACCGCGTTCCATCCGGGCGCGATGATGCGCAGTTACGAGAACCACGTGAAGGACGTGCCGGGCGTGAGCTTCGGCATCGTCAGCCCGGATGGCCGCGAAGGCATGCTGCAGAACGCGCGCGAATTCGCCGAGGGGGGCATCCCCTTCATCTTCGATCCGGGCCAGGCCATGCCGCTGTTCAAGGGAGACGAGCTGCGCGCCTTCATCGAGCAGGCGGACTACGTCACCGTGAACGACTACGAGTCCAACCTGCTGCAGGAGCGCACCGGCTGGGACGAGAAGGCGATCGTGGAGCGCGTGAAGGCCTACATCGTCACCCAGGGGCCGAAGGGCGCGCTGATCCACACGCCGCAGCAGACTTTCGACGTCCCCCCGGCCCACGAACGCCGCGTCACCGATCCGACCGGCTGCGGCGACGCCTTCCGCGCCGGCCTGATCTTCGGCATCGAGAAGGGGTGCGACTGGATGACCATCGGCCGGATCGGCAACCTGATGGGCGCACTGAAGGTCGAACACCCGGGCACGCAGAACCAGCGTTTCGACTACGACGGGTTCGCCGAGCAGTTCCGCCAGCAGTTCGGCTACGCGCTCTGACCCGGCGGCCCGCTCACATCACGTGGGCGAGCCAGAGCATCTCCGGCTCGGCCAGCTTCTCGAACTCGTCGTAGGGCATCGACACGGCTTCGGTATGGGTGCCGGCGTTGAACGCGATGTCCGCCTGGCGCGCAAGGCGGGAATCGACGTACACCGGCATGCCGTACAGGTGGCCGAACGGCGGCATCGCCCCGACCTCGCAATCCGGGAACGCATTGCGGAACTCGGCCTCTTCGGCCAGCTCCACTTCAGCCTCGCCGAGCGCACGCGACAGTCGCAGCAGGTCGACGCGGTAGGACGCGGGCATCACCATCATTGCCAGCCGTCCGTCCACCTTCAGCATCACGGTCTTGGCGAACAGCGAGCGGCTGACATGGGTGGCTTCCGCCGTCTCGTGCGCGGTAAGCGTGCGTTCGTGCGGGTGTGTGGTGTAGTGCGCGTGGCGCGCATCGAGCAGGTTGTGGAGCCGGGGCGCGAGCATGACTGCCTCCGCATCGACAGGCGCCACGTTCCTCGCGGCGCCGCCGCTGGATGGCCGGACGCGGACATCCTGTCCGTCGTCGCCGGGAATGCCGGCACGGCATCCCGCGGGTCCAGCCTACTCCGGTCGTGCAGAGGCGGCGTCAACGCCCGTCGGAAAAACCTCAGTTCCAGCCGGGCAGCTGCCCCGGCTCCAGCCCGCCGACCTCGAAGGCCGCGCTGCGGGTGCCGCCCGCCTTCACCGGAAACTCGATCCCGATCACGCCGGCGTCCTTCACCGTGCGCCAGAGCATCTTTTCATCCTCGATGAACATGGCGATGGCTTCGTCGGTATCCGGCCGGCTGGCATCGACGGGCCGGGGCTCGGCGTCGTCCACCTTCAGCATGACCTTGCAGCCGCCATAGCAGTCGAAGTCGCCGGCCTGCAGCACCAGGTAGCTGCTGCGACCCCAATCCGGGTTGTCGCGGAAAATCAGCTGCACGGGCTTGTCGCCGCTGCCGTCGGTGTCGACGCGTTCACGCGAGAAGATCGACGCGGAACGCTGCTGGCCGTCCTTGAAGGGCTGCGTCTGGTAGGTCCACAACGCGGCAAGCCGCAGCGTCTCGCGCGCCTCGGTCGCCCGGGTCCGGGCCTCCGCGTAATCGCCGGCGATGCGTGCCGCGGCCGCGCTCCCCGGGTACTCGGCATTCAGGATGTCCCCATGGGCGCGCGCCAGGCCCCAGTTGCCGGCCGCATACGCCGTGTCGAACTCAACCGCCATCGCCTCCGCCGCCTGTTCGCGTGCATCGGCCTGGGCCGCCTGCTGCTGTTGCGGGTCCGGGCCGGGCTGGCACGCAGCCAACAGGGCGACGGCGAGCCCCAGCGCAAGGCGTCGCGGGAACGGGACAGGGGCGGGGGTCATGGTCGATCTCCTGGGGAACATGGCGTCGCGACACCGGATGGACCCGCCGCCGACCGTGTCCGCGGCGGGTCCGGCAGGTCAGTCGACCGGCCCACCCTTGGCGGCGCCCGGCGACTTGGCCTCCTCGATCAGGTGCTCGACGCTGGCGGTGGTGATCGGGTGGTAGCCCGGTCGCGCCCTGGCGAAGGTCGCCTCGGCCAGCGCCAGGCCCTCGGGCGTCTTCACCAGTTCGGCATAGGTCGGCATGATCAGCTTGCGGCGGCCGATCGTCTCCAGGAACGCGGCGGCGGCATCATTGGCCTGCGTGTAGCCGCTGCGCACGGCCAGCGGGTACCAGCGCATGGCGACTTCGCCATTGGCGGTGCCGGTGAAGGCATAGGCCTCGTCCAGCGCAACCAGCTGCGCGGTCTCCAGGGTCTCCGGCATGCCGTCGAGGAAGTGCAGCCATTCCTGGGTGCTCCAGGCGTCGGTGACCGCCTTGGCCGGCAGGGTGCCGTCGGCGAGCCAGGCGGTGCGTGCGGCGTCGACCTTCTCCAGCAGCGGCGACTTCACCTCCGGCGCGGACGCCGGGATGCCGGTGCCGTAGATCCACTCGTCGAGCTCGGCTTCGCTGACCTTGCCCGGATGCCTGTCGAGCAGGTTCTCGCGCGCGTAGTCGATGAAGGTGGTGGTGGGGATCGACTGGAAGGCGAAGTGGTCGAAGTAGCCGCGCAGGAAGGTGTCGAAGTCCTCGCGGCCGAAGCGCGATTCCAGGAACGCCAGGAACCAGGCACCCTTGTCGTAGGCGACCTCGGTCAGCGGATCCTTCGCCGTCACCTCGACGTCGGGGCGGATCGCCAGCGCCTGGCCCTGCGGCGGCATGTCGCCGATGGTCTTGCGCAGTTCGTTGCGCGCGAGCAGGTATTCCATGTCGGCGAGGTCCTTGCCGTACAGCTCCTCGACGATGCGGTTCTCGACGTAGCTGGTCATGCCCTCGTTGAGCCACTGGTCCTTGGGCGTGGCGAAGGTGACCAGGTTGCCTGACCAGCTGTGCGCCAGTTCATGCGCGATCAGCGATACCAGCGACTTGTCGCCGACGATGACGGTCGGGGTGATGAAGGACAGGCGCGGGTTCTCCATGCCGCCGTAGGGGAACGACGGCGGCAGGACCAGCATGTCGTAGCGGCCCCAGCGGTACGGCCCGTACAGCTTCTCGGTGACCTCGATCATCTTCTCGGTATCGGCGAACTCCTTGACCGACTTGTCGATCGCCGCCGGCTCGGCCCAGACGCCGCTGCGCTCGCCCACCGGCTTGAACACCAGGTCGCCCGCCGCGATCGCCAGCAGGTAGGACGGGATCGGCTGCGGCATCGTGAAGCTGTAGTCGCCGTCGCGCTCGGCCCCGGGATCGTTGTCGGCGCTCATCAGCACCATCGCATCCTTCGGAGCGGTGACGTGCGCGGTGTAGGTGAAGCGCACCTGCGGCGTGTCCTGCAGCGGCACCCACGAGCGCGCGTGGATCTGCTGGGACTGGCTGAACATGAAGGGCGACGCGCCGCCCTCGGTCATCGCCGGCGTCAGCCATTGGAGGCCGGAGGCCTCGGGGGAGGTCTTGTAGCTGACGCGAATGCGCGGATTGCGATCGGGCGCGGCGATGGTCAGCTTGCTGCCCAGGCGCTCGTCGGCATCGTCGACCACGAAGGTCAGGTCGATCCAGCTGCCGTCCTCGCGCTCGCCCACGACTTTCTCGATCTCCAGCTCGCGGGTATCGAGGGTCAGGCGCCCCGCTTCGGGATCCACCCAGTCCAGTTCATACGTCGCACTGCCGGCCAGGGTCTTCGCGTCGAAGTCGAGGTTGAGCGCCAGGGCCAGGTCCTTGATGCGCACCATCTCCGGCTCGGCGTAGGAGAACACGTCGGCGCGGGCGGTCGCCTCGGAGCCCGCCTCGGCGTCGTCCCGGGCGGACAGGTCGGTGCCCGGCTCCGGCGCGGCGGTGGCCGTGTCGCCCGTCGGGGGGGCCTGTTCGGATGAACAGCCTGCGGCGAGGGCGGCGGCAAGGCAGAGGGTGAGCAGGGAGGCGCGCATTCTGGCTCCACGGGTACGGTCGGACCGCCGAGTCTAACGCCTTGCCACGCCCCCCCGCATGGCCCGATCGGTCCCCCTGGTGGAGGGGAGGGCCCGCTCCGCCGGGCCCGGCCGGGGCGTCAGACCCGGTAGCCGGTGTGGATCGCGCAGATGCCCGCCGACAGGTTGCGGTAGCGGCAACGGGCGAAGCCGGCGGCCTCCATCATCCCTTTCAGTTCGGCCTGCGGGGGATGCTTGCGGATGCTCTCGGCCAGGTACTGGTAGCTGTCGGCGTCGTTGGCGAACAGGCGGCCGAGCACGGGCAGCACCTTGAAGGAGTGGAAGTCGTAGACGGGCTTGAACCAGTCCGCGGTGACTTCGGAGAACTCGAGTACGCGGGCCTGGCCGCCGACCTTGAGCACGCGGTTCATCTCGCGCAGGGCGGCGTCCTTGTCGGTGACATTGCGCAGCCCGAAGGCGATCGTGACCAGGTCAAAGCTGGCGTCCGGGAACGGGAGCTTCTCGGCGTTCACCTGCACGTACTCGAAACCCGAGACCTTGCCCTGGTCGGTCATGCGGTCGCGGCCGACGCGCAGCATCTCGCCGTTGATGTCGCCGAGCACGATGCTGCCGGTCTCGCCGACGCGGTCGCGCAGCAGCAGGGCGATGTCGCCGGTGCCGCCGGCAAGGTCGAGCACGCGGTCGCCACGCCGGACCTGCGAGGTGGCGACGAAGTAGCGTTTCCAGACCCGGTGGATGCCGAGGCTCATGAGGTCGTTCATGAGGTCGTACTTGCCGGCGACCGACGAGAAGACTTCGCCCACGAGTTTCTGCTTGTCGCCGACGGGGACGTCGCGGAAGCCGAAGTGGGTGGTGGTCGAGGAGTCCTGCGGCGGGCTGGGCTGGTCGTTCATGGTGGGGATTGTCGCCGATCCGGGGTGAAAAGCCGACATCCGCTGCGCTGGGCTTACCCTGGCTAGCGACTGGGCAGGCTTGCGCCGCGGGACACGCCGTGAATACATCCTTGTAGGCTCGGGCGCGGCATCCATGCCGCGCACGGTCCCTCGACGCAAGCCGGCCCATTCGCCCGGCACCACATCGCGCCTTGTGTCGATCAACTGCACTGGCATCATGCAGCGATGAACGCGCAACCCGCCCTCTCCTGGCACGCCAGCCCCTTCGACGCGCTCACCGTCGGCCAGCTCCACGACCTGCTGCGCCTGCGCAGCGAAGTGTTCGTCGTCGAACAGGCGTGCGCCTATCTCGACATCGACGGCAAGGACCGGCATGCGGACACCTGGCACCTGCTCGGTGAAGCCGCGGACGGTCAACTGGCGGCGTACCTGCGGCTGCTGCCGGCGGGACTGGGGCATGGCATCGAAGATTTTGCCGAGGCGAGCATCGGCCGTGTCGTCACCTCGCCGGCGTGGCGCGGGCGGGGTCTCGGCGATCCGCTGATGCGGGAAGGCCTGGCCCTCGCGAAGCGTGTCCTGCCGGGCGCGCCTCTCCGGCTCGGGGCACAGGCGCACCTGCAGCACTTCTATGCCCGCCACGGATTCACCGTGGCGTCCGATGAATACCTGGAGGACGGCATCCCGCACGTCGAGATGCTGCGCCCCGGCCGGCCGTGAGGACAGCGCCATGATCGAGACACCCGACTACCGCGCCCTGCTCGACACCGCCATCGCCGAGGCCCGCGCCGGGCTCGCGGAAGGTGGCATCCCGATCGGAGCCGCGCTCTACCGCGACGACGGCACCCTGCTCGGCTGCGGCCACAACCGACGTGTCCAGGAGGGCGACCCGTCGGTGCATGGCGAAACCGATGCGTTCCGCAAGGCCGGCCGGCAGCGTGGCTACCGCGACACGATCATGGTCACCACCCTCGCCCCGTGCTGGTACTGCAGCGGGCTCGTGCGCCAGTTCAACATCGGAACGGTCGTGGTCGGCGAGTCGGTGAATTTCCGGGGCGGCATCGACTGGCTGCGCGAGGCTGGGGTCCGCGTCGTCGACATGGCGGATGAGCGCTGCATCACGATGCTGGGCGACTGGATCGCCGCCCATCCGGATGTGTGGAACGAGGATATCGGTGAGGACTGAGCGCCTCGTCGCACCTTCGCCTGGAAGGCCACCTCAGAGAATGTAGCGGCTCAGGTCCGGGTCCTGCACGAGCTCGCCGAGGTGCTGGTCGACATAGGCGCGGTCGATGGCGACCGACTGGCCGTCGCGGTCCGGCGCCTCGTAGCTGAGCACGTCGAGCAGGCGCTCGAGCACCGTATGAAGCCGCCGGGCACCGATGTTTTCCTGGCGCTCGTTGACGATCGCGGCGATCTCGGCCAGGCGGTCGACGGCGTCTTCAGTGAAGCGCAGGGACACGCCCTCGGTCTTCATCAGCTCGATGTACTGCGTAGTCAGCGCCGCCTTCGGCTCGGTCAGGATGCGGACGAAGTCGCCCTTGTCCAGCGCGCCCAGCTCGACGCGGATCGGGAAACGGCCCTGCAGCTCCGGGATCAGGTCGCTGGGCTTGGCGAGATGGAATGCACCGGACGCAATGAACAGGATGTGGTCGGTCTTGACCGGGCCGTACTTGGTACTGACCGTCGAGCCCTCGACCAGCGGCAGCAGGTCGCGCTGCACGCCTTCGCGGCTGACGTCGCCCCCGCTCATGTTCCCGCTGCGCTTGGCGACCTTGTCGATCTCGTCGATGAAGACGATGCCGTGCTGCTCGCAGGCCTCGATCGCCGCTTCGCGCACCTCGTCCTCGTTGACCAGGCGCGCGGCCTCGTCCTCGACCAGCTGCTTGCGCGCGGCCTTGATCGGCAGGCTCTTCCTGTGGGTCTTGCCGCCGGCCACCTGCGAGAACATCTGCCGCAGCTGCTGGCCCATTTCTTCCATGCCGGGCGGCGCCATGATGTCGACGCCGACGTTGACCGCGGCTTCGATCTCGATCTCGCGCTCTTCGAGCTCGCCGGCGCGCAGCTGCTTGCGCAGCTTCGCGCGGGTGCCCTCTTCGGGTGCATTGGCCTGCGCCGAGGGTTCGTCACGGGTGGCATCGGCGACATTGAAGCCGAACGAAGTCGCATTGCTGGTGCGGCGCGGCAGCATCGCATCGAGGATGCGGTCCTCGGCACGCTCTTCGGCCTGGGTGCGCACGCGCGCCTTGGCCTGCTCGCGATAGAGCTTCACCGCGGTGTCGGCGAGGTCGCGGACGATCTGCTCGACATCCTTGCCGACGTAACCGACCTCGGTGAACCGGGTTGCCTCGACCTTGACGAACGGCGCATTGGCGAGCGTCGCAAGGCGGCGCGCGATCTCGGTCTTGCCGACGCCGGTCGGGCCGATCATCAGGATGTTCTTGGGCATGACCTCGTCGCGCAGGGCGTCGTCCAGCTGGGCACGGCGCCAGCGGTTGCGCAGCGCGATGGCGACGGCGCGCTTGGCCGGGTGCTGTCCGACGATGTGACGGTCGAGTTCCTGCACGATCTCGCGCGGGGTCATGGTGGCGGAAGTGGTATCGAACTTCATGCGGGCCGGCCTCAGAGCTCTTCGACGACGACGTTGCGGTTGGTGTAGATGCAGACATCGCCGGCGATGTTGATCGCCTCGGTGGCGATGGTGCGGGCATCGAGCTGGGTGTGCGCGATGAGCGCGCGCGCGGCGGACAGGGCGTACATGCCACCGGAGCCGATGGCGATGATGCCGTCCTCGGGTTCGATGACGTCGCCGGTGCCGCTGATCACCAGGGATGTCTCGCGGTCGGCAACGGCGAGCAGGGCCTCGAGCTTCCCGAGGCGGCGCTCGGTGCGCCAGTCCTTGGCCATTTCGACGGCGGCGCGGGTGAGCTGGCCGTGTTTCTCGAGCTTGGCTTCGAACAGTTCGAACAGGGTGAAGGCATCGGCAGCGGCACCGGCGAATCCGGCGAGCACCTGGCCGTCGCGACCGAGGCGACGCACCTTGCGGGCGTTCGACTTCATGACGGTGTGGCCGAGGGTCACCTGGCCGTCGCCGGCAACGGCAACGTGGCCGTCGCGGCGCACGGAGACGATGGTGGTGGCGTGGAAGACGTTCGGGTTCTGGCTGGGGTCCATGGGGGCCTCCGGGGTGTCCTTTTCAGGTGGGGACGCGGGAGGCGCGTTCAAGCGCAGCGCCTGCCGATGAATGAACGTGAAGGTCAGCAATGAGCTGGCATGAGGCTCCCAGTGCGTCGCGAGGGCGCGGGTGGGCAGACCAAGCCTGGACACGCCGTGAATACGTCCCTGTAGGCTCGGACGCGGCATCCATGCCGCGTACGGTCCAGTCTCGGTCTGCCCACCCGCACCTAGATACATGGCTGGGACTGGCTGGCGCTGTATGCAACAGGCGCCGGACGAACCTGAGTTGACGGGGTCGGGCAAGCCCGTGCCGGACTTTCCGCAACATGGATGTTGCGGAAAAGCCTACAGGGACGTATTCACGGCGTGTCCGGCATGGGCTTGCCCGACCCCGTCGCACCGATCACTGGCCGCATCGCTTCTGCCAGACGCTGAGCCTACTTCCCCTTCCGCTTCGCCCGAGGATGCGCGTCGTCGTAGACGCGTGCCAGATGCTGGTAGTCCAGGTGCGTGTAGATCTGCGTCGTTGCGATGTCCGCGTGCCCCAGCAACTCCTGCACGCCGCGCAGATCGCCCGACGACTCCAGGATGTGGCTTGCGAACGAATGCCGCAGCAAGTGCGGATGCACGCGCTTGAACAGGCCCTGCTGCATCGCCAGCTTGCGCAGTCGCAACTGCACTGCGCGAGGGCTGATCGGTCCGTTCCGGCCCGGGAACACCGGAGCGTCGTTGCCGGCACCCGTCGACGCGCGCCATTCCGCCAGCGCGCGTCTTGCATGCGAACCGATCGGCACGCTGCGCTGCTTGTTGCCCTTGCCGGTGACGTGCACCAGCGCATCGTCGAGATCGAGCTGGTGCCACCGAAGGCCGCACAGCTCCGACAGGCGCAGGCCTGAGGAATAGAACAGTTCCAGCAGCGCGCGGTCGCGCAGGCCCAGTGGCGCGTCGGTCGGCACCTCCACCAGCGCCTTGGCCTCGTCCGGGTCGAGCACGTTGGGCAGCTTGCGCGGGGCCTTGGGCGCGCGGATGCCCGCCGCGGGGCTGGCGGCGATGCGGCCCTGCTTCAGCAACCAGGTGTACAGGCTGCGACAGGCCGAGAGACGGCGCTGCAGGCTTTTTGGCGACAGGCCGCGGCGGTGCTCGGCGGCGACGAAGGCACGCAGGTCGGCGGTTTGCAGCTCGAGCAGGTCGCGGCCTGCCGCGTCCGCCCAGCCCTGCAAGGCCGCAAGGTCGCGCCGGTAGGCGTCGAGGGTATGCGCGGACGCCTGGCGTTCGACGCGCAGGTGGGCGATGAAATCCTCGATGGCGGTCATCGGCGGTGTCCGCCCGCGGCTCTCAGTCCCGCGCCGGCGCCTGCGGCTCGAAACGCTGCAGCGCGGTGACCAGGGCCTCGCCCATCATCCGAAGGAACAGCGTGCCCATGCCGGGATAGAAGCGGTTGGCGTCGTGGCTGCCGACCGCCACCAGGCCCACGCCCGGCAGCGGTAGCAGCGCGCTGGACTGCACTTCCTCGACGCGCGCATCGTAAAGCAGGTCGTTCTTGGCCGGCTGCAGGCGGCCGCAGATCGGCTCGCCGTCGGCGAGGCAGTCGCGGAACGCATCGAGCGCGGGATCACCCTCGTCGACCACGTGGAGCCAGTCGGCCTCTTCCATCCCGGCAACCGGCTGGAACACCACGATGCGCACCAGGTCGCCTTCGAACTCCTCCGACAGCGTCGCCGCCATCGCCCGCAGGGTATCGCCGGCACTGCCCTGGCGCATCAGCGCGAGGGCGAGCTGGTGGGTGCGGACCGCGAGGCGTTCGTTCTGCTGCGCATTGGCGAACAGCTCCTGCAGGCGACGCGAGAGCTCGCGGTTCTTGTCGCGCAGGACTTCGAGCTGGTAGCTGGCCAGCGAGGCCGCGGTGCCCTCGTCGCGCGGTACCACCAGCGTCAGCGCAAGGTCGGGGAACTGCTGCAGGAAGCGCGGATGGCGGCGCAGCCAGGCGGCGACTTCATGCGCGCCGAGCTTCTCCTCGTGGTCATGCATCGAACCAGTCTCCTTCGAACACGAATGCGGTGGGGCCGGTCATCGCTACTTCGGCGTCATCGGCCGGCCATTCGATCTGCAGGTCGCCCCCGGGCAGCGACACGGTGACAGCGCGATCGACCCGGCCGCGCCGCATCAGCACCACGGCTGCCGCGCAGGCGCCGCTGCCGCAGGCCAGGGTCTCGCCGACGCCGCGCTCGAACACGCGAAGGCGCACATGGTCGCGCGACAGCACCTGCACGAATCCGACGTTGACCGAATCCGGGAACACGCCGTCGGCCTGCAGGGCGGTCCCGATGGCCGCCACCGGTGCGGCATCGACGTCGTCGACCTCGATCACCGCGTGCGGGTTGCCCATCGACACCGCGCCGAACGCCGGCAGCGCGTCGCCGGCGGTGTAGGTGTCGGCACGCGCGATGCCGGCGGCCATCGGGATGCGGGCCGGCTCGAATTCCGGGACGCCCATGCCGATGCGGTAGCGGGTGGCGTCGATGCGTTCGACCGGGTGCCGGCCGGCGGGGCTGTCGACCACGAAGCGCTGCGCGGTCGCGGCACCGTCGCGGACCAGCCACGCGGCCACGCAGCGCGCGCCGTTGCCGCACTGCAGGGCCTTGGAGCCATCGGAATTCCAGATGCCGTACGCGGCAACCACGCCGGGATCGGGGGCGTCCTCGATCGTCAGGATCTGGTCGCAGCCGACCCCGAAGCGGCGGTCGGCGAGCGCCTGGCACAGCGCCGGCGAAGGCGCGGCGCGACCGCCGCGCAGGTCGATGATGACGAAGTCGTTGCCGGCGCCGTGCATCTTGCTGAAGTGCAGCGGTCCGCCATGCGGCCGGGGTGCCTCGGCGCTCATTCGTCGCCGCCGTCGTCCTCGGGCGGGTCGACCGGCACCTCCACGGGCGGGTCGACCGGTGCGGCGTCCAGCGGGCCCTGGTCCAGCGGGCCTTGGTCCAGCGGCGCGTCGTCCGTCGGCGGCTCGACCGGGATGTCCACCGGCGCCTGGACCAGCGGACCCTTGTTGCCACAGGCGGCCAGCGCGAGGGCCGCGAGGGCGACCAGCAATGCAGTGCGTGCGTTCATGCCGGCAGTGTAGCCCGGCCTTCCGACGCTGCGAAGCTCAATGCGTGGGTGGTTCAGGCCGGCACCACAGCCACGTCGCAACGATCGTCATGATGCCGGTGCCGGTGGCCGCCATCCAGACCTTGGGTGCGGTCAGGAACATGACCACCGCGCAGCCCGCCATCATCACCGTCGCCAGCCATTTGGCGCGACGACTGACCGCGCCATGCGCCTGCCAGTCGCGGATCATCGGACCGAAGCGCGGGTCGGCCAGCAGGCGCCGGTGCAGTTTCTCGGAACCGCGCGCGGCGGCGAACGCCGACAGCAGGATGAAGGGCACCGTCGGCAGCCCCGGCAGCACGATCCCGACCAGACCGAGCGCGAGCGCCAGATAGGCCAGCAACCACCAGGCCCAGCGGAAACGCACGCGGGGCGGGCTCGCGGGAGCGGCAGGCGGGACGGGCTCTGGCTTCATGGCGCCATTCTAGGCGCCGGCGGCCGGGACACGCGCGGAACGCGGCCCGGCCCATGCCACGCGGGACCTCAAGGCGCCGCGGTGCGCACGCCGAGCTGGTCGAGCATGAAGGCGTACATCTCGGCACGTTCGCGGAAGCGGCGGAAGCGGCCGGACTTGCCGCCGTGCCCGGCTTCCATGTTGGTGCGGAACACCACCGTGTTGTCCGAGGTGTCGACGTCACGCAGGCGCGCCACGTACTTCGCCGGCTCCCAGTACTGCACCTGCGAGTCCCACAGGCCGGTGCCGACGTACATCGCCGGGTACGCCTGCGCCGACAGGTTGTCGTACGGCGAGTAGGACAGCATGTAGGCGTAGTAGTCGGCCTGCTCCGGGTTGCCCCACTCGTCGTACTCGTTGGTGGTCAGCGGGATGCTCGGGTCGAGCATGGTGGTCACCACGTCGACGAAGGGCACCTGCGACAGGATCACGTGGTAGTCCTGCGGTGCCATGTTGGCGATCGCGCCCATCAGCAGGCCCCCGGCGCTGCCGCCGTAGGCCGCCACGCGGTCCGGCGCGGCGTACTTCTGCTCGACCAGGAAACGGGTGACGTCGATGAAGTCGGTGAAGGTGTTCTTCTTGTTGAACAGCTTGCCGTCGTCGTACCAGGCGCGGCCCATCTCCTGGCCGCCGCGGATGTGCGCGATGGCGTAGACCATGCCGCGGTCGAGCAGGCTGACCACGGTGCTGTTGAAGCCCGGGTCGGTCGAGGAACCGTAGCTGCCGTAGGCGTACTGCAGCATCGCCGCGCTGCCGTCGCGCTGGAAGCCCTTCCGGTAGACCAGCGACACCGGCACCCTCGTGCCGTCGCGTGCCGTGGCCCACAGGCGCTCAGTGACGTACTGCGATGGGTCGTAGCCGATCACCGGCTCCTGCTTGAGCTGGCGACGCTCGCCGGTGTCGACGTTGAGCTCGTAGGTGGTGGCCGGCGTGGTCATCGAGGTGTAGCCATAGCGCAGCCACGCGGTGTCCGGCTCCGGATTCGAGGACAGGCCCATCGAGTAGGCCGGCTCGTCCGCCTTGACGTACTCGCCCTCGCCGCCCGCCCCGCCCGGCGTGCCGCGGACGATGCGCAGGCGCTCCAGGCCCTCGGAACGCTCGGCGATCGCGGTGAAGCCGTCGAACAGTTCGATGCCGTCGATGAAGACGTCGTCCTTGTGCGGGATCCATTCCTGCCAGTCGCGGCGCGAGGTGCTGCCGCTCGGCGCGGTCACCACCTTGTAGTTCTTCGCACCGTCGGCATTGGTGACGATCACCCAGCGGCCGTCGAAATGGTCGGCGTCGTACTCGACGTCGCGCTCGCGCGGCGCCAGCACGGTGAACTCGCCCGGATCGGCGGCCGGCGTGCAGCGCATCTCGCTCGACACCGTGCTCTCGACGCCGATGCAGATGAACTGCTCGTCGCGGGTCTTGCCGATGCCCATGTAGAAGCTGTCGTCCTTCTCCTCATAGACCAGGACGTCGTCGGCGACCGGCGTGCCGAGCACGTGCTTCTTCACCCGCACGGTCAGCAGGGTCTCGGGATCGTTCTCGACGTAGAACAGGGTGCGGTTGTCGTCGGCCCAGACCAGGTTGGCGGACACGCCCTTGATCTCGTCGGGGTAGAGCTCGCCGGTCTGCAGGTTGCGGAAGCGGACGGTGTACTGGCGGCGGCCGTTGAGGTCCTCGGCGTAGGCGAGGATGGCGTCGTCGCGGGTGACCTCCCAGTCGCTGACCGCGTAGTAGTCCTTGCCCTCGGCGAGTGCGTTGACGTCGAGCAGCACCTGCTCGCCGGCGAAGTCGCCGCGGCCGTTGGCGGCCTGGATGGACAGCGCGTCGATGCCGCCGGCATCGCGGCGGCGGGCGTGGACCGGGTAGTCCTTGCCGGTCTCGTAACGGGTGTAATACCACCAGCCGTGCTTGCGGTAGGGCACCGAGGCGTCGTCCTGCTTGATGCGGCCGACGAACTCCTCGTACAGCGCGTCCTCGACCGGCTTCAGCGGCGCCATCACCGCGTCGGTGTAAGCGTTCTCGGCCTGCAGGTAGGCCAGCATCGCGGGGTCTTCGCGGGCGTCGTCGCGCAGCCAGTAGTACGTGTCCTCGCGCTCGGCGCCGTGCGGGGCCTTGACCACGTGCGGGCGTTGTTCGGCGTCCGGGACGGGCGGCAGGTCGGCGGCGGGGATCGCGGAAGGAAGGCTCATCAGGACGGCGGCCAGCAGCAGGGTGGGCTTCATGGGATGGGGTCCGAGGTCGGGTTTCGCAACGGTGGCCCGACGATACCCGAGCCCGGAGCGGGCCCATATAGGTCCGATGGCAGGGGGTGGGGGCTCAGCCTTCCGGCGCCATCCAGTCGCGGCGCCCGTGCCACACGCGCAGGATCTCGACCGCGTCATCGCCGGCGCGATACACGATCAGGTAGGGCGTGCGCTTCATCGAAGTCCAGCAGGGCTTTGACCGACCACCTAAGCGCCCGCATCCACGCCCCATTTACGGAACACGCGCCGCACGTCCTCGTCGCTGGCGAACTCGCCGCGATCGGCAGCCGCGATGCCCTCCTGGACGGCCTTGCGGAACCGAGCCTGTTCGATCACATCGTCCCAGGTCGCCCCGGGCGGCAGGTGGTCGGCCAGTTCGTGCACCTGTTGGCTCAGGTCGGGGGTTGCCATGCGCATGGATCCGGTGAGGTCTACCGCCAAGCTTACGCCCCCCCTTGCGAAGAGGTGCGCTGTTGGGGCCTGCGTCTTGCCCTCCCGGCGTTCGTGCCGGGCGGTGAGGCGGGCGGAAAGCAGGCGACGGGGCCTGCAGGTTGGGCACTGGCGGCGGCTGCGGGGGCAGGTGCCCGGGTTTCGTGTGGGACGTCGAACCGGTCGTACGCAAGGTCGGGAACCTGATACGTCACGTCAGCAGGCTCGCGCGCGAGGCCGGGGACGCCTTCGCTGAGTGCCGTCCCTTCGCGATCGGGGTCGCGGACCTCAGGGATGAGGTCCCGGACCTCGTGCGAGGGGTCCACAGGCTCGATGACGAGGTGCCAGACCTCGTGAATGGGGTTCGCAAGCTCGTGAACGAGGTCTGGCACCTCGTCAATGAGGTCTGGAACCTCGCGAACGAGGTTCGGGACCTGTTTTTAGCCGACGATGACCGCACGATCAACGAACATAGCCACGAGGCTCGCTCGCCGTCGGTTTCGCCCGGCGTGCCGCGCGCCCTACTCGACCGTCATCGCGCGCAGGTCCCAGCGCACCTGCAGCGCCTGCTCGCCCCGCCAGGCACCGATGTGCACGTGCGGCGCCCGGGCGTAGCCGTTGTTGCCGACGAAGCCGATCCGCTCGCCCGCCTTCACCTGCGCCCCCGCTTCCACCACGAAGTCCTGCAGGTGCGCGACCGCGAACATCGTGCCGTCCGCGGCCTTCAGCACGATGCCGGACGCCCGGCCTGGGAGGGGCTCGCCCGGCACGTTCGTCGTCGGGTTCACATGCAGTTGGACCACCTCGCAGTCACAGGGCGAATGGACCGGGCGGTTCCAGCCGTACCAGTCCTCGTTGCTCGCGCCATCGGTCCGGTACAGCTTGAGGAAGCCGCCGGGCGAGGCCTCGTCGAAAGCGGCGATGACGCAGTCCTGGCCCAGGTCGTCACCGGGATAGGGCAGCTCGCCCACCCCGTGCTCGGCGCACATGTACCGCTCCCGGAACAGCGGATGGGCCAGCACCTGTTCGATCGCCGCCGATGCACCGGGCGATGCCGGCCCCGGCGGAGGCGGCCGTTCGGCACGGGCGGGCGCTAAGACGCATGCAAGCGAGAGCAGCAAGAGGTGGCGCATGGGCTCGTCCGGTTCCTGGGTCGGCGCAGCGTATCGCGCACGCCCTGGCCCCTGAACGGCGGGAAGGCACCCTGACTTTTCTCAGGGCGTGTGGTGGAGGGCGTAGTACGGCGAGTCGCGGCTGATGTACTCGGCGATGCCGTCGATATCGTCGAGCGCCTCCTGCGACCAGCTCAGCGCGCCAGCCATCGATCCAGACGCTGCCGTGCTTCTTCCTGGCTGTAGCGACGACCGCCCGCGACATCGGCCTGACCGCGCCGGATCTTCTCCAGCACGTACAGGTGGTACTGGATGTCCTCCAGTGTGCTGTCATCGGGAAGGTGGGCCAGGAGGGCCTGGACTTCCTGCTTGGCGGTGGCGGTGGCCGAGGACATGACCGGGCTCCTGTGCGGGATCGGGTCCATTTTATGCCGCCTCCGGGCCGTGATCGTCCAGCCCGCAGGTCCAGGAACGGGGGTCAGGGTCCAGGAACGGGGGTCAGAGTCGACTTTTCTGACCGTGGGTCATTGGGGGCGCAATAGATGCGGGTGCCAGCGCTGGCCAGCTGCCCGCAGAGCTGGAGGTGCAAGCCCAGCGTCCAGATCACGCGGCCCCACTGCATGCGCTCCTGCACGGGCATACGGCGTTCGTGGCAGGCGCAGCTCGTGGTGACGAGCTCAGAAAGTCGACGCTGACCCGTGTTTTCCCCCATCCAGTACTACAACTGGCGATCCCGTCGGGATGGAATTGAATATGGAGGTAGAATTCTGGCGATGCCGAACGGTACATACACCTATGGGGCGGCCGTCAGCGGCACGCCAACCAGCGTAAAGTTGTCAGCGATTTCGAGCAATGTTGTCGGTGACTACCATACTCATCCCTTAGTGGAGGGATACGATGGAGAGAATTTCTCAGGGTCCGATATCGATGGCTACTTGGCTAGTGCGTTAGCGGTGGCGCAGCAGTTTGGAACTATGGAATATAGTTCGTTCCTCGGCACACCTCGTGGAGTTATTCGGATGTTGAACTCAACTTCCGCCAACGCTCTCAATCCTATCAATCTGCGTGATGTAGCCGGAGAGAAATGCTCATGCCAATGAGAGGCGCTCTACTCCTAGGGTTAGCAGCCCTACTCGTTACGGCGAGTTCGGGATTTGCCGCAATCGCGGATGGGGGCAGCAACGTCGCGCCGACCGCAGCAGGGCAGATTGAGCAGAAAATTGAGGATCAGCAGGGGAACCGAATCCGGACCTTGGAAAGGCTTCTCACCCCGAGTGACGAGGAACGGCAGGCAGAGTTAATCTATCTCGCCTCAATTGAGTTTCTAGATTTCTTGCAGCAGATGAGACTAAATGCAGGACCCGGCCAGAATGCAGGATTGGATGACGTTTTGTCGGATCCGCGCAGCTATCACACCCGAATCAGATACGACGGCGGCGTGATTTATGTCGCCTTTGTACCTAAGAACGAGGCCATTAGGGGCGGCGGGGCAGAGATCGGGATTGACACAGCTTCCGGAAGAACGGTTAGTGTCCAGCCCCTGATGTAATCAAGACCAATGCCTATGTCGGGCGGCGACCAACAAAGTTGATCCGCTCGGGTTGCGAGGGATATCTCTGAGTGCGACTAAACAGGGGTCAGACCCGACTTTCCTGTAGCTGTCCGCGAGGCAACCCGTCGCGTCGTCGCTGAGCGAGTGCGGGTATCAGGCACACCCTCCCCGGTGTCGCCCGGAACAACCTCCCCAGAGGCCATGCACCAAAAAGCGGCGGGGCTTTCGCGCCCGCCGCTCTCGTTTCGACGCTCATCCGCACGGGCGGGGCCGGGGCCCCACCCGTGCCGGGCTTACTCGACCAGTTCGTTCCACAGGAAGGTGTAGGCGAGCGCGCTCATGTGTGCGGCCTGGGCGTTGTTGGCGGCGCCGCCGTGGCCGCCTTCGATGTTCTCGTAGTAGCGCACGTCCTTGTCGGCGTCGAGCATCAGCGCGGCCATCTTGCGGGCATGGCCGGGGTGGACGCGGTCATCGCGGGTGGAGGTCATGAACAAGGTCGGCGGGGTGTCCATGGCCGGGTCGAACAGCTGGTAGGGGGAGAAGGTCTGGATGAAGGCCCACTCCTCCGGCTTGTCGGGGTCGCCGTATTCGGCCATCCACGAGGCGCCGGCCAGCAGCTTGTGGTAGCGCTGCATGTCGAGCAGGGGCACCTGGCAGACGATCGCACCGAAGTGCTCGGGGTACTGGGTGATCATGTTGCCCATCAGCAGGCCGCCGTTGCTGCCGCCCTGCGCGCCGAGGTGTCCGGGCGAGGTGACCTTGCGCGCGACGAGGTCCTCGGCGACCGCGGCGAAGTCCTCGTAGGCCTTGTGGCGGTTGGCCTTGAGCGCGGCCTGGTGCCAGCGCGGGCCGTACTCGCCGCCGCCGCGGATGTTGGCGACCACGTAGACGCCGCCCTTCTCCAGCCAGCCCTTGCCGGCGGTGGCCGAGTAGCCCGGGGTCAGGGCGATCTCGAAGCCGCCGTAGCCGTACAGCAGGGTCGGGGCGGTGCCGTCGAAGGCGAGGTCTTCGGGGCGGACCATGAAGTACGGCACGCGGGTGCCGTCCTCGCTGGTGGCGAAGTGCTGTTCGATCACCTTGCCTTCGGCATCGAAGAAGGCCGGCATCGACTTCAGCGGCTGCGGCGCTTCGCCGACCTCGGCGATCGAGAGGGTGGTCGGGGTCAGGTAGTCGGCGACGGTCATCCATACGGCGTCGCTGTCGACGTCGTCGACCGCGCTGATGCCGACCGTGCCGAAGTCCGGGGCGCCGGTGAACGCGCTGCGCGTCCACTCGCCCTCGCCCGGGGTCAGCACGCTGAGGCGGCTCTTGACGTCCTCGAGCACGTTCAGCACGAGGTGGTTCTTCGTCCAGGTATGGCTGGACAGCGAGGTGCGCTCGGTCGGCGTGAACAGCGCGGTGAAGTCGCGCTCGCCGGCCATGAAGGCGTCGAAGTTGGCAGCGATCAGGCTGCCGGCCGGCCAGGTGGTGCCGCCGGCGGTATAGGGCTCGCGCAGCTCCAGCACCAGCCAGTCCTTGTGCACGCTCTTGTTGACCGAGTTCGGCACGTCGACCTTGGCCAGCGAGCCATCGCCGTTCCGCAGGTACAGCTCGTCGTTGTAGAAGGCGATGGTGCGGATGACGAAGTCGCGCTCATGGCCCGGGGTGTCGTCGTGCGCGGCGGCGATGTACATGTCCTCGGCGGTGCCTTCGTAGACCACGGTGGCCTCGGACATCGGCGTGCCGCGCTTCCATTCCTTGACGATGCGCGGGTAGCCGGACTCGGTCATCGCCGGCGCACCGTCGGCGCCGGGGCCGAAGTCGGTGTAGACGTAGACGGTGTCGCGATCGATCCAGTCCAGGCCGCCCTTGGCCTCGGGGCGGAAGAAGCCGTCTTCCACCCAGGTCTTCGTCGTCAGGTCGAACTCGCGGGTGACGTCGGCATCGGCACCGCCGCGCGACAGCGCGATCAGGCAGCGGTCGAAGGCCGGGCGCAGGCAGTTGGCGCCGTGCCAGACCCAGTTCTCCCCTTCAGCGGCGTTCAGCGCGTCGAGATCGAGCACGGTCTCCCATGCGGGCTGGTCCTTGCGGTACTCCTCCAGCGTGGTGCGACGCCACAGGCCGCGCTCGTGCTGCCGGTCCTTCCAGAAGTTGTAGTAGTGGTCGCCGATCTTCTGCACGCCGGGGATCTTGGCGTCGGAATCGAGGATCGCGCGGAGGTCGGACTCCAGTGCCTTGAACTCGGGCGTGGCGCTCAGCTCGGCCTCGGTGCGGGCGTTCTCTTCGCGCACCCACGCCAGCGGGCGGTCGCCGGTCACGTCTTCAAGCCACTGGTACCGGTCCTGCGACGCGGGGTTGTTCACGGCGGTCTCCTCGGCATGGGCGTTCCCGATGAGACCGGCGATACCGGCGGTGGCCAGGCCGGCCGTCAGCAGGACGGACCGGCAGGCCCGGGTCAGGAGGGACGGGCTCGGCTTGGACATCGGGGCTCCCCTGGTGTCAGGTGGTTTCGGGACGAAACCGGGGACGCTAGCACAGGGCCCGGGGCGACCTGCCGTGCCGCAGGTCACGGGTACCGGTCGCAGTCAGGCCACCCGCGGCTGGTGGAGCCCGGGGCGCAGGCGCCGGCGGCGGCGGGCCTGCGGCATGCGGCGGGTCGCGGCCGGCCGCCGCGGCGCCGGGGCATCACCGGTCCGGCCCGGCAACGGGAAGCGGTGGGCAGCCCACCAGGCCGCCAGCGGCATGCCCAGCAGCCACAAAGGCAGCCAGCCCAGTGCGGGATGCATCCCGCGCGCTTCGGGCAGGACCAGCAGCAGGGTCGCGCCGACGGCGACGGCGCCGCGCAGGACCTCGTCGAGCAGGGGATGGGGACGGCGGCGGGACGGGGCGGGACGGCGGACGGTTTGGGCGTTCATGGCGGGCTCCCTTCGGTGTGGCCCCACCATCGCCCGCCGGCTTCTCACCGGCTAAGACGCGCCCGCGTGCTCAGTAACCGGCGGCGTCGAGCGCCTGCTCGGCCTCGCGGCGACCCAGCTCGATCAGCTCGGCGGCACGCCAGAACTCGTAGAACTGGCAGGCATCGCGCGGGATGCGGATGACCAGTTCGGGCGGATCCATCGCGAGCTGTACGCGGGCGATCTGCGCCTGCATGGTGTCCAGCGAGCGCGCCATCAGCTCGGTGATGCCCATGCCGTCGTCCCCGTCGTCCTCGTCCGCGGTGAACCAGCGCGACAGCCACGGCGGCATCCAGCCGGTCGGCTCGGCTTCGGCGTCAGCCGTCTCGCCGGGCGGGCGCTCGGGCCAGCCGTGCATGTCGACGGCCACCAGGCGATGGGCGTCCGACAGCCGGCTGGCGGCGATCGGCAACGGCGCGAGCAGGCCGCCGTCGACGAGGTCGCGGCCGTGTATGCGGTGCGGGGTGAACACGCCGGGGATGGCGATCGACGCGCGTACCGCATCCCACAGGTCGCCCTCGCGCAGCCAGACTTCGCGCTGGCGCACCAGGTCGACGGCGACCGCGGTGAAGTCGATCGGCAGGGCCTCGATGCGCGGCGAGCCGGTCAACTCGCGCAGCGCCGCCATCAGCCGGTCGCCGCCGGACAGCGCGGTGCGCGGGATGCCGGGGTCGAACAGGCGCAGCATGCGGGTGCGGTCCAGGCCGACCAGCCAGTCGCGGTAGACCTGGAGCTTGCCGGCCGCGTGCAGGCCGCCGACCAGCGCGCCGGACGACGACCCGGCGATGGACGCGATCTCCAGGCCACGCGCCTGCAGGGCCTCGATCACGCCGATCTGGGCCAGCCCTCGGGCACCGCCGGCCCCGAGCACCAGGGCGATGCGCTCGCCGCGCCGGTCAGCCGCCATGTTCAGTCGTACTGGCTGAGGGCCAGCGACAGCAGTGCCCGGGCCTGTTCGCGCAGCACGGGCGGCTCGACGATCTCGGCATCGCTGCCGTAGTGCAGCACATCCATCAGCAGCTCGCGGCCGTTGCTGTAGGGCAGCTTCAGTTCGTAGCGGCCGTCCGGCAGGAAGCGGCCCTGCTGCTGTGAATGCCAGTGCTCGTCGGCGACCCAGCGCGCGGCCTTGGCATTGAAGACGATGGTCGCCCAACCCTTCGGCGTGCCGGAGAAGATGCCGTAGCTGGAGGCCAGCTGGCGGTTGAGCTCTTCATCCGGAACGTCGATCGCGTCGGCGTCGGCGATGCGCGCGGCGCTGATGCGGTCGACGGCAAAACTGCGCAGGCCCTCGCGCGCGTGGTCCCAGGCATCGAGGTACCAGTTGTCGCGGTAGTGGGTCAGACGCTGCGGCGACACCGTGCGGCGGGTGCTCTCGTCGGTCGAACGGGCGCGGTACTCGAAGGCCAGCTGCTTGCGGTCGAGCACGGCGGTGGCGACGTTGCGGAAGGCGGTCTCGTCCAGCCTGCGGGTGCGGTGCGGCACCACGCGCACGCGTTCCATCGGCACCCGGCGGCCGCCGGCATGTTCGTCGAGCAGTTTCTCGATGCGCCCCTGCAACGGCGCCAACGCGTTCGACAGCACACCGCCGCCGCTGCGCATCAGCAGTTGCTGCGCGGCGAGCAGCGAATGCAGCTCCTGCGAACTCAGCCACAGGCCCGGCAGTTCGAACCGGTCCTGCTCCGCGGCGTCGTAGCTGAAGCCGGCCTCGCCATTGCCGACCACCGGCGCCATCAGGAAGTCGCGCAGGTAGGCGAGGTCGCGGTAGGCCGTCGCCCGCGAGCACTCCAGCTCGTCCATCAGCCGCTGCACGGTCACCGGATAGCGGGCACTGGAGAGGATGCGGTGCAGGGCGTGGATGCGTTCGATGCGTTCCATGGCAGGGCGACGGGCAGCGGGGCGGCGGGAGCCCTAGCATCGCACCCCCACCGGGTCGCGTGCCATCGCGCACGCCTCGCCAAGCGGGGATGGCGGGCGCACAATACGGGCATGCCCGCTCCGTCCGAGCCCGCCATCGACCTGTCGCCGACGCCCGGTGACGAGGTCAGGACCACGACCTGCTACATGTGCGCGTGCCGCTGTGGCATCAAGGTGTGGCTGCAGGATGGGCAGATCCGCTACATCCAGGGCAACCCCGACCACCCGGTCAACCGGGGCGTGCTGTGCGCCAAGGGTTCGGCCGGGATCATGCAGCACTACTCGCCGGCGCGGCTGGACAAGCCACTGCTTCGCGTGGGCGAACGGGGTGCGGGCGAGTTCCGTGAGATCGAATGGGACGAGGCGCTGGAGATCGCGACCGCCTGGCTGGCGCCGATCCGCGAACGCAATCCGGACGAACTGGCGTTCTTCACCGGCCGTGACCAGAGCCAGGCGCTGACCGGCTGGTGGGCGCAGCAGTTCGGCACGGTCAACTACGCCGCCCACGGCGGGTTCTGCTCGGTCAACATGGCCGCCGGCGGGCTGTATACGATCGGCGGCAGCTTCTGGGAGTTCGGCGAGCCGGACTGGGACCGCACGAAGTACCTGATGCTGTGGGGCGTCGCCGAGGACCACGATTCCAATCCGATCAAGCTCGGCCTGGGCAAGGTCAAGGCCAATGGCGCCAAGATCGTCGCGGTCAACCCGGTGCGCAGCGGCTACGGCGCGATCGCCGACGAATGGATCGGCATCCGTCCCGGTACCGACGGACTGTTCGCGTTCGCGCTCATCCATGAGCTGCTGAAGGCCGACCGCATCGACCTCGATTACCTGGTGCGCTACGCCAATGCGCACTGGCTGGTGGTGCGCAATCCCGGCGGCGAAGACGACGGCCTGTTCGCGCGCGATGGCGAAGGCCGCCCGCTGTGCTGGGACCGCAGGTCGGGCCAGGTCGCGGATGCCGGGGCCATCGACACCGCGCCCGCGGTCGTGGGTTCGTATCGCTTGGCCAATGGCCGCACCGCGGTGCCGGTGTTCCATCTGGTCGCCGAGCGCTACCTCGATCCCAGGTACGCCCCCGACAGCGTCGCCGAACGCTGCGGCATCCCCGCCGACACCATCCGCCGGATCGCACGGGAACTCGCCGACGCCGCCTTCGGGCAGGAAATCCGCCTGCCGGTCGCGTGGACCGATGCCTGGGGCCGCGAGCATGCGGAGATGGTCGGCCGCCCGGTGTCGATGCACGCGATGCGCGGCATCAGCGCGCACAGCAACGGCTTCCACACCTGTCGCGCCCTGCACCTGCTGCAGATGCTGCTCGGCGCGGTCGACACCCCGGGTTCGTTCCGCTACCAGCCGCCGTTCCCCAAGCCCATCCCGCCACCGAACCGGCCGGGCAAGTCGCGCAATGCCGACGGCGTGCTCGACGCCGCGCCCCTGGGTTTCGTGCATGGCCCGGAAGACCTGGTGGTGGATGCCGACGGCGAGCCGCGGCGCATCGACCATGCGTATTCCTGGGCCTATCCCTTGTCCGCGCACGGGATGATGCACACCGTCATCCGCAACGCGTGGGCAGGCGATCCCTACCGGATCGACACCCTGCTGATGTTCATGGCCAACATGGGCTGGAACTCGGCGATGAACACCGCCGAGACGATCGGCTGGCTGACCGACAAGGACGAAGCCGGCGCGTACCGCATTCCGCGCATCATCTACAGCGACGCGTATGCCTCCGAGATGGTCGCCTACGCCGACCTGGTGCTGCCCGACACGACCTACCTGGAGCGCTTCGACGCGATCAGCCTGCTCGACCGTCCGATTTCCGACGCCGACGGCGCCAGCGACGCGATCCGCCACCCGGTGCTCGATCCGGCGGAACAGGGCGTGCGCGCCGATGGCACGCCGCGCGACGTGCGCGGCTTCCAGTCGGTGCTGATCGAACTCGGCGCGCGGCTCGGCCTGCCCGGGCTGGTGAACGAGGACGGTTCGCCGCGCTACCGCGACTACGCCGACTACATCGTGCGCCACGAACGCGCGCCCGGCGTCGGCCTGCTCGCGGGCTGGCGTGGCGAGGACGGCGGCACCGAGGCCAAGGGTCCGCCCAATCCGGACCAGCTGCAGCGCTACATCGACAACGGCGGCTTCTGGCGCAGCGAGGTCCCGGAACACGCGCGCTATTTCAAGATGGCCAACCGCGGCTACCTCGACTGGGCGCAGAAGATGGGCTTCCTCGGCCACGGCGACCCCGTCGTGCTGCAGCTGTATTCGGAAACGCTGCAGAAGTTCCGCCTCGCGGCGCAGGGCCACGGCCCTCGCGTGCCGCCGGAAGCCCACCGGCAGCGCGTGGCGACGTATTTCGATCCGCTGCCGATGTGGTACGAACCCTTCGAGGGCGCGCAGCTCGACGGCGCCGACAGCCATTACCCGCTCAGCGCGGTGACCCAGCGGCCGATGTTCATGTACCACGCCTGGGGCTCGCAGAACGCCTGGCTGCGGCAGATCACCGCGCGCAATTACCTCTATCTGCACCCAGACACGGGGGCGAAGCACGGCATCGCCGACGAGGACTGGATCACCGTGACGTCGCACAACGGCGAGATCACCGTGCAGGCGAAGTTCGCCGGCAACGTACAGCCCGATACGGTCTGGACCTGGAACGCGATCGGCAAGCGCCGGGGCGCCTGGCGGCTGGACAAGGACGCGCCGGAGGGCCGCAAGGGCTTCCTGCTGAACCATCTGATCTCGGACGTCACCCCCAAGGGCGATTACGCCAATGCCGACCCGGTCACCGGGCAGGCCGCGTGGTTCGACCTGCGCGTGCGGATTGCACCTGCCACGGCCACCCGGGGCGAAAGCGCGCCGCAGTTCGAACCCCTCGCGCTCGGTGCCGCCGACGACGCGCCGCTGCGCTATGGCGCCGGTCTGCGCGAGGCCCGCGCGGACCGTCGCAAGGAGGACGCATGAACGTGGCAACGCGCCGGATCGCCGGCTGGTTGTGCGTCGGACTGGGCTTCGCGCTGGTCGTGGCCCTCGGGCTGGGCGTGATCGGTCCGACCCTCGACGGCACCGCGCCCGTGTCGCTGGCGGCGGTGTTCGCCGGCCTCGCCCCGACCCTGATGATGGCCGTGGGCGCGTTCGTCGTCGGCCTCGTGCTGTTACGCGGCGGACGCTCGCGATGAGCACCCTCATGCGAATGGTGCGGGTGCTCTGCGTGGTCGGCGGCGTGGTCGGCATGGGGATCGCGGCGTGGGCGTTCATCGATCCCGCGGCATTCCCGGAACTGGCGCGCCCGCGCATGATGGTCGACCCGCCATCGCCGCGCTGGCGTGCCGCCTTCGTGTTCGTGTTCTCGTTCGCACTCGCCGCCTACGGCCTGGGCGCGCTCCGCCATCGCGTGCTGCCATGACGTCGCTGCCGCCCGACCCGCCCAGGAAAATGGGCCTGGTGATCGATCTCGACACCTGCGTCGGCTGCCATGCCTGCGCGGTCAGCTGCAAGGAGTGGAATGCCGGTGGCTTCGCCGCGCCGCTGACCGACGAAGACCCCTATGGCAAGTCGCCCTCCGGCGTCTGGTTCAACCGCGTGCACAGCTACGAGGTCGCGCCGACCGCATCGCAGCCGGCGATGACCCTGCATTTCCCGCGGTCGTGCCTGCACTGCGAGCAACCGGCGTGCGTGACGGTGTGCCCGACCGGCGCCAGCTACAAGCGCGCCGAGGACGGCATCGTCCTGGTGGACGAAGACAAGTGCATCGGCTGCAAGCTGTGCTCCTGGGCCTGCCCGTACGGCGCCCGCGAGTACAGCGAAGTCGAAGGCGTGATGAAGAAATGCACGCTGTGCATCGACCGCATCTACAACGAGCACCTCGACGCGCGCGAGCGTGAACCCGCCTGCGTGCAGGCCTGCCCGACCCGGGCCCGCCACTTCGGCGACCTCGCCGACCCGGCGTCGAAGGTCTCGAAGCTGGTCGCCGAGCGCGGCGGCGTCGACCTGATGCCCGAACTCGGCTACCGCCCCACCAACAAATACCTGCCGCCACGCCCCCGCCGCGACGGCCGTGATACGCCGGCACCGGCGCCGGAGGAAACACTCGACCGCGATGCCTTGCCGCCGGTGCTGCGCTGGCTCGACCGCATGCTGAGCCGCTGAGTCCGCCATGCACCCCGCCTTCTCCGTGATCCTGTTCACCACGCTGTCCGGCGCCGGTTACGGGCTGCTGGCGTGGACGGGCCTGGTGATCCTGCTCTCCTGCGTGGGCGGCGAGCCGCCGCGCGAGGGAATCATGCCGCTGCTCTGGGCGGTGCTGCTGGCAATGGGCCTTCTGCTCACCCTCGTCGGCCTGCTGAGTTCCACCTTCCACCTCGGCAAGCCCTTGCGCGCGTGGCGGGCGTTCTCGCAGTGGCGCACGTCGTGGCTGTCGCGGGAAGGCGTGGCGGCCGTCGCGGCCACCCTCGCGACCGGCGGGCTGCTCGCGGTGGTGGGCATCGGCATGTTCGAACCCGGGTATTCCGCTTTCCAGGGGCCGGGGGTGCCGCTGCTGGCCGCGCTGGTGGTCCTGCTGGCGGGGGCGACGGTTGCCTGCACCGCGATGATCTATGCCTCGCTGAAACCGATCCCTGCCTGGCGGCACCGCCTGGTGCTGCCCGGCTATGGCCTGTTCGCAGTGCTGGGCGGCTGGCTGCTGTTGCTGGCCACCGGCAGCTGGACCGGGCTGACGGCCGGCGCGCTGGGGGTGGGTGCGGGCATTACCCTGCTCATCGGCTCCGCGACCGCGCTGCTGAAAGCAGCGTACTGGCGCGACATCGACCGGATCCCGGCTGCTGCCGCGGCCACGGGCAGCGCGGTCGGCCTGCCCGGGCGGGACGTACGGGTGTTCGAGCACCCGCACACCGAACCCAACTACCTCACGCGCGAGATGGGCTTCGTGCTGGCGCGCCGCCACGCCCGGCGCCTGCGGGCCATCGCGGTCCTCCTGTTTGCCGTGGTGCCCGCCCTGGCAACCACGCTGGCCTGGGCGGTGCCAGACGTCGCCGGCCCCTGCTGCACGCTCGCGGCCCTGTCGGCGCTGCTCGGCAGCTTCGTCGAACGCTGGCTGTTCTTCGCACAGGCGCGGCACGCGGTGATGGCGTACTACTGAACGGGGCGCCACGGCCGGCCGCGCCACATCCATTAGAATGGCGATCCGCCGCGCACCCAGCGCGGCGTTCTGTTTCCCCTCCCGGAGTCCACCATGCGCATGACCCTGCTGACCGCGGGCCTGCTGGCCCTCGCCCCCTTCACCGCCTCCGCCCAGGATGCCGACGTCGACGCCGCTGCCGCCGAAGCCCCCAACACGTGGGTGGGAACGGGTGAGCTCGGCCTCGCGATCAGCAAGGGCAACACCGACAGCGAGACCCTCGTCGGAAGCCTGTCGCTGGGCTACCACGGCGATGTCTGGCACCACGGCGCGGGCGCGTCTTTCCTGTACGGCAAGAGCGACGACGAGGAGAACGCATACCGCTACGAGTTCTGGGCGCAGAGCGGTCGCGACCTCAGTGAACGCAGCTACCTGCTGGGCTCGATCCGCAACGAGCGCGACCATTTCGCGTCGAACGAATACCAGTGGACGGCCGCGGTCGGTTACGGCTTCCGCGCGATCGACACCGAGGCCACGAAGCTGCTGTTCGAAGTCGGTCCGGGTTACCGCTGGTCCAAACTGCAGGACGTGCAGGTCCACCGGAACGAGGGCATCGTCCGCGGGACCATGGCCTTCGCGCACCAGTTCAACGACAGCACCTCGATCAGCAACGACCTGCTGGTCGAGGCGGGTTCGGAGAACACCTTCGTGCGCAACGACCTCGCGCTCAAGGTGAAGATGACCGAGGCGCTGGCGCTGAAGGCGGGCGTGGAAGTCCGGCACAACACCGACGTGCTGCCGGACACGAAGAAAACCGACACCCTGACGACCGTCAACGTGGTGTACGACTTCTGATTCATCGAAAAGTGCGGTGGGGGACGGCATACTCCCCGTTCACCTTCCGCGAATGCCTCCCGCATGTCCTTGCTGCTGGGGCTGGTGCTCAGCCCCTTCCTCGCCACGCCGATGCCGGCCAACGTCTCGCAACCCCGACAGGTCGCGGAGGTGGTCGACATGGGCTGGCGGCGGCGAACCTGCCTGGCGTTGCGCTGCAATGACGCGGAATGGGCCCGCGAGGTCGACGCCGCGCGCCGGGAGGCGGTGCACGCCGACGGCCTGTCGCGGTTCCGCGCGCAGGACCGCCGCCACGCGCGACTGCGGGCCAGCGCGCACCGCCGGTTGAGCCGCGACAACTACTCCAACCGCTACCGGATCGGCAGCCGCCACGGCGTGGAACTGCTGCGCGAGGGCGAAAGCCACCTCGTGGTCGCCTTCGACGCGGCCTACCGGCTGGCCCCTCGCAGCGACGACGGGATCGGCGAGGCGGGCCCGGTGTTCCGCAGTTCGATCGACTTCGGCCGCCGCTTCGGCGAGCGCACCCACTGGAGCCAGAAGGTCCTGGTGGAAACCGGGCAAGGGCAGACGTTCGTCAAGCAGGTGTTCGACGTCAACGTCACCCTGATGCCGAACTGGACCCTGGAAGGGGACTACGTGATCCGCCACCGCACCAGCGGCAAGAGCGGCACCGAGACCGCGGAAGGCTGGCTGGGGGTGCGCCGGCGCTTCTGAGGCACGTTGCCCCGTGTCTCAGCGATGCGGGTCGATCAGCGCCCCGGCCCCCTGGGCCAGCAACCGATGGGCGACCGCGTCACCCAGCGCCACCGGATCGCGGGCGGGCCCCACGGCTTCGGCGCGAACCGCGCGCCCGTCCTCGACCGAGCCGACCTGGCCGACCAGGTGCAGGCGCTCGCCTTCAAGCGCCGCGAACGCGGCCACGGGGACGTGGCAACTGCCGTGCAACGCGCGGTTCATGGCCCGCTCGGCCTCGACGCGGCATCGCGTGTGGGCGTCGTCCAGTGCGGCGAACAGGGCCGCGACCGCCGGATCGTCGTCGCGGCATTCGATCGCGATGGCGCCCTGCGCCGGCGCGGGCAGCCAGTGCGGCGGCTCCAGCCGGTCGCGGATGCGCGCCTCGAGGCCCAGCCGCTGCAGGCCCGCGCAAGCCAGCACGATGGCGTCGTAGTCGCCGGCGTCCAGCTTGGCCAGCCGCGTGTTGACGTTGCCGCGCAGGTCGCGCAGCCGCAGGTCGGGCCTCAACGCGCGCAACTGGGCCTGCCGGCGCAGCGACGAAGTCCCGACGACGGCACCCTGCGGCAACGCGTCGAGGCGCTCGAATCGTGGGCTGACGAAGGCATCGGCGGCATCCGCGCGCGGCAGGATCGCCGGCAGGATGAAGCCCGGCTCGAGCTCCATCGGCACGTCCTTCAGCGAATGCACGGCGCAGTCGGCCTCACCGCGCTGCATCGCGACTTCCAACTCCTTCAGGAACAGGCCCTTGCCGCCGATCGCCGCCAGCGAGCGGTCCAGTACCTCGTCGCCACGGGTGCTCAGCGGCACCAGGGTGACCTCTAGCCCCGGGTGCGCGGCACGCAGGCAGTCGGCGACGTGTTCGCTCTGCCACAGGGCGAGCGGGCTCTTGCGGGTGGCGATGCGTAGCGACTTCATCCGGCCATTATCGCCGACCGGGCGCGACGGGGTCACAACTGCTTGAGCAGCTCCCGCACCGCCGGCACGCAGCGGCGGCTGACTTCGAGCGGATGGTCGCCGTGGCGCAGGATGGCCTGCACGTGGCCGTCCGGGCAGCGGCGCAGCTCGACGATGTCGTAACGGGCCACCAGGCAGTTGCGGTGGATGCGCACGAAGCGCTCGCCGAACTCCTCCTCGAGCGACTTGAGCGACTCCTCGATCAGGTCTTCGCCGTGCGCGTGGTGGACGACCACGTACTTCTCCTCGGCCTGCAGGTAGTGCACGTCCTCGATCGGGATCAGCCGCAGGCTGCCGCGCAGGCGCGCGCACAGGTGGGTGCGGCGCTGGCCGCGTCCCGCCTCGATGCCCTGGCGGCGGCCCGCGGCGAAGGTGCGCACGCGCTCCAGCGCGGCATCCAGGCGCTCGGCACGGACCGGCTTGACCAGGTAGTCGATGGCCTCGGCCTCGAACGCGGACAGCGCGTGTGCGTCGTACGCGGTGCAGAAGACCACCGCCGGGCGGGGCTCGAACGCCGCGAGGTGGCGCGCGGTCTCCAGCCCGTCGAGACCCGGCATGGCGATGTCCAGCAGGATCAGGTCGGGTTCGTGTTCGGCGCAGGCGTGGAGGGCTTCGTGCCCATCGACGGCCTCGGCCACCACCTGCAGGCCATCGCAGTCGGCCAGCAGGGTCCGCAGGCGCTCGCGCGCCAGCGGTTCGTCATCGGCAATCACCACCTTCATCGGCATCCACCTCCCGGACTCCCCATGGCCAGCTGGCTACCTCCCCCCGGCGGCATGCCTGTCCCGCACCGATACTAATGCCCGCCACGCGGCCCGGCCATCCCGGCCCCGGCTCAGCCGGCGACGAAGCGCCGGCCCATCCACTCGCCCAGGTCACGGATCTGCTCGGCGCAGACCTGGTGGGCCATCGGATAGGCATGCCAATCGATGGCAAAGCCCTTGCCGCGCAGCGCCCGGGCACTGGCATCGCCGCCGGCGTAGGGCACGACCGGGTCGAACTGGCCGTGCGCCATGAACAGCGGCTGCGACGGCGCCTGCACGGTAACCTCGCCCATCAGCCGCTCCGGCATCGGCAGGTAGGTCGACAGGGCGATCAGTCCTGCCAGCGGCTCGGTGCGACGGACCCCCGCCGCCAGGGTGATCGCGCCGCCCTGCGAGAAGCCGGCCAGCAGCAGGCGCGAGGCCGGCACGCCGCGGGCGGCCTCGCGGGCGATCAGCGCTTCGACCTGGACCACCGACTGGTCCACGCCCGCCTCGTCGGCACGCTGGGCGAGATTCATGTCGCGGATGTCGTACCAGGCCCGCATCGGCACGCCGTTGTTGATGGTCACCGGGCGCACCGGGGCATGCGGGAACACGAAGCGCAGCGCCGGCCAGTCCTTGCGGACCAGTTCCGGGACGATGGGGGCGAAGTCGTTGCCGTCGGCCCCGAGGCCATGCAGCCAGAGGACGGTCCAGGCCGGCGACGGGCCGGTTTCGTGTTCGACGGTTTCGAGCAGGGCGGGATCAGTCATGGGGGCATTGTGCCCGGGCCTGGCCGGGACGGCCATGCAATGCGGTCATCCACGGCCGTGTCGGTCGATGCAATTGTTAACGCAAATCATTCCTATATACTTCCAGCCTGTACATACCGACAGGTACTGACGCGGCACGACCGGCTGCGTCACCGCCCACACTCGACCCAGGGGAACCCCACGTGCCTCATCCGACTCGCCGCCGGCGCGCCCATGCGCGCACGAGCGTGCTGGCATCCTGCCTCCTCCTCGCGCTCCAGGCCCACGCCCAGCAGGCCCCGGGGCCTGCCGATGCCACCGAGCTCGACCGCATCGTCGTCACCGGCGAGAAGACCGAGCGCAGCCTGCAGGAAACGACGACCAGTGTCGCGGTGACCACGGCCGAGCGCATCGAGCAGGAGAACCTGCAGGGACTGGGCGACATCCTCGACCGCACCGCCAACGTCACCCGCATGTACGGCGACCGCGGCTTCACCATCCGCGGCATCGCCAACGAGGCCGGCGCGCCCAACCCGTTGGCGACGATCTACGTCGACGGCGCGGCACTGCCGAGCCAGGTCAGCGATTCGGGCCCGACCGACCTGTGGGACATCGCCCAGGTGGAGATCCTGCGCGGCCCGCAGTCGACCCTGCAGGGCGAGAACGCGCTGGCCGGCGCCATCGTGATCCGTTCCGAGGACCCGACCATGGACGGGTCCGGCCGCGCCCGCGCGCTGTATTCCGACCCCTCCGACCGTCGCCTGTCGGTGGCGGCCGGCGGCCCGCTGATCCAGGACGAACTGGCCTTCCGCGTCTCCATCGACGACCGCGATTTCGACGGCTTCATCGACAACCCCACCCGCGGCGACATGGAAGATGCGCGCGAGTCGACCACCGCGCGGGCGAAGCTGCTGTGGACCCCCGCCTGGGCCGAGGGCCTGACCGCGCGCCTGGGCTACCTGCGCGACGACCGCGACGGGCCGTACATGTACGCCTATGCGCGCAATGACGTGCCGGACTACTGGGACGACCGCGTCAACACCTCCGACTACCCGTCGGCCAGCGATGCGCTCGGGCAGATGGCGACGCTCGAGCTGGACTATGCCTTCGATGGCCCGTGGACGCTGAGCTCGGTGACCGCCTGGTCCGATACCGACATGGACCGCAGCTACGACACCGACCTGACCGAGAACCCCGAGGCCTGGGGCGACACCGACGAGAACTACGGGACGCTGTCGCAGGAACTGCGCCTGCATTACGACGGCGACCGCCTGCGCGGGCTGGTCGGCCTGTACGGCTCGCGCCGTGACATGGACAACGTCAGCGACAACCGCACCAACGTGGAGACGCCGGTCGACACCATCGCCGCGGTCCTGATGGGCGCGGGCCTCGACCCGGCCACGGCCGGTTACGTCGCCGGCCTGTACGCGCAGGCCCTGCCGGTGATCCCGGTCGCCTACGTCAGCGATGCGCAGTCGGAATCGCAGAACCTGGCGCTGTTCGCCGACGTCGAATTCGACCTGACCGAACGCCTGGCCCTGCTCGGCGGCTTCCGCTACGACACCGAGGAATACACCTTCGGCGGCGTCACCACGGCCCAGTTCATGGGCACCCTGCCCGACCCCAATGCCTTCGGTCCGGCGCTCGCGCCGGCCATCGACGGGATCAACATGGCCGTGCTCGGCCTGGTCCAGCAGGCCAACAGCGTCACCCCGGAAAGCACCCGCGACTTCGATGCCTTCCTGCCCAAGCTTGGCCTGCGCTTCGACATCAACGACACCCTGAGCACCGGCCTGGTCATGCAGCGCGGCTACCGCTCGGGCGGCTCGTCGTTCAACATCGCGCGTGGCCAGATTTTCGCCTACGACCCGGAGTTCACCTGGAACACCGAACTGTCGCTGCGCGGCAACTGGCTCGACGGCCGCTTCAGCCTGGCCGCGAATGCCTATTACATCGACTGGACCGACAAGCAGGTCACCGCGCTGTTCGGCCTGAACGACTTCGACTACCACACCGTCAACGCCGGCAAGGCGCACCTGTACGGCTTCGAGCTGGAGGCCACCCACTACGTCAACGCGACCTTCGACTGGTACGCCTCGGTCGGCTATTCGCGCACGCAGTTCGACGAGTTCGACGTCAGCGACGGCGCCCAGGTCGAGGATTACAGCGGCTCCGAGTTCCCGTACGCGCCGCGCTGGACCTACGCGGTGGGCGGCAACGTCCACCTGGGCGAGCACTGGGTCGGCAACCTCAACGCCAACTACCGCAGCAGCGTCACGCCGGATATCGGCAGCGACGCACGCCACCTGCCTTCGCGCGTCCTGGTCAACGCAAAGTTCGGCTATGAAGCCATGAACTGGGGCGCCTATGTGTTCGCCAACAACCTGTTCGACGAGGCGTACACCCAATACGCCTGGTCGGACGACTCGCCGAACGTGATCCTCGGCGCGCCGCGCGTCATCGGTGTCGGCGTGGACGTGCGCTGGTAGCCTGCCGCGATGACCCTCGCCTACCTCGCCTGCGCCCTGTTCGCCGCACTCGGCTTTTACCTGGGCTGCCGCCACCAGCGCCTGTGGCCGCTGGGCGAGGGCCATGCGCGACTGGCACACTGGGCAGGCTGGGGTTTCAGCCTGCTGTCGCTCGTCGCCGCGATCCGCCTGCTGGGCGTGTGGGCCGGGGTGTTCTCGGCACTGACCGCGCTGATGCTGGTGCTGGTGCTCCTGCCTTACCTGGACGGGTGGCGCCAGTTGCGCAAGGGGGCTGCCGATGTGGGCTAAGTCCTTCGCCGCGGCGCTGCTGGGCCTGCCGCTGACGGTTGGCATCATCGGCCTGGTCGCGTTGCTGTGGCCGGGACCGATCGAGCGCACCGCGCTGCCCTGGCTGCTGATGTCGTTCCCGCTCTGGATCGGCGTGATGTCGATGGCCTTCGCCTTCCGCAGCGGGCTGCGCGCCTGGTTGTGGATGGGCGGCGCCACCGCCCTGTGTTTCGCCCTCATCCACGGGGCCAAGCTGCTGGGCTGGACCGCGGAGCTGCCGGCATGAAGGCGGCGACCCTGCGCATCTTCCTGGCGGTCCATACCTGGGTGGGCCTGGTCGCCGGCATGGCGCTGTTCATCGCGTTCTATGCCGGCGCGATCACGGTGTTCGAGCACGAACTGCAGGGCTGGGAACACCCGGCCGAGCCGATGCCGACCCGCGAGGCCGGGTTCGCCGAGTCGCAGGCGCTGGTCGAGGCGGTGCTCGCGGGACACCCCGAGGCCGACCACCAGTTCTTCCTCACCCTGCCCGGCCACCATGGCCCGGAGCCCGTGCTGTTCTGGTTCGACGAGGCCAGCGGTGCGCAGCAGCGCTTCACCCTCGACGAGGCCGGCCAGCTGCAGCAACGCGACGCGCGCGCCGGCTGGATCGAATACATCTACGACCTGCACTTCACCGCCGGCCTGCCCCGCACGCTGGGCATCTACCTGTTCGGCGTGTTCTGCATCCTCTATGGACTCGCCCTCGTGAGTGGCGTGGTGATCTATGCGCCGGCCTTCCTCAAGGACCTGATGGCGCTGCGCATCGGCCGCAACGTCAAGCGGCTGTGGCAGGACGCGCACAACGTCGTCGGCATGCTGTCGCTGCCGTTCCACATCATCTTCGCGTGGAGCGGTGCGGTGCTGACGATCGGCTTCGTCATGCTCGCGCCGTTCCAGTTCCTGGTGTTCGAGAACAAGCTGCTGACGATCCTGGAGCGCGACTTCGAGGTCGCCGCCCACGTGGAACCCGCCGGCGAACCGCGGCCCATGCTGCCGGTGGCCGAGCTGGTGCGCCTGGGCGAACGTGCGCTGCCGGGCATCGAGATCGACGGCATCTCCTACCACGAGGCCGGCGACGCCAACGCGCAGGCGACGATGTTCGGCGCGCTGCCGCAGCGCCGCCTCAATTCGATGGGCGGCATCGCGGTCAACGCCGCCACCGGCGAACTGCAGAACGCGGTCGGGCCGAAGGACTTCACCCCCGGCATGGCCATGCTGCGCGGCATCCAGCACCTGCATTACGGCAACTTCGGCGCCAGCGCGGTGAAGTGGCTGTACTTCGTGCTCGGCCTCGCCGGCGCTTTCCTGTTCTACAGCGGCAACCTGCTGTGGGTCGAGGCACGCCGCAAGCGCCGCCAGGTCGAGCAGCCGCGACGCACGCGGGTGATGGCCGGGATCACGCTCGGCGTCTGCCTGGGCTGCGTGGCCGGCGTGTCCGCGCTGTTCCTCGGCGCGGTGTTCCTGCCGGGCACCGGCGCCGCCCTGGTCTACAACGCGGTGTTCCTGGCCTGCGTGGCCTGGGGCCTGCTGCGTCCGCCGCCGCGCGCCGCGTTCGAACTGCTGTGGCTGTGCGTCGTGTTGACCGCGCTGATCCCGGTCGCCGGCTGGATCGGGTCGGGCGAGCACCTGTTCGCCGCGGCGTGGCAGGGCCACTGGCACCGCTTCCTGATCGATGCGACCGCGCTGGTGATGGCGCTGGCGTTCTGGCGGATGGCGGTGGCGACGCTCCATCGCGCGCGCACCGGCGACCCGAACAGCGTGTGGGCGCTGGGTACCCGTCCCGATGGCGTACCACCATCCGGCACCACCGAGCCGGCCTGAACGACGCACATCCGCACCCCGGGCCTGCCGGAAGGGCGCTCCACGCTGCCCTCCGTTCATTTTGAGGCGCCACGCCCGTGTGGGAAGATGCGCGCGCGCAGTTCTCCGCAGGTGCCGGGATGTCCATCATCGCCGCACTCGGGGCTTGCGCGACCAGGTGCGGGCGTGGGGACCGGCACTATCCAGGAGTAACGATGTCACTCAGGGCCTGGCTCATGGGCATGCTGGCGTGGGCGCTGTTCGCGCCGCCGGCATGGGCAGGGGCAATCGACGTCTCGCAGGTCAACGAGCTGCCGCTGTCGCACCAGCTGCAGGTGCTTGAGGATCCGCAGCACGGGCTGGACCTCGCGTCGGCCATGCAATCACGGGATTTCGCGCCGCCGCCCGGTGACCGGACCAACTTCGGCTTCTCGCGTTCGACCTGGTGGGTGCGGATCGACCTCGGGAATCCGACTGGCACGCCGGTACGTCTGGTGCTCCGGCAGGACTACCCGCTGATCGACACGATCGACCTGTGGCAGGTGCAGGACGGCCAGATACAGGGCGATGTCGCCACCGGCGACCGCCGACCCTTCGACAGCCGGCCGATCGGCACGCGTGACTTCCTGTTCCCGCTGGAGGTCGCCCCCGGTTCGACGCAGCAGGTCTACCTGCGCATGCGGACCAGCGGCTCCATGAACATCGGCCTGTCGCTGGTGGACCCCAGCACGCTCGTGGAAGGCCAGGACGTCCGGCAACTGGGCTTCGGCCTCTATTTCGGCGGCTTCTTCGTCCTGATCGCGTACAACATCTTCATATTCCTCGCGGTGCGCGACCGGCCGTTCTCCTACTACCTGCTGTACGTGCTCAGCTACGGGCTGTACTTCTCGATCATCGACGGCCTTGCGTTCCAGTATTTCTGGCCAGGGCAGCCCGCCTGGGGCAACACCAGCCTGGTGGTGATGCTCGCGCTGACCCTGCTGTTCGGCATGCGCTTCACCCGCAGCTTCCTCGACACACCGCAGCTGACACCGCGCCTGGACTGGGTCGCGCGCGCGCTGGAAGTGCTGTCGGTCGTCGCGTTCGCCGGCGCGTTCCTGCTCGACTACAACCAGATCATCGTCCCGATCTCCTACCTGACCATCGCGATCACCGCGATGATCATCACCATGGGCATCATCGGCGTGTTGCACGGCAGCGTGTCGGCGCGCTACTTCATGATCGCCTGGGGCGTGCTGTTGTCCGCGGTGATGGTGTTCATGGCCAAGTCCTTCGGCTGGCTGCCGCACAACCCCTTCACCCAGAACGCGTTCCAGATCGGCTCGCTGCTGGAAATGGTGCTGCTGTCGCTCGCGCTCGCCCACCGCGTGCGCGAGATCAACCACCTCAGCCGCACCGACGCCCTGACCCAGCTGCCCAACCGCCGGACCTTCGACGAGGCGCTGGACCGCGAGTTCGAACGCCACCTGCAGCGCGGCCAGCCGGTTGCGGTGCTGGTCGCCGACATCGACCACTTCAAGCAGGTCAACGACACCCACGGCCATGCCTTCGGAGACAAGGTGCTGCGCCGTGCCGCCAAGGCCCTGGCCGACCACGTCGGTGCCAGCGGCGGCCGCCGGATGGCCTTCCGCTACGGCGGCGAAGAGTTCGCCGTGCTGCTGCCCGGCGAGGACGGGGCACAGGCCCGCGAAACCGCCGAGGCCCTGCGCCGCGCGGTCGAGCAGGAACTGGCCGCGCTGATCCCGGTCACCATCAGCATCGGCGGCGCCTCCACCGGCGACGGCACGCACGAGAACCACCACGCGCTGTTCTCCGCCGCCGACCGCGCGCTGTATGCCGCCAAGCGCGCCGGGCGCAACCGGGTGATGTTCGATCCGGTGTAGATGAGGGAGTGGTGGGCCCACCAGGATTCGAACCTGGAACCAAAGGATTATGAGTCCTCTGCTCTAACCGTTGAGCTATAGGCCCGGAGGGGTGCGGCGAGGCGCGAGCGCGACCGGGGGCAAATGGTAGCAGTGCGCAGGCGGGAACAAACCGCTTGTGGCACAGTTCGGGGACGTCCACTGGACTGGGGTCCCCCGATGTTCCGACGCCTTGCCCTTGCCCTCCTGCTGTCTTTCGGTGGTGTCGAAGCCGAAGCCTCCACCCCGTTCTGGGGCGACCGCGAATCGACCACGAGCGACGTCACGCCGTCCGAACTCGAACCGGGCCAGTGGGTGTGGATGCCACAGAACGCGCCCTCCGGCCCGATCGTGGTGGTGGTCAGCCTGACCGAGCAGCTCGCCTACGCCTATCGCAATGGGGTGCTGATCGGCTATTCGACGGTGAGCACCGGCAAGAAGGGCTACCAGACGCCGACCGGGGTGTTCACCACGCTGCAGAAGGACAAGGACCACCGCTCCTCCATCTACAACAACGCCGCCATGCCCTACACGCAGCGGCTGACCTGGGGCGGCGTGGCCCTGCATGCCGGTGGGCTGCCGGGCTACCCCTCCTCGCACGGCTGCGTGCACCTGCCGTCGGCATTCGCCGCGGACCTGTTCGAAGTCAGTCCGCTCGGCATGACCGTGGTGGTGGCCGACGATGCCGATTCGCCGGCCGATGTCGCCCACCCGGGCCTGCTGTCGCCCGTGGACGCCACGACCGGCGCCGAGCCCACGGTGCCCCGGCTGCACACCGGCGAGGCCTACCGCTGGCAGCCGGAACTGGCACCGGGAGGCCCGCTCTCGATCGTCGTCAGCACCGCCGACCGCCGGGTGCTGGTCTATCGCAACGGGGTCGAGATCGGCCGCACCCGGATGGTGCTGAAGGATGGCGACCGGCCGCTGGGCACCCATGTCTACACCGTGCTCGGGGATGCGGAGGCCGATGCGACGGGCCGCATGCCGGCCAGCTACGAACCGCGCTGGAGCGCGGTCAGCCTGCCGGGCCACGAAGCCGACGCGGGCCTCCCGATGGACCCTGCCGAGGCCGCCCGCGTGGTGCTGCCGCCGCCCTTCATCGCCGCGGCCACCCCCTACCTGGCCCCTGGTACGACCTTGATGGTGACCGACGCGCCGATCCTGCCGTCGACCACCGGCGTGGAAATGACGGTGGTCACCAATACCCCGCCGGAGGGGGACGGGGGCGCGGCCGAGGCGAACTGACCGCCATAGTCCGGAAACGTGACCGCCGTCGGCGCGGCGCCCGTCGCATTCAGCGGCAGTGGGGTGGCGTGCACGTAATGTGAAGGACTGACGCGCCGTCCTGGTCAAGCGTGTCCCGGCGTCCATCGCCGGGACCGGCTATGAGGCGGCGACGGAGCCCGGTACAGGCTTCGCCCCCCTTGCAAACCCGGTACCTTCCATGACTCGACACGCGACCCGTCTCGCCTTGCCGTTGCTGGGCCTGCTTGCCCTCGCACCCTCGTCCCAGGCCGAAGAACCCCTTGCCACCGCGTTGACCCGGGCCGCGCCCGAGGCGGACGCCGGCATGCTGACCCTCGCTGCACGCTCGCTGGAATGCGCCCTGCGCATGCGTCCCGAACAGCACCCCCGGCGCCTGGCGGTGATCGACTTCTCCAAGCCGTCCACCGAACACCGGCTGTGGGTGTTCGACCTGGAGACACGCGAGCTGACGCTCACTGACTACGTGGCCCACGGCCAGGGTTCCGGCGGCATCAACACCACCGACTTCTCGAACCGGCCCGGCAGCCACCAGACCAGCCTGGGCATGTTCCGCACGAGCGAAACCTACGTCGGCCGCAACGGATACTCCTTGCGACTGGATGGCCTGGAGCCCGGCTTCAACGACCGCGCGCGGGACCGCGCGATCGTGATGCACGGCGCCGACTACGTCAGCGAAGGGGCCATCAAGCGCCTCGGGCGACTCGGCCGCAGCTGGGGCTGCCCGGCGGTGCGCGCGGACATCGCCCGCACCCTGATCGACGACATCAAGAACGGCCAGTACCTGTTCGCCTACTATCCGGACCCGGACTGGCTGCACAAGTCCGCGCTGTTCACCTGTCCCGCCGAAGGCACGCCGCCGCTGCGCACCCGCACCGCGGGACGTCCCGGCACGCTGGATGGCCACGCGGAGTAGGCGCTCCCGCCCTAACCACGCGCTGGCATCTCGCCATCTCGCCATCGCTTGATGCGCACATGAAAAAGCCCCGCCTTGCAGCGGGGCTTTTTCTTTCGTCGATGCCTGCGGGCTTGCGCCCGGTCAGTCGATGTCGAGGAAGCTGCGGAGCTGCTCCGAACGGCTCGGGTGGCGCAGCTTTCGCAGCGCCTTGGCCTCTATCTGGCGGATGCGCTCGCGGGTGACGTCGAACTGCTTGCCGACTTCCTCGAGGGTGTGGTCGGTGTTCATGTCGATGCCGAAGCGCATGCGCAGCACCTTGGCCTCGCGCGGGGTCAGCCCGGCGAGCACGTCGCGGACGGTCTCGGACAGGTTGATGTTGGTGGTCGCGTCGATCGGGGACTCCGCGTTGGTGTCCTCGATGAAGTCGCCCAGGTGGCTGTCCTCGTCGTCGCCGATCGGGGTCTCCATGGAGATCGGCTCCTTCGCGATCTTCATGACCTTGCGGACCTTGTCCTCCGGCATCTCCATTTCCTTGGCCAGCTCCTCCGGCGTGGCCTCGCGGCCGTACTGCTGGAGCATCTGGCGGGAAATGCGGTTGAGCTTGTTGATCGTCTCGATCATGTGCACCGGGATGCGGATGGTGCGCGCCTGGTCGGCGATCGAGCGGGTGATCGCCTGGCGGATCCACCAGGTCGCGTAGGTCGAGAACTTGAAGCCGCGGCGGTGCTCGAACTTGTCGACCGCCTTCATCAGGCCGATGTTGCCCTCCTGGATCAGGTCCAGGAACTGCAGGCCGCGGTTGGTGTACTTCTTCGCGATGGAGATCACCAGGCGCAGGTTGGCCTCGACCATCTCCTTCTTGGCCTTGCGCGCCTTGGCCTCGCCGTAGGCCATCGCACGGCTGATCTCCTTGAGATCGGCCAGGCTCAGGCGGATGCGGGTTTCCAGGTCGATCGTCGCCTGCTGCTCGTCGACGATCTGGTCCTTGACCTCGCGCAGGCCGGACGACCACTTCTGCTTGCGCTTCACCAGCTCGTCCACCCAGCCCAGGTTGGTCTGGTTGCCGTCCCACGCGCGGATGAAGTCCTTGCGCGGCATGCGTGCACGGCGGGTCGCCAGCTCGAGGATGCGACGCTCGTGGCGCTTCACCTCGGTCACGGCCTCGCGCAGCTGGGTGACCAGCACGTCGGTCAGCGGCAGCGGCAGCTTGAGGGTGATGAACACCGCGGCCATTTCCTCGCGCGCGGCCACCACGCTCTTGTGGCTGGGACCGTGCTTGGCATAGGCCTTCTCGAACTTGGCGTACGCTTGCTCGATGGCGCTCATGCGCGCATCGACCTCGGCCGGGTCCGGCCCGGTCGGCGCGTCTTCGTCGGAGCCGGAATCGGAATCGTCGTCCGCGTCGTCCTCGGCCTCGTCGTCGCTGGTGTCCTCGACTTCCTCGCCGTTGCGCAGCGCTTCTTCCTGCTGCTGCTCCTCGATGAGCTCGTCGTTGAAGCCGACCACGATCTCCGCCAGGCGCTTGTTGCCTTCCTTGTGCGCGGCGTAGTCGGCCAGCAGCGACTCGATGGTGGACGGGAACAGGCCCAGCGAAGCCTGCACCTGGGACAGGCCGTCCTCGATGCGCTTGGCGATGGCGATCTCGCCCTCGCGGGTCAGCAGCTCGACCGTGCCCATCTCGCGCATGTACATGCGCACCGGGTCGGTGGTGCGGCCACCCTCGGTGTCGAGGCCGCTCAGCGCGGCCGCAGCCTCTTCCGCCGCGGTGTCGTCGACGTCGCGGTTGCTGCTCTCGCCGGTGATCAGCAGGGTCTCGGCATCCGGCGCAACCTCGTGCACCTCGATGCCCATGCCGTTGATCATGCCGATGATGTCTTCGATCTGCTCCGGATCGACCAGGTCATCGGGCAGGTGGTCGTTGACCTCGGCATAGGTCAGGTAGCCCTGTTCCAGGCCCTTGCTGATGAGCTGCTTGATGTCGGACTGGGGGGCCTGACGTTCGTTGGCCATAGGGCGCGCCACCACGGAAATAGGGAGGGAGTGAACGCTCCAGTATACCAGCCCGGGGGCTTAACCGCCGCCCACGGGAGGGCGCCAGGGAGCCGGCTCAGGCTCGCAGCAGGAACGTGACCGGGCCGTCGTTGACCAGGCTCACCTCCATATGGGCCCCGAACCGCCCGGTTTCCACCCCCCCGCGGTGAATTTCGCGGCAGGTCGCGACCAGCTGGCTGAACAGGGGCTCGGCCATGTCGGGCGGCGCGGCGGTGGAAAAGCCCGGCCGCAGGCCCTTGCGGGTATCGGCGGCCAGGGTGAACTGGCTCACCAGCAGCAGGCCACCGCCGGTCTGCGCCAGGCCGAGGTTCATCCGGCCTTCGGCATCGGAAAACACGCGGTACTGCAGCAGGCGCTCGGCGAGTCGACGCACCTGGGCATCCCCGTCATCGAGCTCGATGCCGACCAGGGCGAGCAGGCCGGGGCCGATCGCGCCGACGGCCTCGCCGTCGACGTCGACGCGGGCGGAGGTGACGCGCTGGATGAGGGCGAGCATGGGTAGGCTCCCGGACGGAGGCAGGCGATATGGCGTGGCCGGGGGTCCGGAGCCGTATCTGTCCGGCGCCCCCGCCCCGGCAGGATAGCCGACAGGCGGACGCCCCCCTGCCCGGTGGGGATGCGCGTCGCCCCGCCGATCCCGTGGCGCGGCACCCATCCTCCCGCCCGTTACACTCGACCGATGACCGCGCTCGTCGCCCGCCTGCTCCACCTCTGCGCTGCTGCCGTCGGGCGCCTGCCCTGGCCTTGGCTGATGGCGCTGGGCGACGGCATGGCAGCGCTATGGGTCCGGCTCGACGCGCGCGAGAGCCGGGTCGCACGCATCAACCTCGAACTGGCGTATCCCGACCTGCTGCCCGCCGAGCGCGCGCAATGGCATCGCGACATCCTCCGTACCACCGCACGCCAGGCACTGGAAACCCTGCGCCTGTGGACCCACCCGCATGCCCGCAACCTCCAGCTGGTCCGCGAGCACCACGGCGTTTCGCTGCTCGACGAGGCGATCGCCCGGGGCGAGGGGGTGATCGTCGTCGCGCCGCACCATGGCAACTGGGAACTGCTGAACCAGTGGCTGGCGGATCGCACACCGCTCGCGATCCTCTACCGTCCGCCGGAATCCGCCGTCGGCGAAGCCTTCCTCAACCGCGTGCGGGCGGCCAGCGGCCAGGACCCCGACCGCGTCACCCAGGTCCGCGCCGAAGGCCCGGCCATCCGCCAGTTGTTCAAGCGGCTGGGCGCCGGCGGCGTGGTCGGCATCCTGCCTGACCAGCAGCCCAAGGCCGGCGACGGCGAGTTCGCGCCGTTCTTCGGCGTCGAGGCCTTCACCATGACGCTGGTCGGGAGGCTGGCCCGCCGCACCGGCGCGACCGTGCTGTTCGCCTGGTGCGAGCGCGTCGACACGCAGGGAGACCAACCGGGCTTCGCGCTGCACATCGAGGCAGCGCCGGACGCCATCGCCGACCCCGAACCGCAGCGCGCGGTAACGGCGCTCAATGCCGCGGTCGAACGGATCGCGCGCCGCGACCCTGCCCAATACCAGTGGACCTACAAACGCTATACGCTCAGGCCGCACGGTTCGGGCGAGCCGAATCCGTACGCCCGCGACTGAGCCAACGCACGCCACCACCAGGGGGAAGGACGCACGATGCAACAATGGATTCTGGCACTGGCCCTGATGGCCGGACCGGTCGCGGCAGCCGATGATCTCGCCGCGATGAATGCCGCCAGCGCGGCGTGGGACGAATACCTGGCACTGCAGAAGGGCCACGACCCGGACACGGCCGGGCGCGTCGCCACCTCGACCTTCCAGCACTACGCGTTCCTGCGCGACGCCGCGCTGCATGCGTCGCCGGAACAGCTCCGGCGCCTGCCTTCGACCGACCGGGTGACGGTCTATGGCCTGCGTGCGCGCCACGATGCCGGCACGCTGGCCGGGATGGATGGCGAAGCGGTATTCCGCGACTGCATCGAGAGCGGCCTGTGCACGGCCATGATCGACCATGCGGAGATCACCTTGAGGCCACTCGCCGTGGTCACCCTCGTCACACCGTCGCTGGCCGTCGGCGAAGGTTCGCCGCCCGACGGCAGGCAGTTCGACTACGGCCCCAGCCTGGTGCTCGAGGACGGACGGTGGCGGGTCCGGGTGGAAGGCATGGCGCTGGAGTTGTCCGCCGTGATCAATGGAGGTGCGGCCGACGCCGATCCGGGCGCGGTCCAGCACCTGGTCGAACACGGCCTCCCGGAGGGCGAGGCCGCGCCACTGCTGGCCCAGCTCGATATCGTGCCGGTCAGCGATACCGTCGCGCAGCGGGAACTCAACGAACGGTGGCCGGACTACGGCAGCTACGTGCGCGACCGCGTGGGCGCCACGCGGGTCAAGGCCGAGGCGGGCGATCCCCTCGCGCAGTGGGCATACGGCTCGCTGCTGTACACCGGTGAATCACCCGAACTGGTGCCGCACGACGAGGCCGCGGGCGTTGCGATGATGGAGGCGTCCAGCAACGGCGGACACGTGGAGGCGTCGCTGGGCGCCGCGATGGCCTTGTTGCGCGCCGAGAACACCCGCGACCTGCCCCCCGAACGCATCGAGCGCGCACTCCCGCACGTCCGGCGCGCGGCGGAGGCGGGACTGCCCCTGGCGATGGGGATGTATGCCCAGTACTACACCGATGGCGCGGCGGGGCTGCCGGTCGACTGCGCGCAGGCCGACCACTGGCTGCAGAAAGCCGAGGATGCAGGCCTGGAAGAGGCCCGGAACAACCGTGCATGGCTGCTCGCCACCTGTTCGCGCGCCGATCAGCGCGACCCGGAGGCGGCCATGGCGCTGGCGGGCTTCATGGTCGACAGGCTCGCGACCCTGAACGCGCTGGAACTGGACACCCTCGCGGCCGTATACGCCGCCAATGGCGATTTCGAACAGGCCCGCCGCTACCAGCAGGACGCGCTGGACAAACTGGCCGACGACCAGGTGGACGAGCGCGGGGGCATGCAGGCCCGGCTTGCGCTCTATCGCGACGACCACGTTTTCGTGGACACCGAGCCCGACCTGCGCAGCACGCCATGAATCCGGGATCCGCACCGCCTGCCATCGACCTGCGTCCCGACTGGCATCCGCTGCCGGCGCGTGCACGCGCACTGTTCGCGCTGGGGACGGTGCTCGGCTTCGGCCTGCCCGGCATCGGGGCCGGGGTCGCACTGGGGGTGATCGCCGGCAGCCGCGGCGAGCTGCTGTCGTTCCCGGCGGCGATCGCCGGTGGCATCGTGGTGGTCGCGCTGCCGCTGGCGCTGTTCGGGCTGTGGCTGGGCTTCAAGCGCTTCCGCTACACCGCGTGGCGCCTCGACGCGCACGGGCTGGCAGTGCGCCAGGGCCGGCTGTGGCAACGCGAGACCCGGGTACCGACCACGCGCGTGCAACACCTCGACATCAAGCGCGGACCGCTGCAGCGGAGGCGCCACCTCGCCACCTTGGTCGTGCATACCGCGGGTACCGCGCACAGCGCCGTTGCCGTGCCGCACCTCGATGCCGACGACGCAGAAGCCCTGCGCGACCGCCTGGGCGCCCAGATCGACCACGATGACGAGTGAGGGGCCGCCGCCGCTGCCGCCCCCGCCGACGCCGTCGCCGTCGCCGGACGTCAGCGCCCGCGACGCCGACCACCGCCTGCATCCGATGTCCTGGCTGTTCGTGCTGGTGCAGCAGCTGAAGTCCTTCATCGTGCCGCTGGGCGCCATCCTGGTGTTCGGCCGGCGCGGTGACAACATGTACGAGCTGTGGGGTCTGGTCGGCGTCGGCGTGCTGGTCGTGATCTCGCTGTGGCAGTACTTCACCTACCGCTACGGCGTGGTCGGCGAGGCGCTGGTGGTGCGCAGCGGCCTGCTTGAGCGCAGCCTGCGGGTGATCCCGTTCGCGCGCATCCACAACGTCGCATTGCAGCAGCACCTGCTGCACCGCCTGTTCGGCGTGGCCGAAGTGCGGCTGGAATCGGCGGGGGGACAGAAGCCGGAAGCCGAGATGCGGGTGTTGAAGCTGGATGACGCGCTGGCACTGGAACGGCTGATACGGCGCCGGGCGGGTGCCGCGGCCACCGGGGAGACCGGCGTGGGCGACGAGCCGTCGCCGGTGCTGCTGCATCTCCCGCCGGGCGAAGTGCTGCGGCTGGGGCTGATCTCCAACCGCGGCATGGTCGTGGTCGCGGCCGCCACCGCGGCTTTCTTCCAGTTCGGCGGCGATGACGCCATCGAAGGATTCGCCGAAGCCGGCGTGCGCAACGCCGTGGGCTGGGCCGGCGAGCACCACTACGGCACGGTGGACTACGCGCTCGCCGCGGCGGCGCTGGTGCTGGTCCTGCTGGTCATGGTGCGCGCGCTGTCGGTCGTGCTGGCCTTCCTGCAGTACCACGGTTTCACCCTGAGCGAGCAGGGACGGCGGCTGACGGTCGAGCGCGGGCTGCTGGGCCGCTGGCGGACCAGCGCGTCGCGACGGCGCATCCAGGCCTGGACGCTGCGCGAAGGCCTGCTGCACCGGCTGTTCCGCCGCCGGAGCCTGGAGGTCGACACTGCGGTGTCGCAGGAAGGCCATCAGCAGCAGCGTGCACTGCGCGAGCTCGCGCCGGTGGCCACCCCGGCCGACTGCGACGCCCTGGTCGAGCACCTGCTCCCGCAGGCAGGCTGGGGCGCGCTCGAATGGCGCCCGCTGCCGGCGCGCACCTGGTGGCGGCTGTTCCTGCCGGTCGTGCCGTTCTGCCTGCTGCTGACCGCGCTGCTGTACTGGCGGTTCGACGGGTGGGGCCTGTTGGGCCTGGCGTGGCTGCCCTGGGCGGTGTTCAAGTCGCGCCAGCATGCCCGCCGGATCGGCCATGCGTTGTCCGGTGAGCTGATCGCGGTGCGCGAGGGCTGGTGGAGCCGACACTGGCGCTTCGCCGAGATCGACAAGCTGCAGGCCCTGCAGCTAACCCGCTCGCCGATGGACCGCCGCTGGGGCACGGCCACGCTGCGGCTGGACACCGCCGGCGCCAACGCGCTCGGCCCGCCCTTGCGGATCCGCTTCCTGCCGGTGGATGACGCCCGCGCGCTGCACGACCGGTTGGCGGAGACCCTGTCCACCCGGCCGTTGCGCTGGTAGCAGGAGCGCTCAGGCCTTTCCGCGCAGCGTGCGCCTGAGCCGTGCAGCGCCGTCGCGCAGGCGACGCTTCCAGCGCGGGGTGGGCGCACGCGCTTCTTCCATCGCGCGCGGCGCGAGGACCTCTTCGATCAGGACCCGCCAGCGTGCGACGTTCGCCGAGTCGTCGTAGTCGCGGCCCCGCTGCAGGCCGTTCTCGACCATGCCGCGGTACAGGCCGGGCTCGCCAAGCAGCCGCTCGATCGCGCGCCGCGCCGCCGCCGGCCCATCGACCTCGATGAAGTCCAGCGGTCCCTCGCGCAGCTCACGGTACCCGGCCTCCGGTCCCAGCAGGGCCGGCACCCCGGCCAGCCAGGCATTGAACAGCTTCCACGCGGGTTTGTTGCGGACGACAGTCGCACCGCTGGGACGCACCGCCAGCATCAGGTCGACGTCGTGCAGGTCGTGGTAAGCGGGCGGACGGTCGCCCGTGGCCTGGAAGTGGCAGCGCATTTCCAGTCCGCGCGCCTGCAGGAAGCCCTGCCACTCCCCGTCGAGGAAACCCGGGTGCAGGTTCTGCCGGGTGCCGGGGAACAGCAGCACCCGTGGCCGGTCACCGCGCGCGCCGTCGCGGACGATCAGGCCCGGCTGACGCCAGTGCGGGACATGGAAGCAACGCTCGCCATCGGCCGAGGCCGCGTTCTGCACGACCTCGACGTCGGCATACCCGACCGGATTGCGGTCGCTGCGGGTCGCCACCAGCAGGGCGCGGCTGCGCGCACGCACGTGGGCACGCTCGACCGCGCGCTTGTCGCCCGCATAGAACACCACCGGCCCATCGGCCGGCACGCGGTTGTCGAGCACGACGTCCAGCCCGGCATCGGCGAGCCGGCGCCAGGTCAGCACGATCCAGTAGTGTTCGCCGAGGACCAGGCGATGCGGTTCGCGGTCGGGGTCCAGCGAACGCCAGCGCGCCAGGTCGGCGTCGGTCGCGTCGAGGAAGAAGGTCGTGCGGGGGCTTGGCATCCGGGATCGCTTCCAGTCCGCCGGCGCTGCGGGCACCATGCCCCTGCCGGACCGTCGCGTCCATCATATCGAGCCGCCCGAGCCCGCCGCATGGAGCCCCGCCGATGACCCGCATCCTGTTCGTTCCCGTGTCCGGGGGCGCCGGCAGTGGCGAAGTGCAGCGCTGCCGCCTGCTGGCCGACGCGCTCGTTGCGGCCCATCCCCTGCTGCAGCCGCACTTCCTGCTGGCCGAAGGCACGCCGGCGCTGCCTTGGCCGACCACGACCCTGCCGGCCTCGCCGACCCGCGCCGTCACGGAGGTCGTCGCCGCAATCGAAGCATTGCGCCCCGCCGTGGTGCTGTTCGACGGCAACACCCGGGTGAAGGCGCTCGACGCCACTCGCCGGGTCGGCGCCAAAGTCGTGCTGCTCAGTTCACGCCCCAGCGCGCGCGACCGCGGTTTCCGCGCGCGGCGGATGGCCCGGCTGGACGCCCACTGGCTGGTCGGCGCCGAACTGCTGGGCGCCGGGGGATGGCACGAGCGCGTCGCCCGCTGGCGGCATCCGCGGGTCGAGGTCCGGCGTTTCGCCACGCTTTTTTCCCCACCGGCCGATACCGGGGCCGTGCAGGCCCGCTGCGGCGTCGCCCCGCCCTACGTGGTCGTGTGCCACGGCGGTGGCCGGCATCGCGTCGGTGACCGGGATGCGGCGGGCCTGTTCGGCGAGGCCGCGTCACGGGTCGCGGCCGGAGGACTCGCCACGGTCGCGGTCGGGGCCGAGGGCGCGGCGCCGGCGGTGTCCATCGACGCGCTTCCGAATGCCGAACTGATGGCCCTGCTGCAGGGCGCCGATGCCGCGCTGCTGGCGGGCGGCAGCCTGCTGGTACAGGCGCTGTCGCTCGGGACGCCGGTGCTGGCTTTGCCGATGCAGGACGAACAGGCCGCTCGGGTACGCTGGCTGGCCGACGCAGGTGCCGTCAGGGCGACCCGCGATACGGCGCCGGCGGCGTTGGCAGAAGGGCTGGCGGCACTGGCCCGCGACGCCGACGCACGCGCGTCACTCCGGGCCGCGACCGCGCGGCTTGGCCTGCGCAACGGCCTGCCGGACGCCGTCGACGCCCTCGCCCGCCTCGCCGGCGCCTGAGCCGCCGTCCGAGCCGCTCAGTCCTCGAGTTCGTCCTCGCCGCCTCGCCACGCGCTCGGATCAAGCTCCGGTGGCGTGCATCCGGGCACGACCGCACCGGCGTCGACCAGCCACCAACTGCGCCGGTTCGCGGTGCCGACCTCGACGGCCTTCGAAGCATCGATGCACGGCCCCATCACGGCCTGCAGGATCAGCACCTTGCGCGTCGGGTCCGCCTGCATCCAGTCGATCGCACCGGCCAGCTGCACGTGGGGCGGTTGGGTGAAGCCCCAGTCCATCGCCGCCCGGTCCGCCTGCAGCAGGTTCTGCTCCTTCCAGCCGACCAGGCCCAGTTCGGTGCCCGGACCGATCATGCGACCGGTCTTTTCCATCACTTCGCGCGCGGAGGACGAGGGGTTCATCAGCGGATACGCGAGCACGCCGTACAGCACCCACAAGCCGGCCAGGCCGGCTACGGTGCCATGCGCACCGCGGCGCGGGCCGAACCACAGCAGCGCGGCACTGAACCACACGCCGATCGCCAGCATCAGCCAGGTCGCCTGCGTCACCGCGGCGTCGGTGAAACCGCGGTCCTCCACCAGCCTGCGTTCGAAACCGGGCTCGCCGGTCCACATCGCGATGCCGGCCCCCAGCGCCGCCAACGCCAACAGGCTGCCGAACACGAAGGCCAGCCGAGGCGGCCACGCCTTCCTGAGCAGGCCCGGCAGCAGCGGCGCCAACGCCAGGCAGGCCATCGGCAGCGCCGGCATGATGTAGACGTCGCGCTTGCCCTGCGGGATCGAAAAGAACACCAGGATCAACAGCCACCAGGCCAGCGGCAGCAGGTAGCGCGCATCGCGGCGCTTCAGTCGCCGCCACCAGGCCGGCAGCGCCCAGGGCAGCGCCAGCATCGGCGGCAGCCACATCGTCAGCACCACGCCGAGGTGGTACCACGGCGGCTGGTGGTGGTCCCAGCTCTTCGCGTACCGGTTGGCAGTCTGGTTGAACAGGATGTCGTCGAGGTAGGCCCGGTAGGTCGGGTCCGGCTGGCCAAGTGCGGCCGTCACCATCGGCACCAGCCACAACCCAGCCGCGAGTGCGAACACCACCGGCCCCAGCCACCAGCGCGGGTCCCGGAACTGCTGGCGCACGCGGGGCCAGCCTGCGAACGCCGCGACTGCCGCGGGCAGCAGCATCAGCAGGGCCAGCGCGCCCACCCCTTTGGTGATGGTGCCCAGCCCGGCCGCGAACCAGCCCAGCCACCACCAGCGCCAGCCGTCGTTGAGCAGGATGTGCCGGAGCAGGCCGTAGTTGGCCAGCGTGATGTAGAAGGTGACCAGCGGGTCGATCTGGGCCTTCTTGGCCTGGTAGGTGAACTGCACCGCGAACAGCAGCGCCCAGCCCGCGTAGAGCCCCACCTTGCGCGTCCAAAGTCGCGCGCCCAGGTCGGTCACGCACCACAGGGTCCCCAGTGCGGCCAGCAGGGACGGCAGCAGGAAGGCGACCTTCCAGTCGCGGATCACCGTGTAGAACGCCGCCTGCAGCCACATCAGCATCGGCGGCTTGTCGGAATACAACTCGCTGCCGCGGTGCGGGAACAGCCAGTCACCGCTTTCGACCATCTGCTTGGCGACGAGCGCGAAGCGCGGCTCGTCGGCGGGCCACGGGTCGCGCAGGCCAAGACCGGCACCGAGCACGAGGATCGCGACGATCCAGAACAGCGTGGTGGGGCCGAGCCAGCGCGCACGGCGGGCCGGGATCGAAGGCAGTGGGGTCGTCATGGACCGCATGATACGGGGTGCGCCGCGGCGATGACGGAAGGCCGCTGCACCGCCGGTGCGCGCGGAACCTGGGCCTCAGGCCGCCTTCAACAGGCGCGCATAGAAGAAGCCGTCGCCGCCGCCTTCACCCGGCAGGCGCTGTCGGCCCGGCCCGCTCGCGTGGCCGAAACGCTCGGCGAGGGGATCGACCCGTGCGTCGGGGGTACGGGCCAGGAAGGCCTCGACCTGCGCCGCGTTCTCGGCCTTGAGGATCGAGCAGGTCGCATACAGCAGCACGCCACCGGGCGCGAGCTTCTGCCAGAGCACGTCCAGCAGGCGCGCCTGCAGCTTGACCAGTGCGGTGATGTCCGACTCGCGCCGATGCAGACGCACGTCGGGCTGGCGACGCACGATGCCGGTGGCCGAGCACGGCGCATCCAGCAGCACCGCATCGAACGGCTGGCCACTCCACCAGTCGTCCTTCGCACTCGCCGCATCCACCGCCATCAGGCGGATATCGCCGCGCAGCTGCAAGCGCTTGAGGGTGCCTTCGACGGCTTCAAGCCGCTTCGGATCGACATCCAGCGCCGTCATGCGCAAGCTCGGGTCGCGCTCGAGCAGGTGCGCGGTCTTGCCGCCGGGCGCCGCACAGGCGTCCAGCACGCGCCCACCCGCCGGAGGCGCCAGCGCATCGGCGACCGCCTGCGCGGAGGCATCCTGCACCGACACCGCGCCGGCCGTGAAGCCGGGCAGGGCCGTCACGGCCAGCGTGCCCTCTACCCGCAGCGCATCGGCGAGCGTGGGGTCGGGCAGCGCGGAGATGCCGGCGGCGGCCAGGCGTTCCCGATACGCCTCCCGGCTGCCCTGCTGGCGGTTGACACGCAACCACAGCGGCGCGGGCGCGATGCTTTCGGCGAAGATGGACCCGGCCAGCGCGGGCCAGTCCCCCCGGATGCGTTCGCGCAACCAGTCCGGCCAGTCCGTGTCGGGCGGCAACGTGGGCAGGCCCTCGCGCTGGGCACGGCGCAGCAACGCGTTGACGAGTCCCGCCTGGTGCCGGCGCCCCAGCACGCGCGCCGCTTCGACAGTCGAGGCCACCGCTGCATGCGCCGGCAGCCCCAGCGGGTCCAGCTGAGCGAAGCCGACGAACAGCAGCATTTTCAGCTCGCCATCGCGACGGCCGGGCGGTTTGGCCATCCACTGCGCCAGTGCCGCCTCGTACCGCGCGGGCTGGCGCAGAACCGCGAAGCACAGGGTCTCGACCAGCGCGCGGTCGCGCGGATCGTCCAGGGTCGGCAGGCGCCTGGCGAGTTCGACGCGCAGGGACCTGCCGCGCAGGAACACGGCATCGAGGACGCCCGCCGCGACGGCGCGCGGCTGCGCGCCGGGGGCACCGGTGGAAGAGGCGATCATGCCGCCATTGTCGGCGATCCCGGCCCTGCTGTCGCCGGGGCCGGGATCGCGATGCCGTCGGGGCCTACTTCGCCGCGAAGGCCTGCTCCAGGTGCAGGTCCTGGAATGCGGCCGGGGCCTCGCCCCGCGTGACGTACTGGTACAGCGCCGCCGAATACACGCCGCTCAGCGCCGCCTGGTAGATGCCCATCACCAGCACGATGGCGACGGTGAACACCCCGATCCCGATCGCCATCGCGGTCGACACCTGCGTGGCGAAGAAGGCCGAGGCGAAGCCGGCCACCACGACCACCGCGGTGAGCAGCCCGAAGGCGAGCCCGATGCCGGCCTGGCCGATGATGCTCTCGCCCCAGGTGCGTTTGAGCAGGTTGACGCTGCTCTTCAGCGCATCGATGGGCCCGACGTCGGTGCTGACCAGGATCGGCACCACCAAGAAGGTCGCCAGCGTCCATATCGCACCCAGGCCACTGCCCAGCAGGCGCACGAGGAGGTTGTTCTCCCGGTTCTTCAACGCCCCCAGCAGCATGCCGACGGTCGCGGCGATCGCGGCATAGCCGAGGATGGCCCCCATGCGCGAACTCGCGGCGCGGAAGCCGTCGGACAGCGTCGGGTCGCCGCCGTCCATGCGGATCATCGCCGCGCCGACCAGGGCGCAGTTGAAGAAGATGATCACCGTGTACTGGCAGAAGTAGAACAGGAAGCCCCAGAACGCGCTGATCGCGGTGAGGCCGTTGTCGAAGATGCCGAAGGCGAACGTCGGCAACGCGAAGCTGGCCAGCACCACCAGGGTGGCGAGGCCCGAAATCAACGGAAACAGCATCAGTTCCTTGTCGGAGCGCAACACCGACGCGCTGGCTTTCACCAGCCCCCAACTGCGCGAGAGCTTGTCGAACATGGGACTCCCCTCCATGGATCCCCCCCGGCGCCGATTATGCCTGTTCCGCATGACGGTTCCAGCCGGCACGCGACTGCCATCACACTCCCCGCTCGCGCGGCCGGCCTCTACCGGCTACAGGGCGACCGCCTCCAGCGCCTGCCCGTACTCCGGGTGCGCGGCCCACAGCGACGCCAGGGTCTGCCCGCTCCCGGGCACGACCATGCCGGGGTCGATCTCGGCCAGGGGCCGCAGGACGAAGGCATGCTTCAGTTCCGGACGCGGCAGGTGCAGGTTGCCGGGGCCGTCGAGCACGACGTCGTCGAACAGCACGATGTCGATATCGAGGGTGCGATTGCCGAAACGGGGTCCGCTGCGGTCGCGGCCGTGCGCGTCCTCCAACGCATGCAGCCAGGCGTTCAGCGCGTACGGGTCCATGCCGGTCCGGATGATGGCCGCTGCGTTCAGGAAATCGTCCCCGTCGAAACCTACCGCCCGGGTGCGATACACCCGCGACAGCACGAGTTCGCCGAAGTGCGCACGCAACGCATCGATCCCGCTGCGCAGGTTCGCTTCCGGATCCAGGTTGCTGCCCAGGCTGAGGTAGGCGCGGTGCAGGCCGGACGGGCTCACGCCGCCTCCCCGGCGGCGTCCCGCAGGGTCGCGAAGCCCATGGCCATGTCCGCCCCGCCGGGTTGCTGGAACAGCCGCAGGCCGAACTCCGGCAGGATCGCCAGCAGGTGGTCGAAGATGTCCGCCTGGATGCCCTCGTACTCGCCCCAGGCCGTGGTGGCCGCGAAGCAGTACACCTCCAGCGGCAGGCCGGTCGGGCCGGGGTCGAGCTGGCGGACCATCAGGGTCTTGCCGTGATCGACCCTCGGATGCGCCTCCAGGTAGGCGGTGACGTAGGCGCGGAAGCAGCCGACATTGGTCAGCCGGCGCGCATTGAGGATCCGCCCCTCGCCCTCAGGAAGCCGCGCATTCCAGTCTTCGAGCTCCGAACGCTTGCGCTCGAAATGCGCCTGCAGCAAGGCGAAGCGCGACAGTCGCCGCTGCAGGGCGTCGTCGAGGAAACGCACCGTGCCCTGGTCGACGTGCAGCGCGCGCTTGATCCGGCGCCCACCCGATTCACTCATGCCGCGCCAGTTCTTGACGCTGGCATCGATCAGCTTGTGGGTCGGCACGGTGACGATGGTCTTGTCGAAGGCCTGCACCTTCACCGTGTGCAGGGCGATGTCGACGATGTCGCCGTCCACGCCCATCGAGGGGATCTCGATCCAGTCGCCCACCCGCACCATGTCGTTGGACGCGATCTGCACGCTCGCCACCAGCGACAGGATGGTGTCCTTGAACACCAGCAGCAGGACGGCGGCGAATGCCCCCAGCCCGCCGAGCAGCACCAGCGGCGACTTGTTGATCAGCACCGCGACGATGGCGATCATCGCGACCACGTACACGACGATCTTGCCCAGCTGTACGTAGCCCTTGATCGGCCGGTTGCGGGCGTCGGGGCGTCGTTCGTAGAGGTCGTTCAGCGCGGACAGGAAGGCACTCGCGGCCATCGCCACCACCAGCACCATGTAGGCCAGCGCGACCTTGCCGAGCACCAGCACCAGCAGCTCCGGCAGGCCGGGCACCAGCCTCAGGCCGGCATAGACCACCAGCGCCGGCGCCACGTGCGACACCCGCTTGATCACGCCCCGCGCGAGCAGCGCGTCATCGATGCGGGTGGGACTGGCCTGCACCGCCCGCACGACCAGCGGCCGCACGATGCGCTGCGTCAGCCAGTCCACCAGCACGGCGACAACCACCAGGCCGAGCAGCGACAGGGCGGTCAGCGCCCAATCCGTGTTGCCGGACCCGTCCACGGCGCTGCGCCATTGCGAAAGGAGGGATTCGGGCAGCCAGTCGGTCACGTCATTCATCCTGTCAGGGTAGCGGCGGGGCGCCGGCGATCAAGGGAGCGGCCTCAGCCCTCGCCACGGCTGCGTTCGATCACCACCCCGACCGCCCGTGCACCGCGCACCGCGCCCGGCTTGCCCAGCTTCAGGCGCAGCCGCTGGACCCCGAACTCGTCCAGGATCAGCGCGGCGACCCGCTCCGCCAGTGTTTCCACCAGACCGAACTCGGAGGCTTTCACGTAGGCGATCACGCGCTTGCTCACGGCCTTGTAGTTCAGCGTGTCGGCGATGTCGTCGGTCGCGGCGGGCACCCGGTTGTCGAAGGCCATCTCGATGTCGAAGACCAGCGGCTGGCGCACGCGGCGCTCCCAGTCGTAGATGCCGATCAGGGCATCGATCTCGAGCCCTTCGATGAATACGTGGTCCATGTCTTGGATGAAAACAGCCCGGGGGTGGCCATGGTAAGGCGCCTGCCCGCCGCATGCGCCCTCCCTACGTGCCGGGGCAGGGCCCTATGCGCCGGGACCGGCGGTCCCCGCGACCGGTGCCAGTGCCGCCATGTCCCAACGCGGCGTGACGCGCACCGAGGCATCGTCGTGCTGGCCGGCCTGCAGGCGCAGCGCGCCGGCGAAGGCAATCATCGCACCGTTGTCGGTGCAGAACGCCGGGCGCGGGAAGCCGACGCGGCCGCGGCGCGCCTCGGCCATCGCCTGCAGTTTCGCGCGCAGCCGCTTGTTGGCCCCCACACCACCGGCGACGACCAGCGTGTCGCAACCGGTGGCCTCCAGCGCGCGCGCGCACTTGATCGCGAGGGTGTCGACCACCGCGTCCTCGAACCCGCGTGCGATGTCGGCACGGGTGGCGTCGGACTGGTCGCTCTGCTGCCAGGCCAGCAGCACCTGGGTCTTGAGGCCGCTGAAACTGAAGTCGAGGCCCGGCCGGTCGGTCATCGGCCGCGCGAAGCGGTACGTCCCCGGCCGCCCCTGCTCGGCCAGCGCGGCGAGCTGCGGGCCACCCGGGTAGGGCAGGCCCATCATCTTGGCGGTCTTGTCGAAGGCCTCGCCGGCCGCGTCGTCCAGCGTTTCGCCGAGCAGGCGGTAGCGACCGATGGCTTCGACATGCACCAACTGGGTGTGCCCGCCGGACACCAGCAGGGCGACGAAGGGCGGCTCGGGCCGACCGGCCGGGTCGTCCTCCAGCAGGGGCGCCAGCAGGTGGCCTTCCATGTGATGGACACCGATGGCCGGCACCTCCAGCGCCCAGGCCAGCGCCCGGGCGACGCCGGCACCGACCAGCAGGGCACCGACCAGGCCCGGACCGGCCGTATACGCCACGCCATCGAGGTCATCGACGGACAGTCCCGCGTCGGCCAGGGTCTGGCGGATCAGCGGCAACAGCTTGCGGACGTGGTCGCGGCTGGCCAGCTCCGGCACCACGCCGCCGTACTCGGCGTGCAGGGCCACCTGGCTGTACAGCGCGTGCGCGCGCAGGCCACCGGCGGTGTCGTAGACCGCCACGCCGGTTTCGTCGCAACTGGTTTCGATGCCGAGGACGTTCACGTCGATGCTCGTTGTTCAGGTCATGCGCCCCGCGGGGCTGCCGGCAGGCGTCCCCGGGACGCGCCGTGCAAGGGTACGCGCCGCGCCGGGCCGCGTCGAACCGGTGACCGGCGCACGGCTTGCGGCACGGGGCCGGGTGCGGCTATCATACGCGGCTCGCCCGGCACGACCGGGTCTGTTCCCGCATAGAGATACCCCATGCCCAGCGTCAAAGTCCGCGAAAACGAGCCTTTCGAGTTTGCCCTGCGTCGCTTCAAGCGCACCTGCGAGAAGGCCGGCGTCCTCGCCGAAACCCGCAAGCGCGAGTTCTACGAGAAGCCGACCCAGGAGCGCAAGCGCAAGGCGGCCGCGGCGGTCAAGCGCCAGGCCCGTCGCGCCTCGCGCGACGTGACCAAGCGTCAGCGCCTGTACTGATCCGCTCCGCCCGGCCGGTGCCTCGCGCACCCTGGCCGGCGCAAGCCCGCAGGAAGCCGGCCGCGCCCATGCGCCGCCGGCTTTTTGTGTTGGCCTGTTGTGTTGGCCTGCCCCCCGATCCACCGCACGGAACCCCTGCCATGAGCCTGAAACTGCGACTGACCGATGACATGAAGGCGGCCATGAAGGCCGGCGACAAGCACAGCCTGGGCGTGATCCGCCTGGTCAACGCCGCGATCAAGCAGAAGGAAGTGGACGAGCGGATCGAGCTCGACGATGCCGCGGTACTCGCCGTGCTCGACAAGATGGTCAAGCAGCGCAAGGACTCGGTCAGCCAGTACCGCGACGCCGGTCGCGAGGACCTGGCCGAGGTCGAGGAAGCCGAGATCGTGGTGATCGAACGCTACCTGCCGGCCAAGCTGGATGAAGCCACGATCTTGGTCGAGGTCGATGCCGCCATCGCCGCCACCGGCGCCAACGGGCCGGCCGACATGGGCAAGCTGATGGGCGTGCTCAAGCCCAGACTGGCCGGCCAGGCCGACATGGGCCTGGTCTCGAAGCTGGTCAAGCAGCGCCTCGCCGGCTGAACCGCCCGGCCCCGCTGCGGCGGCATCCGCGCGACGCTCACGCCGTGCCCGGGATACTGGCGCTCCACTCCTCCCGGACCCCGGCGTGACCGGTTATCCCCCCGCCCCGCCCAGCGCACCCGAGCTGCCGCACGCCCGCGTGGCGCGTCTGCGTACCCGGCTCGCCAGGAGTTTCCCGGCCCGGTTCGTGCAGCGCTTCTTCGAGGCGGATGTCCTCGCCCTCGCCGCGGCGCTGTCGTTCTATACCCTCCTCTCGCTGGCGCCACTGGTGGTGATCCTGCTGTGGCTGACGACGGCGCTGTACCCGAGCGCGCAGGATGAGTTCTTCCGCCAGATCGGCATGCTGGCCGGGCCGCAGGTGGAGTCGACCGCACGCCTGATCGTCGCCCACGCGCAGAGCGAGCCGGGCACCGGGTCCACCGCGGCCCTGCTGGGTACCGGTGCGCTGCTGCTGGGCGCCTCGGTGGTGTTCGGACAGCTGCAGGCCGCGCTCAACCGGGTTTTCCAGACCGACGAACGCCGGCTCGGCCTCGGGGCATGGATCCGCAAACGCCTGCTGTCATTCGGCATGGCGCTCGGCATGGGTTTCCTGCTGGTGGTCTCGATGGCGGTGCAGGCCGCCCTGAGCCTGGTCATGGCCTGGTTGCCGGACCTGCTGCCGGTGCTGGCCGCCAGCTTCTCCTTCGTGCTGTACGCGCTGGTGTTCGCCGCGATGTACCGCCTGCTGCCGGACCGTCCGGTGCATGGCCGGTTGGCGCTCATCGGCGGGGGACTGACCGCAGCGATGTTCATGATCGGCCGCTGGGCGATCGGCCTGTACCTGGGCCAGGCCACGCTCGGCAGTGCATACGGCCCGGCCGGGGGGCTGGTGGTCATGCTTGTCTGGCTGTACTACTGCGCCGTGGTGTTCCTCGCCGGCGCACTGATCACCGCGATGCTGGACGAAGCCGCCCAGGGAAGCGCGCCGGCCCCGTCCCCTGCCGGTCCTGCGGATCACGTGGCATCCTAGCGGGCCACAGTCAGGCGCCGTCCACCCGGACAGGACCGATGGCCCGCATCCCCGACGCCTTCATCGACGACCTCCTCGCGCGCACCGACATCGTCGAGCTGATCAACGCGCGCGTGCCGCTGAAGCGGCAGGGCAAGGAGTACTCGGCACGCTGCCCGTTCCACGACGAGCGCTCGCCGAGCTTCACGGTGTCGCCGAACAAGCAGTTCTACCATTGCTTCGGCTGCGGTGCGCACGGGACCGCGCTGAAGTTCCTGATGGAATACGACCGCCTGGAGTTCCTCGACGCAGTCGAGGAGCTCGCGCGCGCGGCGGGGATGGAGGTACCGCGCGACACCCACCAGCGCAACGCCAATCCCGATACCCAGGCAACGTACGAAGTCCTCGACGCGAGCGCGCGCTTCTTCCGCCAGCAACTCGCCGGCTCCGCCGAGGCACGCGCCTACCTGGACGGCCGCGGCGTCGATGCCGCGACCCGCGAACGCTTCGGCATCGGCTATGCGCCGACCGGGTTCAATGCGCTGCGCGATGCGCTCGGCGGCAGCGCGGACAAGCTTCGCCTGCTCGAACGCGGCGGCATGCTGTCGCGCAACGACGGCGGCCGCGTCTACGACAAGTTCCGCGACCGGGTGATGTTCCCGATCCTCGACCGACGCGGCCGCACCATTGCGTTCGGCGGTCGTGTCATGCGCAAGGAAGACACGCCCAAGTACCTGAACTCGCCGGAGACGCCGCTGTTCCACAAGGGCCGCGAGCTCTACGGCCTGTGGCAGGTACGGCAGGCGCACGGACAGATCCCGCACATCGTGGTGGTCGAGGGTTACATGGACGTGGTGGCGCTGTTCCAGCACGGCGTCGACACCGCGGTGGCGACGCTCGGCACCGCGACCACGCCGGACCATGCCGAGCTGCTGTTCCGCAACGCGCCGGACGTGTACTTCTGCTTCGATGGCGACCGTGCCGGCCGCGCGGCGGCCTGGAAGGCGCTGGAGTCGGTAACGCCGCGCATGAAGGACGGCCGGCAGGCGTTCTTCCTGTTCCTGCCGGATGGCGAAGACCCGGACTCGCTGGTGCGGCAGGAAGGCGCGGACGGCTTCCAGGCCCGGCTCAAGGCGGCGACGCCGCTCTCCGATTTCCTGTTCGATTCGCTGGGCGCGGACGTGAATCTGGCGACGCTGGAAGGCAAGGGCCGGCTGGTCGAGCGCGCCAAACCGCTGCTGGCGCAGATCCCCGATGGTGCCTTCGCCGATCTGATGGCGCAGCGCCTGACCGCACTCACCGGTGTCGGCGGACGCAGCGCTCCGCCGCAGGTCCATGTCCCGCCGCGACGCGCGCGTGCCGGCGCGACACCCGTCGCCAAACGCAGTCTCGTGCGTGGCGTGATTGCCCTCCTGCTCCAGCATCCGCCGCTGGCGCTGGAGTTGCTGCCGCCCTACCGTTTCGCGCCGTTGCGCCAACCCGGCGTGCCGCTGCTGTGCGAGCTGTTGCAGCAGGTCTACGAACGCCCCGACATCGGCACTGGCAGCCTGATCGAACACTTCGCCGGTCGCGACGAGCACGCCCCCCTGCAGAAGCTGGCCTCGCAGTCGCTGCCCGGCGAGGAAGCCGCCTGGCGGACCGAGTTCCACGAAGCGGTGGCCCGCCTCGAGCATCAGACCCTGCTACAACGACGCGAGGAGCTCTGGAACAAGATGCGTGCGGCGGGCAACTCCGCGCTGTCGGTCGAGGAGAAGCAGGAACTCAGCCAGACGCTGGCCGCGCTATGGCGCGATCGCAAGGGCAGGGCTCACGACGGCTAGTTCGACAGCTTGCTCGAGAATCACCGCCGCTCGAACCACGATCGCGACAATGGCAGCGATCAGCCGGATGGATCGATCAGTCGTGCCGGGCTGAAACGGGGCAGGACCAGCCAGTAGTGATACGGCGTGTCGCTCGTGACCTCGTTGCGTCCGATGCTCGCGTTGCCGGTGCGGACCTCGCTTGGTCCGCAGTGCCCCCCTCGGCACGCCCAGTATTGGCCTTCCAGCGCATCGATACGCACCGTGAAGGGTGCCAGATCGGAGAGATAAGACGTCATCGGAGTCTGGCATTGCGGGCAATACACTGGCTTGAATGCCATTGCATGCACGTTCCCGGTCAATACCAACAACCTTCCCGTTTCCGGAAGTGCCCGGTAAGCATTGCGCAGGTTCATCGCCATCGCGGCGTCACGTGATTCGGAACCCCGCGTCCAGCGACCCGTATCGAAAGGGAAGATCGCAACATCGTGTCCCGTCGCGCGCAGCGCTCGCATGGCTTCGATCAGATCGAGCATGTCCTCGCTGCGGCGGCCGTCGTTGCGCTCGCTCGGCACGTTCCAGGCCTCCCGCTGCCGCATTTCATGGCGGAGACGATCGCCTGGACCGGACATGTACCGTTTCAGTATGGCGTGCTCGTCCTGGTCGACCTCAAGCGCGAGGAGCAAAGGCCCGCGATCGGCGTAGCTTCGTGCCACCGCCCCCACGAAAGCGGGCGTTTCGCGGGTGCCGTGCGTTTCGCCGATGACGATCAGCCGATGATTTCCAGCTGCGGCAATCAGTTCGTCCGCAGCCCGGTCCATCGCTCCATCGAATGCCCACAGCGCCAGCGGCAACTGCAACAACAGCAACATGCAGCCCAGCAAGACCATGGTCCGGGAAGCTCTTGGTGCATCCATGCGACACCCTCGATTCATGCCAGCGATGAATACCGACCTGTGGCCAATCTTGTCCATCTCAAGTCCGGCTTTCCCAAACGCGACCGACGTACTCGCGTTACTCTCGACCCGTCCTGATGGGGAGACCGATATGCCGATACGCCATACCTGCCTGCTGACCGCCCTGGTCTTCGCCGGCCTTGCACCTGCCTTTGCCCAGTCCACGCGCGAGGCCGTCCGCGAGGAGGTGGGCAACCGCGTCAGCGAGAACATCCCTGCGATCCCGGCCGAACTCGTCGACCGCCTCAACCGCTACCAGAACACCCGCGGCGCCACCGCGAGTGGCTGGACCCGCGACGGTTGCCTGCTGTTGGGCACCCGGTTCTCGGAGACCTCGCAGGTCCATCGCGCCTGCCAGCCGATGGGGATGCGCGAGCAGCTCACCTTCTATCCCGAGCCGGTGCCCGGCGTCCTCCCTGCACCGGCGGCATCGGGACGCGATGGCTTCGTGTTCTCGAAGGACGTGGGCGGCGACGAATTCTCGCAACTCCACTGGTTCGACCTGCAGACCCGCGAAGTCAGCCTGCTGACCGACGGCAAGCGCTCGCAGAACCGGGGCGCGCTCTTCTCGGACGATGGACGGCAGCTCGCTTACAGCAGCACGTCGCGCAACGGCAAGGACACCGACATCTGGGTGCGCGACATGCAGACGGGCGCGGCCCGCGCGGTCGTCACCGAGGGCGGCAGCTGGTTCCCGCTGGACTTCTCGCCGGATGGCAAACGCCTGCTGGTCAGTCGCTATGTCTCGATCGCCGAGTCGCACCCCGGCGAGGTCGACGTCGCCAGCGGCAAATTGACGCTGTTCCCGGTCGACGGTGGCCAGGCGGCCTTCGGCGGCTTCGCCTATGCACCGGACGGCGAATCGGTCTACTACGTGTCCGACGAGGCGCTGGACGGCCAGGCGCAGGAGTTCCTCACGCTGCGCCACCACGAGCCGCGCAGTGGCCGCCTCGAGGTGCTCAGCGCCGACATTCCATGGGACGTCAGCGAGTTCACCGTGTCCGACGACGGGCGCCACCTCGCGTTCGTCACCAACGAGGACGGCATCGGCAAGCTGCGCGTGCTCGCCCTGCCCTCGCACCGGCCGGTGGCCCTTCCTGACCTGCCGGTGGGCCTCGCCTATGGGCTGTCGTTCTCGCCCGACGGTTCGAAGCTTGCGCTCAGCCTCAATAGCGCGACCTCGCCCAGCGACGCCTACGTGATCGACCTGGCCGATCGCTCGCTGGCCCGCTGGACGCGCAGCGAGGTTGGTGGCCTGGATGCCGACACCTTCGTCGCTCCGACGCTGGTGCACTTCCCGACCTTCGACGAAGTCGATGGCGCCCCGCGCATGATCCCGGCCTTCTACTACCGTCCGGCGAACATCCCGGCCGGGACGAAGCTGCCGGTGGTGGTGCAGATCCACGGCGGTCCCGAGAGCCAGGCACGCCCGGTGTTCAGCCCGACGACGCAGTTCCTCGTCAACGAGCTCGGCATGGCGGTGCTGGTGCCGAACGTGCGGGGCTCGGCGGGCTATGGCAAGACCTACCTCGCACTCGACAATGCGGCGAAGCGCGAGGATTCGGTGCGCGACATCGGGGCCCTGCTCGACTGGGTGGGCACCCGGCCGGAACTGGATGCCGGTCGCGTCGGTGTCTACGGTGGCAGTTACGGCGGCTACATGGTGCTGGCGTCGATGATGCATTACCCGGAGCGGATCCGCGCCGGCGTCGACATCGTCGGCATCTCGCATTTCGGCACCTTCCTCAAGAACACCGAGGACTACCGCCGCCACCTGCGCCGCGCCGAGTACGGCGACGAGACGGATCCGGCAATGGCCGCGATCTTCGACGAAATCTCGCCACTCAACGGCGCCTCGAAGATCACCTCGCCGCTGTTCGTCGCCCAGGGCAAGAACGATCCGCGCGTGCCGTGGACCGAGGCCGAGCAGATCGTCGGCGCGGTGCGGGGCAATGGCCAGCCGGTCTGGTACCTGCTGTTCAACGATGAAGGCCACGGCTTCCGCAAGAAGACCAACAGCGACTACTTCACCGCGGCAACGGTCCTGTTCTGGCAGCAGCACCTGCTGCCCTGAGCCACGGCACATTCGCCCTTCGATCACGGCCGGCATGCCAGTCTTGCCGGCCAGTCCCGCACGGAACCCACACATGCGCCTGCTAGCCTCCAGCCTCCTGGTCATCGGCGGCCTCGCCCTTGCCGCCTGCAGCGAACCGGCCACCCCGGATACGACACCCGCACCGGCGGCCGCGCCGTCCGACGCGCTCGAGACGCCCCCACCGATCGATGCCTCGCCGACGGCGGAAACGCCTGCCGAAGCGCCCGTCGCCTATGGCGATGAAGCGGGCGCGCAGGCCGCGGTGGCGGCCTATCTCGAACAGGAAGGCGCGGAGGCGGACACCCGTCACCGCGATGCACGGGTCGACCTGGACGGCGACGGCCAGGACGACCTGCTGGTCTACCTGGAGGATCCGTATTTCTGCGGCTCCGGCGGCTGCAGCCTGGTGGTGTTCCGCAACGAGGGCGCCACCTTCACGAAGGTGGCATCGACGTCGGTGACTCGCAGTCCGATCGCCGTCGGCGCGGCCGGCCCGGCGGGTTGGCGCGAGCTCTACGTCAGCATCGGCGGTGGTGGCGGCGCCTCCGGCGTGGTCCGGCTGGTGCATGAAGGCGGCGGGTATCCGGGCAACCCCAGCACCCTCCCGGTCGTCGATTCGATGCCGGACGACGCCCGCATCGTCATCGACTGACGCCGTGCCGCCCGGCGTCAGTCGGGCGTGAACTCCAGCGCCGCGGCCGGTTCGAGCCAGGGCAGCAACCAATGGTCGACCAGCAGGAAGGCGAACAGCGCCATCAGGTAGACGATGGAGTAGTTGAAGACCCGCATCGCGAAGAACTCGTCGGGCGGGTCCATCAATTTCCAGGCGTACCAGAGGAACACCAGGCCCAGCACCAGCGCACCGCCCAGGTAGAACAGGCCGCTCATGCCGAACACCACCGGCAGCACGCTGACCACGACCAGCAGCACGGTGTAGAACAGGATCTGCCAGCGCGTGTACTGCACGCCATGGGTAACGGGCAACATCGGCACCAGCGCCCGGGCGTAGTCCTCGCGGCGGAAGATGGCCAGCGCCCAGAAGTGCGGCGGGGTCCACACGAAGATGATCAGCACGAGCAACAGCGCGTGCGCCCAGTCCCACTCGCCCTGCATGCCCGTCACCGCGGCCCAGCCGAGCAGCGGCGGGGCCGCGCCGGCGATCCCGCCAATGACGATGTTCTGGGGTGTCGCGCGCTTCAGGAACACCGTGTAGACGACCGCGTAACCGATCAGCGACGCGAAGGTCAACGCGGCCGTGACCGGATTGACCCACAGCACCAGGATCGCCATCGAGAGCGCGGCGAGGCAGAGCGCGAACGCCAGCGCGCGCATCGGGGTGATCTGGCCGACGACGATCGGTCGCCAGGCGGTCCGTGCCATCTTCGCGTCGATGCGTGAATCGAGGAGCTGGTTGATCGCCGCGGCGCTGGACGCGGCCAGCCAGATCCCGAGGAAGCCCAGCACCGACTCTTTCAGCGGCGGCAGGCCGGGCACCGCGAGGAACATCCCGACCAGGGCCGTGAACACGATCAACGCGACGACCCGCGGTTTGGTCAGGTCCCAGTATTGCTTCGCCGTGGTCGCGAAGCCCTCGTGCACGGGCCGGGCCATCAGTGCTCCGGCGCCTCGATGCGGGCGAGCAGCGACACCATGCCGAACAGCAGCAGCAGCGCACCGGCGTTGTGCATCACGGCCACGACCAGCGGGAGGCCGAGCTTGACGTTGGCGATGCCCAGGGCCACCTGCACGACCGCCATCACCAGCAGGAACACGCCCCAGCTCCGGACCCCGGGCAGGCGGACGAGGCGGGCCGCGAACGCCAGGAGGTACGCGAACACGACCAGCGCCATCAGCCGGTGCGCAAGCTGGATGGCAATGCGCGCCTCGCCGTCGAGGATGCCGCCTTCGTAGTCGACGCCAATACCGCGCCAGAGCACGAAGGCCTCGCCGAAGTCATGCCGGGGCCACCATTGGCCGACGCAGGTCGGGAAGTCGTTCCCGCAGGCCAGCGCCGCGTAGTTGGCGCTCGTCCAGCCGCCCAGCGCGATCTGCACGCCAAGCAGCAGCAGGCCCACGAACAGCCATCGCCGCAATTGCGGTGCGTCGGCGCTGCGGATGGGTGCGTCCGTCGCCTTCCAGGCCATCCACAGCAGCAGCGAGAAGGTCAGCAGGCCGCCCAGCAGGTGGCCCATCACCACGATCGGTTTGAGCAGCCATGTCACCGTCCACATGCCCAGCAGGGCCTGGAAGATGATGACCGCGAGGGTCAGCGCGGAGACCCGTGCGAGGTCGGCATTGGTCCAACGCAGGGCCGCGAACAGCAACACGGCCTCGCCCAGGATCGCGAGGGCAGAGGCCGCCACGTGCTCGCCATGCATGTACAACGGGATCGCGACCGCGACCAGCCCGGCGGCCGCCAGCACCTGCGCCATGCCGAAGCGTCGCTTGCGCGCGGCAAGCAGGGCCAGTGCGAACACCAGCAGCCCGAGGGTGGCCGCCAGGTGACGGTGCACCTGCTCGCGCCAGGCCTTGTGGGATTCGAACGGGCGGATCGCACTGGCCGCATGGTCGACCGCGTCGGCGGTTGCACCGGGCCAGGTGGCGCGTCCATAACAGGTGGGCCAGTCCGGGCAGCTCAGCCCGGCATTGGACAGGCGCACGAAGGCACCGAACACGATCACGCAGGTGGCCAACGCGATCGCCAACCAGGCGATGCGGTGGAAGTGCTTGGAATAAGCGGCGGCCTTGAAGGCTTTGTTCATGGATCGGGCCCTGTTCCGGCGGCTCAGCGCAGCTTGAGCAGCTTGACGAGGTCCTTGCGCAAGCCAGCGGGATCGAAGCCCGGAGCGTAACGCAGAACGACGAACCCGTTCGGATCGATGACATAGACCGGCACGCCGGCGGCATCCGCGGGCAGCGCGGGAAGGCGATCGCGCAGGCCACCATCGTCGACGATCTCCACGAGCGTGCCCGGCCGCTCGCTGCCCTCGGGCCACTCGCCCAGCCAGAGGACGTGCACGCGTTCGCTGTCCTTGTTGAACAGCGCCCACACCAGCTCCAGCTGGCCGGCGACGTCGGCGCAGGCGGCCTCGCAGCCCGGCGGCGGAACCGCGACCATGCGCCAGGTGCGCGCCTCGGGCTGCCACGCATACGCGCTGCCGTCGGCGGCACGCGGTCGTGCATCGCGTGCGTCCAGAGCCGGCTGCAGCAGTTCGCCGTGGTTCTTCATGCCTTCCGGCTGCCAGCCCGAGAAACGCAGCAATCCGGCCACCGCCATGCTGCCGAAGAACATCACCGCGATCAGCACGAGGAAGGTGCGATTGCGGTTGCGCTTGGCGGTATCGATCTCGTTCATGGCGTCGTTCGTTTCTTCTTGAATGTCAGGATCAGGGCCGTCGCAAGGACGGTGAGCGCCAGCCCGAACCATTGCACCGCATAGCCGCGGTGCTTGTCGGGCGGCAGGGTATTGGGCAGCAGCACCAGGTCGCGCGTGTAACCCAGCGGGAGCGCCGGATCCAGACGCAGCACGCGCGGCGCAAGCGACTCACCCAGGTCGAGTGCGCGTGCGATGGCATCCATGTCGACCCGGGTCAGTAGCCATGCGTCGCCTTCGCGCGCCATCGCCGGCCCGAGCGCCAGGCCGGCCGAGGGCGGCGCCGACAACAGGCCGCCGAGCCGTTGGGTGCCGGACGGAAGCCCGATGTCCGGCATCTCGCGTTGTCCGCCGATCGGGAGCCAGCCCAGGTCGACCAGCAGGCGCTGCCCGGACTCCGGCTGGAACACCCGATAGGCGCGCACGCCGACGCGCCCCTCGTGCTGATGGTTGTCGAGCAGCAGCGGCGCGCGGTCCAGGAACTCACCGCGGCCTTCCGCCCAATCGTATGCGTGTCGACGCTCCGGATCGGCCGCTGCCTCGAGCCCACGCGGGACACGCCGGGCCAGGACCTCGGCGGCGGCGTCGAGCATGGCCTGCTTCTCGACCGCCCGCCGCGACTGCCACGTGCCGAGGCTCGTGAACAGGACGATCGCCGCGACGGCCAGCGTCCAGCCGACCAGCAGGTGGCCTCGACGGGTCACGAACGACCCGCCGCCTGCGATAATTCCAGCTTCCCCACGACCTGTCGCCGATCGGAGTCCGCCTTGAACGATTCGCTGAAGACCCTGGTGATCATCGCCTTCCTGATCATCATTCTCTGGAACCTCGGCGCCGGGCTGTACTACATGCTCGTGGACAAGAGCGACAGCAAGCGCACCGTGAACGCGTTGACCAGGCGCATCGCCGTGTCCGTGGCGCTGATCCTGCTGGTCGTGCTCGCCCAGTACATGGGCTGGATCGAATTCCACGGCGTCGGCCGGAATCCCTGAGCCGCCGCCGGGGCACCGCGGCAGCGTGTCCGCTTAAAGCAAAAAGGCGACGGCAGGCCGTCGCTTTCCGGCGCAGATCCGGGACCCGCATCGGCGAGTCCCGGACCGGGCTGTCCTGCCGGGGGTTACAGCACGTAGACGAACAGGAACAGGCCGAGCCAGACCACGTCGACGAAGTGCCAGTACCAGGCGACCGCTTCGAACGCGAAGTGGTTGTCCTTCGTGAAATGGCCCTTCAGGCAGCGGAACCAGATCACCGCGAGCATGATCGTACCCAGGGTGACGTGGGCACCGTGGAAGCCGGTCAGCATGAAGAACGTGGACCCGTAGATACCCGAGCCGAGGGTCAGGTTCAGGTCGCGGTAGGCGTGGATGTACTCCTCCGCCTGGAAGAACAGGAACACGCAACCCAGCAACACGGTCAGCCCGAGGAACAGCAGCAGCTGGGCACGATGCCCGGCCTTCAGGGCGTGGTGCGCGATGGTGACGGTCACGCCCGACGTCAGCAGGATCATCGTGTTCAACAGCGGCAGGCCCCAGGCCGGGATCGTCTGGAACTCGCCGCCGATGGTGCCGGGGCCATTGGTCGGCCAGGCGTTGCTGAAGCTGTTCCACAGCAGGCTGTGGGTCATGACCCCGTCGCCCTCGCCACCCAGCCACGGCAGGGCAAGCTGGCGCGCGTAGAACAGCGCACCGAAGAAGGCGCCGAAGAACATCACCTCCGAGAAGATGAACCACACCATGCCCATGCGGAACGAGGTGTCGACCTGCTTGTTGTAATGGCCCGCGACGGACTCGCGGATCACGTCGCCGAACCAGCCGAACAGGACGCCACACAGCAGCGCGATGCCGACGAAGAAGCTGATCGGACCCCAGCTGACCTCGTTCATCCAGCTGGCGATGCCGATCATGGTCACGAACAGCGCGATCGAGCCGAGGAACGGCCAGCGGCTGCTGTGCGGGACGAAATAGACGTTGGCGTCTGGCGAGTGGGCTTGGGCCATGGCGACGGTTCCGTTCTTGGCTGGAGCGATTGCAGGTCAGGGCGCGGCGCGCGGGGACTGGGCCGTGTTCCCGTGCGGGGATGCGGCAGCCTGTTCCGCGGTGAGCGCGTCGTTCTTGAAGAAAGTGTAGGACAAGGTGACCGTCTTGACGTCGGCCGGCAGGTCCGGATCGATGATGAAACGCACCGGCATGTCGCGGGTTTCCCCGGCCTGCAGCGTCTGCGCGGTGAAACAGAAACACTCGGTCTTGTTGAAATAGCCCGACGCACGTGCCGGCGCCACCGACGGCACAGCGCTACCGACGATCATCCGCTCGCTGTTGTTGTGCGCATAGTAGGTGGTGTCGTAGGGCTGGCCGACCTGCACGCGCATCGTCGCCTGGTTCGGGTGGAAGGCCCAGGGCAGCTTGGAATTGACGCCACCATCGAACTCGACCGTTACCCAGCGCGCCTCGGCATCGGCCATTGCGCGGTCCTCGGAGGCGGTCCGCTCGAGGCGGATCCCGAAGACCTTTTCACAGGCGATCCGGTACAGCGGCACCAGCGCGAAGGACAGGCCGAACGCACATACGCCGACGCCGACCATGATGGCCGCCATCCGCGCGGTCGCGTTGCGGCGCTGGCCGTCGTGTCCGCTCACAGGTTCACCGCGCCGCTGACGAGGAAGGCGACGTATACGCCCACCGCGACCAGCGCCACCCACACGGCCGTACGCCGCGCCGCCTTGCGGCGTGCGTCGAGGTCGCTGCGGGGGTCGACAGGTGCGGTCATCTCGTCGGGTCTACTCGTTTCCTGCGGGGGTGGGATGCCCGCCGCTGCGGTGCGGGCATCGTCCGTTGGCGTGGCTCAGTGCGTGACGTCGCCGTGGGCCAGGTCGCCGTCCTTGATGACCGGCGGCGTGCTGAAGGTGTGGTGCGGCGCCGGGCTCGGCACGGTCCACTCCAGGCCCTTCGCCCCTTCCCAGGCACGCGCTTCGGCCTTGGCACCGACCTTCTTCGAACGCCACAGGATGAACGCCATCATGAAGGGCGTCACGAACATGCCGAACGCACCGATCGAGCTGACCAGGTTCCAGTCCGCGAACACCACGTTGTAGTCCGGGATGCGGCGCGGCATGCCGGCCAGGCCCAGGAAGTGCTGCGGGAAGAACAGCAGGTTGACGAAGACCATCGTCCACCAGAAGTGGAACTTCGCCATGCCCTCGTTGTACATGCGGCCGGTCCACTTCGGCCACCAGTAGTAGACGGCGGCGATGATGGAGAACAGCGCGCCGGTCACCAGCACGTAGTGGAAGTGCGCGACCACGAAGTAGGTGTCGTGGTACTGGAAGTCGGCCGGGACGATGGCCAGCATCAGGCCCGAGAACCCACCGATGGTGAACAGGATCACGAAGGCGATCGCCCACAGCATCGGCGATTCGAAGGAGATCGAGCCGCGCCACATAGTGGTGACCCAGTTGAACACCTTCACGCCGGTCGGGATCGCGATCAGCATCGTCGCGAACATGAAGTAGATCTCGCCACCCAACGGCATGCCGACGGTGAACATGTGGTGCGCCCACACGATGAACGAGAGGAAGGCGATCGACGCGGTCGCGTACACCATGGCCTGGTAGCCGAACAGCGGCTTGCGGCTGAAGGTCGGGATGATCTCCGACACCACGCCGAAGGCCGGCAGGATCATGATGTAGACCTCGGGGTGGCCGAAGAACCAGAAGATGTGCTGGTACATCACCGGGTCGCCGCCGCCGGCCGCGTTGAAGAAGCTGGTCGCGAAGAACTTGTCGGTCAGCAGCATGGTGACCGCGCCCGCCAGCACCGGCATCACCGCGATCAGCAGGAACGCAGTGATCAGCCAGGTCCAGCAGAAGATCGGCATCTTCAGCAGGTCGATGCCCGGCGCGCGCATGTTCAGCACGGTCGCGATGACGTTGATCGCGCCCATGATCGAGCTGATGCCCATCATGTGGATGGCGAAGATCACGAAGGCGACGTTGTTGCCGCCCTGCAGCGACAGCGGCGGGTACAGGGTCCAGCCGCCGGCGGGGCCGCCGCCCGGCAGGAACAGCGTCATCAGCAGCAGGCTGAAGGCGAACGGCAGGATCCAGAACGACCAGTTGTTCATGCGCGGCAGCGCCATGTCCGGCGCGCCGATCTGCAGCGGGATCATCCAGTTGGCCAGGCCGACGAAGGCCGGCATCACGCCGCCGAAGATCATCACCAGCGCGTGCATCGTCGTCATCGAGTTGAAGAACTCGGGACTGACGTGCTGCAGGCCGGGGTGCGCCAGCTCGGTGCGGATGATCACGCTCATCGCCGCGCCGACGATGAACATGATGAAGCTGAACACCATGTACAGCGTGCCGATGTCCTTGTGGTTCGTCGAGAAGAACCAACGCTCGATGAAGCCCTGCTTGTGGGCGTGGTCGTCGTGGTGGGTGTCAGCGTGGGTGACGGCCATGGCCTAACCTCGGAAGTAATTCGGGAATCAGCCGGCGACGGCCGCGTCGGCGGCGTCGGCAGCGGCGGTTTCGGTGCTGGGGGCGCCGGTGGCCGGGACAGTCGCGGTCGCCGGGGCATCGGCCTGCTTCTGCTCGTCCAGCCAGGCCCGATATTCCTCGGGGCTCACCGCCTTGACCACGATCGGCATGAAGCCGTGGTCCTTGCCGCACAGTTCGGCGCACTGGCCACGGTAGATGCCCGGCTCGTCGATCTGGGTCCAAGCCTCGTTGACGATGCCCGGGATCGCGTCCTGCTTCCAGCCCAGTGCCGGCACCCACCACGCATGGATCACGTCATCGGCGGTGATCACGAAGCGGATCTTGGTGCCGGTCGGCAACACCAGCATGTTGTCGACGTCGAGCAGGTAGTGCTCATGGTCGGCCGTGGTCGGGACGATGCCGCTCTGGCGGATTTCCTCGCTCTTGCGGTCGAGCCGGCTGGTGAAGCCCACGTCCTCGCCGAGGTAGTCGTACTTCCACATCCACTGGAAGCCGGTGATCTTCACCGTCATCTCGGCCTCGCGGGTGTCGTACATGTCGATCAGCTTGCTGGTGGCCGGGAAGGCCATGATCACCAGCAGCAGCACCGGGACGACGGTCCAGACGATCTCGAGCTTCGTGCTGTGGGTGAAGCTGGTGTCCGGCTTGGCGCCCTTGGAGTGGCGGAACGCGAACATCGCATAGCCCATCGCACCGAAGACGAGCAGGCCGATCGCGATGCAGATCCACAGGGCCAGCATGTGGGCCTCATAGGCGTTCTGCGACAGGTGGGTCACGCCGCGGCCCATGTTCAGCTGCCACGGCTTGGGATCCGCCGCCTGCGCCTGTGCAAGCACCGGCAGTGCCATGACGGCGATACCCGCTGCCCACTGCTTGAAACAACCGGCTTTCATCAGATTCGAGCCCCGAAAAATCATGGATGGTGGTGAGTCGCTCCGCGGGCTTCCCGGTCGCCTCGTTCCGCCGGGCGGAAACGGGCCGGCCAGGTGGCTGGCGAGCCCATCGCGACACGCAAGGGCCCATCACGCCGCTGCCGGCGCTACGGAAAACCGTGAAATGGTAGCCGCAGGGCCGCGGGCGGGCAAGCAGAAGCGCGCCGGCACCCCGCTTTTCCAGACGCCTGCGAATGGCGCGAAACCCTTGCCAGGACACGCTTTCAGCCCGATTCGGCACACTAGTCCCGGCACGGTGTAAACGCACGGTGAAAAAGGGATGCACGGCGCCCCGGTCCGGCCCTACACTACGCCGAATCCCCCGCCCTGCCATACCCGTCATGGCCCCAGAAAACCGTCCTGCCCGTGCAGGCGTCGGTCATTCGCCGCGCCTGCTCATCAGCCCCGAGCTCCCCCCCGCGCCGGCCCCCGAGCGCGCCGCGATCACCCATGCGTGGGTCCGTGAGGAGGCCGCGCATGTCCAGGCCCTGCTCACGCAGGCCCGGATGGACGACGAGGCCCGTGAAACCACCCGCCGCAAGGCCACCGATCTGGTGGAACGGGTGCGTGCCGGCGTCCACGACCAGGGTGCGATCGAAGCCTTCATGCGCCAGTACGACCTGGGCAGCGAGGAAGGCGTGCTGCTGATGTGCGTGGCCGAGGCCCTGCTGCGCATCCCGGACCAGCAGACCACCGACCGGCTGATCCGCGACAAGCTCGGCGAGGCCGACTGGAAGCGCCACATGGGTCAGTCGGAGTCGGTGCTGGTCAATGCCTCCACCTGGGGCCTGATGCTGACCGGCCACCTGGTCGAGCTCGGCGACGAGACCAAGCGCGACACCCGCGGCGCGTTCAAACGCCTGGTCGGGCGCGTCGGCGAGCCGGTGATCCGCCTCGCGGTGCGCCAGGCCATGCGCATCATGGGCCACCAGTTCGTGATGGGCCGGACCATCGGCGAGGCCCTGAACCGGTCGCGCAAGGGCATCAATGCGGACTATCGCTACTCGTTCGACATGCTGGGCGAGGCCGCACTGACCGAGCCGGATGCCCAACGCTACCTGGAGGCCTACCGGCAGGCCATCCAGGCCATCGGACGCCATGCCGCGGAGCACGGCCACGCCGCCCAGCTCCGGGACGGTGTCTTCGGCGCCGCTTCCATCTCGGTCAAGCTCTCGGCCCTGCACCCGCGCTACGAGCACGCCAAGCGTGCGCGCGTGCTGGCCGAACTGGTCCCGCGCGTGCTGGAACTGGCGCGACTGGCGAAGTCGCACGGGATCGGATTCACCATCGACGCCGAAGAAGCCGACCGCCTGGAGCTGTCGCTCGACGTGTTCGCCGCTGCGTATGCCGACCCCTCCCTCGAAGGCTGGGAGGGTTACGGACTGGCGATCCAGGCGTATCAGAAGCGCGCACCGGAGGTGATCGACTTCATCGCCGCGCTGGCGCGCCGGCATGGCCGCCGCATCCCGGTGCGCCTCGTCAAGGGGGCGTACTGGGACAGCGAGATCAAACGCGCCCAGGTGGACTGCCACCCCACCTATCCGGTGTTCACGCGCAAGCCGAACACCGACGTGTCCTACCTCGCCTGCGCCCGGAAGATGCTGTCCCAGGCCGACGTGGTCTACCCGATGTTCGCCACCCACAACGCGCACACCATCGCCGCGGTGCACACGATGGCGCGTGCCGGCGGCGGCGCCGTGGCCTTCGAATTCCAGAAGCTGCACGGCATGGGCGAGGACCTCTACAACGAGGTCATTCCCGCCGACCGCCTCGACGTCCCCTGCCGCGTGTACGCCCCGGTCGGCTCCCACGAGGACCTGCTGCCCTACCTGGTGCGTCGCCTGCTCGAGAACGGCGCCAACTCCAGCTTCGTCAACCGGATCACCGACGAGGACGTCCCGGTCGAGGACCTGGTCCGCGACCCGCTCGACACGGTTGCCGGCTTCGACACCATCCCCCACCCGCAGATCCCGCTGCCGGTCGAGCTGTACCGCAGTTTCGCGGACCGCTTGCCGTACTGCGACAGGAGCAACTCCATGGGCATCAACCTCGCCAACGACGACGCGCTTCGCGAGCTGGCCGATCGCATCAACGCTGCCTACCGCGATGACTGGTTCGCCGGACCGCTGGTCCCCGGTGCGAACCCGGACGGCGAGAGCCGCCCGGTGACCAACCCGGCCGACCTGCGGGAGGTCGTCGGGCATTGGCGTGCCGCGGACGGTGCGACGGTGGAGCAGGCGCTGGAAAACGCCGTGGCCGCGCAGCCGAAATGGAACGCCATGCCGGCCGCCGGCCGTGCGGCGATCCTGGAGCATGCCGCCGACCTGCTCGAACAACGCATGCCCGAGTTCATCGCCATGTGCACGCGCGATGCCGGCAAGACCATCCTGGACGGGGTCGGCGAAGTCCGCGAGGCCGTGGACTTCCTGCGCTACTACGGCGCGCAGGTGCGCACCATGTTCAACCCCGAGCCGCTGCCGGGCCCGACCGGCGAGACCAACGTGCTCGAGCTGCACGGCCGCGGCGTGTTCGTCTGCATCAGCCCGTGGAATTTCCCGCTGGCGATCTACATCGGGCAGGTCGCCGCGGCACTGGCGACCGGCAACGCGGTGATCGCCAAGCCGGCCGAGCAGACCAACCTGGTCGGCTATGCGGCGACGAAACTGCTGCACGAAGCCGGCGTGCCCGAGGACGTGCTGCAGTTCCTGCCCGGCGACGGTGCCATCGTGGGCGCCGCGCTCACACGCGACCCGCGGGTCGCCGGCGTCGCCTTCACCGGCTCCAACGACACCGCCGCGGCGATCAACCGCTCACTCGCCGGTCGCGATGGCGCGCTGGGCGTGCTGATCGCCGAGACCGGCGGCCAGAATGCGCTGATCGCCGACTCCTCCGCGCTGCCCGAGCAGCTGGTCAAGGACGCGATGGCCTCGGCCTTCACCTCGGCGGGCCAGCGCTGCTCGGCGGCACGCGTGCTGTTCGTGCAGGAAGACATCGCCGACAAGGTCATCGAGATGCTGGCCGGTGCCATGGCCGAACTGAAACTGGGCGACCCCGGCCTGCTGTCGACCGACGTCGGCCCGGTCATCGACCAGGACGCGCTGGAAAACCTGGAGCAGCACGTGATGCGCATGGACATCGAGGCGACCCACATCGCCACGGTGCCGGCGACGCCGGAAGCGGAGCACGGGACGTTCTTCGCGCCCCGCGCTTACGAGCTGCGCTCGCTGGACCAGCTGCACAAGGAGATCTTCGGGCCGGTGCTGCACGTGATCCGCTGGAAGGCCAGCGAGCTCGACCAGGTGATCGACGCCATCAACGCGACCGGTTTCGGCCTCACCCTCGGCATCCACTCGCGGATCGACGAGACGGTCGAGAGGATCACCCGCGCCATCAAGGTCGGCAACTGCTACGTCAACCGCAACCAGATCGGCGCGATCGTCGGCGTGCAGCCCTTCGGCGGCCAGGGACTGTCCGGCACGGGCCCCAAGGCCGGCGGCCCGCACTACCTGGCGCGCTTCGTCACCGAGAAGACGGTGACGATCAACACCACCGCGGCAGGCGGCAATGCATCGCTGCTGACCCTGGGGGAGTAAGTCCCGCACGGTCCCGGGCTGCCCCGCACCCGGGATCCGGCACGGTCGACCGGATGATGCACGACAAAAAAAGCCCCGCCGGAGCGGGGCTTTTTTCTTGCAGGACCGGTATCGCGATCAGAAGCGGTACTGGCCCGAGACGCCGAACAGGTGCGCGTCGCCGTCGAAGGTGCCGAACAGGCGCTGGCCACCCGCCTGCGGCGGGGTGATGATGCCGATCTCGGGGGTGTCCGGATCGATGTAGGTGTACGCGAAGTTCATCTCGAACGCGTCGCTGATGTTCCAGGTCGCGCCCAGCGAGTACCAGCGGCGATCCTCGTCCGGCAGGCGCGGCGTGCGGTGCGCATACGTGGTCGGCGTTTCGTCGTAGGCGAAACCGGCGCGCAGGGTCCATGCGTCGCTCAGCACGTAGTCCGCGCCGATCGACGAGAAGCGCGTGTCGCCCCAGCTGAACTCCTCGACCGAATCCGGATCCGGGTTGTTGAAATCGATGCGCACTTCGCGCAGCGAGCTCCAGTTGGTCTCCGAGTAGGTGGCGGCCATCGAGAACCGGTCGGTGAACTGGTAGCCCACGTCGATGCTCATCACGGACGGCGTGGTCAGCGCGGCGCTGGCGTCGCCGTCGTTGAACAGCACGCGGGTCATCGGGTTGGCGTCGAACACCGCGCGCGCATTCGCCGGGACCGTCCAGTCAGCCTCGCCCTCGAGGTCGTAGTCGATCTCGGAGCGGTACGACCAGCCGAGGGTCAGCTTGTCGGTCGGGCGCAGGTTCGCGCCGAGCAGCCAGCCGAAGCCGTTGTCCTCGCCCTGCACTTCAGCGAAGCCATCGGCGGCCTGCGGACGGGCGAACGGCAGGGGTGCGCCGGCGCCCATCAGGATCGTACCGAAGTCGACCGCCTTGGACAGCGTGACGTCGGCACGCGAGAAGATGAAACCACCGCCGACGGAGAAGCGGTCGGTGATGTCGATCGCGCCGGACAGGGTGAGATCGACGATCTGCACGTCCGAGGTCACCGCGTAGTAGCGGCCCACCCAGTCGCGGTCGTATTCGGTCTTCAGGCCGAACGGCGCGCTGACCATGGCGCCCAGCGCCAGGCCGTTGTCGAACTTGTGGACCACCGACATCGCCGGGATCGGGGTCACGTCACCGGCCTGGCCGCCGTCGCCACCGGTCAGCGGCTGGCGGAGGATGTCGTAGCCCTCCATGTCGGCCGCTTCGTAGTTCAGGTCGATGACGCTCAGGTCGCCCTGGACCGTCGTGCCCTCGAAACGGGTCATCGTGGCCGGGTTGTTGGTGACCACGGACGCGTCGTCGTCACGGATGCCGGCGCCCGCGAAGGCGGCGCCCATCGACTTGACGCTGTTTTCCTTGAGCTGGAAGCCCGAGGCGTGGGCCTGGCCGAACGCCAGCGCGCCGGAAATGCCCAGCGCCAGCGCCGACAGGCGGATCATGCGGTCTGCGTGTTGCATGCGTGCTCTCTCCATTGGAGTTTCTTATAGGTGCTTTCCGGTCGCCGCAGCCCTGCGGGAACCCTCCCGACATACGACGCCGTATGTACTATATCGTGAAATTAACCGGTTGCTAACAACCACCCATCACATTCCCGGTACTCGCGGGTGCGTGGCCTGGCGTGGATGCCTTATCGTCGGTGGACGCACGCGGGACCAGTCCCACTGGTCATGCTGCGCCGCGCCCGTCGCTGGAAACGAGCCCACCATCCCATGTTCATCGCCGTTCCCTCCCGCCAGAAGTCGCCGCTGCGCTGGGCCACGCCGTTGCTGTTCGCGGCGTTGTGGGGGTGCTTTGCATGGGTGGCGATGCTGCCCGATGGCAGCCAGGACCGGCTGATGCAGGACTGGGGGGCGCTGTCCGGCGGACTCGATGCCGCGTCGCCCCACGACTGGCAACGCCTGTTCACGGCGCTGTTCCTGCACGCCGACTGGGCCCACCTGCTCGGCAACCTCGTGTTCCTGTTGATTTTCGGGCTGCCCGCGGAGCGGATCATGGGCGGCTGGCGGCTCCTTCTGGTGTTCCTGATTGGCGGAGCGTTCGCCAACCTGGCCGCCGTGATCGCCATCAGCACGCCGGACCGGGTGATCATCGGTGCCAGCGGCGCGGTATCGGCCCTCATCGGCGCGTATCTGGCGCTGTTTCCGCAAGCGCGGCTGGGCGTGGTGTTGCCGCTGGGCCTCTACCTGCAGTTCCTGCGGGTGCCGGCCACCCTGCTGATCGGCACCTGGGCACTGCTGCAGATCCTGTTCACCTGGTTCGGCCCGGCCTTCGGCGCGGTCGCCTGGTCGGCGCACCTGGCCGGCTTCGCGTTCGGCGGCAGCTTTGCCCTGATCGCCCGGTCCGGCATCGCCAAGCGGATGCGCCAGCGCAGCGGCTACTGAGCGGCCTTGAGATGGGGCGACGCCGCCCCTAGGTACGGCGACAGGGACGATGTCCCGAATCGCCCACAGGACCGATCGCCCGCCATGTCGAAACCGCTCTACAAGGTCACGTTCCTCAACGCCGGCAAGGTGTACGAGCTCTACGCACGCCAGGTCGCGTCGGGCGCGCTGTGGGGATTCACCGAGGTCCGCGACCTCGTGTTCGACGTGAACGCGGGCGTGGTGGTGGATCCGACCGAGGAGCGGCTGCGCGACGAGTTCGGCCAGACGCGGGTGCTGCACCTGCCGATGCAGAGCATCGTCCGCATCGAGGAGGTGGAGCGGAAGGGCACTTCGACGATCCGCGACGCCGGGACCGGCGAGAAGGTGGTGACGCCGTTCCCGATGCCCGGCAAGCCGCGCTGACCCGGTACGCTCAGCCGCCTGCGGCCGGTACCGGGCGGGCCGTATCCCGCTTCAGTTCGGCCAGGGCAGACGCGATGTGGCGTTCGCCGGACAGCACTTCGCCCGCGTTCTCGCCGGCGACGCCCGCGGCCTTCCCACCATCCAGATGGCCGGGCAGGCTCGATTCGACATAGCGCGCGGCGCCACCGTCGCTCCCGTCTTCGGCGGGATGCAGCACCACGTCCGGCACGATGCCCAGGGCCTGGATCGATTCGCCACTGGGCGTGTAATAGCGCGCGGTGGTGAGCTTCACGGAGTCGCCGTTGTCGAGCGGCAGGACGGTCTGGACCGAGCCCTTGCCGAAGGTGCGGCTGCCGACCACGCGGGCCCGGCCGTTGTCGCGCAGCGCGCCGGCCAGCACCTCCGATGCACTGGCGGAACCGGCGTCCACCAGCACCACCACCGGGGCACCCTCCAGACGATCGCCCGGGGTCGCCGAGAACTGCGCGTCGCTGATCGCGAGGCGCCCGCGCGTACTCACGATCTCCCCGGCCTCCAGCAGGTCATCGGCCACCTGCACGGCCGAGGTCAACAGGCCGCCGGGATTGCTGCGCAGGTCGATGACCAGCCCCCGCAGCGGCGCGCCGGCTTCGGCCTTCAATGCATCGAGCTGGGTGGCGAAGTCGGCGGCCGTATCCGCCTGGAACGCACTGATGCGGATGTAGGCGTAGCCGGGCTCGAGCATCCGGCCACGGATGCTGGTGATACGGATGGTGTCGCGGGTCAGGGTGACGTCGAACGGCGCGTCCCGGCCCTTGCGCACGAGGGTCAGCGTCAGCGAACTGCCGGCCGGACCCCGCAGGGGCGCCGACGTGTCGCCCTCGTCCGGCTCGAAGGCCTTGCCGTCGATGGCCGTGATGATGTCGCCGGACTGCAGGCCGGCACGCTCGGCCGGCGTGCCGTCGATCGGCGCGATGACCTTGAGCGTGCCGTCGGGCTGGCGCTGCAGCTCCACGCCGATGCCCTCGTACGCACCGCGGGCGCGTTCGTCGAAGTCCTCGGACTGGTCCTTGTCGAAATAGACACTGTGGGGATCGAGGTCGAACAGCAGGCCGCGGATGGCCGACTCCATCAGGTCCTTGTCCTCGACCGGCTCCACGTAGGCCTGCTTGATCGCGCTGTACACGGTCACGTAGCGGCGGATCTCGTCCAGCGGCACGGCCGAACCGACCATTTCCGGGCTGGCGCCCGCGGGCGGATCGGGCGGATCGGTCGGCGGCGCGTCCTGCGCGGACGCAGGCCCCAGCACGCTGGCCAGGACCCAACCGGACAGCACGGCGATCGGACGGATGCAACGGACGGGCATGCAGGACTCCGGTTCGGGCCGGGCCTCCAGCCCGGCGGTCTGCTTGGATATGAACACGTTAGGGCGCACGGATGGAAGCTTTCGTTAACCCCATGCACGCGCCTGCGGGGGCATTCAGCGACGCAGCCAGACCCCGGGATCGACCGGCTTGCCGTCGCGGCGGAGCTCGAAATAGAGCGCGGGCCGGCCGTGCCCACCCGAGGTGCCGACCGTCGCCACCGCGTCCCCGCGCTGCACGCTGTCGCCCACGTCCTTGAGCAGGGCGTCGTTGTGGGCGTACAGGCTCATGTAGCCGCCCCCATGGTCGACGATCAGCAGCATGCCGTAGCCGGTCATCCAGCCGGCATACACCACGCTGCCGGCGGCCACGGCCTTGACCGGGGTGCCTGCCGCGGCACCCAGCAGCAGGCCGTCGCTGCTTCGGCCGTCCGGCATCCGGGCCTGGTAACCGGCCATCAGGCTGCCGGTCAGCGGCCACCCGGTGCCGCCGACCTGCGGGCCGCCCAGGGCCGCGCTGGCAAGCGGCGGGGCGGACCGTGGCGCGGGCGTGGCGCCCGGCGTCGCCGAAGCGGCGGCGGCCGCCTGGCGCGCGGCTTCCGCTTCGGCGGCCCGCCGGCGTTCTGCTTCCGCGCGACGCGCGGCCTCGCGCAGGCGGGCGAGCAACTGCTCCAGCCCACGGGCATCCCGCCCCAGCGTGCGCTCGCGCGTGCGGCGGTCGTCAAAACGCGCGTCAAGGTCGGCCACCAGCGCCTTGCGGGCATCGCGGTCCTGCTCGAGGCTGGCGACGCGCGCGTCGAGTTCGCGCTTCGATGCTTCAAGCGTGAGCTGGCGCGCCGCGATGTCGCGCTCGACCGCGTCGAGGTCCTCCAGTTCGGCCGACAGCGCCCGGATGCGATCGGCGCGGTCCTGCTGCAGGTACCGGTGGTACGTGAGCAGGCGCTGTGCCTGGGCGACACTGTCCTGGGCCAGCAGCACCTTCAGGGGGGCATCCCCGCCCTGAGCATAGGCCGCGCGCAGCAGCCGGGCCAGCTCCTCCCGCTGCCCGGCCAGGGCAAGCTGCATCGTGTCGCGCCGCTGCTGCAACGAGGCGAGCGAGGCCTCCTCGTCCGCGAGTTGCAACTCGATGTCATGGAGCGCCCGGCTGGACTGCGCGACCTTCTCGTCGGCATCCCTCAGCGCCCGGTGCGCATCGCTCCGCTCGCCTTCGATCTCGCGCCGCTCGGCGGCCACCTCGCGCAGCTCGCGCTGGACCGCCTCCAGCTGCCGTTCGGTGGCACGCTGCTGCTGCGCGGCCGCGTGGGTGGCGCACAGGCACAGGGCCAGCGCGGCCCACCGGGCAATGGCAGGCAGGCGCGCGGGCGGCATCAGGCGTCCAGCAGGCTCCGGCCGCTCATGTCGTCCGGCTTCGGCAGGCCGAGCAGGTCGAGCATCGTCGGCGCGACGTCGCGCAGGGCGCCGCCGCTGCGCAGCGCCGCATCGCGCGGCCCCCGATAGACGAACGGCACCGGACCGACGGTGTGCGCGGTATGCGCCTGGCCGGTCGCCGGGTCGCGCATCATCTCGAGGTTGCCGTGGTCGGCGGTGACCAGCAGGGCGCCACCGGCCGCCTCGACCGCCGAACGGACCGCGCCAATCGCCGTGTCGACCGCCTCGGCCGCCTTCACCGCCGCTTCGAAGACACCGGTGTGCCCGACCATGTCCGGATTGGCGATGTTGCAGACGATCGCGTCGAAACGCCCGGAGCCGATCGCATCCACCAGCTGGGCCGTCAATTGCGGGCAGTTCATCTCCGGCTGGAGGTCATAGGTGGCGACCTGCGGGCTCGGGATCAGGATGCGCTCTTCGCCCTCGTACGTGTCCTCGCGCCCGCCGCTGAAAAAGAAGGTGACGTGGGCGTATTTCTCGGTCTCGGCGATGCGCAGCTGGGCCATGCCGTTCTGCTCCAGCACTTCGCCGAGCGTGTTGCGCAGGTCTTCCGGCGGGAAGGCCAGCGGGGCGGGCAGCCTGGCGTCGTATTCGGTCAGGCAGACGAAGCTCGACAGCGCGGGCCGGCGCGCATGGAAGCCCTGGAAGTCCGGGGCGACGAAGGCTGCGCTCAACTGGCGCGCGCGGTCGGCGCGGAAATTCATGAAGACCACCGCATCGCCGTCGCGCATGGTGGCGCCGTCGTCGATGACCGTGGGGGCCACGAACTCGTCGTTCTCGCCGCGCGCGTAGGCGTCGGCCAGCGCGGTCGTGACGTCGGGGGCGTGGTGCTCGCTGGCGGCCTCGACGATGGCGTCCCACGCCTTGCGCACGCGATCCCAGCGGTTGTCGCGATCCATCGCGAAGTAACGGCCGGCGACGCTGGCGATCTCGGCATTGCCTGCCTTCTGGCAGGCCTCCTGCAGCGCCTTCAGGCTGGGCGCGGCCGAACGCGGCGGCGTGTCGCGGCCGTCGAGGAACGCATGCACGGCGACATGCGGCACGCCTTCGCGACGGGCCAGGTCGATCATCGCGAACAGGTGCGCCTCATGGCTGTGCACGCCACCCGGCGACAGCAGGCCCATCAGGTGCAGGGTGTGGCCGCCGGCCTTCGCGTCGGCACAGGCCGCGCGCAGCGCTTCGTTGGCGAAGAAACTGCCGTCCTCGATGGCCGCATCCACGCGGGTCAGGTCCTGGTAGACGATGCGCCCGGCGCCGAGGTTCATGTGGCCCACCTCGGAATTGCCCATCTGGCCATCCGGCAGGCCGACGTGCCGGCCCTCGGTATGGATCAGCGTGTGGGGCGACGTGGCGACCAGCGCGTCCCAGTTCGGCAGGTGGGCGGCGGCGAGGGCGTTGTCGGTGGGGTCTTCGCGATGGCCCCAGCCGTCCAGGATCAGCAGGACGACCGGCGTGATGCGTGGCGATTCGGACACGTGGCGGGATTCCGTGACTTCGGGCAGGGGCCCGGGATGCGTGGACCTGCGATTGTAGCGAAGCGGCCGCAACGGGCGGTGAGTGTTTTCCGGCGGAACTAAACCCTCGCGATGCCACGCGCATCCATCCTTCATCCCGACAGCATGGACACGCCCATGATCCGACACACGATCCGACTCCTCCCGCTGGCGTGCGCGCTTGCGCTCGCCCCCACGCTTGCCGGCGCCCAGCAGAGCATCGACAAGGTCAACGGCAGCATCACCGCGGAGGCCGGCCAGGCCTACGGCGACCTCGAAACGGTCAACGGCAGCATCCGCATCGGCGAGAACGCCACCGTGCGGGATGCCGAAACCGTCAATGGCAGCATCAAGGTGGGCGCGTCCGCCCGGGTGGAAGACCTGGAAACCGTCAACGGCGGCATCCGGCTGGAAGAAGGCGTCGTCGCGAGCGGTGGCCTTTCCACGGTGAATGGCGGCATCTATGTCGGCAATCGCGGCCAGGTCGGCGACGACATCGACACCGTCAACGGCGCGATCGGGCTGGTGGCCGCGGTGGTCGGTGGCGACATCGAAACCGTCAACGGGGACCTCACCGTCGGGGCGGGGTCGCATGTCCGCGGCGGCATCCATTACGAAAAGCCCACGGGCCAATGGCTGAACCTGGGCAATCGCAAGAACGATCCGCCGCGCGTGGTGATCGGTCCCAATGCCGTGGTCGACGGCACCCTCGTGTTCGAGCGCGAAGTGAAGCTCTACGTGCATGACACCGCGCGTACCGGCGCGATCAGCGGCGCCACCGCGATGCGCTACAGCAGCGACACCGCGCCCCAGGACTGAACGGGGCCGAGGCCGCCGTCGCCGGCAGGGCGTCGGCGACCGTCGTATCATCGGGCCTTCGTTGCATGCCCCCGGAGGCCCGATGTCCCGTCGCACCCCGCTCCACGCCGCCACCCAGGCAGTCGCCGCCGCCCTCGTGCTGTCGGCCTGCAGCCCGCAGGCTCCCGATACCGGGACCGACGCGAACCCGGCGGAGGCAACCGCCACCGCGCCGGCCCATGCCTTCGAGGCCGCGATCACCGAGGCCGACTTCGCCGAGCGCGTGAAGACCCTCTCGTCCGACGCATTCGAGGGCCGCGCGCCTGGCAGCAACGGCGAGACGCTGACACTCGACTACCTCAAGTCGCAGTTCGAGGCGATGGGCCTGCAGCCGGGCAATGGCGACAGCTGGTTCCAGGACGTGCCGATGGTCGAGACCACCGCCGACGAGTCCACGGTGCTGAAGCTCGACGTCAAGGGCACCCCGCGCGACCTGCAGTTCGGCAGCGACATGGTCATCGGCACCCGCACCGGCCAGGCGCAGATCGACATCGAAGCCAGCGACCTGGTCTTCGTCGGCTACGGCGTCAATGCCCCCGAACTCGGGTGGAACGACTACGAAGGCGTGGACGTCAAGGGCAAGACCGTGGTGATGTTCGTCAACGACCCGGGCTTCCACACCGGGGACGCATCGCTGTTCGAAGGCCAGCGCATGACGTACTACGGCCGCTGGACCTACAAGTACGAGGAAGCGGCGCGACAGGGTGCAGCCGCCGCGATCATCATCCACGACACCGAAGGCGCGTCCTATGGCTGGGACGTGGTGAAGAACTCATGGTCCGGTGCCCAGTTCGACCTGCGCGCAGCGGACGATCCGGAACCGCGCCTGCAGGCCCAGGGCTGGATCACCGGCGATGTCGCCCGCAGCCTGCTCGCCGACCTCGGGCAGGACCTCGATGCGCTCTACCAGTCCGCGAACCGCAAGGGCTTCAAGGCGATCCCACTGGATGCCACCCTCTCGCTCGACCTCAAGAGCACGATCGCCGAGAAGTCCTCGAAGAACGTGGTCGCCAAGTTGCCGGGCAGCACGCGCCCGGACGAAGCGGTCGTGTACATGGCGCACTGGGACCACCTGGGCAACCATGGCCACGACGGCGAGGCGCCCGAGGGCGAGGACCACATCTACAACGGCGCGGTCGACAATGCGACCGGCGTCGCCGGCATCATGGAGATCGCCGAGGCCTTCGCCGCACAGGACCCGGCGCCGGAGCGCTCGGTGCTGTTCGTCGCGGTGACCCTCGAGGAATCCGGCCTGCTCGGCTCCAAGTACTACGTCGCGCACCCGGCCATTCCGCTGGCCGACACCGTCGGCGTGATCAACCTCGACGCGATGCCGGTGATCGGCAAGTCGAAGGACATGACCGTCATCGGCCTCGGCAACTCGGAGCTGGAGGACATGCTGAAGGTGCATGCCGACGCCCAGGGCCGCACGCTGGTGGCCGAGGCGACGCCGCAGAGCGGCTTCTACTTCCGTTCCGACCACTTCAACTTCGCCAAGGCCGGCGTGCCCGCGCTGTATGCCAAGGGTGGCGACGATCTGGTCGACGGTGGCACCGAGGCCGGCCACGCGGCCCAGCGAGACTACCGCGACAACCGCTACCACAAGGCCGCGGACGAGTTCAGCGAGGACTGGAAGTTCGACGGCGTGATGCAGGACCTCGAGGCCCTGTACGGCGTCGGCCGCGACCTCGCCGGGAGCGACGCGCGTCCGACCTGGTATGAAGGCAATGCCTTCCGCGCCGCGCAGGAAAAGCTGCTGGAATCCGCCGGCAAATAACCGCCGGTTCGCACGCCATGACGACGGCGCCTTCGGGCGCCGTCGCTGTTTTCGGCTACGCTGTCGCTCCCCCGCCCCGGCCGCGCCATGAGCCTCTCCCCGCCCCCGTTCCTCGACGCCGTCCGCGACCGCGGCTTCTGTTTCGTCGAGGCCGATGTCATGCGGGCCTGGCTGGAGGATGAAGGTTCACTCGGGGACTGGGGCCCCTTCGTCGACAGCTGGAACCGGCTCGAACCGGACCGCTACCTGGCCCAACTCGGCAAGCAGCGCCGTCGCCGGCATGCGGTGTTCCGGCTCGAACACGGTGTCGAGGGCGCGCGCGTGCAGCCCTGCCCCCACCAGCCGCACTACCAGAGCCTGGCCTACAACACGCTGCAGGGCGACATCGAGCGCTGGTTCGAGCCGATCGAAGCGAGCGTCGCACAGGGCGAGAGCCTGAAGGCGATCCTGCGCCACTGCCATGCGCTGTTCGCCTCCCTGGCGCCGGGCGTCGCCGCCTGGCACGCCGAGGTCCACCAGTTCCGGATCGAGGCGCAGGCGGATGTCCCGGGGCAACCCACGCCCGAAGGCATGCACCGCGATGGGGTCGACTACGTGCTGGTGCTGATGGTCGACCGGGAGAACGTGGCCCGCGGCACCACCCGCATCCACGACATGCAAGGCCGCGAAGTGGGTGCCTTCACCCTCGCGCGCGCCTTCGATGCCGCCCTGGTCGACGATGCCCGCGTCTTCCACGGTGTCACGCCGGTCGAAGCCCTCGACCCCGCGCTGCCCTCGCACCGGGACGTGCTGGTGGTGACCCTTCGCGACGCCGACCGCACGCCGGATCCCGGCCTTCAGCCCAGGTAGGTGCTCTGCTGCGGCAGGTGGTTGAGCGTCGTGCGCGTGGGCGGGCGACCCAGCCGCGGCTCCCCGACGTCGGCATAGCCCGCATCCCAGGCACGGGGTGGCGGCCATAGGGGACGTGCGCTGCCATCGATGGCGCGCCGGATGTCGTCCGCCGGCAACTGCGGCGCGAGCAGGCGGATCAGGTCGACGGTGTAATCGCGCAGCACCCGACCCGAGGGCACCAGGGCCCAGGCCACGCACTCCGGCAGGCTGGACTCGACCTCGAGCACCGCGAACTCCTCCCGGTCGGCATCCTCCACTGCCAGCTCGCCAACCAGCCCCACCCCCAGGCCAGCGCGCACGTACACCTTGATGAGGTCCGCATCCTGCGCGGAACAGGCGAAGCGTGCACGCAGGCCCGCCTGCCCGAGCACCCGCCGCAGCGACGAGTCAGGCCGCCGCGACGCGTCGTAGGTCACCAGCGCATGCCGTGCGAGTTCCACCAGGGTCACCGGGCGGTCCAGGCTGGCCAGCGGATGGACGCGCGGCACCATCACCACGCGCTTCCAGCTGAACAGGGGCAGGGAAATCCCCGCCGGGACCCGGTCGCCCGCGGTGCTGAGCAGGATCATGTCGGCCCGGCTGTCCTCCAGCCGTTCGGTCGGCTCCCCTTCGCCCAGGTGGTGGATGCGCACGTCCAGCTGCGGATAGCGCTTGGTCAGGATGGCGAGCACGGGCGGCAGCAGGTGCCGTGCATAGGTCTGGGGCATCGTCAGGTTGAGCTCGCCGGCGCCCTCGCCCCGCACATTGGCGGCATAGGCGCGGATGTTGCCCACGTCATTGACGATCCGGCGCGCGAGGCGGATCACTTCCTGTCCGGCGGGCGTGATCCCGGCGATGCTCCGGCCACGCCGCGCCAGCACCTGGAAGCCCAACTCGTCCTCCAGCAGCTTCAGGTGCCGTGACAGGCTGGGCTGGCTGGCATGCATGGTTTCGGCGGCCGCGCTGATGTTCAGCTCGGCCTCGACGATTGCCAACAGGCAACGGAGTTCTTTCAATGTCATGCGGCAACATCCTTGCGTCATCCAGCAAACAACACGCAGCCGTCCGACGACGGCAACGCTGCGAGATCGCAGGACCGCTCTGTACCGCTCCTGGCCATGCCCATGAGCCGGAGCCGGCCCACCTCTTGTGGTGCTCGTATATCGATATACCACGGCAGGACCGAGCCCGGTCAAGCCGGGAGCGGAGTTCCGCGTACCGGTGTCTCAAAGACGACGACGGACTTATAGAGAAAACAAATAAGCAAATCCGGAGATTCACTCAAACGATTGCCGGATAAGCTCATTTGATATCGGCATTGGACGCACGCCGTCACGCGCAGTTCACTTGGGCCGTCGGCACGAGGGGGAGGCCATGCAACGGGGCGCCTAGTCCACGCCCCGTTGCATGGCGCAGGGTAACGGCCGCGCATGACGGTTCCATGTGATGCGCACCAGTCCGGGCACCTGATCGCGTTGTGTCGTCAGCCATCGCGTACAGGCCCCGCCTTCACGGCGGAACCAGGGGAAAGGCCCAACGCGTTTGCGATCAGACCCGCGGACACGCGTGTACCGCGGCAACACTCAGTACAGCCAGTGAGGGTAGTATCGTGAATCGCAGAAAGACCATTCTTGCCGCATCCGTCGGCGCCGTGTTGATGCTTGGTGCCGGCCACGCCAGTGCCGCCGACGCCGAGCTGCGTCTCGCCAAGGCGCCGATCGAAGGCCGTTACATCGTCGTGCTGAAGGACGACGCCGCCAGTCTCGGCTTCGAGGCCGCCTCCAACAAGCCCAGCATCTCCAGCGTGGCGCAGTCGTTCCAGCGCAACCGCAGCCGCCGCGGCGGCCGCGGCAACGTCGTCCGGACCTACCAGAGCGCGCTGCGCGGCTTCGTCGTCGACGCCAACGACGAAGAGCTGGCGCAGATCCTCGCCGACGATCGCGTGGCCTTCGTCGAGGAAGACGGCTACATGCACATCGCCGCGACGCAGAACAACGCGACCTGGGGCCTCGACCGCGTCGACCAGCGCAACCTGCCGCTGAGCGGAACCTACACCTACAACACCAACGCCAGCGGCGTGCACGCGTATATCGTCGATACCGGCATCCGCGCGACCCACAACGAGTTCAGCGGCCGCATGGGCAATGGCTACACGGCCATCAACGACGGCAACGGCACCAACGACTGCCAGGGCCACGGCACGCATGTCGCCGGCACCGTCGGCGGCACCACCTACGGCGTCGCCAAGGGCGTCACCCTCCACGCGGTGCGCGTGCTGGGCTGCGATGGCACCGGCAGCTATTCCGGCATCATCGCCGGCATGGACTGGGTCACCCAGAACCACGTCAAGCCGGCCGTCGCCAACATGAGCCTCGGCGGCGGCGCTTCGTCGTCGGTCGACCAGGCCGTGGCCCGCATGACCAACGCCGGCGTCACCGTCGTCGTCGCTGCCGGCAACGACAACGGCAATGCCTGCAACTACTCGCCGGCCCGCGCCGCGTCGGCGATCACCGTCGGCTCGACCACCTCGTCCGACGCGCGCTCCTCGTTCTCCAACTACGGCACGTGCCTGGACCTCTACGGGCCGGGTTCGTCCATCACCTCGGCGTGGCACACCAGCAACTCGGCCACCAACAGCATCAGCGGCACCTCCATGGCCTCGCCGCACGTGGCAGGCATCGCCGCGCTGTACCTCGCCGGCAACCCGAACGCGAGCGTGAGCCAGGTGACCAACGCGATCACCAGCAACGCCACCCCGAACAAGGTCAGCGACGCCCGTTCCGGCTCGCCGAACCTGCTCGCCTACAGCATCTTCGGCGGCGGTACCGATCCGGACCCCGATCCCGATCCGGATCCCACCCCGGGCAGCCTGCAGAAGGGCGTGCCGGTGAGCGTGAACGGCGCCTCGGGCTCGGAGACCCGCTACACCTTCACCGTGCCGGCCGGGGCCAGCAACCTCAGCTTCAACACCAGCGGCGGCAGCGGCGATGCCGACCTGTACGTCCGCTTCGGCGCGGCGCCGACCACCAGCACCTATGACTGCCGCCCGTATCGCAACGGCAACACCGAGAGCTGCACCTTCGCCAGCCCGCAGGCCGGGACCTGGCACGTCATGCTGCGTGGCTACAGCGCCTTCAACGGCCTGAGCCTGGTGGCGGACTACCAGGGCGGCGGCGGCAACCCGAACCCGGGCGAGCCGTGCACGGGCTGCGACAAGTACAGCGGTTCGTTGTCCGGGACCGGCAGCTCCGCGGTGCAGCCCAACGGCAACTACTACCAGTCGGGCGCTGGCGCCCAGAGGGGCTGGCTGCGCGGTCCGGCCGGCACCGACTTCGACCTGGAACTGTACCGCTGGAGCGGCTACGGCTGGACCAAGGTTGCCGAGTCCACCACGCCCAGCAGCGAGGAGTCGGTGAACTACAACGGTTCGGCCGGCTACTACTACTGGCGCGTGCTGTCGTACTCCGGCAGCGGCAGCTACGACCTGTGGCTGGATACCCCGTAAGCGGCCCTGCCACCCGCCTTTGATCAGGGCGGTTGGACGTCCACATGAGCCCCGGCCTGCCCGGGGCTCATGCTTTTGGGCGGATGGGGGCGTCGCGGCGTGCCTGGCGGCCGGCGCGGTTCCGGCACGCGATCACGCAACGGGACACCTGTCCCAATGAGGGCGCCTTCCGCCCCGCGCCCCGAATCCGTGCACTGCGGCGGCTTCGCTCCGGCACTCCGTCTCAGTTACCGCCGCTTTCAGGCCCGAGGCTGAAAGACGAATGACTCATCTGATATTGGTATTGGACGCCAGCCTTCGCGGCGCGTTCACTTGGGACGCCGGCCGCGGGGGAGCCAAGTGCCGGGTCGCCCCTGTCCAGGCCCCAGCACGGCTCAAGCGTATCGGCTGCGCATGACGAGTTCATGAAACGCGCGGCCAACGTTTGCATCTGCACTTCGTACCGGCTGCCATCGCACGTCGGCGCTGCCATCCCATGGCAGCCCAGGGGAAGTCCGACACGCGTTTGCGATCGACACCGCGGCGGCATGAGGCCCCGCGGAACATCAATACAGCCAGTGAGGGTAGTATCGTGAATCGCAGAAAGACCATTCTTGCCGCATCCGTCGGCGCCGTGCTGATGCTCGGTGCCGGCCACGCCAGTGCCGCCGACGCCGAACTGCGTCTTGCCAAGGCACCGGTCGAAGGCCGTTACATCGTGGTACTGAAGGACGAAGCCGCCAGCCTCGGCATGGAAGCCGCGTCCAACAAGCCCAGCGTCGCCTCCGTCGCGCAGTCGTTCCAGCGCAACCGCAGCCGCCGCGGCGGCCGCGGCAACGTCGTCCGGACCTACCAGAGCGCGCTGCGCGGCTTCGTCGTCGACGCCAACGACGAAGAGCTGGCACAGATCCTCGCCGACGATCGCGTGGCCTTCGTCGAGGAAGACGGCCTGGTGAGCATCTCCGCGACGCAGAACAATGCCACCTGGGGCATCGACCGCGTCGACCAGCGCAACCTGCCGCTGAGCGGAACCTACACCTACGACACCAACGCCAGCGGCGTGCACGCGTACATCATCGACACCGGCGTGCGTGGCAGCCACAACGAGTTCAGCGGCCGCATGAGCAATGGCTACACGGCCATCAACGACGGCAACGGCACCAACGACTGCAACGGCCACGGCACGCATGTCGCCGGCACCGTCGGCGGCACCACCTACGGCGTCGCCAAGGGCGTCACGGTGCACCCGGTCCGCGTGCTGGGCTGCGACGGTTCGGGCACCAACTCCGGCGTGATCGCCGGCATGGACTGGGTCGCGCAGAACCACGTCAAGCCGGCCGTCGCCAACATGAGCCTCGGCGGCGGCGCCTCGTCGGCCACCGACCAGGCCGTGGCCCGCATGACCAACGCCGGCGTCACCGTCGTCGTCGCCGCCGGCAACGACAACGGCAATGCCTGCAACTACTCGCCGGCCCGCGCCGCGTCGGCGATCACCGTCGGCTCGACCACCTCGTCCGACGCGCGTTCCTCGTTCTCCAACTACGGCACCTGCCTGGACATCTACGCCCCGGGTTCGTCCATCACATCGGCGTGGCACACCAGCAACTCGGCCACCAACAGCATCAGCGGTACCTCGATGGCCTCGCCGCACGTGGCGGGCATCGCGGCGCTGTACCTGGCGAGCAATGCGAATGCCTCGCCGAGCCAGGTGACCAACGCGATCACCAGCAACGCCACCCCGAACAAGGTCAGCGACGCCAAGTCCGGCTCGCCAAACCTGCTGGCCTACAGCATCTTCGGCGGCGGCAATCCCGATCCTGATCCCGATCCGGACCCGACCCCCGGCCAGCTGCAGAAGGGCGTGCCGGTGAGCGTGAACGGGGCCTCGGGCTCGCAGACCCGTTACACCTTCACCGTGCCGGCCGGCGCCACCAACCTGACCTTCACCACCAGCGGCGGCAGCGGCGATGCCGACCTGTACGTCCGCTTCGGTGCGGCACCCACCACCAGCACCTATGACTGCCGCCCGTACAAGAACGGCAATGCCGAGGACTGCAGCTTCGCGTCTCCGCAGGCCGGCACCTGGCACGTCATGCTGAACGGCTACAGCGCCTTCAACGGCCTGAGCCTGGTGGCGGACTACCAGGGCGGCGGCGGCAACCCGAATCCGGGCGAGCCGTGCACGGGCTGCGACAAGTACAGCGGCTCGCTGACCGGCACCGGCAGCTCCGCGGTGCAGCCCAACGGCAACTACTACCAGTCGGGCGCTGGCGCCCAGAAGGGCTGGCTGCGCGGTCCGGCCGGCACCGACTTCGACCTGGAACTCTACCGCTGGAGCGGTTCGGGTTGGAGCAAGGTCGCCGAGTCCACCACGCCCAGCAGCGAGGAGTCGGTGAACTACAACGGTTCGGCCGGGTACTACTACTGGCGCGTGCTGTCGTACTCCGGCAGCGGCAGCTACGACCTGTGGCTGGATACCCCGTAAGCGGGCCCGCCACCCGCCTTTGAACAGGCAGGTTGAAGCACACGCGAGCCCCGGCCAGCCCGGGGCTCGCGTTTTCTTGAAGGCCCGATACCGATCCCGCCACCGGGCATGACGGCCACCCGGCTGCCCGCACGCCACAGCGTGGAGGTGAGGACATCGCCCCCCGGAGCACTCGGCCGGCGACGCAGCACCCAGGGGCCGCACCCGCCCTTCCGGACCTTGGATGACAGGCAATAAAAAGCCCCGCAGGCAGGGGGGGCCGGCGGGGCTGGGGAACGGCGCCTGGGGAGGGGCAGACCGTTCCGGGGGGATCACTCCAGGGGAGGGGAGAGATCTCGCGACAGGCGTTGCACCTGTCGCGACCTATATGACCACTTTCCACATGGATGGTTCGTGAAGATTCCGGTTAAGAAAATGTTGGATTCAGATTGGGTTCACGGCGCCAAATCGGGCAAACACTCACATCGCTGAATGCCTTTGTTTTCAAGGGTTCCAGCGGCTCAATGCGCTTCTTCCCAATTGCTTCCCACGCCGCTGTCGACGACCAGCGGAACGCGTAGCTCCGCAGCCGCGCACATGCGCTCGACCACCGCTTCCAGGAGTGTGTCGACGAAACCGGTCTCCACCTCGAACACGAGCTCGTCGTGGACCTGCAGCACCATCAGTGCGTGCTCGCGATGCGCCTCCAGCCAGCCATCGATGTCGATCATGGCGCGCTTGATGATGTCGGCAGCCGTGCCCTGCATCGGCGCATTGATCGCCGCGCGCTCGGCACCGGCCCGCAGGCCCTGGTTGCGGGCATGGATCTGGTCGAGATAGAGGCGCCGGCCGAATACCGTCTCCACGTAGCCGCGTTCGCGCGCCTGTTCGCGCGTGCGCTCCATGAACTCCCGGACACCCGGATAGCGATTGAAGTACTGGGCGATGTAGTCCTGCGCTTCGCCCCTCGGCACGCCCAGCTGCTTCGCCAGGCCAAAGGCGCTCATGCCGTACATCAGGCCGAAGTTGATCGCCTTCGCGGCTCGCCGCTCGTTCGGCTCGACGGCGTCGATCGGCTTGCCGAAGACCTCGGCCGCCGTCGCGCGGTGGATGTCCGCGCCCGACGCGAAGGCCTCGACCAGGCCGGCATCACCGGACAGGTGCGCCATGATCCTCAATTCGATCTGCGAGTAGTCGCAGGCGACGATGCGCCGCCCTTCCGGCGCCACGAAGGCGGTGCGGATGCGGCGCCCGTCGTCGGTGCGGATCGGGATGTTCTGCAGGTTCGGGTCGCTGGAGGCCAGCCGACCCGTGGCCGCGCCGGCCTGGTGGTAGCTGGTGTGCACGCGGCCCGTGTCCGGATTGATCATCTCCGGCAGCTTGTCGGTATAGGTGCTGCGCAGCTTGGCCAGCCCGCGATACTCGAGGATCACCCGCGGCAGCTCGTGCTGGTCGGCGATCGCTTCCAGCGCTTCCTCGTTGGTGCTGGGCGCGCCCTTGGGGGTCTTCACCAGGGCCGGCAGTCCTAGTTCGTCGAACAGCAGCGCGCCGAGCTGCTTGGGCGAATCGAGGTTGAACGTGCGCCCGGCCAGCTCCGTCGCCTTCTGCTGGGCGGCGAGCATGCGCCTGGAGAGGTCGGCGGACTGCCGGCGCAGCTCGTCGGCGTCGACGCGGACGCCGTTGGCCTCGATGCGCTCGAGCACCTGCACCAGCGGCATCTCGATGTCGCGGTAGACGCGCTCGAGCGTGGGTTCCTGCGCGAGACGGGCGGACAGCACGCGATGCAGGCGCAGGGTGACGTCGGCATCCTCGGCGGCGTAGCGGGTGGCGTCGTCCAGCGCCACCTTGTCGAAGGTGATCGCCTTGGCGCCCTTGCCAGCGACGTCGGCGTACTTGACCGTCTCGTAGCCCAGGTAGTGGCGGGCGAGCGAGTCCATGTCGTGGCGGGTCGCCGTGGCATTGAGCACGAAGCTCTCGAGCATGGTGTCGTCGGCGTAGCCGCGCACCTCGACGCCGTGGCGACGCAGCACCTGCAGGTCGTACTTGCCGTGCTGGCCGACCTTGCGGATCGCGGCGTCCTGCAGCACCGGGCGGAGCGCATCGAGCACGGCCCCACGGTCGAGCTGCGCGGGCATGCCGGGGTAGTCGTGGGCGACCGGGATGTAGCAGGCCTCGCCCGGGTCGATGGCGAAGCTCAAGCCCACCAGGTTCGCCTGCATCGGGTCGAGCGCATCGGTCTCGCAGTCGAAGGCGAACCCGTCGGCCGATGCAAGGCGTGCCGTCCAGGCGTCCAACGCCTCGCCGCTGTCCACGCAGGTGTATTCGCCCGGCGCCGCCAGCGCCGGATCGGGCGCCTCGCCGGTCGGCGCGGATTTCGCGTAGCCGGCGGCGGTGTTGCGCGTACCGGCCTGCCCCGCGGCCGAGGCCCGGTCGTCGCTCGCGGCGCCACCGTCCAGGTCCTTCAGTGCCTGCTTGAAACCGTACCGGGCGTAGAGCGTGCGCAGGACGCCCGTGTCGGCGTCGCGCAGGGCCAGGTCGGTCGGCCCGGCATCGAGCGCGACGTCGGTCCGGATCGTCACGAGGGTGCGGTTGAGCGGCAGGCGGTCGAGCGCCTCGCGCAGGTTGTCGCCGATCTTGCCCTTGATTTCGTCGGCGTGCTCGATGACCCCGTCGAGGCTGTCGTAGGCCTCCAGCCACTTGGCGGCGGTCTTGGGGCCGCACTTGGTCACGCCGGGGACGTTGTCGACCGCATCGCCCATCAGCGCCAGGTAGTCGACGATCTGGTCCGGCCTGACCCCGAACTTGTCCATCACGGCCGCGTCCGAGTCCATCCGGCTGCCGGACATCGTATTGACCAGTCCGACGTGCGGGCGGACGAGCTGGGCGAAGTCCTTGTCGCCGGTGGAGATCGTCACGTCGATGCCGTCGGCCGCCGCCTGCAACGCGAGCGTGCCGATCACGTCGTCGGCCTCCACGCCCGGCACCCGCAGGATCGGCATGCCCAGCGCCTCGACGATGTCGCACATCGGCTGCACCTGCGCGCGAAGCTCGTCTGGCATCGGCGGGCGGTTCGCCTTGTAGTCGGCGTACAGCTCGTCGCGGAAGGTCTTGCCCGGCGCATCGACCACGAAGGCAACGTACTCCGGCCGCTCCTTGAGGGTGGAGCGCAGCATGTTGACGACGCCGAACAGCGCGCCGGTGGGCTCGCCGGCCTCGTTGCTCAGGGGTGGCAGCGCGTGGAAGGCGCGGTAGAGGTAGCTGGATCCGTCGATCAGGACCAGGCGTCGGGCATCGGTCTCCATGCCCCGATTCTACGCGTGCGCGACCCGCATCCGGTCGCGGGCGCTCACGTCACCGGCGCATCGGACCGCGTATGCTCGGCGCTCGTCCCGTTGCTGCAAGGAATCCGCCATGCGCCTGATCCTCCTCGCCTCCCTCTCGCTCGTCCTGGGGGCCTGCGCGACCACCGGCGCGGGCGACCCCACCACGAACCTGGTCAACCCGCAGGTGGTCCGGACCGAGCATGCCAACGGCGACGTGACCGAGGAATACCGCGTCAACGGCCAGTTGCGCGTGGTCAAGGTGACCCCCGCGCGCGGCCCGGTCTATTACCTGCAGGACCAGAACGGCGATGGGCAGCCGGACAACGGCGAAACCGTGTCCCCGGTGATGTGGAAGCTGTTCGAGTGGGATTGACGCACGCAGGCCCAAGCGGCCCCCGCCCATGAAAAAGCCGACGCAGCTGCGTCGGCTTTTTCGTTCCGCCCGGCGGCCGGGCCGCGGGCGAGGGCGCGGTGCTTAGAGCGCGGCGTCCTTGAGCTTCTTCAGCGGACGCACCTTGACCTTGACGGTCGCCGGCTTGGCCGCGAAGACCTGCTCCTGCTTGGTGAAGGGGTTGATGCCCTTGCGCTTCGGCTTGGCCGGCACCTTGACGGCGGTGACCTTCAGCAGGCCCGGCAGGGTGAACGAACCCACGCCCTTCTTGCTGATCGAACCGGCGACGGCGCCTTCCAGCGAAGCGAGCACGGCGCGCACGTCCTTCGGGGCCACGCCGGAATCGTTGGCGAGGTGGGCGACCAGACCGGACTTGGTCAGGGTCTCCTTGATCGCCTTCGGCGCGGCCGGCTTGGCGGCAGCGGCCTTCTTCGGTGCAGCTTTCTTCGGTGCAGCTTTCTTCGCGGTCTTCTTCGTTGCCATGCGTGTCCCCTGGATGGGTTGGGTGATGTGATGTGCCTGGAATCCCCCGGCAACCCGGAATGTAGGGCATGGCCGGGGCCGCGCCAAGCGTTTTTGCGGGGAAAAAGCGCGATTCCGGCCCGCGAAACAGAAAAAGTGGCTTGGAAGCGCCCCCGGACGCGCCTCAGGCGGGCTGCAGGTTGGCGTAGGCCAGCACCAGCCACTTGCTGCCGGCCTCTTCGAAATTGACCTGCACGCGGGCGTGGGCACCGCTGCCTTCGTAGTCCGTCACGGTGCCGGGACCGAACTTCGGGTGCGACACCGCCGCGCCCAGCGGGATCGACGGGGACTCGATGGCGGCATGGCCGGCCATGCGCCGCGGCGCGGCCATCGGCCGCGACACCTGCACCTTCGGCCGGACCTCGTGCAGCAGCACGGCGGGGATCTCGCGCAGGAAGCGCGACGGCATGCCGTACATGTCCATGCCGTGGATGCGCCGGCTTTCGGCGTAGCTCAGCACCAGTTTCTGGCGCGCGCGGGTGATGCCGACGTAGGCCAGCCGCCGCTCTTCCTCCAGCCGACCGTGCTCCTCGGTCGACTTGCCACTCGGGAACAGGCCTTCCTCCAGGCCACCGAGGAACACCAGCGGGAACTCCAGCCCCTTCGCGCTGTGCAGGGTCATGAGCTGCACACCGTCCTCGCCGGCCTGCGCCTGGCCCTCGCCGGCCTCGAGCGAGGCATAGCTGAGGAAGGCGACCAGTTCCGGCATCGCCTCGGCATCCTCCTCGTCCGCGCGGACGAAGCGCGAGGCCACCGACACCAGCTCGTCGAGGTTGTCCGTGCGCGAGTCCAACTGGCCGCGCGATTCGTTCGCATAGTGCTCGCGCAAGCCGGAACGGGCCAGTACATGGTCGATCTTCTCCGGCAGCGGCATGTCCGCCAGTTCGCGGTCGAGGCCGTCGATGAGCTGCACGAAGGCCGCCAGCGCGTTGCGCGAGCGTGCCGCCAGGCCGGTTTCGGTGCTGATGCGCTGCGCTGCGTCCCACAACGGGATGCGGTCGGCACGCGCGCGTCGGCGCACCTCGTCCAGCGTGCGCTCGCCGATGCCGCGCGCGGGCGTGTTGACCGATCGCTCGAAGGCCGTATCGTCGCCGCGGTTCGACACCAGCCGAAGGTAGGCCAGCGTGTCCTTGATTTCGGCGCGCTCGAAGAAGCGCAGCCCGCCATACACGCGGTAGGGCAGCTGTTCGGTGAGCAGTGCCTCTTCGAACACGCGCGACTGGGCATTGCTGCGGTAGAGGATCGCGATCTCGCCGTGGCTGCCGCCATCGCGCACCCACTGGCGGATCCGCTCGACGACGAAGCGCGCCTCGTCGATCTCGTTGTAGGCGGCGTACAGGTCGATCGGCTCGCCCTCGCCGGTATCGGTCCACAGCTTCTTGCCGAGCCGGTCCGGGTTGTGCGCGATCACCGCGTTGGCGGCGTCGAGGATGTTGGCGCTGGAACGGTAGTTCTGCTCGAGGCGGATCGTCTGGGCACCCTCGAAATCACGCAGGAAGCGCTGCATGTTCTCGACCTTGGCGCCACGCCAGCCATAGATCGACTGATCGTCGTCGCCGACCACGAAGACCTGTCCGTCATCACCGGCCAGCACGCGCACGAAGGCGTACTGGATCGCGTTGGTGTCCTGGAACTCATCGACCAGGATCTGGCGGAAGCGGTGGCGGTAGTGCGCGAGCAGGGCCGGGTTGTCGCGCAGCAGTTCGTGCGCGCGCAGCAGCAGCTCGGCGAAGTCCACCAGGCCGGCGCGGTCGCAGCGCTCCTGGTAAGCGGCGTAGACCTTGCGCATGACGTCGGTCCACTCGTCCTGCCCGCCCTGGAGATGCTGCGGGCGGCGGCCCTCGTCCTTCTGCGCGTTGATCCACCAGGCGATCTGCCGCGGCGGGAAACGGCTGTCGTCGATCTCCAGCGACTGCACCACGCGCTTGACCAGGCGCTGCTGGTCATCCGAGTCGAGCACCTGGAAGGTCTCGGGCAGCTTCGCTTCCTGCCAGTGCAGGCGCAGCAGGCGGTGCGCGAGGCCGTGGAAGGTGCCGATCCACATGCCACGCGCGCCGTTGGCGAGCTGGCCATCGACACGCGCGCGCATCTCGCCGGCCGCCTTGTTGGTGAAGGTGACCGCGAGGATGCCGTGGGTCGGCACGCCGAAGACTTCGTTGAGCCAGGCAATGCGGTGGGTCAGCACGCGGGTCTTGCCGGAGCCGGCGCCGGCGAGGACGAGGTAGTGACCGGGAGGCGCGCTGACGGCCTCGCGCTGGGCCGGGTTCAGCCCGTCGAGCAGGTGGGAGACATCCATCCGGGCATTCTACCGGCCCGGGGGACGGGGCCGGGGCGGCATTGCAGGCTGGGCTCGCCGGGACAGAGGGGTGGGCTTGCCGGGGAACGCTGTCCTTACGGGCGAATGTCCCCCGGCGCCGGCTGAACGCCAGCGCCTCCTCCTTTATTTCGCCCCCAAGGACACCCTTCCCCGGCTACCGGACAGTGCAGGGCCGGTGCGTCAAGGAACGCCGTCGCGGCGGGCCGCGACGGAGCGCCGTGCGCGGCTCGCTCAATGCGCCGGTTTGTGCGCCTTTGCCGTTGCCGTGTTCATCAGCCTGTCGGTGTAGGCGATACCGATCGCGGACAGGATGAAGGCGCCGTGGATCACGGTCTGCCAGATGACGCCGGTCGTGGTGGTCGTGGTGCAGGTCTTCGTCGCCAGCATCGCGGCATTGCCTGCGGCGAGCTCGGCGGCGGCCTTTGCGGCGAGAACCGCGTCGGTGGTCCCGCACAGCGGCAGGCCCGCATCCATGGTGCCGGCCTCGATGAAGGTCTTCAGCAGGTGGATGGAGGAGATGCCGATGATCGCCATCGCCAGTTTCACCTTCAGCACGCTGGCGTTGACGTGGCTCAGCCACTCCGGCTGGTCGGGGTGGCCCTGCAGGTTCAGCCGCGATACGAAGGTCTCATAGCCACCGACGATCACCATCACCAGCAGGTTGGAGATCATCACCACGTCGATCAGGCCCAGCACGATCAGCATGATGCCCTGCTCGCTGAGGGTGTTCGCATCGTGGATGAGGTGCACCAGTTCCTTCATGAACAGGAACACGTACACGCACTGCGCGACGATCAGGCCGAGGTACAGCGGCAGCTGCAGCCAGCGGGAGCTGAAAATCAGGTAGGGCAGCGGGCCGAGGCGGGGATTCTGGAGCTTGGACATGCGACGGGGGCCAGTGAAGGTTCGGCGCAGCCTACCGACAGGCCGCGCGGTACGACAAGTACCGGCGCGGGCGGCCTGCCACGGGCGACGCGTACACTGGCCCTCCCTGTCGCCGGAGCCGCCCGATGATCGACCTGTACTACTGGCCCACCCCGAACGGCCACAAGATCACCCTGTTCCTCGAAGAGGCGGGGCTCGAGTACACCGTCCATCCGGTCGACATCGGCGCCGGCGACCAGTTCAAGCCGGACTTCCTGGCCTTCTCGCCGAACAACAAGATGCCGGCGATCATCGACCACGATCCCGTCGGCGGCGGCGAGCCGATCAGCGTGTTCGAATCCGGTGCGATCCTGCTGTACCTCGCGGAGAAGACCGGGCGGTTCCTGCCGGCCGAACCGCGCGCCCGCATCGAGGCGCTGGAGTGGTTGTTCTGGCAGATGGCGGGCCTGGGCCCGATGACCGGCCAGTACGGCCATTTCCATGTCTACGCGCCCGAGCCCATTGCGTACGCCCGGGAGCGCTACGCGACCGAGGCCGCGCGTCTGCTGGGCGTGCTGGACCGCCGGCTGCAGGGGCGCGACTTCCTGGCCGGCGCCGACTACAGCATCGCCGACATGGCCGCATTCCCGTGGATCGACCCGTACGACAAGGCGCCCATGGACCTGTCGGAACTCGGCAACCTCCGGCGCTGGCGGGATGCCGTTGCCGCGCGTCCGGCCACGGCCCGGGCGATGGCGGTGGCGGAGCGTTTCCGCAGGCCCCGCGAGCTGACCGACGAGATGCGCCGCCACCTGTTCGGCACGCCGCCCAAGGCCTGAGCGGTCGTCACGCCCCCGCCATCACTTCCTCCGTATAACCGGACCCGCCCGACCGCATGAATGCCACGTTCGCCCGCTGCCTGCTCGCCATGACCCTGACTGTTGCCGTGTCGCCCAGCTTCGCCGCCCCCGCCGCGGCCACCCCCGGGAAGCTCACGCTGGAGGCGCTCGCCGGCGATGCTCCGCTGTCCGGCCCCAGCCTGATGAAACCCCGGATCGCCCCGGACGGATCGAAGGTCGGCTTCCTGCGCGGCAAGCCGGACAACCGCAACCGCCTCGACCTGTGGGCCTACGACATCGCCAGCGGCGAAACCCGGCGCCTGGTGGACGCGGACGACGTGCTGCCGCCCGACCGGGAGGTCCTGAGCGACGAGGAGAAGGCCCGCCGCGAGCGCCAGCGCATTGCGGGCCTGAGCGGCATCGTCGATTACCAGTGGGCGCCTGACGGTCGGCGGCTGCTGTTTCCGCTGGGCGGCGAGCTGTACCTCTACGACCTGGAGAAATCCGGGCGTGATGCGGTCCAGCAGCTGACCCAGGGCGAGGGCTTCGCCACCGACCCGCGCATCTCGCCGAAGGGCGGGTACGTCAGCTTCATCCGCGAACGCAACCTGTGGGTGATCGAACTGGCCACCGGCAAGGCCGCCCAGCTCACCCGTGATGGCAGCGACACCATCGGCAACGGGGTCGCCGAGTTCGTCGCCGACGAGGAAATGGCGCGCCACACCGGCTACTGGTGGGCGCCGGACGATTCCGCGATCGCCTACGCCCGCATCGACGAATCGCCGGTCCCGGTACAGAAGCGTTTCGAGGTCTACCCCGACCGCACCGACGTCGTGGAGCAGCGCTACCCGGCGGCGGGCGACCCGAACGTGCGCATCCAGCTGGCGGTGACCGCCCCCAAGGCCGGCGCCGCGCCGCGCTGGATCGACCTCGGCGAGGACGAGGACATCTACCTCGCGCGCGTGGCCTGGCGCGACGCCCGCCACCTGACCCACCAGTTGCAGTCGCGCAACCAGAAGCGGCTGGACCTGGTCGAGACCGACCTCAACAGTGGCCGGCAGCGGGTGCTCGCCACGGAGACCTCGCGGACCTGGGTGCCGCTGCACGACAACCTGCGTTTCCTGCAGGACGGGCGCGTCCTGTGGTCGAGCGAGCGCAGTGGCTTCCAGCACCTGTACCTGATCGACACGGACGGCAAGACCACCGCGCTGACCTCCGGCGACTGGCCGGTCGACAGCGTGCTCGCCGTCGACGAGGCCGCGGGCTTCGTCTACTTCGCCGCCGGCAAGGCGTCGCCGCTGGAGGTCCAGCTGTACCGCGTGCCGCTGGCAGGCGGCGACAGCGAGCGCCTGTCCGAGGCGCCCGGACTGCATGCCGCCACCTTCGCCGGCAATGCCAGCGTCTACGTGGACAACTGGTCCAACCCACAGACGCCGCCGCAGCTGACCCTGCACCACAACGATGGCCGCCTGATCGCCGCGCTGGTGGAGAACGACCTCGCCGACGCGGAACACCCCTACGCCCCCTATCGCGACGCGCACCGACCCATCGAGTACGGCACGCTGACCGCTGCCGACGGCGAGACGACCCTCCACTACAGCCTGCTCAAACCCTCGGACTTCGATCCGGGCCGGCGCTACCCGGTCGTCGTGTTCGTGTACGGCGGCCCGGCATCGCAGACCGTCAAGCGTGGCTGGGCGCCGGACTTCAACCAGTACCTGGCCCAGCAGGGCTACCTGGTGTTCTCGCTGGACAACCGGGGCACGCCGCGCCGCGGCGAAGCGTTCGGCGGCGCGCTGTACGGACGGCAGGGCACGGTGGAGGTCGAGGACCAGCTCCAGGGCGTCGAATGGCTGAAGTCGCAGCCTTTCGTCGACGGCGGCCACATCGGCGTGTACGGCTGGTCGAACGGCGGTTACATGACCCTGATGCTGCTGGCCAAGGCGTCGGATGCCTATGCCTGCGGCGTGGCGGGCGCGCCGGTCACCGACTGGGCGCTGTACGACACCCACTACACCGAGCGTTACATGAACCTCCCCGATGCCAATCCGGACGGATACCGCGAGGCGCGCGTGGTCGAACACGCCGCGGGCCTCCGTTCGCCGCTGCTGCTGATCCATGGGATGGCCGACGACAACGTGCTCTTCAGCCATTCGACGGCGCTGATGAGCGCACTGCAGGCGCGCAGCCAGCCCTTCGAGCTGATGGCCTATCCCGGCGCCAAGCATGGGCTGAAGGGTGCGGACCTGCTGCACCGGCTGCGGATGACCGAGGAATTCTTCGCCCGCTGCCTCAAGCCCGGCGCATGAGCGCGGGCGCACCCGCCTGCGGCCGGCATGGCCGGCCGTGCCGGCTGGCTATACTCTGCCCCCTGACCCTGCAGTAACCGTCCCTTGCGCACCCTGCCCGTTCCGATCGCCCCGCTCTCCATCACGGCCCACACCTGCACCTCCGCGGCCGGCCGTGGGCGCGCAGCGCTCCTGGACGCGCTGCGTGGGCGTCGCAGCGGCCTGCGTCGCAACGACTTCCCCCCCGTCGCGCCGGAAGAGTCGCCGCTGGACTGCTGGATCGGTCGCGTGGACGGCATCGAAGCGCTGCCCCTGCCGGAGACGCTGGCCCGCTGGGAGTGCCGCAACAACCGGCTGGCGTGGCTGGCGCTGCAGCAGGACGGCATGGCCGAAGCGGTCGCCGGGGCGGTGGCGCGTTTCGGCGCGTCGCGCGTCGCGCTGGTCATCGGCACCTCCACCTCGAGCATCGGCGAAAGCGAAGCCGCCTACGGCGACCTGCGTGCGGACGCGGCAGGCACGCTGCATTTCCCGCCGGGCATGCAGCGCCCGGAGGTGCATACGCCGCATTCGCTGGGCGCCTTCGTGCAGGCGGCGACCGGCATCGCCGGCCCCTGCATCACCGTTGCCACCGCCTGCTCCTCCAGCGCCAAGGTCTTCGCGCAGGCCACGCGGTTGATCCATGCGGGCATCGTCGATGCCGCGCTGGTCGGCGGCGTCGACACCCTGTGCGGCAGCGTGCTGTACGGCTTCAATGCGTTGCAGCTGGTGGCGCCCGGACCCTGCCGTCCGTTCGACGCGGATCGCGTCGGCCTCTCGCTCGGCGAGGCCGGCGGCTATGCGCTGCTGGAGCGCGTCGACCCCGCCGTGGGCGGTGCCCGGCTGCTTGGCTACGGCGAATCCAGCGATGCCCACCACATGTCGGCGCCGCACCCGGAGGGGCTCGGCGCGCGCATGGCGATGGAAGATGCGCTGGCCCGCGCCGGGCTGGAGGCCGGTGCGATCGACTACCTCAACCTGCACGGCACGGCCACCCCGACCAACGACGGGATCGAAGCGCGGGCGGTCGCCGGCCTGTTTCCCGCCACGCTGCACGCAAGCTCGACCAAGGGCTGGACCGGGCACACCCTGGGGGCAGCCGGCATCGTCGAATCGGTGATCGCCTTGCTCGCGCTCGAGCACGGGCTGCGACCGGGCATCCTCAACAGCGAAACACCCGACCCGGCCTGCGGCCCGCAGATCCGCTTCGAGAACGAGGCACGCCCGGTGCGCCATGCGATGAACAACTCCTTCGGCTTCGGCGGCAACAACGCCTCGCTGGTGTTCGGATGGGCATGACCCCGCTGGCCGCCCGTATCGAGGGCGTGGGGTTCTGGACCGGCGGCCTGCCGTCCTGGCCGGATGCCCAGCACTTCGCGCGCGACGGCGTCAGCCCGGAGGCCGCACCCGCGCGCCCCAGTCCGCAACTGCTGCCCCCCAACGAGCGCCGACGCGCGCCGCCGAGCGTGGCGGTCGCGCTGCAGGTCGCGCTGGAAGCCTGCCAGGCGTCCGGCCGTGACCCGGCCACGCTGCCCTCGGTATTCGCCAGCACCCACGGCGAACTGGGACTGACCGATTACAGCTGCAGCACCCTGGCGACCGACCCCCGCAGCCTGTCGCCCATCCGCTTCCACAACTCGGTGCACAACGCTGCCTCCGGTTACTGGACGATCGGCACCGGGGCGATGGCGCCCTCGACCGCCCTGAGCGCGATGGGCGCGACGTTCGCCGAAGCCCTGCTCGAAGGCCTCGTGCAACTGGCCAGTGGCGAGGACGCCGTGCTGGTGGTCGCCTACGACGTGCAGTCGGTGGGCCCGCTGGGCGAACAGGCGCGCAGCGACGGCCTGCTGGGCGCGGCCCTGGTGCTGGCGCGCGACGAACGCGAGAACGCCCCCGTGCTCCAGGCCGTGCTGGCCGATGGCATGCCGGATGCGGCCGACGGTCCGCTCGCGCGCCATGCCGCCGGCAATGCGATGGCGCCCATGCTCCCGCTGTTCGATGCGCTCGTGCGCGGAGCGCCGGCCGACCTGGCGCTGGACGCAGGCCCGGGCCGGGTGCTGCGCGTGCGCCTGCTGGCCGGTGCCGACGGGATGGAGTCGATCGATGCCTGATGCACGCCGCATCGCCGTCGTGATCCCCGCGCTCAACGAAGCGCTGCGGATCCGCGAGGTGGTGGAAGGCGCACTCGCCGAATGCCCGAACGTCATCGTCGTCGACGATGGTTCCGACGACGGCACCGCCGGCAGGATCAGCGACCTGCCCGTGACCCTGCTCCGGCATGACCAGCGCCTGGGCAAGGGCGCCAGCCTGCGCGACGGTTTCGCAGAAGCCCTGCGCCGCGGGTTCGAGGGCGTGCTGAGCCTGGACGGCGACGGCCAGCACGACCCGCGCGACATCCCGCGCCTGCTGGCGGTGGCCACCCGCCACCCCGGCGACATCATCATCGGCGCCCGCCTGCGCAAGCGCGCGTGCCAGCCGGGGTACCGGCGCCTTGCCAACGACCTGGGTGACTGGGGCATCGCCTGGGGCTGCGGCTTCCGCATCGCCGACAGCCAGAGCGGCCAACGCTACTACCCGGCGGCGGTCTGCGCGCTGCGTGACGTGCCGGGCGAGGATTTCGTGTTCGAAGCGCAGCTCCTGATCTCGGCGGCGCGCCAGCTTGGCGCAGGGGTGGTGTCGGTGCCGGTCGAGGCGCGGTACGGCACCGGACACGACCCGGTCACCGCGCCTGCCTTCCGGCGCAGCCATTTCCGTCCCTTGCGCGACCTCTACCGGATCACCTCGCACGTGGTGGCGCAGGTGTGGACCCGCGGCGACGTGGTCGCCGAGTACCGCCGCACCCGCGCCAATCCACCGCGCATCGAGGACCCGGACGACACCGGCCTGCCCGGCGCGCTCGGTGCGGTGGGAACGCCCGGACGATGAACGAAGCCGCCACCGACGTGGCCATCATCGGCGGGGGGCTGGCCGGGCTCACGCTGGCCCTGCACCTGCGCCGGGCCATGCCGGACGTGCGCGTCACCGTGCTGGAACGCCGCAGCGGCGCCGCCCCCGACGCCGCGTTCAAGGTGGGCGAATCGACGGTCGAAGTCGGCGCGCATTACCTGGCCGACACGCTGGGCCTGCGCGAGGCCCTCGACACCGCGCAGATCCGCAAGTTCGGTTTCCGCTTCTTCTTCAGCGACGGCCGGGACGACATCGACCGCTGTACCGAGATCGGCGTCAGCCAGCTGTTCCCCACGCCGTCCTGGCAACTCGACCGCGGGCGCCTCGAGAACGACCTGGCCGATCGCGTCCGCGCGGCCGGTGTGGACTTGCACGACGGCGCGTCGGTCAAGGCCTTCGAGGTCAACGCCGGCGACACCCCGCATCGCATCGAGTACGAACAGGCGGGCGAGCGGCGCGTGCTGGACGCGCGCTGGCTGGTGGACGCGGCCGGGCGGCGCGGCCTGCTGCGTCGCCACTTCGACCTGACCGTCGACAACGGCCATGCGGCGAACGCGGTGTGGTGGCGCGTCGAAGGCCGGGTCGACCCGAACGACTGGTCGGACGACCCCGCGTGGATCGAACGCTGCACGCCGCCCGAACGCTGGCGCTCGACCAACCACCTGTGCGGGCCCGGCTACTGGGTGTGGCTGATCCCGCTGGCTTCCGGCGCGCATTCGGTCGGCATCGTCTGCGATGCATCGATGCACCCGCTGGACACCATGAATACCCACGAGAAGGCAATGGCCTGGCTGCAACGCCACCAGCCGCGGCTGGTGCGTGCGCTGGCATCGCCTTCGCACGGCCTGCTCGACTTTGCCTTCCTGCGCGGGTACTCCCACGGCAGCAGGCAGGTGTTCTCCGGCGACCGCTGGGCGCTGACCGGGGAGGCCGGCCCCTTCCTGGATCCGTTCTACTCGCCCGGCAGCGACTTCATCGCGATCGCCAACCATTACATCGTCGCGCTGGTCGAACGCGACCTCGCCGGCGAGCCGGTGGGCGCCCACGCCATGCTGTTCGAGCGCCTGCTGCTTTCGTTCTACGACAACATGCTGCCGCTCTATCGCGGGCAGTACCCGTTGATGGGCGACGTGCAGGTCATGCCGGTCAAGGTGATCTGGGACTACACGTTCTACTGGGGCCTGCTGGCCCCGCTCGCCTTCAGCGGACGGCTTGCCGATCTCGACGTGCTCGGCCGCCTGCGCGAGCCGATGCTGGCCGGCAGCGCCCTCAACGAACGCATGCAGGCGCTGTTCCGCGACTGGGGGACGGCAAACGAGGCCGCGGGCCAAGCCGCGGACCCGCAGCCCGGGCGTTTCCTCGACCAGTTCCACATCGACTGGTTCAACGCGATGAACGGCGCACTGAACGACGCGCTGGACCGCGACGCATTCGTGGCCCGCGTCCACGACAACCTCTTGCGCATGCAGGCACTGGCCGCGGAAATCGCCGGTCAGGCCGTCGCCTGCCATCCCGGGCTGGAACTGCACGGATTGCAGCCCATGGACGGCCCCGCCACCCTGCTGGATCCGGCCTGGTACGCGCAGGCGGACGTACGCGCCCAGCCGAACGGCTGAGCGCACACCCGGACGGACGGGGTCAGTCGCCGGAACCGGCGTCGATGTCCGGCGGCATGTGGATCGGAGGCACCTGCGGCGTCCAGCTTTCGGGCGGCGGATTCGCGACGTAGATCGCGATGCCGTTCGCGTACTTCGGCCGCGGGCTCACGCTCACGCCGATGCCGCCGCCGGAGTAGCTGCTGCCGCCCCAACTGCCGCCGCTGGCCCCGACGCCCACGCTGGTGCCGCCGTAACCTTCGGTGGTGCCCTGCAGCAGCACGCCATTGGCGCCGACCTTGGCCGCTTCCTCGCGCAGGTTGTTCAACACCGCGTTGAGCTTGTTCTGCTCGCCGTAGGTGACCGGGCCGCTGGCGGTCTCGATCACTGCGATCTGCTCGTACCCGCCCGGAGGCGGCGCATGGTAGATGCGCACCTGCGACGGATCGATCGGCGGACGCGCCTGGCCGACCATCATGGTGGAGGTGGCGCACCCGGCCAGCAGCAGGGCCAGGCCGGCCGTGATCAGGATTCGTTTCATCTGGGTTCTCCCGGTAGGGGACGCACCCCGAGTATCGCGCGCAGGCGCAGTGCGCGGAGTGAACCCGGTCGCCATCCGTTCAGGCCATGCCACCGTTGACGCCGATGACCTGGCCATTCACGTAGCCCGCCGCGTCGGAACACAGGAATCCGACCAGCGATGCGACCTCGTCCGGGCGCCCCGCCCGGGCCGCCGGCACCGTCTGGCGGACCACCTCCGGCGGGAACAAGCCATCGGTCATGCCACCCTCGATGATCCCGGGCGCGACCACGTTCGCGGTGATCCCGCGGCTGCCCATCTCGCGCGCCAGCGAGCGGGTGGCGCCGTGCAGCGCCGCCTTGGCCGCGGCATAGTTCGCCTGGCCGCGGTTGCCCATCACCGCGGCCACCGAGGACACGCTGACGATGCGCCCCCAGCGCGTGCGCGCCATCGGCAGCAGCAGCGGCTGGGTGACATGGAAGAACCCGTGCAGCGACACGTCGATCACCCGCTTCCAGCGCGCGGCATCCATGCCCGCCATCGGCGCGTCGTCATGGATGCCGGCGTTGTTCACCACCACCTGGATCGGGCCTTCGGCCAGCAGGGCCTGGATCGCCTCGCCCGCGGCATCGCCGTCGGCCACGTCGAACGCCACCGCGGACGCGCTGCCGCCCGCGTCGCGGATCGCCGATGCCACGGCTTCGGCACGCGCCGGCTGGCTGTTGCCATGGACGATGACGTGGAAGCCGCCGGCCGCCAGCCGCTCGCAGATCGCACGGCCGATGTCGCCGCTGCCGCCGGTGACCAGCGCCCGGCGCAAGGTGTTGGTTTCGCTCATCCGTCCATTGTGCCAGCCCCGGACGGACGAAGGCCCGGACGACGACGAGTCCGTCCGGGCCTTCGGTGGGCGGACCGCGCCGTCCGCCTCACAGACCGGGTCTTACCGGCCGGGCGCACAGGCGTAGCGGAACACGCAGCTCCAGTCATCCTTCACGCTGATGAGGTGCCAGCCCTTCGCGCCTGCATCGTCCAGGCCTTTCGCCAGCCCGCCGATGTGCGAGCCGCGGTCGTAGGCGACCTCGCGCTCACCGTCGTCGTGATGGACGATCATCCCCAGCCGCGGGCCCGGGCCGGACGTGGTCCACTCCAGCATCTGGTAGTCGCCGTCCGAGTTGCCGAAGGCCGCGATCGGCCGGTGCCCGATGTGGTAGTGAATGCCCACCGGCTTGACGGCCTTGTCGTCGTTGAGGTGGATGCCGGGTTCCCGCATCAGCGTTGGCACGCCGTCCTTCACTTCATAGCTCACCTTGATCTGGCTGCCGACCACCTGCTCCGGCGGGATGCCATAGACCTCGTACGCCCACGGGCGCATGAAGTCGATGCCGCCGCCGGAAACGATGAAGGTCTTGAAGCGGTTCTCGCGCAGGTACTGCAGCAGTTCGAGCATCGGCTGGAAGGTCATGCCGGTGTAGAGCTCGCCGGTCTTCGGGTGGCGGGCGCTGCGAATCCACTGGTTGGCGACCGCCGAGAACTCCTCGGTCGACATGCCGGCATGCGTCGCTGCCAGCAGTTCCATCAGGCCCTTTTCGCCTGACGCAGCCAACGCGGCCACGTCGTTCTCCAGCACGGCCTTGAACGGCTGCGTGTCCTTCCACTCCGGATGCTCCGGCGCCATCGCCTTGACCCGGTCCATCGCGAACGCCAGCTGCACGTACACCGGCTGCTCGCTCCACAGCGTGCCGTCGTTGTCGAACACGGCGATGCGCTCGGAGGGATGCACGTAGTCCGGCCCGCCCTCCTGGCTCACCCGCGCGACGAAATCGACGATCGCCTGCTTGCTGGCGCCGTCGTTCCAGGACGCCAGCGGCGCCTGCGCCTGTGCCACGCCCGAGGCCAGCACCAGGGCCGTCGCCAGGGACATTCCGCGAGAAGCGTTCAACAGGGTCATGTGGCTTCTCCTTGTATGGCTCCGTGAAGTCCCGGCGAACCCGGGCGTCGCGGAGCGATGGATCAGTGTGGGCAACGCATGCCAGGCGCCTATCCTTCCTGCACCCGCTCGAAATCACCCGGCCGCCATGTCTTGTCATACCAGGGCTGCAGGGGGCCATACAGGCGGAACAGCGCGTTGAAGCCCTTGCCGGGCACCGTCTGTATCCAGTTGGCTTCTTTCCCGGCCGGCGCCTCCGGACCGAAATAGATATCGAAGCTGCCATCCGCGTTCTGCGCCAGGCCTTCCTTGTGGCTGTCCAGCCCTGGGAACTGCTGGTCCGTCTGCAGCATGCTGCGCGTCTGGTTGTCGTAGACCGTGAACGACCAGAAGTCCTGCGCCGGGACATTCGGCGGCAGCGTGATCCGATAGGTATGGCGGCCGTCCAGCGGGCGACCTTCCGCGTCGTTGTAGGCCGCCGCGTATTGCGAGCCACGACCGACCAGCCGGGCGGCCATGGCAGGCGTGATGCCGGTGGCATAGAAGTGGAAGAACGTCCGGCCATCCAGCAGCCGCACCCCCTCCTGGAGGAACTCGTGGCTCCCTCCGACGAAGGGGGTGGTCCAGTAGCTTTCTCCGGGGTAGTAGTAGAACGCCTCCTCCCTCGGCTTCGCGGTCAAGGCGCGGGCCGTGTAGGCACCGATGCTGGCCGCGTCGGCGAGGATCGCCTTCATGCGTGCGTCGGGGGCGAATGGCTTGCCCTTCTCGATGCCGATCGCCGCCAGCATGCCCAGGATTTCGGGACTTTCGCCGACACTCGGTTCCGCCTGGACCACCTGGTTGATTTCGTCCCAGATGCCGGAGTCCATGCGATGCACCGTGTTGCTGTACACCCCGGAGACGTTGACGAAGTCCAGTTCAGGGGGATTGCCGGCCTGGGACAACGGATACATGCGGAAATGTTCGCGCGTCTGCTCGATGGCGGTGCGGGTGGAGCCATCGACCTGGAACCCGCGCCAGATCACCCAGTTGCCATGCGTCGTTGTCCGGGCGACGTGATAGCCCTCGGGCACCTCACCCTCGTAGCCCGGCGGCAGGATCAGGAACTTGCCCCCCTGGCCCTTGTCCGGACCGGCGTTTCCGAAGTCGGCGACGTACTTGAACCAGTGGTCGTCGATGATGCCCAGCACGTTGGGCGGGGATTCCAGCACCCACGGCTCATCGGTCAACTGCAACCAGGCCGACATGTACACCGACGTGGTGTTGGGCGTGAGCCAGATCGACTTCGAGTCCATCAGGCTCTCGAACACGGTCACGGTCGTGTTCGCGGGACCGAACTCCAGGAGGCCATTGCGCAATGCCGACATCGAGGCAATGGGCATCGCCGCAAGATAGGCCTGCACGGCCCGCTGCAGGTCCAGGTTGTCATAGATCAGCTGCGTGGACGCCTCGTCCGGCACGCCATCGAACGCCGTCAACGTACCGATGCTGGTTTCAAGACGGTCCGGCGTGGCGACGCCTTCCGGCACCTCCGTCGTCATCCGCATCTTCCGCTCCTGCGCCCCAGCGCCCACCGGCGCGCCGATCACTGCCGCAACAACCACGCAAACGAGGACTGCCGGGATACGCATGTCAGGTGACTCCTGTGTGTTGACGCGCCTCAGCCACCCGCCGTAGCCACGCAGGCAGACAGCCACCGTGCGTCGTCGTACGCACGCAAGGGCGTGTGGTGGCGGTTGCCGCGATGGCACCGATGAAGGACGGGACCCCTTTGCCTGGCACCAGTCTGTCCCGGAGTGTTTGGGTGGTTGTCCAACGGCCCGCGCATGCGACCCGATGCGGGCATGGCCCCGCTGGCCGCACCGCCCCCCTGAGCGAAGCTGAACCTTGTGGCACCGCTGGTGAGCGCTACGTGAAACACGTTCGCTTTCGCTTTCCAGCACCTGCGCGAGCAGGCACGTGACGAGGTCTGCACACGCGCCCTTCACATTCCCTAGCCCCGGTTCAGGCGTAGGCTCCAGCCATCCTCAAGCCGCTGGCAGGCCGTCATGTCGAACCGTTTCCGGAACTGGAAGCCCTCCGCCACCCTGGCCCTGCTCGCCGTCGTCTGCGCCCCGTTGCCGGCACTCGCGGTTGACCCGCTGGACACCTTCAGCGTGAAGCTCGGTGGCTATGCCAGCCGCTTCGACACCGAGGTCTCGATCGACGGCGGCTCACTGGACGGCACCAAGATCGACCTCAGCCGCGACCTCGACATCGATCCGGACAACACCATCGGCCTGGTCGGCTTCACCTGGCGCCCGTTCGAGCACCATGAATTCGGCCTCAACTACTACCGCGACGATGCCAGCGCCTCCAAGGTACTGGAGCGCGACATCACCATCGACGGCGACCTGTACGAGGCGCAGGCCACCGTGTCCGCCGAGCGCGACGTCGACATCTACGAGGCGTCCTATACGTGGTGGGCCGCCTCGCGCGAGAACTGGGCGCTGGGCCCGCGGCTCGGCGTGGTCTGGTACAAGCTGCGGCTCGGGCTGGAACTGGAGGCGGACATCAACGGCAATCCGGTCGCCGACGGTGCCTTCACCAGCAAGGCCGAGGCCGACGTGCCGGCCCCCGCCATCGGCGGCGGCTGGCGCTGGACGCCCGCCGAGAACTGGCGCTTCTCCGCCGACCTCGGCTGGTTCAGCACCGACATCAACGACATCGACGCCAGCGTCACCTACGGCCGCGCCGGCGTCGAGTGGTACCCGTGGGACAACTGGGGCTTCTGGCTGGACGTCACGGCGAACCAGATCGACGCCGAGCTGAAGAAGGACAACTACAGCGGCGACCTCGACTTCAGCGACGAAGGCGTGCGGCTGGGCGTGTCCTACCGGTTCTGAAGCGGCCTGTTAACTAAAACTGCAGGCTCGCGGTCAACATTGCGCCATCGCCTTCCGGGCGATTGCGCACGTTGAACTCGTTGACATAGCGCAGGCCAAATTCGACCTGCCCACCGTCCCACTTGTGCGCATAGGTGACGATCGGGCCCAGGCCCAGCGCGCGTCCCTTGAAGCCATCGCGACTGGCAATCACGCCACCTTCGTCATCCTCGACCTGCTGGATCCAGCCAGCCACGCCGCCATAGCCCCAGCCACTCGCGGTGCGCTTGACCAGCAGGCTGTCGACACGGAACACCGCGCCGTTCTGGTAGTCGGTGTCGTCGTTCTCGGTGTAGAAGTCGACGGCCGCGGTGGTGCTCCACTCAAGCGTGCCCTGCTGGAACAGGTGGGTGTAGCCGACCGTCGGCGAGAACGTCCAGGTATTGAGGCCCGGATTGACGAGGCGTCCGGCCTCGTAGCTGCCGGTGGGCGCATAGATGTACATCGCCAGCGACACGTGACGCATCTCGTCGATGTGGTAGCTGGCGATCACCGGGGCGAAGTACGCATCGAACAGGCCGCTGTCACTGTCGCTGATCGACCCGCTGATGGTGCCGATGCGGTAGTCGGCGTCGGCATCCGCCGAGATGAAGGGCACGGTCAGCATCGAGGCGAAGTTCCAGCGCCCTTCGCCGGTATCCCAGATGTAGATACCCGTCGCGAGGAACAGGTCGAGCGAAACATCCAGTCCCAACGCCGCGCCGCCACCCACCGGGGTTTCCCGGCTGGCACCGATGTCGCCGCCGTAGTGCAGGTAAGAGAATTGCGTGCTGAAACCGGGCGTGGGCGGGATCAGGCCCGAGTAGGACGCGGCCTGCATGCCGGTGATCGGGCGGCCGATGCCACCTTCGGTCGCCTGCACCCGCGGTGCGGCGGACAGGGCGAGGATGGCCAGGGCGAGGGTGGCGGGAAAGGCGCGCATCGTGTCCACTCCATTGCATGGGGAAGGCTTGCCTCGACGCCCCCGTGCCGTCGATGCGCGCGAGCGTGAAGGACGCGTGATCAAAGTGATGTGAAACGCGAGACACGCATTGCCGTCTTGCGGTACCGCCTTGCCGCATCGGCCGGGGTCACGCATCCTCCCTGCGTCAGACGGAGACGTGAATGGGCAAGAAGCAACGCCGCGACCGCACGAAGGCGAACGTCGCGGCCCCGCCAGAGACCCCCGGCACCGGCGACGGGCCGGTCGCCCGCCGTTTCCCGTGGCTGGTCGTGGTGCTCGTCCTGCTGGCCACCGCGATTGCCGCGTGGTTCGCGTGGCGGGCGATGCGCGATACCGCACCCACGACGGCCGCTGTCACGCCGCCCGCTTCCGTGGCCGACGCCCACTACGTCGGCGCCGACACCTGCGCCGGCTGCCACGCGCCCGAGACCGAGGCCTGGAAAACCTCGCAGCACGCGCGCGCGATGCAGCACGCCGATGCCGGCACGGTGCTCGGCGATTTCAACGACGCGAGCTTCGAGCACAACGGCGTGAGCTCGCGCTTCTTCCGCAAGGGCGAAGAGTTCTGGGTCACCACGGATGGCCCCGACGGCACGCTGCAGGACTTTCAGGTCGCCTACACCTTCGGCGTCGAGCCGCTGCAGCAGTACCTGATCGCCTTCCCCGACGGCCGCCTGCAGGCGCTCGGCATCGCCTGGGACAGCCGCCCCGCGGACGCCGGGGGCCAGCGCTGGTTCCACCTGTACCCGGACGAGGCGATCGCCCACGACGATCCGCTGCACTGGACCGGTCGGGACCAGAACTGGAACTTCATGTGCGCGGACTGCCACTCGACCGACCTGCGCCGTAACTACGACGCCACCGACGACCGCTACGCGACGACCTGGCAGGACATCAACGTCGCCTGCGAAAGCTGCCACGGTCCGGCCAGCCAGCACGTCGCCTGGGCGCAGGGCGGCGCCGACGCCGCGGTCGCCCACAAGGGCCTGTCGATCCGCCTCGACGCGCGCGACATCGGCACCTGGGTGGCGGTCGCCGGCACCGGCAACGTGCGCCGCAGCGAACCGCTGGCGCACCACGCCGAGACCGAGACCTGCGCGGTCTGCCATTCGCGCCGCGCCAGCATCAGCACCACCCCCGGCCCGACCGGCGAGCTGCTCGACACCCACCTGCCCTCGCTGCTCACGGCCGGGCTGTATTTCGATGATGGCCAGCAGCGCGACGAGGTGTTCATCCACGGCTCCTTCCTGCAGTCGAAGATGCACGCCGCCGGCGTGACCTGCAGCGACTGCCACGACCCGCACACCGCGAAACTTCGCTTCGAAGGCAATGCCAACTGCACCCAGTGCCACGCGCCGTCGACCTTCGACACGCCCGCCCACCACCGGCATTCGCCGGTGCCGGCAGCGACGCTGGGCGAGCGTCCGGGCGACGGCACCCAGTGCGTGGACTGCCACATGCCGGAGCGCACCTACATGGTCGTCGACCCGCGTCGCGACCATTCGTTCCGCATCCCGCGCCCCGACCTGAGCGTCGCCATCGGCACGCCGAATGCCTGCCAGGCCTGCCACGCCGGACAGGGTGACGCCTGGGCCGCGGCCGCGCTGGAACGCTGGCACGGCCCGCCCAAGCCGGGCTTCCAGCACTGGGCCCCGGCCTTCCATGCGGCACGCAGCGGCGGTGCCGACGCCGCGCAACAATTGCAGGCCCTGTTCGACGACCCCACGGTGCCGCCGATCGTGCGCGCCACCGCGCTGGAAGAGCTGCGCCGTTTCCCCGGCCGCGGCCTGCTGGCGGCGATCGACGCCGGCCTGCGCGACGACAGTGCCCTGGTCCGCCTCGCCGCCGTCGAGGCCCTGACCGAGGCGCCGCCGGAGGCCGCGCTCGGGGCCCTGCAGGTCGCCGACGACCCGCGCCTCGCGGTGCGCGCGACCGCCGGCCTGGTGCTGGCCGCGGCACCGGCCGATCGCGTGCCCACCGCCCGCCGCACCGCGGTCGCCGGTGCCATCGAGGACTACCTGGCGACCCAGCGCGCGACTCTCGAACGACCCGAGGCGAACCTCAACCTCGGCGTCTTCCATGGCCGCGCCGGCAACGCCGCCGGTGCCGAGCTTGCCTACCGCGAGGCGATGCGCCGCGACCCCGCCTTCGTCCCCGCCCGCGCCAACCTCGCCGACCTGCTGCGCGCGACCGGCCGCGACGGCGAGGCCGGCCAGGTGCTCGAGGAGGGCCTCGCGCTGGCCCCCGACGATCCGGCCCTGCTGCACGCCCTGGGCCTGCAGCGCGTGCGCGGCGGCCAGACCGGTGCCGCCATCGACCTGCTCGCCCGCGCCGCCCACGCCGCGCCCGGCAACGCCCGCTACGCCTACGTGCACGCGGTCGCCGTCCATTCGCAGTCCGGCGCCGCTGCAGCGATCCCGCTGCTCGACCGCGCGCTCGACGTCGCCCCCAATGACCCCGAGCTGCTGTTCGCCCGGACCTCCTACGCGCTGGAAACCGGCGACACCGCCGCGGCCCGCCGTCATGCCGAGCGCTTCCGCGCCGCCGCGCCCGACGATCCGCGCAGCGCCCAGCTGGCCCAGGTCCTCGACTGAGGTCGGGCAGCCCTGGACGTGTATATCCCTGCACGCGGAGAAGGGGTGCACGGCGTGTACGGTTTGCGTGTGCAGGGCCGCCTGGACAGCGCGCGCGGTGGGGCATCGGCCCGGGTGGGGAAGCGCCCCCCCACCGCTGCCCCCCGGCAATGCCGGCGTCCGGTGTCCTTGGGGACGAAATCAAGGAGGAGGCCTCGGCTTGGCCGAGGCCGGGGGACATTCGCCCCCGAGGGCACCGGATGCCGGCATCCCCGACATCCTCCCGCCTCCAGCCCCTCGGGCGTCATCGGCCCCGGCACCAGCTGCTCCATCAGTTCCTTCGGTATTTCCACCACCGGGGGAAGCTCACGCTTGCCTCCCCATCCCTTCTTCTTGGTCATGGCCCGCTCCTTAGTCTTTCCAGAGTAGGCCCTGCACACAAAATTTCTGACACCCTCCACAAAATTTCTGACACCCTCCCTTTCGGGTGCATTGGCGCGCCTCTGGGCACCGACGTTGGACAATTCCTCACCATGCGTGGACAGTTTTTGTCCACGCACGGAGCCCTTGGGCACCGTCAATGCCCCGGAGCAGGGCGTCGCTGGACAAAACATCACCACCGACGGAGCCCAACGGACCGCGCCTGGACATAAATGCGCCAGCGCCGGAGCGTTCCTGCTCCCTGAATGCCGCTCCGGGCTCCGTTAACGCCCTCCAGGAGGGCGTCGACGGCGTTACCGACGTGTCGATCCACCATGTGAAGGCGATCTTCACAATCGCTGCACACCCTCTTTACCAAGCTGCCCTCGAGCGTGGCATCGCCGCGCCCCTGCCCGCCCCATCCGACAGAGACGTCCCCCATGCGCATCCGCTCACTCGCCCCCCTCTCCCTGCTGCTGATGCCTGCCCTCGCGCCGGCGCAGGAGCCCAGTGCCGACGAGCTCGCCAAGCAGCTCTCCAACCCGGTCGCCGCGCTGATCAGCGTGCCGATGCAGTTCAACTACGACGAGACCTTCGGCGACGAGGGCTACCGCTACACCCTGAACGTGCAACCGGTGATCCCGGTCTCGATCTCCGAAGACTGGAACATGATCTCGCGCACGATCATCCCGATCACCTATCAGAATGACGTGCGCCCCGGCACCGACCAGGCCGGCTTCGGCGACACGGTGCAGAGCATCTTCTTCTCACCCAAGGCGCCGACCGACAGCGGCCTGATCTGGGGCGTCGGCCCGGCCGCGCTGATCCCCACCGGCACCGACGACCTCGGCGCCGACACCTGGGCCCTCGGCCCCACCGGCGTGTTCCTTTGGCAGAAGAACGGCTGGACCTACGGCGGCCTGGTCAACCACCTGGTCGACGTGGGCGGCAGCCGCCGCGTGGACATCAACTCGACCTTCCTGCAGCCCTTCGTGGCCCGCGGCTTCAGCGGCGGCCGCACCCTGGCGGTCAACATGGAGTCCACCTACGACTGGGAAGCCGAGCAGTGGACCCTCCCGCTGAACATCCAGTACTCGAAGGTCTCGAAGATCGGCAGCCAGATGGTCAGCTACCAGGGCGGCGTGCGCGCCTACCTCGACAAGCCCAGCGGCGGCCCGGACTGGGGCCTGCGCTTCACCTTCACCCTGCTGTTCCCCAAGTGAGGCCGCGGGGCGCCCACGGATGAGCGCGTCCGCCCCAAGCGGGGCCTTGCCTACATCGCTGGCGTGCGGCCTGGTGCTGTTCGCGGGCCTGGCGTCCCCCGCCCGCGGCGCCGACGTCTCGGTCGCCAACACGCCCGGACGCGAGGAGGCCGAGCAGCTGCGTGCCGGTCGCGAGGACCACGATGGCCGCAGCTTCGTCGTGCTGCCGATCCCGCAGGCCAACCCAGCGCTGGGCACCGGCGTGGTGCTGGCGGCGGTGGTGTTCTACCAGCCCGAGGGCAGCGTGCGGCCGTGGATGACGGGGGCCGGCGCGCTGTGGACGGACAACGGCAGCCGCGGCGGCGGGCTGTTCCAGAAGGCCTACCTGGGGGGCGACCGCTGGCGGCTGACCGCGCTCGCCGCCCAGGCCGAGCTGCAGCTGAAGTTCTACGGCATCGGCGAGGCGGCCGCCGATCGCGGGCGTTCGATCGACATCGAACAGAAGCCGACCTTCTACCGCGTCGACCTGCTGCGCAAGGTCGCCGAGTCGCATTTCCTCGGCCTGCGCCTGCAGCAGGTCGACATGACGACGCGGATCCCGCTGGACCTGCCGGACGACATCGGCGTGGAGATCCCCACCCCGGAGCTCGAGATGGCGCTGGCCGGCCCCGGCCTGGTCTACGAGTACGACACCCGCGACGCCGAGACCGGCCCGACCCGCGGGCTGTACGTCGACGCGGCGGCGATGTGGAACCTGGACGGCTGGGGCTCGGACCGCGAATACGCCAAGGCCACCGTGGCGGCCAACCATTACCGGCCGCTGGGCCCGGACGGCGTGCTGGCATTGCGTGGCTACGCCTGCTCCGCCGGCGACGACGCGCCCTTCTTCGACCTGTGCCTGTTCGGCTCCGGCGCGGACCTGCGCGGCTACGAGGGCGGCCAGTTCCGCGATTACACCCTGCTCGCCTTCCAGGGCGAGTACCGCTGGCAGTTCGCGCGCCGCTGGGGCGCGGTGTTCTTCGCCGGCGTCGGCGACGTCGCGCCGTCGTTCGGAGACTACCGGTTCGACGACCTGCTGCCGTCCGGCGGGTTGGGCCTGCGCTTCAAGGCCTCGACCGAATACAACGTCAACATCCGCCTGGACTACGCGCGCGGCAAGGACGGCGACGCGGTGTACTTCTCGATCGGCGAAGCGTTCTGAACGCAGCCGGCGGCGAGACGTCGCGCTGCACGGCCCCCGTGCACGCCGGCTTCACATGCCCGCAACCCGCGGCGGGCGTATCCTGCCCCTGTTCACGCACCTGCCCTCAATGACGGAGTTTCCATGAACGCCAAGCACTTCGCCGCACTGTTGCTGACCGCCGCGCTCGCGGCCTGCGCCAGCACGCCGCGGGTCTACACCGACCACGCGCCGACCGCGAACTTCAGCCAGTACAGCACCTACACCTGGAGTGCCGACCTGCAGGGCATGTCGCCGCTGGCGCAGCAGCGCGTGGTCGAGATGATCGATGCGCAACTGGCCGCCAAGGGCTGGCGAAAGGTCACCGACAACGGCGACGTGACCGTGGTCGCGCGTGCGTCGACCCAGCAGAAGCAGGACATCGACACCTACTACGACGCGCCGATGTGGGGCGGCTGGGGCTATCGCAGCCCGTGGATGTACGGCGGCATGGGCATGGGTTATTCGTCGACCTCGGTGCGGACCTATGAAGAAGGGACCCTGGTGGTCGACATGTTCGACACCGCGAGCAAGCAGGCGATCTGGCGCGGCACCGCGACCGGCACCATCCCGGAGAACCCGCAGAAGCTCACCGAGCAGGTGCAGGCCGGCATCAGCGAGATGTTCGCGGGCTTCCCGCCGCAGTAATCGATGGACGGGCGCGGCGCCTGTGCGTGGCCTTCCGCCTTCCGTGGCCCGGTCCGGCACGGAAGGCGCGGCATGCCTGCGCTCTTCGTCGCAGGCGCGCTGCTGCTCGCGTGCAGCGGTGCGCATGCCGCGCCGAAAACGGACGTCATCATCCTCAAGAACGGGGACCGCATCACCGGCGAGATCAAGGGCCTGGAGCGCGGGATCCTCCGCCTCAGCACCGACGCCGCGGGCACGCTCTCGATCGAATGGCCCGAAGTGGCGCGGATCGAAACCAAGCAGTACCTCGAGGTCGAGCAGCTGGATGGCGACCGCAGCTACGGCCATGCCAGCCGACCCGCCGAACCGGGCAGCGTGGTCCTCGGCACCGATGACGACGCCAGTGCCACCCCGCAGGCGCCGCTGGCGCTGGACGACATCGTTCGCATCACGCCCTTGTCCGAGGGCCGCTGGATCGACCACATCGACGGCCATGCCAGCATCGGCCTGAGCGCGGCCTCGGCGAACGACAACCGCCAGGTGACGCTCTCGGGCGACATGACCTACCGCGCACCGGAACGCAGCTGGACGGTCACCTATGAGGGCGCGCGTACCGAATCGGCGAACAACCCGGTATCGGACCGGCAGGACGTGGACGGCATCTACCGCTGGCTGCGTCCGGAACGCTGGTTCTGGGCCGCGACTGCCGGCTTCACCAGCAACGACGAGCTCGACCTGAACCTGCGGTCGCTGGCAGGCGTGGGCCGGGGCCGTTACTGGGTGCAGGACGCCAACCGGGCCTTCGGGACCATCGGCGGACTGGTGTTCACCCGCGAGCATTACGACGCGCGCGGCCGCCAGGAGAGTTTCGAGGCGCTGCTGCAGTTCCAGTACGAGTATTTCCGCTTCCAGGATCCGGAAGTGGACCTGTCCCTCGAGCTCAACCTGTTCCCGAGTCTCACCGTCAGTGGGCGCCTGCGCAGCGAGCTGACCGCCAAGGCGCGCTACGAGCTGGTCAAGGACCTCTACTTCGAACTCAGCTACATCCGCAGCCAGGACAACAAGCCGGTCAGCGAGGATGCGGCGCAGAACGACTGGTCGTTGAACAGCTCGCTGGGCTACAAGTTCTAGGACAGGCGGTCCCCGCCGGGCCGGTCAGAGCAGCGCCACGGTGGCACGACCTGTCGCGATCTCCACGCCCGCATGCAGGATGCGGAAGCGGTAGAGCTGGCTGGCCTCGCCGTTCGCCATGAGCGTGGCCTCGCCCACCAGTGGACCCGCGAGATCGTCGATGCGCGCGACCTGCAGGCGCACGTCGCGCAAGGCGACCAGCCGCCCGGGTCGCGGCGGGGCGCCCGCTTCGGCGAGCAGGCCGCCGTGCACGGCCATTCCCTGCGCGCCGAATTCGCACAGGTGCACGGCCGAGAACTGGCCGTGATGGCGCAGCGGATGGTCGACTTCGCGATGACGCAGCGTGCTGAGGCAGACATGCGTCGCGTCCCAACCCTCCACCGCGTCCCACAGGCACATGCGGCCCTGGTGCGGGATGCGGGCGAGGATGCCGGCGCGATCGAGCGTGGCGGGCGCACTCATGCCATGCCCTCGCGGCGGCGGACCACCAGCGGCGCCAGCAGCAGGTTGCACAGGACGCCGAGCGCCACCGTGCTGCCGATCGCGCGCAGCACCGGGATCGAGGACAGCGCCAGCAGGGCGAACACCATCAGCGTCGACGCGGCGCAGACCGCGACCGCGTGCAGGGTGCGCCGCTGCTCGGCGGCGTCGTGCCCGGCATGGTCGAAGAACAGGGCGTAGTCGAGGCCCAGGCCGGCGGCCAGCATCAACGCGACGAGGTGGAACAGGTTCAGTTCGACCCCGCACAGGCGCAGCACCGCCAGTACGACCAGGGTGGTGACCAGCATCGGTGCCATCACTCGCGCGGTACGGCGGGCATGCCGCAGGACGATGCCGACGCCGGCCGCGAGCAGCAGCACGGCGAGGCCGAGCGCCCACAGGATGCGCTGGCGGTAGGCGGCCACCAGCGACTCGGAGGCCTGCTTGAGGTCCACCAGCCGCGCGCCGTTGGCCGCGGCGACGTGGGCAACCGCGCGCGGATCGACGAGGCCGGCCAGGGTGACCAGCGCGGTCGCACCGTCTTCGCGCTCCAGCAGCAGGCCACCGGCCTGCACCTCCAGCGGCGTATCGACGAGGTCGGCCATCTGCAGTGGCGCGGCGGTGCGGGCCGCCTCTACGTCGTCGACGAAGGGGGCGAAGGCATCCGCGCGGAACGGGGTGGCGGCGATCGCGGCGTCGAGTTCGGCCTGCAGCGTGGCACGGTCCGGCAGTCGTGCCTGGCGACGCTGCTGGGTGGCCGCGCTGGGCAGGTAGCGCGCCGCCATGTCGAACCCGCTGATCGCGCCCTGCACGCGCAGCGCGTCCAGCGGCGCCTGCAGGTGCTCGCTGGCGCGCAGCACGGCCTCGGCATCGGCGCCCTCGATCGCGATGAGGTAGCGCACGTCCGGCGCACCCAAGGCGCGACGCAGCGCCAGGTCGCGGGCCAGTTGCGCCTCGGGCACGGGGGTCAGGCGCGCGAGGTCGTTCTGCCAGAACACGCCGGGCAGGAACACGACGACGGCCGCGGCGAGGCCCGCCAGGGCCAGCAGCAGCGGCGATTTCAGGCGCGGCAGTGCCGCCAGTCCCGCGTGCAGGTGCCGGGCCAGCGGCACATCGGCGACATCGCGCCGGACCGGACCCAGCAGCGGCGGCAGCAGGAACCGGGTCGCCAGCGCCGCGGTCGCGAGGCCGGTGATGGTGAACACCGCCAGTTGCCGCAGGCCGTCCACGCCTGAGACGAAGAAGGTCAGGTACGCCAGGCAGGTCGAAGCGACGCCGGTCGCCATCGTCCGCCAGATCAGGCGCGCACTTTCGCGGGGCGTTCGCCCGGGCCGGAGGTGGCTGAGCAGGTGGATGGGATAGTCCGCGGCAATGCCGATCAGGGTGAAGCCGAACGCCAGCGTGATGCCGTGGACGCGATCGCCGAACAACGCGACGACCATCGCCAGCCCGGCGAGGCCCGCGCTCGCGACCGGGAGCCCGGCCAGCAGCGGCACCTGCCAGCGGCGGTAAGCGAGCAACAGCATCAACGCAAAACCGATGCCGCCGGCGGTGCCGAAGGCGGTGGCTTCGCGGCGGGTGCGGGCGCCGATCTCGACCGAGAACACGCCAGGCCCGCTGACGGTCAGCGTCGCCGGACTGTCACCGGAGGCAGCGTCGAAGGCGGTGCGCACCGCGGACAGGACGGCCTGCTGCGCTTCCGGATCGAAGCCCCCGGCACGCGTTTCCAGCAGCAACAGCGCTTCGCGCGGCCCGTCGTTGCCGTCGGTGAACCACACCCCGTGCAGCAGGTCCGGCGCGCTGGCGGGCATCCAGGCTTCGGCCAGGCGCAGCGTTTCCAGGGTCGGGTCGCGCGGAAGCAGGGGTTCGATCTGGCCCGCGGCCGGCGAGCCGAGGTCCTGCAGGCGCTGGTCGAGCGCGTCGGCAAGCATGTCGCGGTCGAGCGCCTGGGTGTCGAGCATCGGCGACAACAGATAGCGGTACGGTAACAGGGGGTCGGGAATCGCTTCGAGTCCCTGCTGTTCGCCGTTGGCGACGAAGACGAAACGGGCGTCCGCCTGCAGGGTTTCGTGCATCGCCCGCGATTGCGCGGCCAGCACGTCCGGCGTGTCACCCGACAGCGCGACCAGCAGCAGCCGCGCGCCCGGGCCCTCGCCCATCTCCTCGAGCAGGAGCTTCTGTTCGGAGGTGCGCGCCTCCGGCATGAAGCGCCGCAGGTCGCCGCTGACCTGCAGCTGCATGCCGATCCAGGTCGCGATGATCGCCAGTATGGCCAGCCACAGCAGCGCCAGGCCGGTGCGCGTGGCGCCGCCCATCAGCCGTTGGTGTCGCCGTGGCAGACCGCGGCGAGACCGGCCGCGTCGATCGCGTCGCCGGCCTCCAGCACCGCGCCGGCCAGCAGGCTGCGCTGGGCGTCACCGCCGGCCGGCCAGGTCTCGATGCAGCGCAGTTCGGCACCGCGGCCCCGCAGCACGACCTCATGCAGCCGCGCGGCCAGTGCGGCGTCGCGCGGCACGAGGGTGAGCACCCACCCGTTGCGCGGGCCATCGACGGCGACCTCGTAGTGCCGTTCGAGGGTTGCGCGGTCGCCCTTGAGCAGGGCCCCGAAGCCCGAGCGCAGCCCCGCGAGTTCAGGCGCGCGCGACATCGGGAAGCGCCGCGCGGTGCGGCCGGCGCGTTCGATCACCACCTCGTCGTCGGTGATCGTGGTGGTCTCGCGATAGGGCTGCAGCACGTCGCGGACCAGGGCGTCGCCTTCCAGCCGCCGGTACTCGCCGACCACGCGCAGGGGCGCCTGCAGCATCGCGGAGCCGCGCAGTTCGAGGAACGGTGTCTGCGCCGGCGGCGGACGCACGATGCGCGCCAGCACCCAGTCGATATCCGCGGCGGCATCGGTCGAAGCGGCCACGGGGGCCCCGGCCGTCACCAGCGGCACCGCGAGCAGGGCCAGCCACGCCAGGGCCCGTTCAATCGCGCGCGTCGGGCGTGCCATCGGTGGTGTCGTCCTGCCAGAAGTCATAGAAGTTGAACCAGTTCCAGGGCGCGTCATGGGCGTGGTGCTGCAGGCGCCCGGCATAGCGCCTCACTGCTTCGTCCACGGCGGCGCGACGATCTCCGCGGGACCCTGACAATCCGTCGCTGAACGCCTCGAAAACCAGGTCGTAGCGCCGCCCGCCCCGGTACAGGCCGAATGCCAGCGCGATCGGGAGACCGAGCACCGCGGCGATCATCCACGGGGCGGTCGGGAAGGGCGCCGGGCGCCCCATGAACGGGACATCGACCGTGGGCTCGCCGGGCCGCGCGCGATCGGCGAGCACGGCGACCAGTGCGCCTTCGGCGGCCGCCTGCTGGATCGCCAGCACGATCGACGGCCCGTCCTGGCCGGCATCGATGATGTTGCGGGCCAGCTCGGGGTTGAGGGCTTCGATCACCTGGGTGACCGCGGGGTTGTGGCGCTTGTCGAGCACGACCCGGACCGTCACGTCGGGCCGTTGCGTGGCCAGCGCGCGCAGGCCGTCGAAGCTGCCGAGATGCGAGCCGAACAGCAGCACGCCGCGGCCGGCATCCATGTAGCGGTGCACGGCGTCCAGTCCCTGCGCCCGGATGTCGAAATCCTCCCAGCGGCCGCCGAGCAGGTAGACGCGGTCGAGGATGGTCGCGGCGAAGGTGTGGATGTGGCGGGCCACGTCACGCAGGCCCGCGGGGCGGCGCAACGCACGGCTGAGGTACGCGCGCGACGCGCGACGCTCGGGGCCACGGGTGAGCACGAAGTACGCCGTGATCGGGTACAGGCAGGCGCGGGCGACGCCGCGACCAAGGTGTCGGGCGATCATCTGGATCACCCAGATCGCGAAACGGCTGCCCCCTTCCGGGCGCTGCTTCCAGTCGCTGCCGCGGGTCGGCAGGGCGGCGCTCACGGGACCACCGCCCGGAGCTCGCCCCGGGCAAGCAGGCTTTCGTCACGCCAGACTTCGAAGCGCCAGCCCGCGCCGGCCCGCTCCTGCAGGACGACGCGCGCGACCTGGCCGGGCCGGAGCGGCTGCAGGAACTTCACCTGCGGCCATTCCCAGCCGATCGCGGCAGTGCCACTCGCTGAGCGCATGGCCGCGGCCTCGACCACGCGGTCGAGGATGACCACGCCGGGCACCAGCGGGTCGCCAGGAAAATGGCCGGGCAGGCAGGGGTGGTCGGTGGGAACGGTGAACTGCATGGGTGCTGCGGACGACAGGATCGGCACAGGATAGCGTGGCCCGGCCGCTGGCGGATTCAGCGGGGGCCGCCGCGCGGGCTGAACAGGTCGCGCCAGAAGTCCGCGCCCAAGCGCCCCATCATCAGCAGGAACTCGCCGAAATGCCGGTACGGCCGCTCCGGGAAGCGTCGCCGCCGGTACGCGTACTCGCCGAGGAACAGCACGACCACCAGCCCATAGTTGATCAGGTTGGCGAACAGCGACCACTGCGCCCGGCTGATGCTGAACGCGGGTTGGACACCCAGCAGGTCGAGGGCCCCGCCGGGGACCGCGATCGCAGCGAGCACCCCGTTGCAGGCGCACAGCAGCAACAGCACGCACGCCCAGACCGCGCTCAGGCGGTGGGTGTAGCGCCGCAGGTCCGGTGCCAGCGCATCGACCCCGCATCGTTCCATGCCGGCCACGATGCGGGTGATCAGCGCCCCGCGCGGGTCCCACAGGCTGCGCGCGAACACCAGCCCCGCCAGCCCGGTGAACAGCATCGGCGGCGCCAGCAGCAGCACCCTCGGCAGGGCGGTGTGGCGCGTACTCCACAGCAGCAGCGCGAGCGCCGCCAGGACCAGCCACGCGCGGGGCCGGGCCTTCAGCAGTCCATCGACGAGGACCACCAGGGCGAGGTCGAACAGGGCAAGCGCCGCGACCGGTCCGCCACCGCCATGGGCGGCCCAGTGCGCCAGCCAGGGATAGGCCAGCGCCAGCGCGATGCGCGGCAGCAGACTGTCCATCGCGACGGTGCGCCGCTCAGGCGGTCCGGTTCGCCTCGACGTGGGCGGACAGCGCGCGCAACGACGCGAAGATGCGGCGGTTCTCCTCGCTGTCCGAACGCAGCTGGAAGCCGTAGGTCCTGGAAATCGCCAGCGCCAGTTCCAGCGCGTCGATGGAGTCCAGGCCGAGGCCCTCGTTGAACAGGGCGCCTTCGGGATCGATGGACGCCGGGTCGACCTCCTCCAGATTCAGGCTATCGACGAGCAGCTGGGCCAGCTCCTGCTCGGCTTGGCTTTGTTGCGACATTCAGGTTTCCATCAGTACGGCGGTGGCGGGATGCGCCACGATCCGGCATCCGGCCCGCCAGCGCAAGCATGCCGCCGGGGACGGGGTCCGGGCGGCTATCATGGAGGGATGATCCAGCACGTCCATGCGGGCGGCCCCGACGCGCCCACCCCCGCCGCTCCCGAAGCCTGCGATGTGCTGGTGATCGGCGGCGGCCCCGCCGGCAGCACCGCCGCCGCCCTGCTGGCCCGCAAGGGCTGGCACGTGATCCAGCTCGAGAAGGATGCCCACCCGCGCTTCCATATCGGCGAGTCGCTGCTGCCGAAGAACCTGCCGATCCTCGAGCGGCTGGGCGTGCTGGAGCAGGTCCGCGCCATCGGCACCCACAAGCCGGGCGCCGAGTTCCCCATCAGCGGCGAGCCGGGCCGGGAAGGCATCTACAACACCTTCCACTTCGCCCGTGCGCTGGACCCCGCCTTCGACCATGCCTTCCAGGTCCGTCGCGAGGATTTCGACCGCCTGCTGTTCGCGCATGCCCGGGCCGGGGGCGTGGACGGGCGCGAGCGCGTGCGGGTGGACAGCGTGGCCTTCGGGCCCGATGGCCGGCCGTCGCGGGTGCATGCGCGCGACCATGCGGGGGCCATGCGTTCCTTCGCGCCGCGCTACCTGGTGGATGCCAGCGGTCGCGACACGGTGGTCGGGCGCCAGCTCAAGCTCAAGCGCAAGAACGCGGCGCACCAGTCGGCCGCGATCTTCAGCCATTTCCGGGGCGTCGAACGCCGGCCGGGCGAGGATGCCGGCAACATCACGGTGCAGCGCTTCGAGCACGGCTGGATCTGGCTGATCCCGCTGCCCGGTGACGTGATGAGCGTCGGCGCCGTGTGTTTTCCCGAGTACCTGAAGCAGCGGCACGGCGATACCGGCGAATTCCTGATGAAGACCCTGCTGTCGCAGCCGCAGGTCGCGATGCGGATGCGCGGCGCCGAACGGGTCGGCGACGTGCACGTCACCGGCAATTACTCCTATACCTGCACGCGCATGCACGGCCCCGGATGGCTGATGGTGGGCGATGCCTACGCCTTCGTCGACCCGGTCTTTTCCTCCGGTGTCTACCTGGGCATGAACAGTGCCGAGCACGCGGCGGACGTGGTCGACGGCAGCCTGCGCGTCCCGTCGCGCGAAGCCGCCCTGCAGCGGGCGATGGCGGACCGCCTGACGCGCGGCCTGCGCCACTTCCAATGGTTCATCTACCGCTTCAACACCCCGGTCATGCGGCACCTCTTCAACCACCCGCACAACACCTGGCAGGTGGAGCAGGCGGTGATCTCGATGCTGGCCGGCGACGTGTTCGACAACCCACGGGTGCTCCGGCGCCTGCGACTGTTCCGCTGGATCTATGCCCTCACCGCGTTGCGGCTCGCACCCTCGGCGCTGCGGGGGTGGTGGCAGCGGCGCCGGCAGGCACGGGTGCGTTTCGATGGCGGCGAGACCCTGCACCACGCCGCACCCATGACCGGCGAGGGATCCGGGGCGGTGGAACTGCCGCTGGATACCGCCGACGCCGAGGCGGGACGATGAGCGCGCACCCCCGCCTCGCCGATGGCCAGCCCCGCCTCGAGGTCACCTACGTCCGCACCGGACTGTCCCGGCTGCTGGACGACCCCACGGTCCTGGCCGTGCTGGGCTTCGGCCCCGATGCGCCGGCGCACGGGGATCCCCGCTACCTCCGCCTGGGCCTCCATCCGCTCGGCGATGCGCCCTTCGAGGTCTGGCGCACGGGCGGCCGCGTGCAGCATGGCCGCGAGGGCGCGCTCGCCTGGGCCGCGGACGGGGCGCTGATGTTCGGCGCGATCGAACTCGACGAAGCGCTCGTGGACGGGTCCGGCGACATCGAAAGCGCCGCTTTCGAAGCCTACCGGCGGCTGGAGGCCTCGATCCGCGCACGCGGTTATCCGCACCTGTTGCGGACCTGGAACTACCTGGCCGACATCACCGGCGGCGACGGCGACGAAGAGCGCTACCGTCGTTTCTGCGTGGGACGCGCGCGCGGGATCAGCACGGTGGAAGGCGCGCTGCGCACGGGCAAGCTGCCGGCGGCCACGGCGATCGGCCGCACCGATGGCGCGCATCGCCTGCAGGTCTACTGGCTGGCCGCGCGCCTGCCCGGCACCCCGCTGGAAAACCCGCGCCAGGTCAGCGCCTACCGCTACCCGCGACAGTACGGGCCGCAACCGCCCAGCTTCGCGCGCGCGATGTTGCCGCCCGCCGGCAGCGACATGCCCCTGCTGCTGTCCGGCACCGCCGCCGTCGTGGGTCATGAAACCCGGCACCCCGGCTCGGTCCGCGACCAATTCGACGAGACCCTCGCCAATTTCGACAGCCTGCTGTCCGCCGCGCGCGCGGTGTCGCCGGGCCTGCCTGCCGACTTCGGCCGCGGCACCCACCTGAAGGTCTACGTGCGCGACGCGGAGGAACTGGAGACCGTGGCCGGCCTGCTGGACACACGCTTCGGCGACCGCGTGCCGCGCCTGCTGCTGCATGCCGCGATCTGCCGGCGCGACCTGCGGATGGAGATCGATGGCGTGCACGGCCCCTGAGGCCGGGCGCATGGCCGGAAGACGATGACCTTCGGGACGGGCTTGATCGCCCCGGCTGCGCCACCATACTGCACTGGAAGGCCCGTCCGGGCCGCACGGGAGACACCTGGCGATGGGACTGATCAGCCTGCTGTGGGGCATCGTCGCGATGATCTGGATGATCCTCGCGCTCATACCGGTCATCGGCATCACCAACTGGCTGCTGATCCCGTTCGCATCGATCGGCGCGATCATCGCCGCGATTGGCATCCTCTTCACCCGCAGCGAGCGACGCGGCCGCGCCAAGGCCGGCCTGGTGATCAACGGCATCGTCATCTTCGTGGCGATCTGGCGCCTGGGCCTGGGCGGCGGCGTGCTCTGAGTCCACGGCCGGCCCGGGCGCGCCGCATCCGCCCGGGCCGCGTAAAATACGCCGATGGCCTACCCCGATACCCGCATGCGGCGGATGCGCCGCGACGACTTCTCGCGCCGGCTGATGCGCGAGCACACGCTGACCGTCGACGACCTCGTCTACCCGGTCTTCGTGCACGAGCCGGCCGGCCGCGCCGAAGTGCCCTCGATGCCCGGCATCGAGCGCCTGTCGATCGACGCGCTGCTGCGCGTCGCCGAACAGGCCAGCGAGCTGCGCGTCCCGGCGCTCGCGCTGTTCCCGGTCACCGCCCCCGAAGCCAAGTCGCTCACGGCAGAGGCCGCCTGGGCCGATGACGGCCTTGCCCAGCGCGCGATCCGCGCGCTCAAGCAACGGTTCCCGCAGCTCGGGGTGATCACCGATGTCGCGCTCGACCCCTACACCTCGCACGGCCAGGACGGCCTGCTCGACGACGGGGGTTACGTGCTCAACGACGCCACTGTCGAGGCGCTGGTGAAGCAGGCCCTGTCGCACGCCGAAGCCGGCGCCGACGTGGTCGCGCCCAGCGACATGATGGACGGACGCATCGGCGCCATCCGCGCCGCACTGGAAGACGCCGGCCAGCTCCACACCCGGATCATGGCCTACAGCGCCAAGTACGCCAGCGCCTATTACGGCCCCTTCCGCGATGCCGTCGGCAGCGCCGGCGCGCTCGGCAAGGCCGACAAGAAGACCTACCAGATGGACCCGGGCAACTCGGACGAGGCGCTGCGCGAGGTCGGGCTCGACCTCGACGAGGGTGCGGACATGGTGATGGTGAAGCCGGGCCTGCCCTACCTCGATATCGTCCGCCGGGTGAAGGACGCGTTCGGGGCGCCCACCTTCGTCTACCAGGTCAGCGGCGAGTACGCGATGCTCAAGGCCGCCGCCGCGAACGGCTGGCTGGACGAACGCGCCTGCGCGATGGAAGCCCTGTTGTCGATGAAGCGTGCAGGCGCCGACGGCGTACTGACCTACTTCGCCCTCGACGCAGCGCGCTGGCTGCGCGAAGCCTGAAGCCTCAGTCCAGGCAACCGGCGATGCCGGTGGCCCGGGGCGTGCCCGTGCGGTAGATGTCGAGCTTGCCGGCGCGCGGTGCGCGGGCGATGCCGCTGACCAGTAGCTCGCCGGGCTTGCTCCAGTCTGGGGCTGGCGCGAAGGTCGTTCCTTCGGGGCTGTTGAACGACAGGTCCAGCGGCACGGCCTCCGCGTAGCCGCTGCCGTCGCATTGCGCGACGAACACGCGCACCGGGGCCTCGTTCGCCGCATCGCTGCGTGCGAAGACCAGTGCGGCGCCCCCCGCAATCCACGCTGCATCGAACTCATCGACAGCGGTATTGATCGCACCCGCCACCGGCGTGGGCGCGCCGAAACGCTGCCCGTCCCAGTGGGCCACGAACAGGTCATGCCCGCCCTCGCCGCCATGGCCGTCACTGGCGAACAGCAGTTGACCGTCTTGCGGCCCCGGCATCGGCGCCCACTCGTCGCCCGCCGTATTTACCCCGGCACCCAGGTTCGCGGCGGGGCCGAAGTCCCCGTCCTCCAGCAGCGCCGCGCGATACAGGTCATCGCCGCCCTGGCCGCCCTCGCGGTTGGAGTAGAAGTACAGCCAGCGTCCATCGGGGCTGAGCATCGGGTCGAACTCGTTCGCGGCGGTGTTGAGGTCGAGCGGCCGTGCGTCCTGCCAGCGCCCCTCGCGCAGCGTCGCCTGCCACAGGTCCATGCCACCCGCTCCCCCGTCGCGGCCGACCGCGCCCCACACGATGCGCTGCCCGTCCGCGCTCACGCTGGCGTGGCCTTCGGCCGCCGCGGTGGACACCACGTGCATGCCTTCGATGCCGTACTCGGACAGGCCCTGGGCACCTGCCGTTGACGAAGCGAGGAGTAGACTGGACGACAGACCGGCGAGGAAGGGCGACATCCCGGAATCCCTGTATGTTTCCATCAGTCTAAGCGAGGCCCACATGAGCGAAACCGTCATCAAGCGCTTTGCCGTCATCGGACATCCGGTGGCGCACTCCCTGTCGCCGCGGATCCACGCCGCGTTCGGACGGCAGCGGGGCATCGCGCTCGAGTACACGGCGATCGACGCCACGCCGGAGCAGTTCGACGCCGCGCTGGCCGCGTTCGCCGCGGGCGGTGGCGTGGGCGCCAACATCACCCTGCCGCACAAGGTCCACGCCGCGACGGTGTGCGAGTCGCTGACCGATCGCGCGATCCGCTGCGGCGCCGCCAACACCCTGCTCCGCACGGAAACCGGCTGGCAGGGCGACAACACCGATGGCCTGGGCCTGGTGCGCGACCTCACCGAACGCCACGGCCAGGACCTGCGCGGCCGCAAAGTGCTGTTGATCGGTGCCGGTGGCGCGGCGCGCGGCGTGGCCCCGGCCCTGCTCGATGCCGGCATCAAGTCGCTCTTTATCGTCAATCGCACCCCGGCGCGCACCGACGCGCTCGCCGATGCGCTCGGCGAGCCGGACCGCGTGCATCCGCGCAACTTCGAGGACCTCGGCAACCTCGGTGGCTTCGACCTGATCGTCAATGCCACGTCGGCCGCACGCGAGGCGGCGTTGCCCTTCCTGCCCAGTTCGCTGGTCGCGCCGCGTGCCGACGCGGTGGACCTCAGCTACGGCGAGGTTGCGATTCCGTTTCTCGCCTGGGCGCGCGCCGCCGGCGCCGACGTGGTCGTGGACGGTCTCGGCATGCTGGTCGAGCAGGCCGCCGAAGCCTTCCAGCGCTGGCACGGCGTGCGCCCCTCGACCGATGCGGTCTACAAGGACCTGCGCGGCACCTACGCGTCCCTGTCGACGGGCGACTGACGCCCGGGACGCACCGCCCCCCGACGCGCCGTGGAATGCCGCAACGGCTGCGGCGCGTGCTGCATCGCGCCGTCGATCACCTCGCCCATCCCGGGCATGCCGCATGGCAAGCCCGCGGGGATGCCCTGCGTGCAACTTGACGATGCGATGCGCTGCCGGCTGTTCGGCCGGCCGGAGCGGCCGGCATTCTGCGCGTCACTGCGACCGGAGCCGGCGATGTGCGGCTGCGACCGCGGGGACGCGATGGCGCTGCTGGCCCGCCTCGAACGGCTGACCCGCCCGCCTTCCTCGACCGGATGACCGGAGGCGTCAGTCGTCGTTGGCCGCCGCCCCGCAGCATTTCTTGTACTTGCGGCCGCTGCCACAGGGGCAAGGGGCATTGCGGGCCGGCTCATCGGCCTTGCGGATCGGTTCGCGCGGGGTCAACGCGTCGATCCGGTGGTGGTGCAGGTCGGCCAGCATGTCCGGCAGCGCCGCGATGATCTCCAGCCGTTCGCGGTAGGACAGCGGCGCCGGCTCGGCGGTGGGATCCTCACCGACCACCTCGCCGCTCGCAAGCTGGTCGAAGCGCATGAACACTTCGTCGATCCACTCGTTCTCGTCCAGCCACGCCTCCCATTCGGCCTCCGCCAGTTCGACGCCGCGGAAGAACCCCAGCGCCCAGTCGGCGCCGACGTCCAGCTCGTCCTCGTCGACGTCCTCCGGCAGGCCCTCCTCCGGGTGTTCCGGCAGCCACAACAGCGGCGCGAGGTGGTCGGGCAGTTCGTCGCCGCCATGGCGGACCCGCGAGCGCGCCATGTTGAGGTGGCCCTGCAGCAGGTCCTCGACGGCCTGCCGCTCGGCCTCGTCGGCCCACCGCGGTGGGGTGCCCCACACCGTCGGCATCCAGCGCTCGGCCGCAGGGTCGACCGGACCGACCGCAAGGGCACTGAGGTAGCCGTCCAGCGCCTCCAGGTTGAAACCCTTGAACGGCACCGCCCGCTGCTCCAGCAGCTCGGCCAGGTGTTCGATCTGCGCGTCGTCGAGGTAAGCGGGCACGGTCATGGCGTCGGACCTGTCGAGGGGAGCGCGCATGGTAGCCGGTCGGGGCGGAAGGCACCGACAATGGCGTCATGGACCTGCCCTGCCCCTGCGGCACCGGCCGCGCATACGCGACCTGCTGCCACCCGCTGCACCGCGGAGACGTGGCCGATGACGCGGCCGCCCTGATGCGTTCACGTTACAGCGCCTACGTACTCGGACTGGACGGCTACCTGCTCGACAGCTGGCACCCGGACACGCGACCCGCGGTCGTGGCGCTGGAGGCGGGGGTGCGCTGGCTGGGGCTGGAGGTGAAACGCCATGAGGCCGAGGGGCCGGATCGCGCCGTGGTTGCGTTCGTCGCACGCTACCGGGTCGGAGGCGGACGCGCCGTGCGGCACCGGGAAACCAGCCGTTTCCGCCGGGTCGACGGACGGTGGTTCTACCTCGATGGCGAGGTGGACATCGGCTGAGGCCGGGGGCACGTCGCTGGACGCGACCGGGTGCAGCGCCCAAGATGGCCGTATCGGCACCGTTGACCGTGCCGCCATGTCGAGCACAGGGGGCCTCCATGCGACTGATCCTTTTCCTGGCCGTGGGCCTGACCGCCACCTGCGCGCAGGCGGCCGAGCCTCGCTTCGAGGATTTCCCGGCAACGGCGACGTCGGGACAGGTGCTGGCCCGGGTCATTCCCCCCACGGACGGCGAATACAGTCCGCTGCTCGAGCGTGCGATTGGCCGCAACGCCGATTTTGCCGGCACGTACGTGCTGGCCATCGACGGTTGCGGCACCGGCTGCCAGCAGATCGCCGCGATCGACGTCGAGACCGGGCAGGCCTTCGTACCCGGCGACGGCGGATCCCGTAACGGCGTGTGTTACCGGCGCGACAGCCGACTGCTGGTCGTCAACCCGATCGCACCGGACATCGAACAGAAGCCCGACGGGATGACCACCGACTTCTATGTCATCACCGATGAAGGTTTCCATCTGGTCGAGCGCAGCACGAACGGCACGACGCTCATCTGCGACACGCTATGACGCGCGAGGGCCGCGGCTTGACGCCCGACAGGGCCGGCATCGTGGACCTCCGTCGGCCGGCGTGATCGACACGCAAAAAAAGGCGCGACTTGCATCGCGCCTGGGCTTGCCCACCCAAAGGGCGGAGAGAGAGGGTAGGGCCGGTCGCCTCTGGCGCCGGCCCGTCAGGTGGCTTACTTGACTTCGAATTCGCGCGTCTGGACGACCTTGCCGTCCAGCGAGACCTCGACCTTGTACTGCCCGGTCGGCCAGCCGTCCGGCTTGCTGATCTGGAAGCTGGTGACGCCCTTGCCGGTCAGGTTGACCTGCTGGGTCTCCTCGTGGACGACGGTGTCGCCGCCATAGGTCCACTTCACCCCCAGCGTGGCCGGCACGCTCGCGGTCGGGTCGCCGGTCATGGTGGACACCGCGGCATGGATGGTGTCGCCGGGCGCGAACGAGGTCGACGGCGAGGCGACGCGCATGTCAGCGCCCACCGAGGAACCCAGCTCGACCCCGGTCACTTCCGCGGGCGCGACGGCCACGTTGGTGGACGGTTCGAGGGTCGGCGGCGGCGGTGCGCTGGCCTGCGGGGCGGGCGGCGCCGTTTCCTCTTTCTTGCAGCCCGCCAGGGCCAGGCTGGCGACCAGGGCGGTGGCGACGGCGTACGTCGTGCGGTTGCGGATCATGCAGGTCTCCTTGGGATACGGTTCGTTCGGTCAGCTTCGTGCTGGCGATGCGGGGCGAACGCCACCGCGGTTCAATTGTCGCCCGGCGCCGCCGAGGGAATCTTCAACACCTGGCCCGGAAAGATGCGGTCCGGATCGTCGAGCTGGTCGCGGTTGGCCTGGAAAATATCGTTCCAGCGGCTGGCCTTGCCGTAGTAGTGCTGGGAGATGGCGGACAGGGTCTCGCCCTTCTCGACCGTGTGGACCTGCTCGACCGGCACCTGCTCGACGAGCTCCTCGGTCGACTGCACGGACGACTGCACGTTGCTGAAGTCCGGCTTCTCGACGATCTCCTCCGTGCTCTTCACCGACGACTGCACGTTGGAGAAGTCGGGTTTCTTGTCGTTGCTCATCCGGTGGCCCATCCTCGTTGGCATGCTGCGATGCCAGCACGGTCGCACGACACCTGTTAAGGAAATATCGCGCCCGGGTGAAGTTCCCGCTGTGGGCCGTGGACCGCCTGGCTACTGCCGCAGTTCGCGCACCGCAGCCGGGCGCGCGACGCCCGGGGTGGCGCGCCAGGGATTGATGTCGAGGCCGCCGCGCCGGGTGTAGCGCGCTTCGACCGAAAGCCGTTCAGGGCGGGCGACCGACAGCAGGTCATTGAAGATGCGCTCGACGCACTGCTCATGGAATTCCGCGTGGTCGCGGAACGACACCAGGTAGCGCAACAGGCCCGCACGATCGATCCGGGGGCCCCGGCAGGCGATCACGACGGTCGCCCAGTCGGGCTGCCCGGTCACCGGGCAATTCGACTTCAGCAGGTCGCTGCGCAGCGTGTCGTCGACCATCACGCTGTCGTCCACCTTGAGCAGTCGTGCATCCGGTGGGCCGTAGATTTCGATGTCGACGTCCTGGCCATCGATGCATTCGGCCGCATCGGCACCGCGCATGGGTGGGAGGCCGGACCTCACCAGGACCGGCGCGCCCGCCGCCTTCGACAGGTCGGCGGCGATGCGTTCAAGCACGGCGGCTTCGCTGTCGAAGCGGGTGGCATTGAAGGAGTTCAGGTACAGCTTCAACGACTTGGACTCGACCAGGCGGGGCGAATCGGCCGGCACCTCGAAGGTCGCGGTGCCAGCCCGCGGCTTGCCGCGCGCATCCAGCCAGCTCAGTTCATACGCGTGCCAGCGGTCGACGCCGACGAAGGGCAGCGCCGCGTCGTCGACGCCGATTGCCTCGCGACCCAGCGCACGCGCGATCGGGAACAGCAGGCCGGCGTCGTACTCGCGCGGGTAGTCGACGTGGCGACCGAGAGGCAGGGCGTCGGTGGGGGTGGGTCCGCTCATGCGTGCATTCTACGGAGCCTGCACTGAACTCCGGAGCGACATTGGACAAGGCATCATTGCGCGCCACTTTCCTCGGGTGGAAGCCGACGCCCCCTGCGCCTCTGACGCCTTACCCCTGCGGCGGGTCGTTCAGGTAGTCCAGCGACACCTGCAGCATCGCGCGGACGCCGATGTCGAGCGCGGATTCGTCGAGGAAGAACTCGGGCGAATGGTTGCTGGGTGCGGCCTTCGGGTCGGTGCCCTTGGGCGTCGCGCCGACGAAGAAGAACAGGCCGGGCACCTCGCGGGCGTAGAACGAGAAATCCTCCGCACCCATCGTCAGTCCGGGATCGACCACGTTGTCGGCGCCCACCACTTTCTGCAGGCTCGGCAGCATGCGCGCGGTGAGCGCGGGGTCGTTGACCGTCACCGGATTGCCCTTGGTGTCCGGCACCTGCGCCACGGCGGTCGCGCCGTGCGCTTCGGCGACGCGCTCGGCGACGTTGGTGAGGTCGGCGAACACCTGCTGGCGCATGCCTTCGTCGAAGGTGCGGATGGTGCCCACCATCTCCACCTGGTCGGGAATGATGTTGTAGCGGATGCCGCCGTTGATCGCGCCGAAGCTGACCACCACCGGCTGCTTCGAGATGTCCTGGCGGCGGCTGACGACGGTCTGCGCGGTGCCGATCACGTCGGCCGCGGCGACGATCGGGTCGACCCCGCCCCAGGGCCGCGAGCCGTGCGTCTGGCGGCCCTGGATGACGATGTTGAAGCGGTCCGATGCCGCCATCGTCGGGCCCGCGTGCACGCCGATCTGGCCGGCGGCCAGCGTGCTGAAGACATGCATGCCGAACACCGCCGCGGGCTTGAAGTCGCCGAAGATGCCCTGCGCCAGCATTTCCTCCGCACCGCCCTCCTCGCCGTCCGGCGGGCCTTCCTCGGCGGGCTGGAAGATGAACATCACTTCGCCCGGCAGCTCGTCCTTCATCGCCACCAGCGCCTCCGCGACGCCCATCAGCACGCTGGTGTGGGCGTCGTGGCCGCAGGCATGCATCACGCCGGTCTCCTGGCCGCGGAAGGTGGTGGTGACCTTCGATGCGAACGGGAGATCGGTGCGCTCGGTGACGGGCAGCGCATCCATGTCGGCGCGCAGCGCGATGCGCGGGCCCGGGCGGCCGCCCTTCAGCACCGCGGTGACGCCGGTGGTGGCGATACCGGTCTTCGGCTGGAGGCCGAGCGCGCGCAGGTGGTCGGCGACCAGCGCGGCGGTGCGCGTCTCCCGGTTGCCCAGCTCGGGGTTCGCATGGATGTCACGCCGCCATGCGACGACCTTGTCGTCCACCGCCTTCGCCGCCGCGGTGACCTCCGGCCGCTCGCCTGCCTGTTGCGCACGAGCCGGAGCCGGCAGGGCCAGCGCCAGGGACAGGGCGGTGGAAAGGGCAAGCGGGATCGCGGTGGCTGGGCGCATGGTGGGCTCCGAGGGTGGATGCCCCGATGCTAGCGGCGAACGCGCGGGGCTGCACCCGGGCCATCCCCGCTGTCGCCGAGGGACGACGGGGCCGACGGCCGCCGGCCCTCGGTTTGATGCGGGTCAAGATCGCCCCGAAGGGGCGCCTTAGAATGGCCGGCATGAACGATTTCGACGATGTACGCACCTACCTGACCGGCCTGCAGGACCGCATCTGCCAGGCGATCGAAGCCGCCGATGGTACCGCACGCTTCCGCGAAGATGCCTGGGAGCGCGCTGAAGGCGGCGGTGGCCGGACCCGGGTGATGCGCGATGGCGCGGTCTTCGAACAGGCCGGCATCGGCTTCTCGGACGTGTCCGGGACGAAACTTCCCCCGTCGGCAACCGCGGCAAGGCCGGAACTGGCGGGCGCATCCTGGCGTGCAGTCGGGGTGTCGCTGGTGTTCCATCCGCGCAACCCCTACGTGCCGACCACGCATGCCAACGTGCGCCATTTCACCGCCCGGCGCGATGGCGAGACCGTGGCCTGGTGGTTTGGTGGCGGCTTCGACCTGACGCCGTTCTATCCGTTCGACGAGGACGTGCTGCACTGGCACCGCGTCGCGCGCGAGGTCTGCGAGCCCTATGGCGGCGAAGCACGCTACCAGGCCCACAAGCGCGGGTGCGACGCGTACTTCTTCCTCAAGCATCGCGACGAGACGCGTGGCGTCGGCGGGCTGTTCTTCGACGACCTGCACGACGACTTCGAGTCCGCGTTCGGCTACCAGCGCGCGGTCGGCGACGGTTTCCTGCGCGCCTACCTGCCCATCGTCGAACGCCGTCTCGACACGCCGTACGGGGAACGCGAGCGGGAATTCCAGCTATATCGGCGCGGACGCTACGTCGAGTTCAACCTGGTCCACGACCGCGGCACGCTGTTCGGCCTGCAGTCCGGCGGGCGCACCGAGTCGATCCTGATGAGCCTGCCGCCGCGGGTGCGCTGGGAGTACGGCTACCAGCCCGAGCCGGGCAGCGACGAGGCGCGGCTGGCCGACTACCTGCGGCCGCGCGACTGGCTGGCGGAGCTCGGCTGACCGACTCCGGATACGGAAAAGGCGCCGCAGGGGCGCCTTCCATCCGCGTGCGGCCGCGAAGGCCGGCTCAGCGGCCTTCGAACAACCCGTGCGGGTACTCGGGCTTCTGCTCGCGCGCCATCAGCAGGGCGAGACCTTCGCCCGGGGTGATGTCGCCATGCAGGACCGCCTGGACCGCCTGCGAGATCGGCAGTTCGATGCCATGGCGTTCGGCCTGGCGCATGACCTCGTCCGCGGTCTGGATCGACTCGACCACCTGGCCGATCTCTCGCACCGCCTCGTCGATGCTCTGCCCGCGCCCCAGCGCCAGGCCCAGCCGGCGGTTGCGCGAGAGGTCGCCGGTGCAGGTCAGGGCCAGGTCGCCGAGGCCGGCAAGGCCCATCAGCGTCTCGGCCTTGCCGCCGATGGCGTGGTTCAGCCGCAGCATCTCGTTGAGGCCGCGGGTGATCAGCCCGGCGCGCGCGTTGAGGCCAAGGTCCATGCCATCCGCGACCCCGGTGGCGACGGCCAGCACGTTCTTCATCGCGCCGCCCAGTTCGGCGCCGAGCATGTCGTCGCCGGTGTAGGCGCGAAACGCGGGCCCGTGCAGGGTGTCGGCGACCTGTTGGGCGAAGCCGGCATCGTCGGAATGGACGGTCAGCGCGGTCGGCAGTCCGGCCACGACTTCCTTGGCGAAGGACGGCCCCGTCACCACCGCGAACGGTACAGCGTCGCCGAAGACATCCGCGGCGACTTCATGCAGGAAGCGGCCACTGCCCGGTTCGAAACCCTTGGTCGCCCAGGCCACGCCCACGCCTTCGGGACGCAGCGGCGCCAGCTGGCGTGCCACTTCGGCGAACGCGTGCGAAGGCACCACGATCAGCAACAGCCCCGCACCCTCGACGGCCTCGGCCATGTCGGTGGTCGCGGTCAGGTTGTCCGGCAGTTCGTGCCCAGGCAGGTAGCGGCTGTTCTCGTGGCGCCGGTTGATCGCCTCGGCAATGTCGGCATCACGGCCCCACAACCGGGTGGCGTGGCCGTGGCGTGCGGCCAGCGACGCAAGCGCAGTGCCCCAGGAGCCCGCGCCCAGGACGGCCACCGGCGATTTGCCGGTGGCGACGTCGGTGTCGTGCGTCATGCAGCGATCAGGCGTTGCCCGCCGCGTCGGCGTCGGCCAGGTTGCCGGCCTCGCCCTGCTGGGCCTGGGCCTGGCGCTGGCGCAGGCCTTCGGCGTACAGGGCGTCGAAGTTGATCGGCTGCAGGTAGAACGGCGGGAAGCCACCGGCCTGGATGAGGTCGCTGACCAGCTGGCGCGCGTAGGGGAACAGTACGGCCGGGCAATGGCTGCCGAGCAGCGCGTCGAGGGTCTGCGGGTCGAACCCGACCAGGCCGAAGACGCCGGCCTGCTTCACTTCCGCCAGGTAGATCGACTTCTCGCCGATCTTGCAGGTCAGGGTGATGCCCAGCACGACCTCGAAGGCGTTGTCGTTCAGGCGCTGCACGCCCTGGTTCATGTTCATCTGCAGCTGGGGCTGTTCCTGCTCGTTGAACACGGCCGGGGCCCCCGGGGCCTCGAAGGACACGTCCTTGGCGTAGATCTTCTCGATCGAGAACTGCGGGTTGGACGGGGTGGCGGCGTTCTCGGCCGGCGCGACGGCGCCGTTGTTCTGCTCTTCGGCCATTTCGGTGACTCCAGGTGTTCGCTAGTAGATGAAGGTGTATGGACGCGGGATTGTCGCACGCGCCCGACACGGCCCCCGCGCTCCCCCGTCAACGCAGGTGGGGGCGGCTGGCGGGCTTGCAAGGGCCGCCGGGCGGGACGGGGCCGAATCCGTGACCGGTGGCGCTCAGCGACGCCCCTTGACCAGCGGCAGGTCGGCGGCCTGCCAGGCCTGCACCCCGCCGTCGAGCCAGTAGACCTGCTCGAAACCGGCTTTCTTCAGGCGCTTGGCGGCCGCGGACGAAGCCATGCCATTGCGGCAGACCAGGGCGACCGGAAGGTGCTTCACGCCTGCCAGCAACTTGCTTTCCGGGTCGAACTGGCTGGGCTGGACGGACTTGCTGCCGATGATGTGGCCCTTCTCGTAGTCGGCACTGGACGAGAGGTCCACGACGAGCGCGTTTTCGGCATTGATCAGGCCGGTCAGTTCGGCGGGACGGACGGTCCGGAAGCCGCGGAACAGCCGCGCGACCTCGGTATAGACGAGCGCGACGGTCAGGCCGGCAAGGCCCAGCGAAAGGTAGGGGTGGCGGCCCAGGAAGGCCAGCAATGCGTCGAAGTCCACGGATCAAACCAGGCAAGCGGGGCCGGGATTGTCGCCCAGCGCGGCGGACGGCGCAAAAGGCGCGGTCACTGCCCCTGCCAGAGGTCCGGCATGCCGCTGGTCAGCCACCACTGCTTGTCGATGGCGTCGTATCGCCACTCCTCCCGGTAGCGGACGGTCCGCTCGGCCAGGGTGTGCCGGTTGATGACCCCGATCTCAATGTCGCGGCCGGCATAGCCGCCCTGCAGGTCGGCCGTCGAGGCCAGTTCGCGGTAGGAGGAGATCTGGACCTGCTGGTAGCGCTCCATTTCCAGGTCGGTCAGGGGGTTGGCCGCCCGGTAGGCCGGGTCGACCACGCCCCATGCCCCTTCGAAGTCGCCCCAGCGGATCGCCCCCGCCCACGCGTACTGGGTCTTCTGCAGGCTGTCGTTGACCGGTCCCAGCGTGCTCGCACAGGACGCAAGCAGCAGGGCGGACAGCAGCATGACGAAGGCGGACAGCGTGTGGACGGTTGGACGCATCGGAGCTCCCGGGCAGCGACTGTTCTGGTGATGGCACCGCATCCTACCCGGGTCGGGATGCGATTGCCGCGTCGTCGGTCAGCGTCTCAGGATCGCGACGTAGCGGCCGGCGAATTCGGTCGCCGCGCCGCCCTCGGGCAACCGCGCGTGGGCGACCACGTGGATGCGGGCCCGGCCGCGCGCGCGCAGCATGTCCATGAACGCGTCCCAGTCCGCATGCGGCCCCGCTTCGGCCTCGACCGTGAGGTCGGCGAACAGCGGACGCAGATAGCCGATCTGGCTGTCGGCGACGTAGATGTCGGCGTCCAGGCCCGCCGCCTCGACCTGCAGCGACACCAGGCCCCATCCGCCGAGCGTCATCAGCGATGCCAGGCTGCCACCGAACGCACACCCCTTGTCGTTGACGTGGCGCTCCAGCGGGGCAGTGACGCGCAGGCAGCGGCCATCGTAGTGGTCGACGCGGATATCCATCGCCGCAACCGGCGGCATCGAGGCGTAGTGCGACGCGAGACGGGCCAGCGGATCGGCGGCCGGCGCGGGGGCGGTTTCGGGCATGGGACGGGACGGCGTGGGGAGGCGGCAGGGTACAGGCTCGGCCGGCAATGCGTCTGTGCGCTGGCGTATCGTCGGCCGGCCTGTGCCAAGCTTTGCAGCATGCCATCGCCCCCGCGCACGCCGTGGAACATCGTCTCGCTCCGGCCCGCCGGCCGCCACGGTGCCCTTCGCGCCGCGGCACGCCGGCACGGCGGCGGGCTGATCGCATTGTCGAGCTGTCGCATCGAACCTGTCTGCGATGTGACCGCCCAGGCTTCGCTGGAGGCCGCCCTCGGCGCCGCCGTCGTGATATTCACCAGCCCGGAAGCCGTGCGGGCCGCCCGGGCCCGCGTGTCCGGATCGACGATCGACAGCGCGGTCGCGGTGGGCAGCGGTACCGCGGCCGCGCTGCGCCGCCTGGGCATCCGGGGCGTCATCTCACCGGCGCGCATGGACAGTGAGGGGCTGCTGGACCTGCCCATACTGCAGACCGTGGCCGGGCACGCGGTCGGCCTGGTCACGGCGCCGGGCGGACGCGGTCGGCTGCAACCCGCGCTGGAGGCACGGGGCGCACGGGTCGTGCGGGCGGACATCTACCGGCGCGTACCGCACGCACCCTCGCCCCGGGCGGTCGCCGCCCTGCTGGAGGCGACCGCACCCGGCGTGGTGGCCGTCAGCAGCGCGGAGGCACTCCAGCATGTACTGCAGGTGCTGCCCGCACCGGCCGGAGAACGGCTGCGTGGCATGGCGGCGGTGGCGGCGAGCAAGCGGCTCGCCGAGACTGCGCGGGCAGCCGGCTTCGAGCACATCCGCGTGGCGAACGGGCCACGTCCCGCGCAACTGGTGGCGGCAGTCCGCACCCACCCGGCTCGCTGACCCGGCCTCGGCCGCGATGCCGGGCACACGGCCATCCGGTAGCATGGCCGCATCCCCCCGACCGTGATGCACGCCCGTGTCCGAAAGCGCAGAACGTCCCACCCCGTCGCCCCGCCGCCGCGGCGGTGGCTGGATCCTGGCGCTGGTGGTCCTCGTGGTCCTGGGTGCCGCGGGTGCCTACGCCTGGCATGCGTGGCAGGACCTGGAGGCGCGCGGTGCCAGCGAACATGCCGCCGTGGTCGCCGCCGACCGGCGCATCGACGCGCTCAACCAGCGCCTCGACGCGCTCCAGGACAACCAGCGCGCGCAGGCGCAGCGCCTGAAGCAGGCCGACAACACCAACAGGGTCATGCGCGATGAACTGCTGGGTATTGGCCAGCGCGCCACGCTTCTGGAAGACAGCATCGCGCAGTGGTCGGACCCCGCGCGCAGCCACGCCCAGGCACTGCGTCTCGAAGAGGTGGAGCTGTTGCTGCTGCTGGGCGAGCAACGCCTGCGCGCGACGGGCGACGTGGACGGCGCGCGCCGGAACTACGCGCTGGCGGCGCAGGCGCTGGACACGCTGGGCGATCCGTCGCTGGTCAACCTGCGGCAGGCCCTGATGCAGGAGCAACAGGCCATCGAGGCACTGGGCGAGGACCCGCGCGACGCCGCCCTCGCGGGCATCGCGCAGTTCGCCGCGGCCCTGGACACGGCCCCCGCCACCGCCGACCCCCGCCGCGACGTGCCCGGCGGTCCCTGGTGGAAGCGTGCCTTCTCCAACGTGTTCGACATCCAGCCCCGGGACCGCGTCGTCGCCACCCTGCCGGCCGAACGCGCCGATGCACGCGCCGCCCTGCAGCTCGAACTGAGCCTGGCCCGTGCCGCCGCCGAACGTCGCGACGCGGTGGCGTACCGCACCGCGCTGGCCCGCGCGAGCGAGGGATTGAAGCGGCTGTGGCCGGCATCGGCGGAACTGGACGCACGGCAGCAGGCGCTCGAAACATTGGCCGCGCAACCGGTTTCACTCGAAGTTCCCGCGCTGGGCAGCACACTGCAGCAGCTGCGGCAGACCGTCGTGGCGCCCCCCGTGACGGAGGTCCCATGAACCTGTTCCGCAGCCTGTTGTTCTGGATCATCCTCGCCCTCGCCGGGGCGCTGGTGGCCCAGTTGCTGGCACAGGACCCCGGGGAGGTGGTCGTCAGTTTCGCCAACTGGACGTACCACAAGTCGCTCTCCTACACGCTGGTGCTGCTGGTCGCGGCACTGGTCGCGCTGTGGGTGGCATGGCGCGTGCTCAGCGCGCCCTTCGTGATGCTGCGGCGGCGCCGCAAGAAGGCGGCGCGCGCGCGGTTGATCGATGGCCTGCAGGCGGTGCACCACGGGCACTGGACCAAGGGCGAGAAGCTGCTCGATGCCGCGGCCTCCGGACGCGAATCCGCCACCATCGCCCGCATCGGCGCGGCCCACGCGGCCAGCGGCCGGGGCGACGCCGACGCCGCCCGGCGCCATCTGGCGCCCCTGGCCGACGCCCAACCCGCCACCTTCGCGCTGGCAACCGCCGAGCTGGCCCTGCGCGAAAGCCGTCCCGCCGATGCCCTCGCGGCCCTCGACGAGGCCGCCGCGCAGCCGCTGCCGCCGCGCGGACTTGCGCTGCGTGCGGAGAGTCTCGCCGCGCTGGGGCGCGCGGGGGATGCCTACGCGCTGCTCGGTGCGCTGCGCCACCAGCAGGCCGTCCCGGAACGCCGCCTCGCGCTATGGGAGGCGCAATGGGCCGAGGCTGGCCTGCGCGAGGCCGCCGACGCCAATGTCCTCGCCGATCGCTGGGATGCACTGCCGAAGGCGCTGAGGACCGATCCCGCCGCCGTGTCCGCCTATGCGGAACGCGCCGCGGCGCTGCGCTGGGAGGATGCCGCCGCCGGCAGCATCGAGAACGCCCTCGACAGTCGATGGAGCGATGCCCTGGCCGGACTGTACGGCGAGCTGCAGATCGGCCGGATCGATGCGCGGCTCGAGCACGCCCAGCGCTGGCTCCAGGCCCACCCGGCCAGCCCGGGGCTGCTGCTGACACTGGCCCGCCTGCACCGCGCGAAGGGCCAGTGGTCGCAGGCGGAGGAATACCTGCACCGCGCGCTGGCCCAGGGCGGCAACGCGGCGGCCTGGGAAGAGCTGGGCCACGGATTCGCCCGCTTCGGCGACGACGCCCGCGCCCGCCAGTGCTACCAGAATGCGCTGCGCGTCGCGCGCGGCGACGCCCCCGTGGACCTGCCGGGACGCGACCTGCGCCAGAAGATCCATGACCAGGCCGCGATCGAGGAACGCGACGAACACGGGCTGCCGCGACTGCGCGGCTGAGCCGGGCGGCGTTACCCGCGGCGGCGCCTCACCCCGGCGCATGTCCGGGGCGCGTCCGCCTGCTATCGGTGCTTCGCGGGGCGCGCGCGGTGCATGACCGCACGCATGCCCTCAACGCTCCAGGATCGCCACCACGCCCATGCCGCCGGCGGTGCAGATCGACACCAGGCAGCGGCCACCCCCACGGGCCTTCAGTTCCTTCGCGGCCGCGGCCACGATGCGCGCACCGGTGGCGGCGAAGGGATGGCCCGCGGCCAGCGACGAGCCGTTCGGGTTGATCCGGGCCGGATCGATCGCACCCATCGCCGCGTCCAGGCCCAGCCGCGTGCGGCAGTACTCCTCGCTCTCCCACGCCCGCAGCGTGCACAGCACCTGCGCGGCGAAGGCTTCATGGATCTCGTAGAAGTCGAAGTCCTGCAGGGTGAGGCCATGGCGCTTCAGCATCTCCGGCACGGCCACGGTCGGGGCCATGAGCAGGCCCTCGCCGTGCACGAAGTCGACCGCCGCCACCTGCGCGTCACGCAGGTAGCACAACGGCTCATGGCCGCGCGCGCGCGCCCAGTCGTCCGAAGCGAGCAGGCAGGCCGACGCGCCGTCGGTGAGGGGCGTGGAGTTGGCCGCGGTCAGGGTGCCGCGTCCCGACACCCGGTCGAAGGCGGGCTTCAGCGTCGCCAGCTTCTCCAGCGTCGAGTCGGCGCGCAGGTTGTTGTCGCGCGAGACGCCCCGGAACGGCACCACCAGGTCGTCCATGAAGCCGCGATCGTAGGCCGCGGCGAGTTTCTGGTGCGAGGACAGCGCCCAGGCGTCCTGCGCTTCGCGGCCGATGTTCCACTGCTTGGCCATGTCCTCGCAGTGCTGGCCCATGCTCTTGCCGGTGCGCGGCTCGGCCACGCCCGGGAACTCGGGCTTGAGTTCGCGCAGCGAGAAGCCCTTGAACGCGGCGAGGCGGCCCTTCATGTCGCGCGCGGCATTGGCCTGCAGCAGGCGGCGGCGCAGCGACTTGCCGTAGACGATCGGCACGTCCGAGGTGGTGTCCGAACCGCCGCCGATGCCGGCCTCGATCTGCCCGGTGGCGATCTTGTTGCCGACCGTGATGATGGAATCCAGCGAAGTTCCGCACGCGCGCTGCAGGGTGATGCCGGGCGTCAGTGGCGACAGGCCGGACGACAGCGCCGCCTCGCGGCCGAGGTTCCAGTCGCTGCTGTGCTTGATGACCGCGCCCATCGCGACCTCGCCCAACTGCTGCCCGTGCAGCCCGAACTTCTCGACCAGCGCCCCGAGCGTGCGCACCGACATGCCGAGGTTGCCGACGTCCGCATAGGCGGTGTTCTGGCGACAGAACGGAATGCGGACTCCGCCGAGCACGGCGACGGGACGGGTTGGCTGCATCGGGACACCTCGGGCTTGGTCATCGGGCCGTGGAACTAGAATGCTCTTCACGGCGTGGGGGCATAATGAATATCGCGCGTCGACACCTCGCGGAACCGCGGGGCCCCGGCGAGTGTAGCGCCGCCTCCCCCATCAACCAAACGGTACCGTATCCTCCGATGATCGATGCCTCCGATCCCGCACGCGACGCCGCCCTCGCCCCCTTGCACGTGCTGGGCGCGCTCGCGCTGGAGCTGACCGCCGGAGCCGAGGTCGCGCGGACAGGACTGCCGCAGGGCGACGCCGGCCACCTGGCCGCCCGCATCGCCGCGGACCTGGAGGCGCTGGAACCGGAGGCCTCGCGCCTGGACCTGGTCATGGTGGGCGCCCACTACGATCCGGTGGAGTTGCTGCGCCCCGGCTGGCCCCTCCATCACCAACTGGACGAACTGGCCGCCCGCGCCCCGCGCGACGGTACCCACGGTGGTCGCGTGATCGCCTTCGGCAGCCATGACGAACGCCTGCCCGGCGCCCTGATGCCCTCGCCCGACCACCTGGGCGGCACCTTGCGGCTGGTGCCCTTCCTGCTGTCCGGCGTCCCCGGGGACGTCGAACCGGTCGGCGACCGGCTGGAGGCGGTGCTGCTGGAGCAGGGCATGGCCGGCGCCGAAACCGCGCTCGACGCACAGGTGGCCTTCGGCGTCCGGGTGGAGCACGCGCGCTACCTGACCATCCACGACCTCACCGCGATGACCTCGATGCAGTACGACCATGCCGGCCTCGGCGCGCTGTGGCCGGTGCTGGAAACCGCACTGCTCGAACCGGACGGCGACGCATGGCTGGATGCCCCGCCGGAGCCGCTGGTCCACTACGCCGGAGGCGAGGCCCGGATCGCCTTGTTCAGCCCCCAGGCGTGGCATGCCCGCTACGCCCCCGGCACGCCCTGCGACACGCCCGACGGTCGTGACCGCCTGGAGCGGCGCTACCAGCATTTCCAGGCACGCCAGCACCAGATCGCCGCCGTGCTGGGCGCCCATGGCGTCGCGGTCAACTTCGTCCACTGCGACAGCGCCGAAGGCTGCCGGGACGCGCTCTGAGGTCGGCGCGCGGACGCCCCGCCGGGATGGCGGGGCGAGGTCGCCTCAGAACCCGGCTTCGAAGATGCGGTAGCCGGCGTCGTCCATGCCCAGCGCGCGGTAAGTGCGCTGGGCATTTTCGTTCTCGCGTTCCACGTACAGCCGCAGGCCGATCACGCCGGGCGTAGCGCGCGCCTGCGCCTCGACATGGCGGTACAGCGCGCGGTACACGCCCGCGCGCCGATGCGCCGGTGCCACGTAGACGCTCTGTATCCACCACCAGTCCCCGTTGCGCCAGTCGCTCCATTCGCGCGTGAGCATCAGCGTGCCGACCGGGACCGAGACCACCTCGTTGCCCGCCACCGGGGCGTCCTGCATGGCCACCAGGTACCGGGCCCGGGACGGATCGGCGATGCCCGCGCGGACCCCGGCCAGCACGGTTTCGGCGTCCAGCCGCTTGTGCTCGGTCTCCCAGGCCATGGCGGACGCCCATTCGGCCAGCAGGACCGCATCGCCCACGGCCGCGTCGCGGATGCGCAAATGCGTCACTGGAGCGCTCAGCGGGTCACCCGGATCACGCCGCAGGCAACGCGCTTGCCGGCGTTCCCGGACGGCTGGCTGGTGTAGTCGTCGGCGGCCGCATGCACGATCACCGCGCGCCCGTCGACGTCGTTGAACGCCCCACCACCCAGGGTGACGCCCTCGGCATGCACGTTGACCTGCGCCACGCCCTCGCCGTTGGCATTGATGTTGTCCATGTCGCCGCCGTGGTGCGGGCCCTGGCCGACCCGTCCATGCGGGTTGCCGGCCGGGTTGAAGTGGCCGCCGGCACTGCTCGCATCCACCGCGCTGCAGTCGCCGGTCTCATGGATGTGGATGGCGTGCAGACCGCCGGGCGTCAGTCCGCCGATCTCGCCGCCGAGGTACACGCCGTCGGCGCCGGGACGCAGGTTGAGCCGGCCGCTGACCAGGCTGGCCGAAGCCGCGGTCAGGATGACCTCGCCGGCCTGGGCGGTGGACACGGGGGCCGCCGCCGGCGGCGCCTCCGGCTTCGGCTCGGGCGTGCTGCCGCAGGCGGCCAGCAGCGCCACGGCGGCGGCCGTGGCGAGCACGCGGGCCGGACGAAGGACGGGGGAAGGGGATCGCGTCATCTCAAACTCTCCTTGGCAGGTACGGCGTGCCTTCGGGTTCGACACGCGCAACGAAGTGGGGGCCACGCTACGTGGGAAGGGGTTCATCGCGGGTGAATCCGCGGACGTCATGCGCGCGGCTTGCCCGGCCGCAGCTTGCGCGCGAGGGTATTGCGTCCCAGTCCCAGCCGCTGCGCGGCTTCCGCGCGACGCCCGCCGGTATGCGCGAGCGCCACCTCGAACAGGCAGTGCTCCAGCCGGTCGACGGCGCGCGCATGGATGCGCCCTTCGCCCGCCGCGAGAGCCTCGCGGGCCCATTCCGCCAGCGCCCCCTCCCAACGTGCCGCGGGCGGTGGCGGGGCATCGGCGGCGCCGCGACCGAGCGCCGCCTCTACGTCGGCCACCTGGATCGTGTCCGCGGGCGCCAGCGCGGCCACGCGCCAGCACAGGTTCTCCAGCTCGCGCACGTTGCCGGGCCAGTCATGCGCCAGCAGGCGCTGCAGGGCCGGCTTCGACAGGCGCTTGGCCAGTGCCTTGAAGCGCCGGGCGGCAGCCGCCAGGAAGCGCTCCGCCAGGCGGGGGATGTCGTCGCGGCGATCGCGCAGGGGCGGCAACTGCAGGCGCACCACGTCGAGCCGGTGCAGGAGATCCGCGCGGAAGCGGCCCTGCTCGACCAGCCGGTCCAGCGCCTGGTGGGTCGCGGCGACGACACGCACGTCGACCCGGATCAGTTCGCGGCCGCCGACACGGAAGAATTCGCCCTCGGCCAGCACGCGCAACAGGCGCGTCTGCAGCGGCAACGGCATGTCGCCGATCTCGTCGAGGAACAGGGTGCCGCCGTCAGCCTGTTCGAAACGGCCGACGTGGCGCTTGCTCGCGCCGGTGAAGGCCCCGGCCTCGTGGCCGAACAGCTCGCTCTCCAGCAGCTCCGCCGGGATCGCCGCGGTGTTGAGCGCGACGAAGGGGCGTCCTGCGCGGGGCGACTCGCGGTGCAGCGCACGCGCGACCAGCTCCTTGCCGGTGCCGGTCTCGCCGGTGACGAGCACCGACAACGGCGCCTGCGCCAGACGACCGATCGCCCGGAACAGGGTGCGCATGGCCGGCGTGTCGCCGACCAGCGCGTCGGCTTCGGCCGCGCCCGGGGGACCGGCGGGATCGTCCACGGGGACGGTGGGCGCGTCATCTTCGACGGGACCGAGGGCCTGTGCGACCAGGCCCACCGCCTCGTCGAGATCGAAGGGCTTGGACAGGAACTCGTGCGCGCCCCCACGGAAGGCACCGGCGGTGCTGGCCACGTCCGTATAGGCGCTCATCACCACCACCGGCAGCGCGGGGTGGGCCTGCTTCAGCTTGTCGAGCAGGACCAGGCCATCGTCGCCCGGCATGCGCACGTCGGTGAACAGCAGGTCGGGCGGCGACGCGCCCTCGAGTGCGGCCAGGGCCAGCGCCGCGCTGCCGAACTCGGTGGTGTCGTGTCCTGCCTGGCGCAGGGCCGCGGCCAGTACGAAGCGGACGCTGCGGTCGTCGTCGACCACCCAGATGCGACTCATGCCGCGACCTCCTCGGCCACCGTCGCCGGCAGCGGCAACAGCAGGGTGAACACGGTATGCCCGGGGCGCGACCGGTAGGCGAGCGAGCCGCGGTGCTCGCGCGCGACCTGCTGCGCCAATGCCAGGCCCAGCCCGCTGCCTTCCGCGCGCCCGGACACCAGCGGCAGGAACAGGCGTTCGGCGAGGGCATCCGGCACGCCGTGGCCGTCGTCGACGATTTCCAGCCGCATCGCCATCGGGTGCACGTCATCACCGATCCGCACGCCATGCTCGGCCCGGGTACGCAGGGTGACGTGGGTGGCGCCGGCCTCCAGCGCATTGCGCGCAAGATTCAGCACCGCCTGCACCAGCCGGTCGGCATCGCCCATCAGTTCGGGCAGGCTGGGGTCGTAGTCGCGCAGCAGGCGCACCGCCCAGCCGGCATCGTTCTCGGCCAGGCGCAGCACGCGCTCGAGCACCGCGTGGATGTTCAGCGGTGCATGCGGGCGCGATGGCGAAGGGCTCAACAACTGGTCGACCAGGGCCGCCAGCCGCGCGACCTCGTCCTCGACCAGGGCCACCAGCTCGCGCGACTCATCGTCGTCGACCCGGCGTGCGAGCAACTGGGCCGCGCCCTTGAGCCCGGCCAGCGGGTTGCGCAGCTCATGCGCCAGGCCCTTCAGCGACGCCGACAGGACCGAGGGCAACAGCAGGGCGGGGTCGTCGCCGGGGAACTCGTCGACCGGATGCGCTTCCAGCTGCCAGCCGCCGTCGGCATGGCGGGTCAGCCAGACGTCGGCGAAGCACTCTTCATGGTCGGTGAAGCGCAGTCGCGTGCGGCGGATCCGCAGCGGTGCGTCGCCGGCCGGCTGGCGCTCCAGGGCCTGCGCAAGGCGGCCATCGCCGGCATCCAGCGCGGCCATCGGCCAGCCCTGCAGGCGCCGCGCGCTGACGCCCAGCCAGCGCGACATGGCGGCGTTGCAGGCGACGATGCCACCCTCCGCATCGCACCATGCGAGCGGCGTGGTCAGGGCGTCGAAAGCGTCATCGGAAGGCAGCGGCGCGCGCATCGCACCATCTTAGTGCAGCGGCGAGCGGATAGACTCCCCGAATGGATGCGCACTGCACCTCCCAGGCCCGGCAACAGCTGCAACGCGGCGATGTCGGCGCCGCCCTGCAGGGCCTGCAGGCGGCCCTCACCGCCTCGCCCCCGTGGCCGCAGTCCTTGAAACTGCTCGCACGCCTCGCGCTGCACCAGCAGCTACGCGCGCTGGCCGCACAGGCGCTCGACGTGCTCGAACACGCCTGTCAGGACGACGCGGAGGTCCACGCGTTGCGGGCGGCGGAGGCGAAGCTGGGCGGCGATGCGGCCGGCGTCGAAGCCGCCGCACGGCGCGCGCTGGCCTTGCAGCCCGGCGATCCGCTGGCCACCGCCCTGCTGGCCGAAGCACTGCGCGACCAGCTCAGGATCGAAGACGCGATCGCCGCGGCGAACGCGGCGATCGCGCGCAACCCGGCCGACTGGGGCAGCCGCCTGGCGCGCGCGGATGCCCGGCTGTTCGCCGGGGACGCGGACCGCGCAGCGGAGGACGCCGACGCCGCCACCCGCAGCACATCCGCGCTCGCGGCACGGCAGTTGGCCGCGCTGGCCCGCCTGTACCTGGACGAGCCGGCCAGCGCCGGCGAGGCCACGGCTGCCGCGCGGGCCACGCTCGACGCGCACCAGGCCCTTGCGCGCGGCATCCCGCCCCTGCGCCTGCCGCCGCCCGCCGCGTTGCCGGTACCGGGCACGCGGCCCTTGCGGGTGGCCCTGCTCTCGCCCGACCTGCGCCGGCATCCCGTCGGCCAGTTCGTCGAGCCCCTGCTCGCCGGCCACGACCCGGCGCGCCTGCAGCTGCTGTGTTTCAGCGATGGCGCGCCGGATGCGGCCAGCGCGCGCCTGCGGACCCTGGCAACCGGCTGGCACGACATCCGCGGCCGCAGCGACGCAGACGTCGCGGGGCTGATGCGCCAGGCCGGTATCGACGTGCTGCTCGACCTCGCCGGCCACACCTCGGGCAGCCGGCCGCAACTGCTCGCCAGCCGCGTCGCGGCGCGGCAGTACGGCTGGCTGGGCTATCTGTTCGACCCGGGCTTCGCGAGCTGCGACGGCGTGATCGGTGATGCGGCGAACCTGCCGCCGGGCACGCCGTCGGCCCGTACCGCATTGCAGCTCCCGGACAGTTTCCTGTGCCACCTGCCGCCAAACGAGGCCCCGCCTGTCGCGGCACGCAACGACGGCCCGGTGGTCTTCGGCAGCTTCAACCACCTGGCGAAGCTGTCGCCGCGCACCGTCGCATTGTGGACGCGCACCGTGGACGCGGTGCCCGGCAGCCGCCTCGCGTTGTGTGCCCTGGGGCTGGCCGACGCCGGTACCCGCGAGCGCATCCGCGCGCGCTTCGTGGCGGCCGGCCTCGCGCCCGACCGGCTCGACCTCTGGCCGCCGGTGACGGCACGCCCCTCCGACTTCCTCGCGCTGTACGACCGCATCGACATCGCCCTGGACCCGTTGCCGTTCAATGGCGGCACCACCACCCTGCAGGCCCTCTGGCAGGGCGTGCCGGTGCTGACCCGGCCGGGCGTCCGCATGGCCGCACGGAGTGGTGCCTCGATCCTGCGCCAGGCCGGCCTCGACGACTGGATCGCCGACGACGACGCGGCCTTCGTCGCCCTCGCGCGCCGCTGGGCCACCGATGTCGACGGACGCCGGCAACTGCGCACCACGCTGCGCGAACGCCTCGTCGACAGCGGCCTGTGCGATGCGCGGCGCTTCGCGAACGGCTTCGCCGGGCTGCTCGAACACCACGCGCACCCCTGACGTGCAACGGGCCGGACGGTTGCCCGCCCGGCCCGCTGCGTTTCCCTGGGAGGGGAACGGGTCGCGATCAGCTCTCGTAAGCGGATTCGCCGTGCGAGTTGATGTCCAGGCCTTCGCGCTCGGTCTCCTCGTTCACGCGCAGGCCGACGGTGGCCTTGACGATGAAGAAGGCGACCAGGGCCACCAGGCCCGACCAGCCGATGGTGATCAGTACACCCAGCGTCTGCACCCATACCTGCGCGCCGATCGAGAAATCATCGCCGCCGGTGCCGCCCAGGCCGGGTGCGGTGAACACGCCGGTCAGGATCGCGCCGATGATGCCGCCCAGGCCGTGCACGCCGAACACGTCGAGCGAGTCATCGGCGTTGAGCAGGCGCTTCAGGCCGGTGACGCCCCACACGCAGAGGGCACCGGCGATCAGGCCGATCAGGATCGCGCCCATCGGGCCGACGCTGCCGCAAGCCGGGGTGATCGCGACCAGGCCGGCGACCACGCCCGAGGCCGCACCCAGCATCGACGGCTTGCCCTTGGTGATCGCTTCCACCGCGCTCCACGACAGCGCCGCCGCCGCCGGGGCCAGCAGGGTGTTGAGGAAGGCCAGCGCCGCACCCGAGGTCGCCTCGAGGTTGGAGCCGGCGTTGAAGCCGAACCAGCCCACCCACAGCAGCGCCGCGCCGACCATGGTGAAGGTCAGGTTGTGCGGCTTGATCGCCTCGCGGCCGTAGCCGGTGCGCTTGCCGATCATCCACGCGCCCACCAGGCCCGCGACCGCGGCGTTGATGTGCACCACCGTGCCGCCGGCGAAGTCCAGCGCGCCGTGGCCGAGCAGGTAGCCACCGGCACCCCAGACCATGTGCGCGATCGGCAGGTAGGCGAAGGTGAACCACAGCACCGAGAACAGCAGCACCGCGCTGAACTTGATGCGCTCGGCGAAGGAGCCGACGATCAGCGCCGTGGTGATGCCCGCGAACGTCGCCTGGAACGCGATGAACACGTACTCGGGCAGTTTCACGTTGTCGGTGAAGGTGTCGGCCAGCGAATCGGGCGTGACGCCCGCCAGGAACAGCTTGTCGAAGCCGGCGATGATCAGGCCTTCGCCGCCGAAGGCGAGCGAATAGCCGTAGATCGCCCACAGCAGCACGATCACCGAGAACACCGCGGTCACCTGCATCAGCACCGACAGCACGTTCTTGGCACGCACCAGGCCCCCGTAGAACAGGGCCAGGCCCGGGATGGTCATCAGCACCACCAGCAGGGTCGACACCATCAGCCAGGCGACGTCGCCCTTGTCGACGATCGGCGCGGCCGCGGCCGCGGCATCGGCTGCCTGGGCCAGGCCGTCCTGTGCCTGCGCGGCGGTGGCCACCAGCAGGCCTGCGAACGGCATGAGGCGGGCCGCCGTGCGTCCCCACGCACGACGGGACGGGGTGGCTGCATCGAGCGTGTTCATCGCGTGCCTCGTGTCGGAATCAAAGTGCGTCATCGTCGATCTCCCCGGTGCGGATGCGGATGGTCGCCTCGAGGTGGCTGACGAAGACCTTGCCGTCGCCGACCTTGCCGGTGCGCGCGCCGGCCTGCACCGCTTCGAGCGCGGCATCGAGCAGGCTGTCCGGGACGGCGCACTCAACTTTGAGCTTGGGCAGGAAGTCGACGACGTACTCGGCGCCGCGGTAAAGCTCGGTATGCCCCTTCTGCCGACCGAAGCCCTTGACCTCGGTGACGGTGATGCCGGACACGCCGACTTCGGTGAGCGCTTCGCGCACCTCGTCGAGCTTGAACGGCCGGATGATGGCGGTGATCAGTTTCATTCACATGCTCCGTGGCGGCAGCCCCCGCTGCCGGTGAAGGTGGGTGTCAGAACGATTTGGTGAGCGCGAAGGTCCAGGTGGCGTCCGGGCCGATCAGGTCCTCGTCGTTGTAGGCGACCGCGATGTCGAAGCCGTTCTCGAACGCCTTGCCGACGCCGAGCTTCCAGTAGGCGTAGTCGCCGCCATCGACGTTCTCGACCCACTGCTTGCCGACCGCGGCGTCGAAGGTCCAGCTCGGCACGAATTCCCAGCTCGCGCCGAGGTCGAGCGCACTGCTGCCATCCGAATCCGGGATGCCGAACAGGTCGGTGACCGCGTAGGAGTACTTGGCCGACAGGAACGACCAGCCGAGCCCGAAGTAGACCTCGGTGGTATCCGCGCTGTTGAAGCCGGACGGATAGTCGCCGGGGTACCAGTAGTAGATGGCACCGACGTCCCAGCCGAAGCCGCTGTCGCCGAAGTCCCCGCGGAACCCGAGGTAGCCGTCCAGCTCGACCTGGCTGGAGATGTCCGGATCGGAATCCGACAGCCAGCTGATGCTGCTGCCCCAGCCGCCGACGTAGAACCCGCCGTCGGTCGCGTACTCGATGCCGCCCTGCAGGGCCGGCTCCTCGTTGGTCTGCGTGATGCCCCGGAACAGGTAATCGCTGGTCAGCGTCACCGACCCCGACCACTCCCCGGCATGGGCCTGGCCCATGCCCATCGCGACCAGCAGCGCCACGATGGCGGCCGGCGCCTTCCCCTTGCGGATCGAACCACGTGCTTTCTTGTTGTTGATGCTGGACGACATGACGCGGGCTCCTCATAAGCGGTGGCCCCTCCCGTGGTCATTGCTTCGTTCGCATGCGCCGGCGGTCTGCGCGCCGTGCGCTTTCTCCGGGCCGCACGGGCCCGCGACGGACCTGGCCCGTCGTTTTTCGTCCTCCTGGTTGTCGGTGGATGCGGCCGCCCCCGCGGCCCGCGACCGGTGGCGGGACCGGGTCTGCGTCCGGTTCACCGCCCCCGCAAACGACACGGCCGCATCAGTGATGCGGCCGTGCGGGTTGGATCAGTTGGCGTAGTACAGCTGGTACTCGAGCGGGTGGGTCGCCGCGCGGAACTGGGTGACCTCCTTCATCTTCATCGCGATGTAGCCGTCGATGAAGTCGTCGTCGAACACGCCGCCGGCCTTCAGGAAGTCGCGATCCTTGTCGAGCGCGTCCAGGGCCTGGTCGAGGCTGTGGCACACGGTCGGGATGTTCTTCTCTTCCTCCGGCGGCAGGTCGTACAGGTCCTTGTCGCTCGGCTCGCCCGGGTCGATCTGGTTCTTGATGCCGTCCAGGCCGGCCATCATCAGCGCGGCGAAGGTCAGGTAGCCCGACTGCACCGGATCCGGGAAGCGGAACTCGATGCGGCGCGCCTTGGGGTTGGACACGAACGGGATGCGGCAGCTCGCCGAGCGGTTGCGCGCCGAGTAGGCCAGCATCACCGGCGCTTCGAAGCCCGGCACCAGGCGCTTGTAGCTGTTGGTGCTGGCGTTGGTGAACGCGTTGATCGCGCGCGCGTGCTTGAACACGCCGCCGATGTACCACAGGGCCAGCTGGCTCAGGCCGCCGTAACCGTCGCCCGAGAACAGGTTCTTGCCGTCCTTCGCCAGCGACTGGTGCACGTGCATGCCGCTGCCGTTGTCGCCGACGATCGGCTTGGGCATGAAGGTCGCGGTCTTGCCGTTGCGGAAGGCGACGTTCTTGACGATGTACTTGAGCATCAGCAGCTCGTCGGCCTTCTTGACCAGCGAGTTGAACTTGGTGCCGATCTCGCACTGGCCGGCGTTCGCGACTTCATGGTGGTGCACCTCGACCTCGATGCCGACCTGCTCCAGGGTCTTGCACATCTCGGCGCGGATGTCGTGCAGCGAATCCACCGGGGCCACCGGGAAGTAGCCGCCCTTCACGCCCGGACGGTAGCCGCTGTTGCCGCCCTCGTACTCCTTGGCGGAGTTCCAGTGCGCCTCTTCCGAGTCGATGTGGAAGAAGGTGTGGCCCATCTCGTTGCCGTAGCGCACCGAGTCGAAGATGAAGAACTCGGGCTCGGGACCGAAGAAGGCTTCCTCGGCGATGCCGCTGGCCTTCAGGTAGGCCTCGGCGCGCTTGGCGACGCCGCGCGGGTCGCGCGAATACGCCTGCATGGTGGCCGGGTCGAGGATGTCGCAGGTCAGGACCAGGGTGGGATCGGCGGTGAACGGGTCGAGGTAGGCGGTGCTGGCATCGGGCAGCAGCACCATGTCGGACTCGTTGATGCCCTTCCATCCGGTGATCGACGAGCCGTCGAACATCTTGCCGTCCTCGAACAGTGCGGCGTCGACGATCGACTTCGGATAGGTGACGTGATGCTGCACGCCCCTCATGTCGGCGAAGCGCAGGTCGACGAATTCGACCTTGTGGTCCCGGATGAGCTTTTCGACGTTCTCGAGCGACATTGGATTTCGAACCTTGCGGGTGGGTTGGATATCCACACTATCGCAAGCCCCGTGCCAACCCGATGACGCGCGCAACCCCTTGATCCGAAAGGGAACGGTGTCGTCCGCAACCACGCAGCGCACGGGAACGGTGCGGGTTCGCCACGGCGACGCACCATATTGGTGCGCGCCGGCGTCCCGCCGGGACCCGCGCGGCACTCGATACACTGTCCCCCACCACAGCCAGGGGACGGTCCGGATGGCCCGCAGGTCCAAGGTCACCTCCATCGACATCGCGCACCGTGCCGGCGTCTCGCAGGCCACGGTCTCGCGCGTGCTCAGCGGCAGCCCCCTGGTCAACGCCGACACCCGCAAGCGGGTGGAAGCGGCCGTGCGCGAGCTCAACTACAAGGTCGACCGCCACGCCTCCAGCCTGCGCACCCAGAGCTCGCGCACGCTGGCCCTGCTGCTGTTCGAGGACCCGACGCCGGACGACTCGCACATCAACCCGTTCTTCCTGTCGATGCTCGGCTCGATCACCCGCGCCTGCGCGCGGGCCGGTTACGACCTGCTGGTGTCGTTCCAGCAGCTGTCCGACGACTGGCATGCCGACTACGAGGACACCATGAAGGCCGACGGGCTGATCCTGCTCGGCTACGGCGACTACCTCGCCTATCGCGGAAAGCTCGAAGCGCTGGTGGAGCAGGGCACCCGCTTCGTGCGCTGGGGTGCGGTGCTGCCGGGCCAGCCCGGCGTGTCCATCGGCTGCGACAACCACCACGGCGGCCAACTGGTCGGCGAGCATCTCGCCTCGCTCGGGCGCCGCCGGATCGCCTTCCTCGGCGATGCCTCCAGCCACTACCCGGAGTTCTTCGACCGCTACCGCGGCTGCGACGCGGCCCTGGCGAAACGCGGCCTCGCGATGGACGCGGGCCTGCAGGTCGACGCGGTCAGTTCGGAAGAAGCCGGCCACGCCGCCGCGCGCACCCTGCTCGCGCGTGGCCTGCCCTTCGATGCCGTGTTCGCCGCCAGCGACCTGATCGCGATCGGCGCGCTGCGGGCGCTGGCCGAGGCTGGGCAGGACGTGCCCGGCCGCATCGCGGTCGCCGGCTTCGACGACATCCCGATGGCGCGCTTCGCCCAGCCGGCACTGACCACGGTCTACCAGGACACCTCCCGGGCCGGCACGCTGCTGGTGGAATCGCTGCTGGCGCAGATCCGCGGCGAAGCGGTGGAGAGCACCACCCTGCCCGCCACGCTGGTGGTCAGGCGCTCCAGCGGCGCCGACTGACCCGCCTGCGCCGTCCCGGGGCGTTTCGCGCCCCGGAGGCTCGGGCGCATGTCGTCTGGGGGCGTGTGCAGCCCCCGCCCCGGCCCAGGGTCCGGGCTAGGGTCCGGGCTCCGGTCCGCCGAGCCGGCCGGCCATCGCGGCGTCGAGGGCCCGCCGGAGGTCCTCGCGGCGCACCGGGGCATCAAGCCGCCACACCGCCACCCCATGCGCCGGCACCGTGTCGACCAGGGTGCCGCCCGCGTCGATCGCACGGACCTCCCCGGACAGCGCCGCCCGCCACTCGCCGGCCTGCAGCCAGCGCGAGACCTCGAACGTCGCCGGCGCGTCGCCCTTGTTCAGCAGCACCAGCGCGAGCTGGGCAACGTCGCCGTCCTGCAGGACGCGGTAGAACACGGCGCGGTCGCCCTGCATCTCGACGTCCAGCTGCAAGCCCCGCTGCAGCGCCGGCGTCGACGCGCGCACCCGCGCGATGCGCTGCAGGGCGTCGTGGATCGGGTTCCCGGGCGCGGCGTCGATCCGCGCCTGCCCGAAATAGTTGCGGTTGCCTTCGTGCTCGGCGGCACCGCGCATGAAGCCCACTTCCGAGCCCTGGTAGACGACCGGGATGCCGCGCGCGGTGAACAGGAAGTTGTGCGCGTCGATGAAGCCTTCATCGCTCGCGTCCATCCGCGGCATGTCGTGGTTGTCGTAGAAGGTCATCAGCTCGTACGGGTTCGCGTAGGGCCCGTCGACCAGGTACAGCCGCTCGGCGATGCGCCCATAGCCGAGGCGCGGGCGGCCGAACACGTCGGCGATGCGCTCCTTGAGCGGGAAATCCAGCACGCTGACCGCGCCGTTGTCGGCCCAGGTGAACGGCGCGATGTTCCCGGCCTCGTGGTCGAAGGCCTCGCCGAACATGAAGAACCCGGGATGGTCCGCGCGGATGCAATCGCTGAACCGTTTCCAGAATGTCAGCGGCACGTGGCGGATGGTGTCGATGCGGAACGCCGCCGCGCCCTGGTCGATCCACTGCGAATAGGCCCGGCAGAAATAGTCGAGGACGGCGGGATTCGTGTCGTCGTTGTTCGACAGTTGGGCCAGGTCGGGCTCGGTGTGGAAGAAGCGGTGCAGCGGGTTGTTCGCCGGGTCGAGTTCCGCCGGCGCGAGGTTCTGGTGGTCGGCGATCAGGCGGCCGTCGACGTCGTGGATCTCGCCGAACTTCGGCTGGTCCACCGGCATGGTGAAGGACGGCGAACCGTGGTTGACGACGATGTCGAGCACGGTCTTGAGCCCCTGCGCCCGGAGGCCGTCAGTGAGCGCGGCGAAATCCAGGCCGGGGCTGGGCAGGTGTTCGTCGAGGCGGAAGAAATCCACGCCCCAGTAGCCGTGGTAGCCGGTCTTGCCGCGATCCTTGAAGAACGCGTCGGACCCGATCGGGTCGCCGCCGGTGAATGCCTCGTCGGGATTGTCGACGATCGGCGTGAGCCAGACCGCGCCGAACCCCATGTCGGCGATGTAACCGGCGTTGTCGAGCAGGCCGCGGAAGTCGCCGCCGAGGTAGCCGATGTTGGCGCCGTTGGCCTTTGGACCGGGCACCGGCCGGTCGAAGGTATGCAGCGCCGGATCGGCGCCGCCCTGCCCGCGCTGGTCGTTGCCCGGATCGCCGTTGACGAAACGGTCGGTCATCACGAAGTAGACCGCGTCCGACGCGAACGGCTCCAGCGTGCCGTAGTACGACGGGCGCAGCGTGGCGGGCGGCAGCGTCGCGTCGTTCCCGGCACCGATGCCGGCGCGTGGCGTCGTTGCACAGGCGGCGAGCAGGGCCGTGGCCAGCGCCGCCAGTACGAGGGGAATGCCGCGGATCATCGGGCGGCCTCCGCGGCAGCGTCGAGGGGCCGGACGCGATCGGCGGGCTCGCGCACGCGCATCACGCACAGGCCCGCGACCAGCAGGCTGATGCCGCCGATCGCCAGCGCGTTGACCGGTGCGTTGCCGAGGAACTGCTTCAGCAGGAAGCCCAGCAGGCTCGCCGCGACCAGCTGCGGGATCACGATGAAGAAGTTGAAGATGCCCATGTACACACCCATCTTGGCCGCCGGCAGGCTGTCCGACAGCATCGCGTAGGGCAGCGACAGGATCGATGCCCAGGCGAAACCCACGCCGACCATCGACAGCAGCAGCCAGTGCGGATCGCGGAACCCCAGGAAGGACAGCAGGCCCAGCCCGCCGAGCGCGAGGTTGACGAGGTGGCTGGTCCGCAGGCCCCACCACCGCACCATCAGCGGGATCACGATCGCCGCCAGCGCGGCGAAGCCGTTATAGGCGGCGAACAGCACGCCCACCCAGTTGGCACCCGCGTTGTAGGCCGCGGAAGCGGTATCGGTACTGCCGAAATGCACTTCGGTGACCGCACCGGTGGTGTAGATCCACATCGCGAACAGCGCGAACCACGAGAAGAACTGCACCACCGCGAGCTGGCGCATCGCGACCGGCATCTGCTGCAGGTCGGTCATCACGGTCATGAAGCCGCCCAGCGCGGCGTCACGACCGGTGCGCGCGGCAACGATCAGCAGCAGCGCGCCATACACCGCCAGACCGCCGGCCAGCAGGTACAGCTGCCGATCCAGTGAAGCGAGTGCGATGGCCACCACGCCGGCAAGACCGGCGAGCAGCCAGCCGAGGCCCAGCCGCCGCGTGCGCTCGACATCGAGCGGGCGTCGCTCGATCGGCGGCGCCTCGTCCCAGGCCGACAGGCGCTCCGGCGGATACTCGCGCGTGCTGACGATCGTCCAGCCGACCGCAAGCAGCAGCACCACGCCGCCGGCATAGAACGCGTAGCGCACCGTGGGCGGCACTTCGCCCGGCGCCGCGGTGTTCGCGACGCCAAGCTGTTCCAGGATGAAGGGCAGCAGGCTCGCCACCACCGCGCCAACGCCGATGAAGAAGCTCTGCATCGCGTAGCCGCTGGCGCGCTGGCGCACCGGCAGCTGGTCGCCGACGAACGCGCGGAATGGCTCCATCGAGATGTTGATGGACGCATCGAGGATCCACAGCGTGCCCGCGGCGATCCACAGGGCAGGCGAGTTCGGCATCACGAACAGGGCCAGCGTGGACAGCACCGCACCGATGAGGAAGTAGGGACGCCTGCGTCCCAGGCCGGTCCACGTGCGGTCGGACAGGTAGCCGACGATGGGCTGCACGATCAGCCCGGTGAGCGGCGCGGCGATCCACAGCATCGGGATCTGGTCCATCTCCGCGCCCAGCGTCTGGAAAATGCGGCTGGCGTTGGCGTTCTGCAGGGCGAAGCCGAACTGGATGCCGAGGAAGCCGAAACACATGTTCCAGATCTGCCAGAAGCTGAGTTCCGGCTTGCGGGCGGGGGGCGGCGAAGTCGAGGTCATGCGGTCGTCCGTTGGGCCGTGCGCGTGCACGGCAGGTATCGATGCGGACGCATCCCTCCCCGGGACCCGACGCATGGAACGGCCTGCCGCCAAGGCTGGCAAAGCCACGGCCGCATCCTAGTGGCGCATCGCAGTGCAGCATGGCGTCGTGCAAACGTATTCACGCCCGCACGGGCCGGATCGCGCATCGCAAGGGGCGTGTCCCGTGGAATAGTGGCCTCCCGGAAAGGACAGCGTGGGGACCGGAATGAACATGGCTTCCTGGTGGCATGGCGCGGTGATCTACCAGATCTACCCGCGCAGCTTCCTCGACACCAATGGCGATGGCGTGGGCGACCTGCCGGGCATCACCGGCAAGCTCGACTACATCGCCCGCCTCGGCGTGGACGCCATCTGGATTTCCCCGTTCTTCAGGTCGCCGATGGCCGACTTCGGCTACGACATCGCCGACTACCGCGACGTCGACCCGCTGTTCGGCACGCTGGACGACTTCGACCGCCTGCTCGCGAAGGCGCATTCGCTCGGCATCAAGGTGATGATCGACCAGGTGCTCAGCCACACCTCGGCGGAGCACGCGTGGTTCCAGCAGAGCCGCCAGGACCGCGACAACGACAAGGCCGACTGGTACGTCTGGGCCGACCCGCGCGAGGACGGCACCCCGCCGAACAACTGGCTGTCGCTGTTCGGCGGCGTGGCCTGGCAGTGGGAGCCGCGGCGCGAACAGTACTACCTGCACAACTTCCTGACCTCGCAGCCGGACCTCAACTTCCACTGCGCGGCGGTGCGCGAGGCGACGCTCGACAACGTCGCGTTCTGGCTGGACCGCGGCGTCGACGGCCTGCGCCTGGACGCGATCAATTTCTGCTACCACGACGTGCAACTGCGCGACAACCCGCCCAAGCCGCCGCACCTGCGGGTGGGCCGCGGCTTCAGCGCGGACAATCCGTACGCCTACCAGTACCACTACTACAACAACACCCAGCCGGAGACGCTGGAGTTCATGGAACGCCTGCGCGCGCTGATGGACCGCTACGAGGACGTCGCCGCGCTGGGCGAGTTCTCCTCCGAGGACTCGCTGGCGACGATGGCCGAGTACGTCGGCGACACGCGCCTGCACATGGGCTACAGCTTCGAGCTGCTGACCGAGGACTTCAGCGTCGACTACATCCGCGGCACGGTCGAGAACCTGGAGGCGAAGATGCCGCACGGCTGGCCGTGCTGGGCGATCTCCAACCACGACGTCGAACGCGCGGTCTCGCGCTGGGGCGGCGACGACGCCTCCGACACCCTGGCCGCGCAGCTGGTCGCGCTGGTCTGTTCGCTGCGCGGCTCGGTGTGCCTGTACCAGGGCGAAGAGCTGGGCCTGCCGGAAGCGGAGGTGCCGTTCGAGGCGCTGCGCGATCCCTACGGCATTTCGTTCTGGCCGAACTTCAAGGGCCGCGACGGCTGCCGCACGCCGCTGCCGTGGACCGACGCGCCGCTGGCCGGCTTCTCCGACGCCACCCCGTGGCTGCCGATCCCCGACGACCACCGCCTGCGCAGCATCCAGGCGCAGGAAGCCGACGGCGGCTCGGTGCTGCAGGCCACGCGCCGCTTCCTGCGCTGGCGCAAGGCCCAGCCAGCGCTGGTGCACGGCGACATCCGCTTCCTCGACAGCCACGAACCGGTGCTCGCCTTCCTCCGCCACCATGGCGACACGCGCCTGCTGGTGGCCTTCAATCTGTCCGCCACCCCGGTCGACTGGCGCCTGCCCGCCGAGCTGCGTGACACCGGCGCGACGCCGGTCGCGCTCGACGATCACGGCCTGCTCGCCGGCGTGCTTTCCGGCGACGGGATCCGCTTGCCCGGGCGCGGCAGTTTCTTCGCCCGGCTGTAGCCGCGCGCCTGCCGTCGCACGCGGGGCCGGTACGCCGCCCCCGCACGTCCACGCCCTCCACCGGATCAACGCCATGCCCGACCCCGCCTGCCGCGCCCGCACCGCCCTGGCGCCCCTCGTCGCCCTGCTGGCGTTGGTCGCCTGCACCGCGCAGGCCGCCACGGTGGCGCGGGTGGAATCCCCCGGCCAGGTGCTGGCGGTGGAACTCGACCTCAGTGGCGAAGGCCGCCTGTCCTACCGCGTGCAGCGCTTCGGCGAACCGGTGATCGACGACTCGCGGCTCGGGTTCCGTCTGCGCGACAGCGGCACGCTCGAGCGCAACCTGGCACTGGCGTCCACTGCCACGAACAGCGCTGACCGCACCTGGGAGCAGCCCTGGGGCGAACGCCGCTTCGTCCGCGACCACCACAATGAACTGCGTGCGTCGTTCACCGAGACGATCGCGCCCGGGCGTCGCTTCGACGTGGTGGTGCGCGTGTTCGACGACGGCCTGGGCTTCCGCTACGAGTTTCCGGAACAGGACGGACTGGCCGAAGCGATCATCGACGACGAGCTGACCGAGTTCGTCGTACACGACCCGGCGACCGCGTGGTGGATCCCCGCCGGCGAGTGGAACCGCTACGAGTACCTGTACCAGCGCACGCCGCTCGACCAGGTCACCCAGGCGCACACGCCGATGACGCTGCGCACGGACGGCGGCCTGCATATCGCCTTCCACGAGGCCGCGCTGGTCGACTACGCCGGCATGTGGCTGCGCCGCACCGAGGGCCAGCGCTTCCGCGCGCAGCTCGCGCCCGCCTCCGAAGGCTGGAAGGTGCGCCGCGCGCTGCCCTTCCACACCCCGTGGCGCACCCTGCAGATCGCCGACAGCGCCGCCTCGCTGTACGCGTCCTCCGACCTGATCCTCAACCTCAACGAGCCCAACCGGCTCGGCGACGTCAGCTGGTTCAAGCCGGCCAAGTACGTCGGCATCTGGTGGTCGCTGCACCTGGAAACCGAGACCTGGGCGACGGGGCGCAAGCATGGCGCCACCACGGCGAACACGAAGCGCTACATCGACTTCGCCGCCGAGCACGGCTTCCGCGGCGTGCTGGTCGAAGGCTGGAACCCGGGCTGGGACGGCCAGTGGTTCGGCAACGGCTACGATTTCGACTTCACCCGCGCGACGCCCGACTTCGACATCGAAGCCCTGTCGGCCTACGCCACGAGCAAGGGCGTGCACCTGATCGGCCACCACGAGACCGGCTGCGCGGTCAGCCATTACGAGGACCAGATGGACGCGGCCTTCGCGCTCGACGAACGGCTCGGCATCGACGTGGTCAAGACCGGCTATGTCTGCGATGCCGGCCAGATCGAGCGGCGACTCGAGGATGGTCGCGTCGTCCGCGAATGGCACGACGGGCAGTGGAACGCGAACCACCACCAGCGCGTGCTGGAAGCCGCGGCGCGGCACCGGGTGGCGATCAACGCGCACGAGCCGATCAAGGACACCGGCCTGCGCCGGACCTGGCCGAACTGGGTCTCGCGCGAGGGGGCGCGCGGCATGGAGTACGGCGCCTGGGGCAACCCGACCAATCCGCCGGAGCACGAGGCCAACCTGGTGTTCACCCGCATGCTGTCGGGGCCGATGGACTACACGCCGGGCATCCTGAGCCTGCAGGGCCGCGGCCAGGCGATCCAGACCACGCTGGCCAAGCAGCTGGCGCTGTACGTGGTGCTGTACAGCCCGGTGCAGATGGTCGCCGACCTGCCCGAGAACTACGCGAGGCACCGCGAGGCCTTGCGCTTCATCGAGGACGTGCCGGCGGACTGGGCCGACACCCGCGTGCTCAACGGCGAGGTCGGCGATTTCGTGACCTTCGCACGCCAGGACCGCAACAGCGCGGACTGGTACCTGGGCAGCATCACCGACGAACACGGCCGCCTGCTGCAGGTGCCGCTGTCCTTCCTGGAACCGGGCCGCACCTATACGGCGCAGGTCTACCGCGATGGCGACGATGCACACTGGCGCGACAACGCGTCGTCGTTCGTGCGCGAGGAGCGCGAGGTCACCAGCGCGGACGTGCTGACGCTCCGGCTGGCGGCCGGCGGTGGGCAGGCGATCCGGTTCGTCGCGCGTTGAGGGTCCAACCCGCTTTCCGCTCGGTTCGGGGGGCAGGTTTTTTTTGGTGCATCGTCCGTCCAGAGCGTGAGGGCGACGCGTACCCCTCGGGGTGGGTTGCGCGCGCCGTAGCCGTCGGTGGGTGAGGGAGCGCCGGGGTAACCCGGTAGCCTCCGGGGCGAATGTCCCCCGGCCGCCTGCGCGGCCTCCTCCTTTATTTCGCCCCGGAGGCTACCGGGCCACCCCGACGCCGTCGGGTCATGGGGTTGGATGGCACTCAGGAACAGTCCCCGGACGCCCGGGATCGCTGTGACTGTCGGCTGCCGGTGGACGGCGGACGGCGGACGGCGGACGGTGACCGCACCACCCCACCCTTGACTCCCGGCAATGCCGGCGTCCGGTGCCCTTGGGGGCGAAATCAAGGAGGAGGCCTCGGCTTGGCCGAGGCCGGGGGACATTCGCCCCCGAGGGCACCGGATGCCGGCATCCTCGGCGCCCCGGCACGACCGCCCTTCCGCTCCGCCTACGCGGCCCCGACTGCCCCGAATGACGCTCTTTTGTCCATTCGCGGCCTTCCCACGCGCGTCCGCGGACAAAGTTTCACCACTCACGGAGCTCAAGTGCTCCGTGGATGGACATGATTTGTCCACCCGCGCGCCTCCGGACGCCGTGAATGGACACGTGTTCACCATTACCGGAGCACGTGGGCGCCGCGCGTGGACACATGTTCGCCATCGCTGGAGCAGGGAGGCATCGCGCGTGGACAGAATTTCACCGCCAGCGCAGCCCGGAGCGCCGTCGGCGGAGCAAAACGCGTCGCGATCGCGCCCCAGAACCCCGTTCGCGTTGCAGGGGCGCGCGTGGATCGGAGTCGGCGGGCGCCGGTGCCGGCCCCGTCCCGGGCGTGCGTCCTGCCCGGCCCCTCAGGTCGCGACGGGCAGCATGTCGGCGGCCCAGCGGTTCCAGTGGTAGAGCAACTGGCTGATGCCGGGCGAGGCTTCGGCATCCTGGCGCGTATACGGGATGGCGTCTTCCCATTCGAGCTGGGCGAGGGCCTGCACCGCGGTGGCGGGCGGGCGGACGAAGCCCATGTGCCAGGTCGCGAAGAAGCGGGCGGCGACCGGGCCCTGCGACAGGACCTCGATGCGGTGGTGGGCACGGGCCCGGCGGATCCGCTCCAGCACCTGCAGTACGTCGTCCTGCCGTCCCTCGATGAGCTGGAAGAAGCGGTCGTCGCCGTGGAACAGGGCGCCGGTCACGCCCACCGAGGCATTGAACGCGCGGGCATCGAGCAGGAGCGCGTCGATCTCGTCCGGGCGCAGGTCGCGGGCGGTTTCGCTGACATAGGTCAGCGCGAAAAGATCAGCCATGCGTGCGTCCTCGGGCGTGTAACGGGGGCAACCTGCCGTGAGGCCCGCGGGCGGTCGGGGCAGGGAGCTTCGCTTCTAGGATACGCCCTCCCGGTTGCGAGGGAACGCGACCGGGGATCGAGCGTCGCGGGAGAACATTTCGAACGGGCCCGGGAATCAGCGCAGCGGACACCTCGGACCGGCTTGATCGCAGCAGGCGCCCGCCCGTTCCGTCATCGGATCAGAACGTCGCTGCATCGATGACGTAGCGATAGCGGGCCTTCTTGTCGACGACGCTGGTCCAGGCGTCGTTGATCTGCTCCGCACGGATCACCTGGATCTTCGGGAGCACCCGGTTGTCGGCACAGTAATCGACGACCTCCTGGGTCTCTTTCATGCCGCCGATCAGAGACGCGTTGAAGTTCACCCGGTTCGCCGCGAGGCCGATCGCACTCAGGGTGACCTCGAACCGCTCCGGCATGCCGACCTGGGTGAACGTGCCATACGGTTTGACGACCGATGCGTAGGCCGCAACGTCGAACTGCACCGGAATAGTGCTGATCATGTAGTCGAGCTGGCCCGCAAGCGGTGCAAGTTTCTCCAGGTCATCCACGACAATGGCCTCCTTCGCGCCGAAGGCCAGGATGTCCGGCACCTTTTCGGGCGACGTCGTGAACGCATAGACCTCGGCTCCTTTCGACACAGCGATCTTGACCGCCATGTGGCCCAGGCCACCGATGCCGGCGACGCCCACCTTGTCACCCGCCTCGAGGTTGAATCTCATCAGGGGCGAATAGGTGGTGATGCCCGCGCACAGCAAGGGTGCCGCTTCCTGGAAGCTGATGTGCCCGGGGATGTGGACGACGAAATGCTCGTTGACCACGATGTTGGTGGAATACCCCCCCTGCGAGATCCCGGTTGGGGAACTGGGCTGCGGATAGCCATAGGTAAACACCGTGCTGGCACAGTACTGCTCCTCGCCATCCCGGTAGCTGGGGCAGGACGGGTCGCTGTCCACCATGCAGCCGACGCCCGCGCGGTCGCCCACCTTGAAACGGGTGACGTTGCGGCCGATGGCGGCCACGACGCCCACGATCTCGTGGCCCGGCACCTGCGGGTACTTCTGCGGCCCCCAATGCCCCTTCATCTGGTGGATGTCGGAATGGCAGATGCTCGCGTACTTGATATCGATGAGGACATCGTCATCGCCGACCGGGCGGCGCTCGAAATCCCAGGGCACCAGCGCGCCCGAGGTATCGATGGCGGCATAGCCCCTCGACTTGATGTTTTCCGCTGAGCGGGTTGCCGCGAAAAGGTTCATTGATCCGCCCAGTAGCAGGCTACCGCCGGCCAGGGCGGAGGTGCTGATGAACTCGCGGCGGCTGGAATCGTGGATATCGGACATGGCGGTCTGTACTGGATGGATGGAAGGCAAGCGGTGGCGACGCGCGGCCTGGCCTTACCCTGGCGTGGGTGGAGGGGATGCGAGCACGGCAGCCAACCGCCCTGCCTCGATGGCGCCCACGCTCTCGGCCAGCGCCGCCGCGACATCGGCCAGCTGCGCATGCGAGAGGCCGACGTTGAAGGACATCGCGACGTGCGATTCGAGCTGCGGCTCGACGCCCTCCATGCTGGCCAGGGCCGATACGGTCGTGAGCTCACGCGCCTGGTCGTCGATGACGCCGCGCGCGAACAGATCCCCGAAGAGATGACGCTGCAGGAGTTCATTGATCCCGGGCGCGAAGTCGAAGAGAGGACCGGCGACGGGCTGGCCGACCAGCCGCGTTTGCACGGCCTTGCCCGTTTCGAGGTTGTCGCCGCCAGCGGGGAGCGGTCCGGCCTCGGGTCCGGCGGGGTCAGTCCGGCCCGCGGCCTTCCTTTCCCCGACGATCCGCATCAGGGTGGCGACACCGTTGAGCGCTCGCGGGAATCCGGCATACGCGTAAAGATGGATCTGGACTTCCTTGATTTCATTGACGGTCAACCCTGCATCGAGGCCTGCATCGATCGCGGCCCCGAGGGCTGCCATGTCGCCTTGGGCAGTGAAGGCCGCGATGGGGACGATCGCACGGGTCTTGGCAGGAAGCCGCTGGACCGACGATTCGGTCACCGTGGACGGCTGGCCGGCACGGTAGGCATCGTCAGTCACCTTCTCCTTCCATTCGACATTCTCGCCATCGCGACTCCCGGTGATGACGAGATGCGTCATGGCGGCTTGCGCGGTCGCGCCGTGCCAGTGGTCGATGCCGGGCGGACACCACACCACCTCCCCTTCGCCGGCCGTGATCACGCGGCCATCCCGCGTGCCGGTCAGGGCCGTACCGTCCGTCACGATCATGTGTTGTCCGGCAGGGTGCTGGTGCCATGCCGTCCTCGCCCCCGGCTGGAACGTGACGTAGGCGCCGGAAAACGAGGTGTGGTCGGTGGGCGGGAACAGCATCCTGACCTGGACGTCCCCGGTGAAGTACTCATCGGATCCCCGGGCGACCTGCTGCGTATCGAGGGCGTACAACGTCTGCATGGGTGTCTCCGCGGGGACGGGCTGGACGGGGGCGGTGGCCAGGGCGCATGCCACTAGAAGGGCAAAGTGGAAACGTGGGGCGACCGGCTTCATGCGAGGGGCTCCTGACGGTCCTGGGTCTTGGGTCCTGCCCCGCCACGTTACCGAGCCTCTCACCGGGCCGGCTAGAACGATCGTCCTCGGATATTGCCTATTCCTATCAGGATGGAAAGTCGCCAGGACGGGTCGCCCCACGTCGCCCCCATCGGATACGATCATGGCGTGTATGGAATGTGAAGTTTCCCGATCCGATCGCATCAGGATGCCTGCACGCTTATTGCCTGATCCTGTTCATACGAATGAGAGCCCGGCACCTTGGACATGAACACGCCCACCTTCCCTCCCTCGAGCCTCGGGGACCGCATCGCCCGCTGGACCCGGGACCTGAACCGGCTCGACACGTCCATCCCGGGCCTGGTCTTCCATCGCTGGGACACGCCAACCGAGCCCACGAGCTACATGCTGGCCCCGAGCATCTGCCTGATTGGGCAGGGGCGAAAGCGCCTGCTCCTCGGCGAGGGCACCTACGTTTACGACGCCGAGCATTTCCTGATCACCGCCGTTGACCTGCCTGTCGTCTCGCAGATCCTGGAGGCAAGCCGGGACATGCCCTATGTCGGCCTGACGCTCGAACTCGACCTGGAACTGATCGCACGGCTGATGGTCTCCGGCGACATGCCCGCCCGCCGCACGCCGGGGCACCCCCTCGGGATTGCCGTCAGCAAGGTGCCCTCCGCGCTACTCGATGCGTTCAACCGCCTGATCGACCTGATGGATGCCCCCGGTGACATCCCCATGCTGGCACCGCTGGTCAAGCAGGAGATATTCTATCGGCTCCTCACGGGAGAGCAGGGCGAGCTCCTGCGGCGCATCGGCACGGTGGGCAACCATGGGTACCAGGTCTCCCGTTCCATCGACTGGCTGAAATCCAACTACTCAAAACCCGTCAGGGTCGAGGACCTGGCCAGCCGCGCTGGACTCAGCGTATCCGCCTTCCACGCGCACTTCAGGGCGATCACTGCGTTGAGTCCGCTCCAGTTCCAGAAGCGGATCCGGCTCAACGAGGCGAGGAGGCTGATGCTGACCGAACGCATCGATGCTGCCGACGCTGCTTTCAAGGTCGGCTACGAAAGTCCCTCGCAGTTCAGTCGCGAGTACAGTCGCCACTTCGGCGCGCCGCCCATGCGCGACATCAAGAAGCTTGGTGAGATGCCGGCCTGATCGTCTGGTACCGCAGCTACGGGACGCTTGCGTTCTCCTGCATGCCGAACTCGATCTCCAGCGCATCCATCACTTTCGCACCCTCGGCGTCGCCGCCACCGAAGGTCATCGGCGCCGGCTCGGGGGCGAGGGCGCGGTAGCCGCCGTCGTAGTCCCAGGTGGTGAGGTAAAGGGTGGCGCCGGCCAGGGTGTCCGGGGCATCGAAGGCCGTCGCCGGGAACACGGCGGTGATGGTGCGGGCGTCGCGATTGACGGTGAGCGTCGGGGCCGGCGCGGCGGCCTGGCCTTCGCTGCCGGCGTCGGCGCCTGCAGAGCGGGTCAGGGCGTTCGACCAGCCGTGGGTGCGCCAGCGGACGTGCCAGCGCCGGCCGTCCGGCAGGGCCGCGTGCTGCTGGGGCATGACGTCGGTGCCGTCGCTGCGGCCGGGCAGCGTGAGGTAGGCGGTCAGGGCGAGGTGGTCGAAGCCGTTGGCCGGGTGCCAGGCCTGGCTGATCGAGGCCATGGTGATTTCGAGCTTCAACGCGCCGCCCGCGGTCCAGGCGCGCACGCGACGCAGGTCGGCGGGGCGCGCGTTCCACTCGTCGCCGAGGGGGTACCGGTAGCGGCCGTCGGGACCGCGGTCGTCGCCGGCGGGGTCGTCCACGTCGGCGACGAGCGTCCAGTCGAGCGCCACCCGGAACGTCGCGGCATCGCCCAGCGTGCCGGTGTCGGCATCGCGGGCGACGACACGGTGTTCGATGGCCGGGTCGACCATGGCATCGGTGCGCAGGCGTGCCTGCCAGTGGCCGTCGGAACCGACCTCCACGGTGACCGGCGCGGCGAGGTCGCCGTCGATGATGAGCTGGATGCGCGCGCCGGGGCGTCCCGTGCCATGCAGTGCCAGCACGTCACGGACAGGCGCTTCGGAGAATGGCGCGACCGCGGGGCCCGCGAGGGGCTGCCCAGCGCTCCGTGAACCGATGGCGACACCGGCTTCGACTTGGGCTCCGACATCCGCGTGCATCGGGGGCGCGTCGTCCGCCTGCACACGCCAGACGCGGCCACCGCGCGGCGCCAGCACGAGGTCCAGCCGCCCGTCCGGTCCCACCACGAGGTCGGTCGCGTCGCCGTCGATCGCGAACGCGCCCTGCAGCCGGGTGCCGGCCGGCAGGCCGGTATCGAGCCGGTCGAGCAGGGTTGGCGTGTCGGCGGTGTTGAACACGACCAGTGCCTGGCCGTCATCACCATCGATGCGCCACGCGATCGCGCCCGAGCGGGCGGGATTGTCCGCCAGCACCACCGGCGTGCCGCGCGAGAACAGGGTGTCCGAGCGCCGCAGTGCAATCGCGCGTTGCAGGTAGCGGTACAGCGGTGCGTCAGTGTCGAAATGGTCGCGGCCACCGCTGCCGAAGCCGCCGGCGAACATCGCCGGCCGCTGCGCGTCGAAGCCCTGCTCCGTCCCGTAATAGATGACCGGGATGCCGGGCAGGGTCAGCATCGCCAGCAGCGCCTGCCTGAGGCCGGCCTCGCTGCCGCCGGCCAGGAAGCGGTCGACGTCGTGGTTGTCGATGAAGCTCGGCATCCGCCACGGGTCGGCGTGCAGGGCCATCATCGAACGGATGCGGTGGGCGAGTTCCGAGGTGGGCCGACCGCGCGCGAACACGTCGCCGATCGTGCCGTACAGCGGGAAGTTGATCATCGACGGCAGTCCGCCGGGCGTGCGCATGTAGGCGTCGAGCTTGCGCGCCTGTGCGTCATCGAACGGCTTGTCGGTCCCGAAGCCTTCGCCGAACGCAAGGAAGTCGCGGCGGCCGGTGGCGGCCGCGACGTCGACCATGCCCGGTGCGTCGGCATCGTCGGCCTGCATGAAATCGCTGAAGTAGTCGGCCGGCACGTGCAAGGCGGTGTCGACGCGGAACGCATCGACGCCGGCCTCGCGGATCCACGCACCATAGGCCTCGCGCAGCGCGCGCCGTACTTCGCCGTTCTCCGTGTCGAGGTCGTCCAGGTTGGCCAGCTGGAAGTCGAGCTCCTGGCGGCGGTCGGTGTAGTCGGTGATCGACGGCGTCCAGTGGTAGGCCGATGCGGTGGGGTCGGCCGGATCGTTGCGGTCGAATGGCGGCTGGCGCGGCGCGGTGGCCCCAGTGACGTCGGCGCGAAGCCTGCACGCCGTCGCACCGGCGTCGGGTCGCGCTGGATCGCAGTCGATGAAGTCGGCGACGTGGTTCACCACCACGTCCTGCACCAGGTACATGCCGCGCCCGTGCAGGGCACGCGACAGCGCGCGGTAGTCGTCGAACGTGCCGTAATGCGCGTCGACCGCGCGGAAGTCGGTGGCCCAGTAACCGTGGTAGCCGCTGAAGCTGCGCGACGGGTTCAGCCACTGGTTCGCGACCGGCGGGGTGAGCCACAACGCAGTGGCGCCGAGGCCTTCGATGTAGTCGAGCCGTCGCGCCACGCCGCGCAGGTCGCCACCGCTGTAGCGGCTGCCGTCGGCCGGGTCATGTTCGCCGACGCCCTGGTCGTTGTTGGACGGATCGCCGTCGTCGAAGCGGTCGATCATCGCGAAATAGATGACCTGGTCGCGCCAGTCCGGTGAGGCCACGTGCAGTTCGCCGGCCCGGGGTGCGATGCAGGCAGTGGCGAGCAGCACTGCCAGGCCGTGCACCGGGACGCGGTGGACGCCGCGTGCACGCTTCGGATGTCTATCGGTTACCACCGCGTTCCACCTCCCCGCGCGTCCGGACCCGTGCCGGTGCACCGCCGATCGACTATTCCACGGCATGCGCGCGACGCCGGTCCTGCATACGTGTGCAAAGGCGCTGAATACGATTTCAACGGCCATTGTGCGCTTGCACCCACGACTACCATCGCTTGCATGGCCGGCGCCAGGGGAGCGCCGGACCGACGACAAGACAGGGCCGACCGGGAACGAGGGCGCGCAGACGCCCGGCTCCACCCCACCGGCGGCCGACACCAACCGTGTGGAGGGGAAGCATGTTGCAACTCAGGCGTAACCTACTCAGCGTGGCGCTGGCATCGGCCACCGTGCTGGTGGCGACGGATGTCCAGGCGCAGTCCGCGGAGGCGCCCGCCGCCGCCCAGGACGCGCCGCAGGACGCACCGGCCACGGCCGAAGATGCCACGACGCTCGACAACGTCGTCGTCACCGGCATCCGCGCCGGCATCGAAAGCGCGATCTCCACCAAGAAGGAGTCGACCTCGATCGTGGAGGCGATCTCCGCCGAGGACATCGGCAAGCTGCCCGACATCAGCATCGCCGAGTCGCTGGCGCGCCTGCCGGGCCTGAGCGCGCAGCGCGTCGCGGGCCGCGCGCAGGTGGTGAGCGTGCGCGGACTGTCACCGGACTTCGCGACCACGCTGCTGAACGGCCGCGAGATGGTCAGCACCGGCGACAACCGCAGCGTCGAGTTCGACCAGTACCCGTCCGAGCTCTTCAACGGCGTCACCGTCTACAAGACGCCCGATGCGTCGCTGGTCGGACAGGGCCTGTCCGGCACCATCGACATGCGCAGCGTGCGTCCGCTGGAGTACGACGAACCGGTGATCGCGGTCGGCGGGCGCATCCAGCGCAACTCGCTGGGTTCCGCGGCCAATGCCGACGAAGACGGCAACCGCATCAATGCCAGCTATATCGACCAGTTCGCGGACGGCACCTTCGGCCTGTCGATCGGCTACTCGCACACCGAGCTGCCGATCCAGGAGAACCAGGTCGGCCTGTACGAGCCCTGGCAGCAGCTGGGCGACGGCTGGCGCCCGGGCGTCGACGCCGGCACCTGGTATTCCGACGGCATCAAGGCGCTGCGCCGCACCGGCCGCGCCGAGCGCGACGGCATCATGGCGACGCTGCAGTTCCGGCCATCGAACGCGTGGAACAGCACGCTGGACCTGTTCCATTCCGAGGCCGAGCAGGTCGACACCGCCAACCAGTTCGAGGTCAACCTCGGCAACTACAACGGCGGCTACGCGCCCGGCCTTTCCATCGACAACCCGCAGGTCAACGGCAACGGGACCTTCACCGGCGGCACCGCCAACGGCGTGTACCCGCTGGTGCGCGGCATGTACAACAAGCGCGAGGACGAGATCGACGCGTTCGGCTGGAACAACGAGTTCAGCCTCGGCATGGTCCAGCTGGTCGCGGACGTGAGCTACTCCAAGGCGACCCGCGACGAGCTCAACCTGGAGAACAACACCCAGCTGGCGCCGATGCCGCAGCTCGACTCGATCGACCTCGGCTATTCGGACGACGGGTTCTCCCAGCTGGTGCCGGGCCTCGACTATTCGGATCCGGGCACGCTGTTCCTGACCAACACCATCTACGGTTCCGGTTACGGCAAGACGCCGAGCGTCGAGGACGAACTGCGCGGCGCGCGGATCTCGGCGCTGTTCCCGGCGCCCGAGGCGCTGGGCTGGCTGTCCGACATCGAGGCCGGGCTGAACTACGCGGACCGCGAGAAGAGCAAGCGCCAGCCCGAGGGCAACATCCTGCTCGGTGCACAGGGCGACACCACCATCGCGCAGGACCTGCAGTACGGGTGGGTCGACCTCGGCTTCGCCGGGATCGGCGACATCCCCGCCTGGAACGTGCCCGGCGCGGTGGCGCGCTACATGGTCTTCAATCCGACCGAGGATGCGTCCTACCTGGTGTCGAAGGCCTGGACGGTCAACGAGACGATCTCGACCGGCTACCTGCAGGCCGACATCAACACGCAATGGGGTTCGGTCCCGGTACGCGGCAACATCGGTGTGCAGGTCCAGCACACCGACCAGTCCTCCAATGCGAACTACTGGGATGCGACGCAGCCGGCCGGCAGCAACGTGCAGCCCTACGAGGACGGCAAGACCTACACCGACGTCCTGCCGAGCCTGAACCTGGCGTTCGAATTCACACACGACCAGACCCTGCGCGTCGCCCTCGCCCGCCAGCTGGCGCGCGCGCGCGTCGACCAGATGCGGGCCTCGCTGGAGTTCGGCGTCGACACCTCGACCGGTCGCCCGGGTGCCAGCGGCGGCAACCCGCAGCTGGACCCATGGAAGGCGAACGCGTTCGACATCTCCTACGAGAAATACTTCGGCAGCCGCGCGTACGTGGCCGCGGCGTACTTCTACAAGGACCTGCGCAGCTACATCTACACGCAGACGCGCGACGACTACGACTTCACCAATTTCGTCGCCGACTACGTGCCGCCGCCGGGTTCGCCGCCGGCGCAGACGACCGGCAACTTCACCGCGCCGTACAACGGTTCGGGCGGCACCCTGCAGGGGCTGGAGCTCACCGCGTCGCTGCCGCTGGACCTGTTGTGGGCGCCGCTGGAGGGCTTTGGTGTGATCGCGAGCGCGAGCTTCAACGACAGCAACATCCGGATCCGCGATCCGGAGAGCGCGAGCAGCGTCGGCAGCGGCGACATCAGCCTGCCGGGCCTGTCGGACGAGGTGTACAACCTGACCGCGTACTTCGAGCGCAACGGTTTCGAGGCGCGGGTGAGCCAGCGCAAGCGTTCGGACTTCATCGGGGAGATCGGCAACTTCGCCGGCAACCGGACGCTGCGCTACGTGGAAGGCGAGGACATCATCGACGCGCAGGTGAGCTACAGCTTTCCCGAATCCAGCAGCCTGGCCGGGCTGAGCCTGCTGCTGCAGGCGCAGAACCTGACCGATTCGGCGTATCGGACGTATGCCGAGTCGAAGGACCGGCCGCTGGAGCACATCGAGTGGGGCCGGACCTATCTGGTGGGCCTCAACGTGAAGTTCTGAGCCCGACTCCCTCGGTGCTCCGACCCCGCCCCGCCGGTCTCCGGCGGGGTTTTTCTTTGTGCGGGGGAAGGGAGGCTGGCGGGGGCGTTGTCCGGGACTCCTGGAGGGACCGGGGAGCGGGATCCTGGGGCACGAATGTCCCCCGGCGCCGGCCCGTGGCCGACGCCTCCTCCTTTATTTCGTGCCCCAGGACCCCACTCCCCGGTCCAACCGCCATTTCGGTGCTTGAAGGCCGATTGCCCCGGCCTGACACGCAAGGGCTGCGCGATCAGTCAGGTGCGGCGGACACGGCTTCCATGGCCATCGCCGCCCCGACCAGACCGGGCCAGGGATGCACGACGAGCTGGACCGACATCGCGTCCATGTAGCCGGTGAAGCGGCCCTTCGCCCGGAAACGCTCGCCGAATGCACTTTCGCGCAGGAACGGCAGGAACCGCGGCAGCATGCCGCCGGCCAGGGTGACGCAGCGGGCGCCCTGCACCAGCGCGATGTCCCCGGCGACGCTGCCCAGCACCGCGCAGAAGCGCGACAGCGCGCGGCGCGCCGCGGTGTCGGTACCGGCTACCGCCAGCCGCACCACCTCGCCCGGCGCACGCAGCCGTGCGTCCGGCCCCGCGGGTTCGCCGCGGAGCGCTGCGTCGATGCAGGCCAGCCCCTCCCCGCACAGCAGGCGCTCGTTGGACACCCGGCCGTGGCGGCCCGTGAACCATCGCAGCAGGGCCTCCTCCTCCGCATCGAGTGGCGCGAAGGCACCATGCCCGCCCTCGGTCTCGATGACCTCCCAGCCGCCGGCAGCCGTGCCGACCAGCAGGCCCACGCCGAGGCCGGTCCCCGGTCCCACGACGCTCACCGGGGCCCGCAGCGGATCGGCGACCGGGCCGGACAGGTGCACGCGGTCGTCCTCGGCCAGGGCGGGGATGGCCCAGGCCAAGGCGCCGAAATCGTTGATCACCCGCAGCTCGCGCAATCCGAGCGCGTCGCGCAGGCCCGAGCGGCTGAATGCCCATGCGCGGTTGGTCAGGCGGACGGTGTCCTCGCCGGCCGGGCAGGCCACCGCGAGCGACGCCCGCGTCGGCCGTTCCGGCACGCCGCCCAGGTAGTGCGCGATGGCGGCTTCGAGCGAGGGATGGTCCGCGTTGACCAGTTGCGCCGCGTGCGCGAGCGCGGGTCGCGGCGCGCGGGCGTCGGACAGGGCGAAGCGTGCATGGGTACCCCCGATGTCGCCGACCAGCACCCAGTCCGCGTCACCCCTCGTGCGGGACGTTGGCTGGACGGGCCGGGACCCGGCGGTCGATCGTTCGACGGACATGGCGGTGCATCACGCGGGCAGGAACACCGAGCGTACCCAACGCGCGCCATCGCGTTGCGTGCATACGTTTGCACCCGCGACCGCGTGGCGCGCGCCGGTGCCCTATCCTAGCGGCCATCCCCTGCACGCCACCGCCGTCCGATGCCCAGCCCGATCGCGCTTTCCGACCTGCTGTCCGCCCTGCTGCTGGGCATCCTCGAGGGGATCACCGAGTTCCTGCCGATCTCCAGCACCGGGCACCTGCTGATCGCGCAGCACTGGCTCGGTCCGCGCTCGGACCTGTTCAACATCGTGATCCAGGCGGGCGCGATCATCGCGATCACCCTGGTGTTCCGGCAGCGGCTGTGGGCGCTGGCAACCGGGCTGGGCGAGCGTGCCAACCGCGTCTACCTGATGAAGATCGCAGTCGCGTTCCTGGTCACCGCTTTGGTCGGCCTGCCGGTGCGGCTGGCGGGCTGGGAGCTGCCGGAAACGGTGAGCCCGGTGGCGACCGCGCTGATCCTCGGCGGCATCTGGATGCTGTTCGCCGAACGCCTGGCCGAACGGCGCACGCCGAACAGCGAGATCACCTGGACGGTCGCGGTGCTGGTCGGCCTGGCGCAGGTGGTGGCCGGCGTGTTCCCGGGCACTTCGCGCTCGGCGGCGGCGATCTTCATGGCGATGCTGGCCGGCACCGGTCAACGCTCGGCGGCGACCGAGTTCGTGTTCCTGGTCGGCATCCCGACCATGTTCGCGGCCAGCGGCTATGCGCTGCTGGAGCATTTCATGGACGGCGGTGCGCGGCCGGAGGCCTGGGGCGAACTGGGACTGGCGTTCATCGCCGCGGCGGTGACGGGTTTCGTCGTGGTGCGCTGGCTGCTGGGCTACATCAAGCAGCACCGGTACACCGTGTTCGCGGTGTACCGCATCGCCCTCGGCGCCGCCCTGCTGCTCTGGCTCCCCGCGGGGGGCTGACGCTCAGCCCGCCTTGGAGGCGTGCAGCGAATAGGTGCCGTGCACGCTGGCTTCGGCCAGCACGTGCGCCTGCATCGCCTGGAGCACGTCGGCCGCGCTGAAGTCCCCGTCAACGGGCAGGCGGTCCACGTCGAGCGCGAACAGTCGGAAGAAGTAACGGTGCACGCGCAGGTCGTTCGGCGGGGGGAACGGACCGTCGTATCCGCGCCAGGTCCCTTCGAGGTCGGCATTGCCGGCGAACCAGCCGGTGTAGTCGTTGCGGCCCTGGCGCGCACCGGCCGGACCGGCCGGTTCGGCCTTGCCGTGCGGGACCACGCCGTCGCTGCAGCTGCCGGCCGCGATCTCCGATACGTCGGGCGGGATGTCGACCATCGCCCAGTGCACGAAGTCCGCCCGCGGCTGGTCGACCGGGATTTCGACGCCGTCCTTGCCCGCCATTTCCGCGACGGTCGGGGCGTCGGTGTCGATGCACAGCAGCGCGAACGAACGGGTGCCTTCGGGCTCACCCTCCCAGGCCAGGTGCGGGTTGCGGTTGGCGGCGAAACCCACACCGTCGCCCTCGCGCTGGCCGGCGGCGAATTCCGCCGGGATCGGCTTGCCGTTGTCGAAACTGTCGCTGCGGATCTTCATCGGTGCACCTCCTGCGGACGAAGCTGCCATCGTGCCGCATCCGGCGTGAGGACGGCGACCCGTCCCCACCCGACGCGGCGCCGGGCCCGTTTACGCCAGCGGATAGCCGAGGCGATGCGCGACCGGCGACAGCGTCGTGAAGGCTTCCGCCAGCGGCTCGGCATAGGTCCGCCAATGGCCCGCCGGGAACCGGTCCGGTCCCTGGGGCGCGTGCGGCAGGGACGGCAACTCGACCGAGAGCGCCTCGCCGGTCGCGCGGGCAATGGCCGCGGGATCGTTGGCGATCTCGTCGAGGCGGATGATGGCATGCGGGAACAGCGCGTCCTGGTGCAGCTGGGCCACCTGCCCCAGGGCCCGTGCCATCCATTGCGCCGCGGCTTCCGGCGAAGGCAGCGCGAAGGGCACGGGACCACCGAAGGCCAGCCAGTCGAGCAGCATGTCGCGGGGATCGCGCAGCGCCACCAGCAGGCGCCCCTCGGGCAGGTGGGGCCGCAGGGCCAGCAGCAGCGCGTTGTCCCACCACAGCAGCCAGTCGATGATGCGGCCGTCCTTCACGCCACGGGCGGCATGGGTCGCGCGCCACTGGCGGACCAGGAAGTGCGGGTCGAGGCTGCCGTCGACCAGCGCCTCGGCGGTGCCGTAGCGCTGGATCGGGTCCCCCGGCGGGTTGGCGCCCAGCCGGTCGGCCAGCAGGGGCATCCGCGCATTGTCGAGGGTCAGGGCCACGCGTTCGACCAGCGAGCCGGGCGCACCCCACAGGAAGGCAGTGCCCGGCGCCTGCTCCGGGCGGGGGCCGATGTCCGGCAACGACGGGAGGCGTGCGGTCTGCGCGGGCAACGGCAACCGCTGCGGGACCGCTTCGGCATGCAGTTCGGCCCAGGTGGCCGCGGCGGCATCGGGCTGCCCGGCGGCATCGAAGGTCCGGCCCAGCACCTGGCGCAGCATGCGCTTGATGTTGTCGTCGGTGGCGCGTGCCAGCAGGCTCTCCACCCGCTCCACGGCGGCGTCGGGTTCGGTCCGCATGAGGCCGTCGATCACCCGCATCTCCGCGCTGGCGTGGCCGGGCCGCAGCTCGGTGATGCGCAGCGCGATCGCGTCGGCCTCCGCCAGCTCTCCTTTCTGCTGGTGGATGGTGGCGCGCGCTTCGAGGGCGGGGACGAAGTCCGGCATGGCCGCGAGCCAGCGCTCCACGACGCCTGCGGCTTCGTCGCTGGCGAACGGTTCGAACAGCAGGCGCGCGTACCAGAGCTCGGGCTGGCCGGGGTGCTGCTCGAGCAGCGGCTCGAGCGTGGCACGGGCCTCGTCCGACTGGCCGGTGCGACGCCAGGCCTCGGACACCGCCCGGAGGGTGCGGGGGTCCGTGGGCTGGCCGAGCAGGGCCTCGCGCAGCAGCTCCCGGGCCGCCTCGTCGCGGCCGGCTTCGAGTTCGAACTCGCCGATCAGGCGTCGCAGGGCCGGCGTGGCGCTGGGGTCGTCGAGCAGCGGGCGGAGTTCGTCCGCCGCCTCGCCCGGCCGGCCCTGGCGACGGACCAGGTCGGCGATCATGGCGCGCAGGGGGTTGCCCGGCTGCTGCTCGAGGAGCTTGCGGAAGGCCTGCTCGGCGAAGGCGAGGTGGCCCTTCGCCACGTAGGCGAAGCCCAGCGCGTGGCGGAGGATGGGCTCGTCGGGGTACTGCCCGGACGCCTTGCTGAGCACGGCGAGTGCGCGGTCCGGATCGCCCTGGCGCAGGGCCAGGCTGCCCTCCACCGCGGCCACCTGCGGGTGGTCGGGGGCGATGCGCGCCGCGGTCTTCACCAGCCGCTCGGCCTGCTCGTAGTCGCCGCGCCCGGTGGCCAGCTGGGCCTGCAGGATGTAGGCGGGGAACTGGTTGGGGTCGAGCCCGGTGGTCCGCGCCAGCGCCGCCTGCGCCTCGTCGAGTTGGCGGCCATCCAGCAGCAGGCCGGCGCGCTCCAGGTGCAGGGCGGCCTCGTCGGGTGCCAGCGCGATGGCGGCGTCGATCGCGGCCATCGCCGCGTCGCGATCGCCGGCCTGGCGCAGGGCGGCCGAGAGCAGGCGCTGGGCCTGGGCGTCCTGGGGCTGGGATTCGATGAGCGCGCGGGCCGCGGCAGCGGCCTCGGCGGAGGCGCCGCGGCGCAGGGCATCGATGATGGCGTCGTACATGGGGTCAACCGGCTTCGGGCAAGCCGGCATTGTACCGGCGCGGGCCGGGCGCGACGGGGTGCGGGCGCCGGTGCGGCGGGGCGCCCGGGCTTCGGTATGATGCACCGCAAGATGAATGCGCCGTCCCCCACCCGCGGCGCCGGCGCACGTTCCTCGTGGCCGGTGCGTGCGCTCCGCTACCTCTATCGGACCCCGCTGCTGCTGGCGCACCTGCTGGTCGGCCTGCCGCTGGTGCTGGTGCTGACGCTGCCCCCGACGCGCCACGTGCGCGTGGCCGGCGAGCGCTTCGACTACCGCGTGATCCGGTCCTGGCAGGGCGGGCTGATGCGCGTTTTCGGCTTCCGCGTGCGCCAGCTGGGCGTGCCGCTTGCGGGCGCGGCGCTGTTCGTCGCCAATCATGTCAGCTGGATCGACATCTCGATGCTGCACAGCCAGCGGATGATGGGCTTCGTGGCCAAGCGCGAGATCCGCAACTGGCCGTTGATCGGCTGGCTGGCGGTGCGCGGCGAGACGATCTTCCATGCGCGCGGCAGCAGCGAGTCGATGGGCGGCGTACTGCACACGATGCTGGCCCGGTTGCGATCGGGCCACTCGGTCGGCGTGTTCCCGGAAGGCGGCACCCGCGGAGGCGACGGCATCGGCCCGTTCCACGCGCGCATCTTCCTCGCGGGCGTGGAAGCCGGTGCGCCGGTCCAGCCGGTCGCCCTGCGCTACGGCACCGGCGGCGATGCACAACGGCAGGTCGCGTTCCGGCGCGGGGAGAACTTCATGCAGAACTTCCTGCGCCTGCTGGGCGATCCGCCTCGCGATGCCGAGGTGGTGTTCCTCGAACCGATCCTGCCGGGCAGCACCGAGGGGCGACGCCGCATCGCCGAACTGGCGCGGCAACGCATCGTCGACGCGATGGAGACATGAGCCACGAGGCGATGCTCGACCGCACGGATGTCCCGGCGCGGCTGGATGCCGCCGACTACCGGCCGCCGCGCTGGCTGCGCAGCGCGCACATGCAGTCGGCGCTCGGCAGCAGCCCGCTGCGGCGCCGGCATGGCGAGCGCGCCCTCGCCGGCTGCGGCGCGCAGACCACGCCGCACCTGGTGGACGGCGGCGGGGGCGTGCGCCTGCACGGCCTGCACAGCCACGTGCCCGGCACGCCTTCGCGTGGCCTGGTGCTGCTCCTGCACGGCTGGGAGGGCAGCGTCGATTCGAGCTACATGCGCCTGACCGCGGCCGAGCTGCTGCGGGCGGGCTTCGAGGTCTTCCGGCTCAACTTCCGCGACCACGGCGACACCCACCACCTCAACGAAGGCCTGTTCCACTCGAACCGCCTCGACGAGGTCGTGCATGCCGCGGTCGACGTCGCCCGCCGCTTCCCTTCCCGGTCGATGGGCGTGGCGGGCTATTCGCTGGGCGGCAACTTCGCACTGCGGCTGGGCCTGCGAGCCCGCGCGGCCGGACTGCCGCTGGCGCGCATTGCCGCGGTCTGCCCGCTGATCGACCCCGCCCGCACCATGGACGCGATGGAAGCGGCCTTCCCCCTCTACATGTGGTACTTCGAGAAGAAGTGGCGGGGTTCGCTGGCCCGCAAGCGCTCGATCTTCCCGGCGCTGCATGATTTCGACGACACCGTGCTGCGGCTGCCGATGCGCCCGCTCACCGCATGGATGGTCGAGCGGCATACCGACTACGGCAGCCTCGAGCGCTATTTCGATGGCTATTCGATCGCCGGCGACCGGCTCGCGTCGCTGCCCGTGCCCACGTCGATCCTGATGGCCGCCGACGATCCGGTGATCCCGGTATCCGACTTCCATGCCCTGCAACTGGCCGCCGAGACCCATGTCGAACTGGCCCGCTGGGGCGGGCACTGCGGCTTCCTGCTCAACGCGCGCCTGGACGGGTTCGCGGAGCGCTGGATCGCGGCGCGCATGCGCGACACGCTGGTGGGCTGAGCCGGCCCCTGGCCGCTCGGGGGCCGCAGCAGGCCTCGCTCAAGGCGCCGGGATCACCGCCAGTGTCAGCCGTGACACGCAGACCAGTCGGTCCGCCTCGTCCTCGATCTTGATTTCCCACACGTGGGTGCGCCCGCCCACGTGCAGCGGCCGCGCGGTGCCGGTCACGATGCCGTCGCGCACGCCGCGCAGGTGGTTGGCGTTGATCTCGATGCCGACCACGCCCTTGCCTTCCGGCACGCACAGGCCGCCGGCGCTCGAGCCGAGGGTCTCGGCCAGCAACACCGAGGCGCCGCCGTGCAGCAGGCCGTAGGGCTGGTGGGTGCGGGCATCGACCGGCATGGTGCCGCGCAGGTAATCGGAACCGATCGCGGTGAAGCGGATGCCCAGCGGCTCCATCGCCGTGTTGCGCGAGAGGGCGTTGAGCTGGTCGACGGTAACCTCACGCCTGAACGGGGAGGCAGATGGGGGGTGTTCGCTCATCCGTCCACGATAGCGGCGGCGGGCGGGGCCGGGAAGGCCGTCAAGGAAACCGGCCGGCGCGTCAGAGAGAGGGGAGGGAGACGGGCCGGCCGGTCGGGGAACCGCAGGTCATGCGTTGGCGTACATCGGGGTGAAGGCGCGGCCGCTGTAGCGGCGGTCGGTGCCGTAGCCGCTGCTGCGGCCGTAGCCGACGCCGAAATCACGGGTGCGGTAGGCGTTGTGGACCGGTACGACCTTCTCGCGGCGGTCGTCGAGGCGGCGGCTGAAGCGGGTCTGGTTGGCGGTGCTGGCGTTCATGGCGGAGTCCTTCTTGGGGTTGGGGGTCACCGTTCGCGGGGGAGGCCTGGGTGACTTGGTGAATCGGTGTGCTGGTAAAGTATAACACCTAGACGATGCCGCCATGTGCCGGAAGTCACCCCACGGATGACAGGGGTCTGGATCAGGTTCTGGAATCGCGCGGCAAGGCCCATGTATCCAGGGATGCCGCCCACACCTAGGGCGTTGCCATGACCGATGGCAGGGCCCCTTGAACGAGCAGGCCGGGGCGAACCGGTATGCTGGAGGGCGCCATCGGGTGACCGGCGGCCCATTTCCAGGGGACCACAGGGGGTTTCATGATCGGACGTATCGCCGCCTCGCTATGGCTGTTGGCCTTGCCGTCCTGGGCCGGTGCCACGGTCCTGGGCGACTGCAGCGCGGCACCGCAGGAAGCGCTTCCGGACCTGCCTCCGCCGGTCACGGACTGGGCGGCCCTGGCCTGCACGCCGGACGGCCATCTGCTCGCGCCACCGCCCGGCGGGTCGTGGAAGTTCGTCACCACCCTCCAGGCCTTCGTGCTGCCCGCGGATTTCGGGCAATCGACTCCGCAGCAGGCGCCCGCCTATTTCCAGGACATCCAGGTCCAGGACATCCCGCTGGACCATGCCCTGGCGCGCCACGCGGCCGCCGTACTCAACGACGGGCTCGCCCCGATGGACGCCCCCTGGCAGTCCGCCCGGGTCGTCTCCCTGACCAACACGCTGGCACAGGGCGTACGGCTCTTCGTGTTCGAAAGGGAGGCGATGCGCTGGGGCATCCTGTGCGACTGGAGCGGCCAGCAGTGCAGCGCCGGCCATCGCTTCATGGTCCTGGACGTGCGCGACGCGGTGCCCGCCTCCTGACCGTAGCCAACCGCGCTACAGGATCGGGGCCAGTCCGGCGCCGAAGGCGGTGAAGATGCGGGTGGTCAGCCCCTTCAGGCCGAGGTCGACCTCCGGGAAGTCGCCCACCGGCCGGTAGCAGGCGCGGAATCCCGGGTCGTCCTGCGGCAGGGGTGCGGGGCAATCGGGTCCCGGCACGAACTCGTAACTGGTCGCGTAGCGCCAGGGCCAGATGTCGAACACGGGCAGGTACTCGAAGGTCTTGCCCAGCGAGTAGTCGAGGCCGGAGAACACCGGCGGTTTGTCACGTCGCGCGATCGCCCAGGAGTTTTCCGGCGCGATGTCGCGACGGATGCTGTCGGCCAATGCCTGGGCGAAGGCTGCGTCTTCGATCACCACCGCGGCCTCGGTGTTGTAGTGGTCGCCGCGAGGGTCGAAATTGTGGGTGCCGACCACGCCGATCCGTCCGTCGATCACCAGCGACTTGGCGTGCAAGCCGACGCGCGCACCGGCGCGCTCGAGCGGTACCGGTTCGTTGGCCGACGGCGTCGCATAGCGCAAGGCGCGGTACTCGCGTGCCAGGGCCTGCTGGTACTGCGCGCGACCGACCACGCTGCGCCGGTCGTACTGCTCACGCAGGTCGCGATGCAGGGCCGCGGGATCGTCCACGCCCTCGGCGACGTCCCCTGGCCCGACCGCTTCCGTGGCACCCGCCGACAAAGCCGGCGGCGCCTTCGGCACCGGCACCGGATCGACCGGAGAGTCTCCCGGGAATGGCTTGTACTCGTAGATGTGGAACCCGAACTCGCGCAGGTAGCGGCGTTTGTACTTGTGCGACAGCGCGTAGACGATGAAGGCATCGGTCGCGGCCAGGCTGTTGGTCGAAACCACCACGCGCGGCGGATCGGGCCGTTCATGCATCGCGGTGAACATGTCCTGGGCGGCAGGCGACAGGACGAGGTACGGCGTCTGCAGCAGCACCTCCTCGCGCGCCGACTCAATCAGCTCGCGCAGCGACCCGGTGGTGCCCGAGCCGGGCGCCTCCTTGCCCGGCGGGTCGGACAGGTAACGGACCGGTCCCACCGGCAATGCATGGTCGACCAGGCGCGCCTGCACCTGTGCCGCGTCCGCCGCCTGGTCGCGGATCGTGGCAACGCGCTCGGGACGGGCGTAGGGCGGCGGCGACCACGCGGGAACACCTTCGCGGAGCAGCTGGGCGCCCACGTCGTCCAGCACCGCCAGCGGCAGGCTGCGGGCGTCGCCCCAGAACTGCTCGAAGTCGGCGCGCATGTCGCGCGTCACCGGACCGGTGACCAGCACCTCGCGGTCGCGGAAGTTGTAGTCGGCGCCCCAGTCGTAATAGGTGTCCTGGTAGTTGCGCCCGCCGGAGATCCCCACCGCGCCGTCCACCAGCATCAGCTTGGTGTGCATGCGCCGGTTGAGGGTATCCCAGCAGCAGGCCGCCGCCAGCGCGTACTCCGGATAGCTGAGCCGTCCCTTGCCCATCACCGGGTTGTACAGGCGCACCTGCAGGTTGACGTGCGCGCCGGCCAGCGCCGCCAGCGTGTCGACGCTGCGCATCGCCGCGAGCTGGTCGATCAGCAGGCGCACGCGCACGCCGCGCCGTGCGGTGGCCAGCAGTTCCTCGAGGAACAGGTGGCCCGCGTCGTCTTCGTCGAAGATGTAGGTCTGGACGTCGACGGTGGTCGTCGCGCTGTGCAGCAGGTTCAGGCGCGCCAGCAGCGCGTCGGGACCATCGTCCAGGATCAGTGCGTAGTGGCGTGGCGCCGCGGGCGTCGAGTCGGCGAATGCACGCGCCGACAGGTCGCGCAGGGGCGACGGCGCCGCGCAGGTCTGCGGACCGGCGCACGTATCGACCTGCGAGCGCGCCGCGTCGGCGATCGACAGCGCGCGTGCCCGCTGGGTGTCCGACAGGCTGGCGCAGGCCCCCAGCGCCAGGCCAAGCCAGGCCGCGAACACGACGCGTCCGGCGGGCCGGCGCAGCCTGGCGGCGCCGGCCCTCATCCGCACGGCCTCACGGTGCCGGCTCCTCCGCGAGCCGGACCCGCATGGTGAAGCGCACGGTGTCGTCCAGCGCAAGGCGCCAGCCGTCGAGGCCGTAGTCGTGGCGGTCCACGCCACCGGTCGCGACGAAGTCGCAATCGATGCCGGGGCGCGCACAGCTCGCGGGCAGCAGCAGGAAGCGTTCGATCCGGGTCACGCCGCGTATGGTAAGCCGTCCGCGGAGCGGACCGCCCTTCTCCACCATGGCCAGGTCGATCGGGTCGGATATGAATTCGATCGACGGGTGGCGTCCGGAATCGAAGAATCGATCGCCGCGCGCCATTGCGGAATAGCGCGGGGAATCGCCGATCCGGACCGTGGCGGTCGTCAGGCGCACGCGCACCTGGCGGCGGTCGCCGTCCAGCATGGCCACCTGGCCCTCGAAATCGGGAAAGCGCCCCTCGACGACCTGGCCCCAGCGCGTCCTGAGCTCGACGCCGAATGCCGAACGGGTGGCGTCCAGTTCGCCGGTCAGCGCCTGCCCGGAGGCATGCGCGGCACAGGCCGCCAGCAGCAGGCCCCACCCGCCCCGCCAGCGGAGGCGGGATCCCCGCCGGTGCGCCCCCTGCGCCACCCTCATCGCTCGCCTGCGGATCCGGTCAGGGCCACCAGAAGGCGTCGAGTCGCGCCACGCCGGGTTCGAGCACGGCCTCGGGCGGCACCGAAAGCACCGCGAGCCCCGCCGGCGGCATGCCGCGGTACTCGCTGGTCTGGCCGGTATGAAGCAGGGCGGAGAGGCGCTCGAACCCCGGGTTGTGCCCGACCAGCATCAACCGGCCGACATCGCGATGCTGGTCGGCCAGCGCGATAAGGCCGCCGGGGGTGGCCTCGTAGATCGACGGTTCGATCCGCTGGTCGACATAGCCGATCACCGAGAGCACCGCCTCCAGCGTTTCGCGGGTACGCCGCGAGGGCGAGCACAGCACGCAGTCCGGTACCAGTCGCTGTTCGGCGAGCCAGCGGCCGGCGGCCTCGGCTTCGGCCAGGCCTTCGGCGGAGAGGGGACGGTCGAGGTCGGCCCGGCCGGTGCAGGCCGGCTCGGCATGGGCATGGCGCAGCAGGATCAGTTCACGCATCGGACGGTGGCACCCGGTCGTCGGTGGGAAGGCGGGAGTGACGGCTCACTTGCGCAGCCATTTCAGCAGGGGCTGCCAGTCGTCCTGATGCTCGCGCACCCGCGCCGAGTGGTAGTCGAACAGGCTGCGGCCGAGGCCGGTCATCAACACGTAGGCCTGGCTGTCGCGCAGCTCCGCCACCACCGGGTAGGGCCATTGCTTGAGCAGGGCGACCGCCTGCTGCGAGGTGTTGGTCCACGGACGCAGCTTGTTGCCGACCAGGCCCACGCTGGCGTCGCCCTTGTGCACGCGCGGGTGGCGGGCGATGGACTCCAGGAACGGCACCGTCGCCTCCAGGTCCAGCGTCGATGGCTGCACCGGCACGACGACATGGTCGGCGATGTCGAGGTAGTGCTCGAGGTCGTCGCCCATCGCCCCGGCGGGGGCATCGATCACCAGCCGCTGGGTGTCGTCGGGCAGCTGCTTGCGCCAGGCCTTGCGGCGCGTGCCGTCCAGCGGAAGCACCGCGGTCTCGCTATCGGCCCGACGCTGCGCCCAGCGGGTGGAAGACCCTTGCGGGTCGGCGTCGAGCAGGACGGTGTTCAGGCCTTCGAGGGCCGCATGCGCGGCCAGGTGGGTGGCCACGGTGGTCTTGCCGACCCCCCCCTTGGAACTGGCGACCAGCACGGTTTTCATGCGCGCTCCTTCCGGACGGTCCCCGCAGCCTACACCGCCGGCCGCGCCCGGGCCATCGACGGGGCGTGAGGGTCATCCAGCCGCTTCGGCGTTCCCGGTGACGAGCGCACGCTGGCCCGGATCGCGGGGAAGCCAGTCGTCGGGCGGATCGCTGAATCCATTGAGGCGCAGGTATCGCTCGAGTGCGGCGATCTCGCCGTCGTAGGCCCTGAGGATGACGAAGCGGGGATCGTTGAACCAGCCCTGGCGGAGTGCCAGTTCCTGCGTCCAGTAGTGCTGGCGAAGCCGCTCCCGCCAGACCGCCGCGCGCGGAGATCCCTCCGTGGCGCGTACCAGCATCGTCAGGCCCATGCGCTGCATCAGCAGGCTGTCGCCCGAGGCCAGCAGCTCCATGTTCGCCCTGCAACTGGCGCGGCGGTCTGGACTGGCCGGCGCTCCGCACAACTGGCTGACGCTCACGAGGTTGGGGCTGAACACGGCTTCCATCAGGCCCGCGTACACGGCCCCGTAGAGCAGGACGACGTCGATGTCCGCCGGCAGGCCGGACAGCCCCAGCTCACTCACCGCCTGGGCACGCAGGGCGGGATCCAGCGGGGGAGCGACCATGCCGCCGAGGACATCCGCATACACCGGTCCCAGCGTTCCACCCGGCATGGACACCCGCTCCGACGCCGCCGCCAGCGCAAGGAAGTGGTCCACCGCTGCAGGGTCTTTCCACCGCCGGGCCTCGTCGGCAAGCGCCCACCATACCGCGGCATTGCCGGGATCGAGCGCGGCCAACCGCTCGAGCGCCGACAGCCGGTCGCATCCCATGCCGGGGCCACAAGCCTGCGCCTCCAGCCATGCGACCAGCGGATCATCGGGCAGCGCCGCCGCGACCTCGCGCAGGGCCTCGGCACGCGCCTTCGCCCAGGCTTCCGGGTCGCCATCGAACCGTACGTCGTCCGGGCGGACCATCAGCGCCAGCAGCAGGCGGGCATGGTCATCGCCCGCGGCAGCGCGGGCTTCCAGGTGCGAGCGCATCGCCCGGTCGAACTCCCGGCCCCATGCTTCCGCGCTTCCCGGGACAGGTCCGTGCGGGCCACGGGCCGGAGACGCCGTCGCGGATCGGAGAGAGGTGCGGGCGGCAGGCAACGTCGCAGACGGCGCCACGGCCGGGCGCGTCGCGGCGCCGTGCGCCTGAGGCGCCTCCGGTTGTACGCCGCAACCGAGCGTGACCATGCACGCCAGGCTCACACCGGCAAGGATCGACCTCGTTTCCATGCAGCGACTCCCCCCGTCCTTCGGATGGCCAGCCTAGCACTGGTGGGCAGCAGCCTCAGCCCAGCCAGCGTGCCAGCGCCGCCCAGGCCGGCAGTGTCGCCATCGACAGCAGCACGCCGTAGCCCACCATCGCCGCGGCCAGCCGTGGGGCGATGCCCTGGGCAATGGCCAGCGCGGCGGCGGTGACCATCGACGGCATCGCGGCTTCGAGCACCGTGGCCTGGGCCATCGCCCCATGCAGGCCCAGCAGCGGTGCGACGAGCAGGGCAATGGCGGGCATCACGGCGAGCTTCAACAACAGGCCCCAGCCCAGCGGCTTCAACTCGTCGCGCGGCAGGGCGAGCTTCACCGAGAGCCCAATGGTCAGCATCGCCAACGGCAACAGGGCCTCCGACAGGCTGCGAAGGCCGCCGTCGATCCAGGCCGGCGGCTCGGCCGGCATCACCGTCAGGCCCAGGACGAGTGCCCACAGCGGCGGGAAGCGCAACACGCGGAGCAGGATCCCGCGGGCGGTGGGTGCGTCGCCGCCGCCGTAGCGGGCCAGCACCCACAGCCCGAACGTGGACAGGATCACGAAGGCACCGAACTGGTCGTAAACCACCGCATAGGGCAACGCGTCCTCGCCCACCAGCGCGCGCACCAGCGGATAGCCGAGGTAGCTGGTGTTGCTCAGCGCGACGGTCAACAGCAGCGCGCCCTGCTCGTCGCGGCGGAAGCCGAACAGCCGCGTGCCCAGCCCCACCAGCAACACGGTCGCGCCCAGCAGCAGCCACGGCACCGCGATCACCCCGAGCAGGGCCGGTTCCAGCGAGAGCCGCGGCGCATAGCGCAGCACCGCCGCCGGCAGGCAGACGTACAGGATCACCAGGTTCAGTACCTGGGGCGCGTTGTCGGGCAGCACGCGCACGCGCTGGAACAGGTAGCCCAGCGCCAGCATGGCCAGCACCAGGGCGAAGGCGTCGAAAGCCATCGTGCACCGCCGGGACGGGGCGCCCATTGTCCCATGCGCGCAGGCAGGCCCCATTGGACCTTGGTGGACCCGTGCCCGGTATGATGCGCGCTCGTCAGGGAAGCACCGGATCTCCATGAGTGAACTGCAGGACCTGGTCGCGCTGATCCGCGCCAACACCCCGTTGATCGTGATCGAGACACGCGACGAAGCGCGCGTGGTCGAGCTGTTCCGGCAGGCCCTGATGCAGGTCTGGCGCGCCATGTACCGCTGGTCGGTGACCGAGGGCCTGCGCCGCATCGACATCGACCGCGAGGACGAGGCCGAGGGGCCGCCGGACATGTCCAGCACCCTCAACGCGATCCGCAACGCGACGCAGCGGGGCGTGTACCTGCTGTTCGATGCGCATCCGTTCCTGGGCGCGGCGATGACCCAGCGCCAACTGCGCGAGATCGTCGACCGCCGCGGCAGCCAGCCCCACGTGCTGGTGCTGGTGGGGCATGCGGTCGAGCTGTCGCCCGAGCTGGAGGCGATGGCGGTGCGTTATCGCCCTCGCCTGCCCGACGCCCACGCGCTGCTCAAGCTGGTGCGCCAGCAGGCCGAGGACTATGCGCGCGAGAACGGCGGACGGCGCGTCGAGGTGGATGGCGAAGCGGTGCAGCAGATCGTGCGCAACCTCGCCGGCCTCGACCCGGTGGATGCGCGCCGTATCGCCCGCCACCTGATCTTCCGTGATGGCGCCCTGGGCCCGGACGACCTCCCCGAGCTGGCCCGGCTCAAGTTCGAACTCCTGAACCAGCACGGCCACCTTCACTACGAATACGACAGCGCGCGGATGGAGGACGTGGCCGGTGCGCGCCGGCTCAAGCGCTGGATCGAACATCGCCGCGCGGTATTCACCGGAGGCGAACCGCCACCGGGGCTGGACCTGCCCAAGGGCATCCTGCTGCTCGGCGTGCAGGGCTGCGGCAAGTCGATGCTGGCCAAGGCGGTGGCCGCCGGTTTCGGCGTACCGCTGGTGCGGCTGGACATCGGTGCGCTGTACAACAAGTACCACGGCGAAACCGAACGCAACCTGCGCGAAACCCTGGCCGCGGTCGAGCGCCTGGCACCCTGCGTGCTGTGGATGGACGAGATCGAGAAGGCGCTGTCGGCCGATGACAGCGACGGCGGCGTCTCGCGCCGCGTGCTCGGCCACATGCTCACCTGGATGGCCGAACGGCAGTCGCGGGTGTTCGTCGTCGCGACGGCCAACCAGGTCGATGCCCTGCCCCCGGAGCTCTTGCGCAAGGGCCGTTTCGACGAGGTGTTCTTCGTCGACCTGCCGGAGGCGGACGTGCGTGCCGAGCTGTTCGCCCTGCACCTGCGGCGCCGCGCACTGGATCCGGCCGCTTTCGACCTCGCCGGCCTGGCGGGTGCGAGCGAGGGCTTTTCGGGGGCCGAGATCGAGCAGGCCATCGTCTCGGCCATGTATGCCGCGCACGCGGCCTCGACGCCGCTCAATGCCTTCACGCTGCGCGCGGAACTCAAGCAGACGCGCCCGCTCTCGGTGCTGATGGCGGAGCAGGTCGAAGCGCTGCGCGCCTGGGCGCTGGGGCGGACGGTGCCGGCGGAGTAGCCCATGGGGCGGCGCGCGCCGCCCCGGCTACGCATACCTAGTCGTTGTCTTCGGAACCCGCTTCGGCGTCGGGCCCGGCGGTGGTGACGGTTTCACTGTCGCCGATGATCACCTTGCCCTTCCACACGCGATCCTCGCCTGCCCAGTAGGTTTCCGCATCCCAGCGGTGCTCGGCATAGTAGGAGTCCTGGTGCGCCACGCGCCGACCCGACGCGCTGCCCACCTGGACCTGGTTGATGGACGAGCCCAGGCGGCTGCCGGTGCGCGATGTCCGGGCCAGCACCATTTCACGCTCCATGCGCGGCTTGGCGACGGCATCGCCGTACTCGGCGCGCAGGCCCGGGCCGAAGGTCGAGGCCTTCGCCCGCTCGTCCGCGTCGAGCCGGGCCCATATCGCGGCCCGCGACCGTTCCAGCGTGGGATAGCCGCGCTCAGCGGCCAGTTCGCTCCACGCGTAGGCGAGCGCTGGATTCTTTTCGACACCGATGCCATGCCAGTACAGCAGCGCAAGCGAGTGCTGCGACAGCTTGTCGGCATATCGCGCGGCCATCTGCAGGCGTTCCACCGCCCCGTCCAGGTCGCCACGCTTCACGGCCATCATGGCGCGAACCCGCCACAGTTCGTTCGGGTGCCCGAACTCGGCCAAGGCTTCGGCCCGCTGCAAGTCGGGCTCGCTGACGCTCTCGATGCCGCGGAAGACCAGTCCGACCGAAGGCGCGGCCTCTTGGGCCACGGCAGGCGGCACGGCGGTCAGGGCGCCCAGCAGACACAGGGCGGGAAAAAGTATTCGACGCATGATTCTTCCTTGAAACGAGGGGAGGGTGTCGTTATCGGACGACGGGGTGAAGTATACGGACGTGGGACTTCACCCGTCGCAGGTCAATCGTCATCCTGACCTTCGTCAGCGCCCGTGCCGACTTTCTCGGCGGGGAGCACGATGACCTTGCCGCGCCACTGGCGGTCCTCGGCCTGCCAGTAATCGTCCGGATCCCAACGGTCGGAATCGAACAGATCGCGGCCGCGTACACCCACGCGTCCTGAAGGATATTCCAGCTTGACCCGATCCGCGCTCGCACCAAGACGGCTGCCGGTGATGTCCGCGCGGGCACGGCGCAGCCATTGCTCCATCCGCGGCTGGGCGACCTCGTCACCGTAGTCGGCGTACAGGGCCGGACCGATCTCCAGGGCGCGGGCGCGGTCGTCCGCGTCCATTTCCATCCACATTTTCTCGCGCACCAGCAGCAGGTCGCGGTAGCCGCGTTCGGCCGCGAGATCGGCCCAGACGTAGGCCAGCGCGCGGTCGGCTTCGGTGCCGACCCCATGCCAGTACATCAGGCTCAGCGAGTGCTGGGAAAACTTGTCGGCATAGCGCGCCGCGCGGCGGAAATCCTCCAGCGCTTCGCGGGAGTCCTCGAGCTTGAGCTCGCGCAAGGCCCGCACGCGCCAGAGTTCATTGAGGTGGTCGCGGCCCAGCGCCTCGGCGCGGTCCAGCTGGGTGAAGCTGAGCGTGTCCAGCCGCGGCGCCAGCACTTCGGCCGCCGGTTCGAGCGGCTGCAGCGCGAAGGCGGGCGTGGCGGCGCAGAGGGCCAGGGCGAGGAACGGCATCCGGGTCAGGCGGCGCATGGCGGGCTCCCGTCATGGGCCTCCCGTTCTACGCTTCCCGCGGGTGGGTTTCAAACCGCGGATGCGATCCTGGAAGCAGGGCCACCCACCGGCGGGACGGCTTTCAAGCCAGCCACCAGCCGGTGATCGCCAGCCGCGCCTCCCCGGCATAGGGCGCAACCAGGCTGACCGCATGGCCGGCCGGCACGGCGAACAGCGACAGGCTGTTCCATCGCGGCACGAAGCTGCGCGTCACCGCGCCGGTGTCGTCGATGAACTGCAGCAGGCCACCCCAGTCGGCTTCCCAGTGGCGGGTGAGATTGAGCACGTAGGCATACAGCCGCCCTTCGCGGGTATCGATGTCGGTGTGGTACCGCAGGAACTGACCGGGACGGTAGCGGGTCGCCTGCGCATTGACGCGGCGAATGCGCGCATCGCCCGTCAATGCCTGCGCGAAGGCGAGGTACTGCGGCGAATTGAACAGCTCGAGCACCCGGTGCAGCAGCAGTCCGGGATCACGGCCTTCCTGATAGGCGGTGACCATCATGTAGCTGTCGTAGGCGAAGCGGAACGCGTCCTCGCCCGTGGCCTCTTGCGCCGACGACGCGGCTTCGGCATAGGCGTGCTGGCGCGCGGCTTCGTCGAGCGCGGCATACCGGGCATGGTCGATCGTGCGTGGTCCCTCGCGGTCGCGCAGCGCCAGCGTCCACGGCACCTCTTCGGCCAGGCACTGGCGCAACCGCTCCGCTGCCGCCGGCTGCAGGAAATCGGCGACCTGCACGCGCCCGTCGCGGCGCAGGGCGTCGCGCCAGTGCGGGAGGTCGAGCGCTTCGTTGATCATGCCGTCGTGATCGTCAGTAGCCGGCCGCCTGGCCGTCCTTGCGCGACTCACTGGCGCCGATATAACCGCCGTGCGGATTCACCATGATCGCCTGATAGCCGCCGTAGGGCCCGTGGGCGAAGCGCACGCTGTGGCCCTTCTGCATCAGCACACGGACAGTCTCGTACGGGAAGCCGGTCTCGAGGTCGAGCTCCCCGCCGTCGTGCATCGGCGTGGCTTGCCCCGCCGGTTCGGTGGACCCGTCGTGCTGGATGCGCGGCGCGTCGCCCGCCTCCTGCAGGTTCATGCCGAAATCGACGAGGTTCATGATGATCTGCGCGTGGCCTTGGGGCTGCATCGCGCCGCCCATCACGCCGAACGACACCCAGGGCTCACCCGCCTTCGTCGCGAACGCGGGAATGATGGTGTGGAACGGCCGTTTGCCGGGCGCGAAGCTGTTCGGATGGCCTTCCTTGAGCACGAACTGCTCGCCGCGGTCCTGCAGGATGAACCCCAGTCCGGGCGGCGCCATGCCGCTGCCCATGCCGCGGTAGTTGGACTGGATCAGCGAGACCATCATGCCGTCGGCATCGGCAACCGTCATGTAGATGGTGTCGCCCTCGTTGAGCTGCGGGATCACGCCCGGCTCGGCCGCCTGCATCGCGCGGTCCATCGAGATCAGCGCGCGGCGCTCGTCGGCGTAGTCCTTGGAGACCAGCCGGGCCACGTCGGCCGAATGGAAGTCCGGGTCGGCATAGGAGGCGGCGCGATCGGCGAAGGCGAGTTTCTTCGCCTCGGTGAACAGGTGCACGTGCTCGGGGCTGCCGAATCCGTAGGCGGCGAGGTCGTAGCCTTCCAGGATGTTGAGGATCTGTAGCGCGGCGATGCCCTGCCCGTTGGGCGGCAGCTCCCACACGTCGATACCGCGGTAGTTCGTGCTGACCGGCTCGACCCACTCGCCCTGGTGCGCGGCCAGGTCCTCGTAGGACAGGAAGCCGTCGTTGGCCTTGAAGTAGGCATCGATGGTGCGCGCGATGTCCCCCTTGTAGAACGCGTCGCGGCCCTCGCGGCCGATCGTCTCCAGCGTGTTGGCGAGGTTGGGATTGCGCCAGGTCTCGCCGCTGCGCGGCGCACGCCGTGCTTCGCCCGCACCCGGGTCGACGGTGAACTGCTCGCTGAAGCCGGGCCATTTCGACAGCCTCGGTACGCTCCGGTCCCAGTAGTACGCGATGACCTCGTGCACCGGATGGCCCTCGCGGGCGTAGAGGACCGCGGGGGCGAGGTTGTCCGCCATCGAGCGGCGGCCAAAGCGGTCATGCAGCGCGAACCAGGCATCGACGGTACCGGGCACGGTCACCGGCAGCGGTCCGTGCGGCGGAATGTCCTGCAACCCGCGGCGCTGGAACTCGGCCAGGGTGAGGGATCGCGGCGAACGGCCGGAGCCGTTGTAGCCATGGAGGCGCTTCGTCGCCGGGTCCCAGACGATCGCGAACAGGTCGCCGCCGATGCCGTTGCCGGTCGGCTCCATCAGGCCGAGCGCCGCGTTGGCGGCGATCGCGGCGTCCACGGCGCTGCCGCCCGCCTTCAGGACGTCCAGCGCCACCTGCGTCGCGAGCGGATGCGAGGTCGCGGCCATGGCGTGCGGCGCCATGACCTCGCTACGGGTGGCGAAGGCGTGGCCGGTGATCCGGTCCGCGGCGCTGGCGGGCGCGGCGATGGCCAGCGGCAGGGCCAGCGCAAGGGCGCTGAGGGCAAGCAGGCGTCGCATGGGGTCGGGCGCTCCGGTCGGGCGTGGAAAGCCCATCGTAACGCGGGCCCCGGATGCGACAAGGCCGCCCGCAGGCGGCCCGTCGTCGTTCCCGCCTGCCTCAGGGCCAGTCGGGCGGGTTCGCGCTCCACGCGGCCTGCACTTCGGCCAGGGTCGCGCGCTCGGCATCGGTCCAGGCCGGCAGCAGTTCGGCGTACCTCGAGGTGCCGCGCCACTGGTCGGGCTCGGTGCGGACGGCGGCGGCGTACCACGTCACCGCTTCGTCCTTGCGGTCCAGCGACCACAGGACCAGGGCGAAGGTGGGCGGCATCCAGGCGGCGCTCAGGGCCCGCGAGTTCGCCAGCATGGCCCATTGGCCGAGGGCGCCTTCGGCATCGCCTGCGCGATACAGGTCCCAGGCCCGGTTCCAATGGATCGGACGCCACAGCGCATGGGTCTGCGCGAGGCTGCCGGTGGCACGGTCGTACAGGGAAGCGCCCACCTCGGGACGACCGGCGCCGTAGGCCAGGTGGGCGAGCTGCGCCATCTCCTCGCGGGCACGCGGATCGCGCTGGATCTCGACCAGCAGCTTCTGCATGGTGGCGTCGTCCGAGCCCTCGATGGCGACGATGGCGCGCGTCGTCTGCGCGTCCTCGTCGAAGTAGAACTCGACCGGGCGCGGCATGTCCTGGGCGAATGCCGGCGCGATGGCCAGCAATGCGAACAGCCCGATGGCTTTCGATTTCATGGCGGCTTCCCCCTGATGTTGCACCGCCACATGATACCCCGATCGCGGCCGGGCGCGTCGCAGACTTACGCGCCCGGCCGCGACGGAGTCCCCCTGTCAGGGTGCGGCCGGAACCAGGTCGACCCGGTCCACCACCCACATCGTCGGCCGGGTATCGCCGGTGACGCGGATGCACAGGTCCTGTCGGCCCGCGACATCGGCCGGCAGGTCGGCGGCCACGGTGACGAAGCCGTCGGCTTCGGTCGCCGCCGGCATGGGCACCTTGGCCAGCAGGGTGCCCTCGCAGCCGCCGCCATGCACGGTCAGCTCGCCGTTCGCGGTTTCGGCCGGCTCGAACTTGCGGTTCGGTTCGTCATGCGCGAGCTGGAAGTAGTACGGGATCCGGCCCAGACGCACGTCGACGCGATCGATGCCGCCGAGGTCGGCCTGGTTCCACTGCCAGCACGGGTAGAAGATCGTCACGTTGAAGATCGCGCGCTCGCCGTCGGCCGGGCCATCGTCCTCGAGCCGGAGCAGCAGGCGGCCGGCATCGGGGCACACGCCCAGGTGCTCGTCGGTGCGGCTGAGCAGGGAGGCGGCGTCGAAGCCGAACGCCTGCGGTTCGGCCAGTGGGCGACCATCGAAGAACGCGGCGGCCTTGACCTCGGCCGGCAACGTGACCTCGACCGGCGCCTGGTAGAGCGGTGACTCCCCGGTGGGCGCACTGCCGTCGGTGGTGTAGCGCACCTCGTAGGCCAGCGGGTTCTCGAGGCTGACCTCGGCGGTACCGGCGGCGCGGTCATCGTCGGCCACCGCCAGCACCTGGAACGGCGTCTTCGCATAGCGGATGCCGATCAGGTCGTAGCGGTGCAACTGCATCGGCAACCGTTGGCGGAAGTCCTGCCAGTCCTTGCCGTCGGCCGGGGTCCAGCCGGTCTCGGCCACGGCGGCGAGGCGCGGGAACAGGTGGTGCTCGACGCGAGTGTCGAAGCGGGTGTGCTCGGTCCACAGGTTGGCCTGCAGCCCGAGGATGTGCGCGTGCTTGTCGGCTTCGAGATCCGCGGGTACGGGCTCGAAGGCATAGATCTCGTCGATCGTGTTCGTCGCAGGCCGGCCCGGCGGTTCGTCCGGAGATTCCGTCTGCAGGTAGTCGAGGTACAGCACGGACGACGGCGTCATCACCACGTCGTGGCCCTTGCGGGCCGCCTCCAGGCCGCCTTCGGTGCCGCGCCAGGACATGACGGTGGCTTCGTCGGGCAGTTCCGCCTCGAGGATCTCGTCCCAGCCGATCAGGCGCTTGCCATGGCCGGCGAGGAATTTCTCGAGCCGCTCGACCATCAGGCCCTGCATTGCCATTTCATCCGAGGCACCGACCTCGCGCATGTGCACCTGGATGCGCGCCGAGGCTTCCCACTGGTCCTTGACCGCCTCGTCGCCACCGATGTGGACGTACTGGCCCGGGAACAGCTCGACCATCTCGGTGAGCACGTTCTCGAGGAAGACCATCGTCTCTTCCTCGGTGTTGAACAGGTTGGGGAACACGCCCCACTCGCTCAGCGGCACCAGCTTCTCATCGATGCTGCCGAGTTCCGGATAGGCCGCGATCGCCGCGGTCGCGTGCCCCGGGATGTCGAGTTCGGGCACCACGGTGATGTGGCGTTCGGCCGCGTAGGCGACGATCTCGCGCACCTGGTCCTGCGTATAGAAGCCGCAATAGGGACGCGCCTCGCCGGTGGCGGGGTCGACGCCGCCATCGCCGGCGGGGATGCGGCAGCTGCCGACTTCGACCAGCTTCGGGTAGCGCTTGATCTCGATGCGCCAGCCCTGGTCGTCGGTCAGGTGCCAGTGGAAGGTATTGAGTTTCTGCAGGGCCATCGCGTCGAGGATCTTCTTGATCTCGTCGAGCTCCTGGAAATGCCGCGCGGAGTCGAGCATGAAGCCGCGCCAGCCGAAGCGCGGCGCGTCTTCGATCTCGACGGCCGGCACCTGGAAGTCACGCCCCTGCACGGTCGCCAGCTGCCACAGCGTGGTGGCGCCGCGGAACAGGCCGGCGGGGGCGGCCGCGGAGATGCGGATGCCATCCGGAGAGGCGTGGAGGGTGTACGCCTCCCCGGACGCATCCTGGGCTTCCGGGTCGAGTTCGAAGCGGATGCCAGCCCCCGCCCCGTCCCCCGTCGTGACCTGGAGACCCTTCAAACCGGCCATGGCCATGTAGTCGACGAAGCGCTCGGCGACCGCGGCGGCATCGCCGCTGGCGCTGACCGGTGTCTTCGCGTCGATCACGAACTGGCCTTGGCCGAGCACGAGCGACTGCGGTCGCGGCATCAGGCCGATGTCGGCCGCTTCGGTGATCGGTGCGGCCGCAACCGCTTCCCCGGCCGCGTCCGTCCCGGTCCCCTGCTGCCCGCAAGCGGCCGCCAGCGCCGCCGCCAGTGCGACCACTGCCCATGCCTTGCGGCCCGCCAACCCGTGCTTCGTCATCCACCCACCTCGAACATGTTCGTCAAATCAGAATGCGGAACGGCGCACCGGGGTGCGCCTGGGCAGGCCCGGTCGACCGGGCCCGCCCGCTACCATCGCGCAGGTGCGCCGCGTCAGAAGTCGAAGCGGAGCGACGCGAGCACCCGGCGTCCGGTACGGTAATCGCCACGCACCAGCTTCTCGGTGTTGGCGATGCCGTCGACTTCGGCATAGGTGTAGTAGTTGCTGTCGAGCAGGTTCATGCCGTCCAGCCCGATGCTCAGGTTCTCCATGACCTTGAACGTGATGTTCGCGTCCAGCGAGTCGTAGTCATCGGTGACCAGGTAGTTGCCGCGGTCGACCTGCGTGTAGTACTTCGAACGCCACGAGTAGGTCAGGCGCGCGCTCAGCCACTCGTTCTCGAAGAACGGGCTCAGGTTGACCTGGTTCTTCGAGCTGTACGGCAGCGGATCGCCGTTGTCGGCCTCGGCGTCGGCATAGGTGTAGTTGGCCAGGACGCCGAAGCCGCTCTCGAAGGAGTGCTGGAAGGCGGCCGAGAAGCCCTGGATCTTCGCCGTGCCCGCATTGTTCGGACGCGAGACGTCGTAGACCGTTTCCGCCTGCTGCGACTGGTTGAAGTGGGTTTCCTCACGGGTGGTGACCAGGATGTAGTTGTCGACATCCTTGTAGAACAGCGTGCCGCCGAGGATGGAGTTCGGCGTGAAGTACCACTCCGCCGAGAAGTCCAGGTTCAGCGACTCGTACGGATCGAGGTCCGGGTTGCCGCCGCCGCCGGTCAGGGTCTGGTCGCCCAGCCACAGGTAGCTCGACATGTCGCCATAGTTCGGGCGCGACATCACCTCGGCCGCCGAGAAGCGCAGGATCACGTCGTTGCCCGGGTCGTAGACCAGGTTCACGTTGGGCAGGATGTTGTCGTAGCTCTTCTTGACGCTGGTCTGCACGTAGTCGGTGGCGGCGCAGGCCTGGCCGGCCGTCGGCACGCCGCAGGTCCAGCCCATGCTGTTGGAGTCGGTCTGCACGTAGCGCACGCCGACGTTGCCGCGCAGGCTGTCCCAACCGAAGTCGGCCTGGGCGTAGAACGCGTTGACGTCCTCGGTGACGGTCCAGGTGTTGGCCGCGAACGACGGGTCGTTGAAGGTGCTCGGCTCCGGCATCGTCTGCCACGGGGCCAGCCAGTCGCCGCTCAGGATGTAATCCGCCAGGTCCCAGCCATCGATCGTGAAGCGCTCGGACAGGTCGCCGGTGCCGCTGAAGCCATCGAGGTAGTTGCCGGGCAGCGGACGCGGGTCGAACTGGTCGGCGCTCGCGTCGCCGTAGCCGGCCACGGTGGCCAGCGATACACCGCCCATGCGCTGTCCGGTCTCATGCTCGCGACGCTTGGCGCCGAAGCGGAGCTGGTAGACCGGCGAGTCGAGGCGCAGGCCGAAGTCGACCTGGCCGTACTTTTCCTCGTCCCAGGTCGGCTTGAAGACGATGTTGCCGCCCCAGCCCGGGTTCCAGGTGGCCGCGTTGTTGGGGTCCCCACCCCAGCCACCGTCCATGCGGAAGGCCGAAGGGTCGAGGAACGGGTTCGCGCCGTTGAAGGTCAGGCCACGGTCGCCACTGATGTCATAGCTGTAGTCGGACCAGTTCAGGAACTCGCCATAGACCTGGCGGCCGGTGCCGCCGGTGGCCTTGGAGGTACCGATGTCGCCGGACAGGAACCAGCGCTCGTCGTTCCAGGTGGCCTTGAGGTTGTAGGAGTCGGTGTCGACCGTCGCTTCGCGGTTGATGAGGTCGTACACGACCAGCGCGTTCTCGAACGTGCCCTGGGTGATGACGCCGCCGTCGACCGTGAGGTCGGTCATCTTCATCAGGCCGTTCCAGGCATTGCCCATGAACGCGAACATCGAATGGCTGATGTTGTCGTAACCGGCCTTCACGTCGAGCGCATTGAACTCGATGTCCAGCTCGTCCACCGGACGGAACTGCAGGGCCAGCGACAGGGTGTCGCGCTCGCGACGCTGCTCGAAGTAGTGCGCGCTCAGCGAGTTCGGGCCGACCGCGCCCAGGTTGTCGAGCAGGGTGTCTTCGCAGGCGCCCACGCAGGACGCCGGAAGCGTCGGCTGCGAGCCGTCCGCGTTCGGCGGCTGCGACCAGTCGGCCGGGAGGTTGTAGATCGAACCGCCACCGCCCGCGCCATACGCGTAGTCGTTGCCGGTCACGGTGCCGTAGGCTTCGATGCCGTCGCGGCGGATGCTCTCTTCGGCTTTCTGCGCAGCCACGATCACGCCGAAGGTCTCGGCATCGTTCTTCCAGCCGAGCAGCACCGAGGCCTGCATGTCGCCGTCTTCGACGCGATCGTTGTACATGTAGCCCAGCTGGCCGGAGATGGTGGTGCCGTCCAGCCCGAGGGGCTTGCGGGTGTTCACGATCACCGTGCCGCCCACCGAGCCTTCGTCGATGTGTGCCTCGGGGGACTTGTAGACCTCGACCGAGCCGACGATCTGCGGCGCCAGCAGCGAGTAGTTGAAGGTACGGCCCGGCTGGTCGGTGATGAACCAGTCCGCGGATGCGACGGTCTGGCCGTTGAGCAGGGTGCGGTTGAGCGCCGGGTCGGTGCCGAGGATCGAGACGCGCTCGCCCTGGCCGAAGGCCTTGTCGATGGTGACGCCCGGGATGATCGTGATCGCCTCTGCGACATTGGTCGCCGGGAACTTGCCGACGTCCTCGGCGGTCACCACGTCGATGATCGCGTCGGAGTCGCGCTTGGTGTCCAGCGCCTGTTGCAGGCTGCCGCGGATGCCCGACACGACGATGCGGTCGAGATCGGTGGCCTCCGGGTCGCCAGCCGCCGGAGCGGTGGTCTCCTCCGCGGTGTCCTGGGATGTCTCTTGGGCGGCCACCGGAGCGGTGATCGCGAGTGCGGCGACGATACTCGCCGACAGAAGAGTCTTGCGCAGCTTCATCGGTACTTCTCTCCCTCGTTCTCGTGTTCGGCGCCTGATCCCGATCAGTCCCCGCGCCGGTTGTACACGGCCCGCCCGGTTCCCCGTTGCGTGCCGCTGCCTGGATTCAAAACCCTGTGCAACAGCTCATGCTCCCGTCGGCACGACAGGCGGGCGCGTGCCCCCCGGTCCTGCCGCCCTCCGCTTCTGAACGAAGGCGCAATCCGAGCCTGCCCCAGAACTGACAACGATGTCAACATAATGACATCAAACTATGTAAGCAATTGATTTATAGATATTTATACGAGGACATTCAGGCATATTGCTGCGTCGCAGCATGGTTTCCTGCGCAATTGGACAGGTTGGCGGACGCAGGCGCGGGTGAGTCCCGGGACCCAGAACAGAACGGGCCCGGCGAAAGCCGGGCCCGGGGTGCCAACTGACCGGAGAGAGTCGGTCAGTAGGTGAAGCGATAGCTCAGGTAGTACTGGCGACCGTTCGAGTACATCGCATACGGCAGGTAACCCACCGCCGAATTGGTGTAGTACGAGTAGGTCGGGTCGTTGAGGTTCAGGCCGTCGAGCGTGAGCGACATGTTGTCGTTGATCTTCCAGCCCAGCGACGCCGACACCGTGCCGAAGTCGTCCTGGTAGAACTCGTCGGTGCGGCTGACGCCGGCGTAGAACGCCTCGCGGAACGTGTAGCTCACCCGCGCGCTGAACCGGTCGTTCTCGAAGTAGCCGGCCAGGTTGTAGGTGTTGCGCGACGCGCCGTTCAGCGGCTTGCCATCGTCGGTCTCGCCATCGGCGAAGGTGTAGTTCGCGTTGAAGCCGAAGTACTCGCCAATCGGCTGCTGGTAGGCCACTTCGTAGCCGGTCAGCTTGCCGTCGGTGTTGACCGGGATCGACACCTGGTAGTCGCTGTAGACGTCGACGCCCTGCTCGAAGCTGGCCTGCTGGTCCTTGTACTGGATGGTCTGCGTGCCGAACGAGATGTAGTCCCGCATGTCCATGTGGAACGCACCGAACGACAGCAGTGCGCGCGGCGCGAAGTACCACTCGATGGACGCATCGAAGTTGGTCGAGACCAGCGGGTCGAGCTGCGGGTTGCCGCCGCTGCCGGTGTGGGTCAGGTCGTCCAGCGACAGCGAACCGGCCAGCGCGGAGTAGTCCGGGCGGGTCATGGTGCGCGAGGCGGCGAGACGCAGCACCAGGTCGTCGTTGAAGTCGTACTTGAAGTTCGCGCTGGGCAGGAACTCGCTGTAGTTGTTCTCCGAGCTGACCTTCAGGTAGTCGCCGAACGCGGAGCCGGTGATCGCACCGGGGATGCCCGAACCGATCGGCAGCGCCTGCGTGTAGCTGATGTCGCTGTCGGTCTTGACGTAGCGCACGCCGACGTTGCCGCTCCAGCGGTCGCCCAGGAAGTTCGCCTGCACGTAGGCCGCGTAGTTCTCTTCGTAGACGCCGTAGACGTCGGAGAAGTAGAAGCGCTCCGGGTCGTTCCGGTTGGCGAAGTCGGCGTTGATCTGCGCGAGCTGGTCGGGGGTGTAGTACCAGATGCCGCCCGGGAAGCGGCCGCCCAGGGCGTCGCCGAAGTCACCGGGATAGAAACCGCCGGCGCCCGGGTAGGCATTGATGTTCTGCCAGTCGCTGGCCCAGTTCGGACCCTGCGCGATCTCATAGTCGTTGCGACGCTCGTGCTGCGCGTAGCGCAGGCCGAAGTCCAGCGACGAGAAGGTGCTGTCGCCGTTGGTGAACAGCGAGGCATCGGCCGCGAACCAGTCTTCCTGGTCGATGACCTCGATGCCCTGGCCACCGAAGATCCAGCCGTTCTGCGGGAGGTGGTTGGCAGCGGTGTTGTTGCCGCCCAGGCTCCAGTCGATCGCTTCGTCGATGCCGTGCATGTTCCAGCTGGCGCCCGCATTCGGGCCGATGCCGGTCTCGAGCACGTCCTGGGTCGGGCTCGCGCCGATGCCCTTGGTGGTGCCGACCTGGAAGTGCATGTCCAGGTTGTCGGACGCGCGCCAGTCGGCTTCCAGGGTCAGGAACTTCGACTCCGAGCTCGCGTTGGGGCGCGAGATCATGTCATACACGCCGTAGGGCAGCAGGTTCGCCGGATCGTTGACCGCGGGGTATTCGGCGTTGGTCAGCAGGTTGTTGTCGACGGTGTAGCCCGGCAGCGGCGCGCGCGTGTTGGCGAACTGGCTGGCCCACATCATGTAGTTGCGGTTGTAGTTGTCCGCTTCCAGCTTCGAGTAGAAGCCGTTGATGTCGAAGGTGAGGTCGTCGTTGGCCTTGAACTGGACATCGACATTGCCGCCGATGCGCTCGCGCTCCTGGGTGAAGTACACGGCGCCGAGCAGGTTCGGGTACAGCACGCCGGCGAGGTCCGGGTTGGTCGCGGTGACCGGTGCGTCGTACGCGATCTGGCCGTAGCCGCCGACGACTTCCTGGCCGTCGCGGCGCAGGTTGCGCTTCTGGTAGTACGCCTGGACGAGAACGCCGAGGTTGTCGGCATCGTTCTTCCAGTTCAGCAGTGCGCTGACCTGCGGGTCGGTGTCGCCCGGCAGGTCCGCGTACACCGCACCGACCGAGCCGTTGATGGTCAGCTTGTCGGCGTACTGCAGGGGCTTGCGGGTGATGATGTCGACCGAACCGGCGGTGCCGCCCTCGACCAGCTTGGCCTCGGAGGACTTGTGCACGATCACCTGGTCGACGATCTCGGCCGGGAACAGCGAGTAGCTCACGCTGCGGCCCACGTTGGCGACCTGGCTCAGCACGAACCAGTCGCCGGTGCCGACGCTGTGGCCGTTGACCAGGGTCTGGGTCAGGCTGGGGTTGGTACCGCGCAGGCTGACGCGGTCGGCCTCGTCGAAGCCGCCTTCGCTGGCGCTGGACGAGCTGATGTTGACGCCCGGGAGCTGCTGCAGCGCGTCCGCGACGTTCTTGGCCGGCAGCTTGCCGATGTCCTCGGCGCTGACGGCTTCGACGCGGGTCGAGGCTTCGCGCTTGGTGTCCAGCGACTTCTCGAGGCTGCCGCGGATGCCGGTGACGACGATGGCATCGAGCTCGGTGGCCTCCTCGCCGGCGGCGGGGGCCTCCTGCGCGATGGCGACGCCGGTGAACGAAAGGGCGGCGACGATGCTCGCCGACAGCATGGATCTACGAAGTTTCATTGGGTCTCTCTCCCTCGGTATCGGTCCCGGCGGCCGGCTCTTCTGTTGGAGGCGGCTTCGCCGGAGTTGGTGACACCCGGCAGGGGCCGGACGTCGGTTCCTTGTGTGTGGTTCAGTGGGTGCCGGCGTGCTCCAGGTACCAGCTGGCGGCACCGATGACGCCCAGCCGGTCGTTCTCGATCAGGCGCACGGGCAGGCGCTCGAGCACCGGCTGCATGGCCCCCTTGTCGCGCAGCCGCTCAAGGAACGTGCTCTGCGCGAGGAAATCCTTGATCTGCGGCAGGATGCCGCCGGCGATGAACACCGCACGGGCGCTGCTGGTCACCGCGAGGTCGCCGATCACGCTGCCCAGGACGGCGCAGAACGTCAGCACGGCCTCGCGCGCGGCCTCGTCGCCTTCGCGCGCGACCGCGGTGATCGCGGCGGGATCGTCATGGGCCGTCGGAATGCCGTCTATGGCGCACAGCGCGCGGTAGATGTTCACCAGGCCGGGGCCGGACACCAGGTCCTCGGTGGGCACGTGCGCGCCACGCCGCTGCAACTGGCGCAGGATCTCGATCTCGCGCGCGCTGCCCGGCGAGAACGCAGCGTGGCCGGCTTCGGTCGGCAGGACCACGGTGCCGCCGGCATGCGGAACCCGCACGGCCGCGCCGAGGCCCGTGCCCGGTCCGATCACCAGCACCGGACCCGCCTCGATCGTCTCGACGCCCGGGGTCAGCAGGGTCGAGTCCCCCGGATCCATGCACTGCGCGGCATGCGCGGCGGCCTGGAAATCATTGATCACCAGTACCCGCTGCAGGCCGAGCGCCTCGCGCAAACGCGGCAACGACACCGTCCAGCTCAGGTTGGCGTTGATGACCACGTCATCCAGCACCACGCCCGCGCAGGCGATCGCGACGCTGTAGATGGCGCCTGCGCCACCGGGGGCGGCTGCGATGAAGTCGGCCAGGATCTCGGCCAGCCCCGGGTAATCGCGGCAGGCGTACTTGCGATGCGCGATCACCGCGATCGGGGCTTCGCCCGGCCCACCGGCCCGGACCAGGCCCACGCGCGTATGCGTACCGCCGACGTCGGCGGCGATGAAACGACCCGCCGTCGCGGGCGACGGCTGTCCGGCGGCGCTCATGCGGTCGCCTTCCACCGGAGCGGATACGCGCGATGAATGCCCTTCGAAGTCTTGAAGCTGTGCCATGCCCTGCTGCAATCCCCTTTCATCCGGCCTCCGCCAGTCCCCTTGCGGGTGTGCGGGCCGAGACTGCGGCAGGTCTGACAACGATGTCAACCGTTTGTCGCGAAACTGTGCTCCAAACCCCTCGGCACTGCCCTGGACGCGCCATTGATGTTGCATTGCACAACGCGTAAACGCGCAATCCAGCACGCTTCCACGCATTCTCCTGCCACCGCTGGCCTACGGGACAAACTTGTGACAACGTTCGGTCAACGGACCGTCGACGATGGGTGGGCGGCCGAAAACTACCGGCGGCCATCACCGCCGCACGGAGGGGAGTCCGTCCAATGTCATCCACGGCAACCACCGCGAGCGCCAACGGCGACCGCAGCTACTTCGGCTCGATGGCCATCGTTGGCCTGCTGTTCTTCATCTTCGGCTTCGTCACCTGGCTCAACGGCCCGCTGATCGGCTTCGCCCAGGTCGCGTTCGATGTCAGCGAGTCGGCGGCGTTCCTGATCCCGTCGGCGTTCTACATCTCCTACTTCTTCCTCGCCCTGCCCTCATCGGCGATCCTGAAGAAGACCGGCATGAAGAAGGGCATGGCGCTGGCGCTGCTGGTCATGGCGATCGGCGCGGCGGTGTTCGGCCAGTTCACCACGCAGCGCTACTACCCCGGCGCGGTCACCGGCATCTTCATCATCGGCACCGGCCTGGCCCTGCTGCAGACCGCCGCCAACCCGTACATCTCCATCCTCGGCCCGATCGAAGGCGCCGCGCAGCGCATCGCGGTGATGGGCATCTGCAACAAGCTCGCCGGCATGCTCGCGCCGCTGGTGCTGGGCGCCGTGGTCCTGCACGGCATGGGGGACCTCACCGCGCAGGTGGCCGCGGCCGACCCGGCCGGCAAGGAAGCGCTGCTCAACGAGTTCGCCGCGCGCATCCACGACCCCTACATGGTCATGGCCGGGCTGATGGCCCTGCTGGCAGTGGGCATCCTGTTCTCGCCGCTGCCGGAGATCTCCGCCAGCGAAGCCAACGCCGAGGCGCCCTCGGACGCCGGTACCGGCCGCCGCAGCCTGTTCCAGTACCCGCACCTGTGGCTGGGTGCGGCCTGCATCTTCGCCTACGTGGGCGTGGAGGTGATGGCGGGCGACGCCATCGGCATCTACGGCGACTCGCTGGGCCTGCCGCCCGACCAGACCAAGCTGTTCACGTCATTGACCCTGGGCGCGATGCTCGTGGGCTACGTGGTCGGGCTGGTGGCGATTCCCCGCTTCATCTCGCAGGAGACCTACCTGAAGGTGTCGGCGATCCTGGCCATCGTGTTCACCGTGGGCGCCTTCCTCACCGGTGGCTACGTGTCGGTCGCCTTCGTGGCCCTGCTCGGCTTCGCCAACGCAATGATGTGGCCGGCGATCTTCCCGCTGGGCATCCGCGCCCTCGGCCGCTTCACCGAGGTCGGCTCGGCGATCATGATCATGGGCATCGCCGGCGGCGCGGTGATCCCGCAGCTGTTCGCCATCCTCAAGCAGCACTTCGACTTCCAGTGGGTGTTCCTGCTGCTGATGGTGCCCTGCTACCTGTACATCGCGTACTTCGCGCAGAGCGGACACAAGGCCGGCCTGTCGAAAGCCGCCTGACCGCCGACGGGTGCGGCGCGCGGGGCGCTTGCCTTGCGCGCCGCGCCGGGTAGGCTAGCGGTTCATCGCCATGCCCGAGGTCACGGTGCGCCGACCCACCATCAAAGATGTCGCCGAACGCGCCGAGGTCTCGCTGAAGACCGTCTCGCGCGTGATCAACGACGAGCCGGGCGTGCGCGCCCGGACCCGCGAGCGGGTCAACCAGGCCATCGCCGCACTGGGCTACCGGCCGGATCCCTCGGCGCGCAGCCTGCGCAGTGCCCAGCCCTATGCGCTGGGCGTGGTCTACGACAACCCGAACCCGTACTACATCATCGCCGTGCAGAACGGCGTGCTGTCGGCCTGCCGCGAGACCGGCTATGGCCTGCAGATCCACCCCTGCGACTCGAAGTCGCCGATGCTCGCCAGCGACCTGGTCGACCTGGTGCAGGGCGCACGGCTCGCCGGCCTGGTGCTCGCTCCGCCGATGTCGGAACAGATGCCGCTGGTGAAGGAACTGGTCGAACAGGGGATCACGATCGTCCGCATCGTCTCCGCGGCCGCCGACCCGCACGACGGCGCGCCCTGCGTCTGGGTGGACGACCACGATGCCGCCTACGACATCACCGAGCACCTGATCCAGCTCGGCCACCAGCGGATCGGGTTCCTGTGGGGTGGCACCTCGCACAAATCCAGCTGGGAGCGCTACCGCGGCTATGCGAAGGCGCTCGAGCATTACGGCATCGCCGAGGACGAGAACCTGGTGGTGCCGGGCGACTACTCCTTCGACGACGGCTTCCGCGGCGCACGGCGGCTGCTGTCCCTGCCCGACCGGCCGACCGCGATCTTCGGCAGCAACGACGAGATTGCCGCCGGCGTGCTCGCGGCGGCGCGCTCCAGCGGACTCAACGTGCCGTATGACCTGTCGATCGCCGGCTTCGAGGACAGCCCGTTCTCGAAGCAGTCCTGGCCACCTCTGACGACCGCCAGCCAGGCGACCGAGGCAATCGCACGCCATGCCGCCTACCGGCTGATCGCCGAACTGCGGCGCGACGCCGACCTCGGCCCCGACATCCCCGACAACGAAGGCTTCAGCCCGGTGCTGGTGGTGCGCGGCTCGACCGCGCCGCCGCGGCCCAAGAACTGAGCGCGGCGGTCAGTCCGCGCGCGGCAGGCCGGCCGCCTGCCGGGCCAGCGTTTCAACCGCCGCCCAGTCGCCCGCCTGGAGCAGCTTCGCCGGCGTGATCCATGAGCCACCGACGCAGGCGACGTTTGGCGTCGCCAGGTAGTCGGCCGCGTTGTGCAGGCCGATCCCGCCGGTGGCGCAGAAGCGGATCTCCGGCAGCGGGCCATGCAGGCTGCGCAGCAGGGCCACGCCGCCGGCCGCCTCGGCCGGGAAGAATTTCTGGAAGGCAAAGCCCTGCTCGGCGAGGGTCATGGCCTCCGACGCGGTCGCCGCACCCGGCAGCCAGCCGACCGCATGGCCGCGCGCCGCGGCGACCAGGTCCGGGCTGTAGCCGGGCGACACTGCGAAGCGCGCGCCGGCCTCGGCCGACGCATCGAGGTCGGCCGGGCGACGCACCGTGCCGGTGCCGATCACCGCATCCGGCACCTCGTCGGCGATACGGCGCACCGCTTCGAGCGCGGCGCCGGTGCGCAGGGTCACTTCGATCACCGGCAGGCCGCCGGCGACCAGCGCGCGCGCCAGCGGCACCGCATGCGCGGGGTCTTCGATGACGACCACCGGGATCACCGGGGCCAGGTGCAACACTTTCTCGATCAGGGTCATGGCTGGACTTCGTTCGGGGCATGGAAGGCGCTGGCGCCGCGGTCGGCGGGACCGACGACATTGCGGAACAGCGCGAAGAGTTCGCGGCCGAGGCCATGCTGGTGGGCGGACAGGTCGGCCGCGGCGAGCGGACGCGCGGCCAGCTCATCGTCGTCGACAAGCGCGACCAGTTGCCCGTTGGCCGTGTCGAGGCGGATGACGTCGCCATCGCGCAGGCGTGCCAACGGACCGCCGCAGGCCGCCTCGGGGCTGACGTGGATCGCCGCCGGCACCTGGCCGGACGCGCCGGACATGCGCCCGTCGGTGACCAGGGCGACGCGGTGGCCGCGCTTCTGCAGCACGGTCAGGGTTGGGGTCAGCTGGTGCAGCTCGGGCATGCCATTGGCCTGCGGGCCCTGGAAGCGCACGACCACGACCACGTCGCGGTCGAGCTCGCCGCGCTCGAAGGCCTGCTTGACCTCGGCCTGCTCGCTGAAGATCCGGCACGGGGCCTCGATGAAGCGGCGATCATCGGGCACCGCGGACACCTTGATCGCGCCGGTGCCGAGGTTGCCGCGCAGCACGCGCAGGCCCCCGTCGGCACTGAAGGGCGTCGCGACCGGGCGCAGGACGGCATCGTCGGCACTTTCCACCGCCGACGGCACGAAGGCCACGCCACCGGCACCGTCGAGGCGCGCCTCCGCGCGATAGCGGTCCAGGCCCGGGCCGGCGATGGTCTCGACATCGCCGTGCAGCAGGCCGGCATCGAGCAGTTCGCCGATCATGAAGGCCAGGCCGCCGGCCGCATGGAAATGGTTCACGTCGGCGCTGCCGTTCGGATAGACCCGCGCCAGCAGCGGCACCACCGATGACAGCGCATCGAAGTCCTCCAGCTCGAGGCTGATGCCGGCCGCCGCGGCGATCGCCACGATGTGCAGCAACAGGTTGGTCGAACCGCCGGTCGCCAGCAGGCCGACCACGCCGTTGACGATGGAACGCTCGTCGATGATCCGGCCGATCGGCCGGTAGTCGTCGCCCAGCGCGGTGATCGCGGCGGCGCGGCGCGTCGCCTCGGCGGTCAGCGCGTCGCGCAGCGGCGTATCGGGATTGACGAAGCTCGCGCCCGGCAGGTGCAGGCCCATCACTTCCATCAGCATCTGGTTGGAATTGGCGGTGCCGTAGAAGGTGCAGGTGCCCGGCGCGTGGTAGCTGGCGGCCTCGGCTTCGAGCAGCTCGTCGCGCGTGGCCTTGCCCTCGGCGTAGCGCTGGCGCACCCGCGACTTCTCGTCGTTGGGGATGCCCGACGGCATCGGCCCGGCAGGCACGAACACCGCCGGCAGGTGGCCGAAAGTCAGCGCGCCGATCATCAGGCCCGGCACGATCTTGTCGCAGACGCCGAGGTACAGCGCCGCGTCGAACATGTCGTGCGACAACGCAACCGCGGTCGACAACGCGATCACGTCGCGCGAGAACAGGCTCATCTCCATGCCGGCCCGGCCCTGGGTGACGCCATCGCACATCGCCGGCACGCCGCCCGCGACCTGCGCGGTGGCGCCGGCATTGCGCGCCGCATTCTTGATCAGGAAGGGAAAGCGCTCGAACGGCTGGTGCGCCGACAGCATGTCGTTGTATGCGGTGACGATGCCGAGGTTGGGCGCGCGGCCCTCGCGCAGCGCGGCCTTGTCGGCCGGCCCGCAGGCGGCGAAGCCATGCGCGAGGTTGCCGCAGGACAGGGTCATGCGGTGCGGCCCATGGCCGGCGGCGGCGTCGATGCGGGCGAGGTAGGCGGAACGACCGTCGTGGCTGCGGGCGCGGATGCGCCCGGTGACGTTGGCGATGACGGGATGCAGGGACGGCATGTGGACCTCTAGTGGGCGCGACGCACGCGATGCGGGCGCGCGCGGTGGATCAGGGACACCAGTACAGCGACGGCGGGCGCGGCGCGCCGGCCAGTACCGCGCGCACGGGCAACAGGGACGTCGGATCGGCCGCGGCGCCTTCCAGCACCGCCTTCTTCTTCGCACCTTCGATGTGCAGGTACAGCGACGGCGCGGTGAAGATCGCGCTCAGGGTCAGGGTCATGCGCGGCTCCGGCGCGTTCGCCGTGCGCACCGCGAGGGCCGGCGCACGGCCGGACGGCTGCAGGCCGATCTCGCGCAGGCCCGGGCTGTCGCGGCCCAGGTCCGGGAACAGCGAGGCGACATGGCCGTCCTCGCCCATGCCCAGCACCACCACGTCCAGCGGCAACGCCTCGTTGGCGACGCGGCTGAGCACCGGCAGCAACGCCGCCTCCGGGCTGGGGCTGGGCCGGTACAACGGCATGAAGCGGGCCGCCGCCGCCGCGCCCTGCAACAGGGTCTCGCGCATCAGCTTTTCGTTGCTGCGCTCATGGCGCGGGTGCACCCAGCGGTCGTCCACCGGCAGCACGGTCACGTGCGGCCAGTCGACGGTCTGCTTCGACAACGCGGTGAGGAAGGCGCGCGGCGTGCTGCCTCCCGACAGCGCGATGCGCGCGCTGCCGCGGCGCGCGATCGCACCGCGCAGGTCGGCGGCGACCGCCTTCGCCAGCGCATCGGCCAGCGACGCACCGTCGTCGAAGAGATGTTCGTCCAGCGGCAGCGCGATGGGCTCCACGATCCTCAGTCCTCCGTAGCGGCGTTCAGTAGCCGTCCTCATGCCAGGTCCTCCCGTCGCGTTCGATCAGGGCGACCGCGGCGCTCGGACCCCAACCTCCTGCGGTGTAGGCCTTGGGTGCGTCGTGCGCAGCCTCCCAGGCCGCACGGATCGGATCGATCCACTGCCAGGCGGCGTCGACTTCGTCGCGGCGCATGAACAGCATCGGATTGCCGCGCACCACATCCATCAGCAGGCGCTCGTAGGCATCCGGCTGGCGGCCGCCGAAGGTCTCGGCAAAGCTCAGGTCCATCGCGACCTCGCGCATGCGCATGCCGCCGGGGCCCGGGACCTTGTTCATCAGCCACAGCTTCACGCCCTCGTCCGGCTGCAGGCGGATGACCAGCTTGTTCGGCGCCAGCGGGCTGGAATGGCCGTCGTTGGGGTCGCCGAAGATCGAATGCGGCACGCGGCGGAAGGTCACCACGATCTCCGACATGCGCTGCGCCAGCCGCTTGCCGGTACGCAGGTAGAAGGGCACGCCAGCCCAGCGCCAGTTCTGCACTTCCGCCTTGATCGCGACGAAGGTCTCGGTGTTGGACGCCGCGCCCAGCTCGTCCAGGTAACCCGGCACCGCCTGCCCGCCGACCGCGCCCGCGCGGTACTGGCCGCGCACCGTGAGCTGGCCGGCGTTGCCGCCGTCGATGGGGCGCAGCGCGCGCAGCACCTTCAGCTTCTCGTCGCGGATCGCGTCGGCCGCCAGCGAGGCCGGTGGCTCCATCGCCACCAGGCACAGCAGCTGCAGCAGGTGGTTCTGCACCATGTCGCGCAGCGCACCCGACTTGTCGTAGTACGCCGCGCGGCCTTCCACGCCGACCGTCTCGGCGACGGTGATCTGCACGTGGTCGATGTGCTCGGCCTTCCACAGCGGCTCGAACAGCGCATTGCCGAAGCGCAGCGCGGTCAGGTTCTGCACCGTCTCCTTGCCGAGGTAATGGTCGATCCGGTAGACCTGCGATTCGTGGAAGACGCGGCCCAGCGCCTCGTTGATCACCTGCGCGCTGGCGCCGTCCTTGCCGATCGGCTTCTCGACGACCACGCGGGTGCCGCCGCCGGCCAGGCCCACGCCATCAAGGCGGTCGGCGACGTTGGCGAACAGCGACGGCCCGACCGCCAGGTAGAACACGCGGACACGGCCCGGCGTGTCGCCCAGCTCGGCGGCGAACTCCGGCCAGCCGGCTTCGCTGCCCAGGTCGAGGCGACGGTAGTGCAGCAAGCCGAGGAATTCGTCGAGGCAGGCGGCAATGCGCGGGTCGGCGGCCGCCAGCGGCGCGACCGCGTCGCGCACCCGCTCGCGGTAGGCCTCGTCCGTACGCTCGTCGCGGGCGATGCCGTAGATCCGCGAGTCCGGCCCGATCTGGCCGTCGACGTGGCGGTGCAGCAGGGCCGGCAGCAGCTTGCGCATGGCCAGGTCGCCGGTGCCGCCGAAGATCACCAGGTCGAACGGCGCCATCGGCGAGGTGGGAGGGTGCTGGGCGTGCAGGGTCATCGGTTGGGCTCGTCGAGCGTCGGACGGTGGGCGGAGTGGTCTGGTTTTCGGTACGGACCAGACGATACCACTACGATACCTTTCGGGCAAATACCTGCCGCACCATGCTTTGGAATTGGATGTCTTGAGGACATCTTGTCGTGACTGGTTTGTTACTGGTATTCTCCCGGCCATGCAGGACTATCTGCTCGACGAATACCAGCGCCAGGTCGCCGCGCGACGCGCACCGGCCTACCAGCACCTGCGGCGGACGCTGCAGCACGCCATCGAGAATGGCGAGCTGACCGCCGGCCAGGCCCTGCCCGGCGAGCGCGAGATCGGACGCCAGCTCGACCTGTCGCGGGTCACCGTGCGCAAGGCCATCGCCGGCCTGGTCGCCGACGGCCTGCTGGTGCAGCGCCAGGGCGCCGGCACCTTCGTCGCCGAGCGCATCGTCAAGTCGTTCTCGGCGCTGACCAGCTTCACCGACGACCTGCGCGCGCGCGGGCTCGACCCGCAGTCGCAGTTCCTCGAACGCGCCCTCGGCGAGGTCACCCCCGAGGAGGCGATGGCCCTCAACCTGTCGCCGGGCGCGCAGGTGGTGCGCTACTACCGCCTGCGCACCGCCAACGGCACCGCGCTCGCACTCGAGCGCACCGTGGTGCCCGCCGACGTGCTCGGTGACCCCGCCCTGGTCGAGAACTCCCTGTACGCCGCCTTCGAGAAGATCGGCGTGCGGCCGGTGCGTGCGCTGCAGCGCCTGCGCGCGATCGCCTTCGACGCCGAACAGGCGCGCCTGATGAAGCTGCCCGAAGGCAGCCCGGGCCTCTTCATCGAACGCCGCACCTTCCTCGCCGACGGCCGCGTCGCCGAATTCACCCGTTCCTTCTACCGCGGCGACGCCTACGACTTCGTCGCCGAACTGCACAGCGAGTAAACCCGTGAACGCACCGCTCGACACCACGGCCATGGCCACCCAGGCCCTGCGCGCCGAAGACACCCTGATGTTCGCCGAGGCCGCCGAGGCCGCCGACGCGGTCGCCCGCCAGTTCGCCGCCAATGCCGGCGTGCTCGACGCCCTGGCCGAACGGCTGCGCGCCCAACCGCCGCGCTTCATCGTCACCTGCGCGCGCGGCAGCTCCGACCACGCGGCGACCTACGGCAAGTACCTGTTCGAAACCACGCTTGGGCTGGTCACCGCGTCCGCTTCGCCGTCGATCGGCTCGGTCTACGCGATCACCCCGAAGATGGACGGCGCGCTGTTCGTCGCCATCTCGCAGTCCGGCAAGAGCCCGGACCTGCTGCGCAACGCCGAGATCGCCAAGGCCGCCGGCGCGCATGTCGTCGCCCTGGTCAACGTCGCCGACTCGCCGCTGGCCGCGCTGGCCGACACCGTCGTGCCGCTGCACGCCGGCCCCGAGCGCAGCGTCGCCGCGACCAAGAGCTACCTGTGCTCGCTGGCCGCGCTGCTGCAGCTGACCGCGCGCTGGAGCGGCGACGCCGCCCTGCGCGACGCCGAACGCGGCCTGTCGGACGCACTGCGCCAGGCCTGGACGCAGGACTGGTCGGCGGTGGTCGACGGCCTCCGCGAGGCCCGCAACCTGTTCGTGCTCGGCCGCGGCCTGGGCCTCGGCGCCGCGCAGGAAGCCGCGCTCAAGTTCAAGGAGACCAGCGGCCTGCATGCCGAGGCCTTCTCCTCCGCCGAGGTCAAGCACGGCCCGATGGCGATCGTCGGCCCCGGCTTCCCGGTGCTGGCCTTCGCCCAGGACGACGACACCGGCGCCGGCACCGCGTCGGTCGCCGACGAGTTCGCCGCGCGCGGTGCGCCGGTCTGGCTGGCGGCGCCCGGGCAGGCCGCCGCCGATGGCCGCCTGCCGGTCGCGACCTCGCCGCACCCGGCGGTCACGCCGCTGCTGACCGTGCAGTCCTTCTACCGCATGGTCAACGCGCTCGCGGTTGCCCGTGGCCACAACCCCGACCTGCCGCCGCACCTCAACAAGGTCACCGAGACCGTCTGATGACCGTGCTTGCCTTCCACAACGGCCACGTCCTGACCGAACGCGGCTTCGCCGAAGGCCTGTGCGTGGTCGTCGAGGACGGCCACGTCGCCGCGGTCATGCCCGGCGGTCCACCCGCGGGCGCCGAGGCCATCGACCTGCAGGGCCGCTACCTGGTGCCGGGCTTCATCGACACCCAGGTCAACGGTGGCGGCGACGTGCTGCTCAACGACAGCACCACCGTCGACGGCGTGCGCCGCATCGCCGAGGCGCACCGCCGCTTCGGCACCACCGGGATGCTGCCGACCCTGATCAGCGACGACGTCGCGGTGATGGAGAAGGCGATTGCCGCCGTGCGCGGCGCGATCGACGCCGGCGTGCCCGGCGTACTCGGCATCCACCTCGAAGGCCCCTACCTGGCCGAAGCGCGCAAGGGCGTGCACGACCCGGCCAAATTCCACACCCCCGGCAGCGACGAACTCGCGATGGTGGCTTCGCTGGGCAACGGCAAGACCCTGCTGACCGTGGCGCCCGAGCGTTTCGAGGCCGACACCCTGCGCGACCTCGCATCGCGCGGCGTGATCCTCGCCGCCGGCCATACCGCCGCTGACTACAACACGATGCGCGCCGGCTTCGACGCCGGCATCCGCGGCGTCACCCACCTGTTCAATGCGATGACGCCGATGAACAGCCGCGAGCCCGGCGGCGTCGGCGCGGCGCTGGACGACCCGGACGTCTGGTGCGGGCTGATCGTCGACGGCCACCACGTGCACGACGCCACCCTGCGCGTCGCCATCAACGCCCGCCCGCGCGGACGCATGATGCTGGTCACCGACGCGATGCCGCCGGTGGGCGGCGAACGCGAGGATTTCGAGCTCTACGGCGTCACCATGACCTGCCGCGACGGCCTGTGCAGCACCGCCGAAGGCACCCTCGCCGGCTCCGCGCTGGACATGGCGACCGCCGTGCGCAACACCGTGCAGCGCCTCGGCCTGCCGCTGGACGAAGCCTGCCGCATGGCCTCGCAGTACCCCGCCGAGTTCCTCGGCCTCGGCCATGAGCTCGGCCGCATCACCCCGGGGTATCGCGCCGACCTCGTCGTCCTCGACACCGACCTGCAGGTCACGGGCAGCTGGATCGGCGGAGTCGGCTGAGCGCTGAACGCGCGGCGGGATCTTCACGGCGCCGTGCAGCCGCGGCCGCTTGACTGCCGCGATGGACCTGCAAAGCGGCTATCCCTTCTGGGCGATCCGGAACGGACTCGCCCCACCCCGCCCGGCGCTTGCGGGGCGGCTCGACGTGGATGTCGCCGTGGTGGGCGGCGGGATCACCGGCGCCCTGATCGCCGATGAGCTGGTCCGGCACGGCCATGCAGTCGCGGTGCTGGACAGACGCGACCCCGGCTGGGGCAGCACCGCGGCGAGCACGGCCCTGCTGCAGTACGAGATCGACACCCATCTGGTCGACCTCGCCGAACGCCATGGCGAGGCCGATGCCGCGCTGGCCTACCGCGCCTGCGCAGACGCCATCGACCTGCTCGCCGAGCGCGCAGCGGACTGTCGCGGCGTCGGTTTCGTCCGCTGCCAGAGCCTGTACCACGCAAGCCGGGCGCGTCACGTGCGTGAACTGCGCCGCGAGTTCGAGGCCCGCCGCCTCCACCAATATTTTTTATCTAACGCATTGTTTTAACGAGAATATTTTGAGTTCGATTTCCAGTCCGGCACAGATCGGTCTGGACGGCACGGGATTTACTGCGCTTCCCCCGTCCGGATCGAG
>NZ_JACHTE010000002.1 GCF_014145395.1 Marilutibacter penaei
GCCGCCGCTCGCGGCCGGGGGGGGCGCGACCGCCGGCGCCGGCGCGGCGGCGGGTGGCGCGGGGCGTGCGGGCTCGGCCTCGTCGCGTTCGTACTGAGCGCGGAACTTGGCCAGCAGCGGTAGGCCCACGGCTTCGGAGAGACGCTCGGTTTCGGTGGTGCCGTAGGCGAACGCGACCGGCAGCACGCCGGCCTCGCGCAGCCCGTCGATCAGGCGCCGTGCGGTATCAACGTCGGGTACCTGCGACAGGCCACCGAAGTCGATCACGACCGCGGCCCGCGAGAACAGCTTGGGCGCGCGACGGACCCGCTGCTGCATCTCCTCGACCAGGCGGTCGACATCGAGGGTGCGGATGCGGAGGTTGGCGATGCCGACCTGGCCGATCTTGAGCTCGCCGGCCTGTTCGTAGTCCACCACGGCCGAACTCATCGGCCGGTGCCCGTCATTCGGTGCGGGGCAGCAAGGTGCGCGCGATGCCGGACCCAGGGGGCGTCGGGCAGCTTGCCGCCGTAGGTCTCGCGCACCCAGGGGTAGCTGCACAGCGGCTTCATCAGCATGGCGGTGCGCACGTTCACGTCCGGCATCACGTGCTGCCCCACCTCGCGGAAGCCGAAGCTGCCGTGGAAGAGCAGGGCCGGGTCGTGGCCGCCCTCGAGGAAGACCTCGCAGGCCATCTGGGGATAGCGCAGCTCGGCGTAGCTCTGGGCATCGGCATACAAGGCGCGGCCGACGCCACCGCCGCGTCGGCGGCTGGCAACGACGATGCGGTCGATATAGAAGAAATCAGCGTGGCGGTCCCGGAACCAGCGGAAGTTGCTGCTTTCGTGCTCGGCCCCGCTGCCCACGCCCACCATGAAACCCGCCAGCGTGTCGTCGCGCAGGGCGACGCGGAAATACTCGGCATGGTCGAAGAAACGACGCACCCGGGCCGCGTCGAGCGGCAGGATGGCGGGGCCGGCGGCGTTGTTGAGGGCAAGGACGGAATCCAGCTCGTGCTCAAGCACGTCGCGGACGACGATCGACATTCCTGACTCCATGTGTTCCACGGCCGGCGGCACCATGCCGCGCGCCGGCAATGCGGGATTATCGCATGGCCCGCGGGCGCCCGCGAGACGCCGTCTGGGCGCATGACTTCCGGCTCGCCCCGGAACGCCCCAGTACCGCTAGCATGCAGGCATGTGGAGCCACCTGAACCATTCCCGACTGTTGCGGTACTCCGGCCTGTTCACCTGGGTGGCCGTGGGCGCGCCGCTCCTCTATCTCTATTCATGGTCGTGGATCATCGAGGCCGAAGGCCTGGCTTCGGTGCTGGCGACCGGCCTGGCGACGATGCCGTGGCGGGCCATTGGCGCCTACCTGCTGTTCGGTGCCGGCTACTGGTGGCTGACCCGCGACCTGGGTTTCCGCCCACCGCGCTGGTTCGACCAGGTCGCGCTGCTGCTGCTGACCGCCAGCGCGGTGGCGATGAGCTATTTCACCCAGTCCGGGCTGGGCAGCGTGCTGTTGATGGTCACCGCCAGCGTGCTGCCGTGGATGCTGCCGATGTGGCTGGGCGTCGCCTGGCTGGTGATCAGCCAGCTCATCATCGTTCCCGTCTACATCCGCCTGGACCTGCCGATCTTCGAGGCGGTGATGCAGTCGGTGCTGTACGCCGGCTTCTCCGGCTTCGTCTTCGTGACCAGCCTGGTGGCGCGGCAGCAGTCGCTGGCCCGGGAGGAACAGCGGCAGTTGAACGCGGAGCTCCGTGCGACCCGTGCACTGCTGGCCGAGAGCGCGCGGGTCAACGAGCGGACCCGGATCTCGCGTGAACTGCATGACCTCCTGGGCCATCACCTGACCGCGCTGAGCCTGAACCTCGAAGTCGCCAGCCACCTGTCGGAGGGGCGGGTGAAGGACCATGTCAGGCAGGCCCATACACTGGCGCGTCTTTTGTTGACCGACGTACGCGAAGCCGTGAGCCAGCTCCGGGAGGGCGGGGCGATCGACCTGGAAGCGGCACTGCGGCCACTGGCCGAGAACGTGCCGTCGCTGAACATCCACATGGACATCGCGTCGCCCCTGACCGTCGAGGACCCGGAGCGCGCGCATACCCTGCTGCGCTGTACCCAGGAGATCATCACCAACACGGTGCGGCATGCCGGCGCGCGCAACCTGTGGATCGATGCGCGCACCGAGGACGGTACCGTGGTGATGCGCGCGCGCGACGATGGGCGGGGCGCCGATGGGCCCGTCGCCGGCAATGGCCTGCAGGGCATGCGAGAGCGCCTCACCCAGCTGGGTGGAGCGCTTACGATAGAAACGAAGCCCCAGGCCGGGTTCCGGCTGTGCCTGGCGCTTCCCGCCGCGGCCGCCGTGCCGGCCGTACAAGAAGGAGTGACCGCATGATTCGCGTCCTGCTCGTAGATGACCAGACCCTGGTGCGCCAGGGCGTCCGCTCCCTGCTCTCGCTGGCCGAGGGGATCGAAGTGGTGGCCGAGGCCGGCGATGGCAAGCAGGCGGTACAGGTTGTTCCCGAGATCAAGCCGGACGTCATCCTCATGGACATGCGCATGCCGGTGATGTCCGGGCTCGAGGCGCTGCAGGCGTTGGCCGCCGCCGGCAACCTGCCGCCGACGATCATCCTGACCACCTTCGACGACGACCAGCTGGTGCTGGCGGGCCTGAAGGCCGGCGCGAAAGGGTACCTGCTCAAGGATGTCTCGCTCGAACAACTGGTCGACGCCATCCAGACGGTGGCGCAGGGTGGGTCGCTCGTGCAGCCGGCGATGACCCAGCGTTTGCTGTCCGGGCTGGAGCACATGCGCAACGATTTCGTCAGTCTGGACCGTCCGGATCCGCTCACCGACCGCGAGACCGAGATCCTGCGGCTGATGGCCGGCGGCTTCTCCAACAAGGAGATCGCGAACTCGCTCGGGGTCGCCGAGGGCACGATCAAGAACCACGTATCGAACATCCTGTCCAAACTCGGTGTCCGGGATCGCACGCGGGCCGTGCTCAAGGCCTTCGAACTTCAACTGGTGTGAGCCCCGCGGGCGGGCGTCCGGCCCCTTGGTCCGTACGGGCTGAACGGGTGGGGGGCGGGTGGCGACGGGAGCAGCCTGTCCGGGCGCGCTCGCGGGCAATCCGGCCCCGGGACAGCCGGCCGGACGGGGTCCGGCTTTGTTGCATCCAAAGGGTAATGCGTCTGCCCCCGGACCTTTGCTAGGATTGCGGTTCTGCGTCCCGGCCAGGCTTCCGGGGCGATCCTGGAGAACACTGAATGACCCGTCTGATCGAGATCCTGATTTCCCTCGCCATCGTCACTGCGTTGTTCCTGGTGGTGGGCGTGTTGCTGCCGTCCTCGCGGCACCTTGAAGAAAGCGTCGAGACCAACCGCAAGCTGACCATCGTGTACGACACGCTGAACAGCTTCCGTCGCTTCGACGACTGGAACGCGCTGGTGGCGCACGACCCGGCGATGAAGCTGGAACTGTCGGGTCCGGAAGCGGGCGTGGGCGCGCGGCTGGACTATCAGTCCGAGAACGACGACATCGGCAGCGGCCACTGGGAAATCGTGGGCAACGAGCCGCTCAAGAGCGTGAGCATCGAGCTCGACGACAATCCGCGGGGCGCCAATCCGTTCCGCGGGCGCGGCAAGAACCAGCGCACGAGCTACACGCTGGAGCCGACCGGCCGCAGTGGCCGCAACACCATGATCACCCAGACCTACGACGTGGATTATGGCTGGGACCTGCTCGGCCGCTATTCGGGCCTGTACGTGACCAGCAACATGGGCCAGGACATGAAGATCGGCCTGGGCCGCCTGACCAACATGCTGTCCACCGTGCCGAACCACGACTACTCCGAGCTGGGTGGCGGTGATGCCGAGAAGGCCCCGCGCGTGGAAGACCGCGCGGTCCAGAACCTGCTCGTCGTGAGCGCCGCCGTGCCGCGTGAGAACGAGGCCGTCGCCAACCAGATGAAGAGCAACCTGGAGTGGATCAAGAAGGTGATGGACGCGAATGGCCTGGAGGCCGCGGGCCCGCTGCGCATCATCACCAACGAGTTCGGCTCCGACACCTACTCCTTCGACACCGCCATGCCGGTCCGCAAGAAGAGCGGCAGCCGTGCGTCCACGGATGCCGAGGCGGACGAAGGCGACGAGGCCGAGACCACTGCCGCGGTCGCGGCGCCCGCCACCGACGCACCGGAGCTGGGTACGCTGAAGATCGAAGGTGACGGCAACCCCGTCGAGCTGGTCCGCACCGATGCAGCGCGCGTGGTGGCGGTACCGTATACCGGCCACATGGCCAACCTGTCGAAGATCCGCGACTCGCTGCGTGCCTGGGCCCTGACCCGCGGGTATGAAACCGTCGACCGTCCCTACGAGGACTGGCTCACCGGTGTCGAGCAGGGCTTCGCCCTCGACGGTGAGTTCGTGGTGTACTGGCAGATCAAGTAAGCCGGTCTGCCCGTGTGACATTCAACAGCGCCGCCTCGAGCGGCGCTGTTTGTTTTCCGGGGCTGCTATCGTCTCCGGGAACCTCCACCGTGGAAGTGCCGATGTCCGGACTTCGTCCTTTCCCCGCCTTCAGTCGCGGCCTGCAGGGGCTAGGCGGAGTGCTGGCCGCGTTGTCCGTGGCGCTGGCGGCCTACGCATCGCATGGGGTGGAGATGGCGGCGCGCGGGAACCTGCAGACCGCGGCGGTGTTCGCGTTCGGACACGGGATCGCGCTGGCGGCCTTGGCACCCGGGTGTACGCGGCGGCTGGGTGGTGCGGCCCTCGTGATGATCGCAGCGGGGGTCCTGCTGTTTTCCGGCAGCCTGGCCCTTGCCCATTTCGCCGGCGTCCCGACGCGCTTTGCCCCACTGGGTGGCAGCCTGATGATCCTCGGCTGGCTCGGCTTCGCGGCCGACGCGATCCGGCGCTGACGACGATGCCGCGCCATGCACGCGGTTTCGACGTGGCCGAGGCGGCGGACTGGCTGGCCCGGCGCGACCGTCGGCTGGCGGGCTGGATGCGCCGCCTGGGCCCGCTGGAGGCCGATCCACGCTGGCATCGCTCCTTCGACCCGGTCGACGCGCTCGCCCGCGCCATCCTCTTCCAGCAATTGAGTGGCAAGGCGGCAGCGACGATCGTCGGGCGGGTCGAGGTCGCCATCGGCAGCCAGCGCCTGCATGCCGATACGCTGGGGCGCTGCGACGATGCGACCCTCAGGGCGTGTGGCGTTTCCGGGAACAAACTGGCGGCGCTGCGCGACCTCAGCCTGCGGGCGTCGCAGGGCGGGATCCCGAGCGCGCGGCGGATGGCCTGGATGGACGACCAGGCCATCATCGAGGCCCTGGTGCCGGTGAGGGGCATCGGCCGGTGGACCGTCGAAATGCTGCTGATATTCCGCCTCGGCCGCCCGGACGTGCTTCCGGTGGATGACCTGGGTATCCGCAAGGGGGTGCAGCGCGTCGATGGCCAAACGACGCCCCCGACCGCGAGGGCGCTCGTCGAGCGGGGCGCGCGCTGGGCGCCCTACCGCAGTTGGGCCAGTCTGTACCTGTGGCGCGTGGCCGACGCTGCCGGGGAGGGGGGCCCCACGCCCCGATCCTCATAGCGCCGGGCGTGCTCATCGCACCTTAACGCGCACCCTCGAAGATGGCCGGGCGGGCCGACGGTCCGCCACCGCCCGAAGCGGTGTCCACGGATTTCGAGGTCCGACACATGCCTGTACGTTCCGGTCGTTCCGTCCTGCGTTCCGCCTGGCTGGCCATCCTCCTGCTGGTCGTCGGCGTTGCCATCGCCAGTCCCTCCAACAAATGGCGCCTCGAGGTCAGCAGCGATGCCGACAGCGACGGTGAAGTCGTCGTGCGCATCTCGCCGGTGGGCGGGACCGCGATCGACGTGCGCATCGCGATCCCCGACGACACCAGTGAAAACCACATCGCCGACCTCATCAGCAACGGGCTGAAGGCGGAGCTGGGCGACATGTACCACGTGGAAGTCGACGATGGCGAGGACGTGCTGATCAAGAAGCACCACGACGGGGCCGATTTCGAGGTCGCGATCGTCGAATTGACGGTGGAAGGCACGCACATCCACATCGATCGAGAGTAGGTCGGGAACTCGCCTCGCGTGCGACGGCCCGTCAGGGGCCGTCGTACCGCCAATGCCAGGGCTCGTGCACGATGCCGTGGGGGTTGTCGCGGGGGTAGCTCAGGATGAAGCCGTGGCCGCCGGCGTTTGCCGACAGCCACGCGTGGGCACCGGTCTTCTCGAAGCTCGCCTCGGCCGCCGGCTCGCCGGGGGTGCCGATATCCAAAGCACGGCCCGAGTGATGCTCGCTGAACCCGGGGGCGGCGTTGACCGCGAGGATGTCATCGACGTCCTGCCCAAGGGCGCGTTTGCGCTCGAAGATGCCCAGCTGGTAGTCGTGGCTGCGATAGCCGGAAATCGACTCCAGTACGATGCCGTCGCGCAGGGCGTGGGCCTGCATGAGGTGCCACGCGCGTGCGGCATCGGCCCGCAACCACAGGGGGCGGCGAAAGCGGTCGGAGCCGGCGAAGGCCAGCCATTCCGGCTCGGCCACCAGCGCCAGTCCCGTGCGCTCGCTGTAGGCGTCCGCGTCCAGCCCGAGGACGGACAGTCGTTCTTCCAGCCGCGTCAGGGCCAACGTGGCGACAGGGGCCAGTCCGGCGTGACGGGGAGGAAGACCGGCCTCCAGCACGTCCAAGGCCTCGTCGAGGCCCGGCTCGCGCGGCAGGCGCGGTACCAGTGGCAGCAGGCCCTCGGGCAACTCCGCGGCGAGATAGCGTCCATCCCGTTTGCGCCTCAGCACCCGTCGCGCCCGCGACAGGGCGCGCGCATCCCGGTTGGCGCGCGCGCGCAACAGCCGGGCGGGCCAGAGTTCGATCTCGGCCGTATTGAACAGGATGTCCGGGGCGCCGCGCATCCGGGGAGCTTAGCCGGCCCTTGGGGGTGTCGCCACTCGAGCGAACCGCGCAAAGGATCCGCTTCGCCCGCGACCCGAGCGGAGACCCGTGGTTGCCCCCTGGGTCAGGCGCGCTTCTTGAAGAACAGGTGGAGCGGGCCGGCGGCATTGGACTGCAGCGCCGACACGAGTTCCCATCCTTGTGCGCCATGGCGGTCGAGTTCGGCCTGGGCCCGCTCGGACTGGCTCTCGAACAGTTTGTAGGGCACATCCACGACCTTGTGTTGCCAGCGGTCATTCATCGGCGTCTTCATCCCCATTGGGTGATTGCCGGCCGGGGCCAGGCAGTCGGTTGGACTTGCGCAGCGCGTCGCGCAGCACGTATTCGATCTGGGCATTCAGGCTGCGCAGTTCATCGTCGGCCCAGCGCTGGGCGGCTTCCAGCACGTCGGCATTGATGCGCAGGGGGTAGGCTTTCTTCTTGCCGCTCACGGCCGGCCGTTCCCTCCGCCCGCCGCGCGTCCGTCGCGTGGGGGCAGGTAGTCGCGGCGGGCGCGGCGGGCGGCGATGAACAGCGCCAGACCCAGCCCGTTCACCGCGACCAGTAGCAACACCGTGACCACGGCCAGCGGGCCCTGGCGGTCGCCGGCCCAGTACAGGCCGAGGGCGCCCAGCCACAGCGCGAAGCCGACCGAAGCGAGTAGCCAGCCCAGGCGCCGCGCCACTGCTGCGGGGTCGGGCAGGCGTGCGGCATCCAGGCCGTTCAACCAGCGCAGGTCCCCCTGGCCGACGCGCCAGGCGATGGCGAACATCGGCAGGCTGCTGGCGAACAGCACCAGCGGTACGAGCAGGTCCTGGGCGAGGGTGGCGGCCATCTCGACGGCCTCAGTACAGCGTGCCGGCGTTGACGATGGGCTGTGTGCTGCGGTCGCCACACAGGACCACCAGCAGGTTGCTGACCATCGCCGCCTTGCGCTCCTCGTCGAGGTCGACGACGCCGTTCTTCTGCAGCTCCTCGAGCGCCATCTCGACCATGCCGACCGCGCCGGCGACGATGCGCGTCCGCGCCGCGATCACCGCGTTGGCCTGCTGGCGCTGCAGCATCGCGTGGGCGATCTCCGGCGCGTAGGCCAGGTGGCTGATGCGCGCCTCCAGCACGTCCACGCCGGCCGAGGTCAGGCGCTCGTCGAGGTGGTGCTTCAGCCGGTCGGAGATCTCGTTGGGGTGGCTGCGCAGCGAGATCTGGTCGTCCTCGTGCTGGTCGTAGGGGTAGCTGGTCGCCATCGCGCGCAGGGCCGCCTCGGACTGGATGTGGACGAAGCTTTCGTAGTCGTCCACGTTGAACACCGCTTCGGCCGAGTCGACCACTTTCCACACGATGACCGCGGCGATCTCGATCGGGCTGCCGTCGAGGTCGTTGACCTTGAGCTTGCCGCTCTCGAAGTTGCGCACGCGCAGCGACACCTTGCGCTTGGCGAAGAACGGGTTGTTCCAGCGCAGGCCGTTCTCCTTCGCCGTGCCCACGTATTTGCCGAACAGGCTGAGCACCGCGGACTGGTTCGGCTGGATCGTATAGAAGCCGCTCAGCATGAAGACCACGACGGCGACGATCGGCACTGCGAACAGCAGGAGCGACGGGGTGTCCGTGCCGATCGCGCGGATCACCAGCCACGCGGCGACTGCGACCGCCAGGAGCAACACCACGAGCAGGGGAATGCCCGCGATCGAACGGACGGGGTTTTCTTTCATCATGGCGGAGCCCTCCTGAAGATGCGGTTAGATTGATATCAAATTGATATCAAGTCAAGTCAAGTCAAGTCAAAAAGGCCCGGTAACCCATGTGGGCGTCCCGGTGGATGGCGCGCCGGTGGACGAACCGCCAGGTGCGTCACTCGTTTGTCGGGCGCGGCGGCGGGCTGGCAGGTACCGGAAGCCGGTACAGCGGTGTGCCGGGATGTTCGCCGGTGGCCAGCAGTTGCCGGCCATCGGCCTGCCAAGCGAGAGCTTCGGCCTGGGGCAACCAGGGCAGCAGCGCCGTGGCGGGCGCGCGGGCGGTGGCGCGGCCCCAGTCTTCCTCGCCCACGCGGGTGTAAACGAGGAGGTCGCGGTATGTCATGACGGCGAGTTGGCGGCCGTCGGGGGAAAGGTCGGCGGCAGTCACCTGGTGTTCGAGGCGCGTTCGTGACGCTGCTTCTTCGTCCCCGCTCCCGGCCGCGGGCGCGGGGACACTGGCCAGCGCCCCAATGCGAGATGCCACCTGCAGGCCGTCCCCGTAATGACGCAGCGGCAGGCTGAACAGCTCGGGCGGGACGCGCTTCTTGGAGATCAGCAGGACACGCCCGCCAGCGGCATCCACCGCCACCGCCTCGCAATCCATCGGACCGTCCGGCCACCGGAAGGCAACCGACCAGGCGGGCACCAGCCGCGCATTCTCCAGCGTGTCCGGCTCCTCGAACACATGCAGTTGGAGACTCCGGCGCAGACCGCCGTTGTCGCCGGTATCCGCGATCAGCAGATAGTCCTTGCCATCCAGCCGGAACGCGGCCATGTCCTCCCAGTCCGTCTTGGTCACCCCGTCAACGGTGAACGTGGCCAATCGACGTCCACCTTCCGTGGTCGCGAAGAGCCGGGCCGGATTGCCGCCATCGTCGTGCATCCACAGCACGCCCGGATGCCGGCGCGACGCGGCGATGCCGCTGATCTCGCTCATCTGCGGGTTGAGCAGCAGACCCTGTACGCCACCGGAATCGGTATCCTCGCCGGCCGTGCACGCCGCCAGGCACAGGAGCGGCACCAAGGCTCGCGCGAGGCATCGCAGGCCCGCAATGCATGCGCCTCCGCGCGCCTGGACGCGGAACCGCGGAAGGGGCTGAACAGGGCCGGAGGGCATGCGGCCAAGCATCGCACGGCGGCGGAGCCGGCCCAAGAGGTTCGGCAGGCGGTCACCGCGAAGTTAGACTGTGCGCCCGTTCCGTCCACGCCCGAACCCATGACGACCCTCGGTACCCCGCTGTCCCCGCATGCCTTCCGCGTCCTGCTGCTGGGTTCCGGCGAGTTGGGCAAGGAGGTCGCCATCGAGTTGCAGCGCCTCGGTGTCGAGGTCATCGCCGCCGACCGCTATGCGGATGCTCCGGCGATGCAGGTGGCGCACCGCAGCCACGTGATCGACATGCTGGACGGGCAGGCCATCCGCGCGCTGGTCGCAAGCGAGCGGCCGCAACTGATCGTCCCCGAGATCGAGGCGATCCATACGCGAACCCTGGTCGAACTGGAGCGGGAGTTTGCCGAGCGCGGCAGCGGTGCGCGGGTCATTCCCACCGCGCGGGCCGCCCAGTTGACGATGGACCGCGAAGGCATCCGCCGGCTCGCGGCGGAAACCCTGGAGCTGCCGACGTCGCCTTACCGGTTCGTCGACACGCTCGACGAGTACCGCGAGGCCGTGGCCGCGATCGGTCTGCCCTGCGTGGTCAAGCCGGTCATGTCCTCGTCGGGCAAGGGCCAGAGCACCGTGCGCAACGAGGCCGACATCGATGCCGCCTGGAACTACGCGCAGACCGGCGGCCGGGCCGGTGCGGGCCGCTGCATCGTCGAGGGCTTCGTCGACTTCGACTACGAGATCACCCTGCTGACCGTGCGCCATGCGGGCGGCACCGCGTTCTGCGCACCGGTCGGCCACCTGCAGCGCGATGGCGACTACCGCGAAAGCTGGCAGCCGCAGGCGATGTCGTCGAGGGCGCTGGAGCGCGCGCAGCAAGTCGCGCGCGCGATCACCGACGACCTGGGCGGTTGGGGCCTGTTCGGTGTCGAGCTGTTCGTGAAAGGCGACGAGGTCTGGTTCAGCGAAGTCTCGCCGCGCCCGCACGATACCGGCCTGGTCACGCTGGCTTCGCAGGTGTTGAGCGAGTTCGCCCTGCATGCGCGTGCCATCCTCGGGCTGCCGGTCGGTGCCGATGCCGAGGGCCAGGTGCCGCTGCTCGGCGCCAGCGCGTCCTGTGCCGTGCTGGCGGAAGGCCAAGGCGTGCCGGTGTTCGCGGGCGTGGACGTCGCACTCGCTGGACCGGATACCCAGTTGCGCCTCTTCGGAAAGCCCCGGGTGGAGGGCCAGCGTCGCGTCGCGGTCACGCTGGCACGTGGCGAGGACGTCGAACAGGCGCGACAGCGCGCCCGGGATGCCGCCGCCGCGCTCGATGTCAGCCTGCGCTGAATACGATCCCCTGCAAGGAGCTCCAATGAACGAACCCCGTGGTTATGCCGTGTTCTTCTTCCCGCAGGCCGTCGAGGCACTCGGGGGCGCGATCAAGCCCTACCTGCAGGGCGAGGAGGGCGTCGAGCACGTCAACTGCCGCGAGCTCGACACCGGCGGAGCCTTCATCAAGATGATCCTCGATGGCCGCGCCCCGGATGGCACGGATGTCGAACTGGAACTCATGGTGCCGGGCAACATGGTGCGGATGATCGTTTCCGCGCGCAGCGACGAGGCCTTCGGCTTCGGGCCACGCCCGGCGACGGTGGTCAATGTCATGCCTGCCCCCGTGCCCGAAGCGGACGGGAGTGACGCATCCGCGGCGCCCGCGGGCGATCCGCCCGCATCCGATCCGCCTTCTGCCTGAGGCGCGTCAATCGCCGGCGGGCATCGTGACGTCCACCCACACCAGGCGGTGGTCGCTGGCCTGCAGCAGTTCGGCGCCGGGTGCGCCCGGTGCGGGCCAGAAGACACCGCTGCCGCGGTGCGCCATGCCGGTCGAAGGCAACACGTAGTCCAACCGCAGCGTGCCCGTGCGAGGGCCGTAGTCGCCGGTTGCATGCGCCGGACTGCCGATGCGCGGCAGCCCGGGATAGGACGCGGCCGCCTGCACGGCGCCTTCGCTGCGCGGCGTCGGCATGCGCATCACGCGCGGGTGCTCCAGCAGTTCGACGATGGCCTCGTGCTCACCGTCGCCATCGGCCGGATCATTGTTGTAGTCGCCGAGGATGACGAAGCGCGCCGCCTCGGCCAGGCCGCCGCAGTGGCCGGCGTCGTCGCACAGCCATGCCGGGTCGCCACCGCTGATGTACTCGCGCCACAGCCGGATCTCGTCGGCGTTGCGGGCGCCGTTGCGGTTCTCAGGGCCATCGAACACCGGCGGGGTCGGGTGCGCGGCCAGCACGTGCAGGGTGCCCGACGGCGTGCGCACCGGCACGTCCCAGTGTGATTTCGACGACAGGCGCAGTCGTGACCAGACCTCCGGCGGATACCAGGCCGCCCCGGTCGTCGGGTCGGCGGGCTGGCGCGCGCCGGGCATCGTCGACCAGCGCAGCGTGCGGAACGTGCGGGCCGCGTCCGCGTCGATCGGGAACCGCGACAGCAGCAACATCCCGTATTGTCCAGGATGCAGGCCGTAGCCCCAGGCATCGTTGCCGCGATCGCGACCCTCGCCGCCCGCCCGGCCATTGCCATCGAGGTCGAGGCCACTCGGCACGCCGGTGTTCACCGGCGCGAGGTAGCGGTACGGATAGGAGAGCGGCTCGCCGCCGCCGGGTTGGGCCACTTCGAGGTATCGCCGCTGGAACAGCCCGGCGGCCGCGTGCGCATCGTCGAAATCGAACTCGTTGAGCAGCACGATGTCCGGGCGCACGCGCTGCAGGACCGCTGCGATGCGTCGCGCGTTGGCGTCGTCACCCTGGAGGCGCTCGACCAGGCCGCCGGCGCGCTCGTCGTACAGGGAGGTGTTGAAGGTGGCGAGGCGGAGCGGGGTCGATGTCATGGGCGTGGCAGGACTCGGGTCGCCGTGCACCTGCACGCGCACGCAGGCGACGAGCGCGACCGCCGCGAACGCGGTCGCCAGCAGGCGGATGGGGCTCACGGGTTGGCCCCGGCGTCGGAATCGTTGAAGGCGCGCCAGCCGCGCCCGTCGAAACCTTCCAGCGGCCGGAAGCGGCGTTTGTAGTCCATCTTGTCGTGGCCTGCGATCCAGTAGCCGAGGTAGAGGTGGGACCGCCGTTCGCGGCGCGCCCATTCGATCTGCTTGAGGATCGCCAGCGTGCCGAGCCCACGTCGCGCGTGGTCGGGGTCGAAGAAGGTATACACCGCCGACAGCGCATTCCCGATGACATCGGTGACCGCGACGGCAAGCAGGCGCCCCGGTCGTGTCGGCCCCGCTTCGCGCAGCTCCATGAAGCGGCCCTCGCTCCAGCTGCCGACCAGGAACTGGTCGAACTCGACCGCGCCATGCCCGTCCATCCCACCTCCGGCATGGCGCGCGCGCAGGTAGCGACGATAGAGCGCCAACTGCTCGTCCGTGCGCACTGCCTGGCAGACGCGCATCTCGATGTCGGCGTTGTCGCGCAGGCAGCGGCGCTGGCTGCGGTCGGGCTTGAAGGCATCGACGGGAATGCGCACCGCGACGCAGGCCTGGCAGCCCTGGCAGTGCGGGCGGTAGATGATGTCGCCCGAGCGACGGAAGCCCCATTCGAGCGCCAGCGGGTACCAGTCCGGCAGCCGCGGGTCGCGCGGGTCGAGCACGAGGTCGCGCGCCGGCCGCTCCGGCCAGTACCCGCAGGGATGCTCGCCGGTGTGGAACAGGCGCAGGTCGTTGGCATCCGGGGCGGGGGTCTTGCCCATGCGTGCAGCATAGCGCCGTTGCACGCGGGCCTGTCCAGCACCTGAACCTGCCACGGACCGCGTCAACCGGTGCGGATGACAGGCGTTGACATGGACAACGGCACCGCGGGGTGTCGATCAACCGGAGATGTTTCGATGACCCGTTCCTTTCTGTTCGTCGCCCTCGCCAGCGCGCTGGTCGCGGGCACCGCTTTCGCAGCACCGGGCGCGGCTGAAGGCCGCCAGGGCGCCATGACCCGCCTCGACGCCAATGGCGACGGCGCGATCGACAAGGCCGAAGCCGCGCAGGCGCCGCGCCTGGCCGAGCGCTTCGACCGCATGGACCGCAATGGCGACGGCCGCCTGACGGCCGACGAGCGACCGCAGCGCCGCGGCCATCGGGGTGGCCCGGGCGGTGGCCTCGACCGCATCGTGAAGCTGGATGCCAACCAGGACGGTCGCATCAGCAAGGTCGAGGTGGCCGACATGCCGCGCCTGGCCGAGCGCTTCGATGCCATCGACCGCAACCGCGACGGCTACATCGTCCGCAGCGAGCTGCGAGCGCACCATGAGGCGATGCGTGCGGAGCACGAAGCGAAGCGCGAAGAGCGCCGCCAGGCCCGTTTCGCCGAGGCGGATGGCAACAATGACGGCCGCCTGAGCAAGGCCGAGGTGGACGCTTCGATGCCGCGCCTGGCCCCGGCCTTCGCGTTCATGGATGAGAACCGCGACGGCTATCTGAGCGCCAGTGAGGCTGAGCCCATCGGCGGCCAGCGTGGCCACGGCGGTCACGCTGACCGCGGCGGCCCCGGCCGTCGCTGATCTTCCAGCCGGATTGGCTGCACTCCGGGGGGAGTGCGACAGGCGCCTTCGGGCGCCTGTTTTTTTATCTCCGGTTGTGGGGGAGGTAATCGGTTGAAGACGGTGGCCCTGTGGATTGCGTGACACGCCGTAAACCCCCGCTTCGCGGGTCCGGCCCTCCGGCATAGCCTCCGGGCGTTCGGCTGCGCGCGAAGCGATGCTTCGCAAACGCGCTGCCTCACCCATGGGGGCTCGGGCGCGGCATCCATGCCGCGCACGGTCACGCGAACCCCAGACCCACCGTCTTCTGGACAATCCCCTGGCGCTTCCAAAAGCATCCAAAGCCCGGACGTCCACGGTCGCTGAAGGCGTCGGTCGACGGGCTGGGGGTTGCGGAGAGCAGCCCAAGGATGGGCTGCGACCCGACTTAAAGACAGGACGTCGTCAGGAGGGCGTAGCAACCCCCAGCCCGGCGGGCGGCGACTCCGTCCGAAGCCGCCTCCACGTAAAGGAGAGAAGTGATGGCCCCGCGCATATCGCGCTACGACGTCATCAACAGCACCAGCAAAGCGACGACCACGAACAGGCTGCTCACCACGCAGGCGGGGCGCCCCATGACCCACGGATACGACGCGCTCCAGCGGCGATTGGCCGGGTCGGCGAGCATCGGCGCCATCATCCGCTTCAGCTGCGTCATGTGCTGGTGGTTGACCGCGGCAAGGCCGGCGGCTGCGACCAGCAGCGTGAGCCACGTCTCCTTCAGGCTCAGCGCCACCATCAGTGCCAGCGACCAGACGATGCCGATGAAGCACATCAGCAGCACGAAGCGCCTGATCTCGCGGTGTTGCGCCGGCGAGCGCGCGAACCGCGCCAGGTACCACCAGGTGAAGCTCGAGCCCAGCGCGCCCGCCAGGACGCCCAGCAACAGCACCGGCAACACCTGCGACGTGCCCAGCCACTGCGACGCAACCATGCCGAGTGATCCGCCGGCGACGCCGCCCGAGGCGGTCACCGCACTGCCGCCCAGTTTGCCCGCGCCGCCCACCAGACCCGTGCCGACCACCGCCGCCGTGCCGACTGCCGGCGCCGACATCGCCAGCCCGCCGACCACCATCGCGGTGAAGGCGGCACCGGGTGCGCTCGTGCGGGCAAACGTGCCGAAGCGCTGCAGGAGTTCCTCGCGCACCGCCGCGCGGGCCCGCGACAGCCGCTTGCGGACGGCCGCGTCGGTCAGGCCGAGCAGGGCCGCGACCTGCTTCGACTGCTGGCCTTCGCGGTAATAGAGCAACAGGGTCTCGCGCGCGTCCTCGGGCAGCGCCGAAATGAGCTCCGCGGCGGCCGCTTCTTCCTCGGTCGCGCGCAGGCGCTCCTCGGGCGTGTCCGCACTGTCGGCGGCCATGCCGATGGCGAGTTCGGCGACCTCGCCGGTCAGCGGGCGGTGGCGGGTCGCACGCAGGTGGTCGCGGGCGAGGTTGCGGGTGATCTGCCGCAGCCAGGGCAGGAAGCTCGCGTGGTTGCGCAGCCGGTCCAGGCCCTGCCAGGCCTTCAGGAAGGCTTCCTGCGCGATGTCCTCGCTGGTGGGTACGTCGCGCACGATCGCCAGCGCGATCGCGCTGACGCTGGACTGGCAGGCCTCGACGATGCGGCCATAGGCCGCGTGGTCGCCGCGCCGCGCGGCCGGGAGCTGGTCGCCGATCAGGCGTTCGATGTCGAAGGCGGGCAGGGCGGTGGCGTTCATGTCGGGGTCCGGTCTCGCGCGATCAGGCGCATCCGTACCACTGACGCGCGGGCGTGCCGGATGTGACCACCGCGGCGCCGGGCTTCAGATCGACACGTCCCGGCTGACCCGTTCCACCTGCCAGCGGCCGTCGACCCGACGCAGTTCCAGCGTCCGGTAGGTGGCGAAGCTGCGGTGGTGGTAGGCCACGAAGTCGACCGCACCCGCGTCCGCGGAGGTCGGGCGGAACCAGGCCACGTCCACCATCAGCGCCGGCAGGCCGCTGGCGGCATGGGTGCTGCCCTCGGCCTCGTCGGCATTGCGCACGCAGTTCGACGCGGACACCAGCCGCAGCGCGCTGTCGGCCGGCAGGCCTGCCTGCAGCGACTGGATCAGCGCCGCCGGGGCGTCGCGGCCGTCGATCGACAGGCAGGCGATGTCGAGGCGCGCCTGGCCGAGTTCGTGCGCGAACACCGCTTCGGCGACCGGCAGGATCGTCGGCTGCGCGCTGCCGTCGAAGGGTGCTTGCGGCTCGGCCGGGAAGCCTTCGCTCGCCCGGTCCGGTGTCGGTGCCACGGGCAGGGCCGCCGGGGCATCGGTCGCCTGCGGGCGCTGGCGGACCATCTGCACCGCCATCACGCCGGCCGCGATCAGCAGGCCGACCAGCAGCGCGTACTTGATCCGCGCGATGCGCTGGCTACGCCGGTCCGCCTGCACCTGCGCCTCGTCCTGTTCGCGGAAGCTGGCGACGAAGCTGTCGCGGTGGCGGGTCGAGTCGATCAGACCAGCCTCGCGCAGGATCTCGCGGGCGCGCACCTGGTCCTCGGACTGGATGACCCACACCGCGGCCTGTTCGCCGGCATCGGCGCCGCCGCCATAGCTGAAGGTGCGGCGGCGGTTGCCGCGGTAGGAACGGCCGTTGGTGATCCGTACCTCGATGCCGTCGTCCTCGAGCAGCCGGGCGACCGCCTCGACGTTCTCCAGACGCGGACTGGTGAAGACCTGGCGCATCAGTCTTTCGCCGGGACGTGCTGCGCGGCCGCCGCGTCGGCGACCACGCGGATCAGGCCTTCCTGCGCAGTGCTGGCGACCAGCCGGCCCTGCAGGTCGAAGATCTGCCCACGGGCCAGACCGCGCCCGGCCTGTGCGCTGGGGCTGTCGATCGAGTACAGCAGCCACTCGTCCGCGCGGAACGGACGGTGGAACCACAGCGCATGGTCGAGCGACGCCATCTGCACGTTCGGCTGGTAGTAGCTGATGCCATGCGGGAAGGTCGCGGTACCGAGCAGGTGGAAGTCCGAGGCGTAGGCCAGCAGCGCCCGGTGCAGTTCCGGTCCGTCGCCGACCTTCTCGGCGAGGCGGAACCAGACCTGCTGGTAGGGCGGGCGCTTGGGCGGGTTGAGTTCGTCCCTCGGATAGACGTGGCGGAACTCGAACGGGCCGCCGCGCGACAGCCAGCGCTGGATCTTGGTCGGCAGGGTCGCCATCACCTTCTCCGGCACCGGCGGCGCCGGGGCGATGTCCTCCGGCCGCGGCACCTCGGGTGCCGACAGCTGGTGCTCGGCGCCGCCTTCACCCTTCTGGAACGAGGCGGCGAGGAAGAAGATCGGCTGGCCGTGCTGGATCGCGGTGACCCGCCGCACCGAGAAGCTGCCGCCGTCGCGGGTGCGGTCGACCTGGTAGACGATCGGCGCGTTGATGTCGCCGGCCTTCAGGAAATACGCGTGCAGCGAGTGCGCCGCCCGGGCGTCCTTCATCGTCGCCTGCGCCGCCGAGAGCGCCTGGCCCAGCACCTGTCCGCCGAACACGTACTTGGTGCCGATGTCGCGGCTCTGGCCGCGGAACAGGTTGTCCTCGAGGCGTTCGAGCGACAGCAGTTCGATCAGTTCGGCGACGGGAGAGCTCATGCAGGCGGGGTGCGGCGGAAAAGGCGGGCCAGTGTAGCCCGGATGGCCGACGTGCTTCAGTCGCCCTGCCAGCGCCGCAGCGACGTCTTCGCCAGCACCGCGTCCCATGGGAACAGCGGCCCCGGGTCGCGCTTGCGGCGCACCCGGCGCGTGGGGTCGTCGCTGGCCTCCACCTCGGTGGTGTCCAGGTCTTCGTGGCCGGCGATCAGGCGCAGCGCCGGCAGGACCCCGCACAGGTGCCCGAGCAACGCGTCCAGGCGTTCGAGCTGGGCGTCGGTGTAGGGCTCGTCCATCGCCTGGTGGCCGGCGGCCAGCCAGTCCGGGTAGCGCCCGGTGTTGACCAGTTCGATGCCGACCGAGCGCGGGTTGTAGCCGCGCGTGTGGTGGGCGGTGCGCGCCAGCGGCACCCATTGTTCGATCCGGCCGTCGCGGTCGATGTAGAAGTGCCCGCTGTTGCCGGTGCCGCTGTCCGGGTAGAGCACGCGTTCGCCGTACTCGCGCGCGGTGGCCAGGTCGGGCAGTTCGGTGCAGTGGATGACCACCAGGTCGATGGCCTCGTGAACGCGCGCCTGCAGCGCGGTTTCGTAGGGCAGGGGACGGTGGACGAGGGGCAGGGCCGGCATGGGCCGGATGCTACCATTCGCCCCCGGCCGGACTGCGCGCGCTGCAGCCCGGCGACCCGCCCGGAGCCCGTGATGACCCTGCCGCCCGCCGACTCCATGCTCGGCCAGCTGATGGCCCGCCTGCCGCGTGCCGGCCGGGTCGAATGGATCGGCCTGCGGCCCGCGCGCGACGTGCCGATGCAGGCGGTGGCAGTGGCCGACGCGACGGCCGGCGCCGGCCTGTCCGGCGACCGCTACGGCGGCGGCAGCGGCAAGCGCGGCGTCACTCTCATCCAGGCCGAGCACCTGCCGGCGATCGCCGCGCTGGCCGGACATGCCGACGTGGCCCCGGCCACCCTGCGCCGCAACCTCGTCGTGTCCGGCATCCCGCTGGCCGCGCTCAAGGGCCGACGCTTCCGCATTGGCGATGTCGTTTTGGAGGGCACCGAGGACTGCGATCCGTGTTCGCGCATGGAGTGCGCCCTCGGCCCCGGCGGCTTCAATGCCATGCGCGGCATGGGCGGTCTGTGCGCGCGCATCGTCGAAGGCGGCACGCTGGCGGTCGGTGCGCCGGTCGAGGCGCTGCCGGTCGATGCTGAGGAAGTCGATGTGGAAGCGGGGCGCTGACATGCGCGGGCACTGCATCCTGTCCCACGGGTTCGAGAGCGGCCCGGACGCCACCAAGGTGACCGCGCTGGCCGAGGCCGCCGAACACCTCGGCTGGACCCACGACCGCCCCGACTACACCGACCTCGACGCGAAGCGCGAGGTCAGCGAGGTGGGCGACGTCGCCGCCCGCCTGGAGCGCCTGCTCGGCCTGGCCCGGGCCGCCGCCGCACGCGGGCCGCTGGTGCTGGCCGGTTCCAGCCTGGGTGCATGGATTTCCGGCCGCGTGTCGCTGCAGGTGCCGGTCGCCGGCCTGTTCCTGATGGCGCCGCCGGTAAGCATGGGTCGCGCGCCGGCGATCGACGCCGCCGACGTGCCGCTGTCGATCGTCCACGGCTGGCACGACGAACTGATCCCGGCCGCCGACGTCGTCGCCTGGGCGGCGCAGCGCAGCGCCCGCCTGCTGCTGGTCGACGACAGCCATCGCCTGGCGGCGCATGTCGACACCAGCGCCGGCGCCTTCGCCGCGCTGCTGCGTTCGCTGGGCCGCCGCGAGGACGCATGAACACCGCATCGGACACGACAGCATCCCCCACGCGCTTCTTCGCCAGCTGCGGCAAGGGGCTGGAATATCTGCTCGCCGAGGAGTTGCTGGCGCTGGGCTGCGCCTCGGCGAAGGCGACCATCGCCGGCGTCAATGTCGAAGGCACCCTGGCCGACGCGCTGCGCGCGGTCATGTGGTCGCGCCTGGCCAGCCGCGTGTTGTGGCCGCTGGCCGACTTCGAGTGCCCCGACGAGGCCGCGCTCTACGCCGGCGTGCGCGCGCTGGACTGGCCCGCGCAGCTCGAGCCGCGCCATGCCATCGCCATCGACGCCCACGTGTCCGGTACCGCCATCACGCATGCGCGGTTCGCCGCGCAACGGACCAAGGACGCGGTGGTCGACGCCATGCGCGAGGCCACCGGCGTGCGCCCGGACGTCGACCTCGACATGCCCGACCTGCGCCTCAACCTGGTGGTCCGCAAGGGGCGCGCGATCCTGTCGGTCGACCTCGGCGGCGGGCCGCTGCACCGCCGCGGCTGGCGCCGCCAGCAGGGCGAGGCACCGCTGAAGGAAACCCTCGCCGCCGCCGTGCTGCTGCGCGGCCAGTGGCCGAAGGTGCACGCCGCCGGCGGCGCACTGCTCGACCCGATGTGCGGCAGCGGTACCCTGGTGATCGAGGGCGCCCTGATGGCGGCCGACGTCGCCCCCGGCCTGCTGCGCCACGAAGGCCTGCCGCCGAGCCGCTGGCGCGATTTCGACACTGCCGCCTGGGACGCGCTGGTGGCCGAGGCGCAGGCGCGCGAGACCGCCGGCCGCGCCGCGCTGGCGCCGCGCTTTGCCGGTCGGGACTCCGACCCGGCCGCCATCCGCGCGGCCCGAGACAACGCCGCCCGTGCCGGCCTCGGCGATGCCATCGACTGGCAGGTCGCCGACGTGCGCGAACTTACCGCCGACACCCTGCCCGCCGCTGACGCGCCCGGCCTGGCCGTCTGCAACCCGCCCTACGACGCGCGCCTGGCCGCGGACCCGGCGCTGTACCGCGCGCTCGGCGATGCACTTGGGCGCGCCGCGCCGGACTGGCGTGCCAGCCTGCTCTGCGGCGATGCCGGGCTGGCGCGTGCCACCGGCCTGCGCGCCTCGAAGGTCTATCCGCTGTTCAACGGCGCGATCGAATGCGCGCTGATCGCGGTCGACCCGGTGCGCCCGCCCGGACGTACCGACGAAGGCCCGCGTCAGCTCAACGAAGGCGCGACCATGGTCGCCAACCGGCTGCGCAGGAACCTGCGCAAGCTGAAGGCCTGGCGTCGCCAGGAGGGCATCACCTGCTACCGCGCCTACGACGCCGACCTGCCCGAATACGCCGCGGCGATCGACGTGTATGAAACCGAAGAGACGCCGTCGCGGACCTTCCTGCACATCCAGGAGTACGCCGCGCCGGCCACCATCCCCGAGGCCGACCAGCGCCGCCGCCTCAACGAGCTGCTGGCGGCCGCGCGCGAGGTCTTCGCGGTGCCGCGCGAGCAGGTCGCACTGAAGACCCGTGCGCGCGGCAAGGGCGGCAGCAAGTACGGCGCCTTCGACCAGCGCGACGAACGCCTGCCGGTGCGCGAGGGCGATGCGCGCCTGTGGGTGAACCTGTTCGACTACCTCGACACCGGCCTGTTCCTCGACCACCGGCCGATGCGGATGCGGCTGGCGAGGGAGGCCGAGGACGCGCGCTTCCTCAACCTGTTCGGCTACACCGGCGTGGCCAGCGTGCAGGCGGCGGTCGGGCGTGCGCGTTCGACCACCACCGTCGACCTGTCGGCGACCTACCTGCAGTGGTGTGCCGACAACCTCGCCGCGAACGGCATCGGCGGTCGCCAGCATCAACTGGTGCAGGCCGACGTGATGGAGTGGCTGGCGTCGACCTCGGGCCAGTACGACCTGGTCTTCTGCGATCCGCCGACCTTCTCCAACTCCAAGCGTGCCGACGACTTCGACGTGCAGGCGCGCCATGTCGAGCTGCTGCGGCTCGCCGTCGGCCGGCTGGCGCCGGGCGGCGTGCTGTATTTCTCGAACAACTTCCGCCGCTTCCGCCTGGACGAGGTCGCCGTGGCCGCCTTCGCCGACTGCGAGGAAATCAGCGCGGCGACGATCCCGCCCGATTTCGAGCGCAACCCGCGCATCCACCGCTGCTGGCGCCTGACCCGCAAGGGGTAGGGCCGGGTGCGGCGGGTTCGGCGCCCGGAGCGTCGAGGTCGGAACGCGGAGCTGCAGGGTCGGGACCCCGGAGTGTCGAGGTCGGAGCTCGGGGCTTCAGGGTCGGGGCCCCGGAGTGTCGAGGTCGGAACCCGGAGCTTCAGGGTCGGGACCTCGGAACGTCGAGGTCGGAACCCGGGGCTTCAGGGTCGGGACCTCGGAAGGTCGAGGTCGGAACCCGGAGCTTCAGGGTCGGGGCCTCGGAACGTCGAGGTCGGAACCCGAAGCTTCAGGGTCGGGGCCTCGGAACGTCGAGGTTGGAACTCGACGCGACCTGCCGGGCTCCCGGCCTTTCCCGGACGACGGAACGCCACGGAAACGGAGGCTGCGGGGGCGCCCGCCAGGCCTGCCGGCTCGCCCCTTCGCCCGCATGGGCCTTCATGTTGACCGCAATCTCCAGAAATCGACGCGATCGTTGCATCGATGGAACGAACTGCCGCTCCAGGCGCACGTCCGAGGCCCCGAAGAAGGCGCATCCTTGCCCCAACGCCACTCCCGGCGAACGCATCTGGAGGCCACCCCATGAACACCCCCGCGCCCCGCAATGCCCGCGTCAACCGCACGGTCCAGGGCCAGGCGGCCTCGGACGGTGCCGGCGTCCGCCTGACCCGCGTGATCGGCGGCCCGGCGCTGCCGGACCTCGATCCGTTCCTGCTGCTGGACGAGTTCGGCACCGACCGGCCCGAGGACTACCTGGCCGGCTTCCCGGACCATCCGCACCGCGGCTTCGAGACGGTCACCTACATGCTCGACGGCCGCATGCGCCACCGCGACAATCACGGCAACGAGGGCGTGCTGGTCCCCGGCAGCGTGCAGTGGATGACCGCCGGCCGTGGCCTGGTGCACTCGGAGATGCCCGAGCAGGAGGAGGGCCGCATGCGCGGTTTCCAGCTGTGGGTGAACCTGCCGGCGCGCGACAAGATGACGGCGCCGAAGTACCAGGAGTTCGCGCCCGAGCGGATCCCGCAGGTGGCGCCGGCGCCGGGCGTGTCGGTCAAGGTGATCGCAGGCGAGGTCGACGGCACCGCCGGGCCGATCGTGCAGCCGGCGACCGATCCGCTGTATCTCGACATCGCGCTCGAGCCGGGCGTGGCCTGGACGCACGACCTGCCGGAAGGGCACAGCGCGTTCGCGTATGCCTACGAGGGCGATGCGAACGTGGGCGAGGGCGACGAGGCCCGCGCGCTGCCGTCGCGGACGCTGGCGGTGCTGGGCGGCGGCGAGCGGCTGGTGCTGGCCGCCGGCGATGCGGGCGCGCGGCTGATCCTGGTGGCCGGGCGCCCGCTGCGCGAACCGGTGGCCCGCCACGGCCCGTTCGTGATGAACACGAAGCAGGAAATCATGCAGGCCTTCGTCGATTACCAGGAAGGCCGGTTCTGAAGTCGGGGGGCGACGCTTTCGGCAGTTGAGGGTTGATCGCTTCGGATGGAGGCGCCGCCGGCCGGGATGGGGGTTGCTGCGCCCTCCTGACGACGTCCTGTCTTCAAGTCGGGTCGCCGGACGTCCTGTCCGGCTCTCCGCAACCCCCATCCCGTCGATCGGCGCCTTCAGCGACCGTGGGGGTCCAGGCTTCGGGTGCTTTTTTGAAAGCGCGAGCCTGGTTGCCTAGAGGGGGTGGCTCAGGGACTTGCGTGACCGTGCGCGGCATGGATGCCGCGCCCGAGCCTCCAGGGACGGATTCACGGCGTGTCACGCGAGATCCTGGGGCACCCCCTCTTTCCGCGTTCTTCACCGCAGACGCAGCATCACCCACAAAAAAGGCCGCACCCGAGGATGCGGCCTTCGTGTATCACCGAGAAAAGGCTCAGCCGTGTCCGGTGATCTCCGGGCGCTCCGGGCCGATCCACTTGTAGAGCATGCCGCCGATCAGGCCGCCGAGGATCGGTGCGACCCAGAACAGCCACAGCTGCGAGATCGCCCCCGAGCCGGCGAACAGGGCCACGCCGGTCGAGCGTGCCGGGTTCACCGAGGTGTTGGTCACCGGGATGCTGATCAGGTGGATCAGGGTCAGCGCCAGGCCGATCGCGATGGGCGCGAAGCCCGCCGGCGCGCGGCTGTGGGTGGCGCCCATGATCACCACCAGGAACATCGCCGTCAGCACCACCTCGCACAGGAACGCCGCCGCCGCCGAGTAGCCGCCGGGGGACAGGTCGCCGAAGCCGTTGCTGGCGAAGTTGCCGGCCGAGGACGGGTCCGACGCGAAGGCCGGCGACCCGCTGGCGATCTGCCACAGGATGAAGCCGGCGAACAGGCCGCCCAGCACCTGCGCGATCACGTAGGGCGCCAGGTCGCGGGCCGGGAAGCGCCCGCCGGCCCACAGGCCGAAGCTCACCGCCGGGTTGAAGTGGCCGCCGGAGATGTGGCCGAACGCATAGGCGCCGGTCAGCACGGTCAGGCCGAAGGCGAAGGACACGCCGAGGAAGGCGATGCCCAGTGGATTGCCGTCACCGCCGAAGTTGGCGGCCAGCACGGCGCTGCCGCAACCGCCGAGCACCAGCCAGAACGTGCCGATGAACTCGGCCGCGAGTCGCTTGATCATGGAACCCTCCCCGGTCATTGGATTGAATGCCACCGGGCACGGCCCGGGGCGCGTTCAAGGTGCAGTGGGGAACGTTGCGGCGAGGTGAAGGACGGCGGAGCGTGGCCGTGCGCGCACGAAAACGCGCCGCCCCAAGGGACGGCGCGTCGAAAGGTCGTGCTTAGTTGCTGCTGAGCTGGCTGGGATTGAACTGCAGCTGCTCGGCGGCGCCGATGGCCTGCTGCAGCCGCTGTTCGTCCTCGGCCTGGATCCAGATGTGCGCCATGCGGTCCGGCCCGGCCTTCACCAGCGTCTCGCGCGCGACGATGTCGGGCTTGCCGGCCAGCTCGGTGCGATACCAGTGGATCTCGTGGCCGTCGATGCGACTCTCTTCCTCGCGATCACCGCGCTTGGGCTCGAATGCGGGCTTCGCCGCGATGTACATGCCGAAGGCTTCGCTGCCATCGGCGCGCAATGCACGGCAGAAGTCGGCGTCGCCCGCCTGGCTGTACTCCCAGCTCAGGCCGGTGCTCGCCGGCAGCATCGGGCAACCGCCAGCTGCGTCCTGCGCGTGACCCTGTCCCCACGTGGCGATTGCCAGCAGGCCCATCGCCAAGGCGATACGTGACGTGTTCATCGGATACCCCCTGATTTTGCCGCCAGTTACGGCTTGACTCCCACGGCCCGACCATATAGCAACTTCGGGGGATTGACAAACTGAACGGGATATTGTTTCGCCTGTGACCAGTTTGCCCCGTCGCGCCCGCCGCACGGGATCAACGCCGGGGCAGGGGAATCCGCTCGTCGTCGTCGACCACCTCGCCGAAGCGCCCGGCCTCCCAGTCGTCCTTGGCCTGCTCGATGCGCTCCTTGGAGCTGGACACGAAGTTCCACCACAGGTGGCGCGGGCCGTCCAGCGGTTCGCCGCCGAGCAGCATGGCCTTGAGGGGCGTCTTCGCTCGCAGCCGGGGCGCGGTGCCGCGGTCGAGCACGACCAGGTGCTTGTCCGGGATGTCGGCACCGTCCAGCTGGGCCTCGCCCTCAAGGACGTAGAGCGCGCGCTCGGGGTGGCTGGCGGGCAGGGCGAGTTCCGCGTCGGGCTCGAGGTCGATCGCGACGTAGAGGGTGTCCGAGAACACCCGCACCGGCGATTCCTCGCCGAAGCCGCGCCCGGCGACGATGCGCCGCCAGCTGCCATCGCCGCGCTGTTCGGGCAGGGTCGCGGCGGCGTGGTGGAAAAACGAGGGCGGGGCTTCCTCGTCGCCGCGGGGCAGGGCGACCCAGGTCTGCATGCCGTGCAGCGGGTGCTCGCCTTCGCGCAGCACCGTGGGCGTGCGCTCGGAATGCGCGATGCCGCGGCCGGCGGTCATCCAGTTCACGTCGCCGGGATTGATGTCCTGCACGCTGCCGAGCGTGTCGCGGTGGGTGATGCGGCCCGACCACAGGAAGGTCACCGTGGCCAGCCCGATGTGCGGGTGGGGGCGCACGTCGATGCCGGTCCCGGGTTCGAACACGGCCGGACCGATGTGGTCGACGAAGACGAAGGGCCCGACGCTGCGGGCCTGGATCGACGGGACCGCGCGGCGGACCTGGAAGCCGCCGAGGTCATGGATGCGGGGACTGACGATCACGGTCATCGCTGCGCTCCGGTGCCGGGGGTGCCCAGCATGGCACCGGCCGGGCGAAAACGCCGTGCCGGTGGCGCGACGCTGCGTTGCGCCCGCTCAGGGCAGCGGGCGGTCGACCAGGGTGGCGGCGCCCGAGGCGTCGATGTCGACGATGAAGCGGTGGTCGTATTCGCTCTCGTCCATGGCCGCCACCGCGCAGCCGCACAACGCGCCGGCGATCCCCGGCACGGTGTTGCTGTGGCCGACGACGAGCACCGTGCCGCTTTCGTGGCGGGCGCGCAGGCCCGCCACGAAGGCGGCGGCGGGTTCGCGCGCGTCGTAGGACGTGACGGCCAGGCCATGCGCCGCCGCGCTGGGGGCGGCGGTGTCGCGGGTGCGTGCATAGTCGGTGGCGTAGACGGCCACGAGGGGGGCATTCGCCAGCGATGCCGCCAGCCGTGCGGCGCGCGCCTCGCCCTCAGGGGTCAGCGCGGGATCGTCGGCCGGGGCGGGCGCCTTTTCGGCGTGGCGAACCACGACGAAGCGCAGGGACGCAGAAGGGTCGTTGCCCGGCTTCGCCGCGCAGGCTGCTCCCACGAGCACGAGGAGCAGGGCGAACAGCACGACGCGAGCGGGGCGCAGGCGCATGGACGGGTTCCTTGGGCGTGGAGCGGTGGAAGGCGTGTGACGAGGGTCGCGGAAAGCCGATCCGCCTCCTCAGGGTACTGCCGAATCCGTGCGGCCTGTTCACAATGGCGGGACGGGCCGCGCGCCCGGCCCACACCCGGACACCGCCTGGAGACACCATGACCCCATCCGTTCCGCCGCTTCCGTCCACGCCGTGCATCGCGGTGGTGGGCCTCGGCTACGTGGGCCTCCCACTGGCGATCGCGTTCGGGCACCGTGTCGAGACGGTCGGTTTCGATATCGATGCCACCCGTGTCGCCGAGCTGGACGAGGGCCGCGATCGCACCGGCGAATGCGGCGCGGGCGAAATGCGGGCGGCGACGCGGCTGCGGTTCAGCACCGACCCGGCCGCACTGGGGGCCTGCAACGTGTTCATCGTCACCGTGCCGACCCCGGTGGACGAAGCCAACCGCCCGGCGCTGGGCGCGCTGGAGGCGGCGAGCCGCTTGGTCGGGAGTCTGCTCAAGCGCGGCGACGTGGTGGTGTACGAATCGACCGTCTACCCCGGCACCACCGAGGAAGTCTGCGTGCCGATCCTCGAAGAGGCATCGGGCCTGCGCTTCAATGTCGACTTCAGTTGCGGCTACAGCCCGGAACGGATCAATCCCGGCGACCGCCAGCGGCGGCTCGCGACCATCACCAAGGTGACCTCAGGCTCGACGCCTGCCACCGCGGACTTCGTCGATGCGCTGTATCGCTCGATCATCGAAGCGGGCACGCATCGTGCGCCGAGCATCAAGGTGGCCGAGGCGGCGAAGGTGATCGAGAACACCCAGCGCGATGTCAACATCGCCCTGGTGAACGAGCTGGCGATGATCTTCAACACCATGGGCATCGACACCCGCGACGTGCTCGATGCGGCCGGGACCAAGTGGAACTTCCTGCCGTTCAGCCCGGGGCTGGTAGGCGGCCACTGCATCGGTGTCGACCCCTATTACCTGACCCACAAGGCCACGGTGCTGGGCTATCACCCGGAGCTGATCCTCACCGCGCGCCGGATCAACAGCCGGATGGGCCTGCACGTGGCGCACCAGGTAATGCGCCTGATGGCGGGCAAGCGGATCCACGTCGTCGATTCGCGGATCCTGGTGCTGGGCCTGACCTTCAAGGAGGACTGCCCGGACCTGCGCAACACGCGCGTCGGGGAGATCGTCCGGGAGTTGCAGGCGTCGCATGCGAACGTCGATGTCCACGATCCACTGGCCGACCCGGCCGAGGCGCGCGCGCACCTCGGCATCGATCTGGTGGAGGCGCCCGCGATGGACGCATACGACGCGGTGGTGCTCGCAGTGCCCCACGCGGCGTTCCTCGCGGTCGGGCTGGACGGCGTGCGTGCCCATGGCAAGGCAACCTGCGTGGTGTACGACGTCAAGTCGGTGCTGGGGGCGGACGGGGTCGACGGCCGGTTGTGAAGTCTCGCGGCCTGCGACGTGGGCCGGGTACAGTGACGGCTCCTCGATTCCGCGTCGTGCCCGCATGTCCATCGCCCCGCCCAAGCCCGGAAAAGCAAAGGCCCGCACCGCCTACGTGTGCACCGAATGCGGCGCCGACCACAGCAAGTGGCAGGGCCAGTGCGCCGAATGCGGTGCATGGAATGCGTTGAGCGAGTTCGTGGTCGAGCCGGCGACGGCGGTGGCGAAGGCTGCACCCGCGAGGCGCGCCGGCTGGGCCGGCAAGGTCGACCCGCCGAAGGTGACCGCGCTCAAGGACGTGACCCACACCGAGGCCGAGCGGGTCTCGACCGGCATCGGCGAGCTGGACCGCGTGCTCGGCGGCGGGCTGGTGCACGGTGCGGTGGTGCTGGTCGGCGGCGACCCCGGCATCGGCAAGTCCACCCTGCTGCTTCAGGCGGTGGCGATGATGGCCGGCGAACTGCCGTCGCTCTACGTCACCGGCGAGGAGTCGCTGGCGCAGGTCGCTGGCCGCGGCGCGCGCCTCGGCCTGCCGCTGGACGGCGTCAACGCGCTGGCGGAAACCGGCATCGAGAGGATCCTCGAACAGGCCGCGGACGTCCGACCGCGGCTGATCGTTGCCGACTCCGTGCAGACGCTGTGGACGGAGTCGCTGACCGCGGCGCCCGGCTCGGTGAGCCAGGTACGCGAGAGCGCGGCGCGGCTGGTGCGCTACGCCAAGGAGACCGGGACCTCGGTGTTCCTGGTCGGCCACGTCACCAAGGAGGGTGGCATCGCCGGCCCGCGCGTGCTCGAGCATATGGTCGACGCGGTGCTCTACTTCGAGGGCGAGAGCGGCAGCCGCTTCCGCGTGCTGCGCGCGTTCAAGAACCGATTCGGGGCGGTCAACGAGCTGGGCGTGTTCGCGATGGGCGACAAGGGCCTGAAGGAGGTGCCGAACCCGTCGGCGATCTTCCTGTCGGGCAGCCGCGAGCCGCAGCCCGGCAGCTGCGTCATGGTCACACGCGAGGGCACCCGCCCGCTGTTGGTCGAAGTCCAGGCGCTGGTGGATGCGTCGCCGCTGTCCAACCCGCGTCGCGTCGCGGTCGGCATGGAGGGCAACCGGCTGGCGATGTTGCTGGCGGTGCTGCACCGGCATGGCGGCGTCGGCGTCGGCGACCAGGACGTGTTCGTCAACATCGTCGGCGGCATCCGCGTGCAGGAGACCGCCGCCGACCTGCCAGTGCTGCTGTCGGTGCTGTCCAGCCTGCGCGATACCCCGCTGCCCGACCGCACCGTCGCCTTCGGCGAGGTCGGCCTGTCCGGCGAGATCCGCCCGGTGCCGAACGGCGAGGAGCGCCTGAAGGAGGCCGCGACCCACGGCTTCAAGCGCGCCATCGTGCCGCGCGCCAACGCGCCGAAGTCCGGCCGGGTCGGCGAGATGGAGGTGATCGCGGTGGAGCGGTTGGCGGACGCGCTGGAGGCTGTCTAGCCGGCAACGCTAGGCGGTGAACACCACCGTCCTGTGGCCGTTGAGCAGGATGCGGTCGTCGAGCCAGTTGCGCAGTGCGCGCGCCAGCACCTGGCGCTCGATGTCGCGGCCGATGCGGACGAGGTCGTCCGGTGTGTGCTGGTGGCCGACGCGCTGGGTGTCCTGTTCGATGATCGGACCTTCGTCGAGGTCGGCGGTGACGAAGTGCGCGGTCGCGCCGATCAGCTTGACCCCGCGTGCGTGGGCCTGGTGGTAGGGGCGCGCGCCCTTGAAGCTGGGCAGGAAGGAGTGGTGGATGTTGATGCAGCGTCCGGCCAGCTTGCCGGCGAGGTCGTCGGAGAGGATCTGCATGTAGCGCGCCAGCACGACCAGCTCGGTGCCGGTCGCTTCGATCCTCGACCACAGCGCGGCTTCCTGCGCGGCCTTCTGGCCCCTTGCGAGCGGCAGGTGCACGAAGGGGATGCCGTCGAAGTCCAGGTGCCTGTACGTTTCGCGTGGATGGTTGGAGACGACCGCGGTCACGTCCATGTGCAGTTCGCCGGTGCGCCAGCGGTAGAGCACGTCGGCCAGGCAGTGGTCGAACTTCGACGCCAGCAGCATCACCCGGCGCGGCACGCCGCGGTCGCGCGCGGTCCAGTCCATGCCGAAGTCGCGGGCGAGCGGGCCGAATTCATCGCGGAAGGCGTCGAACCCCCCGTCTGCGAGCGTGAACACGCAGCGCAGGAAGAAGCGGCTGTTCTCGACGTCGTCGAACTGTTGCGCTTCGAGGATGTTGCCGCCGTGGCGCAGCAGCACGCCCGTCACTGCATTGACGATGCCGCGGCGGTCGGGGCAGGACAGGGTGAGGGCGTACTCGGGCATGCGCGGCGGACGACGGGGCGACGGGGGCGCCCTGTATAGCCCAATACGCGATCCGCGAAAATTTCCGGCGCAACCAATCGCCTCGGCCCGTTGCCTCGACCCGTCACCTCAATGGCCACCGGCCGCGGCACCACCCACCTTCGCGGTGAACGGCGGGCGCGCGATCCAGACGAAACCGATCACCAGCAGGAACAGGATGCCGAGCAGGTGGAAGATCTCGTTGAAACCGATCTGCATTGCCTGCTGCGAGATCATCTGGTTCATCACCACGGCACCGCGTTGCAGGTCGCCCTGGCCGAGCGTGGTCACCGTCTGCAGCATGCCGGGGTCGGCGGCCTGGATGTGCTCGGTCAGCCGCGCGTGGTGCACGGTGCCGCGCTGGTTCCAGGCCCAGGTGGTGAGCGAGGCAGCGAAACTGCCGCCCAGGGTACGCACGAAAGTGGCGAGGCCGGAGCCGGCGGCGATCTCGTGCGGCTCGAGGTCAGACAGCAGGATCGTCAGCACCGGCATGAAGAACAGCGCCACGCCGAGGCCCTGCACCAGCTGCACCCAGGCGACGTGCTGGAAGTCGACGTCGAGGTTGAACCCCGCGCGGATGAAGCTGGTGAAGGCCATCGCGATGAAGGCCAGCGTCGCCAGCCAGCGCAGGTCCATGCGCGTGCCGTACTTGCCCACCAGCGGCGTCAGCAGCACCGGCAGGATGCCGATCGGCGCGGTCGCGAACCCCGCCCAGATCGCCGTGTAGCCGAGGTTGCGCTGCAGCCACAGCGGCACCAGCAGGCCGACGCTGAAGAAAGCCGAATAGGCCAGCACCATCGCGATGGTGCCGCTGGTGAAGTTGCGGTGCCGGAACAGCCGGAGGTCGACGATCGGGTCCTTCTCGGTGAGCTCCCAGATCACGAACACCACCAGCGCCACCACCGCGACGATGGTCAGCCACACGATCAGCGTCGAGTTGAACCAGTCCTCGTCGTTGCCCAGGTCCAACATCACCTGCAGGGCGCCGACGCCGAGCACGAGCGTCGTGAGGCCGATGTAGTCCATCTTCGGCTTTTCGAGCCGTTCGGGGCGGCCCTTGAGCTGGCGTCCCACCACGAGGCTGGAGAAGATGCCGATCGGCACGTTGATGAAGAAGATCCATTCCCAGCTGTAGTTGTCGGTGATCCAGCCGCCGAGGATCGGTCCGGCGATCGGCGCGACGACGGTGACCATCGCCAGCAGGGCGATCGCCTGGCCGCGCTTGTGCGGCGGGTAGATCGAGATCAGCAGGGCCTGGGTGACCGGATACATCGGGCCGGCGACGAAGCCCTGCAGGGCGCGCGCGCCGACCAGGAACTCCATGCTGCCGGCGAGCCCGCACAGCAGCGAGGCGACCACGAAGGCCATCGTCGACCAGGTGAACAGCGCGCGCTCGCCGAAGCGCCGGGTCAGGAAGCCGGTCAGCGGCAGCGCGATCGCCATGCTGACCGCGAACGAGGTGATGACCCAGGTGGCCTGGTTGGCGCTGGCACCGAGGTTGCCGGCGATGGTCGGCAGCGACACGTTGGCGATGGTGGTGTCGAGCACCTGCATGAACGACGCCAGCGCCAGGCCGATCGTGGTCAACGCATGGTTGGGCGGCGCGAAGGCCTTCGGGGGATCGGGCGTGGCCGGCAGGCCGGCGGCGGCCTCCTGTTCAACGAGGTCGGACATGGCGCGGCATCAGCCCTTGTCGCGCTCGGCGCCGTCCTGGCGCGCGCCTGCGGGGAGGTTAGCCTCGATGACCCCGCGGATCACCGCGTCGACCTCGGCCAGCTGGTGCGCGTAGGTGTCGGTGGCCAGCACCAGTTCCTCGGCATGGGTCTCGGCCAGGACCGCGCCGTCCTGGTCGTGCAGGTCGACGTCGACATGGGTGCTGAGGCCCAGGCGCAACGGATGCTCGGCCAGCTGCGTCGGGTCGAGTTCGATGCGCACGGGCACGCGCTGCACGATCTTGATCCAGTTGCCGCTGGCGTTCTGCGCGGGCAGCAGCGAGAACGCACTGCCGGTGCCCATGCCGAGGCTGGCGATGCGGCCGTCGTACTCGACCGCGTCGCCGTAGAGGTCGGTGTGGACCGTCACCGGCTGGCCGATGCGCATGCGGGCCAGCTGGGTCTCCTTGAAATTGGCTTCGATCCACAGCGCGTCCAGCGGCACCACCGTCATCAGCGGCGTGCCCGGCTGCACGCGCTGGCCCAGCTGCACGCTGCGCTTGGCGGCGAACCCGTCGATCGGCGCGAGGATGGCCGAGCGCTGGCGGTCCAGCCAGGCGCGCCGGAGCTGCGCCGCGGCGGCCTGGACCTGTGGCTGGCTGGCGACCTCGGTCGCGTCGACCAGGGCGCGGTTGCGCGCCAGCTCGCCGTGCGAGGCGGACATCGCCGCTTCGGCGGCGGCCAGCTGGTCGCGTGCATGGGCCAGCTCCTCGGCGGAGACCGCACCCGAGGCGACCAGGCCCGCGCGGCGCGTGACATCGGCGCGGGCCTGGGCGACGGCGACCTGGCGGGCACGCAGGTCGGCCTGGCCGGCGTCGACGGCACTGTAGAGGCCGCGGACCTGGCGCACGGTGGCGGCGAGGTTCGCCAGCGCGGCGTCGTAGGCGACGTCGGCATCATCGGGATCCAGTTGCACCAGGACCTGCCCGGCCTTCACCTTCATGCCCTCGTCGGCGCTGATGCCGACGACCGTGCCGACGGTCTGCGGGGTGATGCTGACGATGTCGCCCTGGACGTAGGCGTCCTCGGTGGTCTCGTGCCAGCGGCCGTGCAACAGGTACCAGGCCGACCAGGCGGCGCCGGACAGCAGCACGACGCCGGCGACGATGGCCAGGGCGCGCTTGCGCTTTCCGTTGGAGGAGGCCTTGGCCGGCGTCGTGGCGGCGCTGGCGGCGGGGTTGATCTCGCGTGTCATGGGGGTGTCCTGGGCTGTGCCGGCGCGGGCGCGGCCGGCGATGGTGCGGAGTCGGGTCAGTGGGCGTCGGCGGTGGCGTCGGGCGGCAGCGGTTGCAGCCCCCCGCCCAGTGCTTCGTCGAGGTCGATGGCGGCCACCACGCGCTGTGCACGCAGCGAGGCCAGCTGCTGGTCGAGCTGCAGCAGGGGCTGTTGCGCGGACAGCACGTCCAATTGGGTGCCGATGCCGGCCTCGTAGCGTTGCGTCGCCATCGTCCAGGCCTCCGCCGCGGCATCGCGTGCCACGGTCGCGGTGGCGATCCGCTGCTCAAGCGCGCGCGCGCCCTGCAGGGCATCGGTGACCTGCCGGAGCGCTTCGACCAGCCGGCCGTTGTAGTCGGCGGCGGCCAAATCGAAGGCGGCGTCGCTGGCATCGAGCTGGGCGCGCAGGCGTCCACCGTCGAAGATCGGCAGGCTGATCGCGGGACCGCCCTGGACCAGGCCCGCTTCTTCGCGGAACAGGTCGTCGAGGCCGACCGAGGCCAGGCCCACCATCGCGGTCAGGTTGACGGTCGGGTAGAAGGCGGTCTCGCTGGCATCGATGCGGCGCTGGGCCGCTTCGGCGCGCCAGCGTGCGGCGACGATGTCCGGCCGGTGGCCGAGCAGCTCGCTGGGCAGCAGCGCGGGGATGCGCGGCGCCGGGGCCTGCAGCAGGGCGGGGCGCTCGATCGCGAGGCCGCGGTCCGGCCCGCGACCGAGCAGGGCGGCCAGCGCGTTGCGGGTGGCGTCGATCCGCTGGCGGGCGGCCTGGCCCTGTTCCGCGGCGGCGGCGACCGCGCTCTCGGCACGCTTGAGCTGCATCCGGTTGTCGAGGCCGGCGGCGACCCGCTGCCCCGCCAGCGCCTGCAGGCGCTCCGCGCGTGCCTGCTCCGCCTCGGCGACGTCGAGCGCCTCATGGGCTTCGGCCAGCGCGACATACGTGCGCGCGACCTGGGACGCCAGGGTCAGCCGCGCGGCCTGCGCGTCGATGTCAGCCGCGCGGGCCTCCCCGATCGCGGCGTCCCACTCGGCGCGCTTGCGCCCCCAGACATCGAAGGTGTGCTCGAAGCGGAGGCTCAGCATCTCGACCCCCGCATAGCTGCCGCCCAGCGGCTCGGGGGCGACGGTCTCGCCGATCCTCAGCCCCGAGTAGGCGGCCGAGGCGCCCACGGTGGGCATGCGGTCGGCATCGACGAGGCCCGCGCGGGCCGTCGCCTGGCGCAGGCGGGCATCCGCCACTGCCAGGCTCGGCGCCCCGGCCAGCGCTTCCTCGACCAGCGCATCGAGCTGCGGATCGCCGAAGGCCGTCCACCAGGCGGTCGACGGAAAGTCGGCGTCGGAGGTGGCATGGGCCGACAGCGAGCGGCCGGCGGCCAGCGTATCGGGGTCCGTCAAGGTGCCCGCCGGCGCCAGCCCGCCGGTGCTGGCGCAGCCGGCGAGCAGGGCCGCCGACAGCAGCGTGGCAGTGAAGGGGCGCAGGGTGCGGGTCATGGCTCAGGCTCCGCTGTCGTTGAGGTTGTCTCGGACCCGGGCGAGCAGCGACAGCAGCTGGTCGCGCTCGGGTCCGGAAAGTCCGTGCAGGGCGCGTTCGCGCACGCGACGACCGCATGCGTTGACGTCCTGCCAGAGCGACTGGCCGGCCGGGGTGAGTTCGATCACCAGGGCGCGCCGGTCGTCGGGGTGGGGATTGCGGACGAGGACGCCGCGTGCCTCGAGCTTGTCCAGCAGGCGGGTCATCGCGCCGGGGTTGAGCTCGGCGGTACGGGCCAGTTCGGTGGCGCCGACCGGGCCATCGGCGAGCCGCTTGATGGTGATGTACTGGCTGAAGCTGAGGTCGTGTCCGGCGCGGGCCAGCTCATGGGCCATGCGGGCCCACATCGCGTCGCGGACCTGGCGGAACAGCAGGCCCAGCGTCGAACCGCTGCAAGGGGAGGAGGGCGGGTTCATGGCCGCCATTTTGCTCGCCCGCGCAATAGTTGTAAAGGCAATTAATTAGAGATGAGGGTGCCACCCGTAGGACGCTGCGTTTCGGGAGCAAGACTGGGGCCGCCGGATTCCGGGAGGCGTGTTCAGCGATGCGTGCCGGAGACCCCGCGCCCGGCGGACGCTCGAGCAGCCGCGGCTTTCAGCGGGACTGGGCGAGGATCAATTCAAGGACGTACTTGCTGCCGAAGAAGGCCAGTACGAGCAGGGCCATCGCCACCAGCGTCCAGTGCACGGCCTTGGTGCCGCGCCAGCCGTGTCGCCAGCGGCCGACCAGCAGGCCGCCGAACGCCAGCCATGACAGCACGCTCAGCACCGTCTTGTGCACCAGATGCTGGGCGAACAGGTCCTCCACGAACAGCATGCCGGTGAGCAACGTCGCCGTCAGCAGGATGAACCCGACCGTGATCGTCCGGAACAGCAGGAATTCAAGCTCGACGAGTGGCGGGAGCGCGCGCAACCAGCCGTGGATGTCACGGCGGCGCAGGGCCCGCTCCTGCAGCCACAGCATGATCGCCAGCAGGGCCGCCACGGCCAGCGTGGCGTACGCGAGCAGTGCCAGCCACGCGTGCAACTGAAGGCGCCAGTCCAGCCCGCGCGGCACCCCCGGCGCATGCAGGAAGTCGCTGGCCAGGGCCGCTGCCGCCAGCGGATACACCACCACCCCGAGTGCGGCCATGCGGTCGCGTGCGGCGAACAGCGTGGTCAACATGGCCATGCCAAGCCCCACCAGCGACAGCGCCGCGAAGAAGTGCAGGTCGGTGTGGCCCGTCTGCCGCCACGCGACGAGGTGTGCACCGGCATGCAGCAGGGTGCCGGCGAGCGCCAGCCACCACCAGGGGCGTGGCGCCGGCCGGCGACCGCCGCGGCGCAGGTCGGCGAACAGCAGGCCGGCGGCGCCGAGATAGGCGACGATGGCGATGAGAACGATTGTCATCGGGGGAGTGTCGCACAGCCACGCGCCGGCCACGCAAGGCCCCGACGGTGCGTGGGCGGGTGCGACGCTATAATTCGCGACCGTCTTCCGCTTTGGCCGTACCGCGATGTTCGAATCCCTGACCCAGCGCCTCTCCGGCACCATCGAGCGCCTGCGTGGCCGTGGCCGCCTGACCGAGGAGAACATCCGCGAGTCGCTGCGCGAGGTCCGCATCGCGCTGCTCGAGGCCGATGTCGCCCTGCCCGTCGTGCAGGCCCTGGTCGAGCGGATCAAGGTGCGTGCGGTCGGCCAGGAAGTGCTGAAGTCGCTGACCCCGGGCCAGGCCCTGATCAAGGTCGTGCGCGACGAGCTGACCACGGTGATGGGCGCCACCGCGTCGGACCTCAACCTGGCCACCACGCCGCCGGCGGTGATCCTGATGGCCGGCCTGCAGGGCGCGGGCAAGACCACCACCGTCGCCAAGCTGGCCAAGCACCTCAAGGAGCGCCGCAAGAAGAAGGTGATGGTGGTGTCGGCCGACGTCTATCGCCCGGCCGCCATCGAGCAGCTGAAGACGTTGGCCGAACAGGTCGATGTCCTGTTCTTCCCGTCCAGCGCCGACCAGAAGCCGGAGGCCATCGTCCGCGCTGCGATCGCCGACGCGCGCAAGTCCTACGTCGATGCGTTGATCGTCGATACCGCCGGCCGCACCAGCATCGATGACGCGATGATGGCCGAGATCAAGGCCCTGCATGCCGCGGTCGAGCCGGTCGAGACGCTGTTCGTCGTCGATTCCATGACCGGCCAGGATGCCGCGGTCACGGCGAAGCACTTCAGCGAGGCCCTGCCGTTGACCGGCGTCGTCCTCACCAAGACCGACGGCGATGCGCGTGGCGGTGCCGCGCTGAGCGTCCGCTACATCACCGGCAAGCCGATCAAGTTCATCGGCGTCGGCGAGAAGCCCGACGGCCTGGACGTGTTCCATCCGGACCGCATCGCCAGCCGGATCCTCGACATGGGCGACGTGCTGTCGCTGGTCGAGCAGGTCGAGCAGCAGGTCGACCAGGACAAGGCGCGCAAACTCGCCGAGAAGGTCGCCAAGGGCAAGCGCTTCGACCTCAACGACATGCGCGAGCAGCTCGAGCAGATGCAGAACATGGGCGGCCTGTCCGGCCTGATGGACAAGCTGCCGGGCGTGGGCCAGATCCCCGACCACGTGAAGAGCCAGGTGACGGGCAAGGAAGTGCCGCGCATGGTCGCCATCATCAACTCGATGACGCTCAAGGAACGCCGCAACCCGGCGCTGCTCAATGGCTCGCGCCGCAAGCGCATCGCCAGTGGGGCAGGGGTCACGCCCGCCGACGTCAACAAGCTGATGAAGCAGTACCAGCAGATGGAAAAGATGATGGGCAAGCTGGGCCGCGGCGGCATGAAGGGCATGATGCGCGGCATGCGCGGGATGATGGGCGGCCGCGGCGGCATGCCGTTCCGCTGAGGACCGCCTGGCCCCGGGCCGACGGACGGTCGTTGCAGCGGCGCGGGCGCTGACCTAGATTTGCGACATCGCGCACGCTTCGGCGCGAGGTCCCCGCATGTGAATGGACGCGGTGGCAGATGGACAGGGGAGAGGCGACAGCAGTCGTAACCATCTCTGCCGTGGGCACCAGTGGCCCGCGGTGATCCGTCCGCATCATGAGGGGAGTCCAGATGCTTCCAAGCACCCGACTGGGCGTCGTGCTGGGCACGGCCGTGCTCGTGGCCGCCGCAGGCGTGAGCACGCCTGGCGCTGCCGCTCCGGTATCGCCCGCGAGGCCCGCGGCCTCCGAGCCCGACAACGGCCCGCGCCAGATCTACATCATCGGCTACAGGGAGCCGGCGCTCGCCAATTACGAAGGCGACGTCGCGGGCATCCCCAAGCCGCGTCGCACCGGTGACGGCTCGGGCCGCATCGATGCCGCCAGTCGCGAAGCACGCGCCTACGTGGCCGACCTGGCGCGCCGGCAGGGCGAGCACGAAGCCCGGGCGGGTCGTGTCCTGGGGCGCTCCCTCCACGTGCGCAAGCGCATGCAGCACGCCCTCAATGGCGTGGTCACGGAGTTGACCGTGAACGAGGCGGCCGCGGTCGCCAACCTCGGCGAGGTGGCGTTCGTGGAGCCGTATCGCGAGTACGAGCTCGATACCGATGCCGGGCCACAACGCATCGGTGCCGACCAGGTCTGGAGCGGGGGCAGCGGCCTCCCGCCTGGACAGACCCTGCCGGGCACGCCGAACCTGCCGGGTGCGCGCGGCGAGGGCATCGTGTTCGGCGTCGTCGATTCGGGCATCAACTTCGGCAGCCCCTCGTTCGCCGCGGAGTCCCCGGACGGCTACGTCCACGTCAACCCGCTCGGGTCGGGCAACTACCTGGGCACCTGTGCGCCGGGCGGGATCGACGAGGGCCGGTGCAACGACAAGTTGATCGGCGGGTATGACTTCGTGTGCGGCGCGCCGGGCAATGCCTGCAGCAACCCGGCCTATCGCGACGAGCCGAGCTTCGGCGATACCAGCGGCCACGGTTCGCACGTGGCGTCGACCATCGCGGGCAACCCGCGGACCGTCGATTTCCGGGGCGCCCAGGTGCGCATTTCCGGCGTTGCACCGCGGGGCAACATCATCGCCTATGACGTCTGCTACACGCGGCTCAGCGATGGCAACGGGCTGTGTCCGAACGTGTCCTCCGCCGCCGCGATCGACCAGGCCGTGGCGGATGGCGTGGACGTCATCAACTTCTCCATCGGTGGCGGCACGTCGCCCTGGAGCGAGGCCGTGTCCCAGGCGTTCCTCGGTGCCGCGGATGCCGGCATCTTCGTCGCGGCATCCGCCGGCAATTCCGGGCCCGACGCCGGGACCCTCGGCCACCACGAGCCCTGGGTCACCACGGTCGCCGCGGCCACGCATGGCCGACAGGGATACGAGTTCATCCTGTCCATGACCGGTCCCGGCGCGGTGCCGGCCCCGCTCCAGAGCGTGATCCTGACGCCAGGTGCGAACGGCGTGGCGCATGAGTCCGCGATCCCGGGCTCGACGCCGTTCGTGGTCGCACCCGATTTCGACAGTGGCGCCGATGGCTGCGCGGCCTATCCAGCGGGCACGTTCGCCGGCGCGATCGCGCTGGTTCGGCGTGGCGGCTGCTCGTTCAGCATCAAGACCAACAGCGCGTCGAACGCCGGCGCGGTGGCCGTGGTGATCGCCAACAACGCGGCCGGCGCGCTCAGCCCGTCGGTGCCGGACACGGACATCCCCGCCTTCGCGATCACCCAGGACGACGGCAACGCGGTGCGCGACTTCGCCGCCGGCGTGTCCGCGACGGCCGGGATCGGTTATCCGGCGCAGGCCGTCGCGAACACCCCCGACGTGCTGGGGGCCTTCAGTTCGCGCGGTCCCGCCAACTACGAGCTCGTCAAGCCGGACGTGACCGCGCCCGGCGTCGCCGTGCTCGCCGCCGACGCGGGTACCACCATCGACGGGTTCGAGGAACTGGTGGGCCTGAAGAGCGGCACCTCCATGGCGTCTCCGCACGTCGCGGGCGCCGCGGGCCTGTTGAAGCAGCTCAATCCCACCTGGACCCCGGCCGAGCTGAAGTCCGCCCTGATGATGACGGCCAATGAAGAGGTCTACATCGAAGACGGTACGACGCCGGCCGACGCCTTCGCGATGGGCGCGGGCCGCGTCCATGTGCGCGATGCCGCCCGTGCAGGCCTGGTGATGGACGAGACCACCGCCAACTACATCGCGGCGAACCCGGTCGAGGGGGGCGACACGAGTACGTTGAACCTGCCCAGCATGGCCGAGCAGCGCTGCGTGGGCCTGTGCACCTTTACCCGGACCCTGCGCAGCGTCCGCAAGCCCAACGTGCTGTGGCACGCGAGGCTGGAAGGCGTGAAGGGCATCGTCTGGCCGGCCCTGTTCCAGGTGAAGGGTGGCAAGGAGGTCAAGCTGACGGTCATCGTCGATGCGCGTGACCTGCCGGCCGATGCCAGCTGGAACTTCGGCAAGGTCGTGCTCGAGCCGGTCAGCCATTCGCCGCACGTGGCGACGCTGCACATGCCGGTGGCGGTCTCGGTGCCGGAGCCGCGCATCGGCTTCAGTCCGATGGAGGGTGTCGAACTCTCGCTCAAGGCCGGTCGACGTGGCGTGGCCCGGCTCGAGGTCGGCAACGAAGGCGGCGGTTGGCTCCAATGGAGCCGGCAGAGCGGCGGCAGCGTCAGCGACGTCGTCCATGCATCGGGGTCGGAAGGCGTGACCACGGGCACCGCGAGCGGTTTCTACCCGGACTTCCAGACCGGCATCTACACCGCGGATGATTTCGTGGTCGGTGAAACCGGCAAGGTGGACTTCCTCGCGGCACGCGGTTTCGTGGTGGGCGGTGCCAACCTGCTGACCACGGCATCCAGCGTCACCTGGTCGATCTTCGCCGACGCCGGCGGTACGCCTGCCGGGTACCCGCTCCAGTCGCCCGAAGCGGCGCTGTGGACCTTCACCTCGCCCATGAACGGGCCGGGCATTGGCCTCACCGACGGCTGGCTGCAGTTCGATCCCACGCTTGCCGGACACGACGTCACCCTGCCACCGGGCACGTACTGGCTGCATGTCCGGGTCACCATTCCCTACGCGAGCCGCTGGGCGTGGTACCAGTCGCAGCAGGGCGTGGGCAGCCAGGCCCAGGTCGTGGTGTCCCCCGAGGCAGGGGGTACCTGGGGGCCGACCTCGCCGCTCAATCCGGGCATGGCGTTCCAGGTCAATGCGCAGTACGCCTGCGGCGCGTCGTGGCTGGGCACGGCCCTGCCGTCCAGTGGACGACTTTACGGGGGCTTCGATACCCCGGTGCTGTTGAGCGTCAACAGTGCGGGTCTCGCCCCGGGCGTGCACACCGCACGGGCCTGCTTCGCAAGCAATGACCCGAGCCAGCCGGTGGCGAGCGTCCCGGTCAGGTTGACGGTCACGCCCTGACGCCGTGGGGCCGCGGGCCTTGCCCGCCGCCCCGGTTCCAGGCATGCGGGGCGCCCCAGGGCGCCCCGTTTGCGTAGCTACGGTTCAGTTTCGGGCTGCGCGCTGATTCCGTTCGGCCGCGGGCTGGACTATACTTGCCGGCTTACCCCGCCATCCTGGCGGCTGGGCAACAAAGGAAACAGCATGGTCAAGATCCGTCTGGCGCGCGGTGGCGCCAAGAAGCGTCCGTTCTACCACGTCGTCGTCACCGACAGCCGCAATGCCCGCGATGGTCGCAACATCGAGCGCGTCGGCTATTACAACCCGGTTGCGGTCGGGGGCGAGAAGCCGGTCGAGCTGAACGTCGAGCGCGTCAAGCACTGGATCGACAACGGCGCGCAGCTGACCGACAAGGTCGCGGTGCTGTACAAGGACGCGGTCAAGGCCGCCGCGGCCTGATCCGCCGGGCCGCGCCTGCGCGGCCCGCCTGCACGCCTCCGCACATGAGCGAACAAGGGCGCCGCATCCTGTTGGGCAGGGTGCTCGGCGCCTTTGGCTTGCGTGGGGAAGTCAAGTTCGAGTCCTGGACGGAGCCGCGTTCGGCGCTGTTCCGCTACCAGCCCTGGATCCTGCGTTTCCCCGACGGATCCGAGCGTGAGCTGCGCGGCGCACGGGGGCGCGAGAGCGGGAAGTACCTGATCGGCCACATGCCCGACGTGCTCGACCGCGACGCCGCCGAAGCGCTGCACGGCACCGAGATCCATGTCCCGCGGGACGCGCTCCCCCCGGCGAAGCCCGGCGAGTACTACTGGGTCGACCTGGAGGGTCTTCGCGTGGTGAACGCGGAAGGCACGGTGCTTGGCGTGGTGTCGCACCTGTTCGCCACGGGCGCGAACGACGTGATGGTGGTCCGCGACGAGGCGCGCGAGCGCATGATCCCGTTCGTCCAGCCCCGGTTCGTCACGGGCGTCGACTTCGAGTCGGGCACCGTCAGCGTCGACTGGGATCCGGATTTCTAGGCCCGCGTCATGCGTATCGACGTCGTCAGCCTGTTCCCTGAATTCATCGCTCAGTGCGCGGCCTTTGGCGTGACCGGTCGCGCGATCGAGCGCGGGCTGTTGACGCTGGAAGGCTGGAACCCGCGTGACCATGCCGAAGGCAATTACCGGCGCGTGGACGATCGTCCGTTCGGCGGCGGTCCGGGCATGGTGATGCTCATCGATCCGCTGAGGGCCTGCCTGCGCGAGGTCCGTGCCGCGGATCCGCGCCCCGCACGCGTGGTCTATATGTCGCCCCAGGGCGCGCCCCTGACCCAGCGCAAGGCGCGCGAGCTGGCCGCCAGCGATCGCCTGGTGTTGCTGTGCGGGCGCTACGAAGGCGTGGACGAGCGCCTGCTGCGCGCCGAAGTCGACGAGGAACTGTCGATCGGCGACTACGTCCTGTCAGGCGGTGAGCTGGCCGCGGCGGTCGTGGTCGACACCGTCGCGCGCCTGCAGGACGGGGCCTTGAACGATGCCGAATCCGCGGTCCAGGACAGTTTCGAGGACGGCTTGCTCGATTGCCCGCACTACACGCGACCCGTGGCCCATGCGCTCGGCGACGTGCCCGGCGTGTTGTTGTCCGGCAACCATGCCGAGATCGCCCGCTGGCGTCGCATGCAGCAGTTGGGCCGGACCTGGTCCCGCCGCCCGGACCTGATCGACGAGCGCGCGCTGTCGCCAGCGGACCGGAAGCTGCTCGACGCCTGGCGGGCGGGTGAGGACGGCGAACAGCCGCTGCCGGACGGCCGTGCCGGGATGCCGCCTGAACAGGACGCCTGACGGCTGGCATTGGCTTCAGCAATGCCGCTATAATGCGCGGCTTAGCTCCATCCATGCCATGACGCGGGTCCACGTGCACTCGCGCATACAAATCGCCACCGGGCCACGACCCGGGGCCCAGAAAAGCGACATCAACAGGCCAAGACCATGACTCTCAACACGCTGCTCCAGGAATTCGAAGCCGGACAGGCCCAGCGCGAGCTGCCGCCCTTCGGCCCCGGCGATACCGTCGTCGTCAACGTGAAGGTGAAGGAAGGCAACCGCGAGCGCGTCCAGGCCTATGAAGGCGTGGTCATCGCGCGCAAGAACGCCGGCCTGAACTCCTCCTTCACCGTGCGCAAGATCTCGCACGGCTACGGTGTCGAGCGCGTGTTCCAGAACCACAGCCCGATCATCGACTCGGTGCAGGTGAAGCGCCGCGGCAAGGTCCGCGCCGGCAAGCTGTACTACCTGCGTGGCCTGGAAGGCAAGAAGGCGCGCATCAAGGAAGACCTGGCGGCTTACGCGAAGAACAAGCAGTAAGCGCCGCGTCTCCGGCGATTCACGCGAACGGCCGCCCCAGGGGCGGCCGTTCTGCGTTGGGGGCGATAATGCCCCGACACGGGCAGGCAGGTGGATGGACGAGACGAAGGACAATCCGGTGGGTGGCGTGCGCATCGACCTGTGGCTGTGGGCGGCCCGGTTCTTCAAGACCCGCGCGCTGGCACGACAGGCGATCGAGAACGGCAAGGTCGAGGTGGCCGGGCAACGGCCCAAGCCCTCGCGCACGGTCCGCGTGGGCGATCCGATGAAGATCGAGCGAGGCCACGAAACGTTCGAAGTCGAGGTGCTGGCCCTCAGCGACACGCGGGGGCCGGCCAGCGTCGCGCGCACGCTGTACCGCGAGGGCGAGGCCTCGGCGCGCGCGCGCGAGGAGGCCCGTGCACTGCGCGCCGCGGCCAGTGCCGGCTACAGGGCGCCGGAAACCCGGCCCGACAAGCGCGCCCGGCGATTGATCCGCGCGTTGGGCGACATCGACGCCAGTTGACCGGCGTCAGCGACCGCCGAAGATCGAGCTGCCCAGGCGCATCAGGTCGTTGACATCCAGGTCGCCGTCACCGTCCTGGTCCAGCACGGCACCGAGCAGGCCGCCCCCGAGGCTGTCCTGCCGGATGCGCTGGCTTTCCTCGCCAAGCGCGGTGCCGAGGGACGCCGGCGTGGGCTGCAGCGGCGAGGTGCCGGCCGGGGCGGGCGTCGACGAGAACATGCGCTTGGCCAGGTAGGCCATCACCAGCGGCGCCAGCATTTTCAGGAGCTGGCCCATGCGGTCATTGTCGAGGCCGGTCGCGGCCCCCAGCCCGCGCACGGCGTTGCCCTGCTGGCCTCCCAGCACATGCCCGAGGATCCCCGCGCCCTGGCCGCCGCCGCCGAGGACGGCACCCAGCAGTCCGCCGAGGTCGGTGCCGGCGTGGTCCCGCTGTAGCGCGCCGAAGAGGGCTTCTGCGCCCTGGGGCTGGCTGGCGTTCCGGCCCAGCGCACCGACCAGTAGCGGCAAGGCGGCGCTGATCGCATCCTCCGCCTGGTCTTCGGGCAGGCCGAGTTGCCGGCTGATGTTCGCGAGGGGCGCGCCCTGCAACTGGCTGAGCATGTCCCGGGTCAGGGGAGTGGACATGGCGGCATCCTGTTCGACGGGTGGAACGCCATGCTAGCGCGAGGATGTTCCGGTCCCGTGGAGGTCCCCGTCAGGCTTCGTCGTTCAGGTCGACGAGGACAGGCAATTCGGTGTTGCGGTGGAAGCCGAAGATCAGCTGCGTGTGGATGTGCGCAACCTCGTCGCGCTCGGTGAACGCCGTGAGGGCCAGTTCACGCAGGTGGTGGCTGTCGCGTACCCCGACATGGACGAGGAAGTCATCCGCGCCGGCGAGGTGGTAGAAGGCCAGCACCTCGGGCAGGCCCTGGAGGTGACGCAGGAAGCCGTCGACCAGGGTCCGCGAGTGGCGCGCCAGCCGCACTGCCACCATGGCCTGCAGGCCAATGCCAATCGCGGCCGGTTCGATCTCGGCGTGGTAGCCCTGGATGACCCGCGCCTCATGCAGGCGGCGAATGCGCTCCAGGGCCGTCGAAGGCGCCACCCCGGTCTTTTCCGCGAGGGTCTTGTTCGGCAGCCGCGCATGCTTCCGCAGCAGGCGCAGGAGGGCGAAGTCCGTTCGGTCGATCCTCGGCATTGGGCAGCTTGCTCGAATAGTGTTCGGAATGAACTCTATCAGTCGCATCATGTTCTAGGGTTGAGCGCAACTCTGATGGAAGCGCTCGCCATGCCCCGTTTCGATACCGATGTCGTCCATGCCGGCCGCGATGATCTCGCCGCGCTTGGCGTGCATGCGCCGCCGATCGACCTGTCCACGACCTATCCGGTCCACGACCTGGAGGCGGGGACGGCCAGTTTCGATGCGCTCGTGGGCGGGGAGGCCAGCGCCGCCAATCCGATCTACGCGCGCCTGCACAACCCGACGGTGGCGCGTGTCGAACAGGCGCTCGCGACGTTGGAAGGCACGGAGGCCTGCGTGGCTTTCGCGTCCGGGATGGCCGCGCTTACCGCCGTGCTGATGGCCCGGCGCGCGCACGGCGGCCACGTGCTGGTGGTCCGCCCGCTGTATGGCACCTCCGACCACCTGCTGGCCAGCGGCCTGTGTGGCATGGAGGCGGAATTCGTCGATGCGGACGAGATCGCCGGGCGGCGGCGTCCGGACACGGCCCTGGTCATCATCGAAACGCCGGCCAATCCGACGCTGGACCTGGTCGACATCCGTGCCGCCGTGGAGGCCTCCGGCGGCGTGCCGGTGCTGGTCGATTCCACTTTCGCGACCCCGGTATTGCAGAACCCCGCGGCGTTCGGCGCGCGCTACGTGCTGCACAGCGCGACCAAGTTCCTCGGCGGGCACGGGGACGTCATCGCCGGAGTGGTCTGTTGCGCCGACGAGGATGCAAAGCCGCTGCGCACGGTGCGGGCGGCGACCGGAGGACTGCTGCATCCGCTCGCCGCCTACTTGTTGCACCGGGGCCTGCCGACGCTGGCGTTGCGGGTGGAGCGAGCGCAGGCGAACGCGGAGAGCATCGCCCGGCGGCTGGCGGCACATCCAGGGGTGGCGCGTGTGTTCCATCCCGGCCTCGGTACCGTCCGCAATGCCGGCCTGTGCCGAAGCCAGATGCGGGGAGCGGGCTGTCTGGTGGCGTTCGAGCTGGCCGACGGCCACGCTGCGGCGGCAGCGGTGATGCGTGCGGTGCGATTGATCACGCCGGCAGTGAGCCTGGGGTCGGTGGACAGCCTGATCCAGCATCCCGCAGGCCTGACCCATCGCGTGGTGAGTCCCGCCGACCAGCAGGCGCACGGGATCACGCCGGGGCTGATGCGGATGTCGGTCGGCATCGAGCATGTCGAGGATGTGTGGGCCGACCTCGAGCAGGCGCTGGCGCAGGCGTCGTCGGTCCGGGAACGGGACGCCGCCTGATGCCTGGCGGCGTGGTTTCGCTGGCTTGCCCTCACGCTGTGAGGCCGGCTTCGGGAGGGCCGGGTTCGGGTGTGCCGGCTTCGGGTGTGCCGGCTTCGAGTGGGGCGGCTTCGGGTGGGGCGGCTTCGGGTGGGGCGCCGCCCGCCGGGATGGGGGTGGCTCCGCCCTCCTGGCGACGTCCTGTCTTCAAGTCGGGTCGCCGGGCGTCCTGCCCGGCTCTCCGCCACCCCCATCCCGACGACCGGCGCTACGGTGGCTTGCAGAGATTCGCTTCGTGGGTGGGCCTGCCTGAGGCAAAGCCGCTATGAAAGGTGTGTCCATCGGGCCATCCACCGCCATTGGCGATCATTGCGGTAGGGTTGGAAGACGAAGCCCGGCAAAGATGCCGGGCTTCGTTGTTGCAGATCAACGTGCTGTACGGTGCCCCCTCCCGACGCGGGTTGATACCCGCTCCGGGAGAGTGCCGTGACCGATCCGGTCAGGCGAGGTCGAAGCGGTCCAGCTCCATGACCTTGGTCCACGCGGCGACGAAGTCCTTGATGAACTTCGCCTCGCCGTCCGAGCTGCCGTAGACCTCTGCAAGCGCGCGCAGCACCGAGTTGGAGCCGAACACCAGGTCGACGCGGCTGCCGGTCCACTTCACTTGGCCGCTCTTGCGATCGGTGCCTTCGTAGCTGTTGGCACCTGTCGCCTTCCATTCGGTGCCCATGTCGAGCAGGTTGACGAAGAAGTCATTGCTCAGGGTGCCCGGGCGATCGGTGAACACGCCGGTGCCGGAACCGTCCGCGTTGGCACCGAGGACGCGCAGGCCACCGACCAGGGCGGTCATTTCCGGCGCGGTCAGGGTCAGCAGCTGCGCGCGGTCGACCAGCAGGTGCTCGGCCGGCACCGCGGAAGGCCCCTTGAGGTAATTGCGGAAGCCGTCGGCATAGGGCTCCATCACCGCGAAGGATTCCACGTCGGTCTGGTCCGGGCGCGCATCGGTACGACCCGGCGAGAATGGGACCTCGACGGCGCTGCCGCCAGCCTTGGCCGCCTGCTCGATGCCGACGCCACCGGCCAGCACGATCAGGTCGGCCAGCGAGACCTTCTTGCCGCCGCTGGCGTCGATGTTGAAGTCGGCCTGGATGCGCTTGAGCGCCTTGAGCACCTTGTCGAGCTGTGCCGGCTGGTTGACCGCCCAGTCCTTCTGCGGGGCCAGGGCGATGCGCGCGCCGTTCGCGCCACCACGCTTGTCGCCACCACGGAAGGTCGAGGCCGACGCCCACGCGGTCGAGACCAGCTCGGCCACGGACAGGCCGGAGTCGGCGATCTTCTTCTTCAGCGCGTCGACATCGGCAGCTTCGACCAGCGGGTGGTCGACGGCGGGCACCGGGTCCTGCCAGATCAGTTCTTCTTTCGGCACTTCCGGCCCGAGGTAGCGGGCGCGCGGGCCCATGTCGCGGTGGGTCAGCTTGAACCAGGCGCGGGCGAAGGCCTCGGCGAAGGCCTGCGGGTTCTCGAGGAAACGCTTGGAGATCGGCCCGTAGATCGGGTCGAAACGCAGCGACAGGTCGGTGGTCAGCATCCTCGGGCGCTGTTTCTTCGAGGCGTCATGCGCCAGCGGCACGTCCTCGGGGGCGTCCTTGGCGACCCACTGCTGGGCACCTGCGGGCGATTTCTCCAGTTCCCACTCGAAGCCGAACAGGTTCTCGAAGAACTTGTTGCTCCACAGCGTCGGGGTCTGCGTCCAGGTCACTTCCAGGCCGGAGGTGATGGTGTCGCCGCCCTTGCCGCTGCCGAATTTGTTGTGCCAACCGAAGCCCTGGGCTTCCAGTTCGTCGGCCTCGGGCTCAGCGCCGACGTTGTCGGCCGGGCCGGCGCCGTGGGTCTTGCCGAAGGTGTGGCCGCCGGCGATCAGCGCGACGGTTTCCTCGTCGTCCATCGCCATCCGGCCGAAGGTGTCGCGGATGTCCTTGGCTGCCAGCAGCGGGTCGGGATTGCCGTCAGGGCCTTCCGGGTTGACGTAGATCAGGCCCATCTGCACCGCGGCCAGGGGGTTCTCGAGGTCGCGGGTGTGCTCGACCTGGCTGTCGTCCTCGGACACCAGCACCGCGTGCTCCGCCACGCCAGGGGAGCCACGGGAGTAGCGATCGTCGCCGCCGAGCCACTTGGTCTCGCGGCCCCAGTACACGTCCTGGTCCGGTTCCCAGGTGTCCGGGCGGCCGCCCGCGAAGCCGAAGGTGCGGAAGCCCATCGTCTCCAGGGCGACGTTGCCGGCGAGGATCATCAGGTCGGCCCAGGAGATTGCCTGGCCGTACTTCTGCTTGATCGGCCACAGCAGCCGGCGTGCCTTGTCCAGGCTGACGTTGTCCGGCCAGCTGTTGAGCGGGGCGAAGCGCTGCTGGCCGCGGCCGCCGCCGCCGCGTCCGTCACCGACGCGATAGGTACCGGCGCTGTGCCAGGCCATGCGGATCATCAGGCCGCCGTAATGGCCGAAGTCCGCCGGCCACCAGTCCTGCGAGTCGGTCATCAGCTCGCGCAGGTCCTTCTTGAGGCCGTGGTAGTCGAGCTTCTCGAAGGCCTTGGCGTAGTCGAAGTCGCCATCGAGCGGATTGGAGCGGTCCGAATGCTGGTTCAGCAGGTCAAGCCGGAGCTGGTTGGGCCACCAGTCCTTGTTCTGGGTGCCGCCGCCGGCGGTCTGGTGGAAGGGGCACTTCGCTTTCGACATGATCGGTCTCCTTTGCCTGGGCACTTGCGGTCCGGACGATCCGGGCAAGCGGTGATCTGGGCTGAACCGGGTTGACGGGCTACGACAGGGCGGTGCTCGGGAAAGAAGCGGGTGTCGGCCAGGGCACGGTTTCGCTGTGTCCAATCAACCTACGCCCGCTCGATTCATAACTGAAATGAAAGTTTCGGAATGGATTGATAGGCCTTCACTATCATCTGCAGGGGCCCTGCACGATGTCTTCCCCGCGGCCGACCCCATCCTGCGCCCGCGGCCATTACGAAACCGTGGACGCCACCGGTGGGCCGGGCGCGGCCCGGTTACCATGCGTCGTTGCCCGCCATCCCCATTTCCGCATGACCGAACCGGTACCTCCGACTCCCGCGAACGATCCCCTGGCACAGTGCGCCGCGCACTTCGGCTCGCGTGGCTTTGCCGTGTTGCGAGGCGTGCTCGCACCGGCCGAGGCGGAGTTGTGCGCGAATTACGCGGTGATGCAGACCGGCGTCCCCGGCCACTACACGCGCGAGGACAGCCTGGGTTCGCAGGGGCGCTATGCCGACACGCTGTCGGAATGCCTGCTGTTGCGCATCCATCCGCTGATGGAGCGCGTGGCGGGCGGGCCGCTGCATCCGTGCTACTCGTACCTGCGCGTGTACATGCCGGGTGCCGAACTGCCGCGCCACCTCGACCGGCCGTCCTGCGAGATCAGCACCTCGCTGACGCTGGGCTTCGATGCCGACCGTCCGTGGACGCTCGGCGTGCAGGCCGATGGCGAGGACCTCGAACTGCCGCTCGGCCCCGGCGACATGCTGGCGTACAGGGGCGCCGACCTGCCGCACTGGCGTGGGCGCTTCGACGGACGCTACTGGGTGCAGGTGTTCCTGCACTACGTGCGCGCGGACGGGCCCCATGCGGAGTACCGCTTCGACGGGCGCGAGCGCATCGGGCCGTTCGACCCGGCCCGACAGGTGCGCCGCTTCGACCGGGGCGACGGCGGCGCCGAGGCCGCCGGCTGAGCCCGGCTCGCGCTAGAGCTGCTTGAGGCGGTAGAGCGCTTCCAGCGCCTGCTTCGGCGTCAGCTCGTCGGGGTCGAGGCCGGCCAGGGCTTCCAGCGCGGCCGACGGCGCGGCGAACAGGCTGGCCTGGCGCGGGGCGTCCAGGGTGTCGGGCACCAGCGATGCGGCGGGCGGGACGTCGTGGCCGCGCTGCTCCAGTTCGGCCAGGCGCGCCCGGGCCTGGCGCACCACCGCCCTGGGCAGGCCCGCCAGTGCGGCGACCTGCAGGCCGAAACTGCGGTTGGCGGGGCCGTCCTTCACTGCGTGCATGAACACCAGCCGGTCGCCTTGCACGGGATCATGGTGTTCGACCGCGTCCAGGTGCACGTTGGCAATGCCGCTGCCGGGCTCGGCCAGTGCGGTCAGTTCGAAATAGTGGGTGGCGAACAGGGTCCACGCGCGGTTGTGCCCGGCGAGGTGGCGTGCGCAGGCATCCGCCAGTGCGAGGCCGTCGAAGGTCGAGGTGCCGCGGCCGATCTCGTCCATCAGCACCAGCGAGCGGTCGGTGGCGTGGTGGAGGATATGGCTGGTCTCGCTCATCTCGACCATGAAGGTCGACTGCCCCCTGGCCAGGTCGTCGCCGGCGCCGATGCGGGTCAGGATGCGGTCGATCGGGCCGATCTCCGCGCGCGCGGCCGGCACGAAGCTGCCCATGTGCGCGAGCAGCACGATCAGCGCGTTCTGCCGCATGTAGGTGCTCTTGCCGCCCATGTTCGGGCCGGTGATGACCAGCATGCGACGCGGCTGGCCGTCCACGTCCTCTCCCAGCACCAGGTCGTTCGGCTCGAAGGGAGCGTCGCGCACCGCTTCGACGACCGGGTGGCGGCCGCGTTCGATGCGCAGCACGGGGGCGTCGACGAGTTCCGGGCGCGACCAGTCCAGGGCGTCCGCGCGTTCGGCCAGGCCGGCCAGCACGTCCAGCTCCGACAGCGCCGCCGCGCAGGCCTTCAGCTCGGGCAGGCGTTCGTTCAGGGCATCGAGCAGGCCCTCGTACAGCGCGCGCTCGCGGGCCAGGGCACGCTCGCGCGCCGACAGCACCTTGTCCTCGAACGTCTTCAGCTCTTCGGTGATGTAGCGCTCGGCATTGGTCAGGGTCTGGCGCCGGGTGTAGTGGGTCGGCGCCTTGCCGGCCTGCGCCTTGCTGATCTCGATGTAGTAGCCGTGGACGCGGTTGTAGCCGACCTTCAGCGTCGGGATGCCACTGGCCTCGCGCTCGCGGGTCTCCAGGTCGACGAGGAACTGGTCCGCGTGCTCCGACAGCCGGCGCAGTTCGTCCAGTTCGGCGTCGTGGCCTTCGGCGAACACCCCGCCATCGCGCGCCAGCACCGGTGGCTGCTCGACGATGGCCGAGGCGAGCAGGGCGGCGTGGGCGTCGTGCCGGCCGAGTGCATCGACCAGTTCGGCCAGTCGAGGCGCGTCCAGCGGCGACAGCAGTTCGCGGACCGCCGGCAGCAGGCCCAGGCCGTCGCGCAGCGTCGACAGGTCGCGCGGCCGCGCGCTGCGCAGGGCGATGCGCGAGAGGATGCGCTCGAGGTCGCCCAGGGCGCGGAAGCGCTCGCGCAGCGTGTCGCCGGTGCCGGTGTCGAGCAGGGTGGCGACCGCCTGGTGGCGCCGTCGCAAGGTGTCTCGGTCACGCAGCGGGCGGTGCAGCCACCGCCGCAGCAGGCGGCCGCCCATCGGCGTCACCGTGCTGTCGAGCACGCCGAGCAGGGTATGCCGGGTGTCGCCGTCGACGCGGGTGTCGAGTTCGAGGTGGCGGCGGGTCGCCGCGTTCATGGCGATCGCGCCATCGCCGGACTCCACCGCGATCGCGCCCAGGTGCGGCAGGCGCTGCTTCTGGGTCTCCTCGACGTAGCCGAGCAGGGCCGCCGCGGCGGCGATCGCCATCGGCCGGTCTTCGATCCCGAAACCTGTCAGATCGTGCAGGTTGAAGAAGCGCAGCAGCTGTCGGCGCCCGCTGTCGGCGTCGAACAGCCATGGCGGCCGCCGGCGCAGGCCGCCGCGTTCGAGTACGAAGCCGGGCCAGCCGTCTTCGTCGGCGACGAGCACTTCGGCCGGTGCCAGGCGGGCCAGTTCGGCTTCCAGCAGGTCGTCGCCGGCCACCTCGTTGACCAGGAAACGCCCGGCAGACAGGTCGGCCCAGGCCAGTCCATAGCCGCCCTTGCTGCGCGCCACCGCCAGCAGCAGGGTGTCGCGGCGTTCGTCGAGCAGGGCCTCGTCGGTGACCGTGCCGGGGGTGATGATGCGCACGACCTTGCGCTCCACCAGCCCCTTGCTCGCGGCCGGGTCGCCGATCTGCTCGCAGATCGCCACCGACTCGCCCAGCGCGACCAGCCGCGCCAGGTAGCCTTCGGCCGAATGGTGCGGCACGCCGGCCATCGGTATCGGCGCGCCTCCCGAGCTGCCGCGCTGGGTCAGGGTGATGTCCAGCAGCCGCGCCGCCTTGCGCGCGTCGTCGTAGAACAGCTCGTAGAAGTCGCCCATCCGGAAGAACAGCAGCACGTCCGGATGCTCCGCCTTGGCGGCGAAGAACTGCTTCATCAGCGGAGTGTGCTCGGGCGTCGTGTCGGCGCTCTTGGACATGCGGCGTTCGCGGCGGCAGTGCGGGTGGCCGTCGATTGTACCGGCCGGGCGCGGCAGGTCAGCGCAGCAGTAGGACCGGAATGGTGCAACTGCGCAGCACCTGGGTGGTGGTGCTTCCGACGATCAACTGCCGGATGCGCGAATGCCCGTAGGCCCCCATGACCAGCAGGTCGACGGAGCGCGCGGCCACCGTCGCGGTGATCACGGTTTCCGGTGCGCCGGGCTGGACCAGCGGCTCCGGGTCGAAACCGGCGTCGCGCAACCGGGCGATCGACGCTTCCATGCCCTCCGGGGCGGCGTCGCCGACTGCCAGCACGCTGCAGCGCAGCCCTCGCAGGAGTGGGCTGGCGGCGACCATCTCGATGCATTTGCGGGTCGTGTCGCTGCCGTCGAAGGCGATCAGGAAATGCTTCGGGTCAACGAAGGCCCGGGAGGCAACCAGCACCGGGCGGTGAACCGCGCGAACGACCCGCTCGAGCGCACCGCCCAGGTGGGCGGCGTCGACATCGGCATGCTCGCCGCGCTTGCCGAGTACGAACAGGCGCACCTGCGGTTCCAGGTCGAGAAGGGTTTCCGGAAGCGATCCATGGCGCAGCCGTGCTTCGATGTCCATGGGTCCGTCGAACTGTCCGCGGACCTGGTCGGCCGCGAGGTCCAGCAACTCCCGGCCCCGGATACGGGCGACCTGCGCGCGCTCGGCGTCCAAGCCGGTGAGCGTTTCCAGCAGCTGTTCGCGGTCGCCCAGGACTAGGTTGCCACTGAGGTCGCTCGACCGGGCTCCGGCATCACGGTCGAGCACGTGCAGCAGGTCCAGCGGTGCGCCCAGGCGGCTGGCTGCCCAGCCCGCGCAGGTCGCCACGCCATAGGCGTAGGGAGACGCGTCCAGGGCCGCGAGCACGCGACCGTCGTGGTGGATCAGGCTGCCGCTCATCCTCGTTCCCTCAGTGGTCGCCCATCAGGCGTTCTGCGTCGGGTTTGTCGTGCACGCCCAGCCGGTCGACCATGGTCCGGCTGGCCTCGTTCAGGCCCACGATCTCGACCGCCGCGCCTTCGCGCCGGAACTTGATCACCACCTTGTCGAGGGCCCCGACTGCGCTCAGGTCCCAGAAGTGGGCGTTGGAAACATCGATGGTGACGTCGTCCAGCGCTTCCTTGAAGTCGAAGGACGCGACGAAACTCTCGGCCGACGCGAAGAACACCTGGCCGGTGACCACGTAGGTGCGTGCGCGTCCGTGGTTTCGCGGCGTCGACGCGACGTGCAGTACGCGACCGACCTTCTTCGCGAAGAAGATGCCGGACAGGAGGACGCCGGTGAGGACCCCCTTGGCGAGATCGTGGGTGAACACCGTCACCACCACGGTGGCCAGCATGACCACGCTCGAGGTGCCGGGGTGGGTCCGGAGGTTGACGATCGACGACCAGCTGAAGGTGCCGATCGACACCATGATCATCACGGCGACCAGCGCGGCCATCGGAATGCGCTCCACCCAGGGCCCCGCGAACACCACCAGGACCAGCAGCACGCTGCCCGCGACCAGGGTCGAGAGCCGGCCGCGGCCGCCGGATTTCACGTTGATGACCGACTGTCCGATCATCGCGCAGCCGGCCATGCCGCCGAGGAATCCGGTGGCGATGTTGGCGACGCCCTGGCCCGCGCATTCGCGGTTGCGATCGCTGGGCGTGTCGGTGAGGTCGTCGACGATCTGTGCCGTCAACAGCGATTCCAGCAGGCCGACCACGGCCAGGGTGGCCGCGTATGGCGCGATGATCCGCAGGGTCTCCCAGTTGAACGGGACGTCGGGGACGAGGAACGTCGGCAGGCTGTCGGGCAACTCACCCATGTCGCCGACGGTCCGGATGTCCAGTCCAAGCGCGATCGCGACCGCGGTCAGGACCACGATGGCCACCAGCGGCGACGGTACCGCACGGGTCAGGCGCGGGAAGAGGTAGATGATCGCCAGTCCGGCGGCGGTCATCGCATAGACCGTCCAGGGCACGTCGATCAGTTCCGGCAACTGCGCCATGAAGATCAGGATCGCGAGTGCATTGACGAATCCCGTGACCACCGAGCGCGAGACGAAGCGCATCAGCGCGCCGAGTTTCAAGGCGCCGGCCGCGATCTGGAACACGCCGGTCAGCAGCGTGGCCGCGAAGAGGTACTGCAGGCCATGGTCCCGGACCAGGTCGACCATCACCAGCGCCATCGCACCGGTGGCGGCGGAGATCATGCCGGGGCGTCCGCCCGCGAAGGCGATCACCACTGCGATGCAGAACGACGCGTACAGGCCCACTTTCGGATCCACGCCGGCGATGATCGAAAACGCGATCGCCTCGGGGATCAGTGCCAGCGCGACGACGAGTCCCGCGAGGACGTCGCCGCGGATATTGGAGAACCATTGCTGGCGCAGGGACATGGGCATGGGCAAGGCGCCGCCGTTCGGGCGGGGCAAGGGAGTTGGGGGGGGCGGGTGTATTGCACGGGGCCGGAGGCCCGGACGTGCGGAAGTGGCCGCCATGGTACCGCCCCACGCCGCCAGTGGCACCCCGGCTGCTGCACTGCCACGTGCATGAACAGGCGCCCGTGGTAAGTTCCATTTTCGCTCGGCGGTGCAGATGGAGGGGGACTTCACCCGCCCGCCGGCATGCGTTCCGCGGCGTACAGGGCACCACCGGAGCATGGCCGGTGGCGGCGCGGATGCCCGTGGCACGCGCATCACGCCATTGGAACCGCAAGAGCCGCTGAGAACCCCGGGAATCCCATGACGCCTGTCCGCCTCGCCCGCCTGCCGCCCGCCCGACGGGTCCTTTCGTTGTCCGTCCTGTTGGCCCTGGCCATGCCCGCGCACGCCCAGCAGGCGACACCGGACGAGGACACCACCACGCTGTCCGCGCTGGTCGTCACCGCGCAGAAGCGGGAGGAAGCCCTGCAGGACGTGCCGATCGCGATCACCGCGCTGTCCGAAGCGCTGCTGCGCGACACCGGCGTGCGCGACATCAAGGACATGCAGGTGCTCGTCCCGGGCCTGACCGTGACCAGTACGCAGAGCGATGCGCAGACGACGGCGCGCATCCGCGGCATCGGGACCGTCGGCGACAATCCCGGCCTCGAATCGTCCGTCGGCGTGGTGATCGACGGGGTGTACCGGCCGCGCAACGGCGTGGGCTTTGGCGATCTCGGCGAGATCGAGCGGATCGAAGTGCTGAAAGGGCCGCAGGGCACGGTGTTCGGGAAGAACACGTCCGCGGGCGTCATCAACGTGATCACCCGCCGTCCCGACTACGGCACCTACGCGGGCGCCGAGCTGACGGTCGGGAACTACAATGCGCTCGGCGTCGCGGGCACCTTCAACTCGGCCCTGGGCGACAGTGCTGCCATGCGCGTCTACGCGGCCAAGCGCGAACGCGACGGCTGGATGGACGTGCATGTCGGCGACGGGCCCCGCCGGGAGACCCGCGACAACGACCAGAATTTCCACACGCTGCGGGCGCAATGGCTGCTGGAACCCACCGATGCGCTGGATGTCAGCGTCATCGCCGACTACACCAGTCGCGAGGAGAACTGCTGCACGGCGGTGACCCTGGTCCGCGGCGGCACAGCGCCCCTCATCGATGCGCTGTCGCCCGACGACGGCGTGGCGCCGGTCGTCGACCTGGAGGCGCGCGAAGCCTGGAGCAACCGCAGCACGGAGCAGGACTTCAAGGACAAGGGCGTCTCATTGCAGGTCGATTGGGACACCCCATGGCTCGGCGGCGCGACCCTGACGTCGATCACCGCCAGCCGCGACTGGGACGCGATCAACGGGCTGGACTTCGACTACAGCACCGCCGACCTGATCTACCGCAATGCCGACGCCGACGAGTCGCTCATCGCGTTCGATACGTTCAGCCAGGAACTCCGGCTGACCGGATCGACCGATCGCCTCGACTGGATGCTCGGCGCGTTCTACTCGGACGAGACCCTGGATCGCAACGACTCCTACCGGGTCGGCGGGGCCTATGAGCCCTATGTCTCCACGCTGGTGTTCCAGCGCGTCGCCGCCGCCGTCAGTGGGCTGGGGCTGCCGATCGACACCTCGAACCCTGCGTCGTTCTTCTCCCAGGTGACCGGCCAGCCCTACAACACGGGATTCGTCGGCTTGTCGGCGCTCGATCGCTACCGGCAGGAGGCGACCAGCCATGCGGTGTTCGGCAACGGCACCTGGCACGCCACCGACGCCCTCGATATCACCGTGGGACTGCGCTACACCAGTGAAGACAAGGCCCTGGATGCGCGCTACGGCAATCCCAACGGCAGCCAGGCCTGCGCCGCGGCATTGGCCAACCCGGCGGGTGGCGTGGCGCAGGCGCTGCTCGCGCGGGGCGTTCCCCTGGGGGCGTTGACGCCGCCCCAGCAGGCCGCCCTGCTGGGCCAGCTGGCGCCGCAGGTGGTGGGGTTCATGTGCCTGCCCTGGGCGAACGCGCTGCATGACGGGCGCATGACGCGGCAGGAGCGCGACGAGGGCGCGTGGTCGGGCACGCTGAAGGCCGCCTACCGCTGGAACGATGCACTGATGACCTATGCCTCCGCGGCACGGGGCTACAAGGCCGGCGGGTTCAACCTCGATCGCGTGCAGTCGGCCGACGGCCTCTCCAGCAGTGGTTCCGGCATCGTGCCGGTCGACGACACCTCGTTCCCGGGCGAATACGTGGACAGTTACGAGCTCGGGGCCAAGACCACCTGGATGGGGGGCAACCTGCTGGCCAATGCCACGCTGTTCCACCAGACCTATGAGGATTTCCAGGCGAACAGTTTCCTCGGCACCAGCTTCGTGGTCCGCTCCATTCCCGAGGTGGTGTCCAAGGGCATCGATACCGAACTGCTGTGGCAGACACCTTTGGACGGCCTGATGCTGCAGGCCGGGCTGACCTATGCCGACACCCGCTACGGCGACGAGACCCCCACGGCGGACTTCGTCTATCCGGGTGCGCTCTACAAGCTTCCGGGCAGCCGCATGAGCTTCGCGCCGCTGTGGTCCGGCTCGGCCGCGGTGACCTACGAATGGGACTTCGGCGCCAACCTGCTGGGCCGCTTCAACCTCGGCGGCAAGTACATGTCGGACTTCAACACCGGGACGGACCTCGACGCCGAGAAAATGCAGGACGGCTACGCGGTCTTCAACGCGCGGCTGGGCATCGGGTCACGTGACCGGCGCTGGATGGTCGAGCTGTGGGGGCAGAACATCCTCGACGAAACCTACGTGCAGGTCGCCTTCGATGCGCCACTGCAGACGCCTGGCACGCCGGCCCCCGGTGACCCGTTGAATTCCTACAACGGTTATCTGGGCGCGCCGGCCACCTGGGGCGTCACCCTGCGCCTCGAGTATTGATGCCACCGCCCGTCCCCTGCATCCCGGGCGGGCATTGCCCGGGCGTATAGTGGCGCCATGAACGCCGACATCACCGATATCGCATTGCGCGAACTGGCCGGGCAGGTCGCGCAGACCGCCATCGCGCAGCACCACCGCCTGACTACGGCCGAGAGCTGCACCGGCGGCTGGATCGCGAAATCCCTGACCGACATCGCCGGCTCGTCGGAATGGTTCGAGTGCGGGATCACGGCGTACAGCTACGAGGCCAAGCAGGCCCTGCTCGGCGTCCAGCCCCATACGCTGGAAGAGCACGGAGCGGTCAGCCGGGAGACCGTCATGGAAATGGTGTCCGGCGCGCTGGTGCAGTCGGGTGCATCCGCCGCGGTGGCGGTCACGGGCATTGCCGGGCCCGGCGGCGGGACCGACGACAAGCCGGTCGGTACTGTCTGGATCGCGTGGAAGCGGCGGGGTGGCTACCCGACCGCAGTGGTCTTCCACTTCGATGGCGACCGCGATGCCGTCCGCCGGCAGACCGTCGCCGCGGCCCTGCACGGGCTGGTCGAACTGATGGGTTGACGGTGCCGGATCATCGTTAGTAGCATTGCTACTAACATGGACATCACCGATACCCAGCGCGCCATCTGGCACCTGATCGCCGAACGGCTCCAGATCGAGGGCATGCCGCCTTCGCAGACCGAGATCGCGCGGGCGATGGGTTTCAACAGCGTCCGCGCGGCGCAATACCATCTCGAGGCGCTGGAGGCCGCCGGCATCGTCGAACGCGTGCCGGGGCGTGCACGGGGCCTGCGCCTCCGCCAGCAACCGCCGGGCGACGACGCCGGGGCCTCGGAGGCTTCTCCACCCCTGGGCGTTCTGGCGCCGGCCACGGCCCGCGAGGACGCGCTCTGCCTGCCTGTACTCGGGCAGGTAGCGGCGGGGGTGCCGATCGGGGCAGACATCGGCTCCGACCAGATGGTCCTGCTGGACCGCCAGTTCTTTTCCCCATCGCCGGACTACCTGCTGAGGGTGAAGGGGGACTCCATGCGCGACGAAGGCATCTTCGAGGGTGACCTGATCGGCGTGCACCGCACACGTGATGCACGCTCCGGACAGATTGTCGTCGCCCGCATCGACGACGAGATCACGGTCAAGCTGCTGAAGCTGGGGAAGGACCGTATTCGCCTGCTGCCCCGCAACCCTGATTTCGCTCCGATCGACGTCCAGCCCGGCCAGGAGTTCGCCATCGAAGGGCTCTACTGCGGCCTGGTGAGGCCGAGCCGTTGAGCCCCCTGACCGGGGCGGCGCGTCCATCCCGCCGCAGGCGGTGGGCAGTTTTCCGACCCGCGAGCGGGTCCTTGCCCGATACCGCCCGGGCATGTGGCAGGCGACCCTTTCCCGGGCGGTCTCATGCTGTGCGACCCGCCACCCGTAGCCTGTATCCATACCTGTTTCAGCGACCTTGAGGACACCCTGATGGACGAGAACAAGAAGCGCGCCCTTTCCGCTGCCCTGGGCCAGATCGAAAAGCAGTTCGGCAAGGGCTCCGTGATGCGCATGGGCGACCGCGTGGTCGAGGCGGCCGAAGTGATCGGCACCGGCTCGCTGATGCTGGACATCGCGCTTGGGATCGGCGGACTGCCCAAGGGGCGGGTCGTGGAAATCTACGGGCCTGAATCGTCCGGCAAGACCACCCTGACCCTGCAGGCCATCGCCGAATGCCAGAAGAAGGGCGGCACCGCGGCCTTCATCGACGCCGAGCATGCACTGGACCCCATCTATGCCGCGAAGCTCGGCGTCAACGTCGAGGACCTGCTGCTCTCCCAGCCCGACACCGGCGAGCAGGCGCTGGAGATCGCCGACATGCTGGTGCGTTCGGGGGCCGTGGACATGGTCGTGGTCGACTCGGTCGCGGCGCTCACGCCCCGGGCCGAGATCGAGGGCGAGATGGGCGACCAGCTGCCCGGCCTGCAGGCCCGCCTGATGAGCCAGGCCCTGCGCAAGCTGACCGGCAACATCAAGCGCAGCAACTGCCTGGTGATCTTCATCAACCAGTTGCGCATGAAGATCGGCATCATGATGCCGGGCCAGAGTCCCGAGACCACCACCGGCGGCAATGCGCTGAAGTTCTATGCCTCGGTCCGCCTGGACATCCGCCGCATCGGTGCGGTCAAGAAGGGCGACGAAATCATCGGTAACCAGACCCGCATCAAGGTCGTCAAGAACAAGATGGCGCCCCCCTTCAAGCAGGTCATCACCGAAATCCTCTATGGCGAAGGCATCTCGCGCGAGGGCGAACTGATCGACATGGGCGTATCGGCCAAGCTGGTCGACAAGGCCGGCGCCTGGTACAGCTACGGTGACGAGCGTATCGGACAGGGCAAAGAGAATGCCCGCAATTACCTCAAGGAGAACCCGCAGGTGGCCGCGACCCTCGAGGCCGCACTGCGTGCCCAGTTCGTGCCCGAAGAGGCCAGCAAGGATGAAGAGGACGGAGACGAAGGGTGAGCCCACCGCTCGCTGGATGCCCGTGCGCACGCCTGTCCGCCCGCACGGGCGACGCGGGTTGAGACATGCGCAATGACGGCCCTCCGCTTTTCGCGGTGACCGAGGGCGATGAGGCTGTACAGCCCTCGCGGCCCAGACACGGACAGCGCACACGCCGGCAATCCCAGACGCCCGTGCAACGGGCCCTGGGCCTGCTGGCCAGGCGCGAACACTCCCGCAAGGAGCTGGTGGAGAAGCTGGTGGCCCGTGGACTGGATCCGGACGAGGTCCATGCAGCCGTCGAGCGACTGGCGGGTGAGGGGTGGCAGGATGATCGCCGTTTCGCGGAAGGGGTGGTCCGGAACCGGGCCGCTGGCGGGTACGGACCGCTCTACATCCGCGCCGAACTGGCGCGCCACGGCCTGGATGACGTGGAGATCGCCGAAGCGCTGGACGGTTTTGAAGGCGACTGGGTCGAGAATGCGCAGGAACTGGTGCGTCGGCGACTGGGAAGCCAGCGCCAGAACAGCCCTTCGCTGACCGCTCAGCGCAAGATCGCCGACCTCCTCATGAGACGGGGATTCGGAGGCGACGTCGTGCGGCAGGTCAGCCACCTGACCCGGAGCGCGCTCGACGTCGAGTAAGCGGGTCCAAGGTCGTGGGAGGCCCCGCACCGGGTCCGCGGCTGATGACAGGGCAGGGCCGGAACAGGTGGGTCCGCCGGCGGCATGAACGGAACGGTGCGTTCCGTACGGCACGGACGGGTCAGGCCTGATACCCTAATCGGCTCCCGTTTGGTTGTCCGGCCGGATCGATGCCCGCATGCTGTGGGCACCGACGGGTCACGACGACCCCGCCCAGCCCACCGATCCCGCGCCCGGCATGAGCACATCCGCCCACCCCAGTACCCAGCAGATCCGCAGCGATTTCCTTGAGTTCTTCCGGGAAAAGCAGCACACCATCGTGCCGTCCGCGCCGCTGGTGCCGGCGAACGATCCCACGCTGCTGTTCACCAACTCGGGCATGGTGCAGTTCAAGAACGTGTTCCTCGGCTCGGAGAAGCCCGGCTACGTGCGTGCGGCCGACGTGCAACGCTGCCTGCGCGCAGGCGGCAAGCACAACGACCTGGACCAGGTCGGCTACACGGCGCGGCACCACACCTTCTTCGAGATGCTCGGCAACTGGTCGTTTGGCGACTACTTCAAGGTCGAGGCGATCGAATGGGCCTGGGAGCTGCTCACCGGCGTCTGGAAGCTGGACCCCCAGCGCCTGCTGGTCACGGTCTACCACACCGACGACGAGGCCCATGCCATCTGGAAGGACCGGATCGGTGTTCCCGAGGACCGTATCGTCCGGATCGGCGACAACAAGGGCGCGCCTTTCGCTTCGGACAACTTCTGGCAGATGGCGGACACCGGGCCCTGTGGCCCGAGCACCGAGATCTTTTACGACCACGGGCCGGACATTCCCGGCGGGCCTCCCGGATCTCCCGACGAGGACGGTGACCGCTTCATCGAGATCTGGAACCTGGTCTTCATGCAGTTCGACCGGCAGCCGGACGGTACCCTGTTGCCGTTGCCGGCGCCCTGCGTGGACACGGGCATGGGCCTGGAGCGCGTCGCCGCGATCCTGCAGGGCAAGCACGGGAACTACGAGATCGATCTGTTCCAGTTCCTGATCGCCGAGGCGGCCCGGCTGACCGGCACGTCGGATCTGTCGAACAAGTCGCTCCGGGTGATCGCCGATCACATCCGTGCCTGCGCTTTCCTCATCATCGATGGCGTGCTGCCCTCCAACGAAGGGCGGGGATATGTGCTGCGCCGGATCATCCGGCGGGCGTTGCGCCATGGCTGGATGCTGGGCCAGAAGCAGCCCTTCTTCCATCACATGACCGGGTCGCTGGTCCAGGCCATGGGCGAGGCCTACCCGGAACTGGCGGGAAAGCAGGACTTCATCGAGCGCGCACTTCGTGCCGAGGAAGAGCGTTTCGCTGAAACGCTGGACGCGGGCATGCGCATGTTCGATGAGGTCGCGGCTCGCAGCCGCGGCGCCATTGCCGGCGAGGAAGCGTTTCGCCTGTACGACACCTACGGCTTCCCGGTCGACCTGACCGCGGACATCGCCCGCGAGCGCGGGCTCGACGTCGACATGGCCGGTTTCGAGGCCGCCATGGAAGCGCAGCGGGAAGCCGCGCGCGCGGCCGGGAAGTTCGGGGGCGGTATCAGCCTGCCCGCCGAACTGGCCGCCCAGCTCCCGGCCACCCGCTTCCTCGGTTACACCGGGCTTGCGGCCGATGGCCTGCAGGTGCTCGCGATCGTCCGCGACGGCAAGCCGCTGGATCGCCTCGAGGCGGGCGGGGAGGCGCTGCTCATCCTCGACCAGACGCCCTTCTACGCGGAGGGCGGTGGCCAGGTGGGTGATGCCGGCGTGCTGTCGGGCAACGGTGCCGCCTTCGAAGTGCGCGATACGGTCAAGGTCGCCGGCCAGTTCCATGGTCACGTGGGGCGCCTCGTGACCGGCGCGCTGGCGCGCGGTGACCGCCTCGCGGGCGAGGTCGATGCGGCCCGCCGGGCCGCCACGGTCCTGAACCACTCCGCGACGCATCTGCTGCATGCGGCGCTGCGCTCGGTGCTGGGCGACCACGTCGCACAGAAGGGCTCGCTGGTCGCCCCGGACCGGCTGCGGTTCGACTTCGCCCATTTCCAGCCGGTCACCGCGGAGGAGCTCGCGTTGATCGAGGACCGCGTCAACGCGGAGATCCGCCGCAACCATGCTGCCGAAGAGCATCACATGGGCATGCAGGAGGCGCTGGACTTCGGTGCGCTGGCGTTGTTCGGCGAGAAGTACGGCGACGAGGTGCGCGTGCTGCGGATGGGCGACGCCTCCACCGAGCTATGCGGCGGCACCCACGTCGTCCGGACCGGCGACATCGGGCTGTTCAAGATCCTGTCGGAAGGCGGGGTGTCGGCCGGCGTGCGTCGCATCGAAGCGGTGACGGGCGAAGGCGCGCTGGCCCAGGTCAACGAGGAGCAGCGCCGCCTGGGTGATGTGGCCCGGTTGCTGGGCGGCACCCAGGCCGAGGCGCCGGAGAAGCTGCGGGCACTGATCGATCGCCAGAAGAAGCTGGAGCGCGAGCTGGAGTCGCTCAAGGCCAAGGCCGCGGCGGGCGCCACCTCCGACCTGGGCGCGCGCGCCGTCGACGTGGCGGGCATCCGCGTGCTTGCCGAGCGCCTGGAGGGCTTCGATGCCAAGGCGCTGCGCGAGGCGATGGACCGGCTGAAGCCGCAGTTGGGCGATGCCGTCATCCTCCTCGCCGGTACGCGCGACGGCAAGGCCTCGCTGGTCGCGGGCGTCTGCGGCAGCGCGCTGGGGCGGATCAAGGCGGGTGAACTGATGGCCCAGGTGGCCGGTCAGATCAACGGCAAGGGGGGCGGGCGACCTGACATGGCCCAGGGAGGGGGCGAGGATGGCCCGAACCTGCTTTCAGCACTGTCCGGCGTGCCCGGATGGGTTGAACGGCAACTGAGTTGAAGTGCTGCCAGCGTTGTATACGCTTGTGGCGTGGACTTCTCAATAGGATAATTGTCAATTGTTTTTCAACCAGCGCACCGTGTACCTTCAACGGACTGGTGCAACCGTCGGCACCTGAAACCGCCGACATGAGGAGAGTTCTCAATGCTAATCCTGACGCGTCGCGTCGGTGAGACCCTGATGATTGGCGACTCGGTGACCGTCACCGTGCTCGGCGTCAAGGGCAACCAGGTGCGTATCGGCATCACTGCGCCGAAAGACGTAGCGGTGCACCGTGAAGAGATCTACCAGCGTATCCAGCGCGGTGAAGGCGTGGACGACGCTGGCAAGCAGGCAGACTGATCGAAAAGGTTTGCCGCGCGCGGAGCGAGTGGTTATCATGCCCGCCCGCGCCGGTTTGCAGTAGCGTGGGCTTGCAACATCGCGGAGAGTTGCCCGAGTGGCTGAAGGGGCTCCCCTGCTAAGGGAGTATAGGGTTTATAGCTCTATCGAGGGTTCGAATCCCTCACTCTCCGCCAGTTCCTTTCGACGGAAAAGGCTTGACGAAAACAGCCCTCGTCGTCATAATTTTTCGACTACGCGCCCGTAGCTCAGCTGGATAGAGCACCAGGCTACGAACTTGGGGGTCGGAGGTTCGAATCCTTCCGGGCGCGCCATCGGAAACAGCGGAAAAGCCGGACGCGAGAGCGCCCGGTTTTTTTGTGCGCGCGTGTCTCGCGGCGCCGGCCATGGCATCGTCGATGATTGTCCGGCCCCGCTGTCCGGTGACGTTCAAGCACGCATCGATTGCGCGTAGCGGAGAGACGCATGCCTCCATCGGTACCCACTGTCCATGCCGTTGCACCGCAGACCCGGGCCGAGGCCCCGGAAAGCGTTGCGGAAGGCGGTGGGTGGGCCACCCTGGCAGGCGCGCAAGACGCGGATACCTGTGCCCTGTGGCTGGACGTGGCCGACTGGAGCCCGTGGCGAAGACGGGCCACCGCCCTGCTGGATGCGGCTGAGCGCGCGCGCGTCGAGCGCATGCGCCGGCCCGCGGACCGGGAAATGCTCACCATCGCCTACGCCGCCCACCGGCTGTTGCTGGCGTCTTGCCTCGGACGGGCGCCGGAAGCCGTGCCCCTTACGCGTGACGCGCGCGGCTGCCCCCGTGTGCCCGGCACCGCGTGGCACACCAGCCTGAGCCATGCGGATGGCGCCGTGGCGATCGCGGCCAGCCGGGTGGGCCCGGTCGGCATCGACCTGGAGACACGTGCCCGCGCAGGCCTGATGCCGGAGCTGGCCGAGCGGATCTGCTCGCCGGCCGAGCTCCGGCGGTATGCCGCCATGGGACCGGAGGCCTTGCTGGCGCTGTGGGTGCGCAAGGAGGCGGTGCTCAAGGCGTGCGGATGGGGGCTCGGGGTCGAGATGAGCGGGATCGAGGTGCCGGACGGGGCGTCGTGCGTGCTGCCGCGCGACGGACGTCGCGTCCACGTCGCCATGTTGCCCGTCGGGGCGGCGCATGTCGCCGCGCTGGCCAGCCCCGGCCCCGACGGTATCAGGCACGTCCCCTGGTGGCGGCCCTGAGGCCGGTTTCACGCCACGTTGCCGTTTGTTGCCATCACAAGGGCATATTCAAGGGGCACGCAGGTGATGTCGCGACAGGGATGGGGAGCGTCCGCACGGCCGCATGACGGATACGGGAAGCACGGACACGCCGGCGCGGTTCCGCGTGGAGGGGCGCTGCGATGAGTGCGGCCATGCGGAGCCGGAAGAGCCGGACGCTGTTCGCCCTGTGGCTCCTGGAGATGGCGGCCTTGATGCTGGCGGTGTTCCTGGCGGCCCACCTGCGCTTCCTTGACGACCCCGAGGGCCATGCGCTGTTCTCCGAATGGCTGGGGCTTCGTGCGGGGTTGGTAGGACTGGCGGTGACCGGCGCCATGGCCGCGTTCGGCCTGTACCAGGTCCACGTCCGTCACAAGTGGGTGGACCTGGTCCTGCGGATGCTGTTGTCGTTCGCGTTCGGCGGTATCGCCCTTCTCGTGTTGTATTACGTGGTGCCGCTGGTCTACATCGGCCGTGGCGTGCTGGCGCTCGCGTTGACCCTGGGCTTCGTCGTCCTGCTGCTGGGACGCGTCCTGCTGAGTCGCCTCGTGAGCAGCGACGCCCTGCGACGCCGCGTGCTGGTGCTGGGCGCCGGCCAGAGGGCCGAACTGATCAACCAGCGCCTGCGCCGCAAGAGCGACAGGCAGTCCTTCGTCATCGTGGGTTTCCTGCCGTTCCCCGGGCAGGACGTGCTCGTGTCCGAGGGCGTGCTGGAGGTGGATGGGGCGTCGTTGCTGGATCGCGTGGACCGGTTGCAGGTCGACGAGATCGTGGTCGCCGCCGATGAGCGCCGCGGCGCGATGCCGATGGACCAGATGCTGGCGTGCGCGCAGCGCGGCGTCGCCGTCACCGACTTGTCGAGCTTCTTCGAGCGGGAGGCCGGCATCGTCAAGATGCAGGTGGCGGATCCGTCGTGGCTGGTGTTCTCCGGGGGGTTCGACCATTCGATGCCGCGTCGCCTGAGCAAGCGCTTCTTCGACCTCGCCAGTGCGCTGGTCCTGCTCGCGATCGCTTGGCCCGCGATGCTGGTGGTGGCGATCTGCGTCTGGCTGGAGTCCGGAGCGCCGATCCTCTACCGGCAGACTCGCGTCGGCCAGGGTGGACGGCAATTCGACCTCTTCAAGTTCCGGAGCATGCGCACGGACGCCGAGGCCGATGGCGTGGCCCGCTGGGCCAAGGCCGGCGATGACCGGACCACCCGCGTCGGACGTTTCATCCGCCTCACGCGACTCGACGAACTGCCGCAGCTGTTCAACATCATCCGCGGCGACATGAGTTTCGTCGGGCCCCGGCCGGAGCGGCCGCAGTTCGTGGACATGCTCGACCAGGAGCTCCGCTATTACTCCGTGCGCCACAGCGTCAAGCCCGGCCTGACCGGCTGGGCCCAGTTGCGCTACCCGTATGGGGCGTCGGTCCGCGATGCCGAGGAGAAGCTCAAGTTCGACCTCTTCTACGTGAAGAACCACGGCCTGCTGTTCGACCTGATGATCCTGCTGCAGACGGTGGAGGTGGTCGTGTTCCAGCGCGGTTCGCGCTGAGCGCCGGTCTCAGCGACGGACGCCTTTCGCGTCGTCCGCCGGCGTCGGGGGCGCATCCGGCACGGCGTCGTGCCGACCGGGCACCCCGGTCGGCGGTGCGGGGGGCGCGCTGGCTTCGAGGATCACGATCAGTGCGATGACCAGCAGCACCGCGAGGATCGCCAGCCGGGTGTGCAGGCGTCGCCCGCGTTCGGGGCCGCCGGCGCCGTTCGCGTTCGCCGGTCGCAAGGGCACGGAGGGCGGCGAGGGCGAGGGTGGCGTCCGCGAGCTGCGGGGCGGCACGGCGGCGCCGGGCAAACGGCCATGCGTCCGATGGAAGCGCGTGGCGGTCGTGTAGAGCGAGGTCAGCTCCGACAGCGACATGCCGCCCTCGGGCGACGCCGCGCTGGATCCCGGTGAGCGGTCGGGGTGCAACTCCGCGACACGGCGCCGGTAGGCCCGCTTGAACTCGTCAAGCGTGCAGTCCGGGCGCAACGCGAGTTGCGAATACAGTTGGGTGAAGTCCGAATCCATAGTGTCCCCTCGAACGCGCGCTTCCTTCGCGTCGCCAGCCCCTGCCGTTCCGGCACGTTATACCAATACGTCGGCTGGCCGAAAATCAGGCCTCGATCCGTATGAATGCAGGTGACGGGACGTTGTCGCGCGACATCATGGAGCGGATTGGGTGAAGGCGTTGCAGAAGCAGCAAGAGCATTGGCGTGCACAGGTGGCCGCGGCACCCGCGCGACTCGACCTGCCCCTCGGGCCGGGCCGTGCGGGACGGCCGTTGCGGGCCGTGGTGCCCCTCGCGGCGTCGCATGGAGCCGCGCTCGAGGCGACGGCCCGTCGTGCGGGCGTTTCGATCGAGGCGGCCTGGCTGGCGCTCTGGGCGACGTTCATGGCCGGCATGGCCGATGCGGACGCCGTGCAGGTGGCGCGGATCCAGGCCCGCACTGACGCGTCCATGCCGTTGCAACCGCTCGTGCTGCGCTTCGGCGGGGGCGAAGGCGAGGGCGGGGAGCCCGTCGGCACCGCTGCACGTGCGCTCGCCGACGCGGACGCACACGCCATGCCGCAGGCGGCGTTCGACGCGTTGTTCCCGGAGCTTCCCGTCTGGCAGTTGGGGTTCCATTTCGGCGATCCCGACGATCCCGACAGCGCCGCCTGGGTGGCGCGTTGCGATCTCGCCTGCGTGGTGGGTTCCGGCGAAGGAACCCCGGCCTGCGAGCTGGTCGTATCCGCCGACGCCGACGATGTCGCCATGCCTGCACGGTGGGCCGCGTTGTTCGCGACATGGCTGGAACAGGCGCTCGATACACCGCAGATGGCCTGGCGTGCGCTCCCGCTCATGGCGCCGGAAGCGGCACAGGCGCTTTGCCGGCGCGGGCACGTCGCACGGGATGTACCCGACTGCACGGTACATGCGCTGTTCGAAGCGCAGGTGGACCGCACGCCTGATGCCACCGCGGTGGCAGGCGACACACACGCCCTCACGTATCGCAGCCTTGACGAAGCCGCCAATCGCCTGGCCCGGCAGCTGCGGTTGCTCGGGGCCGGCCCCGATGCCCGGGTGGCCGTGTTCCTTGATCGAACCCCCGATCTGCTGGTCGCAGTGCTGGCCATCCTGAAAGCCGGCGCCGCTTACGTCCCCCTCGATCCCGGCTATCCGCCCGAGCGCCTTCGCCTGACGCTCGGCGACAGCGCGCCCACGGCCGTGATCAGCGGTACTGCGATGGCAGAGGGCTGGGCCGGACTGGCGGACGCGGCGAACGGTGTGCCGGTACTGCGCCTCGACGACCCTGCGGCGCCGTGGATCGCGTTGCCGGCGACGCGGATCGATGCGGGCGAAACCGGCGTGTCACCCGCGCATCTGGCGTACGTGCTGTATACCTCGGGCTCCACCGGCACGCCCAAGGGCGTGGCGATGCCGCACGCCCCGCTGGTGAACCTGATCCAGTGGCAGACCCGCCAGCCCGGCCACGAGGGTCCGTTGCGCACCCTGCAGTTCGCTGCGCTGGGCTTCGACGTGGCGTTCCAGGAGATGTTCGCCACGCTGTGCACGGGCGGTGAGCTCCATATGATCGACGCCGACAGCCGCCTCAGCGGCGAACGGCTGCATGCCTTCGTGCGTGCGCGTCGGATCGAACGGCTGTTCCTGCCGTATTTCGCCCTGCAAATGCTTGCCGAGGCGCATGCCAACGCCGGCGAGGACCCGCAGGGCTTCGCGCTGCGCGAAGTGGTGACGGCCGGTGAACCCCTGCGCATCGAGCCGCGCATCCGCGCATTCTTCGATGCCTTGCCGGAGTGCCGCCTGCACAACCATTACGGCCCCACGGAAAGCCACGTGGTGACGGCCTTCGCGCTGGAAGGCGCGCCCGCGGACTGGCCGTTGCTGCCCAGCATCGGCCGGCCGATCGACAATGCACGCGTCTACCTGCTGGACCGGCGAGGCCAGCCCGTGGTGGACGGCATGGTCGGCGAGCTGTACCTGGCGGGACCGGTGCTGGCGCGTGGCTACCTGGGCCGCGATGAACTCAGTGCGGAACGGTTCCTCGACGATCCCTTCGACAACGACCCGGCGGCCCGCATGTACCGGACCGGCGACCTCGCGCGCTGGCGCGCGGACGGCGCGCTGGAGTTCCTGGGCCGTCGCGACTTCCAGGTGAAGATCCGGGGCTTCCGGGTCGAGCTGGGTGAGGTGGAGGCCCAGGTGATGGCCTGCGACGGCGTCCGCGAGGCGGGCGTGACGGTGCGCGAGGACGTGCCCGGATTGAAGCGCCTGGTGGCCTACTTCACGCCGATCGACCCGGAACGACCGGTCGACATCGACGCCATGCGCACGCGGCTGGCGAACCGCCTTCCCGAACACATGGTGCCGGCAGCCTATGTGCCCCTGCCAGCCATGCCGCTGTCGCCCAACGGCAAGCTCGATCGCGGCAAGTTGCCGTCGCCGGGACAGGCGCGCCCGGACTGGATCGGCGAGTTCCACCCGCCCGTGGGGGAGGTCGAATCGCAACTGTGCGCGCTGTTCTCCGAGGCACTGGGGCTCGAAGGCCTGGGGCGGCACGACAGCTTTTTCACGCTGGGCGGCACGTCGCTGCTCGCCCTGCGCCTCCTGCAGGCGATACGAAAGGCGGGACTGGGCGAGGTCGCGGTCACCGCGCTGTTCGCCGCGCCCACGCCTGCCGGCGTCGCGCGCGTGCTCGCCGGCGACCCGGCGACGCCGGCGCTGCGTACCCGCGCCCGTCGCCGTGGCGACGACGACGTGCCCATTGCCATCATCGCGATGACCGGGCGCTTCCCCGGGGCGAACGACGTGGAGTCGTTCTGGGAGAACCTCTGCGAGGGCCGGGACAGCATCCGTTTCTTCACGCCGGACGAGCTGGATCCGTCCATCCCCCTGTCGGAGCGCGATGATCCGGATTACGTTGCCGCGCGCGGCGTCATCGAGGGCCATGACTGCTTCGATGCCGCGTTCTTCGGCATCAGTCCGCGGGAAGCGGAGTTGATGGACCCCCAGCAGCGCCTGTTCCTTGAACTCTGCTGGGAGTGCATGGAGCGGGGCGGACATGCGCCGGGCCGCCACGAAGCGTCGGTCGGCGTGTATGCGGGCATGTACAACGCCAGCTATTTCCAGAAGCACGTCAGCGCGCACCCGGACCGGATCGAACGACTGGGCGCGTTCCAGGTGATGCTGGACAACGAGAAGGACTACATCGCCACCCGGGTGGCCCACAAGCTCGACCTGGACGGCCCGGCGATCAGCGTGCATACCGCGTGTTCGACCTCGCTGGTGGCGATCGCGCAGGCGGTGGACAGCCTGCGGGCAGGACGTTGCGACATGGCGCTGGCCGGCGGGGTGTCGATCACCTGCCCGCCGAACAGCGGCTACCGCTACCAGGAGGGGGCGATGCTGTCCCCGGACGGCCACACCCGCACGTTCGATGCCGATGCCAAGGGCACCGTGTTCGGCGATGGCGCCGCGGTGGTGCTGTTGCGCCGGCTGGACGAAGCGCTGGCGGATGGAGACCCGATCCATGCGGTGATCCGCGGGGTGGCGCTGAACAACGACGGGGCGGACAAGGCCAGCTTCACCGCGCCCAGTGCCGCCGCGCAGGCGGCGGTGGTCGCGATGGCGCACGAGGATGCCGGGGTCGACCCCCGCAGCATCGGTTACGTGGAAGCCCACGGCACGGCGACCCCGCTGGGCGACCCCATCGAGGTGGAGGGCCTCACCCGGGCCTTCCGGCGGGGCACGCGCGACACCGGCTTCTGCCGCATCGGTTCGCTGAAGAGCAACATGGGACATCTGCTGATCGCGGCGGGTGCGGCCGGTGTGATCAAGACCGCCCTGTCGCTGGAGCACGAGTGCATCCCGCCGACCCTCCATTACGTCCAGCCCAATCCCGCGATCGACTTCGCGTCATCCCCCTTCGTGGTCAACGCGTCGGCGACGCCATGGCCGCGCGAAGGAACACCGCGCCGCGCCGGCGTGAGTTCCTTCGGGGTCGGGGGGACCAACGCGCACGTGGTCCTGGAGGAAGCGCCCGGACGCGCTGCCAGCGTTCGGCAGGAAGGCCCGGCCGTGCTGCCGGTCTCCGCGCGCACGCCCGCGGCCCTCGCCGAAGTGGCGCGCCGCCTCGCCGGCCACCTCGAGCGCCACCCTGACACCGTACTTGAAGACGTGGCGTGGACCTTGTCAAAGGGCCGCAAGGCGTTTGCCCATCGCGCCAGCGTGGTGGCGGACGACGTGCCGGCGGCCATCGCGGCGCTCGGGGATGCTTCGTTCCTCGGGCGGATCGCGCGGGGACGGCCTGCGCGCAGCCAACAGGTGGTGCTGATGTTCCCCGGGCAGGGTGCGACGTATCCGCGCATGGGGGCGGGCCTGTATGCCGCCGACCGCACCTGCCGGGACGCGCTGGACGCCTGTGCGTCCGCGCTGGGGGATGCGTTCGGCTTCGACCTGCTGGAGCGTCTCCACAGCGAAGACCCCGATGCGTTGATCCCGACCTCCATCATGCAGCCGGCCACGTTTGCGCTCGAGTACGCGCTGGCGAAGTGGTGGCAGGGCCGCGGACTCGAGCCGGTGGCGATGATCGGCCACAGCGTGGGCGAGTTCGTCGCGGCAACCCTGGCCGGCGTGTTCTCGCTGGAAGCGGGCATCCGCCTGGTGGCCGAACGTGGCCGCCTGATGCAGGCGCAGCCACCGGGCGGCATGCTGTCGGTGCGCGCGGACTGGGGCACGCTGGCGTCGCGCTTGCCCGCCGGAGTGTCGATGGCCGCCGAAAACGCCCCCGCGGCCTGCGTGGTGGCCGGTCCGTCGGATGCGCTGTCGGCGTTCCAGGACGTTCTGGAAGGCGAGGGGGTCGCATGCCGCATGCTGCACACCTCGCATGCCTTCCACTCCGCGATGATGGTCCCCGCGGTGGAGCCGTTCCGCGCCGCCGTCGAAGCGGCGGGCCCGCGTGCGCCGGAAGCACGGATCGTCTCCACCACGACGGGCGACTGGCTCGATCCCGAACGGGCACGCGATCCCGCGTACTGGGCCTCGCACCTCCGGGAGCCGGTGCGGTTCTCGAAGGCGCTCCTCACCGCGCTGGAAATGCCCGGCCTCGCATTGCTTGAAGCCGGGCCGCGCGGCAACCTCTCCAGCCTGGCGCGCCTGCATCCCCAGGTCGGCAAGGCCCACGTACCGGTGATCGCGAGCCTGGCGGACAGTCCGGAGCGCGAGACCTCGCTGCTGCACCAGGCATTCGGTGACCTGTGGAGCTGCGGAATCGCGTTGGAACCGTCGACGCTGGACACGCGCACGGCGCGCCGCCGTGTGTGCCTGCCGACCTACCCCTTCGAACGCCAGCGCTACTGGCTCGATGCACCCCCTGCACAACGGAGCGTGCTGCCCCACCCGGCGGCCGCGATCTCCCGGGAGAACCCCATGCCGCACCTTGCACCGGCCACCGATGCACCGGCCGCCCCCACGCCCGTCGCCGATCGCATTCCCGGTCTCGTCGCGCGCCTGCGCGACGTCATCGAAGACGTGTCGGGCATCGACATGGCGGATGCGGAAGCGGATGCGAACTTCATCGAGCTCGGTCTCGACAGCCTGGTGTTGACCCAGGTCGCACTGCAGGTGCAGAAGTCGTTCGGAACCCGGGTGACGTTCCGCCAGTTGATGAGCGATGCGTCCAGTCTCTCGGCGCTGGCCGGTCATCTGGACGCGCAACTGCCGCCCGAGCCGGTGACTGCGCCGGTGGCAGCGCCAGCCGCGCCCGTGGCGCCGGCCGCCATTGCCACGGTGGCAACCGCGCCGGCCCAGGCGTCTTTGGCGCCCACCGTTCCTGCGTTCCAGGCGGGGGCGGGAGGAGATGCCCTCCAGCAGCTCATCGCCCAGCAGATGCAGTTGATGTCGCAGCAGCTGGCGCTGCTGGGCGGGCAGGGTTCGATGGGCGCCATGGCGGCCCCGACGATCGCGGTCCCGGCGCCGCCGTCCGGCATGGCTGCGGTGTCGGCCCCGGCGGTGGTCGCGCCCGCCGCACCGAACGAGGGCGAGGCAGCGGTGGCCATCGGGGCCTCCGACATCGACGACGAGGCCGCCCTTGCCCATACCCGCTACGACCTGAAAAAGGCCTTCGGTGCGATCGCACGCATCGACAGCACGGGCCAGCTGGTCCTGGAAGATTCGCAACGAACGAGCCTCTCCCGATTCATCGACCGCTACCAGGCGAGGACCGCGAAGTCGAAGGCCTACACCCGGAAGCATCGCGCCCACATGGCCGACCCGAGGGTCGTCAACGGGTTCCGCCCGCTGACCAAGGAGATCTGCTACCAGATCGTCATCGAGCGCTCCCATGGCGCACGCATGTGGGACCTGGACGGCAACGAATACGTCGATGCACTGAACGGCTTCGGCATGAGCCTGTTCGGATGGCAGCCCGACTTCATCATGGACGCGGTGCGCACACAGCTGGACCGGGGCATCGACATCGGGCCCCAGCATCCGCTGGCAGGCGAGGTGGCCGGCATGATCTGCGAGCTGACCGGCCATGACCGCGCGGCCCTGTGCAACACCGGCTCCGAAGCCGTGCTGGGCGCGCTGCGCATCGCCCGCACGGTGACCGGTCGGGAGACGCTGGTCGTGTTCAACGGTTCCTACCACGGCATCATCGATGAAGTGATCGTGCGCGGGACGCGCAAGCTGAAGTCGGTGCCTGCCGCGCCCGGTATCCTGCGCAACACCGCCGAGCACGTGCTGGTGCTCGACTACGGGACGCCCGAGGCCATGCAGGTGATCCGCGAGCGCGCGCACGAGATCGCGGCGGTGCTGGTCGAGCCGGTCCAGAGCCGCCGCCCCGATTTCCGGCCGGTGGAGTTCCTCAGGGAACTGCGACAGGTGACCGCCGAGGCAGGCGCCGCGCTGATCTTCGACGAAGTCATCACCGGGTTCCGTGCGCATCCCGGTGGCACCCAGGCCATGTTCGGGGTCAAGGCGGATATCGCGACGTACGGCAAGGTGGTGGGCGGTGGCCAGCCGATCGGCGCCATCGCCGGGAAGCGCGAGTTCATGGATGCACTCGACGGCGGCGCCTGGGACTTCGGCGACGATTCGGTGCCGACGGTCGGGGTGACCTACTTCGCCGGCACGTTCGTCCGCCATCCCATGGCGTTGGCGGCCGCGCATGCGGTGCTGGTGGAAATGAAGCGGCAGGGCCCGGCGCTGCAGGAAGACCTCAACGCACGCATGGACGCGATGGCCGACGAGATCAACCGGTTCTGCCGTGCACGGGGCGCACCGGTCGAGGTCAGGCACTTCGCCTCGGTCTGGAAGACGTTCTTCCTGGAGGACCATCCGTTGCAGGACCTGCTGTTCGCCATGATGCGGACCCGGGGCGTGCACATCCTCGACAATTTCCCGTGTTTCCTCACCACGGCCCACGGTGAGGCGGAGCGGCGCGCGATCGTCGATGCCTTCAAGGCGTCCATCGTGGAACTGCAGGAGGCCGGCTTCCTTCCCGGTACGGTGACGTCCGGCGTGCCGGCCATGGATGCGGCGGCGCCGCCCGTCCCGGGTGCCCGCATCGGGCGTGATCCGGAAGGCCGACCTGCCTGGTACCTCGCCGACCCGGACCGTCCCGACCAGTACGTGAAGGTGGGGTAAGGGGGCATGGCGACATCCGCGATACGACAGGACGGTGCGCGACGTACGGTTGACTACGATCCCTTCGCCGGTGGCGTACTGGAACGGGTGGTGCCGACCACCGAGCCGCAACGCGAGATCTGGCTGGCGGACCGTCTGGGGCGCGAGGCTTCGCTGGCCTACAACGAGTCGGTGTCGCTGCTCCTCGAAGGCCCGCTGGAGCGGGAGGCGCTGTGCCGTGCGGTCCAGCAGTTGCAGGCCCGGCATGACGCCTTGCGGGCGAACTTCGGTCCCGATGGCGAAACGCTGTGCGTGGGCGAGGCGAACGCCTCGATGCCCGTGCAGGTGCACGACTTTGGGCTGCTGGAGGGCACGCAACGCGACGCGGCCGTGGAAGCCCGTCTGCGTGCGAGCGTCGAAACGCCCTTCGAGCTCCTCGATGGCACCCTGTTCAGGGCCGAGTTGCTGTGCCTCTCGGAGCGCCGCCACCGGCTGCTGCTGAGCGCACACCACATCGTCTGCGACGGCTGGTCGTGGTGGGTCATGGTCCGCGAGCTGGGCGCCCTGTATGCGCGCGAGTGCGGGCTGGACCCGGGCTGGTTGCCCGAGCCGGATTCGTTCGCCGATCATGCCTGCGCACTGGCGGCCGGGCGGTCGGCCGAACAGGAGGCGGACGAGGCCTACTGGCGCACGCGCTTCCAGACGCTGCCCGAGCCGCTCGACCTGCCACTCGACCGGCCCAGGCCTGCACGGCGCACCTCGAGCGCGCGCCGGCACGACCACGTGGTCGACGCCTCCCTCGTCAGTGCCATCCGGCAGTTCGGCGCGCGCCGGGGCTGCAGCCTGTTCGGCACCCTCCTGGCCGGCTTTGCAGGCCTGATGGCCCGATTGACCGCCCAGGACGACATCGTGGTCGGCATACCGGCCGCGGGCCAGTCGGTGGAAGGGCAGGACCAGCTCGTGGGCCATTGCGTGCACGTGTTGCCGTTGCGCTTCCGGGCGGATCCTGATGCCCCGTTCGAGACGGTACTGGCGCATGCGCAGGAGGTCCTGCTGGATGCGCTCGACCACCCCCGGCTGACCTTCGGCAGCCTCCTCAAGCACCTGAGGGTCGAGCGTGACCCGGCGCGACTGCCGCTGGTCAACGTGATGTTCAACATCGACCAGGCGCTCGACCAGGAAAGCAACCGCTTCCCGGGGCTGGACCTCGCGTTCGAGACCAACCCGCGCGCCCACGAAACCTTCGAGCTGTCGGTCAACGCCGTCCAGGTCGACGGTGCGCTGCGCCTGGAGTGCCAATACAACACCGACCTGTTCGACCACGCCACCATCGAACGCTGGATGCGGGCCTACGAAACCCTGCTGCGGGCCGCCATCGAGCAGCCGACCCGGCCCTTCGGCGAGCTGGGCCTCGTGGATGCAGGGGGATGGCAGGCGCTGCAGGCATTGCAGCCCGCGCCGGTGCAGTACGATCCCACGCAGCCGGCGCACGCGTTCTTCGAAGCATGCTGCGATGCCGCGCCGGACCGCATCGCCGCGTGCCACGGCGATGCACGCCTCACGTATGCGCAGCTGGACGCGCGCGCGAACCGCATTGCGCACCTGCTGCGCGAGAACGGCGTGCACGCGGGCAACCTGGTGGGCCTCGGGCTGCAGCGCGGCACCGACATGCTCGCGACAGTCCTGGGCATCTGGAAGGCAGGCGCCGGCTACGTGCCGCTCGACCCCGCCTTCCCCGTGGATCGCCTGACCTACATGGCGGGCGATGCGGGCCTCGCGGCCCTGGTGACGCACGAAGCCTCGGCCGGCCTGTTCGACCTGCGCGGCCGGCCGGTGCTGGTGCTGGACCAGCTGGAGCCTACGCTCCAGGCCATGCCGACCGCGCGGCCGCGACTCGAGCCCGGCAGCCTGCAACCGGACTCCGTCGCCTACGTCATCTATACCTCCGGTTCGACGGGGCGGCCGAAAGGCGTCCAGGTACCGCACCGGGCCGTTGCCAACCTGGTCGTCGCCATGCAGCGCGAGCCCGGGCTTGTCGCCGACGACCGCATGCTGGCACTGACCACGCTGTCCTTCGACATCGCAGTCCTGGAGCTGCTGCTGCCGCTGAGCGTCGGCGCACGCGTCGTCATCGCCGGCCGCGAGGTCGCGGTCGATGGCGCAGCGATCGCGGCGTTGATCGAGTCCGCCGGCGTGACCTGCATGCAGGGCACGCCCGCTACCTTTCGGCTCCTGCTCGCGGCGGGTTGGGCGGGGCGGCCGGGGCTGAAGGCATTGTGCTGCGGCGAACCGCTGCCGGTGGACCTGGCGCGCGACCTGCTGCCCCGGTGCGACTCCCTGTGGAACATGTACGGGCCCACGGAGACCACCGTCTACTCCACCGGGACGCGCGTCGAGCCCGATGCCGCGGGTCACCTCGATATCCACATCGGCACGCCGATCGCCAACACCCGCGTCTGGATCCTGGATGCACGGGGGCAAGCCTGCCCGTTGGGCGTGCCTGGCGAAATCTGCATCGCCGGCGAAGGCGTGACCCTGGGATACCTCGGACGCCCCGAGCTGACCGCGGATCGCTTCATCGAAGCCATCTCGCTGCCGGTGCGGCCGGATGGACGGCCGGAGCAGGTCTACCGCACCGGTGACCGTGGACGCTGGCGACAGGATGGCCGGATCGAGCACATGGGCCGGCTGGACCACCAGGTGAAGGTGCGCGGTTACCGCATCGAGCTGGGGGAGATCGAAAGCGTCCTCGCCGCGCACCCCGCGGTGGCGCGCTGCGTGGTGATCGTGCGCGAGGACCGCAAGGACGATGCGCGGCTGGTGGCCTACGTGGTGCCGCGGGAAGACGCACGGCCGGACGAGGGGGCGTTGCTGGCGCACCTGCGCCAGGCAGTGCCCGAGTACATGCTGCCGCAGCATTTCGTCATGCTCGATGGCCTGCCCTTGTTGCCGAACGGCAAGCTGGACCGTGGGCAGTTGCCGGCCCCGGTGACCGGCGGGCATGCCAAACTGCACGAGGCACGTCCCCCGGCGACCGCCGTCGAAGCGCACCTCGCCGCCACCATGGCGGACGTCCTGGGCGTCGAGGCCATCGGTGTGGACGATGACTTCTTCGCCAGCGGTGGGCATTCGCTGCTCGCCGCCCAGCTGGTGGCCCGGTTGAATCGCGAACTCGGCGCGAACCTGCACTTGAGGACCTTGTTCGACGCGCCGACCGTGGCTCGGCTCGCAATGCATGTCGAATCCACCGGGGATGACGGCCTGGCGGCACGACCGCCCATCCAACGGCTGCCGGAGGATGCCCGCGTTCCCCTTTCGCCGATGCAGGAGCGGCTCTGGGTACTCGAGCAGATGCAGCCCGGGCGGGTGACCTACAACACGCCGTCGGCCCACCGGCTGCGCGGGCCACTCGATCACGCCGCCTTCGAGCGCGCGTTCCAGGCCATGGTGTGTCGACAGGCCACGCTCCGCACGGTGGTCGGCGAGGACGAGCAGGGCACGTTCCAGCGCGTTCGCGATGACATCGACGCGGCGCTCCCCGTCCAGGACCTGCGCAGCCTCCCCGAGGGCGACCGGGAAACCGAACTGCGTGCCGCAATGGAACGGATGATCGCCGAGCCCTTCGACCTCGAAGCCGGCCCGCTGTTCCGTGCACGCCTGTTCCGGCTGGACGACGAAGACCACGTGCTGTTCTTCATGACGCACCACATCATCTGGGATGGCTGGTCTTTCGACGTTTTCTATACCGAGATGGCCACGCTTTACCCCGCGTTCCTGCGCGGCGAACGCTCGCCCTTGCCCGCACTGGATGTTGATTACAGGGACTTCACCGCGTGGTATCGCGCATGGCTGGATGGCGATGAACTCAAGCGCCAGCTCGACTTCTGGTCGGACCACCTTGCCGGTCATGCGGCACCCCTTCAGCTGCCGCTGGACACGCCCCGGCCATCCGAGGCCAGCGGCGCGGGCGGTACCGAATGGATGGCCATCGGGCGCGACACCACCGACCGCGCACGTGCGCTGGCGACGCGGAACGACGCGACCCTGTTCATGGCCCTGCTGACGGCGTACTACCTGTTGCTGCACCGCTTGAGCGGCCAGGACGACCTGGTCGTCGGCCTGCCGGTCCGCAATCGCGAAAGCGAGGCGCTGGAGCCCATCATGGGCTTCTTCGTCAATATGCTGCCGACCCGCGTGCAGGTCGATCCGGATGCGTCGTTCCTGGACCTGCTGCGCCAGGTGCGGCGTGCGGTACTCGACGCCTTCTCCCATCCCGACGTGCCATTCGACCGCTTGGTCCGGGCGCTGGAGGCCCCGCGCGATCCCAGCATCGCCCCCGTGTACCAGGCCAGTTTCTCGTTCCAGGACGTGCGGGCCCGCCGTACCCATTGGGGCGACCTGGAGCACGAACACCTGCTGGTGTTCCAGAAAGCCAGCTCCGGCGACCTGGGCTTGTGGTTCCTCGAGCATGGCGAGGGCCTGTCCGGGGTGATGACCTACAACACGGACGTCCTCGGTGCCGACAGCGCACGGTGCTTCAGCCAGCGCTACTCCCGGTTGCTGGAGGCGGTGCTCGAGCATCCCGACCGGCCATTGGCTGCGCTCGACATTCGCTGCGACGCCGATATCGACGTGCCGCGACAGGCCAATGCAACGCGCCGGGCCCTGCCGTCCCCGGCCACGCTCGGGTCCCTGTTGGATTCGTCGCTGGCCGTGCATGGCGCGCGTGTCGCACTCGACCACGCGGGCCAATCCTTGACGCATTCCGCCCTGCACGAACGCAGCCTGCGCATCGCCGCGTGCATGCGGGAGGAGGGCGTGCGTGCCGGGGACCGGGTCGGCATCTGCATGGCGCGCGGACCGGACATGCTGGCCAGCATGCTGGGGGCGTTGCGCATCGGCGCCGCATACGTGCCCATGGATCCCGACTACCCGACCGACCGCCTGCAGTTCATGGTGGACGACGCTGGCCTGCGGCTTGTCCTGGGCCAGCGCGGATCGTGCGACGACCTCAAGCTCGGCGCGGCACGCCGGATCGACGTGGATGCATCGGGGGCACGGCTGGCGGCGATCGCCCCGCTCGCTCCCGGGACGGACGAGGCCTCACCGGAATCCGTCGCGTACGTCATCTATACGTCCGGTTCGACCGGTAAGCCGAAAGGCGTGCAGGTGCCGCACCGCGCCGTCGTGAACTTCCTGCTTTCGATGCAGCGGGTACCCGGCCTGGACAGCGATGACGTGCTGGTGGCGGTGACCACCACCTCCTTCGACATCGCCGTGCTTGAGCTGTTCCTGCCCCTGCTGGCGGGTGCCCGCATCGTGCTGGCCGATCGCGACACGGTGCTGGACGACGTCGAGCTGGGCCAGCTGATCGCGGCCAGTGGCGCGACCGTCATGCAGGCCACGCCCTCGACCTGGCGGATGCTGGTCGAAACCGGCTGGCAGGCGCCTGTGGGTTTCCGCGCGTTGTGCGGGGGCGAGCCGCTGGCGCCGGACCTGGCCGAGTCGCTGGTCGGAATGTGCGCCGAGGTCTGGAACATGTACGGTCCCACCGAAACCACGGTGTGGTCGACGTGTTGCCGGGTGGAAGCGGATGCACCCATCCATATCGGCAGGCCCATCGACAACACCACCGTGCATGTGCTCGACCCATCGGGCCGGCCCTGCGCCGTGGGGTGTTCCGGCGAGATCTGCATCGGTGGCGCAGGCGTCTCCCTGGGCTACCTCGACCGCCCCGCGCTGACAGCGGAACGCTTCGTGCCGGATACGTTCGCGGACGGGGATGGCATCCAGGGGCCGGGCCTGCTGTATCGCACGGGCGACCGCGGCCGTTGGCGGCACGACGGCACGCTCGAACACCAGGGGCGTTTCGACCATCAGGTCAAGTTGCGTGGCCACCGCATCGAACTGGGGGAGATCGAGGCCGCGTTGCAGGCGCACCCTGCGATCGTACGTTCCGTGGTGACGACGCACGAAGCGCGGCCCGGTGATGTGCGGCTGGTGGCGTACGTGGTGCCGCAGGCCGATGCGCCCGCAACGTCGGCGCTGCAGGGGCATCTTGCCGCGCGTCTGCCCGCCTACATGCTGCCGCAACGGATCGTCGTGCTGGACACGCTGCCCTTGCTCCCGAACGGGAAGATCGACCGCAATGCCCTGCCGCTGCCGGGCGGAGTGCTGACGATCGATGCTCCCGACGGCCCTGACATCCCTGACATCCCTGACGTCCCTGACGCACTGAGGGAGGATCCCCCACGCCCCTCCGGAACGGGTATCCCGGCATCCGGTCTGGCGTCCGATACACCGCCGCGAATCCGTTATCTGGTGCAGGTATGGGAGGAACTGCTCGAGGTGCGCGTACTCCCCACCGATAACTTCTTCGATCTGGGGGGGCACTCGATGCTGGCGGTGAAGATGGCCCATCGCGTCTCGCGCGATACCGGCGTACGGCTCAAGCTGATGAAACTGACACAATTGAGCCTGGCGCAGGTGGCCGAGGCCCTGCCCGATGCCACCGACGTGTATGGCGTGGCGGCCTCCGGCAGTGACGCGCACGGTCCGGCTCCTGGTGCGCCGCCTTCGCCCTGGCACCGTCGCGCACGGAGACGCCTGGCGCGCTGGATCGGCGGCGAAGGCGAGTCGACGTGACCGAGCCGTGCTACTTCGGTCCCCGGGGACGGGAGCTCTTCGGTCTTCTGCACCATGGCGCGACAGCTGACGGAGACAGCCCGCAGGTAACGCGTCCGGCCTGGCTGGTGTGTCCACCGCTGTTGCAGGATGCGATCCGCAGCCACCGTGCCCTTTGGACGCTGTCGCGGTCGCTGGCGGGCGCGGGCCATGACGTGATGCATTTCGACTGGTACGGGACCGGCGATTCGTCCGGCGACCTCGAGGACCTCACGCTGGCCGGCATGTCCCGCGACCTGGATGCGGGCATGGCCGCATTGGGGCGGGGTGCGTCGGCGCGCCCCCGGGTACTGGCACTCCGCAGTGCCGCGTTGCCCGTGCTCGCCTGGGTACGGCAGCGGGGCATGCCCGTCGACCTCGTGTTGTGGCAGCCCTGTCTGGACGGCGCCGGACAGGTCGCGGACTGGCGCGCCCAACAGGTGGACCAGTTGACCGTGGCGGGGCGTTATCCCTATGGCGCGCCGGCCGGTGCCGACGATGACCTGATGGGATTCAGGGTGGCGCGGGCGTGGCTGGACAGTCTTGCTGCGCTCGATTTCCGTGCCTGGACGTTGCCGGAGGGAAGTCGCCTGTTGGTGGCTGCCTGGCAACGGGATGTGGTGCTCGATGCCTGGCTCGAGCGCCAGCGCGGGGCGGGCATCGAGGTCGATGTCCTGGTGTTCGAGGACGACGAAGCACCGCCCGTGGATGCCCCCCGCCTGTTCGAAGCGCAACTGTTCCCCCGGCAGAGCGTGGCCGCGCTGTCGAGTCGCATGGCCGGGCGGGCCGCATGAACGCGCAATTGGCGGTCGAGGACGTTATCGCGGGTCCGGATGCCTGCGATGGATCCCGCCGAAGCGACAATGCCCTTGGGGAAAGCGCGTACCGCTTCGGCCCGGGACTCGTGGGCGTGTTGCACCGGCCCTGCCACGAGGACGGGCACGTGCAGGACGTCGCGGTGATCCTGCTGAATGCGGGGCTGGTCCGTCGCATCGGACCTTACCGGCAGTACGTATTGCTCGCGCGCCTGCTGGCCCGCGCCGGGTTCACCGTGCTGCGTTACGACCAGTCCGGTCTGGGCGACAGTGCCTCGGCTTCCCGCGAAGCGGGCGACAGGCGACTCCGCGAGGTCCGCGCGGCGATGACGCTCGTGGGTGCGGAGACCGGGCACATGCGCTTCGTACTCGGGGGACTGTGTTCCGGCGCAGACGATGCCTTCCATATCGCCGTGCAGGACTCCCGGGTCGTGGGCACGTTGCTGCTCGATGGCCCGGGGTACAAGACAGCGGGCTTCTGGTGGCGGCACCTCCTGCCCCGCGTGTTCAGCCCAAGGCGCTGGCGCGCGTTGCTCGGCCATGTCGGCAAGTTGCGTACCCATGAGCCGGGCCTGCTCGACTATCGGGACTTCCCGCCCCAGGCGGATGCGCGCCTGCAACTCCAATCGCTGGTGGAGCGGGGCGTGCGCATGCTGTTCCTGTACACCTCGGGCAGCTATTACTACGTCAACCATCGCAGCCAGCTGGCCGCCGCCTTGGGCGACGCGGCGCGCGCGCCCGCCGTCACGGTGGAGTTCTGGCGCGACTGCGACCACACGTTCTACCTGCAGCAGGACCGGACCCGGATGTTCGCCTACACGCTGGGGTGGATGCAGGATGCCTTTGGGACGCGCAAGGGCCGCCCCGGGCCAACGCCCATCCCATGAACGGCGATGCCAAGGGCGTAGCGACCCACTACCGCCGCTATGCCACCGGGAACGCCCTGACGCTGCTGGCGGGCCTCGTTTCGTTCCCGCTGTTGACCCGCCTGCTCGACAACACCCAGTACGGGATGTTCGGATACTACGGCGCGTGGATCCTGATGGCCGTGGCGGTCGGCAAGTTCGGCGCGCAGCATGCCATCCTGCGTTTCTATCCCCACGACCGGGATCCCCAGCGCCTCAGGGCCTTCGCGACGAACCTGTTCTACGCGCCGCTCGGCCTCGCCTTCGTGCTGTGGGTCGTCGTCGTGGCCGGAATGCTGCTGGTCGACGCGGTCAGCGGGCAACGGCAAAGTGCGATGTTCTGGCTGGTGGTCGCGATGGCGCCGCTGGCGATATTCGCCAGCCTGGTCGATACCGTGCAGAAGGTCACCGAGCGCTCCCGGCTGGTCATGTACCTGCGGATCGGCGGCCGCTGGCTCGAACTGCTGCTGATGCTGGGTGCCGTGCTGCTGGTGCAGGCGAGTGCAGTGGCGGCCTATTCCGGGAAGCTTGCGACCTGCATCCTCCTCGCCGTGGCGTATGTCGTGTGGATGCGTCGCCACCTGCAGTTCTCGCGGCAGGCGCTCGACCTGTCGGAGACGCGCGCGGCCCTGATGTTCGGCATGCCGATGGCCCTGAGCGAGGTGATTTCGGTCACGCTGGTGTCGCTCGACCGATGGATGATCAAGGACATCACCGGCGACTTCGCGCTGGTCGGCGTATACAGCATCGGTTCGTCGCTGGCGATGCAGGTCAGCCTGTTCATGAACGCTTCGGTGTTCGAGGCGTTCCTGCCTACCGCCAACCGCATCTACAGCCTGGAAGGCGACGCAGCCCTTCGCGAACTGAAGGCGCGCGTCCTGATGCCGATGACCTATGCGGCCGTCGGCATCGCTGTCCTGCTCGGGAGTTTCGGGAGCGACCTCATCCTGGTCGCCAGCGGCGCGGACAAGGTGGCATCCGGTCCGGTATTCGCGCTGCTCGCGGTGGTGTGCGTACTCCAGCCGGTGCTGCTGCTGGCCGGTTACGGCCTGTTGCTCGAAAAGAGGTCGAGCACAGTGCTGCTGCTGGTGTTCGCCAGCCTGCTGGTGAACGGTGTCTTGAACTGGCTGTGGATACCGAGGTTCGGCGTCATGGGAGCCGCGTGGGCGACGGTGTTCAGTTCGATGGCACTGGGCATCGCCCATTGCGCGGTCGTGAAGCGGTCGCTGTTGAAGCTGCCGGACCTGCGGACCGTCGGGACCGCCCTCCTGGCGGCCACGGCGGTAGTGCTCTTCGATCGCTGGCTGATCCAGCGCGGTGTGCCCGCGGGCTGGATCCGCTTCCTGTTCGGCGGCGGAGCGGCCGGGCTGATCTACCTGGCGTGCGTGTTGTGCGTCGACGCTCGTTTGAGAGTTCTGGTGAAGGGCGCGGCCAAGTCGGCCTTTGGATTCAATAGTTCGTCACGCGCGCAGGCTTGACCACAACCGGGCCAAGCCTGCACTGCACGTAGAAGGCTCAGGGCCTCGCAACTTCCCACGACATGGACACGGTATCCAGACGCCGCAGTTTGCTGTATTCGGCATCTTCCCAGATTACATCCTGGCCAGTGCCCGCGTGCCGCCAGAAGATGTCGGCCTGCCCATCACCATCGAAATCTCCGGTGCTGGCGACCTGCCAAGCGAGACCCGGCACGGTCGTGATCGAGGTGCTCGAGGCGAATTCGCCGCTATACCATATGACGTTGCGCCCGTTCCTTTGATTGCGCCAAAGGATGTCGGGCACTTCGTCGCCATCGAAATCATCGACACCGACGATCTGCCACGCGGTATTGGAGACGGTCGTCAGCCGCTTCTGGGTCTGGCCATTCGCGCTCATCCATACGGTATTGGCGCCGGACCGGGCGTTTCGCCACAGCAGGTCCGAATGACCGTCACCATTGAAATCGCTGGTGCCTACGACCTTCCAGTCCAGATTGCCCACCAGCATTGCATTGGTGCGCGTGGCGTAGCTGCCGCCGTGCCACAGGACGTTCCTGCCATTTCGTGCGTTGCGCCAGAAGATATCCGCCCGCCCATCGGCATCGAAATCGGCGACGGCGACGGGCTCCCAATCCAGGTTGGAGACCGTCGTGAGCGGTGTTTGCATCGCGCTATCGGCGGAGCGCCATATGGTGTTCCTTCCGTTGCGAACGTTTCGCCAAAGGATGTCGTCCTTGCCGTCGCCATCGAAATCGGCGATGCCTGCGATCTTCCAGTCGACGTTGGAAACCTCTGACAGGTACTGGTACTCGGTCGGGTTCGCTTTCTTCCAGATGGAATTCCATCCCTCAACAGTGTGACGCCAGAGAACATCCGAGCGCCCGTCACCGTCGAAGTCACCGCGTACATCCAAGCTGAAACCCGGAATGCTCGATTGCGCGACCCGCACCGAGGCATCGTCGGCAACGGTATGCAGTCCCGACAACGCGCTGGAGGTGCCGAAGGCGACGGCATGGGATCCAGGCGTGGCGTCGGATGCCACCCGCAGCGTGAGCGTGGCTGACGTCGAGCTTCCCGGCGAAATCGCTACTGTGTTGGCAGAGAAGTTTCCACTCCAGCCAGAAGGTATCGTTCGGGCCAGGGCAAAACTGGTGGTGCCGCAGGCAGCGGTATCGTTGTTGGTGATACGTCCGGTCAGGGTGGCTGTTCCGCCGGGTGCAACCGAGCCCGAAGGTGGATCAAGCGAGATCGACGGTGTGCGCCGTGTGCAGGTCGGCGGCGGTGCGTCGATGGAAAGGGCCAAGGTGACGGTGTCACTCGCCGTATGAATGCTGCCAGCCGAACTGGATGAAGCGACGGCGAGGGCGTAGTTTCCAGCGCTCGCGTTGCCCGGTATGACAGCTGACAGCGTCGTGGTTCCTGAACGCCCGGGGGCCACGTCAAGCGAATTGGCCGCCAGGCTTCCTGTCCAGGCCGCGGGAAGAGTGCGAGCGAGCGAGAACGACGTGCTGGCGCAGCCCGCGCTGTCGTTGTTCGCGAGAACCAACGTATACGTTTCGCTCTCGCCCGGTGCCGATTCGCTGGGGCCGGTAATCGCGAGGCTTGGCTTGACTCGGGTGCATACGGGTTGAGGGTCAGGTTGGCCACCCCCCACCTGCACCTCGATCGCGCCGATGTCCGCCGCGGGTCCGGAGGGACGCCCATTGCCATAGAAGTCGTTGGTGATCGCGGCCAGGTACGGCGCCTTGTCGATCAGCGGGCTGCCACTTTGTGGGGTCGCGTCGAAACCGCCCAGGGCCGTGGCCACCAGCTTGGGGTTGGAGCAGGTGCTGCCGCCCGGGCACTGGCCCGACTTGACGTTCCAGAACAGGTTGCCGCTGTAGTTCACCTTCGCCGACGAGTTGTAGGCGTAGTGGCCGCAGGTCAGTTCCGAGGGCTGCCGCCAGTCGGTCTGGCCGACGAACGCATTGTTCTGGATGTTGAGGGTGCTGGACGAGGAGCCGGCTTCACTCAGCAGCAGGCAGTCGCCCTGGCCGGTGATGGTGTTGTGGCGGATGTCGACGTTCTGCCCGGACACCAGGCCCACCGAAATGGTGTTGCCCAGCGCGCGGCACTGGTCGCTGTCCTTCATGAAGTCGCGGCCGTCGAAGTAGGCACAGTTCCCGACCACGACCGAGTTCTCGATGGTGGCCCGGCCGTAGGTCTTGAGCTGGTTGCCGGCGTTGCCGACGGCATGGGTGCGGCGGACCGTCACCGAGGAATTGCTGGCGCCATCCATGTACAGCAGGTCCAGGCCATCGGACGTGTTGTGGTGGATGTAGCTGTCCTCGATCAGCCAGTGGCCGCCGGTGCGCGCCGTTCCGAGGCCGTCGCCGTAGCCGCTGGCGGTCTGCGCCCAGCAGGCCCAGGGGGTGCCGTCCAGCTTCTCGCCGCAGCCGTTCCAGGCGATCTCCACTTGCCGCATGATGATGTTGCCGCTGTTCGAGCTGCCCGAGCCGATGTCGCCGTCCCAGCCTGCCCACGGGTTGCCGATGATCTTGACGCGTTCCAGCGTCCAGTCGGTCAGGCCGCCGGCGATGATGCCGCGATTGGCCAGGCCATGGATGTCGAGGTCGTGCAGGTAGACATTCCGGGAGTTCGAGGCGGAAATGCCCACGCCCGCCCACTGGCCGTAAGGCGTGCTGTCGCGGCGGCAGCGGGCGCCGGCGTTGCTGTGGAACTCGACGCATTCGCTCTTGTCGGTGATCTCCAGGTGGCCGATCTCGACGTTCGAACTGCCATTGAGGTTCAGCATCGAACTGACGCGTTCGGTGCCCCACAGCACGGGCGGACGCGCGGCATCGAGGCCCAGGATCCGGGTGCGTTGCGATGCGCTGGGGCCGCTCGGGATCGGCGGCAGGTAGCAGTCGTAGCGACCGCCGTCGTAGCAGCGCCCGCCGGCGGCGCCCGGCGCGCCCCAGCCCAGCATGTATTCGCCGGGCGCGATGTACACCGTATCGCCGCCATTGATGCGGGCGCTTCCCGACGCAGGCAGGGCCTGGTGCAGGGAATTCCACGCGCAGGCGCGGTTCGATCCGCTGCCCGGGTAGGCCGCGTTGGACGTGCCCGTGCATTGGCTGGCGCTGCCGCCATCGGTGCGGATGTAATAAGTGGCGGCCTGGGCCGAGCCAAGCCCGGCCAGGGCGAGCAGGGCCAGCAGGCCGGCCCGCTTCGTCACCGAGCGGCCGTGGAAGGAGAGCAGGGAAGTCGAGGTGCTGCCAATCGTCACGCGGGTGACTCCGGATTCAGGGGGATGCCGCGGTCGGGGGATGCGGCGGATCCAATTGTGGACAAAAATTGTCCAGCTTCTGCACATTGGGGCACAGATACGGCAAATGCACATGCCTGAATGACATTCCCCCTTGTTCATGTGAAGAGTCATTCATTGTTCATTCATAAAAAGGGCGGCGACCGTGGTGGCCGCCGCCCGGGGGTGTTGCGGGTCCCAGGCATCTATTGGACGGAGAACTGCACCTCGTCCGTGACCGTTTCGCCGTTGCGCGTCGCCGTCGCCTTCACGGTCCAGGTCCCCGTCGGGGTCCACCACCACCACCGGCTCAGCGACTTGCTGGCACGTGCCACGCCGGCATTGTTGGTGCGTGCGCTGAAGGTTTCCCGGGCGCCCCAGGGGGACGTGATTTCGAAGGTCACCGGTACGCCGGAGAGGACGTTGGTGCCCAGTGCGACCCGGGAGGTCATGGTCACCGTCTGGCCCCTGCGATAGGTCGAACGGTCCGTGCTCAATACCTGTTCCAGCTCACCGGCGGCCGGCGGGGGCTGCTGGGCCTGGACCGCGTACGTGGCCGTATCGCTGGCGCTGTGCACGTTGCCCACGGCGCTGCCGATGCCCGCGCCCACCGCATGGGTGCCTGCCGGGGCCTGGCTGCTGGACGTCACGTCCAGCGTGGTGCTGGTGGAGGCGCCTGCGGCGAGGGTGATCCGGCTCTGGCCCAGCGCCACGTTCCAGCCCGCGGGCACGCTGCCGGCGACGTCGAAGGCGGTGCTGGCACAGGCGGCGGTATCACGGTTGGCCACGGTGAGGGTGTAGCGGACCGTCGTGCCCGCCGGGACGGCGGCGGTCGGTCCACTGAGGCTCACGCCCGGGGCGTTGCGGGTGCAGACTGCGGCCGGCGCCTGGACGGTGTAGGTGGCGGACGCATTCCGGGTGTGCACGTTGCCGGCGCTGCTGCCGATGCCAATGCCGATCCCGTAGCCGCCGGCAGTGGCGCTGGCCGGCGAGGTGACGTCAAGACGGGCGGTGGTGCTCGCGCCGGGAGCCAATGCGACGGCGTTGCGGCTCAGGGCGCCGTTCCAGCCTGCCGGAACGCTGCGGGCCAGGTTGAAGGTGCTGGTGCCGCAGGCTTCGCTGTCGCGGTTGGACACCGTCACGGTGTAGGCGATGGTGCTGCCAGCCGAGACGGGCGCGCTGGAACCGGAGAGGCCCAGCGTCGGTGCGCTGCGCTCGCAGACCGGCTCCGGTTCGGGGTTCCCGCCTTCCTGCAGCTCCACCGCACCGATGTCCGCGGCGGCGCCCGAGGGACGCGGGTTGCCGAAGAAGTCGCGGGTGATGGCGGCCAGGTAGGGTGCCTTGTCGACCAGCGGGCTGCCGCCCTGGGGGGTCGCGTCGAAGTTCGCCATGCTCGCATTGACCAGTTTCGGGTCGTTGCAGACACTGCCGCCCGGACACTGCCCGGACTTGACGTTCCAGAACAGGTTGCCGGCGTAGTTCACCTTCGCCGACGAGTTGTAGGCGTAATGGCCACAGGTGAGCTCGGGGGCCTGGCGCCAGTCCGTGCGGCCGATCAGCGCATTGTTCTGGATGTTGAGGTTGGTGGACGACGAGCCGGATTCGCTGAGGATCAGGCAGTCGCCCTCACCGGTGATGGTGTTGTGCCGGATGTCGACGTTCTGGCCCGCTACCAGGCCGACCGAGATGGTGTTGCCCAGTGCACGGCAGAGGTCGCTGTCGTTCATCGAGCCCTGGCCGTCGAAGTACGCGCAATTGCCGACCACGACCGAGTTCTCGATGGTGGCGCGGCCGTACGTCTTCAGCTGGTTGCCGGCATTGCCAACGGCATGGGTGCGGCGCACCGTCACCGAGGAGTTGCTGGCACCGTCCATGTACAGCAGGTCAAGGCCGTCGGACGTGTTGTGGTGGATGTAGCTGTCTTCGATCAGCCAGTGGCCGCCGGTGCGCGCGGTGCCGAGGCCATCGCCGTAGCCGCCGCCATTCTGTGCCCAGCAGGCCCAGGGCGTGCCGTCGAGCTTCTCGCCGCAGCCGTTGAAGCCGATCTCGACGTCGCGCATGACGATGTTGCCGCTGTTGGAGCTGTTCGCGCCGATGTCGCCATCCCAGCCTGCCCAGCCATTGGCGACGATCTTCACCCGCTCCAGCGTCCAGTCGGTGAGGCCGCCGGCGATGATGCCGCGGTTGGCCAGTCCGTGGATGTCGAGGTCGTGCAGGTGGACGTTCCTCGAGTTCGACGCACTGATGCCGGACGACGCCCATTTGCCGTAGGGCGCGCTGTTGCGCCGGCATTGCGCCGCGGCGTTGCTGTGGAACTCGACGCAGTCGCTCTTGTCGGTGATCTCCAGGTGGCCGATCTCGACGTTCGAGCTGCCGTTGAGGTTGATGATCTCGCGCACGCGCTCGTTGCCCCAGAGCACGGCCGGATTGTCCGGATCCTGGCCGAGGATCCGGGTCGGCTTGTCGACGCTGGGTCCGCTGGGTACCGGCGGCAGGTAGCAGTCCCACGCGCCGACCGCGTAGCAGCGACCGCCATTGGCGCCCGGCGCATCGAGGCCGATGGCGTATTCGCCCGGCGCGATGTAGACCGTGTCGCCGCCATTGATGCGGGCCGCGCCGGAGGCGGGAAGGGCCTGGTGCAGGGAGTTCCAGGCGCAGGCCTGGTTGTTGCCGCTACCGGGGTATGGCGCGTCGGAGGTGCCGGTGCACTGCGCGGCGCTGCCGCCGTCGGTACGGATGAAGTAGGTCGTGGCCTGTGCGGCGCTGGTGGCACCCAGGGCCAAGGCCAGGAGCGTGAGCGAAACAGTCCACCTGCGCGGGCGACGCGTCGCCTGCGCACGGGGCTTGGGAAGAGGGAACATGGGGGAACTCCAGAACGGTCATGCAGGGGAAGTGGCTCGCTTCCCTGTGAACCGTGCTGGAATTCTGAGGCCCGGCATGGTGCGAATCTGGCGTGTCCGCCACAGATACGGTCACATGCGGACGCTCCGCGTCACACAAACAAGTGCTTGATTCGTATTCATTTTTCTGAACCCGCGTTCAGTGCCTGGCGCCCGCGCGGTCGCTGCACCGCGCCGATATCCGGGGTGTCGGCAATGAACAGGCGTCCTTCAAGATCGAAGCGGTTCCCTTCACGGTCCGGCACGCCGGCGCCGAGCACCGGGCTGTCGCCCAGGGGCATCGGGTCGAACGCGTCGAACCCGGCATTCGCGAGTTTCGGATCCTCGCATCGACTGTCGCCGGGACACTGCCCGCCCTTCACGTGCCAGAACAGGTTGCCCGCGTAGCTCACGCGTGCCGGGGACTGGTGCGCATAGTGACCACAGGCAAGCTCCGGAGACTGCCGCCAGTCGATCCGTCCCAGCAGGATGTTGTTGGCAAGGATCAGCTGGCTGGAAGGGTCGCCCCCCTCGCTGAGCACCAGGCAATCGCCTTCCCCGGTGATCGTGTTGTGGCGCAGCTCCGCCGGCTGGCCCTCCACCAGCCCGATCGACAGTGCGTTGCCCCGCGCGCGGCAGAGGTCGTCCGCCTGCATTCGCCCCTGGCCTTCGAAATACGCACAGTTGCCCACGACCACCGAACTCTCGATCAATGCGCGCCCCTGGGTCTTGACCTGGTTGCCCGCGTTGCCTTCCGCCCGCACACGGCGGATCGTCACGGAACTGTCCGCACTGCCATCCATGTACAGCAGGTCGACGCCGTCGGACGTGTTGTGGTGGACGTGGCTGTCCTCGATCAGCCAGTGGCCGCCCGTGCGCGCCGTGCCGAGGCCATCGCCATAGCCGCCCGCGTTTTGGGCCCAGCACGCCCAGGGCGTGCCGTCGAGGGTCTCGCCGCAGCCGTTGAAGCCGATCTCGACGTGCCGCAGCACGATGTCGCCGCTGTTGGAGCTTCCGTCGCCGATGTCGCCGTCCCAGCCCGCCCAGCCGTTGGCTTGGATCCTGACGCGTTCGACGGTCCAGTCCGTGAGCCCGCCGGCGATGATGCCGCGATTCGCGAGGCCATGGATGTCGAGGTCGTGCAGCCAGACCTTGCGGGAAGCCGAAGCGCTGATGCCGGACGATGCCCACTCGCCGAACGGAGCGGCATCGCGTTCGCATTTCGCGGTCGGGTCCGCGTGGAACTCCACGCACGGACTGCCATCCGTCAGGACCAGGTGGGCGACCTCAACGTTGGCGCTGCCATTGAGGTCCAACAGGTGGCTGACACGTTCGTGGCCGCGCAGGACGGGCGGACGCGCGGGATCCTGGCCGAGGATGCGGGTGGGGGTGCGGGCATCCGGTCCGCCCGGCACCGGCGCAAGGTGGCAATCCCAGGGGGCGTCGGCATAGCAGCGTCCCCCCAATGCCCCGGGCGCATGGACGCCGAGCGGATACGTGCCGGGTGCGACATAGAGCGTGTCCCCCCCCTTGATGCGCGCCTCTCCGGTCGACGGAAGCGCGTGGTGCAGCGAATTCCAGGCACAGGCCTGGCGTGTTCCCCGCCCCGGGTAGGGGGCATCGGCGGTGCCGGTGCACTGGTCCGCCTCTCCACCGTCGACGCGGACGTAGTACGCCGTTCCATGCGGCGTCGAGTCGAAGGGGGGCGGGGGGACGGGAGGTGCCGGCGCGGCCGCGGGTACGCCCATCGCCGTCGCCGCCGGCGTGGACTCCGGATCCGCGTTCACGCAGCCCGCGGCCAGAAGCCCGCCGCCCAGCACCAGGATCCAGCGGAGGCGGCCGGCGGGCGCGATCATGCGCCTTCGTCCTCCCGTGGGGGAAGGGGCGACATGCGGATGGCCGCGCCGACCACGCGCATGCGGTCGGGCACGTCCTTGGTGACCACCGTGTTGGCGCCGATGACCACGCCATTGCCGATCCGTACGTCGCCGATCACCTTGGCACCGGTGCCGATGTAGACGTCGTCGCCGATGTCGGGCCAGCGGGTCGACTTTCCGGCGCCCTTGAAGCCCAGCGTCACGCCCTGGCCCACCGACAGGTTCCGGCCCGCATCGCCGTGCAGGAAGATGCCGCCGAAGTGCCCGATATAGAGCCCCGGGCCGATGCGTGCGCTGGCGGGAATGGAGATTCCGAACAGGAGTTCGGTCGGGACATGGAGCAGGTGGTAAACGACCTTGAACGGCAGCGCGAACAGCCCGGGTCGAACGCTCCGTGTCCAGCGTCCATAGCGGTAGATGGCGACCGCGATGAAGCCGTGGGTCAGCGCCGCGCGCAGGCGCGCCAGCCGGGGCCCTCCGGCAAGGGCGACGCGGTGGTATCGCGCGAAGTCCTGGCGCAATGTTTCAAACATGCGGTGATGCTCCCCGTGCCGGGTCGGGATGGATGCTGGGCATGAACGGTGCGGCATGCAAGACTGCCGGGCATGTCGCACATCTTCCTTTCGCCCTTGACGCTCGCCGTGCTCGGCGGCCTGGTCCTGTGGGCGACGTGGCGCCCCCTGCCGCGTGTGCTGAAAGCGGTGGGCCTGCTGTCATGGCTGGCCCTGCTGGCGCTGTGCGCCCCGGTGGGCGCCAATCTCCTGGTGCGCCATGTGGAAGGGAGCATCGATCCCGTGTACCGCTGCGAGGCGCCGCGCGGCGCGCCGGTGGTGGTGCTGTCCGGCGGGCTGGAGCGCGAGCCGGTGGCGGTGGACGACCACGTCGCGCTGGCACCGGAAACCTGGCGCCGCCTCCAGGCGGGCATCCGTTTCAGGCGGGCGCAGGGCGAAGGACCGCTGGTGCTGGTGGGAGGTGGACCCTACGCGGTCAAGGAGGCCGATGTCATGGCGGATCTTGCCGCGGCCTGGGGCATGGCGCCCGGCGACGTGCGGGTGGAGCGGTGGTCGAGGGATACCTGGGAAAACGCGAGCGGATACGCGGCCATGGCCGGGCCGGAAGCCGGTCCCGCATGGCTGGTGACCTCGGCCCTGCACATGCCGCGGGCGGTGACCGCGTTCCGCGCGGCCGGCGTGCAGGTCTGCGTGCACCCCAGTCATAGCCACTACGTGGCTCCCGGCGAGCTGGGCTATTACATCCCGCAGGTGACGGCCATCGAGAAGAGCCGGCGCGCCCTGCACGAATGGCTCGGGCAGCATGTCTACCGGTACCGCGCATCGCGTGAAGGTGCATCCCCGGCCGTTCATGCCGCACCGGGCAGCAGTTCATCATAACGTGCCAGCAGGTGCCGGCCAATGGCCTCCCAGCCATAGTGCCGTTCGGCCTGCCGGCGTGCCTCCACGCCGAGTTGGCTCGCCAGCGCGGGCTGCTCCATGAGCGAGACCACCGCGTCGGCGAATGCCTGCGGCTGGTCGGCATAACGTGCGCTGATCCCGTCGTCCAGGCGGATCCCTTCACTGCCGATGGACGTCGTGACGATGGGCTTGCCCAATGCCATGGCCTCCAGCACCTTGAGCCGCGTTCCGCTGCCGGCGCGGAGCGGAACGACATACACCGCTGCGTCGTGCACGACGGGCCGCAGGTCGGGCACGAAGCCCGCCAGGCGCACATGGCGCTCCAGGCCTGCGGGTACGTCCAGGCCCTCGGAGCGTCCCACGACCACGAATTCCGCGTCGCTGCGTTGCGCGACGATGCGCGGCAATACGTCGCGCATGAACCAGGCGACGCCATCGCGGTTCGGGAACCAGCCCATCTGTCCCACGAACACCATGCGTGACGGTGCGCCGGGCGGCGTGCCGGCCGGGCGGTTGGCCTCCAGGTCGACGCCGTTGGGGACCACGCTCACGGGTGTGCGCGGGGCCAGGTCCCGCAACTGGACGGCATCGTCTTCGGAGCACGCGAGCACCGCATCGGCGCGTTGGCAGGCCCAACGCTCGAAGCGCCGCAGTTTGTCCACCTGGCCTGCAAGGTAACGGCGCGCGAGACGCCGCGGCTCCACCTCCGCGCGTTTGGCGAGCAGTCGATGCTCCACATTGTGCGCGTTGAGGACCACCGGGACCCCCGCCGGAATGCAGTCCACATGGGCGAACAGCGGCAGCATGTCGAAGTGGACCAGGTCCGCCTGCAACGCCAGGCGCCGCAAGGCGTCGCGCAACGGGCGCGAACTGTACTTGCAGGCGATGAACGGATGCCGGCCCGACAGGCCGCGCACGAGGGCCGATGCCATCGCGACGCGGGATTGTTCGCCCGGGATCGGGAACACATGGACATCGTGCAGCGTGCTGCGGAAGTCTGGATCGTCGGCGCGACCATCATCGTCGCGGCGGAAGCTGAGCAGGGTCACCTGGTGCCGGCCTGCCATCGCTTTCAGCAGATGCCACGAGCGGAGCTGGTGGCCTTCGCTGGGCGGCCACGGCAGTCGACTGGTCAGGGCGAGGATCCGTGCCATTCAGTGTTTCTTCCATAGGCGTTGGCTGTTGCCCGCCAATGACGCGGGCAGCGACAGCAGTGCCGCCGAATTGAGCATGAGGAAGGTGCCCGCTGCAGGCAGCAGGGGTACCTGGCGGGCAAGGGCGGGCTTCATCCAGGCCAGGGCTGCCAGTGCGTAAGCGGCCAGCTGGAGGGCGAACAGGAGGCGGTAGGGCAGGGGCGGCGCGAGCGCCGAGGCCAGCAGCGCGAGCAGCAGCGCCCACGGCACCAGGAGCCGAAGCAGCTTGTGCGATACCCAGGCGAGGAACACCGGGTTGCGTGCCGGGTGGAGCAGCCAGGGCAGGCGGGCGATCAATTGCCAGTTTCCCGCGAGGGTGCGCAACTTGCGCCGGAACTCCTCGCCCAGCGTCGCGCTGGCGCTGTCGATCGCGACGGCGTCGCGTGCCATCCATGTGTACTGTCCCGCACGCAGGGTTTGCAGCGGCGTCCACATGTCGTCAAGCACGGTGCCGGGAGGCATCGGTACGTACAGGGCCCGCCTGACGGCGTGGATCGCGCCGCTTGCTCCATGCAGCCAGCCCAGGCGGGCCTCGTCGGAACGGAGCCGGGTCTCCATCTTCCAGTACAGGCCGGGGTTGCCCGCGCCCTCGCCGATGACCAGTTCGCCCGAGACACCGCCCACCCGCGGGTCCGCCATTGGTGCCACCAGGGCGCGGAGCGCGCCGGGTGCGAAGCGCTGCCGTGCATCCGCGAACACCAGGACCCCGTGGCGCGCCGCCGCCGCCGCCGCGTTGAGCGCGACCGCCTTTCCGCCATTCGGTTGCAGGTCCAGAACGCGCACGCGTGGATCATCCAGTTGCGCGGCATGCACGGTACCGTCGGTGCTGCCATCGCTGGCCACGATCACTTCGATGCAGTCGCCTGGGTAGTCCTGGGCCAGGATGTCCCGCACCCGGGCGGCGATCCGCGCCTCCTCGTTGCACGCAGCCACCAGCACGCTCACGGGCGGCGCGACGTCCTGCGGCGCGGGGGTGCGTCCCCGGGCCCTCGCCAGCAGCGCGACCATCACCGGGTAGCCGGCATAGGCGTACACCACCAGCGCGAGGCAGGACCAGAACACGACGATCGCGGTCATAGCAGGCGCGACCTCAGGCGCTGGTAGTTGTCGTTCCCGAGCACCTTCTTCGGTACACGCAGGGCCAGGAAGCGCGTGCGCGCGAGGCGGGGCGAAAGTCCCGACCAGTCGACCAGGCGGGCGAATCGCGTGTCGTCCATCTGGCGGGTCACGGCGATGCGCTGCAGCCAGGAGGAACGGAACGGCGCCCGGTTGGGGCCCGGCACGGAGCCAAGCAGGTGCCGGTAACCGCTCGCCCGGGCCTGCCGCGATTCGCGGTCACCGCCCCGGCCGCCCGGCAACGCGATCGCATCGATCTCGACGCCACACAGCGCTGCCAGGGTCTCGCGGCTGCTGTCCAGCTCCTCGGCGAGGGCCGCGTCGGACAGATCCTCGAGGAAGGCATGCGTCCGACCGTGGGATCCGACGCCCATGCCGGCGCCCGACAGTGCCCGCACGTCTTCGGAGGAAAGCATCCCCGGCTGGTCCACGAAGTCGCTGGTGATGAAGAACTCGGCCACCATGCCGCGCTCCAGCAACAGCGGCGTGGCGACCTCGAGGTTCGAGACGTCGCCGTCGTCGAAGGTCACGAGTACCGGTTTCGCAGGAAGCGCATCCGGACGGTCCAGGTCGCCCAGCCGGATGCTCCGGTAGCCTTGCGAACGCAACCAGTCCATCTGGCGGGCGAAGGCGACGGGCGTGACACTGTAGACCGCATCGAAGCGGCCACGCGCGCCGGGGTCGGCGTGCAGGCCGTGGTACATGAGGACGGGCAGGCGCTTCATGCGGAGGCCATCTTCCGCATCAGGCCGAGCAGTCCGCTCGACTCGCTGAAGAACAGCGCAGGGGACAAGGCACCGGAAGGCGTGCGGTAACGTGATTCGTGCACGTTGAAGCGCAGCAGCCGGTAACGGTCTGTCTGCGTCCTGTTCACGCCCTCGATGGAGGTGGTGGCGCTGACGTAGCCCGCCCGGCGGACCAGCTCGACGTCGCGCGGACCGAAGTCCTCGGCGGTGCCGTTGGGGTAGGCGAAGTGACGTGGTCGCTTGTGCAGCACCTGGGCGATCTGGTCGGTGCAGCCTTCGATCTCGGCCTGGGCGGTGGCGGCGTCCACGCGACTGAGCAGGACGTGGCCGCGCGTATGGCCGCCGAGGTCGATCCCGTTGCGGTCCAGGGTGCGGACGTCGTCCCAGTCCATCATCTCGCGCTCCGACGCCTCTCGCGTGCGCGGCTGCAACTGGGCGAAGACCCCGTCCAGCACCTCCTGGAAACGTTCATGCGGCAACTGCTTGAGCAAGGGCGGGAGTATCGCCAGGGCGCGCCGCCGTTCGTGCGCGTCGGACAGGTCGAAGCGGCCGAGGCCCAGATGCCCGAGATCCAACAGGTCCTGCCTTCGGCAGCGGACCGCCGTCACGAGCTGGTAGGCCCAGATGGGGTCCGCGCCGATATGGTCGGTCGCGAGGTAGACGGTGGCCGGCACGCCGTCCAGGGGCGGGGACAGCAGGTTCAGGTTGTCGCGGTAGCCGTCGTCGAGCGTCACCGCGTACAGGGTGGTCGTACCGCGTGGCCGGTCGAGGTGTGACAGCCCTTCGTCCAGGCTGACCAGCTTCCGGTCGTCGCGCAGCCAGGCCACGATCTGGCCGAACGTGTCGCTGGAGATGCTGAGGGGGAACGGGTCGTCCTCGCCGCGCAGGCGATGCAGCATGAGTACGACCAGGCCGGCACCGGACAGGCGACGGTAGAGGGCGTCGAGGCCACTGTAGTGGCAGCCGATGGCAATCAGGTAGCGGATCCATGCAGTCATGCGGGGCGTCCCGGGCGGGGGGCTTCGGCGGGCAGGAAGCGCGCCTTGGCCACGAGTGCAACGAAGGCCCAGAAATGCGCCATCATCGGATAGTGCGTGAACCGGTCGCCGAACAGGTTGCCGACGACCAGCGCCATCCACGCGCCCATCAGGCCCAGTGCGAGCGCGTAGCGCAGGGTGCCGCTCGGCGCGTTCGAGATCTCCTTGCGTGCCATCAGCAGGATCGAGAGCAGGATGCCCAGCAGCAGCACGGCGCCGATGGTGCCGCCCTCGGCCAGCGTGCGGATGTACAGGTTGTGGGTGTCCTTGCCATGGGGATTGATCTCCGTGTGCTGGAACGAGTGGTAGCCCGTGCCGGTGACCGGGTGCCGCGTATAGGTGTCCCAGGCGATGCCCCAGTACACGAAGCGCAGCTCGGTGCTTTCGTCGCGTTCGTTTTCCTCCACCGCGGTGCTGTCGAAGCGCTCGATCACGGAGTAGGGGAGGATCGCGGGCAACAGCACGGCCGCGAGGAACAGGGGGGCGATCATCTTCCATCGGCCACGCCAGACGAGGATCACGGTCACCAGTCCGAGGATCAGCGCGATGTAGGCGGTGCGCGAGTAGGCATAGAGCACGCCCATCACCATGCACGCGATGCAGAACCCGAGCCCGAGCTTCCACAGGCGCGGCAAACGTGCCGCCAGCAGCAGCGCGAAGGCCATCACCGCGGCGGTCACGCAGAACGCGGCGAACTCGTTCGCACCCAGCATGCTGAAGGTGCCGGAAATGCGCAGGTCGTCCGAGTAGTGCCAGCTGGCCACGCTGAGGTGCTGGGACCAGGCCACCTTCGCGATATACGGCAACGGGACCATCATCGCGATGATGACGCGCCGCGCCGTCGTCCAGTCCTGCACGCTCTTCTGCACGAGGAACAGCAGCGACATGCCGATGAGATGGTCCTTCATCATCTGGAAGTGGTCGCCGGTGTCGGCCACGTACTGCGATGCCACGAACAGGGACACGAGGCTGTAGGCGATATAGGCAAAGACCCAGCGGTTGATGGACGCACCGGGGGCCAGGCGCCCCCCCGAGGCCAAGGCACCGACGAGGCTGGCGAGGAAGGCCACGTTGAGGAAGTTCAGGCCGCCGCCGAGGTTCGGAATGTATCCAACCTGGATGTTCTGCAGCGGCAACAGCATCAGGAAGGCGTAAAGGGGCCAGTTCTGCCGGTGCACGCGAGCGGGCCTCACGCCTGCATCCGGGGCCACCCGCGTACGAGGCGCCATCGATACCGGGCGCGCGAGCATCGCCTTTGCCGCGAGGGGAAAGCGCTCGGGGCCGGGAGGGCTCGCGTCAGGCCGCATGGGCGTCATCGCAGGCTCCCTTCACCGCGAGATACAGGTCGCGGTAGCGTCGCGCCATGGCCTCCGGCGAATGGCGCGAACGCACGTACTCCCGGGCGGTCGTGTCGGTCGCGCGCCCGGCACGGAGCCGGTCGGCCATCGCCGAGGCCAGGGCGTGCAGGTCCTGCCGGGGCACGAGCCGGCCTTCGTCTGAGGCCGCGAGCAGGCGGCCCACCTCGCCCACGTCGCTGGCGATGACGGGCAGCGCATGGTCCATCGCCTCGAGCACGGTCAGCGGCATGCCCTCGCTCAGGGACGGCAATACCAGGCAATCGATCAGCGGATAGACCCGTTGCATGTCGTCCATCACGCCAGTGAAACGAACCCGGCCGTGCAGGCCCAGCGCGTCGCACTGCGCCTTCAGGGCGTCGGCTTCAGGACCGTCCCCGACCAAGAGCAGCACGCAACGCGTTTCCGCGCGCGCGATGCGGGCGAACGCCTCCACCAGCTGCCCGAGGTTTTTCTCGGGCGAGAACCGCGCGACCGCGCCGAACACGAACGGCCTGGCCTGCAACCCGAACCGTTCGATCAGCACCCGGGAGGGGGCGTGCGCGTTGTCGTCCAGTTCGATGCCATTGTCGATGACCTGGATCCTGTCGCGGGGGATGCCCGCCGCGGAGAGGCCGTCGACCTGGCAGTGCGCGACGACCGCGAGCGCGTCGAACCCGCGCAGGACGGCCCGTTCGATCCGGTTGTAAAGACGCAGGGAACGGGTCGCTTCGACCTGTCCATGCAAGGTGGCGACGCGCCGGACGGCGAGTCCCCGGGTGGCCAGCCACGCGTAGGTGGCGCTCTTGTAGTCGTGCGCGTGCAGGACGTCGATGCGATGACCGCGGACCTGTTCGCGCAGACGGGACAGCGTGGTCATGTCCACGCGGCTCCTGCACGGCAACAGTTCGCACGCCTGGCCACGGGCGATGGCCGAACGGTGCAGCGCCTGTTCCGGGGTGAGGTAGTTGTTGATGCTGGCTAGTCGACTGTCCACGCCCACGCCAGGGAGGGCGCCGTTCAGTGCCAGCACCATGCGATCCGCGCCGAACAGGCCGGCACTGGATCGCAGTTGCATCACGCGCGGGCGTGCGTCCGTGGGCGTGCTCAGTGACATGGGCCCTCCAGCAGGCGCTGGTACAGGCGCTCGTAGGCACGCACCATCGTTTCGAGCGAGAACTCGGCTTCGATCCGACGGCGTCCCGCGGCACCCAGCTGTTCGCGCAATCCCGCGTCGCCGGCGAGCCGGTCCATCGCGGTTGCCATCTCCGTGACGTCGGCGGCGGGAACCAGGCAGCCGGTGACACCGTCGCGGACCAGTTGCAGGTTGCCCCCGACCGCGGTGGCGAGCACGGGCAGGCCGCTGGCCATGGCTTCCAGCACGGCATTGGACATGCCTTCGCTGTGCGAGGCGAGGACCGAGACATCCAGTGCCGGGAGAATCCTGTCGATGTCCGCGCGGATTCCCAGCTGGGTGACTGCTGCGCCCAGGCCGAGTGCCTGAGCCTGCCGCTCGAGCGGTCCCGCGAGCTCGCCACTGCCCACCAGCAGCAGCCGACACCGCGGGTTCCGCGCATGCACGCGGGCGAAGGCATCCAGCAGGACGGCGTGGCCTTTCACGGGGTACAGGCTGGCGACGCATCCGAACGCGATCTCGTCAGGCCCAAGCCCCAACGATGCGCGCATTGCCTGCCGTTGACCCGCGGATGCCGCGGGCCGGAACTTCGCGGTATCCACGCCGTTGGGGATCCACACCATCCGGCCAGGACCCAGGCGTTCATGCCGGGCGAGCGCACCGAGGATCTCGTGCGCGGGCGCGACCACCGCGTCGTAACGGCCATTGAGCAGGCGGAACGCCAGGCGCAGCCGCGCGTTCTTCATGAATCCCATGTCGCGCCGGTTCGAGACATGCCGGCAGGCCCCGGCACCGCGTGCCGCTGCGTTCGCGAGGTCGGACTTCTCGTGCTGGGACTGGATGATGTCGAAGCGTCCCTCGCGTACGAAGTCCCGCAGGCGCCGCAGGGTGCGACGACCGCTGCGCCCGTAGATCGCCGCGGTCGGCCAGCCCAGCAGGCGCAGCGGGCGCCCGCTGGCACCCAGCGAAGCCTGGACATCGCTCTCCTCGCGAGCGCCCAACTGCACCACCGTCACGTCGTAACGATCGACCGGCAAGCGCTCGATGAGATTGCGGAGGAAACGCTCGCTGCCGCCGGTGTTCTCCAGCGTGGTGTCCGTCAGCAGCAGCAGGCGGACCGGCGCGGGCTGGACGGCTTCAGGCGCGACCGGCTCAGCGGCGATAAGCGATGCTGACCAGGGCGGCATTGTCGTCATAGCTGAAACCTTGCACGGAACTGTCGCGGGTGCGGCGCAACAGGTTGAAGCGCCCGGTCAGGTGGCGCGTGAATCGCCGCTCGATCCCGATTCCCAGCGTCAGGTCGCGGTCGAGACGGTCGAGCGTCTCGTACTCACGGCGTTGATAGTCCGCGGTCAGGTTCAGGTCGGTCAGGGCATTGAAGCGGTGCGTGTACCCGACATAGGCACCGCTGAACCGGTTGTCGAAGTCATCGGCCTCGATGTACTCGGCTTGCTCGTGGAACACCGTCGCGTCGAACGCGTAGCGCGGCGTGGCGTGCTGGAAGCCGATCTCGGCGCGCTTCTGCCGATAGGGGTCGGAGGAGACGATGGTGCCGCTCACGTCGATGTCGGTGCCGACCGGCAGGTCGGGTCCGATCGGCGTGGCGACCAGGCTTCGCGCCGTATCGGAGAACTGGTAGTCGAGGCTCGCGCTCAGCGAGGTTTCTGCCGAAAGACGCCAGTCGAGCGCAAGGCGGGCCAGGGGAGCGTCATGGCCCGCGCCATCCACCACGTCCAGGCGGGAATAGCCCAGGTCGAGGCTGGCGTCGAAGTCGTTGAGGTTCCTTTGATAGTTGCCGTAGACATCCCAGCGGTCGTAGTCGCTGCTCACGGTGGTGTCGTCGAACTCGACCTGGTTCGCTTCGACATTGAAGGAAGCCCGCGAGGTGGGCGTCAAATCGTGCAGCACGCGGAACGCGCCGTTGAGGCGATGGCCGTCGAAGTCAGCCGTCTCCTCTGCCTCGTTGCGGGTGTAGCGCAGGTCCAGCTGGCCGCGCGTGCGGTCGCCGAAGCGCAGGTAGAGCGTCGGCCCGCCGACCAGCACGTTGACCCGTTGCGTATTGCTGGGGGTCAACGGCGACAGGATGTTGACCGGCTGCTGGCTCAGGTAATCGTCGACCATGAAGTCGAGGCGCTCGGGCAGCGCGCGCCAGCGCAGGTGGCCGCTGAACCCGCTCCGCACCTCGTCATCGAACGTCCCGCTCGTGTAGTGCAGGTAACGGACATTGCCGCGTGCGGTGGCATCGACGCTGCGGCCCTCGTGTACGAAGCTGAAGTCGATGCCGGGCGCCAGCGTGGTTTCGCTGATCTCGTCGTATTCGCTGAGGATGATGTTGGAGTTGTGGGTCACGCCCACGCTGAGTTCGTAGTCGAGGTCGATGGCACCCACCCTGCCGGGCAGCAGTGCGGCACCGACGATGGCGAGCGAAAGCAACGTGTGGCGCGGGGCCTGCATGCGGGGGCGGGTCTGCATCCGGGCCTCCTCAGACGCCCTGGTTGAAGACCACGCCGGCGAATTTCTCCGGATCGAAATTCGCGGCGGCCTGGGCGATCGCTTCGGGCGAGTCCTGTCCATAGCCCGCAACGAGGATCACCACGTCGGCGAGGTCGGCCAGGATCCGGGCCTCCGGGGCGCCCCTGACCGGGGGGCTGTCCAGGAACATGTAGCAGTCGGGATGCTGGCTGCGGATGGAGTCGAGCATCAGCCGCATGCGCATCGAGCTGAAGTACTCGGCGCCCGCTTCCCGCACGCCGCCCGCAGGCAGGACCGACAGGCCGGGCATGCCCGTGTCGTACAGGACGTCCTCGATCTGGCCGTCCGGGTCTTCCAGGTAGTCGGTGAGGCCCCCTTGGGCGCAGTCGATCTGCAGGGTCGCATGCTGCGAAGGGTGGCGCAGGTCGCAGTCGATCAGCAGCGCGCTGCGGGTCTCGTCGAAGGCCATCGCAGCGGCCAGGTTGCGGGCGACGAAGCTGCCGCCGCAGCCCGCGCTGACCGGAGCCACCAGCGCGACGAAGTTGTTGGTGGTCATCGCCAGCAGGCGGGTGCGGATCTCGCGGAAGGCATCGACCTCCGGTCGCGCGACCGCCGAGCGCCGGATCAGTGCGCGCTCCTCCATCTGGGCCGGGGTCAGGGACGGTGCGGCGTGGCGCAGGGAGAGCGAGCGTCCCCTTCCACGTCGCGCGAGCTCGTCGTGGCTGGGGTGCTGGACGACCGTGTTCATGAGCCTGCGACCTTGATGAGGAGAACGATGCCGTAGACGATCGGGACCAGCAGGAAGAGGCCTGCCGCCATCATCACCCGGCGCCGGTAGGCGCTGCGGCGCGCCTGCGTGTAGTAATGGGGTACCGCGCCCAGCACCGGCAGGCCTGCCTGGCGCTCGATCTGCTGCGGCGAGCGGATGCGCGGGTCGAACTTCACCAGCACGAGCAGCAACAGCATCGGGGTGGCCAGCGCCATGCCCAGCCCCCCGCCGGCCACATGGAGCAGGCGCAGGCCGTTGCTGCGCAACGGGATGCGGGCGGGCTCCTGGATGCGGAAGCTGAGGCCGCGTTGCTCGGCATCGAGGCTCATGGATACCCGTGCGTTCTCGCGGCGCTTCAACAGGTCCTGGTAGAGGTCGCGATTGACTTCGTAATCGCGGGTCAGTTCGGCCAGGCTGCTTTCCGAAGATGCGATGCGCCGGCTGCGTTCCAGCTCCTGATCGAGCAGGTCCTGCGCCGTCCCGATCCGGGTACCGGTCGCAGCGGCCTGCCGACGCACCTGCGCCAGCTTGCTCTTGAGCTCGCCATACAGCGGGTTGAAGCTCGCCGAGCGGTTGATGGCTCCGTCGCTGTTGGCGCTGCGGGCGCGGTCCAGCGACTCTTCCTCGCGCAGTTGCGCCTGGAGGTCGTCCAGCTGGTGCTGGATGCGGACCACGTCGGGATGCTGCCGGGTGTAGGTGAGGAGCAGGCGATCCTGCTCGTCCTCCAGTTCCGCGAGGCGGGCGACCAGTTGCCCGGTGCGGGTCTGGAGCACGGTGACTTCGTTCTCGCCGGACAGTTGTGATTGCAGGGCGGCCTCCTGCGAGCGCAGGTCCTGCAGGTCCATCCGCGAGGTCTCCACCATGCGGCGCAGCTCGGCGATGCGGGAGTTCACGTCGGTCTCGATGCCGGGCCGCGCATCGGGGTTGGAGCGGCGGTAGGCCTCGAGCTTGGCTTCCGCGTCGGTCAGCTTCTGGTGGTACTGGCGCACCTGTGAGTCGATGAAGTCGTACGCGTCGCGGCTTTCGCGTTCCTTGGTGGCCAGGCTCTCCGACATCACCAGTTCCGCGAAACGGTTGGTGACGTCATAGGCGCGGCGCGGATTGGAGTCGGTGTACGAGATCTGGATCAGGTTCTCGCGCGGATTGTCGATGCGCGTGCGCTTGGCGATCTCTTCGGCCAGCCGGTCCTGCTCGAGCGCACTGGGGGCATCGTCCATCCAGCCGCCGGTCTGCAGGATCTCCCCCATCACCTTCTGGCTGAAGGCGACCTGGCGGGTGATGCTGGCGCGGTTGGAGACCCCGGTCGGCACCGCGCGCCCCTCCATCAGGGGCCGGATGATGTTGGAGTCCTCGACGAGGATGGTGGCGGAGGAGGTGTACTTCTTCGGCAGGATGATGCCCACCGCCAGTGCAAGCAGGGCGATGGCGGCGAAGAGGGCGACCAGGAGCAGTTGGCGGCGCTTCAGCTCCTCGATGGCGACGGGGATCAGCGCGGATATGGAGGTCGGCTGTTCCTGGCCCGACCACTCGAGGGCTGGGTATGTCACAGGGTACGCTCGGGAACGGTGATGACGTCGCCGGGGGCGACCTTGAAGTTGGTGGACAGGTCGCCCTCATCCAGGATGCGGTCGAGTTCGACGGCGTAGTTGCGGGTCCCTTCGTCCCCGCTGCGGTACAGCTCCGAACGCGCCGGTGCGGCAAATTCCGTCACGCCGCCTGCGGCAAGGATGGCGTCGAGCACCGTCATGCCCTGGCGGTAGGGAATCGAGACGGGCTGGCGCACCGCACCGGTGACGCGCACGCGGGAGAGGTACTCGTGGCTGCGCAGGTCGGTCAGGATCACCGCGACCTGCGGGTCGCGCACGTACACGGACAGCTTTTCGCGGATGTCGTCGGCGACCTGGGTCGGGGTCAGGCCTCCGGCGCGGACGTCGCCGACGAGGGGGACCGAGATCATTCCGTCCGGGCGCACCGGCACGGTGATGCCCAGGTCCGGGTTGCGCCATACGGTGACCTGGACGATGTCGTCCACGCCGATCTGGTACGCATCGACGGCCGTCTGCGCCTCGGTGTCCGGCGGTGGCGTGGTGGAGGCGCCGCCGCTGCTGGCGCAGCCGGCGAGGGCGAGTGAACCGGCCAGTGCGAGCAGGGCGAAGGTCCGGGTGAGGGCCGTCCGGGTCGGGAGCATGGGTGTGCGGTACATGGCGGGTATCCCCAGGGTGTCAGCAGAGAACAACGCAGATGAATGGAAGCCCCGGCCACGTCGGCGAGCCGGGACGGGGCACTCAGGCGCCGTAGTAATCGCGGTACCAGGCGACGAAACGGCGGATGCCTTCCTCCACCGGCGTTTCCGGCGCGTAGCCCACGTCGGACTGGAGCGCCTGCACGTCCGCGTGCGACTCGGGTACGTCACCCGGTTGCAGCGGAAGGAGCCGGCGTTCGGCCTTGCGCCCGAGGTTTTCCTCGATGAGCTCGATATAGCGCATCAGTTCGATCGGCCGGTTGCTGCCGATGTTGTAAAGCCGGTAGGGCGCGGCGGAGGCGGCCGGGGTGGCATGGGCGAAGTCGTAGTCCGGATCCGCCCGTGGCACGTGGTCCAGGGTGCGTACGATGCCTTCGACGATGTCGTCGATATAGGTGAAGTCGCGCCGGTGGTGGCCGTGGTTGAACACGTCGATCGGCTTGCCCGCCAGGATGTTCCGCGTGAACAGGAACAGCGCCATGTCGGGGCGGCCCCAGGGGCCGTACACGGTGAAGAAGCGGAGCCCGGTGGTCGGCAGCCCGAACAGATGGCTGTAGGTGTGGGCCATCAGTTCGTTGGACTTCTTCGTCGCTGCGTACAGGCTGACCGGATGGTCGACGTTGTCCTCCACCGAGAACGGGAGCTTCACGTTGGCCCCGTAGACCGAACTGGACGACGCGTACACCAGGTGCTCCACGGCGTGGTGCCGGCAGGCCTCGAGGATGTTGACGAAGCCCACCACGTTGCTGTCGATGTACGCCTGTGGGTTCTCCAGCGAATACCGCACGCCGGCCTGGGCCGCCAGGTTGACCACGCGATCGGGCTTGAAATCCCTGAACGCGGCGTCCATCGCCTCGCGGTCTTCGAGTGCGGCGCGCACGAACCGGAAACCCTCGTGTGCCTGCAGGCGTGCGAGGCGGGCCTCCTTCAGCGTGGGGTCGTAGTAATCGTTGACGTTGTCGTAGCCCAGCACCTCGTCGCCGCGCTCGAGCAGGCGCGTGCTGAGGTGGGAACCGATGAAGCCGGCCGCGCCGGTGACCAGGATGCGCATGCGGGTGTCCTCAAAGGCGTCCGTCGACGTCCGCGCGCGGCAGCACGCCCTTGACGTCGAACAGGGTGGCGCCCTCGCGGCCCCAGCGTCGCAGGCCGCTGGCACCGAGTGAAACGAAGCGGTCGTGGGCCACGGCCAGGATGATCGCGTCGTAGTCGCCCGCTTCGGGGGCGTCCACGAGGCGCAGGCCGTACTCGTGCATGGCCTGGTCGGCGTCGACCCAGGGATCGTGCACGTCGACGTCGGCGCCATAGGCCCTGAGCTCTTCGACCACGTCCACGACCCGGGTGTTGCGAAGGTCCGGGCAGTTCTCCTTGAATGCCAGGCCGAGCACGAGGACCCTGCAATGGGCGGGATGCGCCTCGCGCTGCTGGATCAGGCGGACCACGCGACGGGCCACGTGCGGCCCCATCCCGTCGTTGGTGCGGCGTCCGGCCAGGATCACGTCGGTGTGGAAACCCACCTGCTGCGCCTTGTGGGTCAGGTAGTAGGGATCGACGCCGATGCAGTGCCCGCCCACCAGTCCCGGGCGGAACGGCAGGAAGTTCCACTTGGTGCCGGCCGCGGCCAGCACTTCCTGCGTGTCCATGCCGAGGCGGTCGAACAGCAGCGCCAGTTCGTTCACCAGGGCGATGTTGACGTCGCGCTGGATGTTCTCGATGACCTTCGCCCCCTCCGCGACGCGGATGCTGGACGCCTGGTGCGTACCGGCGGTGATGATCGACTTGTACAGGGCGTCGACGAAATCGGCGGCGGCGGGACTGGAGCCCGAGGTGACCTTGGTGATCGTTTCAAGGCGGTGCTCGCGATCCCCCGGGTTGATCCGCTCCGGGCTGTAGCCGACATGGAAGTCCCGGTTGAACACCAGGCCGGACTCGCGCTCCAGGATCGGTACGCAGACTTCCTCGGTGGCACCGGGATAGACGGTTGATTCGTACACCACCACGTCACCACGCTTTAGCGCCCTGCCGGCGGTGCGGCTGGCGGATTCCAGCGGCGTCAGGTCGGGGCGCTTATAGGCATCGATCGGCGTCGGCACCGTCACGATGAATACGTTGCAGTCCGACAGGCGCTCCGGGTCGGCCGTGAAGGCGAGGCCCGCCGCGGCACGCAACTGGTCCGGGGTGACCTCCAGCGTCTGGTCCTCGTGGCGTTGCAGTTCCGAAACGCGCGCAGGATTGATGTCGAAGCCAAGGGTCGGGCGTTGCCGGCCGAAGGCGACGGCCAACGGCAGGCCGACGTAGCCCAGTCCGATGATGGCCAGCCGGGTCGAGTCCCGGTGCGGCAGCGGGGCATTCATTCCTGTGCAGATCTCCGATGGGATGAGGCGCGACGGGCCTGGCCTGCGTGGCGATTCCCACCGGCTTCCCCGCCTGTTCGACCTGATGGAACGCGAAACGCGCCGGGAACCGGCAACATGTGAATGGGGTGGCTATAATTCGCCGTTTCCTCAGATGTCCGGGGTCCCGGACACCAACGCCCGGGATGCTCACCATGCGGATCCTCGTGACCGGCGGCGCCGGCTATATCGGTGCCCACACCTGCCTGGTACTGGCCGAGCGCGGCCACGAGGTGGTCATCGTCGACAATTTCAGCAACAGCTCCGCGGCGGTCCTGCCGCGCCTGGCGCATCTGGCAGGCCGGCCGTTCGCCTGCGAAGAGGTCGACCTGCGCGACCGTGCCGGCATGGATGCGCTGTTCGCGCGTCATGCGATCGACGCGGTGGTGCATTTCGCCGCCCTCAAGGCGGTGGGCGAGTCCTGCGAACAGCCCCTTGCCTACTTCGACAACAACATCAGCGGCACGATCACGTTGCTGCAGGCGATGAAGCAGGCGGGCGTCGGGCGTCTCGTGTTCAGCTCGTCGGCGACCGTCTACGGGGCGCCGGATGCCGTGCCGGTGCGGGAGGATGCGCCTTTGCGGGTGACCAACCCGTACGGGCGGACCAAGCTGGTCGTGGAGCAGCTGCTGGCGGACGTGCAGGCGAGTGATCCCGGTTTCCACGTCGCCAACCTGCGCTATTTCAACCCGGTGGGCGCGCATCCCTCGGGACTGATAGGCGAAGACCCCAGCGATACCCCCAACAACCTGATGCCCTACGTCTGCCAGGTGGCAGCGGGGCGCCGCGACCATCTCAGCGTGTTCGGCGGCGACTACCCCACGGTCGATGGCAGCGGCGTACGCGACTACATCCACGTGGTCGACCTCGCGCGCGCGCACGCCGATGCGATCGATTACCTGGAGCGGGAGCGCCAGAGCCTGACCGTGAATCTCGGCACCGGTCGGGGGATCAGCGTCCTGGAACTGGTGCACGCGTTCGAGAGGGCGTCTGGCCAGGCCGTGCCGTACCGCATCGTGGGGCGTCGCGCAGGCGACGTGGCGGAGGTCTACGCCGATCCAGGCCAGGCGCAGGCGCTGCTGGGCTGGCGCGCGGAGTACGACGTGGATGCCATGTGCCGGGATGCCTGGAACTGGCAGTCCCGTAACCCCGACGGGTACACGGGAACGGGAGACGCAGTGCCCGATCAGCCCCCCGTACGCTGAGAGCCTAAAGCCTCTGGCAAGGCCACTTGGCGATGCAGTCCCGGATCAGCCGGGCAGCCGGACCGCGAGCCAACGCGCCACGACGCCCGGTTGCTTCATCCACGTGAAATGGTCCGCGCTGCCGCCGAGCGCCTGGTCGTCCAGCACGGTCCGGGTGGCGTGGGCGCCGGGCATCCTCGACAGCAGGTAATCAAGCGAGGACGGCGGAGCCAGCCAGTCGCGGGCAAGCAACACCGCATCCGTCGCCGGCACGCTGCGTGCCAGTGCGGCATCCACGTCCTCGCCCAGGCCTGCGACGGCATAGCGGCCGCTGAGGGCGGTGCGGGCCCAGTCCTGGATCAGTCCCCGCGCCTCGTTTCCGCCGAAGCCGAGACGGCGCCCGGGCAGGGCACCGTTATGCCGGGCGAGCCAGGGGAGGAAGCGGTAGGCCATCGGCAGCAGCCAGCGCGCCGGTGCCGGGAACGCCCGCCAGTACGGGGCCCCGCTGGCGACCAGCCACAGGCGCGGCGTGCGCCCGGACGCAAGCGCGATCCGGCAGCACGCCAACTGCCCGCCCAGGCTGTGCCCCCCGACGATGCGCGGCAGCCCGCCCAGTGGCGCGGGGAGGGCGGCTTCGCTGGCGGGGATATCGAGCTCGAGGATCTCCCGGTAGCCCCAGTCCTGCATGCGGGAGGCCCGCCACGAACTGCTGCCGTTGCCGCGCCACTCGTGCAGGCAGGTGGCGATGCCCTCCTTCGCGAGCGCCTCGGCGAACGGAATGTAGTGGCGTGCGGCCACGCCCAGCGCCGGCAGCCACAGCAGGCACGCGCGCGGCCGTGGCGGCGAGCGCACGATGAGGTGCCATGCATGGCCATCGGCGGCCACGCAGGCGGTTTCCAAGGCCGCCGCGTGGCTGCCGCCGGGCACGACGTCCCCACTCACGCCGTGGCCGCGCCGAAATGGTCGAGCACCCGCACGTCGCCGCGGCCCGGTCGATAGCCACCGGCCAGCGCGCGATGGACGTAGTCGCCGGCCACCTCGCAGGCCTCGCGGAGGGGATGGCCCAGCGCGAGCCGCGCCGCGACCGAGGACGCGAGCGTGCATCCGGTGCCGTGCGCTTCGATCCGCAGGCGGGGATGCGGGAGCTCGACGATGCCACGGGCATCGGCCAGCAGGTCGATCACGGTGTCGGCGCCATCGGCGAGATGGCCGCCCTTCAGCAGGATGGCATGTGCCCCGAGTGCAAGCAGGTCGTTGCAGGCGGCGCGCATCCCGTCGAGCGATCCGATCGGGTGGCCCAGCAGGAGTTCGGCCTCGGGCAGGTTCGGGGTCAACAGGTCGGCGCGCGGCAGCAGGCGGGTCCGCATGGCGACCAGCGCCTCCTCGGCCAGCAGTCGTGCGCCGGACGTCGCGACCATCACCGGATCGACGACGACCGGCACGTCGCGGGTGGCGAGTGCGTCCGCCACGGTATCGATCACCGTCCCGGTGCCCAGCATGCCCAGCTTCACCGCCGTGATCCGGAAATCATCGAAACAGGCGTCGATCTGGGCCTGCAGGAAATCCGGTGGCGGGATCTCCACCGCCGTCACGCCGCGCGTGTGCTGGGCCGTCAGCGCGGCGATCGCGCTGAGGCCATGTACGCCATGGGCCGCGAAGGTCTTGAGGTCGGCCTGGATGCCCGCACCGCCGCCGGAATCGGAGCCGGCGATGGTCAGGGCGCTGGGCACTCGCATGTCCGCATCCAAGGCTCAGAGCACCTCCGAGGCATGGTCGGCCAGTCGCGAGCGCTCGCCGCGTCGCAGGGTGACACTGGCGCTGTGCGCCCAGTTCTTGAAGCGGTCGACGGCGTAGGTCAGGCCGGACGTCGTTTCGGTCAGGTAGGGCGTGTCGATCTGTTCGACATTGCCCAGGCAGACGATCTTGGTGCCCGGCCCGGCACGGGTGATCAGTGTCTTCATCTGCTTGGGCGTGAGATTCTGTGCCTCGTCCAGGATCAGCCAGCGGCTCAGGAACGTGCGGCCGCGCATGAAGTTCATCGAACGGATCTTGATCCGGCTGGCGAGCAGGTCGTTGGTCGCCGCGCGGCCCCAGCTGCCGCCTTCCTGGTTGTGCGTCAGCACTTCCAGGTTGTCCGTCAGGGCGCCCATCCACGGGGTCATCTTCTCCTCTTCCGTACCGGGCAGGAAGCCGATGTCCTCGCCGACGCTGACGGTCGCGCGGGTCATGATGATCTCGCGGTAGCGCTGCTGGTCCATGGTCTGCGCCAGGCCGGCGGCCAGCGCCAGCAGGGTCTTGCCGGTACCCGCGGTGCCGAGCAGGGTGACGAAGTCGATCTCCGGGTCCATCAGCGCGTTCAGCGCGAAGTTCTGCTCGCGGTTGCGTGCGGTGATGCCCCATACCGCGTGCTGGCCGTGCCGGTAGTCGTCGACGATCTGCAGCACGACCTTGTCGCCATCGACGCGCGCGACCTTCATTTCCGACTGCTCGTCGCCCGGCAGGTAGAGGAACTGGTTCGGGTACCAGTCCTCGTCTTCGTGGCGGCTGATCTCGTAGTAGGTCCGGCCCTTCTCGGTCCAGGACTTGAGGTCCTTGCCATGCGCCTGCCAGAAATCCTCCGGCAGCGCGGTCGCACCCGAGTAGAGCAGGGCGAAGTCGTCGAGGGCGCGGTCGTTCTCGTAGTCTTCCGACGCGATGCCGGCGATCGACGCCTTGATCCGCAGGTTGATGTCCTTCGATACGAACACCACCGGCGTGTCGGGTTCGCCCTCCTTCAGCGCGAGGATCGCCCCCAGGATCGCGTTGTCGGGCACCACCGCACCGAAACGGCGGCCGGCATCGAAATTGTCGGTCTGGAACAGCAGTCGCCCGCTGCTGCTCTCGCCGCGCAGCTGCAGGCCCTGCGGGTGGGCGAGGGTGATGCCTTCGTGGATGCTGCCGTCATTGCCCCCTTGGGTCTCGATCAGCTCGTTCAGGAACCGGCTGACCTGGCGGGCGTTGCGACTGGCCTCCGAATTGCCCTTCTTGCCGTTGTCGAGCTCCTCGATGACCTGCATCGGCAGGAACACGTCGTGTTCCTCGAACTTGAACAGCGCGGTGGGGTCGTGCATCAGGACGTTGGTGTCGAGCACGTAGATGCGCTTGCTTCGCGTCATGCGGACTTCCTGCGGGTTGGGCGGTTGGGCCGGGGTTCGACTGCGCCGGACGCGCACCGCAAAACCGCCGTGGCCCGCGGGGCGGGACGGCGAGGGCGGTGGCGGGCGATGGGGGTCACTGCGATGCGTGGGCCTTGAGTGCATCCAGCACGGCCTGGGCATGGCCGGGAACTTTCACTTTTCGCCACGACTGGGCGAGCACGCCGTCGGGCGATACCAGGAAGGTGCTGCGCTCGATGCCCATGACCTTGCGGCCATACATGTTCTTTTCCCGGATCACGTCGAAGGCCGCGCAAAGCGCTTCGTCGGGGTCGCTGACCAGCGGGAAGCGGAAGCCCTGCTTCGCGCAGAAGTTGTCGTGCGACTTGACCGAGTCCCTTGAAACGCCCATGACGACGGCGCCGAGGCGCTTGAACCGTGGCAGCAGCGCATTGAAGTCGATGCCCTCGGTGGTGCAGCCCGGCGTGCTGTCCTTCGGATAGAAATACAGCACCACCCACGAGCCGGCCTGCTCGGCCAGCGTGGTGGACTGGTCGCCCGACAGGGACAGCGGAAGGCGCAGCGTCTTCGCGGGAAGTTTCTTGCCGTCTTCGATCATCGTCAGAACTTCATCGGGTCCATGATGGCGTCGAGGTTGAGGTGGTCGCAGAACTCGAGGAAATCGTCGCGGAGCGCGGCGATGTGCATGTTCGCGGGGACCCCGACGGTAAGCTGGGCGGAGAACATGTCGGCACCGGTCTGCATGGCGCGGTAACGCGAACAGTGCAGGCTTTCGATGGTGATGCCCTGGCGGTCGAAAAAGTCGGCGAGCTGGAACAGGATGCCGGGCTTGTCGGCGGCGACGACTTCGACCACGTAGGGCAGGAGGTTGGACTGGGCCTGCTTCGCACCGGTGCGGTACCAGACGAGCTTCAGGCCTTCCTCGCGCTCCAGCCGCGTGAGCATGGCTTCGAGCTTGGCGACCGAGTCCCAGGAGCCGACCGCCAATGCGGTCACCGAGACGTCCCGCCCGACCGTCGACAGGCGCGCGTCCACGAGGTTGCAGCCGCTGTCGCTGATGCGCCGGGAGACCGCCAGCAACGGCGACTCCGGGTGCGTCGTATACGCGTTGATCAGCAGGTGGTTCTCGTGCGGCGAGGGTCGGGGGGTCGGATCGGTCAAGGCAGCGCCTGCGGGGTGCTTGGGGGGCGATCGGCCCGCATTCGCGGCACCGATGGGCATCCGTGCCGCCGGACGGCGCTGGCGCTGTGGCGGGCGGACCGGATGTGCATGGCGGCAGCATACTTGCCCGTGCTTTCGAGCCGCAAGTAACATCACGGGTGCCGGGCGCCGCACGGCGCCCCACCCCCACCGACAGGTCCCGACTTGCAACTATCCGGCAGCATCACCGCGCTGGCGACGCCGTTCGACCACGCACGCGAAATCGACATGGGCGCCTGGCAGCGCCTGCTCGCACTCCAGCTGGAGCAGGGCACCCAGGGCCTCGTCGTGGCCGGCTCGACCGGCGAAGCGGCGGCACTCCTGGATGCCGAGTACGACCTGCTGCTGCGCAGCGCCGTGGAGTTCGTCGCCGGGCGCGTGCCGGTTCTGGCCGGCACCGGGCAATCCAACACCGCCAAGACCGTGGAGTCCACCCGCCGTGCCGCGGCCCTGGGCGCGGACGCGGCGCTGGTGGTCACGCCGCCCTACGTCCGTCCGACCCAGGCCGGCCTGCTGGCGCATTACCGGGCGGTGGCCGATGACGGCGCGTTGCCGGTGGTGCTCTACAACGTGCCAGCGCGCACGGGCTGCGACATGTTGCCGGAAACCGTGGCCGCGCTCGCCGGCCACCCGCGCATCATGGGCATCAAGGAAGCCCGCGCCGAGCCCGAGCGCATGCAGGCCCTGCTGGCCCTGCAGGCGGGCGACTTCAGCGTGCTCAGTGGCGACGATCCGACCGCATGCCGGGCGATGCTCGCCGGCGCCCGCGGCATCGTGTCGGTCGCCTCCAACGTCCTGCCGGCCGCGTTCCGGCGCCTGAGTGACCTTGCGCGCAGCGGGAATGCGCCTGCCGCCATGGAGCTCGATGCCCGCCTGGAGCCGATCCTCGATTTCATGGGCGTCGAGCCCAACCCCACGCCGGTCAAGGCCCTGCTGGCATTGCAGGGCCTGGGCCATGAATTGCGCCTGCCGCTGCTGCCGCTGTCCGCTGCGCACCAGGACGCCGCCATCGCCATGCTCGCTTCGATCCGCGGGATCGAGGGCGCGCTCGGCCCTTCCGTTGCGGCCTGATTCGCGCGGTCCCGCTCCCTGGAGATATCGATGTCCGTCACCACGCCCCGTTTTTTCCCCTCCCGCGCCGCGATGGGCAGCCTGCTGCTGGCGGTCCTCGTCGCGACCTCCGGATGCAGCTGGCTGCGCAAGAGCAACGAACTGTATGGCGGAGATCCCGCCCTGCGTCCGCTGGAGGTCCCGCCGCCGTTGCCGGATGCCTCCGAAGAAGTCAGCGGTAGCGTGACCGCGAGTGGCGTGGTGGCAGCGCGCCAGGCCGGTGCGCCGGCATCCAACGGTTTCCGCTTGGCGGGTGAGCGCGACGCGGTCTACGCCGACGTCGGCACGGCCCTCGACGCCATCGAGGGCGTCACGATCGCCAGCCGTGCGCAGTTGCTGGGCGCCTACGACGTGAGCTACGAGGGCAGCAGTTTCCTGCTGAGGGTCAGCGAGATCGAGGGGGGCACCTATGTCTCCGCGGTGGACCCCCGTGGCGTGCCGGCGACGGGCGATGCGCCCACGGCACTGGTCGCGCGCCTCGCCGAGGCGCTCGGCGCGTCGCAGCCGTAAGCCGCATCCAAGCCCTGGGCGACCGGGGCTGACGCGCCCCTGTCGCGGTGGTCGGTGTGGCAGGGGCGGTGCCTGCCCCGGTGGCCGGGACAGGCGGTCAGCGCTCCAGCAGGGGCAGCTTGTCCGGCTTGCCTTCCCAGTCCTTGGCGTCAGGTAGCGGGTCCTTCCGGGCCGTGATGACCGGCCAGTCCCGCGACAACTCCGCGTTCAAGGAGGCGAACCCCTCCTGGCCGGCGGGGACGTCGTCTTCGGGGTAGATCGCGTTGATCGGGCACTCCGGTTCGCACAGCGTGCAGTCGATGCACTCGTCCGGATCGATCACCAGGAAGTTCGGCCCTTCGTGGAAACAGTCGACCGGGCACACCTCCACGCAATCGGTGTACTTGCACTTGATGCAGTTTTCGGTGACGACGAAGGGCATGGCGTGTTCCTTGGCTGAGCCGGTGCATTTTATCGGCAGGACCGGCTCGCGCCCAGTGCGGCGGCGAGTGCGCGTGGAGGCATGCGCGGACCGGAAACGAGGAAGCCCGCGCATTGCTGCGCGGGCTCCGGTATATGGCGCTCCCTAGGGGATTCGAACCCCTGTTTTAGCCTTGAGAGGGCCACGTCCTAGGCCTCTAGACGAAGGGAGCATTGGTTTTTCCGCCGATCCGGCAGGATCGCTGGCGGCCTGCTAGTATAGAGGGCTTCCGTTGCGTATGGCAACGGTTCCGTCCGACTCTTTCAGATTCCGTTGAGCTGCGGCAAAGTCCGCTCCGAATGGCAGCCGATACCGACACCGAACAGCCCGCGCCGGACGTCACGCTCCGGGTCATCCCACGCGACCAGCATTGCGTTTCGCGCAAGGACATCAGTTCGAGCGCGCTGCGCGTGCTTTACCGCCTGCGCGACGGGGGCTTCCAGGCGTACCTGGTGGGCGGCGCGGTGCGCGACCTCCTGGTCGGTGGGCACCCGAAGGACTTCGACGTCGCCACCGACGCGACGCCCGAACAGGTCAAGCAGCTCTTCCGCAATTGCCGCCTGATCGGCCGGCGGTTCCGGCTCGCGCACGTGGTGTTCGGACGGGAGATCATCGAGGTCGCGACGTTCCGCGCCAACAGCGACGACGGCAGCGGCGACCGCGAAGTCGAGGGCGGGCGGCTGGTCCGCGACAACGTCTACGGCAGCGTCGAGGACGACGCGGTGCGCCGCGACTTCACCGCCAATGCGCTGTATTACTCGATCGAGGATTTTTCGGTCCGCGACTACGTCGGCGGGTACGACGATGTCGAGCACCGCCTGCTGCGCCTGATCGGCGATCCTGAGACGCGCTATTGCGAGGATCCGGTGCGAATGCTGCGCGCCGTGCGGCTGGCCGCGAAGCTCGGCTTCGAGATAGAAGCCGCGACCGCGGAGCCGATCGCGCGCCTGGCGCCACTGATCTCGGAGGCGGCACCCGCACGGCTGTTCGAGGAATGCCTGAAGCTGTTCCTGTCGGGCCATGCCGTCGACAGTTTCCTGGGCCTCGAACGCCATGGCCTGCTGGGCGTCCTGCTGCCGGAAAGCGCGAAGGCCATCGCGTCGAACCGCAGTGGCGCCCTGCGCAGGGTCGTGCTCGCGGGCCTGCGCAATACCGACGAGCGGGTCGCGAACGACGACCCGGTCTCGCCGGCCTTCCTGTTCGCACTGCTGCTGTGGCCGGCCTATTGCCGCACGCTGTACCAGTTGCAGTCGCAGGGCATGCACGCGGTCGAGGCACAGCGCCGGGCGGCGGACAGGGTGACCGTCCACCAGTTGGACACCATTGCGCTGCCGCGGCGGTTCTCCTTGCCGATGCAGGACATCTGGCTGCTGCAGTCGCGGTTCGGGGCACGCCAGCGCAAGCGTGTGTTCAAGCTCCTGGGGCACCCGCGGTTCCGCGCGGCATTCGATTTCCTCGGGCTGCGGTTGGCCGCGTCGGACGAGCACCGTGCCGACGTGGAGTTCTGGCGCGAGGCGCAACAGGATCCGGCCCACGTCCTCGCAGCGCAGGAAGCTGCCGCCGCCGAAGCAGATGAGGACGGCGAAGAGGGTGAGGGTACGCGTCGGCGACGCCGGCGGCGGCGTCGCAAGCCCCGCTGATGACATCCACGCGCGCCTGCATCGGACTGGGCGCCAATCTCGGCGATGCCGCCGGCGCGGTGCGTGCTGCGTTCGATGCGCTGGCGGCGCTGCCGCACACGCGCCTGCTCGCGGCGTCCCCCCTGTACCGGACACCCGCCTGGGGGTTCGAGGGCCAGCCGGATTTCATCAATGCCGTCGCCCTCGTCGACACCCGCCTGCGGCCAATGGACCTGCTCGAGGCCCTGCTGAGGATCGAGCGCGAGGCCGGCCGCGACCGTACGGCGGATAACCCGCGCTGGGGGCCGCGCCGGCTCGACCTCGACCTGCTGCTGTATGGCGACGAGACCATCGACGTGCCCGGTCTGCAGGTGCCGCATCCGCACCTGCATGCGCGCGCATTCGCGCTGGTTCCGCTGCTGGACATCGTCCCCGGCGCGGTCATCCCGGGCCACGGCCCGGCGCGCCGGCTGCTCGACGCGATGGCGGTCGGGGACATCGAGGCGCTAGGCTAGGCGCATGTACGCATCCACTTCCCAGGAACGCCGCGGCGAAGGCAAGCCGTGGACGGTGCCGGCGCTGGCCGGGGCCAAGCGCGAGGGCCGCAAGCTGGTCATGCTGACCTGCTACGACGCCGGGTTCGCGCGCGCGCTGGACGCGGCGGGCATCGACCTCATCCTCGTCGGCGATTCGCTCGGCATGGTCGTGCAGGGACGCGACAGCACCCTGCCGGTGACCGTGCAGGACATCGCCTACCACACCGCCTGCGTTGCACGAGGCCTGGCGCGCGCGCTGCTGGTCGCCGACCTGCCGTTCGCTGCGGACGCCGACCCGGGACGTGCCCTCGACGCGTCGGTGGCGTTCCTGCAGGCGGGCGCGGGAATGGTCAAGCTGGAAGGCGCCGGTCACAAGCTCGAGGTGATCCGCCACCTCGTCGACCGCGAGGTCCCGGTGTGCGCGCACCTCGGGCTGACGCCGCAGTCGGTGCTGCGATTCGGCGGATTCAAGGTGCAGGGGCGCAGCGATGCCGCCGCGGACCGGTTGCGAGAGGATGCGCGTGCCGCGCAGGCCGCAGGTGCGTCGCTGCTGGTGCTGGAGTGCGTGCCGAGTGGCCTGGCCGAGGAGATCTCCCGCGACCTCGAGATTCCGACCATCGGGATCGGTGCGGGCCCCGGCTGCGACGGCCAGGTGCTGGTCCTGCACGACATGCTGGGCCTGGACAGCGGCCATCGCCGGCCGCGCTTCGTCAAGGACTTCCTGGCCGAGGGCGGATCGGTGGAGGGCGCGGCGATGGCCTACGCCGACGCCGTCCGCGAAGGTCGCTTCCCCGATGCCGGGCATTCCTACGCCTGACCGCCATGCTTGAGACCTTGACCGAGCTGACCGCGTTGCGTGCGCGCGTGGCGACCTGGAAGCGCGAGGGTCTGCGGGTAGCGCTCGTGCCGACCATGGGCAACCTGCATGCCGGCCATCATTCGCTGGTTGAACTGGCGCGCCGGCATGCGGACCGGGTGGTGGCCAGCGTCTTCGTCAACCCGACGCAGTTCGGGCCGAACGAGGACTTCAGCCGCTACCCGCGCACGCCGGACGCCGATGCGGCGGGACTGGAGGCGGCAGGATGCGATGCCTTGTGGCTGCCGGACGTTGCGACCATGTATCCGTTCGGTATCGAAGGCGCGGTGCAGGTCCGCGTGCCGGGCGTCACTTCGGTACTGGAGGGCGCCCACCGGCCGGGACATTTCGACGGCGTCGCCACCGTGGTTGCGCGCCTGTTCCTGCAGGCCCAGCCGGACGTCGCGGTGTTCGGGCGCAAGGACTATCAGCAGCTCGCGGTGATCCGCTACATGGCGGTCGAACTCGCATTCCCCGTGGAGATCGTCGCGGCGCCGATCAAGCGCGAGTCGGATGGCCTCGCGATGAGCTCGCGCAACCAGTACCTGTCCGGCGAGGAACGTCCGGTGGCGGCGATGCTGCATGCGACCCTGCTGGCGATGCGCGACGCCTTCCTCGCGGGCGATGAGATCGGCGCGATCGAGGCGATGGCGCGGGGCCGGCTGACTGCCGCGGGTTTCGAGGTGGATTACTCGGTCGTGCGCCGTCCCGATCTTTCCGAAGAACCGCGGGGAGCGGGCAACTGGGTGGCCCTGCTGGCGGCCCGGCTCGGCAAGACCCGGCTCATCGACAACCTCGAATTCAGAACGTGAACCGTAGCTGACGGCCTGGAACGGAAGGCGCGTGCGGCGCCTGCACTGTCACGCCGGCACCCCAAGCTGTGGACGTACAGCCATGTTGCGTTGCGCCACCGGCTGCTAGAATCCCGGTTTTACCGCTCAACGACCGTCGCCAGACGGGGAACCGCCATGTTGCTGAACGTCCTGAAGGCCAAGATCCACCGCGCGTCCGTCACCCATGCGGAGCTGCATTACGAAGGGTCGTGCGCGATCGACGGGCGGCTGCTCGACATCTCGGGGATCCGCGAGTACGAGCAGGTCCATATCTTCAACATCAACAACGGGCACCGCTTCGTCACCTATGCCATTCGTGGCGAGGAAGGCAGTGGCGTGATCTCGGTCAATGGCGCGGCCGCGCACCTCGCCCAGCCGGGCGACTTGGTCATCATCTGCGCCTACGGCCAGTGCGACGAGCAGGAGATGGCGGAGTTCAAGCCGACCTTGGTCTACGTTGACCGCGAGAACCGTTTGACGCATACCAACCAGTCGATTCCCGCACAGGCCGCATGACGGCCGCCAGGCCGACTGATGAGTCTTACGGAAAAGATTGAGTCCACCCTGCGCCCGCATGCGGCGCGCCTGCGCGACACGCGCACTCCCGAACTGCTGCTTGCCGAGCCGGACCGTGCGCGCGACCTCGCGTTGCGGGCCGGACCGTTGTACGCGAACTTCGCCCGCCAAAGCTACGACCGAGCGGCGCTGGAGGCTCTTTTCGGCCTGTTGGCCGACGCGGACGCGAAGGGCCGTATCCGCGCCCAGTTCGATGGCGAGCCGATCAACCTGACGGAACGCCGCGCGGTGCTGCACACCGCATTGCGCAGCGACCTGTCGCCGGCGCCGGCGGCACGAGCGGCGCACCAGCAGGCACTCGAGGCGCGGACGCGGATGCGCGCGCTGGTCGAGGCGCTGGAGGGGAGCGAGGTCACCGATGTCGTCAGCGTGGGGATCGGTGGATCGGACCTCGGCCCTCGCCTGGCCGTCGATGCGCTGGCCGACGGACGCCGGCTGCGCGTGCATTTCCTGTCCAACGTGGATGGCCACGCGGCGGATCGCGTGCTGGCGGGGCTCGACCCGAGGCGCACCGCGGGCATCCTGATTTCCAAGACCTTCAGCACCCAGGAAACCCTGCTCAACGGGCGCGTGCTGGCCGACTGGTTGGGCGAAGCCGCGGCGACACGCCTGTACGCGGTATCCGCGAACGTCGAGCGTCCCGCCGAGGTCTTCGGAATTCCCGCCGAACGCATCCTGCCAATGTGGGACTGGGTCGGCGGACGCTATTCGCTGTGGTCGGCGGTGGGTTTTCCCATCGCACTGGCGATCGGCATGGACGGCTTCGAGGCCTTCCTGGCCGGCGCGGCGGAGATCGATGCGCACGTGCTGCAGACACCGCTCGAGCGCAACCTCGCGGCCTGGCATGCAGTCACGGCGATCTGGAACCGGAACGGCCTCGGCCACGCGACCCACGCCGTGCTGCCTTACGACGACCGCCTGAAGCTGTTGTCCAATTACCTGCAGCAACTGGTGATGGAGAGTCTGGGGAAGTCCGTGCGCCGGGATGGATCGCCGGTGCTGGACGCGACGGTGCCGGTCTGGTGGGGCGGGGTGGGCACGGATACCCAGCACAGCTTCTTCCAGGCGTTGCACCAGGGCACCTCGGTGGTGCCCGCGGATTTCATCGGCGTGGTCCGGGCCGATGCCACGCACCCCGACAATCATCGTGCCCTGCACGCCAACCTGCTGGCGCAGACCGAGGCCTTCGCCAACGGGCAGGCCAGCGAAGACCCGCACCGCGTCTATCCCGGCGGTCGTCCCACGACGACCCTGCTGCTTGACGCATTGACCCCGCGCTCGCTGGGCGCGCTGCTCGCGCTGTACGAGCACAGCGTCTACCTGCAATCCGTGCTCTGGGGCATCAACGCCTTCGATCAGTTCGGCGTGGAGCTGGGCAAGCAGGTCGCCAACCGGCTGCTGCCCGCGCTGGCCGGCGAGGCCGAGGCCGAGGATCCGGTGACGCGGGAACTGCTGGCGCAGTTGCGGGCCGGCTGATCCGGTGAAGCCGGGGCACTAGGCGCCGTGCCGCTGCAGTGCCCATTCGACGTGCTCACGCACCAGTGCGCTGGCATGTTGCTGCCGTGACCGCAGCGCGGCGATGACTGCCGGCGATGTCGGCGCATTGCCCAGTGCCACCGCGATGTTGCGCAGCCAGCGTTCGTGGCCGCTGCGGCGGATTGCCGAGCCTTCCGTGCGCCGCAGGAACTCGTCCTCGTCCCATGCGAACAGGTCGGCCAGCGTGGCGCGGTCGAGGTGGTTGCGCGCCCGGAAATCGGGTTCGTCACTGCGCCGGGCGAACTTGTTCCAGGGGCACACCAGCTGGCAATCGTCGCAGCCGAAGATGCGATTGCCCATCGGTGCGCGCAGGTCCTCGGGGATCGCGCCCTCGTGTTCGATCGTGAGGTAGGAAATGCATCGACGCGCATCCAGCCGGTTCGGTGCGATGATCGCTTGCGTCGGGCAGATGTCGATGCAGCGTGTGCAGGTCCCGCAATGCGCGGTGGCCGGTTCGTCGACCGGCAAGGGCAGGTCGACGTAGATCTCGCCGAGGAAGAACCAGGAGCCGCCGTCCTTGTCGATCAGGCAGGTGTGCTTGCCGATCCAGCCCAGCCCCGCGTTGCGCGCGAGCGCGCGCTCGAGCACCGGCGCGGAGTCCACGAATACGCGGTAACCGAACGCACCCACTTCTTCTGCGAGCTGCGCGGCCATGCGTTGCAGGCGTTGCCGCATCAGCTTGTGGTAATCGCGGCCGAGCGCGTAGCGCGCGACATAGGCGCGCTCGCCGTCGGACAGGGTGTCCCACGCCTCGTCGCCGTCGTTGCGCCCATAGTCCAGTCCGACCGAGATGACCCGCAGCGTCCCCGGTATCAGTTCGGCCGGGCGGGATCGCTTGTCGCCATGCCGGGCCATCCAGTCCATCGAGCCGTACAGGCCTTCCGCCAGCCAGCTGCGCAGGTGGGCTTCGTCTTCGCCCAGTTCGATCGGCGCGATGCCGCATCGCTGGAAGCCGTGCGCGCCGGCGAGCTCGCGCACGCGCCGGGCCAGGGCGTCGGGATCGGGAGTGGCGGAAGGGTGCATGCCGGGCCAAGTATAGAATCGGGCCATGCATGAGGACGGCACCCTCCATTCGATCGATGGCCTGAGACGGCTGGAAGCCAATGCGGCGCGTCGCCTGGGTGACGACCGCGCCTTGATGCGCCGGGCAGGCCTCGCCGCGTGGCATGCGGTACTGGCGCACTGGCCGGATGCCCGCCGTATCGTCGTGGCCTGCGGCCCCGGCAACAACGGCGGCGATGGCCATGAGTTGGCAATGCATGCGCTGGCGTGTGGGCGCGACGTGAGCGTCGTGGGCCTCCCCGCCACATCGCCTGCAGGCGGGACGGCCGCGGAGGCCGTCCGGCGCTACACGGAAGCAGGCGGACGTTCGCAGGTGTTCGACGGACGCTTGCCCCACGCAGACCTGGTGGTCGACGCGCTCTTCGGCATCGGCCTGCATCGCGCACCCGAAGGGGATGCGGCGCGCCTGATCGAAGCGATCAACAGCCATGGCGCCCCGGTGCTGGCGCTGGACGTCCCCAGTGGCGTGGATGCCGGGACGGGCACGGTGCCGGGCATTGCGGTCCAGGCCTCGCACACGCTGGAGTTCATGCGCCGCAAGGCCGGCCTCTGGACGGGCGCGGCGCTGAACCATCGGGGCACGGCCTCCCTGGACACCCTGGAGCTCGAAACCACGGACTTCGACGGCGTGGAGGCCGTCGCCATGCGCTGGACCGTCGACGCGCTGGCGCATGCGTTGCCGGCACGCCGGCGCGACAGCCACAAGGGCCAGCACGGACGGGTGTTGTGCATCGGGGGCGACCATGGCCACGGGGGGGCGATCGTGATGGTCGCGGAGGCGGCGCTGCGCGTCGGTGCGGGCCTGGTCGAAGTCGCCACCCGCCCGGCGCACGTGGCGCCGCTGCTGGCCCGGCGACCCGAAGCGATGGCGCGCGGTTGTGATGTGCTGGGTGGCGTCACGCTTGAAGGCAGCCTCGCGGCTTGTGATGTCGTCGCGATCGGCCCGGGCCTCAGCCAGTCGGAGTGGGCACGCGAAGCGGTGCCCTGGGTGTCGCGCGCGGGCAAGCCGCTGGTGCTGGATGCCGACGCGCTCAACCTGCTCGCCGAAAGCGCGTGGCCCGTCGTGCCCTCCGATACGATCCTGACGCCGCATCCGGGGGAGGCGGCGCGCCTGCTTGGCGTGACGACACCGGATATCCAGCGCGACCGGCTCGCCTCGGCCCGCCAGTTGGCCGAGCGACACGGCTGCACCGTCGTCCTCAAGGGCGCAGGCACCGTGGTGGCATCGCCCGGCCGGAGGCCGGTCGTGATCGCTGCGGGCAACCCCGGCATGGCCGTCGGCGGGATGGGCGATGTGCTGACGGGTACCATCGCGGCCTTGCGGGCGCAGGGACTCGATGCGTTCGAAGCGGCCTGCACGGGTGCGCTTCTGCATGCCGCGGCCGGTGATCGCGCGGTCCTGGAAGGGGGCGCGCGCGGACTGCTGCCCACCGACCTTTCCCCTTGGTTGCGCCGGCTGGCGAACCCCGACTTCCCGGACCCGAGATGAGCCACCACATCGTCCAGATCCCGCTGCCGGACCCCGACGCCACCGAGGCGCTGGGGGTGCGGCTGGCCCGGCATCGCCCGCCTGCGGCCGTGGCTTACCTGCGCGGCGACCTCGGGGCCGGCAAGTCCACGCTGGCACGAGCCCTGCTCCGTAGCCTCGGCGTGACCGGCACCATCCGCAGTCCGACCTACACGCTCGTCGAGCGCTACCCGCTCGCGGACGACGGCGAGGCCTGGCATCTGGACCTCTACCGGATCGCCGACGCGGGCGAGCTGGAATACCTGGGCCTCGATGCCGATGGCGTGACCTTGTGGCTGGTCGAGTGGGCCGAGCGGGGCGGCGGCGCGTTGCCGCCCGCCGACCTGGTGGTCGAACTGCGGGTCGAGGGGGCGGGACGGCAGGCGCGTCTGGTGCCGGCGAGCGAGGCGGGCGGTGCATGGGTAGACGCAGTGCGGACGGAAACGGTCGAACCGTCAGTTGCGCCGCCTTCCTGACCGGTTCTTCAAGGAAGTTCTGGCAGGTGACGGATTAATAAGGGAAAAGGGCTTGCAAAAGCGTCGGTGTGGTGCTTGACTAGCCCTCATGCGAGCGAGGGGAGCCACCGTCCAGAAGGTCCTGATGGCAGCAGCGCTGCTGGGCGCACTGGCGTGGAATCTCGCTCATGCCTCTCAAATCAATGAGTTGCGGCTGACCAGCGGCGCCACCGGCACCCGGGCCGAAATCCGCCTGGACATCGAGTCCGAGGTTCGAACGCTCAGCCTGAGCGGGCCGGACCGCCTGGTGGTCGACTTTCCCGGCGCGCAGCTTGCCAAGGGCATCCAGTTGCCGGGTCCGGCAGGCATCGTGAAGGCCGTACGCGCCGGCCAGCCGGAGCCGGGCACGACCCGCATCGTGTTCGACCTGGCCCAGCCGGTGGCCGCGCTGCGCCCCCATATGCAACCCGGAATGGGGGGCCCCAGCCTGGTGCTGGAATGGCCCGGCGACGGACAGCCGGCTGCCCAGGTCCCGGCTGCCCAAGGACGCGTCGCCAGTGCGCCCACCCCTGCAACGGGAGCGGCCCAGGTCCCGGCCGTCGTTGCCGTCGATCCGGAGCAGGCTCCGACAACCGCCGTTACCGAGGTCGACCGCGCAGCCTCTGCTGCCGCGACGACCCGCTTGATCACCGAACTTGCGGCACGCGCCACCGAATCCCAGGCCGCGTCCGGTGCCACGGCCACGGTAACCACGACCGTCCCGAGTGCGGCTCCCACGGTGCAGGGCACGCCACCGGCGGCGGCGCCAGCGCCGGCGCAGGTCCAGCGACTGGTCGCGGAGCGTGCCATCCGTCCGCTCGTGGTCGCCATCGACGCCGGCCATGGGGGGCAGGACCCCGGCGCCATCGGTCCGAATGGCAAGCGCGAGAAGGACGTGACGCTCGCCGTCGCGCGTGAGCTCGCGCGGCAGGTCAACGCCACGCCGGGTCTGCGCGCCTACCTGACGCGCGATTCGGACGTGTTCATTCCGCTCAATCGCAGGGCCGTGCTTGCGCGCCAGGCCAAGGCCGACATCTTCGTTTCGATCCATGCCGATGCCGCCGAGAACCGAAGCGCGCACGGTGCCTCGGTCTACGTCCTGTCCCTGCGGGGCGCTACCTCCCAGCGCGCCCGCTGGCTGGCGGACAAGGAGAATGCGGCCGACCTCATCGGTGGCGTGCGCATCGAGTCCACCAACGACACGCTGGCCTCGGTGCTGATCGACCTGACCCAGAGCGGCCAGATGCGCGCTTCCGAGGACGCGGCCGGCCATGTGCTCACCAGCCTTGGCAGGGTCGGCCATACGCGCCGCGTGGAGAAGGCCAACTTCGCCGTGCTGCGGACCTCGGACATGCCGGCGATGCTGGTGGAGACCGGCTTCATCTCCAACCACGACGAAGAGCGGCTGCTGGCCGATCCGGCCCATCAGCGCAAGGTCGCCGCCGCGGTGCTGGACGGCGTGAACACTTACTTCGAGCGCCAGCCGCCGCCGGGAACGATGTACGCGGCCCGTGCCAGCGCGGAGATGGCCGCGGCGGGTGGCGGCAGCCCCTGAGACGCACACGCGCGCACCCCGCTCCGCTATCATCGAATGCGACACCGGACGGCACCGCAAGGTGCCGTTTCCCTTCATCGCCCGATGGTATGCCGTGACGATCCGCCCGCTTCCCGACACCCTCGTCAACCAGATCGCCGCCGGAGAAGTGGTCGAACGACCGGCGTCCGTGGTCAAGGAACTGGTCGAGAATGCATTGGACGCCGGCGGCACCCGCATCGACATCGACCTGGAGGAGGGCGGTGTCCGGCTGATACGTATCCGTGACAACGGGGGCGGCATGCCGGGCGACGAACTGCCGCTCGCGGTGTCGCGGCATGCCACCAGCAAGATCGCGTCCCTGGACGATCTCGAAGGTGTCGCGACGCTGGGGTTCCGGGGCGAGGCATTGCCCTCGATCGCCTCCGTCAGCCGGTTCTCGATCAGCAGCCGGCGGACGGACGACGACCATGGCCACGTCCTCGAGATCGACGGAGGGCGCGTGGGCGACGTGGTGCCGACTGCGCATCCGGAAGGCACCACGGTGGAGGTACGCGACCTTTTCTTCAACGTGCCGGCGCGACGCAAGTTCCTGCGCGCCGAACGCACCGAGCTGGGCCACATCGAGGACTGGTTGCGGCAACTCGCGCTGGCGCGGCCGGACGTCGAACTGCGCGTGAGCCACAACGGCAAGGTGTCCAGGCGCTGGAAGGGCGAAAGTGACCTGCTGTCAGGCATGCGCCTGCACGAGGCGCTGGGGGAGGCGTTCCGCGACGCCGCGCTGCGGGTGGACCACGCAGCGGCCGGCCTGCGCCTGCACGGTTGGATCGCGCAGCCGGCCTACAACCGCGCCAGCACCGACCAGCAGTACCTGTTCGTGAACGGCAGGGCGGTGCGCGACCGCAGCGTGGCCCATGCCGTCCGGCAGGCATATGCCGACGTGCTGTTCCATGGCCGGCATCCGGCGTACGTGCTTTTCCTCGAGCTCGACCCGCGGCGGGTCGACGTAAACGTACACCCGGCGAAACACGAAGTGCGTTTCCGCGATGTGCGCCTGATCCACGACTTCGTATACCGGACACTGCACGAAGCACTGGCCGGCACCCGGGCCGGCACGCCTTCCGGCGCCGGGGTCATGCCGGCCGACAACGGTCCGGCGCCGAGCCCGGCTTCGCCCGGCATCGGTGGAATGACGTCTGCGTCGGGCTACATGCCGCAGGCCCCGCTGGGCCTCCAGGTCGCCGAAACGCGGGCCGGTTATGCGGCCCTTTACGGAGGGCTGCCTGCGCAGGCCACGCACGACGCGAGCACGGTTGCGGGGCCGCCACAGGCCTTGCCGGACAGTGGAGACGCCACCCTGCCGCCGCTGGGCTACGCACTGGCCCAGCTGCACGGCATCTACATCCTCGCGCAGACCGCAGAAGGGCTGGTGGTCGTGGACATGCACGCCGCGCACGAGCGCATCGGGTACGAGAAGCTCAAGTGCGCCCACGATGGCGAGGGCCTGCGGACCCAGCCGCTGCTGGTGCCGTCCAGCCTGGCGGTATCCGAGCGCGAGGCGGACGTTGCCGAACGCGAGGCCGCCACCCTGGCCGAACTCGGCTTCGAGGTCACCCGCAGCGGACCGCAATCGCTCGCCCTGCGCAGCGTGCCGGCATTGCTGGCCCACGGCGACGTCGAGGCGTTGCTGCGCGACGTGCTCGCCGACCTGCGCGAACACGGCGAGTCACGACGCGTGGCCGCGGCGCGCGACGAACTGCTGGCGACGATGGCCTGCCATGGCGCGGTACGCGCGAACCGGCGGCTGACCCTGCCGGAGATGAATGCCCTGTTGCGCGAAATGGAGGCGACCGAGCGCTCCGGCCAGTGCAATCATGGGCGACCGACCTGGGCACGCTTCAGCCTGCCCGAGATCGACCGTTGGTTCTTGAGGGGGCGTTGAGCGGATGACACGGGGCATGATGTTGAGTGGCGTGCTGGCCATGGGGATGGCGGCCGCCGGCTGCGGTGGCGACGCGCCGCCGGACGATACGAGGACACAGGCGATGAGTGCGGAGCACGCGGCCTTCGAGGCCGAACAACAGCGCTGGCGCCGCCAGCGCGTCGAAACCCTGACCCTGCCCGATGGCTGGACCAGCCTGATCGGCCTGCACTGGCTCGATCCGGGCCCCCACTACCTGGGCAGCGACGCGGACAACGGCATCGTGCTGGGGGCCGGCCCCGCGCACCTCGGCATGATCGAGCTGCGCGCAGGCACCCTGCGTTTCGTTCCCGAGGCCGGCCAGGCGCTGACCCTGGACGGCGAGCCGCTGGCAGGAAGCGTGACGCTGCGTGCCGACGACGAGGCGGCCGGGCCGAGCGTCATCGGTTTCGACGAAGGCAAGGGCCTCATCACCGTGCTCAAGCGCGGGGATCGCCATGCGTTGCGGGTCAAGCATGCCGACGCCGCGACACGCACGCGCTTCAAGGGACTGGACTACTGGCCTGCCGATCCCGGCTGGCGCATCGAAGGGCGCTTCGTTGCGCACCCTCCCGGCACCACCCTGCCGATCGGCAACATCATCGGCACGTTGGACGAGACACCGAACCCGGGCGTCGTCGAGTTCGAGAAGGACGGACAACCCTTTCGGCTGGAAGCGCTGGACGAAGGCGACGGGCGCCTGTTCCTGGTCTTCGCCGACCTGACCAGCGGCCATGAAAGCTATGGCGCGGGACGCTTCGTCTATGCCGACGCGCCCACGCCCGAGGGTCGCGTCGTGGTGGACTTCAACCGCGCCTACAATCCGCCCTGCGTGTTCACGCCCTTCGCGACCTGTCCGTTGCCCCCGCTCGAGAACCGGCTTGAACTCGCGGTCACGGCGGGCGAGAAGAAGTACGATCCCAACGTTTCCCGCTGACTTTCCGGAAGGATGCCCATGCGTCGCCTGCAAGCCCTTGCACTCGCCACCGCGGCGCTGATCGCGCTGCCCCTCGCTGCCCAGCCGGTCCCGGCGCCGGACGCCGGAGGGACGACGCCACCGGTGCCCCTGCTGTGGCAGGTGTCGGATGCGGACAATTCGCTGTACCTGCTGGGTTCGTTCCACCTCCTCAAGTCCACCGACTACCCGGTCTCCGCTGACGTCGAAGCCGCCTTCAGCGATGCCGAGCGCCTGGTGTTCGAGGTCGCGCCGGCCGAACTCACCGACCCCTCCACGGGGATGAAGATGCTGACCGCATCGGGTTTCGAGGACGGACGCACCCTCAGCGAGGTGCTGGATGCCAAGCAGCTCGCAGGCCTGGACGCGCTGCTCGAGCCCACCGGCCAGAGCGCCGCCATGCTCGAGGCGTTCGAGCCCTGGTTCGTCAACCTGAGCATCGTGATCGGCATGTCCCAGCGGCTGGGCTTCAGCGGAGAGGAGGGCCTGGACCAGTACCTGATCAGGCGTTCGGCCGAGGCCGGCAAGCCGGCGTCGGGACTGGAGACGATCGACGAACAACTGGCGTCGCTCGACAACATGCCGATGGACGAGCAAGTCAGTGCCCTGGTCGAGCTCATCGACGATCCAAAGGGCCTGAAGACGGACCTGCTCCGCATGCACGACGCGTGGCGGGCGGGCGATGTCGATGCGATGCATGCACTCGCGGTCGATGAGATGCGTGCGAAGACCCCGGAGTCCTATCGCCTGGTGAACGTGGCCCGCAACGACGCCTGGGTGCCGCAGCTCCGCGCGATGCTCGACGCGCCGGGTGAGGACGATGTCCTGGTGGTGGTGGGCGCCATGCACCTGCTCGGCGAGGACGGTGTCGTCGAAAAGCTGCGCGCGGAAGGCCTGGACGTCGTACGTGTCTGTTCCGCCTGCGAGGCGCCCTAGTCGCAAGGGAGTCGGCGGGGCGCGTCCAGGGGCGGGGCCGCCCTGCATGGGGGCTCAGCCCGGCGGCACCATGACGATGCAGTCGACCGGACATGCCGGTACGCAGAGCTCGCAGCCGGTGCACAGGGGCTCGATGACGACGTGCATCAGCTTGCTGGCGCCGATGATCGCATCCACCGGGCAGGCCTGGATGCACTTGGTGCAGCCGATGCAGTCCGCCTCGACGACCCGGGCGAGCGGAGGCGTGGGATGGTGGAGGCCGCGTTCGCGGTCGTACGGCACCGCCGGGACGCCCAGGCAATGGGCCAGAGCACGCGCGCCTGCATCGCCGCCGGGTGGACAACGGTCCACGGCGGCTTCGCCACGCGCCATGGCTTCCGCGTAGGGCCGGCATCCGTCGAACCCGCATTGCCGGCACTGGGTCTGCGGCAGCAGTCGGTCGAGGCGTTCGACGAGGGGCGTCTGCATCGGCGCAGGCCGGGTCGTGCCCGGCCAGGGCTTCACGTCACCTGACCGGCATGCCCGGGGCGGCGGCGTCGTCGGCGCTCAGCAGGGCCAGCTGGCCGGCATCGAAGCCGGCCGAGAGGATCATGCCTTCGCTCAGGCCGAAGCGCATCTTGCGCGGGGCGAGGTTGGCGATGAACACCACGCTGCGCCCGACCAGGGCGTCCGGCTGCGGATACGAAGCGCGGATCCCGGAGAAGATCTGCCGGGTGCCCAGTTCGCCCGCGTCGAGTTCGAACCGCAGCAGCTTGTCGGAGCCTTCGACGAACTCACAGGCGAGGACCTTGCCGATACGGAGATCGAGGCGGGCGAAATCGTCGATCCCGATCGTCGCGGGCGCCGTCGCCTGCGAAGGGGGAAGCGAGGCGGCGGGGGCCGCGGTCGGGGCCGCGGGCTTCAGGGATTCCTTGCTGGCGTCGGTCATGGCGTCGATCAGTTTCGGGTCGATACGGGTGAACAGTGGCGTGTAGGGTGCCAGGCGATGGTCGAGCAGGGGCGTCGCGACGTCGTCCCAGTGCGATACCGGCGAAGCGAGGAAGGCCTCGGCCTCGGCCGTGACGCGCGGCAGCACCGGCTTCAGTGCCGCGCTGAGCACCCTGAACAGGTTCAGTGCCTGGGTACAGACGGCATGCAACTCGGCGTCGGCGCCTTCCTGCTTTGCGATCACCCACGGCTTGTGGTCGTCGACGTACTTGTTGGCCTCGTCCGCCAGTGCCATGGTCAGGCGCAGGGCGGTCGCCGCTTCGTTGCGCGCGTATGCCGCGGCGATCGGCGCGAGCTGCGAGACGAAGCGCGCGTACATCGCCGGGTCGGGCAGGGCGGTGGCGAGCAGGCCATCGAAGCGCTTGCCGATGAAACCCGCGCAGCGGCTGGCGAGGTTGGCGAACTTGCCGACCAGGTCCGCGTTCACGCGCGCGACGAAGTCGGAGAGGTTGAGATCGATGTCGTCCACGCCGCCCGAGGTCTTGGCGGCGTAGTAGTAGCGCAGCGCCTCGGGGTCGAGCCCGGCGTCGAGGTAGGTCCGCGCCATCACGAAGGTCCCGCGCGACTTCGACATCTTGGCGCCGTCGACGGTCAGGTAGCCGTTCACGTGCAGGCGGGTCGGCGCGCGCATGCCCGCGCCGTGCAGCACCGCCGGCCAGAACAGGCCGTGGAAGTTCACGATGTCCTTGCCGATGAAGTGGTGCAGCTCGACGTCGCTACCCGGTGCCAGGTAGCGGTCGAAGTCCAGGCCGCGTTGCTCGCACAGGGCCTGGAAGCTGGACAGGTAGCCGATCGGTGCATCCAGCCAGACATACAGGTACTTGCCGGGCTGGTCGGGGATCTCGAAACCGAAGTAGGGCGCATCGCGGGAGATGTCCCACGCACGCAGGCCCCCTTCGGCATCCAGCCATTCCATCAGCTTGGACTTCACGCCCGGCAGGGCCACGTCGCCGGCGAGCCAATCGCGCAGGAACGCCTCGAAGCCGCCGACCTCGAAGAAGAAGTGCTCGGACTCGCGCAGCTCAGGGGTCGCGCCGCTCAGGACCGAGCGCGGCTCTTTCAGGTCGGTGGGCGCGTACGTCGCCCCGCAGTGCTCGCAGTTGTCGCCGTACTGGTCGGCCGTGCCGCAGTTCGGGCAGATGCCCTTGACGTAGCGGTCGGGCAGGAACATCCCCTTGTCGGGGTCGTACAGTTGGGCGACCGAACGCCGGCCGATGTGGCCGGCCGCATCGAGCTTGCGGTAGATGGCGTGGACCAGCGTGCGGTTGCGCGCCGAGTTCGTCGAGTCGTAGTGGTCGAAATCCACGTTGAACGCGGCGAAATCGCGCTCATGGCTGGACTGGATGCCGGCGATGTAGGCTTCGGGCGTCATCCCGGCCTTCTCGGCAGCCAGCATGATGGGGGTGCCATGCGTGTCGTCGGCACAGACGAAGTGCGCCGCATGCCCCGACAGCCGCTGGGCGCGCGACCAGATGTCGCCCTGGATGTAGCCGACCAGATGGCCCAGGTGCAGGTGGCCATTGGCGTAGGGCAGGGCACAGGTGACGACGAACTCGCGGGACATGGCAACCGGGCGTGTGGAAGGGCGCCGATTATCGCATGGCCGCCCGGAGCGGGGCGGCAGCGTGGGACCCAAGCAAAGGCCCGGTTGCCCGGGCCTCCATGTTCATCGTGACGCGGGCCGCGCGCAGCTCATTCGCGGCGCATCCAGACCTGGGTCCGGCCGAGCAGGGAGAAGCCCAGGAACCCGCGCACTTCGAGCTTGTCGCCCCCATCGGCGAGCCGCAGCTTCGCCGAATACAGCTTGCCGCTGGCGGGGTCGAGGATCTTGCCGTCCTCCCACGCATCACCGTCCTGCTTAAGACCCCACAGGATGACCATGCCCTTGACCGGCTTGCCCTTGCGTTCGCCGGGACACTCCTCGCAGATCGGGTCCGGCCCGCGGTCGGATTGCAGGATGTCGTTGACCTTGCCGGCCAGGGAGCCGTCGGCGGCCTGGTAGATCTCGACCACCGACTTGGGCTGTCCGGTCTCGTCGTCGATGGTGGTCCACTCGCCGATCGGCGACTGGGCCATGGCGGCGCTCGATACCGCGAGCAGTGGCAGGGCGAGCAGGGCGAGCAATCGGTGGCGCATGTTCCCTCCGTTGGCAGGTAAGGCCGTCTGGCGCGGCGTCAGGCCTTTATAACGCATTCGTTGGCGTATGGACGAGGGGCATGGCGCAAAAAAAGGGGCGGCATCGCTGCCGCCCCTTTCCGTACGCATTGCGATGTCCGGTTCTATCAGAACTTGTAGTTGAACTGGACGAAGCCGGTACGACCGTACCAGTCGTACTGGGTGGCGAATGCCGGGACGTTGCCATAGCGCGTGGCAGCACCGCTGGAGACCTGCGGCGGATCCTGGTCGAGGATGTTGCGGACGCCCACCAGGACCGACCAGTCAGGCTGGTCGTAGCGAACCGACAGCGAGTGGTACACGGCGCGCTCGGCCACCACGTCACGCGTGGCGGTCGGGTAACCGAAGTACGTCGTGTTCGGCGAGAGCTCCAGCGCGCTGGTGCCGTGCACGTAGTTCATGCCCCAGGTGTAGGTCCAGTCGTTGCGCTCGAACGAGGTGATCACGTTCGCCAACACCTTCGGACGGCTGATGTCGCCGTTGAAGTCGTCGGTATCGAAGCCGCTGGCCTGGCTGGAGTCGAACAGCTGCTGGAAGTCCTCGAAGACGTAGGTGGCTTCACCCTGGACGTCCAGGCTGCCGGCCGCGAAGTCCTTCTCGTAACGGACCAGCAGGTCGTAACCCCGGGTGCGCTGCTTGTTGATGTTGATGTACGAATCGCGGACCTCGGTGATCGCGTTGGGCGCGGTCGGGTCGGTCGGCGAGTTGCGGTCGAACAGGTTGCAGAACGCGTTCGGGTAGTTCGGCGAGCCGTAGCAGCCGCCCAGGATCGCACCGGCGCCCAGCTGGCCGATCTGGTCGTTCACTTCGATCGAGAAGTAGTCCAGGGCCACGCTGAAGTCGGCGAATTCCGGGGTGAACACGATACCGATCGTATCGGCCTGCGAGGTCTCCGGGTTGAGCACGCCCGCACCACCGCCCGACACGATCGTCGCCGAGGAACCACCGCCGGCGTAGTTGCCCGGGATGCCCGCGGCCGCACAGTTGGCCTGGAGGTTGGTGTTGGTGCTGTTCTGCCAGTCGACGCAGGGGTCGATGGCCAGCTGGCTCAGGAACGCGGTCTGGTTGCCGAGGTACAGCTCGTACAGGCCCGGGGCACGGTAGGAGGTGCCGGTGGTCGCACGCATGCGGAACGACGGGGTGACCTGCCAGCTCAGGCCGGTCTTCCAGACGTAGTCGGAACCGTCGACGGAGTCATAGTCGAACCAGCGGGCCGAGGCGTTGACGGTCAGCGACTCGATGCCCGGGATGCCGGCGAGCAGCGGGGCCTCGACTTCCATGAACAGTTCGGTCACCTGGTCGTCGCCCTTGGTGACCTGCGCCGAGGACTGGCCCCAGAGGTCGCCGTTCTGCGACAGCTCGCTGGGCTGGTCGTCGATGCTGAAGTCGCGGTACTCGACACCGATCGCGCTGGCGACCGGGCCGGCCGGCAGCTCGAACAGGTCGCCGGTCAGGATGCCGGTGAACAGCACCTGGTCATAGACGGTGCTACCGGTGTTGTACTCACCGATCTGGGCTTCCAGCTCGTCCATGCGGTCGCCGTTCAGCACGGCCGGGTCGAAATAGTCGATGACCGGTGCGTCGTCGTCGTACTGCACGTCGCCCGAGCGCGAGGCCACGATGCCCAGGCCGGTGTACTCACCGTCGGAGCGGGTGTAGGACAGGTTGGTCTGCCAGGACCAGGTGTCCGTGAACCCGAAGATGCCGTTCAGGCCGGTGTTGACGTAGAAGTAGTCGACCTCTTCGCTGTTGTTCGAGCGGAAGGGCATGATCGGCTGGGCGATGCCCGACGGGACCGGTGCGGCATAGGTCGGGTCGTTGGCATAGCTGTAGACCGGGATCACGGCGGTTGCGCCGCCCACCAGCGGGAAGAACTGGCGGAAACGCTCGCTGCTGGTCTCGCGACGCGAGGCCATGATCTGGCTGTCCCAGTTGAAGCTGTCGAACGAGATGTTGGCGCCGCCGTAGAACTTGAAGCGCTCGGACTCGTTGAGGATGTACTGGTTCTTGTAGAAGTCGTAGTTCAGGACGTCTTCGTACCAGGCGGCGCCGTCGGTGTCGTAGCGGCCGCTGTAACGCGGGCGGTAACCCGGGATCAGGCCAACCGTGCTGCCGTCCGGCGACGGGATGTAGCGCGTGCCGGTGATGGCGTCGATGACGGTGTTGGCGTAGAGGTTGTTGCAGCCGGCCAGGTCGGTGCCCGCCAGGATGGAGCGGTCTTCGCGGTCCAGGCGGTTGCCGTTCTCGTCCCAGAACAGGTCTTCGGGGCAGCTGAAGAAGTCGCGGTCACCGACCTTCAGCGGCTCGTACTTCTGCCACTCGGCGCCGACCACGATGCTGCTGTTGTCGAAGTTCCAGCCGGTCGCGCCGGAGATGGAGAACGTCTCGCCGCCGCCGTCGAACGGCATGCGGCCGTTGATGGTGACTTCCGGACGGTCGATGTTGCGACGGGTGATGTAGTTGGCCACGCCGGCCACGGCGTCGGAGCCGTAGATCGACGAGGCGCCGTCCTTCAGGATCTCGACGCGCTGGATCACGCTCGTCGGCAGGACGCTGAGGTCGAAGGCCTGGACCTGGCCGCGGGTGCCGGACGGGCCGGGACGCTTGCCGTCCAGCAGGACCAGGGTGCGGTTGGCGCCGAGGCCGCGCAGGCCGACGGTCTGCACGCCGAGGCCGCCTTCGATCACGAAGCCGCCGAACTGGTTGTTGATCTGGGTGGAGCCGGCAGCCACGCTGGACTGCTGCAGGAACTCACCGGCATCGATCTGGCCGATTTCCACGGCGGTGTCGGCGGTGATGACCTGGACCGGCGAGATGGAGTCGTACTCCACGCGGCGCAGCAGCGAGCCGGTGACCGTGATCTTCTCGAGCTCGGTCGGCTGGGCATTGGCCGGCTGGGCCGGCGCTTCCTCGGCCTGGGCCTCGGTCTCGGTTTCATTCGCGTCCTGCGCCAGGGCCGGCGCGCCGTACAGGCAGCCGAGCATGGCGACAAAGAGCGGGAGCCTGTTCATGGTCAGGCGCTTCTTACCAGCAACTTGCATGGTGGTGCTTCCCCTAATGTGGTGGATCCCCGAAAACACAGACGACGGTTTGCCTGTGTTAAGGGAGTGTAAGCAGGTCCATTAACGAAAATCAAATGCCTGGCCCGGGATGTCTTGATCCCGTAACCGGGTTCTCGTAAAGGGGCCTGTTCATGGTCCGCGAGGCATCCCGCCCGCGGGAATGAACGGCGGGCCCGGGGGCCCGCCGCACGGCGTCCGGACGGGTCAGAGACCGCCCGGGCCGCAATCGTTGGCCAGGTAGTCCTCGATCAGATCGAGGGTCTGGACCTGGTGTCGGTAGTACCAGGGCATGCTGTGCGGCATGTCCGGGATGATCTCCAGCCTGGCGTCCACCCGGCCCTTCACCGCGGCATAGAAGTCCTCGGCATGGAACTTCGGCGTACGCACGTCGCGATCGCCCACGTACAGCAGGACCGGGATGTTGGCCTTGTCGGTGTTGCGCATCGGGTCCATGCCCTTGACCGTGTTGCCCTGCAGGATGCGCTGGAGGCGGTTGTCCGACCACGACATCCCAATCCGCCCCAGGTCCGTCACCGGCGCACCGGAGATTGCGCACTGGTACGGGCTGTTCGGGCGGACGACCGCGGCCGCGGCGGCGAAGCCACCGTAGGAATAGCCGAAGATCGCGATGCGGTCCTGGGCGGCAATGCCCTGCTGGACCAGCCAGGCGGCGGCATCGTCCTTGTCGTCCTGCATGGTCTGGCCCCACTGGCCGTCACCCGCCAGCCACAGGTCGCGGCCCAGGCCGGCGGAGCCACGGTACTGCGGACGCAGCACGGCGTAGCCGCGCGACGTCAGGAACGGAACCCACCCGGAGCCGTCCCAGCCGGCGCCGTCGCGTGCCCAGGGGCCGCCATGCGGATGGATGATCGTCGGCAGGGGACCGTCGCCGCGCGACCACCCGGCCGGCAGGTCGAGGATCGCCGGGATCTGCATGCCGTCGCGGGCCGGGTAGGTGACCCACTCCTGGGTGCCGATCGAGGCGGTGTCCATCCACGGACGCGAGTTGCCGAGCAGCTTGACCTGCTTGCGATCAAGCAGCAGGTGGTAGGACGGCGGGTTCTGCGCGCTGGAGGTGGCGAAGAGCACCCGCGACAGGTCGTCGTTGTAACCCTGGAGGGAAACGCTCTGCCCCGGGAATGCCGCCTTCAGGCCGTCGTGGATCGACTTCATCGTGGGGTCGGTATAGACCACCTCGGTTTGCGGACCGCTGACGGTGAAGCCCAGCACCTTGTTGAAGTTGCTCGGCTGCGAACCCAGGATGATGCTGCCGATGGAGAACTGCGGATGGGCGACGAGCGCCTCGGCATCGAACTTCCGCGCCTTCGGGTCGTACATCCATGCCTGCACCTGGTCGGAGAACAGGTCGGTCAGCACATAGAACTTCCCGCTCTGCTCGTCCCGTCCCACGATGTCCAGCGAATGCCGCTCGCTGAGCTTCGTGGTCAGGTTGTCGTGGGTTTCGAATTCGCCGCTCTCCGGATTCTTGATCAGGATCTGCTGCTCGTACTCGGTGCCGGAGATCGCTTCCAGCTTCGTTTGCGTCAGCAGGTCGCCGGTACGCGGGTCGAACAGGCCCGGTTGTTCGCTGCGACCGCCCTTGAAGAGCAGTTTGGTCTGCTCGGTGCGCAGGTTGTAGAGCAGGAAGTTGGACCCCAGCGTCAGCATGTTCGTCTGGGAGATGATGACGTTCTCGGGATCCAGCGGCAGCGTGTTCACGAGGCTCGCCGACCCGGTCAGCTCGAAGCAGCGCTGCATCGCGTCGCTCACGCCTACGCCGGCACCGCCGCGCTTGTCGGCGAAGGCTTCGTCGAACTCTTCCAGGCCGGTGTCGGTGAGGTAGGTCTTGGTGACGAACGTGCGGGTCGAGCCGGTCGTGCGACCCTCGCCGCAACCGCCCAGCGCGCCGGTCCACTCCTGGCGGGCCACGGCCAGGACCCGGTCCGCCTTCATGGCGCCGGCGTAAACGAATTTCATCCGGTCGCCGGAGGGCGTGATGACGGGGCCACGATCCGGCGCGTCGAGGTTCCACGATGCGATCGCGGTTTCCCGGTAGTCGGTGTCCGGCGAGGCGATCAGGGCGACGAGGTTCTTGCCGTCGGTGCTCATGGTTACCGACTGGATTGCCGGTACCCGGGCGAACGAATCCGCCGGGATGGGCTCGCGGGCGAATGCGCAACCGGCTGCCAGCGACAGGCACGCGGCTGCGATTCGCAGGCTGTGTGTGTTGATCTTCATGAATCCTTGGCTCGTTCTGGGATGGGTCTGCTTTCCTGCATGTAGGAAGGAATGCGCATGGGCCCACGTCCCGGCATGCAGCCCGGGTCATCGACCGCGGTGGGCGGTCAATGCGTGTGGATGAGCCCCCTGGATGCCTGTCTGCCTGTCCGGCGCGGCCATGCCCGCATCGGAGTGGCCTACCTGCATCACGGCTGAACGGTTCCCCCTGAAACCGACCCTATCCCACGGGACAGGCTGGCGTCCACATGACGTGTGGACCTTCGGTGGGGTATGGAGTGCTGCGCGCGTAGAATGAGCGCTTGCCGCGACGCGCGGCGACTGCACTCAAGGATCGCAATGCCCATTCCCGCCCACGCCGTCCAGCCCAACCTCACGCCGCGCCCCGGGATCCGCAACATCCTCGCGGTCGGGTCCGGCAAGGGAGGTGTCGGCAAATCCACGACGGCGGTCAACCTGGCGTTGGCGCTCGCGGCCGATGGCGCGGCGGTGGGTGTGCTCGACGCCGACATCTATGGCCCCAGCATCCCGGCCATGCTGGGCCTCTCGGGGCGTCCGGACAGCCCCGATGGCAAGACCATCGAGCCGATGCGTGCCCATGGGGTGGAAGCCATGTCGATCGGCCTGCTGGTCGACCAGGACACCCCGATGATCTGGCGCGGCCCGATGGCGACCTCTGCGCTGACCCAGTTGCTGGAGCAGACGCGGTGGGGCGGTGACCGGGAACTGGACTACCTCGTGGTCGACCTTCCACCGGGGACCGGGGACATCCAGTTGACCCTGTCCCAGAAGATTCCGGTCGCCGGGGCGCTGATCGTGACCACGCCCCAGGAAGTGGCAACGCTCGATGCCCGCAAGGCATTGAAGATGTTCGAAAAGGTGGAGGTGCCGGTGTTGGGCCTGCTCGAGAACATGGCCGTGCACGTCTGCTCCCACTGCGGCCATGCCGAGCACGTCTTCGGCAGCGGGGGCGCGTGCGCGATGGCGGACCAGTACGGTGTGCCACTGCTGGGCAGCCTGCCGCTCGACGTCGCCATCCGGACGCAGGGCGATGCGGGCGTGCCGGTGGTGGCCGCGGCGCCTGACTCGGCCGTGGCCATGGCCTATCGGGAGGCGGCCCGGGCGGTGGCGGCGGCCCTTGCACGGCGGCCTCGCGCCGCGGCTTCGATCTCCGCCTCGCTCGTCCAGGATTGAGCCCGTCGTGCGCCCCGGTGCGCGCGGAGGCTAGAATCGCGGTTTCCGCATCACCGGGTGAACCTCACAGATGGACCGCAAGGCATGAGCATCAAGTCTGACCGCTGGATCCGCCGCATGGCCGGGGAGCAGGGCATGATCGAGCCCTTCGAGCCCGGCCAGGTCAAGCATGTCGCGGGCGAACGCATCGTCAGCTACGGCACCTCCAGCTACGGCTACGACGTGCGCTGCTCGCGCGAGTTCAAGGTGTTCACCAACATCAACTCGACGATCGTCGATCCGAAGCATTTCGACCCGGGCAGCTTCGTCGACGTCGAGTCGGACGTCTGCATCATCCCGCCGAACTCCTTCGCCCTGGCGCGCACGGTGGAGTACTTCCGCATCCCGCGCGACACGCTGGTGGTCTGCCTCGGCAAGAGCACCTACGCGCGCTGCGGCATCATCGTCAACGTCACCCCGCTCGAGCCCGAGTGGGAAGGCCACGTGACGCTGGAGTTCAGCAACACCACGCCGCTTCCTGCGCGCATCTACGCCAACGAAGGCGTCGCGCAGATGCTGTTCTTCCAGTCGGACGAAGTCTGCGAAACCTCGTACAAGGACCGGGGCGGCAAGTACCAGGGGCAGACCGGAGTGACGTTGCCGCGGACCTGAGCGGTGCGATAGGGGTATCGATTGCCCGGCCGTACCCCCTGGCCCGGGTCTCCGGGATCAGTCCCGTGCGTAGGTGACGAAGAACCCCTGCAGGTCGCCGTTTTCCGTGTAGCCGACCACGTCGACCACGCGGAAGCCCTGGCGATTGAAGGCCTGGTGGGACTGGTTGAGCTCGTCGGCCGCACCGGTCTTCCGGGCGCCGAAGTCGACGTCGATGAAGATCGTGACGTTGCGCTGCTGCAGTTGGCGGGCTTCCTCTGCCTTGCGGTCGTAGTGGCCTTGCGTGGCGGCATGGGTGGCCGGCAGCGTGCAGGCGATCAGGAGGCAGGCGGTCAGGAGTGGGCGGTGCATGGGGGCTCCAGGGTCAGTGGGTGGCGCCGGCGGCGACGCGGATGTCGTGCGGCGTGGTCAGGGCGCAGCGCACGGCGATGCGAAGCCCGGCCACGAGGGTCTCAACGGGCAGGCTGGGGGCTCCCGGATGGCCGCTGGCCTGGGCCGGCGAGTACGGTACGTGGACGAAGCCGCCGCGTACGCGCGTTTGGCGACGCAACGCATGCATCAGGCCATACAGCACGTGGTTGCAGACGTAGGTCCCCGCGGTCTGCGAGATCTCGGCTGGAATCCCCGCCGCATTCAGGGCCTGGCGCATGGCCTTGATCGGCAGCGTGCTGAAGTAGGCGTCGGGGCCGCCTTCGACGACGGCGGTGTCGATCGGCCGGGCGCCGGCGTTGTCGGCAATGCGTGCATCGTCCACGTTGATGCCGATCCGTTCGAGTGACAGCTGCGCGCGGCCTCCGGCCTGGCCCACGCAGATCACCAGGGCCGGCTTCAGTTCGCGTAGCGCAGCGCGCAGGACCTTGAGCGAGGTGCCGAACTCGACCGGCAGGCACCGCGCCACGACGCGATGCCCGGCGATGCGTGCACCGTCGAGCGCGCGTACGGCGTCCCAACTGGGATTGCCGGCCTCGCCGCCGAACGGTTCGAAGCCGGTCAGCAGGACGGTGGCGACGCGGACGGGGGGCATGGACGCGATTCTCCGGCTCAGAACGTGAATGCCAGCCAGTACATCAGCAGCAGGTTGACCAGCAGCAGCGGCAGCGCGGTGGGCACCTGTGCGCGGATCACGCCGTTGGGATCGTCGAGCTCCAGCAGCGCCGCCGGGACCAGGTTGAAGTTCGCCGCCATGGGCGTCAGCAGGGTGCCGCAGTATCCGGTCAGCATGCCGAGCGCACCGAGGATCGCCGGATTGGCGTCATGCTGGAGGATCAGCAGGGGCAGGCCGATGCCCGCGGTCATGACCGGGAACGCCGCGAAGGCGTTGCCCATGATGATGGTGAAGAGCGCCATGCCCAGCCCGTACGCCACGATGCAGGCGAACCGGCTGTCGGTGGGGATCACGCCGGACACCAGATGGGCGACGGCCTCGCCGACGCCGCTGGCACCGAACACGCCGCCCAGCGTCGCGAGCACGAGTGGCAGCAACGCGGCCCAGCCCATCGTGTCGAGGAGGCGGCGGCCTTCGACGAGTGCCATGCGAGGCGTCTCCCCGGTCACCCGGATCGCGGCGAGGGCCGCCAGGATGCTGGCCAGGGCCAGGCCGATCAGGGTGATGCTGCCCGCGCCGAACAGCCGATATCCGCCCCAGCCCACGCGCTCGCCGAACAGCACCACCAGGACGGTGACCACCGGGATCAGCAGGGCCGGCCCGAACAACCGGTGACCCAGGCGCGCGGCGGAAGCGCGTCGCTGGGCCTCGGGCGCCTCTTCGAGGTGTTCGCGGCGCATGCGCGGCGCCAACACGGCCAGTGCGAGGACGGTGGCGCCCGCGACCCGGGAGGGCAGGGGATCGCCTGCGGCATTGGCCTCGAGAACGTACCGCCCGCCGGCGAACAGCGCGGCGACCAGCGACCAGAACGCGGCATGCGCATAGCGTCGCTCGCGCGCGTTTCGCAGGCCGGCGTACAGCAGGATGCCGCCGAGGATCCAGTAGAAGAGCTCAAGACCCAGCATCGTCCGCCTCCGCGGAGGCGGCGAGCCGGCGCCGCAATCCGCGCTCGAATACCTGGATGCGCACGGCGTGGATGACGAAGGCGGCGATGGCGGTGGGCAGGGCCCACAGGGCGATCTGCAGCGGCTCGAGGCTGATCCCGTGTTCGGCATAGAAGCCCTGGATCAGCAGCACCGCGCCGAACGCGAGGAACACGTCCTCGCCGAAGAACCGGCCGACATTGTCCGTCGCCGCGCCGAGCGCATGCACCCGCTGCAGTTCCTGGCTGTCCAGCGGCCTGCCGTGATCCTTCGTCGCCGCGGACGTCGACATCGGGGCGAGCAGCGGCCGGACGGTCTGCGCGTGGCCCGCGACGTCGATGAGCCCGAGCATGCTCAGCACCTGGCGGACGCCGAGATAGGCCACCAGCAACCGGGTCAGCGTCAGACGGGTCCAGGTGGAGATCCACTGGATCGCATGCTCGCGCAGCCCGGCGCGTTCCAGCAGGCCGATCGTCGGCAGGGTGAACACGAACAGCAGCAGGGCACGGTTCGAGACGAAGCTGGTGCCGAGCAGCGACAGCAGGTCCGGCAGGGACATGCCGGCGAGCAAACCGCTGACCAGTCCGGCCGAGACCACCACCACCACCGGATTGAAACGAAGGACGAAGCCGAGCACCACCACCAGCACGCCCAGCAGGGGCCAGTAGTTCACGCGGGCGCCCCGGGGGACCGGATGTCCAGACCCTCGGCCTCCAGTGCCGCGCGCAACGCACGGGCGAAGCCGGCGGCGTCCGCCCGGTCCCCATGCAGGCAGAGCGTGTCGGCCTGCAACTCCAGGACTTCTCCGTCGGGCAAGGTAAGCGTCCCGTTGCGTGCCAGCGCGCAGGCCTGGGCCACGGCGGCCTCGATGCTGTCCAGCACCGCGCCCGGGGCGGTTCGCGGCAGCAGCCGGCCATCGGGCCCATAGCCCCGTTCGGCAAACACCTCGTGGGCGACGCGCAGGCCATTCGCGCCCGCCGCATCGGTCAGCGCCGATCCCGACAGGCCGTAGATAATCAGGTCGGGATCGAATCCGGCGACCGCTTCGACGATCGCATCCGCGATGGCGCGGTCGCGGGCGGCCATGTTGTAGAGCGCGCCGTGCGGCTTGACGTGCGCCAACCGCATGCCTTCCTCGTCCGCGATGCGCGTGAGGCGGCGCAGCTGCGCGGTGACCAGGAGCATCACCTGGCCGGGGCCGGCGTCGAGTTCGCGACGGCCGAAGTGCTCCCGGTCGACGAAGCCCGGGTGCGCACCCGCGGCCACGCCATGGTCCCGGCACAGGCGCAGCGTGGCTCGCATGGTGGCGTCGTCCCCGGCGTGGCCGCCGCAGGCGATGCTGGCGGAGCTGAGCAGCGGGATGATCGCGGCGTCGTCGCCGCAGCCCTCGCCCAGGTCGCAATTGAAGTCGATATGCCGCATGTCGTCGGGCCTTCCCTTGATCCGACAGGTTAGCCCATCCATGGATCGAGCCGGGTATCGAGCAGGTGCGCGAGCCGCTTCCAGCGCGCCTGCCGCTGCCGCCGGAGCACGCGCGATCCCTCGAGGTCGACCGGCGTCCAGCGAATGCGCTGCCCAGGCGCGACCTGCGCCAAGCGCGGGAGGTCGGCGGCACACACATGCCCGAGGCGTGGATAACCCCCGGTGGTCTGGGCATCGGCCAGCAGCACGATGGGATGCCCGTCCGGCGGCAGTTGCAGGGTGCCGGGTGCGACCGGCCCGGAGACGATGTCCATGCGCGGCGATTCCAGCGCCGGCCCCTGCAGGCGCAGGCCCTGGCGGTTGCTGCGAGGGTCGACGGTCCACGCGCCGGCTGCGAGTCCGGCCGCGGCGGGATGCGCGGAAGGGACGTAGTGCAGGTCGACGCCGTGGTCGATGGGGTCGTCGAACTCCACCCACCAGGACGGACCTGACGGCGTATCGACGTCCAGTGCCGGGACCCGCATCGAGACGCGGTCGCCGCGGGCGAGTGCACGCCCTCCCAGGCCTCCGAAGCCGCCGCGAAGATCGGTGCTGCGGCTGCCCATCACTTGGGGCAGCGAAACGGTCCCCGCGATCGCCAGCCACGCGCGCACGCCCAGGCGCAGGCGGCCGACGCGCAGCCGCCCGGGCGGCAGGCGGAGCGGGCGGCCATGGCCGAGACTCGTGCAGGTGCCGTCGCGGGCGATATGGGCCATGTCGGCGAGCGCGCCGCACAAGGCGACCCTGAGGGGAACATCGAAGGCCAGCGTGACGCCGGCCAGCGTCATTTCCAGCACCGCGGCGTCATCGGCGTTTCCGACCAGCCGGTTCGCAAGCGCGGCCGCATCAGGGTCCAATGCGCCGGCGCGGGCCACGCCGACATGGCGGAAGCCGGTGCGGCCGCGGTCCTGCACGGTGGTCAGCGGACCGGGCACGATGACTTCGAGGGTCGCCTGCCTCATCGCTCGGCTCCGGCGATGGCCCGGAACGTGTCCTCATCGACCGGCCTGAAGCGTACCCGGTCACCGGGCTGGAGCAGGGCCGGTTGCGGTCGCGACGGGTCGAACAGGCGCAGGGGCGTGCGCCCGAGGATCTGCCAGCCCCCCGGGCTGTCGCGGGGGTAGATGCCGGTCTGTGCGCCCCCGATTGCCACCGATCCCGCGGGGATGCAGGTGCGCGGGGTCGCAAGGCGGGGGAGCGCCAGCGCAGGGTCGAGGCCGGACAGGTACGGGAAACCCGGCGCGAAACCGATCATCGCCACCGCGTAATCGCCGGCGGCGTGCCGTTCAATCAGGGTGCCCGGCGACATTCCGAGCGCCCGGGAGGCGTCGTCGAGATCGGGGCCAAGCGTGCCGCCGTAGCAGACTGGCACGTCGACCACGCGCGCATCGGCGGGGGCGGACACGGGTGCGTCGCGCTCCAGTTCGGACCGGAGCCAGGCGCATACCCGGTCGGGCCCGATGCCGTCGGCATCGAAGAACACGCCAACGCTTGCATACGCGGGCACCAGGTCCAGCACCCCGGCCGGCCGCGTGGCGGCGAGTTGCGTCGCCAGGGCGTGTACCCGGGCGATCGTGGCATCGTCGATGCCATCGCCGAGCGTCACGCAAAGCGCGTCGTCGGACAGCCAGCTGACGCGGGGGCGTCCGGGACGCTCACCCATCCAGTGCACCACGCAACGCGGTGATGCGTACCACCAGGGCCTCAGGTGAGTAGGGGGCCGCGGTGGCCGTGCCCCAGACCGGCCTGGGCCAGGCGATATCGTTGCGGAAGCGTGCGATCACGTGCACGTGCAGTTGTTCGACCATGTTGCCGAGCGCCGCCACGTTGAGCTTGTCGGGCTTGAATTGCGCCAGCAGCACGCGGCTGGCGGCGTCGATCTCCCGTGTCAGCGCGGCGCGTTCCGAGGCGCGCAGGTCCGTAAGCTCGCGCGCGTCGGGGACCCGCGGCACGAGGATCAACCACGGATGGTGGGCGTCATCCATGAGGCGGAGCTCGCTGAGGGGCAGCTGCGCGACCGGGTGCGTGTCCTCGGCCAGTTGCGGGTGCAGGTGCCATTCGTGGGCCGGAATCTTCATCGCAGGGTCTCCTCCAGGAACGCCCGCGCGCGTGGCCAGGCGCCCTCAGCGGCCCGGGTCGCGGGATCGCCGTGGCGATCGCGTTTGAAGCCATGGCGGGCGTCGTGCGGGTGTCCTTGGGCGTGGCGGGCCGTGTCGGGGTGGGCCATCGGCATGCCTCCGTTCAGGTGGGGGTAGGGCTGGACGCGGCGTGTTCGGGGTCGATTCTAGCGCCGGCGCTATAATTCGCGCCCTGCTTCGTCATCCGAGCCAGACGACGCATTCGCCTGCCCGCCTACTCCATCGACGTGGGAGGGCCTGGCCTTTCAGGACCGTACGCGGCATGGATGCCGCGTCCGAGCCCCCATGGATGGGTTCACGGCGTGTCCTGAAAGGCCAGGCCCTTCCGCGGCGCCCCGCGTACGGTTCTCCAACGCCACGTCCGTCCGCGTCCTTGTGGATGGTCCAGGCCTTCCGGCCACGCGTTGGCCGTAACGTCCCAATTCCTGATTCGTGGTCCGTATGTCCATCGCCAATCCCAAAGTCGGTTTCGTCAGCCTCGGTTGTCCCAAGGCGCTCGTTGATTCAGAACGCATCCTGACCCAGTTGAAGGTCGAGGGGTACGACCTCGTGCCGAGCTACGACGATGCCGACGTGGTCGTGGTCAACACCTGCGGCTTCATCGATTCCGCCGTGGCCGAGTCGCTCGACGCGATCGGTGAGGCGATGGCCGAGAACGGCAAGGTGATCGTCACCGGCTGCCTGGGCAAGCGTGAAGAGGTGATCCGCGAGGCGCACCCGGGCGTACTGTCGATCAGCGGCCCGCAGGACTACGCCAGCGTGATGCGCGCGGTGCACACCGCGTTGCCGCCGAGGCACGACCCCTTCGTCGACCTGGTGCCCGACCACGGCCTGAAGCTGACGCCGAAGCACTACGCGTACCTGAAGATTTCCGAGGGCTGCAACCACCGGTGCAGCTTCTGCATCATCCCGTCGATGCGTGGCGACCTCGCGAGCCGGCCGGTCGACCAGGTGCTGCGCGAGGCCGAGAAGCTGGCGATGGGCGGCGTCAAGGAACTGCTGGTGATCTCGCAGGACACCTCCGCCTACGGCGTGGATCTCAGGTACGCCGAGCGCGAATGGCGCGGCAAGGCGTACCAGACGCGCATGAAGGCCTTGTGCGAGGGCCTGTCGGAGCTGGGCTTGTGGACGCGCCTGCATTACGTGTATCCGTATCCGCATGTCGACGATGTCATTCCGCTGATGGCCGAGGGCAAGCTGTTGCCCTACCTGGACATCCCGTTCCAGCACGCCAGCCCGCGCATCCTCAAGCTGATGAAGCGCCCTGGTGCCGTCGACAAGACGCTCGAGCGCATCCAGCGCTGGCGCGACATCTGCCCGGACATCACCATCCGCAGCACGTTCATTGTGGGTTTCCCCGGCGAGACGGACGCGGAGTTCGAGGCGCTGCTGGATTTCCTGGAAGAGGCCCAGCTCGACCGCGTCGGCGCCTTCGCGTATTCGCCGGTCGAGGGCGCTGCGGCCAACGACCTGCCCGACGCGGTGCCGGAAGAGGTGAAGCAGGAGCGCCTGGCCCGCTTCATGGAGCTGCAGGCCGACATTTCCACGGCGAAGCTCGAGGCCAAGGTGGGTACGACGCAGCGTTGCCTCGTCGATGCGATTGACGGCGACCTGGCGATCGCCCGTTCGATGGCGGATGCGCCGGAGATCGACGGCCTCGTGCAGATCCAGAACGGCTTCGAGGCCGGCCTCAAGCCCGGTGAGTTCGTGGATGTCGAGATCATGGGCAGCGACGAGCACGACCTGTACGGCGAGGTCGCCTTCGGCGATTGAGGCGTCGCCGGGAGGTTGCGGGTCTGGTTGAAGGCGGGTTCGAGGCGTCCCGCATTCCGCTGACGCGGTCCGAAGCCTCAACCTGAACAACCGGTGTCATCGGGAGCGCATTTCGGGAGAAATCGGGCGTCTGGGGGCGTATCATGGCTCCACGGCGCGCGGAGTGGCTCCACGCCGCGGGTATCCCGAAGAGCCCGCAGGCGCCTGCATGGCCCCTCGTTGGTGGGAATGCTGCTTCTGGCGCGCTCAAAAGGCGGGGTTTTCCCCGCCTTTTTCTTTGCCGGGTCGCCCAGCGCACGTTGGCGCGGCTGTCTCCCGGTGGTCAGCCCGGGTAGTCCACGTCGACGATCACGAAGCGGGCCGGCCCGCTTGGCAGCAGTGCCTCGAACTCGTCGTCCAGCCGCCGCTTGAGCATGGCCCGGGCCAGCGGCGAATCGATGCTGATCCAGCCCCGCGACGCGTCGGTCTCGTCCGGCCCGACGATGCGGTAGCGGCGACACTCGCCGTCCTCGATCCGCTCCACTTCCACCCAGGCGCCGAAGAACACCGCCCCGGGGTCGCCGGGCGCGGCGTCCACCACCTTCAGCGCCGGCACCCGCTTGCTCAGGTAGCGTACCCGCCGGTCGATGTCGCCCAGTTGCTTCTTGCGATAGGTGTATTCGGCGTTCTCGGAGCGGTCGCCCTCCGCGGCGGCCGCGGCGAGCGCGGCCACCACTTCGGGGCGTCGCACCCGCCACAGCTCGTCCAGCTCGGCTTTCAGCCGGTCATGGCCGTGGCGGGTGATCAGCGCCGTGCTGCGCTCGGGCGGCGGTCTCCAGCGCCCCATCCGTCAACCTGCCGGCAGGTACTCGAGGGGCGCTTCCGGCCCGATCGGCCAGCCCGCCATGATCCAGATCGTGAACAGCACCGTCCAGCCGATCAGGAATGCGATCGAGTAGGGCAACATGGTGGCGACCACCGTGCCGATGCCAGCCTTGGGCTCGTAACGCTGCAGGAACGCGATGATCAGTGCGAAGTAACTCATCATCGGCGAGATGATGTTGGTGACCGAATCGCCGATGCGATAGGCGATCTGGGTCATTTCCGGCGAGTAGCCCAGGAGCATGAACATCGGGATGAACACCGGCGCCATCAGCGCCCACTTGGCCGACGCCGACCCCATGAACAGGTTGGCGGTGGCCGTGAGCACGATGAACGCGATGAACAGCGGGGCGGCCGGCAGGTCGATGGCCTTCAGGAACCCCGCGCCTTCGATGGCGAAGATCAGGCCGAGCTGGGTCCAGTTGAAGAAGGCCACGAACTGCGCCGCGAAGAAGATCAGCACAAGGTAGGTGCCCAGGGTCTCCATGGACTTGCTCATGCCCTGGATGACGTCGGCGTCGTTGCGGATCGTGCCCGCGCCGATCCCGTACGCGATGCCGGCCACGACGCCGTAGGCGAAGATGATCGCGACGATCCCGCGCAGGAACGGCGAGCGCAGCAGGTCGCCGTCCGGTGCGCGCAGGAAGCCATCGGCGGGCACCGTGCCCCACAGCACCAGCAGGGTCAGGGCCAGCGATGCCAGCAGGGCGAACCACAGGCCACGCTTCTCCTCGGGCCGCATGGCTTCGATTTCCTGCGTTTCGCCCTGCACCTGTGGCGCGTCCGGGAACCGCTTCGCGACCACCTTTTCCGTCACCACCGTGCCCAGCAGCGCAATCACCGGCGTGGAGGCGATCATGAAGTACCAGTTGGCGGCGGCGTTCACCTCGTACGCGGGGTCGATGATGCGCGCGGCCTCCTGCGAGAGGCCGGCCAGGAGGGGATCGATGGTGCCCAGCAGCAGGTTGGCCGAGTAACCGCCCGACACGCCGGCGAAGGCGGCGGCCATGCCGAGGATCGGGTGGCGTCCGGCGGCGATGAAGATCAGGCCGGCCAGGGGGACCAGCAGCACGTAGCCGATCTCCGAGGCCATGTTGGACATGATGCCGGCGAACACGACCACGAAGGTCAACAGGCGCCGGGGTGCCGAAAGCACCAGCAGGCGCAGCGCGGCGCCGATCAGGCCGCTGTGCTCCGCCACGCCGATGCCGATCAGCGCCACCAGCACCGTGCCCAGTGGCGCGAACCCGGTGAAGTTGGTGATCAGGCCGTCGAGGATGCGGTGCAGGCCATCGACGCTCAGCAGGTTGACGGGCCGGATCGCCTCGCCGGTCACCGGGTGCGCGACCGACAGGTCGAGCTGCGAGCAGACCCAGGAGAGCACTACCACCGCCACCGCCATCAGGGCGAACAGGGTGACCGGATGAGGCAGCGCATTGCCCCCCTTCTCGATGACGTTGAGGAAACGGTCGATAGCGGAGCGTCGAATGGCGGGGGGCTGGTTCATGGACGGTGTCTGCCTGCGTTGGATCGGTCCGGCGCTGGGCCGCCGGCAAGCGCGGGACTATACCCCAGCGGCGCCGCTCGCCATTTGCGTCCGCAGCATCGGCAGGTCAGCGTTTGCTGCCGAGTATCCCGCCCAACAGGCCGCGCACGATCTGGTTGCCGATGCGGCTGCCGACCGTGCGGGCCGTCTGCTTCGCCATGGACTCCAGCATGCCCTGCCGGCGCCGGGTGCCGAAAACCGCATCCTTGATGGCCTGCCCGAACCCCCCGTCCTCGGCATCGTCCGCCTCGCGGGTGCGGGCGGCGGGGGTGCCAGCGTCCTCGGTGGCCTTTCCAGCTTTCGCCGCCAGGATCTCGGCCGCGGATTCGCGGTCCACGGCCGCGTCGTAGCGCGTGCCCACCGGGCTCCCCGCACGCACGGCCGCGCGTTCCGGTCCGGTGATCGCTCCCATCCGGCAGCGAGGCGGTGCCACGAGCGTGTGCTGGACCGGCAGGGGTATGCCCTTGTCCTGCAGCGTCGATACCAGCGCCTCGCCGGTGCCGAGCCGGGAAATGGTGTCCACCACGTCCAGCGCAGGGTTGGCGACGAAGGTCTCGGCTGCCGTCCTCACGGCTTTCTGGTCGCGTGGGGTGTAGGCGCGCAGGGCGTGTTGGACGCGGTGGCCGAGTTGGCCAAGGATCTCGTCCGGGATGTCGTCCGGGAACTGCGAGCAGAAATACACGCCCACGCCCTTCGAACGGATGATGCGAACGACCTGTTCGACCCGTTGGCGGAGCGCCGGGGGGGCGTCGTCGAACAGCAGGTGGGCTTCGTCGAACACGAACACCAGCTTCGGCTTGTCGAGGTCGCCCACCTCGGGCAGCTGCTCGAACAGTTCGGACATCAGCCACAGCAGGAAGCTCGAGTACAGCCGCGGTTTGAGCACCAGTGCATCCGCGGCCAGCAGATTGATCACCCCGCGCCCATCGGCGGTCGTGCGCATCAGGTCGGCCAGGTCGAGTGCCGGTTCACCGAAGAACAGCCCGGCGCCTTCGCCCTCGAGCCGTAGCAGGGCGCGCTGGATCGCGCCAATGGACGCCGTGGAGACGAGGCCGTACTTCGTCGAAATGTCCTTGCGCTCACCGGCGACCAGGGTGAGCAGTGCCCGGAGGTCCTCCAGGTCGAGCAGCAGCAAGCCCCGGTCGTCGGCCAGGCGGAACACGATCTCGAGGACCCCGGTCTGCGTGTCGTTCAGCTCCAGGATGCGGGACAGCAGGGTGGGGCCCATCTCGCTGATCGTGGTGCGGACCGGATGGCCGAGCTTGCCGAACAGGTCCCAGAACACGACCGGACTGCCCTCATTGGCATAGTCCTCGATCCCGATCGTATCCAGCCGGGATGCGATCCCATCGTTCATCGTCCCCGGCATCGCCAGGCCGGCGATGTCGCCCTTCACGTCGGCCATGAACACCGGCACGCCAATCCGGGAGAATCCTTCGGCCAGCACCATCAGGCTCACCGACTTGCCGGTCCCGGTGGCGCCCGCCACCAGTCCGTGTCGATTGCCCAGCGCCGCCGGCAGCAGCACGTGCCCGTGCGTGGCAGGCAGGGCATCCGGCGGGGTGAGGGACTTGCCAATGAGGATCGGTTCCATGCGTGGCTCCGTATGGGGTGATTCGATTCTAGTGGCAGCCGGCATGCGATCGTCATCCTGACCGGATGCTGTTTCCGTGATCACGGTCCGCGTGGTTGTGGGGCGGGTGGCGCAGGCGCTAACCTGCACGATCACGCAGTCTTCATCTTTTGCAGTCCATGTCCGACGTTGCTTTTCTTCCGGCGCCGCGCCTGGCGACCGTGCTCTCGCTGGTGCTCGCCGCCCTTGTTTCCATTCCCACCGATGCCGAGGCGCTGTCTCGACGCGACCAGCAGGCGGTCGATGCCCTCGCCGAACGCATGGACGCGGCCGAGGCCCGTTACCTGGAGGCGCGGGTGATGACGGCGAACGCCGATCCGGCTGGCATCACCGAGGGCGATTCCGCGCTGGAGGACATGGAGGACGTGCTGGCGGACTGCACGGAGCAGCGGGGCTGCTCGCCGATGACCCTGCTGGCGACCTACAAGCGGCTGCTGAAGCAGGACATGGACGCCCGCGACCCCTTCGCCGGCCAGCCCGACCCGGGCGTGGCCGAACCCGACCACGTGGCGCTCGCCGAAGGCGAGTCCGACCCGCTTGCCGCCGACGTGCCGGAGACCGCGCATGCGGCCGCCCTGCTGGCCGACCAGCGCCATGCCTTCGACGAGATGGTCAAGTACAACCCGGCCGTGCAGGCCGGCATCCGCAGGTGGCTGACCGACATGCGGCCGTCGCTGATGAACAGCTACGAGAACTACCAGTACATGCGCCACCTGATGTGGCCCCACTACGAGCGCGCTGGCCTGCCAGAGGCATTGCTCTTCGGGATCATGGCCAAGGAGTCGAACGGCAAGGTACACGCGCAGTCGCGGGCCGGAGCCGCCGGCCCCATGCAGTTCATGCCGGCCACGGGGCAGCGCTTTGGCCTGGGCCGCGATTCCACGGGTTTCGACACCCGCTTCGATCCCTATGCCGCATCCGAGGCCAGCGTCGCCTACCTCGACGAGCGCATGCGCGAGTTGAACCGCAACATCGAGATGGCGCTCGCCGCATACAACGGCGGCGAAGGACGTGCCCGGCGGGTCGCGCGCGAACATCCCGGCCAGGATTTCTGGGACGAGGCGGTCTACAACGAGTTCCCGGCGGAAACCCGTGATTACGTGCCGATGGTCATTGCCGCCGCCTGGCTGTTCCTGCATCCCAGGCAGTACGGCATCGAGTTCCCGAAAGTCGACGCACGTCCCGTCCAACTGGTGCTGGAACATCCCAGTTCCATCTATGAGCTGACCATCTGCCTGGGCAACGATGGCAGCCGCGACGGCTACATGCGCGCGCTGCGCAACCTCAACCCGCGCTACCAGGCCGACACGATGCTGCCGACCGGTACGCGGCTGGCCGCCACCCAGCGCATCGACCGCCTTTATCGTCGCTGGTGCGCGCAGGGGGCGCGCGCCCAACTCGCCCAGGAGCTCATCCGGTCCAACGTCGACCAGGCGATCGTGCGCCGTGGTCCGGGGTCGCCTTCGCCTGCCGCACCCGTTCCCGCGTCCTCCAGCGCGCCCCGGACCCACCGCGTGGAACGCGGGGAGACGCTCTCTTCGATCGCGCGCAAGTTTTCGTGCGGGACCCGCCAGCTCGCGCAGGCCAACGGTATCCGGGCTCCGCGCTACACCATCCAGCCGGGCCAGCGCCTCAAGCTCGAAGGCTGCGCGAACTGAGCCGCTCAGGCCCGGCGCTCAGCGCCGGGTCGCCAGCCGCTGGCCGAGGCGCACCGGTGTTTCGGCGCCGAGGCCGGGGGCGAGGTCGAAGCATCCGGGCGGCAAGAGCACGATCACGGTCGAGCCGTAGTTGAAGCGCGCCATTTCCTCGAAGCGGTCCAGGCGGACGTGCTCGGCGCGCCAGTCCTTGCGGGTGATCGCATCCCCATAGGCCGGGATCTCCTCGCCGCTCCACACGGTCTCCACCCCGGATACGAGCAGCGCGCCGACCATCACCGAGGCCATCGGCCCGAAGTCGGTGTCGAACAGGCAGACCAGCCGTTCGTTGCGGGCGAACAGGCGGGGCACCGATCGCACGGCATCCGGGCCCACGCTGAAGAGCCGGCCCGGGACGTGCAGGGTTTCGCGCAGGGTCCCGGTCCAGGGCATGTGCACGCGGTGGTAGTCGCGCGGCGACAGGTACACCGTCGCGAACACGCCGCCCTTGAAGGCCTCGGCCAGGGCCTCGTCACCGAGCAGTTCGCCGGCGGTGAACGATTGGCCCTTGGCCTGGAAGATGCGCCCGTCGCCATCGATCGCACCGCACTGGCTGATGCGCCCATCCGCGGGCATCAACAGCGCATCGGCGTCGGCGTCGGCGACGCGCGCGCCGGGCTTGAGCGCGCGGGTGAAAAAGCTGTTGAAGGTCGGGTAGGCGGTGGGATCCGGCTGCGCGGCCTCGGCGAGGTCGACGCCGAACCGGCTCGTCACCGTGTCGATCAGCCACTGCTTGGTGCGCGGGTTGTCGGAGTACGCCAGTGCACGCGCCATCGAGGACAGCATGCGGTGCGGCAGTGCGTAGGTGAGGGCGGTCACGAGGCTCATTCGGCCGGCACTCCCGTCAGTGCCTTCAGGTCGGCAGCGATCTTCACAGGCTCGAAGGGCGGGCGCAGCAGGCCGGCCATGCGCCCTTCGGTGTCCAGCACCGCGATCGTCGCGCTGTGGTCGATGGTGTAGGCGGCCGGGTCGTCGACCCCGGCGATCGGGGCCTTGGCGAACACCATGCTCAGGGAGGTGGTGAACGCCTCCAGGTCGGGCAGGGTGCCGGTCGCGGCCAGCGTGTCGGCGTGGAAGGCGTGGGCATACTTGCCGACGAGCTCGGTGCTGTCGCGCTCCGGGTCGACCGACACGAACAGGACGCGGGGCCGGGTCGGTTGCGGAATCGACGCCCACTGCTTCTGGGCGTGCGACAGCTGGGCCAGCGTGGTCGGGCAGACGTCCGGGCAGTGGGTGAAACCCAGGAAGACCAGCGTCCAGTGGCCCTGCAGCTCGGCGCGTTCCAGCGGCGTGCCGTCGGACTGCGCGAGCTTGAAGTCGGGCAGGGTGCGCGGCGGATCGAACAGGCGCACGGCCTGCAGGTCGGGTTGCGCGGGTGCCGGCGTCAACGGCCCGAAATGGCCGATCGCGGCCCACAGGCCCAGGCCGGCGGCCAGCGCCGCGATGAGGATATAAGCAGTGGTGCGGTTGAACATGAGCAATCCGACTATGGTTGCGGACGCAATCATAGCCGTGCGGCCTGCGTCACGGCGGCTATAATCGCCGGCTACCCCATGTCCTTCGTGAACACCCCATGAGCGCCGGCCCCCTCATCGCCGACTTCGAACAGGTCACCCTCGTCGACCTGATCCGCCATGGCGGCAGCCTGTTCGCCGAGGCAGGGCTGACGTTCGGCCATAGCTACGACAACGCCCTCGACGAAGCAACCCAGCTGGTCCTGCATGCCCTGCACATGCCGCACGACCTCAGCCCGGTCTACGGCCAGTCGCGGGTGACGACGGCGGAAAAGGCGAAGGTGCTGGCGCTGTTCGAGCGCCGCATCCGCGAGCGCATCCCGGCCGCCTACCTGACCGGCGAGGCCTGGTTCGCCGGCCTGAGCTTCAAGTCCGATCCGCGCGCGCTGGTGCCGCGTTCGCCGATCGCCGAGCTGATCGAGTCCGGGTTCGAACCCTGGTTGGGCGGGCGCGAGGTCCATCGCGCGCTCGACCTGTGCACCGGGTCGGGCTGCATCGCGATCGCCACCGGCCATTACCACCCGGACTGGGACGTCACCGGCATCGACATCAGTGATGACGCATTGTCGCTGGCGGCTGAGAACAAGACGCGCCTGCATGCCGACAACGTGCATTTCGTGAAGTCGGACCTGTTCGCCGCGCTGGACGGCGAGGTCTACGACCTGATCGTGACCAATCCGCCCTACGTCACCAACGACGAGACCGACGCGCTCCCCGGGGAGTACGCGCACGAGCCCGAGCTGGGCCTGCGTGCCGGCGACGACGGCCTCGACCTGGCCCTGCGCATCATGCGCGACGCTCCGGACCACCTCAGCGAGCAGGGCCTGCTGATCTGCGAGGTCGGCGAGGCCGAACGCGCGCTGGTCGAGCTGCTGCCCGAGGTCCCGATGGCCTGGGTCGAGTTCAAGGTCGGGCAAATGGGCATCTTCGTCGTCGAACGCCACGATCTCGTCGAGCACCACGACCGGATCCGCGCGCTGGCCGCCGCGCGCGGCTGAGGGCGAAGGCGCGATGTCCGACAACAGCTTCGGCCGCCTGCTCCGTGTCACGACCTTTGGCGAGAGCCACGGGCCGGCGATCGGGTGCGTGGTCGATGGGTGCCCGCCCGGCATCGCGCTCGCGCCGGAAGACTTCAGGCGCGACCTCGACCGCCGCGCCACCGGCAAGACCCGGCATACCTCGGCGCGCCGCGAGGCCGACGACATCGAGATCCTGTCCGGGGTCTACGAGGGCGTCACCACGGGAACGCCGATCGGCCTGCTGATCCGCAACACGGATGCGCGCAGCCAGGACTACAGCCGCATCGCCGAACAGTTCCGGCCCGGCCACGCCGACTACACCTACTGGCAGAAGTACGGCATCCGCGACCCGCGCGGCGGCGGGCGTTCGTCCGCGCGCGAGACCACGATGCGTGTCGCGGCCGGCGTGATCGCGAAGAAATGGCTGGCCGAGCGCCACGGCGTCCGCATCCAGGGCTGGCTGTCGCAACTGGGCACGGTAACGCCCGCCGCGACCGACCTCGGCGTCGTCGAAGGCAACCCGTTCTTCTGGCCGGACGCCGCGCAGGTGCCCGAACTGGAGGCCTACATGGACGCGCTGCGCAAGTCCGGTGATTCGGTCGGAGCGCGCGTGGACGTGGTCGCCGAGGGCGTCCCGCCCGGTTGGGGCGCGCCCATCTACGGCAAGCTCGATGCGGAGCTGGCCGCGGCGCTGATGAGCATCAATGCGGTGAAGGGCGTCGAGATCGGCGACGGCTTCGCCTCGGTGGCCCAGACCGGCAGCGAACATCGCGACGTCGCCAGTCCCGCCGGATTCGAGAGCAATCACGCCGGCGGCGTCCTCGGCGGCATTAGCAGCGGCCAGGACCTGCGCTGCTCGGTGGCGTTCAAGCCGACCTCCAGCCTTCGCCTGCCGACGGACGGCGTCGACATCCACGGCAACGTGGTCGAGATCGTCACGACCGGGCGCCACGATCCCTGCGTCGGCATCCGCGCGATCCCGATCTGCGAAGCCATGGTCGCACTGGTGCTGATGGACCAGGCGATGCGCCACCGCGCCCAGTGCGGCGACGTTGGCGACGTCGCGCCGCGGATCCCGGCGAAAAAACGATAGCGGCCAGTCGTGCAAGGCGCATGATGCGCCAGACTGCGCCGCCCGGACCCGCCCCATTCCCGAGCCACGGGCTCGAGCGGGATACCCGATGGGACCCCGCCGCCACGTGGCCCAACACGATTCCAAGGACATCACAGCCATGAGCAAGAGATTCAATGTCGCGGTCGTCGGCGCCACCGGAGCGGTGGGCGAGACCATGCTGGCCATCCTCGCCGAGCGCCGGTTCCCGGTCAGCCAGCTGCATGTCCTCGCCAGCGAGCGGTCCGCCGGCGGCACCATCGAATACCGCGGCGACGAGTACATCGTCCAGGACCTGGCGGGCTTCGACCCGGCCGGCGTCGATATCGCGCTGTTCTCCGCAGGTGGCAGCGTTTCGAAGGAGTACGCACCGAAGTTCGCGGCGGCGGGCGCGGTCGTCATCGACAACTCCTCGGCCTTCCGCTACGACGACGACGTGCCGCTGGTGGTGAGCGAGGTGAATCCGGAGCAGGTCGCGAACCGCCCGCGCGGCATCATCGCCAACCCCAACTGCTCGACCATGCAGATGCTGGTCGCGCTGGCGCCGCTGCACCGCGAATCGCGCATCGAGCGCATCAATGTCGCCACCTACCAGTCGGTGTCGGGCGGCGGGCGGTCGGCGATGGAGGAACTGGGCCGCCAGACCGGCGCGCTGCTGAATTTCCAGGACCCGCAGCCTGAGCGCTTCCCGGTCCAGATCGCCTTCAACCTGATCCCGCATATCGACGACTTCCAGGACAACGGCTTCACCAAGGAGGAGATGAAGCTGGTGTGGGAGACCCGCAAGATCCTCGGCGACGACACCATCCAGGTGAACCCGACTGCGGTCCGCGTGCCGGTGTTCTACGGCCATTCCGAGGCGGTCAACATCGAGACCGAGGCCAAGATCAGCGTCGAGCGCGCGCGCGCGCTGCTGGGCGCCGCCCCCGGCGTCGAGGTGGTGGACGAGCGCAAGCCCGGCGGCTACCCGACGCCGGTGACCCATGCCTCCGGCAACGATGCGGTCTATGTCGGCCGGATCCGCGACGACCTGTCGCACCCGCGCGGCCTGAACCTGTGGATCGTGTCCGACAACATACGCAAGGGTGCGGCACTGAACGCGGTGCAGGTCGCCGAGCTGGTGGCCGCCGAAGGGTGACCGTGGTCGCCGCCGTCATTGCATGGCAAGGGCGGCGGCGGCTAGAGTCGCCGGCAGGGGAACGATGGAAACGGGATCGCTCGTGAGAAAACTCGTGCGCTTCGCACTGGTGCTGGCCTTGCTGGTCGCCCACGGCACGGCCTTCGCGCTGGGGCTGGGCGAGATCGTCGTGCGCTCGCGCATCGACCAGCCGCTGCTGGCGGAGATCCCGATCATCTCCAGCGACCCCGCCGAGCTCGAGCAGTTGCAGGCGAGGCTCGCCTCGCCCGACACCTTCCGCCGCGTCGGGCTGGAGCCGCCGGCGGGCCTGGTCTCCGACCTGCGCTTCATGGTTGCGCTCGACGACGCTGGCAATCCCGTCATCCGGGTGACCAGCGCTCAACCCGTTGACACGGCGATGCTGACCTTCCTGGTCGAAGTGGACTGGGGGCAGGGACGGTTGGTGCGTGAGTATTCGGCCCTGCTCGATGCTCCCCGCACGGTCTCGTCGCCCGTGCAGCCCGCGATCGACGCGCCGGTCGTGTCGCAGCCCAACCTGATCGAACGCGAGGTGCTCCCGTCCGAGCCGTCGCCCGAGACGGCATTGACCACGGGCGCGGAGCAGGTGCCGGACGACCTCGCCTCGGAGGACGCGCCTGCGGACGCCGGACTGCCCGCGGAGCCGACAGCGGAGGAGGGCCAGGTGCCGGCAGCGCCCGCACCCGCACCGGCTCGCCCCGCGCGGCCCGTTGCGGTGATCGCCGGGGACGAGTACCGGGTCGAGCGCGGCGACACCTTGTCCGACGTGGCCACGCGAGTCCGCGGCGTCCGCGGGCTCAGCATGAACCAGACCATGGTCGCGCTGCTGCAGGCCAATCCGGATGCCTTCATCGACGGCAACGTGCATCGCTTGAAAGCCGGCGCCGTCCTGCGCGTGCCCGGCGTCGATGAAGTCTTCACCATCGAAGCGGCCGAGGCGAATGCGATCGTCCGGGAACAGACGCGGCAATGGCGCCAGGGACGGATGGCGGTGCCGCAGCCCGCGGCGGTAGACGGGGGCGAACGTGCTCCGTTGGCCGAAGGCGGCGGACAGACGGCCGGCGGCGCGGTCGCCGATGCGCGTCTTGAGATCGTCCCGCCGGGTGCGAATGAAACCGCCCAGGCGGGCAACCAGTCCGGCGCCAGTGCCGGCGGCGAGGGCGACATGCTTCGACAGGAAATGCAGACACGCGAAGAACTCGCGGCACGCGATGCCGAGATCACCGAGATGAAGGCCCGCTTGTCCGAACTCGAGGACCTTCAGCAGAAGCAGGCCCAGCTGATCGAGCTGAAGGACAGCGAGCTCGCCGCGGCGCAGCAGCAGTTGGCGGCGAATGCGGCGACCGGGCAGGCGGAGGCGCCGGTGATGCCCTGGATCCTCGGTGGCGTCCTGATGCTGGCCCTGGGCCTGGTGGCCGGCTTGCTGATGCGTCGCCGCCCCGCCCGCGCCGTTTTCCGCGCGCCGTCCGACGCCGTGTCCTCGCGGTCCCCGTTGGCTGACGCGTTCCCCGCCGGCAGTGCGGTTCCAGCGGCTGCAGTGGGTGTCGACCCGGCGGAGCGGAGCGACGACCTCGCGGAGGAGCACGACGTCGCCCGGGAGGACGACGATCGGGTCGATGACGTTGCCGACAACGCAGGCGACGACGCTGTCGACCGTGACGACGCCGCGGAGGCTGATGCCGGGACGGACGCTGAGATCCAGCCGTTGCGCGCGGTCCCCGACATGAATGGGCTGCCGGCGGGCGGCGCGGGTGGAGCTGAAGCCCAAGCCCGGCATGACGCCGCTGAGGAGGACGAGACCGCCGCCACCCCGGCCTGGCATACCGGCACCTCCGGGGTGGGTGACGACGATGCGGCAAGCGCGGTCGCCGGTGCAACGGGCGGGGGCAGCGAGCGCCTTGAGCTGGCGCGCGCGTACATCGCCCTGGGCGACCATGACAGTGCCCGCCAGTTGCTCGGCGAGGTGCGGGTGCACGGAGACCTCGCGGCGCGGCAGCAGGCCATGCAGATGCTGCGCGGGCTCGATTGAGCCTCGGTACGACGCAGTGAACGAGGCCCTGGCCGGCGGCCCTGCAAGCCAGCGACTGGCGATGGCGGTCGAGTACGACGGCAGCGCGTTCTCCGGCTGGCAGCGGCTGACCCGACCGGGCGAAGAGGACCGTCGGGAGGAAGCCACCGTGCAGGCGTCCGTGGAGGCGGCCCTGTCTTTCGTCGCCGGGCAACCGATCGGCACGGTATGTGCCGGCCGTACCGATGCCGGCGTGCATGCGCGCGCGCAGGTCATCCATTTCGATACGCCAGTCCACCGGGATCCGCGTGGCTGGATGCTCGGCACCACCACCCGTCTGCCCCCGTCCGTGTGCATCCGCTGGTGCGTGCCCGTGGCCGATGACTTCCACGCACGGTTTTCCGCGCGCGCGCGCCGGTACCGGTACCGCCTCCTGAACCGTCCCGTGCGTCCGGCGCTGATGCGCGACTACCTCGGTTGGGAGCGCCTGCCGCTGGACGCCGCGGCGATGCATCATGCCGCCCAGGCGCTGATCGGCGAGAACGATTTCTCGGCATTCCGGACGGTGCACTGCCAGGCCCCCCATGCCCGCCGCGACATGCAGGAAATCACCGTTCGCCGCGATGGCGAGGTCGTCGAGTTCGAATTGCAGGCGAACGCGTTCCTGCACCACCAGGTACGCAACATCGTCGGCAGCCTGTTGCTGGTGGGGCGGGGCGAGAAACCCGAAGGCTGGATCGCCGCGCTGCTGGAAGGGCGCGATCGCACGCGGGCGGGTCCCACCGCGCCCCCCGGGGGATTGATGTTCCTCCATCCGCTGTACCCTGCAAGCTGGGGTTTGCCTGCCGAGGTGAGCCTGCCGCCCACCCCGGATGAGCGTTGACGCGATGGACCGAGCCCATTTCCGGACCCGTATCAAATTCTGTGGCCTGACGCGCCCCGGGGACGTCAGGCTGGCCTGCGAACTGGGCGTGGATGCGGTCGGCCTTGTGTTTGCCGAGCGCAGCCGCCGCAGGATCAGCATCGAACAGGCGGCACTGCTGCGTCATGCCGTGCCGCCGATGGTCAGCGTGGTGGCGTTGTTCATGGATGCGCCCGTGGCGCGCGTCGCCAAGGTCATCGAAGCCGCGAAACCGGACCTGCTGCAGTTCCACGGAAACGAGCCCGACGCGTGGTGCCGGCAGTTCGGACTGCCCTACCTGAAGGCGGTGCCGATGGGCGACCGCGCGGAGGCGGGCGATGCACCGGCTGACGAGGCGCGCCTGTTCGGTCCCTATCCGGGTGCGGCGGGCTTCCTGCTGGACAGCCACGCGGCGGGCGAGGCGGGTGGAAGCGGCAGGTCCTTCGACTGGTCGCGCATTCCCACCGGCCTGTCGCGGCCGATGCTGCTGGCGGGGGGGTTGTCGCCCGAAACGGTAGGCGCGGCGATCGCGCAGGCCGCGCCCTGGGGGGTCGACGTGTCCTCCGGAATCGAAGCATCACCCGGCTTGAAGGACGGTGAGCGGATGCGGGCGTTCGTCCGGGCCGTGCGCGAGGCCGACACCCGCGCCGGTTAGCGTTCGGGCGGCCTTCCTTCGCTACACTGTCGTATTCCCCCGGCCGGAACGCGCGGCGATCCGGCATGCAAGGACATTGGACCCATGACGCTGGACGCCCCTGACGACTTCCACGCCTATCCCGACGCCGAGGGCCATTTCGGCCGGTTCGGCGGGCGCTTCGTCGCCGAGACCCTGATCGGCCCGCTGCAGGAACTGGCCGCGGCCTACGACGCCGCCCGGGTCGATCCGGAATTCATCGCCGCTTTCGAGGACGACCTGGCCCACTACGTCGGGCGTCCCAGTCCGATCTACGCCGCCGATCGCCTGAGCCGCGAGGTCGGCGGCGCGCGCATCCTGCTCAAGCGCGAGGACCTCAATCACACCGGCGCGCACAAGATCAACAACACCATCGGCCAGGCCCTGCTGGCCAGCCGCATGGGCAAGACCCGCATCATCGCCGAGACCGGTGCCGGGCAGCATGGCGTGGCCTCGGCCACGGTCGCGGCCCGCCTGGGCCTGGAGTGCGTGGTCTACATGGGCGCGACCGACATCGAGCGCCAGAAGATCAACGTCTATCGCATGACCCTGCTCGGCGCGAAGGTCGTGCCGGTCAGCAGCGGCTCGGCGACGCTGAAGGACGCGCTGAACGAGGCGATGCGCGACTGGGTGACCAACGTCCAGGACACCTTCTACATCATCGGCACGGTCGCCGGCCCCGATCCGTATCCGCGCATGGTCCGCGACTTCAACGCCGTCGTCGGCCGCGAGGCGCGCGCGCAGATGCTGGCCGAGTACGGTTGCCTGCCGGACGCGGTGACTGCCTGCGTCGGCGGCGGCAGCAACGCCATCGGCGTCTTCCATGCCTTCCTGAACGATCGCGACGTCCGCATCGTCGGTGCCGAGGCGGCCGGCGACGGCATCGACACGTCACGCCACGCCGCCTCGCTCGCGGCCGGCCGCCCCGGCGTGCTGCACGGCAACCGCACCTACGTGCTGTGCGACGACGACGGCCAGATCACCGAGACCCACTCCGTGTCGGCGGGCCTGGACTACCCCGGCGTCGGTCCCGAGCATGCCTTCCTCAAGGACACCGGCCGCGCCGAGTATGTCGGCGTCACCGACGACGAGGCGATGGCGGCGTTCCACCAGCTGACGCGCAGCGAGGGCATCCTGCCGGCACTGGAGTCCAGCCACGCGATCGCGCAGGCGATCAAGCTGGCGCGCGAACTGCCCCGCGACGCCCTGGTCCTGTGCAACCTCTCCGGGCGCGGCGACAAGGACGTGCACACCATCGCCGCGCGGGAGGGGATCGAACTGTGAGCCGCATCGACCGCAGGTTCGCCGCCCTCAAGGCGGCCGGCCGCAAGGCCCTGGTGCCCTTCGTCACGGCCGGCGACCCCTCGCTGGAGGCCACGGTGCCGGTCATGCGCGCCCTGGTCGAGGCCGGGGCCGACGTGATCGAGCTCGGCGTGCCGTTCTCCGACCCGATGGCCGACGGCCCCACCATCCAGCGCAGTTCCGAGCGCGCGATCGCCCGTGGCGCGGGTCTGTCCTGGGTGCTCGACGCGGTGCGCGGCTTCCGCGAACGCGACGCCGACACACCCGTCGTGCTGATGGGCTACCTGAACCCCGTCGAGATCCGGGGCGCGGAGGCTTTCGCCCGTGCCGCGACCGCCGCGGGCGTCGATGGGGTCCTGTTGGTCGACCTGCCCCCGGAGGAGGCCGCCGATTTCCGCGCCGGGTTCCGGGCGCACGGGCTCCAGCTCGTCCTGCTGGCCTCGCCGACCACGTCGCCCAGCCGCGTCGAGCAGCTCTGCGCCGAGGGCGAGGGCTATCTGTACTACGTCAGCTACGCCGGCGTGACCGGCGCCGATCGCCTGGACACCGGGGCGGCCAACGACCGCCTGCACGGCATCATGGCGGGCAGCCGGGTGCCGGTGGTGGCCGGATTCGGCATCAAGGACGCCGCCAGTGCCGCCGCCATGGCCCGCGAGGCCGACGGCGTGGTGGTCGGCAGCGCCCTGGTCTCCGCCCTGGCGGATGCGCCGACGCCCGCCGAGGCCGCCGCGCGTGCGCGTGCGTTCCTGGCGCCCTTGCGGGCGGCGCTCGACGCGGTTCCGGCCTGAGCAAGCGGCTGCGCTAAACTGCCGGTCCGATCCCGGGCCGGCTCCGATGCCAGGGTCGGCCCAACCGTTACACAGGAATTCCACAACGCATGTCGTGGCTCAAGAAACTCATGCCGTCCGGCATCCGCACCGACGCCGCAAGCGCCAAGCGCCGGAGCGTTCCCGAAGGCCTCTGGGAAAAGTGCGACCAGTGCGGTGCGGTGCTGTACCGCCCGGAGCTGGAGGAGAACGTCGAGGTCTGCCCGAAATGCGCGCATCACATGCCGATCCGTGCCAGGGCCCGCCTCGCCGCCTTGTTCGATGCCGGCAGCACCGTGGAGATCGGCGCCGACCTGGCTCCGGTCGACGTCCTCCAGTTCAAGGACCAGAAGCGCTACGCCGATCGCATCAAGGCCGCCCAGCGCTCGACCGGCGAGCGCGACGCGATGGTGGCGATGTCGGGCACCCTCAAGCACCGGCCCCTGGTCGCCTGCGCGATGGACTTCGCCTACATGGGCGGATCGATGGGCTCCGTGGTCGGGGAGCGATTCGCACGTGCGGCGGAAGCCGCGCTGGAGCAGGGCTGTCCATTCGTCTGCTTCTCCGCCACCGGCGGCGCGCGCATGCAGGAAAGCCTGTTCTCGCTGATGCAGATGGCCAAGACCTCGGCGGCGCTCGGGCGCCTGCGTGCGAAAGGGCTGCCTTTCATCTCGGTGCTGACCCACCCCACTTTCGGCGGGGTGTCGGCCTCCTTCGCCATGCTCGGCGACCTCAACATCGCCGAGCCGAAGGCCCTGATCGGTTTCGCCGGACCCCGCGTGATCGAGCAGACGGTCCGCGAGACCCTGCCGGAAGGCTTCCAGCGGTCCGAATTCCTGCTCGAGCATGGCGCGATCGACCAGATCTGCGATCGCCGCGAGTTGCGCGACCAGCTTGCGCGCCTGCTGGCGCTGATGATGAAGCAGCCGGCGCCCGAGGTGGACTTCGACGCCGCCTGAGCGGGTGGCCGCTCCCCGTCGTCATTGCCGTGACGTGGTGCAACCCAGCTGAAGGAACCGCTTTAACATGAGTCGAAAGTATTTCGGTACGGATGGAATCCGCGGTCGGGTCGGTCAGGGACCGATCTCGGCCGACTTCGTGCTCAGGCTGGGTAATGCTTACGGCCATGCTCTCAAACTGGCCTGTCGCGACCACAAGCCGCAGGTGGTGATCGGCAAGGACACGCGCATTTCGAACTACATGTTCGAGGCCGCGCTGGAGGCCGGCCTGGTCGCCGCAGGGGTGGACGTCCAGCTGATGGGGCCGATGCCGACGCCCGCGGTCGCCCACCTGACCCGGTCGCTCCGTGCCGACGGTGGGATCGTGATCTCCGCCTCGCACAATCCGCATTACGACAACGGCATCAAGTTCTTTTCCGCCGATGGCGAGAAGCTCGACGACGCCACCGAGCAGGCCATCGAAGCCGCGCTCGACCTGCCGTTCCGGACCGTCGAATCGGAGCGGCTCGGCAAGGCGGTGCGGACCCGGGGAGCGGTGGCCCGCTATGTCGAGGCCTGCAAGAACTCGGTGCCGCGCGGCTTCGACCTGAAGGGGATGCACCTCGTCATGGACTGCGCCCACGGGGCCACCTACGAGATCGGCCCGCTGGTGTTCCGCGAGCTCGGTGCGCGGGTCGATGTGATCGGGGCCGAGCCCAACGGCGTCAACATCAACGACGCGGTCGGCTCCACCCACCCCGAGGCCCTGGCGGAGGCGGTCAAGGCGCGGGGCGCCGACCTCGGAATCGCGTTCGATGGCGATGGCGACCGCGTGCTGCTGGTCGACGAGCACGGCCAGGTCCGCGACGGCGACGACCTGCTGTTCCTGCTCGCGACCGACTGGCGGGCCAGCGGCCGGCTGCAGGGCCCCGTGGTCGGCACGCTGATGACCAACTATGGGCTCGAACAGGCGTTCGAGCGCCGTGGCATCGGCTTCGTGAGGGCGAAGGTCGGCGATCGCTACGTGCACCAGCAGCTGATTTCCCATGGAGGCATCCTCGGGGGCGAGACGTCGGGCCACCTGTTGTGCCTGGACCGTGTGAGCACCGGAGACGGCATCGTCAGCGCACTGCAGGCGCTGGAAGTGCTGAAGCGGCGTGGTGTCCGTCTTGGCGAGGCATTGCAGGGCCTGTCCAAGGTCCCCCAGCAGACCGTGAACGTGCGTTATGACGCATCCAAGGGCCAGCCCGTGGAAGCGGCGTCCGTGAAGGCGGCGCTGGCGCACGCGCAGGCCGCTGTGGCGGGGCATGGCAGGGCGTTCCTGCGGGCTTCGGGCACCGAGCCGGTGGTGCGGGTGACGGTCGAAGCGGACGATGCCACCCTGATGCAGCAAACGCTCGACGCCCTTTCAACAGCGGTGGGAGACGCCTCGGCTTGAGCGCCCACGGGCGTTGCTTCGCCGACTGGTGCATCCTGTACCGCCCGATCCTCCCGTCCTCGCCATGAGCCAGATTCCGACCCTCGACATTCGCCGCTTCATCCAGCCGGTGTCCGCCGCCGACCGTGCCGCCTTCGTGGCCGAACTGGGCGCGGCCTATCGCGAGTGGGGCTTCGCCGGTATCCGTGGACACGGCATCGGCGGGACGCTCACCGAAGCGGCCTACGGCGTGTTCCAGGCGTTCTTCGCGCTGCCGGAGGCGGTGAAACTCCGTTACCACGTGCCGGGGAGTGGGGGCGCGCGGGGCTACACGCCGTTCGGTGTCGAGACGGCCAAGGACTCCCGGCACCACGACCTCAAGGAATTCTGGCATATCGGGCGGGAGATTCCCGATGACTCCCGCTATCGCCCGGTGATGCCGCCCAACCTGTGGCCGGACGAGGTGGACGGCTTCCGCGAGCATGGGTACGGGCTGTACCAGGCGCTGGATGCGCTCGGCGGGTCGGTCCTCTCGGCGCTGGCGCTGGACATCGGCCTGCCGGAGGACTGGTTCCGGGACAAGACCGACAGCGGCAATTCGATCCTGCGGCCCATCCATTACCCGCCCATCACCGTCGAGGACATTCCCAACGTGCGCGCTGGCGCGCACGAGGACATCAACCTCATCACGCTGCTGGTCGGCGCCAGCGCCGAGGGCCTGGAGGTCCGGTCTCGCAAGGGGGAATGGGTGCCGTTCACCGCCGATGCCGACACCATCGTCGTCAACATCGGCGACATGCTGCAGCGCCTCACCAACCACGTGTATCCGTCCACGACCCATCGCGTGGTCAACCCGAAGGGCGGGGCTGCCCGCCAGCCACGGTATTCCACGCCGTTCTTCCTGCACCCGAACCCGGATTTCCTGATCGACGTGCTGCCGGGATGCGTGGATGCGGACAACCCCAGTCGCTATCCGGAACCCATCACCGCACACGGCTACCTGGAAGAGCGCCTGCGGGAGATCAAGCTGGCCTAGCGCCACTCGCGGGCCGAACGTGTGGCCGGTCAGCGCAGCGAAATACCGGCGTCCGAGAACGCGTCCCGCCATTGCGCGAGCTTGTCCTCCGCCGTGCGCGCGGCATGTGCGGGACTGGTCGATGGCAGGCGTCGCCGATCGGGTACCGGCCCCGGTAGCGTGGGCAGCACCAGCCGCTGGAAACTCGACTCGGCCTTGGCGCCGTTGAACAGCACCGTGCCGATCCCGCGGTGCGCCGCGAAGAATCCCCGGAAGTCGTTGGCGCGTGCATCGCGGATCGCGCTGTCCAGGCTGCCGTCGCGCTCGCAGCGCGAAAGCACGTCCCACAACGCGACCCCGGCGTCGGCCAGCTGCGCCAGGCGCCGTCCGTAGGGGAGATCGGGTCCTGCGCCGAGCAGGGCGCCCATGAAGGGCCAGAAGAGGTTGCGTGGGTGGGCGTAGTACGCCCCGGCCTGCAATGAGGCCCGCCCGGGCATGCTGCCCAGTACCAGTACGCGCGCGTCGCCCCGGGCTTCCGGCGGGAAACCTTGCAGCATCGGGGGTGATGGATGCCGGGGTGACATGGACCGGATTCTAGCCGTGCTTTTGCACCCTGCTGCGTTAGAATGCCGCGCGCGGTCGACTTGGCGACCGTGACCCGACAGGAGACCCCATGCGCCGCAGGATCGTTGCCGGAAACTGGAAGCTGCACGGCGATCGTCGCTTCGCCGCCGCGCTGCTGGATGCGGTCGCCGCGGTCCCGGCGCCCGGTGGGGTGGAGCGCGTCATCCTGCCGCCGCTGACCTACCTGGGCGAACTCGTCCACGCGTACGGCCGCCAGGGCCTGGACTTCGGCTCCCAGGACGTCAGTGCCTACAACCAAGGGGCCTACACCGGCGAGGTGTCGGCCGACATGCTGCTCGACGTCGGTGCGAAGTACGGACTGGTGGGGCATTCGGAGCGCCGCCAGTACCACGGCGAAGATAGCCAGTGGGTCGCCAGGAAGTTCATGGCCGCGCGTGCGGCCGGGCTGGTGCCGATCCTGTGCGTCGGCGAAAGCCTCGGAGAGCGTGAGCGCGGCCAGACCGAATGGCGGATCGAGGAGCAGCTTGCACCGGTCCTCGAGCTGGGGGGTGTCGATGCCTTCGACGGCGCCGTCATCGCCTATGAACCGGTCTGGGCGATCGGCACCGGCAAGACCGCGAGCCCGGAGCAGGCCCAGCAGGTCCATGCATTCATCCGTAGCGAAATCGCTGCGCGCGATGCTAGAATTGCGGGCTCGCTTCCGATCCTTTACGGCGGAAGCGTGAAGGCCGGCAACGCGGCCGAGCTGTTCTCGCAGCCGGACGTGGATGGCGGCCTGATCGGAGGGGCCTCGCTGGTGGCCGCCGATTTCAATGCCATCGTCTCGGCGGCGGCACCCGGAACCCATCAAGAGTCCTAGCGATGCTGTTGCTCCTCAACGTCATCTTCGTGCTGGTCGCGATCGCCATGATCGCGCTGATCCTGATGCAGCGCGGCGCAGGCGCGGCGGCCGGCTCGGGCTTCGGCGCCGGCGCGTCCGCCACGGTGTTCGGCGCGCGCGGGTCGTCGAACTTCCTGAGCAAGGCCACCAAGTGGCTGGCGATCGCCTTCTTCGCGATCACGTTCTACATGGCCTGGCAGGCCACCCATGGCGCGCGTCCCGCGGCCGACGCAGGCACGGACCTGGGCGTCATGGGCGAGGTGCCACAGGCGTCGGGCGCCACCATGCAAGGCGCGCCGGAGGTTCCGCCGGCGGCGAGCGAGCCGGTGGTGCCGCAGGCGCAGCCGGCCGAAGTGCCGGTGGCTCCCCCGGAACCCCCCGCCGAGGGCGGGTGACGGTCAAGTCGCGTTCAGTTTCAAACGCCCGGCATGGATGGCGGGTGGCGATCAGTCATAATCGCACCGGGACCGGCGTTCGCGCGGGTTCCAACAGGTCAACGAAGACATTGCCCAGGTGGCGGAATTGGTAGACGCACTACCTTGAGGTGGTAGCGACTTAGGTCGTGGGGGTTCGAGTCCCCCCTTGGGCACCATCCATTCGGGATCTTCGGCGGTATCCGCGCTTGGCGGGGCAGGCAGGAGGTCCCGGCGGCGCTTTGCGCCGAGCCGAGCCAAGCCGCGCTTGCGTGGCCATAGCCGAGAGAACACACGTGCTGGCCGAATACCTGCCGACCCTGCTGTTCCTGATCGTCGCCGGCGGTATCGGCGTCGCCCTGCTCATCGTAGGCAACGTGTTGGGCCCCAAGCGGCCCTCCGCCGAAAAACTCTCGCCCTACGAGTGCGGTTTCGAGGCCTTCGAGGACGCGCGCGGCCAGTTCGACGTGCGCTATTACCTGATCGCCATCCAGTTCATCATCTTCGACCTCGAGATCATCTTCATCGTGCCGTGGGCGACGGTGTTCCGTGACCTCGGCATCATCGGTCTGGTCGAGATGGGCCTGTTCGCCGGCATGCTGCTGCTCGGCTTCGTCTACGTGTGGAAGAGGGGAGCCCTGGAATGGGAGTGATCGAGACCATCCAGAAGGTTGCCGATTACGGCAACAACCCGCTTCCGGAAGGGCGGCTGGACGACATCCTGCGCCCCGAGGCCGACAACCCGGTCATGCAGCAGGGCTACGTCACCACCAGCCTGGACGCGTTGTGGAACTGGGCGCGGACCGGTTCGATGTGGCCGATGACCTTCGGGCTGGCGTGTTGTGCGGTCGAGATGATGCACGCCGGCGCCGCGCGCCTGGACCTCGATCGTTACGGCGTGGTGTTCCGCCCGTCCCCGCGCCAGTCCGACGTGATGATCGTCGCCGGCACGCTGGTCAACAAGATGGCCCCGGCGCTGCGCAAGGTCTACGACCAGATGCCCGACCCGAAGTGGGTGATCTCGATGGGCAGCTGTGCGAACGGCGGCGGCTACTACCACTACTCGTATGCGGTGGTGCGCGGGTGTGACCGCATCGTACCGGTCGACGTATACGTGCCGGGCTGCCCGCCCACGGCCGAAGCACTGGTGTACGGCATCCTGCAGCTGCAGCGGAAGATCCGTCGCAGCGGCCAGAATCCGTTGCTGGGTGCAGGACGCGAGGGCGCGGAGGCATGAGCGCGATCCACGAGTTCGCGGAACGCCTGCGCGCGCGCTTCGCCGAGGGTGCCGTCGACGTCGCGGAACCGCGCGGAGAGGTGACCCTCGACGTCCCCGCCGAGGCATGGTTTGCGGCGGCGGTGGCGCTGCGCGACGAATTCGGCTTTGAACAGCTGGTCGACGTCAGCGGGGTGGACTACCTGAGCTACGGGAGCGACGAGTGGGACACCGACGTGTCCTCGGAAGGTTTCTCCCGTGGCGTCGAAGGCAAGGGCGCGGGCCGTTTCACCTGGGGTGAAGCGCCCAACGGTGCCGCTGCGTCGCCTGACCGCCGCTTCGCCGCGGTTGCGCACCTGTTGTCGGTGCAGCACAACCGGCGCGTGCGCCTGCGGACGTTCGCCGAAGACGATGCCCTGCCTGTGGTCGCATCGCTGACGCCCGTCTGGGTGGGTGCCAACTGGTTCGAACGCGAGGCCTTCGACCTGTACGGCATCGTGTTCGAAGGCCACCCGGACCTGCGCCGCATCCTGACCGACTACGGGTTCGTCGGCCATCCGTTCCGCAAGGATTTCCCGCTCATCGGCAATGTCGAAGTGCGCTATGACGCCGAGCGCAGGCGCGTGGTCTACGAACCGGTCTCGATCGACCCGCGCGTGGGCGTGCCCCGGGTGATCCGCGACGATGCGCGCTACCAGACCGCCCAGGGTGAAGCCGTCCAGCGTGCCGAGGTGAAGCAGTGAGCGCCGTGTCCCTCCCCGCCACCGGCCAGTCGGGCGTACTGAACGCCGAAATCCGCAACTACACCTTCAATTTCGGTCCCCAGCACCCGGCTGCGCATGGCGTGCTGCGATTGATCCTGGAGATGGACGGCGAGGTCGTGCAGCGTGCCGATCCGCATATCGGCCTGCTGCATCGCGGCACCGAGAAGCTGGCCGAGTCCAAGCCGTTCAACCAGTCCATCGGCTACATGGACCGGCTCGACTACGTGTCGATGATGTGCAACGAGCACGCCTACGTGCGCGCCATCGAAACCCTGCTGGGCATCGAGGCGCCGGAGCGCGCCCAGTACATCCGCACGATGTTCGACGAGATCACCCGCATCCTGAACCACCTGATGTGGATCGGCTCGAATGCGCTCGACCTCGGCGCGATGGCGGTCTTCCTGTATGCGTTCCGCGAGCGCGAAGAGCTGATGGACTGCTACGAAGCGGTCTCGGGCGCACGCATGCACGCGGCCTACTACCGGCCGGGCGGTGTGTACCGCGACCTGCCGGCGCAGATGCCGCGCTACAAGGAGTCGCCGTGGCGCAAGGGCGGCAAGCTCAAGCACTTCAACGCGTGGCGCGAGGGCTCCCTGCTCGACTACCTGGAAGGTTTCACCGACGACTTCCCGAAGCGCATCGACGAGTACGAGACGCTGCTCACCGACAACCGCATCTGGAAGCAGCGTACCGTCGGCGTGGGCGTGGTATCGCCGGAACAGGCCCTGGCCTGGGGCATGACCGGCCCGATGATCCGGGGCTCCGGCATCGCCTGGGACCTGCGCAAGAAGCAGCCTTACGCCAAGTACGCCGAGATGGACTTCGACATCCCGGTGGGCGTCAACGGCGACTGCTACGACCGCTACCTGGTCCGTGTCGCCGAGATGCGTGAGTCCACCCGCATCGTCAAGCAGTGCGTTGCGTGGCTGAAGGCCAATCCGGGTCCGGTGATCGTCGAGAACTTCAAGGTCGCGCCGCCGACGCGCGAAGGCATGAAGGACGACATGGAAGCGTTGATCCACCACTTCAAGCTGTTCTCCGAGGGCTATTGCGTGCCCGCCGGCGAAACGTACGCCGCGGTCGAGGCGCCCAAGGGCGAATTCGGCTGCTACCTGGTGTCCGATGGCGCCAACAAACCCTTCCGCGTCAAGCTCCGCGCGCCGGGCTTCGCGCATCTCTCGTCGATGGACGAGATCGTGAAGGGGCACATGCTGGCCGATGTCGTGGCGATGATCGGCACCTACGACATCGTGTTCGGCGAGATCGACCGCTGACGGGCGGCCGTTGAGGAACTGTAACGAATGAAGGCGACCGGAAATTTCGAGGCTTGCCGCAACGTCGACCCGATGGTCGCGTTGTCCGACAAGACCCGCGCCCACATCGACCACTGGCTGGCCAAGTTCCCGCCGGATCGCAAGCGCTCGGCCGTGCTGCAGGGCCTGCATGCGGCGCAGGAGCAGAACGAAGGCTGGCTGAGCGATGAACTGATCGCCGCGGTTGCGAAGTACCTCGGCCTGCCTCCCGTATGGGCTTATGAAGTGGCCAGCTTCTACTCGATGTTCGAGACCGAGGAGGTCGGCCGCAACAACGTCGCGTTCTGCACCAACATCAGCTGCTGGCTCAATGGCGGCGAAGACCTGGTCAAGCACGCCGAGAAGAAGCTCGGTTGCAAGCTGGGCGAGTCGACAGCCGATGGCCGCGTTTTCCTCAAGCGCGAGGAAGAATGCCTGGCCGCCTGCTGCGGCGCACCGGTCGTCGTGATCAATGGCCATTACCACGAGAAGCTCGACGCCGCGAAGGTCGACGAGCTGCTGGACGGACTGGAGTAAGGCGGACGCGATGGCGCACCACGATTATTCCAAGGGCCATGGCCCGGTCGGACCGGCCCCGCAGGAGCACAGCGTCGTCTACACGACGCTGCACTACGACACCCCGTGGTCGTACGAGAACTACCTCAAGACCGGTGGCTACGCGGCGCTGCGCAAGATCCTCACCGAGAAGGTCCCGCAGGCCGACGTGATCGAGATGGTCAAGCAGTCGGGCCTGCGTGGCCGCGGCGGCGCGGGCTTCCCGACTGGCCTGAAGTGGAGCTTCATGCCCAAGGGCAGCGAGACGCAGAAGTACATCCTCTGCAACTCCGACGAGTCGGAGCCGGGCACCGCCAAGGACCGCGACATCCTGCGCTACAACCCGCATTCGGTGGTCGAGGGCATGGCGATCGCCTGCTACGCGACCGGCTCGACCGTCGCCTACAACTACCTGCGCGGCGAGTTCCACCACGAGCCCTTCGAGCACTTCGAGCAGGCGCTCAAGGAAGCCTACGAACACGGCTGGCTGGGCAAGAACGTGCTGGGCAGCGGCGTCGACATCGACATATATGGCGCGCTGGGCGCCGGTGCGTACATCTGTGGCGAAGAAACCGCGCTGATGGAGTCGCTGGAGGGCAAGAAGGGCCAGCCGCGCTTCAAGCCGCCGTTCCCCGCGAACTTCGGCCTGTTCGGCAAGCCCACCACGATCAACAACACCGAGACCTACGCGTCGGTGCCGGCGATCGTCCGCAACGGCCCGGAGTGGTTCCTCAACCTCGGCAAGCCGAACAACGGCGGTGCCAAGGTCTTCTCGGTGTCGGGCCACGTGGCGCGGCCGGGCAACTATGAGATCCGGCTGGGCACGTCGTTCGCCGACCTGCTTGAACTCGCCGGCGGCATGCGCCCGGGCCGCACGCTCAAGGCGGTGATCCCGGGCGGCTCGTCGATGCCGGTCCTGCCAGGCGAGACGATGATGGGCCTGACGATGGACTACGACTCGATACAGAAGGCCGGTTCCGGCCTCGGGTCGGGCGCGGTCATCGTGATGGACGACACCGCCTGCATGGTGCGGGCCTGCCAGCGCATCGCGCGGTTCTACTTCAAGGAGAGCTGCGGCCAGTGCACCCCGTGCCGCGAGGGCACCGGCTGGATGTACCGCATGCTGACCCGCATCGTCGACAAGCAGGCCACCCTGGCCGACCTCGAGATGCTGCGTGGCGCCGCCGGCCAGATCGAGGGACACACGATCTGCGCGTTCGGCGAAGCGGCCGCGTGGCCGGTGCAGGGCTTCCTGCGCCACTTCTGGCACGAATTCGAGTACGCGATCGTGAACAAGCGCTTCCTGGTCGATGACCAGGCGGCCGGCACCGTGGAGGAGGCCGCATGAGCGCGCAGCCGCAGGACCCCAACGTGCCGCCGGACCACGTCACGATCGAGATCGACGGCGTCGAGATGTACGCGCCGAAGGGCTCGATGGTCATCCAGGCCGCGGACAAGGCCGGCATCCCAATCCCGCGTTTCTGCTACCACGACAAGCTGTCGATCGCGGCGAACTGCCGCATGTGCCTGGTCGACGCGGAGATGGGCGGTCGCGCCTCGCCGAAGCCACTGCCGGCCTGCGCGACCCCGGTTGCCGATGGCATGAAGGTCTTCACCCGCAACGAAAAGGCACTCAAGTCGCAGCGCAACGTGATGGAGTTCCTGCTGGTCAACCACCCGCTGGACTGCCCGATCTGCGACCAGGGCGGCGAGTGCGAGCTGCAGGACCTGTCGATGGGCTATGGCCGTTCGGTCAGCCGTTTCGTCGAGCGCAAGCGCGTGGTGCCGGACGAGGACATCGGGCCGCTGGTCGCGACCGAGATGACCCGCTGCATCCAGTGCACCCGCTGCGTGCGCTTCACCGCGGAGATCGCCGGTACGTATGAGCTGGGCGGCATGAGCCGTGGCGAGAACCTGCAGATCGGCACGTACGACGGCAAACCGCTGACCACCGAGCTGTCGGGCAACGTGATCGACGTCTGCCCCGTCGGTGCGCTGACCAACAAGGTGTTCCAGTTCAAGGCGCGTCCGTGGGAGCTGACCGCGCGCGAGTCGCTGGGCTACCACGACGCGCTCGGCAGCAACCTCTACCTGCACGTCCGCCGTGGCGACGTGCTGCGCGCGGTGCCGCGCGACAACGACGCCGTCAACGAGTGCTGGCTGTCGGATCGCGACCGCTACTCCCACCAGGGCCTGTACGCCGAAGACCGCGCCACCGTGCCGATGGTCAAGGACGGCGACACCTGGCGCGAAACCGGCTGGGACGAGGCACTGGCTCGTGCCGCCGCCATCCTGCGCGACAACGCCGCGGACAACCTCGGCATCCTGGTGCACCCGGCGACCTCGAACGAGGAGGGCGCCCTGCTGGCACGCCTCGCCGACGCGCTGGGCACCGGGAACCTCGACCACCGCATCACCCAGAACGACCTGACGGACGCGGCGGTGCCGGAAGCCTTCGACATGCCGGTCGCGGAGATCGAGGAGGCGGACGTCATCCTCATCGTCGGCTCCAACCTGCGGCATGAAGTCCCTCTGCTCCACCAGCGCGTGCGCCAGGCGTGGCGGAAGGGCGCGCAGGTCCACGTGGTGAACCCCGTGGACTTCGAGTTCGCTTTCGATGCCGCCGGCACGCACATCGTGGCGCCGTCCGCGATCGCGGATACGCTCGGTGCCGACGGTCTGTCGAAGGTGCTGGCCGAGGCGAAACATGGCGCCGTCATCGTGGGCGGCATCGCCGAGAACAGCCTGCATGCGTCGGCGATCCGTCGTGCGGCCAAGGCGCTGTGCGAAGCGAGCGGCGCCAGGCTCTGTCGCATCCCGCAAGGCGCCAATGCGCTGGGCCTGGCTGACGCGGGGGTCCTGCCGACCTCGCGCGATGCCCGCACGATGCTGGCCGAGCCTCGCGCGGCGTACGTCATCTATGGCATCGAACCGGGCCTTGATTTCGCCGCGGCCGGCAATGCCAACAAGGCGCTGGCGTCCGCGCAGGTGGTGGCATTCAGCCAGTTCGCCTGTCAGTCGACGCGTGCCGTCGCGGACGTGATCCTGCCGATCGGAGCGCTGCCGGAAGTGGAGGCGACCCTGACCAACCTGCAAGGCCGCGAGCAGTCCACCCAGGCGGCCGGCAAGTTGCCGGGCGACGCCCGTGCCGGCTGGCGGGTGCTGCGCGCCCTCGGTGGTGCGTTGCAGGCCCCCGGCTTCGAGTTCACCGACCTGGCCGGGCTGCGAGCCGGCATGGTGGCCCGCGAGGTCGTGCCGGCGCCAGGACTGGCCCCGTACCTGGCCTCCGAGGGGCTTGAGGTCGTGCCGGTCCCCGGTATCTACAGGACCGATGCCGTGGTCCGTCGCGCGCCGGCGCTGCAGTCGCACCCGCTCAGCATCGCCCCCAGGGCCGTGCTCAACCCTGCCGATGCCGACGCCCTCGGGCTCCAGGCGGGCGCGATGGGCAAGTTCAGCGCCACCGCGGGTACCGCTACGCTGCCCGTCGAAGTGGATGCGCGGGTCGCACCCGGCACGGTGTGGGTGGAGGCCGGCCACGGTGCAACCGCGCCGCTCGGCCACGGTCGCGTCAACGGGGGGAGGGCCTGAGATGCTGGCGACGTTCGTTGACCCGATCCACGACTGGTTCATGTCGCTGGGCATGTTCGGCGCGGTCGTGTGGATCGTCCTGAAGATCCTGCTGATCGCCATGCCGGTGATCATCTCGGTGGCGTTCTACGTCGTGTGGGAACGCAAGCTGATTGGCTGGATGCACGTGCGCCACGGGCCGATGTACGTCGGCAAGGGCATCCTCCAGGCCTTCGCCGACGTCTTCAAGCTGCTGTTCAAGGAAGTCATCCAGCCGACGCGCGCGGAGCCCTTCCTGTACAAGCTGGCGCCACTGCTGGCGCTTGCCCCGGCCTTTGCGGCCTGGGCGGTGGTGCCGTTCGACGCCAAGCTCGTCCTGTCGAACGCCAACGCGGGCCTGCTGTACCTGCTCGCGATGACCTCGCTGGGCGTCTACGGGATCATCCTCGCCGGCTGGGCGTCGAACTCGAAGTACGCCTTCCTCGGATCGATGCGCGCCGCGGCGCAGGTCGTGTCCTATGAGATCGCGATGGGTTTCGCGATGGTCGGCGTGATGGTGTCCGCCGGCAGCCTCAACCTCAGCGAGATCGTGATGGCCCAGTCCGGCAATGCCGGCCTGTTCGAGTGGTTCTGGTTGCCCCTGCTGCCGCTGTTCGCCGTCTATTTCATCTCCGGCGTGGCCGAGACCAATCGCGCGCCTTTCGACGTCGTCGAGGGCGAGTCGGAAATCGTCGCTGGCCACATGGTCGAATACTCCGGCTCGGCGTTCGCGCTGTTCTTCCTGGCCGAGTACGCGAACATGATCCTGATCAGTTTCCTGGTCTCGATCTTCTTCCTCGGCGGCTGGCTGAGCCCCTTCCAGGGCTGGGGCATCCCGTTCCTCTCGGCCGATGGCTGGTGGTGGCTGCTGGCCAAGGTGTTCTTCTTCGCGAGCTGCTTCGTCTGGTTCCGTGCCTCCTTCCCGCGCTACCGCTACGACCAGATCATGCGGCTGGGCTGGAAGGTGTTCATCCCGATCACGATCGCGTGGATCGTGGTGACCGCGCTGATGGCCTACTACGACGTGTTCCTGCCGGGGCAGTGAGACTGACATGAACCGCATCGCTTCCTACTTCAAGAGCCTGCTCCTGCTCGAACTCGCGCAAGGGCTGTGGCTGACCTTCAAGTACCTCTGGCGCCCGAAGTACACGCTGATGTACCCGATGGAGAAGACGCCGCAGTCGCCGCGTTTCCGGGGCATCCATGCGTTGCGCCGCTACCCGAACGGCGAAGAGCGCTGCATTGCCTGCAAGCTGTGCGAGGCGGTGTGCCCGGCGCTTGCGATCACGATCGATTCCGACAAGCGCGAGGACGGCACGCGTCGCACCACGCGCTACGACATCGACCTGTTCAAGTGCATCTTCTGCGGGTTCTGCGAAGAATCCTGCCCGGTCGACTCGATCGTCGAGACGCACGTCCACGAATACCACTTCGACCAGCGCGGACAGAACATCGTCACCAAGCCGCAGCTGCTGGCCATCGGTGATCGGCTCGAGGCCGAGATCGCCGAGCGCCGCGCTGCCGACGCGCCTTTCCGCTGAGTGCATGGCATGGATCTCGTAACGCTCGCCTTCTGCTTCTTCGCCGCCGCGGCCATCCTGTCCGGCCTGGCCGTCATCACCCTGAAGAACCCGGTGCACGCGGTGCTTTCGCTGGTGCTGACCTTCTTCTCGGTGGCCTGCGTATGGCTGATCGCAGGTGCCGAGTTCCTCGGGGTGGCATTGATCCTGGTTTACGTCGGCGCAGTGATGGTGCTGTTCCTGTTCGTCGTCATGATGCTGGACATCGACGTGGCGCCCCTGCGCGAAGGGTTCATCAGGCACCTGCCGGTCGGCCTCGTCGTGGCGGTGGTGATGCTGCTGGAGATGCTGGTGTTGATCGGCGTCAAGGCACGCCTGGCCATGCCCTTGCCGGCGGATGCGGCGGAGGCGGCCGGGCTCAGCAACACCGAGTGGCTCGCGGGGGCGCTGTTCACCCGCTTCCTGCTGCCTTTCGAGATCGCGGCGGTGATCCTGACCGTGGCCGTCATCGCGGCGGTGATGCTGACGCTGCGTCGTCGTGAAGGCGCCAAGCACCAGAATCCCGGGGAACAGTCCCGCGTGCGTGCCGCCGACCGGATACGCATGGTGAAGATGGAGGCCGTCCGCGCGGAGGCGAGCGGTGTCGACGCCAAGCCGACGGGGGAGGGCCAGGCATGATGTTCGAGACGCTTTCGCTGGGTCACTTCCTCGCGCTCGGTGCCGCGCTGTTCTGCATCAGCGTGGCCGGCATCTTCATCAACCGCAAGAACGTGATCGTGCTGCTGATGTGCATCGAGCTGATGCTGCTGGCGGTCAACATCAACTTCATCGCGTTCTCGCGCCAACTCGGGGATCCGGCCGGCCAGGTGTTCGTGTTCTTCATCCTGACCGTGGCCGCGGCCGAGGCCGCCATCGGCCTGGCGATCCTCGTCACGCTGTTCCGCAACCGGCGCACGATCAACGTGGCCGAAATCGATTCGATGAAGGGCTGATCCGATGACCGGTATGGAACACGCCATCTCCAGGCCGATCCTGCTGGCGATCGTGCTGGCACCGCTGCTGGGCGCGATCATCGCAGGCCTGTTCGGCCGCAAGGTGGGTCGCACCGGTGCGCACCTGGTCACGATCCTGGGCGTCGCCATCAGCTGCGTGCTGTCGGGCCACGTGCTGTGGCAACTGGTCGGTCAGCATGCCATTCCGTTCAACGAGAACCTCTACACGTTCTTCGAGGTGGGCGGTTATTCCGCGCACGTCGGCTTCATGGTCGACAAGCTCACCGCGATGATGATGGTCGTGGTGACCTTCGTGTCGCTGCTGGTGCACGTCTACACCATCGGCTACATGCACGAGGATCCCGGTTACCAGCGGTTCTTCAGCTACATCTCGCTGTTCACCTTCTCGATGCTCATGCTGGTCATGAGCAACAATTTCCTGCAGCTGTTCTTCGGCTGGGAAGCGGTGGGCCTGGTGTCCTACCTGCTGATCGGCTTCTGGTTCAAGAAGCCCACTGCCGTGTTCGCCAACATGAAGGCCTTCCTGGTCAACCGCGTCGGCGACTTCGGCTTCCTGCTGGGCATCGCGGCCGTGCTGTTGATGTTCGGTTCGCTCGACTACGGCACGGTGTTCGCGAACGCGCCCGACGTGCTCAACGGCGCCACGATCGCCATCCTCGACGGGCACGAATGGTCCGTGGCGACGCTGATCTGCATCTGTCTCTTCATCGGCGCGATGGGCAAGTCGGCCCAGGTGCCGCTGCACGTGTGGCTGCCCGACTCGATGGAAGGCCCCACGCCGATCTCGGCGCTGATCCACGCCGCGACCATGGTGACGGCCGGCATCTTCATGGTGGCGCGCATGTCGCCGCTGTTCGAGATGAGCCAGACCGCGTTGGCGTTCGTGCTGTTCATCGGTGCGACCACGGCCTTCTTCACCGGCCTGATCGGCATCGTGCAGAACGACATCAAGCGCGTTGTTGCGTATTCAACACTGTCGCAGCTGGGCTACATGACCGTCGCGCTGGGCGTGTCGGCGTACAGCGCCGCCGTGTTCCACCTGATGACCCATGCCTTCTTCAAGGCGCTGCTGTTCCTGGCGGCCGGTTCGGTGATCATCGGCATGCACCACGAGCAGGACATGCGAAAGATGGGTGGCCTGCGCAAGTACATGCCGATCACCTACTGGACGTCGCTGATCGGCACGCTGGCCCTGGTCGGCACCCCGTTCTTCAGTGGCTTCTATTCGAAGGACACGATCATCGAGGCTGCCCACCACGCCGCGGCCCACGGTGGCGGTTGGGTCCAGCAGTACGCCTACTGGGCGGTGCTGCTCGGCGCCTTCGTGACGGCGTTCTACAGCTTCCGCCTGCTGTACATGACCTTCCACGGCAAGGAGCGGTTCCGCGACGCCCACGCCCACGACGATCACCACGCGCACGACGACCACGGCCATGGCCATCATGGCGCACATGAGCCACACGAGTCGCCGTGGGTCGTGACGCTGCCGCTGGTCCTGCTGGCGATCCCGTCGATCCTGATCGGCTTCTTCACCGTCGGCCCGATGCTGTTCGGCACGGACTGGACGGGGCACCACGAGAAGCTGCCGTTCTTCCTCGGCGCCATCGACCTGGCAGCCGGGCGCGACACGGTCGCGCTGCTGGGCAAGGAGCTGTGGCACGGCCCGGTTGCGTTCGCGCTGCACGGATTCAAAGCACCGGCGTTCTGGCTGGCCTTCGCCGGCTTCGCGTTGGCGACCTTCCTCTACCTGTTCCGCACGGACCTGCCCGGCAAGGCGCGCCATGCCCTGGCCTGGCCGGTCCGCGTGCTGGAGAACAAGTACGGATTCGACAACCTGTGGATCGACGGCTTCGCTGGCGGTGGCGTGCTCATCGGGCGTGTCTCGCGCCTGTTCGACAGCCGCGTCATCGACGGCGTGATCGTCAATGGCAGCGCCCGGGTCGTCGACCTGGTGGCACAGCTGTCGCGCCGTGTCCAGTCCGGCTACCTCTACCACTATGCGTTCGCGATGATCGTCGGCCTGATCGTGCTGTTGGCCGTCCTCATCCGCCACCTGACCTGACAAGGACCGCGACGTGACCCCCGAGCCCTTGACCGGCACCTCCCACCTGCTCAGCCTCCTGATCTGGCTGCCCATCCTGGGCGGCTTCGCGACACTGGCATTCGGCGATGCGCGTGCGCAGGCGGCGCGCGTGTTCGCGACGGGCGTGGCCGTGCTGACCTTCGCCGCGAGCCTGCTGCTCTTCACCGGCTTCGACATGGCCAGCCCGGCCATGCAGTTCGTCGAGAGCCACGCCTGGGTACCGTCCTACGACATCCGGTACAGCCTGGGGGCGGACGGGATCTCCGTGGCGCTGATCGCCTTGACGACGCTGACATCGGTCCTCGTGCTGATTGGCGCGTGGGGCTCGGTCGACAAGCGGGTCAACCAGTACTACGCCGCGTTCCTCGTGCTCGAGGGGCTGATGGTCGGCGTGTTCAGCGCGCTCGATGCCATGCTTTTCTATGTCTTCTTCGAAGGCATGCTGATCCCGATGTTCATCATCATCGGCGTCTGGGGTGGGCCACGCCGCGTGTATGCGTCGGTGAAGTTCTTCCTCTACACGTTCCTCGGCTCGGTCTTCATGCTGGTCGGCCTGATCTACCTGTACCTCAAGGGCGGTAGCTGGCAGCTGGCGGACATGTACCAGTTGCAGCTGAACGCGACCGAGCAGATGTGGCTGTTCTTCGCGTTCCTCGCGGCGTTCGCGGTCAAGGTGCCGATGTTCCCGGTGCACACCTGGCTGCCTGACGCGCACGTGGAGGCGCCGACCGCGGGTTCGGTCGTCCTGGCGGCGATCATGCTGAAGATCGGCGGCTACGGTTTCCTGCGCTTCACCCTGCCGATCGTGCCCGACGCAGGCCACGAATGGGCGTGGCTGGTCATCGCGCTGAGCCTGGTCGCGGTGATCTACGTCGGCCTCGTCGCGCTGGTGCAGGACGACATGAAGAAGCTGATCGCGTATTCGTCGATCTCGCACATGGGGTTCGTCACCATCGGTACGTTCATCGTGTTCGGGCTCGTCCGTGACTTCGGCAATTACGATGCCGCGCGCCTGGGCCTGCAGGGCGCGATGGTGCAGATGATCAGCCACGGGTTCGTGTCGGGCGCCATGTTCACCTGCGTGGGCGTGCTGTACGACCGCATGCACAGCCGCATGATCAAGGATTACGGCGGCGTCGCGAACGTCATGCCCTGGTTCGCCGCGTTCGTCGTGCTGTTCGCGATGGCCAACTCGGGCCTGCCCGGTACGTCGGGCTTCGTCGGCGAGTTCATGGTCATCCTGGCCGCGTTCCAGAAGCACCCGCTGATCGCGTTCGGTGCCGCGACCACGCTGGTGATCGGCGCGGCCTACACCCTGTGGCTGGTCAAGCGGACCATCTGGGGGGAGGTGGGCAACGCCCACGTGGCCGGACTGAAGGACATCAATGCGCGCGAGGCTTTCGTCCTCGGCGTGTTCGCCGTCGGCGTGCTGGTGCTGGGTGTGTGGCCGAAGCCGCTCACCGACCTGATGGAACCTTCCATCGCCCACCTGGCGATGCAGATCGCCACGTCCAAGCTCTGAGGTTGTAGCGCATGATCATGCCTGTACGTTCCGCTGCCGACCTGCTGCCGTTGCTGCCCGAACTGGTCGTGGTGGCGGGTGCGTTCACCTTGTTGATGCTGGACCTCTTCATCAGCGAGCGCCAGCGGGCGCTGACGCACGGCCTGGGCATCGCGCTGCTGCTCGTCGCCATGCTGATGGTCGCCCTGGGCGTCGGAGGGCAGGGCGTGGTGCTGGGCGAGATGTTCGTCCGGGACACCTTCGCCGACGTGCTGAAGGTGGCCATCTGTGCGGTGTCCGCGATGGCGATGGCCTATGCCTGGAGCTACCTGCGCGTGCGCGACCTGTACAAGGGCGAGATCACCGTGCTGATGCTGTTCGCGACCCTGGGCATGATGCTCATGGTGTCCTCGAACTCCCTGGTCATGCTCTACGTGGGGTTGGAGATGCTGGCGCTGTGTTCGTATGCCCTCGTGGTGTGCGATCGCGACAACCCCATCGCTTCAGAGGCTGGCATCAAGTACTTCGTGCTGGGCTCGGTGGCGTCCGGCCTGCTGCTCTATGGCCTGTCGCTGGTGTACGGGGCGACCGGCAGCCTCGACCTGCACGGCGTCGCCGCGGCCGTCGAGGACGGAAGCAATCGCACGCTGCTGCTGACCGGCGTCGCGTTCGTCGTGGCCGGCGTCGCGTTCAAGCTGGGTGCCGCGCCGTTCCACATGTGGCTTCCCGATGTCTACCAGGGTGCCCCGACCCCGATCACGCTGTTCATCGGCGCGGCCCCGAAGATCGCCGCGTTTGCCCTGGCATACCGCCTGCTCGACGTGGCCCTGGGTCCGGCGGATGCCCATTGGCGCATGATGCTGGCCGGCCTCGCCGTGCTGTCGCTGGCTTTCGGCAACCTTGGGGCGTTGGTACAGACCAACTTCAAGCGCCTGCTCGCCTATTCGACGATCTCGCACGTGGGCTTTCTCCTGGTCGGCCTGGCGGGCGGCGGCGCGCAGGGTTTCGCAGCCTCAATGTTCTATGCGATCAGCTATGCCCTGATGTCAGCCGCGGGTTTCGGCGTCATCGTGATGCTGTCCGGTCGCGGCTTCGAGGCCGACCGCATCGCCGATTTCAAGGGGCTCAATGTCCGCAATCCCTGGATGGCAGGACTGGTCCTGTGCGTGATGGCGTCGCTGGCGGGCGTGCCTCCGTTCCTTGGCTTCTGGGCCAAGCTCGCCGTGCTTCGCGCGGCCCTCGATGGCGGCATGATGTGGCTCGCGGTCATCGGCGTGGTGTTTGCGGTGGTGGGGGCCTTCTATTACCTCCGCGTCATCAAGGCCATGTACTTCGACGCACCGGAGGGCGAGTTGCCTGCACCGAGTGCGGGGCGTCCGCTGGGGATCCTGTTCGGCGTGAATGCCCTCGGCCTGCTGGTCCTTGGCCTGGCGTGGAACCCGATCATGGCGTGGTGCATGCGGGCGCTGGGCGCCTGAGGCGCGGCACTCGCCCGTCCTGCAAACCGGATGTAACGCGAGGGTTGCCAAGTCTTTTCCAGCCGCTATAATGAGCGGCCTGATGCGGGGTGGAGCAGTCTGGCAGCTCGTCGGGCTCATAACCCGAAGGTCGCAGGTTCAAATCCTGCCCCCGCTACCAGCTTCGATCACGAGTCGCCTGAGGTTCTGGCGGTTCGGAGGAGGGCCTCGAAGGAGGCTCTCTTTTTGGATCAAGGCCTGGGCTTGTGATCGCGCTCTGCTCGCGCGGTCACGCCGAAATCCAGCAGTGCCGGACAAGGGGCCCATCGGGCCCTTTGTTGTTTCCCGGGTCGCCTCTGGCGGCCCGTCGTGGATCATGGCAAGGCGTAATCGCAGGAGACGGTGATCGCGTGACGGACAAGGCAAGCCAAATCTCGGATCTGTTGGCCCCGACGGTGGCGTCGCTGGGCCTCGAGCTGCTGGGTGTCGAATACCTGCCGTCGCCCGGCGGCGCCATCGTGCGCCTGTACATCGACATACCGGAAGCCGAGACGTCTCGCGAGGGCGAGGCCCCGAGGTCGGTCGGCATCGACGAGTGCGAGGCGGTCAGCCGCGAGGTTTCGGCCCAGCTTGACGTCGAGGACCCGATCAGCGGCAATTACACCCTGGAAGTGTCCTCCCCCGGCATCGATCGCCCGCTGTTCACCGCGGCGCATTTCCGGCGCTTCCTCGGGGCATCGGCGAAGGTCGTGCTGCGGTTGCCGCAGGACGGGCGCCGCCGCCTGCAGGCCCGCATCTCCGGCATCGAGGACGACGCGGTCGTCTTCGACCTGGACGGGACCGCCTTCACGGTGGCCATTGACAATATCGAGAAGGCCCGGCTGGTGCCCGACTGGGCGGCCTTGGGCATGGCCCCTTCGCGTCCCGGCAAGGGCGGCAAGGGCGAAAAGAACACCAGGAAACCAACCAACAAGCCGGCGGCCGATGGGTCGAGCACGGCGGAGTAACCACGAATGAGCAAGGATCTGTTGCTGGTCGTCGACGCGGTCGCCAACGAGAAGGGCGTGCCGCGGGACGTGATCTTCGAAGCCATCGAGGCTGCGCTGGCGTCCGCCGCGAAGAAGCGCTACCACGAAGAGGACGTGCTGGTGCGCGTCGCCATCGACCAGGAGGACGGCAGCTACGAGACCTTCCGTCGCTGGGAAGTGGTCGAGGACGACGTGGTCATGGAGTCCCCTGACCGCCAGTTGCGCATGATGGATGCGATCGACGAGGCGGAAGGCGTGGAGGTCGGCGACTTCATCGAAGAGCAGATCGAGAACCCGGACTTCGGCCGCATCGCCGCGCAGGCCGCGAAGCAGGTCATCGTGCAGCGCGTTCGCGAGGCCGAGCGCCAGCAGGTCGTCGACGCCTGGAAGGACCGCGTCGGCGAGTTGGTGACCGGTATCGTCAAGCGCGTCGAGCGGGGCAACATCTTCGTCGACCTGGGCGGCAATGCCGAGGCGATCATCCAGAAGGACAAGGGGATCCCGCGCGACGTGCTGCGCACCGGCGACCGCGTGCGCGGCTACCTCTTCGACGTGCGCACCGAACCGCGTGGCCCGCAGCTGTTCATCAGCCGCGCCGCGCCCGAGTTCATGATGGAGCTGTTCAAGCTCGAGGTGCCGGAAGTCGGCCAGGGCCTGGTGTCGATCAAGGCCTGCGCGCGCGACCCGGGCGACCGCGCCAAGATCGCCGTCGAGGCGCATGACAACCGTACCGACCCGATCGGCGCCTGCATCGGCATGCGCGGTTCGCGCGTCCAGGCGGTCAGCAACGAGCTCAACGGCGAGCGCGTGGACATCGTGCTGTGGTCGGACAACCCGGCGCAGTTCGTCATCAATGCGATGGCGCCCGCCGAGGTGCAGTCGATCATCGTCGACGAAGAGAAGCACTCCATGGACCTGGCCGTCGCCGAGGACCGCCTCGCTCAGGCGATCGGCAAGGGCGGGCAGAACGTCCGCCTGGCGAGCCGCCTGACCGGGTGGCAGCTCAACGTGATGACCCAGGACCAGGTCACCGCGAAGTCCGAAGCCGAGCAGGCCGAGGCACGCGCGTTGTTCCAGGAGAAGCTGGAGGTCGACGAGGAGATCGCCGGCATCCTGGTTTCCGAGGGTTTCACCACGGTCGAAGAAATCGCCTACGTGCCGGTGGGCGAGCTGCTGGCGGTGGAAGGTTTCGACGAAGACATCGTGGAGGAGCTGCGCGCACGCGCTCGCGACGCGCTGCTGAACGATGCGCTTGCGGCCGAGGAAGAGCTCGACGAGCACCAGCCCGCCGAGGACCTGCTCTCGCTGGAGGGCATGGACGAAGCCACGGCGTACGCGCTCGCGGCCAAGGGCATCGTCACCCGGGAGGACCTGGCCGAGGCGGCCACGGACGAGATCACCGACGTCGAGGAGATCGACGAGGCCCGTGCGGCCGCGCTCATCATGGAAGCGCGCAAGCACTGGTTCGAGTAAGACATGCACCGCCGGGGCGTCCCTTGGATGCGCCCGGCCCGCCGACCTGCTCGCCGGGTCGGCTTTCGCGGAGCGGGCGGGCAGGCCTGCCCCGCGGACGGGCCACTCCAGGCCGGTCGAAGGGCGTCCGTTTGTTCGGCGCCCACACCGGACTAGAATGGCGAGACCCTGCGCGGGAACCCTATCCGCGCCACAAGACACGGAAACCGAATGTCGCAACAAACCACCATTCGCAAATTGGCCGCACTGGTGAACACGCCGGTCGAGAAGTTGCTGGAACAGCTGGCCGAGGCCGGCATGGAGTTCAGCGGCCCGGACCAGGTCGTGACCAGCACCGAGAAGGTCAAGCTGCTCGGCTTCCTGCGTCGTCTCCATGGCAAGGACGACAAGGCCGATGCGCCAGGCGCCGCGGCGAAGAAGATCACCCTCAGCCGCAGTCGCAAGCAGGAACTGACGGTCGGTGGGGGCAAGAGCCGCTCCACGGTCGACGTGGTCGTCCGCAAGAAGGTCACCCTGAACCGCGGTTCCGAAGACGGAGCGGCTGGCGCCGGCGACGAGCGCGCCGAAATCCTGCGCAAGCTGGAGGAGTCGCGCCAGCGCAACCTTGAAGAGCAGCAGCGGCTGGCCGCGGCCGACCGCCAGCGCGCCGAGGATGCCGAGCGCGAGCGCCTGGAGGCGGAGCAGGCGGCCAAGGCCGCCGAGGAAGAAGCCCGGCAGCAGAAAGTCGCCGAGGCATCCCAGGATGCGCCCGCCGAACCTGGCGCCGAGCCGCCGCAGCCTGCCCGCAAGGCCGGTACCCATGGCCATCCCAAGCACCCGGCTCGGCCGGATGACCGCGATGCGCGCGGCCGCGGCCGGGAGCGCGAGGGCGACGCCAACCGTTTCGCCGGGCAGATGCACCTCAGTGCCTCGGACCGCGCGCGGCGTTCCAGCGCGCGTGGAAAGCCGAAGGGCCGTCGACAGAGCGAGCAGTCCAGGACCGGCGCGGGCCCGCATGGCTTCTCCAAGCCCACCGCACCGGTGGTGCGCGAGGTCGCCATCGGAGAGACCATCACGGTAGCCGACCTGGCGCAGAAGCTCGCCATGAAGGGCGGCGAGGTGGTGAAGGCGCTGTTCAAGATGGGCGTGATGGCCACCATCACCCAGAGCATCGACCACGATACCGCGGTGCTGGTCACCGAGGAGCTCGGCCATACCGCCGTTCGCGCCGACGCCGAGGATGCCGAGAACGAACTGCTGGCGCACGTCGAGGACGTGACCGGCGAGAAGGTCGCGCGTCCGCCCGTCGTCACCATCATGGGCCATGTCGACCACGGCAAGACCTCGCTGCTGGACTACATCCGCCGCACCAAGGTCGCCACGGGCGAGGCGGGTGGCATCACCCAGCACATCGGCGCGTACCACGTGGAGACCGACAAGGGCGTCATCAGCTTCCTGGACACCCCGGGCCACGCGGCGTTCTCGTCGATGCGTGCCCGTGGCGCCCGGCTGACCGACATCGTGGTGCTGGTCGTGGCCGCCGACGACGGCGTCAAGCCGCAGACCATCGAGGCCATCCAGCACGCCAAGGCGGCGGGCGTGCCGCTGGTGGTGGCGATCAACAAGATCGACAAGTCCGGCGCCGATCCGTCCCGCGTCAAGACCGAGCTGATGGGCCAGGAAGTCGTGTCCGAGGAATTCGGCGGCGACACCCAGTTCATCGAACTGTCGGCCAAGACCGGCGAGAACATCGACGCACTGCTGGATGCACTTTCGCTGCAGGCCGAAGTGCTGGAGCTGAGCGCCGTCAGCGAAGGTCGCGCCAGCGGCGTGGTCATCGAGTCCGCGCTCGACAAGGGCCGCGGCCCGGTGGCGACCGTGCTGGTGCAGCAGGGCACGCTGGAAAAGGGCGACTACCTCGTCTGCGGCGTGCAGTACGGCCGCGTCCGGGCGCTGTTCGACGAGACCGGGTCGCAGGTCGACAAGGCCAGCCCCTCGATCCCCGTCCAGGTCCTGGGCCTGTCCGGCGTACCGGATGCGGGCGATGACTTCGTGGTCGTCGATGACGAGCGCCTGGCCAAGGAGGTCGCGCAGCAGCGCGACGCCAAGCGCCGCGAGTCGCGCCTGGTCGCACAGGCGGGCAACCGCATGGAGGACATCCTCGCCCAGATGGGCAGCGGCGAAGGCCAGCAGACCCTGAACCTGGTCGTGAAGGCCGACGTGCAGGGGTCCGTGCAGGCGCTTCGGGAGGCCCTCACCGCGCTCTCCACCGACGACATCCGCATCAACGTCATCGGCGGCGGCGTGGGCGGCATCACCGAATCGGACGCCACGCTTGCCGCGACGTCGAAGGCCACGATCATCGGCTTCAACGTCCGTGCCGATGCGTCGGCGCGCAAGGTCATCGAGACCCACGGCGTGGACCTGCGCTACTTCTCGATCATCTACGACGTGATCGACCAGGTGAAGCAGGTCGCGTCCGGACTGCTGGGCGTGGAGATCCGCGAGGAGATCATCGGCATCGCCGAAGTGCGCGACGTCTTTCGCAGTTCCAAATTCGGTGCGGTCGCGGGTTGCATGGTCGTCGAAGGCACCGTCAAGCGCAGCAAGCCGATCCGGGTCCTGCGCGACAACACGGTGGTCTTCGAGGGCGAGCTGGAATCGCTGCGCCGCTTCAAGGAGAACGTCGACGAGGTGCGCAACGGCACCGAGTGCGGCATTGGCGTGAAGGAGTACAACGACGTCAAGCCGGGCGACCAGATCGAGTGCTTCGAGCGCATCGAGGTCCAGCGCACGCTCTGACCGCCATGTCGACGAAATCCTTCCATCGCACCGACCGCGTGTCCGCCCAGCTCCGCCGGGAGCTGGGCACGATCGTCCGGGAGGCCGTGCGCGAGCATGGCCTGCCATCGGTCAGCGTGTCCGACGTCGAGGTCACCCGTGACCTGGCGCACGCCAAGGTATTCGTGACGGCGCTCCAGCAGGAACGCTCGAACGAGGCCGTGAAGGCGCTCAAGGAGCTGTCGCGCGAGATGCGCTACAAACTCGGGCGCGCAATGAAGCTGCGGCACGTCCCGGAGCTGCACTTCCATTACGATGACTCCGTCGATCGTGGCGAGCGCATCGACGCGCTGCTCCGCGAGCTGCCGGACACGGTGGCGGGTGCGGCGGCCGACGAAGAACGCGACGGCGGCAGCGGCGAAGACGGCCGCTGAACCCGGGCTCGCGCGCGATGGCATGAGCAGGAAACCCCGCACGACGTTCCGCCCGCTGGACGGGCTGTTGCTCCTCGACAAGCCGGCGGGGCTGAGCTCCAACCAGGCCCTGCAACGTGTCCGCCATCTGTTCCGCGCCGCGAAGGGCGGGCATACCGGCAGCCTGGACCCGTTGGCGACAGGCCTGCTGCCCGTCTGTTTCGGCGAAGCCACCAAGATCGCCGGGCGCCTGCTGGGATCCCGGAAGGCCTACGAGGCCGGCGTGCGGCTCGGATGCACCACCGACACGGACGATGCCGACGGCCAGGTGTTGCGCGAGCGGCCGGTGCCCGACATCACGACAGAGCGGCTCGATCAGGCGCTGACTTCCCTGCGTGGCTGCATCAAGCAGCGTGCGCCCATCTACTCGGCGCTCAAGCAAGGCGGTGAGCCCCTGTACGCGAAGGCCCGGCGGGGCGAAACGGTGGAAGCACCGGAGCGTGAGGTCGACGTGTTCGCGCTCGACGTGCTGGAGTACGACGGTACGGCGCTTCGGCTGAACGTCGAATGCGGCTCCGGCACCTATGTCCGCAGTTTGGTCCGTGACCTGGGCGAGGCACTCGGATGTGGCGCCCACGTCACGGCCCTGCGCCGGCTCTGGGTGGAACCCTTCACGACGCCCACCATGCATACGTTCGAGGCCCTGCAGGCCATCGCGGCGAACGGGGAGGCGGCCCTCGACGCCTGCCTGCTGCCGGTGGAGGCAGGGCTTGCGGGCATGGCGCGGGTGGATATCGACGCCGAAGGCGCGCGGTGCCTCGCGCACGGGCAGGGCGCGCATGTCGCTGATGCGGATGAAGGCGAAGTGGCGATATTCGAGCCGGGCGGGCGCTGCCTCGGCATCGGTCATGCAGCGGGCGGGGTGGTCATGCCCCGGCGGCTGTTCCGTTGGGCGGTGGCCGGCACCGGGGGCGATACAGCTTCCTGAATGCGGGCGCCCGGTCCCGGGCACGGCGACGGACGGTGTTCGCAATCGGAATGGCGAAGCTGTTACAATTCGCGCGCTTATCCAGAGCACTCCCCCAAGGCGCGCCGTTCCGGTGCGCCTTTTCCAGCAACGGCGAGCCCAGCGGTACATCGGCGCGGTCATACGCATCGCGGCCCGGTGGTTTCTGCAGGCCACGCGACACAGAGGCAAGACGAACCATGTCCATCGACACCCAGAAGATCATCCAGGAACATTCCCGCGGCACCAACGACACCGGCTCCCCGGAAGTCCAGGTCGCCCTGCTGACCGCCCGCATCGAGCTGCTGACCGGTCACTTCAAGGAGCACAAGCAGGACCACCACAGCCGTCGCGGCCTGCTGATGATGGTGAACCGCCGTCGCAGCCTGCTGGATTACCTCAAGCGCAAGGACCATGCGCGTTACAAGGCCCTGATCGAGAAGCTCGGTCTGCGCCGCTAAGCAGAACACCCACCGCGGCGCAGCAATGCGCCGCGGTTCGTTTTTCCGGGCCCGTCAGGTGGCGGCGCCCGCCAGGCTGCCATCCTGCAGCCGACCGCCCGGGGCAGGGGCACCGCGCGGCCCGCATCGAAAAACCGACAGGACTCCAACGTGTCAAAGATCACCAAGACCTTCCAGTACGGCAAGCACCAGGTCACCCTGGAAACCGGCGAGATCGCCCGCCAGGCCGGCGGTGCCGTCATCGTCAAGGTTGAAGACACCGTGCTGCTGGTCAGCGCGGTTGCCAACAAGACCGCACGCGAAGGCCAGGACTTCTTCCCCCTGACCGTCGACTACCAGGAGAAGTTCTACGCCGGCGGCCGCATCCCCGGTGGCTTCTTCAAGCGCGAAGGCCGCGCGACCGAGAAGGAGACCCTGATCTCCCGACTGATCGACCGCCCGATCCGCCCGCTGTTCCCGGAAGGCTTCCGCAACGAAGTCCAGATCATCGCCACGGTGATGTCGATGAACCCGGAGATCGACGGCGACATCCCGGCGCTGCTCGGCGCCTCCGCCGCCCTGGCCCTGTCGGGTGCCCCCTTCGACGGCCCGATCGGCGCCGCCAAGGTCGGCTACAAAGACGGCGAGTACCTGCTGAACCCGACCAAGAGCGACCTGGAAGGCTCCAAGCTGGAGCTGGTGGTCGCCGGTACCGCCGGTGCCGTGCTGATGGTCGAGTCGGAAGCCGACGTGTTGTCCGAGGAAGTGATGCTGGGCGCCGTGGTGTTCGGCCACGAGCAGATGCAGGTCGCCATCAACGCGATCAACGAGCTGGTCGCCGAGGCCGGCAAGCCGAAGTGGGACTGGGCTGCTCCCGCCCGCAACGACGCCATCGTCGCCGCCCTCAAGGGCGCGATCGGCGACCGCCTGGGCGCTGCATTCCAGATCCGCGACAAGGGCGAGCGCAGGGAGGCCATTTCCGCGCTGAAGAAGGACGTCCTCGCATCGCTGGCCGACCAGGCCGAAGCGAACGCGTGGAGCGGCGTCGAGCTGTCGAAGGAATTCGGCGAGCTGGAGTACGAGACCATGCGTGGCGCCGTGCTGAGCACCAAGGTGCGCATCGACGGCCGCGCGCTCGACACCGTCCGCCCGATCAGCTCCAAGGTCGGCGTGCTGCCGCGCACCCACGGCTCCTCGCTGTTCACCCGCGGCGAGACGCAGGCGATCGTGGTCGCCACGCTGGGCACCGCGCGCGACGGCCAGATCATCGATGCCGTCTCGGGCGAGTACAAGGAACACTTCCTGTTCCACTACAACTTCCCCCCCTACTCGGTGGGCGAAGCCGGCCGCATGATGGGTCCGAAGCGCCGCGAGATCGGCCACGGCCGCCTCGCCAAGCGCGGCGTGCTCGCCGTGATGCCGACGATGGAAGAGTTCCCGTACACCATCCGCATCGTTTCCGAGATCACCGAGTCGAACGGCTCCTCGTCGATGGCTTCGGTCTGCGGTTCGTCGCTGGCCCTGATGGACGCCGGCGTGCCGATCAAGGCCCCGGTCGCGGGCATCGCGATGGGCCTGGTCAAGGAAGGCGATGACTTCGTCGTCCTGTCCGATATCCTGGGCGACGAAGACCACCTCGGCGACATGGACTTCAAGGTGGCCGGTACCGAGAACGGCGTGACCGCCCTGCAGATGGACATCAAGATCCAGGGCATCACCAAGGAAATCATGCAGGTCGCGCTCGAGCAGGCCAAGGCCGGCCGCCTGCACATCCTCGGCGAGATGGCGCATGCCCTGACCAGCCCGCGTGGTGAGCTGAGCGAGTTCGCGCCGCGCCTGCTGACCCTGAAGATCCACCCGGACAAGATCCGCGAAGTGATCGGCAAGGGCGGCTCGACCATCCAGGCGATCACCAAGGAAACCGGCACCCAGATCGACATCCAGGACGACGGCACCATCGTCATCGCGTCGGTCAACGCCGCCGCCGCGAACGCTGCCAAGGACCGCATCGAGCAGATCACCTCGGACGTCGAGCCGGGTCGCATCTACGAAGGCAAGGTCGCCAAGATCATGGACTTCGGTGCGTTCGTCACCATCCTCCCGGGCAAGGACGGCCTGGTGCACGTCTCGCAGATCTCCAGCGAGCGCGTCGAGAAGGTCAGTGACAAGCTGAAGGAAGGCGACGTGGTCAAGGTCAAGGTGCTGGAAGTCGACAAGCAGGGCCGCATCCGCCTGTCGATGAAGGCCGTGGAGGAAGGCGAGGGCGTCTCGGCCGAGTAAGCCGGGCGACATCGCCAACCCCAGGAAAAAGCGGGCTACGGCCCGCTTTTTTCATGCGCGCCGGCGGGAGCGGCGATCAGGCGGGCTTGCGACGCATCAGGTAGACCACCGCACCCACCGCGATCGCGACTGCCGCCGCGATGAGATTGTGCGCGCCGGCGCTGGCCATCAGGGCGACCGACAGGAGCAGGGCGAGCAGCGGGATGATCGGGCCGCCGGGCAGCGACAGCGCGTTCGGACGGTCGCTGTACCGCTTGCGCAGCACCAGGACCGACGCCGACGTGCCTATATAACTGCACAAGCGGGCCACGACCGAGAGCAGGGCGAGGTTGGCGAAGGCCTCGGACACGCCACTTCCACCGTACTGTTGCCCGAGCACCAGCGCCAGCGAGAGCAGGCTGGTGACGATGATGGCGACGGTCGGCGTGTGGAAGCGCGGGTGCACGCGGGACAGCGCAGCGGGCCCATAGCCGTCGGCCGCCAGCGCATACAGGTAGCGGGGGCCGAACAGCATGGTGTTGCTGTTGCTGCCCAGGATGGAGACGGCCGCGCCGATGGTCAGCAGGAACGCGCCGGCGGGCCCCGCGAAAACCTCGGCGGCATCCGCGAGCGGCGATTTCGAGGCGGCCAGGTCGGGGACGGTCCCCTGCGCCACTACCTGGACCGCAACGTAGATCAGGGTCACCAGCACGATCATCGTGATCAGCGCGAAGGGCACGTCGCGTCGCGGATTGCGGAACTCGCCGGCGGCGGCCGGGGTGTTCTCGAAGCCTGCGTAGGCGTAGAGCAGCAGGAGGGCGCCCTCGCCCAGCTTGTCGGTCGGGGGGGCGCCCATCGCGATGGCCTGCGACCAGTCGACGAAGAACGCGCCCACCGCGATGAAGAACAACAGCGGGACCAGCTTGGCGAGCACGAGCACCACGCCGGTGCGGGCGGCGGTGCGCACTCCGACCACGTTGATGAAGGTAAGGAAGGCCATGGAGCCGACCACCACGGCGGTCCAGCCCCAGCCCTCGCCCGCGGGCGCCCAGAACTTCGACACCGCCAGGGCCAGGCCACTGCTGAGCGCCGCGGCGGACGCCACCCGGGTGAGCCAGGTCATCCAGCCGACCTCGAAGCCGATGAAGTCGCCGAAGGCATCGCGGGCATAGAGGTAGCTGCCGCCCGCGTCGTCGTAGTAGCTCCCCGCCTGGGCGTAGCACAGCACCAGCAGGCCGACCGCGATGCCTGCCAGGAGCACCGCCCACAGGCTCGCCGGGCCCAGCAGCAGCGCGGTGCTGGCGGGCAGCAGGTAGATGCCACTGCCGATCACGTCGTTGATCGACAGGCCCACGATCTGCCAGCGGCTGACCGCACGGACCATCCCGGTGCTGGCATCGAGGGGGGCGCTGGCGTCTTGGGGGGCCGCGGTGTCACGGTGGCTCATTCGGCGGCTCCTTGGGGCAGGTCGGTACGGCGGGGAGGAAGTGGCGGCAGGTGCCACGGGGCCTGCAGCCGCGTGTAGGCCGCGGCAGGCAACAGGACGAACACGGGTGAGCGGGCCGGATCGAGCCAGGCCAGGAGCGCCCGCATGTGCGGTGCCGGCAGTGCGGTGCAGCCCGCCGTCGGCACGTCGGCCGCCTTCCATACGTGGACGAAGATGCAGCTCCCCGCGCGGTCGCGATTCAGCGGGTTGTGCCGCACGACGAGACCCTGCTCGTAGCGGTGGTCGCCATCGGCGTGCAGGTCGCGACGCATGGGTTCCGTAGAGCCCTCTACCGCCTCGTCGCCTACCGTCGCAGCATCGACGATGGTGTTGTACAGCGGGGAGCCGGGCACGTCGATGCACCAGTCGCTGGCCTGCATGGCGTGGTACGGAAGCCGGGTTTCGGCGGTGGCGGCGTAGCCGAACGCTTCGCCCACGTCGAACACGCCCGCCGGGCTCCGGCCATCGCCCTCGCGCTTGTACGGCGCGGTTTCGCCGCGGGGCACGGGGTGCAGCCCCAGGCCCCATGCGCTGCCTGCTCGCCCCAGTTGCACGTCCTGCGCGTCGCCGACCTGGCGCCAACCGTCCGTGCCGCGCTCGAACAGGTGCAGTTCGCCTGCGTGCGCGTCCCAGTCCGGGGGGACGACGACGACCATCTGGCGCGCGTCCTCCCACGGCACGCCGGCGTGGGCGGTGGTGGCGACCAGCAGGGCGACCACCGCGAGGGCGCGGCGAAGGGCCCGGCACCGGAGGGCTGGAAACGGGGTCGACATCGGAGCGGAATGCGGCGTCATGGGTCGGCGGCGTGCGGCGTCTGTCCGATCCTATCGCGCTCGTCGACCGACAGGTGCCCCGAGCGCCTGCACAGCAGCAGCAGCGTCATGTCCAGCAGGTGTTCGAGCGCCGCCTGGTAGATCAGCGACTCGACGAGGCCCTCCTCGTCATGCGCGCAGACCAGAAGCGGCGTGTCCGCGTGGGCACGCAACGGGTTCGCGCTGTGGCGCGTGATGGAAACGATGTAACCACGGCGTTCGCGGAACCTCCGGCTGAGGTGGCACAGGTCGGACTGCCGTCCGTGCTCGGAGAACGCAACGAGTACGTCGCGCGGATGCGCGGTGTGCACGCTGGCGGCCATGGAAAGCGGATCGGAGTGCGCGACGGTGGCGATGCCATGCAGGGCCAGGCGGAGCCCGAAACTGCGCGCGTGCAGCCCATCCTGGCCCATGCCGCACAGGAACACGCGGTCGGCACCGGCGATGGCCTGAACGACGGCATCGATCCTTTCCACCGGGTTCACGACCGAGGTTTCCTCGCGTGCACGTGCCTTTCCACGCCAAAGCGCGTCACCCAGGGCCATGTGCGGCGGCTGGGCCGGCGGCGCGGGATGGGGCACCCCCGGCCCCGCATCGGCCCGCGCGAGCGCCTCGCCGATGCTGAACTTCAGGTCCGGGTAGCCCTTGAAGCCGAGCTTCTGGCTGAACTTGACCACGCTCGACTGGCTGATGCCGAGCGCACTGGCCAGTTGCTGCGACGAGTAGTCGCGCAGCAGGTGGGCATTGTCCAGCAGGAAGTCGCCGATGCGCCGCTCGATCGCCGACATGCGGTCGCGCTCGGCTCGTATCTTCAACAGGGGCGACATGTCCTGCAGCATAGCGGCATCCTGGCCCGGCATGGAGCGGCTCACGCTGACAGCATCTCCAGCCCACGGATGTCACCGATGCCCAGCCCCGGCGCATCGCCGATCGAGATCTCGGACTCGTTGAAATCGACGCCTCCCTCGACCGGGTCGTAGGCGCACAGCGAAGGACCGTCGAGGTCGACCTTGGTGATCGCGTCGGACTTCGCCACGGCCAGGTGGACCGCCGCGGCGACGCTGATGCTGGTCTCGATCATGCACCCGATCATGCACTCGACCCCGTACATGGACGCGATGTCGGCGATGCGGATCGCGTTTGAGATGCCCCCGGTCTTCATCAGCTTGATGTTGATGATGTCGGCCGCGTGCATCTTGATGAGGTCGACGACCTCGGTCGGACCGAACACGCTCTCGTCGGCCATCACCGGCGTATGCACGCGGTCGGTGACGTACTTCAGGCCGCGGATGTCCTGGGCCTTGACCGGCTGCTCCAGCAGTTCCAGCTGCACGCCGGCGTTCTCGAGCGCCTGCATCGCGTAAACCGCCTGCTTGGCCGTCCAGCCCTGGTTGGCATCCAGTCGCAGGAGCGCGCGTCCCTCGACCGCGGCGTGGATCGCCTTGACGCGTTCGATGTCCAGCCCGATGTCCTTGCCGACCTTGATCTTCAGTGACTCGAAACCGCGATCCACCGCGGCCAGCGAGTCCGCGACCATCTTGTCGATGTAGTCGACGCTGATGGTGATGTCGGTGGTGATCACCGGATCGCCGCCACCCAGCAGCTGGTAGAGCGGGGCGCCATAGAGCTGCCCGAACAGGTCGTACAGGGCGATCTCGACCGCCGCCTTCGCACTGAAGTTGCGTTCCAGCGCGGTCTGCACCAGGCGCGTGTTGCGATTGAGGTCGGCGACGTCCGCGCCGAGCAGGTGGGGGGCGATGCAATCCCGGATCGCCGCGATGATCGATCCGTGGGTGTCGCCGGTGATGACCGCCGTGGCGGCGGCCTCACCGTGGCCGACATGGCCGGTGTCGGTGTCGACCAGCACGACGATGTCCTCGACCGCCTCGACGGTGCGCAGCGCGGTCTTGAACGGGGTCTTGAGCGGTACCGAAAGCTTGCCGATACGGAGGCCGGTGATCTTCATGGACGGTCCTGGTCGGGCGCCGGGCCGCTGTCACGGGGCCGGATGCGCTGGATGCTGTAGATGCGGTCGACGAGCGTGGCGTCCTCGCCGGACTGGAGCGGCAGGAGCGGCGTGACCGAGACGCCGTTGAGGACGATCCTCCGCAGGGTGTCGTCGGGGTCGCGCACGCTGATCCCGGTTACGTCATGGATCACGTAGGGCGCGCCGTCCTGCTGGCCGATCACCATCATCACGTGGCCCGGGATGTAGACCAGGTCGCCCGGCTGCAGCGTGCGCAGCACACCGACGCGTGCCTCGTGGGTGTCGGCGTCACTGAAGCGGATCGTCTGGTAGACCGGGCTGACGCCCTGCGCGCTGGTGTTGCGCGGCAGCTGCAGGCCCACCGAACGGTAGACCTCGGACACGAAGCCGCTGCAGTCCCGTGCGTTGTAGGCGTGGCCCCAGCCGTAACGCTCGCCGAGGAACTTGAAGGCCTGTTCCACCAGGTTGGCCGGGGTGTAGGGCAGGTAGTCGGTCGACACGTCGGCACTGCGCGGGACCAGGGCGGGCGCGAACGCCAGCCGGCCTTCCGCGTCGCGGACAGGAAGCTCGACGACGTGCCCCAGGTACGCCGCCTGGCCGTTCACCGGGCGATCGGCCGGCCAGTCGTCCAGCACCGGCACGCGCACGCCCATGTCCAGCTGAAGGTCCGAGACGCGCGGCTCCTCGGGGGTGTGCACGGTGCGTACGGTGGCACCGGTCACCACGAGGTAGGGCGCGCGGCGCAGGTATCCCAGCACCGCCGCGCGGCTGCCGACCGCCACGTTCGACTTGCGGATCCAGGCCTGGTAACGGGGACTGACGGCGAACCACCATTCGCCGTCCGCGCTCTCGTGCAGGAGGGCCAGGGGGGTTCCGGGGAACAGCGCCGTCTCCTGGAAACGGTCGATGTCGACGTCGTCCGGATCGCTGAAGACGCGGGTGTCCGTGGGGAACGTGCGCATGTCCGCGCGTTTGACCACCAGCCCATGGCGGACGGCCACCTCGGCGGGAATCCGGGGCAGGGCCAGCTGTTCGACAAGTGCCGGCGTGCCTTCGAAGGCACGGCCTCCCGCCGTGAACAGGGCGCGCGCCGGTGCCGGGGAGGCGGACGACACGCGGATGCGTACGTCTTCGCCCGGCAGCGTGTCCGGGATGGCCTCCAGGCTATGCATCGAGCGGTCTTCGGCGAACAGCCGGGCGTTCAGCGCCTCCGTGCCGTCGCGATCCAGCACTGGGCTGTCGGGCCGGTCCATGCGCCCAGTCCAGAACCGTGCCTCGAGCTGGGACGGTGCCACGCCGGGGACGCCGGTCGTGTCGCCGGCAGGCGTGCGGGCCATGCCCGTAAAGGGGTGCAGGGCCAGCAGCAGGGCCGTGGCAAACACGACCGGACCGAATTGCCGGCGGCGGATCGCAGCGGCAGGCGGGTCTCCCCGATCAAACATCTTTGGCATCCCCGGAAGCACCGGCGGGGCCGGCGTTGGAATAGTTATTTCACAAAAGTGATGCTATTGGAATAATTTATTGACCGCCCCATGTCCACCGTGTTACACACGAGACGTGTTCATCGGCCAAGGCGACAGCATGGCGAGGCGTGGACCAGGGGGCCAATCGGGAATGACTGCCGGACGGGGTGCATTGCTCATGGCGGCGCTATGCCTGCTGGCGGCGTCGGCTTCGGCACGTGACGATGCCGATACCGTACGTGAAGTGGTTGCGCTGGTCGATGGCGGCGAATGGGCGGTGGCCGAGACACGGATCGGCCACGCGCTGGATGCCCCCGATACCGCTCCGGACACGCGTCGGGCGCTGCAGTTCGAACGCGAGCGCATGCGGCGGATCCGCCTGGACTTCCCGTTGGACGCGGCGCGGGCCGAGACGCGCCTGCGCGACGCCATTCCCGACCTGCGCGCCGGCGAGTTCGCCGCCTGGACCGCTTCGGGCGCGCTCGAGCACCTGGTGGTCGATGGCGAGCCCATCTACTTTGCGCGCGCCGTGCCGAACCTGTTCCGGGTCAATGCCGAGGCCGCCAGTCGTCGCCGCAGTGCCCCTGCGCCCTCCGAGGGGCCGATGGAAGTCCTCAACGCGCACCATGCGGACGTCGTCGCGAACGGCAGCGCGGCGTCCCGGCGCATCCGCGTCACCCAGGCGATCGAAGTCGAGGCAGATGCCGTGCCGGCCGGTGAGCGGGTGAGGGCGTGGATCCCATATCCGCGCCAGATTCCCGGCCAGCAGGAGAACCTCCAGCTGCTCGCCAGCCGGCCCACGGGCGCGACGATCGCACCGGCCTCGACCCTGCAGCGCACCGCCTACCTCGAGCAGTTCGCGGTGGCCGGGACGCCGACGGTCTTCGAGGTCGAGTACGAGCTGACCGTGCGCGCCCAGTACCACGCGATCGACCCGGACCGGGTGGTGCCGCTGCAGCCCGACGCCGCGCTCGAGCCCTTCCTCGCGGAGCGCGCGCCGCATGTCGTCTTCACCGATGAGCTCCGCCGTTTCTCGCGACAGGTGGTGGGCGACGAGACGCACCCCTACCGGATCGCCCAGCGCCTGTTCGCCGCGGTGGACCGGATCCCGTGGGCGTCCGCCCGCGAGTACTCGACGATCTCCAACATCAGCGACTACGCCTTGCGCCAGGGCCACGCCGACTGCGGACAGCAGACGCTCCTGCTGGTCGCCCTGCTGCGGCTCAATGGCATCCCGGCGCGGTGGCAGTCGGGGATGGTCTATTCCGACGGGGAATACGACAACCTGCACGACTGGGGCGCGCTGTACCTGGCCCCTTACGGCTGGGTGCCGATGGACGTGACCACCGGTCTGCTCGACAGCGACGACGAGGCGCTCAAGTGGTTCTACCTCGGCGGGCTGGACGCCTACCGGATCGCGTTCAACGACGACTATTCGCGGGAGCTGGTCCCGCACAAGGCGCATTTCAGGTCGGAGACCGTGGATTCACAGCGCGGCGAAGTGGAGTGGGCGGGGGGCAACCTCTACTTCGACCAGTGGGATTACCGGTTCACGGCGGATGTCGTCGACGGTACCGGCGGCACGCGCTGACAGGGACGCACCCATTTCAACCACACCAACGCTCGGGGGAGTTCAAGCACATGTACGGGACGGCATTGAAGAAGACGGCGCTATGCGCCGCATTGGGCATCGGCCTCGCTGCGATGGCACCCGGCGCGGTCCTCGCCCAGAACGTTGATGGCGCGATCGCCGGCCGCGCGACCGCGGGCGACCAGGTCACCGTGACCAACCAAGCCACCGGCTTCACCCGCACGGTGCAGGTGTCCGGCGATGGCAGCTACCGCGTGTCCCAGCTTCCGGTCGGCAACTATGCGTTGCAGGTGAGCCGGGACGGGCAGCCGACGGGAGAAGCCGTCACGGTCAGTGTCACGCTCGGCAATGCCACCACCGTCAACGTCGGTTCGGGCGGCGCCGTCGACCTGGCCGCCGTGCAGGTCATCGGCTCGCGCGTCATCTCGCCGGTCGACGTCAGCTCGACCGAATCGGCGACCAACATCACCGCCGAGGAAGTCGAACGCCTGCCGGTCGAGCGCGACGTCGCGTCCGTGGCGCTGCTGGCACCGGGCGTCTCCGGCGGTTCCGCCAGCTTCGGCGGCGTCTCCTTCGGCGGTTCGTCGGTTGCCGAGAACGCCTTCTACGTCAACGGCCTCAACGTCACCGACTTCTACAATCGCGTCGGCTTCTCCGAGGCACCCTTCGACTTCTACCAGGAATTCCAGGTCAAGACCGGCGGTTACTCGGTGGAGTACGGGCGCACCACTGGCGGCGTGGTGAATGCCGTCGCCCGCTCGGGCAGCAACGAGTTCCACTACGGTGCGTCGATCGTCGCCGAGCCGCGCGCCTGGAAGTCCTCCGCGCGCGACAGTTACCTCGACGGCGACCGCTACATCAGCCGCAGCCAGGACAGCACCGCGCAGACGCGGGCCAACGTATGGGCATCCGGCCCGATCCTGAAGGACCGCCTGTTCTTCTTCGCGATGTACGAAGGGCGCGACGTGGAGCCGGAAAGCACCAACAACACCGGCACCAGCTTCACCCGCGGTTCGTCCGACGACGGCTTCTGGGGCACCACCCTGGACTGGCAGGTCACCGACAACAACCGCCTGAGCCTGATGGCGTTCTCCAACGAGACCCGCTACGACAACGACACCTATGCCTACGACTGGGATTCCGGCGAGATCGGCGACCGCCTCAGCCAGGCCTATTCCGAGAACGGTGGCCGCAACTGGGCACTGAGCTGGAACTCCTACCTCACCGACAACCTGTCGATGCGGCTGATGCACGGTACCAACGAGCGCTCCGCACTCACCGCGTCGCCCAACGACGGCGACTGCAACTACGTCACCGCGGGCGCGGGCGTGCCCGATCCGGGCGTGCCGCTGGGCTGCACCACCAACGCCACCATCTACGATCGCGCCGATGAGCGCGAACAGAGCCGCGCCGACTTCGAATGGCAGCTGGGCGACCACCTGCTGCGCTTCGGCGTCGACCGCGAGAGCAATACCTCCGACCTCAGCCAGGACTACGCCGGCCCGGGCGGGATCCAGTACAACGTCTACTCGACGACACCGGGCGCGCAGGTGCCGGGTGCCGGCATCGTGCCCCCGGGGTACACCGCCTACGTGCGTGCGCGCCGTTATTCGATCTTCGGTGAGTTCGAGAGCATCAACGAGGCCTACTACATCGAGGACAACTGGTCGGTCACCGACAACATCGTCCTCAACCTCGGCATCCGCAACGAGAGTTTCGACAACCGCGACGCGGAGGGCCGCACCTACATCGAGATGAAGGACATGTGGGCGCCGCGCGTCGGCTTCGCATGGGACTTCAAGGGCGACGGCACCACCAAGGTGTTCGGCAACATCGGCCGCTACTTCCTGCCGGTCGCCAACGTGATCAACATCAAGCAGGGCGGCGCGCTGCTGGATGAGCGCACCTACTACGGTTTCGACGGCTGGGAGATCCAGGAGCGCGATGGCGTGCAGTACGCCACGCCCATCCTCGGCACCCAGTTCGGCTTCGACAACAGCCAGGGCGACGGCACCGTCGGCGACCTGCGTGCCGAGGTCGACAAGGACATGGACCCGGTCTACCAGGACGAGCTGATCCTCGGCTTCCAGCAGCAGATCAACTCGACCTGGTCCTGGGGGGCGCGCGGCATCTACCGCAAGCTCGAGAACGCGATCGACGACATCAACCTGACCGCCACCCACTGCGGCCGGATCGCCAGCCGCTGGGTGATGGCGAACCCGGGCGAGGACGTCACCGTGTGGGGCGACACCGACTGCGACGGCGTCGACGACGGCTACCTGACCGTCGACACGTCGAACGCGGGCTACTGGACCGAGTCCGACGACTACCAGTACGTCAACGGCGAGTGGGAGTACGTAGGTTCGACCCCGACCGGCCAGTGGGGCTGGGTGAAGCCCGATCGCGACTACAAGGCGATCGAGCTGCAGGTCGATCGCGCCTGGGACGGCAAGTGGGCATTCAACGCCTCGTACACGCTGTCGTGGAGCGAGGGCAACGCCGAGGGGCCCGTCAACACCGACACCAACTTCGGCGACACCGGCCGCACCGAGAACTTCGACGATCCGTTCGTCAACTACCGCGGCGACGGCCCGCTGGCCAACGACCATCGCCACCAGCTGAAGCTGCGCGGCACCTATGCGTTCACCGACCACTGGAACATCGGTGCCACGGTCGATGCCCGCTCGGGTGGCCCGATCACCGCGTTCGGTGTCGGCAACCCCTACAACTGGAAGGGCTACCACAGCTACTACATCTGCGTGGAGAACTGCGCGCCGCCGGAAAATGCCGCCGAAGGCGACACCTGGAGCACCGCCGACCGCGTGTTCGAGCACTCGCCGCGCGGCGGCGAAGGCACCATGCCCTGGGTCATCGACGTCGGCGTCAGCCTGGGCTACGAGCGCACGTTCGACGCGGGCACGCTGGAGGCCAAGTTCTCGATCTTCAACCTGTTCAACCGGCAGGAGCCGGTCTGGGTCTACCAGGACCTGGAGCCCGCTGTCGGCGATCGCGACGAGTTCTTCGGCAAGGAGCGCTTCCTGCAGGCACCGCGCTATGGCCAGCTGATGGTGTCCTGGCGGTACTGAGCCATGGACCGCGGCAACCGGGGGCGCGCGTTGCGCGCCCTCTGCCTGGGGCTCGCGCTCGCATGCGCGGGCGCCCCCACGGCATGGGCCGGTGACCCGCCCGCCACGCCCCGCGACGTCGCCGCGCTGGACCGCGTCGTCGACGGCGCAATGGCGAACTGGGACCTGCCCGGCATCGCCCTGGGCGTGATCGAGGACGGCGAGGTCACCTACGCGCGCGCGGCGGGCGAGACCGTCGCCGGGTCCGGCGACCCCGTGACCCGGGCGACCCTGTTCAAGATCGCGTCGAACAGCAAGGCGATGACCGCCAGCGTGCTCGCGCGCCTGGTCGCCGATGGACGCATGGACTGGGACGACCCGGTGGTGCGCCACCTGCCGCAGTTCCGAGTGCACGACCCCTGGGTGACCCGGGAGATGCAGGTCCGCGACCTGCTGATCCACAACAGTGGCCTGCCGGAAGGCGCAGGCGACCTGATGCTGTGGCCGGAGCCCAACCGTTTCCAGCGCAGCGACATCATCGCCGGGCTTGCCCACCTCAAGCCCGAGCGCAGCTTCCGTTCGGGCTATGCCTACGACAACCTGCTCTACGTGGTCGCCGGCGAGGTCGCCGCGGCGGCCGGCGGCGACAGCTACGAAGCGCTGGTGCGTCGCGAGGTCTTCGCGCCGCTCGGCCTGGACGGTTGCCGCGTCGGCGAATGGCGCCGCGACGAGGCCGGCAGCGTCGCCCAGCCGCACCGGCGCACCGACCAGGGACCCGTCGCCATCCGTACGGACGGCGATGTGGTGCCCGCGATCACCTCGGCCGCGGCCGGCGGCATCCGCTGCAGCCTCGACGACATGCTGGCCTGGGCGCTGAACTGGCTGGCGCCGACCGCCGCGCAGCTCGACTGGCTGCCGGAGGCGCAGCGCCAGGCCATGTGGACGGCGCACACCCCCTTGCCGGTATCCGCGCGCAGCCGCGAGTGGGACGACACCCACGTCCGCGCCTATGGCTACGGCTGGCGCCTGGCCGACGTCGACGGCGAATGGACGGTGTCGCACACCGGCACCTTGTCGGGCATGTACTCGGTGCTGATGCTGCTGCCCGACCGCCGTTCCGGCTTCGTCATGATGACCCACGGCGAGGGCAGCGCGGCGCGCACCGCGGTGACCGCGGCGATGCTGAAGTACTTCACCCGGCCGGGCGAGGGCCCGGGCCTCGATTTCTATGCCGACGTGCTGGCGCACGAGGCGCGTGCCCCCGGCGCCTCGCGCGTGCCCGACACCTCGTCGCGTGTGCCCGTCGACCCCACCGCCTGGGATGCGCGCCTCGGTGTCTACCGCGACCCCTGGTTCGGCCGCGTCTCGCTGTGCACCGCCGCGGACGAGGTGCGCTTCCAGTCGGAGATGTCGCCGCGGATGGCGGGCCGGATGATGGACGTGGACGGCCGCGCACTCGTCGAGTGGGACGATGACGGCGTCGACCTCGAGGCCTGGATGGATTTCCACGAGGACGGCGCCGCGCCGCTGCGCATGAGCATGGCCAAGGTCGATCCCGACGGCGATTTCAGTTCCGACTACGAGGACCTCGACTTCGTGCGGGTCGGCGACTGTGACTGAGCGCCGGCTGCCGCCCGGCGTGGCGCTGCTGGCGGCGTTGTCGCTGGCCGCCTGCGGGACGTCCGCGATGGAACCGTCGCCGGTGTTCTCCGACGCCCGTACGCCTGCGCAGGCGGGGCTGGTCGGCCTCCAGGCACGGGTGCCCGGCATCGATCTCGACATCCGCTACGCCGGTACCGACAACTTCACCGGCGGGCGCGTGGAAGGATACCGCGCGGCTCGGTGCTACCTGCTGGCCCCGGTGGCCGACGCGTTGCGGGAGGTCGAGCTGGAGCTTCGGGCCCGCGGACAGCGCCTGCGCGTCTTCGACTGTTATCGCCCCGTGCGTGCGGTGGCGCATTTCATGCGCTGGGTCGGGGAGGGCGAGGATGCCGCGATCCGTCGCGCCTATCATCCGGATCTCGACCGGCCCGCGCTCCGCGGCAGGTACATCGCGCCGCTGTCCGGCCACAGCCGCGGCGCCACCGTCGACCTGACCCTGCTCGACTGCGCAGGCGGTGCATGCCGGCCGCTCGACATGGGCACGCCGTTCGACTTCTTCGATCCGCTGGCGAACACGGATTCGCCCGACATCACGCCCGTGCAGCGCGGGAACCGGCAGCAGTTGCGCGAGGCGATGGAACGGCACGGCTTCCACAACTACCCGATGGAATGGTGGCACTACACGTTCCGGCCGGAACCCTCGCCGGACCTGTACCACGACGTGCCGGTCGAATAGCCGGACGGGTTGCCCGGACCGACCGGGCGGAACAACGGAGGCCCAGACGATGCAAGCGTGCAGGCATGCCATCCTGGCGATGTTGTGGCTCTGCGCATGCGCGACCCCTGCGCATGCCGACGAAGGCAGTCGGCGGCTGGACCCCGACGTGGGCGCCCGGATCGACGCGCTGATGGCGCGCTACCAGGGCAACGTGCCCGGCGCGGCGTTGCTGGTCGTTCGCGACGGCGAACCGGTGGTGCGGCGAAGCTACGGCCTGGCCGACGTCGAGGCCGGGCGCGTGGCCACGCCGGCCAGCAACTTCCGCCTGGCGTCGGTCAGCAAGCAGTTCACCGCCGCGGCGGTGCTGTTGCTCGTCGAGGACGGCCTTGTCGCTCTCGACGCGCCGGTGGAACGCTGGCTGCCGGAGTTGCCCGCTGCCACGGACGGCGTGACCGTCCGGCATCTGTTGACCCACACCTCCGGACTGATCGACTACGAAGAAGTGATGCCGCCGGGCCTCGATCCCGACGACCTCGACGATCAGTTGCGCGATGTCGACGTGCTCACCCTGTTGCAGGCGCAGGACCGGACCTACTTCGCGCCGGGTACGGCCTACCGCTACAGCAACAGCGGATACGCACTGCTGGCGCTGATCGTGGAGCGCGCCTCCGGGACACGCTTCGAGCAGTTCCTGCGCGAACGCATCTTCGACCCGCTGGGCATGCACGGTACCCAGGCCTACGTGAAGGAGGGGCCGGAGGTTCTCCGGCGTGCCTACGGGTACAGCGAACGGGACGGCCACTGGGTTCGCACCGACCAGAGCCTGACCAGCGCAGTGCTCGGCGACGGTGGCATCTACGCGTCTATCGACGACCTGGCGCGCTGGGACGCGGCCCTGTACGACGACCGCCTGTTGAGCGACGCCTCGCGCGCGATGGCGTTCACCGCGGCCACGCCGACCGACGATGCCAACGTGGCCTACGGCTTCGGCTGGCGCATCACCGGTGACAGCCTCTGGCACTCCGGCGAAAGCATCGGCTTCCGCAACGTGCTGGTCCGCTACCCGGGCCGGCGCCTGACCGTGGTCCTGCTGAGCAACCGCAATGACCCGGAGCCTTACGAAACCGCGTTGCAGGTCGCGGCGCTGTTCGGTGCAGGCCAGGGGGAGCGATGACCCGACTCGCCGTTACCCGCGCTGCCCGGCACGCGGGCCGAACAGATCGCTCTGCGCGGCCGCATCGGCCTCGATGAAGCCAGACACGCCGACGCCGACCAGGCGGTAGAGGGTGTCCATCGGCAGGTCGACCCGGCCGCGCAATTCGCAGGCCACCTCGGCCAGGCCATCGGCATCGTCCGGCAGCGCGGCCAGGGTCAGGCTGCGGGTCAGGGTGCGGAAGTCGGCGGTCTTGAGCTTCAGCACCACAGTGCGCGCGCGGCGGTCCGGATCGCGTACGAGGTGGCGCTGGTAGCTGTCCCAGGTCTTGCGGGCGAGGTCGCGGATGCGCGGTGCCAGCGCCTCCAGCGCGAGGTCCTCGGCAAAGGTGTCCTCCGACGACACTTGCATCGTCGGGCGTTCGGGCTGGACCGGATTGTCGTCGATGCCGCGCGCCAGCCGGTGCAGGCGCGCGCCCCACCGGCCGAACGCCGCCTCGAGCGTTTCAAGCGGCAGCTCGCGCAACCCGCCCACCGTGGTGACGCCCAGTTCCGACAAGCGCTTCTCGCCGACCTTGCCGACGCCGGGCAGGCGGCCGACGGGCAGGGGCTGCAGGAAGGCCTCGACATCGCGCGGACGGATCACGAACTGCCCGTCCGGCTTGCGCCAGTCCGAGGCGATCTTGGCCAGGAACTTGTTCGGCGCGATGCCGGCCGAGGCGGTCAGCCCGGTCTCCTCCCGGATCGCGTCGCGGATCGCCTGCGCGGTTGCCGTCGCCGAGGGCATGCCGGTCCGGGTCTCGCTCACGTCGAGGTAGGCCTCGTCCAGCGACAGCGGCTCCACCAGGTCGGTGTGGCGGGCGAAGATCTCCCTCACCTGTCGCGACACGGCCTTGTAGCGCGGGAAGTCAGGCGGCACGAACACCGCATCCGGGCACAGGCGTTCCGCGCGCAGCGCCGGCATTGCCGAGCGCACGCCGAACCTGCGGGCCTCGTAGCTCGCCGCGCAGACCACCGAGCGCGCACCCCGCCAGGCCACCACCACCGGGCGGCCGCGCAGTGACGGGTCGTCGCGCTGCTCCACCGATGCGTAGAACGCATCCATGTCGACATGCACGATCTTGCGGAGCGGGATGGGCAAGGTGGGCGGGGCAGGTGGAATTAGTCAAAATACTAATCGAGTCCCGCCGCCACGGCCATGCGCATTCACGTCCCGTGACGGTGGCCGTTTGCTTCCCGGGCCGTGGCAGGCAAGATGCGGCCTCTCCCGCAGCGAATCCGTAGCGGAACTCCAGCGTTCCTCCATCCCGGCGGGGCGCGATCCGCGGTCTGCTGGCGTGCCTGTCCCGCGGGGCCGCCTTGGCTGGCCCGCGCGCCGGGATTCCCTCCAAAGTAAGGACGTGTCCGTGCCCCTCCGTCGAACCTCGCCCCTGGCCCGTGCCCTGGCCCGTGCCCTGGTCATCGCCCTGGGCCTGCTCCCGGCCGTGGAGGTCCGGTCGCAGGCGTCGCCCCCGCCGGGTGGCGACGCGGCCACCGAGCTCGACAGCGTGCAGGTGCTGGGACGGGTGCGCCGGCTGTCGAGCCTGCCCGGCGCGGTCGCCACGGTCGAGGGCGAGGCCCTGCACCGCGGCCAGCGCGAGGCCAGCCTCGCGGAGCCGCTCGCCCGCGTGCCCGGCATCGCCGTGCTGGACCGGCACAACCTCGCGCAGGACCTGCAGGTGCAGAGCCGTGGCTTCGGCGCAAGGTCCAGCTTCGGCGTGCGCGGCCTCAGGCTCGTGGTCGATGGCATTCCCGCGACGGCGGCGGACGGGCAGGGCCAGGCAGCGACCTTCCCCCTCGGTGTGCTCGACCGCGTGCAGGTGCTGCGCGGCCCGCTCGCCCTGCAGCATGGCAATGCGGCCGGTGGCGTGATCGTGGCCGACAGCGTGCTGGTGCCGGGCTTCGAGGCGGATGCCGGCTACTGGAGCAGTGACGCGGGCGACAGCCAGGTCTCGCTCCAGGCCGGTGGAGGCGATGCCTGGCTGTGGCGCGTCGGCGGCACGCGTCTCGACGTCGATGGCTACCGCCCGCACAGCGCAGCCCGCCGCGACATGGTCCATGCGGTCATGGAATGGCAGCCGCGCGACGGGCATCGCCTCAGGCTGGTCGCGGATGCCCTCCGTCAGCCCGACACCGACGATCCGCTGGGCCTGACCCGGACGCAGTGGCAGCAGGACGCCCACGGCGTCGCGCCGCAGGCGCTCGAGTACGACACCCGCAAGTCGATCGCCAACCGCCAGCTGGGCCTGCAGTGGACCCGCGCCGGCGACACCACCGACACCCGTGCGGCGCTGCATGGCGTCTCGCGCGACGTGGTGCAGGTGCTGGCCATTCCCCCCGGCGCACAGCAGGCGCCGTCCAGCGGCGGCGGGGTCATCGACCTCGCGCGCCGCTCGGGCGGACTGGACCTGGCGCACACCTGGGCCTGGGGCGAGGCGCGGCTGACCGCCGGCATCGATCTGGCACGGCTCGACGAGCGCCGCCGGGGCTACGAGAACTTCATCGAGGCGGCCGACGGCACCACCACGCTGGGCGTGCGCGGACGGCTGCGCCGCGACGAGGACAACCGGGTCGACAGCGGCGACCTGTTCGCCGTGGGCGAGGGCACGCTGGCCGGCGAGTGGCGTTGGCTGGCGGGGCTGCGCGGCAGCCGCGTGCGGATGTCCACGGACGACCATTACATCGTCCCCGGCAACGGCGACGACAGCGGCCGCCTCGATTACCGCGAACATGCCGTGTCGATGGGGGTCGTGCGGGGCCGGTCGACGACGGGCGGCGAGGGCGAGTGGTTCGCCAGTCTGGGACAGGGTTTCGAGACGCCGACGATCACCGAGCTGGCCTACCGTCCGGACGGCGCATCCGGCTTCAACCGCGCGCTGGTGCCGTCGCGGCAGCTCAGTGCCGAAGCCGGCTGGCGCTGGCGTTGGGACGCGGGCGGGGAGGCCAGCTTCACCCTTTTCCATGTCGAGGGCCGCGACGAGATCGTCCCGGCCAGCAGCGAGGGCGGGCGCTCGACCTATGCCAACGCCGGACGCACGCGACGCAACGGCATTGAGGCGTCGTGGTCGGGGACGTTCGGCGATGCGTGGTCGTACACGCTGGTGGGCAACTGGATCGACGCCCGCTTCGACGAGGCCTACACCTACCTCACGGTCCGCAACGGCGTGGCGACACCGCAGACGGTGGCGTCGGGCAACCGCCTGCCGGGTGTGGCGCGTGCGAGCGGCTTCGGGGAGTTGGCCTGGACCACGCTCGACGGCAGCGTGCAGGTCGCCGGCGAGCTGCATGCGCGCGCGTCCCTGCCGGTCGACGATCTCAACAGCGACCGGGCACCGGGCCATGCGCGTTTCGCACTGCGCGCGGACTGGCAGCCGCGCGGTGCGCGGGGCTGGCACGGGTTCGTGCGCGTGGACAATCTGTTCGATGCGAACTACGTCGGCTCGGTGATCGTCAACGAGGGCAATGGCCGTTACTTCGAGCCCGGGCCGGGGCGGACGTTGACGGTCGGGCTGGGGTGGCGGGTGCGGTAGGTGGGGATGGTGCGGCTGGACTGCTGAGTGGAAGCCGCTGGCCCTGGGGCCCGCGTGACACGCCGTAAACCCCCGCTTCGCGGGTCCGGCCCTCCGGCCTAGCCTCCGGGCGTTCGGCTGCGCGCGAAGCAATGCTTCGCAAAAGCGCTGCCTCACCCATGGGGCTCGGGCGCGGCTTGCTCGTCTGCGCGATCCTGCGCAGACGGCAAGACCGGGGTGGGCCATCCATGGCCCACCCGTCCGGCGCAATGCGCCGGACCCTTGCCGCGCACGGTCAAGAGACTCCCATCCCCACCGTCTTCCGCGAAGTTTGCTAGCGCTTGTAGGAAAAGCTCACGAAGCGTCGACCTTCATGGTCACGAAAGACGCTGATCGACGGTCTGGGGGTTGCGGAGAGCAGGCCATGGATGGCCTGCGCCCCGACTTAAAGACACGACGTCGTCAGGAGGGCGTAGCAACCCCCAGACCGGCGGTCGGCGGCTCCGTCCGAAGCCACGCAGCGCAACTACGCAGCGCAACTACGCAGCGCAACTACGCATCAAACCCACCCCGTCGCATAGAACAACCCGATCACCACGAACACCGCCAGCGTCTTGATCACCGTGATCGCGAAGATGTCCTTGTACGCCTGCCGGTGCGTCAGCCCCGTGACCGCCAGCAGCGTGATCACCGCCCCGTTGTGCGGCAGCGTGTCCATGCCACCCGACGCCATCGACGCCACCCGGTGCAGTACGTCCATCGGGATCCCCACCGCGTTCGCGTTCGCGATGAACGTATCCGCCATCGCCGCCAGCGCGATGCTCATGCCACCCGATGCCGAGCCCGTGATGCCCGCCAGCGCCGTCACCGTCACCGCCTCGTTGACCAGCGGATTCGGGATCGAGCCCAGCGCGTTCGCGACCACCAGGAAGCCCGGCAGCGCGGCAATGACCGCGCCGAAGCCGTACTCGGACGCCGTGTTCATCGACGCCAACAGCGCGCCGCCGATCGCACTCTTGGTGCCCTCGGCGAAGCTCGCCATCACCGGCTTCCACGCGAACGCGATGACGGTGATGATGCCCACCAGCAGCGCGCCCTGGACCGCCCAGATCGCCGCGATCTTCGAGACCTCCTGCACCACCGGCGCGGCATTGCCGATCACCGCCGGGTCGAAGCTGTGGCTGTCGCCGTAGACGCGCGGGATCCACATCGTGAACAGCTTGTTCGACACCCCGACCAGCACCAGTGGCAGGATCGCGACGAAGGGATTGGCCAGCACCCCGTGGGTGAAGGCCGCCGGCTCGTTCACCAGCGTCGCCGGGTCGCCATAGCCTTCGCCGGCCTTCGCCGCCTTGCGGCGACGCGACTCCAGGTAGCTCATGCCGACGATCAGGATGAAGATGCCGCCCAGCGTGCCCAGTACCGGCGCGGCCCAGGAGTCGGTGCCGAAGAACGCCGTCGGGATGATGTTCTGGATCTGCGGCGTGCCCGGCAGCGCGTCCATGGTGAAGGTGAAGGCGCCCAGCGCGATCGTGCCCGGAATCAGCCGCTTGGGGATGTCGCCCTGGCGGAACAGCTCGGCGGCGAAGGGGTAGACCGCGAACACGACCACGAACAGCGACACGCCGCCATAGGTCAGCAGCGCGCAGACCACGACGATCGACAGCATCGCCCGTTCCGCGCCGAGCAGCTTGATCGTCGAGGCGACGATGGCCTTGGAGAAGCCCGATATCTCGATCAGCTTGCCGAAGATCGCGCCCAGCAGGAACACCGGGAAGTACAGCTTGATGAAGCCGACCATCTTGTCCATGAACAGGCCGGTGAACATCGGCGCGACCAGCGACGCGTCGGTCAGCAGCACCGCGCCCAGCGCCGCCACCGGCGCGAACAGGATCACGCTGTAGCCGCGGTACGCGACGAACATCAGGAAGCACAGCGCTCCCAGGACGACCACAAACTCCATCGTGTGCTCCCCAAGTGGCAGGCCGGGACCTGGGGTCCCCGCGACAGGGGCAGTCTCGGCACCCGCGGCGGCCGTGGGCATTGTCCGAAGGTACAGATGCCGCCCCCGGGGCCGGTGCCTAGGCTGTGTCGCATGGCGGGGTACACCGCCGGCACGTTCACACCACGCATCGACACCGGTTTGCACCTGGGGAGAGGACACGCATGAACCGCAAGCACCTGACCATCGCCATCGCCTGTGCGCTGGTCGCGCCCGCCGCCTGGGCACAGGACGCCAGCACCACCTCGACGGATCCCGCGCGCGGCGCCAGCGCCACCAACCTCGACACCGTCGTGGTCACCGCCCGCAAGCGCGAGGAGACCCTTCAGGACGTGCCGGTCGCGGTCACCGCGTTCACTGCCGACACGCTCGACACGCTCGCCGTCGAGGACATCTCCGACCTCGACTCGGAAGTCCCCAACCTGACCATCTATGCCGCCCGCGGCTCCAGCAGCACGGTCACCGCCTACATCCGCGGCATCGGCCAGTCCGACCCGCTGTGGGGCGTCGATCCCGGCGTCGGCATCTACCTCGACGACGTCTACATCGCCCGCCCGCAGGGCGCGCTGCTCGACGTGTTCGACGTCCAGCGCATCGAAGTGCTGCGTGGCCCGCAGGGCACGCTGTACGGCAAGAACACCATCGGCGGCGCGATCAAGTACGTCTCGCGCGGCCTGTCCGAGGAGACTGAAGGCTTCGGCTCGATCACCGTCGGCACGAACAGCCAGCTGGACGTGAAGGCCGGCATCGGCGGTTCCGTCGGCAACGGTGCGCTGCGCGGCCGCGTCGCGGTCGCCAGCCTCAACCGCGACGGCTACGGCGAGAACCTCGTCACCGACCAGCAGGTCAGCGACAAGGAGATCCTGGCCGCGCGCGTCGAGCTCGGCGCCTATGTCAGCGAGGACTTCGACATCCACGTCAACATGGACTGGATGGACGACCAGTCCGGGGTGCGCGGCGCGAAGATGCTGGCGCCCAACCCGTTCAACACACTGCTGTTCCCGCAGTACGGCGCGTTCCCGCCGCTGGACGACCGCTACGACGTCCGCAACGGCATGCCGAACATCAACGACACTTCGATGAAGGGCATCTCGGCGGCCGCCAACTGGCGCATCAACGACGACTTCTCGCTGAAGTACGTCATCGCCAAGCGCGAGTCCGACACCGAGACCAACATCGACTTCGACCTGACCACCGCGCCGATCACCGACGTCAAGGCGTTCTACAGCGACGAGCAGGTCAGCAACGAACTTCAGGTCAACTACGATGCCGGCGGCCGCGCGCGCGGCGTGATGGGCCTGTACTGGTTCGACGGCGAGGCCGGCGGCCAGGTGCTCAACAACTTCCTCAATGCGTCCTTCGGCGACACCCAGGGCACGGTCTATACCAACAGCGTGGCGCTGTATGCCGACTGGACCTTCGACCTGACCGACCGCCTGCATCTCGACGTCGGCGCCCGCTACACCGACGAGGAGAAGCGCGCCGACGTGCTGAACCGCGCCTACAGCGACGCGACCTTCACCACGCCGATCGCCACGGTGTCGGACTTCGACAAGACCATCAACTTCAAGAACACCTCGCCGAAGGTGGCGCTGAACTACGACGTGACGCCGGACATCATGGTGTACGGCTCGGCCTCGCGTGGCTTCAAGTCGGGCGGCTACAACATCCGCGCCAACGCGGTCGCGGTGCCGAGCTCGGCGGAGCCGTTCGACGACGAGGTCGTCGACAGCTACGAGATCGGCAGCAAGATGGCCTTCCTCGACCAGTCGCTGTTCCTGAACCTGGCGGCCTTCCACAACCGCTACAAGGACATCCAGCTGTCGGTGTTCACCGCCTACGACTCCAACGGCGACGGCGTCGACGACGCGTTCTTCGGCGACTTCACCAACGCGGGCGAGGGCACGGTCAACGGCGTGGAGGTCGAGTACCAGTGGCTGCCGACCAGCAACTGGTCGATCAACGGCAACCTCGCATGGCTGGACACCGGCTACGACGAGTTCATCACCAGCGGCGTCAACGTGGCCGACGACCAGAAGTTCACCAACGCCCCCGAGTTCTCCGGCGCGATCAACGTCGAGTACCGGATCCCGCTGTCCAATGGCGGCGACATCGCGACGCGCGTCGGTTACAGCTACCAGAGCGAGGTCTACCCGACCACCGACCTGTCGGAGGCGATCAAGCAGGACGGCTACGGCCTGCTCAGCGCGGGCGTGATCTGGAACGCCAACGAGGACCTGAGCTTCGCGCTGCAGGGCAAGAACCTGCTGGACGAGGAGTACCGCACCACGGGCTACAACATCCCGGTGCTCGGCATCCTGACCGGGTTCTACGGTGCACCGCGCGAGATCAGCCTGAGCGCGCGTTACGAGTTCTGACCGGCCCGAAGCGGTTGGACGGAGGCGGCGGGCACATGCCCGCCGTTTTCGTTTGACGCCGACGAATCCCTTCAGTCAAAGGCCTTGATTAGATCCCTCCCTTCTGGTCTTCCTTTACATCGATAGCTTTCTTGTCTCGCACTTCTGTCGCACTTCGCCATGGAGACGCTCGCACAGAGTGGCTTTCGACATCTTCGGCAAAGCGAGATACGGCGCCTATGGACTAGTTTCCGGATATCCAGCTACTAAGTTGGCGCTCGGGACCGGCAGATGTTCAAGGAGGAGCCAATCTGTCGACGGGACTAGAGCGGAATACCGGTATGACGGTGCCACGGAAGAGTGGGAGCGTGTCGAAGATTCCGCACGAGATAACAACGGTAATCTCATACCAGAATCTGCCGATGACGTCACAGGAGGAGCGAACACGGCGCGACGGTACTCATTCTGGGGCCGAACCGATGTGAATCTCGCTTCTTTCTTGAGTCGGGTTGATATGTTCTCCGTCACCGTCGTGGACCCAGGTCCGCCATCGGGGCAGAACCACGCAGTTGGAGTCGTATGTTCAGACAGTGCGGGTCAGAAGGTCTGCACGATCAACTACGAGTAAAGGTGGCACTCGATTATGGGCGCCGGCGGAGTGGTCCGTCGGCGCCCTTCTCACTTGGAGGTGCGGGGTGCGTAAACGCTGGGCTTTCCTAGGGCTGCTCTCGATTGGCTTGGCCTCGATGTTGGTGTTGCGCGACTGGCGAAAGGATAACGAGCGGTCTCGAGCCGACAGTGCTCTGGCATCAGCTCAACACCAGCATTCAGACGACTTGTCGGAGCCAAGTGGTGGGCGGGATGACGTTGGATCACTTCCATCGGTGAAGCCCCTTCCACCCTTGGGCCGCCCCTTGCGGGCGACATTGGACGAGCTGGTTGCGCGCGCGTATGCAGGGGATGGACGCGCGGCCTGCAGGCTGGCTCTGGAGTACGCTGCGTGTGAACGCGCAGCTTCCAATATTGCGTCCATGGATGGCGCCGCAGCCGGCCAACAGGCCGACTCGCCCTCTCCGGGTGAGGTGACTATCCAGGTAACGCTGCCGCCGAGCGCCGGCCGCATCCTGGCCGATGCCGAACACTGCGATGGGGTTCTGCCGGCGCCGCCGGGTGAGGTCGCAAAGCTCTGGAGGATGGCTGCCCAGTCAGGTCATGTGCCTTCGATGCGGAACTACGCGCTCGGGAATGGACTGAACGGCGCAAACATGCTGGGTGAAGCGGAAGCCATGATCGCCTATCGGGGCGAGGCTCCGGAATTTGCACGGCGAGCAGCGGCTGAGGGGGACCTTGTGGCACTCCTCGCACTCGCCGCAGCGTACTCGCCCCGTTCGCACGAGCACTTCCCGACCCTCCTTGCCCCGGCTGCGGGACAGGATGTCGAGGCATCGATGGCGCTCTACCTTCACGCGCAGAACGTGATTGCGCCTGTTGCAAGCCAGCCTGAGTGGACCAACGTCAGTGCATTGATTCAACGTCGCCTGGGCGAGTTGCGTGTGATGGCGACGTCCGGTGAGATCTCGATGGCCGAACGAGAGGCGCAGGAAATGTGGCGGCGCTGGAAGCGCCCCGTGCTTGACGAGCCACCTCCGGTGACGCTCTTGGGGCGAGGAGGCGCGCGGCCTATAAAGGCGTCCGCATGCATGGAGGGGTAGCTGGACACACGTATGTTCCGCGCAATCCCTGGCTCTTGCGATTGCTTCTTTCGCACCCCTCATGCTGGAGGCCCCGAATGCGCGGGGCTTCCTTGGCCCCCCTGCTCAGGCTCGCCGTTTTCGTTGGGTCGTTGCCAAGGGCCCTTCCAGGAGGCCAGCCCGCCCTGGCCCCAGGGATGGGTTACTTCAGTTCCACAACGACTTTCTCGAGGGTGCCCGTGAAGGCATTCGGAACCCGGTAGTCCGGACTGACGGCGGTGCCCGTGTCCTGCCCCACGTCCATCGTTTCGTCGAGCGAGAAGCGATTGGGAACCGTTCGTTCGATGCGCTGCTGGGCCACCTGCCTGCCATCGACGGTGAGCACGCCGGTACCTCCCTTGCCCAGGCCGCCACCGTCGTAGGTGAAGTCGAATGCCACGGTGTGCTTGCCCGGAGGGAGAGGGTCGCCCGAGATCGTGGTGAAGTCCTCCTGCATCCAGTTGTAGACGAAGGCCGGACGGCTGTCCTGCAGCATCAGGGCCCACCCCGAGAACAGGCCACCCTGGGTGACAAGAATCCCGTTGGCTCCGCCCGCCGGGATTTCGATATCGGCCGTGAGCGTGTAGGAGCGGTTCTTTACATCGGGTGCGCTGCCCTCGGGTAGCCGGACCATGCCCGGGTAATAGGTCAGGGTATCCAGGCCTTCCACGGGCCCTGCTGGACGCCCTGCAACCCGCGCGTTGAACAGGGCAGCATTCTGGTCATTGAGCGGCAGGACCTGTCGTTTCCGGGCTTCGTCCATGAACTTCGCCTTCAGTTCGGCCAGCTTCTCCGGATGCTGGCGCGCAACGTCCTCGAACTCGGTGAAGTCCTGGCTCAGGTCGTACAGCTCCCACGGATCGTTCTCGAAGTCGAACTCCGAGGCTTCGTCCGACCAGGGAAGCAGGCCATGGGTGGTCGCAGCGATCCACCCGTTGTCGTAGATGGCACGCGTTCCGCCGATCTCGAAGTACTGCGTGGTCCGCCGACTGGGCGCATCCTTGCCCGCTGCATCGAATGTGTAGGCCATGCTGACGCCCGCCATGGGCTTCTGTTCGATACCGTTCGCCGTTCGCGGGGCCTGGATGCCGGTGGCCTGCAGGATCGTCGGGGTGATGTCGACCGCGTGATGGAACTGCGTACGCAGGGCTCCTTCGTCGTCGATGTGGCCCGGCCAGGCGATGACCAGCCCATTGCGGGTACCGCCAAAGTGCGAAGCCTGGCGCTTGGCGAGTCGCATCGGCGAATTCATGGCCATGGCCCAGCCCACCGGATAATGGTTGTAGGTGGTCGGGCCGCCGATCTCATCGAGACGGCCCATCGCGTCGGCAACCACGTCGGGGCGGTAACTGTTGAAGTCCGCGGCAATCTCGTTGAGCGTCCCCGTGAACCCCCCCTCGGCGCTGGCGCCGTTGTCGCCGACGGCGTAGATCACCAGGGTGTCGTCCGCCGCCCCGAGGTCTTCCACGGCATCCAGCATCCGGCCGATCTCGTGATCGGTATGGGCGAGGAAACCGGCATAGACTTCCATCATGCGGGCATAGACCTTCTTGCGGTCCGCTTCCAGCGCGTCCCAGTCCGTTACTTCGCCAGGCAGCGGATTATGGCGGGCACTTGCCGGAATGATGCCCTGTTCCCGCATCCGCTCAAACGTCTCCCGGCTGACGGCATTCCAGCCCTGGTCGAACTGACCTTTGAAACGGTCTATCCATGCTTTCGGAGCGTGGTGCGGGGCATGGGTGGCACCCGGCGCGAAGTACACGAAGAACGGCTTGTTCGGCGCCGTCGATTGCTGGTTGCGAATCCACGAAATCGCGCGGTCGGCGAGATCGGTCGTCAGGTGATAGTCCGGATCGTCCGCAGGCGGCTCGACCGGACGCGTGTTCTCCGTCAGCGCGGGCGCCCACTGGTTGGTGTCACCGCCGATGAAACCATAGAAATACTCGAAGCCCATTGCGTTGGGCCACTGGCGGAATGGGCCCGCCTGGCTCGTCTCGTAATCCGGTGTGTTGTGGTTCTTGCCGAACCACGCGGTGTTGTACCCGTTGTCGCGGAGGATCTGGCCCACGGTCACCGATGTGTCCGGCAGGATGCCGTTGTAGCCCGGAAAGCCGGTGGCTACCTCGGGAATGCCGCCAAAGCCGGCCTCGTGATGGTTCTGGCCCGTGAGGATCGCCGCGCGGGTCGGCGCACACAGAGCGGTCGTGTGCCACTGCGTATAGCGCAACCCACGTGCCGCCAGCTTGTCCAGCGCAGGCGTGGCCACGGGACCGCCGAAGGTCGAGGTCGCACCGAAGCCGACGTCGTCGAGCAGGATGAGGATCACGTTGGGTGCCCCGGCCGGCGGTGTCGGGTTCAACGGGAAGTCCCGTTCGGAGTCCTTGAAGTACTCGCTGATATGCCCGTTGAATTCTCCGGGACGCCGGTCCGGAATGGACGAAAGTCCTGATGCTCCCGACGTCTGGGCCGATGCCTGCGGCATGGCGATGGTCAGGGCGGCGCCCAGCAGGAGCGACAGCATGGAAAGGCATGGCTTCATCGGATGCATCCTGGTCATGGCAGCGGCCCTCGGAACACACATGCGCCGGGCGACCATGGATGCTGTCGCGGCGCTCGAGTGATATGGATTGTGCCTGCGCGTCCCCTCGCGTCCAGACACTGGGCAGGGTGCCGGCGCCCGCGTAAAAGGTTCGTGAACAGGGATTGAGGCCTGGGCAGTGAAAGGTCGGCAAGAGAAAGCCCCGCATGCGCGGGGCTTTCCTGCCTGCAGAGGCCCCGGCTCAGCCCGCCGGTTCCGGCCTCTCGTCCGGCGTGTCGTCCGGCGCATCGCGGCGCGGCCGCTGCCGGCGAAGCGTCGCGACAGCATCTTCCGCAAGGCCCGGACACCTTCGCCCTTGCCGACCGCCTTCAGCACCGCATAGCCCTCCAGCGACGCCACCATCACGTCGCTGCCCAGCGCCATCTCGGTATTCCGCATCTTCTCCAACAGCCGCATGAGCTTGACGATGCGGGCGTTGAGCGCATCATGCGAGGTAAGGTCGCGGCGCATCTCCTCGAGGTCGAAACTGCGCGGCATCAGCGCGACGTTCTCGCCCATCACCTCCAGCGCGGTGCGGCAGAACACCTCCGAACCGTTCCCCATCTTGACCATGAACTTCTTGTCCGTGGGCGTGACCGGGACCATCAGCGGTTCGATGGTGGCCTGGATGCGGGCGATGGCTTCGTCGACGATCGCCCAGTCGTCGGGCGTGAGGTGGGTATCCACCAGGTTCTGACCCATATTCCTTTCTCCTTGGGTGCGTGGGGTTTCCAATCGGTCGTCATGACCGGCACCGGCCTTCATGGCCGGCGTGTCGAGGGTAGGGCACGCCGGCCCGTACCGGCAAACCGGTGGCGTATGGAAGCGGCGCACCCTGTTCGTGGGCACGGCAATGCTCGCGCGAGGGCCCCGGCAGGCGTGTGCGCGAGCGTCCACCTGCTCGCGCACGCGCATCGGCATGGGGTCGCACGAGCCCTTAACTGCTCGCGCGACCCCGTCGGTACGCCCGACGGCGGGCACCCGACCTCTCAACGGTGGGTACCACACCCCTCGACGGTGGGCACCCCACCGCCCGACAGCGAGCACTCCACCCCTCGCGCGCGGGCAGCAGGGGCCTCGCAAGCGAGCCGCCGGATGCTCGCGGTCGGGCATTCCCCTGCCCGGCGACGAGCAGGGCGGCGCCCAACCGCGAGCATGGGAGTGCTCGTGCGCGAGCGGGTCGGCACCCGGCCGCGGGCATCGGCTCGCCCGACCGCGAGCCTGCCGATGCCCGCCGTTGACCGCCGTCCCCGGCGCCTCGAACAGGCTCCCGCTACCGCATGCCCGCGCCCGACGGGCCGGGTTCAAGCACCCCGCTTCTGCAGCCGGTGGTACTGGAAGGTGCCGGTGATGCCGCCCCAATAGAAGTAGATGAAGATGAAGGAGATCAGCAGGCCGGTCGGTCGCCCGCCCTCGATCATGATCAGGATCTTCGACAGGATGAAGTACACGAGCATGGCGACCGCGCAGGTCCGGCTCTTGCGATGGATGCCGAACACCAGCCCGGCGATGAGGGCGACGTCGAGCAACTCCCAGGCGGTGAAACCGAGGGCCTCGATGCCGGCCATGGAGGCCAGCACCAGTGCAAGGGTGATGCTGCCGGAGACGGCGCCGGCGATCCAGGCGTGCTTGATCTTCTTCAGCACCTCCGCCGGCACCGGGGCCGGCGCGGTGCCCACCTCGGCGGTGGGCGCGATGTACGGATTCTCCGTCGACATGTGTCTTCCCCTGGCCGACCCGCGCCCGCATGGCGCGTCCCCGTCGGCAATCCCATCCTGGGCGACTTCGCGTGGACGAACAAGCGTCCCCGCGTGCTGGCGAACCCCGGTCGATGCGAACGCAGGCGCGTGCCGCCGTAGCGGCCAAGCGGGAGCAGGTGGAGGCGAAGACCCTCGGCATCTCCTCCGATATCCTCGCGGACCCCGGGAGGGGCGTCATGCCATCGGGGCAGTGCATGCCGTGGTGCGGCAGGGCGCTTTTCACAAACCCTCGACATTCCGCGACCGAGCATGAACACGCGACCTGGGCTGGGGAGTAGCCACGCGGGTCGATGTCAGGCCCCCTGAACTGACCAGGAGATTCCGTGAACACCAGGTTCCCCCGTATCGCGGGTGGCGTCGCCATGCTGGTGGCGACCGGGCTGATGCTGGCCCTGCCCGCCACCGCCCAGGAGTCGCTGCCGTTCCCGCCCACGCCCTCGGGCAGCACGGCAGGGCCGACCATCGCCCAGTCGAACTACAGCCCGCGGGCGGCGAGTTCGCCGCTGCCGGACAACGCCCCCAACATCGTCGTGATCATGCTCGACGACGTCGGTCCCGCGTTGCCGGATGTCTATGGCGGCGTCATCCACACGCCGACCCTCGGGAAACTGGCGCAGGAGGGGGTGTCCTACAACCGCTTCCACAATGCGGCGATGTGCTCGCCCACGCGCGCCTCGCTGCTGACCGGTCGCAACCACCACCGGGTCGGCAACGGCCAGATCGCCGAACTGGCGAACGACTGGGACGGCTACTCGGGCCGCATCCCGCGCACGTCGGCCACGGTCGCCAAGGTGCTCGGCTACTACGGCTACGCCACCGCGGCGTTCGGCAAGTGGCACAACACGCCGGCCAATGAAACCACCGCCGTCGGCCCGTACACCGACTGGCCGGCGGGCGAGGGCATCGGCTTTGACTATTTCTACGGCTTCCTCGCCGGCGAGTCCTCGCAGTGGGAGCCCGCGGTGGTCGAGAACACCGTGCGCCTGGATCCCTCGCACGGCCGGGAGGGCTACCACTTCACGGAGGACATGACCGACAAGGCGGTGTCGTGGATGAAGCAGGTGCATGCACTCACGCCCGACCGGCCCTTCTTCATGTACTGGGCGCCGGGTGCGTCGCACGGTCCGCACCACATCTTCAAGGAATGGGCGGACAAGTACGCGGGCAAGTTCGATGGCGGCTGGGACCAGATGCGCGAGGACATCTTCGCGCGCCAGAAGGCGCTGGGCTGGATCCCGGCGGACACCGAGCTGACGCCGCGGCCCGACTCGCTCGCCGCGTGGGCGGACATCCCGGAGGACGAGAAGCCCTTCCAGCGTCGCCTGATGGAAGTGTTCGCCGGCTACACCGAGCACGCGGACACCCAGGCCGGCCGCCTGCTCGCGGCCCTGGACGAGATGGGCGTGCGGGACAACACGCTGATCTTCTACGTGTGGGGCGACAACGGCTCGAGCGCGGAAGGGCAGAACGGCACCATCAGCGAGCTGCTGGCGCAGAACGGCATCCAGACCGAGATCAAGGACCACATCCGGGCCATGAACGAGCTGGGCGGCCTGGACGTGCTCGGCTCGCCCAAGGCCGACAACATGTACCACGCCGGCTGGGCCTGGGCGGGCTCCACCCCGCACCGTTCCACCAAGCTGGTCGCCGCGCACTTCGGTGGCACGCGCACGCCGCTGGTGGTGTCGTGGCCGGGGAAGATCACCCCTGACGACACCCCGCGCCCGCAGTTCCACCACGTCAACGACATCGTGCCGACGATCTACGACGTCCTCGACATCACCGCGCCCAGGCTGGTCGACGGCATCAGCCAGGACCCGCTGGATGGCGTGAGCATGGCGTACTCGTTCAATTCGGCGACCGAGCCCGGCCGCAAGACCAGTCAGTACTTCGAGATCATGGGCAGCCGTGCCTTCTACCAAGACGGCTGGATCGCCTCGGTGTTCGGGCCGCGGACGCCCTGGAGCAGTGGCCTGGATCCGGCGATCTTCAAGTGGTCGCCGGACGCGGATGCGTGGGAACTGCATGACCTGGGCGCGGACTACTCGCAGGCGAACGATGTCGCGGCCGCGCATCCGGACCGGCTCGAAGCCCTGAAGGCCGACTTCGACAAGGTGGCCCGCGAGAACAAGGTCTGGCCGGTCGGCGGCGGCCTGTGGTCGGTGGTCTTCCATCCCGAGGACGCACCGTCCAATCCGGCGACCTCGTTCCAGTACACCCAGGAAGTCGTCGGCGTCCCGGAGTTCGCGGCACCGAAGATCGGCGCCCGCAACAGCCTGGTCACCATCCAGGCCGAGCTTGCGTCCGACTCGCAGGGCGTCCTGTACGCCCTGGGCGCGTTCTCGGGTGGCGTGGCGCTGTGGGTGGACAACGGCACGCTGAACTACGAGTACAACCTGTTCGAGATCGAGCGGACGCACCTGGCGTCCTCCTCGCCGCTGCCGACGGGCAAGGTCACGATCGAGGTCGAGACCCGCAAGGCGGACACCGGCCATGCCGGTCCGATGGACGTCGAGGTGCGCGTCAACGGACAGGCGGTGGCCAGCGGACGGGTGCCCCGGCACGCGCCGCTCGCGTTCACCGCCAACGACGCGTTCGACGTCGGCCGCGACAGCTACTCGCCGGTGTCGCTGGCCTACTTCGACCGCAAGCCATTCGCCTTCAATGGCCGGATCGACCGGCTGGACGTGAAGTACCTGGAATAAGCGTCATCCTGCGGCATCCCCTGGCCGGCACCGGGGGCTGCTGCGCTATCCTGCGCCGATGCCGCCTTCGTCCCTTCAATGCTCGGGCTGACCGTCGTCGCACTGGCCAGCCTGGCGTGGCTGGCGCTGATGTTCGGTGCTGCGCTGTATGCCGAGCGGGTGCCGACCGTGTGGGCGCGGCACTGGCGCCATGTCTACGCGCTGTCGCTGGCGGTGCACTGCACCTCGTGGACCTTCTACGGCACGGTCACCCAGGCGGCACGCCACGGCTGGCCGCTGCCGCCGACCTTCCTCGGCGCGATCCTGTTCTACGCCCTCGCAGTTGCCTTCATGGTGCGGCTGGTGCGGCTGGCGCGCGAGACCAACGCCACGTCGCTGGCCGACCTGATCGCGACGCGGCTGGGCAAGGACGCGTGGCTGGCCGCGACGGTCACCCTGGTCGCCGCGCTGGGCCTGGTGCCCTACATCGCGCTGCAGCTCAAGGCGGTGGCGATGAGTTTCGCGATGCTGACCGCCGGGCGCGTCGCCGTGGCCGGGGATGCCCCGTGGCGCGATGGCGCGCTGTACGTGGCGCTGGCCATGGCGGTGTTCGCGATGCTGTTCGGCGCGCGCCATGCCAGCGCCGCCGAGCACAACCGCGGGCTGGTGCTGGCGATGGCGCTGGAGTCGGTGTTCAAGCTGCTGGCGATGTTGGCCATCGGCGCCTTCGTCTGGTGGGGGCTGGGCGATGTGGCGCTGCCGGCCACGGCGCCGGTGACGCCGCCAACACCGGTGCCGGGGGCGGGGTTCATGCCGCTGGTGTTCCTGGGCGCGCTGGCGATGTTCATCCTGCCGCACCAGTTCCATGTCGGCGTGGTGGAGTGCCGCAGCGAGCGTGACGTCGCCACCGCGCGCTGGCTGTTCCCGCTGTACCTGGTGCTGATTGCGCTGCCGGTGCTGCCGCTGGCGAAGGCCGGCACTGTGCTGCTGGGTGACCAGGTGCCGTCGGACCTGTACGTGCTGGCGCTGCCGATGTCGCAAGGCCATGAAGGCCTGGCGCTGGTCGCCTTCCTCGGTGGCCTGAGCGCGGCGACCGGCATGGTGGTCGTCAGCACGCTGACCCTCAGCCTGATGATCGGCAACCACTGGTTCGCGCCCGGGCTGCTGCGCGGCGCCTGGGCGCGCAACGACGGCAGCGACCTGCGCGGCCGGGTGCTGGCGCTGCGACGCGCGGGCATCGTCGTGATCATGCTGCTGGCCTGGCTGTACAGCCGCGTGGTGGCCGGCAGCGACGTGCTGGCCGATGTCGGCGCGGTGTCGTTCTCCGCGCTGGCGACGTTGACCCCGGCGCTGGCCTTCGCGGTCTGGCGGCCGCAGACGCCGCCACGCGCGGCGGTGGCCGGCGTGGTCGCCGCCTTCGCGGTGTGGGCCTGGGTGCTGCTGGTGCCGATGCTTGGCGGTGAGCCGGCCGCGGGCTGGCGAAGCGCGGGCCCGTTCGGCTGGCAGTGGCTGTCGCCGGACGGCCTGTTCGGACTGACCGGCTGGAGCCGGCTGGGCCGGGCGGTGGGCGCCAGCCTGTTCGTCGGCACCCTGGTCACGGTGCTGGTGTCGGCCTGGCGCCGTGAATCGCCGCGGCGGGCAATGCGCGGGCTGGACGCGCGCGCGCTGCGTGACGCCGGCCTGCGCTTCCTGTCGCGCGAACGGGTGCTGCAACTGCTGCAGGGCGCGCCGGACAGCGGACCGGTCGCGCCGGAGACCGAGGCGCGCATCGAGCGCGAGCTGGCGGCGGTGCTGGGCTCGGCCTCGGCGCGCGTGCTGCTGGACGCCGCGCGCCGCGAGGCCGGCAGCGGGCTCGACACCGTCGCCCAGATCGTCGGCGAGGCCTCGGCCGACCTGCGCTTCAACCAGCGCGTGCTGGAGGCGGCACTGCACAACATGAGCCAGGGCATCAGCGTGGTCGACGCCGACCTGCGACTGGTGGCATGGAACCGGCGCTATGTGGAGCTGTTCGGCTTCCCCGACGAGCTGTTGCAGGTCGGGCGGCCGATCGCCGACCTCGCGCGCTGGGCGATGCGCCAGGTGCCGCCGGACGGCGACCTGGAGCGCGCGCTGGAGCGCCGGCTGGCCTACATGCGGGCCGGCACCGTGCACCTGAGCGAGCGCGTGCTGCCGGATGGCAGCATCGTCGAGATCCGCGGCAATCCAATGCCGGGCGGCGGCTTCGTCGCCACCTTCACCGACGTCACCGAGTTCCGACGGGCCGAGGCGGGGCTGATCCAGGCCAACGAGACGCTGGAGCAGCGCGTGGTCGCGCGCACCACCGACCTGCAGGCGGCGACGCGCGAGGCCGAGCGCGCCAACGAGGCCAAGAGCCGCTTCCTCGCCGCGATCGGCCATGATCTGATGCAGCCGCTGCATGCCGCGCAGCTGTTCGCCGACGCGCTGGGACCACAGGTGGGCACGCCGCAGCGCGAGGTGGTCGACCAGATCAGCGGTGCGCTGGATTCGACCCATGACCTGCTGTCGGGGCTGCTGGACATGTCGCGGATCGAGGCGGGCGGGCTGGTGCCTCAGCCGCGCGACTTCCCGCTGTCCGACGTGCTGGAGCCGCTGGCCTCGGAGTTCGGGGCGATCGCGGCGGCACGCGGGCTGCGCTTCCGCTGCGTGCCAACCGCGGCGTGGGTGCGCTCGGACCCGCAGCTGTTGCGGCGCGTGCTGCAGAACTTCCTCGCCAATGCGGTGCGTTACACGCCGGCCGGCACGGTGTTGCTCGGCGTGCGTCGCGATGGCGATGGCCTGCGCATCGAAGTGCTGGACACCGGGCCGGGCATCGACGAGGCACAACGCCAGGTGATCTTCGAGGAATTCCGCCGCGGCGACCGCGCGCCGGGGCAGGGCCTGGGCCTCGGCCTGTGGATCGCCGACCGCATCGCGCAGTTGCTGGGCACGCCATTGGGCCTGCGCAGCACGCCCGGCCGCGGCACGGTGTTCAGCGTCCGCGTGCCACGTGCCCGTGCGCCCGACGCGGTGCCGTCACCGGCCGGCGCACTGGCCACCCCGGCCCGCAGCGCGCTGGTGCTCGACAACGACCCTCAGGCGCTGGCCGCGCTCGTGGGCCTGCTGGAACGCTGGGGCTACCGCGTCGCCTCCGCGACCACGGGCGACGAAGCCGCGCGCACCCTCGAGCGCGAGGATGCCTTCCTCTGGCTGTTCGACTACCACCTCGACGATGGCGACACCGGCGTCGCCGTCGCCGAGCGCCTGAGCGCGCGCTTCGGGCCGCGCCCCGGGCTGATCCTCAGCGCCGATGCCAGCGACGACGTGCGCCGGGCCGTGCAGGAGGCGGGCTGGCCGCTGGTGGTCAAGCCGCTCAAGCCGCTGGCTTTGAAGTCGGTGCTGGACCGGCTGCTGGCGGCGCGTGGCGCGTAGGGCGACGACGACGGGCGGTCCCGGTCAACGAGGCATGTTCGCCATCTCGATTTCGCCACTGTCCAATCGCGATACGAAGCCTCTGCAGAGATCCCCGTCCGATGCGCGTACCTCTGCAACCACGTTGTCGAGGGTCGTTTTTCGAGTTCTTGCCAAGATCTCGTCCCACGCGGCCATCGAAGCCTCGTCGTCGGGGGCGGCTTCCCTGATCCTCTGGCGCATCCAGCCGGGAAATGTCGCGGCGCTGTCCACGGCCGCCTGGTTGCGGACGAGCCAGCGATCCATCGCCGCGGCGTGGGCCGTGGCCATTTCCGGTACGCGCTCCTTGCAGACGACCTGGACGGTCTCGAGCGTGAGCCATCCCTGATGGAGGGCGGCCCGCGATCTGAACTCGGCGTCGACCAGCGACTCGATCGCTGTGGACGCGGGTGGTGCGGCCAGCGCGTGCATCCCCCATGCCGCGGATATCGCCAGTGCGGCGACGATGGCGTGCTTCATGCGTTCCCCCTGTCTGTGCTCTCTGGATCGGGCCGGCGTATGGGCCTGCGCGGCCGGACCTGCCATGCGGCTGCCGGCAGCTTATCCCGATCGACGGCGCGTCGCCCCTGCCCGGGTGGCCGAACTTCGGGGACTCGGGACCGATGACGCCGGCGCAACTGAGCCGCCGACGGGCGGTACCGGTTTTCCACAGCCGGTGTGGATGGAGGGTGCACGAAGCTGTGGATAACCGTCCCGGGCCCTTGCCGGGCCGTCCTGCATGACGGTTTGGTGAAAAAAGCGCCAGGCTCAGCCGGGGACCTGGCGGCTGGGGTCGGACAGTTCCAGCTCGCGCAGGACCACGCTGGCCTGGGTGCGGTTGCGCACGCCGAGGCGTTCGAAGATGGCCGACAGGTGGGCCTTGACCGTGCGTTCCTGCACGTCCAGGCGGTCGGCGATCTGCTTGTTCAGCAGGCCCTGGGCGACCAGGGTCAGCACGCGGAACTGCTGCGGCGACAGGCTGGCAAGGCGGGCGGCGAGGTCGGCGTCGGCGCGCGCGCTCTCGGTGCGGGCAACGGCGCCGCGCAGCGCGGCCGGCAGCCACTGCTCGCAGGCGAGCACGGCGCGGATCGCGTCGCGCAGTTCGTCCAGGCCCGCGCTCTTGGGCAGGTAACCGGCGGCGCCGTGGTCGAGCGCGCGGCGCACCACGCGCGGGTCGTCGTTGGCGGAGACCACCACCACCGCGACGCCGGGATACTGCGTGCGGATCGCGGCGAGTCCGGCCAGGCCGTGGTTGCCCGGCATGTGCAGGTCCAGCAGGACCAGGTCGACGTCGGCGTCGGCCTCCAGCACGGCGATGACGGCCTCGAGGGTATCGGCCTCCTGCACGCTGGCGCCGGGGACGGCATCGGCCGACGCCTGGCGGAGGGCGGCGCGGAACAGCGGGTGGTCGTCGGCGATCAGCAGGCGGGACATCGTGCCGCCAGCCTAGCAGCCCGCTCCGCGGGTCGGCGCGCGCGCCTGCTCGTACATAAGTACGATGGGCGCGGCCCATGGCATTGCTAGGCTGCGTGCATGGATACGATCACCGTCATGACGCCGACCCGCATCGCGGCCTGCCTGCTTGCCCTGTTGGCCGTGGGAGGCGGCGGTTGCGCCAGCATCCCGGCCGACGACCATGAGGCGGGGGAGGACGTGTCGAGCATGATCAGCGCCGAACGGGTGACCGTGCATCGCGACGGCGACGACCTGCTGACCGCCGGGCTGGGCCTGGACGGCTTGCGGGTGATGACGCCGCCGGCCTTCGCCGATGCCGCACAGCCGACGCCGGCGGAGCTGCGTCGTCGAGCGATCTGGTCGAGCTGGCGCGGCATCGCCGACCTCGCGCCGGGGGGCGGCTACGGCGACGTGTATGGCAGCACCGCGGCGGTGCCGGGGCGCGAGTACAGCGCACTGGCGACGCTGGACGGCGCGCGCCAGCCTCACCGCGTGGTGGTGCAGGTGCCCGATGCGTTCGATGCCGGCAAGCGCTGCGTGGTCGTGACCGCGGCGTCGGGTTCGCGCGGCGTGTACGGCGCAATCGCGGTCGCGAGTGCCTGGGGCCTGCCGAAGGGCTGCGCGGTGGCGCACACCGACAAGGCCGCGGGCTCGGATTATTTCGACCTCGATGCCGGCCTGGGCGTGGCGGCGGACGGCACGGTGCAGGCCGAAGCCGAGGCGTTCCAGCCGGCGCTCGACGCGACAGCGGCCGACGGCGTCAAGGGTGTCGCGGTCAAGCACGCACATTCCGGCGACAACCCGGAAGCCGACTGGGGCCGGCATGTGCGCCAGGCCGCCGAGTACGCGCTGCATGCGCTGGAGGCCGCTCGGCCGGACCTGGCGCCCTTCACCTTCGACAACACGCGGGTGATCGCGGTAGGCATCTCCAACGGCGGCGGCGCGGTGCTGCGCGCGGCCGAGCTGGAGGGTGACTGGCTGGACGCAGTGGTGGCCGGCGAACCGAACATCGACGTGGACGGCGGCCGCAGCCTCTACGACTACACCACCGAGGCCGCGCTGCTGATGCCCTGCGCCTTGCTCGACCCGGCGCTCGCACCGCTCCCGCAGCCGCCGCTGGCGGCGCAGGTGGGCGCCGTCGGGCTGGTGCGTTGCGCCTCACTGAAGCAGGCGGGTCTGGTGGACGGCGATGATGCCGCGGCGCAGGCCGTCGATGCGCATCGCCGGCTCAACGCCAGCGGTTGGACGGACGAGGCCCTGCGCGCGGGTGCGCTTTCGGCCGGCTTCGACCTGTGGCGCTCGGTCGCCGTGACCTACGCCTCCGCCTATGGGCGCTACGCCCCGGGCGAACACCCCTGTGGCTTCGGTTTCGCCGCGCTGGATGCGAACTTCGCCCCGCGGCCGGCGACGGCTGACGAACGCACGGCCTGGTGGTCCGATGCCAGCGGCATCCCGCCGGGTGCTGGCGTGGTCATTACCGAAACGCCGGTTGCGCTGCCGGACCCGGCCTTCGCTGGCCTGCAATGCCTGCGCACCCTCTGGACCGGCGACACCGCCGATGCCCGACGCGTGCAGGCAGGCGTCGCCGCGATCCGCGCGTCGGCGCCGCGCGAGGGGCTGCCGGTCGTCGTCGTCCACGGCCTGCACGACGGCCTCATCCCGGTGGCCTTCAGCAGCCAGCCCTACGTGGCGATGGCCCGTGCCGCGGGCCGCGACGTGCGCTACTGGCAGGTCGACCACGCCCAGCATTTCGATGCCTTCCTCGGTTTCCCCGACTACGCCGCCCGCTATCTGCCGCTGCTGCCCTATGTGTACACGGCGCTGGACCGCGTCGAGGCGCACCTGGACGGGCAGGGCACGTTGCCGGCGGATGCGGTCATCACCACCACGCCGCGTGGCGCGGGCAACGCACTGACCGCCGGGCACCTCGCGCTGCCCGACTGAGGCCGGGCGGTCACCGCCGTGCCCTGGCCGATCGAGCCAGGGCGGTCACGACGAGAGGGCCAGAACGAGGCGTCAGGTCAGGGCATCACGTCGTCGAACAGGCGCTCGGCGCGTTGCCACAGACCGCGCACCTCCCGTTGCACCTGCTCGATCCAGCCCGGTTCCGGCGTCGGAGCGGGCGTTTGAGACGGCGCCGGCTGCCGGGGCACCGGGCGAGGGGCCGGTCGCGGCGCACGGGGCGCTGGCGTGGCGGGGCGTCGGTTCGGGGCCGTGGGCGCGGCGACGGCGACCGGCGCGGCCGCCGCAGCCATGCCGACCGGCGCGATGTCGCTGCCCTTCATGATCCCCAGCGGCGTGTAGCCGCCGTATCCGGGGAACACCGTGCCCAGGTTGGGGTTGCGCATGCGGCGGATCAGGATCTCGGACAGCACGCGGCGGTGGTCGGTGGTCACCGGGACGTCGCCGTAGTACGGCGAGAGCACCTGCGGGTCCAGCCCCAGCCAGTTGCCGTAGAGCCTGCGCCCGTTGACCGTGCCGCCCATCACCAGCATCGGGTTGCCGTAGCCGTGGTCGGTGCCGCGGTTGGCGTTCTCGCGCACGCGCCGGCCGAACTCGGACTGGACCACCGTCGTTACACGGGACAGGTGGCCACTGGCTGCCAGCGTCGCGTGGAACGCGGCCAGCGCCTGCGACAGCTCGGAGATCTTGTTCTGGTAGTAGTGGTAGCCGCTGCCGGCCGAGCCCTGGCCGTCATGGGTGTCCCAGCCGCCCAGGTCCAGCGTGGCGTAGCGGAGGCCCAGGTTCATCTGGATCGACTGCGCGACCGTCCACAGCTGGCGGGCGAAGGTGCTGGTCGGCCATTCCGGGGGCAGTCCGGCATACGGTTGCTGGGCGACCACGCGCAGGGCGTTGTCGGCGCGGGCACCGGCGCGCTCCAGGCCGGTCTGGCCTTCCCACAGCGTCTCCAGCATCTCGTTGACACCCACCAGGCCGGCCGGTGAGTTGTCGCGCACCTTCTGCCAGGACCATGCCCCCGCGTTGAGGGCGAAGTCACCGGGACTGCCCATGGTCAGGGCCGCGGTGCTGCCATTGAAGTTGGCCGGCTGGCGGCTGTTGACCGCGAGGCCGGTCATGGACTGCGACGCGGTGACGCCCGGCTGGCTGTCCAGCGCACGTGCGAGCCAGCCGGTGCCGGTGCCCTGGCGCCCCGGGGTGCCGAGGTCGATCGACAGTTGGGCGTCGAAGTGACTGCGGGTGACCGAAGTCAGCAGGCCGGCGCAGTGCACGATGCCGAGCAGGCCGTCGTTCCAGAGGTCGCGCAGACCCGTGGCGGAGGGGTGCAGGCCGAAGCCGGTGGCGCCGCCGCCGGCCAGGGTCAGCGGCAGCGCGCCGTAGGTGCCCGTGGCCGCGATGGCGATGTCGGGGCGTGCCTGTTCGTAATGCACCCGGTCGTTGCCGCTGATGGGCAGCACCAGGTTCAGGCCGTCCATGCCGCCGCGCAGGAACACCGACACCACGGTGTCGTAGCCGTTGGCAGCCGCGGCAGGACCGGAGAAGAACAGGCCCGGCCCTGCGGCACCGATCGCGGCGCTGGCGGCACAGCCCTTGAGGAAGCGGCGACGACTCTCTTCGACAGTCTTCATCATCGTCTCCTCAGCGGCTCAGGAACTCGGGGGACATCAGGACCAGCGAGACCATGCTGCGCAGCCGTTCCTGGTTGTAGTGGTTCTTGAGGTCGTTGCCGGCCCAGCCGTTGGTGTCGGCGATGACGTGGGTTGCCGGATCCCCGTTCTGGGCGAGGAAGCCGATCAGGGCGAGCCGCCGGGGATTCGACGGTTTGCGTCCGAGGAGGCGGGTGCACCAGTAATCGACGAGCCTGGTCGCGGTCCACTGCGGGACCTGCGCCCGGCTGATCGCAAGGATGGGCAGGATGGGGGTCTCCCCGTCCTTCGCCTCGGTCAGCCAGTTCAGCAGCTTCCAGTCCATCGCCAGGCTGTTGGCGCCGGTCCAGGCCTGTTCCGAGTCCGGATACCCGTTCGGCGCTGGCCAGGCATACGGCTCATGTCCGGTGAAGCCCAGCCGCCACATGAAATTGTTGGAGGCATCGTTGTCCAGGCGCAGGGTCCAGTCGCTGCCGCCCGCGCGCATCGCCGCGACGATCGCGTCGAAGGGGCGGCGGACCTTGCGGCCCCAGGCGTTGTACATCGCGGTCGAGTTGAGGATGTGCCGCAGCACGCGCGCGATCTGGTCGCTGGATTGCCAGTGCTGGCGGAATAACGCAGCGGCACTGCGGACCAGCGACTCCGGAGCATCGTCGCGCACGAAACGCCGGATCAGCTTCGCGCAGACGAAGCGCGCGGTGGCCGGGTGGCTGGCCAGGCGGTCGAGCACGTCGCGGCCGTCCTTCATCGCGGGCGTCTCCGGGTTCAGCAGGCGGCCGAGCACGAACTTGGGTCCCGCGTCGTGCCAGCTCTGCCGGTATACGAAGGTGCCGTCGTTGTCGTTCGGGAATTCCCAGTGCCCGTTCTTCAGGGTCCAGCCGGTGAAGGCGGAGGCGGTCTCGTAGACGTCGATGTCGGTGTAGCCGGACGGGTAGTCGCCATCGACTGGATCGGGCGGCACTGCGAAGGGGTCCATGAAGCCGAGGTAGTGCTCGGCGCCGAGCGTGTGCAGTTCGAGCAGTTCGCGCGCCCAGTTCTCGTTGGGGCCGGCGCGGGTGTTCGACACGTTGTCGAGGTAGTACAGCATCGCCGGGCTGGTGGCGACGGCCTCCAGCATGGCGCGGAAGTTGCCCAGCGCGTGCTGCCGGATCACGTCGCGGTCGTAGTGCACGTACACCGGGGCGGCCGAATACTCGGTCGCGGTGACGTTGAAATGGTCGTGCCAGAAGTGCACCACCATCTCGCGCAGCTGGCGGCGGGAATGGGTGGCGCGGACGAAGGCCGAGCGCTGCACTTCCCAGGCGGGGCGCATGCGGACGTCGTAAACCGGATCGCCCTGCACGTGCTGGCTCCACAGCGCGGTCAGGGGCTTGCCCAGGGTGGTGTAGCCGGCATTCGTGAGCCGTGTTTCGACCGCGCTGTCATCGATGGCCTGCCAGTCGAGCTGCCAGTCGACCCAGTTGGCCAGCCGCTCCGCGTCGTTCGCCCCCAGCGCGTTGAACTCCGAGAGCGCCTGCGGCGTGATGCCGAAGCTGAGGTTGGACAGCATGCGTACGGCGAAGGGCGGGCGCGCGAGCGTCAGCAACTGGGGCGGCGCGCTACCGGCCATCGAGGGGGCGCGGCCGAGGTAGGGCTGCGCAGTCGAGTCCGCACTGCCGCCGTTCTCGCCCAGATGGCCCTGCGTGGGGATGGTGAGCCCGTTTCCGTAGCGTTCGGCCAGGAAGCGGGCGGGACGGCTGCTGCTGGTACGGCGCGTGACGCCCGGCTGGGCCGCGTCATCCATGCGCAGGCCTGTCACCGCGTGCATGGCACGCATGATCTGGTCCGCGGTCGACATTGCTTCGAATCCCCCAAAGACCCGGCGCGCGAACGGGAGCGCAGCCGGGGCAGCCCCCTGCGAGCGCGAATATAGCGCGGCACGAGGATTGGGACATGACCGCCTTCACGGTATCGACGTGACGCCCGCTTGCGGGATCGCGGGACGCTTGGCAGGCTGGATGCCCCGGTCGCAGGACTGCAGGAGCCGAACGCCGATGCCGCGCCATTTTTCCATGCTGCGTGAGTTCCACCTGGCGGACTGGTTCACCCTGTCCAACGCGATCTGCGGGCTGGGCGCCGTGTTCGCCTCGATGCACTACCTGCAGACCGGACAGGTGCGAAGCCTCTGGGTCGGCATGGCGCTGATCCCGCTGGCCTTCATCTTCGACGCCCTCGATGGTCGCATCGCGCGCTGGCGCAAATCGGCATCGACGCTGGGTCGCGAACTCGATTCGCTGGCCGACGTGATCTCCTTTGGCGTCGCGCCGGCGGCGCTGGCCTATGCCTGTGGCCTGCACGGCGGCTGGGACTGGCTGGTCCTGAGCTACTTCGTCGGCTGCGGTGTAAGCCGCCTGGCGCGCTACAACGTGACCGCCGAGCAGCTGTCGGGCGGCGAGGACAAGGTCAGCCATTTCGAGGGCACGCCGATCCCGACCAGCCTGCTGCTGGTGGTGGTGTTGGCCGTCGCGCTCTGGCAGGGCGCGATCGGCGACGCGCTGTGGCTGGGGGCGGTGAAGCTCGGGCCGTGGGTGCTGCACCCGCTGGTGCTGATGTTCGCCGTCTCCGGCACGCTGATGATCAGCAAGACGCTGCGCATCCCGAAGCCTTGAGCGTCGCCGGCCCGGGCCGCGCACGGTCGGATCCGGGGGCGGCCGCTTCGCACGGGCTGAAACCTGCGGTTGCTATGATCGGCCCTCGGCTTGGAGGGCAAGATGACGAACCGTTCCTTCGGTGATTTCGACGCACTGGCGCGCGAATACTGGGCCCGGATGGGCGAGATGATGCAGCAGGGAGCCGTCCCGCCTGCGGGGCTTCCCGGCTGGGATGACGCCATGGGCGCCTGGTCGCGGATGGCGACGGGCGGCGTGCCGGGCGTGGACGACATGGTCGGACGCTTCGACCGGCAGGCGCGGGACTGGTACGGCCGGTTCCAGGAGCTGGCCGCCGGCTTCATCGGGCGTGATGCCGGCGCGGCGGATGTTGCCGAGGCCTGCAAACAGATGCTTGGCGGGGCGATGGCGCAGCCGTTCGCCGACATGTTCGACACCATGGGCGGCCCCGGGCAGCAGGGCTTCGACCAGTGGATGAAACAGGCGGGCCCCTTCCTGGGGGCCTTGCAGGGCGAAGGGCGGGCTTGGCTCGGCATGCCGACCTTCGGCTTCAATCGCGAACACCAGGCGCGCTGGCAGCGCATCGCGCAATTGCACATGGACTACCAGTCGCGCAGCCAGGCCTGCCAGGCCCTGCTGGCCGAGGCCGGGCAGAAAGCGTTCCAGTTCTTCGAGGACAAGCTGGCCGATCACGCGCAGCCCGGCCGGCAGCTGACCTCGGCCCGGGCCCTGTTCGACCTGTGGGTCGATGCGGCCGAGGAGGCTTATGCCGAGGTGGCGATGTCGCCGCGCTACCGCGAGGACTTCGGCGAGATGGTCAACGCGCAGATGCGCCTGCGCGCAGCCGTGCAGCACGAGGTGGAACTCGTCGCGGGGCTGTTCGGCATGCCGTCACGGACCGAGATCGACTCCGCCCATCGCAAGATCGTGCAGTTGGAGCGTGAGCTGCGGCGCCTGCGCGACGCCGTGGCCGGTGCCGCGTCTGCCACAGTTGCACCCGCAAAGGCCACGGCGCCTGCCACCGGCGCCAAAGCCCCCGCGCGCAGTCGCTCCTCGACTGCGGCGCCCGTCAGACGGGCGGAGGCCCGCACGGCGTCCTCGAAGCCCACCGCCAAGGCGGCGTCCGCGAAAAAGCCCCTGCCGGCGAAGCGCGTGGCTGCGAAGAAAGCGTCCGCGAAGCGCATGTCCACGAAAGACGGGCCCGCGAAAGGCGCGTCCGGGAAAGGCGCGTCCGTGAAAAAGCGCGCATCGAGCACCGCGGCGACCCGTGCCGCCCGCGGCACGGCCGCACGCCGCACGCCGGCAACGCGCAAGGCCGCCTCCAAGCCGGTGACAAAAGTACCGCGTCCGCGCGTGAAGGGAGGCCGCTGAGATGGGCCGCATCGACATCAACGCACCGCTGCACTTCACTGCCGAAGGTCTGGCGCAGGAGGCGATGGCCTTCCAGTCGCGCCTGAGTGCGGGCCTCGGGACGCTGCGCGAAGTCGAAGACGTCGACTACGGCGCGACTTCCAAGGAAGAAGTCTGGCGCGACGGCCGCGTGGTGCTGTACCGCTTCCGTGGCGACCGCGCGCCGACCGCGAAGGTACCGCTGCTGATCGCCTATGCGCTGGTCAACCGGCCGTACATGACCGACCTGCAGGCGGACAAGTCGATCGTGCGTGGCCTGCTCGAGCGCGGTGAGGACGTCTACATCCTCGACTGGGGATACCCGGACCGCTCCGACCGCTATCTTGAGCTCGAGGACTACATCGAGCGTTTCCTGGGCGGCGCGGTCGACCACCTGCGTGCGACCAGCGGCGAGGACGCGGTCAACCTGCTCGGCATCTGCCAGGGCGGTGCGTTCTCGCTGTGTTATGCGTCGCTGAATCCGTCGAAGGTGCGCAACCTCATCACGATGGTGACGCCGGTGGACTTCCACACCGACGACAACATGCTGTCTCACTGGACGCGCGGGATCGACATCGACCAGTTCGTCGACACGCTCGGCAACATCCCGGCCGACATGATGAACTGGTGCTACCTGACGCTGAAGCCCTGGCGCCTGTTCGTGCAGAAGTACGTCGGCCTGGTCGACATCCTCGACAACAAGCAGGCGGTCGAAGACTTCCTGCGCATGGAAAAGTGGATCTTCGACTCGCCCGACCTGGCGGGCGAGGCATTCCGCCAGTTCATCAAGATGTTCTACCAGGGCAACGGGTTCCTGAAGGGCGGAATCCGCATCGGCGAGCGCGAGGTCGACCTGTCGCGCATCACCATGCCGGTGCTGAACATCTACGCGCTGCAGGACCACCTGGTGCCGCCGGCCGCCTCGCAGGCGCTGGGCGGGCTGGTGGGAACGACCGACTACAGCGAACACTCGTTCCGTGGCGGGCATATCGGCATCTATGTGTCGGGCCGGGCCCAGCGGGAAGTGCCGGACACCATCCACCAGTGGCTGGACCAGCGCGCGGAATGAAGCGTCGCGGCCCGGGCTTGCTGGGGTTGATGCTGGTGCTGGCGGCCGGTGCTGCGTTCGCGGCTCCGCCGGAGTCGGTGGTGCGGGAGATGGACGCGCTCGTCGAAGCGCTGGCGACGTCCGGCTGCGAGTTCCAGCGCAACGGGCGCTGGCACGACGCGGACGAAGCGGCGGACCACCTCAGGCGCAAGCAGGCGTGGTTGCTGAAGCGGGGCCTGATCGACAGCACGGAGCAGTTCATCGCGCGTGCCGGCACCGAGAGCAGCATCAGCGGGCGCCCGTATCGCGTGCGATGCGGAGACCACGCGGAGGTCACGTCGTCCGAATGGCTGAACGAGGCGCTGGATGCCCTCAGGGCACGCACGCCGCCATCACGGTGACGGCGCGATACTCGCGCCATGGCCGTACCGGAACCCTCTCGAATGACCGACAACGCGCGCCCTTTCACGCGTTCGCGGCATGACCGCATGATCGCCGGCGTGATGGGCGGCATTGCCCGTCGCTTCGGCTGGAGCTCCACGCTGTTGCGGATCCTGTTCGTGGTGGTGTCGATCCTGTCGGCGGCTTTCCCGGGCATCATCGTGTACCTGATCCTGTGGCTGTTGATGCCCGAGGAACAGGACTGAGACCCCGGCGTCCGCCGATCCTGCGAGCCCTTGGCCTCGCCGTGGGAATGGCGTGGACCCTGCCCAATACCCTCGTTGGCCTGCTCAGTGGACTCGCGGCGTTGCCATTCGGTGCGCGAATGGGCGTGCGCGCCGAGTGCCTGGCGATCGTGTTCCAGCGTTACCCTTGGGGTCCGGGCGGCGCGCTGACACTGGGCAACGTGGTCCTGCACACCGGTAACAGCCTGGATGTCCGGTGCCTGACGTACGCGCATCGCGCGGGTCTTTGCGAGGCACCGCCCGTGCGCATCCTCGACCACGAGCACGCCCACGTGCTGCAGTACATGGTGCTGGGCCCGCTGTTCCTGCCGGTGTACATGCTGTGCGGCGGCGTCAGCGTGCGTAACCGCTTCGAGCGGGCGGCGGACCGGTACGCCGCCACCGGAAGCGGCTGGTGGCCGTGGCCGTGCCCGGCCTGAGACCGCTTGCTAGCATTCGGGGCTCTGTCCGGACAGAGGACCACCTAAGTGGGCTCCATGATCGATCTCTACCAGGTGGATGCCTTCGCCGAGCGCGTCTTCGAAGGCAATCCGGCCGCGGTCTGTCCCCTGCGCGAGTGGTTGCCGGATACGCTGTTGCAGGCAATCGCGGCGGAGAACAACCTGTCGGAAACGGCGTTCGTCGTGCGCGAAGGCACGCGTTATCGCCTGCGCTGGTTCACGCCCAGCGTGGAGGTGGACCTGTGCGGACACGCCACCCTGGCGGCCGCTTGGGTGATCGCGCACCGGCTGGGCGACGACGCCTCCATGCTGCGCTTCGATACCCGCAGCGGCGAGTTGCGCGTGCGGGTGGAAGGCGAGCGGCTGGTGATGGATTTCCCGGCGCATCCTCCACGCCCCTGCGAGCCGCCGGCCGGCCTGATGGAGGCACTCGGACTGGAGGTCGCGGAGGAGGTCCTGGCCGCCGATGATTTCGTGGTCGTGGTGGAGGACGAAGCAAAGGTGGAAGCCCTGGTGCCCGACTTCTCCGCACTCCGTGGGCTGCCGCGACGCGGGGTGGCGGTCACGGCCCCGGGGCGCGGGCATGACTTCGTCTCGCGCTGGTTCGGACCGAACGTCGGGGTGGACGAGGACCCCGTGACGGGCTCGGCCCATACCGCGCTGGCGCCGTACTGGAGCGCGCGTCTGGGGGATCGATGGTTGCACGCCCGGCAGGGCGGACGGCGGCGGGGAACGCTGGCGTGCCGGGTGGATGGGGCACGCGTCCTGCTGGCCGGTTCTGTCGTGCCTTATCTGGAAGGGCGCATCCAGGTCTGACCTTCACGGCCCGTGGGATTCGAGCACCTGGAGCGTGTCGCCGGTCGGCGTGCCGTCGGGGTCGAAGCGCCGTTCGAAGAAGGTGATCGCGGCGGCCTCTACCAGCACGACCGTACTGCAGCGCGTGCCGTAGACCGGGTCCAGCACGAAGGCAGGGGACAGGCGGCGTTCGAGCGCCAGGCCCACGCCGGTGTCCGGCAAGCGTGCGTCGGGTGCCGGGGCGGTGTCGGCGAGCGCCTCGAGCAGCGGCGACAGGGAGGCGGCATCGTCCGCGGCACGGGTCCGGGACGGCGCGCTGTCCAGCCACCGTTCCAGGGCAAGGGATGCATGCCCGCTCTTCGGCCACGGTGCATCGAAGGCACCGTTCGACATGGCGTGCAGGCCGGGAGTGACGGACCGGCTCTGGAATGACGGGTGGTTGCTTGCGAAGGCGAGGCTCCGGCCGTCCCAGGCGAGCTGGTTGAAGCGGCCGTAGTCCGGGGCAAGGCGGGCCAGGTCCCGTACCCACGCGTCGGCCGTCGCCGTCCCGGAAACGAAGGCGCTCACCAGGTCGCCACGCGAGCGCGGGGCGGGATCCACCTGGAGGCCCGCGCGGACGTTGGTCACCGCGGAAAAGCGCCGCCTCGAAGAGGCGAGCAGCCAGCTCCCGCCCTGCACCCGGTCGCGTCCGCCAAAGACGTCCGGGTGCTCGGGGTCGAACCCGGCGGCGGACGCGGGGCGGGCATGCCGTTCGTCGCGGTTCGCGATCAGGGCAAGGTCGTATCGGGGGTGGGCCAACCAGGCCAGGGCGATCAGGCACATCCGTGCATGGTAGGCAATTGCCTCAGGGCGTGGGTCCATCTGCATGCAACAGGGCATCCAGCCGCGCGGCGCGGTCCTCGGCCGGCTGGCGTGCCAGTTCGGCCGTGCGCGCGTGGAAGCAGGGCCAGTCGCCATTGCAGCCGGTGAACAACGCGGCAAAGGCGGGCACCCAGCGGTCGTACAGGCCGAAGGGCACCAGCTTGGCGTTGGTGATCGGTGCTTCAACCCAGGCGTCGAAGCGCGCGTCGTCGTGCCATGCGCCTTGCCGTTGCAGGCGGTACCACGCGCGGAAGCGCTCGATGGCCTGTTCGCGTGCGGCGCGCATCGCGTCCGCCGCGACCGGTTGGCGGTAGGCCTCGTCGAGGGTGTCGCGCAGCTGCAGTACCCGCACGGTGAAGGCCCGTTCGCGCGCGGCGGGGCCCGGGTCGGGTGGGGCCTGGCCGGCCTGTGCGCGCCATTCGCGCAGCCCTTCCTGCTCGACGAAGCGGGCCAATGACTCGTTGAAGGCGGTGTCGTCGCGCACGTACAGCTGCTGATGCTGCAATTCATGGAACAGCACGCCGACCGGATCATCGTGATCACGGCCCAGCATCGTGCTGAGGATCGGGTCGTCGAACCAGCCCAGGGTGGAGTAGGCCGCCGTGCCGCCCACCCAGGTCTGGTAGCCGCGGGCCTGCAGGCGTTCGGCCTCGCGGCGTGCTTTGGCGGGATCGAAATAACCGCGATACGGCACGCAGCCGGCCACCGGGAAGCACCAGGTGACCGGAGCCACCGAGAACTCCGGTGCGGCGAACACGTTCCAGGTCACGCTGTCGCGCGCCAGCGCGACGTACGAGGTGTAACTGCCGTTGTCGGGAAGCGCGAGGCGGGTCGACGCGAAGCGTCGTGCCTGCGCGAGTTCCGTGAGCGTGTCCCGCAACGGCGCCGGGGTGGCCGGGTCCTCGATCACCTCGACCAGCGGCGTGCGCGCCCGCATCAGCGACCACTGGCCGTGGCCGACATGCCCGTAATACGCCAGCGACCGGCATCCCGCGAGAAGCGGCAGCGTGGCGATCAGCAGCAGCGTACGCAACGCCACGTCGGCTGCGAAAGGGAAGGGACGTGCAGGCATGGCTGCAGGATACCGGCCCCGCGCCGACGAACGGCGCCCGTTCATTCACCCCTGCGTAACCCGCGCGGCCTAGGCCGGGACTACGCTCGTCCGTACCGGGTGCGTGTGCCGCCGGATACGTCCACACCGACACAAATCCGCGCCACCCATCCGGCCAAGGGAGCCCGGCCGCCCAGTCCCGGATAACTGGACGACCGGGCTTTCTCCTGTCCGCGGATCCGGCACGCGGGCCCGCGCTCCGACCCCTGCACCGTGCCGTTGCGACCGGCTATACTGCGCGGCCGCGCCGGAGTGGCGGAATTGGTAGACGCAGCGGATTCAAAATCCGCCGGCCTTAAAACCTTGTGGGTTCGAGTCCCACCTCCGGTACCAGCGCAGCAAGGCTCGGCTCCCGGCCGGGCCTTTCCTGTTCTCGCAGGCAGTTTCTGGCAGGCGATTGCTGGCAGGCCGTCTCTGGCAGGCCGTGTGCGAACCTGGCCCGCCCGCGCGGCGGGATCGGTGACAGGCGGGATTCAGCGGCATGAAAGCGCCCCTCACCGCGGCTTCGCATGGCGTGAAGGGCACCTGTGCGACGGTCCTCCCATGACCCCGCCCGGCGAGGCGCCGCACGTCCGCGGCCCGCGCCCCCCAGGAGGACGCGATGAAGCACCGCCATGTATTCCTTGCCCCTGACCTTCAACAGGCATACGCGGCCATCGATGCGATGCGCCAGGGCGGGGTGGCCGACGACGACATCTCGCTGGTCGCGCGGTCGGATATCGAGATCGACCGGATTCCCAACCGCCGCAAGGAGGCCGATACCGACTTCATGCCTGCTGCCCTGCGCGGCGTGCTGTTCGGCGGCCTGCTCGGCGCGGTCGTGGGCACGGTCGCGATCTTCCTCGCGCCTGCCCATTTCAACTGGGCCGGGGTCGCCGTGATGGCGATATGCGGTGCCCTCGTGGGCGCCTGGGCGTCGTCGCTGGTCGGTTCGGCGTTGCCGGACCCGGTGCGACGTCAGTTCAAGCGGGAGATCGAGGCCGGTCGCATCCTGCTCGTCCTCGATGCGGAGGATGCGCTCGAACGGCAGGTCGAACAACGCCTGGAAGCGAGCGGCGTCACCCCGCTGGGCCGGGTGGAGATGCAGGCGGGCGGCTGACACCACGCTCGATCTGCAGATGCCATCGGATGCGCCCGTCGGGCAGGCGCGTGGCGGACGCATGGGTGGCATGCGGAGGGAGGTCGCCGGGGCGTTCACCCCGCACGAGGGCCGACAGCAGGGTGCCCGGGTCGTACTCGAAGCTGACGTTGCGTTGCTCGATCGCACCGGGCATCGCCTGGCCGGCCTGTTCCAGTTCCAGCACGGTGCATTCGTAGGCGAGGATGTCGGGCAGGTAGCGCATCCGCAGGCGCCGTCGCTTCAGGTAGTCGCAGAAATCCAGCGCTTCCGGGAGGAAGGAAAAGCTGGACGGGGGCCGTTCGATCCAGAAGCGCGACAGCTCGCGCGACAGCCGGCGGGCGCCCAGCAGCTGGCAGGTCATCGGCAGCAGCGCCCGCAGTTTGCCCAGGCGGAAGCCCTTGTGGAGGGTCCGGTTGATGTCGAGCCCGGGGTCGTCGGCGAGGCGCCGCAGGCGGCGATGCTCGCGTTCGGTCAGTTCGATCCGGGGCGGGAACGGCTTCTGTGCGCGCACGCCATCGCGGAACGCCGGTTCCGCGATCATCCGGAACAGCAGCGACTGGAAGGCCTGCTGGCTCACGAGCCGACCCTGCGCAGGGGGAGCTCGGGGTCGTCCTCGCCGAGCGCGCGGTGCCAGAGGGCCTGGAGGCGCCGCAGGTCTTTCTGGATGCGCTCCAGGCCGACTTCGTCCACCCACGATCCGAAGATCTCGAACGTCACGCCCCCGATGTTGCGGCAGCGCGGCAGCGTCCACTCCAGCAGCGCCCAGACCGGGTCCGGGATCGCGTCGGAATGCGCGTCCAGGTAGAAGCCATCCAGTTCCATGCCGCCTGCGACGTGGATTTCCCCGACGTTCTGCAGGTCGAGCGCGCGCAGCAGGTCGAAGGGGTCGAACGCGTGGTTGCGCGCGTTGGTGTAGAGGTTGTGCAGGTCGAGCAGCAGCCCGCAACCGCTCTGGGCGCACAGGCGGTTCAGGAACGTTGCCTCGTCCATTTCGGCGTCGGGGATGTCGAAGTAGTAGGTGTTGTTTTCCAGCAGGAACGGCGCAGGTATCCGGTGAATCACCTCGCGTACGCGGGGGACGACCAGCGCGAGGGTGTCGCGGTCGCGTGGCAGCGGCAGGGTGATGCCGGCATTGGCCCGATGGCCCTGGTGCTCGACCAGGTGGAAGGCGAGGTGGTCGCTGTGCCACGGGAAGCGGAAGTGCTGCCACCAGCGGTGGACCTGTGCCAGGTGATCCCGCTCGAACCCGTCCGCGCTGCCGATCGACAGGCCGATGCCATGGGCTACGAGGGGCCGTTGGCGCTGGAAAGCGTCCAGCATCGCGCGCCCTTCGGCGTCGTCCAGGTGCCGCGGGTCGTGGCCTGGGCCGCGATCCGTCCAGAAGATGTCCGGCACGATCTCCATGTAGTCCAGGGGCGCGCCGGGCGATTCGAACACCGGACGAAGCGGGGCCTGGTAAGCCAGGCCCACGCCCAGGCGCGGAAGTGGAAGCATGCCGGACATCCCCGTGGTTCCGGGTCAGCGCATGCCCTTCATCACCAGGTCTTCGATGATGAAACGGTCCAGTCCGGACAGGCAGGGCCTGCATCCGCGTATGCCGGGAAGCTCGGGGACCGTGAGGGTTTCCTTCAGCAGCCCGACGAGGTCGTCGAATGGCATGTCGGGCGTGACCGAGAGACGGACTTCGGAAAGCGCGGCCCGGCTCTTGCCGGTGGGCCGGATGGCCTTGACCGCGCGCGTGGTGCGGGAGGGGGTTGCCATGGGGGGATCTCCTTGTTTCATGACAAGCGGGCCTGGCGGGATTCCATGACCGACATCCAGGCCAAGGGTGCTCGGTCCATGCACCGTCCTTGCAGGCGGGATTACCGTCCTTGATGCGCCCCCTGCACCCCTGTCAACGCGCCTGTGCATGCAAACAGGACAGGCCCGCGGATGAACGGGAGCCCTGAAAAAAAAGGGTTTCGTGGCCGATCGTGGCCATGTTCGGGGCGCGGGATGACACGCGCCTGACAGTGTTGCGGCTGAACGGGCGGCAGGCGTGCCGCGGGAGAGGGCGCTCAGTGCGCCTCGTCGGTCTCCAGCGGTTTGGCGAGACGGGCGTACCACTCATCGTGCTCCGGCACGAACATCGAGCAGCATTCCATCGGCGCCTTGTAGATGTGCAGCGACACGGCGACCTCGTCCGCGCTGGCATTGCGGATGGTGTGGTACTCGTGCGGGGGGATCAGGCTGCCGGCACTGCCAGGCCCCGCCTGCATGCCGCCGGCGGCACGGAACCTGAAGCGGTCGCCGTCGTGTTCCAGCAGTTCGTACTGGGTGATTTCAAGTTCACCGTCCCATACGCCCTCCACGCACCACAGGCCGCTGTGGTCGTGCACCGGCGTGCCCTGGCCCGGTCCCCAGGTCATGGCGACGACGCTGTAGCCAAGGGTGGGGCTGCGGTAGAGCTCGCGGCGAGCGTAATGGTCGTCCACCGGCGCATAGACGCAGTCGGGGAGGGCGACGTCGCGGTCGCGGATCATCCGGCAGAGGGTGCTGCGCAGGGCCTGGGTGATGGCGTGCTCGTTGCCCGCGCCCACGGCGGCATCGATGGCGGAGACCAGCTTGTCGTGGCCGGGAAAGTCGATATCGGGCGTGAGGCGGTCAGCGTGCATCGTTCCATTCTACCCGCGCGCGCCGCGGCACACAGCCCGTGCCCCGTTCAGCCGTCGAGCTGCGCGGGTGGCCCGAGGCGCGCCAGGAAGCCGCCCACGGCCGGTCCGAAGCGCTCGATGTCGACCAGGAACGCATCGTGGCCCTGCGGCGAGGGCAGCGGCAGGAAGTCGGCATCGCAGCCACCCGCCCGCAGGCCTTCGGCGATCTCCTCCTGCTGCTGGAGCGGGAAGAGGATGTCGGTGTGCACGCCGATCGACAGCGCCTGCCCGAGGCCGGCCCCGGCGATCGCCGCGAGTGCGCCGCGGACGTCGCTGTCGTGGTTGCCGCAGCGCGTGGTGCAATGCTCGCCGAGGTCGAACCAGTCCATGGAGCGGCTCAGGTACATGTAGCTGTTGGGATCGAACTGGCGCACGAACCGGCGTGCATGGGCTTCCAGGTAGCTCTCGACTTCGAACTCCAGGCCGAAGGGTTCGTCCTCGACGCGGTCCGAGTCCAGGCGGACGCGGCCGAAACGGCCGTCCCACTCAAGCGCGGAGCGGTAGGTGATGACGCCCAGCTTGCGCGCCATGCGCATGCCGGACTCGGGGTAATGCGCGTCATCGTAACGGCCTTCGTTCCAGGCCGGGTCAAGTCGGATCGATTCGCGCTGCAGCGAGCGGATCGCGATCGAGAACGGCAGCGCACGCGCGGCGCCCGAGATGTTGATATGCGACCGGGCGATGCCCGGGCGCGCCGCCAGCAGGGCCAGCGCGACCATGCCCCCCATCGAATTGCCGATCACGCAGGCCAGGCGCTCGATGCCCAGCGACGCCACCACGTGGGCGGCGGCCACGGCGCCGTCTTCCACCGACAGCGCGGGGAAGTCGAGGCCATAGGGATGGCCGGTAGCCGGGTGGGTCGATGCGGGGCCGGTGGAACCCTTGCAACTGCCCAGCGCATTGACGCAGACGACGAACCAGCGGTCGGTGTCGATCGGCTTGCCCGGGCCGAGCATGGCCTCCCACCAGCCCGGTTCCGGGTTGCCGGCGTTCGCCGCGGCGTGCGCGTTGGGCGACAGACCGGTGAGGATCAGGACGGCGTTGCCGTGGTCGGCATCGAGCGTGCCCCAGGTCTCGTAGGCCATGCGCGCGCCGTCCAGCGCGCCGCCGCGTTTCATCGGAAAGGGCGACGGCAGGTCGACGTATCGGGTGCCGGGCGGGATGAACTCGGTCATGGGCGGAGGCGGGTTCCGGGTCACGCGGGTCGGGCTCCAGTGTGCCTGTCCAGGGAGCGCATTGTCGCCGCGAGGCCGGGCGCGGGGAAATGACGGCGCGGGAGGGCGCCAGAACCGGGCGTCATGGCCCGGTCCCGGTCAGCGCACGATCAAGGCACGGCCTGGTCGATCAGCAGGGCCGCCTTGGCGCCATCGCCCAGATCCACCTGCACGGGGCTCGAGGCGAGGTCGCCCGGCGCGGGGGTGGCGTTGCCACTGCGCGAGATGCGCGCGACCAGCTCCACCCGTTCCAGTTGCGACAGCTTCATCGTCGGCATCGGGCTGTCGCCGTCCCCCAGCGTGACTGTCGTCGGCAGTTGCGAGGCCGGCAGGCGCTTCACCGCGACGGGCATGGGTGGGCCGCCCGGCTGGCGGGCGATCACGAACAGTGTGGCATTGCCCGGCACGTCGGCCCCGACCGCGGGGTCCAGCGAGACGGACACGGTGATGCCCGGCGGCGGCGCCCCCGCGTCGTCCGCGAGCGGAGGCAGGCCGGCCTCCTGCCGCGCCAGCGCGATCTGCTCGCGCAGGGGCCGGGCCGTGGACGCGTCGACGGCGCCGAGCAGCGGTGCCCAGGTCTCGGCGGCGGCCCGCGCATCACCGGCCTGGCGACGCGCAATGCCCAGGAACCAGCGTGCGCGCTGGTGCATCGGCTGCAGTTCGACCGCGCGCTCCAGCATGCTGACCGCGGCCCCGTCGAAGCGGCGCTCGGGATCGGCCATCGCCCGGGCCTCGGCCGCTTCGGCGAGCAGGTCCGGATCGTCGGGCGACTGGCTGAGTGCCTTGGCGAAGGCCTGCCCGGCCTTCCCGGTGTTGCCCTGGGTCAGGTAGGCATTCGCCAGCAGGCGCCAGCCCTCCGGCTGTGCCGGATCCTCGGCCAGTTTCGCCTCGAGCTGCGCGATCGCGTCGTCCAGCGTGGCGGGCATCTCGTTGCGGCGTGCGGACGGATCCAGCGCGGCAGGCGTTCCCAGGACGAAGTAAAGGCTGCCGGTGAGCACCAGCAGGGCGGCGACCAGGGCCAGGCCCGTTGCACGCGACTGCCGCCACAGGGGGCTGAGGACCCATGCCAGGGACAGCACCGCCAGCACGACGGCGGCCAGGACGAAGAGGCTTGCCTGGGTCGTCATCACCACTCCTGCTCGTCATCGAGCGGCACCGGGTCGCGGCCCGCGTGGCGGCGGACCGCCCACAGCACGCCGAGGCCGCCCAGCACCAGCACCAGGGCCGGGCCGAACCAGAGCAGCCAGGTCCGGGAGGCGACCTCGGGGCGGTAGAGGACGAACTCGCCGTAGCGCTCCACCAGGTACGCCTTCACTTCCGCGTCGCTGCGGCCCTCACGCATCAGCGCGAGCACTTCGCGCCGCAGGTCGACCGCGATCTGCGCGTTGGAATCCGCCAGCGACTGGTTCTGGCACATCACGCAGCGCAGTTCGACGACGAGCGCGTGGAAACGCTGCTCCTCGGCGGCGTCGTTGAACGCGAGCGGGGTCGGGTCGGCCACCTGCGCCGATGCCACCCGGGCGACGGGCAACACCAGCACGAGGCCCAGCAGCACGGCGAGCAGCGGGCGCATCAGCGGGGCTCCGCCGGTGCGATGCCGAGCGCGTCCAGCAGCGGGACCAGCTCGGTGTCGACGGTCGCCTGGTCCACCGCGCCCACGTGCTTCCAGCGGACGATGCCGTCCGCGTCGACGAGGAAGGTCTCGGGCGCGCCGTAGATGCCCCAGTCCAGCGCGGCGGTGCTGTCGTGGTCGACCAGCACGACCCAGTAGGGGTTGCCGAACTGCTCCAGCCAGCGCATCGCGTCGGCGTGCTCGTCCTTCCAGTTGTAGCCGATGACATGCACGCGGCGGGTCTCGGCGAAGCGGGTCAGGACCGGATGTTCGACCCGGCACTCCGGGCACCAGCTGCCCCACACGTTGAGCAGGTAGGGCGTGCCCTTCAGCTCCTCGGAGGACATCAAACGGCCGGGCTCGTGCAGTACGGGCAGCTCGAAGGTCGGCGCCGGCTTGCCGATCAGCGGCGAGGGCAGGGCTTCGCGATCGGGATTGCGGGCCAGCCACAGGCCCGCGGCCAGCAACAGGCCCAGCAGCCCGACGACGGCCAGTGGCAGCCAGCGCATGACGGAACCGGTTCGCGGGGCATCGCTCATGCGGCGTTCTCCAGTTGGCGGGCCGAGGGCGCGATGCGGAAGCGACGGTCGCAGGCGGTGACGAAGCCGCCCAGCATCATCAGCAGTGCGCCGGCCCAGATCCAGCGGACAAAGGGCTTCACGTGCACGCGCAGCGCCCAGGCGCCGCCGCCCAGCGGCTCGCCGAGTGCGACATACAGGTCACGCGTGATGCCGCGATCGATCGCCGACTCGGTCATCACCTGGCCGCCACTGGCATAGGCGCGCTTCTCCGGGTGCAGGACGGCGATGCGTTGCTCGCCCTCGAACACCGTCACGCTGCCGCGGTCGGCTTCGTAATTCGGGCCGGGGTGGTGCACGACCTCGTCGAGACGGAAGCGGTAGCCGCCGAGTTCCACGGATTCACCGGGCGATACCGCGACTTCACGTTGCTGGGCCATGCCCTCGGTCAGCAGTGCGCCGACCAGGAACACCGCAATGCCGAAGTGCGCCAGCGCCATGCCTGCCATCTCGGGCGTCAGGCGGCCGCTGGCCTTGAGCCGCAGCCACACGAAGCGCAGCGTGCCCGCGCCGACCCAGGCCGCGCCCGCAACGCCCGCCGCGACTTTCCACGGCCCTTGCGGCGCCATGAAAAAGGCCGCCACGCCGGCCAGCAGCGCGAGGCCCAGCCACGGCGCCAGCAGCGCCACCGGGCGGCTCACCTGCTCGCGCTGCCAGCGGGTGACCGGCCCGAACGGCACCAGCGCGACCAGCGGTGCCATCAGCACGATGAACATCAACGCGAAGTAGGGCGGGCCAACCGAGATCTTGCCCAGTTCCAGCGCGTCGGCCAGCAGCGGGTACAGCGTGCCGAGCAGGACCATGGCGCAGGCGGTCGTGAGCAGCAGGTTGTTGACCAGTAGCAGGGTCTCGCGCGAATTCGCGGCGAAGGGTTTGCCGTCGACGGTGCGGCCCTCGACCTGCGTGCCCGGCGCGCGCAGCGCATAGAGCAGCAGCGAACCGCCGATCACCAGGCCGAGGAAGACCAGGATGAAGACGCCGCGCGCCGGGTCGGCGGCGAAGGAGTGCACGCTGGTGAGCACGCCCGAGCGCACCAGGAAGGCGCCCAGCAGCGACAGCGAGAAGGTCGCGATGGCCAGCAGCAGCGTCCAGCTGCGGAAGCTGCCGCGCTTCTCCGTGACCGCCTGCGAATGGATCAGTGCCGCGCCGGCCAGCCACGGCATGAAGCTGGCGTTCTCGACCGGGTCCCAGAACCACCAGCCGCCCCAGCCCAGCTCGTAGTAGGCCCACCAGCTGCCCAGCGCGATGCCCAGGGTCAGGAACGCCCAGGCGATGTTCGTCCATGGCCGCGTCCAGCGCAGCCAGCGGGCGTCGACGCGGCCGTCCAGCAGGGCCGCGACCGAGAAGGCGAACGACACCGCGAAGCCCACGTAGCCCATGTAGAGCATCGGGGGATGGATCGCCATGCCCGGGTCCTGCAGCAGCGGGTTCAGGTCGCGGCCCTCGAGCGGCGCCGGCAGCACGCGCTCGAATGGGTTGCTGGTGAACACCAGGAACGCCAGGAAGCCGGTTGCGACGATGCCGAGCACGCCGAGTACGCGCGCCAGCACGGTGTCCGGCAGGCGCTTGGAGAACAGCGCCACCGCGGCCGTCCACACGGCAATGACCAGCACCCACAGCAGTAGCGAACCTTCGTGCGAGCCCCACACCGCGGTGATCCGGTAGCCCAGCGGCAGCAGGGTGTTGCTGTGCAGCGCCACGTACTCGACCGAAAAATCCTGCACGACGAAGGCGTGGGTCAGGATCGCGTAGGCGATGCCGACCAGGACCAGCTGCGCGTACGCCGCGGGGCGGGCGACCGCCATCCAGGCCGGCATTCCGCGCTGGGCGCCCAGCAGGGGCAATGTGCCCTGCAGGACGGCGACCAGCAGGGCAAGGATGAGGGCGACCTGGCCGAGTTCGGGCAGCACTACGGCGTATCCGTGGCCGGGGCGGCGCCGGCGTCCACGTCATGCTTCTGGTGCGCCTGGCCCATCTTGTCGGCGACTTCCTTCGGCATGTAGTTCTCGTCGTGCTTGGCGAGGATCTCCTCGGCCACGAACCGGTCGCCCTGCATGCGGCCGGTGGCGACCACGGCCTGGTTCTCGCGGAACAGGTCGGGGAGGATCCCGGTGTAGCTGACCGGCAGTTCGGCATCGCCGTCGGTGACCCGGAAGGTCGCCTCGAGCGAGCCTTCGGCACGGTGGAAGGAGTCCTTGGCGACCATGCCGCCCAGGCGGAAGCGCGTCTCGCCCGACGCGACCGCGGCCCCGGCCGCACCACTGATGACTTCGTTCGGGGTGTACAGGTAGGCCATGTTGCGCTGGAGCGCCATGGCGACGAGCACGGCGGCGATGCCGGCGGCGGCGACCAGGGCCAGCACCCACAACAGGCGGCGACGACGGACGGGATTCATGCGGTCAGGCTCAACGGGTCAATTCTTCGGGGGGCGTGGCGGCGTCGCGCTTGGCAAGCGCGGCTTCGCGCGCGACGCGCTGGCGGGCACGCTGCCGCTCGCGGCGGACCTGCAGGTGGGGCGACAGCCAGTCCCACAGCATCACCGCGACGAACACGGCATAGGCGCCGATCACGTAGCCCTGGTAGCTCATCGGGGCACCTCGGCGGTGGTCCAGGCCTTGCCGGCCTCGCGGTGCAGGTTGTCGGCACGGGCGCGGACCAGCAGCGATCCGGCGAACCAGAACTTGGTGCCGATGACGACCCACCACAGCGGCCACATCATGCTGGCGTCCATGCTGGATTCGCCGAACAGGCGGATGGTCTGGCCCTGGTGCAGCGAGTTCCACCACACCACGGAATAGCGGATCACCGGGAGCAGGACCACGCCGACGATCGCCAGCAGGCCGGCGGCGCGGGCGGCGGCGCGGCGGTCGTCGATGGCGTGGTACAGGCCGATCACGCCGAGGTACATGAACAGCAGCACCAGCTCGGTGGTCAGGCGCGGGTCCCAGTCCCACCAGGTGCCCCACATCGGCTTGCCCCAGATCGACCCGGTGGAGAGGGTGATGACGGTGAAGCCGGCGCCGATCGGCGCGCAGGCCATCGCCAGGATCTCGCACAGCTTGATGCGCCAGATCAGGGCAATCGCCGCATAGAACGCCATCGCACCGAACACGGCCAGGCTCATCCAGGCCGCCGGGACATGGATGTACAGGATGCGGAAGCTGTCGCCCTGCTGGTAGTCGGCGGGCACCTGGAACAGGGCGCCGTACAGGCCCACTGCGATCAGCAGCAGGCCGATCCCATGGCCCCAGGGGGCCCAGCGCGCCGCGAACCGGTCGAAGTAGGGCGGCGAGCCCAGTTTGTGGAACCACAGGACGATTGGATTCATGCGCTCTTTCAGCCTGCCGTCCACCGGGACGGCGGGTATCAGTTCAGGGCGATGCGGATCGCCGCGGCGGCCGCGACCGGTGCCAGCACCAGGGCCAGCAACAGGCCGGCCCCCATCCACAGCAACGCACCGGTGGATTCCAGTCCCTGGGCCGATGCCGCGACACTGCCCGCGCCGAACACCAGGACCGGGACGTACAGGGGCAATGCCAGCAGGGCCACGAGTATACCGGAGCGCCTCATGCCGACGGTGAGCGCCGCCACAACCGCGCCGATCAGGCTGAGGGTCGGCGTGCCGAGTGCCAACGAGGCCATCAGGACCGGCAACTGCGCGTGGGGCAGCCGCAGCATTTCCGCCAGCAGCGGGGCGGCCAGCAGCAGGGGCAGCGCGGTGGTCGTCCAGTGCATCAGGGTGCGGACGCCGACCAGCCACGCCAGCGGTACCGGTGCCAGCATCCACTGTTCCAGCGAGCCGTCCTCGGCATCGCCGCGGAACAGGCTGTCGAGCGATAACTGGCCGGCCAGCAGCACGGCCAGCCACAACACCGCCGGCGCGACCCGCGCGAGGATGTCCGGCTCATTGCCCAGCGCGAGCGCGAACAGCACCACCACGAGCAGGGCGAACAGCGCCGGCTGGAGGGCATCTCCCCGGCGGCGCCAGACCAGCCTCAGGTCGCGCAGCACCAGGCTGCGGGCGGTGCCGGCAAGGGACGGGCGGGCACTCAATGGGGCCTCCGCAGTTCCAGAAGCTGGGTGCGCACCGGCGGTGCGGCGTAGGCGCCATGGGTGGTCACCAGGGTCGCGCCCCCGTCGGCCAGGTGGGCCTTGACCATGCGGTTGACGAGTTCGATGCCCTGCAGGTCCAGGTTGGCGTAGGGCTCGTCCATCAGCCACAGCGGCGCGGGTGACAGCCACAGCCGCGCCAGCGACAGGCGTTTCTTCTGCCCCGCCGACAGCTGGCGGGCGAGGGCGTCCTCGTAGCCGGCCAGCCCGACCACCTCGAGCGCGGCTTCGATCGACTGGTTCGGCCGGCGGCCCTGCAGCCCGCACAGGTATTCCAGGTTCTCGACCACGCTGAGGTCGGCCTTGGCCCCCGGGAGATGGCCGAGGTAGGCGGTTGTTTCCGCGCGCAGCAGCGCTTCGGCGGGCCGGCCGTCGAAGGCCACGGTGCCCGCGTCGGCGCGCAGCAGGCCGGCGAGGACGCGCAGCAGGGTCGTCTTGCCGGCCCCGTTGGCCCCCTGCACCAGCAAGGCTTCGCCGCGACCGACCTCGAAATCGAGGGGGCCGAACACCGGTACGTCGTTGCGCAGGAAACGCAGGCCCTGGACGTACATCAGGGGCGCAGGGCGGGCATCGGGGCTCATCGGTCGATCGCGTGGCCCGGGTGGGCGGTGCCGAGGTGCCGGCATTCTACCGGAGCGCGCAGGGGCACCCCGGGTGTCAGTCCTCGCCCGGCCAGTGCCGGCCACAGTCCCAGTCGACGCAGGGGAGATCGGGCGCGCCGTCGGGCGCGGCCACGCTCATCCTCAGGCGCACCGGCTCGCCATGCTCCCAGAACAGGACGCCGGCCTGCCCGAACTCGACGGCCAGCGTGTCCAACACGTCGCGGTCGATGCCGGCGGCCAGCCAGCCTTCCTCGATCCACTGGCCGCTGGCGTCCGACGACGTCGCCGGATGCAGTTCGAGGTCGAAGGATTCGAGGCGTGCGCGAAGGCGGGCCGACGCCTCGGCATTGGCGGTGCCGGGTACCGGGCGCGACGCTGGGTTCCACGCGGTGATGTAGCCGTAGCTGCGGTTCGCGCAGTAGGCCTCGAGGTCGACGGCGGGCGCGCCGACCTCCAGCGCGATCGCGTCGCCGTCCACGCGCACGACATAGCGCGCCGCCACGAAGGCGGCGGCGAGCTCGGCGGCGTCGACGACCTGGAATTCCTGCATGTGGGGACAGTGTCCGCCGGACCGCGTCCGCTGGCAATGGACTTCGGCGCCATCCGCGGCCCGCGTACACTTCCAGACCTGCCCGAAGGATGCCGTGTTCGTGATGACGCCGGAAACCAAGCTGCCCAAGGTGGGCACCACCATCTTCACCGTAATGTCCCAGCTGGCCGTCGAGCACCAGGCGGTGAACCTCGGCCAGGGCTTCCCCGACTTCGCGGTGCCGCCGCGGCTGGTGGAGGCGCTGGACAAGGCGATGCGCGATGGCCTCAACCAGTACGCGCCCGCGCACGGCCTGCCGGCGCTGCGGATGGCGATCGCCGACAAGACCGCGCGCTGCTATGGCCACCGTCCGGATCCCGACGCGGAGATCACGGTGACGTCCGGTGCCAGCGAGGCCATTTTCGACGCCATCCATGCGGTCGTGCGCCCCGGCGACGAAGTCGTCGTGCTCGACCCCTGCTACGACTGCTACGAGCCGGCGATCGACCTGGCCGGCGGCGTCGCCGTGCATGTCCCGCTCGATCCGGCGACCTTCGCCATCGACTGGGATGCGGTGGCTGCGGCATTCACCCCGCGCACGCGCCTGCTGATGGTCAATACGCCGCACAACCCGTCCGGCGCGATGTTCGACGCGACCGACATCGAGCGCCTGACCGCATTGCTTGAGGGCACCGGTGTGCTGCTGCTGTCCGACGAGGTCTACGAGCACATCGTGTTCGACGGCGCACGCCACGAGTCGATCCTGCGCCACGCCGCGCTGCGCGAGCGCGCCTTCGTCGTGTCGAGTTTCGGCAAGACCTACCACTGCACCGGCTGGAAGGTCGGCTATTGCGTGGCGCCGCCGGCGCTGACCGCCGAGTTCCGCAAGGTGCACCAGTACAACACCTTCTGCACGTTCACCCCGGCGCAGGCCGCGTTCGCCGAGATGATCCAGGCCGAGCCCGGGCACTACGAGACGCTGGGTGCGTTCTACGAGGTGAAGCGCGACCGCTTCCGCGAGCAGCTGCTCACGACGAAGCTCAAGCCCCTGCCGGTGCCGGGCGGCTACTTCCAGCTGGTGGACTACAGCGCGGTCAGCGACCTCGACGATGCCGCGTTCTGCCGCTGGCTGACGGAGGAGAAAGGCGTGGCAGCGATCCCGCTGTCGCCGTTCTACGCCGTGCCGCCGCCGGGCCAGCGCCTGGCGCGCCTGTGTTTCGCCAAGAACGCGGCCACGCTGGACGAGGCGATCACGCGCCTGCAGCGACTCTGAGGAAGGAACGGCAATGGACAACCTGCGCATCTCGCTCGTCCAGGGCGACACCCGCTGGCACGACCCGGAAGCGAACCGCGCCTACTACGGCGAACTGATCGCCTCGCTGCACGACATCACCGACCTGCTGATGTTGCCGGAGACCTTCACCAGCGGTTTCTCCAACGATGCGATCGACCGCGCCGAAGGCATGGACGGGCCGACCGTGGCCTGGATGCGCGAGCAGTCGGCGCGCATCGGCGCCGCGGTCACCGGCAGCGTGCAGCTGCGCGTGGACGGACAGGTGTTCAACCGGATGCTGTTCGTGACGCCGGACGGCGGGGTGCGCCACTACGACAAGCGCCATCTGTTCCGCTACGCGAACGAGCACGAGCGCTATGCCGCGGGCCGGGACCGGTTGACGGTGGAGTGGAAGGGCTGGCGGATCTGCCCGATGGTCTGCTACGACCTGCGCTTCCCGGTGTTCGCGCGCAACCGGTTCGACGTGGAGCGCCCCGGCGCGCTGGACTACGACCTGCTGCTGTTCGTCGCCAACTGGCCGGCGGCGCGTGCGTACCCGTGGAAGACGCTGTTGCGCGCGCGTGCGATCGAGAATCTCTGTTACGTGGCGGGGCTCAACCGGGTCGGCACCGATGGCAACGGGATCGACTATTCCGGCGACAGTGCGGTGATCGACTTCCTCGGTCACCCGGTCAGTGAGTGCACGGACGAGGAAGTGGTGGTGACGACGACGCTGCAGGCCAGCCAGTTGGCCGCCCATCGTGAGCGCTTCCCCGCAATGCTCGACGGCGACCGGTTCGAGCTGCGCTGACGGGCGAGCGGGCGTCGCAGGCGAGGGCGTCCACTTGACCCACTTTTCTCGGGCACTTTGACCGGCCTGGGGCAGGTGCTCGGGGTAAGCCGGCGGCCCTGGGTGTCGCGTGACACGCCGTAAACCCGTCCATGGGGGCTCGGGCGCGGCATCCATGCCGCGCACGGTCACGCGACACCCAGAGCCACCAACTTCTGGACGGCAAACGGGCCACTGGAAACCAGAAGCAGGCAAAGCCCAGACCTTCAAAATAGCGAAAGGCGTCGCCCCCCGGCATGGGGGGTTGCGCAGAGCAGACCATGGGTGAACCAAGGCCCTTTGCGCGGCACTGCCGCGCGGCCTTGGAGAACGCCCGGCGCGTTGCGCCGGGCCGGACCGCGGAGCGGGTCTGCGACCCGACTTAAGGACAGGACGTCTTCAGGAGGGCGGAGCAACCCCCCATGCCGGGGGGCGGCGACTCCGTCCGAAGCTCGCGTAGTCGCTCCAAGTTCGCGAGAGGGTTCTGGGTCGAGCTGAGCCGCGACGCCGCGGTCCTGTCGCCTTCGATCCCTCACGCACGGGCCCAGCGACCTGCGACGAGTCGCCCGATCGGCGCCCGCGCGGGGCTTGGTGTGTCCGCGCGCGGGCCCGCGCGGCCTGTCCGCGGACCGCCGTGGTCCGGCAGTGGCCCAGCCGGGTCCACCCGCGAGGCCGATGGGGTCCGCCCGAGGGCCGGCGCGGTGCGCGGCTGCGCCGGGCGGGCCCTCCGGAGGGCCGGCATGGCCCCTGCGCGAACCGTCCGGGGTCCTCTGGAGGGCCCTGATGCCCCACCGGAGGGCCTCAGACCCGACTGCACGCACCCGTGACGCCTCGGCCGGGCACCCTGCGGGCCGGCCTCGGCCACCGCCGCGGTCGCCGGCGCGTCCGCTTCTTCCGCGTGGGACGGGCTCAACGCAGGCCGGCAACGCGCTTGTGGAAATAGACCTGCTCCGCCGCCCAGCGCAGGGGCGGCGTGCCGATGAGCAGGTCGAAGGGCCAGTCGAACTGCAGGCGGTCGTAGGCCCAGCGCAGGGCGCGTTTGGTACGGAAACGCGGGGCGGCCTCGATCGCCATGCGTTCGGGTGACGGCCCCCCGTGGCGCAGGTGCGCGGCAATCGCCTGGCCCACGGCCCAGCCGTGCTCCCACGCGGAATGGATGCCGCCCGCCGTCACCGGCGAGACGATCCCCGCGGCATCGCCGGTCAGGATCGCGCCATCGCGTGCCAGCGGTGACACCGGGCCGCTGCAGGGAATCAGCCCGGCGCGCGTGGTGCCCGGCTTCAGCAGGCGCGGCAGGCCGGCGGCAGCGCCCACCCGAAGCAGGAAGGCGTCGATGTCGGGCACCCGCACCCGCGACGGATCGTGACGCAGGGCGAGGCCGGCCTGGATGCCGGTGGGGCTCTGCGCGATCCAGCCGATGTAGCCGGGCGCATGCCGCTTGCTGAGGAAGCAGTGCAGGGCGTCGGGATGCGCGAGGCAGGCGCCCGGGAACTCGTACTCCACGCCATAGAGGAACTGCTCCACGGTGCCCAGGCCGGTGGCCCGGGCAACACGCGAGCGCGCGCCGTCGGCGCCCACCAGGTGGCGCGTCGTCCCCAGTCCATCGACGTGCCAGCCGCCGTCGCGCTTGCCGGCGCCGGTGAAGGTCTGGCCCAGGCGCAGGTCGACGCCGTTCTCGACCAGCCGGTCGGCGAGCCAGCGCATGACCTCGGGGGTATCGGTGGTCTGGAAGTAATAGCCCGGCGCCGCCAGCGCGACCTGCTTGAGGCTGGGCGCATACAGGCGCACCTCGTCGACGCGGCGGACGAGGGCGGGTGGCAACTGGCCCAGCAAGGTCTGCTCCGCCGCCTCCTTCACGATGATGCCGGTGGTGTGCAGCTTGTCGCCCGGATCGGGCTTGCGCTCGAGCACGACGACGCGCAGCCCCGACTGGGCGGCCGCCAGCGCGCAGGCGCTGCCGGCGAAGCTGGCACCGACGACGACGAGGTCATGGTCGGTGCCGTGGGACGTTGGCATGGCGGCACTCCGGGACAGGGTCCCCCATCGTGCGAGGCCGCTGCGAAGCGCGTGCGGCCGCGGGGTGAAGCCGGTGCGAAGTCGGCGTGCCCCCGCGGCCACGCGCCGTCAGCCATCGCGTCCCAGCTGGCGCTCGCGACCATGCCAGAGCCGATAGAGCGCCGGCAGCACCAGCAAGGTCAGCAGCGTCGACGAGGCGATGCCGCCGATCACCACCGTCGCCAGCGGCCGTTGCACCTCGGCGCCGGTGCCGACGTTCAGAGCCATCGGGACGAAGCCCAGGGACGCGACCAGGGCGGTCATCAGCACCGGCCGCAGGCGGCCCAGCGCACCCTCGACGATGGCCCGCTCGAGCGGCTCGCCATCGGCGCGGCGCTGACGGATGAAGGCGATCATGACGAGTCCATTGAGGACCGCCACGCCGGAGAGGGCGATGAAGCCGACACCGGCCGAGATCGACAGCGGGATGCCACGCATCGCCAGTGCCGCGACCCCGCCGGTCAGCGCGAGGGGCACGCCACTGAAGACGATGGCCGCGTCGCGGACCGACCCCAGGGCGGAGAAGAGCAGGCCGAAGATCAGCAACAGGGTCAGCGGCACGACCCAGGCCAGGCGGCGGCTCGCCGACACGAGCTGCTCGAAGGTGCCGCCGAAATCGACCCAGTAGCCCACGGGCAGGTCCACCTCGCCATCGATGCGCGTGCGCAGCTCCTCGACGAACCCGCCCAGGTCGCGTCCCCGCACATTGGCGGTCACCACGATGCGGCGCTTGCCGTCCTCGCGGTTCACCTGCGCCGGCCCATCGACGACGTCGATGCGGGCGACCTCCCGCAAGGGCACGGTATGCGGCGCACCCGTGGGCCACTGCGCGTCCAGCCCGGCCTCGTCCAGGCTCGGGTCGTCGGGCAGGGGAATCGGCAGGTCGGCCAGTGCATCGGGGTCGTCCCGCAGCGCCTCGGGCAGGCGCACGACGATGTCGAAGCGGCGGTCGCCCTCGAACAGCTGGCTGGCCACTGTGCCGCCAATCGCGGTCGCGACGGCCTGCTGCACCGCACCGGGGTTGAGCCCGACGCGGGCGAGTGCCGTGCGGTCGGGCGTCACCGTGAGCATGGGCAGGCCATCGGCCTGTTCGAGCTGGACGTCCGCGGCGCCGGGCACGCCGCGGGCCAGCGTGGCGATCCGCGTGCCGTGTTCCAGCAGCACCTCGAGGTCGTCGCCGAACAGCTTGATCGCGACTTCCGCGCGAACCCCGGAGATCAGCTCGTTCATGCGCATGCGCATCGGCTGGGTGAACTCGTAGTTGTTGCCCGGCAGGGGCGCGACCGCCGCCTCGACCTCCTCCAGCAGCCGTGCGGTGGGTTTGCGCGGGTCCGGCCAGGCGTCGCGGGGCTTCAGCATCACATAGCTGTCGGCCACCGACGGGGGCATGGGATCGGACGCGGCCTCGGCGGTCCCCACCTTGCTGAAGACATGCGCGACTTCCGGGAGGCCGAGCAGCACCGTTTCCAGCCGCGCCTGCATCGCCACCGATTGCGCCAGGCCCGTGCCGGGGATGCGCAGGGCCTGCAGGGCGATGTCGCCTTCGTCGAGCTCGGGGATGAACTCGCGCCCCATCCGTCCGGCCATGACGCCGCTTGCCACGACCACCAGCAGCGCCCCCAGCGCGACGGCGATGCGATGCCGCAGGGCGAAGGCCAGTGCCGGCGCATAGGCCCGGCGCGCGAGGCGCATCAGCCGGTTGTCGTGCGTGCGCGGTCCGGTGGCGTCCGGGGCGGGGCGGTCCCGCCCCAGCCACAGCGCGATGCAGGCGGGTACGAAGGTGAGCGACAGCAGCATGGCGCCGGTCAGTGCCAGCAGCACGGTGATCGCCATCGGATGGAACATCTTTCCCTCGATGCCCTCCAGCGCGAAGATCGGCACGTAGACCAGCGCGATGATCGCCATGCCGAACAGGCTGGGCCGGATGACTTCGGCGGTCGCGCGTGCGGTCAGGTCCAGGCGCTCGTCCTTGCCGAGCGCGCGGCCCAGGGCGACGCGGGCATCGTCGAAGCGGCGTAGGCAGTTCTCGATGATGATGACCGCGCCGTCGACGATCAGGCCGAAGTCGAGCGCGCCCAGGCTCATCAGGTTGCCGGACACGCCGCCACGCACCATGCCGGTCACCGTGAACAGCATCGACAGCGGGATCACCGCGGCGGTGATCAGGGCCGCGCGCACGTTGCCCAGCAGCAGGAACAGCACCACCACCACGAGCAGGGCGCCTTCCGCGAGGTTCCCGGAGACGGTGGCGATGGTGCGGTCGACGAGGACGGTGCGGTCGTACGCCGGCGTGGCGACGATGCCGGCGGGCAGGCTGCGCGCGACCTCCTCGAGCGCGTCCGCCGCGGCGCGGGCGACCTCGCCACTGTTGGCGCCCACCCGCATCAGCACCGTGCCGACCACCGCCTCGTGTCCGTCGCGCGTGGCGGCGCCATTGCGCAGTCCCCGGCCTTCCGCGACCCGGGCGACGTCGCGGATCCGCACCGGCACGCCGCCCCGCCGGACCAGCACGATCGCGCCGATTTCCTCCAGCGCGCTGGCATCGCCGGCACCGACCTGGCCCGGTGCGCGCACCAGCAGCTGCTGGCCATTGCGCTCGATGAAGCCAGCGCCCAGGTTGGTGTTGTTGGCCGCGACGGCCGCGACCAGGTCCTGCATGTCGAGGTCGAACGCGACCAGCCGGGCGGGGTCCGGCGTGACATGGATCTCGCGCGGGTGGCCGCCGATGGTGTCGACCTCGGTCACGCCGGGGACGTTGCGCAGGCGCGGGCGGATCACCCAGTCCTGCAGGGTGCGCAGGTCGGTCGGGGTCCACGGCGTGCCGTCGGGACGCAGTGCACCGGGTTCGGCGTCGACGGTGTACATGAAGATCTCGCCCAGGCCCGTGGCCATGGGCCCCAGGGTGGGTTGCAGACCGCCGGGCAGGTCGCCGGCCACCTGCTGGAGGCGCTCGTTCACCTGCTGGCGGGCGAAATAGAGGTCGGTGCCGTCCTCGAACACCACCGTCACCTGCGAGAGTCCGTAGCGCGACAGTGACCGCGTGTGGGCGAGCGCCGGCAGGCCGGCCAGTGCCGTCTCCACCGGGAAGGTCACCCGTTGCTCGACCTCCAGCGGCGTGTACCCGGGCGCCGCCGTGTTGACCTGGACCTGCACGTTGGTGATGTCGGGCGTGGCATCGATCGGCAGGCGGCCCAGGCTCCAGGCGCCGATCGCGACCAGCAGGGCCGTGGCCGCCAGGACCGCCCATCGGTGGGCGATGGCGAAATGGATGATCCGTTCAAGCATGGCGGGGCCTCCTCAATGCGCGTGGCCGGCGTCGGCCTTGCCGATGTCGGCCTTGACCAGGTAGCTCTGCTCGACGACCACCTGTTCGCCGGCCACCAGCCCTTCAAGCACCTCGACGTGGACCGCATCGCGTCGACCGAGGCGCACGGGCCGGGTCTCGTAGCGGTCGCCCTCGACGACGAAGACCGCATCGGCACCCGCCATGCGCTGCACGGCCGCGAGCGGGACGGCCAGGGCGACGTCGATCCGGTCGACCACGACTTCCGCGGTGATCGCGGTGCCGGGCCGCCACTGTCCGTCGCTGTTGTCCAGACGTGCGCGGACGACGGTGCTCTGGCTGGCGGTCGCGGTCGCGGGCAGGACACGGTCGACCTCGGTCTGCTGGCGGGTGCCGTCGTCCAGGCGGACCACGGTGACGGGGGAGCCGGGTCGCAGGTGCCGCGCGTCGCTGCCGTAGACATGCAGGTCGACCCACAACTGCGACAGGTCGGCGACTTCCATGAGGACGCGTCCGGCGTCGGCGATGTCGCCGACCGCGGCATCGCGGGCCACCACCACGCCGCTGATGGGCGAGGTCAGCGCATAGGGGCTGAGGCTCTGGTTGCTGTCGACCACGGCGATGGTCTGGCCGGCGCGTACCGCATCGCCGAGGTTGGCGTGCAGCGCGCGGACCGGACCTGCGAAACGTGCCGCGATGCGTGCCCGGCGGCCATCGATGGGCGTCAGCAGGCCCTGCACCTCGTGCGCGTCGGCGATCGTGCCCGGTCCCGCGGGCGCGGCGACGATGCCGGATTCGCGTGCGATGTCGGCCTCGATGCGGGTCGACAGCGCGTCGTCGTGGGTTTCGTCCGCGCGTGGGTCATGCGCACGGTCAGCGTTGTCGTTGTCCGCATGGGCGTCGTCCGCGTCGTGCGAGGGCGTCGACTGGGCCGGGCCACCCTGCGCGGTCGGGCCGTCCGTGGGGGTTCCACCGCAACCCGAAAGCGCGAGGCCGAGGAGGATGCAGGAAAAGACGCTCGTTCCGAGGCGTGTCATGGGGTGTCTCCTTGCGCGGACGTGACCAGGGCGTGGCCCGTCAGGCGTTGCAGTTCGATCAGGGCGAGGCGTGCTTCCAGCGCGGCATCGAGTTGCCGCTGGCGTGCGTCCGAGAGCGCCTGCTGCATCTGCGTCCACTCAAACGGTGTGGCGGCACCGAGGCGCCAGGCACGTTCGGTTTCGGTGGTCGCCCGTGCCAGAGCGGGCAGGATCTCGTCGGCGTGGCGCCGGACCTGCAGCCGCGCGAGGGTGTAACGGCCATGGGCATCGAGCAGGGTGGCGCTCAGGGCCAGCTCCCGTGACTCACGCGCCACCCCGAGTTCCGCGAGCTGTGCTTCAGCGGCACGGATGGCCGGCGCGGCGCGGCTGCGGCTGCCCAGCGGCAGCGCGAAGCCGGCGACCAGCGCCGTGTCCCCTGTGTCCTGGAGGCGTCGCACGCCGAACTGCCAGTCGATGTCGGTGCGCGCAGCTGCCCGTTCGAGGCGAAGGCGGGCTTCGGCGATCCGGCGCTCATCGGCGAAGCGGGCCATCCCGGGACTCTCTTCGAGCGCGCGTTCGAGGGTGTCGAGCGACGCCAGCGGCGGCAATCGGGTGGTGTCTTCTTCGACGACCGCGAAGCGGGCATCCGTGTCGCCCCAGAGCCGCGCGAGGGCGCGGCGCGCGGCGTCGCCCGACGTCTCGGCGGACGCCAGTGCGAGTTCCGCTTCCGCCCGTGCCGCCTGGGCCGACAGCACGACCGACAGCGGCGATGCCCCTTCGCGATGCCGCTGCGAAGCCAGCGTTTCCGCGCGGCGACGCTGGTCGAGGTCGATCGCGGCGATGCGTGCGCGGGCATCTGCGTCGAGCACAGACAGATAGCGCCGTGCGGTTTCGGCCAGCAGGTCGAGCCGGCGTGCGTCGCGTTCGCCGGCGAGTGCGTCGATGCGGGTCTGGACGAGGTCGCCGCGGAGCCGGGCCTTGTCGCCGGTCTCCAGCACCGAGGCGAGGCCCAGGGTCAGCTCGGCGCCATCAAGGCCCCGGGTCTCGCCCGTGCCGAAGGCATTCTCGAGCTCGGCGCCGAACCGCAGGGGCGGACCCTGGCGGAGGGCGGTCTGTTCGGCCAACAGACGGGTTTGCTGCGCGTCGAACCCGCGCAGGTCAGGGTGGTACTGCAGGACGCGCACGAAGGCGTCGTCCTGGGTGAGCCGCTCGCGGGCGGCCGTGGACGGAACCACGGCCACGCAGGCGAGCGACGCGGCTAGGGCCGCGGCTCGGATTCGCATGGGAACACTCCGTTACGGGGAATCGATGGCGGGCCGGCATGGGGCCGGCGGGCATCAGGCCGTGATCGGAGGTCGGAAGGGTGTCTCGAGGCGTGCGAGTGCGGGAGACGGCGCGATGCCGGCAGACAGTCGCGAATCGCCGGGCGGCACGTCGGGGAGCTGCAGGAGTGGCGAGGGCGCCGCGCTTGCATGGCCACAGCAGTGCACCAGTTCGAGCAGGGCGTGCAGGGCGTGCAGGGCGGGGTCTTCCTCGCCCTGCACGGTATCGTCCAGCACGGACGCCGGCATGGCTTCGCCTGCTTGCAGGTGCGCGACCTGCCCATGCATCAGTTCATGCGATTCGCCCCACGCGCCGAGGACGGGCCGGGCGACCAGCGCCAGCATCACGGACGCCAGCACCAGCAGGTGCAGCAGCGGGAGGCGGCGATGGGTGGGGAGGCCACGCATGGCGCGCACTGTAGACGCGGCGGGCGGGCGGACACTATTCCAGTGCGGGGGTTGGCAGTGGAGGTGCGTCGGCTTGTGGTGCGGGGCTTCGGGTGGAGGGTTCCGGTGGCAACGTGCCGTGGCAAGGTGCGGCGGGGCGTGCCGCAGGAATGAAGAAGGGCGCCCGAGGGCGCCCTTCCTGGTGAGGCGTATGCGGGACGGAGCCCGCAGCGACCATCAGCCGCCGCGCGGACCGCCACGCCCGCCACCCCGGTTTCCGCCGCGGTTGCCGGTGTTGCCCCGGTTGCCCGTGCCACCTGGACCGCGATTCCCGCCACCGGGACCGCGCGCGCGATCGCCGTAAGGCGAGTGGCCGCCACCGCCGGCATGATCCGACGGGAAATGCATGCCGGCGCTGCGCGCCTTGCCGCCGCGCGCTCCGGCGCCCGGTCCCTTCCCGGGCCCTTTGCCCGGACCCTTGCCACCGGGGCGGGGGCCCTTGCCGGCCGGTCGTCCGCCGCCCGGACCACCCGGACCGCCGCGACCGCCCGGGTTGCGATGGCCGTTCGGGCCGGTGTCGACGCCGTCCGGCACGTACCAGGTGCGGAACGCGGCGGGGCTGCCTTCCGGCAGCTTCGGGCCCTTCTGCTTGCGCTGCTTGAACGGTTTCTGCGACTGCTTGGCCGCCGCCTCGCCGCTGACGGTCAGGCCGCCGTGCGGCTTCTTGCCACGGCCGCGACCGCGATGGTCCTCGCGGACGTGGTCGAAGCGGCGCAGCTCGCGGCTTTCATCGGCGCGGCTGGGGCCGCCCACGTAACCCTGCGAGCGGTCGCTGCCGGTCAGGTTGATGGTGGACTTGGCCGCCTTGCGCTGGCCGATCACCGGCTGCAGGGTCAGTGCGGACGGCGCGCCGTCCTCCAGGCCCAGCTTCTTGCGCAGCGCCTCGACCTTGTCGGTCGCCATTTCCTGCGACTGGCCGCGCAGCAGTTCGCGCGGGAGGCTGGCCTCGCCGTAGCGGATGCGCTTCAGGCGGCTCACCTGGCAGCCCTGCGACTCCCACAGGCGGCGGACTTCGCGGTTGCGGCCTTCCTTGACGACAACGCGGAACCAGTCGTGCGAGTCGGTCCCGCCGATGCGCTCGATCTCGTCGAACTTCGCCGGGCCGTCATCCAGCGCCACGCCGCGGCGCAGGCGGTCGGGGATGTTGTCGGGCACGCGCTCCTGGCCTTCCGGTGCGCGCACGCGGCACACGTACTCGCGCTCGACCTCGAAGGACGGGTGCATCATCGCGTTGGCTAGCTCGCCGTCGGTGGTGAGCAGCAGCAGGCCGGTCGTGTTGATGTCCAGGCGGCCCACCGCGATCCAGCGCGCGCCCTTGAGCATCGGCAGCGCCTCGAACACGGTCGGGCGGCCTTCGGGATCCTCGCGGGTGGTGACCTCGCCCTCGGGCTTGTTGTACATCAGCACGCGGGCCGGATCGGTCAGCGCGCTGGCGACGAACTGGCGTCCGTCGAGTTCGACCTTGTCGCCGCCCTTGATCGACATGCCGACCTGCGCGACCTCGCCGTTGACCTTGACCAGGCCGTCCGCGATGCGCTGTTCCAGCGCGCGGCGCGAGCCGAGGCCGGCCTGTGCCAGGACCTTGTGCAGGCGCTCTTCCAGGCGCGGCGCGGGGGCGGCGTCCTCGGTGTTGCGCTTCAGGGTGAGCTTGCGGCTCTTTTCTTCACTCATTTCATCTGCTCCGGCGCGTCCTCGTCAGAGGGCGCCTCTTGTTCGGGAACGGTCGTCGTCTCGACGGCGTTGGACGCCGGCTCGGCGTCGATCGCCGCATCCGGGTCCGGTCCTGCCGGAAGGGCATCGGCGTCTTCGCCGTCCGCTGCCCTTCCATCGTTCTCGTCTGCCACGCGCTCGCCCGGCGCGGCTTCGGGTGTGTCGGGAGCGGCCACGGCCTCGTTGGCCGCCTCCGTGCCCATGTCGATGCCGCCCGCCGCGATGGCTTCGCCCTCGGCGGGGGCGGCGGGCTTGCGTTCTTCGTCGAACTTGAACTGCGGTTCGAGCTCGCCGATGTCCTTCAGTTCGGACAGCGGCGGCAGCTCGTCGAGGCGCTTCAGTCCGAAGTAGTCGAGGAAGACCTTGGTGGTGCCGAACAGCGCCGGCTTGCCGGGCACGTCGCGGTGGCCGACCACGCGGATCCACTCGCGCTCTTCAAGCGCCTTGATGATGTTGCTGTTCACCGCCACGCCGCGGACCTGTTCGATCTCGCCGCGGGTGATCGGCTGCCGGTAGGCGATCAGCGCCAGCGTCTCCAGCGTCGCGCGGGTGTAGCGCGTCTGCCGTTCGGTCCACAGCCGGGCCACCCAGGGGTGGACGTCGGCCTTGACCTGGAACCGGAAGCCGGAGGCCAGCTCGACCAGTTCGACGCCGCGGTCGGCGCAGCCGGCCTGCAGGGTTTCCAGCGCCTGCTCGACGCTGCCCGCGGGTGCCGGCTGGTCCTCGGGGAACAGCGCGTGCAACTGGGCCAGGGTCAGCGGCTGGTTCGCGGCCAGCAGGGTGGCTTCGACGATCCGGGTGATGAAGGCTTGGTCCATGGCGTGCGTCTGTGGAGTCGTGTGGGGCGGTCAGGCCGCGGGGGCGTCGTCGTCGAATTCGCTGCTCAGCTCGATCGACGCCGGGTCGTCCAGCACGGCCAGCGATTTGACATAGATCGGCGCGAGCGGGGCTTCCTGCACGATGTCGACCAGCTGTTCCTTGGCCAGCGTCAGCAGGCCGAGGAAGGTGACGACCACGCCGAGCTTGCCTTCCTCGACGGTGAACAACTGCTCGAACCGGTGGAACTGGCCGTCGTTGAGGCGTTCCAGCAGCTCGCCCATGCGCTGGCGGACATTCAGGGCATCGCGCTTGATCGCGTGCTGGGTGTAGAGCTCGGCGCGCTTGAACACGTCATGCAGCGCCAGCAGCATCTCCTTGAGGTCCACCGGCGGCGGTACCCGGATCGCGGCCCGGTCCGGCACGAAGGCCGCGGCCGGCGCGGTGTCGCGGTCCTGCCGGGGCAGGGCGTCCAGGTCCTCGGCCGCCTTCTTGAAGCGCTCGTATTCCTGCAGTCGGCGCACCAGGTCCGCACGCGGGTCGTCCTCTTCGCCTTCCTCGGCGGGCGGCCGCGGCAGCAGCATCCGCGACTTGATCTCGGCCAGGATGGCGGCCATGACCAGGTATTCGGCGGCCAGCTCGAAGCGCATCTCGTGCATGGCCTGGATGTAGTCGACGTACTGCCGGGTGATCTCGGCGACCGGGATGTCGAGGATGTCCAGGTTCTGCCGGCGGATCAGGTACAGCAGCAGGTCCAGCGGCCCCTCGAACGCCTCGAGGATGACTTCCAGCGCGTCCGGCGGGATGTACAGGTCCTGCGGGATCTGCAGCACCGGCTGGCCGTGCACCACCGCGAGCGGCATTTCCTGCTGCTGCGGGTGGCTTGCGACCGCCGTCGGCGCTTCGGCAACGGGCGTCGCGGTCGGCTCGGTCGCTTCGGACACGGTCGGGTTGGACATGCGCGGGCCGGCCCCTCCGGGGGCCATGCGTGATTCGGCGTGCCGCCGTGGGGGCACGGGATCGGGTCGGGGGCCGCGGGGGCCACCGTCGGTGCAGCGAACAGCGAAAGTCGAAGCGGGGACCGCATACACCGTGCGTCCACGTCACGCGGGGTGACGGGGCGGGACAGGCGTGATCCGGACCCGGGCCGGCATGGGGCAGCGGCGCACCGGGGTGCGATGCGTGGCGACGGTGTGGGGGGCCGATCGCGACGGGCCGCTGCTACCGGCCTCATGCAATTGGCCCCAAGGGTACGGACTTGCATGAACGCTGTCCAGCCATCTACGCGCGCGACCGGCGGCCCCCTACAATCCATTCAGCATCCGAGCGGAGGACACCATGTGGTACGTGATCGAAGGCCATGACGGTCCGGACGTGCTGGAGCGCCGCCTGCAGGCGCGCGGCGATCACCTGGCCCGCCTGAAGGCGCTGGTCGACGTCGGCCGCCTGCTGGTGGCGGGGCCGTGCCCGGCCATCGATGCCGAAGACCCCGGGCCGGCCGGCTTCAGCGGCAGCGTGGTCATCGCCGAGTTCGAGTCGCTCGAAGCGGCACGGACCTGGGCCGACGCCGATCCCTATGTCGCCGCGGGCGTCTACGCGCGGGTGGACGTGCGGCCGTTCCGCCGCGTGCTGCCGTGAGCGGTCCTTTGCCCCGCGAGGCGCGCGTGGCGGCAATCCGGGCCGCACTCGAAGCCGCGCTCGCCCCACGGGCGCTCGAGGTCGAAGACGACAGCGCCCGCCACGCCGGCCATGCGGGCGCGCGGGACGGGCGTGGGCATTTCAATGTCGACATCGTCAGCGAGGCGTTCGCCGGCCTCGCGCCGATCGCCCGGCACCGGGCCGTCTACGCGGCCCTTGGGGCGCTGATGGAGACCGACATCCATGCGCTGGCGATCCGGGCCCGGACCCCCGGTGAGGCGGGGACCGGTACACCCCCGTGATGGCCGCCGAAGCCCGCCGGCAGGCCGGGCGGCGGCTCGCTATACTCCCGGAGTGGCGCGCCTTTCAGGTCGCGCCTCGCTTATATCAATCAATGGTTTAAGCGCGGTTTTTCGTCCACTTCAAGAATCAAGGCGCGGTGCCCGGCACCCGCCCGAGGCCCCATCGCCGCATGCGTCTGTCCACGATCAAGCTCTCAGGCTTCAAGTCCTTCGTCGACCCGACCACCCTGCACCTGCCCACCAACATGACCGGCGTGGTGGGCCCGAACGGTTGCGGCAAGTCCAACATCATCGACGCGGTGCGCTGGGTGATGGGCGAGAGCTCGGCCAGCCGCCTGCGCGGCGACTCGCTGACCGACGTCATCTTCGCCGGCTCCTCGTCGCGCAAGCCGGTGTCGCAGGCGATGGTCGAGCTGGTCTTCGACAATGCCGACCACACCATCACCGGCGAGTACGGCGCCTACGACGAGATCTCGGTCAAGCGCGTGGTCAGCCGCGATGGCCAGAGCCAGTACTACCTCAACGGCGCCAAGTGCCGTCGCCGCGACATCACCGACCTGTTCCTCGGCACCGGGCTCGGCCCGCGCAGCTACTCGATCATCGAGCAGGGCATGATCAGCAACATCATCGAGGCCAAGCCCGAGGAGTTGCGGGTTTACCTCGAGGAGGCCGCCGGCATCTCCAAGTACAAGGAGCGCCGCCGCGAGACCGAGACCCGCATCCGCCATACCCGCGAGAACCTCGACCGCCTGAACGACCTGCGCGAAGAGGTCGGCAAGCAGCTCGAGCACCTGAACCGCCAGGCGCGCCAGGCCGAGCAGTACCAGACGCTGCAGGCGGAGCGGAAAACCAAGGACGCGGAGTGGAAGGCGCTGGAGCATCGCGCCCTCGACGTGAAACTGCAGGGCCAGCGCGAGAAGCTCGCCCAGCAGGAAACCCGCCTGCAGCAGCTGATCGCCGAACAGCGCGAGGCCGAGCGCGAGATCGAGACGGGCCGAGTACGACGCGAGGAGGCGGCGGCAGCGCTCGGCAAGGCGCAGGCGGCGAGCTACGAAGTCAGCGGCGCGCTGGCGCGGATCGAACAGCAGATCCAGCACCAGAAGGAACTCTCGACGCGCCTGCAGCGGGCGCGCGACGAAGCGCAGGCGGCGCTGAGCGAGATCGCCCAGCACATCGGCCAGGACCAGTCGCAGCTGGACGTGCTGCAGGCCTCGGTCGACGAAGGCGAGCCGCGCCTGGAGCAGCTGCGCGAGGAAGACGAGGCGCGCCAGGAGGCCCTGCGCGAGGCCGAAGCAAAACTGGCTGACTGGCAGCAGCGCTGGGACACGCACAGCCGCGCCCAGTCCGAGGCGGTGCGTGCCGCGGATGTCGAGCGCACCCGCATCGAGCACCTCGACCGCCAGGCGCTGGATGCGCAGCGTCGCCGCGAAGCGCTGTCGAACGAGCGCGCCGGCCTGGACCTCGAGGCGCTGGCCGCGGCATTCACCGACATCGAAGAGCGCCACGAGGCGCAGAAGCTGTCGCTGGACACGCTGACCGAGACGCTGGACGCACGCAAGGCCAGCGTGTCGGAGTTGCAGGAACAGCAGCGCGGCACCCAGAACGAACTGGCCGAGGTGCGCAAGCAGGCGCAGACGGCCCGCGGCCGGCTGTCCTCGCTGGAGACGCTGCAGCACGCCGCGCTGGGGCAGGAGCAGGGCGCCGCGCTGGAATGGCTGAAGGCGCGTGGCCTCGATTCCGCGGCCCGCGTCGGCGAGCGCCTGCAGGTGGATGCCGGCTGGGAGAACGCCGTCGAGGGCGCGCTCGGGCAGTTGATCGAAGGCGTGCTGGTGGAGTCGCCCGAAACGCTGGTCGACGCCATCGGTGCATTGGGCGATGGCCGACTGGCCCTGGTTGATCCGGCCGAGGGCACGGTGGACTGCGCGCCCACCTCGCTGGCCGCACGCGTTCGCGGACCCGCCGCCGTGCGTCGCCTCCTGGCCCGCCTGCATGCGGCCGACGACCTGGCCGCCGCGCGCGCGCTGCTGCCGTCGCTGCAGGCCGGCGAATCGATCATCACCCGCGACGGCGAGCGGCTCGGCGATGGCTGGCTGCGCGTGCTGCGTTCCGGCGCGGCCCAGCAGGGCGCCCTGCTGCGCGAGCGTGAGATCCAGTCGCTGCGCGAGGCCATCGAAACCCTGCAGGCGCGCGAGCACGAGCTGGAGTCGCTGCAGGTGCAGTTGCGCGACCGCGCGCTGGCGGCCGAGCAGCAGCGCGAGGATGCCCAGCGCACCCTCTACATGGCCCACCGCAGCGTGTCCGAGCTGGCCGGCCAGTTGCAGGGCCAGCAGGGCCGGCTCGACACCGCGCGCGGGCGCATCGAGAAGATCGACGCCGAACTGTCGCAGCTGATCGAGGCCGCCGACGCCGGCCAGGACCAGGCCCGCGAAGCGCGGATGCGGCAGGAAGAAGCCGTCATCCGCATGAGCGAGCTCGAGGACCTGCGGCTGGGACTGGAATCCGAGCGCAGCCGGCTGCACGAGGCCCGCGACCAGGCCCGCACGCTGGCCCGCGAGTCGCGCGACAGCGCGCATGCGCTGGCCCTGACGCTGGAGTCGCAGCGCACCCGAATCGCGGCCCTGTCGCAGGCCCTGGACCGGATGGGCGGGCAGCGCGGGCAGCTCGACACCCGTCTTGAAGAACTGACCGCGCAGCTCGTCGACGGCGACGCACCGGTCGACACCTTGGAGACCCAGCGCCAGGTCGCGCTCGAGCAGCGCGTCACCGCCGAGCAGGACCTGACCGCCGCGCGTACCACGCTCGATGGCATCGACGCCGACCTGCGCAAGTTCGAACAGGTCCGCCACCAGCGCGACGAACAGGCCCTGCAGCAGCGCGAATCCATCGGCCAGCGCCGCCTCGACCAGCAGGCGCTGGTGCTCAAGGCCGAACAGCTGGTTGAAGCCATCGTCGAAGAAGGCTTCACCCTCGAGGACGTGGCCAACACGCTGCCGGACGATGCCGATCCGCAGGCCTGGGGTGCCGCCGTGGCCGCCATCGACACGCGCCTGCGCCGGCTGGAGCCGGTGAACCTGGCCGCGATCGCGGAGCACGCCGAGGCGGCGCAGCGCAAGGAGTACCTCGATGCGCAGCACATCGACCTGACCGGCGCGCTGGACACGCTGGAAGAAGCGATCCGCAAGATCGACCGCGAGACCCGTGGTCGTTTCAAGGACACCTTCGACCGGGTGAATTCCGGCGTGCAGGAGTTGTACCCTCGCCTGTTCGGCGGCGGCCATGCCTACCTCGAACTGACCGGCGAGGACCTGCTGGACACCGGCGTGGCGATCATGGCGCGCCCGCCCGGCAAGCGCGTGTCGAACATCTCGCTGCTGTCCGGTGGCGAGAAGGCGATGACCGCGGTCGCGCTGGTGTTCGCGATCTTCCGCCTCAACCCGGCGCCGTTCTGCCTGCTCGACGAGGTGGACGCGCCGCTGGACGAGGCCAACGTCGGTCGCCTCGCCTCGATGGTCAGCGAGATGAGCGAACAGGTACAGTTCCTGTTCGTGACCCACAACAAGGCGACGATGGAAGCGGCGATGCAGCTGTCCGGCGTGACGATGCGCGAACCGGGCGTGAGCCGCCTGGTCTCGGTCGACCTCGCCGAGGCCGCGCGCCTGGCCGGCGCGGCGTGACCGCCACCGCGACCCCATCCGCCATGCCCACGCAGGGAGCCTGATCGATGTCTGAAGTCTGGTGGTTGCGCCTCGGTATCCTGGTCGCCGGCCTCGTCCTGATCCTGGCGATCTACTTCTTCGGCCGGCCCAGCAAGCCGGGGCAAGGCACGCGGCGCCCGCGTCGTGCAGAGCCGGGTCGCCACGAGCCGACCTTCTCCGAGCAGGTCGAGGCATCCGAGGCCGGTGCGGGGCAGGCGGCCCCGATCTCGCAGGCCGACATGTTCGGCGAGGAAGAAGCGGCGCCCGCGTCGGCAGTGTCACGCGGCAGCGAGGCGGGCAAGCGGGTCAGCGAAGAGTTCGACAAGATCGTCACCCTCTACCTGGCCGCACGCGCCGGCCGGAAGCTGCACGGACCGGACATCGTGGTGGCCGCGGAGAAGGCCGGGCTGTCCTACGGGTACATGGGCGTGTTCCACCGGCTGGTCGAGCACCACCCCGAGCGCGGCCCGGTGTTCAGCGTCGCCAATATCATGAAGCCGGGCAGCTTCGACATGGCCGACATCCAGTCGCTGGAGACCCCGGCCATCGCGTTCTTCCTGACCCTGCCGGCGCCGGTCCCGGCGCTCGACGCCTGGGAGGCCATGCTGCCCACGGCCGAGCGCATGGCGGAACTGCTCGACGGCGTGGTACTGGACGAACAGCGCAATACCCTCGGTCGCCAGCGTATCGCCCATATCCGCGACGAGCTGCGCGCCTACGACCGCCAGCGCGAAGCGCCGCCCCTGAACAAGCCCGGACGCTGGTGACGCGGCCGCCGGCCGCGACGTCGCGCCGGCCGTCGTGCCGACCATGACCGACCCCGCCCATCGCATCGCCGAGCTGGTCCGCCAGCTCAATGACGCCAACTACCGGTACCACGTGCTCGACGATCCGGCGATCCCGGACGCCGAGTACGACCGGCTGCTGCGCGAACTGGAAGAGCTCGAGGCTGCGAACCCGTCGCTGGCCAGCCCGGATTCGCCCACCCAGCGCGTCGGTGCGGCGCCTTCCGGTGCGTTCGACGAGGTCCGCCATGCGGTGCCGATGCTGTCGCTCGGCAATGCCTTCAGCGACGACGAGGTGGCCGATTTCGTGCGCCGGATCGACGAGCGCATCGGCCGCGAATCGCCGGTGTTCTCGGTCGAGCCCAAGCTGGATGGCCTGGCGATCAGCCTCCGCTACGAGGAGGGCCGCTTCGTGCAGGGCGCCACCCGCGGCGATGGCGCCACCGGTGAGGACGTCACCGCCAACCTGCGCACGGTGAAGGCGATTCCCCTCAGCCTGCGCGGCGAAGGCTGGCCGGCCGTGCTGGAAGTGCGCGGCGAGGTCTACATGCCGCTGGCCGCGTTCAGGGCCTACAACGCGCAGGCGCTGGCCCAGGCCGCGGACGGCAAGGGCGACAAGGTCCTCGCCAACCCCCGCAACGGCGCGGCGGGCTCGCTTCGCCAGCTCGATCCGCGCGTCACCGCCCGTCGTCCGCTCGCGTTCTACGCCTACGGTGTCGGCCAGGTGGAGGGCGGGGCGCTGCCCGACACGCACTCCGCCACGCTGGCGCGGCTGCGCGACTGGGGCTTCCCGGTCAGTGCGCAGAGCGAGGTCGTCGAAGGCCTCGATGGCCTGCTGGGCTACTACCGGCGCATGGGCGAGGCGCGGGACGGCCTGCCCTTCGACATCGACGGTGTCGTCTACAAGCTCGACGACTATGCCGGCCAGCGCGAGATGGGCTTCGTGTCCCGTGCGCCGCGCTGGGCGATCGCGCACAAGTTCCCGGCGCAGGAGCAGTCGACCCTGCTCGAGGGCATCGACATCCAGATCGGCCGCACCGGCGCGGCGACACCGGTCGCGCGCCTGCAACCGGTGCAGGTGGCCGGGGTGGTCGTCACCAACGCGACCCTGCACAACGCCGACCAGATCGCGCGGCTCGACGTACGGGTCGGGGACACGGTGATCGTGCGACGCGCGGGCGACGTGATTCCCGAAGTCGTGCGCGTGGTCATCGACCAGCGTGCGCCCGACGCCGCGCCCTGGGCGATGCCATCGACCTGTCCCGTGTGCGGGTCGGAGCTGGTGCAGGACGAGGGTGGTGTCGCGTGGCGTTGCAGCGGCGGGCTGGCCTGCGCCGCGCAGCGCAAGGAGGCCGTGCGCCATTTCGCCTCGCGTCGTGCGATGGATATCGAAGGCCTGGGTGAGCGCTACATCGAGGAACTCGGCGCGCTGGGCTACATCGAGAGCGTGGCCGACCTGTACAGGCTTACCGTCGACGACCTGCTCGAGATGAAGCGCCGCGCCGACGAGCGCGACGGCACCACGCCGGAGACGGTCAAGGGCGGCAAGGTCGCCAGCAAGTGGGCCGAGAACCTCGTCGAGGCGATCGACCGCAGCCGCGACACCACGCTCGAGCGTTTCCTGTTCGCGCTGGGCATCCAGCACGTTGGCGAAAGCACGGCGAAGGCGCTCGCCGCGTGGTTCGGCGACCTCGACCTGATCCGCCACCTGCCGTGGCCGGTATTCAAGCAGGTGCCCGACATCGGCGGCGAAGTGGCGCGCAGTATCGGCCACTTCTTCGACCAGCCTGGCAACCAGCAGGTGATCGACGCGCTGCTGGAGCGCGGCGTGCGCATCACCGACGGGCATGCGCCCTCGGCGGCGTTGCGCGAGGCGCTGGCGGTGCCGAACCTGCTGGTCGCCCTGGAAGTCCCCAGGTTGACGCCCCTGCGTGCCGAACAGCTGGCGGCGGCATTCACGGACGTCGCCGCGGTGGGAGAGGCCCCCGAACACGCGTACATCACGGCCGGCCTGCCGACGGAAACGGCCCGCTCGCTCTCGGCATGGTTGGCGATAGACGCAAATGCGGAGCTGCTCGAAGCGGTCGGCCGTGCGGTCGGCACGATCCTGCCGCGCCTGCCCGAACCCTCCGAGGCCGCACCGGGACCGCTTGATGGCCAGACCGTGGTCCTGACCGGCACGCTGTCGTCGATGACCCGCGATGAAGCGAAGGCACGCCTGGAGGCACTGGGCGCGAAGAGCGCGGGCAGCGTCTCGAAGAAGACGAGCTTCGTCGTCGCCGGCGAGGCGGCGGGCTCCAAGCTGGCCAAGGCGGAATCGCTCGGCGTCGATGTGTGGGACGAAGCGCGCCTGGTCGGGTTCCTTGCCGAGCACGGGCAGGGGCCGCTCGGTGACTGAGGACTGGCGGCCCAGCGCGACGTTCGACGCGTTGCACCTGCGCGCGCGCCTCAACGCCTGCATCCGCGGCTTTTTTGCGGCGCGTGGCGTGGTGGAAGTCGAGACGCCGGTGATGTCCATGGCCGGTAATACCGACCCCAACATTGCGTCCTTCACGCTCGATTTCGGTGGACGCACCGAAGGCGCACCGCGCACGCGCTGGCTGCGGACGTCGCCCGAATTCCCGTTGAAGCGCCTCGTCGCGGCAGGCTTCGGTGACTGCTACGAACTGGGCCGGGTCTTCCGCGACGGCGAGGCGGGCCAGCGGCACAATCCCGAGTTCACCATGCTGGAGTGGTACCGGGTCGGGTGGGATCACGGACGCCTCGTCGACGAGACGGTCGAGCTGGTACAGGCCGCGCTCGCGCTGGTCGGCCGGAAGGTACGCGTGGAGCGCCGGGATTACCACGCGCTGTACCGCGAATGGCTGGGTGTCGATCCGGCCAGCGCCGGAGTCGCGCAACTGCGCGAGGCGCTCGGAGACGTGGAGATCGATCCGGACGGGCTGGGTCGCGACGACTGGCTAGACCTGCTGATGACCCACCGCCTGCAGCCCCGCTTCGATCGCGACACCCTGCTGGCGGTGGTGGACTATCCGGCCAGCCAGAGCGCGCTCGCCCGCATACGCCCTGACCGGCCGCCGGTCGCGGAGCGCTTCGAGCTGTATCTCGGGCCCTTGGAACTCGCGAACGGGTACCACGAGCTGGCCGATGCAGGCGAGCAGGCCGGGCGCTTCCGCCAGGATGGTGAGGTCCGCGCGGCCCGCGGCGATCGCGTCCCGCCCACCGACATGCGCCTGCTCGCGGCGCTCGAAGCCGGCTTGCCCGATTGCGCGGGCGTCGCATTGGGCGTTGACCGCCTGATGATGGCCCTGCAGGGCACTGACCGGATCGCTGACATACTCGCGTTCGACTTCTCCCGCGCCTGAACGGCCCGCCGTGCGGGGCGTCAGGAAAACGGACACCGCTCCGGGTTAAGCTCGGGCCACAGGGTTGGCGAAGGAGCCTGCATGAGGCGTTGGTGGTACGGATGCGCGGTGCTGCTGTTGGCGTGCAGCGGCTGCGCGATGGGTCCGTTCTTCGGCGGTGGCTATCCTTCCTACCCCTCGGGCGGATATCCGGACGGGCCGGGCAGGGCGTACCCGGGCGACCCGTATCTCGGTGGCGGCTTCGACCCGGTCTTCCTGTGCGAGTCCCGCGACAACCGCACGCGACGTTGCCATGCGGATACGCGTGGGGGCGTCCGACTGCACCGGCAGCTGTCGAACACGGCCTGCGTGCGCGGCCAGAGCTGGGGGATCGAGCGCGACGGCGTCTGGGTATCGGGCGGCTGCCGCGCCGAGTTCATCACCGGCCAGGGCTATGGCGGGGGCGCTCCCGGCGGGGGCACCGGCCTGGTCCGTTGTGAATCCAACGACATGGGCACCCGTCGCTGTCCCGCCGACACGCGCCGCGGTGTCAGGCTCGTCAACCGCCTGTCGTCCAGCCCCTGCGTGGAAGGCCAGAACTGGGGTGCGGGCAACGGCGAGATCTGGGTGACCCGCGGGTGTCGTGCGGAATTCGCGGTCGGCGGCGGTGGCGGTGGCGGTGGCGGGCACCGACCCCCGCCGGTCCCCCCTTCGCAGGTCATCCGCTGCGAGTCGGAGGACAAGCGCCAGCGGCGATGCCCGGCGAACGTGGCACGCAACGTCACCCTGGTCCGGCAGCTGTCGAACTCCCCCTGCATCCGTGGCAGCACCTGGGACTGGGACCGGAGCGGCGTGTGGGTCAGCAGCGGCTGTCGCGCGGAGTTCAGCATTCGCTGACGTGCCCGCCCGGTAAACTGCGTGCATGAGCCAGGATCTCGACTTCGACCGCTACGACCGCATCCGCCCGATCCGCTGGACCGGCGATGCCCTCGAACTCCTCGACCAGCGCAAGCTGCCCTTCGAGGTCGGCTACGTGCGCTGCGAAGACAGCGATGCCGTCGCGGCCGCGATCCATTCGCTGACCGTGCGCGGCGCGCCGGCCATCGGCATCGCCGCGGCCTGGGGCGTGGTACTGGCCGCACGCCAGGTGGACGCAGGCGACGGCGCCGCGGCCCTCGGGCAACTGGAGCCGGCGATGCAGCGGCTCAACGCGGCGCGTCCTACCGCGGTCAACCTGGCCTGGGCACTGGCGCGCATGCGACGCGTGCTGGTCGCGTCAGGTGAACACTGGCGCGTGCTGCTCGAGCAGGAGGCGCAGGCCATCGCCGACGAGGACCTGGCGGCCAATCGCCACATGGGCGCGCTGGGCGCGGCCCTGATCGAGCCGGGCAGCGGGGTCATGACCCATTGCAATACCGGCTCGCTTGCGACCGCGGGCTTCGGCACGGCACTCGGCGTGATCCGCGCCGGGGTTGCGCAGGCGCGGATCGCCCGCGTGTACGCCGGGGAGACCCGGCCCTGGCTGCAGGGGGCTCGGCTGACGTCCTGGGAGCTGCAGCAGGACGGCATTGCGCCGACCCTCGTGGCCGATGCCGCCGCGGCCCACCTGATGAAGGGCGGCGGCGTGCAATGGGTCATCGTCGGAGCCGACCGCATCTGTGCCAACGGCGATACGGCCAACAAGATCGGCACCTACCAGCTGGCGATCAGCGCCCGCCACCATGGCGCGAAATTCATGGTGGTCGCGCCGTCCTCGACCGTCGACATGGACACCCCGTCCGGCGATGCGATCGAGATCGAAGAGCGCGACCCGGGCGAAATGTTCGCCATCGGCGGGGTGCGCACTGCGGCCCTCGACATCGAGGCCTGGAACCCGGTGTTCGACGTCACCCCATACACGCTGATCGACGCGATCGTGACCGAGAAGGGCGTGATCGAGCAGCCCGACGAGGCGAAGATGCGGGCGCTGTTCGGCAGCTGACTCCGGGTTCAGACCATCGGGCGGCGCCAGTCGAACGTGGGCCTGAGCAGAGGCAGAACGATGCCGATCGTCATCGATGGCAGCAACGCGAAGGCGATGAACTGCAGGGTCTGCATGTCCTGTACGACGGCATGGCCATGCGCCGGGGACAACAGCTGCGCCGTCGTCATCCACGCGAGGTGGATGCCGATGCAGCACCAGACGTTGCCTGAAACCGCCCGCGCATAGCCGAGAATCAGCGCGAGCCCCGGTATGAGCATCCACTGCTCCGTCGAATACAGTGCGCCGACCGCCCAGGCGAACAGCACGAACACGAGCATCTGCGCCAGCAGGGCGACCCACGCTGCGTAGCGCCGACCCACCAGACCCTGCACGTAACCGCGCAGTATCAGTTCCTCGGGGAAGGCTTCGAACAGGAAGACGCCGAGCGCGAGGGGCGGCAGTGCCGCAAGCACCGCTGTTACGCTGGATTCGAGTGAGATCGAGGCCCAGCCCAGTCCCACGCACGCCGCCGCACCGGCCAGCGCTGGAAGCGCCCACAGGCCGACGCCGAGCAGGAACGCACGCGCATTGGCGGGGAACGGACCCATGCCGACGTCCGGCAACCCGCGCCGATCGAGCCTGAGCAACAGGGCCAGTAGTACGACGACGCCGGCGCTGATCAGAGTGCCCTGCAGCAGGTGGCGGGCCGTGTCGGGACCGGCAGTGTCGCCGGGCAGCGCGAGCACGCAACGCCAGACCAGGACGGCACCGGCGCCCAAGATCGCGACGCGCCCAATGATGGAAGATGTCCGCATTGCACTCCCCTGTCGATGGCCGCGCCGATCTTACGGAGTGCCGATGCGCGGCGGAACCCTGGCCCGGTGGGAAACTGGCTTTCCCCCTATCGTCCCCTGCCACCGGGCCCACCCCCCAAGCTGACCCCTCGTCACGCCCTGGATGCGCGCGCAAGTGATTGTTTTTGCGTCGGAATCACGGTGCTGCAACGGGCTGTTTCGTGCTATGATTTCACGTCTTGTTCATGGCGCTCCGCGCGCCGTCCGCGCGGGCCCCGAACGGGGTCTTGGCAGGCGGTCCGGGGACGCCTGATCCACCGCCCAGAACGGAAACCCGATGGCCGAACTCGCCAAGGAAATCATCCCCGTCAACCTCGAAGACGAGATGCGCCGCAGCTATCTCGATTACGCGATGAGCGTGATCGTGGGGCGCGCACTCCCCGACGCGCGGGACGGCCTGAAGCCGGTCCATCGCCGCGTGCTCTTCGCGATGAACGAACTGGGCGCGCACAGCAACAAGCCCTACTACAAGTCGGCCCGCGTGGTCGGTGACGTCATCGGTAAGTACCACCCGCACGGCGACTCGGCCGTGTACGACACCCTGGTGCGCATGGCGCAGCCGTTCTCGCTGCGCTACATGCTGATCGACGGGCAGGGCAACTTCGGCTCGATCGACGGCGACAGCGCCGCGGCGATGCGTTACACCGAAGCGCGCATGTCGAAGCTCAGCCACGAGCTGATGGCCGACATCGACAAGGAAACCGTCGACTTCCAGCCGAACTACGACGAGAAGGAGCTCGAGCCGACCGTCCTGCCGACGCGCGTGCCGAACCTGCTGGTCAACGGCTCCGCCGGCATCGCGGTCGGCATGGCGACCAACATTCCGCCGCACAATCTGTCCGAGGTCGTGGACGCGACGATCGCGCTGATCGACCAGCCCGAGATCGATGTCGACGGGCTGATGGAGTACATCCCGGGTCCGGACTTCCCGACCGCGGGCATCATCAACGGCACCGCCGGCATCATCACCGCGTACCGCACCGGGCGTGGCCGCGTGCGCATGCGTGCGCGGGCCGAGGTCGAGGTCAACGAAAGCACAGGCCGCGAGGCCATCGTCGTCACCGAGATCCCGTACCAGGTCAACAAGGCGCGGCTGATCGAGAAGATCGCCGAGCTGGTCAAGGAAAAGCGCATCGAGGGCATCTCGGAGCTGCGCGACGAGTCCGACAAGGACGGCATGCGCATCTTCATCGAGGTCAAGCGCGGCGAATCCGCCGAGGTCGTGCTGAACAACCTGTACCAGCAGACCCAGATGGAGTCGGTGTTCGGCATCAACATGGTGGCGATCGTCAACGGCCGCCCGCAGCTGCTGAACCTCAAGGACATGCTCGAGGTGTTCGTGCGCCACCGCCGCGAGGTGGTGACCCGCCGCACCATCTTCGAGCTGCGCAAGGCCCGCCAGCGCGCCCACATCCTGGAAGGCCTGACGGTCGCGCTCGCGAACATCGACGAGATGATCGAGCTGATCAAGACCTCGGACAATCCGCAGGTGGCGAAGGAGCGCATGCTCGACCGCACCTGGGAAGCCGGGCTGGTCGGTGCGCTGCTGGCCGCCGCGGGCGCCGAGGCGTCGCGTCCGGATGACCTGCCCAAGGGCGTCGGCCTGGTCGACGGCCGCTACCAGCTCACCGAGGCGCAGGCCCAGCAGATCCTGGAGATGCGCCTGCACCGCCTGACCGGCCTGGAGCAGGACAAGCTCACCGACGAGTACAAGCAGCTGCTGGAGACCATCCGTGGGCTGATCGAGATCCTCGAGGATCCGGCGGTGCTGATGGAGGTGATCCGCACCGAGCTGCGCAACGTCAAGGAAGAGTTCGGCGATGCGCGTCGCAGCGAGATCCGCCAGAGCGAGGAGGACCTGGACATCCTCGACCTGATCGCGCCGGAGGACGTCGTCGTCACCCTGTCGCACGCCGGCTATGCCAAGCGCCAGCCGGTGACCGCCTATCGCGCGCAGAAGCGCGGCGGTCGCGGTCGCAACGCCGCGGCGACGAAGGAAGAGGATTTCATCGACCAGCTGTGGCTCGTGAATACGCACGACACCCTGCTGACCTTCACCAGCGCGGGCCGCGTGTTCTGGCTGCCGGTGCACCAGTTGCCCGATGCCGGCCCGAACGCGCGTGGCCGGCCGATCGTCAACTGGATCCCGCTCGAGGACGGCGAGCGCGTGCAGGCGGTGCTGCCGGTGCGCGAGTACGACGAAGGCCGCTACGTGTTCTTCGCGACGCGCCATGGCACCGTCAAGAAGACCCCGCTCACCGAGTACGCCTATCGCCTGCAGCGCGGCAAGATCGCGATCAACCTCGACGACAGCGACGCCCTGGTCGGCGTGGAGCTGACCGATGGCGGCCGCGACGTGATGCTGTTCGCCAGCAACGGCAAGGCGGTCCGCTTCGCAGAGGACGAGGTGCGCTCGATGGGCCGTACCGCCACCGGCGTGCGCGGCATGCGCCTTGCCGACGGCGAGGAGGTCGTCAGCCTGATCGTGGTCGATGGCGATGGCGACATCCTGACCGCCAGCGAGCGCGGCTACGGCAAGCGGACGCCGGTCGACGAGTATCCCTGCAAGGGCCGCGGCATCCAGGGCGTGATCGCGCTCAAGACAACGGAGCGCAACGGCAGGCTGGTCGGTGCGGTACAGCTCAGCGAGCAGCACGAGGTCCTGCTGATCTCCGACGGCGGCACGCTGGTGCGCACGCGGGCGTCGGAGATCTCGCAGGTCAGCCGCAACACCCAGGGCGTGACCCTGATGCGCCTGGGCAAGGACGAAACGCTGCAGGCCATCGAACGCCTGGACGCGTCTCTCGACGATCCCGAGCCGGCGGGCGAGGACGCGGATGCCGGCGGTGTGGCGGCAACTGACGCGCCTTCGACGTCCGGGTCTGCGGGAAGCGCGGCTCCCGACGCGGGCTGATTCCGCCCGCCAGACTGCCCCTGTCAGCGCCGCCTCCGGGCGGCGCTGACGCATCAGGGGCGGGGCCGCCGTGGTCGCCGTCGCTATACTCAAGCCTTCCAGGGAGAACGGGGAGGGGAGCGGGTATGGCGGATTCGGGCCAAGCGGGGACGCATGGGACAGGCCGGATGGACCACGGGCGCCGGGGTATCGGCGGGTGGCTCCGGTGTGTCGGCCTGGTGGCCGTGCTGGCGCTGTCAACCGCGTGCCAGCGGGATACGGACGGCCAACTGCCCGAAACCTCAGGCGCGAAGCCGGCGATACCGGCGGAACGCTCCGGAGAGTTCGTGCTCGACGCCGCCTATCCGGATGAACACGAGGGCGAACTGGGCATCGCGCTGGCGTTCACCCGGCCGCTCGTCGGCACCCAGGACTTCGACGCACTGCTGTCGATCACCGACGCCAACGGCGCCGTGGCCGAAGGTGCGTGGGTGCTGGACGACGAAGCACGCATCCTGCGTTTCCCGCATGTCCAGGCCGATGCCGAGTACCGGGTCGCGATCCGTCCGGGACTGACGGCGGCGGACGGGACGCTGCTGGACGAGGCCGTCGAACGCACCGTCCATACCGGTCCGCTCGAACCGGCGGTGGGCTTTGCCTCGCAGGGCAGCGTGCTGCCCGCGCGGGAGAGTCGTGGCCTGCCGGTGGTCTCGGTCAACGTGCCGGAAGTGGACGTCGAATTCCTGCGCGTCAAGGATGCCTCCCTGCCGCTGTTCTTCAGCGATTACCAGCGCGGCGGACGGCGCAGCGGCTGGGAACTGGATTCCGAATACAGCGACCGGACCCCCCTGGCGAAGCTCGCGGATCCGGTCTACCTCAATCGTTTCTCGCTCGAGGGCAAGCCCAATACGCGCACCCTGAGTTACCTGCCGGTGCAGGACATCGCCGAACTCCAGGCGCCGGGCCTGTACTTCGCGGTCATGCGTCGCGTGGGCCGTTTCAGCGATGACATGGATACCGCCTTCTTCACGGTCAGCGATCTGGGCCTGCACGTCCGCGCCTACGGCGAGTCGATGTTCGTGCACGTGGCTTCGCTTGCGAACGGCGCGCCGGTCGGCGGCACAGCCTTGCGCATCCTGGACGCTCGCGGCCGGGCGGTGCTGGAGGCCGAGACGGATCGCCACGGCAACGCGATGCTCGACTACACGCTGGACGCCGGCCACGTGGTGGTGGCGACACGCGGCGGCGACATCTCCATGCTCCCGTTGCGCCAGCCCGCGCTGGACCTGTCGGAATTCGCGGTGGCTGGTCGCCAGCAGGCCTGGTTCGACGTATTCGCCTGGTCCGGGCGTGACCTGTACCGGCCCGGCGAAACGGTCCGGGTCTCCGCGCTGCTGCGCGACCAGGATGGCCGTCCGCTTCCCGACGGGGCACGCCAGCCGCTGTTCGTGCGCTTCGTGCGCCCGGACGGCAAGACCCTGGTGGAGTCGCGGGTTACGCCGGATGCACAGGGCTACGTCCGGCACGAGCAGGTGGTGCCGGTGGATGCGCCCACCGGTCGATGGAAGGTCGAGTTCCGTACCGACCCCGAGAGCCGTGACGCCGTGCAGGGGATGGCCCTGCGCATCGAGGAGTTCCTGCCGGAGCGCATGAAACTGGAGCTGGACAGCGACGTGGACCGTCTCGGTCCAGGCGAGGCGCTGCCCTTGCAGGTCGAAGGGGCCTACCTGTACGGCGCCCCGGCGGCCGGCAACCGGTTCGTCGCCCGGCTGGCCGTGGCGGTGGAGACGCACCCCGTCGAATCGATGCCGGGTTACTTCTTCGGTGATCCGACGATTGCCCTGCCGGGCGAGTCGCGCGACGTGGTCGACGAGGTCCTGGACGACGCGGGCCGCTTCGCGATCGATATCCCGCTGCCGGAGGAAGTCCGCAAGGCGGCTACGCCGGTGGCCGCGCGGGTGGCGGGCAGCCTGTTCGAGACCGGCGGACGCAGCGTCAACCGCACGCTGGAGCGCGTGGTCTGGCCGGCCGACGCGCTGGTGGGCATCCGGCCCCTGTTCGATGCCGACGAAGGCACCGACGCCAATGCCGTGGCCGGCTTTGAACTGCGCCGCGTCGATGCCGACGGGCAGGCCCGGCCCGCCGGTGGCGTGCGGGTGACGCTCGTGCGCGAGCACCGCGACTACCACTGGGTACGCGGTGACGACGGAAGCTGGGATCACGATTTCGCGCGCCGCTACGAGGACGTCGAATCCCGCGAGGTCAACCTGGGCGACGGCGCGGTCCGGGTCGATTTCCCGGTGGAGTGGGGCGACTACCGCATCGACGTGACCGACCCCGCGACCGGACTGGTCACGCGTTATCCCTTCACCGCGGGCTGGAGCTGGAACGACGACAACCGGGGACTGGATGCGCGCCCGGACAAGGTCAAGCTGTCGTTGGACAGGACGGCGTACCGCGCCGGTGACACGTTGCGCGCGACCCTGACCCCGCCGCATCCCGGCAAGGGCCTGGTGATGGTGGAAAGCGATCGCATGCTGTACGTGCAGGGCCTGGACGTGAAGCCCGGCACGACGATCGACATCCCGGTCACCGAGGACTGGGAGCGACACGATGTCTACGTGACCGCGCTGGTGTTCCGGGGCGGCAGCGCCACGCAGCAGGTCACGCCGGCGCGTGCGGTGGGGGTTGCGCACGTGCCCATGGACCGGCGCGACCGGCGCGTGGCGGTGGGCCTGTCGATGCCCGCGCGCGTCGAGCCGGAGCGGGACCTCGTGGTCACCGTCAGCGCACCGCAGGTCGCCGGACGTACCGCGCATGTCGCGGTGTCGGCGGTCGACGTCGGCATCCTCAACATCACCCGCTTCCCCGTGCCCGATGCGGCGGCGCATTTCTTCGCACAGCGGCGGCTCGACGTCGATGCGTATGACATCTACGGCCGCGTGATCGAGAGCTTCGAGGGGCAGATGGCACGCCTCCGGTTCGGCGGGGACCTGGCGCTGCAGCCGCTGGCGCAGGCCCGGCGTCCCACGGCACGCGTGCAGACCGTGGACCTGTTCTCGGGCCCCGTGGAACTGGATGCACGCGGCAACGCCCGCGTTCGCCTGGCCGTGCCCGATTTCAACGGCAGCCTCAGGGTATCCGCGCTGGTCTACGCCGGTGGCGTGTACGGACAACGCGACGGTGAGGTGGTAGTGCGGGCGCCGATCCTGGCCGAAGCGAGCATGCCGCGCGTGCTCGCGCCGGGTGACCGCAGCCAGGTGACGCTCGACGTGCAGAACTTCACCGGCAAGGCGGGGCGCTTCAAGGTGCGGGTCGACGGGGTGGGTCCGTTGACGACGCGCGATGGCACGCGTGAAGTGACGCTCGCGCCCGAGGCCAGGACCACGATCGACGTGCCCCTCCAGGCCGGGGAAGGCCATGAGGTGGGGCAGGTGCGGGTGCGGATCGAAGGCAATGGCCGATCGGTGGATCGCCGCTACGACCTGCCCGTACGCGCGGCATGGCCTGCGGTGCTGCGTGCCCGTACGGTAGTGCTGGACGAGCTGGCCACGCTGCGTTTCGACCCGGTGATGGCCGAAGGCCTGATGGCGGGATCCATCAATGCCCGGATGTCGGTCAGCGCGATCCCTCCGATCCCCTTCGCCGCAGCGCTGCAGGGGGCATTGCGCTATCCGTATGGCTGCGCCGAACAGACCACCAGCAAGGGCTATGCGGCGCTCGAGCTGGATGACGACACCGCCCGCCTTCTCGGCGTGGCGGGGCTGGGCGCCGATGCACGGCGGGCACGCATGGAGGGGGCGCTGGGCCGGCTGGCGTCGATGCAGGCGAGCTCGGGGCATTTCTCCATGTGGGGGGGCGGGGGCGACGTCAATGCGATGGTGACGCCCTACATCGTCGAGTTCATGCTGGATGCCCGCGACGCCGGCTTCGGCGTGCCCGACAGCGTCCTGCAGAAAGCACTCAAGGTGCTGAGCGAAGACCTGCTGTCGGGAAGCCAGGGCTTCCACGGATACGACAACCGGCAGCACCTGCGCTTCGCCTACCAGGCGCACGCCGGCTACGCGTTGGCGCGGGTCAACCGGGCACCGCTGGGTACCCTGCGTGCGCTGTTCGACGATCGACGCGCCGACAGTCTCACCGGCCTCCCGCTGGTGCATCTCGGCATCGCCCTGTCGCTGCAAGGCGACAAGGCGCGCGGCGAGCGCGCGGTCGCGGCCGGCTTCGCCGTCGACAGCGCGCGGCGGCCGCGCTACCTGGGCGACTATGGCAGCCGCGTGCGCGACGATGCGCTGATGATTGCGCTCACCCATGCGCATGGCATGGCCCGCCCGGCCTACGACGCACGCTCGACGGACCTGGGGCGCGAGCTGGACGCCCGTCGCAGGACGGGCTACCTGTGGCTCAGTACCCAGGAGCAGGTCGCGCTGGCGCGCATGGGCAAGGCGCTGCTGGTGGACCAGACGCGCGAAGTGGACGGGCGCTGGACGGTGGGCGGGAGCGTTTCCCAGGCCGCACCGGCCCGGTACCTGGGTCGCGCCTTCGACGACGATGCGCTGCGTTCGGGCATCAGCTTCGATCCGGTGGGAGCGGCGCCGATGTTCGCGAGCCTCGAAGTTGCAGGCGTGCCGCGCACCCCGCCGGAGGCCGATGCCCGCGTGCTCGACATCCGGCGTGCGTGGTACAGGACCGATGGCAGTCCGTGGCAGGGCGGTGCGCTCGAGGAGGGCGACGTCCTGATTGCCGCCCTGACCATCAGCAGCGATGTCGCGATGCCGGATGCCCTGGTGACCGACCTGTTGCCGGCGGGCCTGGAGATCGAGAACTTCAACCTCGGAGACGACGCGCAATGGGGGAAGGTCGCCATCGACGGCGTCGAACTCGACGACCGTGAGAGTGCCGCCGACATCCGGCACGAGGAATTCCGCGAAGACCGGTACGTGGCGGCGCTGAAGCTGCAGCGCCGGACCCGGGCGCGGCTGTTCTACCTGGTGCGCGCGGTGTCGCCGGGGGTATACCGGGTGCCGCCGCCGGCCGTGGAGGACATGTACCGCCCCGAGCTGCGCGGCGTCGGCCCCTCGGTGCCGGCGGAGGTTCGCGTGGTGCCGCCGGACGGCGGCTAGCGCATGGCCCCTATGCGCCCGCGCAGCGGGGCAGCCAGCGGCGGCCGTGCGCGCCGCGGCGGGCTCTGGTGTGCGCTGGTCGTCATGTTGCTGGTCGATGCCGGCATGCTGGCCGATCTCGCTTTCCCGCTGCCCTTGCCGGACCCGCGCGAGGGTGGAACGGTGGTGGTGGCATCGAACGGCGCGCCGTTGCGCATGTTCGCCGACCGCGAGGGCATCTGGCGGCACCCGGTCGATCCCGGGCAGGTCTCGGGGCTCTACCTGCAAGCCCTGCTGGCCTATGAAGACCGCCACTTCCGCCACCATCCGGGCATCAACCCCGTGGCGCTGGCCCGTGCGGGCTGGCAATGGCTGCGCGAGGGCCGGGTCGTGTCCGGCGGTTCCACGCTGACGATGCAGGTGGCGCGGATCCTCGATCCGCCGAAGGGGAGCAGCCGCACGGCGAGCGCCAAGCTGCGGCAGATGGCCCGGGCGCTCCAGATCGAAGCCCACCTTTCCAAGGATGAGATCCTCTCGCTCTACCTCAACCGCGCGCCGTTCGGTGGCACGATCGAGGGCGTCGAGGCGGCCAGCTGGGCCTACCTGGGCAAACCTGCGTCGCGGCTGTCGCGGGCCGAAGCAGCGCTGCTGGTGGTGCTGCCGCAGGCGCCGAGCCGCTGGCGTCCGGACCGGGAACCGGCGCGCGCGCGACAGGCGCGCGACAAGGTGCTCGCGCGGATGGCGGACCTGGGGGTATGGACGCGCGCCGAGGTCGAGGACGCGCGCATCGAACCGGTCGTCGCCCGGGATCTGCATGCGCCCCGCCATGCGGCGCTGCTCGCACGCCGGCTCAAGGCGGCCGATCCGGACCGAAGACGGATCGAATCGACCCTGGACTTCGATCTGCAGCGCACGCTCGAGTCACGCGTCGCCAGCTACTTTTCGGCGCTGCCCGCACGCACCTCGGCGGCCCTGCTGGTGATCGACAACGCGAGCATGGAAGCCCGCGCGTACGTCGGCTCGGTTGCGTTCGCGGACCGCCAGCGGCTCGGACACGTGGACATGGTGCGTGCGTGGCGCTCGCCTGGCTCGACCCTCAAGCCCTTCCTGTACGGCCTGGCGATCGACGATGGCCTGATCCATTCGGGCAGCCTGCTCGTGGACGCACCGCAGAGCTTCGGCGACTACCGGCCGGGCAATTTCGACGCGGCCTTCAGGGGCCCGGTGACGACGGCGACCGCCTTGCAGCTCTCCCTCAACGTGCCGGCCGTGGATGTACTGGATCGCGTGGGACCGGCGCGCTTTGCCGCGCGTCTTGCGCATGCCGGCATCGACCTGCGGTGGCCCCGCGGGTCGAGACCCAACCTGTCGATGATCCTCGGGGGCACGGGTGCCCGGCTGGAGGATCTCGTCGGCGCCTACGCGGCGCTCAACCGGGAGGGGCGGGCGGGCCGCGTGCGATATCGGCCCGACGACACGCTGGACGACCGCCGCCTGCTTTCCCCGGAAGCCGCGTGGATCGTGCGTCGGATGCTCGAGGACCACCCGCGACCGGGGTCGGCGGACAGTTTCGACGAGAGTGGTCGCGCGCGTGTCGCATGGAAGACTGGAACCAGCTATGGCTTCCGTGATGCCTGGGCACTGGGCGGCACGCGCAGTCATACCGTGGGCGTCTGGGTCGGCCGGCCGGATGGCACGTCCTTGCCCGGCCAGTACGGTGCGATCACGGCCTTGCCCTTGTTGTTCGAGATCATCGACGCCCTCCCGATGCATGCGTCGGACGCGCGCCCGGCACCGCCACCCGCTGGCGTGGCGCGGCACAAAGTGTGCTGGCCCCTCGGGCAGTTGTACGAGGCCACCGTACCCGGCGCGTGCCGACGGCGCATCGATGCGTGGACGCTTGCCGACGTCGTGCCCCCGACGCTGCCCGAGCGCGACGCGCGCCTGTGGTCGGCCGGCCTGGCGCGCTTCGACGTCGATGCCGTGTCCGGCGAGCGCCTTTCGGCGAATTGCGATGCCGACCACCCCAGGCGCGCGGCCGTGGTGGCGCGCTGGCCGGCCCTGGCCACGCCGTGGCTGAGCGTCGCGGAACGCCGGGCCGCACGCCTGCCCCCGCTTGCGGACGATTGCCTGGACGACGGCCGCGAGGGGCTTGCCGAACTTCGCATCGACGGGCTGCACCCGCGCGCGATCCTCGCTGCCGCACCCGGTGCCTCAAGCGGGCTGCGCTTGCGGGTCCGGGCACTGGGCAGCGACGCCCGTATCCGCTGGCTGCTGGACGGGCGCCTGGTGGGTGAATCGGTCGGTTCCGCCCGTTTCGAGCACGACTTCGGCAACCCCGGCCTGCACACCCTGACGGCGCTGGCGGAAACCGGTGCCTGGGCCAGCGTGGAGTTCCGGGTGCTGAAGTGAGCGCTGCCCTCAGGACAGTTGCGACAGCACGTGCTCGGCACTCGACACCCGGAACTCCCCGGGCGCTTCCACGAACAGCTGCTTGACCACGCCGTCCTCCGCATACAGCGCGAAGCGCTTCGCCCGCACGCCCATGCCGTAGCCGCTGGCGTCGAGCTCAAGCCCAAGCGCGCGGGTGAAATCCGCATTGCCGTCGGCCAGCATCTTGAGGCCATCGGGCACCTGTTGGGACTTGGCCCACGCCTGCATCACGAATGGGTCGTTGACCGAAAGACAGGCCACGTCCACGCCCTGGGCCTTGAATGCGTCGAACTTCTCGATGAAGCCGGGGAGATGCTGCTCGCTGCAGGTGGGGGTGAACGCACCGGGCACCGCGAACAGCACCGCCTTGCCGGTCCCGAGCAGCTCGCGGGTGTTCACGGGTTCGGTGGACTCTCCCACCTGCTGCACGACGACGTCGGGAAGGGTGTCACCGGTCTGGATGCTCATGGCGCGGTCTCCGTTGGGGGTCCGGCAGTGTAGGCAGAATCGTGTGAGCACGGGGGCACGGCGCTTGAAAGCGTGCGGGAAGGGACTTACCTGTGCGGTGACCTGGTCTTCGCGCCCGACCCGTAGGATGGAGCGGTTGCAGGACACCATGCAGGCGCCAATGGCGCCGCGAACGGGAGCCCCCGATGCAGTTCAAGGACTACTACGACATCCTCGGCGTCGAGCCCAGTGCGGGCGACGCCGAGATCAAGACCGCCTACCGTCGCCTGGCGCGCAAGTACCATCCCGACGTCAGCAAGGAGGCCGATGCCGAAGAGCGGTTCAAGGCGATCAACGAGGCCTACGAAGCGCTGCGCGATCCGGAGAAGCGCAAAGCCTACGACCAGTTGCGTGCACGTGGATACCGCCCCGGCGATGAAGTGCAGCCGCCACCGGGCGGATTCGGCGGCGGGGGCTTCGGTGGCGTCGACTTCGAGGAGATCTTCGCCGGCGGTGGGGCAGGGGGCGGCTTCAGCGACTTCTTCGAAAGCATGTTCGGTCGCGGTCGGCGCGGCCCCGGTGGGCCCTCCGGGGGGCGCGGCCCGGCGCCGCCCCGCGACACCCGTGCCCGCCTGGCAGTGCCGCTGGAGTCGGTGTACTCGGGCAGCAGCGTGCGGATATCGGTCAACGACCGGACCCTCGACGTCAAGGTCCCCAAGGGCATCCGCGAAGGGCAGGTGATCCGCTTGGCGGGGCAGGGCGGGAATGGCGACCTGCTGCTTGAAGTGGAGTACGCCGCGCACCCCCGGTTCGAAGTGGACGGGCGCAATGTGATCCACGTGTTGCCGGTCGCGCCCTGGGAGGCCGCGCTGGGCGCCACCCTCAGCGTCCCCACGCTCGGTGGCCAGGTGGAGCTCAAGGTCCCGCCGGACTCGGAAGCCGGGCGCAAGCTGCGCCTGCGCGGCCGCGGCCTGCCCGGCACGCCACCGGGCGACCAGATCGTGGAACTCGAAGTGTTGGCGCCCCGGGCGGACAGCGACGTCCGCAAGGAGGCCTACGGCCAGTTGCGGGACGCGTTCGGCGAGGATTGGCGTCGGGCCTGACGGTGTCAGGCCCGTGATGGCAACGGCTCAGCCGGGCAGGAGCTGGCCGATGACTTCGGCGAGATCGTTTTCGCTGAAGGGCTTGGTGATGTAGGCGCGCGCGCCCTGGCGCATGCCCCAGACACGGTCGGTGTCCTGGTCCTTGGTGGTCACCAGGACGACCGGGATGTGCTTCGTGCTGGCATCGCGGCAGATCGACCGCGTGGCCTGGAAGCCGTTGAGATTCGGCATCACCACGTCCATGAGTACCAGGTCGGGGATTTCGCGCTTCGCGACGTCGACGCCGGCGGCACCGTCCTCCGCGGTCAGGGCTTCATGCCCGAGTTTCTCGACGATGCGTCGGATGCCCATCAGCTGGGAAGGTGAATCGTCGACAATGAGGATGCGCGCCATGATGTTCCCCTGGGTACTTGCCACGATTGTAGCGGGGCCGGTCGGCGTCGCAAGCGTGGCCGGCGACTGCGCCGGGGCGACACCTAGAACGTGACGAGCGTCCGCCCGAACGATCCGCCAGACAGCATCGTGCGGAACACGTCCGGGAGCCCTTCCAGGGTGACTTCGCGTGTGCAGATGCGGTCCAGATGGCGGGGTTTCCAGTCGCTGGCCAGGTGTTGCCAGACCGCTTCGCGGATGTCGCGGGCCGTGCCGGCCGAAGCCACTCCGAGCAGGGAGACGCCGCGAATGATGAAGGGCATGACGGTCGCATCCAGTGCGTGCGAGGCCGCCAGTCCGGCGCTGGCGACGTTGCCGTAAGGCGCCGTCTGCGCGAGCAGGCTGGAGAGCATCGCCCCGCCGACATTGTCCAGACCGCCGCCGAAACGCACGGACTCCATCGGGCGTGAGGTCGACAGTGCGTCGCGCCCGAGTACCTCGCTGGCACCGATGGACGTGAGGTAGTCCGCCTGCTCGGCCTTGCCGCTGATCGCGTGCACCTCGAACCCCGCGCGGCTGAAGATGTCCAGCGCCAGCGAACCGACGCCACCGGTCGCGCCGGTGACGGCCAACGGGCCAAGATCGGGCGACTGCCGGTTCTCGACCATGCGCAGCAGAGCGAGCGCGGCGGTGAAGCCCGCGGTGCCGAGGACCATGCTTTCGCGCAGGCTCAGCCCCGAAGGCAGTGGGATCACCCACTTCGCCTCCAGGCGCGCGTACTCGGCATAGCCACCGTCCCGGGTCTCGCTCAGGCCGCAGCCGGTGACCAGCACCGCATCGCCTTCCTTGAACGCCGCATCGGTCGACGCGACGACGTGGCCCGCGACGTCGATCCCACCCACCAGCGGGAAACGGCGCAGGATCTTACCCTCCCCGGTGCCCGCCAGCGCGTCCTTGAAGTTGACCGAGGAGTACGCCGTCCGGATCACCACCTCGCCGGGCGCCAGATCGTCCAGCGAGATCGACTCGATGCCACTGCGGTAGACCGCGTCGTCGTTATGGATGCGGAAGGCCTGGAACTGCGTGGACGTCATGCCGGGGTCCTGTCGTGCACGGGACCCTCATTCTGGCCGCTGCGTCCCCGCGGTGGAAGTGCGACGCCGGCCGGGTCGCCCATGGGCCGTCAGTCGTCGAGGATCTCGACCATGGTGCCGACCCCGGCGCCGATCATCATGCCGCTGCCGGTATGTCCCGACATGGAACCGATGCCGCCACCGATGCTCGCGCCCGCCATGGTCGCGCATGCGGTGAGCGACAACAGGGCGATGATGGGCAGCAACCTGAACTTCCTGGACATGGAACACCTCCCGCGAATGCGCATCAATGGGCCGTCGGATTGCCTGCACGCACGACATCGAGCCAGATCACGCCCATCACCGGCACGTCATGGCGCTCCGGGTTCGCCTGGTACCAGCGCGTCACCCGATCGGACAGCTGGTCGAGCGACAGGTTCGCCACGGCCTGGCGGGTACGTTCGCTGGCGGGGGAGACCGCCTGCGATCGTCGCTGGGCGTAGGCGACCTCCATCGCGATCATGTTGCCGGCGCCGATCAGGAAGGCCTTGCGGATCTCGGGGGACGAGGCCAGCCACATGTCGCCATCGACGACCGCGTCGCGCGCGCTGGTGGCCTCCTGGGCGTTGGCAAGGGGTGCAGCGAAGGTCAATCCGCAGGCCAGGCACAGGCCTGCCAGGGTCAGCGTGATTCGGCTCATCCTGCCTCTCCTTCGATGTCGGGGTGCCGCTCCTGCAAAGCGACACGCACGGCGCCCGATGCAGTGATGACGCCGGTCATCGTCGCGCAGGCGTTGTTAGCGGGAGGCGAAGGCGCCCGGGCCGTTCGTGGCCGGGCGGGGCCATCGGGAGTGCCTTGCCGGGACCGTGCTCAACGCAGCGCGGCGCGCCGCTTGCCATCCAGCCACTTGTCCGCCTGCGCAGGCGTGTAGGCCCGCATCCAGGCCAGCATCGTCGGGATGTCGTCGCCATGCCAGAGGTCGGCACGCTGGTCCGGGTGGAGGAAGCGCTCTTCGACCATGCGATCGATCATCGCGACCAGTGGCGAATAGAAGCCTTCGACATCGAGGAAGGCGCAGGGCTTCTGGCCGATCCCCAGCTGCCGCCAGGTGAGCATCTCGAACATCTCGTCGAGCGTGCCGAAGCCACCCGGGAGCGCGATGAAGCCATCGGCGATGTCGAACATCCGCGCCTTGCGTTCGTGCATGTTCGCGACCACGTCCAGGCGGGTCAGGCCCTTGTGCGCGACTTCCCATTCGACGAGCTGCTGCGGGATGACCCCGATGACTTCGCCACCACCCTCGAGCACGGCGTCGGCGACGATGCCCATCAGGCCGACGTTGCCGCCGCCGTACACCAGGCCGATGCCCTCGGCCGCCAGCCGGTGGCCCAGCGCCATCGCGCGCTCGGCGTAGGCCGGTCGCGAACCGGCGTTGGAACCGCAATAGACGCAGACGTTTCGCATGGCGTTGTTCCCGGTCGAGGGTCAGAAACGCGAACGGCCCGGTCAGTGCCGGGCCGTCGCAGGTCGGGGCGGTCAGTTCGCCTTGTGGATGGCGCGCTTGTCCACCGCCATGGCGGCGTCGTGGATCGCCTCGGACATGGTCGGGTGCGCGTGGCAGATCCGGGCCAGGTCGTCGGCCGAACCCTTGAACTCCATCGTCAGCACGCCTTCGTGGACCAGCTCGGAGACATTCGCGCCGACCAGGTGCAGGCCGAGGACGCGGTCGCTCTCGGCATGTGCGATGACCTTGGCGAAGCCCACCGGCTCGGCCATGGCGACCGCGCGGCCAACCGCCGCGAACGGGAAGCTGCCGACCTTGTACGGCACGCCTTCGTCCTTGAGCTGCTGCTCGGTCTTGCCCACCCAAGCGATCTCGGGTTCGGTGTAGATGACCCACGGGATGGTGTCGAAATTGACGTGCCCCGGCAGGCCGGCGATCAGTTCGGCGACCGCGATGCCCTCCTCAAAGCCCTTGTGCGCCAGCATCGGTCCGCGCACGCAGTCACCGATCGCCCAGACGCCGTCCACGCCGGTGTGGCAGTGCGCGTCGACCTCGATCTGGCCGCGCTCGTTGAGCTTCACGCCGGTGTCGTCGGCCAGCAGGCCCTTGGTCGCGGCGCGGCGGCCAACGGCCACCAGCAGCTTGTCGACGGTCAGGGTCTGCTCGCCCTTGGCGTCGCTGTAGGTGACCAGGACTTCCTTCTTCTTGCCCTTGCCCTTGGTCTCGGTGGCGCTGACCTTGGCGCCCAGGCGGATGTCCAGGCCCTGCTTCTTGAACTCGCGTGCAGCGGTCTTCGACACTTCGGCGTCGGCGACGGCGAGGAAGTCCGGCAGCGCCTCGAGGATGGTGACCTCGGCGCCCAGGCGCTTCCACACGCTGCCCAGCTCCAGGCCGATCACGCCCGCGCCGATGACGGCGAGGCGGTTCGGGACCTCGGTGAAGTCCAGCGCGCCGACGTTGTCGACGATGCAGTCGCCATCGAACTTCGCGAACGGCAGCTCGATCGAGTCGGAGCCGGCGGCGAGGATCACGTTGGTGCCCTTGAGCTCGACCTCGGAGCCGTCGTGCTGCTTCACCTTGACCACGTTGCCGTTGTGCAGGGTGCCGAAGCCGAAGAACGCCTTGACCTTGTTCGCCTTGAACAGCATCTCGATGCCGCCGGTGAACTGCTTCACGATCTTGTCCTTGCGGCCGACCATGGTCGCGACATCGATCTTCGCGTCCTTGAAGCTGATGCCGTGCTGGTCGAACAGGTGGCCCATGTTCCAGTACTGGCGGGACGAATCGAGCAGCGCCTTGGACGGGATGCAGCCCACGCGCAGGCAGGTGCCGCCGAGCGCGGGCTTGCCGTCCTTGCCGAGCGCGGCGTCGATGCACGCGGTCTTGAGGCCGAGCTGGGCGGCGCGGATGGCGGCGTGGTAACCGGCCGGGCCGGCGCCGATCACCACTACGTCGAAGGTCTGCTGTTCGCTCATGTCAGGTGCGTCCTATGTCGGGTGCGGCAAGGCCCCGCCACTCGGCGGGACAGGCGGGCATTACATGCCCAGCAGCATGCGGTGCGGGTTCTCGAGCTGGTTCTTGATGTCGACCAGGAACAGCACCGCGTCCTTGCCGTCGATGATGCGGTGGTCGTAGCTCAGCGCGATGTACATCATCGGCGCGGCGACGACCTGGCCGTTTTCGACGATCGCGCGCTCCTTGATGGCGTGCATGCCGAGGATGGCCGACTGCGGCGGGTTGACGATCGGCGTCGACATCAGCGAACCGAAGGTGCCGCCATTGGTGATGGTGAAGGTGCCGCCCTGCAGGTCGTCCAGCGACAGCTTGCCGTCGCGGGCCTTGGTCGCGAACTCGGCGATGGCCTGCTCGACCTCGGCGAAGCCCATGCGCTCGACGTTGCGGAGCACCGGCGTGACCAGGCCCTTGTCGGTCGAGACCGCGATCGAGATGTCGGCGTAGCCGTGGTAGATGATGTCGTCGCCGTCCACCGAGGCATTGACCGCCGGGTGGCGCGCGAGGGCGTTGGCGGCGGCCTTGGCGAAGAAGCTCATGAAGCCGAGCTTGATGCCGTGCTCCTTCTGGAACGCTTCGCCCAGCTGCTTGCGCATGGCCATGACCTTGCCCAGGTTGACCTCGTTGAACGAGGTCAGCATCGCGATCGATTCCTTGGACTGCATCAGGCGCTCGGCGATGCGCTTGCGCATGCGCGTCATCGGCACGCGCTCTTCCGGTCGGGCACCGCCGGCCTGGCCGACGCCGCCGGCGCGGGCGTAGTTCAGCAGGTCCTCCTTGGTCACCGCGCCGCGACGGCCGGTGCCTTCCACGCCGGCCGGATCGATGCCCTGGCTGACGGCGGTGAAGCGCGCGCCCGGCGGCAGGTCGTCGGTCTTGCCGGCGGCCTTCGGCGCCTCGGCCTTCGGCTGCACCGGCTTCGTGTCGGCTTCCTGCTTGGCGGCTTCCTTCTCGGCACTCTTGCTCTGTGCCTTGGGCGCCTCCTCGGCGACGGCGCCTTCCTCGACGAGGCCGAGCACCTGGTCGCTGGTCACCGTATCGCCTTCGTTGAACTTGATGTCCTTCAACACGCCGTCGACGGGCGACGGCACTTCGAGCACGACCTTGTCGGTTTCGAGGTCCACCAGGTTCTCGTCGCGCTTCACCGCGTCGCCGGGCTTCTTGTGCCAGGTGGCGATGGTGGCGTCGGAGACGGACTCGGGCAGGACGGGGACTTTGATCTCGGTGCTCATGGGCTGGGCATCCTGGAGGGCATGGAGGGCGAGGCGGAGGGCAGGCGGGCGCGGGTCATTCCGGACCGGCGTCGCCACCCAGCGGGTTGGTCAGGGCATCGGCGACGAGCCTGGACTGCTCGGCGACATGGTCGGCGTAGTGGCCGGCGGCCGGGGAAGGCGAGCGCGACCGACCGGCATAGTGCAACACCTGCTTGCCTTGCAGGCAGAAGGTGAGGTGGTGGCGGATCTGGTACCAGGCGCCCTGGTTCTGCGGCTCTTCCTGGCACCAGACCACGTCGGTGGCCTTGGGGAAACGCGCCAGCTCGGCCGACAGCAGCTCGCGCGGGAACGGATAGAGCTGTTCGACGCGCACGATGGCGACATCGCCGAGGCCGTCCTTCTGCGCCTGCTCGAACAGGTCGTAGTAGACCTTGCCGCCGCAGACGACGACCCGCTTGACCTTCTTCGGGTCGGCGGCATTGTCCGGGATCAGCTGCTGGAAACTGCCGTCGGCCAGCTCGTCGAGGGTGGACACGGCCAGTTTGTGGCGGAGCAGCGACTTCGGCGTCATGACCACCAGCGGCTTGCGGGTGGTCATGCGCATCTGGCGGCGGATCATGTGGTATGCCTGCGCCGGCGTGGTCGGCGTGCAGACGATCATGTTGTCGAGCGCGCACAGCTGCAGGAAGCGCTCAAGTCGCGCGGAGCTGTGCTCCGGACCCTGGCCCTCGTAGCCATGCGGGAGGAACAGCGCGAGGCCGCACAGTCGGCCCCACTTCGCCTCGCCCGAACACAGGAACTGGTCGATGACCACCTGGGCGCCATTCGCGAAGTCGCCAAACTGCGCCTCCCAGATGTCCAGCGTCATCGGATCGGTCGTCGAGTAGCCGTACTCGAACGCCATCACCGCCTCCTCGCTGAGCAGCGAGTCGATGATGGTGACGTCGGAGGGGTTCTCGACCAGCCGTCGCAGCGGCAGCACGTACTCGTCGGTGCTCTGCTCGTGCAGGATCGCGTGGCGGTGGAAGAAGGTGCCGCGGCCGCAATCCTGGCCGACCAGGCGCAGCTTGTAGCCTTCGTCGACGAGGGTGGCGTAGGCGAGGTTCTCGGCGAAGCCCCAGTCTCCTGAGAGGTCGCCGGCGGCCATCTTGCGACGGTCCTCGTAGATCTTCGCGACGCGGGGGTGCAGCTTCACCGAGTCGGGGATCTCGTTGATCATGTCGGCCAGCTCGCGCAGTTTCCCGCCGTCGAAGGTGGTGTCGACCGGATCGCTCAGGCGCCCCTTCAGGAAGGTCGGCCAATCGATGGTGAACTCGTCGGACTGGGTCTCGGCCAGTTCGGTGGTCACTTCCCCCGCGTCGAGACGGTCGCGATACGCGTCGACCAGCCCCTGGGCCTCGTCGGCGGTCAGGGTGCCCTCGGCCACCAGCCGCTCCGCGTACATCGCGCGCGGGGTCGGGTGCTTGCGGATCTTCTGGTACATCAGCGGCTGCGTCGCCGCCGGCTCGTCGGCTTCGTTGTGGCCGTGGCGGCGGTAGCAGACGAGGTCGATCACCACGTCCTTGCCGAAGGCGTTGCGGAAGTCCAGCGCCAGCTCGGCGCAGAACACCACGGCCTCCGGGTCATCGCCGTTCACGTGGAATACCGGCGCGCCGACCATCTTGGCGACGTCGGTGCAGTACAGCGTCGAGCGCGCGTCCTGGCGCTCGCTGGTGGTGAAACCCACCTGGTTGTTGATGACGACATGGACCGTGCCGCCGACCGCGAAACCGCGGGCCTGCGACATCTGGAACAGCTCCATCACCACGCCCTGGCCGGCGAACGCGGCGTCGCCGTGCATGATGACCGGCAGCACCTGCGCGCGGCCCTTGTCGCCGCGGCGGACCTGGCGCGAACGCACGCTGCCGGCCACCACCGGGTCGACGATCTCCAGGTGCGACGGGTTGAAGGCCAGCGCCAGGTGGACCGGACCGCCCGGGGTGACCACGTCGGCCGAGAAGCCCATGTGGTACTTCACGTCGCCGGTGTGCGCACGGTCGTCCTGCGGGTGCTCGAACTTGCCCTCGAACTCGTCGAACAGCTGGCGTGGCGGCTTGCCGAGCGTGTTGACCAGCACGTTGAGGCGGCCGCGGTGGGCCATGCCCATGATCACGTCCTGCACGCCCTCGCTGCCGGCGCGGCGGATCAGGGTGTCCATCAGCGGGATCAGGCTGTCGCCGCCTTCGAGCGAGAAGCGCTTCTGGCCGACGTATTTGGTGCCGAGGTAGCGCTCCAGGCCTTCGGCCGCGGTCAGGCGCTCCAGGATGCGCTTCTTGTCGTCGGCGCTGCGACCGAACTTGCCGGCCGCCTGTTCCAGTCGCTGGTACAGCCAGCGGCGCTGCTCGGCATCCGAAATGTGCATGAACTCGGCGCCGATCGGGCCGGTATACGTGGCCTTCAGCAGGTCGAGGAGCGGCCCGAGCTTCATCCGCTCCTTGCCGGCGACGCCACCGGTGCTGAATTCGGACGAGAAGTCGCTCCTGCTCAGGCGGTGGAACGGCAGGTCGAGGTCCGGCGCGTCGGGCTTCTCGGTGAGGCCCAGCGGGTCGATGTCCGCGCCCAGGTGGCCACGCGAACGGTAGGCCGTGATCAGGCGGCCGACCGAACGCTCGCGCTCGTCGCCCGAACCGGGCGCGCCGGCCTTGCCGGACTGGCGGGCGGCTTCCGCGATGCTGTCAAGCACCGCCGAATGCGGCAGGTCGCCGGCCTCGCGCCCCTTGAAGCCATCGAAATAGGCTTTCCATTTCGCCCCGACGCTGTCGGGATCGACGAGGTACTGCTCGTACAGGTCTTCGATGTAGGCGGCGTTGGCGCCGAGCTGCGACGACTGGGCAAACTGCTTCAGGAGGCTGTCCACGATGGCATCGGGAAACTCAGGGGAAGGGAGGTTGGCCCCGACCGGGGTGCGCCAGGCGCATTAACAGGGGCCAAGACACGGAATTATAACGTTACCGCGGGGGGCTTCGGCCACCATCTAAGGTCGAAGGGGGCGGCAATCCCGTCCGGCGGGTCAGGTGGGGCTCAGAGTCCAATGGCGCGGAACTCGCTGCACGGGCGGGCGCGCTCCCAAGTCTCCTGGAAACGGGCCCGCAGCTGGCGCATGCGCGGGGCGTCATCGAGCGCGGCTTCGCCCTCCAGCCGGTGGCCCAGGGGCCGCTCGAACCAGTCGCCGCGGTCGTTGAAGGCCAGCGCGCCGGCATAGGTCAGGTCCACCGGTTCCTCGATGACCCGGAACAGCACGCCGGAGGGGCGTCGCTGGGACAGGCCGATCAGGGGAGCGCGCGCCTGGCGTGGCGCGTATGCATCATGCAGCAGCACGCGCACTTCGCCGCCGCGCTTGAGCAGGTCGCGGGCCGCCTCGATGAAGGCAGGCTCATCCAGCAGGCCGGGGTCGAGTTCGCGGCTCTGGATCGCCAGCTCGCGTCCGGCGCGGAAGGCAAGCGCCTGCATCGTCGCGCGGGCCGCATCGAAACGGTCAACCGTCGCGGGCCCGTCGAGGGAGCGGTGCATGGCCTGGTGGACGATGCCGGCCTCCTCGAAAACGGGACCGCGGGGCAGGAAGCCGTTACGGACATAGAACGGGATCGCGGACGCTTGCGCGTGCAGGGCCACCGAGGGCCAGCGATGCGCGCGCGCGCGATCGAGAAGTGCGGCCAGCATCGCGTCGCCGACGCCGCGACCACGCCATCCGGGCAGGACGGCCATGCGGCCGATGCGGCGCTCCGGGGTCAGGCGGCCGGTACCGATGGGGCCCCCGGCTGCGTCGCGGGCGAGGACGTGGTCGCACAGCGGGTCGGCGGCATCCCGCTCAAGGTCGGCGGGAACGCCCTGTTCGTGGACGAAGACGGCCTCGCGCACCTGCCGCAGGGCGCCGTGCGCGGCCGTGTAGTCGACCGTCTCGACGGTGAACGCGGGCGTCACTTGGACGTTCACCCGCCGAGGTCCCCGTCGCCCTCGTCGGTGTCGAGCACGTAGTGTCCGGCACGATAGAGGTCGAAGACGACGTCGCGGCCCGTCTGGGTGAGTGCGCGGTACGCTTCGCCGTCGAGCGCGGTGCCATTGGCGATACACGCGGCGTCGCTCGCGGGGAGCGGCAGGACCTGGCCGCTCGCGAACAGGCGCCCCTCGCGCCCCGACGAGCGCCACGCCATCCGCGACCACGGGTGGCGGACCAGCCGCGCGCCCTGGTCGAGATCCCATTCGATCTCGATCCGCGAGCGTTCCGGCCCGGAGGGCATCACTTCGCCCGCGCTGCGGTACAGCGTGATGAAACGGCCGAACCAGTCGCCGAGGCGGTCCGGATCGTTCATGCGCAGCATGTTGAGCGCTTCGACCGCGCGGTTGATCGCTTCGACATCGATTTCCGCCGGGTCGGCAGGCGGTGCCAGGTCGGGATCGCGGTAGCGCAGGCGGTCGTCGGCCTCGGCGGCCAGGGTGTCGACGAAGTCGCCCAGCAACTCGGCGGCCGACGGCGCGCGCATCCCGACCGAGAAGGTCAGGCAGGCATCCTCGGCGACGCCGTGGTGGGGGACGCCGGGCGGCAGGTACAGCATGTCGCCGGGGCCCAGCAGCCAGTCGTGGGTCGGATTGAACTCGCGCAGCAGCTTCAGTTCGACATCGTTCCTGAAGTCGACGGGCGGCGAATCGGACGCATCGATCTGCCAGCGACGATGGCCCTGCGCTTGCAGCAGGAACACGTCGTACTGGTCCACATGTGCGCCGACCGATCCGCCGGGCGCCGCAAAGGACACCATGATGTCGTCGATGCGCCAGCGCGGCAGGAACCGGAAGTGTTCGAGCAGTGCGGCGATGTCGGCATCCCACTTGTCCACGTCCTGGACCAGCAGGGTCCAGTCCTGGTGGGGCATGCCGGGAAACTCGTCTTCCTCGAAGGGCCCGGTACGCACGTGCCAGGCGTCGCGGGGGCGATCGTGGCTGATGATGCGGGCGAGCGCGGCTTCCTCGCAGGCCAGGCCGGCGAGGTCCTCGGGTTCGATTGGCGATACGAAGTCCGTGAACGCATTGCGGATGAGTAGCGGCCGCTTCTGCCAGTAGTCGCGAAGAAAATCGGCCGGGGCCATGCCCAGCGGCGGTTGCTGGCGACCGTCGACTTCGATCACGGGTGCGCCCTTTGCGGGCGCTGGGGGTCTGGTGCGGGCTTTGCGGGAAGCAGCCACGGGTTCACGCCGGTTGGGACAGGCAGGGCATTCTCGCCCCTGGCGGGGCAAGGGCGGGTGACGGGCCGTCGGGGTCAGATGTCGCGGGCGAGCTTTTCGGCGAGGCCGGTGTAGCTGCCCGGGGTCATGTCGATCAACGGCTGCTTGGCCTCGAGCGGCAGGTCCAGGCCTTCGATGAAGGCGCGCATCGATTCGGCATTGATGCCCTGCTGGCCACGCGTCAGGGCCTTGAGCTGCTCGTAAGGGTTCGGCAGGCCGTGGCGTCGCATGACCGTCTGCACGGCCTCCGCGAGCACTTCCCAGGCCGCGTCCAGGTCCTCGGCCAGCCGCGCCGGGTTGACGCTGAGCTTGCCGAGTCCGCGCATCAGCGCGTCATAGCCGATCAGCGCATGCCCGAAGGCGGTGCCGAGCGCCCGCAGGGTGGTCGAGTCGGTCAGGTCGCGCTGCCAGCGGCTGATCGGCAGCTTCCCCGAGAAGTGCTCGAACAGGGCGTTGGCGATGCCGAAGTTGCCTTCGGCGTTCTCGAAATCGATGGGATTGACCTTGTGCGGCATCGTCGAGCTGCCGACTTCGCCGGCCTTGACCGCCTGCTTGAAGTAGCCCAGCGAGATGTAGCCCCAGATGTCGCGGGCGAGATCGATGCAGATCGTGTCGATGCGGCGCTGGGCATCGCAGACCTCGGCGATGCCGTCGTGCGGTTCGATCTGGGTCGTGTAGGGCTGCCAGTTCAGACCCAGCGAGTGCACGAAGCGCTCGGAAAAGGCCGGCCAGTCGACTTCGGGGTAGGCGGCGACGTGAGCGTTGTAGTTGCCGACCGCACCGTTGATCTTGCCGGGCATGCGCGCGCCGGCCAGGGTCTCGCCCTGTCGCTGCAGGCGCGCGACCACGTTGGCCAGTTCCTTGCCGACGGTGGTCGGCGACGCGGTCTGGCCGTGCGTGCGCGACAGCATCGGCAGCGCGGCGTGTTCGTGCGACATGGTGCGCAGCGCCTGGATCAGCGCGTCGAGCCGGGGCAGCAGCACGTTCTGGCGCGCGTCGTTGAGCATCAGCGCATAACTGAGGTTGTTGATGTCCTCGCTGGTGCAGGCGAAGTGCACGAACTCCAGCGCAGGGCCCAACTCGGCGTCGTCCTTGAGCTGTTCCTTGATGAAGTACTCGACCGCCTTGACGTCGTGGTTGGTGGTGCGCTCGATCTCCTTCACCCGCGCCGCCTGCTCGACCGTGAAGCCGTCGGCCAGCGCGCGAAGGCGCGCCGCGGCATCGGCGGAGAACGGGGCCAGTTCGACGATGCCCGGCTCGTCGGCCAGGGCCAGCAGCCACTCGACCTCGACCTTGATGCGCGCCTTGACCAGGCCGTACTCGGAGAAGATCGGCCGCAAGGCATCGACCTTGCCGGCATAGCGGCCATCGAGCGGGGACAGGGCGGTCAACTGGGTCTGGACGGACATGGGATGGGTGCGTCGCATCTGGATCGTGGGCGCGCATTCTAACGCCGATGGACGCGTGGCGTTGGCGTGGCGGCCTGTGGCGGACTCACGGCCCGGCGACCGGCGCCCCCGTATGCTCGGTCTTTTCGAACGGGACCGGACCATGGCCAACCCCCACACCCGCATCGAGCACGACAGCATGGGCGAACTCGAGGTGCCGAGCGAGGCCCTTTGGGGCGCGCAGACCCAGCGTGCCGTACAGAACTTCCAACTGTCGCGGCGGCCGATGCCCCGCGGCTTCATCCGTGCCCTCGGGCTGGTCAAGGCCGCCGCGGCCGAGGCCAATGGCGGGCTCGGCCTGCTGGGGGCGGCCACCGCCACGGCGATCCGAAAGGCCGCGCTGGACGTCGCCGAAGGGCGTCATGACGCCCACTTCCCGGTGGACGTGTTCCAGACCGGCTCGGGCACCTCGAGCAACATGAACGCCAACGAAGTGATCGCGCGCCTGGCGGCCGGCAAGCGCCTGAAGGTGCATCCCAACGATCACGTCAACCTGGGCCAGAGCTCGAACGACGTGGTGCCGACCGCGATCCGCGTCTCGGCCTGCCTGGCGGTCGAAGAAGACCTGTTGCCGGCACTGTTGGGCCTGCGGCGCGTGATCGAGCGCCGCGCGCGTTCGCTGGGCAAGGTCGCCAAGACCGGCCGGACCCATCTCATGGATGCCATGCCGTTGACCTTCGCGCAGGAGTTCGGCGCCTGGGCGGCGCAGCTGGCGTCGGCGGAAGCGCGACTGAAGGACAGCCTCAAGCGGCTGCGACGCCTGCCGCTCGGCGGGACCGCGGTGGGTACCGGCATCAATGCCGACCCGCGTTTCGCGCCGCGTGCCATCCGGATCCTGTCGAAGCTGTCCGGCCTGCGCTTCGAACCCGCCAGCGACCGCTTCGAGGGCATCGCCTCGCAGGACGATGCGGTCGAACTGTCGGGCCAGCTCAATGCGTTGGCCGTGGCGCTGATGAAGATCGCCAACGACCTGCGCTGGATGAACTCAGGCCCGCTTGCCGGCCTCGGCGAAGTCGAACTGCCCGCGTTGCAGCCCGGCAGCTCGATCATGCCCGGCAAGGTCAATCCGGTGATCCCGGAAGCCGTGGCGATGGCCTGTGCGCAGGTGATGGGGCAGCACGTGACGATCACCGTGGCCGGGCAGAGCGGCAATTTCCAGCTCAATGTGATGTTGCCGGTGATCGCCGACAACCTGCTGCAGGGCATCGATCTGATGGCGAACGCGATGCGCGCACTCGGTGCGGATTGCATCGAGGGCCTCGCGATCCGGCGTGGACGGGTCGGCGAGGCGCTGTCGCGCAACCCGATCCTGGTCACCGCGCTGAATCCGATCATCGGCTACGAGAAAGCCGCGGCGATCGCCAAGCAGGCCTATCGCGAAGGGCGCCCCGTACTCGAGGTCGCACGCGAAATGACAAGCCTTTCATCCCGCGAACTCAAGGATCTGCTCGACCCCCTGGCGCTGACCCGGGGCGGTATCCAGGGCGGTGGCAAATAGTCGCGGAACGGCCTGCCGTGCGACAATGGCCGCCAAGGAAGTGTGGCCGAGCGGTTGAAGGCACCGGTCTTGAAAACCGGCAACGGGTCATTCCGTTCGTGGGTTCGAATCCCACCGCTTCCGCCACCTTCCCGGGGCGTTGTCCTTGCTGACCGACGATTCCACGCTCAAGGTCGCGCTGATCGGCTACGGCTTTGCCGGCCGCACGTTCCACGCGCCGTTGCTGGCGGCGGTCCCGGCGGTCGCACTGGCGGTCGTGGGTTCGAGCGATCCGTCGCGGGTGCGTGCAGACCTTCCCCATGCGCGGGTCGTAACCGATCCGATCGCGGCGGCGACGGATCCCGACGTGGACCTCGTCGTCATCGCGGCGCCCAACCAGGCGCACGTGCCCTTGGCGCGGGCCGCGTTGCGAGCGGGCAAGCACGTGGTGATCGACAAGCCGATGGCGCCGACCCTGGCCGAGGCTCGCGAACTTGTCGCCGAGGCCGAACGGCATGGCCTGCTGCTCTCTGTCTTCCAGAACCGTCGCTGGGACAGCGACTTCCTCGCCGTCCGCGAGGCGATCGGATCGGGCGTGATTGGCGAGGCCACGCACGTCGAGTCGCGCATCGAGCGGTTCCGGCCCGAGGTGCGGGCGCGCTGGCGGGAGCAGGCGGGGCCCGCCACCGGCCTGTGGTGGGACCTCGGCCCGCATCTGGTGGATCAGGCGCTCGAGCTGTTGGGGCGGCCTGACCATGTCGTCGCGAGCCTCGCCGTCCAGCGCGAAGGCGGGGAGGCAACGGACTGGGCCCACGTCGTCCTCGAGTGCGGGGAGCGACGGGCGGTGCTGCAGGCGAGCATGCTCGCGGCGACGCCGGGCGCGCGTTTCGTCGTCCACGGGACGCGGGGGAGCCTGGTCAAGCAGGCCGCTGATCGCCAGGAGGCCCAGCTCGTGGAAGGCCTGCGGCCGGGAGAACCCGGCTGGGGGGAGGACCGAGACCCCCTGTGGATCCATGAGGGCGGCACGGCGCGATCGATGCCTGTCGCGTCCGGTGACCAGTCGCGCTATTACGCTGCCGTGGCCGCGGCAATCCTCGGTGCAGGCGGGAATCCGGTCCCGCCACGACAGGCCTTGGACGTCATGGCGGTGCTGGAGGCGGCGCAGCGCTCGGCGGACGAAGGTCGGCGGGTAGCCCCGGACTACGGCGACTGAGTCGATGCGTGGGGCAGCGACCCGGGCCGACGCGACGGGTCAGGGTGCGGTCGCGGCGGCGTCCAGCATGGCTTTCACGTGGCCGTCGGGACTCATGTCCGAGTGGACCGCCAGGATGCGTCCGTCGCCTGAAACCAGATACGAGGTGCGACTGGACCATTCGGGCTTCAGCGCCAGCAGGGCGTCGTACGACCTCGCGATCGAGGCATCGGTGTCGGCCGCAACCGCGAAACGGCCGCTGCAGGTCTCGGTGTTGCTCGAGAACTCCGCCAACTGATCGAGATTGCCGGCCGTGACGCCGATGACCGTGGTGTCGTGCGTCTTGAATGCATCGATTGCCTCGGAAAAGAGGTGGGCTTCGATGTTGCAGCCGGGCGTGTTCGCGGCGGGGAAGAAATAGACCACGACCGGTCCATCGGCCCGGGCCTTCGCCAGGTCGAAGTCGAACGGTTCTCCGGCGAGATAGGCCGGTGCGGTGAAATCGGGCGCGGCGTCCCCGGGCTTCAGTTCCGCGGCGGCCGGGCCCGCCAGGCCGAGCAGGAATGCGAGGGCGATGGCGATGTGGGAAGTCCGGGACATGGCGTGGCTTCGGTCGGGGTTGGAACATGATCATAGCGCCGGCACGCGCTCGCCACCCGCCCGCAGCGTGGCGACCGCCGGAACTGAACGGGGCCGGCGGAGGGACCGGGACCAAAGGCACGGGTTGGGGTCGGCCGGGACGCCTAGACTTCCCGCGTTAACCGGACCCGGAGTATTCAATGAAGTATTCGTCGCTCAGTCTCGGCCTCGCGGTCGCCCTTGCCCTCGTCCTGCCCGCATGTGGCGGTGATGCTCCGCCTGCCAGCACGGCGGCGGCACCCGATGCGACGGCCCAGGCGCCGGCGAAGGCGCAGCTGGGCGAGTTCGGCATCGACCTCAGCGCCCGAGACGCGTCGGTCAAGCCGGGCGACGACTTCAACCGTTACGTGAGCGGCCACTGGCTCGATACCTACGAACTCAAGGACTACGAGACCAACTACGGGTCGTTCAACCAGTTGCGCGACCGCGCCGAGGAGCAGGTGCACGCGTTGCTGGAAGAGATCGTCGCCCGCGACGACCTGGCGCCGGGCAGCAACGAGCAGAAGATGCGTGACCTCTACCATGCGTTCATGGACCGTGAAACGCGCGACGCGGCCGGTATCGCGCCGCTGCAGCCGGTGCTGGACCGCATCGCCGCGATCGACTCCAGGGAAGCGCTGGTCGCCGCATTCGCCAATGCGGACATCGATGGCTCGGGCTCGCCGGTATCGCTGGGTCTGGGCCTCGACCGCAAGGACCCGGACCAGTACCTGCTGGGGCTGTCGGTAGGTGGGCTCGGACTTCCGGACAAAGACTATTACCTCAACGACGATGCGCGCTTCGTCGCAATCCGCGAGGCCTACGTCGCGCACATCCAGCAGATGCTCGGCTTCGCCGGCGTGGATGACGGCAAGGCCCGTGCCGAAGCGGTGCTGGCGCTGGAGACGGCGCTGGCGAAGCCGCAGTGGGACCGCGCCGCGCGCCGCGATCGCGAGAAGACCTACAACGTCGTGACTTTCGACGAATTGAAGGCGCAGTACCCGGCCTACGACTGGACGGCGCACCTGCGCGGCCAGGAGATGCCGCTTCCCGAGCGCGTCAACGTCGTGACGCCGGATGCGGTGCAGCCAGTCCTCGACGTGATCGACGCGACGCCGCTGCCCGTGTGGCGCGACTACCTGGCGTTCCACGCGGTCGACGGCAACGCGGGCCTGCTCAGCCGAGAAATCGACGACGCGTCGTTCGAGTTCAACGGCAAGGTGCTCGGTGGGCAGAAAGCCCAGCGCGAAGACTGGAAGCGGGCCGTGGCGATGGTCAGCGCCAAGGACGGACTGGGCGATGCGCTGGGCGAGCTGTATGTCGCGCGCTACTTCAAGCCCGAGGCGAAGCAGGCGATGGACGCGCTGGTCGAGAACCTGCGCGCCGCGCTCCGGCAGAACATCGAAGGGCTGGATTGGATGGGCGAAGCCACCAAGGCGGAGGCCTACAGCAAACTCGAGAGCTTCCACCCCAAGATCGGCTATCCCGACAAGTGGACCGATTACGGCGCGGTCGACATCGTGCCGGGTGACCTGGTCGCGAACGCGCTCGAGTTGCGCCGCTTCAACCGTGCGGACCAGAACCGCCGCGTCGGCCAGAAAACCGATCGCGACGAGTGGTTCATGACGCCGCAGACGGTCAATGCGTACTACAACTCGACCTTCAACGAGATCGTGTTCCCGGCCGCGATCCTGCAGCCGCCGTTCTTCGACGTGAACGCCGACGCGGCAGTGAATTACGGCGGTATCGGTGCCGTGATCGGCCACGAGATGGGCCATGGTTTCGACGACCAGGGCAGCAAGTCGGACCACGCCGGCATCCAGCGCAACTGGTGGACGGACGAGGACCGTGCCCGGTTCGAAGAGCGCACGAAGGCACTGGGCGCGCAGTACGACGCCTACTGCCCGCTGGACGGGCAGTGCGTGAACGGTGCGTTGACCATGGGCGAGAACATCGGCGACCTGGGCGGCCTGTCCATGGCCTACACCGCGTACAAGCTGAGCCTGGATGGCGAGCCCGCGCCGGTGATCGACGGCCTGAGCGGCGACCAGCGTTTCTTCATGTCATGGGCGCAGATCTGGAAGGGCAAGTACCGCGACGAAGCGCTGCTGACCCTGATCAAGACCAACCCGCATTCGCCGGTGATGTACCGCGCGAACGGCCCGGTCAGGAACTTCGACCCGTGGTACGAGGCCTTCGACGTCCAGCCCGGCGATGCCCTGTACCTGGCGCCCGAGGACCGCGTCCGCATCTGGTGATCCAACCCGGAGTTGCGTCGCATGAGGCCGGTCCCGCGTCGCGGGGCCGGCCCTTTCCATCATGGCATCACGGGCGGTCGCGGTCCGGCGAGGGGGCGACGCGACGCAGGGATGCGAGGGGCACGCGCGTCACCTCCACGTCTTCCTTGTTGGTCGCGTAGCCGATCCAGAGCGCGCCGTTCCAAACGACGCTCTTGGGATAGTGGTAGCCCGGCCGCTTGTAGCGCCCTTCATGACGCAGGGGTTGCAGGTCCTCGCCACCCCGGAGCAGGAACGCGCGATCGAAATGGCGCCCGTCATCGGACAGGGTGACCGCGAGCGGAATCCTCGGCTTGCCGGCGTTCGGGGCATTGACCAGGTAGGCCGTGCCGTCGGGCAGGTTGCCGGCACTCTGCTTGGAGCGGGCGTCCGGCATGCCGGTCAGCCCGGGTCGCGTCCAGGTCAGGCCCCGGTCGCAGCTCTCCGATGCAAGCTGCCGATGACTGGACGCCTGGTCACGGAAGACCATCACCGCGCAACCGTCACGCAGGAACAGGCTGGGTTCCAGTTCGCGGCTCTGCGGGCCTTCGTGGGGCAGGTTCGGCATCAGGCCGCGCGTCCAGCCCCTGATGCCGAGCGGGTCGTCGGTGAAGTGGGGCGCGACGCGCAGGCCCGGCTGCAGATGGAAGGCGGTGACAAGGCGGCCCTCGCCGATGGCGTGCGGATCCTGCTCGATGACGCCGCGGACCGGTTCGCCGTTCGCGTCGCGGACCGGTTGCGGGCTGGACCAGGCCTCGCCGTCCCGGCTGGTGACGTAGTCGGTGAAGCCGCCATCGCCGGACTGGAAGCCGGTCGGCCAGACGTTGACGAACGCCACGAGCGTGTCGCCGTCGGTCCACCATCCACCACTGGAGTGCATGCGGGCACCTTCCCCGGACCCGACCAGCTCGCGGGGTGGCGACCAGTCATCGCCATCCGCGCTGCGGCTGTAGAGCACCCGCGTGTCGGGCGCATCTTCGTCGCGCGCCGAACTTTGCCACTGTGCATACAGATGGTCGCGGTATGCGATCAGCACGACCCCATTGTTGAAACGGTCGAAGGCCTCCGGTGCGAACACGGTCGCGGTTCGCGTTCCTGCAGGAGGGCGGAGGCCGAGGTCATCCGGTCTCTCCGCGTCGAACAGGCCGGGGGCAATGGTGTACGGCGCGCTCACCTCATCCTGTCCGCTGGCGAAGCCCATCGCGAGCAGGAGACCGGCGGAGGCGGCTGCGGCCCGAAGGGTATTGCGCATGCGACGGGCCACAATGCTGCCAGGCGACGCTCGCTCGGGTTCCTCCGGTGGCCGTGCGTGTCGGTCCATCGTTCCAGTACAGGTGACGGTGATACCGGTGTCAAGCCGTGGACCTTAAGGAATCGAAGCGCGAACGCCGCGCGGGAAGGTCCCGCGCGGCGTGTGCAAACCCCCGGTGGCGGGGCTCAGCAACCGATCGCGTTGCAGAGGGGCACGATGTTGTAGCTGCTGAAACGCGGGCCCACGTAGCTGTCCCCGAAGTCGCCGATGTGCGGACCGCTCACCACCGCATTGACGTGGTTGCCGCCATGCGAGTTGTGGGTGAAGTTGCGCAGCCACGGCCCACCGCTGCTGCCGTAGGTCATGTCGCAACCCTGCACCAGGACGTCGGTGCCCTCGTTGCCGGACTGGTAGGTGGTGCCGGCACAGACGGTGGTGTACTGGGTGCTGAAGTTGCTCGCGTAGCCGATCGAGTAGGTGTACTGCTCATACCCATGGTTCCACGAGCGACCGAGCCAGCCCACGTAGTCGGTCACCGGTTTGCCGGTCGACTGCTCGCCTGCGAGGCGGATGACCGCGACGTCGGACTTGCGGCTTCCGACGTTGATCCAGTCGCTGAGCACCGTGGCCTGGCGCCAGCCGAACTTGCCGTACGGTGCCACTCCATAACGGTCCGCGGGCACGAACACGAAGTTCGAGTTGAAGCCCTGGCCGCGCGTGTAGACGCAATGCGCGGCCGTGATCAGGATCGAGTTCCCGCTGGCTACGCTCGCGGAGCAGTAGGATCCGCCACCATCGGGCTTGGTGAAGTAAAGCTTCCCGATCTTGTTCCACGGCGCGATCTTCCAGCGGGACGTGTAGTAGTTGCCCGGGAAGCGCGCGTAGCCGTAGTGGGCGCCATCGAAGGTGCCCATGCGGTCGTCGTCCTGCATGCGGACGTCGTCCTTTTCGCCCGGATCGACGGCGTCCATGCGATCGATGGCGTCCCAGGCCTGCGGGAAGTCGGCGCGCGCCATGTACTCGGCGAAAGGCGGAGCGTCGCCGCCCGTGGCATTCCCCGCCGGCAGGCGCAGGCTGCGCTGCAGTTCGACGGCATCGCGTGGATCCAGTCGCGGCGTGGTCGCGGTCCATTTCAGTGCCGGCACCTTCGCGCGCTGCTCGGCGGTGGCGAACGGGTGCAGGCGCTGGCCGGTCGCGGCGAGCGTCTGTTGCGCCCCGCGCGGGGCGTCGAGCTGGACGACATCGCCACCGGGGATGCGTAGCAGCGTCTCCGCGGCACTCGCCGGCAGTAGGGTTGCGCTCAAGAGCAGGCCGCCTGCCAATGAAGCGATCAGGCGGGTCGGGTGGGAGTTGTGGGTACGTGCTTCCATGATCGGAGCTCCATGAAGATGGATGCAGGGTGCATCCATGTGGGGGATGCCTGGTGACGGAACGTCGCCGCTCATGACGCACGCGCGTCCGCTCGCCGATGATTCATGGCGACGCGGACGAGGGGGAGGGGAGATTGCGGTCGGCATGATTGCGACATCCATTTCCTTGCCAGGTGGACGATCGACCCGTGTGTGACTGCCCTGTCACGTCGGGGTCGTCCAAGGGAACGCAGGCCTTTGCGAAGCGCGGCCATGTGTGCGCCTCCAGTCTTTCGTGCATGCGGTTCGGCGTGCCGGACGGGAGGTCCGCACACGCCTGTTCATCGCACGCCGCCATCACGTGAACGGGGTGCGTTACTCTCGTCTGGTTGCCGCCTGCGGTATCCGTCCCAACAGGAGCCTTGAGATGACACGCACCACGATGCTCGCCGCCCTGTGCGTCGCACTTGTCGCCTGCCAGCCCAGCACGCCGGATGCGGAAGTTGCCAGCGATTCCAACATGGTCAACGAAGCGCCGGCCGCACTGCCCGACCCGGTCGCCGCTGAAACGGCCAACACCGGGAGCGAGAGTGCAGGGGGCGAGGACGGGTTCAGCCGAACCCTGGAGTTGCAGGGCATCCGGTTCGATGTCCAGGCAAGGGACGGCACCTTGACCGTGACGCCGTCCGGCCTCGAAGCCACCAACGAACCGATGGTCAGCCAGATTGCGGGAGCAGTTCGAGACGCGGAAGTCGCGGATATCGATGGCAACGGATCGCCCGAGGTCTACGTGTTCATCGAGCCCATGGACGCGGGCGGCAGCGCCGGGCTGGTGGCGTATGCCTCCAACAATCGCAAGAGCCTGAGCGCGATCTACCTGCCGCCGCTGGAGAGCGACCCGGCGCTGAGCGAGGGGTATGCAGGGGGCAGCGAACTCGCGGTGGTGGAGAACCGGGTGGCCTTGCGCTATCCGATCGTGGGCCCGCAAGGCGAGGCGACCGGCAAGACACGGCAGGTCAGCTATCGGCTGGCCCCGGGCGAAGCAGGCTGGGTGCTGGAAAAAGCCGACGTCAACGAGTTCTGACCTACGGCTACGACGACAACCGCGGCAGCAGCAGTGGACACGACAGCAGCCACCATGACGCGAAGGTCGCGGCGGGCGTCCTGATCGGGGCCGCCATCCTCGGGGCCATGGCGCACAACGCCAACAAGGACGAGCAGCGATACACGGACGACAACTACCAGGGGGCGCGCCATTCGTCCTACGTGCCAGGCTGGATGGTCGGGACGTTCCAGGGCTACAACCCGGTGCATCACGCGACGATCCGCATGACCATCAACAGCGATGGCCAGATGACGGCCACGGTGGACGGGCATACGCTGCGTGGCTGGATCAACAACGGCGAGCTGCATGTGGGCGACGAGATCTTCACCATCGCCGAGTCGCGCGACGGCTTCATCACATCGCAGGTCGGCGACCGCCAGAACCAGGTGGCCTACCACCGCGTTCGCTGAGCCACGGTCGCTCGCCGCTTTCGTGAATGCCGGCTGCATGCGGAAGCGCTGAACAGGTCGGCTTCACGCCGCCGAGACCCGGCGCTTCGGATGCTGGAGCCATGCCCTTCTGGAGAGGACGGTCATGGCGAGTCCCGGTCTTGTGAGCGGCGAGAATTACGACCACAAGTTGGCCGCGTTGTTCGCCAGTGCCAGCGATGCGGCGAGTGCCGCCCGCTGGGTGAAAGAGTCCATCGGCCTGTCAAACGGACAGGTCCGCTTGCTGTCGCCGGGCGATCCGGCACCGGGGCGCGTACTCGAACCCGAGGTCGCCGGCATCGAGCGGACGCTGGTACGTTCCCACCTCGTGATGGGTGCCTGTGGCGGCGTTGCCGGTCTCGCGGCGTTCGCGGTGCTCTATCTGGTTGGCGTGCCACTCGTGACCGCATCGCCGATCCTGGCGGTGGTGGCGTTGCTGTTCTTCGGGACGCTCGCGGGGCTGCTGATCGGAGGCCTGATCAGCCTGAGGCCCGACCACGATCCCTACGTGCATCGCGTGCTCTCGGGCTTGCGCGCCGGTCGCGCGGCGGTGGTCGTGCACGCACGGAGCGACGACGAACTCGAGCAGGCGAAGACACTGCTCGCGGCCCGCGGCGGCGAGACGGTTTCGAGCTTCTAGGCGGTGGCTCGCATTCCGGCTCCATCGTATCGGCCTTGGCAGGAGCGCCGAGGGGCCGGTATCCCGACGGGATTGCGTTGGTCAAGATGGATGCATCGAGCGCGTGTCGCGGTTCGGATGCCAGTCCGCGTCGACTTCCGCCCACCCGCGCATGGCAGCGCCCGCATCCCGATAGGGAGATCCCGATGCCCCAACGCCCCGCCGTGACGAACCCGGGACGTTTCAGCCCGCTCGACCGCGCGATGGACGAGATGGAACATGCGCTTACCCGCTTGTCTCCATGGGACGGGCGCAGCCGGGACGGGGCCAGCCAGGCCTGGCTGGGGACGACCTCCGCGCGCTTCTGCCGGCAGGTCCTCGACGCGCTGGACTGGTACCCCGACGTCCTGCCCGACAACCTGGATCCGGTCGACGTGCGCCGGATCATGGAAGACGAACTCGAGACGATCGAGCGGCTGTGCCGCCGTCGTGACCGCCTGCGTCGCCTTTCCGCCCACGCCGATGCCGCGGTCCAGTCGACCGGTGGGAATCTGATGGAGACGGTGATGGAGGTCTACTCGCTGCTGGCCCGCTCCGGGCGCGCACGGGGAATCACGGCGGTTCCCGGCCCCGACGATCCCCTCGCCTAGGCCCGCGTGTCCCTGTGTTTTCGTCCGGTAGGCCACGCGTGCGGCCCGGCCCGGATGCCCGGGCCGAGCGGGCTTCAGCCGCGTGACGGGGTGCCGGCGTGCTTGAGCACGGTACCCCGCGCCCGGGTGATCGCCAGGACCGCGAAATAGAACGCACCGAAGGCCACGACGGTATGCGGCTTGCTGACCCAAAGGCCGCTGCCGGGCAGTTCGGCCTGGGCCACGATCGAGGCCTCCAGGCCCAGGCGGGGCACCGGCAGCAGCACCGTGGCGAATGTTCCGGCGAGGTAGGCCATGACCCCGATGGCCCATTCGGATTGCATGCGCTGGCGCTGCCGCATGTCCGGAGCGGGCTGGAAGACCAGCCAGAGCTTGCCGAGGAGCAGCCAGCCGAAGGCCAGCAGTGGCCACCAGGCGCGGAACTGCCAGGCCCATGCGGCGATGAACACCAGATAGAGAAGCCCAAAGCCCAGGAGGGCATGCCAACCCTTCCTGCGCGTTCCGTCGCCGTTGGACAGGACCATGCTGCCGAGCATCGCGCTTGCGTGCAGCAGGACGAATTCTACCAGCATCATCAGCAGCGCCGTCCGGAGCGCCGTGGGTCCCCAGAGCGTGGGCGCCACCCACAGGCTCAGGAAGAACGCGGCGGTGATCGCGTCGGGCAGGGCCGAGATCCAGCGTGCGAAGCGTTGGGCGGGCATGGGGCCCGAGTATGCCGGACCCGGCCGGCTCCGTTGGCAAGTCCCGGGGCGCGCCGTATCGTGGGACGCCTTGCCCGGTCGCCCGGGCTTCAATCCCGGGGAATAGTGCATGAGCACCGACGCGAAGGGCCCGATGGCCTTCCTGTTCAAGACCAGCCTGGTGCTGCAGATCGTGGTGGGCCTGGTGGCCGGTATCGTGCTGGCGGCCCTGTGGCCGGCCGGGGCTGCCTCGGCGGGCTTGTTGGGCACGGTATTCGTCTCCGCCCTGAAGGCGGTCGCCCCGATCCTGGTGCTGGTGCTGGTCGCGGTGGCGATCGCCAATCACAAGCGTGGGGAGTCCACGCACATCCGGCCGATCCTGCTGCTCTATCTGGCGGGGACCCTGCTGGCGGCGCTGGTGGCGGTATGCGCGAGCATGGTGTTCCCGTCCACGCTGGCCCTGGTCACCGCACCGGACGTCGCGACCTCGCCACCGGAGGGTATCGTCGAAGTCCTGCAGACCCTCCTGCTCAAGATCGTCGACAACCCGGTCAATGCGCTGTTGCAGGGCAACTTCATCGGGATCCTCGCCTGGGCCGTGGGCCTTGGCATCGCGCTTCGGCATGCAGGGCAGGGGACGCGCCAGGTGCTGGGAGATCTTGCCGCCGCGGTGACCTTCATCGTGCGCGTGGTGATCCGCTTTGCACCGCTGGGCATCTTCGGCCTGGTGGCATCGACCCTGGCCGAATCCGGATTCGGGGCCCTGCTCGATTACCTGCGCCTGCTGGGGGTGCTGGTCGGCAGCATGCTGTTCGTCGCGCTGGTCGCCAACCCGTTGATGGTCTTCGCGATGACCCGTCGAAACCCCTATCCGCTGGTGCTCACCTGCCTGCGCGAAAGCGGTATCACGGCATTCTTCACCCGCAGTTCGGCCGCGAACATCCCCGTCAACCTGGACCTGTGCCGGCGCCTCGGGCTGCCGGAGGACACCTACTCGGTGTCGATCCCGCTCGGGGCGACGATCAACATGGCCGGTGCCGCCATCACCATCACCGTGTTGACGCTTGCCGCGGTACACACGCTGGGCATCCAGGCGGACCTGCCCACCGCGTTGCTGCTGAGCGTGGTGGCCGCACTGGCGGCCTGCGGTGCGTCCGGCGTTGCCGGCGGATCGCTGCTGCTGGTGCCACTGGCCTGCGGCATGTTCGGGATATCAAACGATATCGCCATGCAGGTGGTGGCGATCGGCTTCATCATCGGCGTGGTCCAGGATTCGGCCGAGACCGCGCTGAACTCATCCACCGACGTGCTGTTCACCGCCGCGGCGGTGCGTGCCGCGGACCGTGCCTGAGCGGTTCCGCGGCCGGTCGCAGCGCGTGCGGTCAGAAGCCCGCGATCTGCTGGGACGGGATGTCGACGCGCACCACCGGGTCGAGGTTGACCACGGCGTAGCGGCTGAGGTTTCGCGCCTCCGGCCCCTGCCAGGTGCAGCTGTAGGGATCTGGATTGACCGCCATGAAGCACACGGGGACGACGACGGTGCTCGCGACCGGCTGGCCGTCGACCTGCTCGGGGGTGAACTGCCAGGCCAGTGCAGCATCGCGGGCGGCCTGGGCCATGGAGCGGGTCGCCTGTTGGCGATCGCCATGGAAGCCCACGTCATGCACGCGGCCGTCCGCGCCGACCGCGATTTCGAGCACGACCACGCCGCCTTCGCCGCGACGCAGCTCGCTGGTCGGGTAGACCGGTTGCGTCAGGTGCGTCATCGCCGGGCCGGTGCTCGCCGAGATGATGCGGGGCGTGGAGGTCGCGCTGGATTCCCCGGCGGTGGCGACCCGCAGGTAGGTGCGCGTCGCTTGGGTGGCGCCATCGCGGGGCTCGAAACGCCAGTTGGCAATGTGCGCCTGCAGGGCGGCACGGGTCGCGTCCGGAATGGCGTCGACCGGGTCGATCGAGGTGACACGACCCTGCGCATCAAGGTCGACCTGGAAGGTATGCACGGCTTCGCGATCGCCCTGGGCGAACGCAGCGGGCACGGCGGCGGCCAGCAACAGCGGGATGAGGGGCTTGAGGGTCATGGTTCGCTCCTTGCGGCTTCGGGCCGGCGACGATTCTGGATGGCCCCATGAGACCCCGTGGCGTCCGCGAGTGGGTTACAGCAATATGTCAAAGATACCAAAGTTTGACGAAGGGTATATTTAAGCCGATGAACGGTATCAAGTGCGCTTCACCATCGCGGCGTGTCGGTCCGTCATGGGGCGGTGCATCATGGCCACCTTGCCCGCCCGCGGAGTCGTCCCCGTGATCGAGTTGTCCGACGCACAGCGCGAACGCCTGCAGGCTGCCTACGCCGAGCCGCCGCGCGCGTACCACGCCTGGTCGCATGTCGGCGAAGTGGCGCGCCACTACGAGGCGGTGGCCGAAGGGCCGGGCTGGGGGCAGCCGCGGGAGGTGGCGCTCGCGGTGCTCTATCACGACGCCGTGTACGACCCGGCCCGACGCGACAACGAAGCGCGGTCCGCCGACTTCGCGTTGCAGGAGATCGCCCGCTGGATGCCGGACGGCGGGATCGATGCTTCGCGTGTGGGCCAGTTGATCCTGTGGACCGCCCGCCACGGCCAGTTCGCGCCGGACGATTTCAACGACGATCCATGTCCGGACGACGTGCGGCATTTCCTCGACTGCGACATGGCGATCCTGGGTGCCTCGCCAGACGCCTTCGACGCCTACGACCGGGCCATCGCCCGGGAATATCGGGGGCATGTGCCCGGCTGGCTGTTCCGGATCAATCGACGGCGGTTCCTGAAGGGATTGCTGGCCCGGGACCGGATTTTCCTGAGCGAGTTCTTCCATGAGCGTTTCAACGCGGCCGCGCGTGCGAACCTGCGTCGCGCGGTGACCCGCAAACAGTAGCCGCACGGACGGCTCGAATGCCTAGAATCGGCGAACGCGAAGACCGGGAGACGCGCGACACATGCGGCGAGATGGAGTGACACGGGACGTCGCAGCGCAGGCGACGCCCTCAAAGCGGCGGGTGCTGTTCGCCAGCCTGATCGGCACGACGATCGAGTTCTTCGACTTCTATATCTACGCGACGGCCGCGGTGCTGGTCTTTCCCTCGCTGTTCTTCCCGGCGGACGATCCGGCCTCGTCCACCCTGCAGTCCCTGGCGACGTTTGCGCTGGCATTCTTCGCGCGCCCGATCGGCTCGGCGGTGTTCGGACACTTCGGCGACCGCGTGGGGCGCAAGGCCACCCTGGTGGCGGCGCTGTTGACGATGGGCCTGTCGACCGTGGCCATCGGCCTGCTGCCGACCCACGCGCAATGGGGCGTTGCCGCCCCGGCCTTGCTTGCGTTGTGCCGCTTCGGGCAGGGCCTGGGCCTGGGGGGCGAATGGGGCGGGGCCGTGCTGTTGGCCACCGAGAACGCGCCGCCCGGCAAGCGGGCGTGGTACGGCATGTTCCCCCAGTTGGGTGCGCCGTTCGGCTTCCTTCTTGCGACCGGCTCGTTCCTGCTGCTCACGGGACTGCTGGACGAAGCGGACTTCATGGCCTGGGGCTGGCGCCTGCCATTCGTGGGCAGCGCGGTGCTGGTCTTCCTGGGCCTTTGGATCCGGCTCAGCCTGACGGAGACGCCGGCATTCCAGCGGGTGCTGGACCGCCAGGCGCGGGTCGCCATGCCGATGGCCGAGGTGCTGCGCCGGCACCCGCGGGCCCTGCTGCTGGGCACGGTGTCCGCACTCGCCACCTTCGTCCTGTTCTACCTGATGACGGTATTCGCATTGAGCTGGGGCACGTCGCGCCTGGGTTACGCGCGCGAAACCTTCCTGTGGCTGCAGATGGCCGGCGTGCTGCTGTTCGCCGCGACGATCCCGTTGTCGGCGCTGTATGCGGACCGCGTCGGCCGGCGACGGATGATGGTGGCCGCCACCGTCGCGATCATGGCGTTCGGACTGCTGTTCCAGCCCCTGTTCGCGGCAGGACACGCGGGTTCGACGGCGATCTTCCTCGCCCTGGGGCTGGGCATCATGGGGCTCACGTACGGTCCCCTCGGCACCATCCTCGCTGAGCTGTTTCCCGCCGAAGTCCGCTACAGCGGCGCTTCGCTGGCGTTCAACCTGTCCGGCATCTTCGGTGCCTCGCTGGCGCCTTACATCGCCACCTGGCTGGCCGAACGCCACGGACTGGGCGCGGTGGGGCTGTACCTGAGCGCGGCGGCATTGCTGACCCTGGCAGCGTTGTGGAAGGTGCCGGGGCAACCGGACGATTCGTGACGTCCGCGTGACAGGTCGGGGTGCGACGGCCCCCGGCGGGGCGCGCAGCGGGCGTGCCGGGAAACACGGATGTCATACCGCGGACATAGCCTGCCGGGATGCAGATCCTGATGCTTTCCGACGTCTACTTCCCCCGCGTGAACGGGGTGTCGACCTCCATCCGGACGTTCGCGCGCGCGCTGTTGCAGATGGGCCACCGCGTGACCCTCGTGGTGCCCGAGTACGGGGCCGGGGGCGGGGAACTGGAGGGGATGGAGCTCATCCGCCTGCCGGCCCGCACGATCTTCTTCGATCCGGAAGACCGGCTCGTCCGGGGTGGCGCGATGCGCGATGCGCTCGAACGATTGTCGGCGCGCCGCTGGGACGTGATCCACATCCATACGCCGTTCCAGGCCCATCGGTTGGGCATCCGCCTGTCGGATGCCATGCGGGTCCCGACGGTGGAGACGTACCACACCTACTTCGAAGAATACGTCGCCCACTACCTGCCCTGGTTGCCCGGTGGCGCGCTGCGGCTGTTCGCGCGCCGGGTATCGCGGGCGCTTTGCCATGGGGTCGACCAGCTGATCGTCCCCAGCGAGCAGATGACCCAAGTCCTGCGGCGCTACGGGATCCAGACGCCGTCGGAAGTGATACCGACCGGGATCGACCTGGAAGAGTTCAAGGGGGGCGATGGCGTGGCCTTCCGTACCCGGCATGGCATCCCCCCGGACGCTCCGGTACTGGTCACGGTCAGCCGCCTGGCGGTCGAGAAGAACATCGCGTTCCTGCTGCGCGTCGCCGCGCGGCTGCGGGGACGGCATCCGGGACTGCGTTTCATCATCGCCGGGGAAGGCCCCGACGCGCCTCGCCTCAAACGCCTGGCAACCGAACTCGGGCTGGACGAGGTCGTGCGCTTCCACGGCAACCTCGACCGCGCGACCGCCCTGCTGGACGCGTATCGCGCCGGCGATGCGTTCGTGTTCGCCTCGCCGACCGAAACGCAGGGCCTGGTCCTGACCGAAGCGATGGCGCTGGGCGTCCCGGTGGTGTCCACGGCGGTGATGGGCACCGCGAAGGTCCTGGAAGGCACCCGCGCGGCACTGGTGGCGCCCGAGGACGAGGCGGGGTTCGCCGACGCGGTCGACCAGGTCCTGTCAGACCGCGCCCTGCGCGACCGCCTGTCCGAGGCAGGTCCGGACGAGGCGCGGCGCTGGAGTACCGACACGCTGATGGGCCGCGTCGTGTCGCTCTACCAACGGCTGCTCGACGAAGCCTGAGCGGCCCTGGGAGAGGGACCCACGCATCGCCCGGAAGCGTGGGTCCGGGGTGGTGGGTCAGTGGGTCAGCTTGCCCAGTGCGTGGTCCAGCACGCGCTGCAGTTTGCGGGCGGCGCCCGAGACGGCGGAGGCCACGGTGTCGGCGTCCTCCGACGCGGTCATCGGCTGCAGGCCCTCGAGGCGGGCCTCCATCGTGCAGTGCTTGTCGTTGCCCCCCGTCTTGCCCGCATTCTTGTCGCGGAGGTGCACTTCGACGCGGGTAACCTGGTCGCCGAAACGTTCGAGGGCGCCGGCCACCGCCGATTCGACATGCCGCGTCAGGGAATCATCGTGCTGGACGTGGCTGTCGGTGTTGATCTGAACCTTCATTGGGCCTCCTTTGTTCTTGTCGTCGAGGACCGCTGGACGGCCTGTCCGCGACCCCGGCACCAGATTGCCGATGCACAGGTTCAGACCGCGCGAAGGCAGGGCGGTTCCCGGTGGCGTTCAGGGGTGGGACCGGCGCAGGCCCCTAGAATGTCCGGATGTTCGCCAATATCGCCGCCTACCATTTCGTCTCGATCGAGGCCCCGCGCGTGCTCGCGGACCGGCTGCGCGAACGGGCCGAAGCGGGTGGCCTGCTGGGGACGGTGCTGGTGGCGGGCGAGGGGCTCAACCTGTTCCTGGCCGGCGCGCCGGCGGCGATCGATGGCTTTGTCGGCGCGCTGCGCGAAGACGCGCGATTCACTGAGATCATCGTCAAGACCAGTTACAGCGCCGCGCAGCCGTTCGGACGGCTGAAAGTGAAGCTCAAGCGCGAGATCATCGCCTTCCGCCGCGAGGACGCCTCGCCGCTGGCGGGTCGCGCGCCGGCCGTGGCGCCGTCCGAGCTGGCCCGTTGGCTGGACCAGGGGCATGACGATGCCGGCCGTCGCCTGGTGATGCTGGATACCCGCAATCGGGAGGAGATCGAGCAGGGCACCTTTGCCGGGGCGATGACCCTGCCGATCGACAATTTCACCGATCTGCCCGATGCCCTGGCCCCGCATCGCGAGGGCCTGGCGGATGCGACGGTGGTGAGTTTCTGCACGGGCGGCATCCGCTGCGAGAAAGCCGCGCTGTGGATGCAGGCCACCGGCATGGACAACGTCCTGCAGCTCGAGGGCGGCATCCTCGGGTACTTCGAGCAGGTCGGGGGCCGGCATTACGATGGCCGCTGCTTTGTCTTCGATGATCGCGTGGCGCTGGACGCCGACCTTCGGCCGCTCGTGGACCCGTCGCCCGCCGCGGCGTGAACGCTCAGCGTTCGCGCACGTCCAGCAGCTCGACCTCGAAGACCAGCGAACCGTTCGGTGGAATGACGCCGCCGGCGCCCTTGCGCCCGTAGGCCAGCGACGCCGGGATGCGGAGTTCGCGCGTGCCGCCGACGCGCATGCCGGCGACACCTTCGTCCCAGCCACGGATCACGCGGCCGGCGCCGAGCAGGAAAGTGAAGGGCTCGCCCCGGTCCACCGAACTGTCGAACTTTTCGCCGCGAAGGTCGGGCTGGCGTTCGTCGTAGTTCCAGCCGGTGTAGTGGACGGTGACGTCCATGCCGGAGCGGGCGAGCGCGCCCGTGCCTTCCACCCGGTCGATGCGTTCGAGCGCGGCCACCGAGCCGCCCGGTGGCGGTCCCGGGTCCTGGCAGGCGGTCAGGGCCAGGAGGCACGGCAGGATCAGCAGATGGATGCGCATCGGGCGGCTCACAGGCGGCGCCCGATTATCGCATCGCGCCGGGCGCATGCCGGGCCAGCCAGTCGCAGGCGCCCTGTCCGGCGAGGCGTCCACTGGCGAAGCAGGCCTGCAACAGGTAGCCGCCGGTGGGGGCCTCCCAGTCCAGCATTTCGCCCGCACAAAACACGCCCGGCATGTCGCGCAACATTAGTTGGGCGTCCAGCGCCTCCAGGCGCACGCCGCCAGCCGAACTGATCGCCTCCGCGACCGGACGGGGCGCACGCAGCCGGAGCGGCAGGTGCTTGATGGTGGCCGTCACCCGCTCCGGATCGTCCAGACCTTCGGGGCCGAGCACCTCGAGGACCAGCGCAGCCTTCGCCGCCGACAGGCCCGCGTGCCGGCGCAGGTGCTCGACACGGCTGCGCTTGCCGCGCGGGGTCGTCAGATCGGCGGCGAGCCTGCCGACATCACGGCCGGGGGCCAGATCCAGGGCCAGCAGCGCCTCGCCGTCCCGCGCGATCGCGTCGCGCAGCGCTGCCGAGCATGCGTACACCAGGCTGCCCTCGATACCGGTGGCGGTCAGCACGCATTCGCCCTGCAGGGCATGCGAAGTACCGTCCGCGTCACGCCAGTGGGCGATCACCGGTTTCAGCGGCGCGCCGGCATGGCGGGCCATGTGCGGGCTCCAGTCGATGTCGAAGCCGCAGTTCGCGGGTGCCAGCGCGTGGATGTCGATGCCGTGCCGGGCCAGCGGCTCGACCCACGTGCCATCCGAACCCAGCTCCGGCCAGCTCGCGCCGCCCAGGGCGAGCACGGTGGCGGGCGCGCCCACGCGCCGCGTGCCCGAGGGTGTCGATAAACAGAGGGCGCCATCGGCATCCCAACCGGTCCATCGGTGCTGCACGTGGAAGCGCACGCCTTGCTCCCTCAGCCGGCGGACCCAGCCGCGCAGCAGCGGCGCGGCCTTGCGGTCGCTCGGGAATACACGGCCGGAGCTGCCGACGTAGGTATCGACGCCCAGTCCGCGCGCCCAGTCGCGTAGCGCATCGCCGTCGAAGCCGTCCAGCCAGCGGCCCACGTCGCCCGCACGTTCGCGGTAGCGCGTATCGAACCTGGGGCGCGACTCGCCGTGGGTCAGGTTCAGGCCGCCCTTGCCGGCGATCAGGAACTTGCGGCCCACCGAACCCTTGCCCTCGAACAGATCGACCTCGATCCCCGCGGCGCGCGCGGTCTCCGCCGCCATCAGGCCGGCCGGGCCGCCGCCGACCACGGCCAGGCCGGGCAGGGATTCGAGCGTGGGGGCCGGTGTCGCGGGCATCGGGCGTGTGCAGGGGACGGTCGCACAGTATGACCTGCGAGGCCGGGTGCGGCAGGCGAGGCTGCGGTATCGTCGGCGTCCAGGCCGAATCCGTCGGCCCGGTGGTCAAGTCAGGGGAGTGGGCATGCGTCTTGGATCGATGGGGAAGCGGTTCGTGTGGAATTTCGGCGTCGGGCTCACCGTCGCGCTGCTGTTGGCGATGCCGGCTTCCGCGCAGTCGCCTGCCTCATCAGCCACGGAGGCCACCGCCGACCCCGCTGCGCGGCTGGCCGGGTTCGACGCCTACGTCGAACAGGTGCGCGAGGCCTTCGACGTGCCGGGCATCGCGGTTGCCATCGTCAAGGACGGCGAGGTCGTGCTGGAGCGCGGCTATGGCCTGCGCAATGTCGAGGCGGCCCAGCCCGTCGAGCCGCGCACCCTGTTCGCGATCGCGTCCAACACCAAGGCGTTCACCGCGGCCTCGCTGTCGATCCTGGCCGACGAAGGCAAGCTTTCGCTCGACGACCGCGTGGTGGACCACCTGCCGTGGTTCCGGATGTCCGATCCCTACGTGACGCGCGAGATGCGCGTGCGCGACCTGCTCGCGCACCGCAGCGGCCTCGCGCTCGGCGCAGGCGACCTGCTGTACTGGCCGACCACCGACTACAGCACCGAGGAGGTCGCCCGCCGCTTGCGCGACGTGCCCCTCGACGGCGGTTTCCGCGGCCAGTACGCCTACGACAACATCCTGTTCGGTGTCGCCCAGCTGGTGGTCGAGGCGGCCAGCGGACAGCCCTTCGCCGACTTCCTGCAGGCGCGCATCTTCAATCCGCTTGGAATGGCCGACACGCGCTACAACGCCGATGCGCTGCGCCCGGGCGACAACGCTGCCACGGGCTATGCCAAGGCTGACTTCACCAACCTGGAGCCGGCGCCGCCGCTGACCTGGCACAACGTCTCCGGTGCGGGCGGCCTGTATTCCAGCGTCCATGACATGGGCCGCTGGATGGACATGCTGCTGGCGGGTGGCACCTATGTCGACGCGGCGGGACAGGAACAACGCCTTCTGGGCGAAGCCCGCCTGCGCGCCATGTGGAGCGTGGTGACGCCGATCCCGGTACGCGATCCGCCAGTGCCCGAACTCAAGCCGATGACGCCGAATTTCGCCGGCTATGGCGAGGGCTGGACGCTCACCGACTACCGGGGCGAGAAGCTGGTCTGGCATACCGGCGGCTGGCCGGGCATGGTGTCGCGGCTCACCCTGGTGCCCGAAGAAGGCGTGGGCGTGATCGTGCTGACCAATGCCGAGGTCGGCGCGGCCTTCCACGCGGTCACCCTGCGCGCGCTGGACCTGATGCTGGGCGCCCCCGAAACCGACTGGCTGGCCGCCTACCGCGCGGCCGTGGCCCAGGCCGACGAAAAGGCCGACGAGGACTGGGAGAAACACCTCGCCGCCCGTGACGCGCGATCGAAGCCGTCCTTGCCGCTCGCGTCCTACGCCGGCACCTACCGCGACCCCTGGTATGGCGACGTGGTGGTCGAACAGGCCGGTCGCGACCTGCGCCTGCGCTTCACCCGGACGCCGGCGCTGGTCGGCACGCTGTCGCACTGGCAGCACGACAGCTTCATCGTCCGCTGGGACCAGCGCTGGCTCAACGCCGATGCGTTCGTGAATTTCAGCCTGGATGTCGACGGCAAGGTCACCGGTGCGCGCATGGAGGCGATCTCGCCCAAGACCGACTTCAGCTTCGACTTCCACCACCTGCGGCTGGCGCCGGTCGACGGGGACTGAAACGACGCCTGTGCTTCAGAGCGCGGTGCCGGCGGCCTGTCCGGAGGCCCAGGCCCACTGGAAGTTGTAACCGCCGAGCCAGCCGGTGACGTCCACGACCTCGCCGATGAAGTACAGGCCGGGGATCAGGCGGGATTCCATCGTGCGCGACGACAGTTCGCCGGTATCGACGCCGCCGAGGGTGACTTCGGCGGTGCGATAGCCCTCGGTGCCGCTCGCGACCAGCGGGAAATCGGACAACACCCGGGCCATCGCCTGCAGCTGCGCGGGCGTGAACTGGCGCATCGGGCGATGCGCGCGATCGCCCGGCAACCAGATGTCGCACAGGCGCTGTGCGAAGCGCTTGGGCATGGCCTCGGTGAGCACGGTCTTGAGTTCGGTGGCGGGCCGTTCGGCCTGGTGGCGCCGCAGCCAGTCGAGCGCGTCTTCGCCGGGCAGCAGGTCCAGCCGCAGGTCGTCGCCGGGCTGCCAGTACGAGGAGATCTGCAGGATCGCAGGCCCGCTGATCCCGCGGTGGGTGACCAGCATCGTGTGGGTGAAGGCCTGGCCGTTGCAGCGGGCCGTGACCGGCAGGGCGACGCCGCTCAGCTCGGCCATGTGGTCCTGGTGTTTGCCACTGAGGGTCAGCGGCACCAGGCCCGCGCGCAGCGGCAGCACCGAATGCCCGAAGCGGCGCGCCAGGTCGTATCCGAAACCGCTGGCGCCCATACTGGGGATCGACAAGCCCCCGCTGGCGACGACCAGCGCGGGCGCGCGCAGGCGCCCGTGCGAGGTCTTCAGCGCGAAACGGCCATCGTCGGCGTGTTCGACGGATTCGATGCTGCATGAGGTTTCGACCCGGACGCCGGCGGCCTCGCACTCGTCGAGCAGCATGCGGACGATGAGCTTCGACGACTCATCGCAGAACAGCTGGCCGAGCTCCTTCTCGTGGAACGCGATCCGGTGCCGCTCCACCATTTCGATGAAGTGCCAGGGCGTGTAGCGGGCGAGGGCGGACTTGCAGAAATGCGGATTCGCCGACAGGTAGTTCGCCGGCGTGGTGCCGGTGTTGGTGAAATTGCAGCGGCCGCCGCCCGACATCAGGATCTTCTTTCCGACGCGGTTCGCGTGCTCGACCACGCACACGCGCAGGCCGCGCTGGCCGGCCGCGATCGCGCACATCAGGCCGGCGGCACCCCCGCCCACCACCAGCGCATCGAAATCAGCCAGCGCCACCCATCCACCATGATCATCCCGGAACAACGCGCATTCTAGCGGCACGGGCCGGGTGGCCTGCGGCTATGCTGCGCGCATGTCCGCCCCATTCGTGTCCGAGGACGGCGTCGCCGCCAGCCGCTATCAGCTGTTGCCTGGCAGGTGGGCGAACCTGCTCGACGGCCTGTGCGCGGCGTTCCCGGGAATCCCACGGGAGACTTGGCAGGCGCGATTCGAACGGGGACGCGTGCTGGACGCGAACGGCACGCCACTGCGGGCCGATGCGCCCTGGCGCGTGGGCCTGGAACTCCGCTACTTCCGCGAAGTCGAGGACGAACCGCGCGTGCCGTTCGAGGCGCGCGTCCTGTATCGCGACGCGCGCCTGCTGGTGGCCGACAAGCCGCATTTCCTGCCGGTCACGCCGGCGGGTGGCCATGTCGCCGAAACCCTGCTGGCGCGCCTGCGACGTGAGACCGGGCTCGTCGACATCGCCCCCCTGCACCGCATCGACCGCGAGACGGCGGGTCTGGTGCTGTTCTCGCTGGACGCGGCGACCCGGCCGGCCTACGCCGCCCTGTTCGCCGGGCGCCGCATCCACAAGCACTACGAGGCCCTTGCCGGGCCGTTGCCCGGCATCGAGTTCCCCCACGTCCGGCGCAGCCGGATCGTCCGCGGTTCGCCCTTCTTCCGGATGCAGGAGGTTGAAGGCGTGGCGAACAGCGCGACCCGGATCGAGGTGATCGAAGGTCCGGCCGGGGAGGGGCCTTGGCGCTATCGCCTGGTGCCGGTGACCGGGCGCAAGCACCAGTTGCGCCTGCACATGGCATCGCTGGGGGCACCGATCCTAGGCGACCGCACCTATCCGACGTCGTGCCCGCGCGCGCCGGGCGACTTCAGCGCGCCGCTCCAGCTGCTCGCGCGAAGCCTGCGCTTTCGCGATCCGGTCGACGGTCGGGAGCGGGCGTTCAAGAGCGGGTTCCGCCTCGACGGGCTCACACCCACTCGCGCGACGGCAGGGTGACGCGGCGCTGCGGTCGGCCGACCAGGTCGAGGAAGGCATTGAACACCTGGGCGGACTGCGCCTTCATCGTCGCGATGTGGGCGCGGGTCTGTTGGCGGATTGCCTCGACATCGGTCGCATGGCCGTGGTCGGCCAGCTCCTCGAGGTAGCGGGGATTGGCCAGCCAGCGTTCGATCAGCGGCTCGTCCATTTCCAGGTGGAACTGGAAACCGTAGGCGTTGTCGCCCCAGCGGAATGCCTGTGGCTCGCAGAGTGGCGAGCGCGCGAGGTGGGTAGCATCGCCGGGCACCTCGAAACTGTAGCGGTGCCACTGGAACACCGGCGCGACCGCGCCCAGCGGAGCCAGGACCGGGTCGTTGCGACCGGCCTCGGTGGTGGCGAGCTCATGCCAGCCGACCTCCGGCACCGGGTGGCGCCGGATCGGCGCACCGAGCACATGCGCGAGCAGTTGCGCGCCCAGGCAGATGCCAAGCACCGGGCGTCCCAGCGTGAGCATCTGTTCGATCGCGCGCAGCTCGGCCAGCAGGTGGGGCCGGCTGTGCTTCTCCTCGACGTTCATCGGGCCGCCCAGTACCACGAGGCCGCGGTAGCGTTCCATGTTCGGCTGCAGGTCGGGCTCGCGCTCGAAATTGCTGAAGCGGATGCGGTGGCCACGCTGGCGGATCAGCGGGTCCAGCGTGCCCAGCGGCTCGGCGGCGACGTGTTGGAAGACCTGGATGCGGGGCATGGGGCGCGGACCGCGAACGGCGGTGTGGGGTTCGCGCCACTATGCCAAAGCCGCGCCTCGCGGTGCAGCGGCCGCAGATGACCGCTGCTCAGGTCGCCATGCCGATCCGGCACAAGCGTTGGATGCGCCTATCAGCGGCCGCGGTGCGGCTTCTTCGGTCCGGCGTGCCGGGGCTTGTGGCCCGGCTTGCCGGGATGCGGGCGGCGCGGTGGCCGGCCATCGCGGGCGTCGGCACCTGCTTCGCGCATGTCACCCGGCCGGCTGATCCGCAGCGGCTGGCCCGCCACGCGCACTTTCTTCAGGTGTTCCATCAGCTCGCGCGGCATGCCCTCGGGCAGGTCGACGAAGCTGTACTCCTGTTGGATGTCGATCCGGCCGATGTAGCGGCTTTCCAGCTCGGCCTCGTTGGCGATCGCGCCGACGATGTTGCCCGGCTTCACGCCATGGCGGTGACCGACCTCGATCCGGAAGGTTTCCATGCCGGCATCGGGCGTGTGGGTGGCGCGCCCACGCGGCGCTGCGTCGTCGAACATCGACTCGCCACGGTTGCGCGGTGCACGGTCGAACTCACCGCGCGGGCGGTCGCCACGCTCGGGACGCTCGGCGCGTGGCTTTTCCTTCGGCTTGTCGAGCAGCAGCGGCTGCTCGCCCTGCACCAGGCAGGCCAGCGCGGCCGCGATCTCGGCCATCGGCACGTTCTTCTCGCGCTCGTAGCGTTCGACGAGGTCGCGGAACATCGGCAGGTCGGCACGCTCCAGCGACTCGCCGATGCGGCCGAGGAACTTGTTGACGCGCTGCTCGTTGACCGTGTCGATGCTGGGCAGTTCCATCTGTTCGATAGTCTGCCGGGTCGCGCGCTCGATCGCCCGCAGCATGCCGCGCTCGCGCGGGGTGACGAACAGGATCGCGTCGCCACTGCGTCCCGCGCGGCCGGTGCGGCCGATGCGGTGGACGTAGCTCTCGGTGTCGTAGGGGATGTCGTAGTTCAGCACGTGGCTGATGCGCTCGACGTCCAGGCCGCGCGCGGCCACGTCAGTGGCGACCAGCACGTCGATCCGGCCGTCCTTGAGTTGCTGGACGGTGCGCTCCCGTTGCTGCTGCTGCACGTCGCCGTTGATCGCCGCGGCCGCGAAACCGCGGGCGGTGAGCTTCTCCGCGAGTTCCTCGGTGGCCTGCTTGGTGCGCGCGAAGATGATCATCGCGTCGAAGGGCTCGGCCTCGAGGATGCGGGTCAGCGCATCCAGTTTGTGCACGCCGCTGACCCACCAATAGCGCTGGCGGATGTTGTCGGACGTCGTTGTGCGGGCCTGGATCGCGATCTCGACCGGCTCGCGCAGGTAGGTCTGGGCGATGCGCTTGATCGGCGCCGGCATCGTCGCGGAGAACAGCGCGACCTGGCGCGTTTCCGGGGTCTTCTTGAGCACGGCCTCCACATCGTCGATGAAGCCCATGCGCAGCATTTCGTCGGCTTCGTCGAGCACCAGGCACTCGAGTTCGGACAGGTCCAGCGACCCGCGCTCCAGGTGATCGATCACGCGGCCCGGCGTACCCACGACGACGTCGACGCCGCGGCGCAGCGCGGCCAGCTGCGGGTGGTAGCTCTGGCCGCCGTAGATCGGCAGCACGTGGAAGCCCGGCAGGTGGTTTGCGTACTTCTGGAACGCCTCGGCGACCTGGATCGCCAGTTCGCGGGTCGGCGCGAGCACCAGCGCACGCGGCTTTTTCTGCCCCGGCTGGGCGCGGGCCAGCACGGGCAGGGCGAACGCGGCGGTCTTGCCGGTACCGGTCTGGGCCTGGCCCAGCAGGTCGCGACCTTCCAGCAGGGGCGGGATGGTGGCGGCCTGGATCGGCGAGGGCGACTCATAGCCCACGGCGGACAGCGCCCTCAGCAACGGCTCGGGAAGCCCCAGGGCATCGAAGCCGGGGACAGGGGTGTCGTCACTCATCGGGGAAACCCTCGTACTGCCCGCGAGGGCCAAAGGCCCATTCTACCGGGATGCCCCGGGAAGCGCCGGTGAAGGCGGGCGGGGCGGGCAGCGGTGTTGGGCCCTGTTCAGGCCAGCACAACGCGGTCGCGTCCGCGCTCTTTCGCTTCGCGCATCGCGGCTTCGGCGCGACGCGTGGCGCTCTTCAGCGGCTCGTTCGAACGCGTCTGGGTCACGCCGGCGCTCGCGCTCACCGCCGGGCCCATCCGCAATCCCGAGATTGCCGCGCGTATGCGCTCGGCCACGCGCATCGCGGCGGCGGCATTGCTGCCGGGCAGCAGGATCACGAAGGATTTCCCGCCGATCCGCGCGAGCAGGTCGCCATGGCGCAGATGCGCTTTCATCGCATCGGATGCGGCGGCGAGGATGGCATCGCCGTGGGTCTCGCCGACCTGTTCGTTGACCGCCTTGAAGTGGTCGAGGTCGAAATGGATGACCGAAAGCGGCTCGCGCATGTCGCGCTGGATCCGGTGCAGGCGATGGGCACGGGTTTCCCAGCCCTCCCGGTTGATGGTGTCCGTCAGGGTGTCGCGATGCAGGCGATGCAGCAGGCGCTGGCGGTGCAGGAAGACGTCCAGCGATGCCTTCAGCTGGGCGCGGCGCTGAATGAGACCGATCGCGCACCCCATCCCGAAGAACAGGAGGTAGGCGGCCCACAGCGCTGCGGGGGATTCCAGGTACCAGAGCAGGACCAGCAGGGGCATGACCAGGCCGGCGGCGGTCGCGGCAGCGGCCCAGCGCGAGATCGAATAGGGCAGGAAGATCACCGCCATCAGCATCAACGGGACGTGCGTGAGGCTCAGGCGAATCGGCTCGATCGCGGTGGTGAGGGCGATCGCGGTCCCGAACAGCAGGGCGTAGAAGCTGCCGAATACCTCGGCGGCGCGGCTGAAGCCGGAGAGCCAGGTCAGCGTGGCCAACGCCAGGAGGCCGAGCACCAGGGCGAGGCGCAGCAGCAGCGTCCACTGCGCCGCCTCGCCCAGGACCGCCACGTCGCGCGCCCAGCCGATCGCGAACAGGAACGGCATGCTGAACATCAGCACCTTCAGGCCTGTCCGCATCTTCGCGTAGGCGAAGCGACGGAAGCGCAGGTACTCGGCCTCGGGCAGGCGGTCCTCGGCCCAGCCCCTCGCGGAGAACAATGATTTCACCCGTGTTCGCCCCCTTGACCTCTGGCGACCTCTGGCGCGCTCCCTCGCATCCCTGGCACCGCTCCCACGGCGCCCGGCCCGGATCCGGAACGGACGAGGCCGGCTGGCCTTCGTCCCGCACATCCGTTCCAATGCCTTCATGCCCAGTCTACGCTTCGACAATGCCTTTGTAAGCGGCCTGCCCGGAGACCCCGAGCGGGGCAGCGGGGTGCGGCAGGTGACCGGAGCCGCGTGGTCGTCGGTGATGCCGACGCCGGTGCGCGCGCCGCGGATGATCGCCGGGTCGGACGAGATGGCCGCGACACTGGGCCTTGATCCTGCATGGCTGTCGACCCCGGAAGCGGCGGCCGTGCTGTCCGGCAACCGCTTGCTGGACGGCATGGCGCCTTTCGCCGCCAACTATGGGGGGCATCAGTTCGGACACTGGGCGGGGCAACTCGGCGACGGCCGGGCGATCACGCTGGGCGAAGTACTGGACCCGACCGGCCAACGCTGGGAAATGCAGCTCAAGGGGGCGGGGCCGACCCCCTATTCACGAAGCGCCGATGGCCGGGCCGTGCTGCGTTCCTCCGTCCGCGAGTTCCTGTGCAGCGAGGCCATGCACCACCTGGGCATCCCCACGACACGGGCCTTGAGCCTGGTCGTCACCGGCGAGGACGTGGTCCGGGACATGTTCTATGACGGGCACCCCGAGCCCGAACCGGGCGCCATCGTCTGTCGGGTGGCGCCGAGTTTCATTCGCTTCGGTCATTTCGAACTGCCCGCATCGCGTGGCGAGACCGGCCTGCTGCGCCAACTCGTGGACTTCTGCATCCGCCGTGACTTCCCGCACCTGCGGGGCCAGGGCGACGCCCTGCTAAGTGACTGGTTCGCGGAGGTATGCGCGCGTACCGCCGTAATGGTGGCGCACTGGATGCGCGTGGGCTTCGTCCATGGCGTCATGAACACGGACAACATGTCGATCCTCGGGCTCACGATCGACTATGGCCCGTACGGATGGATCGACGACTTCGACCCGGATTGGACGCCCAACACGACGGACCGCCAGCATCGGCGCTACCGCTTCGGTGCCCAGCCACAAGTGGCGTACTGGAACCTGGGGCGCCTGGCGGGCGCGCTTTCGCCCCTGGCGGGAGATGCCGCACCGTTGCAGGCGGGCCTTGCGCGATTCGTGGAGACCTTCAACCAGGCCGAGCGCGGCAACATCGCCGGGAAACTGGGGCTGGACGCATGTCGCGACGAGGACATCGGGCTGATGCAGGACCTGCGCGGGTTGCTGCGCGAGGGCGAGGTCGACATGACCCTGTTCTTCCGCCTGCTCGGCGACGTGGATCCGGGCGCCCCCAACCCGTCCGTTTTCGAGGAGGCCTTCTATTCGGACGTGGGGCGCGAAGGCATCGAAAGCCGCTTGCAGGCGTGGCTGCAGCGCTACGCCCTCCGGATCGTGGACGACCCGCTGCCGGCCGAGCACCGCAAGGCGCTCATGGATGCCACCAATCCGCGCTACGTCCTGCGCAACTGCCTGGCACAACAGGCGATCGACCGGGCGGAGGCCGGCGACCTGCAGGGCATCGCCGATCTGCAGGCCGTGCTGCGCCGCCCCTACGATGTCCAGCCCGGGTGCGAGGCGTTTGCGGCCCGTCGACCGGACTGGGCACGCGACCGGCCGGGCTGCTCCATGCTGTCCTGCAGTTCATGATTCCTCGACGCGCCCGGGTGTATGACGGCCGGGTCCCACCACGCGAGAGCACCATGTCCAGCCGCATTCTTTCCCGCGCACTGCCGGCCGCGCTGTCGGTCACTCTGTTCTGGCTGGCGGGCTGCGCGTCCAGTGGCGGCAGCCCGACCGCCACGACGACCGCCGAAGGCTATCGGATCGGAAGCGTGGCCTCCGTGCACGTGGACGAGGGCTACTTCACCCTGGCCGAAGATGCCCGGACCGGGAGTGCGCTGGGACAGGGCGGCGAGACGCGTGTTCCGGTGGGACGGGCGACCGGCGCAAGTGGCCTGCGGGTGGGCAACCGGGTCCGGGTCCTGACCGACGCCGCGCGTGGCGGCGAAGCCGTCGACGTACAGGTGCTGAACGCACCGGCACAGCCGCTTCCCTGGGGCAGCTACCTGCATGGCAGCATCGCCTCGATCAACCATGCCAGCGGGACCGCGACCATCCAGCAGGTCGGCAGCCTCAATGCCGTCCGGGTAAGGCACGACGCCTCTACCGTGGCAGTCGCGCTGGATGGCTCGCCGCTGCCGCTCTCGGCGTTGCGGGAGGGGGATGAGGTCGACATCGTCCTCCGGCTGGTACAGCCGGACCCGGTCGCGACCCGGATCGTGCGGATCGACTAGGGCGAGCGGAGCCGGCCCGCTAGAATGGCCGGATGTCCCTGCTCAACCTGATCGACGTCGACTACAGCGTCGGCGGCCCCCTGCTGCTCGACGGCGTCAACCTGGCCATCGAGGCGGGGGAGCGCATCGCCCTGATCGGCCGCAACGGCGCCGGCAAGTCGACCCTGCTGCGCCTGATCGACGGCACGCTCCAGCCCGATGACGGCGAAGTGCGCCGAGCCGATGGCGCGCGTGTCGCGCGACTGGAGCAGGAAGTACCCGCTGGCGCCAGTGGCGACGTCTGGGACGTGGTCGCCGGTGGCCTGGGCGAGCTGGGTGCGTGGCTGGCCGAGTTCCACCACCTGAGCCATGCCGACGTGGTCGATACCGATGCGCTGGCGCGCGTGCAGTCGCGTATCGAGGCCACCGATGGCTGGGCGCTGGACCAGCGCGTGACCGAGACGCTGGAGCGGCTCGGACTGGATGGCGACGCGGTGTTCGACCGGCTGTCAGGCGGCATGAAGCGCCGGGTGCTGCTGGCGCGCGCGCTGGTGGCGGGCCCTGACATCCTGCTGCTGGACGAGCCGACCAACCACTTGGACATCGAGGCGATCGACTGGCTGGAGGGCTTCCTCAAGGCCTGGCCCGGGGCGCTGGTGTTCATCACCCATGACCGCCGCTTCTTGCGGTCGCTCGCCACCCGCATCGTCGAGATCGACCGTGGCCAGCTGACCTCCTGGCCGGGCGACTGGGCCAACTATGTGCGGCGCCGCGAGGAGCGCCTCAATGCCGAAGCGCAGGAGCAGGCGCGCTTCGACAAGCTGCTGGCCCAGGAGGAAGTCTGGATCCGCCAGGGCATCAAGGCACGTCGGACCCGGGACGAAGGCCGGGTCCGGCGGCTCGAGCAGATGCGCGTGGAGCGTGGCCAGCGCCGCGAGCTGCAGGGCAACGTGCGGATGGCGATGGCGCAGTCCGATGCCTCCGGCCGCAAGGTGATCGAGGCGAAGGGCCTGGGCTTCGCGCATGGCGACCAGGTCCTCGTGCAGGGGCTCGACCTGACGATCATGCGCGGCGACCGGATCGGCCTGATCGGTCCCAATGGCAGCGGAAAGACCACGTTGCTCAAGCTGCTGCTGGGCGAACTGGCGCCTGCACGGGGCGAGGTGAAGCAGGGCAGCAACCTGCAGGTGGCCTATTTCGACCAGTACCGCGCGACTCTGCGCGAGGACTGGAACGCGTTGGAAAACGTGGCCGAAGGCCGCGACCGGGTGGAAGTCGGCGGTGGCTCCAAGCACGTGATCGGGTACCTGCAGGATTTCCTGTTCACGCCGGAGCGCGCGCGTGCACCGATCACCCGCCTGTCCGGTGGCGAACGCAACCGGCTGCTGCTCGCCAAGCTGTTCGCGCAGCCGTCGAACCTGCTGGTGATGGACGAGCCGACCAACGACCTCGACGTCGAGACGCTCGAGCTGCTCGAAGAGCTGCTCGCGGATTACCCGGGCACCTTGTTGCTGGTAAGCCACGACCGCGACTTCATCGACAACGTGGTGACATCCACGCTGGTGATGGAAGGCGGGGGGCGCGTCGGCGAGTATGTGGGAGGCTACGGCGACTGGCTGCGCCAGCGCCCGGTGCCCGTGGCCGCGGCTACGGCTACGGCTACGGCTACGGCTACGGCACCCGCGCCGGCGGTGACCCCCGTCGCCACGGCCCCGGTTCCGGCGGCGCCTGCCCGCCGGAAACTCAGTTACAAGGATGCACGGGAGCTGGACGCGTTGCCGGCACGCATCGAAGCCATGGAAAGCCGGCTTTCGGAACTGACGGCCGCGATGAGCGAGCCGGATTTCTATCAGCGCGATGCCGCGTCCGCGGCCGCACATGCCAGTGAGCTGGGCGAGGTGCAGGCCGCGCTGGACGAGGCCTATACGCGATGGGGTGAGCTGGAAGACAGCGGCGGCTGACCGCGCGGGAGATCAGGGCACGGCCTGCGCATCCCATTGGCGCAAGGCGGCCTCGATGGCGTCCACGCCGCGGCTCGCGGCCACGGCATCGGTCTTCTCGACCGTATCGTGCTCGCTGTGGATCACCTCCATGACGCGGGGCGGGGTCGGCGGATGCTCGCCGCCGTACATCGCGAGGATGCCCTTGATTTCGTCCGCCCCCACGAGCGAGTACGACACCGCGGGCCAGCCGGACTTGATGAACGCGAGGTGGTCGGTGGGCGGGTACGCATCGCCTGCGGACAACCCGAGTCCAAGCGCTTCGGAGGCGGCGCGGGTAGCGTCCACGAGGGTATCCTCGGGTTCGCGCGTCATCATCCACACGGTGTCGCCCCAGCCGAACACATCGAAGTTCACGTACTGGGCGGGACGCTCGCCACCCTGTTCGACATAGGCGCGCGCGCCGATCAGGCCCCGCTCTTCAAGGTCCCAGAATGCGATGGCGACCCGGTAGTGGCGCAGCGGCCGCGCCTGGAACCGTTCGGCCAGTGCAAGCACCACGGCGCTGCCGGAGGCATTGTCGGTCGCGCCCTGGCCGGCATCGACGCGATCGTAGTGCGCACCGAGCAGCAGCAGGGGGGCCTCGGCGTCGCCCGCGACCCGGGCGAGCACGTTGGTGCCCTGTTCGCCGTCGAGGGTGAACGGCTGGGCCTGCCAGGCGAACGATCCTTCTGTCAGCCGGGCTTCGATGGCGAGGCGTCGTCCCTCTGGCGATGCGGCGGAAATCGCTGCGACGTCGTCGCGCCAGCGCTCGGCGGCCGTCCCCGTGGCGGGAGGCGGTATGTCGGCGGGCGCGTGGGCACAGCCAGCGACCAGGGCGACGGTCAGTGCCAGTGGCATGGACCAAGTGCGCGTCCGCAAGATGCTCGAAGTCATGTGTGCTCCCCTGTGGCTCTGTACCCAGTGTGCCCGAAGCGGCCGTACCCTGATGTATCCCACAGGTCATGTGCTTGCGCGCGCCGGCGTGTGTGCGTAGCCTCGCGCGCATCCAGGGGCCATACAAGGCGTCGGCAGGGGGCGATGTCGCGGGTAGGGAGCAGGAATGGCGATCCGCGTCTACATCATTGATGATCACGCACTGGTCCGGACCGGCATGCGCATGATCCTCTCCGGCGAAACCGACATCGAGGTCGTCGGCGAAAGCGAAAGCGGCGATCTCGGTTTGCCGGAGGTCCGTCGGCTGAAGCCCGACCTTGTCCTGTGCGACCTGCACCTGCCCGGTATGAGCGGCCTGGAGGTCACCGAGCGGATCGTCCGGGGCCAGTTGGCCCGGGTGATCATCGTGTCGGTGCTGGAAGACGGGCCCATGCCGCGCCGCCTCCTGGACAGCGGTGCGCTGGGCTACGTCGGCAAAGGTGGCGAACCGGCGGAATTGCTGGCCGCGATCCGTACCGTCGCGCGCGGAAAGCGCTACCTCGCGAGCAGCGTCGCGCAGCGTCTCGCGTTCGCGGTGATGGAGGGGCGGGGTTCGCCTTTCGAGGCGCTGTCGCCCCGCGAGCTGGAAGTCACCATGCTGCTCGTGCAGGGGCTTCGCCAGGAAGAAATCGCCCGTCGACTGAGCCTGAGCCCCAAGACGGTGAGCACCCACAAGCGCCGGCTCTACGAGAAGCTTGGAATAGAAGACCCGATTGCGTTGGCCCGCCTGGCCGACCGGCATGGCCTCAGCGATCCCGCTGGCCGGTCGACGCCCGACGCCTGACAGCGCTCCGGCTGGCATCGGAGCAGGACACGACCGGCTGCAGGATGCCCGGACGCGACAGGCCGCCCCGAGGGCGGCCTGTGTTCAGTAGGCGCGATCAGGCGGAGCGCTTGTCGCCTTCGGCAAGCTCGTCGGCTTCGGCTTCGGCTTCGGCTTCGGCTTCAGGCTCTGGCGCATCTGCCACGGAGCGGGCAGCCGTATCCGCGGGGGACTCGCCGTCGGGCGCTTCCATGCCCGGCGTCTCCGCGGTCAGCTCATCCACATCTGCCCCGGCGGGCGGTACGGGCGCATCGAAGAGGCCCGCCGTACGCGGCACCGTCGGCGCTTCGGCTGCGACCTGCGGCGCCGGCGCCGGCGCGGTATTGGCATCGGGCGACGCAATTGCGGCCGCCTGGCGGCGTGCATCTTCGGATGCATCCGTCGCACCCGGCGCCTCCGTGGGCGTGGTTGGACGGGACGAGGGCTCGTCCGGCGACGTGGTGGCGACCGCAGGGGCGGGTGAAACCGCCTCGACAGCGGCCTCTGCGGGCGTAGCGTCCTCCGCGTGGGACGTCGCAATCGCCTTGCCGGGTGCGTCGGTGGGCGTGACCGCCGGCGCGCTGACGGCATCCGCGGACACGTCATCGAAGTCGAACTCCGGCTGCGAACGGCTCATATCCAGCGTCACTGCCGGTGCTTCTTCGCGGCCATCCGCTTTCAGGCGGGCATCCGTATCGGCGTCCGCGCCGGGTGCAGGGGCCGGTGCGGCATCGTCAGTGGCAACGGTGGCGGGGACGGAAGTCGCGTCGGCTCCGTCTGCGGAGGGGGCGCCGGCCTGCGCAGCGGACGGCGTAACGCCCGCGTCGCTGGCAGCATCATGGGCGTTCTCGTCCGCGGCCTGCGTCGTGTCTGCCTGCTCGGCACCACCGCTGCGGCGGCGGCGGCGGCCACCGCGACGACCGCGGCGGCGGCGGCCACCACCCTCGGTGGCGTCGGCTGCATTGTCGGCGGTGCCTTCCGTGTCACCCCCGGCTTCGACGGTCGAGGCGGTGTCCTTGGCGGCGGCAGGTGCGATGTCCTCGCGGACCGGGTCCGTCGCGGGCGCGTCGGTTGCGGTATCGGTTGCGGGCGTCGCGCTCTTCAGTGCCTCGTCCGTGGAGGCTTCGGTGAGCGCTGCTGCGTCCTGGCGTGCTTTCTGGCGGTCGCCGCGCGAGCGGCGGCTGCGGCCCTCGCCCTGGCGAGCCTCGCCCTTGCCTTCGTTGCGCCCGGCGGCATCCTTGCGCCCTTCGACCTTCTGGCCGGCCTTGGCGTCGTTGGTGGGCTGGGCGGGCTTCTCGTCGCGCTTTTCGTCGCGTCGGCTTCCGTCCTTGCCGTTGCCGCGACGGCTGTCGTCGCGACGGCCCTCGTCGCGACGGCTGGAGGCCTTGCGCCGGTTGCCGCGGCCTTCGCCACGTCCGTCGTTGCGGTTGTCGCTGCGCTCGGCGCGGCGACCGTCGCCCTGGCTGCCCGCGTTCCGGGCCTTGGGTGCCGCGGGTTGCACCTCCGAGGGGCTGCCACGGAAGAAGCGCAGGATGCGCTCGACCATGCCGACCGAATGCGTCGGGGCCACCACCGGGGCCACGACCGGCTCCGGCGCCGAGACCGGCTCCGGGGTCGGCTCGCGCAGCGGGGCAGGGCGACTGGGCGCGACGCGGGTCACCGCTGGGGTCGCCGGGATGTTCAGGTGCGCCTTGGTCAGCGCGTGCGTCGGCAGCTTGCGCGGGGTGCCGCGACGGTAGCTGGGCTTGTTCGACTCGTCGTCCAGCTCGTTCTCGCGGATGCGCGTGACTTCGAAGTGCGGGGTGTGCAGTTGCTCGTCAGCGACGATGACCACCGGCGCATCGTGGCGCTGCTCGATCTCGATTAGGGCGCGGCGCTTCTCGTTGAGCAGGAAGGTCGCGATCTCGGTCGGGGCCTGCACCAGCACCTGGCCGGTGTTGTCCTTCATCGCATGCTCTTCGGCGAGGCGCAGGATCGACAGCGACAGCGACTCGACGCTGCGCATGCGGCCGTGGCCCTCGCAACGCGGGCAGACGATCTGGCTGGACTCGCCCAGCGACGGACGCAGGCGCTGGCGGCTCATTTCCAGCAGGCCGAAGCGCGAGATGCGGCCGACCTGGACGCGTGCGCGGTCCTGCTTCAGTGCATGCTGCAGGCGATTCTCCACCTCGCGCTGGTGCCGGTTGCTCGACATGTCGATGAAGTCGATGACCACCAGGCCGCCGAGGTCGCGCAGGCGCATCTGGCGGGCGACTTCCTCGGCTGCCTCCAGGTTGGTGTTGAACGCCGTCTCCTCGATGTCGCCGCCCTTGGTGGCACGCGCCGAGTTGACGTCGATCGCGGTCAGCGCCTCGGTCTGGTCGATCACCAGCGCGCCGCCGGAGGGCAGGCGCACTTCGCGCTCATACGCGCTCTCGATCTGCGACTCGATCTGGAAGCGGTTGAACAGCGGGGTGTCGTCCGTGTAGTACTTGAGCTTGCGCAGGTTGTGCGGCATGACCTGCTCGACGAACTCGCGCGCCTCGGCGTGCATCTCCTCGGTGTCGACCAGGATCTCGCCGATGTCGGGGCGCATGTAGTCGCGCAGGGCGCGCACGATCAGGCGCGACTCCTGGTAGATCAGGAACGGCGAGGGCTTGCTCAGGGCGGCGCCGGTGATCGCCTTCCAGATGCTGATCAGGTAATCGAGGTCCCACTGCAGTTCCTCGGCATCGCGGCCGACGCCGGCGGTGCGGATGATCACGCCCATGTCGTCGGGGATCTGCAGCGCGTCCATCGCGCGCTTCAGCTCGGCGCGGTCCTCGCCCTCGATCCGGCGCGACACGCCGCCCGCGGTCGGCGAGTTCGGCATCAGCACCATGTAGCGGCCGGCCAGCGAGATGAACGTGGTCAGGGCCGCGCCCTTGTTGCCGCGCTCTTCCTTGTCGACCTGGACGACGACTTCCTGGCCTTCCTTGAGCAGCTCGCGGATCGACCCCTTGTTGTGGTCCACGCCGGACTGGAAGTAGTCGCGGGAGATCTCCTTCAGCGGCAGGAAGCCGTGGCGCTCGGCGCCGTAGTCGACGAAGGCGGCTTCGAGCGAGGGCTCGAGGCGGGTGATCTTGCCCTTGTAGATGTTCGACTTCTTCTGCTCGCGGGACGGCTGCTCGATGTCGATGTCGTACAGGTTCTGGCCGTCCACGATCGCCACGCGCAGTTCTTCGGCCTGCGTGGCATTGATCAGCATTCTCTTCATTGTTGCGTTCCTCGCGCGCTCCTGCGCGGGGTCGGCCGGGGCTGCGGTGGCAACCCGGCGGCCGCGGAACGCCATGGCGTTTCGCCTCTGGATACCGCGTCCGGGACGTCGCTGTGCCTGGGCGAGCGCCGTCCCGGTTTCAAGTTCCAGCGCTACGACACCACGGCACGCCGCGGGAGCGCTTGCTGTTGCTTTCCAGTTGAAACCCCCGGCTGCGAGCACCCGGGGGCAGGGGACCGTCGGCGCTCCGGCAGGACCGGTTCGCCAGCGGTGGCTTGTTCATCATTGGCGGTTTGACCCGCCGCGCGAGGTCAGGTTCCGCCGGCCGCTGTTGCTAACATGGCTGTCCCGAGGACAGGGGTCAGACGCGGACGGATCCGCAGGCCGGGCTTTTGGCCCTGTGCCGCTCCGTGCTGGCCGGGCCGCTAGAGGGCGCCGGCGTACGGGTCGACTTCCTGCGAAATCAAAACCTTAGCTCGCCTCGCGAGTGTATCAGATAAGCCCCCCGGAATGACTCCCCAGGAAACTCCAGAAAAGCGCCTCGGCGCCCGAATCGTGCGCGTCCCGGACGACCGGGCGGGCCAACGTCTCGACAACTTCCTCGCTGGACAGTTGAAAGGGGTGCCCAAGTCGTTGATTTACAAGATCGTCCGCTCCGGCCAGGTGCGGGTGAACGGGGGTCGTGCCAAGGCTGACCGCAAGCTGGATGGCGGCGACGAGGTGCGGATCCCCCCGGTGCGCGTGGCCGAGCCGGGCGATGCGGCGCCGCCGCCCAAAGGCTTCCTGGCGGCGATGGAGGCGGCGATCGTGTTCGAGGATGCGCGCCTGCTGGCGATCAGCAAGCCGGCGGGCGTGGCCAGCCATGGCGGCAGCGGGATCAGCCATGGGGCCATCGAAACGATGCGTGCGCTCCGGCCCGGGCAGTCGCTGGAACTGGTCCACCGGCTCGACCGCGACACGTCGGGCCTGCTGGTGCTGGCCAAGAAGCGTTCGGCCCTGACCGAACTGCAGGCCCTGATGCGGGAGGAGGGCGGTATCGCCAAGCGCTACCTGGCGCTGCTCGCCGGCAGGATGCCGGACGGGACGATGAGCGTGGACGCGGCCCTGCACATCGGATTGCGGCAGGGCGGCGAACGGCATGTCCAGGTCCACCCGGACGGCAAGCCTTCGCTGAGCCACTTCAAGGTGATCGAGCGCCGCGCCGGCCAGTCCTACTGTGAAGTGCGAATCGAAACCGGACGTACCCACCAGATCCGGGTCCACGCCCAGCACATCGGCCACCCCGTCGCGGGCGATCCCAAGTACGGCGACGCGGCCATCAACCAGCGACTCCGGGACCAGGTCGGCCTGAAGCGCATGTTCCTGCATGCATCGACGCTGGAATTCGCGCTGGACGGCGGGCGCACGCCCTATCTGCTCAATGCGCCGCTGGCACCCGAACTGGCCGCGGTGCTGGATTGCCTCGGCTGACGCGCTTCACAGGCGGTTGGGGTCGCCCTGGGCCGTGTCGCAGAGCTCTGATTCCGGGGTGGGGTTGAAGGTCATCGGTACCTGGATGGTCTGGGCGATCGGCTGCCCGTTGCGCGTGGCCGGGGTGAACTCCCATGCGCGCACGCCTTCCTGGGCGGCGGCGTCGAGTTCAGGCACGCCGCTGCTCCCGGTGACCTGCACGTCGGTCACGCCGCCCGCAGGTCCGATCACCACTTTCATCGTCACCGTGCCGCCGATGTCGGCGCATGCCAGCTCGACCGGATAATCGGCCGCGGGCGTGTGGCGGGCCATCGCTTCCGTAGGGGCGGGCACCGCGCTCGGCGGCGACGCAGGCTGGCAGGCGGCCAGGCTCGCCAAGGCCGGGACGAGTGCAAGGCGTGCGAAACGTCGCATGGCATCCTCCATGGTGTGTCAGTCGGCCAGTGCGTCGGCCTTGGCCGCGCAGATGAAGTCGTTTTCGCTCAACCCGCCCACGTCATGCGTGGAAAAGCGCACCACGCAGCGGTCGTAGTGCACGCCCAGGTCGGGGTGGTGGTCTTCGCGATGCGCGACCTGCGCGAGCGCGTTTACGAAGGCCATCGTGCGGTAGTAGTCCTCGAACCCGAACGTGCGGCTGAGCGCGTGGCCATCCTCCACCAGTGACCAGCCGTTGAGTTGCGGCATCAGCTCGCGCACCCGGGCTTCGCTGAGCTTGTGTTCGCTCCCGCGCCGTGGCGTGCAATGGGCCTGGGAGAGGGGGATCAGGTCGTTCATGGCGGATTCCTTGCGTGACGATGCCAGCGGCTGAACGGCGATGGCGGCCGGTATGGAGCGGAGCGGGCACGGGGTCGCGTGCAACCCGTAGAATAGCCCCATGATCCAGATTTCCGAATCCGCACAGGCGCATTTCCGCAAGCTGATCGAACGCGAGGCCCTCCCGGGACTCGGTGTCCGGCTCTCTGCCGTCCGGCCGGGCACGCCCGGGGCCGACGTGCGGCTGGAGTTCGCCGAGCCCGGCGACCTGCTCGGCGACGAGTGGGCGGTCGATTGCGAAGGGTTCACGTTGTGGCTCGAGGCCGCGAGCGTGAAGTTCCTGGATGGCGCGCAGATCGACTATGAAGCACGCGCGACCGGGGGGCAGCTGCAGATCCGCGCACCGCGCATCAAGGGCGAAGCGCCTGGCGCGGACGCATCGCTGGTCGAACAGGTGAACTGGCTCGTCGAACACGAGATCAACCCGCAGCTGGCGCAGCACCGGGGGCATGTCGCCGTCGATTCCATTACCGCGGAAGGCGAGGTGTACCTGCGTTTCGGAGGAGGCTGCCATGGCTGCGGCATGGCCGACGTGACGCTCAAGCAGGGCATCGAGAAGACCTTGATGACCAAGGTCCCGGGCGTGACCGCGGTGCGCGATGCGACCGACCACGCCAGCGGCATGGCGCCGTACATCAGCCGCGATCCGGCGGCTTGAGTCGCCGGCGGCATGTATTCGGCCGCTGAGCTCATCGAAGCGGTGCAGCGCAAGCTGCGCCTGGCCCAGCGTCGCTCGCACCCGCCAGGGGAATTCCCCGCCGGCTGGCGGCGCTGGCTGGACGAGATGGCCGCCCGGCCGGGCGACGTGCAGGGGGCCCCTGCACAGGCACTCGTCGACGAGTTGTTGTCCCGCCCCCCGCGACGGCCGCTGCCGGGGCGATCCACCGACCTGACGCGATGGCAGGCCTTCACGGCGGTGTTGCGGCAGGAGTGGAGCGACGAACCGCGCGATGACCGTGGCCTGCGCGGGCTGGCGGCGGGCGGTTCGTTCCTGCTCAACCTGGTGTTCGCCCTCAGCCTGCTTTACCTGCTGTTCGCGCCGCCTCGCCTGCCACCGGCACGGGAGGGCGAGGAAAGCGTGGTCCAGGTCGAATTCATTGGCCGGGGGACGCCCTCGGAGCCGGGTGGAGGGCCGGATGCGCAACCACGGCCGGACGCCCAGCCGACCGTTCCCGATGCCGCCGCGCCGTCGCCGGTACCGGATGCCGCGATGCCTCCCGCGCCGGATTCGGCTACGGAAACGGCAACAGTGCCACCCCCCATGCCCGCGTTGCCCGAGGTGCCTGTTGCAACCGCGCAGCTACCGGCGTTGCCGCCGCCACCCCTGCAGGTGGATGAGCGTGACGTGCCGACGCCAGAACCGCCGCAGCCTGCGCCCACCCCGCAGCCGGTGACGGTGAGCGAGCCCGCGCCCGATACCGGCATGGTGTTCCTGCCGCCGCCCAATCCCGTCCTCGAAACAGCCACCGCGGCGCCGGAGCTGACGGCCGATGCGCCGGCCGTGCAGCGCCGCGATGTCCCGGTGGTCCCGGAGGCACCGCCGCAGCAGCGGTCCCTCGAGTTCACGCCGCGCGACTCCGCGAACGCACCCGATCTTGCAGTGCGGCCATCCGAGGTCGAGAGGCGCGACGTCGCCGCTCCGGTTCGCAGGCCGTCGCTGGACATGCCGGTGCCGACACCGGCAGACGTCCCGCCGTTGGCGCCATCCACGGCAACGGTCCCGGAACGCAGTGTCCCGGTCCCCGTTTCACGCCCCTCGCTGCAGATGCGTGAAACCCCGAGCGCTGCCGCTCCGAGCCTCTCGGATCGCTCCGATACGACGTCGGTACGTGAGCGAGCCGTACCGACACCGTCCGCCTCGAACGCCGACCCCGCCACCCCTGCGACCGACACGCTCGCGGGACGCCAGGATCCGTCGGAGGGGCGCGCCGCCGCGTCCTCCGCCGACGGTGTGCCTTCCGCGCGTGCGACAACGGGCGGTCCCGCCGCCGCGCCGGCGGCCGGCGGCTGGCCGGATCCACGGCAGGCCGACGACTTCGGTGCGTCCGATCGCGAGGTGGAGGGCGGCCAGCGTGGGCGCACCGATGCCACTGGACTCTACAATCCCGACGGAAGCATCCGCTTGCCCGATGCCCCCGGCTCCGCCTCTCCGGGCCTGCCACCGGGGACATACACCGAGGAAATCGCGGATCTCGACCGCGCCGGGACCTGGCTCAAGCGGCCCCCGGTCGGCTACGAGCCCACGCTGTTCGATCGTTACTGGCGGCCCAACGAGACCCTGCTCCAGGAGTGGGTGCGGCGGGGCATCCAGGAGGTGTCGATTCCCATACCGGGGACCACCAAGTCGATCCGGTGCGCCGTGTCCCTGCTGGCGCTCGGTGGCGGGTGCGGGATCAGCGATCCCAACCTCAATGAACAGCCCGCCATCGCGCGACCGCCACCGGACATTCCGTTCAAGCCCGAGTTGCAGGACGACAATGGCAGCCTGCCGGAGCCCGTGGACGATACCTGGGACTGACGTCGGCCTTTTTGACGCGATCCGCGGCGCGCTGCAAACAAAAACCCGCGCAGGGCGCGGGTTCCGGGTCAATCCTTGGCGATGCGTGGATGGATCAATGCACGTTGTGCAGGTCCCGCAACTGGCTTTCGCGCGAGGCGAAGTAAGCGGCCAGGTCGGCAATCTGCTGGTCCGTCAGGCCCTTGGCCTGCGATGACATCAGTGCATGGTCGCGATCGCCGCTGCGGTAAGCCTGCAGGGCATGCCCGAGGTAGTCGGCGTACTGCCCGCCCAGCTTCGGGTAGGTGGCGTCGATCGGTGCATTGCCCTCCGAGCCGTGGCAGTCCACGCAGGACTGGCCGGTGGCCTCGCCCTTGGTGCTGGCGAGGGTTTCGCCTGCACCCACGTTGCCATTCGGCAGGCCGGCCGAAGAAGACGTATGGGCTGGAGCCTCGTGCCCGGCGTCCTCGCCGTGGCCTTCGCCGCCGCCCGAACAGGCGGCAAGCGCCAGGGCCGCCAGCAGGGCGATGAGTGCAGGGGCGATGGCGTGGTTCTTGATCGTCATGGTCGTCTGCGTGCTCACTTGATGCTGGACAGGAAGGCCGCGATGTCGGCGATATCCTGGTCGGAGAAGCTCTCCGCCTGGGCCTGCATGGTCGGATGGTGGCGCGTGCCCTTCTGGTATTCGTGCAGCGCATTGGCCAGGTACTCGGCCGACTGGCCGCCGACCTTCGGCACCCGATAGCTCGGGTACGCATTCTTGTAGCCGGTGATGCCGTGGCATCCCTGGCAGGTGTAGGTAAGCATGCGGCCCTGCTCGGCATCGCCCTGCAAGGCGGCCGTGGGAGCGGTGGGGGCGGCGGCCGCGGGTGCTGCGGGCTCGGGCGCCGGGGCGGGCGTGGTGTCCGCGGCTTCGTCCTGGGCACGCGCTGCGCCCAGGGCCAGGGCAGTGGTAAGGGCAAGGCTGGCGGCGATCGTCAGCGGTCGCATCATGTCTATGTCCGCAATCTGGAATGGCTGGCTGGAATGGCTGGCTGGCCGAGCCTGGGACCCTGTCGATGCCCCGACAGCGGCGCCCGGCCGCACGCAATTCCGGAAGTATAGCCTGCGAAGCGCCCACCTGTTTAGCGCCCATCGGTCGAATGAACAGGCGGGCGGGTGGGGTCGGGTCCGCCACCCCCGTCTTCTGGCACGCGACGCGGGCCGGGCCGGATGCAACGCTCCGCCGCGTCACTGCATCCGAATCGTGAGGGACGGGGCCCGCCCGCCCCGGGAGCGTGTCCGCGCTGCGCGTCGCCCCGGCGCCGGCCGGGGGACACCATGACCTTCGACCGATGTGATTTGCATGAATAGTGATATACCTATGTACAACACCGGCATGGTTGCCGGCCATTCTCCCCATTTCAGGACGTCCCCCATGCGCCACCGTGCCCCCGCCCCGGGTCTCGCCGCTCCCCATCGCCTCCGCGCGCTCGCCGTGCTCGGTGCTGCCTGTCTCGCCCTCGCGGCCTGCAAGGGCGGCAACGGCGAGGCGGCCGCCAAGGAGGGCCAGGACAAGGCCGCGGAGGCCGTTCCGGTCGAGGTCGCCGAGGCGACCCATCGACCCGTGGCCGCCAGCTATACCGGCACCGCGGCGCTGGAGGCCCTTGCCGAGTCGCAGGTCATCGCCAAGACATCGGGCGTGGCGCTCGACGTGCTGGTCGAGGAGGGCGACGTGGTCCGCGCCGGCCAGCAGCTGGTCCGGCTGGACGCCGACCGTGCGCGCCTGCAGGCGGCGCAGACGGCCGCGCAGATGACCAAGCTGCAGAACAATTACGAGCGCGCGCGCCAGCTGTCCGCGCAGCAGCTGATCAGTGCCAACGAAACCGACCAGCTCAAGTACGACCTCGAGAATGCCCGCGCGGCCAACCGCCTCGCCAACCTGGAGCTGTCCTATACCAACGTGACCGCGCCGATCTCCGGCGTGGTGGCATCGCGTTCGATCAAGCCGGGCAACTTCGTGCAGATCAACACGCCGATCCTGCGCATCGTCGACATCTCCCGGCTCGAGGCCACCCTCAACGTGCCCGAACGCGAACTCGCCACCCTGAAGCCCGGCCTGCCGGTCCGGATGCACGTGGACGCGCTGCCGGGACGTGCCTTCGAGGGTACGGTCGATCGCGTCGCCCCGGTGGTGGACGCGGGCAGCGGCACGTTCCGCGTGATCTGCGCGTTCGATGCGCAGGAGATCCTGCAGCCGGGCATGTTCGGGCGCATCAGCATCGATTACGACCAGCGTGCGGATGCCCTGGTCGTGCCGCGCGTGGCCCTGCTCGAAAGCGACAGCGAGCCCGCGCTGTTCGTCGTGCGCGAGGGCAAGGCGCATCGCGTGGCGGTCGAGCTGGGTTACATCGACGGCGAGTGGGCGGAAGTGCGCGACGGCGTGGACGCGGGCGATGCGGTGGTGATCGCGGGCAAGGCCGCGCTGCGCGACGAGACCGCCGTGCAGGTGATCGATCCCGATGCCCCGCCGACGACGGTGGCGAGCAGCGACGGGAACGACGACGCCCAGACCCAGCAGTAAGCGCCGGAGCCTCCCGTGAGCGAACCCCACAAGAGCGACGCGCCCATGCATCGTGCCGACGAACCGCAGGGTTTCAACTTGGTCGAGTTCTCCACCCGTCGTCGCGTGACGGTCTGGATGTTCACGATCAGCCTGCTGCTGTTCGGCCTGATCTCGCTGGGCAACCTGAAGGTCAACCTGCTGCCCGACCTCAGCTTTCCCACGCTGACGGTGCGCACCGAGTACACCGGCGCCGCGCCGGTCGAGATCGAAACGCTGATCACCGAGCCGGTCGAAGAGGCGGTGGGCGTGGTCAAGGGATTGCGGAAGCTCAAGTCGGTGTCGCGGACCGGGCAGAGCGACGTGGTGCTCGAGTTCGCCTGGGGGACCGACATGGACCAGGCGATGCTGGACGTACGCGACAAGATCGACGTGCTCCAGTTGCCGCAGGAGGCCGAGCAGCCGGTACTGCTTCGCTTCAACCCGTCCACCGAGCCGGTCATGCGCCTCGCGCTGAGCGCGAAGTCGGAAGGCGATTCGGTCCGGCAGCTGACGGTGATGCGCCGTTTCGCCGACGAGGACCTGAAGAAGAAGCTTGAACCGGTCGGGGGCGTGGCGGCGGTCAAGGTCGGAGGCGGCCTGGAGGATGAGATCCAGGTCGACATCGACCAGCAGAAGCTCGCCCAGCTCAACATGCCGATCGACACGGTGATCAACCGCTTGCAGCAGGAGAACGTCAACGTCTCCGGCGGTCGGCTGGAGGAGGGTTCGCAGCGTTACCTCGTGCGCACGGTGAACCAGTTCGCCAGCGTCGACGAGATCCGCGAGATGCTCGTGACCACCCAGGCGGCCGGTGGCGGCGATGCGGCCAACGCGGCCGAGCAGATGGCCCGCGTGGCGGCCGCGACCGGCGATGCCAGTGCGATGGCGGCCGCGGCCTCGGTGCAGAGCGCGTCGTCGGGGAGCTCCAGCGCCGTGGCGGGTGGCATGCCGGTGCGCCTGCGTGACGTGGCGGAGGTCCGCCAGGGTTACAAGGAGCGCGAGGCCATCATCCGGTTGGGCGGCAAGGAAGCCGTGGAACTGGCGATCTACAAGGAAGGCGACGCGAACACCGTGGCGACCGCCGACGCGGTGCAGGCACGCCTCCGCGAGATCCAGTCGTCGATGCCGCCCGAATTCGAACTGACGGTCATCGACGACCAGTCACAGTTCATCCGCAGCGCCATCTCGGACGTGAAGTTCGACGCAGTGGTGGGTGGCCTGCTGGCGGTGCTGGTGATCTTCCTGTTCCTGCGCGATGGCTGGAGCACCTTCGTGATCGCGCTGTCGCTGCCGGTCTCGATCATCACCACGTTCTTCTTCATGGGCCAATTGGACCTGAGCCTCAACGTCATGTCGCTCGGCGGACTGGCGCTGGCCACGGGGCTGGTGGTGGACGACTCGATCGTGGTGTTGGAATCGATCGCCAAGGCGCGGGAGCGTGGGCTGGGGATCCTCGAGGCGGCGATCACCGGCACCCGCGAAGTGAGCATGGCCGTGGTGGCCTCCACCCTCACCACGATCGCGGTGTTCCTGCCGCTGGTGTTCGTCGAAGGCATCGCCGGCCAGCTGTTCCGCGACCAGGCGCTGACCGTGTCGCTGGCGATCGGCATCTCGCTGGTCGTGTCGATGACCCTGATCCCGATGCTCAGCTCGCTGAAGGGCCGCGCGCCGATGGCATTCCCGGAAGAACCTGCGCATCCGCGCTGGACGCCCGAGTCCCGCCTGCAGAAGCCGATCGCGGCGACCGGGCGCGGCATCGGCGCCTCGGTACGGGGCGTGCTGTTCGGGATGGCCTGGGCGTTCGTCCGCGCCTGGCGGCTGGTCGCCGCCGTGGTCGGCCCGGTGATGCGCAAGGCCAGCGACCTGGCCATGAAGCCGTACGCCTCGGCGGAGCGGGGTTACATGAAATTGCTGCCGGGTGCGCTCGAGCGCCCGGGGCGGGTGTTGGCCGTGGCCGCGCTGGCCTTCCTCGGCACGCTGGCGCTGGTGCCGATGCTGGGCGCGGACCTGATCCCGCAGCTGGCGCAGGACCGGTTCGAGATGACCGTCAAGCTGCCGCCCGGCACGCCCTTGCGCGATACCGACCGCATCGTGCAGGAGATCCAGCGCAAGCACGCCGCCGATCCCGGGATCCACGCGATCTTCGGCGTCAGCGGCAGCGGTACCCGGCTCGATGCCAGTCCGACCGAGAGTGGCGAGAACATCGGCAAGCTCAGCATCGTCATGACCGACGGCGGCAGCGAGCGGATCGAGGCCGAGGAGACCGAGCGCCTGCGCGAGACCATGACCGCCCATCCGGGTGCACAGGTCGACTTCAGCCGTCCCGAGCTCTTCAGCTTCTCGACCCCGCTGGAGATCGAGCTGCGTGGCGAAGACCTCGAGACCATCGAGCAGGCAGGCCGGCAGATGGCCGACATGCTGCGCGGCAACCCGCACTACGCGGACGTCACCTCGACGGTGGAGCAGGGCTTTCCGGAGATCCAGATCCGCTTCGACCAGGAGCGCGCGGGTGCACTCGGCCTGACGACCCGGCAGATCGCCGACGTGGTGGTCCGCAAGGTGCGCGGCGAAGTGGCGACGCGCTACAGCTTCCGCGACCGGAAGATCGATGTCCTGGTGCGTGCGCAGGAGTCCGACCGGGCGTCCGTCGAGGACATCCGCCGGCTGATCGTCAACCCGGGCAGCAACCGGCCGGTGACGCTTGAGGCGGTGGCCGACGTGGTCTCGACGACCGGGCCGAGCGAGATCCACCGGGCCGACCAGGTACGCGTGGCGATCGTCGCGGCCAACCTGCGTGACATCGACCTCGCCGCCGCGGTCGAGGAAGTGCAGCAGATGGTCGACGCGCGGCCGCTGGCCGCGGGCATCCGCATGCATATCGGTGGACAGGGTGAGGAACTGGCCGAATCGGTGGGTTCGCTGCTGTTCGCCTTCGGGTTGGCCATCTTCCTGGTCTATCTGGTGATGGCGTCCCAGTTCGAGTCGCTGCTGCATCCCTTCGTCATCCTGTTCACCATCCCGCTGGCGCTGGTTGGCGCGATCCTCGCGCTGCTGATCACGGGGAACTCGGTCTCGGTGGTGGTGTTCATCGGCCTGATCCTGCTGGTCGGCCTGGTCACCAAGAACGCGATCATCCTGATCGACAAGGTGAACCAGCTCCGCGAAGCCGGCGAGTCCAAGCGCGAGGCGCTGGTGGAAGGCGCGCGTTCGCGCCTGCGGCCGATCATCATGACCTCGTTGTGCACGCTGTTCGGCTTCCTGCCGCTGGCGCTGGCCTTCGGCGCGGGTGCCGAGGTGCGCTCGCCCATGGCCATCACCGTCATCGGCGGCCTGCTGGTGTCGACCTTGCTGACCCTGGTGGTGATCCCGGTCGTCTATGACCGGCTCGACCGTCGCAGCGACGCCTGGTACCTGGAGCGTGGCCGGCGTGCCCGCCAGTCAAGGGGCGTGGTGGCGGCCGACGAAGGCGGGGAGCAGCCTGCATGAGCGTCGCCGAGCTCAGCCTCAAGCGTCCCGTCACCACGGTGATGCTGTTCGTGTCGATGTTCGTCATCGGCCTGATCGCCGCCGTGCGGCTGCCGCTCGAGGCCTTGCCGGACGTGTCGGCGCCCTTCCTGTTCGTGCAGTTGCCCTACCAGGGCTCGACGCCGGAGGAAGTCGAGCAGAGCGTGCTGCGTCCGGTGGAGGAGTCGCTGGCGACGCTGAGTGGGGTCAAGCGGATGGGCGGAGGCGCCGATGCCAACGGCGCGTATGTCTTCATGGAGTTCACCGATTGGGACAAGGACATCGCGATCACCGCGTCGGAGGCGCGAGAACGCATCGACGCGATCCGCGACGATCTTCCTGACGACTTCCAGCGCTATTTCGTCCACAAGTTCTCGACCAGCGACGAAGCCTTCCTGCGCGTCCGGCTGGCCGCCGACACCGACCTGACCGGGGCGTACGACCTGATCGACCGCGAGATGAAGCGGCGGATCGAGCGCGTGCCGGGCGTGGCGCGCGTGGAGGTGAGCGGTGCCCCACCCAACGAGGTGGAAGTGGCGATCGATCCCGAGCGCCTCACCGCGCACGGCGTCAACCTCAACGACCTCAACGCGCGCCTGGCCCAGGTGAACTTCTCGGTGTCGGCGGGCGAGATCGAGGATGCCTCGCTGCGGCTGCGGGTGCAGCCGATCGGCGAGATCCGCAGCCTCGACGAACTGCGCAACCTGGTGCTCGACGAGAGCGGCCTGCGCCTGTCGGACATCGCCGAAGTGCGCCTCAAGCCGCAGCGCATGGATTACGGGCGACGCCTCGATGGACGCGCCGCCGTGGGCCTGGACATCTTCAAGGAGCGCAACGCGAACCTGGTGGAGACATCCAAGCAGGTGCTGGCCACGGTCGAGGAGATCCGCCAGTCGCCCGAGTTGTCGGGCATCGAGCTGAAGATCATCCAGAACCAGGGCGAGGAGGTGACCGACTCGCTCATCGAGCTGGCCGAAGCGGGCGCGGTCGGCCTCGTGCTGTCGATCGCGGTGTTGTTCTTCTTCCTTCGCCACTGGCCGTCGACGCTGATGGTCACGCTGGCGATCCCGATCTGCTTCGTGATGACGCTCGGTTTCATGCATTTCTTCGGCGTGACCCTGAACGTGCTGACCCTGATGGGCCTGCTGCTGGCGGTGGGCATGCTGGTCGACAACGCGGTGGTGGTGGTCGAGAGCATCTACCAGGAGCGCGAGCGCATGCCGGGCGATCCCGTCCGGGCCTCCATCGTCGGCACCCGCAACGTAGCGATCGCGTTGTCCGCGGGTACGCTGTCGCACTGCATCGTGTTCCTCCCGAACCTGCTCGGCGACACCAACAACATCAGCATCTTCATGGCGCAGATCGCGATCACCATCTCGGTGTCGCTGTTGGCGTCCTGGCTGGTGGCGGTCAGCCTGATCCCGATGCTCTCGGCGCGCATGAAGACGCCGCCCGCGGTGGAGAACGAGAAGGGCCTGATCCGGCGCCTGCAGAACCGCTACGCGAAGCTCCTGCGCTGGACACTGGAGCACCGCGGCTGGAGCGTGACCGGCATCGTGCTGATCATCGCGCTGAGCATCGTGCCGATGAAGTTCACCAAGTTCGACATGTTCGGCGGTGGGGGCGGCAAGGAAGCGCAGATCTACTTCCAGTGGAACGGCAGTTACACCAAGGAACAGATTTCCGACGAAGTGCTGCGCATCGAGAAGTACCTCGAGGCCAACCGCGAACGCCTCGAGATCAAGCAGATCTACTCGTGGTACAGCGAAGGGGGTGACGCCGCGACCATGGTCACCTTCGAGGACGACGTCGGCGACATCAAGCCGTTGACCGAGACCATCAGCAAGGAGCTGCCGAAGTCGGCCCGGATGGAAGTGGGCATCCGCGGCCAGGGCAACCGTGATGGCGGCAACGAAGGCATCCAGGTGCAGCTGGTGGGCGATTCCACGCAGGTGCTGATGGAGCTGGCGCGCGACATCGTGCCGATCCTGTCGCAGCGCGCCGAGCTTCGCGATGTCAGGCTAGACGCGGGCGACACCAACAATGAACTGATCGTCACCGTCGACCGGGAGCGCGCCGCTTCGTTCGGATTCTCGGTGCAGGAGGTGTCCAGCTGGGTGGGACTGGCCCTGCGCGGTGCGCAGCTGCGCGAGTACCGTCGTGGGCAGACGGAAGTGCCCGTGTGGGTGCGCTTCGCCGGGGCGGAAACCTATGGCGTGGAGGACATGGAAAGCTTCATGGTCCGTGCCGCGGACGGTCGCTCGGTGCCGCTGCTGGCGATGGTGGACGTCAACGTCGTGCCCGCGGCGAACCATATCAGCCGCTTCAACCGGCAGACCACGGTGACCATCGCGGCCAACCTGGCGGGAGAGACGACCACCCCGGATGCCCGCAAGGCGCTCGAGGCGACGCTGAAGACGGTCGCGTTTCCGCCCGGCTACACCTATTCCTTCGACGGCAGCGCCTTCCAGCGCGAGGACGAAGCGGTGGGCCAGATGGTGTTCAACACCCTGCTGGCGCTGGTGATGATCTACGTGGTGATGGCCGCGGTGTTCGAGTCGCTGCTGTTCCCGGCGGCCATCATGAGTTGCGTGGTGTTCTCCATCTTCGGGGTGTTCTGGCTGTTCTGGATCACCGGTACCGCGTTCAGCATCATGGCCTTCATCGGCATCCTGGTGCTGATGGGCGTGGTGGTGAACAACGGCATCGTGATGGTCGAGCACATCAACAACCTGCGACGACGCGGCCTGTCACGTACGGATGCGCTGGTTGAAGGCAGCCGGGAGCGACTGCGTCCGATCATGATGACGATGGGCACCGCTATCCTGGCGATGATCCCGATCTCACTGAGCGACACGGTGGTCCTGGGCGGCGCCGAATACTCGCCGATGGCGCGGGCGGTGGCGGGAGGGCTGGCGTTCTCGACGGTGGTCAGCCTGCTGTTCCTTCCGACGATCTACGCGATGCTCGACGATGCCCGCAATGGGGTCGTGCGCATCATCCGCCGTGCGCGTGGAACGAAGGCCGGGGGCGAGGCTGCCTCGGTAGCGGCGCTGCACGTGGAGTAGGGCGCACCTTGGCGACCACGCAAGGCCCAGGGCGTGCCCATCGGGTGGGCTGCGCGTTCAGAAGGAGACGTCCCACTGGACGCGCGCGCGCCAGCCATGGTCGCTTTCGCCGCCTTCGGTGAGGCCCAGGCGGGTCACGTCGAAGTCCAGCTTGTTGCGGTGCCCATCGAAGTACCAGTTGGCGCCTATGCTGGCTTCGCGGCCGGGGCCATGTCCGGGCACCCCCGGGTCGACCCGTGCATAGCGCACGGCAACTTCCAGGGGGCGGGGCACGGCCGGCCAGTACTCGCTCGGGAACCAGCCCGCCTGGGCGTAGAAACCCTCCAGGTAGCGTCGGCCGCCCTGCACGCGGTCCTCGACCCGCTTGTGGTGCCATTCCTGTTGCCAGGAAAAGCCGCGCCAATGGAGCGCAGTCTCGAACATCCACTGACGGAGCGCGTACTGGTCGACCGTGCCGTCGGCATAGCCGTCGAGCTGACCGCCACCGTCCGATGAGTACCGCGTGAAGCGGCTGCGATTGCGCATGGCGGCGATCGCCACCGAGCCGACCGGCGTGGGGCGACGCGCGAGGTCGCCCTGCGAGAAGGGCAGCACCGCCCCGGCCGGGTTCCACTGCAGGCGTGCCATGTGCATGAGCCGCCCGCCGTCGTTGAACCGGTCGCGGCCCGAGCCGCCGAACATACCCAACCATGCGCTGGTGTCGAATGCAGTCCCGGCGCCGATCCGGCCGAACATCATCACGCCCTGCTGGCGATCGAGCGTGAAGTCGCGGTTGACGATGGAGCGGTCGACGAACTGCTGTGCCCCCGACGAGTCCCGGCGCTCGCGGTTGTACTCCGGCTTCCACTGCCCGACCCGCAGGCCGATGTCGTCGCGGGGCTCCCAGGTCACGCGAAGATCCAACTGCTCCATGCCCTGCAGCTCGGTTTCGGAATAGAGCGTCAGTTCGGGCGTGCCAAGCTGTACGTCCAGCTTGAAGCGCGAGCGTCGCACCTCCAGCTCGCTGCCCGACGGATGGCGAAGGCCATCCAGCGTCCGGGGCACGTCGGCGAAGGGATCGCTGAAGCGCGTCTGCAGGCGGATCTGCGGCTCGAGTATCCACCCGTCTCCAGGCGAGCGCACCACGAGGCGCCGCTCTTCGTAGTCGACGTCCCAGCCCGCGGCGGAGGGCGCCTGCGCTTGCGTCGACGCCGCCACCCACAGGCAGGCCACGCCACCCAGTCGACCGAACCTCACCGCCGACGCATGCGGCACTCGGGGCGTCGTCTGGCAGGCGTTGGCAGCGGTGGACCTCATGCCCGCATGCTGCAGGCACGCGCGTCGTCGCCGGGCGAAGGGGCGTCGCTCCTCAGCCCACCAGTTGGCCCAGCATCCGCAGGCCACCGGTCCACACGCCGATCGCGGTGCCGAGGCTGGTCAGGAAGAAGTTCAGCAGCACGCGCGCGACCCGGTTGCGCCACCAGCCTTTCAGCGTGCCAACGTCCTCGCGCAGCGCCATGAAATCCGCGTAAGTGGGCTTGCGCAGCCAGGCCTCGGTCAGTGCGCTGAGCGTGCCGGAAGCAAGTGCCGGATGGAGGGGCGTGATCGGCGATGCGACGAAGGCCACGAGGATGCTCAGCGGGTGACCACCGGCGATCGCGCAGCCCAGTGCACCCAGCAGGCCGGTCGCGAGGACCCACTGCAGCATCAGCTCGGAGCCAACATCCAGTCCGCCTTGCCAGAACCCCCAGGCGAACCCGCCCAGCACGAACGCGCACAGGAACAGCGTGAACCACGGTACCTTGCTCTTCGAGGGAAGCGCTTCCAGTTCGCCGAGCACGGGCCCTGGTGCCTGGCTGTCCTCCGCCAGGTGGCGTGCGAGGCCCTGCAGATGGCCTGCGCCCACGACTGCGAGCACGTCGTCGACCGGCGCACCGCGATCCCGGCGTTCCGCGCTCGCTTCGCGCAGCCGTGCCGCCATGTACCGGTCGCGCTCCGCGATCACGGTGTCGTACAGCGCGGGCGTGTCGCTGGCGAATTCGCTGAAGCTGGATTCCAGCATGTCGCCGGTCTTCAGTTTTTCGATGTCGTCTTCGGCTACCGGCTCGTCGACCAGCAGGCCCGCCAGCAGGCCGCCACCCAGCTTGGCGCGCCCCCAGAAGCCCAGGCGGTTCGAGGCCCGCTTGAAGGTCAGGCCCACGTCGCGGTCGATCAGTTCGACCGGCAGGCCCCGCTCGCGCGCATCCAGTACGGCCTGCTTGAGTTCAGCGCCCGGCTGGACGCCCAGTTGCTCCGCAAGCCGTCGCTGGTACGCGGCGAGGGCGAGGTTGGCTGCGAACAATGCGGTCTTGCCATTGCGGATGACCTGCACGAGGTCGAGACGGGCGAGGGCATCCGGGTCGGTCAGCGCCTGCAGGCGCTGCGCATCGAGCTCGACCGCGACGGCGTCGAACCCGCCACCGGCAATGGCATCACGCACGGCCTCCACGCTGGAGTGCGACACGTGCGCGGTGCCCAGCAGGGTGTAGCGAACGCCATCGCGCTCGACCACCTGGTGGGGCTGGTCCTGCCAGCGGGCGGGCGGGGTGGCGGCAGCGGCTTCGCTCATCGTGGCTCCATCTCGGGGCGGTCCCGGGCAACCCGCACGATATTGGGGCCATGACCCGGCAGACAAGCCACGTAGGATCCTCCAGGATGTCACGACCGGCCGTCAGGCAAGGCCGAAGGGCAGGTTCGGGCTGGAGACCACGCGCTCGCCCACGATGTCGCCATTGAGGAAGCGAAGCCCGGCGTCGATCACGTCCGGCGCATCCAGGATGCGGCGATGCCCCAGGCCCTGCGTGCTGAGCAGGCGCGCATCGGGCCAATGGCGGGCGTAGGCCTCGCCCTCGTGCCACGGCACTTCGCGGTCTTCCAGGTCATGCAGCACCAGCGCGGGCTGCGCCAGGCGGGGCGCGACGGCATGCACCTGCATGGCGGCGAAGCGGATCCGGTATTCGGCTTCGAACTGGCCCAGCATCCTTTGCTGGACCTTCCGGCTCAGGCCGACGAATCCGGCGAACCGGTCACTCGCGCTGACTGCATCAGCGGCCGGGGCCACCAGCAGAGCGAGCCTGGCCTGCAAGCCTGCCTCCAGCGCGAGCATGGCGGCGGCCCCGCCCAGGGAGTGGCCCAGCACGGCATGTGCGGGCCCGAAGTGCTCGCCCACGCGTTGCAGGCCGCGCACGAAGTCGGGCAAGGCGGCAAAGCTGCCCGGGCTCAGCCCATGGCCCTGCTGGTCGAACGCGACCACGGCGAATCCGGCGCGCCGCAGGGCCGGGAGCCACGCGACGACACGGGTGCCGTGGCTCGACCAGCCGTGCGAAAACAGGATGTACGGCTCGCTCCCCGGATTACCCCACGCGTACGTCGTCAGCGCGGTGTCGCCCGAGCCCAGCTGGCCGCGCCGGGCACCTGCCTGGGTCGCCCGTTGGGCGCGGCGTCGCGCCGGTACCAGTGGCGTCCCGAACAGCCGGCCGGCCCGACGGGCGGTGGAGTCGGGTGCGATCCAGCCGCCCAGCCTGAAGCCGGCTCGAAGCAGGCCGAGTTGAATATTAGTTCGAACGGTCGTGCTAAAGTTGGGTGCGACGGCGGCCATGGCGGTCTTCCTGGTCGGGGGAGGGGTCAGTGGGGCGACGACAGCGCGCCGAGAAGCCGGTCGAGACTGCGACGCCCCCGGGCAAGCGTGGCCTCGTATCCGAAAAGCCCTGCGTCGTGGTGGACGCCGAGTGCGATGCAATACAGCTCGAAGGCGATCTGCGCGGGATCGCAACCGCTCGCGAGGTCACCGGTATCCACCGCCAATGCAACGGCACGGGCCAGCTCGCCGCGCCAGCGTTGCTGCTGGGCCAGCACGCGGTCGCGCAGCGGGCCGGGGCGGTCGTCGTACTCGGTCACCGCGGCGACCAGCAGGCAGCCGCCCTCGTTCTGCCGCACCCAGTCGAACCAGCCGTCCATGATGGCGCGCAGCCGGGCGAGGCCGCGGGGCTGTCGCAGGGCCGGTGGGACCACGGCGTCGAAAAAGCGCTCGCCGGCAGCGTCCAGGACCGCAAGCTGGAGGTCTTCCCGGGAGCCGAAATGGGCGAAAACGCCGCTTTTCGACATGCCGACCGCTTGGGCGAGCGGGCCGATCGACAGGCTCTCAAGTCCGCCAACGCACGCAATGGCGTAGGCCTGGTCGATGATGGCGTCGCGCGTCGAAGCGCCTTTACGGGTCGCGGTGAGGGCGTTCACGGACGCGAAAATAGCACGCCCGGTCATAAATAGAACGACCGTTCGTCAGCTTATCACCCACCATGCCCGGCCTTCAGCGCGGCCAGTTGACCGCCGGGCCTGCAGGTGCCGTCGCGACTCCGTCGCCGAGCGCACGCTGCATCTGCACGGTGTCGAGCCAGCGCTCCTGCTTGCGGCCCAGGCCACGGAACACGCCGACCGTCTGGAACCCGAGCCGCTCATGGAGGGCGACCGACGCCGAGTTGCTGCCATCCCCGATCACCGCGACCATTTGGCGGAAGCCCATCGCGGCGCAATCGTCGATCAACCGTTGCAGCAGCGCCCGGCCCACGCCTCGGCCGTGGCAGTCCGGCCGCACGTACACGGTGTCTTCGACCGTCCACTGGTACCCGATCCGCCCACGGTAAGGGCCCGCGTAGCCGTAACCGGCGAAGCCACCGTCCAGATGGGCGACCACGTAGGGAAAACCATGGTCGACCAGATGCCGCCATCGGCGCAGCATCTCGGCGGCGTCCGGCGCGTCGTATTCGTAGGTGGCGACGTGGTCGCGCACTTCGTCGGCATAGAGGGCCGCGATCGCCGGGATATCGTCGGCGGTCGCGGCCCGGAGCACCACCGTGCCCGGCTCCATGTCAGTCGCGGTAGCGCTTCAGCAGGTCGCCATAGGCGTCGATCCGGCGATCGCGCAGGAACGGCCAGATCCGCCGGACGTGCTCGCTGCGCTGCATGTCGACCTCGACGGTAAGGATCGTCGGATCGCCGCCGGCCTCGGCCAGGAATTCGCCCTGCGGCCCCAGCACGTGGCTGTTGCCCCAGAAGTCGATGCCCGAGGCCCCCATCGGCGAGGCCTCATGGCCGACGCGGTTGCAGCTCAGCACCGGCAAGCCGTTCGCGACCGCGTGGCCACGATGGCTCAGCACCCAGGCATCGCGCTGGCGGCTCTTCTCGTCCTGCGCATCGTCAGGGTCCCAGCCGATCGCGGTCGGATAGAGCAGCAGCTCGGCACCGGCCAGCGCCATCAACCGGGCACCCTCGGGATACCACTGGTCCCAGCACACCAGCACGCCCAGGCGTCCGACCGACGTGTCGATCGGCTCGAACCCGATGTCGCCCGGGGTGAAGTAGAACTTCTCGTAGAAGCCCGGGTCGTCCGGGATGTGCATCTTGCGGTACTTGCCGGCGGCCGAACCGTCGGCGTCGAAGACCACGGCGGTATTGTGGTACAGCCCGGTCGCGCGCTTCTCGAACAGGGAGCTGACCAGCACGATGCCGTGCTGCTTCGCGAGGCGGCCGAGCCGCTCGGTGGACGGGCCCGGGATGGGCTCGGCCAGGTCGAACTCGTCGACCGACTCGTGCTGGCAGAAATACGGCCCGTTGTGCAGTTCCTGCAGCAGCACGAGCTTCGCCCCCCGTCGCGCGGCTTCGGCGACGCGATCCTCGATGACGGCCAGGTTCTCCTCGGCGCCACCGTGGTTTTTTTCCTGGATCAGGGCAACGGGAAGGGTCTTCTTGTGGGCCATCGGTATCGGAGCGCAGGGCGGGGAGGTCGATTGTAGGTCGGACGCGCCGGCGTGCAGCGGCTTCAGGCAGCGTCAGGCGGCGACGAGGCCATCCGGCAACTGCATGGTGATGCAGTGCAGGCTGCCGTTCTGCCAGATCAACGGGCGGCAGGGCAGCGGCACGATCTCACGGTCCGGAAACGCGCGCGCCAGGACCTCGGCAGCCTCCGCATCGGCCGGGTCACCATAGGCCGGCATCAGCACCGCGCCGTTGATGATCAGGAAATTCGCATAGCTGGCGGCCAGCCTGCGCCCGTCATCGATCACGGGGCGCGCCCACGGCAAGGGGAACAGCCGGTACGGCTGGCCGTCCCGGGTCCGCAACGCCGCCAGTTCCTCACCCATGGCGGTGAGTTCGGCGTGGTGGCTGTCGGTCGGGTCGTCACAGGCCTGGTAGACGATCGCGTCCACCGCGGCGAAGCGGGCGAGGGTATCGACGTGGGCGTCGGTGTCGTCGCCTTCCAGATAGCCGTGGTCCAGCCACAGCACGCGGTCCTGGGCGAGCCAGTCGGCGAGGCGGGCCGAGAGCGTGTCGCGGTCCAAACCGGGATGACGCTCGTGCAGGCACTGCCAGGTGGTCAGCAGCGTGCCCTGGCCATCGGTATCGATCGCTCCACCTTCCAGTGCGAAATCAACGACCTGCCGTTGGCTCCTAACAAACAACCCGAGGTCCTGCAGGGCCGAGACGAGGGCATCGTCGCGCGCGGCATCGAACTTGCCGCCCCAGCCGGTGAAACGGAAATCCAGCAGATGGAAGCCGGACGCGCGGCGCAGGGTGATCGGCCCCGAGTCGCGCAGCCAGGTGTCGTCGTAGGGGGCCTCGACGAAACGCACCCGGTCCATGTCGATCCGGTTGGAGCGCAGCCGCATCTCGGCATAGGTCTCCACGTCGGCGTCGGCGACGACCACCACCACCGGCTGGAAGCGGGTGATGGCGGCGACCAGCGCGATGTAGGTCTCCTCGACCTCGCCCAGCCGATCGGCCCAGTCGGTTTCGGCATGCGGCCATGCAATCAGGACGGCGGACTGGGGCTCCCACTCCGCCGGGAAACGCGGTGCGTTCTCGAGCATTGAACTCTCAGTCGATCGGGGGCTTGGGGCCGATTTCGTCGGCGCCTGCCTGGTTGGCTACCGCGTCGATCACGCGATTCTTCTCGAAGTACACCGTGAACGCGGGGTAGACCCAGCGGTTGATGGTCGGCCACTGGCGCTTCTGGCCCCCACGCGGGTCCATGCGCTGGCTGGGCGCGCCGAAGCGTGCCTCGACCTGCTGCATGGTCATGCCGCGCGCGGGCAGGGCGGCGGATTCCGTCTCCTGCACGCGCTCGATCAGGAGGGTATCCGCGGACGCAGCGCCGGACAGCGCGGCCAGGACGGTGAGTGCAACCAGGGAACGGCGGAAGTGCATCGTGGCGATCCTCGCTTGGGATACCCCGGATTGTAGGCGCAACCGCCGGTTCAGGCGCAGGCGGCGGTCGTCACGGAATGCGCAATTCGCGACGGGCGGGTCGGGGCGGGCATAGGGCCCCGGAACGAAAAAGCCGCCTTGCGGCGGCTTTTCCGGAACAGCAGGCCCAGCCTGTCTCAGCGCTGGCGCGCCTTGAAACGGGGGTTGGACTTGCAGATCACGAAGACCTTGCCACGACGGCGGACGACCTTGCAGTCGCGGTGACGGGCCTTCGCCGACTTCAGGGAGGACAGGACCTTCATGACAGACCTCGGCAGAGAAAAGAAGCGGAAAGATGAATCAAGCCGGCGATTATAGCGGCATTTTTGTTTGTAGTGCAAGGACTTGGCGATGCCGTTCAGGCGGCTGTCGGTGGTCCCAGGCGGCTGTCGGTGGTCCATGGGCTCGGCCATAATGCCCGGATGACGACCAACGCTCCCGTATTGACCATCGACGGCCCCTCCGGTTCAGGGAAGGGCACCATCAGCCGGCGCGTGGCCCAGCGCCTGGGCTGGCACTACCTCGACTCGGGGGCATTGTACCGGGCCGTGGGTGTCGCGGCGGGCTGGGCCGACCTCGACCTGGATGACCATGGCGCCCTGGTGCGCTGCACGTTCGATACCCGCATCGGCTTCCGCGACGATGCGGCGGGCGAGTTGCGGGTGCTGGTCAACGACGTCGACGCCACCGACGAACTGCGGACGGAAACCGCCGGTGCCGCGGCTTCGGCGATCGCCGCCATCCCTGAAATCAGGGCCGCGCTCAAGGACCGCCAGCGGGCGTTCCGGCAGCCTCCGGGCCTGGTCGCGGACGGCCGCGACATGGGCACCGTCATCTTCCCGGATGCCCCGTTCAAGGTCTTCATGACCGCCAGCGCCGACGAGCGCGCGCAAAGGCGCTATAAGCAGTTGAATGACAAGGGGGTTTCGGTTACATTGGACGGTCTGCTGCGGGAGATCCTGGCCCGCGACGCCCGCGACGCCCAGCGCGCGGTGGCGCCCTTGAGGCCGGCCGATGACGCCGTCCACATCGATACCACCGGCCTGTCCATCGAGGACGTCGTCGAGCAGGTGCTGGCGCTGGTGCCCCGCGAGGGCTAGGCGCCCGCGTCTCCAGCGGCAGGTCCGAAGTCCGTCGCATCCGCGGCGGATCCATCCACTGCACGTGGCACAGCGGCATCGTGCCATATCTCAACGGGTGGGCTGGCTGCCCGACGTGCCTCGCAAGGCACGCATCCGGCCCGTGTGTTCAACCGAGTAACCAAACAATGACCGAATCATTTGCAGAACTGTTCGAGCAGAGCCAGCAGAACCTGGCGAAGCTGAAGCCCGGCGCCATCGTCACCGGCACCGTCGTGGAAGTCCGCGGCGACGTCGTGGTCATCAACGCCGGCCTGAAGTCCGAAGGCATCGTGCCGATCGAACAGTTCCGTAACGACGACGGCGAGATCGACGTCGCCGAGGGCGACCAGGTCAAGGTCGCCCTGGACTCCATCGAGAACGGCTTCGGCGAGACCGTGCTGTCGCGCGAGAAGGCCAAGCGCGCGATGGTGTGGGACGAGCTGGAGGAAGCGCTGGAGAAGAACGAGACCATCACCGGTCGCATCAGCGGCAAGGTGAAGGGCGGCTTCACCGTCGACATCCGCGACGTCCGCGGCTTCCTGCCTGGTTCGCTGGTCGACGTCCGTCCGGTCCGCGACTCCGCGTACCTCGAGGGCAAGGAGCTGGAGTTCAAGCTCATCAAGCTCGACCGCAAGCGCAACAACATCGTCGTCTCCCGCCGTGCGGTGGTCGAGAGCGAGTACAGCGCCGAGCGCGAGCAGCTGATGGAGAAGCTGGTCGAGGGCGCCGTCCTGAAGGGCGTCGTCAAGAACCTCACCGACTACGGCGCGTTCGTCGACCTCGGTGGCATCGATGGCCTGCTGCACATCACCGACATGGCGTGGAAGCGCGTGCGCCACCCGTCCGAGGTGGTCGAGGTCGGCCAGGAGCTGGAAGTGCGCGTGCTCAAGTACGACCGCGAGCGCAACCGCGTCAGCCTGGGCCTGAAGCAGCTGGGCGAGGATCCGTGGGACAACATCTCGCGCCGTTACCCGTCGCAGACCCGCGTGTTCGGCAAGGTCTCCAACGTCACCGATTACGGCGCGTTCGTCGAGATCGAGCCGGGCGTCGAGGGCCTGGTGCACGTGTCCGAGATGGACTGGACCAACAAGAACGTCAACCCGTCCAAGATCGTCCAGGTCGGCGACGAGGTCGAGGTCATGGTCCTGGACGTCGACGAGGAGCGTCGCCGCATCTCGCTGGGCATGAAGCAGGTCTCGGCCAACCCGTGGGAGACCTTCGCGGTCATCCACAAGAAGGGCGACAAGGTCGAAGGCCAGGTCAAGTCGATCACCGACTTCGGCATCTTCATCGGCCTGGACGGCGGCATCGACGGCCTGGTGCACCTGTCCGACATCAGCTGGAACACCACCGGCGAGGACGTGGTCCGCAACTTCAAGAAGGGCGACACCCTGGAGGCCGTCGTGCTGGCGGTCGACCCGGAGCGTGAGCGCATCAGCCTGGGCCTGAAGCAACTCGAGCAGGACCCGCTGGGCCAGTTCATGGCCTCCAACGCCAAGGGTTCGATGCTGAGCGGCACCGTCAAGGAAGTCGACGCCAAGGGCGCCGTGGTCGAGCTCAGCGATGGCGTGGAGGGCTACATCGCCGCCCGCGACATCTCGGAAGAGCGCGTCGACGACGCCACCAAGCACCTCAAGGCCGGCGATCCGATCGAAGCCCGCTTCATCGGCATGGACCGCAAGGGCCGCGTGATGCAGCTGTCGATCAAGGCCAAGGACGCCGCGGAGATGCAGGAGGCCGTGGCCGACTACAACCGCGCCAATGCCGATGCCGCCAGCGGCACCACCAAGCTGGGCGCGCTGCTGCGCGAGCAGTTGGGTGGCAAGGAGTAAGTCGCACGCGTTGCGACCGTAGTACCGGGGCGGCCCAGCGAACGCCGGGCCGCCCTGGCTTGCAGTACCGCGCCACCGACGGGGTGCGCGCCGCAGGGCAGGGGGTCCTGTGGCAACGTCCGTTCCAAGCGAGTGATCCGCGTCGCCCATGACCAAGTCCGAACTGATCGAGATCCTGTCCCAGCGCCAGGCCCACCTGAAGGGCGACGACGTGGACCTCGCGGTCAAGGCCTTGCTGGAGATGATGAGTGGCTCGCTGTCGGGCGGAGACCGGATCGAGATCCGGGGTTTCGGCAGTTTTTCGTTGCACTACCGTCCGCCCCGCATGGGTCGCAACCCGAAAACGGGGGAGTCGGTCGCGCTGCCCGGCAAGCACGTGCCCCACTTCAAACCGGGCAAGGAGCTGCGGGAGCGCGTCAGCGACGTGATGCCGCTGGGCGATCCGGCCCCCTGACCGGGTCCGGCGATACCGGGGCCGTGCTGAACCGTCGACGCCATGTCGGCTAAGCTAGCGCCGCCCCCACCGCATGACAGAGATCGACATGCGCTTGTTCCGCATCCTCATTGCCCTTGCCTGCGTCGCGGCCGGCGCCATCGTTGGCGCATTGAACCGTGACCTGGTGAGCATCGACCTGGCGTTCGTCAGGATTGGCACGACGCTGGGCGTCGCGGTGCTGGTCTCGCTGTTGTCGGGCGTCCTGCTCGGTGGCATGGCGATCGCCGCAAGCGTGGTGCTGCCGCTGCGCCGTCGCCTGGCACGATTGGAACGCGCCCGGCGCGAAGCAGGGCCGGGCACTTCGCCGCCGCTCGTTTCGCGCGTGGAACCCGTGCCGGACGCGGAGGCACGCTGACGCATGGACTTCATCAGCGAGTGGTTCTGGTTCTTCCTCCTCCTGCCGATTGCCGCCATCAGTGGCTGGGTAGTGGGTCGACGCGGGGGAGAGCGCCACAGCGACACCCAGGTCAGTCGCCTGTCCACCACCTATTTCCGGGGCCTGAACTACCTGCTCAACGAGCAGCCCGACAAGGCGATCGAGCTGTTCCTGCATATCGCGGAGCTCGACAAGGACACCTTCGAGACCCAGGTCGCCCTCGGGCACCTGTTCCGTCGTCGCGGTGAGGTCGATCGTGCCATCCGCCTGCACCAGGCCCTGGTCCAGCGCCAGGGGCTCAGCGATGCGCAGAAGGTCCAGGCCTTGCTCGCGCTGGGCGAGGACTACATGCGCTCGGGCCTGCTCGACCGGGCGGAAACCGTCTTCAGCGACCTGGTTGCGCTCGACATGCGCGCACCGCTGGCACTGCGCCACCTGATCGGGATCTACCAGTCCGAGCGTGACTGGGACAAGGCGATCGAGAACGCCCGGCGATACGAGGCGGCCACCGACGAGCCGATGGGCAAGCTGATCGCCCAGTTCGAGTGCGAACTGGCCGAGCGCCACCGGGCCGCGGGGGACGTGGATGCGGCGCGGGCCGCCGTTGCGCGTGCCTACGAGGCGGACGCGAACTCGGTGCGTGCGGGCATGATCGAGGGTCGGATCGATGTCGAGGCCGGCCGCGACGCGGCGGCGATCCGGGCCTTCGAGCGCGTCGCGCGTGCCGATCCGGATTACCTGCCGGAGGTGCTCCCGGCGCTGCTGTCCTGCTACGACCGTACGCGGGAGACGACGGGCGCGCGCGCCTTCCTGTCGGAGATGTGCGAGCACTATCGGGGCATCGCACCGGTGCTCGCCCTGACCCGCATGGTCGAGGCGGAGGAGGGCGCGGGCGAGGCGCGTGCCTATCTGGCGCGGCAGCTGAAGGACCGGCCGTCGGTGCGTGGCGAGGCGGCGCTCATCGACCTGACCCTCGCCGCGGCGGCCGACCCGCTTGCGACCCTGCACGACCTCAAGCACATCACCGACCAGTTGCTGGTGCGAAATCCCAGCTACCGGTGCAACCGGTGTGGTTTCGGAGCACGCAGCCACCACTGGCAGTGTCCGAGCTGCAAGGAATGGGGCTCGGTCAAGCCGCTGCTGAACTATGCCGTTGTCTGAGCCACTGCTGCCCGTGTGGCTGGCGGTGTGGGGATTGAGCTTCGTGGGAACCTGGGCGGCGCGGCGCTACGCGCTGCGGCGGAATTTGGTCGACGCACCTGGAGAGCGTCGCAGCCACGTGATCGCCACGCCACGTGGAGGTGGCATCGCGATCGTGGTCGCTGTGGCACTGGGCGCACCGGTGGCGGTCGCGTACCTGGGGATGCACGCTTCGGCAGCCGCGTGGGCGGCCTGGACCGGGATGGTGCTCGTCGCCGCGGCGGGCTGGCTCGACGATCATCGGCCGGTGTCGCCGTGGGGGCGCCTGGCCATCCATGCGCTGGCCGCCGGCCTGTTCTCCTACGGGCTGTGGTGGGACGGGACACCCGCATGGCAGGCCATGCTGGGCTTCATCGTGCCGCTGGTGTTGACCAATGTCTGGAACTTCATGGATGGCATCGACGGCATCGCCGCCTCGCAGGCTGCGGTCGTGGCCACCACGGTGGTCCTGGTCGACCCGGGCCTTGGGGGGGCGGTGGCGGCCCTGCTGGTCGCGGCCTGCCTGGGGTTCCTGCCGTTCAACTTTCCCCGGGCTCGCCTTTTCATGGGTGACGTCGGGAGCGGCGCCATCGGCTTCCTGCTGGGAGCGCTGGTCGTCCATGCGGCGGGTGTCGCGCCCGCGGCGGGCTTGATCCTCGCAGGGACGCTGGCCCCCTTCATGGTGGATGCCGGCCTGACCCTTGGCCGGCGGATCCTGCGGGGCGAACGCTGGTGGACACCGCATGTCCAGCATGCGTACCAGGTGGCCGCGCGTCGCTGGGGCCATCCCACGGTGACGCTTGCTTTCGCGGCCCTGGCCGTGGCGGGAGCGGGCCTCGGGTTGGGCCTGTCCCGCATGGGCGTCACGACGATCTTCATGTCTTCTATGCTCGCGGCATGGTATATGTCCGCGGCAATTTTGTGGCTGGCCACCCAGCGCTCGAAGCGTGATGGGGAGGGTGTCCCGCCGGATCGCAAGGAGAAAACGTAACCCTATGAGTGCATGGCGTGATCGCTTCAGCGCATTGGTCCCCCGGGTGGCCGTGGTCGCGCATGACCTTTTGATGGTCTGGATCGTCTGGCAGGGCCTGCACCGGCTGCGTTTCGGCATCCTCCCCAACCCCCCCGAGATGCCCCTGTGGTCCACCGAGATCGCCCTCGTGCTGATCGCGCAGGGACTCGTGTTCTGGCAGGTCGGCCTGTACCGGGGGCTGTGGCGTTTCGCATCGGTCCCCGATCTGTGGAACATCTTCAAGGCGAGTGCGCTTGGATTGTTCGCGATCGCGCTGGGCCTGGCCCTGTACAACCGGCTCGAACTGGTGTCGCGGACCGTGCTGGTGCTGTACCCGCTGACCCTGATGGCGCTGCTCGGCATGCCGCGCCTGCTCTACCGGGCGTGGAAGGACGCCTCCTCCGAGCGCGGCGTGTCCGCGTCCGTGCGCATCCTGATCCTGGGCGCCGGTCACGCAGGCGAAGCGCTGGTCCGCGATCTGCGGCGGTTTGGCACCTACCAGCCGGTGGGGTTCCTGGACGACGCGGTGCGCATGCGTGGCACCAAGGTCCAGGGCGTTCCGGTGCTGGGGCAGGTCAGCGATGTCGCGGAGATCGCACGCGAGACCGCCGCCAAGCTGCTGGTGATCGCGATGCCTTCCGCGGACGCCAACGCGCTGCAGCGGGTGGTCATCGCCTGCGAGCGGACCGGGCTCCCGTTCCGGATGGTGCCCAGGCTGGCGGACGTGCTGGAAGGCCGGTCCTTGCCCGGCGAGCTGAAGGAAGTGGCGATCGAGGACCTGCTGGGTCGCAAGCCGGTGCTGCCGGACTGGAAGGCGATCCGCCACTGGCTGGGCGCGCGCTCGGTGCTGGTCACCGGTGCAGGCGGGTCCATCGGTTCCGAACTGTGCCGCCAGTGCGCGCGCCACGGCGCTCGGCGCATCGCCCTGGTGGAAATCGACGAACTGGCGCTGACGACCACCGAGGCGGCCCTGAAGCGGGACTTTCCGGACCTCGAGTACATCCCGGTGCTCGGTGACTGTGGCGACCCGGCCGTCATCCACCATGCCCTGAAACTCGCGGAACCCGAGGCGGTCTTCCACGCCGCGGCCTACAAGCAGGTGCCGCTGCTCGAAGCGCAGCTGCGTGAAGCGGTGCGCAACAACGCGCTGGCGACGGCCACGGTCGCGAGTGCGTGCCGGGATGCCGATGTCGGCACGTTCGTGCTCATCAGTACCGACAAGGCAGTCGATCCGGTCAACGTGCTGGGTGCGACCAAGCGCCTGGCGGAGATGGTGTGCCAGTCGCTGGCACATGAGCACCGGACCCGGTTCGTCACGGTCCGCTTCGGCAACGTCCTGGATTCCGCGGGCAGCGTCGTGCCGTTGTTCCGTGAGCAGATCAGGACCGGCGGACCGGTCACCGTCACCGATCCCGACGTGACCCGTTACTTCATGACGATCCCCGAGGCCTGCCAGTTGATCCTGCAGGCGTCGGCGATCGGCACCCACGAGGCGATCTACACCCTGGACATGGGCGAGGCCGTGCCCATTCGCCTGCTCGCCGAGCAGATGATCCGGCTGGCGGGCAAGCAACCGGGCCGGGATATCGCGATCGTCTACACAGGTCTCCGGCCTGGCGAAAAACTGCACGAAACGCTGTTTCACGCGGATGAGCGCTATCGGCCCACTGCGCACCCCCAGATCCTCCAGGCCGAGCCCCGGCATGTGGTGGCAACCGATATCCATCAGGCGGTGACGGCAATGCGTGAAGCTTCACAAAGCTACGATTGTGACCGTCTGGCACGACTCTTGAGGGAGGCCGTGCCTGACTTCACGCCGGAAAGCATGCCCGAAGCCGCCATCCTGGCCAGTCCGACCGTCGTACCGTTCCCAGCACGCGTTTCCAGGAAGATCTGATGCAAGAAGCAGTACCGCGTTACCAGCGTATCCGAAAAGCCGTTTTTCCCGTCGCGGGCCTTGGCACCCGGTTCCTTCCCGCCACGAAAACCGTTCCCAAGGAGATGCTCCCGATCATCGATCGGCCGTTGATCCAGTATGCAGTGGACGAAGCGATCGAAGCGGGCTGCGACACCTTGGTCTTCGTCACGAATCGATACAAGCATGCTGTCGCGGACTATTTCGACAAGGCCTACGAGCTGGAGCAGCGGCTGGAGAAGGCGGGCAAGCATCAGCAACTCGAGTTGGTGCGTCATGTACTTCCGGAGGGCGTGCGTGCCGTGTTCGTCACCCAGTCCGAGGCCAAGGGCCTCGGGCACGCGGTCCTCTGCGCGAAGGAGGTCATTGGCGACGAGCCTTTTGCGGTTCTGCTGCCCGACGACCTGATATGGAATCGTGGGGCCGGAGCCCTGACCCAGATGGCCGATGCTGCCGAGGCGTCAGGTGCCAGCATGATCGCGGTGCAGGATGTGCCCAAGGAACAGACAGGAAGCTACGGCATTGTCGCCACCGAGGATTTCACGGATCGACAGGGGCGTATCACTGCGATGGTCGAGAAGCCTGCGCCTCAGGATGCTCCCAGCACGTTGGCCGTCGTGGGCCGCTACGTGCTGGCACCCCGTATCTTCGAACTGCTCGAGGCGACGAGGCCGGGCGCGGGCGGTGAGATACAGCTGACCGATGCCATTTCCAGCCTGTTGGAAGAAGAGGCAGTGAATGCGTACCGGTTCAAGGGCACCCGCTTCGATTGCGGCACGCACCTGGGCCTGATCGAGGCCACCATTCGCTATGCGCTCGATCATGAAAAGCTCAGCGACGCAGCGGCGCGGATGATGCAGGACTCGCTTTACGAACTGGGCGTTCGCGAGATCCAGTAGCGGGCGTCGCTGCTCACCCCGGCCGTGCCTGCGCTAGTCTGCCGGACGCATACGAGAACGCCGGGAGGGACGCACGTGGCGCGGCATGCGGGGTTGCAACCCGGGACGTGGTATCGAAGGACGGCGCCGGCGGCGACGCGCCCGTCGCTTGGGGGTGCGATCGACGCGCGCGTCTGCGTGGTCGGGGGCGGTTTTGCGGGACTGAATACGTTGCTGGGGCTGGTGGAGCGCGGTGCGCAGGGCGTGGTCCTGCTCGAGGCCCATTCCGTCGGGCATGGTGCGTCCGGGCGCAACGGTGGCTTCGTCTTCGGCGGGTACTCGCTCGATGAAGCGCGTCTCCTGGGTGCCGAGGGTCGGGACCGCGCGCGGGTGATGTACGCCGGCACCCGGCACGCCGTGCAACTGATCCGGCAGCGGATCGAAGCCCATGCCATCGAATGCGACCAGGTCGATGCGGGCGTGATCTGGGCCAACTGGTTTCGCGATCCTTCGGTCCTGCGGACCCGTCAGCGCCTCCTCGACGAGGTGTTCGGCGTGCAATGGGAGTGGATCGAAGAAGAGCGTCTGCGCCATCTGCTCAGGACGACGCGTTATGCCGACGGCCTGTTCGAGCGTGATGCCTTCCACTTCCATCCCCTCAAGTACGCCCAGGGACTCGCGTCGGCAGCGCAGGCGCGGGGCGCGGTCGTGCACGAGGACACCCCGGCCGTGGGGCTGGAGCGCAGGGCGCGGGGATGGCGCGTCCACACGCCGGACGGCCATGTCGATGCGGAAACGGTCGTGCTGGCATGCGGTGGTTATCTCGCGGGCCTCGTCAGGCGGGTGGATGCGAGCGTGTTGCCGATCTCGACGTACGTGATGACCACGCAGCCCCTGGGCGATCGACTCGAGGCCGTGATGGCGACCCGGGCGGCGGTTTACGACACCCGCTTCGCGTTCGACTACTACCGACCGCTGGCCGATACCCGACTGCTATGGGGTGGCCGGATCTCGATTCGCGAGCGCTCGCCGCGAGCGGTCATGCGGCTGTTGTACCGCGACATGCTCAAGGTCTTCCCGCAACTGGATGGGGTGGAGATCGAGCATGCCTGGTCCGGTCGCATGAGCTACGCACGCCACCAGATGCCGCAGATCGGATGCCTCGACGAAGGCGTGTGGCTCGCACAGGCCTTCGGCGGGCATGGCGTCGCACCGACCACCCATGCCGGGGAACTGCTGGCCAGCGCCATTGCCGAAGGCGACACCCGCTGGCGGCGCTTCGATGGGTACGGCCTGGTGTCGGCGATGAAGCCGCTGGGATTCGCGGCCGCCCAGTCGAGTTACTGGTGGGCCATGGCGCGCGATGGATGGAAGGCGTGGCGGGAAGGGAGGGCGACGAGGTGACGCAGGAGGACGCCGGAATGGCGAAGATCGATTGGGCGGATTTTGCGCGCGTGCAGCTGTGCGCCGGCACGGTGCTGCGCGTGGAGGACTTCCCCGAGGCCCGCAAGCCGGCATGGCGTTTGTGGGTCGATTTCGGCCCGCATGGCGTGCTCAAGACCAGCGCGCAGGTGCGCGAACTCTACGCGGCGGACGCGCTCGTGGGACGGCAGGTCGTGGGCGTGATCAACTTCCCGCCCAAGCAGGTGGGCCGCTTCCTGTCCGAATTCCTGCTGACGGGCTTCCCGACCGAGGCGGGCGTCGTGCTCACTACGCTCGAGCGTGCCGTGCCCAACGGCACCCGCATGGCCTGAAGGAGCCCATTGCCACGGTGGCAACGAAAACGGCGCCCTGGGGCGCCGTTTTCGCATGCATTCCGGCGGATACCGCCGGGAAGGGTGGCTCAGAGCGATTCGAAGATGCCCGCCGCGCCCATGCCGGTGCCGATGCACATCGTCACCATGCCGTACTTCTGCTGGCGACGGCGCAGGCCGTGCAGGATCGTCGCCGTGCGGATCGCGCCGGTGGCACCCAGCGGATGCCCGAGGGCGATCGCGCCGCCCAGCGGATTCACCTTGCCGGGATCCAGCTCGCAGTCGCGGATGACGGCCAGGGCCTGGGCGGCGAACGCTTCGTTGAGTTCGATCCAGTCCAGCTGGTCACGGGTGAGGCCCGCCTGCGCCAGCGCCTTCGGGATCGCGGCGATCGGACCGATGCCCATCACCTCCGGGCGCACGCCGGCGACGGAGAAGCTGACGAAGCGGGCCAGCGGGGTCAGGCCATGGTCCTTGATCGCCTGCTCGGAGGCCAGCAGCACCGCGCCGGCGCCATCGCTCATCTGCGAGCTGTTGCCGGCGGTGACGCTGCCGCCGAACTGGCCGTTGCGGAACACCGGGCGCAACCTGGCCAGGCCTTCCATCGAGGAGTCCGGACGCGGGCCTTCGTCGTTCTCTACCAGCAGCTTGCGAAGTCGAACCGTGTTGCCGGCCAGGTCGGGCTGGTGCGACACCACTTCGTAGGGGCTGATCTCGTCGCGGAACTCGCCGGCCTCGATGGCGGCGATCGCCTTCTGGTGCGAGGCCAGGGCGAACGCATCCTGCTGCTCGCGCGAGACCTTCCATTCCTCGGCGACCTTCTCGGCGGTGATGCCCATGCCGTAGGCGATGGCGACGTTCTCGTCGCGCGCGAACACCTCGGGGCTCAGCGCGACCTTGTTGCCCATCATCGGCACCATCGACATCGACTCGGTGCCGCCGGCCAGCATCAGGTCGGCATTGCCCAGGCGGATCTCGTTGGCGGCCAGGGCGACCGCCTGCAGGCCGGAGGAACAGAAGCGGTTGATCGTCTGGGCGGCCACCGTGTTCGGCAGGCCCGCCAGCAGCACGCCGATGCGCGCCACGTTCATGCCCTGCTCGCCCTCGGGCATGGCGCAGCCGATCACCGCATCGTCGATCCGGCGGGTGTCGATGCCCGGCGCCTGCGCGACCACGCTGCGCAGCACGTGCGCGAGCATCTCGTCGGGGCGGGTATTGCGGAACACGCCGCGCGGCGCCTTGCCGACCGGGGTACGGGTGGCGGCGACGATGTAGGCGTCTTGTACTTGTTTCATGGCTTTCTCCGAAAGCGTGATTCGTGATTCGGGATCAGTTCCTGAGCGGCTTGCCGGTCTTGAGCATGTGGGCGATGCGCTCCTGGGTCTTGGGCATCTGCGCCAGGGCGACGAAGTGTTCGCGCTCCAGGCGGATCAGCCAGTCCTCGTCCACCAGGGCGTCCCTGTCGACCTCGCCCCCGCACATGACGGTCGCGATGCGGCTGGCGATTTCGTAGTCGTGCGGCGAGATGAAGCGGCCCTCGAGCATGTTGACCAGCATTATCTTGAAGGTCGCGATGCCCACGTCGCCGGCGACGCGGATCCCGCGGGCAGGCAGGGGCGGGCGGTAGCCGCTCTCCGCCATCGCCAATGCCCGGGCCTTGGCCACGTGCAGCAGTTCGAAAGCGTTGAACACGACCGTGTCTTCCTCGCGCGCCAGCTTCAGCGCCTTGGCTTCCATCGCCGAGGTCGCGACCTTGGCCATCGCCACGCTCTCGAAGGCCGTCTTCAGCTCGGCGAAGACATCGCCGCTGGCACCGGCGCGCTCGGAGGCGCGCACCGCGAACTCCTTGAGGCCACCACCGGCCGGCAGCAGGCCGACGCCGGCCTCGACCAGGCCGACGTAGCTTTCCAGGCCGAACACGGTGTGCGCGGCGTGCATCTGGAATTCGCAACCGCCGCCCAGCGCCAGCCCGCGGACCGCCGCGACCACCGGTACCAGCGAGTACTTGATCCGCTGGCTGGTCGCCTGGAAGTTGGCCACCATCGCCTCGAAGCCCTTGACGTCGCCCGCCTGCAGCAGGCCCAGCGCACCGGCCAGATCGGCGCCCGCGGAGAACGGCTCACGCGGCTGCCAGATCACCATGCCACGGAAGTCGCGCTCGGCGATGCCGATCGCCTCCTGGATGCCGTCCAGCACCTGGTCGTTGACCGTATGCATCTTGGTCTTGAAGCTCAGCACCGCGATGCCGTCGTCATCGCTTCCGGTCTCGTCCACCCACAGGCGCACGCCGTCGTTCTCGAACACGGTGCGGCCCTGCGGGAACTGCTCGCCGAGCAGCGGGTCGGGGAAGCGCTGGCGGGCATAGACCGGGTTGGTCGAACGCGGCACCTTCGCGTCGCGCGCCGGGCTGTAGCTGCCGTCGGCGGAGTGCACGCCCTCGCGGCCGTCGAATACCCAGTCCGGGAGCGCCGCGGCGCTCATCGCGTCGCCGGACACGATGTCCTCGGCGATCCACTCGGCAACCTGCTTCCAGCCGGCCGCCTGCCAGCTCTCGAACGGGCCCATCGACCAGCCGTAGCCCCAGCGCATCGCGAAGTCGACGTCGCGCGCGGTGTCGGCGATCGACTCTAGGTGGTAGGCGCTGTAATGGAAGGTGTCGCGGAAGCATGCCCACAGGAACTTCGCCTGCGGGTGCGCGCTGGCGCGCAGCGCGGCGAACTTCCGGGCCGGGTCGCGCTCCTTGAGCAGGGCGGCGACCTCCGGGTCGAGCTCGCCCGCCGAGGGGCGGTAGTCCTGTGCCTCCAGGTCCAAGACCATGATGTCCTTGCCCTGCTTGGTGTAGACGCCGGCGCGCGTCTTCTGGCCCAGCGCGCCCTTCTCGATCAGCCCCAGCAGCCACTTGGGGGCCTTGAAGTACGTGTGCCACGGATCCTCGGGCAAGGTATCGGCCATGGTCTTGATGACGTGGGCCATGGTGTCCAGGCCCACCACGTCGGCGGTCCGGTAGGTGGCCGACTTCGGGCGCCCGATCAGCGGGCCGGTCAGCGCGTCGACGGTGTCGAAGCCCAGGCCGAACGCCTCGGTGTGATGCATCGCGGCCAGCATCGAGAACACGCCGATGCGGTTGCCGATGAAGTTCGGGGTGTCCTTGGCGATGACCACGCCCTTGCCCAGGGTGGTGGTCAGGAAGGTTTCCAGCCCGGTCAGGACGCTGGCGTCGGTCGAGCGGGCGGGAATCAGCTCGGCCAGGTGCATGTAGCGCGGCGGATTGAAGAAGTGCACGCCGCAGAAGCGGTGGCGCAGCTGTTCCGGCAGCACGTCGGCCAGGGCGTTGATGCCCAGGCCCGAGGTGTTGCTGGCGAGGATCGCGTGGTCGGCGACGAAGGGGGCGATCTTGCGGTAGAGGTCCTGCTTCCAGTCCATCCGCTCGGCAATCGCCTCGATGACCAGGTCGCAGCCCTTCAGCAGTTCCAGCCCGGTCTCGTAGTTGGCCGGCGTGATCCGGGCGGCCAGGGCTTTGTCGGCCAGCGGGGCCGGGCTCAGCTTGGCGAGGTTGGCGATGGCGCGGGTGACGATGCCGTTCGGGTCACCGCCCTTGGCCGGAAGGTCGTACAGCACGGTGTCGACGCCGGCATTGGTGAGGTGGGCGGCGATCTGGGCACCCATCACGCCGGCGCCCAGGACCGCGGCGCGGCGTACAGAAATGTTCTTAGACATGTCTTTCAAGTCCTTGTTTTAGAACGGTAAAAAAAGAGGCTCAGCTCTTGAAGCCGGCGGCGGCGAAGCGGATCAGCTCGCGGGCCGCACGCTCGCGGTGGACGGCTTCGCTGACGCCCGCGGGTCGCTTGATCAGGCCAAAGTCGGCCATCGCGTAGGTCAGTGCGCCCGCCAGGAAGTCCAGGCGCCAGTACAGCTCTTCCTTGCTCAACGCAGGCACCGCATCCGCGATGGCGCGGGCGAATTCCCGCAATACGTGTCCGTAGTGGTCGGACAGGAACTTCCGCAGGCTGTCGTTCTTTTCCGCGTAGGCCCGCGCGATGACGCGAACGAATGCGGCACCGCCATGACGGTCCTGCGCGAGGGTCAGTGCGGGCTCGACGAAGGCCGCGAGGATCGGTTCCAGTTCGCCCGGGTGTTGCGACAGAGCGTTCTTGAGGCCCGACAGGCGCCGCGCGCTCATGTCGTCCATTCGGCGGCGGAAGACCTCGTTGACGAGGTTCTCCTTGCTGCCGAAGTGGTAGTTCACCGCGGCGATGTTGACGTCCGCACGGCTGGTGACCTGGCGCAGCGACGTGCCGGTGAAGCCATGCAGGGCGAACAGCTCTTCGGCCGCGCCGAGGATGCGGTCCTTGGTGGAAAAATGGCCGGTGGCCGCCATGGGGAGTGGACTTCGCTGGGGGAGGGGATGCGGCAATGAATCAAACGCTTGTTTGATCGTAGGCCTGCAGGGGCAGCGCGTCAATGGATGATTCAGCAAGGCAGTGACAGCCGCGTCGACAACTCGTTACAATTACCGCAGCCATGTCGGCTAAACCCGTGCCCCGGCACGGGTTTTTCTGTTACTCTCGGGCTCCCGGCCAAAGCGTCCGGCATGGGCGGCCCGCCTGACCGGAGATTTCATCCATGGCGCTCGAGCGCACCCTGTCCATCATCAAGCCCGATGCCGTCGCCAAGAACGTCATCGGCGAGATCTATTCCCGCTTCGAGAAGGCTGGCCTGAAGGTCGTGGCCGCCAAGATGAAGCATCTCTCGCGTGCGGAGGCGGAAGGTTTCTACGCCGTGCACCGCGAGCGTCCGTTCTTCAATGCCCTGGTGGAGTTCATGATCTCCGGCCCGGTGATGGTCCAGGCCCTCGAGGGCGAGGGCGCCGTGCTCAAGAACCGCGAGCTGATGGGCGCCACCAATCCCAAGGAAGCCGAAGCGGGCACGATCCGCGCCGACTTCGCCGACAGCATCGATGCGAACGCGGTGCACGGTTCCGACAGCCTGGAGAATGCCGCGATCGAGATCGCGTACTTCTTCCCCGCCACCGACGTGTTCGCACGCTGACCCCACGCGCCTGCCCGAGATGTCCATCCAGCACGACAACCCGAACGCGCACGACGGCACCGTCAACCCGGTCGCCGCCGATGCCGTCATGGACCTCGAAGGGCAGGGGGCCAAGGCGGAGCCGGCAACGGCTCCGTCCCCGGCGAAGACGGCCGCGGCCGTCGATGGCCGCCGCAACATCTTCGATCTCGACCGCACCTCGCTCGAGGACTTCTTCGAGCAGGAACTGGGCGAGAAGCGCTTCCGCGCGCACCAGGTGATGAAGTGGATCCACCACCGCCACGTCACCGACTTCGCCGGCATGACCGACCTGGGCAAGGCGCTGCGCGCCAAGCTCGAGACGCAGGCGGTGGTGCGTGCGCCCGAGGTCATCTTCGACAAACCGTCCACCGATGGCACCCACAAGTGGCTGCTCGGCATGGATGCGAAGAACGCGATCGAGACGGTCTACATCCCCGACAAGGGGCGCGGCACGCTGTGCGTGTCCTCGCAGGTCGGCTGCGCGCTGAACTGCCAGTTCTGTTCGACCGCCACGCAGGGCTTCAACCGCAATCTGTCGACCGCCGAGGTGATCGGCCAGGTCTGGGTGGCCGCGCGTCACCTGGGCAACGTCCCGCACCAGCAGCGCCGCCTCACCAACGTGGTGATGATGGGCATGGGCGAGCCGCTGGCGAACTTCGACAATGTCGTGCGCGCCATGAGCATCATGCGCGACGACCTGGGCTATGGCCTCGCCAACAAGCGCGTGACCCTGTCGACTGCCGGCATGGTGCCGATGATCGACCGCCTAGGCGAAGAGAGCGACGTATCGCTGGCGGTCTCCCTGCACGCCGCCAACGACGAGTTGCGCACCCGGCTGGTCCCGCTCAACAAGAAGTATCCGATCGCCGAGCTGATGGACGCCTGCGTGCGCTACGCGCTGCGCAAGCGCGGCACGTCGGTGACCTTCGAGTACACGCTGATGAAGGGCGTCAATGACCAGCCGGAACATGCCCGGGAACTGGTCCGCCTGATGCGCGACTTCGACCGCCGCGTGCAGATGAAGGATGCCGCCAAGGTCAATCTGATTCCGTTCAATCCGTTCCCGGGCACGGCCTTCGAGCGACCCGACGACGTCGCGATCCGTGCTTTCCAGAAGCTCTTGAACAACGCCGGCATGATCGCGCCGGTGCGCCGCACGCGCGGCGACGATATCGATGCCGCGTGCGGCCAGCTGAAAGGCCAGGTCACCGACAGGACGCGGCGCCAGGCCGCCTTCCGCCAGCGGTTGCAGGCGGATGCACGCGGAGGGACGGGCGATGCCGCGGCTTGAGGCCCGCACGTCGGATACCCCCCCCCGGGAGCGGTGGCTCCTGCATTCATTCTGGTTGTGCGTGGCCGTGGCGGTGCTGGTGAGTGGATGCAGCCGGCTCACCTTCGTCCGTCCCGACCTCAGCGACGGCGACTATCGCCAGGTCGCGCCCGACTACGAAGTCGCCGAATACCATGGGGGCCGACAGAGCTCCCGCGCCCTGATCCTGGCCCGGCAGGGCCAGCAGGCCCTGGACGCGGGCGACCTGCAGGCGGCCTCCGATGCCGGTCGCGCGGCCCTCGAGATCGATCCGCAGTCGGCGCCGGCCCATCGCCTGATGGCCGTCGTGGAGACGCGACTGGGCCACCCGGAGCGCGTGGGCGAACACCTGCTCGCCGCGACCGAGAGCTACCCGCGCGGCAGCAGCTTCAACAACTACGGAAGCTGGATGTGCCAGCAGCCGGGGCGGGCCGCCGAATCGTTGCAATGGTTCGACCGGGCGCTGGCCGACCCTGGCTACCAGACGCCCGCCTTCGCGATGGCCAACGCCGGCGCGTGCGCCGACAAGGCCGGTGATACCGCACGGGCCGACCTCTACCTGCAGGCGGCCCTGCAGGCCGACCCCGACAACCCGGTGGCGCTGGGCATGATGGCGGAGCGCGCATACCGGGCGGGCGACCCGTTCAAGGCGCGCGCATTCTCGCAGCGGCGCCTCGCAGCCGCCGCAGCGGATCCGCACGCGCTGATGCTTGCGTCACAGATTGAGCTGGCACTCGGCGACAAGGCGGCCTCTGACCGCTATGTTCAAAGGTTGAAGACGGAGTTTCCCGCGGCAGCGGACTCCGGAACGGGGGAGAGTGGTAGACCATGAAGCAGTTGAACCCAAGCGAATCCGAAACGGTCGCGGGTTGCGGCAACCGGCTCAGGGTGGCCCGGGAAGCGGCCGGACTGAGCCGTGAGGACGTCGCGGCGCGCCTCAAGATGCCGGCGCGCGTCGTGGAAAGCCTGGAAAAGGATGACTGGGAGGTTCTCGGCGCACCCATCTTCGTACGCGGGCAGTTGCGCAGTTACGCGCGCCTGCTGAAGCTCGACGACCTGGATATCGATGCCTGCGTGGCGGCCGGCCTGGCCCCCGTTGCGCCGCCCGAACTCGTCAGCCATACGCACGTGCCGCGCTACAGGCGGGTGCTGGAGCAGGCCGGCATGCGCGCTGTCTATATCGTGCTGACACTGACCCTGGCGGTACCGGCCTGGTTCGTGACCACCCCGCACCTCAGTCGCAAGGCGCCGGCCACCCAGTCGCTCGAAGTCCCGGACGATCTCGCGCTGCCGGAGGGCGTGGCGGATACGGCTGCGCCGGACGTGCAGTCCCCGCAGCCCGTAGCGCGGCGTACGCCCGTGGTGGCGTCGATGACGCCGCGTGCGGCGCCGGTCCCGGAAGACAAGGCCCTTGTCCTGCGCTTCAACGACGAGAGCTGGGTGGAACTGTCCGATGCGGATGGCAAGAGCATCGAGAAGGGCCTGCTGGCCGCGGGCGAAGAGCGTCGCTTCGAGCCCGGTCGCGTCGCGAGCGTCAAGCTGGGGAATGCGGCGGCGGTCGACGTCCGCGCGGGCGGGGAGACCGTTGACCTGGAGGCGTTCAGCCGAGGCACGGTGGCGCGCTTTAAGCTATCCTCTGACGGTTCCGTGGTGCCGGCCTCGGAGTGATCCAGGCCGGTTCCGTTCCGGTTTGAACCCCCTCCGCTGGTCCTCGCGACCAGGTACAGGACGCCGGCACCGGCCGTGGTCGGTCGCGGGCTCCATCGACTGTGCAGGTAGCTGAATCTTCATGGCAATCGACGACATCCTCGACGAACACGAACAGGGCGAGCGCGTCCAACAATGGCTCCGCAGCAACGCGCTGGGATTGTTCGGGGGCGTGGCGCTCGGGCTCGCCGCCATCGGTGGCTGGAAATGGTACGAGCGCGACAGCCTGCAGAAGCAATATGCCGAAGCCGACCGCTATAACGCCGCCACGGAAGCCATCGAGGCCGGCGACGACGATGCCGCCACCCGCACGCAGGCCCTCGAGCCTGGCGTGCTCTCCACCCTCGCGACCCTCCAGCTGGCCAAGTCGCAGGCGGAAGCGGGCGACTTCGAGGCCGCCATCGCCAGCCTGCGGGATGCCCAATCCGGAGACGCCGCCCTGCAGGCGGTGATCGACCTGCGCATCGCCCGCCTGCTGATCCAGACCGAACAGGCCGCTGAAGCCAAGGCGCTGCTCGTCGATGCCGAGGATGCGAATGCCCTCGAGGTCCGCGGCGACGCCGAGTACGCGCTGGGCGAAACCGACGCGGCCCGGACCTCCTACGAAGCCGCGCTGGCCAAGATGGACGTCGGTTCGCCCATGCGCCGCATGCTTGAACTCAAACTTTCCGAAGTCGGCGGCACGCCCGCCGGAGACGACGAGGCCCAGTCCTGATGAATCCAGCCCCCAATCGCATCTTCCCGACGCTGGCGCGCGGCGCCGTGGTGGCGTGCTGCGTGCTCGCGCTGGCCGGCTGTTCCACCGTCAAGGGCTGGTTCGGTGGCGGCAAGGTCAAGCCGAACGAGCCGTTCGAACTGACCGAGTTCGCCCCCAGCCAGACGGTGTCCGAGCTCTGGTCGGTCAATGTCGGCAAGGGCGAGGGCCGCATCGGTGCGGGCCAGGGGCCGGTCGTCGCGGACGGACGCGTGTACGCGGCGGCCGTGGAGGGCGGCGTGCGTGCGCTGGACCTGCAGACCGGACGGACCCTGTGGCACTACGACAGCGAGCTCCGCCTCAGTGGCGGGCCGGGCGCGGGCGACGGACTGGTGGTGGTCGGCAGTCTGGAAGGCCACATCATCGCGCTCGACGCGGAGACCGGCGCCGAGCGCTGGCAGGCCGAGGTGGGCAATGAGGTCATCGCCGCGCCGGCCATCGGGCAGGGCATGGTGTACGTGCGCTCGAACGACAACCGCATCACCGCACTGGATGCCACGACCGGCCAGCGTCGCTGGTTCTGGAACCACACCGTGCCCCCCCTGTCGGTCCGCGGGAACGACGCCCCCCTGATCGGGCCGGGTTTCATCTTCGTCGGCAATGACGACGGGACCGTGTCCGCGCTGTCCGCCGCCGATGGTCGCCCGGTCTGGGAGCAGGCGGTAGGCCAGCAGGACGGCCGCACCGAGCTGGACCGCATGGCCGATGTCGATGGCACGCCCGTCCTCGAGGGGCAGGTCGTCTATGCGACCAGCTTCGAAGGCCGGACCATCGCGATCGATGGCCCCAGCGGCCGCCCGATGTGGGCGTCCGAGGAGGGCGGTGCCGGACGATTGGGCGTCGCGAGCGACCGCCTGCTGGTCTCGGCCGCGAGCGGCAGCGTGTTCGCGCTGGACAAGCGCACCGGCGGCTCCTACTGGCAGCAGCCGGCGCTGACCCGCCGCAGCCCGACCGCCCCGGTCGTCCAGGGCGACTACGCGGTGGTCGGCGACTACGACGGCTACCTGCACTGGATGAAGCTCGACAACGGCGAGTTCGCCGCGCGCACGCGCGTCGGCGGCGATGCGCTGAAGGCGGCCCTGATCGTGTCCGACGGCATCCTGCTGGCGCAGAACGTCGACGGCAAGCTGTCGGCCTACGTACTGCGCTGAACCGTCCCGGCGGCGCCTGCGTGCGCCGCCACCGGCTTTGATCCACACTGCCACGGTCGGCGGGCCCCGCGCCCGCCGGCCGTCGTGTCTTTCTGCACCCCGGCCGCGCGCCGGCTTTCCCGCTGAACCGAGTCATCCCCATGCTGCCCCTCGTCGCCCTGGTCGGCCGTCCCAACGTCGGAAAATCCACGCTGTTCAACGTGCTCACCCGCACGCGCGACGCGCTGGTGCACGACGAACCCGGCGTCACCCGTGACCGCCATTACGGCGTCTGCCGGCCGGAAGGGCGGCAGGCCTTCGCGGTGGTCGATACCGGCGGCATTGCCGGCGAGGACGAAGGCTTGGTCGGCGCCACCACGCGGCAGGCACGCGCCGCCGCGGAGGAGGCAGACCTCGTCCTGTTCGTGGTCGATGGCCGCGAAGGCGCGTCGGCGCTGGACGACGAGATCCTGGCCTGGCTGCGCAAGGCCGCGCGGCCGACCCTGCTGGTCGTCAACAAGACCGATGGCCTCGACAGCCAGGCGGCCCTGAACGAGTTCGCCCGCTACGGCTTCAGCGATGCGGTGGACGTGTCCTCGGCCCACCGGCGCGGCATCGACGACCTGATCGACGAGGTGCTCGAGCGCCTGCCGGAAGCGGGCAGCCGGGTCGAGCTGGACGACGACCCCGAGCGGGTGCGCGTGGCCTTCATCGGTCGCCCCAATGTCGGCAAGTCGACGCTGGTGAACCGCCTGCTGGGCGAGGAGCGGATGATCGCATCCGACGTGCCGGGTACCACGCGCGACTCGGTGGCGATCGACATGGAGCGCGACGGCCGTCCATACCGGCTGGTCGATACCGCCGGCGTGCGCCGCAAGTCCAAGGTCGACGAAGCGGTCGAGAAGTTCTCGATCATCAAGACCCTGCAGGCCATCGAGCAGTGCCAGGTCGCGGTGGTCATGCTGGATGCGTCGGAAGGCGTGACCGACCAGGACGCGACGGTGCTGGCGCTGGCGCTGGACGCGGGCCGTGCGCTGGTGGTGGCGGTCAACAAGTGGGACGGGCTGACCGACTACCAGCGCGAGCAGGCCGAGGCGATGCTGGTCCGAAAGCTGGGCTTCGTCAGCTGGGCGGAGGCGGTGCGGATCAGTGCGAAGCATGGGTCCGGCCTGCGCGAGCTGTTCCGCGCGATCCACCGGGCACATGCATCGGCGACGCGGGTGTTCGGCACGACCGAGGTCAACAATGCGCTGGAGGCGGCGTACACGAGCAACCCGCCGGCGACGGTGCGGGGACACGTGGCGAAGTTGCGCTTCGGCCATCCGTCCGGGACCAATCCGCCGACGTTCGTGATCCATGGGACGCGCCTGCGGACGCTGACCGACACCTACAAGCGTTATCTGGAGAATTTCTTCCGCAAGCGTTTCAAGCTGGTGGGCACGCCGGTGCGTTTCATCTTCAAGGAAGGCAGCAATCCGTACGAGGGCAAGAAGAACCCGCTGTCCGACCGCCAGGTGGCGCGCAAGCGTCGCCTGATGCGGCATGTGAAGGGGCGGAAGTAGGAACATCGGGCGGACCGGCCGGTCCGTGAAGCCAGGCACGTGGCACCTGCCGGGCCGATCGGGTATATCGGGTGTATCCAAGTGGAACCCGCTGTCAGGCATCACAAGGAGGCAACGATGCGACTCATCACGGCAATGGCGCTTTCGGTACTCACGTTCCCGGTGGGCGCCCAGTACTACCAGGAACTCGTCTTCAACCAGGCGAGCGAACTGGTGCCTTGGTGCAAGTCCGAGGCCGAGGCCCGATACATCGCGGCAGGCGTCACCCCGTACCAGTGGACCTCCCGCTACTACGACAGGAGCAATGTCCTGTACGTGGAGGGGAAGCTCCGGGTCAACGGCAATGACGTGGCGGTGACCTGCAAGATCGCCCGCGGTGCGCGCGAACGGTACGCGACCATCCAGATCGACGATCCGTCACTGGGATAGCGTGACGCCGGCGAACCCGCCCGGGCCGAAGCCGATTCTCCGCTCCGGCTGATTCTGGCGATATCCGGCCTCCGATCCGTGGACGCTTGCGCAATTTCCAGGGAGACGGTGGGTAGGATCGGCGCGGATGCCGTCCTGTCTGCCAAGCGGTGCGAACGGCACGGGCTGGACGGGTCGGGCATGCCCAAGCGGAACGCGCCGTAAACCCGTCCTTGGGGGCTCGGACGCGGCATCCATGCCGCGTACGGTTCCGCTTGGGCACACCCGACCCATCCCTCCGAACAATGCTTGCGCCTACAGACGATGACCGGATCGGCTCGCCCACTGGATGAGGACCTCACCCTCGGCCTGCTGGCCGGGGGGCGGGCCACGCGCTTGGGCGGGTTGGACAAGGCCTGGCTGGAGCGGGCGGGCGAGGCGCAGGTGCTGCGGCTGCGGCGACGGTTCCAGGACGGCGTGGCGGCCACCCTCGTCAGTGCGAACCAGGGCCTGGACCGCTTTGAAGACGCCGGGCTCACGGTCGTCGCCGACCGCGTCGCCGGTGATGTCGGGCCACTGGCCGGCCTCGACGCGCTCGCAGCGGCCTGCGACACCCGCTGGCTGTTCACCCTACCGGTCGACCTGCTCGACGTCCCCGCCGACCTGCCGTCGCGGTTGCATGCCGCCGCGGGCGAGGGGCCGGGTGCGCATGCCGTCGACGACGACGGCCCGCAACCGCTGGTCGCGCTGTGGCGGGTCGACGCGCTGCGCGCGGCCGCGCGCGACGCACTGGCCGCCGGTGACCACGCCATCCACCGCCTGCAGGCCCGCATGGGCATGGCCGCGGTCCGGCTCGACGGCGTACGCTTGGGCAACCTGAACACCTTCGACGACCTGGCCGCGGCCGGCGTCACGCCCCGCCCATGACCCCAGCCCCGATGCGGATCGGCCTCGACGAGGCCCTGTCGATCCTCCACCAGGTCGCCGCCGCGCACCGGCTCGACACCGAACACCTGCCGCTGGCGCGCTGCCATGGGCGCGTGCTGCAGGCCGATATCGACGCACCGATGGCGCTGCCGCCCTTCGACAACAGTGCGATGGACGGTTTCGCCCTGCGGCAGGCCGACATCGCCGCCGCGGGGGGCGTGTTGCGGCTGGCCGGCGAACAGTTCGCCGGGCCCGCGACCGGGCAGGCGGTCGGCGAGGGCGCCTGCCTGCGCATCACCACCGGCGCGCCCATGCCGGCCGGCGCCGACACCGTGGTCATCAAGGAGGACGCGACGGTCGAGGGCGACCGGGTGACGGTGCCGCTCGAAACCGCCGCCGGGCGCCACGTCCGCCGCGCCGGCGAGGACGTCATGCCCGGCGACCGCGTGCTGCGGGCTGGCGACCTGCTGACCCCGGCGCGGGTCTCGCTGGCGGCGTCGCTGGGACTGGACCGGCTGCCGGTGGCGCGGCGGCCGACCGTTGCGGTATTCACCACCGGCGACGAGCTGATCGAGCCGGGCCTCGCGCTCGCGCCCGGCCAGATCTACGACAGCAACCGCGAACTGCTGATGGGCCTGCTGCGCGCCGATGGACTGGAGCCCACCGCTTGGCCGCGGCTGCCCGACGACCCGCGCGCGGTCGAGGTCGCCCTGCGCGACGCCGCTTGCGCGTTCGATCTGGTGATCACCTGCGGCGCGGTCTCGGCAGGGGAGAAGGACCACATCCCCGGGGTGCTGGAGCGTTTCGGCCAGGTGCATTTCTGGAAGGTGCGGATGAAGCCGGGCATGCCGGTGCTGTTCGGCAGCCTCGACCGGTGCCGCTTCCTCGGCCTGCCGGGCAACCCGGTGTCGGTGCTAGCCACCTGGCGGGCGCTGGGCCAGCCGCTGGTCGATGCCCTGCAGGGGCGCCGCGAGGCCCGCCCGCGCTGGCGTGCACGGCTGTCGGCGTCCATCGTCAAGCGCCATCCGCGCCTGGAGTTCATGCGCGCGTGGCTCGACAGCGACGCCGACGGCGCGTTGCGCGCCGACCCCAACCCCGCGACCGCCTCGCACCGCCTGCGCGCGGTGGCCGAGGCCAACGCCCTGATCGTGCTGCCCGAGGGCCCGTGCACCCTGGCCGAAGGCGACGTGGTCGAGGTGCTGCCGCTGTAGCCCTTGCAGCGCGATAATCCCCGCATGGAGATCGAACGCATCCCGCCGGCCGAGGCGCTGCGCCGCCAGCGCGCCGGCACCGTCCTGGTCGACGTGCGCGCGTCGCACGAACGCGCGGCCGGGGCCGCCGAAGGGGCGCTGGGCATCGTCCGCGAGACGCTGGAGGCCGACCCCACCGCTGCGCTGCCGGACCGCGAGGCCCCGGTGATGCTGATCTGCCAGATGGGCGGCCGTTCGCTGAAGGCGGCCGAGGCGCTGCGGGCGGCCGGCTACGCGCGGGTCGCCTCGGTCGAGGGCGGCACCGAGCGCTGGCGCGACGAGGGCCTGCCGCTGGTCCGCGACGAGGCCAACGCCGACTTTTACGAGCGCTATTCGCGCCACCTGCGCCTGCCCGAGGTCGCCGAGGCCGGCCAGCGCCGCCTGCAGGCCGCCCGCATCGCCATGGTCGGTGCGGGCGGGCTGGGCTCGCCGGCCGCGTTCTACCTGGCCGCCGCCGGCGTCGGCACCCTGGTGCTGGCCGACGACGACATGGTCGACCGCAGCAACCTGCAGCGGCAGATCCTGCACACCGAGGCGCGGATCGGCACGGCCAAGGTCGAGTCGGCGCGCATCGCGCTGAACGCGCTGAACCCGTCGACCCGGGTCGAGGCCTTCCCCGAACGCATCACCGCCGCCAACGTCGAGCGCCTGCTCGAGGGCGCCGACCTGGTGATCGACGGCGCCGATAACTTCCCGGTGCGCTACCTGCTCAACGACGCCTGCGTGAAGCTCGGCACGCCGCTGGTATACGGCGCGGTCCACCGCTTCGAAGGGCAGGCCAGCGTGTTCGACGCCGGCCGGCACCGCGGCGAGGCGCCGTGCTACCGCTGCCTGTTTCCGGAGCCGCCACCCGCCGAGGCCGCGCCCAACTGCGCCGAGGCGGGCGTGCTCGGCGTGCTGCCGGGCCTGGTCGGCCTGGTCCAGGCCACCGAGGCGCTGAAGCTGCTGCTCGGCATCGGCGAACCGCTGCGCGGGCGGCTGCTGCAGGTCGATGCGCTGTCCATGCGCTTCCGCGAGACGCGCCTGGGCGCCGACCCGGACTGCCCGGTGTGCGCGCCGGGCCGGCCGTTCCCGGGCTACATCGACTACGCGGCGTTCTGCGCCGGCGGCTGACGCTCACCGCGCCACCACACCCGGCTTGCCACGATGGCCCCATCAGAACGGGGAGCGGGGCATGCAGGCGAGACGACGAGGCATCCTGATCGTGCTGGCGCTGTGCTTGGCATTGCCGCTGGGCATCGTGCCGGTGCAGGCGCAGGCCGCCGGTTGCCGGATCCAGGACCCGATGCAGGCGCGCGACCTGCCCGCGCGCATCGCGGCCGTGGCCTGCCGCGAGAACCGGCTCTGGTACGAACCCTTCATCGACACCGAGGGCCGCCTGGTCAACGCCGGCCTCATGGAGATGGAGGCCTCCCGGCTGTCCGACGACATGACACCGGCCTGGAAACGCGTCGTCGACTACTGGCGCGGCAGCGGCCTGCTCGGCGCGGTGTCCGCGCGTGCCGGTGCCGGCACCTGCGCCTACGCCACCAATGACAGCTACGCCAACCCGAACTGCCGGAGCTTCCTGATCGACACGCCGTGGTCGGCGGCCTTTATTTCCTACGTGATGGTGCAGTCGGGCGTGCCGGGCTTCCGTGCCTCGCCCAGTCACGTCGACTATGTGCGCGACGCGTGGCGCAATGCCGACAGCCCCTACGTGATGGTCGACCCGGAGAACGGCGCACCGGCGGTCGGGGACCTGCTGTGCTACACCCGTGGCGCGGCGACGATCAATGGCTTCGCCGGGATGCAGGCCTGGTTCGCGCGCAATCCCGACACCTCGCTGCCCATGCATTGCGACGCGGTGGTGGATGTCTCCAATGGCGTCGCCTCGCTGGTCGGAGGCAACGTGCTGCACAGCGTGACGCTGCGGATGCTGCCGGTGAACCGCGCCGGCCGCTTCTGGAACCTGCCGTACGTGCGCGGCACCGCCTGCATGCCGGCCAATCCCCAGGCCTGCAGCTTCAACGCGCAGAACTGGGTGGCCCTGCTGAAGTTGAAGCCGGGACTGCCGATGCTGACCCCGCCGCCGGAGACCTGGCAGCAGCGCCCGCCGCAGCAGCAGTGCTGCGTGCATTGCGTGGTCGGTTCCGGGGTGCCGCGCTGCCCGGCGGGCACGCCGGTCGGCGGGGGCGACTGAGCCGGCCCGGTCGACTCAGTCGACGGGACCGAGGAAGGCCTGCAGCGCCTGCCGGTATTCCGGACGGCCGTCGAACCCGTTGTGGCCGGCGTCGCGCAGGACCACTTCGAGGGGCGGCGATGGCAGGGCCTCGACCAGCGCCTGCGTGCGGGGCGGCGGCACCAGGGTGTCGCGCTCACCGCGGATGACCAGCACCGGCCCGGCGTGCGTCGCCAGGGCCCCCGCCGAATCGAAGCGGTCGCGCATCAGCCCGCGTACGGGCACCCACGGGTAGTGGCCGGCCGCGGTGGCGACGAGGCTGTCGAACGGGGTGACCAGCGCCAGCCGGTCCACCGGTCGCCGCGCCGCCAGCTGCGCGGCCACACCACTGCCGAGGCTGCGGCCGATGACGTCGATTCCCGCGTGGCGGCGGGCGGCGTGGGCGTGCAGGGCCAACGCATCGGAGACCAGCGCGTCTTCGTCGGGCGCGCCGCTGCTGGCGCCGTAGCCACGGTAGGCCAGCAGGTAGACGGTATGGCCCGGGAACCAGTCGGCGAAGGCCTCGCGGTTGAGCTGGATGGCCTCGGCATTGCCGCCGAAGTAGAGCAGGGCGCGCGGCTGGCCCGGGTTCACCACCCAGCCGCGCAGCACCTCGCCGTCGTTCTCCAGCGCGAAGTCGGTGCGGGTCGCCTCGACCTTCGTCACCTGCGGGAAATACACCAGCTCGCGCTGCTTCAGGTAAAGGAACGCGCAGACCGCCGCGTAGCCCAGCAACGCGAAGGCGAGCAGGCCGAGCGCGACGATCCGGCCGCCGCGCGCGGACTCAGCCATGCGCCTTGCGCGCGGCCTCGAAGGCGGCCAGCTGTTCCGGGGTGGCCTCGCGCTGGTGCTCGGCCTTCCACTCGGCGAACGGCCGGCCATAGACGGCTTCGCGGGCTTCGTCCTTCGTCATGGCGATGCCGCGCGCCTCGGCGGCCTCGCGGTACCAGTCGGCGAGGCAGTTGCGGCAGAAGCCGGCGAGGATCATCAGGTCGATGTTCTGCACATCCGGACGCGCGTCGAGCAGGTGCTCGCGCAGGCGCCGGAACACCGCGGCTTCCAGGTGCAGGGTCTCGTGGTCGATCTCGTTCATGGCGGGGCTCCGCGCGCGGGCGGCCATGCGTGGCCGGATGGGGGATAATGCACCGCCCCGACTCTAGCGCAGCCTCCCGGACCCCGCATGACCGACGCCACCGCCACGCCCGCCCGCATCCTCGACGGCAAGCGCATCGCCGAGGACCTGCTGGACGCGCTGAAAGCGCAGGTCGACGCCCGCCTCGCCGCGGGCCGGTCGCGCCCTGGGCTGGCGGTGATCCTCGTCGGCGACGACCCGGCGTCGTCGGTTTACGTGCGCAACAAGCGGCGCGCGGCGGAGAAGGTGGGCATCCGAGCGATCGACCACGACCTGCCGGCCTCGACCACCGACGCCGAGCTGCTGGCGCTGATCGACCGCCTCAACGCGGATCCGGCGATCCACGGCATCCTGCTGCAGCTGCCGCTGCCGGACCGCCGCGACGCGCGCGAGCTGATCAAGCGCATCGATCCGCGCAAGGACGTCGATGGCTTCCACCCGGAGAACGTCGGCCACCTGGCGCTGCGCGAGTTCGGCCTGCGGCCCTGCACGCCGCGCGGCATCACCACGCTGCTGGCCTACACCGACCGGCCGGTGCGTGGCCAGAGCGCGACCATCGTCGGCGTGTCCAACCACGTCGGCCGGCCGATGGCGCTGGAACTGCTGATCGCCGGCTGCACGGTGACCAGCTGCCACAAGTTCACCCCGCCCGCGGTGCTGGAGCAGTCGGTCCGCAATGCCGACATCCTGGTGGTCGCGGTCGGCCGGCCGGGCCTGATCCCGGGCGAGTGGGTCAAGCCGGGCGCGGTGGTGATCGACGTCGGCATCAACCGCCTGGACGACGGCCGCCTGGTCGGCGACGTCGGCTTCGCCGCGGCGGTGTCCCGTGCCAGCTGGATCACCCCGGTACCTGGCGGCGTCGGGCCGATGACGGTCGCCACGCTGATGCAGAACACCCTCGAGGCGGCCGAAGCCGCCGACTGAGGCCGGACGCCCCACCGCCGGCTGAACGCGCGCCCGGCATCCCGGCCACGGGACGCTCCGGCGCCACCGGCAGGCCACTGAACGGGGCCGAACCGGGGTACAATGACGCGCTTCATCCTCCCCGGGCCCGCCCATGCTGCGTATCCAGGCTGAAGCGCTCACCTACGACGACGTCTCGCTCGTACCGGCGCATTCCAACGTCCTGCCCAAGGACGTCTCGCTCTCCACCCGCCTCACCCGCGACCTGACCATCCGCCTGCCGATCGTGTCGGCGGCGATGGACACCGTCAGCGAAGCCCGCCTCGCCATCGCGATGGCGCAGCTGGGCGGCATGAGCATCGTCCACAAGAACATGAGCGCCGAGGCCCAGGCGGCCCAGGTCGCGCAGGTCAAGACCTTCGAGGCCGGCGTTATCAAGGAGCCCTTCACCGTCGGGCCGAACACCACGATCGGCGAGGTGCTCAACCTGACCCGCGCGCGCAATATCTCCGGCGTGCCGGTGGTGGACGGCGGCCAGCTGGTCGGCATCGTCACCAGCCGCGACATGCGCTTCGAGAAGAAGCTCGACGACCCGGTCCGCCACATCATGACCAAGCAGGACAAGCTGGTCACGGTGGGCGAGGGTGCCTCCGACGAGGAAGTGCTGGAGCTGCTGCACAAGCACCGCATCGAGAAGGTGCTGGTGGTCAACGACGGCTTCCAGCTGCGCGGCCTGATCACCGTCAAGGACATCCAGAAGAAGCGCGACAACCCGAACGCCGCGTATGACAGCAGCGAGCGCCTGCTGGTCGGCGCCGCGGTCGGCGTGGGCGGCGACACCGAGGCGCGCGTCGAGGCGCTGGCCGCCGCTGGCGTGGACGTGGTGGTGGTCGACACCGCGCATGGCCATTCGCAGGGCGTGCTGGAACGCGTGCAGTGGGTCAAGAAGACCTTCCCGCAGCTGCAGGTGATCGGCGGCAACATCGTCACTGGTGACGCCGCGCTGGCCCTGATGGACCACGGCGCGGACGCGGTGAAGGTCGGCGTCGGCCCGGGTTCGATCTGCACCACCCGCATCGTCGCCGGCGTCGGCGTGCCTCAGGTCACCGCGGTCGCAATGGTCGCCGAGGCGCTGCAGGACCGCATCCCGCTGATCGCCGATGGCGGCATCCGCTACTCGGGCGACATCGGCAAGGCGATCGTCGCCGGCGCGTCCAGCGTGATGATCGGTGGCCTGTTCGCCGGCACCGAGGAAGCACCGGGCGAAGTGGAGCTGTTCCAGGGCCGCAGCTACAAGAGCTATCGCGGCATGGGCAGCCTGGGCGCGATGGAGAAGGGGTCCAAGGACCGCTACTTCCAGGACGCGTCCGATGCCGACAAGCTGGTGCCCGAGGGCATCGAGGGGCGCGTGCCGTACCGCGGCCCGCTGGGCGGCGTGGTCCACCAGCTTGCCGGTGGCCTGCGCGCGACCATGGGCTACGTGGGCTGCGCGACCATCGAGGCCATGCGCAAGGGGCCGAGCTTCGTGCGCGTGACCAACGCCGGCAGCCGCGAGAGCCACGTCCACGACGTGCAGATCACCAAGGAACCGCCGAACTACCGGGCGGGCTGAGGAGGCGCGGCGGTGGACAAGCTGGTCTGGATGATGGCGATCGCCACGCCCTTCGTGGTCAGCGCCGCCGTCGGCCTGCTGTTCCCGCGCGCCTGGCAGCGGATCGTGAGCGCGGGCGTCGGCGCCGCCGGGTTCTGCGCCCTGTTCGTCTATTTCATGCAGCGCGACATGCAGGCGCAGTTCGCCGGCAAGCCGGGCATCTCGGTGGAAGACCCCGTGACGGCGGCCATGGCCGTCGTGCTCTGGACGCTGCCGATCGGCCTGTGCACCGGCGCCGCCTTCCACCTCGTCGCAAGCGCCATCAAGAAGAAAGAAGCATGAGCAACCTGCCGCACGCGGACATCCATTCCGACAAGATCCTGATCCTCGACTTCGGCGCGCAGTACACGCAGCTGATCGCACGCCGCATCCGCGAGATCGGCGTCTACTGCGAGATCTGGGCCTGGGACCACGACCCGGCCGAGATCGCGGCCTGGGGCGCGAAGGGCATCATCCTGTCGGGCGGTCCGGAGTCGACGACGCTCGAAGGCGCGCCGCGGGCGCCGCAGGAGGTCTTCGATGCCGGCCTGCCGATCCTCGGCATCTGCTACGGCATGCAGACCCTGGCCGCGCAGCTGGGGGGTTCGACCGAGGCCGCGGATGCGCGCGAGTTCGGCCATGCGGAAGTGCAGCTGGTCGCGCACGACGCGCTGCTGGGTGGGTTGAGCGACCACCCGGGCGAAGCGCGCATCGATGTCTGGATGAGCCACGGCGACCACGTCGCCACGGCGCCGCCGGGCTGGACCGTCACCGCCACCACCGACCGCATCCCGGTCGCGGCGATGGCGCTGGAGGAGAAGCGCTGGTACGGCGTGCAGTTCCACCCCGAAGTGACGCACACCAAGCAGGGCCAGACCCTGTTGCGCCGCTTCGTCACCGAGATCTGCGGCTGCCAGACCCTGTGGACGCCGGCGCATATCATCGAGGACCAGATCGCCCGCGTGCGTGAGCGGGTCGGCGACGACGAGGTCATCCTCGGCCTGTCAGGTGGCGTCGATTCCTCGGTCGTGGCGGCGCTGCTGCACAAGGCCATCGGCACCCAGCTGACCTGCGTGTTCGTCGACACCGGCCTGCTGCGCTGGAACGAGGGCGACCAGGTGATGGCGATGTTCGCCGAGCACATGGGCGTCAAGGTGATCCGCGTCGATGCGGCCGACCGCTACTTCAAGGCGCTGGAAGGCGTCGCCGACCCCGAGGCCAAGCGCAAGATCATCGGCAACCTGTTCGTCGAGATCTTCGAGGAAGAGTCGAACAAGCTGAAGAACGCCAAGTGGCTGGCGCAGGGCACCATCTACCCCGACGTGATCGAGTCGGCCGGCAGCAAGACCGGCAAGGCGCACGTCATCAAGAGCCACCATAACGTCGGCGGCCTGCCGGAGCACATGAAGCTCGGCCTGGTCGAGCCGCTGCGCGAGCTGTTCAAGGACGAGGTGCGGCGCCTGGGCGTCGAACTCGGCCTGCCCGAGTCCATGGTCTACCGCCATCCGTTCCCGGGCCCCGGCCTGGGCGTGCGCATCCTCGGTGAGGTCAAGCGGGAGTACGCCGAGCTGCTGGCTAAGGCCGACCACATCTACATCGAGGAGCTGCGCAAAGCCGGTCTATACGACAAGACCAGCCAGGCCTTCGCGGTGTTCCTGCCGGTGAAGTCGGTCGGCGTCGTCGGTGACGCCCGCGCCTACGAGTGGGTGATCGCGCTGCGCGCGGTCGAGACCATCGATTTCATGACCGCGCACTGGGCGCACCTGCCGTACGAGTTCCTCGGCCGGGTTTCGAACCGGATCATCAACGAGCTGCGTGGCGTGTCGCGCGTCGTATACGACATCAGCGGGAAGCCGCCGGCCACCATCGAGTGGGAATGACGTCCCGCGGAGACTGACATGAAATGGCTTGCCCCGATCGTGCTGGCCGTCGTCGGCACGCTGTCCGCCCAGGCCGATGCCGCCCCTGCCTACGGGGCCCGGCTGGAAGGCTTCGAGTACCCGCACCCGGTGAAGCTGTTCGGCTTCAGGTCGCAGGGCCAGGCGCTGGAAATGGCCTACATGGACGTGGCGCCGACGGCGCCGCCGAACGGCCGCACCGCGGTGCTGCTGCACGGCAAGAATTTTTGCGGCGCGACGTGGGAGGCGACCATCGCGGTGCTCACGGGTGCCGGTTTCCGGGTGATCGCGCCGGACCAGGTCGGGTTCTGCAAGTCGAGCAAGCCGCGCGGTTACCAGTTCAGCTTCCACCAACTCGCCCACAACACCGCCGCGCTGCTCGATGCCGCCGGCGTGGGGCGGGCGGTCGTCATCGGCCATTCGATGGGCGGCATGCTCGCGACCCGGTTTGCACTCGACCATCCGGACCGCGTCGAACGCCTGGTGCTGGTCAACCCGATCGGCCTGGAGGACTGGCAGGCGAAGGGCGTGCCGTACGCGACCCTCGATGCGCTGTTCGAGGGCGAGAAGCGCACCACCCACGAATCGATCAAGGCCTACCAGGCGCGCTTCTACTACAACGGCGACTGGAAACCCGAGTACCAGCGCTGGGTCGACATGCTGGCCGGCATGTACGCCGGCCCGGGCGGGGACATCGTGGCCTGGAACCAGGCGCAGGCCACCGACATGCTGTACGCGCAGCCGGTGGTGCATGAGTTCCCGGTCCTGCGGGTGCCGACGGTGCTGATGATCGGCGGCAAGGACCGGACCGCACCGGGCGCGAACCGCGCACCGCCCGATGTGGCCGCCACCCTCGGCGACTACCCGCGCCTCGGTCGCGAGGCGGCGGACGCGATCCCCGGCGCGACGCTGGTCGAGTTCCCCGGGCTGGGCCATTCGCCGCAGGTGGAAGCACCGGAGGTGTTCCATCCCGCGCTGCTGAAGGCCCTGGACGCCGCGCCTCGATGATGTCGACGCCTGCCACGGTCGACGAACGCTGGATGCAGCACGCGCTGGCGCTGGCCGCCCGCGCCGAGCGCGAGGACGACGAGATTCCGGTGGGGGCCGTGCTGGTCTCGGCCGAGGGCGACGTCCTGGGCGAGGGCTGGAACCGCAATATCACCGAACACGACCCGACCGCGCATGCCGAGATCGTCGCGATGCGCCAGGCGGGCATGCGCCTGGGCAACCATCGCCTGCTGGGCAGCACGCTGTACGTAACGCTCGAGCCCTGCGCGATGTGCGCGATGGCGATGGTCCATGCCCGCGTCGCACGCGTGGTCTACGGTGCAACGGACCCCAAGACCGGGGCCGCGGGCAGTGTGTTCGACCTGTTGGCCGACCCGCGCCACAACCACCGCGTCGACGTGACCGGTGGCGTGCTGGGCGATGAGGCCGGTGCGCGACTCACGGCGTACTTCCGCGCCAAGCGGGCGCGGCCGCGCGACGGCTGAGCACGCTCAGTAGAAGGTGGCGATCTCGTCCAGCGGTCGCTTCTCGATGGCGTGCCGGGGGATCGTCGCACCGGCCTTCGGATAGCCCACGACCAGCAGGATGTAGGCCTTGTCGTGCGCCGGGCGCTCGCAGATTTCGTTGAGGAAGCCCATCGGGTTGGGCGTATGCGTGAGGGTGGCAAGGCCTGCCTGGTGCAGTGCCGCGATCAGGAAACCGGTCGCAATGCTGACGGACTCCGGGACGTAATAGTTCTTGCGCAGCACGCCGTCGGCTGAGACGCTCTTCCGCTCACCGAAGATGCAGATCAACCAGGGGGCTTCCTCCAGGAAGGGTTTCTCCGCATCCGTGCCCAGCGGCCTCAGTGCGGCGAGCCATTCCTCGCCCGCCTTGCCGGCGTAGAAGGCGCGCTCTTCCTCTTCCGCAGCGGCCCGGATCTGCTGCTTCTTCACCGCGTCACCGATCACGCAGAAATGCCACGGCTGGTGGTTGGCGCCGTTCGGTGCGGTGCCCGCGGTGCGCAGGCAGGTTTCGATGATGTCGCGGGGGACCGGCCGGCTGTCGAAGTCACGCACGGTATGGCGGGTGCGGAGGCTGGCGTGGAACGCTTCGGCGTTCGCGCGCATCTGCTCGAGCGGCAGTTCACGGTAATCCGGCAGGGGGATGGGCTGGTAGTCCTGGGTGGCGGTGGCGTTCAAGGGCGTGTCCGTCCGGTGGTGATGGCTGGGTACCGTGCACAGCGTGGGATTGTCAGGGCGGCGTGGCAGGCCCTGCGAAGTGGTGGTCCGGCAAGGCCTGGATCAGCCGCCGGGTGGACTCCAGATGGGCGCGGATCGTAGCTTCCGCGGCGTCCGCATCACCGTCCAACACGGCCGCGACGAGTCGGCGATGCTGTTCATGTGTGTCGAGGACCTCGCGCGGTTCGATCATCAGGCGGAACTGCAACGCGTAGATCGTGTGTCCCATGCGCTCGAGCAGGACGGACAGTTGGGGATTGCCCGCGGCCTGGGCGAACAGCCCGTGGAAAGCGCGGTTGAGGTCCGAGTAGCGACGCGTAAGGCCCGCGTCGACCGCAGCGTCCATGCATTGCAGGAGCTCGCGCAGCGGCGCGGGGTTGGCGCCCAGTACCGGGACGGCGCGTCTGACCGAGAGCGTCTCCAGCGCGGCACGGATGTCGAACAGATGGTCGACTTCCTGTCGCGAGAGTTGTCGTACGGTCACGCCGCGGTTCGGTACCGCGACAAGCAGGCCATCCGCGGCGAGGCGTTGGAAGGCCTCCCGCACCGAAGACCGGGAGACGCCGATGCGCCGCGCGAACTCCTGTTCCACCAGGCGCTGGCCAGGGACGACGTGGCCGTCCCGGATCGCGTCGGTCACGGCTTCGACGACGGTGTCAATGGTCGAGCGCACGCCCTCGCGCCGGACGGGGTCCGGGTCCGGAAAAGGGGCATTCGCGGGTTCGCGGCGTGCTTGCATTCGGGAATGATTGTCAGACAATATAAGCCGACAATCAACAGTCGATCGCCATGACCTACGTCGTCACCGACAACTGCATCCGCTGCAAATACATGGACTGCGTGGACGTCTGCCCGGTGGACTGCTTCCATGAGCTGGAGGCGATGCTGGTCATCGACCCGGAGGCCTGCATCGATTGCGGCGTTTGTGAACCGGAGTGCCCGGTCGAGGCCATCCGGCGCGACGGCGAGGACGACCTCGAACGCTGGGTCGGCTTCGCTCGTGAACAGGCGTCGCTCGCGCCCGTGATCACCCGCAAGGGCGAGCCGCCCGCGGACGCGGACGAGTGGGCCGGCCGTCCCGGCAAGTTCGAGGTCGTGTTCGGTCGTCCGCTGTAGGCGGCGGGTTCAGCGGTTGCGTGCGCGACGCGCCGTTGCGCGCGCGTGTCCATGGTCCATCTCGTCGTTGATGACGCGCACCGCCAGGGTCGACTCGTACGCGAGCAGTACGCTCGCCGCGAGCAGCATGGTCACCCCGAGGGCGGCGAGGATCGTGGGCGCGGACACGAAGCGGTAGCCGAGGAAGGCGTCCGCCGCGACGGTCAGGCTGGTGCCGACGAAGCAGCTGACGGCGATGTACAGCAGCTGGCCGCCATACAGGGTGATGCGGCTGCGACGGCGCTGGATCGCGATCTGGCTCTCGATGCGGCTCAGTTCCTGTTCGTCGGACGCCTGTTCGAGCTCGTCCAGCAGGGTCCGCGCGCGGTCGATCACGCGCGCCAGCCGGGCGTTCGCCGACATCAGCAACGAAGCCGTCGCGGTCAGGAAGAACGCCGGGGCGAGCATCGCGGTGAGGATGGTGTAGTGGGCGGCGGCGTCCTGGAGCATGGGCGGTACGCGATGGCGGGCTTGCCGCTATCATGCCCCGATACTCCACCAGCGGCGAGACATGGCGACACGAACGGGGAAGGGCGACCGGCTCATCTGGATCGACCTGGAAATGACCGGGCTGGACACCGACGGCGATTCGATCCTGGAGATCGCCACCGTGGTGACCGACGCGGACCTGGCCATCCTCGCGGAAGGGCCCGAGCTGGCGATCCACCACCCGCTCGAGTGCCTGCAGGCGATGGACGACTGGAACCGGCGCCAGCACGGCGGTTCAGGCCTGTGGCAGCGGGTCCTCGACAGCGATGTCGACATGGGCACCGCGGAGTCCCGAACGCTGGAGTTCCTCCAGGAGTGGGTCCCGGCCGGTGCGTCGCCGATGTGCGGCAATTCCATCTGCCAGGACCGTCGCTTCCTGCACCGGTTGATGCCGCGACTGGAGCGCCACTTCCACTACCGCAACCTCGACGTCAGCACGATCAAGGAGCTGGCGCGGCGCTGGGCGCCTTCGGTGCTCGCGGGGGTGAACAAGCAGGCACGGCATACCGCATTGAGCGACGTGCGCGACTCCATCGAGGAGCTGCGCCACTACCGCGCGTTCATGGGGGCCCTGTCCGGCACGCCCGCGAGCGGCCCCACCGGCTGAGGCGCGGCCGCACCGGCGGGGAGGGGTTCAATCCGCCCCGTCGCGCCCCGGCAGCCTTGCCTGGACCGAAGCGGGCAGGGGGGCACCCTCCAGCACCTGGCCGTCGACGTGGTGGTACATGTGCACGTCGCGCTGCGGGAACGGGATGCCGATGCCGGCCTGGTCGAAGCCCTTCTTGATCCACTCGGTGATCTCGCACTTGGCGACGAAGTAGTCGGCATTGCCCACGTGGCAGCGGACGCCCAGGTTCACGCTGCTGTCGGCCAGTTCGTAGACGAGCACGTCCGGTGCCGGCTCGTCGAGCACGCGCGGGTCGCCCGTCATGATGTCGAGCGCGATCTTCCGCGCGGCGTCGATGTCGGCGTCGTAGGCGATGCCGATCACCAGTTCGATGCGGCGCATCACGTCCGGCGTCAGGTTGATGATCGAATCGTTGGTGATCAGCGCATTCGGCAGCACGATGGTCTGGTTGTCGGGGCCGCGCAGCCGGGTCTGGAAGATGCTGATCGACTCGACCTTGCCGGTCTCGCCATTGATGGTGACCACGTCGCCGACCTTGAACGGCTTCAGCGTCACCAGCATCACGCCGGAGGCGATGTTCGACAGCGAGTCCTTCAGTGCGAGGCCGACCGCGAGGCCGGCGGCGCCGAGCAGGGCGAACGCGGAGGTCATGGGCACGCCGAGGATGCTCAGTGCGGTCAGTGCCAGCAGCACCAGCAAGGCGACGTAGGCGACCTTGCGCAGGAACATCACCGCGGTGGGTTCGACCTGGGCACGGGTGAGTCCGCGCTCGGCCAGGTTGGCGATCCACTTGACGATGCGCATGCCGATGATGAACACCACCAGCGCGCCGAGCACCTTCAGGCCCCAGGTGGCGAGCAGCTCGCCCAGGTTCATCGATTCGATCTCGTTCCACCAGTCCATGCCGGTACTCCGTTTGCGGTTCGCTTGAAAATGCGAAGCCCCGCATCGGGCGGGGCTTCGTTTTGCTCAGTCTAGCGACAGCGACGTTAGCGTCGCGTCATGTGGGCATCTCAGCCGGCCTTGGCCTTCGCCAGCTTCAGCCAGGTGTCGACGACCGTGTCCGGGTTCAGCGACACCGACTCGATGCCCTGTTCCATCAGCCACTGGGCCAGGTCGGGGTGGTCGCTGGGGCCCTGGCCGCAGATGCCGACGTACTTGCCCTTGGCCTTTGCGGTGGCGATCGCCATCGCCAGCAGCTTCTTGACCGCCGGGTCGCGCTCGTCGAACAGGTGTGCGACCAGGCCCGAGTCGCGGTCCAGGCCGAGGGTGAGCTGGGTGAGGTCGTTCGAACCGATCGAGAAGCCGTCGAAGATCTCGAGGAACTCCTCGGCCATCAGCGCGTTCGACGGCAGCTCGCACATCATGATGATCTTGAGCCCGTCCTTGCCCTGTTCGAGGCCGTTCGCCTTCAGCACTTCGACGACCTTGCGACCTTCGTCCAGCGTACGCACAAACGGGATCATCACCCAGCAGTTGGTGAGGCCCATCTCATGCCGCACCTTGAGCACGGCGCGGCATTCCAGCGCGAAGGCTTCCGCGAAGGCGGGATCGACGTAGCGGCTGGCGCCGCGGTAGCCGATCATCGGGTTCTCTTCGTGCGGCTCGTAGCCGCTGCCGCCGATGAGGTTTGCGTACTCGTTCGACTTGAAGTCCGACAGGCGGACGATCACCGGGTGCGGTGCGAACGACGCGGTGATCGTCGCGATGCCCTCGGCCAGGCGGTCGACATAGAAGTCGACGGGATTGCCATAGCCGGCGGTGCGCTCGTCGATGCGCTTCTTCGTCTCGGCATCCTGGCGGTCGTACTCGAGCAGCGCCTTGGGGTGCACGCCGATGTGGCTGGCGATGATCATCTCGAGGCGCGCGAGGCCGACGCCGGCGTGCGGCAGCATCGCGAAGTCGAACGCGCGCTCCGGGTTGGCGACGTTCATCATCACCTTGAGCGGGGCAGGCGGCATGTGCTCGAGGTCGGCGACGTGGCGCTCGAAGGGCAGGGTGCCGTCGTAGATGAAGCCGGTGTCGCCCTCGGCACAGCTGACGGTGATTGCCTGGCCGTCCTGGATCGCGTCAAGCGCGTTGCCCGTACCGACCACGGCCGGCACGCCGAGTTCGCGCGCGATGATCGCGGCATGGCAGGTGCGGCCACCGCGGTTGGTGACGATCGCGGCGGAGCGCTTCATCACCGGCTCCCAGTCCGGGTCGGTCATGTCGGCAACCAGCACGTCGCCGGGCTGCACGCGGGCCATGTCGTCCAGCGAGCGCACGACGCGGGCGACGCCGCTGCCGATCTTCTGGCCGATCGCACGTCCCTCGCAGACCACGGTGCCGCGCTCGCCGAGCTGGAAGCGCTCGATCTGGGTCGCCTTGGCGCGCGACTTCACCGTCTCCGGGCGTGCCTGCACGATGAACAGCTTGCCGCTGATACCGTCCTTCGCCCACTCGACGTCCATCGGCCGGCCGTAATGCTTCTCGATGACCAGTGCCTGCTTCGCGAGCTCCTGCACGTCCTCGTCGCTGATCGAGAACCGGTTGCGCAGTTCGGCCGGGGTGTCCTCGGTGCGGACGCGCTCGCCGGGCACGTCGGAATAGACCATGCGCAGCTGCTTGGCGCCGATCGAGCGGCGCAGGATCGCCTGCTTGCCCTGCTGGAGAGTGGGCTTGTAGACGTAGAACTCGTCGGGGTTCACCGCGCCCTGCACGACCATCTCGCCGAGGCCATAACTGGAAGTGATGAAGACCACGTCGCGGAAACCCGACTCGGTGTCCAGGGTGAACAGTACGCCGGAGGAGCCCACATCGGAGCGCACCATCAGCTGCACGCCCGCCGACAGGAACACATCCTCGTGCTTGAAGCCGTGGTGGACGCGGTAGGCGATCGCGCGGTCGTTGTAGAGGCTGGCGAAGACTTCCTTGACCTTGTGGACGACGTCGTGCTCGCCGGTCACGTTGAGGAAGGTCTCCTGCTGGCCGGCGAACGAGGCATCCGGCAGGTCCTCGGCGGTCGCCGAGGAGCGCACCGCCACCGCGACTTCTCCGCCGCCGTTCTGGTCACAGAGCTTGCGGTAGCCCTCGCGGATCGCCGCGTCCAGGTCCGGCTGCAGCGGCGCGTCGATGACCCAGCCGCGGATCTCGCCACCGGCGGCGGTCAATGCGGGTACGTCTTCGACGTCGAGCGTGGCCAGGCGATCGTAGATGCGCTGGTGCAGGTCGTTATGGTCGATGAAGGACTTGAACGCCTCCGCGGTGGTGGCGAAGCCGCCCGGGACCGAGACGCCGAGGTTGGCCAGGTTGCCGATCATCTCGCCGAGCGAGGAGTTCTTGCCGCCGACGCGGGCAAGGTCGGACAGGCGCAGCTCATGCAGCCAGAGGATGTTCTCTTTCAAGACGGGGGCTCCAGGTACGGCAGTACGGCGGTGCGATGCGGGGGGATTCCGGCCACGAAGGGCGGTTGTCCAGCGGACAAGCCGCTATGATCGCCTGTGCGCCGGGCGCTTACAAGGTTGATCCGGCGGGCTTTTTCGTATTGGCAGCGACCCCAGGAGGCCTTGCATGGGCGTGCGTCCGGTGTTCTACATCTCCGACGGGACCGGCATCACCGCCGAGACCATCGGCCACACCCTGCTGACCCAGTTCCAGGAGACCCGGTTCAGCAGCGAACGGATCTCCTTCGTCGACAGTGTCGAGCGTGCCCGGGAGGCGGCGGAGCGCATCCGCAAGTCCGGCGAGGCGCACGGGGTGAGGCCCGTCGTCATCAATTCCTGCGTGGACAGCGCGATCAACGAGGCGCTGGCGGAAAGCGGCGCCCTGCTGCTGGACGTGTTCGCGCCCTTCATCGAGCCGCTTGAGCAGGAATTCGGCGAGACCCGCCGGCACGCGGTCGGCAAGGCGCACGGGCTGGTCGATTTCGACACCTACCACCGGCGCATCAACGCGATGAACTATGCGCTCACCCACGACGACGGGGCGAGCATTGACTATGCCGAGGCGGACCTGATCCTGGTCGCCGTGTCGCGCGCCGGCAAGACGCCAACCTGCGTCTACCTGGCGCTGCATTACGGCATCCGCGCGGCGAATTACCCGCTGACCGAGGAAGACCTCGAGCACGACCGGCTGCCGCCGCGCCTGCGTCCCTATCGGAGCAAGCTCTTCGGCCTGACGATCGACCCGGTCCGCCTGCAGCAGATCCGCCAGGAGCGGCGTCCGAACTCGCGGTATGCCCAGCCGGAAACCTGCAAGCGCGAGGTGGCCGCCGCGGAGATGATGTTCCGTGCCGAGCGCATCCCGACGCTGAGCACGACGCATACCTCGATCGAGGAGATTTCCAGCAAGGTCCTGGCGACGCTGGGCATCCGCCGCGAGATGTTCTGAACCGCAGGGGAGGGAAGGGGCGCGGCATCTCCTGGCATGCGTTCCCGCGATCCGCGTGGGCGTGTAGCATCGGGTCATGACCGTCATCGCTTCCACCGCAGAACGCCTGCCCCGACTCAGCCGCTTCGGCTGGCTGATGGGGCTCTACGCCGAGAACCACGGGCGCTTCTCGCGCCTGTTCTCCGTGGCGGGCCTCGGAGCCGGGCGTTACCGGTCCTCCGTCGGCGATGGGCTGGATCTCTGCGTGGACGTGATCGAGTGCCATCCGTACACGACGGAACTGCGCCTGACCTATTCGATCCACGATCCGGTGACCGGCGAGCCGGATCCGTCGGCCTTCGTACGCATCTACCACGACGCCCGGCAGGTCGAAGCGACGCACTGCTATATCGGGCGTCGCTGGCAGGATGCGATCGGCCTGTTCCCGCCGCCGGCGGAAGTGGTCGGGCACCGGATGCGCATGAACACCTTCCTTGGGAAATGGCTCGAATATCTTGCCGAACGCGGCCATGGGCAGGGCACTTTGACGGGCCCCGAACCGATCCCGAACGAAGTTGCAGAAACCGCTTGACGGTTCAGGGAACGGTCCCTAAGATGGCCGTCTTTCCAGCGCAGTGGGGCCATAGCTCAGCTGGGAGAGCGCTACAATGGCATTGTAGAGGTCGGCGGTTCGATCCCGCCTGGCTCCACCACTTTACTGGAAACATCGCAACACCTCGTCCCCATCGTCTAGAGGCCTAGGACACAACCCTTTCACGGTTGCGACCGGGGTTCGAATCCCCGTGGGGACGCCAGATTCGACAAGAAGCCCGCCTCGTGCGGGCTTTCTTGTGTCGGGTGCTTTCGCATCGCGTCGCGGACCGGCAAGCCTGCACGTGCCCCGGGTTGCGCGGTCGCGTCGGCTGCGCGAGCATCCGGGCATTCACTTCCGTCGACGTATCATTCCCGCATGTCCCGCGCTTCGATCCTGTTGCGACTGATGATGGTTGTGCTGCTGGTGCTCAATGGCATCGGCGGCGCAACGGCGTCCGCGCGCATGGTCTTCGGGCATGGCACGCATGCCGCTGCACTCTCCGCGTCGAACGCGGTCGGCGACCCTGACTGCCACGACATCGCGATGGCAATGGAAGACGGCGTGGATGCGCGGATGGCGCGGGCGCCTCTTGGCAACGACGGCGAAGAACCCGGGTGTTGCGATACAGGGGCGTGCCTGTGCGAATGCGCGCAGCACGGCTGGACCATGCCCGCACTGGCGGCGGTCGCACATGCGCGCTCGGGGATCACAAGCGCCGTGCATCCCCTGACCGATGGGCATCCCGACCCCGTCACGCATCGACTGATCCGACCACCGATCGCGTAGCCCGCATGCACCCCGTGTGCCGTCGAGGTGCTTCGTCATCCATCAGTGACGGGGTGCCGCATTCCGCGTCGTCCGCGAGGACGGCGTCGTCGATTTGATTGCGGAGCTTCAACAGATGTCTGATCCCCATTCCGATGTGCGCCGCGGCTCGCCGCTTGCGCCGTCGCGTCGCCGTTTCGTACAGGGCCTTGCCGCGGGCGGCGCGATCGCCGGCCTTGCAGGCTGGCCGCGCGCCAGCTGGGCCCTGAAGTCGCCCGGCCAGGCCGAAGTCCTGTCCGGCACGGATTTCCAGCTGTCGATCGGGGAAACCCCGGTCGACTTCACCGGGCGCGTGCGCCCCGCGGTCACGGTCAATGGCCGACTGCCCGCGCCCTTGCTGCGCTGGCGCGAGGGCACCACAGTGAACCTGCACGTACGCAACGATCTGCCCGCCGGCTCCATCCACGGCGACACGACCTCGATCCACTGGCACGGCATCATCCTGCCGGCGAACATGGACGGCGTGCCGGGACTCAGCTTCGATGGCATCGGTCGCGGCGAGGCGTACCACTATCGATTCCACGTGGGGCAGGGCGGCACCTACTGGTACCACAGCCATTCCGGTTTCCAGGAGCAGGCCGGACTGTATGGCCCGCTTGTCATCGACCCGATCGCGCCAGAGCCCTTCAGCTTCGACCGCGACTACGTGGTGATGCTGTCCGACTGGACCGACCTCGATCCGGCGTCGCTGTTCACGCGGCTGAAGAAGATGGCGAGCTTCGACAACTACTACATGCGGACGGTGGGCGATTTTGCCCGCGATGCCGGGCGGGACGGGCTTGCTGCGACCCTGCGCGACCGGCGCGCCTGGGGCGACATGCGCATGACGCCGAGCGACCTGTCGGACGTCAACGCGCACACCTACACGTACCTGATGAACGGCACGACCTCGCTGGGCAACTGGACGGGACTGTTCCGCTCGGGCGAGAAGCTGCGGCTGCGCTTCATCAACGGATCGGGCATGACGTATTTCGATGTCCGGATCCCGGGCCTGAAGATGACGGTCGTAGCGGTGGACGGCATGCATGTGCATCCGGTCAGCGTCGACGAGTTCCGCATCGCTGTCGCGGAAACCTTCGACGTGATCGTCGAGCCGACGGGGCAGGATGCGTTCACGATCTTCGCGCAGGACATGGGCCGTACCGGCCACGTCAGCGGTACCCTGGCGGTACGCGAGGGCCTGCGCGCACCGGTGCCGGCGCTGGATGTCCGCCCGATCCTGACGATGGCTGACATGGGCCACGGTGGCATGGAGCATGGCCGAGGCATGTCGGGCGGGAAGGGCATGGAAGGCGGTTGCGGCGCCAGCATGGGGCATGCCGGGATGGATCACGGTGGGATGGACCATGGCGGACCCGCGATGCAGTCGCATCCCGCGAGCGAGGCGGGCAACCCGCTGGTCGACATGCAGACGATGGCGCCGGTCCCACGCCTGGACGACCCGGGCATCGGCCTGCGCGACAACGGCCGCCGGGTGCTGCGCTATGGCGACCTGCGCAGCCTGTTCGAGGACCCGGATGGGCGCGACCCGGGCCGTGAGGTCGAACTGCACCTGACCGGGCACATGGAAAAGTTCGCGTGGTCCTTCAATGGCATCAAGTTCGCCAGCGCGGAGCCCCTGCGCCTGACGTACGGTGAGCGGATGCGCATCGTGCTGGTCAACGACACCATGATGACCCACCCCATCCACCTGCATGGCGTCTGGAGCGACCTCGAGGACGAGCAGGGCAACTTCATGGTGCGCAAGCACACGGTCGACATGCCGCCCGGGACGCGGCGCAGTTATCGCGTGCGTGCCGATGCGCTCGGCCGCTGGGCCTTCCACTGCCACCTGCTGTTCCATATGGAAGCCGGGATGATGCGGGAAGTGAGGATCGAGGAATGAAGCGCAACGTCCTTGCACTCATCCTTCTTCCGCTGGTCGGGGGCCTCGTGGGCGGAAACGCCTGGGCGCAGGATCCCCATGCGGGGCACCGCGGCCAGGGCGAGCCGCTGCCCGCAGCCGATGCCGGCGAGCCTGGCGAAGCGGTGCCGCCCGACGCGCATCGACACGCACCACCGTCCACGGATCCCCATGCCGGGATGGACCATGGGCAGGGGGGCCACCAGCGCATGGATCATTCCACGCACGGCGCAGGCGAGGGGCAACATGACGCATCCGGCGCCCTGCCGGTCACACCCGTCCCGGCACTGACCGATGCCGACCGCGCCGCGGCGTTCCCCTCGCTGCAGGCGCATGCGATGCACGGCGAGCGCATCCACAGCTACTGGTCGCTCGATCGACTCGAAGCCTGGGATGCCGATTCGGACGGGACCGGCGTCGGCTGGGAGGCCCTGGCATGGGTCGGCACCGACATCGACCGCGTGTGGCTGCGCAGCGAAGGCGAGCGTATCGATCGGGGCACCGAGGCGGCGGACTTCGAGGTGCTGTACGGTCGCAGCGTTTCGCGCTGGTGGGATGTCGTCGGTGGCGTCCGGCACGACTTCGGCGAAGGGCCGTCGCAGACCTTCGCCGCGTTCGGCGTTCAGGGCCTGGCGCCGATGAAGTTCGAGGTCAGCGCGACGGGATACCTTGGATCCTCGGGTCAGAGCGCCGCGCAGCTGGAGGCGGAATATGAAACGTTGCTCACGAACAGGCTCGTGCTGCAATGGCTCGGCGAAGCGACCCTGTACGGGAAAGATGATGCGAGGCGCGGCATCGGATCAGGCCTGTCGTCGCTGGAAGCCGGTGCGCGACTGCGTTATGAGTTCGACCGCAGGATCGCCCCGTACATCGGGGTGAGCTGGGAGCGCGCCTATGGCCAGACGGCCGACTTCAAACGCGCGCATGGCGAAGCTGCCGAAGAGACCCGTATCGTGGCCGGCATCCGGCTCTGGTTCTGAAGGAGGGAAGAGTGAACATCATCCATCGAGCGATCCCGGTTCTTGCTACCGTCCTGCTGGCGGCCTGTGCCGGACAGGCCGCGCCGCAATCCGAAGCGGACCTGGCCGCCATCGGAGCCGGGAGCGAGGCGCCCACCCGAGGCGTCTTGCCACCGGTCATCGTCCACAAGAGTCCGACCTGCGGATGTTGCACGAAATGGGTCGACCACCTGCGCGCGTCGGGTTTCGAGGTCGAGGTGCAGGACCATGCGCCCGATGCGCTGAGCCGCCTCAAGTCGGAACTGGGCGTGCCTTTCGGCAAGGGCTCGTGCCACACCGCCGAAGTCGCCGGTCTGTTCGTGGAGGGCCATGTGCCCGCCGAAGACGTCAAGCGTTTGCTGGATGATCCAGGCGAGGCGAAGGGCCTCGTGCTTCCGGGCATGCCGTTGGGGTCGCCCGGCATGGAGGTCCCTGATGGTTCGGTCCAGCCGTACACGGTCGAGCGCGTGGAGGCCGATGGCCAGACGACGCCTTTCGCTTCGCATTGATACGGGTTTGCAAGGCGCGACGTGTCTGTCCGAATCCGAAACGGCGCCTCCAGAGAAAACATTTAAAAACAGTTGCTTAGAAATACTGGAGTACAGACTTGTGGTTGACGCCATGGACAGAACTCTGTATCCCTTTCTACGGGTCAAGCCGGGGTACGCTCGTGGTCGATGCTGGTTCGCAGTTTAAGCCGCGGAAGATCAGCGACGCCGAGTTCCGGCGCTCAAATGTTTTCGTGGCCTGGTCGGGGAAGGTCGACCGTCAGGTCCAGCTGATAGGGCCCAGCCAGTACGATGCTTGGCTGTTGACTGAGTTCGACTCAGATGTTGCTTGGTTTTGTGAGCGGCCGCCGATCTATCTCGAACTGTTGCCCTTGGAGGGCAAGCGACGCCCCCTCGACTTCTGGGTGCGGCAACGTTCCGGTAAACAGTTCGGCATAGTGCTTCATGACGTAGCGCTGGCCCGCGACAAAACCTGTCCACTCGACCTCCTCAAGCGGTCGATTAAGGCTTCTAAGCTGAAATGCGAGGTATGGCAGCCGGCTGATATTCGTAGCCGTAAGACATACGTGCGTAATCTCAAGGAACTGCAGCCGTTTATCGCTATGGGGCAGCAGTCGGACGATCAGTTAGCTGCGTCCATCGTAGCGCACCTAGAACGGGTCAAAACGGCCAGTTGGTCGGAGCTGATGACGGTGTTTGCTTCTCGATTCGAAGGAGTTGTCAACACGGAAATTGCCCGACTGATCCACGCGGGGCGTATTAAGGCCAATCTAGGCGAGCATGCATTGGCTTCCAATACGGTGTTAACCCTGTCATGAGCATCGCAGAGCGATTGGCGATGGCCCCGGAACTTCGGGACACGACCATATGGGACAAGCCACGCGAGTCGGACATACCCAAGGATGATCTCGAGGAATACCGTCGCCGGAAGAAGGCCGTAACCGCATATCTCAATGGTACGACCTTTGCCACGATTGACCAAGACTACGGTTACGCCAAGAGCCAGATCTACCGGATGATGAATCGATGTCTCACCGTGCGGCCAAACGGAACAATGTTTGGGTTTCACGCACTGATTCCAGGAGTCTCAATTGCCCCATACATGCGCAAATCGCCCGTGAACCCAGAACTGGCGGCGCAGGCCAAGGGCTTGGCTGGGGCATTTATTCAGCTCATGGCCGAGCATGAAGGGCTGTACCGGTATGTCGAGAAGCACGCCCTTAAAGCTGGGGGTAAGTCGGCTGCGGTCATTGCCAAGGCTATACGCGCAGAGTTCCTCAAGAAGTGCGCCAAGGTTCGGGCTCCGAACCAATACCCGTTCAATACCGATGATCAGGGCGCTCGTGCGCTTGTGCGTTTCATCGATCGAATGCGCGAGGATCACTATGCGACAAAGAGCGGGAACGAAGAAGAACGTGCCGATTTATTTGATCAGCCATTAACAGCACAACCATCGGGAGCGCAACAGCTTCGGCCCTTCGAAGAAGCCGAACATGACGGCCATAACGGCGACTTCTATTTCGTCATCAAGACGCGCGGGCGGCGAGGGGAATGGATCTATACAACTCCGATGCGATTATGGCTATTGATCCTGATTGATCGCTCCAGTCGAGCCATTCTGGGGTATGCGTATAGATTGGGTAGTACGAATTACCCCGCTATCTCGGTCATGCGCTCGTTCGTGCATGCGATAACTCCCTGGAAGCCCAAGGACCTGACGTTGCCCCATTTAGCCTACAAGGAAGGGGCTGGGTTTCCCTCGGGCGTAGCGCCCCGCGCCCGGGGTCGCCTAGTCGATCTCGTGTGCTTTGATGGCGCCAAGGCCAATACCGCGAAAGTCACAATGCGTGGCCTCACTAGAGTAATGGGGGCTACCATCAATTACGGCCGCGTACGATACCCCATTGCCCGTCCGTTTATCGAGCGCCTGAACCAGACATTGGAAACGCACGGATTCCGTCGCCTGCCGATGGGCTTTAATCCGAAGGGGCCCAAGGAGGAGCGAGAGAGCGCCCTAAAGGCCGCTAGCGAGCATGCCGTGACTACGGATGAGTTGGAGCAAGTGATCGACGTCATGCTGGCCAATTACAACGCTGATTCTCACGAAGATCTGGTCAATCGAAGCCCGATTGAATACATCCGGATGTGGGACAGCCAGACGGTGTCGCCGCTGCGGCGTGTCGATAACCCAGAGGAACTTGCGCAAAGATTTCTACGGCTTGAGTTCATTAAGACGATTCGTGGTGGAGGTGACTCCCATCGTACGCCATACATCGAACTCTGGTGGGCTCGCTACACGAACGACGTGCTAAGGAAGATGAAGGATTCGATAGGTAAGAAAGTGCGCATAATCGTTGACGTTGACGGAGATATTCGCTTGATCCGCGGTTATCTGCGAAGAGGCAGTAAAGAGCTTCCGCTTGGCATCCTGAAGGCGGGCCCGCCCTGGCATTTGACAGCCCATACGCTAGAGCAACGACAGGCCGCTCACCGGGCCAATAGAATTAAGAAGCTGGTCGTCAAACCGGGGACCGACATGATGCAGACGTTCAAGGAAGTGCGGCAGCGCGAAGCAGAGGAACGCAAGTCGGCAACGAATCAGTTGGTCAAGGCAGGTAGGATTGCAGATCCTGACATGCTCAACCGCGAGCGAGATGCAAGAGCGCGAGTCGCAAAGAAGGATTGGATTAAGCTTAAATAGAAAGGAGTAGAGCATGCACCCGGTAGAGCTCGACGACTATGTCATACCAACAAATGCGTTGGAGGCTTTCGTCAATGTGTGCGTCGGCTGGATCAACTCGAACCTTGTAGGCGCACTAGTGCCAGGCCTCCAGCGTATCGGAAAGAGTCTGGCCATTGAGTACTTCGTAGCGAACTATCGCAGGTGGCTTGGAAAATCGGTTGGGGTGGTGTCGGCCGAAGTTTTGTCTCACAAGGGCGGGATCTCGGAAGGCGCGTTTTGGGGTGATTTGCTGAGGTCCATGAAGCGGCCTACTAAGAAGCGCAGTCCGGAAGATCGACGCGACCTTTTTGTTGGGCGATTAGTGGAGGCAGCAGCGCGTACCGAGAAGAGGAAAGTCATCATCTTCATCGATGAGGCCCAGCTATTGGACGATTCTCTGTTCAAGCTGCTCATCGGAGTTCACAACGAGCTCTGGCGCATCTATCGAATCAAATGCGTGTGGATTCTGGTAGGGCAGCCGGAATTGGAGACGGTTGCGTCCACTTTCATTGCCGAAGGCAAGCGCCAGGTGGTTGGCCGATTCATGGCAGACACCTATGTATTCCAACCGCTAACTAGCATCACCGACTTCAAGGCTGCCTTGGAATGCTACGATCTAAACCTATGTTATCCGGTGGGCGGCCCGTCGTTTACTGAGCACTTCGCGCCTACTGCGTGGGAAGCCGGCTATCGGCTGGCATCCGACGCCGATATGATCTATGGGCGCATCACTCAAGCGCGTACAGACAACGGTCTGCCCGAAGAACAGGGCATGACCATGCAGGGCTTTACGACTCTGATGAATTGGATCCTGATCAATTCTCTGCCAACTCTGAAGCCCGGCGACAAGCTGGATTCCAAGGTTGTCGATGAAGCAATTGTCGCCACGAATTGCATGATCTTCGAGCAGCAAGAAGCGTTACTCGCTACTGCATGACCAATGCCGACCACCCTTAGACGCCAGTGTACTCTGGAGATGCCGAGGATTAGTGGGGGTAGGTCAGAGGGGCATTTCGGTCTTTCGTGATGCCAATTGCCGTTTCTTCGCGGTTTATTTTTGCTCGCTCGTTGAGCTGGACAGGCGGTCAGATGCATTAGCTGACGCCCTTGCTTGAGTCGCGTAGGTCTCCAAGAACATCGCTGTATGAAAGCGATATTGTTGGGCTTCGCTCGGGAGGGGAATCCCTAGTTGCTTGGCCACAAGCGTCGCGTAATTAAGTTGGGCATCTGTTGGTTGCTTCAGATCCCAGTCGATGCTTTCAACAAGCAATTTCTCGAGACTTTGCTCGAGCTTCCGTACGAAGGTTTCGCGAACGCGACGGTCCTTGATGCGTTCGTACTGAATCGTGAGCGCCGATTCCAGTCGATCCGAAACGTAGAGCTCAAGGGACATGTCCACGGCTGGGTTGACGAGGTATAGGGCCATCAGTCGCGTGCTTCGCTGGTTGGTCGCTATTCGGGCCGATCCTAGTCGAGATCCTACATGATTTTCATGTAATCGGTAGTCGTGCCATAGCTTTTGTGGTCGCCCACTCCTGGTGCGACCATGTCCACGAAAACCATCTACTCCGCCGAGTACCGACGGCTCGTTCAGTCTCTACGTGACCTGCGTGAAAGCGCGGGGATCAGCCAATCGGCGCTGTCAGGCACCCTAGGTTGGCCGCAACAACGACTCTCCGCCATTGAGGCTGGAGCGCGCAGGCTCGATGTCATGGAGTTCCTTCGGTTGGTCGGGGCATTGGGCTTGACCCCTGAGGCAGGCATCCAGCTGGCTGTTGCAGCTGCAGGCGAAAAGAGTAGGGCGCCCCGCTCAAGCAAGCGTTGAGCTCCGTTCTACGACGGCACCCAGCCGGTTTCCCGCGGGAGGCTGGCGACCGCCAAGTTCGATTAGGGATAGTTATCGGGGGTAGGGCGGATGGCTCCTTTCGACCCAAAGCGGACGTCTCGTTGGAACATCGCGCATCACTTCGTCCCACGGATCACTCAGGCAGCCAAGCCCGACCGCATGACCTCGTAGAGCGCAGTCCGGGTATTGCTGTCTGCCATCGAAGGGCTAGCAGCCCATGCAACGGCAAGAGCCCCCAGGAAGAGACTGAGCCGGGGCATCCCGGCGGCTCCCGGCGAGGTCAGTGTCCCCGCGCATGAAATCGAACCGCTGCAGCAGGCGCACCAGTTCCTGGACACGCACTGTCGTCGGGGCTGCGCGATCACCAGCCGTGCCAGTGCGGCAGCGGAAACAAGTACAAGCGGTGCCATGGCCGACAACTGGAACGCGCCTTTTCCCTGTAGCCCTCTCGACGCATTCAGCGGAATTGTATAACCCCATCATCCGCAGGTACCCTGCGCGGCCATGACCCGCCTGCATCCCCGCTTCTTGTTGCCGCTCCTGCGCGTCGTCGTGCTGGGTGTGCTTGCGTTGGGGTTGGCATTCCAACCGGTGATGACAGCCGCTGGCGAAATGCATGAGCTCGCGCACGATCCGTCGGGCGCGCACAGCCACGGCCCGCATGCCAACGATCCGGGCGCGGAGTTCGCCGCGGCGGACGCGCACGATCAAGACGGATCGGAGACGTTGCACCTGTTACTGGATTTCGCCCATTGCTGTGGTTCAGCCGCGGCCGTGTTGCCGGTCCTGGATTCATTTTCTACTCGACCGGTCGCCGGTCGAATGGGGGTCGAAAAAGCATCGCCCCCGGCCGCCTTGCGTCTGCCGAGCCCATTCAAGCCTCCGATCTTCGGATGACCGCGCCGTCGGCCTGATGCCGACTCCCGTCAATTCGATTCATCGGAGCAACCCCCATGCGTTTGCGATCAGCGGCCCTGGCCGCGTTCGTCGCCGTGTGTGCCGTGGCATTCCCCACGCACGCCGCCGACCCCCTCACCCTGGACGACGCTTTCCTTCGCGTTGCCGACGCCCATCCCGATCTACGCTTGTTTGGTGCCCGCCATGAGGCCCTGAAAGCCGAACTGGATCGCTCCTCGTTGCGCCCGGCGCTGGTCGCTGGAGCCGAGGTCGAGAACGTGCTCGGTACCGGCCCGGCCAGCGGCCTGGATGGCGCCGAGATCACGCTGAGCCTCGCCTCCGTGCTGGAGCGCGGCGGCAAGCTCGATGCCCGCCGCACGCTCGCGCAAAGCCGGATCGACGCGCTGGCCATCGAGCGCGAGGCGCAGCGGTTGGATCTCCTGGCCGAAGTGGCCCGCCGCTACCTGGCGGTCGTCGGTGCGCAACGCGAAGGCGAGCTTGCGCAGTTGGACGTCGACCAGCGCGAACGCACCGTTGCTGCGGCGCGCCGGCGTCACGAGGCCGGCGCTTCGCCGGAATCGGTCGTACTCACCGCCCAGGCCGCCCTCGCGCGGTCGGAACTGGATCGCGCTCGCGCCCGGCAACGTCAGGCGGCCGCCCGCCAGCATCTCGCGGCCCTGTGGGGCGAGCGAAATCCCGCATTCGAGATCCTCGGGGGCGATCTGCTCGCCGTGCCCCAGATCGCGGACTTCGCGGTACTCGCCGACTGGTTGCAACGCACTCCCGAGCTCGCGCAGTTCGTCGATCAGCAGCGCATTGGCGAGGCACGCCTGCAGCTGGCACGCAGCGAAGCGACCCCGGACTTCGACTGGCAGGTGGGCGTGCGACGGATGGCGGACGCCGATGACTTCGGCTTGGTCGGCAGTGTCTCGATCCCGCTGGGCACCACCCGCCGGGCACAACCGGGCATCCGTGCCGCACGCGCCGAGTTGACAGCGCTGGAAATCGAACGGGAGGCCGTGGGGCTGTCGCTCTACTCCACCCTCGCTGAGGCGCATGGCCGCTTCGGGGTGGCCCGCCTGGAAGCACAGCGGCTGGGTGAGGACGTGCTTCCACGTCTGGCCAAGGCCGAAGCAGCGGCCGCCACCGCGTACCGCGCAGGCGCCGCCAGTTATCTGGAGTGGTCGAGCCTGCAGGCGGAGCGCGCCGCCGCACGGCAGCAACAGCTGGCAGCTGCGCTGGAAGCCCAGCGCGCCCTGATCGAGATCCAGCGGCTGACCGGCCAGGCATTCGTCGCCGGCCCGGGCCCGCAAGACAACCAAGGAGCAACCCCATGAAGCCTGTCCACCTGATCCCGGCATTGGCGCTGGCCTTGAGCCTGGCGGCTTGCAGTGGTGAGCCGGATCAGCCTAGCCAGCCGGCAAACGACGCCCATGCTGACGAGGCCGCCGACCACGGCACCGAGGCCGACGAACACGGTCATGAAGCGGGTGAAATCGCCAGCACGGTCATCCCTGCCGAAATTGCCGAAAAGTCCGGTATCCAGACGCGGCCCGTCGGCCCCGGCGTGATCGCCGACGAGCATGAGGTGCAAGGCCTGTTGACCCCGGTCGAGGGGCGTGTTGCGCAGGTCACCGCCCGCTTCCCAGGCCCGATCCGCTCACTGCGCGCCAATGTCGGAGACCAGGTTCGCGCCGGCCAGATGCTGGCGACGATCGAGAGCAACCTGAGTCTGAGCACCTACAGCGTCGCCGCGCCGATCTCTGGCGTGGTCGTCGAGCGCAGTGCCTCGGTCGGCGGCTTGGCCGGCGAGGGCGCGCCGCTGTTCGAGATCGCCGATCTCTCGCAGCTCTGGGTCGACCTCCACATCTTTGGCGCCGACGCCCAGCACATCCAGCCCGGCGTGCCGGTGGCGGTCACCCGCATGAGCGATGGCGAGACGGTCCGAACCACGCTCGAACGCGTGCTGCCGGGCATGGCCACCGCCAGCCAGAGCACGGTGGCCCGCGCAACGATCGACAACGCCGACAACCAATGGCGGCCGGGAACGGCGGTCAAGGCGCGGATCACGGTCGCGCAGGAGCCGGTGGACCTGATGGTGCCGCTGACCGCGCTGCAGTCGATGGATGGCCAGGAGGCCGTGTTCGTACGTGAGGGCGAGACGTACCTGACCCGACACGTCGAACTCGGTGCCCGCGATGCCACGCAGGTGCAGATCCTCTCGGGCCTGAGCGAAGGCGAGGAGGTGGTCGTCGCGGAGAGCTACTTGATCAAGGCGGACATCGGCAAGGAGGGCGCGGCGCATGACCACTGACGCCGTAGCCCTCCAGCCGGGCCTGCTGGAGCGAATCGTCCGGTTCTCGATCCGACATCGCTGGATGATGCTGGTGCTGACCCTCGGGCTGATCGGCGTGGGCATCTGGAGCTTCACCCGGCTCCCGATCGATGCAACGCCCGACATCACGAACGTCCAGGTACAGATCAACACCGAGGCGTCCGGCTACTCGCCACTGGAGTCCGAGCAGCGGGTTACCTACCCGATCGAGACGGCACTCGCCGGCCTGCCGCGCCTTGACTACACGCGATCTCTGTCCCGATACGGTTTGTCGCAGGTCACAGTGGTGTTCGAGGACGGCACCGACCTGTACTTCGCCCGGCAGCAGGTGGCCGAACGCCTGCAGCAGATCCGCTCGCAGATCCCAGAAGGACTGGAGCCCGAAATGGGGCCGATCTCGACCGGGTTGGGCGAGATCTTCCTGTACACCGTCGACGCGGCGCCCGGGGCGGCCAAGCCGGACGGCACGCCGTGGACCGCCACCGACCTCCGCACCCTGCAGGACTGGGTCATCCGGCCGCAGATGCGCAACACACCGGGGGTGACCGAGGTCAACACGATCGGCGGCTTCGAGCGGCAGATCCACATCACGCCGGACCCGTCCAAGCTGGTTGCACTCGGCTTCACGCTGCAGGACATCGTCGACGCGGTGGCGGCCAACAACCAGAACATGGGCGCCGGTTACATTGAGCGCAACGGCCAGCAGTACCTGGTGCGCGTGCCCGGCCAGGTCGGCGGGATCGACGAGATCCGGAACATCGTGCTGGACCGACGCGACGGCCTGCCGATCCGGGTCGCTGACGTGGCACAGGTGGGTGAGGGTCCGGAGCTTCGTACGGGCGCGGCGACCCAGAACGGGGAAGAGGTCGTGCTGGGCACAGTGTCGATGCTGGTGGGCTCCAACAGCCGCACCGTCGCGCAGGCCGCGGCGGCGAAGCTGCAGGATGCGAACGCAAGTTTGCCGGAAGGCGTCACCGCGACGGCGGTCTACGACCGCACCGGGCTGGTCGAACGCACGATGCAGACCATCTCGAAGAACCTGATCGAGGGTGCCTTGCTGGTGATCGTGGTCCTGTTCCTGCTGTTGGGGAACTTCCGCGCCGCGCTCATCACCGCAGCCGTCATCCCGCTGGCCATGCTGTTCACCATCACCGGGATGGTGCGTGGCGGCGTGTCGGGGAACCTGATGAGTCTCGGTGCGCTCGACTTCGGGCTGATCGTCGATGGCGCGGTCATCATCATCGAGAATGCTCTGCGGCGGTTTGGCGAGATGCAGCACCGACTTGGGCGGACGTTGACACGCGAGGAACGCAACGACCTGACGGCCACTGCCACGGTCGAAGTCATCCGGCCCAGCCTGTTCGGCATGTTCATCATCGCCGCGGTGTACCTGCCGATTTTCGCGCTGACCGGGATCGAGGGAAAGATGTTCCACCCGATGGCGATCACCGTGGTGCTGGCCCTCACCGGTGCAATGGTCCTGTCGCTGACCTTCGTTCCCGCGTCCATCGCGATCTTCATGGGTAACCGCGTCGAGGAGAAGGAGAACAGACTGGTCCAATGGACGCGGCGGCGCTATGAGCCGTTGCTTGCGTGGTCGCTTCGCCGGCAAAACTGGGTCCTTGGCGGGGCACTGATGCTGGTCGTCGTGTCCCTGCTACTCGCCACACGCCTGGGCAGCGAGTTCATTCCCAGCTTGGACGAGGGCGACCTCGCCATGCAGGCGATCCGCATTCCCGGAACGGGCCTGGAGCAGTCGGTGAAGATGCAACTGGCCGTGGAAGAACGCCTGATGCAGGTTCCGGAAGTCGAGCGTGTCTTCAGCAGGATTGGCACGGCGGAGGTGGCCACCGACCCGATGCCACCCAACGTGGCGGACACCTACCTGATGGTGAAACCACGCGGGCAATGGCCCGATCCACGCAAGCGCAGGGATGTGCTGATCGACGAAATCGAAGCGGCAGTGGCGACGCTTCCCGGCAACAACTACGAGTACTCGCAACCGATCGAGATGCGGACCAACGAGCTGATCTCCGGCGTGCGTGCGGATGTGGCGGTCAAGGTGTTCGGTGACGACCTGGACACGCTGGTCGAGGTGGCCGAACAGGTCGAGGCGGCTGCCAGGCAGGTCGAGGGCGCGGTCGACGTCAACACCGAACAGGCAACCGGCTTGCCACTGCTGACGATCGTCCCGGACCGCGCAGCGCTTGCGCGCTTCGGACTGAATCCGGGGATCGTGCAGCAGACCGTTGCCACTGCGGTGGGTGGCCAGGTGGCCAGCCAGCTGTTCGAGGGCGACCGCCGCTTCGACATCGTGGTTCGACTGCCGGAACAGATGCGTGTCGATCCGATCGCCCTGCAGGACCTGCCGATCCCCTTGCCCGACGTTGCGAACGCGGATCGGTCGAGCTTGGAGCCACGCTGGGCGACCGCGCGGACCGTACCGCTGCGGGAGCTCGCGAAGATCGAGAGCCTGCTGGGGCCCAACCAGATCAACCGCGAGAATGGAAAGCGCCGGGTGGTGGTCACCGCCAACGTGCGTGATCGCGACTTGGGTAGCTTCGTCGAAGAGCTGCAGCAGCGCGTCGGGCAGCAGGTGAACGTACCCGAGGGCTACTGGATCGACTACGGCGGCACGTTCGAGCAGTTGATCTCGGCCAGCCAACGGCTCGCAGTAGTGGTACCAGTGACCTTGGTCCTCATCTTCGGCCTGTTGTTCATGGCCTTTGGCTCGGCCAGGGACGCGGTGATCGTGTTCAGCGGCGTGCCGCTGGCGCTGTCGGGCGGCGTGGCCGCACTGGCTCTGCGCGGTATCCCGTTGTCGATCACCGCAGGTGTCGGCTTCATCGCGCTGTCCGGCGTGGCCGTGCTCAACGGCCTGGTCATGATCGCCTTCATTCGCAACCTGCGCGAACAAGGCCAGTCGCTGGACGACGCGGTCTTCAACGGCGCGCTCGGGCGGCTGCGGCCGGTCTTGATGACTGCCCTCGTGGCGTCGCTCGGCTTCGTCCCGATGGCGCTCAATGTCGGCGCGGGCGCGGAGGTGCAGCGTCCGCTCGCCACCGTCGTGATCGGCGGGATCGTGTCTTCAACGCTGCTCACCCTGCTTGTCCTGCCCACCCTTTACCGTCTTCTGCATCGCGGCGACGCAGCGAAGCCGCAACTGGAGGCCCACTGAGTTGAGTGAAGAGAAGATCGAGATACACGACGCGCACCAGCGCCGGATCCTGTTGATCGTCCTCGCCCTGAACCTCGCGCTTGCCGCGGGGTTCGGGGTCACGGGCGTCGCCGCCGGCTCAAGCGCTCTGATCGCAAATGGACTGGACAATGCGTCCGACAGCGCCGTCTACATCATCACCCTGCTCGCACTCAGTCGCTCACAAGCCTGGAAACGGTCGGCGGCCAAAGTGTCCGGCTGGCTGCTGATCCTGTTCGCCGCTGGGATCCTGGTCGACGTGGGCCGTCGGTTCCTGGGTGACGCCGAGCCCATTGGTACGACGATGATGGTGATGGCGCTGGGGGCCGGCCTGGTAAACGCGACATGCGTGTGGCTGCTCAAGAAAATCCGGCAGGCCAATGTGAACGTGCGTGCCGCGACGACCTTCAGCACCAACGATTTCATCGCCAACGCAGGCGTGCTCGTGGGTGGCGGACTGGTGCTGTGGACCGGGCGGGCCTGGCCCGACCTCGTCGTGGGGCTCGCAGTGGCGGCGATCGCTCTGAAAGGGGGCATCGAGATCCTGCAGGATGCCCGTGGCGAAGAGGACGCTTGAGTGCCGACCTAGGATGGCGGGTGGCGCAGCGTGTCGAGGATGGCGCACTGGCCGCGCTCGCCGCCGCTGCAACTGCCAATCACCCGTTCGAGCTCCGAGGCCATCCGCTGAAGGTCGTTTAGCCGGTTCCGGATGTCCAGCAGGTGCCCGCGGGCAAGACGGTCGACATCCTGGCAGGACAACCCGTCGTCTTCGGCCAGGCCCAGCAGGCTGCGGATCTCCTCCAGCGAGAAGCCCAGTTCGCGTCCGCGGCTGATGAAGCGCAGCCGATCCGCGTCGGCGGGACGGTAGTCGCGATACCCGCCCGCCGTGCGCGGCGGGGCAGGCAACAACCCGATGCGCTCGTAGTAGCGCACGGTTTCGGGATGGCACCCGCTGCGCTCCGCGACCTCTCCGATCTTCATGGGCTTGACTCTGTAGCGACTCCGGGGTTTAGGATCGCCGACCTGGAAGCGGGCCGCAAATCCTCGGACGCCCGCTCGACTCGGAGACATGATCATGAGTGATTCGTGCGGCTGCGGAAGCACGGTGGATATCCGCGCCCTGGAGGCGGGGCAGCGGCGCGTGTTGATGATCGTGCTGGCAATCAACATCGCCAGCTTCGTGATGATGATCACCGCAGCGATCTACAGCGGCTCGTCCTCGTTGCTGTCGGGCAGCCTCGACAACCTCGGTGATGCGTTGACCTATCTGCTGAGCCTGGCAGTGATCGGCGCGAGCCTGCGCGCCAAGGCCAGGGTGGCGTTGTTCAAGGGATTGCTGATCCTCGGTGCCGCGGTTGCGGTCGCCATCCAGATCGGCTGGCGCCTGGCCCACCCGGAGGTGCCGATCTTCGAGGCCATCGGCATCGCCGCCGTGATCAATCTTGCGTTCAACGCCTTGTGCCTGTGGCTGCTTACCCCGTACCGCTTTGGCGACGTGAACATGTCATCGGCCTGGGAGTGCTCGCGCAATGACCTGTACGAGGGTGTTGCGGTGCTGCTGGCAGCCGCCGGCGTGTGGCTGTTCGATGCCGGCTGGCCCGATCTGGTCATCGCCGGTGGACTGTTGCTGATGTTTCTGCGGTCCTCCGCTCGGGTACTCCGCATGGCTTGGCGGAGTTACCGGGACGAGGTGAAATAACGAGTTACGGCCCGTTGTCCGGTCCTCGAAGAAGAAATGCTCCGTTCTGACGCGTGGCTGGAGCGGCCAAGAAAGTCAGCTATGACAGTCACTTATCTCATTCTTGGCCGTTTTTTAAACGAATCCCTGCCGACCCTCTGAAAGAGTGGTTTCGAAGCGGCAGTTCGGGTCAGCCAGAACGTCCGCTTCTGGCCGGTAGCGGACGTTGGGGCAGGGGATTAGGTGGGTTTATCGCGGGTAGGGCAGGGGGCAGCCCTCGACCGTGAGAGCCTCGTGGGCGGCCGCTGACCCACCTCATATCGCCTGTATCGGGCCTCTCGCAAGTGTATGTAGGAACGGGGGTGAACCCCGCCATGTTCGATGGCACCAGGATCGCCTCAGCGATCGCGTCCGTCTTCGGCAAGGAGCTGGGACATCTCTTCCTCCGTGGCGATGGGCACAAGCGAGCCGATCGTCTGGCGCAGAATGGCCAAGCTGGGATTGTCTGCCTGATCGCTGACGAAGAACTCGTGTGACAGTGCAGCACTGATCTTGTTGAGATCGTCCACACTCAACTCGTTGGCGGTGGGTGGACGTAGGCCCACGATGCAGCGTGTGGGCGAGATCGGCAGGAACACCTTTGCCATCTCCACGTCATTGTCGATAGCTCCTAGAGCCAGGCGCGGCTTGCCGTCAGTGAACACGGCCACTGGGCCGCAGTCGCCCAAAATGAAGCTCTCTCCGTTTGGCGCATCCCATGTGTCAAACCCCATTTCGTCAACCATGCGTTGCGCCCGGATGGGGCTCTCAGGCCCTTTGGCCAGAGCGTCAAGGAACGCCTTATTGGCAACGGCAGTTGCTTCCCCCTGCAGGCGATCAAGCCCCATCTCAATCCACACCCTGGCCTCGGCAAGCATTCGCTGCTCGTTCTCCTGTACGAGGATCTTCCACTTCGGCAACATCAGAGCGTAGAACTTGGCTTGCTGCTCGCGACCCAAATGGCCATGGTCCTTGCGTATCTGCTCGTAGATTAGCTGCCGTCGCTTCTTTGGGTCGTGGAGGCTCTTGGCCAGTTCAACCTGTAGCCGCTTCCCATCAAGCAGACGGGCCCGCCCAGCCTGCAGAAGAACTGGGAACATGCTCGTCAATGCAGTCCGCATTGACTTGGTTCGGATCCCAAGCGCACAGATCAATGAGGCGATTGCTTCGGGATCGACTGGCCCATCACTGTTCAGTCGATTGACCGTGATGGCCAGTTGCTTCTCGCCGGCGGTCATCGTGTCGTCCAGACTGGTGTCCTCGGGGCCGCCATAGAAGTCCAACTCCTGGCCCAGCTCCATGACATTGGTGCCGTAGGCGCCGTGCGCCCGGTGGTGGGCGTGGACATAGAAGTGCTTGCCCTTCTGCCGGAAGGCAAAGGGGCGCTGGATGAACCGGGGGAGATAGTGATGTCGGCGGCCAGCCATGGGTGATGCCTTCAGAAACAGTGGGTTGTAGGCAAGATCGGCCGAACTAGCCAGTTTGGACCAGTCTGTGGGTGCTGCGACTCATGTTCTGAGACAGGGAAGGGCAGAGGCTAGGAAGGCCGTGGGGAGCCGTGGAAAGCCGCTCTGGGGCTGTGTGACAATCGAGACAGACCTGAAGGCCGTTCAACTGCGGCCTAGAAGCACAATAGATCGAACTCATGACCCAATCTGACAAGCCTACCGACCTCCTCGCTCGCCTAGGCCAACTAAGCGCCCCCGAACTACGTCGGTTGCTCGTCGAACACCTTACCAAGCGCAAGCTGGGCCTGACCTGGGAGCGCAATGCCATTGAGCACGATGAGGCATTGAATGCCGATGTCGTGTTGCCTCAGTTGGTACCGGAGCTAAATCACAAGCCTGTCGAAACGGGCGAGAAGTTTGTCCATCGCAATCTGGTGATCGAGGGCGACAACTTCGACTCGCTCCGCCTGCTCAAAGCTACCCATGCGGGCAGGATCCGAGTGATCTATATCGATCCGCCGTACAACACCGGGAATAAGGACTGGGTCTACAACGATCGCTATGTCGGGAAGGCTGACAGGTGGCGGCACTCTCAGTGGTTGGAGTTTCTGTACCGTCGGCTGCTGCTTGCGCGGGAACTTCTGGCGCCAGATGGCGTCATCCTGGTGTCCATCAATGACGAGAACCGATCTCGCCTTGAACTCCTGATGGATGAGGTGTTCCCTGGGCGGAGAATCGGTAGCCTGGTGTGGCGAACCAAGGACACCGGAAACGATCTGTCCCAGCGCTTTAGCCATGTACATGAGCATGTGCTGGTCTATGCCAATCCAGGGTTTATCTTCAATGGTCGTCCCACCGATCGGAAGAAGTTCCGCAATCCGGATGATGACGAGCGTGGCGATTGGTCGCCGCAGCCACTGACGAAATCACACACCTATACCGAACGCGGGAACACCTACTACCCGATCCAGAACCCTGAGACCGGGTATTGGTACCCCTGCGACCCCGACAACGTTTGGCGGTACGCATCGGAACGGGAAATCCGGCGGCGCCTCGACAACGATGAAGATGCAGTTGCCGCAGCCCTTGATGGACTGCGCAGCGACACCATCGAGCAGCTGATCGAGAAGAAGCTGATCTACTTCCCCCCGTGCAGTCCTGAGGATGTCATGCGGTTCGATACGAGGGATGAACTGCTTGCTGCAATCCGTGAGGGGCGCGGACCGATCCTGCCTAAGAAGAAGACGCCACTGCTGCGGGAGAACCTCCCGGACCTGGATTTCTGGATCGGGAAGCCCATCGGGACCGGTCGACCTTCCCGGAAGGAACACTGGACTGCACGTCCCGAGGAAGAACGCCTGGCACCGTTGAGTAGCTGGATTGCGGGTATCAATGAAGAGGTAAACGACGATGACGAGTACATCGAGGCCGTCATCACGATGCGTAGTACCCGCGGCGGCGTTGCCACTGAGGAAGTGAAGTCGGTACTTGGTGGAAAAGCCTTCCCCTATCCGAAGCCGCTGAGCTTGTTGAAGGGTCTGTTGGAGCAGGCAACCCACAAAGAGGACACGGTACTGGACTTCTTTGCGGGGTCCGGCACTACCGCTCATGCGTTGCTTCAGTTGAACGTCGAGGATGGAGGGCAGCGGCGTTTCATCCTGTGTTCGAGCACGGAAGCAACCGACAAGGAGCGGGACAAGAACGTTTGCCGCGATGTGTGCGCGGCGCGGGTGCGGCGTGTCATGGCGGGCTACAACGGCAGCCCAGGCTTCACGGTGGATCAGGGAGGCGAGTTCGCTTATCTGAAGCTCAACAAGCTGGCGCCAGCAGATCTTCCGTTCGAGGCCAAGACGGATAGTGCCGCGGCACTATTGAGCCTGCGGTTGGCTCACGCGGTATGGGAGTTCGGCGAGGGGGGCGTCCAACACATTGCCAGGGCCGATGACTACGACATCCTGCTGTGTGCAGATGTCAATGCGAATACCGTCGATGAGCTGGCAGCATGGCCGAAGGCCCATGGTGTGCAACGCTTGGCCGTGTATTGCGATCGTCCCGTAGCGCTTCAGGAAGCATTGGAGGAGCGAGGCGTCGATGCCAACTGCCATAGCTTGGGCGAGGCATTGCTCGCTGGCCAGGTGGGAGGACGCGCATGAACATGGATTTCGTTGCCGCGCAGACATCCAGTCATGAGCCTATTGGCTTCCAGAAGGACATTATCAACAACCTGTCAGCAGCGCTGCTTAGCCACCCGTCACCGCCGGTACTGCTGAGGGCCCCAACCGGCTCGGGCAAGACCTTCATGCTGGTGCGCGCACTGTCCAAGGTGTCTGAGGCACAAGACACGGTATGGATGTGGTTCGTTCCCTACGTGAACCTGGTCCAGCAGACAGAAGACGCCATCTTGGGCAATGCGGAAGGGCAACTGTTTCCCGTCATGCTGTCTCGCGGGCGCAACCAGGAACCCACAAAGGGCATGGTGTTGCTGTCCACGGCGGCTGGCGTGGCCAGCGCCAAGGACCGCAAGACTGGCTATTCCAGCGGAGCTGACGACGAGCAGCGGGCGCTGAACGAGTTCGTTGAGCTGGCGCGTGCCCGCAAGCTCAAGATCGGCTTGGTCGTGGATGAAGCTCACATTGGCTTGAAGACCGGCACTGAGTTTGGCGCGTTCGCACTGTGGGTCAACCCCGACTACATGGTGATGGCGTCGGCCACGCCGAAGGACGCAGTACTGGACCAGTTCCTGGCACAGTCAGGCAAGCAGGCTCGTACATCATTTGTTGTCAGTCGGGCCCAAGCGGTCGAAGCCCGCTTGAACAAGAAGTACATCGAGGCGGTGAAGTACGACCTGCAACGGACTATCTCCACCGTTGCCGATCTTAAAAGGACCGTGTTACGCCAAGCCTGGAAGAAGCATCTGTGGTTGAAGAAGATTCTCAAGGCAGAAGGGATCGACCTGACACCACTTCTGCTTGTGCAAGTCGCCAACGGCGACAAGACTGTTGAGGAAGCGCGTGAGGATCTCATTCGCCTGTGCCGAGTGCCCATGGGTGCCATTGGCGTGCATTCGGCCGACGAACCAGATCCTGTCCTAATGGCAGCCATTGCGAATGATCACAGCAAGGAAGTCCTGATCTTCAAGCAGTCGGCAGGTACGGGCTTCGATGCTCCCCGGGCGTTCGTATTGGCATCGACGAAGTTGGTCAATGACGCCGACTTCGCCATGCAGTTCATCGGGCGCGTCATGCGCGTGGCGCCCCAAGTACGGGATGCCTTCCCCAAGCCTCAGGAGATCCTCGACTCCCTGGATACAGCATTCGTCTACTTGGCCGATGGAGAAGCCCAGGCGGGCTTTCAGTCGGCGGTGAACACAGTCGGCGCGGTCAAGAGCCAGCTGGAAGGCCAGACCGAACAGATGATCGTCAAGCAGACCAAGAGCGGTGCGACGGTCATCACCAACAAGACCTCGACCCAGCTGCCAGCGTTCTACGACGGGACAAAGCCGACGCCGGCCAGGACCATTGAGGAGCCGGACGAGGAAGACGAGGTGGGGCTGCCGAGTACCGGTACCGATCAACCTGGCCTGTTTGGCAAGGACACGACTGCCGACCCGGGTACGACGATCATGGAGACGGACTGGGTGGTGGATACCTCCCCCAAGCCTGCTGTCGTTCCCGCTGATGAAAACGAGATCCTGGAACGGCTCAAGGAGCAGGGACTCAAGGCTTACAGGCTCAACTTGAAGCTGCCGGGAGCGCCTGCAGTGTTCCAGCAGGAGAGTAGGCCGGCGATGGCTGACATGGCAAAGGTGTCGGCGCATGTGGCCATGAACCTGCCGCTAACCGAGGACAAGGTCGCCTTTGCGGTGCGCGCCGCCTACAACCTTCTGCGAGACAAAGAGATTCACACGGAGCTTACGAAGGACGAGGACAACATCCGAACGGAGGAGGTCACGGTCATCACAGACCGAGCCTCGCTGGCCCGCGATGCGGCTTCTCAGTTGAAGAAGATCCCGCAGGTAGAAGACGCCGACGTTCGGATCATCATTGGAACGCTGGCAGGCCGACTGAGGGAGGATGTGGCCGTTCCTCCTTCCGATTCTAGTTCATCGGTACTGGACGACAAGCAGTTGGATCGGTTGGCGCGCGACGCTGCCTGCTGGGTTGTCCGCCGAGACGCCCAACGGATCGGTGAGATGGTCCAGGACGCGATCGCCGAGTTTGCGACCATTGGCAGTGCATCTCCGCTGCCGCAGTTCCTGCTTTATCCGCTGAGCAAGGCGCTGGACCAGGCCCAGAAGAACCTCTACGGCGTTGTCCCGCCGCTGGATGGCTCGATTACGAGTGCCCGTGACAGTCTGGACATCGAAGGCCAGACGACCATGTTCAAGGAGACCCTGGCTCACGCAGGCGGGACTATTTCGGTCTTCGGGGTCGATGGGTCGGCAGGTGTCAACCAGGAGGAGCGGGAGTTCATCCAGTCTATGGAGCGCGACGACCACGTCGTGTGGTGGCACCGCAACCCGTCGCGGAAGCCCTGGTCTGTCCGGGTCGTGCGCAGCGAGCACAGGAACTATTTCTATCCGGACTTCATCGTTTGCCTGGAGTATCCCTTGGGGGTGCCCACAGAAGTTCGGATGGTGGAGACCAAGGAAAGTACCAAGGACGCTAGCCGCAAGGCGCAGCGTACGCCGAAGATCTACGGCAAGGTGCTGTTCGTCACGCGGGAGGACACCCGCCTGCGCATCGTCAATGATGATGGCAGCTTGGGTGACGAGTTCGACTGGGTGGATCTCACGCCGGCATGGAAGTGGATGGCGGCGCGGAGGAGTGGCTAGGATCTCATAGAGCGGAAGGGGGAGCCGTGATTCGCAAGGTCGTCATCCGGAACTATCGCAAGTTCCGCAAGCTCGATGTCGAGATGCTGCCTGGTACTAACGTCCTCGTCGGCGGCAATGACAGCGGAAAATCCACACTGATAGAAGCGATCAACCTTGCGCTTACTGGGCGGGTCGGCGGAAGGGCGTTTGCACAGGAACTCTCGCCTTACTACGTCAACCTAGACGCCACGAAGGAATACGTCCAGGCACTGCAGTCCAATCCGAAGGCGGCTCCGCCGACCGTCATCGTCGAGGTGTATCTGGAAGACGGCGGCGAGGCCGAGATCCTGCGTGGCACGAACAACCTGCTTGGGGAGGATGCGTGCGGGATACGCACGACGCCCCCCCGCCTTTGAGTAGCACGGCGATTTGGAGTCCAATCCCCAAGCAGAAGGAGATTGGACGTGAAGAAGCGCTTTTCCGAAGAGCAGATCATCGGCTTCCTGCGTGAAGCCGAAGCCGG
>NZ_JACHTE010000003.1 GCF_014145395.1 Marilutibacter penaei
ATGTTCGGAAGCGATAACCGCTGAAAGCATCTAAGCGGGAAGCGCGCCTCAAGATGAGATCTCCCGGGAGCTTGACTCCCCTGAAGGAACCATCAAGACCAGGTGGTTGATAGGCTGGGTGTGTAAGTGCAGCAATGCATTGAGCTAACCAGTACTAATGATCCGTGTGGCTTGACCATATAACCTCAAGTGGCCTTGGTCTCGACGATACGTCGACGACATTCGCCTCATTCGCTACTTCCCACCCCATGCAAGCTGGCGCGCCTCGCGCTGCTTCACCAGCTTGTTCAGCGACCATAGCGCTGTGGACCCACCCGATCCCATTCCGAACTCGGAAGTGAAACGCAGCTGCGCCGATGGTAGTGTGGCCCATGCCATGTGAGAGTAGGACATCGCTGGACATTTACACCGAAGGCCGGATCCCACAAGGATCCGGCCTTCTTCTTTGCCGGCCCCTGCCTTGCCCGTCGCCCGAACATCGCAGCTGACGGACCGCTGATGGAGATGCGCGTCCCAGGCCGGTCCGCGCCAGGCAACACGCACGCCAGGCAACAAAAAGCCCCGCTCGCGCGGGGCTTTTGCGTTGCGGATGGAATCGCGGGGGACGTAGGCACCGGCGCTCGCACTCAATCCGTCGACGCTCCTAGAGGCGTCAGCAGTTCCGGCCCCGGCGCCCCCAACCGATAGGCGTTTCCGGCGACCAGCGTCGACGGATCGCCGTCGTCGATGAGGTCGGGCCATGGATTGTCGTGTTGCGGCCCGGGCACGAACGCATGCCATTCCCCATAGGCCGTGGCCGTCCGCCCGGGCGGAATGAACTCCACGGGAACCCGTGCCAGCCACGGGGGCGCGTTGTCCGGGCCGGTCGGCGGTGCGAACGACCACGTCTTCGCTACAGCGAGGGCTGCGCGCTCCAGGCCATCGCGCATGCGTTGCATCTGGATATCGTTGCCCAGCGTCGTGAGGTCCACACGCTCGGCCAGCACGTCCGCCACGCTGCCGTCCGCCGCGATCCTGACCACCACGTAGACCGTTCCGCCTACGCCCAGATCCACGAGGTGGGGCGGGTAGTGCGGCGCGGCCAGCGGCTGCCGCGGACGTATTCCAGACCCTGTTCGCCCGCTGAAACGTGCCCCGGCGATGCCCATGAAGTAGCGATGCTCGTCGATCTTCTTTGCGCGCACCCGGATGCTTGCACGCGTGCTGACGGAGGCGGGCACGCCATCGACCCGGACCGGCTTGAAGCGCCAGCCGGCAATGGTCTCTTCGACCAGACTCAGGACTTCCGGCGGCAGGGCGTCGGGCCGGTCGAGACGGTAGGCCGCCACCGCGCCGTCCGCGGTGACGTCAATGTCCCCGGTGACGAGCATGCTGGCTTCGATCTGGCTGCGCGCGGACGCGGGTGGAGGGCCTGCCGCCCAGGTCGAAACCGGTAACGCCAACCACAATGCAATCAGGGCGAGGGTGCGATGCATTTCTTTCCTTCCTTGGTCATGGCGCGAAGCCGTATGGAATGCGCGTTCATGGCGCGCGTTAACCCTGGGGCAGCAGCTCGAAACGGCTGTCGACCGCCACGGCCTCGTTCTTCCCCTTGCCGGCCGCTGCCTGGCACACCGGCGCGGCGGCCTGGGTCTCCCGGATGGCGTTCCGGGCCTGCGCGCTGGTGACGCCTGCGGGGCGCCGAACCATCATCATCGGCAACTCCATGACGGTGGAGACCGGGCGGTCACCGATGACCTCGGGATTGAACCGGATCCGTGCGATCTCCCGCCGGAGGTCACGTTGCCAGCCGGGGGCATAACGGCGATCCAGCTCCGGATCGAGCAGGCTTGCGTCCAGGAGTTCGGCGCGACCATCCGGTTGGACGCGATAGCGGATCAGGAACTCGTACTCGACGCCGGCCGTCGCGGTCCGCATGAGGTTGATCGGGAGGGTGGGGCGCCATTGGCCGGATACGCTGCCTGGCCCATTCATGCCCTTGGAGATGGCGACGTTCAGGTGTCCTTCGGTGGAAGGTGCGAGGCATATCCGTACGTCGGCCCACGTCTTGCCGCCCACCGGTTCGCCGTTCTCGACGATCGGTTTGAATTGCCAGGTCTGGACCGCTTGTTCCGTTCGCTCGCGCAGCACGTCGGGCAGGCGCGCCGTGGGGTCCAGTTCGACACCCACGACCCGCCCACCGGCATCGACTTCGATTCCCGCCTGCACCACGACCAGGGTCGGGGTCTGTTCCTCTTCGGCCCGGAGTCCGGGCGGAACCCACAGTCCGCCTGCCAGCAGACCAAGGACCACCAGCGAACGGGTCACGCGCATGCCATGCCTCCGGTACGACGCGGTTGTGTCCGGTGCCCGGTACGGCGGCTCAACCCTCGCCCGCCTGCAGCGGCGTGAGGAGTTTGGGGCCGTCCAGGCCCACCGGATAGGTGCCATTGGCCGCGAGGGTCTCCGGAGATACGCCATCGTCCTCGTCCGACCAGGGGTTGGCCTGCCGCGGACCCGGCACGTAGGCCTGCCACTCGCCGTAGGCGGCCTCTTGTCCGACAACCACGAAGTCGACCGGTACGCGCACGGACCAGGAACCGTCGGCATCGATCTCGACGCCGTCGGGCCGCGGGAATGTCCACGTGCGTGCGGCGGTAAGTGACGCTCGCGCGAATGCATTGCGCATCTGGGCCATCTGCCGCTCGCGGGCGACGACCGTCAGGTTGACCTGCTCGGCGATCTGGTCCTCGACCTTTCCGTCCGGCCCGACTTTCAACAGGAGGTAGACGGTCGCGCCGGCGCCGGCCCTGAGCAGGTCCGGGGGATAGGCCGGTGCCCTGCGGTCCGTGCGCTGGGCTATCGGGTATTCCCCATGCGCACTCCCGCGATGCGCCGCGGTGAAGTGGGCGCCTCCGATATGCACGGCGAAGCGGTCGTTCTCGACCTCCCGTGCGACAAGACGGATGCTCGCGGGCACGCGTGCGGGTACCGCCTGGCCATCGACGATCACCGGCTCGAAGCGCCATTTGGGGATCTGCTCGCCGAGCATGGCCGTGACCACGGCCGGGAGTGCATCGGCTTTGTCGAGTACGTGACCGGAGACACTGCCGTCGGGCTCGACGTCGATCGTGCCGGTCACCAGCATGCTTGCCTCGATCGCCCCATTCGTCTTGTCCGGTGCCTGCGCGGCGACTGCCGCCGTGGCGACGAACAACGCCAGCCCCATCAGAATCTTTCGCATCGACTTTCCCTCCTGGAGAGTGCGCCGCCGGAACCGTTGGCGGAACGAGGACACGATAGCGGGGGTAAAGCGGTCGCAGCAACTCGTGGCAGGGGCGGGCGGGACGCGTGCCATCCCGCGGAAACCTGTGGGGTCAGCGGCCGCCGAGCTGGGTCAGCAACTGCGGGGCATCGGGATCGACGAGGCTGATCGTGTCGGGCGGCAGCGCATCCGATCCGCCCTCACCCGCTGCGATCCAGTCAGGCTGGGTGCGGGGACCGGGCAGGTAGGCCTCCCATTGCCCATAACCCGGGCCGGATGGGGAGTCGGCATAAGGCCGAAACACGACGGGTACGCGCGCATTCCAGTACGGGTCCCCCGCGAGCTCCCCCCGGGTCGGGGTAGTAAACGTCCAGCGCTCCACGGCCTTGAGCGCGGCCCTTGCCAACTGGTCGCGCATGTAGACGACGCTGGGCCCGTGCCTTGGGTATTGGGTCAGGTTGACCTGCTCGGTGGCCACCCGGGTCACGCGGCCCTCCCGCGAGACCTCCATGAACAGATAGACGATGCCCGCCACGCCCTCGCCCTGGAGCAGGACGGGGTAGCGCGGCCTTGTGTCGTCCGTGAGTTCAATCAGGCTGAGCCCGCCGGCGACGGCCTCGTCCCCGAACGTGGCGCCGACCACTTCCAGGTTGAATCGTCCGTCTTCGCGGGGCCGCGCGCGCACGCGGATGTGGGCCAGGGCGCCAACAGGGGTGGGCACGCCGTCCTGCAGGACGGGTTTGAATTTCCAGGCCGGCACCTGCCGTTCCAGCAGGCGGGCGACGCCTTCGGGAAGTGCGTCGCGCCCGTCCAGCGCGAAGGATTCGACATCCCCGGCGGCACTGATGCGCATCTTCGCTGCAACGACCATGGTGGCTTCGGTCTGCTGGCCCCCGGCGTCCGCGCGGCCCCAGACCGTGACCGACACCAGTACGATCGCCATGAACACCAGGATTCGACGCACGGTTCATTCCCCCAGGCGCGCCACCGGAACGGATGGCGGATCGCTGACACAATAGCGACAGCGCGGGATACGCCGCAATCGCGATGGCGTCCCGGCGCCAGGAGCCCCCATGCACAGCGAAAGCCTCGACATCGCCCTGCTGTTCCTGCTCGCCGCGGTGATCGCGGTGCCGGTGTTCCGTCGCTTCGGCCTGGGGGCGGTGCTGGGCTACCTGGCCGCAGGCGTGGTGCTCGGGCCGTTCGGGACGGGCGTGGTGCGCGATGCCGAGCGGGTACTGGCCGCGTCGGAGATCGGCGTGGTGATGATGCTGTTCGTGATCGGACTCGAGCTGTCGTTGCCGCGGCTGAAGGTGATGCGCAAGCCGGTGTTCGGCGTCGGCGGATTGCAGGTGCTGGCCTGCGGGGTGGCGCTGGCGGCGATCGCGATGCTCGGTGGCCTGGGTGCGAAGGCGGCCTGGGTCGTGGGGTTCGGCCTCGCGCTGTCGTCGACGGCCGTGGGGCTGCAACTGCTGGCCGAACGCAAGGCGTTGACGGCACCGCACGGGCGGCTTGCCTTTGCGATCCTGCTGTTCCAGGACATCGCGGCCATTCCACTGCTGGCGGTGATCCCACTGCTCGGGGTGGGGGCGGCCGGGGACGCGGAGGGCGGCTGGCAGGCCGTCGGCATCGCCATCGCGGCGATCGCCGCGCTCGTGTTCGGCGGGCGGCTGCTGCTGCGGCACGTGTTCCGGATCGTCGCCCGCTCGCAGATGCCCGAGGTGTTCACCGGCGCGGCGCTGCTGATCGTGCTCGGCTCGGCCTGGATGATGCAGCACGCGGGGCTGTCCGCCGGCCTGGGCGCATTCATCGCCGGCGTGCTGCTGGCCGACTCCGAATTCCGCCACGAGCTTGAAGCGCAGATCGAGCCCTTCAAGGGCCTGCTGTTGGGCCTGTTCTTCATGGCGGTGGGCATGAGCATCGACCTGGGACGCGTACTGGCCGAACCGGCGGCCATCGCGGCGTTGGTGGCGGTGCTGATGCTGGTCAAGTTCACGCTGATCTTCGTGATCGGCCGCGGCCCGGGTCGGCTGGACATGCGCGAGGCGGCCCAGCTGGCGACCGTGCTGGCGCTGGGCGGCGAGTTCGCGTTCGTGGTGTTCGCCGAAGCGGTCCGCGCCGGCCTGCTGGACCTCGTCGTACGCGACCGCCTGGTCGCGGCGGTCGGCGTGTCGATGGCGCTGACGCCGGTGTTGCTGATCGGCCTGGCGTACCTGTTGAAGGCGCGGCCACGCGAGCGCGCGCCGCGCGATGCGGATGCCCTCCCGGAGGACGGGCAGCCGCAGGTGCTGATCGCCGGCTTCGGGCGTTTCGGGCAGATCGTCGCGCGCGTGTTGGCGATGCACGACACGCCTTTCATCGTGATCGAGCATGACGTGGAACAGCTGGAGTTTTCCCGTCGCTTCGGCAACACCCTCTATTACGGCGACCCGGCCCGCCCCGACCTGTTGCGGGCGGCCGGGGCGGCGCAGGTCCGTGTATTCGTGGTGGCCATCGATGATCCCGCGGAAGCGCTGAGGACGAGCCGAGCGATCCGCCACTTCTACCCCGAGGCGCGGGTGATCGCGCAGGCGCGTGACCGCAGAGTGGCGTGGGAACTGAAGGATCTCGGGGTGGAGCCGGTGCGTGAGGTGCTGCATTCCAGCCTGCAGGCAGGCTCGCAGGTGTTGCAGGCGCTTGGCGTGGCCGCCACTGCAGCGGACGCGCTCACGGCGCGCTTTGCCGAACATGATGCGCGACTGTTCGAGGCGCAGCACCCGATCCGCCACGACCAGGACGCCCTGCTGCAGACGGTGCAGGACGCACGCCGCGAACTGGAAGAACTGCTGCGGGCGGACGCCGGCGAAGGCGTGCTGGGGCAAGCCGGGCCGCGTGCCGCTCCGGGCACCCCGCCGTCGGACGCGCCCGCGGGCGACGGACGCTAGGAGCGGTCCCGCAGGAAGCGCGCCATGGACACGCCCTGCGGGGCGGTCGGGGGCGCGAACTCCGCGGCGATATCGACGAAACCGCGCATCACCGCGATCTCGCGCGGGGTGCGGTTGAGCGCGTCGCGTGCGTCCGGGTCGGCGCCGGCCCGCAACAGCCAGCGCACGATCCCCAGTAGCCCATGCAGGGCCGCGAGGTGCAGCGGTCCGAAGCCGCGCGGATCGGCGACGTCGAGGCGTGCATCATGGTCCAGCAGCAGCTCCAGGCCCGCCAGCAGGGTGTCTTCGTCCGCCTCGGTGCCGGGCTCCGCGCGCGCGCCGAGCAGCAGCAACAGGGGCGTGGCGCCCCCGGCTTCGAGGTTGCTGTCGGCATCGCCGCCGGTCAGCAACAGGGTGTCGAACAGCGCAACCAGGCGGCTGCGCTCGCGTGCGGTGAAGCCGTACATCGCGGCGCAGTGGATCGGCATGCGGCCCTGGCTGTCGGCGGCATGGGCATCGGCACCGGCGGCCAGGAGGCGGGCGGCCATGTCGGGCAGGCCCAGCGCGCAGGCCACCATCAGCACCGTGAGCTCGCCCGGCAGGCGCTGCTCCAGCGCGGCGCCGGCCTCGATCAGGCGGTCGACGATCTCCACGTGGCGCATGCTGACGGCGGCGGAAAGCGGCGTCGCGCCGGAGTTGGCGGCGTACTGGGGATCGGCACCGCGCACCAGCAGCAGATCGACGAGCGCGCCATGCCCGCCCCCTGCCGCGCGCAGCAGCGCCGTGCAGCCCTGGTTGTCGGTGGCGTCCACCGGCAGGCCCAGGTCGAGCATGCGCCGCACGGCGTCGGCGTCGCCGACGATCGCCGCGGCGGGCACGTCGCTGGCACGCAAGGGGCGCCGCGGCAGGCTCCAGCCGCGCCAGTCCAGCCAATCGGCAAGATCACGGCGGCCCGCGGACAGCGCCACGCCCAGCGGCGTCTGGCCATCGGCAGCCAGCAGGTCGGGGGCCGCTCCATGGGCGATCAACTGCCGCAGCATGGCGGTGCGGCCCAGCGCTGCGGCCAGGTGGAGCGGGCTCATGCCATGCGCGTCGCAAAGGTTGGGGTCGACCCCGATCTCGAGCAGGCGGTCGAGCAGGTGCCGCCATCCCAGCCGCAGGGCCAGGGTGGACGGCCGGTCGCCGCTGGACGAGGTGCCGAAGGGGTCCGCGCCGCACTCGAGCAACTGCAATGCAAACGCCTGCTGGGCCGGTCCGGAGGCCCCTTGGCGCATGCAGGCGGAGAGGAAGCGGGCAAGCCCGCCCCGGCCCGCGGGGGAAACCCCATTGTCGAGCAGCACCCGCAGCCGCGCGACGGCCGCGCCGCCCTGGTCGAACCAGTGGAACATCACGGTATCGCCGTCGGCGGTGCGCACCCCGGGGTCGGCTCCGTGGCGCAGCAACCACTCGACCTGCATGGGCGAGGGCGCCAGCGCATCGTCGAGCAGGAAGCGTCCCGACTGCGACGGCGTCAGCAGCCGTGCCATGGCGCCCGCCCCGGCCTCGCGGCCGGCATCCAGCGCCTCGCGCAGCAGTTCGGCGGGCGGACGGTCCGGCGGGGGCGTGGTTCCGGAATCGACGGTGTCGTCGTCGACCACGTTGGCCGGCAGGTCGTAGCCGGCGTCCAGCGCCGAAACGAGCGCCCAGCGTCCGGCCTGCGCCGCATGGTCGAGCGCGCGGTCGCCGTTGGCGTCCCTCAGGTCGGGATCGACCCCGAGGGCGAGCAGCCGCTGTACCAGCGCCGGGTCGGTCTGTTCGGACAGGCAGGCATGGTGCAGGGCGCTGCGGCCCTGGGCATCGGTCGCCCGTGCCTCGACGGCCCCGTCGCCGGGAAGCTGCGCCAACAGGGCTTCCAGCAGGGCGGAACGGCCGACGGCCGCGGCTTCCAGCACGGCATTGTTGCCGGCGTCGTCCGCCAGCGCGGGGTCGGCGCCCGCCGACAGCAGGAACCGGACGATGTCCTCGTGCCCGGCACGCACGGCTTCATGCAGGGCGGTGCGGCCCGTGGCGTCGCGAGCGTCCACGCGCGCCTTCTGCTTGAGCAGCAGTTGCACGCCGGCCGGGTCGTCGTCTTCGGTCGCGGCGGCCGCCAGCAGGGCCGGGACCCCGCCCACCGGGTGCGTCTGTGCGCCCCGCTCGAGCAGGAACCGCGCAAGGCGCCAGTTGCCGGCTGCGCAGGCCACGGCCAGCGGCGACTGGCCTTCGGCGTTGAGCACGTCGAGCTCGGCCGCGGCATCGCGGAGCAGCGCGGCGACGCCCGGGTCGGAGCTGCGCGCGGCATGGTGCAACGGCGTGTTGCCGTCGGCGTCGGGCAGGCGGGGATCGGCCCCGTTCGCCAACAGGGTCATGACCGCATCGGGGCGGCCGTGCCAGCTGTCACGGGTCGCCGCGATGAGCGCCGTCATGCCGCCGCCGGGCGGCTGGTTCAGGTCGACGCCATCGGCGATCAACTGGCGCAACAGGCGCAGGTCCGGCAATACGGCGGCCAGTGCCGCCAGGCTGCGGCGGTCGCGATCGCCCTCGGGCGGGATGGCGTGCGGGTCGGCACCGTCCTCGATCAATGCGAGTGCCCGTTCGACCCGCCCACTGCGCGCGGCCGCATACAGGGCGGGTTCCAGCGGCTCGCCCGGCGCCGGGGCCTCGGCTTCGACCTCCGCGACGACGGGCGCCGGTGCATGGCCGGCGCCGACCACCAGGACCGGATCCGCTTCCGCCACTCCCTGCAGCACGGCATGGGCGATCGGTGACCCCAGCGCCAGCAGGACCACGGCGGTCCAGCGCGCGGCGCCGTCGAGCAGTCCGGGCCAGGCCAGCAGCAGCACCAGGCCCAGCAGGGCCAACACCATCGCGGCCACGCCCAGGCCCCGCAAGGCGCCCATTTCCACGTCGTCCATCGCCTGCCAGGCGGGCCCGAGCGGTCCACCGCGACGCTCGACCGAATGCCAGAGCGGCCAGGTGCGCCACAGGGCGACCAGGACCAGCCCAACCACCGTGCTGACGCCGAGTGCCGCCGACAGCTGCCCGGTCGAGACCAGTGCATTCAGGGGCCAGGCCAGCAGCAGGCCGGTCACCAGGCCGCCGCCGCCCCACAGCGCCAGCAGCGCCAGGCCGTCGCGGCGCAGGTCAAGCGGGCGCGGCGATGCCAGCACCGCTGCCGGTGCCTTGCGGCGCGCTCGCCACTCCCGGGCCGCGATCGCCCATGCGGGCTGGGCCAGCAGGCCCGCGAGCAGCGCCACGACGCTGCCCACGCCGGCCACCAGCGCGAGCACCGTTCCGACCGCGACGGCCGGCCACAGGTGTCGCGACACCGAGGGTCGAGCCGGGGCCACCGCCGCCCTGGAAACCGGTTCAGGCATCGGTACCCCAGTCTTCCGTCATCGGATCGGCGACGGTGGGCGGGAACTGCAGATGGAACCCCCGCGCCACCAGGTTCTTCCGCACGACCGCCGGATCTTCCCGGGCCAGCCGGCGATCAGGGGTCAATCCCACCTCGAGCACGAAGGCCAGCGGACCCAGCTGGGCTCGCACCGGGTCGGGGAGGCGGTCGAACGCGTCACGCGCGGCCAGATACACGTAGGTGTCGGCTTTGCGCAGGCTCTTGTAGACGTAGGCGTGCATGGGCGGGCGGCGAGCCGCGGGGGACGGCCGTGGCGAAACAGTGTCCACAAGCATACCCGGCCACGTGCCGCCCGCACACTCGCCGTGCGGGTGGGCCGCGAAAGCCGGGGCGGGTCGCCTCAGTGGTAACCGGCATCCGCGGCGATCTTGCCGCTGAACACCCGGTAGGACCACCACGTATAGCCCAGGATGGCGGGAAGCAGGACCACCAGCCCGGCCAGCACGAAGCCCTGCGAGGCCGGGGGCGAGGCGGCTTCCCAGAGGGTCAGCGAAGGCGGCACGAGATAGGGCCACATCCCCAGCACCAGGCCGGCGAAGCCGAGCAGGAAGAAGCACAGGGTCAGCAGGAAGGGCTTGCCGTCTCGCCCCTCTTCCATGACCGCGCGCCACATCGCCCAGGCGTTGACCAGCACCAGCACCGGCACCGGGGACAGCCACAGGAAATTGCCGCCTTCGAACCAGCGGGCCATGACGCGTGAGTCGAGGAAGGGCAGCCAGGCACTGACCAGCCCCATGAAAACGACCACCACCAGGACCAGCGGGCGGGCCAGCGTGCGGGCCACCTTCTGCAGCGGCCCTTCCGTCTTGAGGATCAGCCAGCTGGCGCCGAGCAGGGCATAGCCGAATACCACCGCCGCACCGGTCAGCATGGAGAAGGGGCTGAACCAGCCCAGCGCGCCGCCCACGTACTTGCCGCCCTGAAGGGGCATCCCTTCCACCAGCGCACCAAGGATCACGCCCTGCGCGAACGCCGCCAGCAGGGAGCCCACCGCGAAGGCCGCGCCCCATGCCGGCTTCGCCCGCTGCGCCTTGAAGCGGAATTCGAACGCCACGCCACGGAACACGAGCGCGATCAGCATCAGCAGGACCGGCAGGTAGAGCGCCGAGAGGACGATGGCGTAGGCCTTGGGGAACGCCGCGAGCAGGCCGGCACCGCCCAGGACCAGCCAGGTCTCGTTGCCGTCCCAGATCGGTGCGGCGGTGTTCATCATGTGGTCGAGCTGGCCCTGGTCTTCGGCGAAAGGGGCCAGGATGCCCAGGCCGAGGACGAAGCCGTCGAGCAGGACGTACATCAGCACGCCGAATCCGATCACGCCGAACCACACCACCGGAAGGACGGTCTGCAGGTCCATCACGCACCCCCTTCGATCGATTCGTCCGGTACCGACAGCGGCCGCATCGGCGTCTTCTCGCCGCCTTCCGGCGAGAGCGGCGGCTCATGCGGCACCGGTCCCTTCTTCAGCAGCCGGGTCAGGTACCAGATGCCGGCACCGAACACGACCGCGTACGCGGCCGCGTAGATGATCAGGGAGGCAAGCACGCTGGCGCCGTCGATGGGGCTGACCGCGTCGGCCGTGCGCAGCAGCCCGTAGATGACATAGGGCTGGCGTCCGATCTCGACCACGTACCAGCCGGCGAGGATCGCGATGAATCCCGACAGCGTCATCATGCGCCAGCCCCAGAGCACGCGGCGGTCCTCGAACAGCCGCTTGCGCCACCACGCCCAGAGCGAGGCCAGCACCAGCAACAGCATGAGCATGCCGATGCCGACCATCACCCGGAAGCTGTAGAACACCGGTTTCACCGGGGGGCGCTCACTGGCGGGCACCGCCGTCAACGGCTCGATGGTGCCGTCCCAGCTGTGGGTCAGGACCAGGCTGCCCAGTCTCGGCACCGCGACCTCGAAGTCGTTGCGTTCCTCGCGCTCGTTCGGCACCGCGAACAGCACCAGCGGAACGCCTTCGCCCTCCGCGCCGTGCTCCCAGTGCGCTTCCATCGCCGCCAGCTTCACCGGCTGGTGCTCGCGTACGTTCAGGCCGTGCAGGTCGCCCACGAAGACCTGCAGCGGCACGGTGATGGCGGCGAAGAGGACCGCCATGCGCAGCATCCGGCGCGCCGGTTCGCGATGGGTCCCGCGCCACAGGTACCCCGCGCTCACGCCCCCGATCACGAAACAGGTCGTGATGAAGGCCGCCAGCACCATGTGCGCGAGCCGGTACGGGAACGAGGGGTTGAAGATGATCGCCATCCAGTCGGCGGGGTGGAACACGCCGTCGACCAGCGTGTATCCCTGCGGCGTCTGCATCCAGCTGTTCGCGGAGATGATCCAGAACGTCGAGATCAGCGTGCCCAGCGCCACCATGCAGGTGGCCAGGAAGTGCAGTTTCTCCGACACCCGTCCCCAGCCGAAGAGCATCACCCCGAGGAAGGTCGCCTCGAGGAAGAACGCGGTCAGCACCTCGTAGCTGAGCAGGGGGCCGAGGATGTTGCCGGCCTGCTCGCTCAGTACCGCCCAGTTCGTACCGAACTGGAAGCTCATCACGATGCCGGACACCACGCCCATCCCGAAGGAGACCGCGAAGATCTTGGTCCAGAAGAAGTACAGGTCGCGCCACACGCTGTCGCGCGTGCGCAGCCACTGGCCCTCCACGAAGGCCAGCCAGCTCGCCAGGCCGATCGTGAACGCCGGGAAGAGGATATGGAACGAGATGACGAATCCGAACTGGATCCGGGACAGCAGCAACGGGTCCACGCATCGTGCCTCCGCGGCACGCGGGGGTGCGCCGCGGCCGACCATTATCCTCGCTCTCCCGGGAAGGGCCAAGCCGCCCGTGACCGATGGCCCGATCCGGCACGGTCGCAGGCTGCTAGGCTGCCCGGGTTTGTCCCGCCGGAACGCCTTGACCATGCCCCTTCGAAACCGCCTGCTCGTCTCGCTCACCGCCCTGCTGTTTGCGCCGCACGCGCTCGCCGCCGACGCGTCCCCGACGCTGGCACCGTCGGAGCCGCTGACCCTCACCCAGGTGATGGCGGATCCCGACTGGATCGGTCCGGCAGTCGAGGACGCCTGGTGGCGCTGGGATGGCGGCGCCATCCAGTACCGGCTGAAGCGCGAGGGTTCGCCGGTGCGCGACACCTGGCAGGTGCCGGCGGGGGGCGGCGCGGTGGCCCGCGTGGACGATGCGGCACGCGCCGACCTCGATGCCCCGTTTCCGGCCTACGATGCGGCGCGGACGCGCATGGCGTTCGCCCGCAACGGCGACATCTTCGTGCGCGACCTGCGCAGTGGCGCGCTGACCCAGGTCACCCGCAGCGACGGCCGCGAGTCGCGTCCGCAGTGGAGCCGCGACGGCAATCTCGTGTTCCGCGCGGGCAACGACTGGTACCAGTGGCGCGCGGGCACGGGCCTGTCCCAGGCGGCCACCCTCGTGGCCGGCAAGGATCCGGCCGAAGCGCCCAAGGCCGACGACCTGCGCGACCGCCAGCTCCGTTACATCGAGACGCTGCGCGAACAGCGCGCGGACGCCGATGCCGTGCGTGCGCAGGAGCGCGAGTGGCGCGACAGCGACCCGACCCGTGCACCTGCGCCGGCCTACCTCGGTGATGGGCTCGTGGTCGAGGACAGCGCCCTGTCACCGGACGGCCGTTGGCTGCTGGTCGTCACCGAACCGAAGGATGGCGAGCGCGGCCAGGACGGCAAGATGCCGAAGTACGTGACCGAGTCGGGTTACGAGGAGTTCGAGGAAGTGCGCCCGCGCGTCGGCTACAAGGCGCCGCTGCCGCACCGCCTGTGGCTGGTGGAAACCGCCACCGCGAAGGTGACCGAACTGAAGTTCGACGCGCTGCCCGGGATCGGCACCGATCCGTTGGCGGCGATGCGCAAGGCCGCCGACGAGAAGCCGCTGGAGGGCAATCGCGCGGTGCGCGTGGAGACCGACGCGAGTGGGACCGGCCCGGCGATCCACTGGACGTCCGACGGCCGCCAGGCCGCCGTCCTCCTGCGCGCCGTCGACAACAAGGACCGCTGGATCGCCACCCTCGAGCCGACCTCGGCCGCGCTGGCGTCACGGCACCGCCTGACCGACCCGGCGTGGATCAACTGGCGCTACAACGACTTCGGCTGGACCGCGGACAACGCGCTCTGGCTGTTGTCCGAAGAGAGCGGCCACTCGCATCTCTACCTCAGCGAGGGCGGCGCCAAGCCGCGCGCGCTGACCTCGGGTGACTGGGAGGTCTCGCAGCCGCAGCTGTCGCCGGATGGACGCACGTTCTACTTCACCTGCAACCGCGACTGGCCGGGCGACTATGAGGTCTGCGCGGTCGACCGGGATGGCGGCGGCGTGCGCGAGCTGACGGCGCTGGACGGCGTCGAGGACTTCAGCCTGTCGCCGGACGGCGGCCGCCTGCTGGTCCGCCACTCCGACAGCTACCTGCCGGCGCAGGTGGCCGTGCTGCCGGTCGCCGGCGGCCAGGCGACGACGCTGACCGACACGCGCCGCGACGCATTCAAGGGGCGCGACTGGATCGAGCCCGAGTACGTGCAGGTGCCGAGCCGGCACGGCGCGGGCACGGTGTGGGGCAAGTTCTACGGCCCGAAGGTGCATGAACCGGGTCGCCGGTACCCGATCGTGATGTTCGTGCACGGCGCCGGCTACCTGCAGAACGTGCACGACCGCTACCCGGCGTACTTCCGCGAGCAGATGTTCCACAACCTGCTGGTGCAGGAAGGCTACGTCGTGCTCGACCTCGACTACCGCGCCAGCGCCGGCTACGGCCGCGACTGGCGGACCGCGATCTACCAGCAGATGGGCCACCCGGAACTCGAGGACTACCTCGACGGCCTGGAGTGGCTGGTCGCCGAGAAGCAGGGCGACCGCGACCGCGCCGGCATCTACGGCGGCAGCTACGGCGGCTTCATGACCTTCATGGCGCTGTTCCGCGAGCCGGGCGTGTTCAAGGCCGGCGCCGCGCTGCGCCCGGTCACCGACTGGTCGCAGTACAACCACGAGTACACCAGCAACATCCTCAACACGCCGCAGCTCGACCCCGAGGCCTACCTGCGCTCGTCGCCGATGGAACATGCCGAAGGCCTGCAGGACCACCTGCTGATCGCCCACGGCATGATCGACGACAACGTCTTCTACAAGGACTCGGTGATGCTCGCGCAGAAGCTGATCGAACTGCGCAAGGACAAGTGGGAACTCGCAAGCTATCCGCTGGAGCGCCACGGATTCGTCCATCCGGATGCGTGGTACGACGAATACCGTCGCATCCACGAGCTGTTCAATCGCGTGCTGAAGGACGGGGAATAGACCGGCGATGCGAAGGCCGGCGGACAGCCCGCGGCCTTCGCCCGGACAAAGCGCCGGTCAGGGCGTTTCGACCTTGACCACCATCGGGTCGGCGACTTCTTCCCAGCTGCTGTCGGGGTCGAACGCTTTCATCGCCTGCGCCGTCGCGGCGCCGTCGGCGCCCAGGTCCTTCTCGAAGACCTGGCCGTCGTGGCTGATCATGAAGCTCATGATCCCGCTTTCGCCATACTCCTGCGGCCAGGCCACCGCCGCGAAGCCCCGGCTCATGTCGTCGCCCAGCCGGTAGTCGTAGGCGCCGCCGGGCGCCGAGGGGCCCTGCGCGGTCAATACCTGGAAGCGGTAACCGTGCCAGCCTTCGCCGGCCTTGGCATCCGCGAACAGGGGGCCCAGCGGGCTGAGGTCGCCGGTCGCATCCTCGGACCAGTACAGGCCGTCGTGCTCGCCTTCGGTGCTGAGGATCTGCCGTGCGTATTCGAGCACGCCGTCGTCGTCGCGATCCTGCGCGGCATAGTCCATCTGCGCGTCGTGGTAGGCGAGCAGCGAGACCAGGGTCTGGGATTCGTTGGTGCCGATGCGGCGGGTGCGGATCTCATCCGCCGCCGCACGGGTGTCGAAGGCCCAGCCGCCGCTGCCCTGCGTGATCGGAATCGGCAGCGTCCAGTGGCCCTCGCCGACTCGCAGGTGCGCGGTATCGCCGTCGACCTGCAGGTCATGGCCATTGCCATAAGCCTCCAGGAAGTAGTCGACGTCCGGTCGCGCGACGCCGCCGGTCGGGATGAAGTCTCCCCAGTCCTTGCCGAGCAGGGCCTCCAACCGGGCGGTGTCCGCCTTGTCCGTGCCGAGGGCCTCGACCAGGGCGTCGGCGGCGGCATCCGGCGTCGGGAAGCGCTCCTGCGCCACCGCTGCCGTGGTCCAGCCCGACAGTCCTAGGGCACAGGCGATGCAGAGGGCGAGCTTTCGTGCGTGCGTCGTCATGGGTGCGCTCCTGTCAGCGTCGGCCGCCACGCTGGGCATGGCCCTGCGGACGTGGCTGGCGATTGACCTGCCGGGCCTGCGTCGACCGCGGCTGCGCGGCATGCGCGCGGCTGGCCTGGCCGCGCGCGGCATGGGCCTGGCTGGTGCTCGGGCGGCTGGCCCCGCTGAAGGCATTGTTGCGGGGCGCTGCCTGGCTCCGGTGGGCCTGCTGTGCCGCCTGCCGGGCCTGGGTGTTGGTGGTCGGTTTGTTGGCGCGCTGTGCAGCCTTCTGCCGTGCCTGTTCGGGGTTGGCGCGTGCCTGCTGGGCGGCCGAATGGGCCTGCTGGCGGGCCTGCGGATGGTTGGCCGCCGCGGACTGCGCGCGGTCGCGTGCCTGCGGGTGGTTGGCCGCCGCGGATTGCGCACGGTCGCGTGCCTGCGGGTGGTTGGCCGCCGCGGATTGCGCACGGTCGCGTGCCTGCGGGTGGTTGGCGGCTGCAGCCTGGGCCCGTTCCCGCGCCTGAGGATTGTTCCGTGCCTGCTGCGCGACTTCGCCGGCACGCGCACGCGCTGCGTCCCGATCGGCCCCCGCGAGTCCGCCAGCACGGGCGGCATCCTGGGCGCGTGCACGCGCCTCCTGGTTGCTGCGCGCCGGGGCCTGGACGCCATGCGACTGCAGCGACTGCCGCGCACGCTCCCGCTCGGCGGTGCGGTTCGCGGTATCGCCGCGGAAGGCATCGCGCGAGGCGGGATTGTCGAGTTGCCGCCCGTAACGCTCGCGGCTGGCCTGGTCACGATACGGCACGCCATCGCGGTGCAGCGAGTTGTGTTGCCACCTGTTGTTGTTGCCGATTTCGATATCGCGGTCGAAATCGAAATTGTTGTACCGGTTGATGTCGATGTCGATGTCGTCGTGGCCCCAGTTGAAGTCACCCCACAGCGAATCGGTGATCGCCACGCCGACGCCCCACATCATGCCGTTGACCAGGGCCGAACCCGGCGCGTAGTAGCGCGAGGGGGGTGGGTAGTAGGTGGGTGGATACGAGGGGTAGGCCCAGGTGCCGTAGACCTGGGTGGGATTGTAGGTGGGGACGTAGACGACCTCGGGGTCGCTCGGCTGGATGATGATCGTGTCCTGTGCCGGCGCGGCCTGCACCACCGTGGTCGTGGACCCGGCCGCCGGTGCCGCCTGTGGCTCAGGTGCCGCGGCGGGCGCGGGTTCGGTCGTGACGTTCTGGTACTCGTTGCTTGCAAGGTTGCCGGCGTCGGCGGCCTGGTGGCGCAGGCGCTGCACGGCGTCCATCACCGCGTCCGGCTGCGCGAGGAAGGCATCGCCCAGCCGCTGCACCCAGGCCGGGTCCTGGCCGAGCAGCGCCAGCGCCTGCGGGAATGCCACCAGCGACTGCACGCTCGGGTCCCACGGCTGGTCCGAGACCTGCCGGACCGCGTCGTCGCCCTGGGCGTCCGGGTGTGCCTCGGACCATCTCGCGGCATCGGCAACGTCGCCCGGGTATGTCGCGGCCATCAGCACCTGCGCGAGCAACGGGTCGGAGTACAACGCGATTGGCGCGACCATCTGGTCCAGCTCCGCGGGACTGAAGACCGCGGGCGCCGGCGCCGCGTCCGGGGGATTGCCGGCCTCGGTGGCCGTCCCTGCCGCCGGTGCAGCGGCGGGCGCCGGCGTGGGCTCGCTTTCCTTCGCGCACCCGGCGACCGACAACACCACCGCCGCCAAGGCAACATTCAATCGGACTCGCATGACCTGCCTCCGTCTGACATCTGGATCATCAAGGACCCGGAAGTCACTCTCCCCGAGCGCCTGCCTGAGGAGGCCGACTCTGACCGCGGCCCCGTTGCCGTGGCGTGAAGTCCGTGGCGCGACTCCAAATGCTTGACGTGCCAGCGCGCGCAGATACCTCCGCTCCTGGCGGTGCCAGGGCATGCGCCGAATAGTACGGGTCGTTTGGGGTCTGCGGGGCCCTAGCCACGCCCTAAGGACACCTGACGTGTCATGGATGCACGGAATCATGGCGTTCGCGTCTGAGGCAGGACAGTGCCCGGGCAGTGGCATCCCGGGCCATGCCCTGCCGGTATCAACAGCGCTTAACCGAAGGGGGCTAGATCAATGAGGATTTGGTCATGAAGCGGCGCTCTTCTCGTAACGGTGTGAAGCACTATCGCTTGCACGATGAGCGCTCTTCTGCGAGAGCGCTCTGAATCAGCACATGGCCAAGGCTCCACGGCAAATTGTTCGAATTGAACGTGGCCCTTGACATGCAAGACGGGGGGGGGGTCACGGTGTAATCGTCTTGATTGGGGAGTCGAGCGCATGACAGGACCTGCCTTGCGGCGAGGAAGAGCGTTACTCGTCCTGGCCTTACTGGCTGCCTTCTACGTTGTTGCAGAAGAAATACCCACTGAGCCAACGATCACCGTCGTGGGGTTTCGGGATACAGGAGAATCCGTGACGTGTGCCACTGCGTCCTGTGTTGATAGCGCCCAGGCAGAGTCAGCGCGCCTCTTGATGGAATGGTTCCGGATGTATCAAGAGTTCCCGCAGGAGGATCTTCCACTGGATGGCGATAAGTTCTGCCAGGCCCTTGCAACACACCAGCCTTCGGGGTGCAGTTTGGATAGTCCGCCGGCATCGCCCGGAATTACAGTCCCTGGGCGGTCGGATTTCGCGCCCAATGGCTGTGGAACCGGTGGCGTAGGGGGGTGGTTTCAGAATGCAGTTCTGTCGGTCATTACATCGAACCACTACTCAGGCGATATCGATGCGCCTTATGCTGGCGTAAGCTTTCGTTCGGTATGCGACGCCCATGACATATGCTGGGCGGCCGGAGGTGCGCGCGGGGCTTGCGATGATGCGTTCCGGGACGGCACGCAAGCTGCCTGTGCCGCGGTGCCCGATCCCCAAGGGACATGCAGTGGATTCGCCAGCCTCTATCACGGTGCTGTCAGTACTACCGTTCCCTCAGACAATGCATACGAGGAGCGCGAAGGGCAGCGTAAATGTGCGCTTTGGGCGAGGGATATGAGGGAGAACGACTGTGAAGACGACTAGAAGTCTCGGGGTTACATGCGCGCTAATGATTGTTGCAGGAGGACTCGTTGGGTGTAATGCGAGAGACGAGGCGGCAATCTCGACGAATGAGGGTGCTGTCGCTGGCGACCAGGAGACGTCGCGGGGACTCGCGGGCTCGGTTACAGAAGATGAAGTCGATCTTGTAGCGGAAGAGGTACAGGCGTCATCGATTACCGGTGCTAATGAGCTGCAAGTGCCTCCGAGTTGGCGGTTCGCGGATATTGTCGAAGTGAGGCGTGCGTCGTCCTGGGATGCCCGGGTGTCGCAATTGCCCAAGTCCGAAGAGGCGTGGCTGCGAGAGCTGAACGATCAGTACGCAGATGCGCTGGCGTTCGGCAGTCCTGAGGAACAGCAACGGCTGATTTCTCAGGGGTTTCCAATGCCTGAAGAATGGATCGCCGCTAAATCCATGTCGACGATGGAGCTTGAGGCCTTGGCCAATACGGGCAACAGCAAGGCCAAGATGTTCTATGTTGATCGCGTCAGCGACGAGATCGGGTCGATTCGCCAGTCTGGACAGGGTCTTGATACGTCGTCTTCGGAAGATATGGCCCTGCTTTCGAGGGTCGCCGCTGCAAACACGATGGTGCTTCAGCTGATGAAATCGACGAGGAGCCCCTTTGCGGCCTATCTGGATGGTCGGATCAACACGGCAATGACGCAGTATGGCCCGCCGGAAAGCATGGCCAGCGCGATCCTGTTGGCTGGTGATCTCGGCGACGTGCGCGCGAGTGACTTGCGGGCGCGCTACTTCCACGCCCATCCTGACATGAATGCTGCAGAAATCACGCAGTCATATGAGGGAAGGAAACGTCTGGTGCTGAGGCAGGGGCAGCCTCCCTCTCCGTAACTAGGCGCGACAGGAACGCCATGAAAAACGCCCCGCATCGCGGGGCGTTTCCGTTCTCCATGGGCGCTCGAACTCAGCGCTTCATCGAGGCGAAGAACTCGTCGTTCGACTTGGTGTTCTTCATCTTGTCGAGCATGAACTCCATCGCGCCGATCTCGTCCATGCCGTGCAGCAGCTTGCGCAGGATCCAGATCTTCTGCAGCAGGTCCGGCTCGATCAGCAGGTCCTCGCGGCGGGTGCCGGAGCGGTTGATGTCGATGGCCGGGTAGACGCGCTTCTCGGCGATGCGGCGGTTGAGGTGGACCTCGGAGTTGCCGGTGCCCTTGAACTCCTCGTAGATCACCTCGTCCATCTTGCTGCCGGTGTCGATCAGCGCGGTGGCGATGATGGTCAGGCTGCCGCCTTCCTCGACGTTGCGGGCCGCGCCGAAGAAGCGCTTCGGGCGGTGCAGCGCGTTGGCGTCGACACCGCCGGTCAGGACCTTGCCCGAGGACGGCACGACGTTGTTGTAGGCGCGGGCGAGGCGGGTGATCGAGTCGAGCAGGATCACCACGTCCTTCTTGTGCTCGACCAGGCGCTTGGCGCGCTCGATCACCATCTCGGCGACCTGCACGTGGCGCGCGGCCGGCTCGTCGAAGGTCGAACTGACCACTTCGCCGCGCACGGTGCGCTGCATCTCGGTCACTTCCTCCGGGCGCTCGTCGACCAGCAGGACGATCATGTGGACGTCCGGGTGGTTGGTCGTGATCGCGGTGGCGACCTGCTGCATCATCATCGTCTTGCCGGCCTTCGGCGGGCTGACGATCAGCGCGCGCTGGCCCTTGCCCTGCGGCGCCATCAGGTCGAGGATGCGGCCGGTAATGTCCTCGGTGCTGCCGTCGCCGCGCTCCAGGCGGAAGCGGCGGCGCGGGAACAGCGGGGTCAGGTTCTCGAACAGGACCTTGTTCTTCGACGCTTCCAGCGGCTCGCCATTGATGGTGTCGACCACCGACAGGGCGAAGTAGCGCTCACCGTCCTTGGGCCAGCGGATGCGGCCGGACAGGTGGTCGCCGGTGCGCAGGTTGAAGCGGCGGATCTGGCTGGGGCTGATGTAGACGTCGTCCGGGCCGGCCAGGTAGCTGGCCTCCAGTGCGCGAAGGAAGCCGAAGCCGTCGGGGAGGATCTCCAGCACGCCGTCGGCGACCACGCCCTCGCCGTGGCGGGTCAGCACCTTCAGGACGGCGAAGATGACGTCCTGCTTGCGTGCGCGGGCGACGCCTTCATGGATGTTCAGCTGCTCGGCGATCTCCAGCAGCTTGGCGGCCGGCATCTTCTTCAGGTCGCTCAGCGAGTAGCTGGGGAAGCCCTCGGGGACCTGCGGATTGTTGCGCGGCACGAACTCCTCGTTGCCGCCGTCCTCCGGGAAGCCGTTGTCGCGGTTGCGGTTGCGGTTGCGGTCCCGGCGGTTGCGGAAACGTTCGCGCCGGTTGCCCTGGCCCTGGCCGCCGCCGTGGTCGCGACCGCCATCCTTGTCCTTGCCGCGCGAGTCGCCACCACTGCCGTCGGCGCTGCCCTCGCTGGCCGAGCCCTCGCTGGCCGGCTTGTCGGCCTTCGCGTCGGCCTTGGCGCCGTCATCGGTTTTCGCCGCGGGCTTGCCCTCGCCAGCGGGCGGGGGGCTGGCCGGCGCGGGGGCCTGGGCGTCGGCGCTCTTGGCGGGGCCTGAATCGGCCGTCGCGTCGGTCTTGCTGGTGGCGGCGGCTGCGGATTTGGCCGCACGCGGCTTGCGCACGCGCTTCTCGGCGGCTTCGCCGGCGTCGGGGGTATTGTCGGACAAGGGTGTCTTCCTCGCTGAACGGCGAGCGCTCGCGGTGGGCGAGCGTGGCGTCGGGGACGTGATGGGTCTGGTGGTTCCAGAAGGGTGCGGCAGCGCGGACAGCGTGTCCGGCCAGCCGGTTGTGACGAAGCTAGCACCGGCCCGCCGCCTTGCGCAAGGGGCCGGTTCGGGTTCGTTCAGAACCCCCGGGGGCCCCGCGGGGCGGGGCCGGTGGCGCTCAGAGCGCCTTGTCGAGCATCGCCGCGAGCTGGGCCTTGCCCACCGCGCCGATCTGGGTGTCCTGGATCTGGCCGTCCTTGAACAGCAGCAGCATCGGGATGGAGCGGACGTGGTACTTCATGGCCGTGGCGCGGTTGTGGTCCACGTTCACCTTGGCGATCTTCGCCTTGCCGGCGTAGGTCTCGGCGAGGTCATCCAGGGCCGGCGCGATCATCTTGCAGGGGCCGCACCACTCCGCCCAGAAGTCGACCAGGACGGGTTCGGACGACTGCAGGACGGCGCTGTCGAAATCGGCGTCGCCGACGTGCATGATCTTCTCGCTCACAAGACTCTCCTGGATGCTGCGGGGGGCGATGGGCGGCCGGACGGTGGCCGGTGCAGGCGGCCGGGCCGCCTCATGGGGTAAACTGGGGCGTTTCGCGCCGGCTTCAAGGGTCGGCGCACGCTGCGGTCAGGGCACCTGGCCGACCCCGGCAGTCTGCGGCGACGGCACCGTCCGCGCAAGCACTGCCCCCGACATGGCGCGTCCTGCGCCTGGAAGCCTGACCTGATGAGCGACAAACCCCTGACCGACGTCACCTTCGACTCCTTCGGCCTGCACCCGGACCTGCTGGCCGGGCTGGAAGGTGCCGGATTCACCCGCTGCACTCCGATCCAGGCGATGACCCTGCCGATCGCCCTGACCGGCCGCGACGTCGCCGGACAGGCACAGACCGGCACCGGCAAGACCCTCGCCTTCCTCGTCGCGGTGATGAACCGCCTGCTGACCCGCCCGGCGCTGGCCGAGCGCAAGCCCGAGGACCCGCGCGCGCTGATCCTGGCGCCGACCCGCGAACTGGCCATCCAGATCCACAAGGACGCGGTGAAGTTCGGCAGCGACCTGGGCCTGAAGTTCGCGCTGGTCTACGGCGGTGTCGATTACGACAAGCAGCGTTCGATCCTGCAGGAAGGCGCGGACATCATCATCGCCACGCCGGGCCGCCTGATCGACTACGTCAAGCAGCACAAGGTGGTCAGCCTGCACGCCTGCGAGATGTGCGTGCTGGACGAGGCCGACCGGATGTTCGACCTGGGCTTCATCAAGGACATCCGCTTCCTGCTGCGCCGCATGCCGATCCGCACCGAGCGCCAGACCCTGCTGTTCAGCGCGACCCTGAGCCACCGCGTGCTCGAGCTCGCCTACGAGCACATGAACGAGCCGGAGAAGCTGGTGGTCGAGGCGGAGACGGTCACCGCCGCGCGCGTGCGCCAGACCATGTACTTCCCCGCGGACGAGGAGAAGATCCCGCTGCTGATCGGCCTGCTGTCGCGCAGCGAGGGCACCCGGACGATGGTGTTCGTGAACACCAAGGTGTTCGTCGAGCGCGTCGCGCGGGCCCTGGAGAAGGCCGGCCACCGCGTCGGCGTGCTGTCCGGCGATGTCCCGCAGAAGAAGCGCGAGACGCTGCTCGGCCGCTTCCAGAAGGGCCAGCTCGACATCCTCGTGGCGACCGACGTCGCCGCGCGCGGCCTGCACATCGACGGGATCAGCCACGTCTACAACTACGACCTGCCGTTCGATGCCGAGGACTACGTGCACCGGATCGGCCGCACCGCGCGCCTGGGTGCCGAGGGCGACGCGATCAGCTTCGCCTGCGAGCGCTACGCGATGAGCCTGCCGGACATCGAGGCCTACATCGAGCAGAAGATCCCGGTCGAGGCGGTGACGCCCGAGCTGCTGGTCGCCGTGCCGCGCGAACCGCGCGTGCCGGTGGAAGGCGAGGAGGGCGAGAGCATCCGCGAGATCTTCCAGGAGGCGCGCGAGCAGCGCGCGGCCGATGAGGAACGCCGTGGTGGCAAGGGTGGCCGCGGTCGCGGCGGACGCGGGGGCGGAAGCCGCGGCGAACGCACGTCCGGCGAGCGCCGGCCACGCCGCAAGGCCAGTCCGGGCGCCAGCGACGGGACGGGCGAGGCCCGCCCGGAGGGCGCATCCGCAGCGTCGGCACCTTCGGCCGCCACCGCCACCGCCACCGCCACCGCACCGGCGACGCCGGTCGGCGCGGACGGTGAGCGCAAGCCCCGGAAGCGCCGTCGCCGGCGCGGCGGACGCAAGGTCGAAGGGGCCGATGCGACGCAGGCGGCTGCGTCCGTGCCGGAGGCGACCCGCAGCGGCGACACGGCCCGCACGACGCGCCAGGTGGAGGCCCGCAAGTCCTCCGGCGCGTCTGCCGGCAAGGCCGGCCCGCAGGCGCCGGCCAGCGAGCCAGGGCTGCTGGGTCGGATCAAGCGGGGCCTGAAGTCGCTGGTGACCCGGGCGCCCCGTTCCCAGCACTGAAGACGGGCGGGCCCAGGGCGTCGGGACGCGTCACCGGGTTTGCGACGCGCGCCCGTCGCAGGGGGTCGCTTTCGCCACGACGCGCGGCGACAATCGGGCGCAGTCGTTCCTCCCGCCCGTTCCCTCTCTGCCCGGTGCCGATCACGCCCCATGAGCATCCTGCGCTTCGACAATGTCAGCAAGCGGTATGCCAGTGGCCGCACCGCGCTCAGCGATGTGAGTTTCGAGGTGCGTGCGGGTGAAATGCTGTTCATCACCGGGCATTCGGGTGCGGGCAAGAGCACCCTGCTCAAGCTCATCCACCTGTCGGAACGCCCCAGCAGCGGCGTGGTGCTCTATGCCGACCGCAACCTCGCCAAGGTGCGCGGGCCGCGGGTGGCGCTGCACCGTCGCGAGGTCGGCGTGGTGTTCCAGGACCATCGCCTGCTGACCGACCGCACCGTGGCCGACAACGTCGCGCTGCCGCTGGTCCTGCGCGGTGAGCGTCGCGGCGAGACCGGCAAGCGCGTGCGCAGCGTGCTGGACCGGGTCGGGTTGGGCGATCGCGCCAATGCCCTGCCGGGCCAGCTCTCCGCCGGTGAGCAGCAGCGCGTCGGCATTGCCCGCGCGATCGTCGCCGAGCCGCGCCTGCTGGTCGCCGACGAGCCCACGGGCAACCTCGACCCGACCCTGTCGGCGGAGATCATGGGCCTGTTCGAGTCCCTGCCCGGTCGCGGCACCAGCGTGATGATCGCCAGCCACGACCTGTCCCTCGTGAAGCGGATGAAGAAGCGCGTGCTGGTGCTCGACCACGGGCGCCTGGCCGACGACATCTCGCCGGAGGACCTGGCGGCATGAGCACGCGCATGCCCCCCGGCAACGCGCCGGCGCGCGCGCCGTCGCGGGTGGCCGGCTGGTTCGACCATCATGTCTTCAGTTTCGTCGCCAGCCTCGGGCGGATGGCGGCCAAGCCCTGGGCGGCCGGCTTGACCGTCGGGGTGATGGCGGTCGCCCTGGCCCTCCCGCTGGGGCTGTGGGCCACGATGGCGAACATGGAACGCTTCGTCGGCGACGTGCAGGAGGCGCGCCAGATCGACCTGTTCCTGCAGCCCGATGTCGATGCGGCGCGCGCGGAGACCCTGGCGGCCGAGTTGCGGGCGCGTGGCGACGTCGCCGCGGTCGAGCTGCGGACGCCGGACGAGGGATTGCAGGCCCTGCGCGGTGCCAGTGGACTGGACGAAGCGCTCGAGGTGATCGGGGCCAATCCGCTGCCGTTCCTGCTGGTGGTGGCGCCGGCCGGCGATGAGATGGCCCTCGCCGAGGCCCTGCGCGCACTGCCTGAAGCCGACGTCGTTCAGCACGATGCCGCGTGGCGCGAACGCCTCGACGGCTGGCTGCGGCTGGGGACGCGACTGGCCTGGGTGCTGGCCGTCCTGTTGGGTGTCGGGGCCCTGCTGGTGGTCGGCAACACGGTGCGCCTGGACATCCAGCAGCGCCGCGAGGAGATCAGCGTGCTGCAGCAGCTCGGCGCGACCGACGGTTTCATACGCAGGCCCTTCCTCTACCTCGGCACCTGCTACGGTGTGCTGGCGGGGAGCATCGCACTGGTCGTCCTGACGGTGGTGGCGTGGTCGCTGCGACCGCCGCTGGCCGCGTTGGCGCGCAGCTATGGCAGCGACTTCATGCTGCAGGGCTTCGGCCCCACCCAGGCCCTGGTGGTCGTGGCGGGCGCCGGGCTGCTGGGCTGGCTCGGGGCCGGCCTGGTCGCCGGCCAGACCCTGCGTCAGACCCGATCGACCGAGACCTGAGCATTCCGACGTGACCGATACCCAGGACAAACTCCGCCATGTCAGCCAGGAGGCGCCCCGCATCATGGTGGTGGACGGCTCGAAGCTGGTCCGCAAGCTGATCGGCGATACCCTCCGCCGCTCCGTGGACGACGTGGAAGTCGTCGCCTGCGGCAGCATCGAGGAGGCGCGTGCCGCGCTCGACGAGGCCGCGGTCGACCTCGTCACCACCTCGCTCGTGCTGCCCGACGGCGACGGCGTGGCGCTGGCGCGCAGCGTGCGGCAGGCGGTCGGACAGGCCTATGTGCCCGTGATCGTGGTATCCGGCGACGCACAGCACCATCTGGAACAGCGCCAGTTCACCGAGGACGTCACCGACTATTTCGACAAGTCGCTGGGGCACGAGGCCCTGGCCGCCTTCGTGCTCGGATACGTGCAGCCCGAGCCCATCCCCGGCGCGCGCGTCCTGTACGTGGAGGACAGCCGGGTCGTCGCCCTGGCGACCAAGCGCATGCTCGAACGGCATGGCGTCAAGGTCATGCACTTCGTCGGCGTCGAAGAGGCGCTGGAACACCTCGAAACCCATCGGGGTTCCGGGGATCCGGGTGCCGACCTGGTGCTGACCGACGTCTACCTCAAGGGCGAACTGAGCGGCATGGACCTGCTGCAGCGCCTGCGCGGAGACTTCGGCTATGGCAAGCGGCGGCTGCCGGTGCTGGTGATGACCGGCGACGACAACCGGGACAACCAGAGCAAACTGCTGGTGCAGGGGGCCAACGACCTCGTGCTCAAGCCGATCGAAGAGCGCCTGCTGATCACCAAGACCCTCTTCCAGCTGCGCGTGGCGAGGCTGCCGGAGCGGGACGCCGTGGATGCCGGCTGAGTCGGCCGACGCACGCATCCGGCTCGAGCCGGGCTGGAAGGCGCGCATCGGCGACTATCTGTTGCGCGACGAGATGCAGTCGCTCTCGGCTTTCCTGCGCGAGCGCAAGGCGGCGGGCGCCACGATCCATCCGGCCGGCCCGCAGATCTTCGCCGCGTTCGACGCCACGCCCTTCGATGCCGTCAAGGTGGTCGTGCTCGGCCAGGACCCGTACCACGGGCCCGGCCAGGCGCACGGCCTGTGCTTCTCGGTCCAGCCCGGGGTGGCGGTGCCGCCTTCGCTGCAGAACATCTACAAGGAGCTCCAGCGCGACCTCGGCATCGCGCCGCCGCGCCACGGGCACCTGCGGCACTGGGCGGACCAGGGCGTGCTGCTCCTCAACGCCGTGCTGACCGTCGAGGAAGGGCGGGCCGGCAGCCACCAGGGCAAGGGCTGGGAGGGCTTCACCGACCACGTCGTGGAGGTGCTCGGGCGCGAGCGCGAAGGCCTGGTGTTCCTGTTGTGGGGCAGCTACGCGCAGGCCAAGGGCAAGGTGATCGATCCGCGCCGGCATCGGGTGTTGAAGGCACCGCACCCCTCGCCCCTCTCCGCGCATCGGGGCTTCATCGGCTGCGGGCATTTCTCCGCGACCAACGCGTGGCTCGCGCGGCGTGGTGCCGGCACGATCGACTGGACCTTGCCTGCAACGCCCTGACCGCTTTGCATCGCCGGTGCGGCGCAGGGATGATGGGGCGCAACGAGGCAACGCTGGCCACGCAGGCAATCAACATGGGGTGGAAGATGAAGCTGACCTTGACCGGCCTGGGCACGCTGGTGCTGGCCTGCCTGCTGTTCGTCCTGCTGGGGTGCTCCAGCCTGCCGCCTCGCCCCGAAGGGCCCGCGGTGACGGTGCTGCCCGCGGGAACGACCACCCGCCTGGACCAGGTGGTGCAGCCGGCGCTGGACGAGCGCCCGGGACAGTCCGGGTTCCACCTGGTGCCGGATGGAGTGGAAGCCTTCGCCCTGCGCGGCCTGTCGGCCCGTGCCGCCGAGCGCAGCCTGGACGTGCAGTACTACATCTGGCACGACGACCTGACCGGGCGGCTGCTCGCGCTCGAACTCATCGAAGCCGCCGACCGCGGCGTCCGCGTTCGCCTGCTGCTCGACGACATGGACGCGCGCGCCAAGAACTTCGCGATCGCCGCACTGGCCGCGCACCCCAACATCGACGTGCGCCTGTACAACCCGTTCGCTTCGCGGCAGGGGTTCTTCGGCAAGGCGATGGAGGGGCTCACCAGCTTCTCGCGCATCAACCACCGGATGCACAACAAGAGCTGGATCGTCGACAACCGCTTCGCGATGGCCGGCGGTCGCAACATCGGCGACGAGTATTTCTCGGCCAGCGAGCACGTCAACTTCAACGATCTCGACGTGGCCTTCGTCGGGCCGGCGGTCGATGAGCTCAGCGCGTCCTTCGACCGGTACTGGAATTCCAACAAGGTCTGGCCCATCGAGTCGCTCAGTCCCGACGACGTGACCGCCGGGGCGCTCGACGACCTGCGCAACCGTGCCCGGGCCTATGCCGTCGAAGCCCGCCAGAGCGCCTACATCCAAGCCATGGACGGGCACGATGCGGTGGCCGCCGCCAAGGCGATGGCCCTGCCGATGCACTGGACCGCGCGATGGCAGGTGCTCAGCGACGCACCGGACAAGGCCGACCGCGAAGGCACCCTGCTGGAAACCTCGGCAGTCCTGCATGGCCTGACGGCCGCGATCGCCGGGGCGGATGGCCAGGTCGACCTGATTTCCCCCTACTTCGTGCCCGGCAAGGGCGGGACCGAACAGCTGACCGGTCTGGTCGCCCAGGGCCGGCAGGTGCGGATCCTGACCAACTCGCTGGCCGCCAACGACGTCGCCGCCGTCCATGGCGGCTATTCGGCGTATCGCGAACCGTTGCTGGAGGGCGGGGTCCGCCTGTGGGAGCTCAAGCCCGAACGCGCCGGCGAGTCTGCCCAGGACGGGATCAGCCTGTTCGGCTCGTCGGGTGCCAGCCTGCACAGCAAGGCGGCGGTGATCGACGAACGGGTGGCCTTCGTCGGCTCCTTCAACCTGGACCCCCGCTCGGTGTCGCTGAACTGCGAGCAGGGCATCCTGATCGACCATCCCGAGGTCGCCGCCCGGCTGTCCGACCTGTTCACCGCGATGATCGCGCCCTCCGCCGCGTGGGAAGTCACGCAGGTGGACGGCGACCTGCGCTGGAGCGACGGCAGCCAGGTCCATGACAAGGAACCCGAAGCCGGCTTCAGCCGCCGCTTCCAGGCCCGTCTGGCGCGCTGGCTGCCCGTGGAGACATTGCTGTAAGCGGAATGCGGCCGGCAGGCAACGCTATCGGCAAGCTGAACGGGGGCTTTGTTCCGCTGGCGGAACAAAGTGAACTTTTGTCGGCTTCAGCAGTCGTAACATGCGACTGCTAATATGACTGCCATGACCCAGACTCCCTCCACCGCCCTGATCTCCAACAGCCTGCCGGTGCCCAGCGCACTGGGGTCGCTCGACGCCTACATCGGCGCCGTGTACCAGATCCCCGTGCTGACGGCCGACGACGAGCAGGACCTGGCACGCCGCTTCCGCGACGACGAAGACCTCGACGCCGCCCGCGAGCTGGTGCATTCGCACCTGCGCTTCGTCGTGCACGTGGCGCGGGGCTACAACGGCTACGGCCTGCCGCTCGGCGACCTGATCCAGGAAGGCAACATCGGCCTGATGAAGGCGGTGAAGCGCTTCGACCCGGAGCAGGGCGTGCGCCTGGTGAGCTTCGCGGTGCACTGGATCCGCGCCGAGATGCACGAGTTCATCCTGAAGAACTGGCGCATCGTGAAGGTGGCCACGACCAAGGCGCAGCGCAAGCTGTTCTTCAACCTGCGCAAGAGCAAGAAGCGCCTGGGCTGGTTGAATGCCGAGGAAGTGCGTGCCGTCGCTGCCGACCTCAATGTCTCCGAGCGCGAAGTGCTTGAGATGGAGTCGCGCCTGTCCGGCCGTGACATCGGTTTCGACGCGCCGGCCGACGAGGACGACGAGCGCGCGCCGCCGTCGCCCGCGGCCTACCTGCGGACCGCCGAGGAGGATCCCTCCCAGCTGTACGAGCGCGAGGACGAGGAAGACAACCAGCTGCAGCTGCTGCGCGAGGGCCTGGCCGGCCTGGACGACCGCTCGCGTGACATCGTCAAGCGCCGCTGGCTGGATGGCGACAGCAAGGTGACCCTGCAGGAGCTGGCTGACGAGTACGGCGTGTCGGCCGAGCGCATCCGCCAGATCGAGGCCAACGCGCTGAAGAAGATGAAGGCGCTGTTCGTCGCCTGAGGCGCCAGCGGCACGGCAACACCCGACGGCCCCGCGAGGGGCCGTCTGCGTTCCGGCACGCGCCGCTCAATCGGTGGGCGTTCGCGGTGCCGCCCGGGTGGACCGGCCGAAGATGATCCGGGCGTGGCGCTGGTAGCTCCAGTAAGACCAGGCCCAGTTGATCAGCACGACCAGGCGGCTGCGGAAGCCGATCAGGAAGAGCACGTGCACCCACAGCCAGAACCACCAGGCGGGCAGGCCCCGCAGGTGCAGGCCGTGCAGGTCGACCACCGCGGCCATGCGGCCGATCGTGGCCAGGTTGCCCATGTCCCGGTAGCGGAAGGCGGGCGGTGTCGCGCCGGCGAGCCGGGCACGGACCGCGCGGGCGACGTGCGCGCCCATCTGCTTGGCGGCCGGGGCGACACCCGGTACCGGGCGCCCGTCCTGTTCGACATGGGCGAGGTCGCCGGCCACGAAGACCTCCGGTTGGCCGGGAACGCCGAGATCGGGCCCGACGTGGACCCGGCCCGCGCGGTCGAGTGGCACGCCGAGCAGGGCGCCCAGCGGCGAAGCGGCCACGCCGGCCGCCCATAGCACCGTCCGCGCCGGTACCCGCGTGCCGCCCAACACGTAGCCCTCGGCATCGATCGCCTCGACGGCGTGGCCGGTGACGACGTCGACGCCCAGTTTCTCCAGCTTGCGGCGGGCGTCTTCCGACAGGCGCTCGGGGAACGTGGACAGCACGCGCGGCCCGGCTTCGACCAGTCGGATGCGTGCCTGCGCCGGATCGATGTGCCGGAACTCGTTCTTCAGCGTATGCCGCGCGATCTCGGCCAGCGTGCCGGCAAGCTCGACGCCGGTCGGCCCGCCACCCACGACCGCAAACTCCAGCCAGGCGGCGCGCTCGGCCGGGTCGTCCGCGGCCTCGGCGTGTTCGAAGGCCATCAGCACCCGCCGGCGGATGCCGAGGGCGTCATCCAGCGACTTCAGGCCGGGTGCGTGCGGTGCCCATTCGTCGTGGCCAAAGTAGGCGTGCGTCGCGCCGGTGGCGACCACGAGCATGTCGTAATCCAGCGCGGTGCCATCCTCCAGGCCGAGCCGGCGTCCCCCCGTGTCGATCGAGGCCACCTCGCCTAGCCGGACTTCGACATTCCGCTGGCGACGCAGGATATGGCGCAGCGGCGCCGCGATGTCCGGTGCCGAAAGGCCCGCGGTGGCGACCTGGTAGAGCAGGGGCTGGAACAGGTGGTGGTTGCGGCGGTCGACCAGCGTGATCCTGACCGCGTCGCGGGCGAGCGCGCGTGTCGCCCACAGGCCGGCGAAACCGCCGCCGACAATGACGACATGGGGCGGAACGTGGCTCATGCGGCGGCTCCGGCGGCGGGCAGGGGCGCGGGTGACGGCGCCACGTGGCGGCCCACCGTGCGCGGCGCGCGCCCGAGCAGGACGGGCAGGCGGTTGTCGCGGGGACAGTTGTCCTGCCGCAGCAGTTCCCAGTGTCCGTAGGAGAACGGCGTCGCGTGCAGCAGGTCGCAGGCATGGCTGGCGACGCGGGCCAGCCAGCCGGGCACCTCGAGCTGCAGCGCCGGGGTATCCGTATGCAGCCGGCGCAGTGCCGCCAGGTGCTCGGCCAGCGTGCACGGATGCAGTCCGCCGAGCTCGTGTTCGCGCATGGACGTCGCTCCGGCCGGTGCCAGTGCAAGCCGCGCGATCGCATCCCCGAGGTCGCGCACGTCGAGCACGGCGATCCGCCCGAGTGCGTCGGCCGGCAGGCAGTGGATTGGCCAGCGTGCGACGCGCCGGAGCCAGCGCGCGCCGAACCCGCCTTCGCCATCGAGCAGCGAGGGCCGGACGATGTGCCAGTCCGCGCCGCTCGCCCGCAACGCGGCCTCGCCGTCGCGCTTGGAGCGCAGGAAGCGGCTGCGGACCGGTCCCTCGAGGCCGAGTGCCGACACGTGCACGAGGCGCAGCCCGCGCGCCCTGCAGGCCTCCGCCAGCGCGGCCGGGGCGAGGTGGTGGACGCGCTCGTAGGTCTCGCGCCCGCGCGGCCGCAGGATGCCGACGCAGTTCACCACCGCATCGACCCCGGCCAGCGGCCCGGCCCAGTCCGCGGCCCCGGTCAGGCGTTCGAACCGGGCGTTACGGAATGCCTGGGCGGGTCCGACGCCATGCCGGAGCCGCCGCCCCGGATGCCGGCTGCCGACGACCGTGAGCGCGCCCTGCCTGTCGAGGGCGTCGACGACATGGCGGCCAATGAAGCCGGCGCCGCCCAGCACGAGTACGCGGGGTGGGCTGGCCGCCTCGATCGGCCCGGGGCGTGGTGCGTCCAAACCTGCCATGGCCCTGCTCCTGTGTCGTTAATTTCTGTATTGACAGAAATATATGACGAAACTAACCTGCCGCCAAGCCCCCCGGACCCTCCCTCGATGCCCGACGCCCATGCACTCTCGCCGATCGCCCAGCGCTTCGTCCTTCATTGGGGGGAAATGGGATCGCGCTGGGGGGTGAACCGCACTGTGGCGCAGATCCATGCGCTCCTGTTCCTGTCCGGGCGTCCGATGCACGCGGAGGAGATCGCCGCGACCCTTTCGGTCGCGCGCTCCAACGTCAGCACCAGCCTGCGAGAACTGACCAACTACGGACTCGTGCGCACGGTGCATCAGCTCGGCGACCGCCGCGACCATTTCGAGACGTCGAAGGACGTGTGGGAGCTGTTCCGCACCGTCGTCCGGGAACGCAAGGCGCGCGAGTTCGATCCGACGGTCGCGATGCTGGCCGACTGCGTGGCCGATCCGGCGCTCGCCGACGAGCCCGCGGAGGTGCGTGCCCGCATCAGGGAGACGCGTGACCTGGTGGCCTCGCTCTCGGCCTGGGGGGACGAGATGCTCCGGCTGGAGCCCTCGACCCTGATGAAGCTGATGAAGCTCGGCAGCCGTATCAAGAAGCTGCTGCGCGAGGGCTGAGTCAGGCCGCGGGGAGCGCGATACCCATCCGACCGGCCAACAGCGCCTCCAGCTTCACCTGGTCGGCGGCGAATTTGCGGATACCCTCGGCGAGCTTTTCGGTCGCCATCGCGTCCTCGTTGTGCTGCCAGCGGAATGCCGGTTCCTCGAGGCCGGCCGGGTGCGGCGCGCGCTGGCCATCGTCCACCAGGGCGCGCACCGCGTCGCCAGCGCCGCGTTCCAGTTCGTCCAGCAGGTCCGGCGAGATGGTGAGCCGGTCGCAGCCGGCCAGCGCCAGCACCTGTCCGGTGTTGCGGAAGCTCGCGCCCATCACCACGGTGTCGTAGCCGTGGCGCTTGTAGTAGTGCCAGATGCGGGTGACCGACTGCACGCCGGGGTCGTCCTGGGGCGTTGCCGGTGCATCCATGCCGTTCGCGCGATGCCAGTCGAGGATGCGGCCGACGAAGGGCGAGATCAGGAACACCCCGGCCTCGGCGCAGGCGACGGCTTGGGCAAACGAGAACAGCAGCGTCAGGTTGCAGTGGATCCCTTCGCGCTCGAGCTGTTCGGCGGCGCGGATGCCCTCCCACGTCGCTGCGATCTTGATCAGCAGCCGGTCGGCGCCGATGCCGGCGTCCTCGTACAGCGCGACCAGCTTGCGGGCCTGCGCGAGCGTGGCCTCGGTATCGAAGCTCAGGCGCGCATCGACCTCGGTGGACACGCGACCGGGGACCCGCTTGAGGATCTCGCCACCAATCGCCACGGCCAGGCGGTCGCCGGCATCGGCAACGCGCGCCGCGTCGTCTGGGCCGCGTGCGTCGGCGATGGCCGTTTCGATCAGGCCCGCGTAGGCGGGCAGGGCCGCCGCCTTGAGCAGCAGCGACGGGTTGGTCGTCGCGTCCATCGGCTTGAAGCGGTCGATGGCCTCGATGTCGCCGGTGTCGGCAACGACGACGGACAGGGCACGCAGGGCATCGAGTGGGGTGGTCATGGGCAGGCGGGCATGGCGCGGGGGCGTCCATTCTGCGGGATGCCCGTCGCGCCGTCATGCCCGACACCGGTGCGCCATCGCCGATGCGCTACGCTCGTGGCCACTCCACCGCCCGGAGGCCCCATGGCCGAGCCCGAGAAACGCATCGCCCTGCTGATCGATGCCGACAACGCACCTGCGTCGAAGATCGACGTCGTCCTCGCCGAGGTCGCCCGCCACGGCGTCGCCAACGTGCGCCGTGCCTACGGCAACTGGAAGAGCCCGGCGATGAAGGGCTGGGAGTCGATGCTGCACGAGTATGCGATCCGGCCGATCCAGCAGTTCGCCTATAGCAAGGGCAAGAACGCGTCCGACATGGCGATGGTGATCGACGCGATGGACCTGCTCTACGCCGGCAAGCTCGATGCCTTCGCGATCGTGTCGTCCGATGCCGATTTCACCCCGCTGGTGATGCGCCTGCTCACCGAAGGCGTGAAGGTGTACGGCTACGGCGCGCAGCAGACCCCCGAGCCCTTCGTCAATGCGTGCACGGTGTTTACTTACGTCGAAGCCCTGGGCCAGCCGGCGAATGCCGACAATGGCACCACCAAGGCGCAGCCGGCGAAGGAACTGCGCGGTGACACGCGGCTGGTGCAGATGCTGCGCAACGCGGTGGAGGCGGCCGGCGACGACGATGGCTGGGCGCACCTGGGCGCGGTCGGCAGCCAGGTGGGCAACCAGGCCTCGTTCGATCCACGCAACTACGGTTACCGCAAGCTCAGCGACCTGATCGACGCGATCGGCCTGTTCGAGGTGAAGCGCCAGGGCCCGATCGTGCTGGTGCGCGACAAGCCCAAGGGGCGGGGCAAGCGCAGCTGATCCGGCTCAGTAAAGGTCGACCGGATCCACGTCCAGCGACCATCGCACGCGACGGGCTTCAGGGCTGGCGTAGAGCGTCGGCAGTGCCGCATCGAGCGCGGCGTGCAGGTCGCGTCGATCTGCCGCGGTCAGGAGCAGCTGCATGCGCTGGTAGCCGGCGCGTCGTGGCATCGGTGCCGGTAACGGGCCGTTGAGCTCGAGCGCGGCGCGCGGCGCGGCGTGTGCCAGGGCCTCGCGGGCAAGGTGCAGGAAGGACTCGGCGGCTTCGACCTGCTTCGCTTCGGCGCGCAGCATCGCCATGTGGGTCGCGGGTGGGAAGCCGGCAGCCTCGCGTTGCGGCAGTTCGGCCTCGGCGAAGGCCGGGTAGCCGCCGCCGAGCAGGGTCTCCAGCAGGGGGTGGCCCGGGTGGTGGGTCTGCAGCAGGACCTCGCCCGGACGGTCGGCGCGACCGGCGCGGCCGGCCACCTGGATCAGCAGCTGGGCGAGCTTCTCGGGTGCCCGGAAGTCGGCGCTGAAGAGGCCTTCGTCGATGCCGACCACCGCGACCAGGGTCAACCCGGCCAGGTCATGGCCCTTGGCCAGCATCTGGGTGCCGACGAGGATGCCCGGCTCCCGACCGAACTCCGCGAGCAGCGTTTCCATGGCATCGCGGCGCTGGGTACTGCCGCGGTCGACGCGGAAGATGCGCGTGTCGGGAAACCGCGCCCTCAAAGCGTCCTCGATCCGTTCCGTGCCGGCGCCCTGCGGCTGCAGGCCCAGGCCGCCACAGTCGGGGCAGGCATCCGGCACGCGCTGGCGATGGCCGCAGTGGTGGCACTGCAGGCGCCGCCCGCCGGCATGCACCGTCATCGGCGTGCCATGCAGCGCGGTGCTGCAGCGCGGACACTGTGCATTCCAGCCGCAGTCGTGGCAGAGCAGCACCGGCGCGTAGCCGCGACGGTTCTTGAACACCAGCACCTGTCCGCCATCGGCAAGGGCGCGTTCGATGGCGGTGAGCAGCTCCGGCGACAGACCGGCATCGAGCGGCCGCTTGCGCACGTCGACCACGCGTACCCGCGGGGGGCGGGCGGCGCCCGCGCGTTCCCGCAGGCGGAGGTGGACGTAGCGTCCGCTCCGGGCATTCCGCAGCGACTCCAGCGAAGGCGTGGCGCTGCCCAGGACCACCGGCACGTCCAGCGCCTTGCCGCGCACGAGGGCGAAATCACGGGCGTGGTAGCGGATGCCGTCGAGCTGCTTGAAGCTGCCGTCGTGTTCTTCGTCCACGACGATCAGGCCCGGCTCAGGGAGCGGCAGGAACACCGCCGAACGCGTGCCGACCACCACCCGCGCCTCGCCCCGCGCGGCGGCGGCCCAGACCCGGGCGCGCTCGCCATCGGGCAGGCCTGAGTGCAGGGCGTGGACCGGGATCCCGAGCCGGTCGCGGAACCGGCCCAGGGTCTGCGGGGTCAGGCCGATCTCGGGGACCAGCACCAGCGCTTGCCGTCCACGCGCCAGGCAGTCGGCGATCGCATGCAGGTAGACCTCCGTCTTGCCGCTGCCGGTGACGCCATCGAGCAGGAGGGGCTGGAACGTCCCGTGGGACGACAGGACTGCGTCGATGGCTGCCTGTTGTCCCGCGTTCGGCGTCGGACCGGCTCCGGGCTCGGCGGCCCGCCGGACCGGCGGAAGTTCGACCCGCTCCGCCAGGCCCCGACCGGAGAGGCTGCGGGCGGCGCTGCGCCACCCCTCCACCGTCTGGTCCAGCCGGTCCTCGTCGATGCGCCCCCCCGCCAGATGATGGGCCAAGCGACGGGGGCGGCCCTCACGCATGCCGGCACATGCGGTCCGCCCCGCTTCGGTCAGCTGCCATCCCCAGACCCGGGTGTCGGGCAGGGGCTCTCCGTGGCGGAGTGGGCCCGGCAATGCTGTCGCGAGTACTTCGCCGAGCGGCGCGTGGGTGTATCGCGCCAGCCAATGCAAGGAGGCCAACAGTTCCCCCTGCAGCAGCGGGGGACCGTCAAGCCGGTCCGAGACCGTCTTGAGCGCACCGGACGCTTCGTCGGGGGCGGCGGTTGCCACCACCACCCCGACTTTCTCCCCGCCGCGCCCGAAGGGCACCCGGACCCGGCAGCCGACAGGATCGCCCTGGCCCGGGGCCTCCGGCGGCCGGTAATCGAACAGCTGTGGCAGGGGCACGGGCAGCGCCACGCGCCAGACCGCGGCCGGTGCATCCGGTGCGGCGGTACAGGTGGGGGCGGCGGCTTCAGGCATCGTCGAAGTCTAGGGGATGGACCGTGGAGACGGCCGCCGCGAGTTGCAGACCATTGCTGCGCGTCATGTGATGAAAATCACGCAAGTCACCGTGGCCAAAGAAGAAATTTCCTTATCCACACGGCCTGTGGATAACGCTGTGCATGGTGTGTCGGCAGGGGGGCCAAATCCCGCTGAATCAAGCCTTCACATCATCTTGGCTAAAAAATGACCACTCCCATAAATATCAATATATTCATATACTTGCGCGTGAAACATATCCGTCACCCGGGGGGCTTGGGGTGGCTGCCCCGGTCCGGTGACGGAATTCTTACTGCTGTGCACAACCGCTTCGGCCGGAAAAGCCCGACAGGGCGGGGAGGAGCGTCGCGTGCACAAATGTCAAGCCGTTTCTTGAAGTCCGTCGCAGCGCCGGAATGCGCCCACGCGCATCGGCGTGGCTATCATGCGGACATGACCGCCGCCTCGCCATGAGCCCTCCGCGCCCCTCCCCTCCGTCCGCCGCCCTGACCGCGTTCATGCGCGGGGTGGAGCGGCGCGCAGCCGTGCTTGCGGAACTGCAGGCGGGGGATGCGGCCGCCGGCGACGCGGCGGTGGAGGCAGCACTGTTCGCGTTCCCTCAGCAGGCGGATACCCTGCCGATGCGGGCGTGGCCGGTCCGCTTCTGGGCGCTCCTCCTGACCGCGCCCGCCTTGCAGAAACGGGTGGCGGTGGCGGTCCCGCTGGATGCCACGGATCGCCTGGCCGAGCTGGGGGCCGGACCCCGGGCCGCGGTCCTGCTGCAACTGGCGGCCGGCCTCGATGAAGCCGAGGCCGCCGAGGTGATGGGGATCAGCGTGGCCGGCTATCGCCTGGCGCTGGCGCAGGCAGTGACCGAGGACGGTGCCGCGCTCAGCCAGCAGCAGGCATGGCAGCGCCTGCGCGAACAGGTCCACATGCGGGTCAGGCTGCTCCCGCCCCCGCGCATGCAGCGCCTGGCCCGGGTGCGCGAGGCCGCGCTCCATGGCGAGACGCCGCAGCTGCCGGCCGGCGCTCCCTCGGGGGATGCGGTGCCGGCCGGCCCTCGACCGCATCGGCGCCTGCGGGGCGTGCTCTGGGGGCTGCTGGTCCTGTGCGTGCTGGCGTTCGCCGCCACCTTCTGGTGGCCGTTCCCGGGGTTCGACCCCCTCGGCCTGTCGCAGGCGTCACGGGCCGGCGCGGCCCCGGCGGACGGACGCGTGGAGGTGGAAGCGCTGGCCGCCGCGGCCCCGGCGGCGACCCACTACGACGCCGCGAATGCCTTGTTGCTGCATCCGGATTTCGAGCAGCTGGCGCACCCCGCGCAGGCCGCCGTGGCCGAAGACCTGGCCTTCTACAGCTGGCTGGTGGCCCGCGATGCTGCGCCCGCCGACCCGATGCTGCCTCCGTTGGCGCCCGTCGCTGAGCAGGAATCGCTGGACGACGTGACGGATGGGAGCGATGGGAGCGAAAGTGATGCCTCAGCGCTTTGAATCCACCCGACGGCGTGGGGTCCGGGCAGCGCTCTGCGTTCTGGTCGCGTGCGGGAGTGCCATGGCGGCCCCCCCGGAGCCAACCGTGCGGGCGAGCCCCGGGGAGGAGGCGCCGGCGGCCGTACCCGGGCAGATCGTCGAGCTGCCTCCCGGGCTGGATGCCCTGCTCGCGGGGCTGCCGGAAGACGCACGCGTCCGCATCCGCTTGCGCGCCGCGCGCTGGCAGGCATGGAGTCCCGCCGAGCGCGCGGCGTTCGCGGAACGGGCGGGCGCCTGGGACGGACAGGCACCCCGCGCCCGCATGGAGCGGCGCGAGGACTGGCGCGCCTGGCAGGCGCTCCCGGCGATGCAGCGCGAGCAGGTGGCCGGCATGTCACGTCAGTTCGCGACCCTCCCGCCCGACGACCGCCAGGCGCTTCGCGCCGAATTCGACGCGCTGGACGTGAGCGTGCAGCGGGGCTGGCGCCTTGGACCGGTCCTGGGCGCGGACTATGCGAGCCTGCACGGACTGCTGGCACAGGTACCGGTCGAGCAGCGTGCACCGCTGCTGGAGGTATTGCATGCGATGAGCTCGGCACAGCGCGCGCAACTGGCGGTGCTCACCCAGCGCACGTCACCGCAGGCACGCGACGATCTGCGGCGCGAGCTGATCGCGACGCCGCCCGAGCGCCGGCAACAATGGCTATGGGAGCAGATGGACCGCTGACGCCGCTCAGCAGGTCTCGTCGCCGTTGAACAGCAGCACCCGTCGCCGTGCGTGGAAGCGCCCGCCGAACCGCGCCTCTCCTTCGGCGCGCAGGCGCGGGGCGTGGTCGCGGATGTAGGCCTGGAACGCCTCGGCGTTCTCCAGCCGGTAGTGCACGCAGAGCGATGCCCGGCCCGCACCCGGGGGCGGGTCCAGCACTTCGTATACCTGCGCGTCGGTGAAGCCCGGCAACGCGCAGATTTCGCTAACGTGCGTGTGCAGCCAGTGGCGGTAGGCTTCGAGCACGCCCGCCTCGATGTCCAGGTTCACTTCGTAGATGACGGCAGGCTTCATAGCGGCTGGGTCAGGAAGTAGAGCGAGGTGAGGGTGGCCAGGATCACGGCCATCAGGAAATACAGGGATCCGATGATGCAGTACTTGAGCACCGTCAGGGGAAGGACGTCGCGGTAGACCCGTTGCTGCATCACCAGCAGGTAGACCGGCATCCAGGCGAGGATGGCGAACGCCGGCAGGGCGACGGCGACCCGCGTCCACGCGTGTCCCTCGCCCATGCTGCCGAGGCCCCACAGCAGGAACACCGCGAGCAGCGCCAGCAACAGGAAACAGTGGCTGTAGAGGGCGACCACCATGTGTTCCAGGTAGACGCGCCCGCTGCCGAGGTAGGCGAGCTTGAGCAGCAGCGCGAAGATCGGTGCCAGCAGGAACAGGGTGGTCGGCTGCGCGTGCAGTACGGCGGGGAGGAACAGCGACGGATCCTGCGTCACAGACGCCAGGTTGCGCTCGGCCTGGGCTTGGCGTTTCGCCAGCCAGGCGTTGACGAACCCGGGCGCGCCCGCGAAGCCGACCGGGTTCTTCTCCGCGCTCCAGGCTTCGGAGGACGGGGTGAACAGCGGGCCTTCCCACTCGGGGACCGTGTCCCCGGGTTTCGCGGTGAGCTGCTCGATCCGGTTGGCGGCTTCGCCCTGGATGCGCACTTCCTCGGTGATGAGCAGCGCGTCCATGCCCGGCATGGGGAACTCCTCGTGCAGGGCGCGCCGGGCCTCCTGGACCTCTGCCAGCAACCGGTCGCGCTCCCGCTCCACCTCCTCGACGGTGGAGGCGCCGGTGATCCCGCTGAGCGGCATCGGCTCCGCGCTGTCGACGTCGACGCGGATCGTCAGCGCACCGACGAAGAACGCCAGCGCGGCCAGGATGACGAACAGCCGCAGCGGCGGCAGGTAGCGGACGCGATGGCCCGCGAGGTAGGCGTTGGCGACGCGTCCGGGCACCATCAGGTCGCGCAGGGTGCGGAACACCCGGCCGTCGAGGTGCCAGAAGGACTCGAAGATGTCCTCGATCGCATGGCCGAGGCTGCGCATCGGATCGTGGCTCGACTGCCCGCAGGCGTGGCAGAACCCGCCCTGCAGGGCGGCATTGCAGTTCGCGCAGTGGGACGGGTGCGCCTCGGGGGGGTGCCTGGCCATCCGGCGGGGTGCCTGTTCATCGAGTCGCCGCTAAGATAGCTGCCTGCCACGACCCGGCGCCAGCGCGCGACGTCCGATCGCTGCCGGCCGAAGTCGCGCGAGTCGTCCCATGCCTCCCGAATCCATCCCGCGCCTGTCCTTCGGCCGCGAGGTGCGCGCATCCGCCGTCCTCGCCGCGCCGCTGGTGCTCGGCCACCTTGCGACCGGGTTGATCGGCTTCGTCGACAGCGTGATCGCCGGCCACCACGGGACCGGCACGCTGGCGGCGGTTTCGGTGGGTACGGCACTGTTCTGGCTGCCGGTGATGGTCCCGATGGGCACGCTGATGGCGGTGCCTGCCGCGGTCTCGCAGCTCGACGGCCGCCAGCGCCGCCACGAGATCGGCGCGCTGTTCCGGCAGGCCCTGTGGCTTTCCGCCGCGCTGGGCCTGCTCCTGTTTGCCTTCATGAGCCTGGCCACCCTGGCACTGGCGCCGATGGGGATCGCGGCGGACATCCGCCCCGGTGCGTCCGCCTTCCTGCACGGCATCCGCTGGGGCGTGCCCGCGCTGACCCTGTACCTGTGCATGCGCTACCTGTGCGACGGACTGCACTGGACGCTGCCGACCATGCTGTTCGGCTTCGGTGGCCTGGCCTTGCTCGTGCCGCTCGGCTTCGCCCTGACGTACGGGGCGTTCGGCCTGCCTGAGCTGGGGGCGGGCGGACTGGGCTTTGCCTCGGCCGCGATGATGTGGGCGCAGGCACTCGCGTTCGCGCTGTACCTGTGGCGCTCGCGGCGCTTCGCGGACCTTCGCCTGTTCGAGCGCTTCGACCCTCCGCGCTGGCCCGCGATCCGGGGCCTGCTCGCCACCGGCCTGCCGATCGGCGTCACCGTTGCGATGGAAGGCGGACTGTTCGTTGCCACCGCGTTGCTGATCGGCCGCCTGGGCGACGTGCCGGCCGCGGCCCACCAGATCGCCATCAACGTCGCCGCGCTGTGCTTCATGATCCCGATGGGACTGGCCGAGGCGACCACCGTGCGGGTCGGCCATGCGGCCGGGCGGGGCGACGGACGCGGTGTGCGGCGTGCGGCCTTCGCCGGTTACGGCCTGATGCTGTGCACCCAGCTGGCATCGGCGCTGGTGCTGCTTTTCGGCCACGACACGGTGGTGGGCTTCTACACCAACGACGTGGCGGTCGCGACGCTCGCGGCGAGCCTGCTGCTGTATGCCGCGGCCTTCCAGTTCCCCGACGGCCTCCAGGTGCTGTCGGCCGGCGCGTTGCGTGGCCTCAAGGACACCCGCGTGCCGATGCTGCTGGCCGCGATCGCCTACTGGGGGGTGGGCATGAGCCTCGGCGCCGGCCTGGGCCTGGGCCTGGGCTGGGGGCCGAAGGGCATGTGGATCGGCCTGATCGCCGGTCTCAGCGTGGCGGCCCTGCTGCTCACGTGGCGTTTCCTGCGGGCCAGTGCGCCCGGCCGCGTGCACCGGCACCTGGACGCGTCTTCCGGCGGCCGGACCGCAGGGTGACCTACGGCCGGTGTGGAGGCGGCGCCGCTGCGGTAGTCTGGCCTCGACTCCATTGATCTTCCCGCCATGAGCTCGACGCCCTACCCGCCGCAACGCAACCCCATTGCCCGCTTCTTCAAGGGCCTGTGGGATGCGATGAATTTCACCCGCCGGCTGATCTTCAACTTCCTGTTCTTCGGCCTGCTGCTGATCCTGCTGGTGGCGCTCGGCAGCGGAGACCGCGCCGCGCCGCTGCTCGAGCGCAGCACGCTGGTGATCGCACCCAAGGGCACGCTGGTCGAGCAGTTCAGCGCCGACCCGCTGACCCGTGCCCTGTCCGAATCCATGGGCCAGGACACCGGCGAAGTCCAGTTGCGAGACCTGCTGCGCGCGCTGGAGGAAGCACAGGACGACGCGCGGATCGAGCGCGTGGTGCTGCGCCTGGATGGCATGGCCGGCGGCGGCATGGCGTCGCGCCGCGAGTTGGCGCGCGCCGTGGCCAAGTTCCGCGAGAGCGGCAAGCCGGTCTACGCGTTCGCCGAGGGCATGGAGCAGGGCCAGTACCTGGTCGCCGCCGAAGCCGACGAGGTCTACCTCGACCCGATGGGCGGGATGCTGATCGAGGGCCTTGGCCGCTACCGCACCTATTACCGCGAGCTCCTGCAGGACAAGCTCGGCGTGGACGTCCATCTGTTCAAGGTCGGCGAGTACAAGTCCGCCGCCGAGCCCTACGTGCTCGATTCGGCGTCGCCGGAGGCCAAGGAGGCCGACCTGTTCTGGATGGGCGACCTCTGGCGGCGATACCTCGCCGACGTCGCCCGGGCGCGCGACATCGATGCCGCGGCGCTGTCCCAGGGCATCGAGACCATGGACGAGGGCATCACCGCGGCGAACGGCGACCTCGCCGCGTTCGCGGTCGCGCAGAAGCTGGTCGACGGCCTGAAGACGCGCGAGCAGTTCGACGACATGCTGGTGGAAGGCGGCGTTGCCGACGAGGACGCCCCGGGCGGGTATCGCCAGGTCGGACTGGATGCCTACCTCGCGCACGTGGACAAGGCCGCGCTGAAGGCCGTGGACCCGCGCCCGCAGGTCGCCATCGTGGTGGCCGAGGGCCAGATCACCGGCGGCGAGCAGCCACCGGGTACGGTGGGCGGCGAGTCGACCTCGGCCTTGCTGCGCCAGGCCCGTGACGACGAAGACGTCAAGGCCGTGGTGCTGCGCGTCGACTCCCCGGGCGGCGAAGTGTTCGCGTCGGAACAGATCCGTCGCGAGGTGGTTGCGCTGAAGGACGCGGGCAAGCCGGTGGTGGTGTCGATGGGCGACCTCGCGGCATCGGGCGGCTATTGGATCTCGATGAACGCCGACCGCATCTTCGCGGACGAGTCGACCATCACCGGGTCCATTGGCATCTTCGGCATGATTCCCACCATCCCGCGCGCACTGGAGAAGATCGGCGTGCGCAGCGATGGCGTCGGAACCACCCCGTTCGCCGGCGCGTTCGACATCACCCGTCCCCTGTCCGAGGACGTGGGCCAAGTGATCCAGTCCGTGATCGAGAAGGGCTATCGCGATTTCACCGGCCGCGTCGCGGCGGCGCGCGGCAAGTCGGTCGAGCAGGTCGACCAGGTGGCGCGCGGGCGCGTGTGGAGCGGGGCGCAGGCCCGTGAGCGGGGCCTGGTCGACGCCTTCGGTGGCCTCGACACGGCGATCGCCGACGTGGCCGAACGGGCCGGCCTGGGCGACGAGGATGCCTACGGCGTGCGTTATGTCGAGAAGTCGGCGACGCCCTTCGAACGCTTCTTCACCGGCCTGGCCGAGGGTCGCGCCGGAACGGCGATGCTCCGCCACAGTGGCCTGGGCGAGGCGATGCTGGCCCGGTCGATGCCCCGGGTGGCGGACGACCTGCGGTTCCTGGAGCAGAGCGTGCCGTCCGTGCGCGGCATTCCGGTCAAGTCGCTCGCCTACTGCTTCTGCGAGTTCTGAGGCAACCCGCCACGAGCAGGTCGCGACGCGCCCGGCAAGTCCGGGCGCGTTTGCGTTGGGCCTCCGAGCCCGGCACCACCGGTCGCGGGGGGTGCGTCAGCCGCCCGCGGCTTCGATGGCGGCGTCCTGCGCATCCGCGGCGTCCTGCACGGCATCACCGGCCGCCTTCGCCCGGTCGATCGGGGCCTGGATCGCATCGCGCATGCCGGTGGCCGTGGGTGCCTGCGGTTCGGGGGGCTGCTCCTTGTCGGGCGCCTGCGGCTTGCTGCAGGCGCTGGCCAGGATGGCCAGGGCGATGATGCCGGTCAGGTGCAGGCGGCGCATGGCGGAACCTCCTCGGGTGCGTGCGGGCTATGCTACGCGCAACCCCGATGGCATGCCGGCGCGTCGAGCCCGGTGGAGGAGCAGGCATGGACCCGAAGCGTTGGCGCTTGGACGGACAACTGGCGCTGGTGACCGGCGGCAGCGCCGGCATCGGCCGGGCGGTCGCGGAGGAGCTGCTGGGCCTGGGCGCGGACGTGCTGCTGGCGGCGCGCGATGCGGATGCGCTGGACGCGGTGCGCGAGGAATTGATGGACGCCTTCCCGGACCGCGACGTGGAGTGGTTCGCGGCCGACGTCTCCCATGACGAGCAGCGGCGCGAACTGCTGGACTGGGTGGAGGACTTCGGCGATGGCCTCAACATCCTCGTCAACAATGCCGGTGGGAACCTTGGCAAGCCGGCCACCGAATACGCCGAAGACGAGTGGCGCGAGATCTTCGAGGTCAACACCTTCGCCGCGTTCGAGGTGTCCCGCTACGTGCATCCGTTGCTGACGCGCCATGCGGCGTCGAGCATCGTCAACGTCGGCAGCGTGTCAGGCCTCACCGCGGTGCGCACCGGCGTGCCGTATGGCATGAGCAAGGCGGCGCTGCACCAGATGACCCGCAACCTCGCCGTCGAATGGGCCGGGGACGGCGTGCGGGTCAATGCCGTGGCGCCGTGGTACATCCGGACCCGGCGGACCTCCGGGAAGCTCGGCGACGCGGACTATCTCGACGAGGTCCTGTCGCGCACGCCGATGGGGCGCGTCGGCGAGCCGGAGGAAGTGGCCGCGGCGGTGGCGTTCCTGTGCCTTCCGGCATCGTCGTACGTCACCGGCGAATGCATCGCGGTGGACGGGGGATTCCTGCGCTACGGCTTCTGAGGGACGGGACCGGGCGCCGCGGGACGGCCTCAGCGACGCGCGCAGGTGCTCTGGGCCAGCATCGCCTCGATACGCTCGATCGTCGCGCGGGTGCCCGCCGGGTCATCGGTACGCGCGAACACCAGTTGCGCCTGCTGGTCGCGGAGGCGGTACCGCCAGGCGTCGCACAACCTGTCTTCGGCCACCGGCTGGCACACGTCATCGCGCATTTCGCAGGCACGTCCCGCACCGATTCCCGCTACGCCACCCAACCCCGTCACTTCCAGCGGCGCACAGCGCGGAGGCGGCTCGGCGAGTTCGCCGTAGTAGGTGTCGTTGTCCCAGGTCCGGCAGGCATACAGGGTGGGGGGCGGAACCCGTGGCGTGCCGCCCTCATCGACGGGGTTGCGCGCCTGGTCCTCCGGCCGGTCGGTCACCGGGTCGCGCTCCGCCTGCGGCGTGCCGGAGTCCAGCAACTGGAAGTCATCACGTCCGGTGGCGCCGGGCCCGATGCCGTCCGACGACACCTCCAACGGCTTCTCCCGGATGATCGGCTGGCCGGGCTCAGGGATCAGCGGTTCGGCCGGGGTTACCGGGACGACCGCAGGTGGCATGTCCGGCGGGGTGGCGGCGGGCGCTGGGGTCGACTGCAGTTGCCATTCGGGTTCCGGCAAGTCGCGGGCCGTGGCGGGCGCGGGCGGAGCGCTGGGCAGGTCTTCCACCACCTGGGTGCGCTCCTGCGTACCTTTCGGGCAAGGGGCGCTCTGGATGGTCAGGTTGCCGTCGCCATCGGTGCAGCGGTACAGCGTCGTCTGCGCGTCGGCGGTCGACACGTTCAGCGCGCCGCATGCCAGCGCCAGGAAGCACAGCCAGGCGCGCATCGTCAGTCTCCGCAGTCGTTGGCCAGGCGTGCGTCGATGCCGCGCTGTTCATTGACGATCGCGTGCTGCTCGCTCTGCAGCGCACTGTTGTAGCGACGGTCCAGGGCATAGCGGCGATCTCGCAGGCGGGCGCAGACTTCCTGTTGGGGAAGCGCACTGCAGGCGTCGCGGACCCACGTGCCGGCGGGGTACCCGACCACGCCCGCCGGTGGCCTCGGGCGGTGACCGCCACCGACCTGGACCGATCCGCTCACGCTGCCGCTCGTGGTATCGACGCGGGCCCGGTAGTGGCCACCCGGATACGCGGCGGCCGGGTAGCCCAACGTCCACAGCGGCACCCAGCGTGGATTGCCTTCCGGCGTTTCGCTGGTGTAGGTCTCCCCGTCCGGGGTGACGCACTCGTACAGCGGGCGGGGCGGTTGCCGGTAGACCACGCGGGGCGGGGCCGCTGCCGATGCAGGCGTCGCCGGTGCGGGCGCCGGTGCGGGCGGCGCTGCCGGCGCGGGTGGCGGGTCCCTCGGTCGGACCATGGTCTGCACCTGCGCCGCCTCGCCTGCCTTGCAGGGGGTATCGCGCAGGGTGAGGGCGCCGCCCGCGTCGGTGCAGCGGTAGATCGTGACCTCGTCGTCCGCACGCGCGTCCGGCGGCATCGCGAGCAGGCCGGTCAGCAGGAGGGGGAGCGCAGCGTGCCTCATGCGACCATCTTGCCCCCGGCGACGGCGCGACGGAAGCCGCCGCCGTTCAGGCGCGCAGTACCCGACCGTCGCGTGCATCACGGATCGTCGAAGGCGCGCTGCCGCCACTCGTCTCGCCGGGTCCCAGTGCGTCGATTCGTGCGAGGAGGGCAGGAGCGAGGGCCTCACGGCAGTAGGCCGGGGGCTCACCGCCCGGGTTGGCGCTGGTGGACACCAGGGGCGCGCCGAACAGGGTGCACAGCGCCACCACCTCCGGATGCGCGCTGACGCGCACCGCCACGCTGTCGAATGCGCCGGTGATCCAGCCGGGGACGCGACCGGTCGCGGGGACGACCCAGGTATGGGGGCCGGGCCAACTGGCGAGGACCGCCTCGCGCCGCGCTTCGGGCAGGGCCGGCCAGTCCACCAGCCCGTCCAGCTGGGCGGGCGAGGCGGCGATGAGGATCAGGCCCTTCTCCACCGCGCGCTGCTTGATGTCGAGCAGCCGCAGCACCGCGGCCTGGTCGAAGGGGTCGCAGCCCAGGCCCCAGACGGCTTCGGTGGGGTAGGCGATGACGCCGCCGCCGCGTAGGGCGGCGACGGCGGCGTCGAGGTCGGGTGTCGTGCTCATGCGCGCAGTCTGTCAGCTGCCGCCGGCCGGCGCGAGCACCCGGGGCGGATCAGTACTCGATCCAGGCATCCTGCCAGTTGCTGCCGACACCCGGGCCGTAGTGCGCCGCGCTGTTGACGTTGCACCAGCCGCCATGCGGGAACGGGCGGCACGCATACAGTTTCCCGTTGCTGGCTTTCACCACGGTTTCGCCCGGCACGTACTGGCCGATCCCGTCGGGGTAGACGAAATCGTAGTCGCCGGGCGGCGGCGGATCCTGCGGCAGGGTGATGTCGACCTGGTGGCGACGGCCCTCGCCGCGCAGGAAGACGCGATTGGCGCTGGGCGACGCCACCGGGGTGATGACGCCGTTCTGCATCACGCCGATACGGACGAGGCTGGCGCGGGCATTGACCGCGTCGCCCACGTGCTTCGGCCAGCCGGAGGTCGATCCCTGCTGTGTCGTCGAGATCGTCGTGTCGATACGCTCGGCGTCGCTGCCGTCGGCATTGAACACGCGTACCCCGACCGTGGTGCCGACCGGCAGCGCGGTCTCGGCGACCAGCGCCCCGGCATCCGTCCACTCCGCCGGCGGCGGTGGGTTGGTGACCCCGCCGAAGCTCACGTCCACGCAGGTATAGAAGGCTTCCGTGGAGTCCGAGCGCTGCCAGGTGTTGTAGACCACGTGGCGACCGGTGCGCTGCGGCAGCTGGCAGCCGAGGTGGTAGTTGCCGTCGGCCGAAAGCGGCACGTTGCCGATGCGGCAGAACTCCTGCAGGTCGGACCACCTCAGGGTGCTGTTGGGGTCCCAGCCCTCGCGGGTGACGTAGAAGACCCAGTCGCGCGTGGCATGCGGCGCGGTGCCCTTGAAGTGGAACTCGTAGGGGCCAGGCTGCACCGGGGTGGCCTGCCAGTCGTCACGGACGATATCGAGGCCGCGGAAGGTGGGGTTGTTGCCGCTGCACAGCTTGCCGTCGGGCACGACGGCCTGGTGGTTCCCGTTCGCGTTGGCCTGGTTGATGCTCATCCAGTCGTAGAACAGGTGGGGCCCCGCGACTTCCCAGGCCGCCCGGCAAGCCGGGTCGGAGGGGTTCTCCTTGTTGCCCTGGGCGCAGGTGTAGATGCGGCTGGACGGCTTGACCATGGTGCCGTGCGCGTGGGCCTCGCCCCACGGCAGGCTGCTGCCCGCCAACAGGCAGGCCGCCACGGCGGCGAGCCGCAGCGTTGGATACGTCTTCATGACTCAGATCCTCTATTGGATGTCCTGTCCGGATCCCCCCGTGGCCCGAGGATAGACAACGATGTCATCCAGAATCTGTGACATGCGGACCGGAAGGCCGCCCTCGATGCGACCTTTCATCGGAATCGCTTGACGACGCCCTCCTGGCCCGTGTCCGCTTTGACCTGCATTGGCCGGGTGGTCAAAACCCGGCCATGGCATCAGTCGCCCGGGGTCTTCGCGCGTTTGGCAACCGTCTTCCTGGCGGGCGCCTTCTTCACCGCTTTCCCGCTTGCCTTCTTCGCCGCCTTCTTCGCCACCTTTTTCGTGGCCGCCTTCTTGGTCGCCTTCTTTGCGACCTTCTTCACGGCCTTCTTGGCCGGCGCCGCCTTCTTCGCCGCCTTCTTGGCAAAACGGCCACGCGCCGGCTTGCCGGTTTCCTCGAGCAGCTTCAGCGCCTCATCGAGCGTGAGCGAGGCAGGCTCACGGTCCTTCGGGATCTTGCCGTTGAGCTTGCCGTCGCTGATGTAGGGACCGAAGCGCCCGTTGAGCACTTGGATGTCGTGGCCGTCCCATTCCCTGATGATGCGGTTGCGGGCGATCTCCTCCTTCTCCTCGACCAGCGCGACGGCACGCGCGAAATCGATGGTGAAGGGGTCGTCTTCCTTCGTGAGGGAGGCATAGGTGCTCCCGCGCTTGGCGAACGGGCCGAAGCGGCCGATGCCGACGCTGACCGCCTCGCCGTTGGACTCGCCCAGCATGCGCGGCATCTTGAACAGCTCCAGCGCCTCCTCCATGGTGATCGAGTAGATGCTCTGCCCCGGCCGCAGCGACGCGAACTTCGGCTTCTCCTCGTCCTCGACCGTGCCCATCTGCACCAGCGGGCCGTACTTGCCGATGCGCGCGCTGACCTGGCGGCCACTGACGGGATCGTCGCCCAGCACGCGCACGCTGCCCGCATCGATCTTGTCGAGGTTGGCTTTCTTCTCCTCGACCAGTTCCTTGAACGGGTCCCAGAACTTCTCCATCAGCGGCACCCATTCCTCTTCGCCGCGACTGATGGCGTCCAGTTCGTCTTCCATCCGCGCAGTGAAGTCGTAGTCGACGTACTGGGTGAAATGCGTCGACAGGAACTTGCTGACCGCGCGGCCGACGTCGGTCGGACGGAAGCGGCGGCTTTCGAGTTCCACGTACTTGCGGAACAGCAGGGTGGCGATGATCGACGCGTAGGTCGAAGGGCGGCCGATGCCGAACTCCTCCAGCGCCTTCACCAGCGAGGCTTCCGAATAGCGCGGCGGCGGCTCGGTGAAGTGCTGGTCGGCATGCACGCGTTCGAGCGACACGCGGTCGCCCGGTTTCATCGCCGGGAGCTTGCGGCCCTCGTCGTCGTCGTCCTTGCCCTTCGCGTCCTTGCCCTCCTCGTACACGGCGAGGAAGCCCGGATCGACCACGGTCGTGCCGGAGACGCGGAAGGCATGCTCGCTGCCGGCCGCCATGTCGACCGACACGGTGTTCAGGCGGGCCGGGATCATCTGGCAGGCCACGGTGCGCTTCCAGACCAGTTCGTACAGGCGGCGCTGGTCGTCGTCCAGGAACCGGGCGACCTGCGCCGGGGTGCGCAGGGCAGAGGTGGGCCGGATGGCCTCGTGGGCCTCCTGCGCGTTCTTCGACTTGGTCTGGTAGGCATTGGGCTTGTCCGGCAGTGCGCCGGTGCCGAAGTCGCGCGCGATCACGTCGCGCAGCTCCGCCAGCGCGTCGGCCGACAGGTTCACCGAGTCGGTACGCATGTAAGTGATCAGGCCGACCGTGCCCTCCTCGCCGATCGCCACGCCCTCGTACAGCTTCTGCGCGACCTGCATGGTGCGCTTCGTCGTGAAGCCGAGCTTGCGCGAGGCCTCCTGCTGCAGCGTCGAGGTGGTGAACGGCGGCGCCGGCCGGCGCTTGCGTTCCTTGGAGTTGACGTCGGTGACCTGCAGCACGCCGCCGGCATCCTTGACGATGCGCTGGCGCGCCGCCTCGGCGTCCTCGCCGTTGGTCAGGGTGAACTGCTCGAATTTCTGTCCGTCCAGCTTGACCAGGCGCGCGGTGAAGTCCTGCTTCGGGTGCTTGCACTCGGCTTCGACGGACCAGTACTCGCGTGCCCGGAACGCTTCGATCTCCTCCTCGCGCTCGACGATCATCCGCAGCGCGGGCGACTGCACGCGGCCCGCGGACAGCCCGGCCTGCACCTTGCGCCACAGCACCGGCGACAGGTTGAAGCCGACCAGGTAGTCGAGCGCGCGGCGCGCCTGCTGGGCATCGACCAGCGGCTCGGAGATGTCGCGCGGATGGTTCATCGCCTCCTTGATCGCGCGCGGGGTGATCTCGGTGAACACGACGCGCTGCAGCGGCTTGTCCTCGATCAGCCCGCGCTCGGCCAGGATCTCCGCGATGTGCCAGCTGATCGCCTCGCCTTCGCGATCCGGGTCGGTGGCCAGGAACAGCGCTTCGGCCTTGCGGGCCGCCTTGGCGATCGCGTCGACATGCTTTTCGTTCTTCTCGATCACGTCGTAGCGCATCGAGAAGCCGTTCTCGGGATCCACCGCGCCCTCCTTGGGCACGAGGTCGCGGACATGGCCGTAGGACGCCAGGACGGTGAAGTCCTTGCCGAGGTACTTGTTGATCGTCTTCGCCTTGGCGGGCGATTCCACGATGAGGAGGTTCTTGGCCATGCGGGGCTCCACGGGGCGGCGTCGTGCCCCGCATCTGTATACAGCAAAGAAGGCGACGCCCGCGGCAAGGGCGCGGGCGTCCGGGGGGATTCCTTATATATAGTGGAATCACGGCGGCCGGCCAGCTGTCAAGCCGGACCGGCCCCGCGGGTTCAGTTACCGCCCATCACGGCCATCGCGCCGATCAGCATCATCAGGCCGACATAGCCGAGCACCAGCAGTCCGCCGATCACCAGGATGACCGTGGCGACGGTGCCCAGTCGCGGATCCTGGCGCTCGGGATGGGCGGTGAAGGCCCACTGGTCCACGACGAGCGTGCTGCACATCATGTCGTGCAGGGCGCGCTTGCGCTCGGTGAAGCCCGCCATGATGTAGCCGATGCACAGCAGCAGCGAGCTGACGATGGCGGCGAAGAACCGGCCAATGCCCCGGGCAAAGGAAATGCGCTGGCCGGCGTCGTCGGTCACCTTGATGCCGATCGCCATCTTGCCCAGCGTCGCCTGCTTGGCCGATGCGTGGAAGGCGGCGTAGTAGATCGCCTGGAGCACCAGCGGGATGGCAATCATCCCGACCAGCATGCCGACCATGCCTCCCGCCATGATGGCGCCCGCGTCGCCGGTGGCCATCGCGCCGGCGCCCACGCCGAAGAACATCGCCATCACCACCATCTGGACCACCCAGGTCACCATGCCGATCACGAAGTAGTCGATCATGTAGGCGGCTGCGCGCTTCCAGAAGCCGGCGTAGACCACCGCGCCGCCGGCCACGTGGCCGCTGAGGTCGGCCAACTGTGCGCTGGGCGGTGCATAGGGCGAATCCAGGCCGGCGGAGGGCGTGGCCGCACCACGCGCCGGCACCGTTTCGTACGGATTGACGCCGTCGGCAAGCGTGCGCGCGGTTGCGTCGGGAGAGGCGGGCAGGACCTCGCCCATCACCGTCCGCCACGGCTGCCACTGGTCCATGCCTTCCCGCCAGACCAGCGTGTCCGGCTGGAGCCGCGCCTCCGCATGCAGGGCGGCCATGTCCGACGCAGGCACCGGCCCCTGGCGGTTCCGGGCGTCGTCGCTGTAGTACCACTGCGTCATCGTCATTCCTTGTGCTTCGAGAAGTTGTCGTCGGGCGGGACGGCGAGGTGGCCGCCGCGACACTGCGCCGGCCGGTACTTGTCCGGCAGGCTGCCCCCGGCGCATTCCCATTCGTTGCGTGCCTCGGGCAGCAGGCGGAGCTGCAGCGTCTCGCCTGCCAGGTCGCCGTCTTCCCCATCGGCGGGCGCGCCGAACACGAGTTCGATCACGCAGGTGTCCTTGCGCGTACCGTCGAGCTCGATCCCGGCCACCTGGGCACCGCGGTAGGGCTCGAGATCACCGAAGCCCGGGGTGGCGGCGTCGGGACAGGCGCCCTGGTCCTGCCAGTGCTCCACCACCATCACCTTCAGCGGCGTGACGGTGCTGAGCGCCTCCGCGACATGCGCCCGATGCACGTAGTCCTGGTACGCCGGCAGCGCCACCGCGGCGATGATGGCGAGGATCGGCACCAGGAACAGCGCGGCGCAGGCCGCGACGATCGCGGTGATCGCACAGCCCGACAGCTTCTTCGGCGGCGGGGCCGCGGGCGACGTCGGAAGCGCGGTGCCAGGCAGCGGGGGTGGGACCGTCCGGGCGGGCAGGCCCAGTTCAATGGCGAACTCCGCCAGCGGACGCCAGCCCGGCATCCCGTCCCGCCACGCGAGGGTGCTGCCATCCACCTCGCCGCGGGCCCATGCCTCGCGCAGGGCGTCGACGTCGAGCGGGCCGCTGCGTCCCCGCGACGGATCGTGTGTGTACCACTGGATCATGCGTCTCCCCTGTCCTTGCGGTGCCGACGCACGTTCCCCAGACGACGGCCGTTTTTGAAGGCGGACCCTCGGCCCGCCGGACCCCTATTTAACGATCTGGCTCACGCGACGCAAGCGCCGGGACCGGCCGCCGCGGGGTCAATGCACCGGTTCGGGCTCGTCGGCGAAGATCTGCGTTTCCATCCAGGCGTAAGCCGCCTCGGCACCCGGCTGGTTGAACAACACCATCAGGACCACCCACTTGAGGTCGTCCAGGTCGAGGTCGTCCTGCTCCAGTGCCATCGCGCGGTCAATCACCAGCTCGCGCTGCCCGGCATCGAGCACGCCATGCTGTTCGAGGAACAGCAGGAAGCCGCGGCACTCGGCATCCAGCCGGTCCAGTTCCGGCGCGGCGTAGACGCGGGTGGGCAGGCTGGCGCGGGCGACCGGGGTGTCGGGGCGCTGGCGGGCGAGGGCGTCCAGCCACTCGAAGGCCTTGTTGATTTCCGCGGGGCTGAAGCCCGCCTGGCCAAGTTCCTCGATCAGCGGACCGCCGGTGAGGGAGGCCGTGTCGCGGACAAGATCCGTCTCCTGGGTGAAGTAATGCTCGAACAGGTACAGCAGGACGTCCAGGATGCTCTCTTTCATTTCCCTCGGCCTGCGCCGCGTGCGGCGCCGTGGGTCAGGAGGACCCGCCCGGCGGTGGCCTGCCTGGCGGGGGTTCCGACCGTGTCCGTTCAGTGGCGGCGGGAGTAGCGGCCATGCCGAGACGTCACGTGTCCATCTAGCTCCATGTGCAGCAGCATGGAGGACACTTGGGCAGCCGTCAATCCGCTGCGCTCGACCAGTTGATCCATATCACTGGGGTCATGGCCGAGGGCTTGCCACAAGTTGTTGTGGTCCGGGCTGTCGCGCGGTAGCGCGAGATCCACGCTTGGCGGGGCCGTGCCCGGGCTGGGCGCTGGCCGGAGGGCGTGGGTCCGGCCCTCCGATGTGGGGCCGGCCAGGCGGGCTTGCAAGTCCCCGGCCAGGCGTTCGGCGAGTGGGGCGAGCGTTTCGATGATGTCCCCGGCGTCACGGACCAGGGTGGCGCCCTCGCGGATCAGCCGGTGGCAGCCGCGCGCCATGGGGTTGCCCAGGGCGCCGGGCAGCGCGAAGACCTCGCGACCCGCCTCGGCGGCGAGCCGTGCAGTGATCAGCGCGCCGGAGCGCTCGGCTGCCTCCACCACGAGGGTGCCCAGCGACAGCCCGGCCAGCAGGCGGTTGCGCCGGGGAAAATGGCTTCGATGGGGCGCGGTACCGGGCAGGTGCTCGCTGACCAGCACCCCCCGGTCCGGGGTGGCGGCAAGGATGCGGGCGTGCAGGGCGGCGTTGCGTCGCGGGTAGGCGATGTCCGGACCGGTGCCGACCACGGCGGCGGTCAGGCCGCCGGCATCGAGGCATGCCGCGTGTGCGGCCGCGTCCACCCCGGCCGCGAGTCCGCTTGCCACGGCCCAGCCGCGCAGGGCCAGGGCGCGGGCGAAGGCGGCGGCGTGGTCGAGACCCCCCGGAGTCGCCTGGCGGCTTCCCACGATCGCAATGGAGGGGTGCCACAGCCGGGTGGGCTCGCCGGCCACGAACAGGGCCAGCGGCGGTTGCGTGAGCTGGCGCAGCAGCGGCGGATAGTCCGGGTCGTGCCAGCCGAGCAGGCGGTGGCCCGGCCGGTCGAGCCAGGCCCGCGTGGCGGGGTCGGCTGGCGTGTCGGCCCTCAAGGCCATGATGGCCTCGGTGGGCAGGCCGCATGCGCGCCAGGTGGCCGCGCCCGCCAGCAGGGCGGCAGACGGGCTGCCGGCCTCCTCGAGCATCCGGAGTCGCGCGGCCAGCGGGCCGCGGCATGCGATCAGGCGCAGCAGCGCCCGGGTGTCCTCATCCATGCGGGGTCGCTCCTGTAGAGCGGCCAGCGTGGCACGCGAACGAAAACGGCGCCCTCGGGCGCCGTCTCGCAAACGTGTAGGAAAAATCCGAGCCGGCTCAGGACTCCGCGTCCGGGTGCTTGAGCTCCTGGCCGACCTGCACCGGGCGGATGCCGTCCATGACCAGGCCGTAGCTGACCCGGTCGAAGGTGCGGAACACCATGATGTGCCCGGCGAACTCGTCCGGCAGCCGCACTTCGGAGCCGCGTCCGACGGTGTCCTCGCTGCGGTCGGCGCCGACCATCACGCGGTCCGGCGTCAGGCTGCCGACGCGCCAGCTGGAGAACACGGTGCCGTTGTCGACGCCGTCCAGGCGGCCGACCGAAAGGGCCACCACGTCGCGCGGGCCGCCGCTGATGACGCTGTCGGCCACCGCGAGCACCTTGGCCTGGCCGTAGGCCATCTGCTGCGCCGGCGGATGCGGGATGAACTGCAGGTCGTAGGGCTGCGGCTCCACCGGGATCAGGCGGTCGCCAACGCGCACTTCGCGGCCGGGCTCGTCGATCAGCAGGGTGCTGACGTCGGACTGGCCGCTCGGGCCCCGCGTGATCGTGCCGACGGTATGCTGCATCAGCTCGAAGCCGAGGAAGTCGCCGCCACCCGGGGGCAGGGCATGGTTCCACATCGTCTCCACGCCGGCGATGCCACGGCCGCGGAAGTCGAGGTCGCGCGGACGGCGGTTGCCGATTTCGCAGCAGCGCTCCGGGTCCAGCGTGGTGTATTCGGCGGTCGGGCGGACGATCGCGTAGCGGGTGCCGGCCGGGGCCGACTCCACGCCCTTGACGTAAGCCACCTGGCCGTCGGCGCCGCGCAGCCGGTCCTCTTCCAGGCCCACCACGTAGGGCAGCTCCTCGAAGCTGTCGACGACACGCAGGTTCTTGAGGAAGGGCTCGATCTCGGCCAGCGGAATGGCATTGATCGGGGCCTCCTCTCGTGGGCCCGGGTCGACCGCGACGCGGTTGAGGTAGGCCAGCGAGATGACGTCGCCGGGATAGATCAGGTGCGGGTTCGCGATCTGCGGATTGGCCTGCCAGATTTCAGGCCACAGCCAGGGCTTCTGCAGGAACCTGCCGGCGATGTCCCACAGGGTATCGCCGCGCTTGACCACATAGGTGTCGGGATGATCGCCGCGCATCTCGGCCGCGAGGCCATACGTGGCAACGGTGAACAACGCCGCGGCAACTACCGCACGGATCGGTTTAAACATGGCATCCATCTACCTGATTCCCCTTGCAGCTTTCCCCTGAGCACGCCGTTGCGGCGGGGGCCCACGGCACTATAGCCCAGATGACGCAAGCCGTTGCAAGCCCGGGAGCCGCATTATCGGCGTTACAATACGGCTCCTGCTTGCGTCCTGTGACCGGCGCCCCCATTTCGACTGCCATGGCCCTGCTCCCCATTCTCGAATTTCCCGATGCGCGCCTGCGCACCGTCGCCGAGGCGGTGGAGGCGGGCGAGATCGGCACGCCCGGATTCCAGACGCTGATCGACGACATGTTCGAGACCATGTACGACGCGCCCGGCATCGGCCTGGCGGCCAGCCAGGTGGACGTGCACAAGCGGTTCATGGTGATCGACGTCAGCGAGGACCGCGAGCAGCCCTACGTCTTCATCAACCCCGAGATCTCCGCCCGCGACGGTGAGCAGGTGTACCAGGAAGGCTGCCTGTCGGTGCCCGGCATCTTCGCCGACGTGACCCGGGCCGACCGGATCACCGTCGAATACCTCGACCGCGAAGGCGTGAAGCAGGTGCTGGACGCCGATGGCCTGCTGGCGGTCTGCATCCAGCACGAGATGGACCACCTGCTCGGCAAGCTGTTCGTCGACTATCTCTCGCCCCTCAAGCGCGAAATGGTCCGCAAGAAGCTCGCCAAGCAGCGCCGGATGGCCGCGGCCTGAGCGGCCCCGCCGCGGAGGCATGGTGGCGGGCCCCCTGCCGCGACGCAGGGCGCATGACCGTCCCTGCACCTGGCCCGCCGTCGCTTGCCGTGCGGCCGCCGGTCCGAGGCCCCGCCTTTCCCGCCCCGTTCTGATCCCCGTCCATGCGCATCGTTTTTGCCGGAACCCCCGATTTCGCCGTGCCCTGCCTGCGTGCCGCCGCTACGCGCGCCGAGGTGGTGGCGGTCTATACCCAGCCCGATCGTCCCGCCGGCCGTGGGCGCGGGCTCGCCCCTTCCCCGGTCAAACAGGCCGCACTCGAACTGGGCTTCGAGGTCCGTCAGCCCGGGAACTTCCGCGCGCGCGAAACGAAACGGGCGCTGCGCGACCTGCAGCCCGACCTGATGGTGGTGGTGGCGTACGGCCTGATCCTGCCGCAGTCGGTGCTCGATATCCCCGCGCACGGCTGCTGGAACGTACACGCCTCGCTGTTGCCGCGCTGGCGCGGCGCGGCGCCGATCCAGCGGGCGATCCAGGCGGGTGACGCGGAGACGGGCGTGTGCCTGATGCAGATGGAAAAGGGCCTGGACAGCGGTCCGGTGCTGCTGTCGCAGGCCATCGGGATCGGCGCCGACGAGACCGGCGGGCACTTGCACGATCGCCTGTCCCAGCTGGGCGCGCAGGTGCTCGCCGATGGCCTGGGCCTGTTGCGGGCCGAGATCAAGCCGGTGCCCCGCGCCCAGCCGGAGGCGGGCGTCACCTACGCGCACAAGCTGGACAAGGCGGAGGCGAAGCTCGACTGGCACCGTCCGGCCGCCAGCCTCGCCGCGACCGTCCGCGCCTTCAACCCGTGGCCGATGGCCGAGTGCCAGCTGGCCGGCGAGCGGCTGCGCGTCCACGCCGCGGTGGCCCTCGACGAAGCGCATGGCGCCCCGCCTGGCACCCTGCTGCGTGCAGGCCGTGAGGGCCTGGATGTGGCCTGCGGCACCGGCGTGCTGCGCATCCGCACGTTGCAGCGTGACGGCGGCAAGGCCATCACCGCTGCGGATTTCCTCAACGCGCGGCAGGACCTGCGCGCCGGCTGAGGCTCAGTCGGCCACGATGCCGGCGACGACTTCGCAGGGCAGGCCGGCCGCGCGGACCGCGTCGGCCCATCCGCTGCGTTCACCCCGGCGGAAGGCGTCGCCCGGCGCGAGAACCACGACGCGTACCCCCCGCAGGGCGGCGTCGACGACCTTCGCCCGTGCCGCTCCGTCGTCGGCGGAGAGTATCTCGACGTGGGCGTCGCGGCGTGCGAGCGCGCGCAGGTCCGGCGGGACCGCTTCGTCGTAGAACAACCGGTCGACCCGATGCATCGCGCGCAGCGCGTGCAGGGTCAACAGCGACGGGTCGCCAGGGCCGACGCCGACCAGGGCCACGCTGCCGGTCGCCGCCGGTGCATCCGCAGCCAGGCCCGCCGCGAGTGCGGCCTCCGCTTCATCGAGGCGCCGTTCGCGCAACAGCGCGGGAATGCGCCCGTCCAGTACCGCCTCGAACCAGCGCCGCCGCTGGGCCAGGTCCGGCAGTGCATGGCGGATGGCGTCGCGATGGCGCGCGAACAGGTCGGCGAGTGGCCCCAGCGAGGCGTCGAGGGTAGCTTCCAGCTGCTCGCGCACGCGCCGGGCCAGCATCGGTGCGGCGCCGGCCGATGAGATGGCGACCAGCAGCGGGCTGCGGTCCACGATCGCCGGGACCTGGAAGGTCGACAGTGCGGCATCGTCGACGATGTTGGCGAGCCGGCGGCGGCGCCCGGCCTCGGCGGCCAGGTGGGCGTTGAAGTCAGCGTCGTCGGTCGCAGCGACGACCAGCCAGCAGCCGTCGATCCAGTCCGGATTGAAATCGCCCGGGAGGCGCACCAGCCGCCCGTGGGCCAGCCAGTCCTGCAGCGTCGGATGCAGCTCGAGCGCGAACAGCCGCACGCGGGCGCCCGCGCCGAGCAGGGCTTCGACCTTGCGCAGCGCCACGTCGCCACCGCCGACCACCAGCACTTCGCGGCCGTCCAGGTCGGCGAACAGGGGGAACAGGCGCATCGGCACTCCTTCGGGACGGGGCATCCGGCGGGACTCGCCAAACCGGAATGTTGCATGGCAACATGACTGTAACCCACCGGTGTCATCGGCATGCTACGGGTCCTTCTCGTCAACGATACCGAAAGGCAGATCGGCGATCTTCGCGCGGCGCTCCGCGCGTTGGGCCATGACGTGCTCGACGGCGTGGCGACTGCGGGTGCCCTGCTGAAGGCGGTGGAGACGCAGCGTCCGGACGTGGTGATCCTCGATGTCGAATCGCCGTCGCGCGACACCCTGGAGCAGCTGGCGGTCATGCACCGGCATGCGCCGCGGCCGGTGGTGATGTTCGCCAACGATCGCGACGAGGGGCTGATCGAGGCCGCCGTCGGTGCCGGCGTGACCGCCTATATCGTCGATGGCCTCAGCCCGCAGCGGCTGGCGCCGATCCTCCGCGTCGCGCAGGCGCGCTTCGACCAGCAGGCGCGGGTGCAGCGCGAACTCGACCAGGCCCGCCAGCAGCTGCTCGACCGAAAGGTCGTCGACCGCGCCAAGGGGCTGCTGATGGAGAAGCGCCGCATGAGCGAGGACGAGGCCTATACCGCGCTCCGCCAGCAGGCGATGCGCCAGGGGGTGCGGCTGGCCGACGTTGCCCGCCAGATCATCGGCATGGCCGACCTGCTCGGATGAGGACCGCATGACATCGAACCCTTCCGTCCTGCAGCTGGGTTTCATCCCGCTGGTCGACTGCGCACCGCTGGTGGTCGCGCGCGAACTCGGGCTGGACCGTCGCCACGGCCTGGCCTTCGAACTGCGCCGACAGGCCTCGTGGGCCGCGGTCCGCGACCGCCTGATTTCCGGCGAACTCGACGCCGCGCATGCGCTGGCGGGCATGGTGCATGGCCTGCAGGCGGGCATCGGCGGCCCGCAGGTCGACATGGCAGTGCTGCTGACGCTCAACCAGAACGGCCAGGCGATCACCCTGTCGACGCGGCTCGCGGACGCGCTCGCGCAGATGCGCACACTCGGCAAGGCACTGGCGACCCTGCCAAGACCGGCGGTGTTTGCGCAGACGTTTCCCACGGGTACGCATGCGATGTGGCTGTACTACTGGCTGGCGGCCCAGGGCGTCGACCCGATGCGTGACGTGCGCATCGTCACCCTGCCGCCGCCGCAGATGCCGTGGGCGATGGAGTCCGGCGAGATCGACGGCTATTGCGCCGGCGAACCCTGGTCGGCGCAGGCGGAGGCACGCGGGCTCGGACGGCGGGTGATCCGCAGTGGCGAGATCTGGCCCGGCCATCCGGAAAAGGTGCTCGCCTGCCGGCGCGACTTCATCGATGCCGATCCGGGTCGCGCCGTCGCCCTTACCGCCACCGTGCTGGAGGCCTGCCGCTGGCTCGATGACGCCGACAATCGCCGGGAGGCGGTCGAATGGCTGGCCCGCCCCGATGTGATCGACCAGCCTGCCGCGCAGGTCGCGGCCTGCCTGTTGCCGGACGAACCGGCCGTTGCGGAGCGCACCCGCCTGCGTTTCCACGGTGGCGGGGAGGTCAACATGCCCTGGCTGTCGGACGGCTACTGGTTCCGCCGGCAGTTCCGCCGCTGGGGTTTGCTGGACGGTGCGGAGGCCATGGATCGCGAGGCCGTCGCGGCCGTGCAGCAGGTCGCGATCTACCGGGACGCGGCCCGCGTGTCCGGTGTCGCGGTGTCGCCGCACGACATTCGTGGGAGCGTGCTTTTCGACGGCGGGCGCGCCTGACGGTTGCATTGGAAACTGGATTTGTGCAGCGCACAAAAGCGCGCTAGGGTCGATCCACGGCCGATGCATGGGATCCATGCGGTGTCCGCGGAGGCAGGCAACGGTGCCGCCGCCGCGAACGGGCCGGCAGGGGGAGAAGGTGACGATCGGGCGCCGCTGTGCGGCGTCGAGGCACGAGGGCATCCACGCGGGGGCGGGGGTGCCAGGGAGGCAGGGCGGATCGCGACTAGGCAATCGGCAGCAACCTGAAAACGAAGCTCCGGCAGCAGGGCCAACGCAGGCTTTCGCTGCCCAAGACAACGGCGTCTTTCCCGGCATCCACCGGGGGGCGCCGTTTTCTTTTCCGACTTTCCAACCCATGCCGTGTGCGCCAGCGCGCCGCGGCCGTTGCAGGAGGCGTGCGGATGAACCGGAGTTTCTGGCAGGCGGGCCATGCACCGACGTTGCTGTCGGCCTTCCTCTATTTCGACCTCAGCTTCATGGTCTGGTACCTGCTGGGGCCGCTGCAGGTACAGATCGCCGAGGCGCTGCAGCTCGACACCCAGCAGCGTGCCCTGATGGTCGCCGTACCGATCCTGTGCGGCGCCCTGTTGCGGTTGTTCCTCGGCCTGATGGCGGACCGCATCGGCGCGAAGCGCACCGGAGCGCTGGCGCAGGTCGTGGTGATCATCGCGCTGGCCGTCGCCTGGAAAGTCGGCGTCCACAGCCTCGGCCAGGTGCTGCTGCTGGGCGTGATGCTCGGCGTGGCCGGCGCGTCCTTCGCGGTCGCGCTGCCACTGGCCTCGCGCTGGTATCCGCCGGAGCACCAGGGCACGGCGCTGGGCATCGCCGGTGCCGGCAACTCGGGCACGGTGCTGGCGGCCCTGTTCGCGCCGGCGCTTGCGATCGCCTTCGGCTACCAGAACGTGTTCGGCCTGGCCTGCATTCCGTTGCTGGTGGTGCTGGCAATCTTCCTGGTCTTCGCGAAGGACGCGCCGGTCGCGGTGCCGCGCAAAGGCCTGCGCGACTACGCGACGGTGCTGGTCGGCAACCGCGATTCCTGGTGGTTCATGTTCTTCTACGCGATCACCTTCGGCGGCTTCGTCGGCTTCGCCGGTGCCTTGCCCGGCTACTTCCATGACCAGTTCGGCTTCGAGCCGAAGCTCGCCGGCTGGGCGACCGCCGCCTGCGTGCTGGCCGGTTCGCTGATGCGTCCACTGGGTGGCGTCATTGCCGACCGCATCGGTGGCACGCGCTCGCTGCAGATGGTCTATGTCGCGGTCACGGTGCTGGTCGCCACCGCGGCACTGGGCATCGGCGGTGCGGCGGCGACGGTGGCGCTGTTCGTGCTGACGCTGCTGTGCCTGGGTGCTGGCAACGGTGCGGTGTTCCAGCTGGTGCCGCAGCGCTTCGGCGCGGAGATCGGCCTGATGACGGGCCTGATCGGCATGGCCGGCGGCGTCGGTGGCTTCCTGCTTGCGGCCGGGCTGGGCGTGGTCAAGCAGCAGCTTGGTTCATACGCCCTGGGGCTGTGGCTGTTTGCCGTCGTCGCGATGACCGCGGCGCTGTGCCTGGTCGGCGTCAAGCAACGCTGGCGCCTGCACTGGGCCGCCACCGGCGCGGCACGCGTCTGACCCGGAGAGCACGACGATGAAGAAACCCCGGCTGGTGGTGGTGGGCAACGGCATGGCCGGCATCCGCACGCTCGAGGAGCTGCTGAAGCTGGTGCCGGACATGTACGACATCACGGTGTTCGGCGCCGAGCCCCACCCGAACTACAACCGCATCCTGCTGTCGCCGGTGCTGGCGGGCGAGCAGGCCTTCGAGGACATCGTCCTCAATCCGCTCGAGTGGTACGCGGATAACGGCATCCGCCTGCACCTGGGCAAGCAGGTCGTGCGCATCGACCGCGTGCACCGCAAGGTGGTGGCCGACGACGGAACCGAGGCGGAGTACGACCGCCTGTTGCTGGCGACCGGATCCATGCCCTTCATCCTGCCGATCCCGGGCAAGGACCTGCAGGGCGTCATCGGCTACCGCGACATCCACGACACGCAGGCAATGATCGAGGCGGCCAGGGTCAAGAAGCACGCCGTGGTGATCGGTGGCGGCCTGCTTGGGCTGGAAGCGGCGAATGGCCTGAAGCTGCGTGGCATGGACGTCACCGTCGTCCACCTCGCCGGCTGGCTGCTGGAGCGCCAGCTCGATCCGGTGGCGGCGCAGCTGCTGCAGAAGTCGCTGGCCGAACGTGGCCTGGGTTTCCGGCTGAACACGTCGACTACCGAGATTATCGGCAACGACGCCGGCGAAGCGGTCGGCGTGCGCTTCTCCGACGGCACCGAACTGCCGGCCGACCTGGTGGTGATGGCGGTCGGTATCCGCCCGAACGCCACGCTGGCGCAGGAAGCCGGCATCCACTGCGACCGCGGCGTGGTCGTCAACGACACCCTGCAGACCTACGACCCGCGCGTGTACGCGGTCGGCGAATGCGCCAACCACCGCGGGATCGCCTACGGTCTGGTCGCGCCGCTGTTCGAGCAGGCCAAGATCTGCGCCAACCACCTGGCGCAGTACGGCATCGGCATCTACAAGGGTTCGGTGTCCTCCACCAAGCTCAAGGTCACCGGGATCGACCTGTTCTCCGCCGGCAATTTCATGGGTGGCGAGGGCTGCGAGGACATCGTGCTGTCCGACCCGGCGGGCGGCGTCTACAAGCGCCTGGTGGTGCAGGGTGACCGGCTGGTCGGCGCCTGCCTCTACGGCGACACCGAGGACGGCGGCTGGTACCTCAAACTGCTGAAGGACGCCACGCCGATCGACGACCGCCGCGACCAGCTGATCTTCGGCGAGACCGCGCTGGGCGAGGCGGGCACGTCGGGCCAGAGCCGCGCGGCGACCATGGCCGACGGCGACGAGGTTTGTGGCTGCAACGGCGTCTGCAAGGGCACGATCGTGAAGGCCATCAGCGAGCAGGGCCTGTTCACCGTCGACGAGGTCAAGAAGCAGACCAAGGCAGCGAGCTCCTGCGGGTCCTGCACCGGCCTGGTCGAGCAGATCCTGATGAACTGCCTGGGTTCGAACTTCCAGGAGACGCCGAAGACGAAAGCGGTCTGCGGTTGCACGTCGCACACGCATGCGGAGGTGCGCCAGGCGATCCGCGAGCACCGCCTGCTCAGCCATGCGCAGGCCTATGCCTTCATGGAGTGGCGCACGCCCAATGGCTGCGCCACCTGCCGCCCGGCGATCAACTACTACCTGGTCTCCACCTGGCCGCACGAGGCAGTCGACGACCCGCAGTCGCGCCTGGTCAACGAACGCGTGCATGCCAACATCCAGAAGGACGGCACCTACTCGGTGGTGCCGCAGATGAAGGGTGGCGTCACCAATCCGTCGGAACTGCGACGCATCGCCGACGTCGCCGACAAGTTCGCGATCCCGATGGTCAAGGTCACGGGCGGCCAGCGCATCGACCTGCTCGGGGTGAAGAAGGAGGACCTGGTCGAGGTCTGGAAGGACCTCGGCATGAAATCCGGGCATGCCTACGGCAAGTCGATCCGCACGGTGAAGACCTGCGTCGGCAGCGAGTTCTGCCGCTTCGGGACGCAGAACAGCACGCAGATGGGCATCGACCTGGAGACGATGCTCGCCAACATGTGGAGCCCGCACAAGGTGAAGCTGGCGGTCTCGGGCTGCCCGCGCAACTGCGCCGAATCGGGCATCAAGGACGTGGGCATCATCGCGGTGGACTCGGGCTGGGAGATCCACGTCGGTGGCAACGGTGGCATCAAGACCGAGGTCGCGCGCTTCCTGTGCAAGGTGCGCAACGCCGACGAGGTCAAGGAATACACCGGCGCATTCCTGCAGCTCTATCGCGAGGAGGCCTATTACCTGGACCGCACCGTTCACTACATCGAGCGCGTGGGCCTGGACTATGTGAAACAGCGCGTGGTGGAGGACGCCACAAACCGGCGCGCGCTGTTCGAGCGCCTGCTGTACGCGCTGGAGGGCCTGCCGGATCCATGGGCGGAACGCATCGCGGGCAGCCGGCGGCGCGAATACGAGCCGTTGCGCATCGACGCCCGGCTCGTCGCGGTGGAGGGCTGAGCGATGGCACGACACACTGGCTGGATCCGCATCTGCGTGCTCGACGACATCCCGGCACTGGGCGCGCGCGTGCTGGCGCAGGACGGCGGCACCGACATCGCGCTCTTCCGCACCGCCGACGACCGGGTGTTCGCGGTCGCCGACCGCTGCCCGCACAAGGGCGGGCCGTTGTCACAGGGCCTGGTCGCCGGCGACACGGTCACCTGCCCGCTGCACAACTGGACCATCGGCCTGGAAAGCGGCGAGGCCTGCGCACCGGACGTGGGCTGCGTACGCCGCTATCCGGTACGGATGGAGGGCGACGAGGTCTGGCTGTCGATGGCGGCGCCGGCCTGATGGACGCACCGGTCGCCACGCGTTCCGGCACGGATGCCGCTCCCCATGCCCTGGGAGGGGGGAGCGGCATCCGCCGGACGCGCACGCGATCGACCTGCTGCTACTGCGGCGTCGGCTGCGGCGTGGTGATCGAGGCCGAGCATGGCCCCGCGGGCAGCCGGATCGTCGGCGTCGAGGGCGATCCGGACCATCCCGCCAACTTCGGCCGGTTGTGCAGCAAGGGACATCGCCTCGCGGAAACGGCGCGCAGCGACGCCGGTCGCGCGTTGCAGCCGGAGCTGCGCCACCAGCGGCACGAGGCGCGCCGCGCGGTCGACTGGGGCATCGCCCTCGATACGGTGGCGCACCGGTTGTCCACGATCATCGCGGAGCACGGCCGTGATTCCGTCGGCTTCTACCTGTCGGGCCAGCTGCTGACCGAGGACTATTACGTCTTCAACAAACTGGCGAAGGGTCTGGTCGGCACCGCCAACGTCGACACCAACTCGCGCCTGTGCATGTCGAGCGCGGTCAGTGCCTACAAGCTTGCCTTGGGCGCCGACGGACCGCCGACCTGCTACGAGGACCTTGAACTCGCGAAGACGGTGCTGTTCGCCGGCAGCAATGCGGCGCATGCGCATCCGGTATTGTTCCGCCGGCTGGAAGCCGCGCGGGAATGCGATCCCTCGGTGCGCTGGATCGTGGTCGACCCCCGGCGTACCGACACCGCGGCGATGGCCGACCTGCACTTGGCGGTGCAGCCGGGAACGGACGTCGCGCTGTTCAACGGCATGTTGCACCACCTGATCTGGGAGGACCGGATCGATCGCAGCTTCATCGCCACCCATACCGCGGGCTTCGACGCGCTCAAGGACGTGCTGCGCGACTATGCGCCGCGCACTGCCGCAGAGATCTGCGGCATCCCGGTCGCCGACCTGGTCGAGGCCGCCGAATGGTTCGGTCGCAGCCCGGCGTCGCTGTCGCTGTACTGCATGGGCCTCAACCAGTCGGTGCATGGCACCGACAAGAACCTGGCGCTGATCCATCTGCACCTGGCCACCGGACAGATCGGGCGCCCCGGCGCGGGGCCGTTCTCGCTCACCGGCCAGCCGAACGCGATGGGCGGCCGCGAGGTGGGTGGTCTGGCGACGATGCTCGCCGCGCATCGCGACATCACCAACGACGGCGATCGCGCCGAGCTGGAACGCCTGTGGGGCCTTCCGTCGGGACGGCTGCCGTCGAAACCCGGCCTGCCCGCGGTGGCGATGTTCGACGCGCTGCGCGACGGCAGGCTGAAGGCGGTCTGGATCGCCTGCACCAACCCCGTGCATTCCCTGCCCGACAATGCGCGCGTGCGAGATGCCCTGGCGCGCGCCGAATTCGTCGTCGTCCAGGATGCGTTCGTCGACACCGACACCGTGCCCTTCGCCGACGTGCTGCTGCCCGCGGCCAGCTGGGGCGAGAAGGACGGCACGGTCACCAACTCCGAGCGCCGCATCTCGCGCGTGCGGGCCGCCGTGCCTCCCCCCGGCCAGGCCCGTACCGACCTGTGGATTGCCTGCGAAGTGGCCAGGCGCATGGAAGCGCGGCTCGGGGTCGCCGGCCAGCCGGCGCTGTTCAACTTAGCCGGACCGGCGGCCGTGTACGACGAGCATGTGAAGCTGACGGTCGGACGCGACCTCGACATCGGCGGCCTGGACCACGCACGGCTCGATGCCGATGGACCGCAACAGTGGCCGTTTCCCGCGGGTGCGACGACGGGTGCGTCGCGGCGCTACGGTGATGGCCGCTTCGAGACGGCGGATGGGCGCGCGCGCTTCCACCCGACACCGTGGCGACCGCCTGCGGAACCGACCAATGCGCAATACCCGCTGCGCCTCCTGACCGGTCGGTTGCGCGACCAGTGGCATGGCATGAGCCGCACGGGCCGCCTGCCCGAACTGTTCGCGCACAGCCCGCGCCCGGCGCTGCGGATGTGCCCCGCGGATGCCGCGCGGCGCGGCCTGTCGGGCGGCATGCTGGTCCAGGTCGAAAGCCGCCGGGGGCGCCTGGTGCTCCCGCTCGAGCTGTCCGATGAGGTGTCGTCCGGGACGGTGTTCGCGGCCATGCACTGGAGTGGCCAGCACCTGTCCAGCGGCGGCATCAACGTGGTCTGCCAGCCGGCGGTGGATGCGCGTTCGCAGCAGCCGGAGCTGAAGCATGCGGCCGTGCGCGTCCAGCCGGCATCATTCGGCTGGCACCTGCTGGCGGCGCGACGCGGTGACCCGCTGGCCTTGCACCAGGCGATACAGCCGCTGTTGGCGCGCTGCGGGTACGCGGCGATCGCGCTGTATCCCGATGCGGGCGATCCGGCGCTTGCGTGGTGCGTGCTGAATGCGGCGCATCCCGAGGCGCAGGCCGAAGACTGGATGCGATGCCTGGTCGAAGCCTTCGCCCTGCAGCCCGGTGCCGACACCCTCGAATACCGTGACGCCCGCCGCGGCCTGCTCAAGCGCGTGGCCTGGCGCGTGGACAGCCCGTCCCTGATCGATGGCCTGCTATGGGCCGATTCGCAGCCAGACCCCGCCAGCGAGGCCCTGCTCGAACGAGCGCTCTCCGGCGAGCCCTGGGCCGGATCGCGGCTCGGCGTGCTGTCCGGCGCGCTGGCCGCGGTCGCGCGCGACCCGGTGGTGTGCAGCTGCCGCGGTGTCCGCCTGTCCGCGATCCGCACCGGTATCGCCCAGGGCGACGACCTCGCGGCACTCAAGCAGGGACTCGGCTGCGGGACCGAATGCGGTTCCTGCGTCCCCGAACTCACCCGACTGTGCGCGGCATCGCCGCGCGCCGCGCTCACCGAACGAGGTGCCTGATGATGCCGACCCACGATACCCCCACGCCTGGTCGCCGCGCCCCCGCTGAGGTCGTGCTGCTGTCGGCCGGTCCAGGGGCACTCGACCTGTTGACCCTGCGTGCGGTGCGCGAGCTGGAGGCCGCCGACGTGCTCCTGGTCGACGAGCTGGTCGACCCGGCGATCGCTGGCTTCGCGCCCGGCGCACGGCTGATCCGGGTCGGCAAGCGCGGCGGCTGCCGTTCCACCCCGCAGGCGTTCATCTGCCGGCTGATGCGGCGTTATGCGCTGCGTGGCCTGCGGGTGGCGCGCGTCAAGGGTGGTGACGCGCTGCTGTTCGGACGTGCCGGCGAGGAGATCGCCTTCCTGCGCGCCGCCGGTATCGAAGTGCGCATCGTCAACGGCGTCAGTGCGGGCTTCGCGGCAGCGGCCAGCCTGGGCGTCTCGCTGACCCATCGCGATCATTGCCATGGCATCACCTTCGTTACCGCGCACACGCATGACCACGGTGAACCGGACTGGGCGGCCTTGGCGGCGACCGGCACCACGCTGGCGATCTACATGGGCATGCGGCGCGCGGGTGCGCTGGGTGCGGCCCTGCGCCGGCACCTGCCGGCCGCCACGCCGGTCGCCATCGTGCAGTCGGCCAGCCGGCCAGACGAGCTGCGCTGGCTGACCACGCTTGCGGGGCTGGAGGATGTCGCCGACGTGCTCGACCCCGGCGCGCCCGGGGTGATCTTCGTGGGCGAGGCGGTGGGCGAGGCCAGCGGTCGATTGCCGCGCCCCGCCGTGGCTGCGCGCGCCGACGCGGACCTGCGCGGGGAGGCGCTGGCGTTCGCCTGAGGCTCAGCCGGCCAGCAGGCGCCCGCCGTCGAGGTGGATGACCTGCCCGGTGCTGTAGGTCGCGTCGACCAGCAGCCAGCGCACGGCCTCGGCAACCTCCTCGGGTGTCCCGGTGCGCTGCATGGGCGTGCGCTCGATCATCGCCGCCTGCTTGACCGTGCAGGCATCGCCCGCAACCGCGTCGCCGTCGCCGGGCTCGGGCCACAGGATCGCGCCGGGCGACACCGCGTTGACCCGCACGTCCGGACCAAGCTCCATCGCCAGCGAGCGCGTCATCGCCAGCAGCGCCGCCTTCGCCATGCAGTAGACAGTGTGGTCGTGCAGCGGTCGCTCGGCATAGATGTCGACGAGGTTGACGATGCCGCCCTTCGCCGCCACCAGGTGCGGCGCGGCGGCCTGCGAGAGGAAGAAGGGCGCAAATGCATTGCTCGCGAACAGCCGGTCCCACTGTGCGGGCGTGGTGGTGCCGATCGGTGTTGGCTCGAAGCTCGAAGCGTTGTTGACCAGTGCATCGAGGCGGCCGAAATGCCCCACCGTGCGCGCGACCAGTTCCGGCAGGCGGTCGAACGTGCTGAGATCCGCCTGCAGCGGCAGCACGCTGCCCGGGCGCTCGGCATTCAGCGCTGCGGCCAACGCTTCAGCCTCGGCCACGGAGCCGCGGTAGTGCAGCGCGATGTTGAAACCGGCGCCGTGCAGCCGGCGCGCGGTGGCCGCGCCGATGCGGCGGGCGGCGCCGGTGACGAGCGCGACGGGGCGGGTCGATGCCATGGCAGTGCTTCACTAGACCAGCCACGAGGGTAGCCGGCCCGCCGCCGCAAGGCCAAGCGCGCGCCGGCCTGCGATAATCCGCCCCATGAACGCCCTGCCGACCCCCGACGCCGACGCCCTCGCGCACAGCCACCGACTGGCCGCCCACCTGCGGGCGGAGATCGACGCGGCCGAGGGCCAGGCCATCCCGTTCTCGCGCTTCATGGAGCTGGCCCTGTATGCGCCTGGGCTGGGCTACTACAGCGCCGGCGCGACCAAGTTCGGCGAGGCCGGCGACTTCATCACCGCGCCCGAGCTGGGCCCCGTGTTCGCCGCCTGCGTGGCCGAGGCCGTCGCGCCCGTGCTCCAGCAACTCGGCGAGGAGGCGCGTTTCCTGGAGCTCGGTGGGGGCACCGGTGCGTTCGCCGAGGTCGTGCTCAAGCGGCTCACCGAGCTCGACGCGCTGCCCGAACGCTACGCCATCCTCGAGCCCAGCGCGCAGCTGCGCGAACGCCAGCGCGAGCGCCTGCAGGCGGCGCTGCCGCCGCTGCATTTCGAACTCGTCGAATGGCTGGATGCACCGTTCGGCGACGACTGGGACGGCGTGCTGTTTGCCAACGAAGTCATCGACGCCCTGCCGACGCCGCGCTTCGCGATCGTCGACGGCGAGGTCCATGAGGAACTGGTGGTGCGCGACGGCGGCGACTTCGCGCGCATCACCCGGCCGGCCGATGCCTTCCTCGGCAATGCGGTGCGCCAGCTTGAGCAGCGGCTTGGGCGGCGCTTCCCGGACGGCTACCGCTCCGAACTCTTGCCGCAGCTGCCGTACTGGATCCAGGCCGTCAGCGGCGGCATGCGCCGCGGCGCGATGCTGTTCGTCGACTATGGCCATCCGCGCGCGGAGTTCTACCAGGCCGAGCGCAGCGACGGCACCCTGCGTGCGTTCTACCGCCAGCAGATGCACCACGACGTGCTGCGCTGGCCGGGCTTGCAGGACATCACCGCATCGGTCGATTTCACCGCCCTGGCCGAGGCCGGCGTGGGTGCGGGCTTCGACTTCGCCGGTTACTGCACGCAGTCCAGCTTCCTGATGGGCAATGGCCTGGCCGGCGTGCTCGGACGCATCGAACGCATCGCCGACGAAACCGAGCGCCTGCGCCGCACCGAAGAGGTCAAGAAGCTGACCCTGCCCAGTGCGATGGGCGAGCGCTTCCAGGTGATGGGCTTCCAGAAGGACGTCGAGTTCGGCACGGCGTTCCTCGCGGGCGACCTGAGCTTCCGCCTGTGAGTCGCGGCCGGTGACGCGGGTCCTGCGTCCGCTGCGCTGGCCACGCGGCTGGCTCTGCGCCTGGCTGATGTTCGTCGCCGCGGTGGTGGTGGTGTCGTTGCTGCCGGCGCGCGACCTGCCGCCGATGCCCTTCGATGGCGTCGACAAGCTCGAACACCTGCTCGCCTACGCCGCGATGGCGACCGGCGCGATCATGCTGTTCGCCTCGCGCCGCACCCATGCCGCGGTGGCGCTCGCCCTGGTTGCACTGGGCATTGCCCTGGAGTTCGCGCAGGGCGCGATGACCGATTCGCGAATGGCCGATGGCGCGGATGCCGTGGCCAATGCGCTGGGGGTCGCCATCGGCTGGTATCTGGGCCGCACCCCGGTCGCACGCGGGCTGTTGGCGCTGGAAGCGCGGTTGTCCGGCCGTCCGGGCCGACAGGGGCCGCGCACGCCCTGAGATGGGTGCCCGAGCCGTGACCGCGATCACCCAGTGCGGGCGTGGGGGCTTGCAGTGGCGTTGAAAAGTGGTGAACCTACGGCCGCCTGACAGGGGGTCGGGCGTCACCATCACAACGAAAGGAATCGCCCATGACTGCCCGTCCTTCCCGGCTCGCGCTCGCCGTTGCCGCATCGCTGGTCGCCGTTCTCGCGCCGGCCCAGGCCCAGCAGGCCGAAGACGCCGCCACCACTCTCGACCGGATCGAAGTGACCGGCTCGCGCGTGCTCGGACGTACCGCCGAGGAAACCGCGGCCCCGGTCGACATCATCGGCCGCGAGGAAATCGAATCCACCGGCGCGATGGAAGTGGGCCAGATCCTGCAGATGCTGGAGCCCTCGTTCAATTTCTCGCGCACCTTCGTGTCCGACGGCACCGACATCCTGCGCCCGGCCACGCTGCGCGCGCTGGGCCCGGACCAGGTGCTCGTGCTCGTCAACGGCAAGCGCCGCCACCAGCAGGCGCTGGTCAACGTGCAGCAGACCATCGGGCGCGGCTCGGCCGGTACCGACATCAACGCGATCCCGGTGTCCGCGATCGAGCGCATCGAAGTGCTGCGCGACGGCGCCGCCGCGCAGTACGGCTCGGACGCGATTTCCGGCGTGATCAACATCATCCTGAAGAAGCAGACCGACCACACCGACGTCGTCGTCGAGGGATCGCAGTACTACGCCGGCGACGGCGAGACGTTGCACGGCTCGGTCAATACCGGTTTCAAGCTCGGCGGCGATGGCGGCTTCCTCAACCTCTCGGCCGAGGCCCGCAACCGCAACGAGACCAATCGCGCGGGTCCCGACAGCCTGCGCGTCGATCCCCCGCGCGTGACCCAGCGCCTGGGCGACGCCGACGCCAAGGACCAGTACCTGTGGTTCAACAGCGGGCTGCCGGCCGGCGCCGGCGAGCTGTATGCCTTCGGCGGCCTCTCCCGGCGCGAGGGTGACTCGTCGGGCTTCTTCCGCAGCGCCGGCGACAACCGCACCGTGCCGGACCTGTATCCCGATGGCTTCCTGCCGAACATCCTGACCACGGTCGACGACGGCTCGATCGCGGTGGGCTACCGCGCACCGCTGGGCAATACCTGGGACTGGGACATCTCGGTCAACCACGGGCGCAGCCGTTTCGGTTTCGAGGAAGGCAACTCGGTCAATGTGTCGTGGTGGTACGAGCCGATCGATCCGGCTGATCCTTCCGCCGGCATCCATGCCGACTCCCCGACCCAGGCCGACACCGGCAAGCTCGAGTACGACCAGACCACCTTCAACCTCGACTTTCGCGGCAGCGTAGGGGGCTTCAACGGCGAGCCGCTGTACCTGGGCACGGGCCTGGAGTACCGCCGCGAGAACTACGCCATCCGCGCCGGCGACCTGGTGTCCTACAGCTATGGGCGCACCAACGATCGCGGCATCGACATCGTCGGTCAGACCGGCGAGACCGCGCAGCCGGGCATGCAGGGCTTCCCCGGCTTCTCGCCGACCGAGGCCGTCGACGAGGGGCGCCACAACGTGGCGGCGTACCTGGACGCGGAGACCAACCTCACTGAGCGCTTCCTGCTCGGTGCCGCCGTGCGCTTCGAGGACTACTCCGACTTCGGCAACACCACGACCGGCAAGCTGTCGGCGCGCTTCGACGCGACCGAGGCCTTCGCCGTGCGCGGCACGGTCTCCAGCGGCTTCCGCGCGCCGGGCGTGCAGCAGCTGTTCTACGGCCAGCGCTCGACCAACCTCAACGCCGCCGGCGTGCTGACCGACACCCTCACCGCGCGGCAGGACAGCGATGTCACCCGCGCTTTCGGCATCGAGCCCCTGCAGGAAGAGACCTCGACCAGTGGCTCGCTGGGCTTCGTCATCACCCCGAGCGACCGTTTCTCGCTGACCGTCGACCTGTTCCGCATCGACATCGACGACCGCATCATCTTCTCGAGCAACATCCAGCCCGAGTCGGTCGGCACCGATGGCAACCCCTGCGCGGCCGACAACGCCAACTGCCCGATCAGCGCGATCCTCGACCCGATCGGCGTCGGCCAGGTGCTGTTCTTCACCAACGCCATCGACACCCGCACCACCGGCCTGGACTTCGTCGCCAACCACAACACCGAGTTCCAGGGCGGCTCGACGCTCAACCTCACCGCGTTGCTGCACTTCAACGAGACCGAAGTCACCGCGCGCCGCTCGCAGTCGCCGATCCTCTCGCCCGAGGCGCTGTTCGACGACACCCAGGTGACCCTGCTCGAGGAAGGGCAGCCGGGCGAGCACCACGTGCTGCAGGCCATCTGGGGCAAGGACGCGTGGCAGGTGACCGGCCGCGCGAACTACTACGGCTCGGTCTCCGGCGAAGGCTTCACCCCGGGCATCAAGCAGACCTGGGGCGGCAAGACCCTGTTCGACCTGGCGGTGCGCTATGCGTTCTCCGACGCGCTCGCGCTGACCGTGGGCGGCAACAACATCTTCGACACCTATCCCGACACGTGGGACGCGGTCGACGGCGCTCCGTTCCCGCAACTGGGCTTCAAGTACGGCTGGGAGACCTTGCCGTTCGGCATGAATGGCGGCAGCTACTACATGCGGCTGGGCTACCGGTTCTGACCGGCGCCCGGCAGGGCAGCGGGCCGCGGCGGTGAATCGCCTGGTCGCGTGGCACGCAGGGTGGCTCGCCCGGGGCAGCCGGTCCGGGATACCGGCTCAGGGCATCGCCTCAGTGCCGCCGGGCCCTGCACTTCGTGCAATGGCTCTGATCCGTTCGCGTCGCAGCGCCTCGCCCACCGCGCGGCCGCTGCGTCCCTCGGCGACGTCGCGTGCCTTCACGGCGAGCGCGGCCTCGAGCGCGGCGACCAGCCGGTCCGCCTGGGGATAGGGGCTGTGTTCCAGACCGGTGCGTCCCTGCGCATCGGCGCGGCACGCCAGCGCCAGCCGGCGGATCCGTTCCGGTTTGCGGAAGCCATCGCAGCGTGCCAGCAGGTCGTGCAGGGTGGCGGGACGGAGTTCGTCGATGCGGTGGATGTTGAGGTGCTCGCGGCAGACCACCTCCGCCAGCTCGCGGTGTCCGTTGGGCACCTTGAGGCGCGTCGCCAGGGCCGCCAGCGGCGCGAGGCCGCGCTGCTCGTGTCCGCGATGGGAGGGCAAGACGCCATCGGGCGTGAGGGCCTTGCCGAGGTCGTGCGTGAGCGCTGCGAAACCGACCCGGTCGTCTCCCGGCGCCAGTGCGGCGGCCCGCTCGCATACCAGTTCGACATGCACGCCGGTATCGACCTCGGGGTGGTATTCGGCCCGTTGCGGAACGCCGTACAGGGCGTCGACCTCGGGCAGGACCACCGCCAGTGCACCGCAGTCGCGCAGGGAGCGCAGGAAGGCCGAGGGCGACGGCGCGGCCAAGGCCTTGCGCAGCTCCTGCCATACGCGTTCGGGCACCAGCTCGGCCACCTCGCCTGCGGCGACCATCGAGCGCATGAGCGCGAGGGTGTCCTCGGCGATGCTGAAACCGAGTGGAGCGAGGCGGGCCATGAAGCGCGCCGCACGCAGTACGCGCAGCGGGTCTTCGGCGAACGCGGGGCTGACGTGGCGGAGGCGGCGCGCTTCGATGTCGCGCCGGCCACCGAACGGGTCGATCAGGCGACCGTCGGCGTCCTCGGCGATGGCATTGAGCGTGAAGTCGCGGCGTTCGAGATCCTGTTCGAGCGTGACCGACGGGTCGGCGTGGACGACGAAGCCAACGTGGCCGCGCCCGCTCTTGCGCTCGGTCCGGGCCAGCGCATGTTCCTCACCGGTCGCGGGGTGCAGGAATACCGGGAAGTCGCGCCCGACTTGACGGAAACCCGCGTCGCGCATCTCCGCCGGCGTGCGGCCCACCACCACCCAGTCGCGATCCCCCGGGGGCAGCCCCAGCAGGCGGTCGCGCACCGCGCCACCGACCAGGTAGGTACCGGGGGGACTCATGTCCGGGCACGTACGCCCAGGATGACCGGGACCTGCGCAGGGACCGGCGTCGCATCGATGCCGAGGCGGGCAAGCCCGTCCTCGTCACTGATCGAATCCAACTGCAGGGCGCGCCAGTTATCCCGGCTGATCGGCTTGCCGGGCAGGTGCTCGCCGACGCCCGCCTGCAACCGGCCCAGAGCCTCGGGCAGACCGAGCACGATGCGATGGCGTCCACGCGCCCGCGCGGCAAGACGGATGATCCCGGCCAGCGTGAGGATGTCGGGACCGACCAGCGGATAGGTCTGGTGCACGGTGGCGGTGTTGCCCAGCGCGCGGGCGAAGGCCTCGACCACGTCGTCGATCCAGACCGGCTGGAACCTGGCGTCCGCCCGGCCCACGGGGAGCACCGGCGCAAACCGCAGGAGCGCGTCGAAGCGACAGAACAGGCCGTCGCCCGGGCCCGCGATCACCGACGGCTGGAACAGCGTCCAGTCCAGCCGCGAGGCACGCACTTCGCGTTCGGCATGTCCGCGCGCTTGCAGGTAGTGGCTCTGGCCGATGCCGGCGTTCAGGGCGCTCATCTGGAGCAGCCGGCGCACGCCGTTCTCGTGCATCGCGGTCACCAGCGAACGCGTGAGCGCAGTGAACACCCGCTCGAACTCTTCGCCGTCGTCGCGTTTCTCGTTGAGGATGCCGGCGAGGTTGACGACGGCATCGGCGTCGTCAAGCACCGCGCGCAGGAAGTCGACATCATGGACGTCGCCTTCGAGGACGCTGGCATCGCGGCTCAATGCCGCCCGCCGGGCCCGGTAGGCCGCCGCGTCCTTGCCCGGGCCGCGGCTGAGGACGGTCACCCGCCGGCCATCGTCCAGCAGGCGCTGCACCAGCGGACGGCCCACGAAACCGGTGCCCCCCAGTACAACCACGTGGCGAAGGTCGTCGCCCACCCGCTCAGCCTCCCACCGCCGCGGCAGGGCATGCGAATGCCTTCCGCGGGCCGTCGACCCGGCCGCGCATGCGGTCTTCCAGGCGCAGCGCATCGCCGTCCAGCTTCCAGTCGTAGATCACGCTGAAGGCCAGTACGCGGGCGGTGTACTCACGTGTCTCGCGGTAGCTGATCGTCTCGATCCAGAAATCGGGATCCATGCCCGGGCGCTGCGTGCGCCAGCGCAGCAACGGGGTCGGGCCGGCGTTGTAGCCGGCAATGGCGAAATAGGGTTGCCCACCGTTCTCGTCCATCATCTGCCGCAGGTAGGCGGTACCGAGCACGATGTTGGTGTCGGGATCGTAGAGGCTCGATGCCCCGCCCCAGGACCGGCCGAGCCGGCTGGCGACACTGGCACCGGTCGCGGGCAGGATCTGCATCAGGCCCATCGCGTTGGCGGGGGAGCGCGCGCGTGGATTGAAGGTGCTTTCGGCGCGGATCTCCGCGGCCACCCATGCCGGATCGAGGCGGTTGCGGGTGGCCTCGCGGCGGATGGTCGCGTCGTGGTGCAGGGGAAAGCGCAGGTCGTAAAGGCGGCGCTCGTCGGGGTTGGAGAGGTCCAGTCCGAAGACCGCGCGGTCGAACCAGCCGTTGGCTTCGGCATAGTCCACGGCGAGGATGCGTTCGGCGTCGCTGAAGCGCCCGCGCGCATCCTTCCACTCGGCCACGGCCCACCCGTAATGCCCCAGGCGTGCCAGCAGCACCGCGCGCTGCAGGGCCGGATCCCCGGTCACCTTGCGGACGGTCGCGGCATCGGCCTGTGGTTGCCAGGGGCACAGTGCGTAGGGCGCGTCGATGCGATCGGCGGCGAGGAAGCCGTGGAATTCGCTTTCGTTGGCGGCCTGGTGGTACAGGCGACGTGCACCGGCGTGATCGCCGGCCTTCTCGCTGAGGCGTGCTTCGAAGTACGTCCAACGCGCCTCGTTCCGCTGCTCGGTGCCCATGCGTCGGATGGCCGACAGGGCCGCGGTCCAGTCGGAGCGCGACAGCGCTTCGCGCACCTGCCATTCGTGCAGGCGCGGGTCGTAGCTCGCGTCCGGGACCCGCGCCAGGCGTTCAGCCGAGCGGGGCAGGTACGACGCCACGGTCCACAGCGCGATCTGGTACAGCACGCGGCCGCGGTCCGCTTCATTGAAACCCAGTGCATCGGCGTAGCGCGGCAGGGCGGCTTCGGCGGCATCCGGATCGGCCTTGCCCAGGCGCGCGAGGCCCTGCGAGGCCACCCGGCGGCTGCGTTCGGTCTTCGGCCAGTCCAGTGCGCGCGCGTGCGGCGCACTCATGAAGGCGGCGTAATCCGCGGCGAGCGTGGCGTCCCCGCCGGACATGCCGCGTCCGATCGCGCGCATCATGCCGGCATCCCATGCATCGATGGCCTTGTCGAAGCGCTCCCAGCGCAGTGCGGGCGTCAGCTCGCCGCGTGCCGCGAGGGTCGCGAACACCGGGTCGCAGGCATCGGGCAGGGACGTGCCACTGCCGGTCCACGTGGCCTGGGCGCGCGCGGTCCAATCGCTGCGCATGCGGCCCGTGGCGCTTTCCGCCTGCAGGGCATGGCACTCGAGCGCCGTCGCGTCGATGCCCTCGCGCCAGGCCGCGACGTAGGCGGGCCAGTCCTCGCGCCTGGCCAGTTGCCCCAGCCAGGCGAGCCGGAACGCGGTGCCCACGGCTTCGTCGCCATATCGCTTCAGGAAATCCTCCGCGCGCGAAGCGGGCAGCGTGTCCAGATTGCGGCGCAGGTCCGCGTATCCGATCCAGCGGTACAGGGCATGATCGGCCAGGTCGCCGTGACTGCCTGCGTCCAGGCGCCCTGCCTGGGCGGCGTCGATGGCGTCTCCCACCCGCGGGAGGCGCGGATCGGGCAGGGGTTGCAGCGTGGAAGGGCGTGGAGCGGGCGTGGACGCGGCGACGGCGGCCGTCTGGGCAGGGCTGGCGCATGCGGTGCCCGCAAGGGCCGCCACGATGAGCGCGAACGCGGTCCGGGGAGAGCGGGGGATGGTCATGGGCCGACTATAGCGGAGGCTTCATGAAGCCTTTGGTGAAAGCGCTCGCACGCAGGGTCGCGGTTCCAGCGATGGCGATCCTTCACGTACGCTTCGGAATCCTCTTCCCGGGTGTGCGTCATGTCCTTGCCGGTTTCCCTGTTGTGTTTCCTGGCCCTGGGAGGCGTCGCGGGCGTGCTCGCTGGGCTGTTGGGGGTCGGCGGGGGGCTGGTGCTGGTGGCTGCGCTGGCCTGGCTGCTGCCACTGATGGGGGTGCCGCAGGAAGCGGCCATGCATGCGGCGCTGGCCAGTTCGCTCGCGAGTATCGTACTGACCGCGGCGGCATCCGCGCGCGCGCACCATCGGCGCGGCAGCGTGATGTGGCCGACGGTGGCCTGGATGGTGCCGGGCCTGCTGCTGGGCGGCTGGCTGGGCAGCGGCATCGCGGTACGGATCGACGATGACGTGTTGCGCTGGCTCGTCGCCGGCTATTGCCTGCTGGCTGCAGCGCAACTGATGCTGGGCCGCCCCCGTACCGGCGTCACTCATGGAACGTCGCCGCGTGGCGTGGGCATGACGGCAGCGGGCGGGGGCATCGGTGCGCTCTCGGCGGTGGTCGGCATTGGCGGGGGCAGCATGACCGTCCCCTTGCTGGTGGCCCTGGGCAGCGCGCCGGTGCGGGCGGTGGGCACGTCTTCCGCATGCGGCATCGCCATTGGCCTGGCCAGTGCGGCCGGGTATGCCGCGCATGCACCCGACGGTGCCCTGCCCGCGCACGCCATCGGCTACGTGTATGTGCCCGCCGCGCTCGGCGTCGCGGCGGCCTCGGTACTGGCGGCGCCGTACGGGACCCGCCTTGCCCACCGCCTGTCCGGTGACGCCCTGAAGCGTGTCTTCGCCGTGTTCCTGCTGCTGGTGGGGGCCAGCCTGGCTTTCAGCGGCTGAACCCGATGGTCCGCCTCCCGCAGGAACGGGAACGCCCGGCACTCGGCCAGGCGTTCCGGCGCATCAGGCGATGCCGTCCTTCGGCGTGCGCCTGCCGGCGGCGTCCCTCGCCGGAGCCGTGTTGAACCGGCATTCAGGTTGCGGCGCCCGCCGACCTTAGTACGGCACTTGCAAGCCGGGACGCGCGGCCGTGGCGGCACCACACCCCGTCCCCATGCCTACGGTCATGGTTGTGGCGGATTCACAAAACGTTTACAAATCCCGGGTGCCCCCAAGGAATACGGACAGGGGTGGGGCGCATTGGTTTGTCAGTTCTGTCAGCCATTCCTAGGGAGAGAGAGCACCATGAACGTGCAACACCGCAACATCCTGGCGCGCGCGATCCGCGCGTCACTGCTGGCCGGCATGATCGTCGCGCCGGCCATCGCCACCGCCCAGGACTCGGGCGATGCGGCCAAGACCCTCGACTCGGTCACCGTCACCGGCACCCGCATCAAGAAAGCCGAGATCGAGACGCAGGTCCCGATCCATACGGTCAGTCGGGAGGACATCGACCGCACGGGACTGACGTCGCTGGGCGACGTGGTCCAGGAGCTGACCGGATCCGGATCGGCCCTCAACACCAAGTTCAATTCCTCGGGCAACTTCGGCTTCCCGCCCGATGGCGGCGGCGTCGGCGCGGGTTCCGCGCAGGTCGACCTGCGGCACCTCGGCTCCAAGCGCGTACTCGTGCTGGTCGACGGCGTCCGCTGGGTCAACGAAGCCTCGGCGTCCGGCGTGGGCGCCTCGACCGACCTCAACACCATCCCGCTCGCCATCGTCGAACGGATCGAGGTGCTCGAGGACGGCGCATCCTCCCTGTATGGCTCGGATGCGATCGCGGGCGTGGTCAACATCATCACCCGGCGCGACATGGACGGCGCGCAGATCAGCGTCGGCTATGGCCAGTACGGCGAGGGCGACGGCGCGAACAGCAACGTGGACCTGTCCTGGGGCATGACCACCGAGCGCAGCAGCCTGTTCCTCGGCCTGAGCTACGTCGACCAGGAGAAGATCAAGGCGTCCGACCGCGAGCAGTCCTCGTATCCGGTGCCTGGCACCGGCGTGGCGTTCGGCAGCTCGGGCACGCCCACGGGACGCTTCATCTTCACCGATCCCAACACCGGCGTGACCCATGACATCACGCCGAACGACGCAACGCCCGACCCGTCCTACGACCCGTCGCAGGGCTGCACGCGTACCGACGGGTTCCATTGCTTCGCCACCGACGACCGTTTCAACTTCGCGCAGTACAACCTGCTGCTCACGCCTTCGCGACGGATGGGCCTGTTCGGCCAGTTCCGCTTCGACATCAACGACAACGTCCAGTGGTACGTGAAGGCCCTCGCGAACCGCCGTGAGTCCACCAACCAGGCGGCACCGGAACCGATCTTCCTCGGCCCCGAGGCGGGCACCGGCAATCCGCTGGCGGACAACATCGTGATTTCCGGACTGAACCCGTACAACCCGTTCGGGTTCGACCTGGACTCCTCGAGCAACCTGATCCTGATCGGGCGGCGTCCGGTGGAAGGCGGGCCGCGCGTCTTCGAGCAGCAGGTCGACACCCAGTACGTCGCCACGGGCCTGGAAGGCAGTTTCGAGGCTGGCAGCCGCTACTGGTTCTGGGACGCCAACGCCGCCTACAGCCGCAACGAGGCCGAGCAGACCAACCGCGGCAGCTACAACATCCGCAAGATCTCGCAGGCGCTGGGCGACCCGGCAGCCTGTGCGGCGATCGCCGGTTGCGTGCCGCTGGACATCTTCGGCGAAGGCACCATCACCCGGGAAATGCTGGACTTCATCCAGCCGGTAGTGCGCGATAGGAGCGAGCAGACGCTTGGACTCTTCTCGGCGAACCTGTCGGGCGACCTGTTCGACATGTGGGCCGGCCCGCTGTCGTTCGCCACGGGCTACGAGTACCGCAAGTACGAAGGGTGGTACCGGCCGGATCCGATCACCGTGGCCGGCGATTACAACGGCGTGCCGTCGCAGGCGACATCGGGCGAGTACGACGTCAACGAGGTCTACGTCGAGTTCAACGTGCCGCTGTTCGCCTTGGCTGACGGCCAGAAGCTCGACCTGAGCCTCGCCGGGCGGTACTCGGATTACTCCACCTTCGGCGGTGAGTTCACGCCCAAGTACGGATTGCGCTGGCAGGTGGCCGACGAGCTGGTCCTTCGCGCGACGTTCGCCGAAGGCTTCCGGGCGCCGTCGATCGGCGAGCTGTACGGGTCCGACAGCCGGTTCGATGCGCAGCTTCGCGATCCCTGCACCGAGCCCTTCCTCGACCCGTCGGTGGAGCCGAACTGCCGCACGCTGGGCGTGCCGGCGGGCTATGCGCAGGCGAACCCGCAGATCTCGGTGGTGACGGGTGGCAATCCGGACCTTGAGCCGGAGACCTCGAACAGCTTCAGCACGGGCTTCGTCTACAGTCCGGCCTTCGCCAGCGACGCGGCATGGTCCGAGCGGCTCGACCTCGAGGTGACCTACTACCGGCACAGCCTGGAAGGGGCGGTGCAGGCGATCGACGCGCAGACCCAGCTCGACCTGTGCGTGGAGACGCTCGACCCGCTGTACTGCAATGGCATCTCGCGTGCATCGACGGGTGGCATCAGCAACTTCAGCAACCGCCTGACCAATCTCGGTTCGATCAAGACCGAGGGCTGGGATGCCGATCTGGCGTGGACGCTGCCGGAAAGTTCGGCGGGCCGGTTCCGTGCGACCTGGCAGAACACCTTCGTCACCCGCTACGAGGCCGTGGGCGCGGCGGGACAGGTGCAGCCGCGCGCACCCGGCATCGAGGTCAACGACAGCGCGATCCCGGAGTGGACGTCGAACGCGGTGCTGGACTGGTCGCGGAACGCATGGACGGCGTCATGGACGATCCGCTACATCAGCGAGCTGACCGAGGACTGCGGCGGCGCGGTGACGTTCCCGGTCTGCGGCGACCCCGACACCGGCACCAACACGCTGGATGCCATCACCTACCACGACCTGCAGGTGGGCTACCGCTTCGACTGGCTGAAGGGCTTCACGCTGACCGCGGGCGCCAACAACGTGCTCGACGAGGACCCGCCGATCTGCCTGTCGTGCTCGTTGAACGGCTACGACGCGTCGACCTACGACATCCCGGGCGGACGGTTCTTCTACGTGCGCGCCGACCTGCGGTTCTGAGGTCGCGTCAGCGGAATGGCGGCCGGTGCGAACGCGCTGGCCGCCAACCGTTCCACCCCTGTCCTGCGAACGCTCAGGGCGTGGGTGTGGGCGTAGGGGTGGCGGGGCGCTTGCGGTAGACGATGAAGATCACCAGGTCTTCGGAGCCCCGCTGGTACAGCGCATGGCGGCTGCCGTCGCGGGTGAGGATGGCATCGCCCGGGCCCACCGCACGGGTTTCGCCGTCGAGCATCAGCTCGCCTTCGCCCGACAGGATGTAGTAGATCTCGTCCTTGTCGTTGAGGTGCGCACCGATGCTGGCGCCCGGATGCAGGGCGCGCTTGCGGAAGATGGTCTCGAACCCCTCCGCGTCATCGAAGAACGGATAGGCGGTGGTGGTGCCCGTGCCCTCGTGGGGACCCGGTTGCTCGACCGCGATGTCGCGTTCGTTCTCGACGTAGGAATCCGTGCGCGGCTCGCCGGCATGCACGCAGGCGGCGAACGCGAACGTCGAAAGGAGGGCGATGCAGCGGGTCTTCATGGCCTGGTCCCGAGCGTCGATCAGGGAAGCGGGCAGCCTGTCGGGCCGCCCGCTGGGATTGCCTCGTGTGCCGGCTTACTTGCCGAGCACGGACTTGACGTAGGCCACGATCGCCTCGTCCTGCGCGTTGTCGAAGAACGCCTTCTGGAAGCGCTCGCCGCCGACGGCCTGCTTGACCAGCTCCGGGTCGATCGACTTCAGGCCCTCGACGAAGTCCTTGGACGCGCCGGCCTTCACGTCGGCCAGGATGCCCGCGTTGGTCATCTGCGATTCCTTGCGCTCGGCCGGGTAGCCCTGGCCGCGCTCGCCGGCAAACGCCTTCTCGAAGATGTAGCGGATGTTGATCTCCGCACCCCAGCCGTAGCCCTTGGCGAAGGGCAGGGCCAGCGCGTTGCCGTTGTTGACCTGGGCGAACAGGAAGGCGTCGGTCGGCTCGATGCAGTAGCCGCAGTACACGCCCGGCCAGGCATTGAGCGACATCATCGCGCCCTGGCCGGTGCCACAGCCGGCGACGACGAAATCGACCGCCTTCGAATTGATCAGCAGCGCGGCGCAGATGCCGAGGTGGATGTAGGTCAGGCGGTGGTCGTTGTCACCGTCCATGCCGACGTTGAAGACCTGGTGGCCCTGCGCGGCGGCGACGGTGTTCAGCTGCTCCAGCACGACCGGGTTCTTGGCGGCCTGGCTGAATTCCTGCATCAAAGCGATTTTCATGGGGGAGCTCTCTTGCGTGTATGGAGATGGTTAGCGTCCGGCACGCGGGGTGCCGGGGTGCGGTCCGGGCGCCTGCCGGGACCGCGAGGGGCGCGTCAGCGCGCCAGCCAGCCGCCGTCGACCGGGATCACTGCGCCGTTGACGTAGTCGGAGGCGGTGCTGGACAGGAACACCGCGGTGCCGCCCAGGTCGGCCGGCTCGCCCCAGCGTGCGGCCGGGATGCGATCGAGGATGGCCTTGTTGCGGTCCTCGTCCGCACGCAACTGCGCCGTGTTGTCGGTGGCCATGTAGCCCGGCGCGATCGCGTTGATGTTGATGCCCTTGGCCGCCCATTCGTTGGCCAGCAGGCGGGTGATGCCGGCGATTCCGCTCTTGGACGCGGTGTACGACGGCACGCGGATGCCGCCCTGGAAGGACAGCATCGAGGCGATGTTGATGATCTTGCCGCGGCCCTGGCCGATGAAGTGCTTGCCGGCGGCCTGCGACATGAAGAAGGCGGACTTGATGTTGACGTTCATCACGTCGTCCCAGTCCTTCTCGGAGAACTCGACGGCGTCGGCGCGGCGGATCAGGCCGGCGTTGTTGACCAGGATGTCGAGGCCGCCGAGGCCTGCAACGGTTTCGGCCACGATGCGCTCGACCGGCTCGATGCTGATCAGGTTGGCGTCGATGTTGAGGAAACGGCGGCCGAGGGCCGTGATCTTCTCGCCGGTCTCGTCGGCCGGCACGATGCCGGCGGCGGCAATGTCCGCGCCTGCGGCGGCCAGCGCCAGTGCAATGCCCTGGCCCAGGCCGGTGTTGGCGCCGGTGACCAGCGCGACCTTGCCTTCGAGACTGAATGGATTCGACATCGGTGTTACCCCTTCGCGTTCTGAGTTGGCGGGCGCGGGCCCGTGGTGGCGCTGGATGCGGGGTGCCCGTTGCAACCGGTGGCACGCCGCGATGGCGGGTTGGGCTGTCTTTCGATTCTAGGCGGTTTGGAAACCGGTGTCATTCCGCGCTGCGCCATTGGCTGGCCCGCGGCGGGGTGGGATTCAGGCTTCGGGCGGCTGGCAGGAGTCCCGCGCGACCAGGTGCGGGCGCACGCTGGCGACCGGTCGGCCGCGCAGGTCGTCCTCGGACTGGATCAGCATGGCCGCGGCGATCCGCCCGGTATCGCGCGTGTCGCGACGGACCGAGGTCAGCGGCGGCCACAGGCGCGAGGCCAGCGGGCTGTCGTCGTACCCGATCACGGACAGCTGGCGCGGGATGCTGATGCCCATGCGCAGCGCGACGCGGTACACGCCAGCGGCCATTTCGTCGTTCTCGCAGAAGATCGCGGTCGGCCGGTCCTTCGCCGAGAGCAGTTTCTCGGCCGCGGCCACGCCCGATTCGAAGGTGTAGCCGGCCTCGAGCACCCGCGACTTCGGCAGTTTGATCCCGCGTCGCGACAGTGCGTCGACGAAGCCCTCGGTGCGCTCGATCGCGGACCGGTAGGCGCCGGGTCCGGTGATCAGGGCGATGTCGCGATGGCCCAGGGTCTGCAGGTAGTCGGCCGCTTCGGCCGCGCCATCGCGGTCATGGGTGATGACCATCCGCGAATGCGCGTCCAGCGCTACCGCCGCGATGCGGGTGTAGCGGCAGCCTATGCTGGCGAGCATGTCGGCCAGGGCCTGGTCCTCAGACACGCGCGGGACCAGCATCACGCCGTGCAGCTTCTGCTGCTGCACGAAGCGCCGCACGCCGTCGATGTAGTCGGGGCTGCGGCTGTCGCAGGGATGCACCACGAGCTCGAAACCCGACCCGCGCAACGCATCCAGCGCGCCGTACTGCATGTTCACGATGAACTGCGCGGTCGGGTTGTCGTAGACCATGCCGATCAGGAACGAGCGGCGGAAGGCGAGGCCGCGCGCCAGCGGGTCGGGGGTGTAGCCCACCTCCCGCATCAGCGCCTCGACCCGTTCGCGGGTTTCCTCGCGCACCAGCGGCGAGCGGTTGATGATCCGCGAGACGGTCTTCTTCGATACGCCGGCGAGCCGCGCGATGTCGTTGATCGTCGCCGCCCGGCCCTTGAAGTCGGCCGGGTCGATCGCGCTCTTGCGTGGTTTCTTGGCTGCGGGCATCGGGTGGGTCGCGTCGTGGTCCCGTGGATTCTAGCCGCTCCGCTCAGTCGAGCGCGCGGTACCGGTAGTCGATGAAGCGCACCTTCCCGTCGCCGGCGGCATAGACGCCCGGACGCAGGGAGAGGAACCTGCCGGCGACGTTGTGGTGGTACCCGGACAGCTCCATCTGGACGCCGTACTTGGTCCACTCGTCGCCGTCGAAGCTGTAGTGGGTGGTCAGGATCTGATCCTGGTAGGTCATCCGCAGCCAGAGGTCGCCGCCGGGGCCGGGGGACAGCTTCGCGGGGCGCTCCTTGCCGTAGCGGTGCATGATGAAGTCCTTGCCGTTGCTGCCGACGCCGGCATACAGGCGGTCGCTGTAGAACATCAGGGCGCCGCCGACCGCGCCCGGTTCGATCCGCATGTGGACCTCGAACTGGTAGTCCCGATCGCCGGCGATCTGGGTCAGCGGCGACGCGTCGGCGGGGACGGTGCCCTTGCCGGCCAGGACCAGCGCGCCGTCTTCAAACGACACCCGCGACATTTCGCCCGGCTCGGGGTCGTAGAACGCCCACTGCGTTCCCAGTGCCGGGCCGTCGAACGCGTCGGACAGCGCCATGCCGTGCTCGACCGCCGTCCCTGCCGGCTTCGGCAGGGGTTCGCCGAGATCACCGCCCTTGGCGACGAACCAGCCGTCCGCGGTCCATTCGATCGGATCCAGCAGGGCCTGGCGGCCGAGCGTCCACAGGCCGTTTTCGTAGCCGTGGTAGACCATCCACCACTGGCCCGCGGTGTCTTCGACCAGGGTGGCGTGGCCACGCGACCACCAGTCCTCGCCGCGCGTTTCGGTGCGCACGACGGGGTTGTTCGGTGCGTTCTCCCAGGGGCCGTGGATCGACTTGGAGCGCGCGACGATCACCATGTGGCCGGTCGGCGGCCCGGCGGTGCCGCCGACCGCGGTGATCATGTAATACCAGTCGCCGCGGCGGGTGATCTTGGGTCCTTCCTGCGCGTAGCCTTCGACGACCCACTCCTCCGGGTACTGCCAGCCATCGTAGACGTGCTTGACCTCGCCCACCGTGGACAGGCCGTCGTCGGACAGCCCGACGTAGTCGCCGCCGCTCAGGAACAGGTAGCGCTTGCCGTCCTCGCCGACCGCGTGGCCGGGGTCGATGTGGCCCGGCAGGCCGATGTTGACCGGTTCGCTCCACGGGCCGTTGATGTCATCCGCCCAGACCACGTAATTGCTGCGTTGCGTGCCCTCGGTGCCGCCGACGCGCGCCGGGAAGTAGATGTAATAGCGACCCTCATGGAGGACCAGGTCGGGCGCCCAGATGGAGCCGACATTCTCGGTGATCGCATGGCCCACCGGAGCCCAGTTGACCAGGTCGCGGGAATGCCAGATCGGCAGGCCGGGATAGGCATCGAACGACGACAGCGTCATGTAGTAGTCGTCGCCGACGCGCAGGACCGACGGGTCCGGGTGGTCGCCGCCGAGGATCGGGTTGAGGAAGGTGCCGTTGCCCAGGTCCGCCTTGCGCTGGTTCTCGATGCCGCGGGCCCACGCCAACGTCGGCGACGTCGCATCCTGCCGCGGGCCGTCGCTGCGGGTGGCCGACGGTTCCGGGGCCGAGGGAGTCGGGCTGCAGCCGGCGGCCACGAGGGCTGCGAGCGCGGGAGCGATGAGCGAGGCGAGGGTCCGGGAATTCGAAAGGGGCATGGGTCTCTCTTGGAATGGGCGCTACCGGCGGGATGACACCGCTGGTCAATTCCAACCTAGCAAAGCGGCCGCCCGGGGGCATCGTGCGGCGCAACATGGCCTTCGCAGGCATTGCCGCTACAGTGAAGGTGAACCCACGGCAGCTTGCAGGGTGCTGTTATGACACCGTTGGCCATCCTCGCGGTCCCCTTGGAATACGGACCGGAACGTCCCGTAGAGGGGCGCCTCCGGTGAGCGTCACGCTGGGTCTGGACCTCGGAACGCAGGGCCTCAAGCTCATCGCCTGGGACGGTGAAGCGGCCGCGCCCCTGTTCGTGACGGGGGAGCCGCTGGCGTTGCATGAAGGGGCTGGCGGGGTCCGCGAGCAGCAGGCCGGGGACTGGGTGGTCGCGGCGACGCGATGCATCCAGCGCATACCCGCGGCCGTGCGCGAGCGGGTCGTCGCGATCGGCGTCTCGGGCCAGCAGCATGGTCTCGTTCCTTTGGGGGCGGAAGGCCGTGTACTGGCGCCGGTCAAATTGTGGAACGACACGAGCAGCGAAGCGGATGGCCGCGCGATCATGCAGGCGGCCGGGGGACGGGACCGTTGCATCGCGCTCGCGGGCAACCCGGTGCCGGCGGGCTACACCGCGTCCAAGTTGCCGTGGACGCGCCGCCACCGCCCCGAGGTCTATGCGGCGCTCGCGACCATCCTCCTGCCCCATGACTATCTCAACTACTGGCTGACCGGCGAACGCTGGATGGAGTGCGGGGATGCCTCCGGCACCGGGTGGCTGGACGTGCGGACGCGGCAGTGGAGCGATGCCATGCTCCGCGCCACTGACGCCGACCGCGACCTGCGCGATTGCCTGCCGCCCCTGGTCGCGCCCGACGCCTGCGTGCCCATCGATCCCGCGACAGCGGAGCATCTGGGCCTGCCGCGCCACGCCGTGGTGTCCGCGGGGGGCGGCGACAACATGATGGCGGCGATCGGCACCGGCAACGTCGTTCCCGGCAGACTGACCCTGAGCCTCGGTACCTCGGGCACGCTGTTCGCCCATGCCACACGTTTCGTGATTGACCCGGAGGCCCGCTGGGCGGCGTTCTGCGATTCCACCGGGGCGTGGTTGCCGCTGGTATGCACGATGAACTGCACGGTGGCCACGGAAGCCATCGCGGCCCTGTGCCGCATCGAACCCGGTGAGCGGGATGGACTCGTCGACGCGACGGCGCCCGGAGCCGGCGGGGTGGTGATGCTGCCTTTCCTCAACGGTGAGCGCACGCCCGACCTGCCATTGGCCACGGGCAGCCTCCATGGCCTGACGCCCTCGAACTTCGATCGCGCGTCGCTGTATCGCGCAGCGATGGAGGGTGCGACCTTCGGCCTGCGCCATGGCTATGACGGCCTGCGAGACGCCGGCTTGGCCTTCGACCGGGTGCGCCTCACCGGCGGCGGCAGCCGCAGCGCCGCGTGGCGGCAGATGGTCGCGGATGTGTTCGACCTGCCCGTCGAAGTGCCGGTCGAGTCCGAAGGCGCCGCGCTCGGCGCAGCCCTGCAGGCGCTCTGGGCGCATCGACGCCTGGTCGAGCCCGGGCTGGCCCTGGCCGACGTCGTCGACACCCACGTCGCGATCGACCCCACCCGCGCTGCCCGCCCGGACCCGCGCCGCCGCGGGGCCTATGCAGCGGCCCATGCGCGCTACCTCGAGCATCTCGATGCCATGGCGCCGATGTTGGTGCGTGGCGCTCCCCCCTCGTGACCACAGGAAAGCACATGTCCCAGAGTCCCTACATCGGTTCGACCGAATACTTCCCCGGCATTGGACGGATTCCGTTCGAGGGCGCCGGCTCCGACAACCCGCTCGCCTTCAAGCACTACGACGCGGACAAGGTGGTCGGTGAACGGACGATGCGGGAACACCTGCGGTTCGCCGCGTGCTACTGGCACACCTTCACCAATGCCGGCCACGATCCGTTCGGGCCCGGCACGCGGCGCTTCCCCTGGGAGCACCCGACACCGATGGCGACCGCCGAAGCGCGCGTCGATGCCGCGTTCGAGTTCTTCAGCAAGCTGGGCGTGCCGTACTACTGCTTCCACGACATCGACCTGGCGCCGGACGCCGACGACATCGGCGAATACGAGGCGAACCTGCAGCACATGGTGGCGTTGGCCGGCGAGCGCCAGCAGGCGACGGGCGTCCGGCTGCTGTGGGGCACGGCGAACCTGTTCACGCATCCGCGCTACATGAACGGTGCGGCGACGAATCCCGACTTCGCGGTGGTGGCGCGTGCCGCGGTACAGGTGAAGGCAGCGCTCGAGGCGACGGTCGCGCTCGGTGGCGAGCACTACGTCTTCTGGGGCGGCCGGGAGGGCTATGCCAGCCTGCACAACACCGACATGAAGCGGGAACTCGGGCACTTCGCGCGGTTCCTGACGATGGCGCGCGACCACGGCCGCAGCATCGGCTTCAAGGGCAAGTTCCTGATCGAGCCCAAGCCCATGGAGCCCATGAAGCACCAGTACGACTTCGACTCCGCGACCTGCGCGGGATTCCTGCGCGCGCACGGCCTGCAGGACGATTTCATGCTGAACATCGAAGCCAACCACGCCACGCTGTCGGGCCACACGTTCGAGCACGACCTGCAGGTCGCGTCCGATCACGGCCTGCTCGGCAGCATCGATGCCAATCGCGGCAATGCCCAGAACGGCTGGGATACCGACCAGTTCCCGACCGACCTGTACGACACGGTCGGCGCGATGCTGGTGGTCCTGCGCCAGGGCGGACTGGTCGGTGGGCTGAACTTCGATGCGAAGGCGCGCCGCGAGTCCACCGACATGCAGGACCTGTTCGAGGCCCACATCGGTGGGATGGATGCGTTCGCACGGGGGCTGGAGGTCGCCCATGCGCTGTTGCACGACTCACCGTGGGAGGCCTGGCGCGCCGGACGTTACGCCAGCTTCGACGCGGGCGCGGGGGCCCAATTCGCCGCCGGGACGCTTTCGCTGGACGCCCTGCGCGCGATCGCCGCCGGGCAGGGCGAGCCGGCCCAGCGCAGTGGCCACCAGGAACGCTACGAGAACCTCCTGAACCAATATCTGTTGCGCGCCTGAGCTGCACGGCAGGGCGCACTTCCACATGCACCGGGGACCACGAATGAGCAGCATTGCGCTTGAACGGAACGCGCCGCACGACGGCAATACCCGCTACATCCTGCTGATCAGCCTGGTGGCGACGATCGGCGGCTTCCTGTTCGGCTTCGACAGTGGCGTGATCAACGGCACCGTGGACGGACTCAGGGTCGCCTTCGATTCCGACTCGGTGGGCACCGGCTTCAACGTCGCTTCGATGCTGCTCGGCTGCGCGATAGGCGCGTTCTTCGCGGGGCGACTGGCCGACCTGTACGGGCGGCGCGCGCTGCTGATCGTGGCCGCGATGCTGTTCATCGCCTCGGCATGGGGCTCGGGCGTCGCCACGTCCTCCCTGGAGTTCGTCGTCTACCGGGTACTCGGGGGACTGGCGGTGGGTGCGGCGAGCGTGATGTCGCCGGCGTACATCAGCGAAGTGTCGGCCGCCCGCTACCGGGGCAGGCTCGCGACGGTGCAGCAGATCGCGATCATCTCCGGCCTGTTCGCGGCCTTCCTCAGCAACTACCTGCTGGCCCGGTTCGCGGGCGCGTCGACCGAGATCCTGTGGGCGGGGCACGAAGCCTGGCGCTGGATGTTCTGGATGGAACTGGCCCCGGCGGTGCTGTTCCTGCTGGCGCTTCTGTTCATTCCCGAAAGCCCCCGGTTCCTGGTGGTGAAGAAGCGCACCGGACAGGCGCGCGAAGTGCTGGTCAGGCTGTACGGCGAAGCCGTCGGCAACGCGAAGCTCGGCGAGATCGAGGCGAGCCTGGCGGACGACCACCATCGGCCGCGCCTGTCCGACCTCATCGGCAAGGCGACCGGAAAGGTCCGGCCGATCGTCTGGGTCGGCATCGGCCTGGCGACCTTCCAGCAGCTGGTCGGCATCAACGTGGTGTTCTATTACGGCGCGGTGCTCTGGCAGGCGGTCGGGTTTTCCGAGAACGACGCGTTGCTGATCAACGTGCTGTCCGGAGCGCTGAGCATCGGGGCCTGCCTGCTCACGGTGGCGCTCATCGACCGGATCGGGCGAAAGCCGCTGCTGTGGATCGGTTCGCTGGGCATGGCGGTCACGCTGGGACTGGTGACCGTGGCGTTCGCGACCGGATCGCTGGATGCGGAAGGCACGCTCCAGCTATCGGATGCGATGGGTGTGCTGGCGCTGGTCGCGGCCAATGTCTACGTGATCTTCTTCAACCTGTCGTGGGGTCCGGTCATGTGGGTCATGCTCGGCGAGATGTTCCCCAACCAGATCCGCGGCTCGGGCCTGGCGGTGGCGGGCCTGTTCCAGTGGGGCAGCAACTTCGCCATCACGATGACCTTCCCGATCATGCTGGCCGGCATTGGCCTGGCGGCGACCTACGGCTTCTATGCGCTCTCGGCCTTCGTCTCGATCTTCTTCGTCCTGAAGTTCGTGCACGAAACGCGCGGTCGTGAGCTGGAGCAGATGGAGGGCTGACCCCGCGACGTGGGGCAGAACCCGATGCGCGACGAGGCGCGTACACGACGAGGTGCGTACGCGAAGAGGTGCGTATACGAAGAGGTACCTACACGAAGGGGCGCGACCCGCCGGCCGCGCCCCTCCGGTTTTCCCGCGGTTTACGTCAGGCCTTGAAGAGCGCCGGCAACCACAGCGACAGCTGCGGGAACAGGGTGACGACCACCAGCACCAGGATCGCAGCGATCCAGAACGGCCAGATCGACTTCATGCATTCGCCGATGCCGATCTTGCCGATCGCAGTGCCGACGAACAGGACCGAGCCCACCGGCGGCGTCACCAGCCCGATGCCGCCGGCCAGCACCAGCACGGTGCCGAAGTGCAGCGGATCGACGCCGAAGGCCTTGGCGACCGGCAGGAAGATCGGCGTGCAGATCAGGATCATCGGCGCGAGGTCCATGAAGGTGCCGAGCAGCAGCAGGATCAGCACGATCAGGAACAGCACCGAGTACTTGCTGTCCGCGATCCGCCCCAGCAGGTCGACGGCCGCCGCCGGAACCTCGAGGTAGGCGAGCAGCCAGCCGAACAGGGCCGCCGTCGCGATCACGAACAGGATCACGCCGGTGGTGCGCGCGGCATGCGCGACCGCCCCGCGGAACGCGGTCCAGTCCAGCATCCGATAGATCGCGATGGTCACCAGCAACGCGTACACCACGGCGACCGCGGCACTTTCCACGGCGGTGAAGATGCCGGCGCGGATGCCGAAGAAGATCAGCGCGACCAGGCCGAGGCCGGGCAGGGCCGCCACCATGCGCACCAGCACCGCCCGCATGCCCGGGAAGACTTCGGTGCCATAGCCGCGACGCCGTGCCACCAGGTAGCCGGTGAACATCAGGGTCAGGGTCATCAGCAACGCGGGCAGGATGCCGGCGGCGAACAGGTCGGCGATCGAGATGCCCCCGCCGACCGCGGCCGAGTACAGGATCAGGTTGTGCGACGGCGGGACCAGCAACGCGACCAGCGCCGCGGTGATGCTGACGTTGACCGCGAAGTCGCGGTCGTACCCGCGGTTCACCATCTGCGGGATCATCGTGCCGCCGACCGCCGAGACATCGGCGATCGCCGAACCCGACACGCCGCCGAAGAACAGCGACGAAAGCACGCTGACCTGGCCCAGACCGCCCCGGATCCGGCCCACCAGCGCCGCGGCGAGGCTGATGAGGCGTTCGGAGATGCCGCCGCGCATCATGATCTCGCCGGCGAAGATGAAGAGCGGAATCGCGATCAGGGATGCCGTGCCGATGCCGGAGCCGATCTGCTGCACCATCACGATCGAGGGCAGGTCCAGGTACAGCAGTACCACCAGCGAGGCAGCGGCCAGCGAGTACGCGACCGGGACGCCCAGCAGCAACAGGACGATGAACACGCCGAACAGGAGGGTCATGGCCATGGGTCAGTCCTCCCTGGAGCCGCTATCGGTGATGAAAAGACGCGCGAAGCCGAACAGCACCATCAGCGCGCCGCCAACGGCCAGCGGCAGGAACGGGATGCTTTGCGGCAGTGGTGCGCCGGCCATGCTGATGGCGAAGCCGTCGGCGAGCAGGCGGGTGCCCCAGAACGCCATGACGCCGCCAATGGCGATCGTGACGATGCAGGCAAGCACGTGCGACGCCAGTCGACCCGCCGCCGGCATCGCCTGCGCCAGCAGGTGGAAGCGGAAGTGCCGGTCCTCGTGCACGGCGGCCGCCGCGCCCAGGCTCATCGCCGTGGCGAGCAGCAGCAGGGTGACCGGTTCGGTCCAGCTCGGCGAATTGTTGAGTACGTAGCGGGCGAACACCTGCCAGCCCTGCACGCCGACCAGGCCGAGCATGGCGACACCTGCGACGCCGACGGAGAGCGAAGCCAGCCGGTCGAGCATGCGCAGGGGCGCGGGGCGAGGGGGGGCGACCGCCGGGGTCGCATTTGCGGTAGCGGAAGTCGGGTTCATCGGTTTCCTCAGGCGAGGTCGCGGATCTGCCGGTACAGCGGCGCGATCCGGTCACGATTCAGATAGTCGTCCAGCAGCGGTTTCGCGGCGGCATGGAAGGCGGCGGTGTCGACGTCGTTGAAGGCGACACCATGCGCCGCCACCGAGGTACGGGCCTCGGCTTCGGATGCGTCCCACAGCTCCCGCATGACCTTGACCGACGCACGCGACACGTCGCGCAACAGCGCACGGTCACGTTCCGAGAGCGCGTCGAGCGTCCGTTGCGAGACCAGCAGGACGTCGGGCGCGTAGGAGTGCTCGCTCTGGGACCAGTAGCGAGCGGCCTCGAAATGGCGGCTGGAGTTGAAGCTGCGCATGTTGTTCTCGGCGCCGTCGATCAGGCGCGTCTCTAGCGACGAGAACACCGCGCCATAGGACAACGGCGTCGGGTTGGCGCCGAACAGCCGGAGCAGCTGGATGAAGATGTCGGAAGCGGGTACGCGGAACTTCAGGCCCTGCATGTCCGCGGGGGTGACCAGCGGACGTTGCGTGTTGTAGAAGCAGCGCGCGCCGCTGTCGTAGATCGCCAGGCCCGCGAGGCCGCGGTCCTCGAACCCTTTCAGCACCGCGTTGCCGACGGAGCCGTCGAGCGCACGGCGCAGGTGCGCCACGGAATCGAAGACGTAGGGCAGGCACAGGGCCTGGGTCAGCGGGAACGCGTTGTTCAGGCCTCCGGTGTACACGCGGGTGATGTCGATGGCACCAAAGCGGGCCATGTCGATCGAGTCGGCCTCGCGACCAAGCTGGCCCGAGTGGTACAGGCGGATGCGCAGCCTTCCACCGGTCTCGCGTTCAAGCGTCTCGCTGATCCACTTGACCGCCTCCACGGTGGGATAGCCATCGACATGCACGTCGGTAGCCGTCATGACGCCCTCGCCCGGGCGAGCGAGGCCAGGAAGCGGCAGCGCGGTGCAGGCGGCGGCGCCGAGGCCGGCCGCCAGGAATCGACGACGGTCCATCATGCCGCCGCACCGCCTGCGGTCGATGTCGCGGTCACCGCACGGCCCTCCAGTTCGCCCAGCACGTCACCCGCCTCGGTCGTGAAGCGCACGCGCGCCACCTGGCCGGGAAGAATGTCATGTATACCGGTGGCATTCCCGGTGGCAATAAGGTCGCCCGCCTTGAGCGGGCGACCACGCCTGGCCGAACGGGCCAGCGCGAACGCGATCGCTGCATGCAGGCCGCCGGGCAGCGTGGTCGCGCCCCCGCTGCCGACGCGTGCGTCGTCGATGAAGGTCTCCGCCTTCAGCCGTGCGTCGCCGAACCCGCGCCAGTCCGCGATCTCCGGACCGAGGACGAGACCGTTGTTGTTGCCGAAGTCGGACACCACCACGCGTGGACCGAGGATGTTGATGGTGGCCAGCGGGCTGCTCGCGACTTCGATGCCGGTGAACAGGCGCGCGGGCACTTCGGCGGCCTGCGCGGGCGTCCAGTCGAGTTGGTCGGCCGGGACATCGTGCTCCAGTTGCAGCACGTACTCGGCTTCCACCGCGCCGAAGCCGCCCTGGAACACGGGCAGGTCCACCGTGCCGTTCGCCTTCCAGAGGTTGCGCGCGAAGATCGGACCGAGCAGGCGCTCATCGCCCGACGCGTCCCGCCGCTCGGGGGCGATGAAGCCGACCTTCCAGCCCACCACCGTGTCCGGCCACGCGGAGATGGCGAGGTCCTGGACGGCGTAGGCGTCCACCAGCGTGTCCGGGATGGTCCCGGGGAAATCCGGAAGCGATGCGCCCGCCGCCCGCGCATCCACGAAGGCGGAGGCGATGGCCTCGCGCTGTGCTGGCGGCATGGCCGCCCCGTCGTCATTGCCTCTGCTCAAGCTGCTCCCCTCCCGGTTTGGTGGTTCTGCGCGCCGATGTTGCGGTGCACATGGCGTCATCGTTGGGTACTCGTATATGGTAAACCGGTGTCATTTTCAATGTGCAGTGCGACATAAGCTTCGCGAAAATCGAAGGGTCGCCAATCCGGAGGGTAGGCATGCAGGTTTCGAATACGGCGTCCGCGCGTTGGCCGGGCATTCTCTGTGCAGCGGTGTTGTGGCTGGCCGCGCTCTTGCCGGCACACCCCGTGCAGGCCGCAAGCGGCGACGCGCCCGTCGCGTTCCCCGGTGCGCAGGGCTGGGCGGCCCATACGCCGGGCGGCCGGGGCGGCCGGATCATCAAGGTCACGACGCTGGCGCCCGAGGGTCCCGGTTCGTTCGCCGAAGCCGTGCAGGCCAGCGGCCCGCGGATCGTGGTGTTCGAGGTGGGCGGCGTGATCGATCTGGGCATGAAAACCGTCCGGATCGACGAACCGTTCCTGACGATCGCCGGACAGACCGCGCCCCAGCCCGGCATCACGTTCATCAAGGGCGGCCTGGTCGTGGCCGCGCATGACGTCGTCATCCGGCACATCCGGGTCCGCCCGGGCGATGGCGGCCTTCCCCAGCGTGCGGGTGTCGACTTCGATTCGATCACCACCACGCGGGGTGCGGTCGACGTGATCGTCGACCATTGTTCGCTGACCTGGGCCACCGACGAGAACCTGTCCGCATCGAGCACCCGCTTCGCCGGCGAAAGCGAGGCGGAGTGGATGCAGAATGCGTCGCGCCGCATCACCTTCAGCAACAACATCCTGGCGGAAGGGCTTGCCAACGCGACCCATGCGAAGGGCGAGCATTCGAAGGGTTCGCTGATCCACGACCATGTCAACGACGTGCTCATCGTCGGGAACCTCTACGCACACAACTACGAACGCAACCCGCTGTTCAAGGGTGGGGCCCGGGGCCAGGTCATCAACAACCTCATCTACAACCCGGGCCAGCGCGGCATCCACTACAACCTGATCGCAGAGGAATGGCTGGGGCACGAGTATTCGCGCGGCCAGGTCGTGGCCCGCGGGAACGTCATGCGCGCCGGCATCTCGACCGAAGAGCTGGCGTTCTTCTCGGTCGGCGGCTCCGGCGACGTGGACGTGTTCTTCGAGGACAACCTGTCGCTCGACCGGATCGGCCGGCCGCTTCCGATGGAGGGGCGCTACACCACGGCGCCGATCGATGTCGCGGCGATGGCACGTGCGCCGGCGCTGCCGTTCGGGGTCGAGCTTCTGCCCTCCGCCGAGGTGCAGGATGCCGTCGTGGCGAACGCGGGTGCGCGGCCCTGGGACCGCGACGATATCGATCGCCGCATCCTGGCCGACACGATCGAGGGGCGCGGCACGATCATCGACAGCCAGGCGCAGGCCGGCGGCTATCCGCAGCATGAGCCGACGCGTCAGGCGTTCGTCCCGGCGGACTGGGACCTCGACACCATGGAGCCGCTCAAGCCCCTTCCGCGGCGCGAGCCATTGCGCTGATGGGGGAGCGGGCCCGGCGGCACAAGAGAACCTGGTACGCGGTGGCACTTGCGTGGATGGCGATGGCGATGCCGATGAGGCACGCCATCGCGGAGACGCCCTCGTCGGACACCCCGGAGGAAACGGCCTCGCGTATCGAACTGTGGCCGGGCGGCATCGCCCCCGGCTCGGAGCGTGTCGCGGTCGAGCAGCGGATCGTCGAACGCAGCGACGATCCGGCCCTGCCGGACCGCGTCGTCACGGGGGTGACCCGGCCGTACATGGTCGTGCACCGGCCGGCGAAGCCGAACGGCGCCGCGCTGCTGGTCATGCCGGGAGGCGCGTACCGGCGCATCGTGCTGGACAAGGAAGGCTCGGCGCTGGTGCCGGTGTTCGCCGGGCAGATGGGCTACACCGTGTTCGTGCTGCGTTATCGGCTGCCGGGCGAAGGGCACGACGCGGCGCGCGACGTGCCGCTGGCGGATGCGCAGCGGGCCATGCGGCTGATCCGTGCGCGGGCGAGCGAATGGGGCATCGATCCTGCCCGGGTCGCCGCGATGGGGTTCTCGGCCGGTGGGCACGTCGCGGCCAGCCTCGGCACGCGCTACGACGACGCGGTGCATGGGCCGGAGGACCCGATCGATGCCCTTCCGGCTCGCCCTGATGCACTTCTGCTGATGTATCCGGTGATCGACATGGGTGCATACGCCCACCCGCTGTCGCGCGAGAAACTGCTCGGTCCCACGCCCAGCCCCGCGGACATGGAGGCGTACTCGCTGCAGAACCGCGTGCGTGCGGGCATGCCGCCCACCTTCGTGCTGCACGCCGGGGATGATGCCAGCGTGTCCATCGACAACAGCCTCGTGTTCGTCGATGCGCTGCGACGGGCAGGCGTGCCCCATGAGTTCCATGCGTATGCGGAAGGCGGCCACGGCTTCGGCGTGCGCGACATCGGCGGCCTGTCGCTGGTCCTCTGGCCGACGATGGCCGATGCGTGGATGCGAGCCCAATGGAGGGAGGTGCCTGGCGATGCAGAGTGAGGACGGTTCCAGCCGCGTGGACGCAGGCCGGCGACGGCTGCTGGCCTCGGGTGCGCTCGGCGTGGGTCTCGCCGCGATGCCGTGGGGACGATCGCTGGCCTCGGGCGAAGCACCGCTTGCCACCACGCGCAGTGGCCGGATCCGCGGGTTCGATGACGGCGGATGCCGGGTGTTCCGCGGCATTCCCTACGGCGCCGACACGGCATCGCGGCGATTCCGCCCGCCGGTTCGCGAGCTGGCCTGGACGGGGGTCAGGGATGCGACCGCCTTCGGCGCCGCCTGCCCGCAGCGCGGCAGCGAGGCGCCGCAGGACGAGGACTGCCTGTTCCTCAACGTGACCACGCCGGCGCTGCGCGACGGCGGCAAGCGTCCCATTCTCTTCTACATCCATGGCGGAGGCTTCAACAACGGCTCCGGCAGCGATCCGCTCTACGACGGCGTGCATCTGTGCCGCCACGGCGACGTCGTGGTCGTCACCGTCAACCACCGCCTGAACGCCTTCGGCTACCTGTACCTCGGCCATCTCGGAGGCGAGGCGTTCGCAAGCTCCGGCAACGTCGGCCAGCTCGATCTCGTCCAGGCACTCGAATGGGTGCGCGAGCATGCCGCCGAATTCGGTGGCGACGCCGGCAACGTGACCGTGTTCGGCCAGTCGGGCGGTGGTGCCAAGATCGCCACGCTCATGGCCATGCCGGCTGCACGCGGGCTCTTCCACCGGGCCTGGACCATGAGCGGCCAGCAGGTAACCGCGGCCGGTCCACGGGCCGCCACGCAACGGGCCGAGCGCCTGATCGAGGCGGTCGGCCTCGCCGCGGGCGACGTCCAGGGCCTGCTCGCACTGCCGCCGGAGCGCCTGTTGGACGCGTCGAAGGTCAAGGATTTCTCCCGCGTGGAGGACAGCAGCCTGTACTTCGGTCCGGTGATGGACAGCGGCAGCCTGCCGGTCCACCCGTTCTGGCCGGAAGCGCCCGGGCAGTCCGCTTCGATCCCGATGGTGATCGGCAACACCCGCGACGAAACCCGTGCGTTCCTCGGCAACGACCCGGCCAACTTCGAGTTGACCTGGGAGGCATTGCCCGCGCGGCTGGAGGCGCAGCAGTTCGTCGATCTCGACGCAGCGACCGTCGTCGCCGAGTACCGCAGGCTCTACCCCCGCTACTCGCCCTCCGAGGTCTTCTTCGCCGCCACCACCGCGGGCCGCTCCTGGCGCGGTGCGGTGGAGGAGGCCGAGGCCCGGGCGCGCCAGCCAGGTGCGAAAACCTGGGCGTACCAGCTCGACTGGTATCCGGACACCGATGAGGGGCGCAGGTTCCGCGCGTTCCACACGCTGGACATCCCGTTGGTGTTCGGCAATACCGGCCAGCCCGGTTCGCGCACCGGCGACGATGCGGATGCACGCCGCATGGCGTCCACGATGCGCGATGCCCTGCTCGCGTTCGCGCGCACCGGCGACCCGAACCATCCCGCGCTGGCGCGCTGGCACCCCTACACGCTGCCGGCGAGGCAGACCATGGTGTTCGACCGCGAGAGCCGCACGGTCGACGATCCGCGCGGCGCCGAACGCGCGCTCTACCAGCGCGTTCCCTTCGTGCAGCGCGGCACGCAATGACATGTTCCCGGGAGATTTCATGAAGGCCCTCGCTTATGTCCTGTCAGCCACCTTCCTGTGCGCATCGGCGCATGCACAGCCGGTGGGCGAGCGTCCAGCGCCGACGCCGATCAGCGCCGACAAGATCATCCTCGTCGGGGATTCGACCACCCAGGTGATGAGCGGGTGGGGCGGTGCATTCTGCTCGCACCACGTCAGTTCGTTCCTGGCCTGCGTCAATCTCGGCCGTGGCGGACGCAGCAGCTACAGCTACCGTGCGGAAGGTTCGTGGGACATCGCACTCGCGGAGATGACGACCGGTGCGTACGCCAATACCTGGGTGCTGGTGCAGTTCGGCCACAACGACCAGCCGGGCAAGCCCGAGCGCTCGACCGACCTGGCCACGGAGTTCCCGGCCAACATGCGCCGTTACGTCGAGGAGATCCGCGCGGCCGGCGCGCGGCCGGTCCTGGTGACGCCATTGACCCGGCGCGTGTTCAAGGACGGCGAGCTTGTCGACGACCTGAAGCCCTGGGCCGATGCCATCCGCGTGATCGCCACGGACATGCAGGTGCCACTCGTGGACCTGCATGCGCGCAGCGTGGCGGCAGTGCAGGCAATGGGCCCTTCGCAGGCCATGCGTTTCGCGGAGATCCCCGCCCCTTCCTGGATGAACGCCGCGGCGCAGACCGGTACGACCGTCGACCACGTCGTTCCCGCGCCGGTCGAACCCCCGGCGGATCCGACCGGCCGTCCGCCGCTCGCCCAGCCCAAGTGGCAGTTCGACTACACCCACCTCGGCGACGAGGGGGCGGCGTTCTTCTCCGCCATCGTGGCCGACGAACTGTCGCGGGCGGTACCGGAGCTGCGCGGGCGGCTCCATCCCTGATCCAACTAAAGGAGTTGCCTGATGTTCGACAGGCGTCGCCGACGGCTGATGCAGGCTGCGCTCGCCGCCGCGGCCATCCGGCCCGGCGTGGGTGCGGCGGTCCCGATCCCGCCCACGTCGCCGATGCAGCCCGCGGACCTTGTGCTGCGCTATCGGGTACCCGCAAGGCAATGGGAGGACGCGCTTCCCCTGGGCAATGGTCGCCTCGGTGCGATGGCCTGGGGCGGCATCGCGCGGGAACGGCTGCAGCTCAACGAGGACACGCTCTTCGCTGGCGGTCCGTACGACGCCATCAATCCGGAGGCGCGCGATGCGTTGCCTGAAGTCCGGCGGCTGATCTTCGAAGGCCGCTACGCGGATGCCGAACGGCTTGCCGACGAGACGATGATGTCCCGGCCGCTACGCATGATGCCGTACCAGTGCCCGGGCGAGGTCTGGATCGATTTCGACGGCATGGGCGGCATCGATGACTACACGCGCCAGCTCGATCTCGACGAGGCCATCGCCCGCTGCAGCTTCCGCGCCGGCGACGTTCGACACGAGCGCGAGGTGTTCGTGTCGGCGGTGGACGATTGCGTCGTCATGCGGCATCGATGCGATCGCGACGGCGGCCTGGATGGCTTCGTTTCGATCACGTCCGAGTTGCCGCACGCCTTCGAGGCCGATGGCGCTGAGCTGCTGCTGCGGGGACGCAACGGCAGCCGGCACGGCGTCGAAGGCGCACTGCGCCATGCCATGCGCGTTCGACTCGAGATGGACGGTGGAACGGTGCGGGTGGAAGAGGGTCGCCTGCGCTTCGAAGGCGCCCGCAGCGTCCTTCTCAGGATCGCCGTCGCAACCAGCCATCGCGGCCCGCGCGACGTGTCGGGTGATCCCGAGGCGCTGACCGCGGCCACCCTCGATGCCGCCGTGAGGCGTCCGTTCGTACGCATGCGCGACGAGCACCTGGCCGACCATCGCGCGCTGTTCCGCCGCGTGTCCATCGACCTGGGACGCACGGCAGCGGCGGATCGAAGTACCGAACAGCGCATCGACCGGTTCGCGACATCGCACGACCCCGCACTGGCCGCCCTGTACTACCAGTACGGGCGCTACCTGCTGATCGCCAGCTCGCGCCCCGGGAGCCAGCCGGCCAACCTGCAGGGCATCTGGAACGACCTGCGCGACCCTCCGTGGGGCAGCAAGTGGACCCTCAACATCAACGCGGAGATGAACTACTGGCCCGCCGAGGCAGGGGCGCTGCCGGAGTGCGTCGAGCCGCTGGAACGGATGATCGCGGAACTGGCCGAGGCCGGTACGCGGACCGCGCAGGAGATGTACGGCGCGCCGGGCTGGGTCGTCCACCACAACACCGACCTGTGGCGGCAGACGGGCCCCATCGATGGCGCGCGATTCGGGCTGTGGCCGATGGGGGGCGCGTGGCTGCTGCGCCATCTGTGGGATCGCTGGGACTATTCGCGCGACCCCGATGTCCTGCGGCGGGTCTATCCGCTGTTCAAGGGCGCCGTTGATTTCTACCGCGCCGTGCTGGTGGAGGACCCGGCCACCGGTGAACTCGTCACCAACCCGTCGCTGTCGCCGGAGAATCCGCATCCGCACGGCGCATCGTTGTGCGCCGGCCCGGCGATGGACTCGCAGCTGCTGCGCGACCTGTTCGCCCAGTGCGCCGCGGCCAGCCGCATCCTCGATGTCGACCACGGGCTCGCCGAAGCGCTGGAGGCGCTTTCGGCACGCCTGCCCGAAGACCGCATCGGCAAGTCCGGCCAGTTGCAGGAGTGGCGCGAGGACTGGGACCTCGAAGCCCCCGAGCCGCAACACCGCCACGTGTCGCACCTGTATGCGCTCTATCCCTCCGACCGGATCAACCGGCGCGATACGCCCGCGCTGGCGAAGGCCGCGCGACGCTCGCTCGAGCTGCGTGGCGACGACGCCACCGGCTGGGGCATCGGCTGGCGCATCAACCTGTGGGCGCGTCTGGGCGAGGGCGCCCGTGCCTATGAGGTCCTCGAGAAACTGCTCAGCCACGCGCGGTCGTATCCGAACCTGTTCGATGCCCATCCTCCGTTCCAGATCGACGGCAACTTCGGGGGTGCCGCCGGCATCATGGAGACGATCGTGCAGGACTGGGGCGCTGCGGTGTTCCTGCTGCCCGCGCTGCCCGCCCGATGGCCCCGGGGGCGTGTCCAGGGACTGCGCCTCAGGGGCGACGCTTCGCTCGACCTCGCGTGGGACGGCGGCGTGCTGGAGGACGCGACGATCCGCACCGGGCGTGGCGGGCGCTGGCGTTTCGAGCATGCGGGCGCGGGGCTGGACCTCGACCTGCCGCCGGGCGGACGGGCGGTGATCGCTCCGGGAAGCGACGGCCGGCTGGTACGGCGGGCCTGAGTCCGGTTCTGCTTCGATGCAGCGGTCGTCTCCGCGGTCCGCGGAGACGACCTGGGCGAAAAGAAAAGGGTGGCGGACGCCGTTTTCGGGGTCGTGGCTTCGGGCCCACGAGCCCCGGGCGATCTCCGTCGCGGGCTGGAGAGAGTGACGCACCCGCGATTCGGAGATCCCCGACGCCCACCACCTGCGGTGCCATCAAGGCACCCTAGGAGGGGAAAGGGACGCGTGGGCTATTTCATCGGCCCGGCACCGAGGATCACGCGCGCGGGGACGCTGGGCGTCGGGTCCAGGCGTCGGTACAGCGTGGGTGTCCAGCCGACGTTCGTGCCGAGGGATGCCCCGTTCGCCGCGTTGTAGGCGCCGATCACGTCGACTTCGTGGTGGCGCGAGAAGCCGTTGAGCAGGGTACCTTCGATCCGCGCGGAGCTGCCGTTGTACACCTCCACCAGCAGGTCGGCGGTGATGGCGGCCGGCACCAGGAAGTGGTTGTTCTGCGCGATCAGCTGCGACTCGGCGCCGACTCCCCAGCTGTAGCCGTAGTTCGCCGCGCCGTCGCGGGTCAGGCTGTACTGGTTGTTGTAGACGTGGACCTGGCCGAAGCGTACCCGCGGCACGCGCTGGCCGAGGTCATGGAACAGGTTGTGGTGCAGGGTCACCTTGAGGCGGTTGCGGTCCGCAGACGCGGAATCCGACGAGCCGACCAGCATGGCCTTGTCGTGGTTCGCCATGATGTTCCAGGAAATGGTCACGTAGTCCGATGCATTGGTGACGTCCACGAAGCCATCGTGCACCTGGTACAGGCGACCGAAGTAGTGCGGCTGGCGATCGTCCGCGGTCGCGGCGTCGTAGAACGCGTTGTGGTCGATCCAGACGTGGGTGGCGTTCCGCACCGAAATCGAGTCGTACAGGGAGTTCCAGTTGCCGTCGTCCCCATCGGTCGGATCCCAGGCCGGGAAACAGTCATGGGTATCGGCGAAAGCCAGGTTGCGGATGATGACGTTGGCCGGGGCGTTGTTGCTGCCGCTGCCCGGCCGGATGTCGAACCATGCGCCGCGGATCGTGGCATCGCGGGTCACGCCCACGATCGTCGTGTTCGACGGTACGCGGATCCGGATGCGCGCCTGCTGCGCGGCGACGGACGCGACGCGCGCGCGTTCCTGCGGACCGGAAGGTTCGGCATCACGTCCCCAGGTTGCGGGGTCGTAATCGGCGAGGTACCGCGCCAGCGAGTACATCTCGCCGGTCTCCGGATCCGGGCGCGCGTAGTCCTCGCAGGAAAGCGGGGCACCCTCGGCATCGACATTGGCGTCGATGACGCCGGCGACCCGGATGATCTTCGGGGTCGCCGAGGGGTGCGCGAGCGCAGCGACCAGCGCATTGCGATCGCTGACGGTGTAGACGTGTTCCGGCGCGGCGGCCGAGCCACCGGTCGTGCCATTCGGCAGTGCTTCGGTGGGCTGCGCGGCCCAGCCGTCCCAGGCGGCGATCGGCTCCACGCCAACGTCGGGCGGACCGTGGCGGTGGCCGGCGGTGGCGGGGATCAGGGTGAGCGAGAGCGTACCGGCTGCAAGCGCGGCAAGGCGGGTGTGACGGGACATCATCTGACGGCTCCTTCTTTCCGGGGCGGTGAAAGCAGGCGGGCGTCATGCTTCCACGCCGCGCGCGATGGGCACATCGATGCAACGTTCACGACGGCGCGTGCGGGGGAACACGCGGGTGGCCGGGGCCACCGGGTACTGCAGGTGGACGAAGGCCCGGCGCGCTTCGCGGGCCGGGCCTCCGGGTGCTGCGGTCAGAAGCGGTAGCGGAAGCCGACCTTGTAGGTGCGGCCGGTGTGGTCGTACTCGTAGCGACGGTAGGTGTTGATGTCGGTCCAGCGGTCCTGGTAGTCGTCGGTGAGGTTCAGGGCCTCGAACGTCGCTTCCCAGTTGTCGTTGAACTTGTAGGTCGCCGATGCGTCCACGTTGAACGTACCGTCGTAGCCCTCGAACACGTTGCCCGTGCCGCTGGTGCCGGTCAGGTAATCGCTGCGGTAGGCCGCCGACGCACGTGCGCTGAACGTCTCGTTCTCGTAGTACAGGGTGAAGTTGTACGAGTGGTTGGAGAGGCCGAACAGGCGCTCGGTGATCGTCTCGCTGCCGAAGGTGTAGTCACGATCGGAGTCGACGTACGTGTAGTTGCCGATCATGCCCATGTTGCGGATCACCGGCACCGATTCCGTCATCACCGCGAACGGCATCTGGAAGCCGATCTCGTAACCCTTCACCTTGCCGCCCGGACCGTTCTCCAGCGTGCGGATCTCCCACGGACGGCCTTCCGGATCCTGCTGCGCCGGCGACGTGGGGACCAGCAGGTCCAGCGGCAGGCCGGTGGACGCGTAGGTGCCGGTACGCTCGGACGAGATCGGGCTCGACTCGATGTCCTTGTAGAAGTACGCGAAGGACAGGATCGACTCGTTGGCGAAATACCATTCCAGCGACGTATCGAACGCAGTCGCGCGGGTCGGGTCGAGGTACGGGTTCTGGTACGACACGCGGTAGTTGAAGCTGTCCACGCTGCCGCCCGGGGACAGGCTGCCCAGGCCCGGACGGGTCATCACCTCGGAGCCCGACAGGCGCCAGATGAGGTCCGGCGTCACGTTGTACGCCAGGTTGAACGACGGCAGCGTGTCGGTGTACTTCGGACGGTCGACGGTGACGTAGCTGCCGGAGTTGTATCCCGACGAACTCTGCTCGGTCTCCACGTAGCGCACGCCCACGTTGAAGGCGAGGTCGCGGTCGGCGATCACGGTGTAGCCATTCAGTTGCAGGTAGACGCCGGTGTCCTTCTCGCTGACCGTGCGGATGTTGCCCTGGTCGAGCCGGACCGGACGGTTCGGCAGGTCGATGAATTCCACCCAGGCGTCGAGGTCGGGGATCAGCCAGGTCGTGGTGGAGCCGGAACCGGTGTCGCCGTCGAAGTGGTAGAGCTCCGACAGGTCGCCGGTCGCGGGAATGCCGTACTCACCGGGTGCGCAGGTGTAGACATCGGACGCGCAGACCCCGGTGTCGCGCAGGCCGCCCCAGGTGCTGAAGTCAAACTGCTTGTAGTTGACGCCCGCCTGCAGCGAGTAGTCCGGGCTGAACGCCCACTCGATGTCGGCCTGCACGGTGTCGAAGTTGTGCTCGGTCTTGGTCGGGCGGTCGCGGAACTCGGCCATCTGGAAATTGGCCGGGTCGGTCATGTCCTCGCCGTTGAAGCCGATGACCGGGAACTCGTCGTCGCTGTAGTCGTAGTAGAAGCCGTTGTAGTCGCGGTCGTCGTAGACGAAGGTCCGCTCGTACGGGAACTCCAGCGTGGAGCGTGCGCTGCCCAGAAGCGCATGGCCGGTGACGGTGTCGCTGAAGGTCTGCTCGACGTTCACCGTCCACTGCTTGAACTCGCTTTCCCAGGCCTTCTTGAAGTTCTCGGTGCGGACCCAGGCGTTGTTGACCGTCATCGACGTCAGGTTGTTGGTGGCCGGGTCGATCACGTAGTCGACCACGTCCATGTCGTCCTCGTTGCCGCGGAACAGGACTTCGCCCCACTTCTCGCCACGCGAGGCATCGAGGTTGGAGTACAGCAGGTCCAGGTTGATGCGGGTGCTGTCGGTCGGACGTAGTTCGAGCGAGCCGGTCAGGCCAAGGCGCTCGCGCTGGACGTCGATCTCGCCGTAACGCGGGATGCGCGGGTGGAACGCGTTCGCGACTTCGGCACAGCCCGGGTCGCCAGGCGTGGCGACGCAGTCCACCCCGCCGACGGAGCGGAACTGGGCCTGCTGCCAGCGCACGGTGTTCTGGCCGAGCTCGAGGGTCTGGTCGTCCGAGTAGGCCGCCGAGAACGACACCGCCCAGGTATCGGAGGGTGACTTGTAGGCCCAGAGCGCCGCGACGCGCGGATCCACGCCGTCGGTGAGCTCGTTGAACTGGCCCTGGGCATTGGTCACGAAGGTGTGGCCCTGCTTGTAGCCGAAGGGACCGCCCGTGTTGAGGTCGACGATCGCGCCCAGCGAGCCTTCGTCCAGCTCCGCCTCGGCGGTCTTGTGGACCACGACGGAATTGAACAGCTCGGACGCGAACACGTTGTAGTCGAAGTCGCGGCCGCGATTGGGGCCGCCCTCGCCACCGGAGGAGGCAATGGCCTCCATCCCGTTGATGCGCACGCGCGTGTACTCGCCCGACAGGCCACGGACGGAGATATTGCGGCCCTCGCCCGAATCACGCGTGATGGTGATGCCAGGAATGCGCTGCAGCGACTCGGCGATGTTCTGGTCCGGGAAGTCGGCGATGTCCTCGGCGACGATGGCATCGACCGAACCGACTTCCGCGCGCTTGAGCTCAAGCGCCTCGGCGAGGCTGCCTCGGAAACCGGACACCACGACCGCGTCGAGATCGGTAGCGGTCGGATCGTTGGCCTGCTGGACGACCTCGTCTCCGGTGGCGGACTCCTGTGCAAGGGCCGCATGCGGGACCAGCTGCAAGGCGGCAGCGATTGCAACCGCCAGCGTGGTAACCGGTGTCTTTCTGATGGAACGTGTGGAATGCATGTAACCCCTCCCAAGGACTACGTAGCCAAAACACTTGGCCACTTCGTGTTGGTTGACGGCATCGAGAATGGCGACGGCCACCAATGACACCGCTGGTCAGAACCGTAACAACCGATGCCGCAAAGGTCATGCTGCGACGCGCCATTGCGTGGTATCCGCGTAACAGTTTGAAAAATGAAAGGAAAACATGCGCGTGGTGATGTTGCGGCGCAGCACCGGGGCGCCTGCGCCGCGTTCCGATGGCGCGGCGTGAGCGTGCAGTGGTTTCGATGGCACCGTTGGACAGCCAATGCGCCTGCGTCGCGCCGGATCCCGCCGTCGCCGCATTGCCCTCCCCAGCCAGCACCGCCTCCGGCGTTCCTGCGTGGTTGGGGCCGGGGACCCAAACAAAAGGCCCGGCGACAAGCGCCGGGCCCATGAAGCGTGTTGCCGGGAACGCGGGTCAGTACTTGTAGCGGAAGCCCAGCAGGTACTGGCGGCCCGTATGCGTGTACACGCTGGAGCGATCACCCACCGAGTCGACCCACTGGTCGCTCCACTCGTCCGTCAGGTTCAGCCCTTCCAGGCTGATCTGCCAGTTGTCGTTGATACGGTAGGAAACAGACGCATCCACCGTGGTGGTTTCCTTCGTGCCCTCGACGTCGTTGCCGTTGCGGCCCGGAATCGTGGTCAGGAAGGCATCCCGGTACGACACCGACGCACGTGCCGACAGCTTGCCGTCGTCGTAGAACAGCGTACCGCTGGCCGAGTTCTCCGACTGCCCGGTCATCGGGCCGACGGCCGCAGGCGCGCCCGAGGAGCTCAGGTACTGGATCTCCGACTCGACGTGCGTGTAGCTGAAGAGCACGCCGAAGTTCTGCAGCCAACCGCCCATCTCGGTGAACGGATGCTGGTAGTTGATCTCGTAGCCGGTGAGGTCGCCGCCCGGGGTATTGAGGGGCTGGGTGAAGTCGAAGTCGTCCGTCGGGCTGGCGCCCGTGCCGACCAGCAGCGAATCGGGCAGCCCCGAGGTGTTGAACGGGCGCGTCTCGCGGGACGTCTGGATGAAGCTGTCGATGTCCTTGTAGAACACGGCGACGCCCAGCAGCGCGTCGGTGCTGAAGTACCACTCCAGGCCCAGGTCGAAGGTCGTCGCCCGGAACGGGTCGAGCTTCGGGTTGCCCGTGGTGACGGTGCGTGCGCCACCGCTGACGCTCACCGTCGCACCCGGGTTCAGGAAGCCCAGGTTCGGCCGGGCCATGACCTTCGCCGCGGAGAATCGCAACAGGACGTCGGGAGTGAGCTCGCCGACCAGGTTCAGCGACGGCAGGGTATCGCTGTACTCATGGGTCACGCGCGTGGGCACCGCCACGCCGCCGACGAAGGAGTACCCATCGCTGGTCAGTTCGGTCTTGATGTGGCGGACGCCGACGTTGCCGTTGACCGGCATGCTGCCCAGGTCGAAACCGAAGTCGCCCTGCAGGTAGAAGCCGGTGTCTTCCTCGTTGACGGTGCGATTGTTGGCCGCCACGTTGGAAAGCGAATCGGATACCTCGAACAGGCCGCTGTTGCTGTAGATGTCGAACATGTCGTCGAAGGCGCCCACGTCGGGCACCACCCAGCGGTTGCTGGAAACATCGATGTCCTCGAGACCCGCTTCCTTGAGCATCGTCGCCAGCGTGGCTGCGTCGAGTACCGGCACGGCGGACTCGGAGGCACGGCGCCATTCACGCGATTCGTAGGTGAAGTCCTTGTAGTTCACGCCGCCACGCAGGGTGAACGAAGACGAGGCGACCCAGCGGAAGTCCAGCTGTGCATTGTCGAAACTGTTCTCCACCCATTGCGGACGCAGGCGGATCTCCGCGAGCGTCCAGCCGTTGGGGTCGAGCGGGTCTACGCTGCCGTAGTTGAAGTCCGGCAGGCGGCTGCTGCCGCGATAGTCGTACACGTAACCGTCGGCATCGAACTTGTCCATGATGACGGTCGTCTGCACCGGGTTGTCGTAGGTCGAGGTCGACTGGCCGACCAGGAACGACATGTCGAAGCTGTCGGTGAAGTCGATGTCGCCCGAGAAGCCCCACTGCAGGAACTCGGTGTCCTGCTCGTCCGTGCGCGACTCCGACCGGATGTCGACGTTGTCGAACACGCCATAGACGAGGTTGTTGTTGCGGACCTCGCCATCCAGCACGACGGTGGCGGGCTTGCCGGCGCCACTGCGCGAGAACGAGACCGCCTCGAAGTAATCCTCCGTGCGGTCCGCGTCGAAGGTCGCGTAGAGGACATCGAGCGCCAGGTCGATGTTGTCGGTCGGACGGAACTGCAACGAACCGGTCGCGCCGACGCGTTCCTGGTCGTGCTGCATGACGCCGTAGCGCGGGATGCGCGGGTGAAAGACGTCGGCGGAGCCCGCCTCCACGAAAGGCGAGGAGGGGTCGAAGCCGCCGTTGCTGGTGCCACGGTCCCAGCGCACGGTGCTGTGGCCTTCCTCGACCAGACTGCGCTGGGTGTAGGCCACCGAGAGCAACGCGCCGAACCTGCCGTCCGCGAAGGTATTGCTGATCAATGCGCTCGCACGCGGATCGCTGTCGCCGGACAGGTCGCTGTAACCGTACTGCCCGCCAGCGGCGAAGGTGAAGCCGTCGTAGTCGAACGGGCGCGCGGTGCGCAGGTCGATGGTGGCGCCCAGCGAACCTTCCTCGGTCGAGGCGTCGCTGGTCTTGCGCACGACCATCTCGCTGAAGAGCTCGGACGCGAAGGTATTGAAGTCGAAGCCGCGTCCGCGGTTGACGCCGCCGGAGCTGTCGGTGCCGCCGCCGGTGGCGAGCGCTTCCATGCCGTTCAGGCGCACCCGGGTGAACTGCGGGCCCAGGCCCCGCACCGAGATGCTGCGGCCTTCGCCGGCGTCACGGTCGATCGCCACGCCGGGGATACGCTGCAGCGACTCCGCGAGATTGAGGTCGGGGAACTCGGCGACGTCCTCCGCGACGATGGCATCCACGGCGCCCACTTCGCCGCGCTTGATGTCCAGCGCCTGCTCGAGGCTGCCGCGGAAGCCGGTCACGACGACCGAGTCGAGTTCCGTGGTCTGCGGATCCTGCTCGGCCGCCGGGTTGGCTGGACTGGTGGATGGCGATGATTCCTGCGCACGGGAATCGTGCGGCGCTGCCTGGAGCGCGAACGCAATGGCGATCGCCAATGCGGTGGCGGACGCCTTTCGTTGTCCAGCACGTACGGTTTGCATGTCTCCCTCCCATCGAGATGACGTGGCGTTATTGCCGTTCTGCGTTGTCGGGCGGTGTCGAGCCCGGTGCTGGAGCTGAGAATGACACCGCTGGCCAAAAAGCTAACAAATGATTTACAGAACAGCATGCTGCATTGCGCCATGCACAAAAGCGTCGCTAACGTGTTGAATTTGCTGAGGGGCTATCACCCATATTCTGCTGCTATGCAGCAAAAATGGCCCGGATCCGCCATACCCAAGGGCATGACGGGCCGTGGGCCACCCGTTGCGGCCGTCCGGACTCCCGACGCAAAGGCGCTTTCTGCGACGTCTTCTGGAGTTGACGACAGCGCGCCTGATGCCGAAGGATGACGCGGATACATGCGATGACACCGATGGGCAAACCGCTCCCGTCGCGCGCGCATGGCTTCCCCGATCCCGTTTGGAGCCCTGAATGCCCACGCCTTCCCTTCTCTGTTTCGGCGAACTGCTGCTGCGCCTCGGCGCGCCCGGTCGACAGACGTTCCTGCAGACACCGGCCTTCGACGTCCACGTCGGTGGTGCCGAGGCGAACGTGGCGGTCTCGCTGGCGCGCTTCGGCGACCCGGTCGGCATGGCGAGCGTGGTCGCCGACAATGCGCTTGGGCTGCATGCCAAGGGCGAGCTGCGTCGACACGGCGTCGACACCGCGCGCGTGCGCGCCGCGCCGGGCCGCATGGGCCTGTACTTCCTGGAAACCGGCGCGGGCCATCGGCCAAGCGATGTGTTGTACGACCGCGCGAACTCGGCGTTCACCCTGGACACGCAATACGACTGGGCGCGTTGCCTGGACGGGGTCGCCTGGTTGCACATGTCCGGCGTGACGCCCGCACTCAGCCAGGCCTGTGCCGACGCTGCGGTGGCTGCCGCGGAAGCCGCGGTGGCGGCCGGCGTGCAGGTGAGCTTCGACGGGAACTTCCGCGCGAAACTCTGGCAAGCCTGGGAGAGCGATCCGCCTGCGGTGCTCCGCCGGCTGATGTCGAGTGCCACCCTGCTGTTCGCCGACCACCGCGACATGGGGGTCGTGCTGGGCGTCGAATGCGATGCCGACGCCATCGAGGACAAGGTCGTCCAGGCCGCGCGCCATGCCTTCTCCGCGTTCCCGCATGCGCGTTACCTGGCCTGCACCCAGCGTCGGCAGCATGACGTCGACCACCACGAGCTGTCCGCGATGCTGGTCGAACGCGATGGCACCGTGCATGCCACGCCGCGCCACGCGCTCAACAACGTGGTCGATCGGATCGGCGGGGGCGATGCCTTCGCGGCGGGCGTGCTGCACGGCCTGTTGAACGGGCAGGCACCGGGGGATGCGCTGGCCTTCGGCCTGGGTGCCGCGTGCCTCAAGCACTCCATCCACGGCGATTTCAACCTGGCGCGAGTGGCCGATGTCGAGCACTTCCTCGGCGAGGAGGGCTTCCATGTCCGTCGCTGAGGCATCGATCGCCGCGGGAAGCGGCACGGACGCACGGTGGGCCGACCTGCTTCGCGGCGATCGCGTCGTCCCCGTGTACACCCCGGCGAGTGTCGAGGAAGCGGTGGCGGTCGGCGAAGCGCTGCTTCGCGGCGGGCTGCACACGGTGGAGGTCACCCTGCGCACGCCGGTGGCGTTGGACGCGGTGAGGGCCCTCTCCGGGGCCTGCCCCGGACTGGCCGTGGGGGCCGGCACGATCCTGGACGTGGCCCAGATGGAGCAGGCCCATGCCGCTGGAGCGCGCTTCGCGGTGTCCCCGGGCGGTTCGCCGGCCCTGATGCAGGCCGCGGTGTCGCTGGAGCTCGCTTACCTGCCGGGCGTCGCCACCGGAAGCGAGTTGATGACCGGCCTTGCCGCCGGCTACCGCACGTTCAAGGTATTCCCGGCGGAGCCGATCAATGCACTGGGCCTGCTCAAGGCCTGGGCGTCGCCCTTCGCCGCGGCGCGGTTCTGTCCGACCGGTGGGATCGACCCGGTGCGGGCGCGCGAATACCTGGCGTTGCCCAATGTCGTCTGCGTCGGGGGATCGTGGCTGACGCCTGCCGATGCCCTTGCCACCGGAGACTGGGCCGAGGTGGAGCGCCGCGCGCGCGATGCCGCGTCGATCGACTGAAACCCTTCGCTACCTGCGCAGCGCCTCGGCGGGGATATCGAGGTGCATCGACAGGGCCAGGTGGTCCGACCACGCGGCCGGCAACGCCAGCGCATCCGCGCAGGCCAACTGGTCGCTGGCCAGGATGTGGTCGATCGCCCGCTTGGGCCGCCAGCTGGGGAACGTGGGCACCTCGCAGGCCGGCGGCTGCAGGCGGGTGCGCCGGAACAGCGCCTGCATTTCCGGCCGGTCCACCGGAGCGTTGAAGTCGCCCATCAGCACGGCGTGCGGGTGGTCATGCAGCAGTTCGGCGATGAACGACAGTTGCGATGCACGCGACTGCTTGCCAAGCGAGAGGTGGGCGATCGCCACGACCAGGCCGAGGTCGCCTTCGCCGAAGCGCGCCAGCAGCACCCCGCGTCCCGCGATCCGCCCGGGCAGCGCGTGGTCGGTGACTTCCAGTGGCTCCAGCTTGCTGAGCAGTCCGTTCGCACTGGAGGCGACGCCGCCCACGCTGCGGTTGGGCTGGTGGCTCCAGTAGTCGAAGCCGCCGCGCTGGGCGAGGTAGTGCGTCTGGTTGGTGAACCCCGAGCGCAAGCTGCCGGGATCGCTTTCATTGAGTCCGACGATGTCGTGCTCGCCGGCCAGCCGGGCAATCGCATCCAGTGCGCCGCGCTTGTTGCCCGCCGGCAGCACGTGCGACCAGCTCCGCGTCGCGTAGTCGCTGTAGCGGCGGGTGCTGGAGCCGGCCTGGATGTTCGCGCTGAGCAGGCGCAGGCGGCGCCGGTCGTCCGGGGTGGACAACGGGACGGCGGGCGCCGCTTCGGTCATGGCGCTTACTCGGCGGCTGCGGTGTCGTCGGCCGGGCTGGATTCGGCGGGCTCGGCCGTGTCCGCGGGCGCCATGGCGGCACGCTCCATCGCGACCAGGTGGTCGGCGATCCGCAGGCGGTCCTCGAAGCTCTGGCCACCGGTCACGCGGTACTTGCCGTTGACGACCAGGTCCGGGGTGGACTGTACGCCGCTGCGGGTCAGGAACTGCGCGGCGCGCTTGAGCTTGCCGTTGACGCCGAAGCTGGACATGGTGCTGGCGAACTTGTCCGCGTCCACACCGTACTTGACGTAGAACGCCGCGATCTCGTCATTGCTCGCCACCTTCGGCGGCTGGGGCATGGAACGCTCGACGTGGACCGCGCGGAACACGTCATCGTGGCTCTGCTCGAGCACGCCCAGCGACTCGGCGGCATAGTACGCCCGGGCATAAGGCTCCCAGTAACCGCCGAACGGCGCAGCAAGCGCCACGACCTTCACGTCGGCGGGCTGGCGGGACTTCCAGGCCTCGAAGATCGGCTCGAAGGCCGCGCAGTGGGGGCAGGTGTAGCCGAACACCTCCACGACTTCGATCTTGCCCATCGCCGGGGCGAAGGGCTGCCCGCCGGTGATCTCGGCATAGTCGGTTCCTGCCACGGGCGCCGGTCCCTCGGGCGGCACCACGGGATTGTTGTTCGGGGCCGCGGGGGCGGTGGCGCCGGACGGGGAGGCGGTGCCGCTCGCGGCCGGGCCGTCGACCGCTTCGGGGACGGCGGCGGTAGGCGCAGCCGCTTCGCTGGCGGCGGGCGCGGGCACGCTGGACGGCTCGGCGCTTTCCTGCTGCGCGCAGGCACCCAGGAACATCGATGCGGCGAGGACGAAGGGAAGCAGGCGGACGGTCATCGGGTGTTCTCCGTTTTCTGACGGGTTTCGGACGGTCGGGGCGGGCGTATCGTCCGTTCGGGTTCAAGGATACCGGTACCGGCCCGGCGGGACGTGGGACGCGGCTGTCGGGGTTCAGTCACGCTCTGCACGTATCCGCGCGACGAGGGCCTCGGCGATGCGGAGATTGTCCTCGAGCGTGCGCGCGGTTACCCGGTAGCGGCCGTCGACGATCAGCGTCGGGGTGCCGGTCACCCCACTGTTCATGGCGAACTCGCGGGCCCGCTGCACCTGCTTTTCGCGCGCGGGGGCATGGGCGGCCGTGCGGAAACGGTCCGCGTCGACCCCAAGGCCCGCATAGAAGGCAGTGATCTCGTCGAGCGTCGGATTGGCCGGCAGGCTTCGTTCGGCGTGGATGCCCGTGAACGTGGCCGCGTGCGTACGGGCGAGGCCATCGACGGCCTGCGATGCGAAGTACGCGATCGAAAGGGGCTCGTCCGCGGCACGGGGAAGGGGCAGGTACTCGACACGCACGTCCGCGGGGCGGGACTGCTTCCAGCGCTCGAGCATCGGCTCGAAGTTGGCGCAGTGATGGCACCAGTAGCCGAACACCTCGACTACCTCGATCCGGTCCGGATCGGCGGCATTCCAGCGCTTGGGCTGGGGAATGGAGGCATAGTCCACCCCTTCCACCGGCTCTGCGGCCCGGCTGGCGAACGGCAATGCGGCCAGCAGGACCAGGAGCAGGACCGTCGGCAGGCGAGGCAGCAATCGGGGCGGGACGGCTCGGACGGGCATGGGCGGACCTCGGTTTCTGGACGATGGGCAGGCCGGGGTGGCGCCCCGGAACGTGAAACGCCGGCCGTGTGGCACGGCCGGCGTCAGCGGTCGCGCCTCCGGCCGCGCGACCGTGTGCTCCGGTCAGACCCCGCCGGGCACGAATGGTTCCGGGGCCGCTCAGCCCTGCGGCGCGGCATCCGCGTCAGGCGCCGGCGCGGCTTCGGCGTCGGTCCCGGAATCGTCGGCAGGGGCCTCATCCAACGGCTCCCCGGCAGCGGCGTCGTCCGAACCGTCGGCGTCGCTCGCGGCCTCGACCGCGGGCGCCTCGACGGCGGTCGAGGCCTCCGGGGCGGGGGCCGGGGCCGGGGCATCAGCGGCGGCGAAGTCCATCGCCCGCGGGTGCAGGCCCTGCAGGTAGCTGGCCAGCGCGCCGATCTCTTCGTCGGTCAGGTCGGCGGCAACCGTGGCCATTACGTTGAACAGGTGCGGGTCCGCCTCGCTGGTGGTGCCGGCGCGATACTCTTCAAGCCGGCGCTGCGTATAGGCCGACTGCTGGCCGCCGATGTGCGGATAGGCGGGGCCCGGATTGCCGGCACCATCGGGCCCGTGGCAGGCCAGGCAGGCCGGGATGCCGCGTGCCAGGTCGCCCGAGCGGAACAGCTTCTCGCCGATCTCGTAGAAACGCAGGCCTTCGTTCGGGCCGCTGGTGACCGGGGTGTCGTCGGCCACGCCGGCGCCGGAGGTCTGCGTGGCGAAGAACGCGCCGATGTCGCGCATGTCCTGGGACGAGAGCGGATCCGCGAACGGCTTCATCACCGCGGCCATGCCGGAATGACGCTCGCCGCTCTTGAACAGCGCCAGCTGGTGGGCGATGTAACGCTCATTCTGTCCGGCAATGCGGGGGTACTGCGGATCGGACGGATTGCCATCCGGCCCATGGCACGCGGCGCAGGCGGCGGCCTTGGTCGCGCCGGCCTCGGCGTCGCCCCAGGTCGCCGGACCCGCGTCTTCGGCCGCGCTGGTCAAGGGCGCGGCTTCCACCGGGGCTTCTTCCGGCAGGGGGGTGACCGTGGTCTGGGCATAGGCTGCAGCGGCAACCGCCAGCGCGGCGACGCTGATCATGCCGAGGACGCGGGCTTGGCTCATCAGGCTGGGCTCCGAAAACTTCCTGGGGGCGATGCAGATGCACCGCCGGAACCGTGGAATTATCGTCGCCCCCCGCGGGCGGGTCAACGCGCGCGCCCGGAGAGCCGCGACGGGGCCTGCCGTGCGATCCTATCCCCATGGCCAATCCCCTTGCCCGCGCCCGCTACCTGCTGGCTGCCCACACCCCCGCCCAATTGCCTCCCGACGGCGGGTTCGAGGTGGCCTTCGCCGGGCGCTCCAATGCCGGCAAGTCCACCGCGCTCAACGCGCTGTGCCAGCAGAACGCGCTGGCGAGGGTCTCCAAGACGCCCGGGCGTACCCAGCAACTGGTGTTCTTCGACATTCCCCCGAACACAGACCGCTACCTAGTCGACCTGCCCGGCTATGGCTACGCGAAGGTTCCCAAGGACCTGCAGGCGCACTGGCAGGCCTTCCTGGACCGCTATTTCCAGAACCGGGACGCCCTCAAGGGCCTGGTGGTGGTGATGGACATCCGCCACCCGCTGAAGGAGTACGACCGGCAGATGCTCGGGTACGCGGTCAACCGCGGGTTGCCGGCCCATGCGCTGCTGACCAAGGCCGACAAGCTGGGACGGGGACAGCAGGGCATGGCCTTGCAGGCGGTTCGCAAGGAACTCAAGGCGAACTTTGGCGACATCGTCAGCGTGCAGACGTTTTCCGGCGCGGCGAAGCTCGGCGTCGACGAGGCCCGCGAGGTCGTGGGGCGCTGGCTGGCGCTCTGAGGCGCGCCCGCTTCACGCGCGCCGCGGTGCCATGGACGGGTGCGCAGTGTTCCGCCCATGGCGTTGCCGGCGTCCGCGTGCCCGTTAAACTGCCCGCACCCCGTGGCGGATGCGCCGCCCCCCGACCGAGGTAGACGTGTCCGGCCCCAGCAACGTCAAGGACGCCAGGATCGAGAGCCGCGACGACCTGCTCGAGTTCATCGGCGGGGAGCCACGGCCGCGAGCGGCCTGGAAGATCGGCACCGAGCACGAGAAGTTCGGCTTCCGCACCGACGACCTGCGCCCACCGTCGTTCGATGGCGACCGCGGCATCGAAGCGGTGCTGAAAGGGCTGGTCCGCTTCGGCTGGGAGGAGGTCAGCGAGAACGGGCGCGTGATCGCCCTGACCCGCGATGGCGCTTCAGTCTCCCTGGAGCCGGCGGGACAGCTCGAACTGTCGGGGGCGCCGCTCGACAACCTCCACCAGACCTGCCACGAGGCGGCCACCCACCTGCGTGAACTGCGTACCGTCGCCGAGCCGATGGGCCTGGGCTTCCTGGGCATGGGCTTCCAGCCGAAGTGGCGGCGGGAGGACATGCCGTGGATGCCGAAGGGGCGCTACCGGATCATGCGCGACTACATGCCGAAGGTCGGCTCGCTCGGCCTCGACATGATGACGCGCACCTGCACGGTTCAGGTGAACCTCGATGTCGGCGGCGAGGCCGACATGGTGAAGAAGTTCCGCGTCTCGCTGGCGCTGCAGTCGGTGGCAACCGCGCTGTTCGCCGATTCGCCGTTCACCGAGGGCCGGCCGAACGGCTATCTCAGCTACCGCTCCCAGATATGGACCGATACCGACGCCGACCGCACCGGCCTGCTCGACTTCGTGTTCGAGGATGGCTTCGGTTACGAGCGTTACGTCGACTACCTGCTCGACGTGCCGATGTACTTCATATATCGCGATGGCACGTACATCGATGCGAGCGGTCAGTCCTTCCGCGACTTCCTCGAAGGCCGGCTGCCGGCGTTGCCGGGCGAGACGCCGCTGCTGCGCGATTGGGCCGACCACTGCACCACGGTGTTTCCCGAAGTCCGGTTGAAGAAGTACCTGGAAATGCGCGGTGCCGACTCGGGACCGTGGAACCGGATCTGCGCATTGCCCGCGTTCTGGGTCGGCCTGCTCTATGACGACACCGCGCTCGACGCCGCCTGGGACCTCGTCAAGGACTTCAGCCTCGCCGAGCTGCACGCGTTGCGTGATGGCGTGCCCCGCCACGGCTTCAGGCTGCCGTTCCGTGGCGGCAGCGTCCTGGACCTGGCCCGTCGCGCGCTGGAAATCTCCGCGCACGGCCTGCGTCGACGGGATCGGCTTGGCGTCGAGGCGCGCGACGAGGTGCACTACCTGGAACCCCTGATGGAGTTCGTTGAAGCGGGGATCACCCCGGCGGAACGCAAGCTGGAGCTGTTCCACGGTGCGTGGAACGGTTCGATCGATCCCGTCTTCCGTGAGTTCGCTTATTGAGGACGGGTCCGCTCAGCGCCGTTGCAGCGTCCGGTTGCCGACGGCCCCCATGGTGATGGAGACGCGTACGGTCGTCGGGCGATCGCCTTCGAACGGACTGAAGCGATACCGGGCCAGGCAGCGAGCCAGCACGTCGACCGTCTCGGTATTCGGGACGAAGTTTTCAAGCACGACGCGACCGGTTTCCCCGGAAGGCAGGACTTCCACGATCCACGACGCCGAGGCGGAGCCCACGCCTTCGATGACATTCTGGTAGCAGGTTTCCGCTTCGGGCAGCACGTGGGTAAGCACGGGATCCTGCGCGGAGATACGGCCGCGCCGCCCTTCGAAACGGTCGCGCATGCGGGCCGCGACGGCTTCGCCGTGGGTCGCGAGGTAATCGTCGAGGTCCTCGCGGATGGTCCGGCGGGACAGCGGCGGGCGGGTCAGCCGGCGGGCGACCAGGTCGCTGCGGGCCAGCAGGTGGCTGTTGTAAGCCGATCGCATGAATCGCGCTGACTCGGTCTCGTCGACGTAGTCCGCCTGCACGTCCTGTACGAAATGCAGGTAGACCTGGGTCCACTGCATCGCCTCGCGTGCGTGGGCGTGTCGCATCTCCATTTCCGCGAGGTCGGCATACGCAGGCAGGTAACCGTCCTCCGCCATGGGCAGGATCAGCGCCCGGGCCTTCTCCACGTCCTGCGGTAGCGGGTTGCCGGGGAGGTACGGGCCGTGCCGGTACAACTGGCCCAGGGTGTAGCCGAACTCGGGGCAGTCGGTCCGCGTCGCCAGCCCCTCATAGGCAGCGAGGGCGGCGGATCGGCGCTCCTCCGGTGCCGCCGGGTCCAGCAGGTCGAGGATCGCGTCGTGCGGCAGCGAGGCATAGGCGACGTCACAGGCCGTGCCATTGCCCTGCCGTTCGACGGCGTGGGCGGGCAGCGCCAGCAGCAGCCACCCGATGATGAGTCCGTATTTCATCCCCCGTCCCCCAGCGTCCCGGACGCACTGCCGCCCCGGTTGGCAGCGCGAGGACTATCGCATGGCCGGTTGTCCACGGATAGACGTCTGGTTGCGGCCGCAACCAACGGGCAGTGCTTGTTGCAGTGCGGTAGGCTGGGGGGATGAGTCAGACACCTCCCCCCGCCGTCGAACCTTCCGAAGAGCCCCTGCGCAGCGTCGATTTCGCGCCTACCGATGCCCTGTTGCGCGAGGACGTGAAAACCCTGGGCGCCCTGGTGGGCGAAATCCTGGCCGAACAGCGCGGTCCTGCTTTCCTCGAGGAAGTGGAAGGGCTGCGCCGGACGGCCATCCGCCGTCGCGAGTCCGGCGGACCGGTCGACGAACTGGCCGGGGCGCTGGCCGGCATCGAGCTTTCGCAGGCCAGCGACCTCGTGCGTGCGTTCGCGACCTATTTCCAGGCCGTCAACCTGGCCGAACGTGTGCACCGCATCCGCCGCCGCCGCGACTACGAGCGCAGTGGCGCGCGGCCGCAGCCCGGCAGCCTGCGCGACGTGCTCGGCGGGCTGGCCCGGCAAGGGGTGAGCGCGGAAGAGGTGGCGGCCCTGCTGCCGCGCCTGCGCATCGAGCCGGTGTTCACCGCCCACCCGACCGAAGCCGTGCGACGCGTCCTGCTCGAGAAGGAACGGCAGATCGTCAGCTGCCTGGTCGACGACATCGACCGTGGCCTGACGCCTGCGGAACGCCGGGCGGATCGCGAGCGCATGCGGCAGGCGCTGACGGCCAGCTGGCAGACCGCGGAGGCGCCGGTGGCCAAGCCGAGCGTCGCCGACGAATTCGAGCACGTGGGTTTCTACCTGTCCGAAGTCCTGTACAAAGTGCTGCCCGTCTTCCATGAAGCGTTCGACGAGGCCTTGCGCGAGACCTACGGCCTGGACGACGTGCTGCCCCCCCTGCTGGGTTTCGGCACCTGGGTGGGCGGCGACATGGACGGCAACCCGAACGTCGGCGCGGACACCATCGTGGCGTCGCTCGTGGGGCAGCGGGGCCTGGTCCTGGCGGCGTACAAGCGCGATATCGCTGCGCTCGCCGAGTCGTTGAGCCAGTCGGTGCATCGCGTGGCCGTCGACGACGCGGTGCTGGAACGCCTGCAGGCCTACCGGTCCCTCCTGCCCCGCGCGGCCGAGCGCCTGCGTCCGCGCCATGCGGACATGCCGTATCGCAACCTGCTGGCGCTGATGGCCGATCGCCTCGACCTGACCGCCGCGGAAGCCCCGGACGGCTATCCGGATGCCGCGGCGTTCCTGGAGGACGTGGAGGCGATCGAAGCGAGCCTCGCCGCGAACGGCGGCGCCCACGCCGGCCTGTTCGCGGTGCGCCGTCTGCGCCGTCGCGCGCAGTGCTTCGGCTTCCACCTCGCCAGCCTGGACCTGCGGCAGGATTCCGCCGTCCACGATGCGGCGCTGTCAGCGGTCCTGGAAGATGCCGACTGGGCGTCCCGCCCCGCCGGGGAACGGGCCGCACGCCTGCACGGCATCGTGTCCGGCGAAGACGAAGTGCCCGCGGTGGAGCCGGATCCGGCCGCTTCCGTGCTCGCGGTGTTCCGGGCCGTCGCCGAGCTGCGTCCGCGCTTCGGCGAGCGCGCATTCGGGCCTTACATCATCAGCATGAGTCGCAGTGCCGCGGATGCGCTGGCGGTCCTCGCGCTGGCCCGTGTCGCACGCTGCATGGACGACGAGGGGCACGTCCCGCTCGACGTCGCGCCCCTGTTCGAGACGGTCGACGACCTCGCGGCCGCGCCGTCCACGCTCAAGGCGCTGTTCGCCGACCCGCACTACCGGGCCCATCTCGCGTCCCGCGGCAATCGCCAGGTGGTGATGCTGGGGTACTCCGACAGCGCGAAGGACGGCGGCATCGTCGCGTCGCGCTGGGCCCTGCAGCAGACCCAGGTGGAGCTGACGCGGCTGGCCGAGGAAAGCGGCATCCGGATCGCGTTCTTCCACGGTCGCGGCGGGTCGCTGAGTCGCGGCGGGGGCAAGACCGAGCGGGCGGTGATCGCCGCGCCGCGCGGCTCGGTGGACGGTTACCTGCGCCTGACCGAACAGGGCGAAGTGATCCATCGCAAGTACGGCATCCGCGCGATCGCGCTGCGCAACCTCGAGCAGACCACCGGTGCCGTGCTGCGCGCCACCCTGCGCCCGCGCCCGCCGGAACCGCGCGAGGCCGAATGGCGACGCATCGCCGCCGGGCTCGCGGGGGATGCGCGGGCGCATTATCGGGCGCTGGTGCACGAGCACCCGGATTTTCCCGCCTATTTCCGGGCGGCGACCCCGATCGATGTGATCGAGCGCCTGCGTATCGGCTCGCGCCCGGCCAAGCGCGCCACCGGCGCCGGCGCGCCCGGCATCGGTACCCTGCGGGCGATCCCCTGGGTGTTCGCGTGGGCGCAGAACCGCTGCGGGATGACCGCGTGGTACGGCGTCGGCACCGCGCTGTCCAAGGCCCTGGACACGCACGGGCGCGAGGTCCTGGCCGAAATGGCGCGTGACTGGGCCTTCTTCGGAACCCTGGTCGACGACGTCGAGATGGTCCTGGCCAAGTCCGATCCGGACATCTTCGAGCGCTATTCGCGATTGTCGGGCGACCTGCATGCCCGCATGCATGCGGACATCGCCGGGGAGTTCGAGCGCACCCGCTCGGCCATCCTCACGATCAAGGGCGAGGATGACCTGCTGGCGTTCGACCGGCGCCTGGGGCAGTCGATCCGGCTGCGCAATCCCTATGTCGATCCGATCAGCCTGCTGCAGGTCGACCTGCTCGCACGCTGGCGCGAGGCCGGCAGTCCGGACGACGAACGCCTGCGCGCGCTGATGGCGACCGTGAACGGCATCGCCGCCGGCATCCAGAACACCGGTTGAGGTCCTGGCATGGCTGAGCCCTTCATCGGTCCGGATGGCGAGGCCCGCTGCCGCTGGTGCGGAGGGGCACCCGAGTTCCTCGACTACCACGACCGCGAGTGGGGGTTTCCGGTCGACGACGATCGCCGGCTGTTCGAGAAGTTGAGCCTGGAGGCATTCCAGTCGGGACTCAGCTGGCGGACGATCCTCGTCAAGCGCGAAAATTTCCGCCGCGCGTTCGAGGGCTTCGACTTCGACAGGGTGGCCGCCTTTGGCGCCGATGACGTCGAGCGCCTGCTGGGGGACCCGGGCATCGTCCGCCATCGCGGCAAGATCGAAGCGGTGATCCACAATGCGGGGCGGGCCCGGGCGCTGGTGGAGGAGGCCGGATCGCTGGCGGCCTTCTTCTGGTCCTTCGAGCCGGATGCCGCCTCGCTCCCACCGCCGCAGAGCGCCTCCACCTCGCCCGCCTCCATCGCCCTGTCCAAGGCGCTCAAGAAGCGCGGCTGGAAGTTCGTCGGGCCCACCACCGCCTACGCTTTCATGCAGGCAATGGGCCTGTTGAACGACCATGTCGCTCCCTGCGTGATCCGGGCCCGTGTCGAATCGGCGCGTCGCGGATTCACGCCGCCTGCTTGAGCAAAGCACCGCGACAGGGCGTGCACCGGCTTTCTGTCAGACTGGCGACCTGCATCGTCATCGGCGGCACGCGTGCCGCCGTGGCACCGCCATCCGTCACACAGGAGTCGCCATGAAGACCCGTGCCGCCGTTGCCTTCGAGGCCGGCCAGCCCCTCCGGATCGTCGAACTGGACCTCGAGCCCCCGCGCAAGGGCGAGGTGCTGGTGAAGATCAGCCACACCGGCGTTTGCCATACCGATGCCTTCACCCTGTCGGGCGAGGATCCGGAAGGCCTGTTCCCGGTCGTGCTGGGCCACGAGGGCGCGGGCGTGGTGGTCGAGGTCGGCGAGGGCGTCACCAGCGTCAAGCCGGGCGACCACGTGATCCCGCTGTACACCGCCGAGTGCGGCGAATGCCTGTTCTGCACCTCGGGCAAGACCAACCTGTGCACCTCGGTCCGCGCGACCCAGGGCAAGGGCGTGATGCCCGACGGCAGCAGCCGCTTCTCCTACAACGGCCAGCCGGTCCACCACTACATGGGCTGCTCGACCTTCAGCGAGTACACCGTGGTCGCCGAGGTGTCGCTGGCGAAGATCAACCCCGACGCCAACCACGAGCAGGTCTGCCTGCTCGGTTGCGGCGTGACCACCGGCATCGGCGCGGTCCACAACACCGCCAAGGTGCAGGAAGGCGATTCCGTCGCCGTGTTCGGCCTGGGCGGCATCGGCCTGGCGGTGATCCAGGGTGCGCGCCAGGCGAAGGCGGGCCGGATCATCGCGATCGACACCAATCCCGACAAGTTCGCGATGGCCACGTCGATGGGCGCGACCGACGTGGTCAACCCGAAGGACCATGAGGCGCCGATCCAGCAGGTCATCGTGGAGATGACGGGCTGGGGCGTCGACCATTCCTTCGAGTGCATCGGCAACGTCAACGTCATGCGGGCCGCACTGGAGTGCGCGCACCGTGGCTGGGGCCAGTCGGTGGTCATCGGCGTCGCCGGGGCCGGCCAGGAGATCAGCACGCGTCCGTTCCAGCTCGTCACCGGCCGCAAGTGGATGGGCACCGCGTTCGGCGGGGTGAAGGGCCGCAGCCAGTTGCCGGGCATGGTGGAGCAGGCGATGGCGGGCGAGATCGAGCTTGCGCCGTTCGTGACCCACACGCTGCCGCTGGAGCGGATCAACGAGGCCTTCGACCTGATGCACGAGGGCAAGTCGATCCGGACGGTGATTCACTTCTGATCGACGCTAACGCCGGCAACGCGAGCGCCAGCAACGTTTCCAGACGTGGGTGGGATTGGCTTTGCCGGACCGTATGCGGCATGGATGCCGCATCCGAGCCCCCATGGATGGGTTCACGGCGAGTCCGGCAAAGCCAATCCCACCCGCGTCCCACTGCGAACGCAAGAACGCCACCCGAACGCCATTGGATCCGCAACCATGCAGAAAATCGAATCCCACGCCTGTTTCGGCGGCCGCCAGGAAGTCTGGCAACACCTGTCCGGCGTCCTCGGCTGCGAGATGCGTTTCGGCGTCTACCTGCCGCCACAGGTGGCGCTCGGGCCCTGCCCGGTGCTGTACTGGCTGTCCGGCCTGACTTGCAGCGAGCAGAACTTCATCACCAAGGCAGGGGCCCAGCGGTATGCCGCGGAACACGGCTTGATCCTGGTCGCGCCCGATACCAGTCCGCGTGGCGAGGATGTCGTCGACGCTGACGGCTATGACCTCGGCAAGGGCGCCGGCTTCTACGTCAACGCGACCGAGGCGCCGTGGTCGCGCCACTACCGGATGCACGACTACGTGGTCGAGGAACTGCCGGCCCTGGTCGATGCCCACTTCCCGACCACCACCGCGCGCGGCATCAGCGGTCATTCGATGGGCGGCCACGGGGCGCTGGTGGTGGCGCTGCGCAACCCCGGGCGCTACCGCAGCGTCTCGGCGTTCTCGCCGATCGTCGCGCCGACGCGCGTGCCGTGGGGACAAAAGGCCTTCGGGGCCTACCTCGGGCTGGACACGGAAACCTGGCGCGAGTGGGATGCCTGCGAGCTGGTCGCCGGTGCGAAGGCGCGGCTGCCGCTGCTCGTCGACCAGGGCGAGGCCGACGAGTTCCTCGACCGGGAGCTGCAACCGTCGCGCCTGCAGGCCGCCTGCGAGGCTGCAGGCCATCCGCTGGAGTTGCGTCTGCAGCCCGGTTACGACCACAGCTATTACTTCATCGCCAGTTTCATCGGCGACCACATCGCGCACCATGCGCGCGCACTGAAGGAGTAGGCCATGCCCGCCGACCGCCGCATCAACTACATCGAGTTGCCTGCCGCCGACCTCGAGGCGGTCAAGGCGTTCTACGCCCGGGCGTTCGGCTGGACGTTCGTCGACTACGGTCCCGACTACGTGGCGTTCAACGATGGCGCGTTCGATGGCGGCTTCTTTCGCGCGCCCCTGAGTTCGAGCACGGCCAACGGAGCCGCGCTCGTCGTGCTTTACGCCGACGATCTGCAGGCGATGGTCGAGACCATCACCGCAGCGGGCGGGCACATCGTCAAGCCGGTCTTCGACTTCCCCGGTGGCCGGCGCTTCCATTTCGCCGACCCCGCCGGCAATGAACTGGCGGTCTGGTCCGCGGGCTGAGCCGGATCATGCGCCCGTCACGTCACGCAGCTGCCAGCCGGTGCCAGCCAGCAGCCGCAGCCGATGGCGCAGCACGTTACCCGGCAAGGCCGTCGTGACGATCAGCTCCACCTGCCCGCTCTTGTCCCGGCCCTCGACCCGCGCCCCCGGATCCGTACCCGCGAACTCAGCGGCCTCGGGGTCGTCTTCGGACTCGTCGACTTCGCGGGCGTCGACCCAGCGCTTGAACAGGCCATCCTCTCGCAGCGCCTCGCCGAGCTGCCGGGCGAATGCATCCGCGCCATGTGCGGTGAAGGCGAGGGCGGCATCTTCGCCACGCGCCCGGGCGGGATCGGGGAGGGTGATGTAGTAACGCAGTGCCATGGAATGTCCGGTTGCCATGCGGGATGCACAGCCTAGGCCGCCGGGGATTCGCGGCGAGTGAACGCAGCCGGGGCGCGCCGACGACGACACCACTCGGGGTGCCGTCGTCGCCCACGTGCCTTCAGTGGACGTGGCCGCCCGGCGCGCCGTGGCCCTTCGGGCAATGGCAGATCGCGGTGGGGCCGAATTCCAGCCCGAAGGTCTGGCCGTCGCGGTGGCGCTGCCAGTAGAACTCCGGTGCCGCCGCGCCGCGGTTGCCGATCTCCGCCATGTCGGCGTCGACGTCGAACAGGCGGCCATCGACCATCACGTAGCGGGTGTCGATCGTGCTGCGGATGTTCTCCAGCGGGTTGCTGTTGAGCACCACCAGGTCGGCCTGCTTGCCGGCCTCGATCGAACCCAGCTGCGATGCCAGCCCGAGCAGGTCAGCGCCATCGAAGGTCGCCGCGCGCAGCGCCTCGAAATTGCTGAAGCCGCCCTGGGTCAGCATCCAGGTCTCCCAGTTCGGCGACAGGCCCTGCAACTGGCCGTGGCCGCCGACCTGGATCTTCACCCCGGCGTCGCGCAGGACCTTCGCCGACTTCGCCACCTCGACGTGCCAGTAATCCCAGTCGGGCGCGGTCTCGCGGCGGATGCTGCGTGCGTCCAGCGTCTCGCGCGGGAAGAAGCGGTTGAGCTTGGCGTCCTCCCAGACATTGTCACGCGCATACCACCAGTACTCGCCCGACAGGCCGCCGTAGCTGACCACCAGGGTCGGCGTGTTGCGCACGTCGGTCTGCGACCACAGCTGCACCACGTCGCGGTACAGCGGCGCGACCGGGATGTTGTGCTCGATGCTGGTCGCACCGTCGAGGATCATCGTCATGTTGTGGTGGAAGGTGCTGCCGCCTTCCTCGACCACCAGCATGCCCAGCTCCCGTGCCGCCTGGTTGATCTGCTGGCGCTGCTCGCGCCGCGGCTGGTTGTAGCTCTTGACCGAGAACGCACCGTTGGCCTTCATGCGTGCGAGGTGGCCGCGGGCGTCGTCGAGCGAATTGACCACCGCCTTGAAGTCGCCATCCGCGCCGTACAGGATCGTGCCAGTGGAGAACACGCGCGGGCCGACCATCTCGCCCGCCTTCTGCAGCTCGCTTTCCGAGAACACGAACTCGGTCGTCGCCGACGGGTCGTGCATGGTGGTCACGCCGAAGGCGAGGTTGGTGTAGTACGCCCAGTTCTGCTGCGGCACCACGCCCTGGCCGAAGTGCGCCGCGTGCGCGTGCACGTCGACGTAGCCCGGCACGATGGTCTTGCCGCTGGCGTCGATCACGCGCGCTCCGGCGGGGACCGTGACGTCCGCACCGACTGCCTCGATCACGTCACCGCGCACGACCACCGTCCCGCGCTCGATCACGTCCTCGCGGTTCTCGGCATCGCGCATGGTGACGATGCGGGCGTTGGTGAAGGCGACCACGTCCTTCGGCGCGTCGACCGGCAGCTGCAGGCCGACCGGTATGCCACCGTCGTTGCTCGGCTCGGGAAGCTCGGCCGGTGCGCCGTCGACGAAGGCGAAGCTGTCGCGCAGCGCACGCGAGAAATAGCGGTCGCCGACCATCCAGTTCAGCGACTGGCTGTCCGCGCTCCAGTGCAGGTAGCTGCCGACGTTCTCGGTGACCTGTCGGACAGGCACCGCCTGGGTGTCCTTGCTCAGCTCGACCGGCTTGCCGGTGGTCGCCAGCGGTGCCACGTAGGCGTTGAACAGTTCGGTGAAGGCCACCCACTGGCCGTCCGGCGACAGGCTGACCGCGTCCACGTACTTGAGGTTGAACACCTCGCGCGGGTCCTCGCCGTTGAGGCCGACCGACATCAGCTTCTTTTCCATCCCGCCGCCAGCCAGGTAGTACACGCGCGTGCCGTCGGCGCTGAACTGCGGCGACTCGCCCGATTCGGCGATGCGCACCGGCGTGCCGCCCCCGCTGGGCATCACGTAGATCCCGCGGTCGCCGGACCACAGCGAACCGGTCAGGCCACCGCCGCCGGACTTGCTGTAGACGATGCGGCGCCCGTCGGGCGAGAAGCGCGGGCCGTAGTAGAAGCCCTTTTCCTGCGTCAGGCGCGTGCCGGTGCCGCCGCCGTTGGCGCTGCGGACGTAGATCGCGCCCATGCCGGCATCCGACCACGTGGTGTAAAGCAGCTTGCTGCCGTCGGGGCTGAAGCTCGGCTGGTACTCGTACACATTGCGGTTGGAGGTCAGTCGCTCGGGCTGGCCGTCCGGCAGGCGCTTGCGCCACAGCTGGCCAACCGCATGGAACACCAGGGTGCGGCCGTCGGCGCTGGTGGCGACGTCGCGGATCATCCGCGGCGTGAACATGCCTTCGTCGATGTGCTGCTCGAAGCGCAGCGGCTCGGCCACGGTCTGCTCGACGCTGGCGTTGAACGGAATGCCGCGCGCCTCGCCGCTGGCCATGTCAACGTTCCACAGCTTGCCCTGCGCCCAGACCACGACGGACTTCGAGTCCGGCGTCCAGTCGAAGTTGGCGTAGGGGCCGAAGATCGCCCACGCCTCCTGCTGGTCGTGCGACAGGCCGTCCCAGACGGGGCGCGTCTCGCCACTGGCGAGGTCGAGCACGTGCAGGACCGACTTGTCGCGGATGCGCTTGACGAAGGCCAGCGAGCGCCCGTCCGGCGAGGGCTGCGGACGCACCGCGCCACCCGGCGTGGCGATGATCGTCTCGATCTCGCCGCTCTCGCGGTCGAGGCGCTTGATCGCGTAGATCAGCCCGTGCGGGTTCTTGTTGTACTCGAAGGTAGTGCCGCCACTGACGTCCTCGGAGAAGTACACGTAGCGGCCGTCCGGCGATACCGCGGGCTCGCCGAGGTCCTGTTGGTCGTTCTTCTTCTCGGTCAGCTGGATGCCGCCGCTGGCCTCGCCGCTGGCGTGGTACATCCACAGCTCGCCGGCGCCCAGCGAGCGCGTCGAAGTGAAGTGCTTGCGGCCGATGATGAAGCGGCCGTCAGGCGTCCACGCCGGGTTGTTGAGCAGGCGGAAGTCTTCCTTGGTCACCTGCACGGGATTCGAACCGTCGACACCGATCCGCCACAGGTTGTTGCCACCGGCGCGGTCGGAGGTGAAGGCCAGTTCGCGGCCATTGGGCGAGAAGCGCGGCTGCACATCCCAGGCCGGACCGGAGGTCACGCGGCGTGCGCTGCCGCCGCCGATCGGCAGGGTGTACAGGTCGCCCAGCAGGGAGAACGCCAGGGTGCGGCCATCGGGCGAGACGTCGACGTCCATCCAGGTGCCTTCGTCGGTGTCGAAACGCACGGTGTGGACCGGGCCGTGCGGCGCGCTGACATCCCACTTCGCCTCTTCGGCTTCTTCGCCGGGGCTGGTGCGACCGCGCGCCGTGGTGGGATCGGCCACCGCCGGGTCGGTGCCGGCCGGGTCGAGCGCATCTTGCTCGAGCTGGGCTTCGCGGTCCTCCTGCGCGTCAGCGGGCGGGTCCTGGGCGAAAGCGGGCAGGGCGGGCAGGGTCAGGGCGCTGGACAGCGCCACGGCGAGCAGGCGGCGGGACAACATCAATGGGATTCCCCGGGCAACAAGACCCCGCAGCGTAACCCGCCGCGGGTCAGGCAGCCCCGGGTCGAAAGTCGTGGTGGCGCGACGTGCCTGCCGGGTCAGGTGAACTCCGGCGTGCGCTCCGCGGCGAAGGCCACGACCACGGCTCCCTTGCCGACGTTGACCATGCCGGTCAGGCTCATCACGCTCTCGAACACCTCGATGTTGTGCGCCTTGCATACCTCGATGAGGTGCGTGTACCCCGGGAGGGCGCGCATGTGTTCAAGCTCGCCGCCGTAGCTCAGGCACAGCGTCGGGGTCATCAGGCCCTTCTCCACCTCGCGGGCGGCATGCTTGAAGAGGCGCTCCACCGCTGCATCGAAGCCCTTGATCTTCGCCGCCGGCCGGGTCTCGCCGCGATACCCCAGCAGCACCGGCTTGATGTCCAGCGCGCTGCCCAGCGTGGCGCTCAGCAGGCTCACGCTGCGGTCGTTCTTCTTGCGGGCACGGGCACGCAGGTAATACAGGTCCGGCGGGATCATGTAGCCGTGCGTGTGCAGCGCGATGTTCTCCAGCCGTGCGCGGATCTTCGGCGCGCCCTCGCCGGCATCGCGCAGGCGGATCGCCTCGACCGCGGTGATGCCCTGCGCCGCGAACAGGTTCTGGGTATCGATCACGCGCAATGCGAACGGCGTGTTGTTGCCCGCCGCCGCACGCACCGGCTTGTAGTCGTTGAGGATCGCGAAGCTCGCCTGCTGGGCGTTGTCGTAGATCGGGCTGCGCGACTTCGTGATCGTCATGCAGAACACGTAGTCGTAGTCGATCACCAGCCGTTCGATGAACAGGTCGTGGATCTGCTGGACCGTGAACGGCATGGTTTCCGCCTCGGCGCCACGCTCGGCGACGTGGGCGTGCAGGAACTCCAGGGTCGCCTCTTCGTCGCGGTGGTCGGCGAGGACGGCTTCGCCGATGCGGACGGTGATGGGCAGTACGGTGACGTCGTGTCGTTGCAGATAGTCCAGCGGCAGGTCGCATGCCGAGTCCACGACGAGACCGATGCGCATGAGGGGCGACTCCAGGGGCGAGGTGACGCCTGCAGAATAGCGTGACGCCGGTCTCGGCTCATGCTGCAACGCGGCAGTGGTTGCGTGCGGGTGGCCAAGGGCCAGACCTCCCGTGCGGCCGGGCGCAGCCGGCGTGGCACGAAGGCGGCCGGGGTTGTCGCGCGCGCCATCGCGGGGGGACACTGGGGCCCCCAGCGGAGAGCGGAATGCCCCGGATCTGGACTGCGATCGCGTTGTGCCTGCTGTGCGTGTGCTCGGGCACCGGCCGTGCGGCGCTGCCGGAACGGGTGGAGCGGCTCGAAGCCGCCCCGGATGCGTCGACGGTGGCGTTGCGCTCCGCCACGCGTCATGCACGGCCGGTGGACGCCGGGCTAGGGAACGGCTGGTGGCGCGTAACGCCCGGCGCGGGAGGGGAACACGCGGAAAGGGAGCACGCGGAAGGGGAGCACGGACGCCTGCTGCTGGTCTACCACCCCTACAGCGCAGAGGTGACCGTGCGGGCGCCTCCCGATTATCGGCCGGTCGTCGCCGACATCTTCGGCCACGGCGAGCCGGCCCATTCCCGACGCGCCCTCGTGTTCGAGCTCGCGTCGTCGGCGCCCGTCTATGTCGGCATCCGCGATGCCCGCTACCCCCTGCAGCTGGCGATACGTTCCCCCGCGGCCTATGCGGTGGAGGACCATGCCCACGTGCGCGTGCTGTGGGGGTGCATCGGCGTCCTGCTGGGGGTCTCGCTGGTCGTGCTGCTGTTCTGGCTGCGCCTGCGCGAACGGGTGTACCTGCTGTTCGCGCTGAGCATGCTCTCGCAGACGTTGTACCTGCTGTGCGCCTATGGCGACGCGTATGCGCTTCCCGGCTTGGGCTGGCTGGGGCGTTTCGGCGTGCAGGGCATCTGGTTCGTGGCCACCGGATCCACCATGGTCACGGTGTTGTTCCTGCTGGATTTCGGCGAACTCAGGCCACGGGCGCCGCGCCTGAGCCAATGGCTCTGGGCGGTGGGGTTCGTATTGCCCGCGGTGCTGTTGGCGGCCTTGCTGGTGCCCACCGGAGGCAGCAAGGCGTGGTTCCCGCCGCTCGGCAACGGCTTGCTGCTGCTCGCGAACGCGCTTGCGCTGGTCGCGCTGGCGCGGGCCTGGCTGAAGGGCGGACGGCATGCCGGCTTCGTGCTGATCGCGTGGGTGCCGATCGTGGCGGTGTCGACCGCCCGGGCCGTGCAGCTGGGCCTCGGCGCGCGGCTGGTGCCATGGCTGGAATATGGCCTGCCGTTGATGCTGGCGTTCGCCGCGGTGGTGCTCGTGCTCGGGCTGGCCGACCGGATGCTGATGTTCCGGCGCGAGCGCGACGAAGCCAAGCAGCACGCCGAGCACGACGGCCTCACCGGTGCCTACAACCGGGAGGGCATCATCGCGGGACTGGAGCGGGCGCTGCAGGAGTCACGTCGGACCCACCAGCCGGTGGCGGTGCTGTTCCTCGACCTCGACCGCTTCAAGACGATCAACGACACGCACGGCCATGCGGTCGGCGATGCCTGCCTGCGCGCCGTGGTCCAGGTGATCCGGGAACAGGCGCGGCTGGGCGACCACCTGGGCCGCGTGGGGGGCGAGGAGTTCCTGCTCTATCTCCCGGGGGCCACCCTGGCGGCGGCCCGCGGCACCGCGGAGCGGCTGCGTTCGGAAGTCGAGAGCCGCTGCGCGCGGGTGATGGGGGCGCCGGTTGGCCTGACCCTCAGCATCGGCGTGGTCGGCTGCAGCGACCAGGACGACGTCCACTCGCTGATCGAGCGGGCCGACGCCGCCATGTACCAGGCCAAGCGCGATGGCCGGAACCGCGTCGTCGTGTTCGACGGCGACGCGGCCTCAAGCCGGCCTCAGCCCCCGGCGGGCGCCGGGTAGGCGCGGGGCAGCCCGCCCTGGTCGCGCGGTGCCTGCGGGCGCAGGTAACGGTCGCGCAGTTCGGTCTGGCGGCTGCGCATCGGGATCGCGCGACCATCCAGCCAGACCTGCTGGGCGACGCTGCTCACCTCGAGCGGGTCGCCGCTCCACAGCACCAGGTCGGCGCGGTGGCCCGGTGCGATGCGGCCGACTTCGCCGGCCACCCCGAGCGCCTGCGCCGGTACCGTGGTCAGTCCGGCCAGCGCCTTGTCCCAGGGCAGCCCGTGTGCGACCGCGTTGCCGGCGAGCTGGCGGACCTTCCGCGCATTGTGCGAGTCGCCGAGGGTGAAGCCGACCGGCACCCCGGCCGCCGACAGCCGGGCAGCGTTCTCGAAGCTCGCATGGGTGGCATCGAAACTGGACGGCAGATTGTCCAGCGGATTGACGAACACCGGCACGCCGGCTGCCGCCAGCTCCCCCGCGACCTGCCAGGCTTCGCCGCCGCCGGTGATCGCGATCCGCACGCCATGGCGCCTGGACCAGCGCAACAGTTGCCGGATGTCGGCGGCACGGTCGACGTCGACGAACACGCGTCCGCCGTTGTCGATGTAGTGCAGCAGGGTGCGGCGGCCGGCCGGCGTGAGCAGGGCCATGTTCGACGACGACGGGACCTGTCCGCGGGCCTCGTCGATCAGCTGGTCCAGCAGCATCCACTGCGCGGCCCGCGACTTGCCGGTCAGGCCCGACGCGCGGCTGCCCAGCCCCAGGAACAGCACGCGGTTGCCAATCGGGTCGAGGCTGCCGTCCAGGCGCACCGGCGCGCCCTGGCCGCCGATCAGCGAGCCGCCGGCCGTGCTGCCGGCCCCAAGCAGGGTCCAGCCGATGCCTTCGATCCGCGCCACCGGCACCAGTACCGACGCGGGGTTGTAGGCGAGGGTGACGTCGAATTCCGGACGGACCGTCATTTCCTTGGTCTCGGCGCCGAGCGCAAGCGTCGCATCGACCGTGCTTTCCTCGCCCGACACTTCTTCCAGGCCGATCTCGGTGATGCCGCCGAAGAGGGTCGGGGTCAGGTAACGGCCTTCGGCTTCCACCACCTGCACGCCGGCAGGTGCTGGCAGCTGGCATTCGGCGGATGCCGTGACGACAACCGAGCGGACCACGCCACCACGGACCAGCACGCAGCCACTTTCAGCGACCCCCGCGGCTTCGGCGCCCTGCACGCGGGCATTGCGGACCAGCAGGTCCTGCGCGAACGCCGGCATGGCGGCGCCGGCCAGCATCAGGCTGGCGGCAGCGAGCGCCTGGATCACGGGCCGCTTCATTCCGCACCTCCCATCGGGCTCTGCGCATCGGTCGCGCCGTGCCCCAGCATGAAATCGGAGGCCGGCTGGCGGCTCCGGTCGTTGAGGTCGAACACCCGCGCACCGTCGACATACACCTGCTCGGCCTTCGCGTAGACGCTGAAGGGCGTGCCGTTCCACACCACCACGTCGGCCATCTTGCCGGCCTCGAGCGTGCCGGTCTGCTCGAGGATGCCCAGCGATTGCGCGGCGTTCGAGGTCAGCCAGCGGATCGCGCGCTCCGGCGGGATGTCGATGCCCACCTGGCCCGCGTGCGCCATCACCTTCGCCGCCTCCTGGTTGAGGCGCTGGATGCCCTCCGCGGAATCCGAATGCACGATGGCGCAGCCGCCCTCCGGGCGGTCGACCAGCGCGATGTTCTCCTGGATGCCGTCGAAGGCCTCCATCTTGAAGCCCCACCAGTCGGCCCACAGCGCACCGCAGGTGCCGGCCTCGGCCAGGCGGTCGGCGATCTTGTAGGCCTCCACGCCATGGTGGAAGGCGGCGACCCGGAAACCGAACTCCTCCGCGAGGTCGAGCATCGTCGCCATCTCGTCAGCGCGGTAGCAGTGGATGTGCACCTGGATGTCGCCCTCGATCGCACCGGCGAGGGTGTCGAGCTTCAGGTCGCGCTTGCCGCCTTCTTCCTCGCCATTGCGCTTGTCGCGGTACTCGGCGGCCTCGATGAAGGCGGCGCGGTAGCCGGCGACGTTGCCCATGCGCGTGCCCGGCGCGGTGCCGCGGCCGCCATACACGCGCTTGGGGTTCTCGCCGCAGGCCATCTTCAGGCCCCATGGCGCGCCCGGGAACTTCATCGCCTGGTAGGTCACCGCCGGGACGTTCTTGAGGGTCACGCCGCGCCCGCCGACCAGGTTGGCCGAGCCGGGCAGGATCTGCATCGCGGTCACGCCGCCGGCCAGCGCCGCGGCGAAACCGGGGTCCTGCGGCCACACCGAATGTTCGGCCCAGACGTTGGCGGTGACCGGCGAGGTCATCTCGTTGCCGTCGCTGTGCGCGTTGACGTTCGGGCTGGCGTACACGCCCAGGTGCGAGTGCACGTCGATGATGCCCGGCGTCACCCACTTGCCGGTGCCGTCGACCTGGGTGGCACCCTCGGCCGACAGGCCACGTCCGACCGCTTCGATCCGGCCCTCGCGCATCAGCACGTCGGCGCCGTCGAGGCGTTCGCCAGTGCCGGTGAGTACGGTCGCATTGCGGATCAGCACCGGCGGCGCCGCGATGCGCTCGTAGGTGCTGGGATACGGATCGTCGACGAAGGACGAGGTCTTGCGGGCGGCCTGGGCGCCGCCGCAGGCAAGCGCGCCGGCGACCGCCACGGCGAGCGCGGCGTGGAAGGATCTGGACATGCGGTGGTTCCCCGGGGTGTCACGTGACAACCCGACGACCCTAGACGGCGCCGGCGCCCCTGCCAACCCTGACGAAGGTCATGGCGGGCGCCGGGTCGCAGCGTGGGAGACCGCGAACGGGCACACTAGCGTGCTAAACCGAAGGAGCGGTCATGGAACAGGTTCTGTATCTCATCGTTGGCGCGGCCTTGACCTGGACGTTCTACTTCGTCCAGCGAAGGGTCGAGCGCCGGCGCAGCACCGACGCCATCGACCGGCACCAGCGCCTTCTTGCGCTGAAGCAGGGCCTGGAGTCCGCCGACACCAGCGTCGAGGACCTGCGCCGGTTCGAGAACCGCCTGCTCGGACGTGCCGAGACCGCCGCGCGGCTGGCCGACAACTGGTTCACCAAGGCCGAAGCGCTGGCTCGCCATGCTGGCGACGAGGGCACCACGGTCACCGACATCGACCGCGAAGCGATGGCCGCGGTGCGTGAGGCCGATGCCACCCTCGAGGTGCTCGTCCGCCACCTGCGCCGGCAGCTCGACGGGGAAGCCCTGCAGACCTTCGAGCAGGCGCACGCGCGATGGCTGGAATACCGCGAGCGCTACGCGCGCTTCGTCGCCGCCTCGTACTCGGGCGGTGCACTGCGCCCGCTGATCCACGCCGTCACCCTCGAAAGCGTGACCCTCGCCTGGATCAACGAACTGGAAATGCAACTCGGCGACGAGGACGAGACCGACCTGGAGGACGCCCCGGCGTGAATGCGGCTCCCCGGCAGGAGCGGGGGATGCCGCGCATGCGGGTGGCCGGCCTCGCGGTGGGGCGCCCGGCGCTCTTGCGCCGGCGCACACGAGGGGGCTGTTAGGGTAGTCGCCCCCCGAACAGGAGCCCACCGTGAACGTCAGCCCATCCGAAGTCGTTACTTTCTGGCGCGATGCCGGCGTCGAACGCTGGTTCGGCAAGGACGAGACCTTCGACGACATGTGCGAGATGGCCTTCGAGGACGCCGTCGAGGACGCCGCCGCAGGCAAGGCCGAACACTGGATGGACTCGGCCGAGGGCGCGCTCGCCCTGGTCCTGCTGCTCGACCAGATGCCGCGCAACATCCACCGGGACAGTGCCCAGGCCTATGCGCACGACGCGCTTGCGCGCCAGTATGCCGACCAGGCCATCGAGCGCGGCTATGACGTTGAGGTCGATCCAACCCTGCAGGTGTTCTTCTACCTGCCGTTCGAGCACTCCGAGGACCTCGAGGACCAGCAGCGCTCGGTGGAGCTGCACCAGAACCTGGTGGGCGAGGACGCCGACAAGTGGGCCGTGCTGCACAAGGACATCATCGAGCGCTTCGGCCGCTTCCCGCACCGAAATGCCGTGCTTGGCCGCGAGACCACGGCCGAGGAGCAGGCCTGGCTGGATGCCGGCGGCTTCAAGGGCTGAGCCGGCCCCTGCAACGAAGAAGGCGCCGGGCCCGGCCCGACGCCTTCCTGTCACGCGGTCACGCGGGTGCGATCAGTACTTCGCGATCGCGCCGTCCACGTCCGCCCAGGCATCGATGCCGCCGGTGACGTTGTAAACCTCCCGGAAGCCGAGGCCGCGGAAATGTTCCGCGGCCTGCGCGCTGCGCTGGCCGTGGTGGCAGAGGAACGCAATCGGTGTCGCCTTGTCGAGCGCTTCGAGCGCCTTGATCCCATCGCCGTCGATGTCCGAGAACGCCACGTTGACCGAGGCCTGCGCGCGCTCGGCCGCCGGGCGCACGTCGACCAGGGTGAGCGTGCCCGCGGCCACGCGGGAAGCGGCATCAGCCGGGGCGATGTCGCGCACCTTGGGCGGCGCGTTCGGGTTCTCGATCACCAGGCCGCGGCCGCGCTCGTCGTCGACCCAGTCGATCGACAGGCCGTCCGCGCGGCGCACGCCGGCGACGTCGAACTGCAGGCGCAGGCCATCGAGCTCCACCGCGATCGCGTTGGCATCGGCCGGCGCGAGCTGGAGCCGGGCCTGGAAACGCGGATCGACCTCGACCTGCACCGCATAGCCGGCACCGGCGCCTTCGGCCGCTTCGCGCAGCATCTTCAGCGCCGACGGCGTCACCGTGATCGTCGGCGGGCTGCGGTCGGGTGCCGGTAGGCCCAGCGCCGCGTGCAGCTCACCGGAATTCAGCATCTGCTCGACGATGTCGCTGCCGCCGACCAGCTCGCCGCCGATGTAGAGCTGCGGGATCGTCGGCCACTCGCCGTAGACCTTGATGCCTTCGCGCAGCTCCGGGTCGGAGAGCACGTCGACGTGGGCGTAACCCTGCGGCAGCAGGCTGTTCAGCGCGCCCGAGGCCTTCGCGGAGAAGCCGCACTGGGGGGCATCCGGGGCGCCCTTCATGAACAGGACGACCGGGTTCGACTGCAACAGGGACTCGATGCGCGAACGCACGGCGGGGTCGAGGGACATCGGGCTACCTTCGTCTGGCGTGGGGTGTGGTCGGAACGTGGGGGCGGTGCGCCGGGGATGCAAGCGCGACCGGGGTAGGATGCCGCATGCGCCCTGAAGACCGCCTGCACCAATGTCCCCGCCATCCCTGGGCCTGGGCGTGGCTGTTCGGCGCCTCGCAGCTGGGGGTGGCCGCTCTGTGGTGGGCCGGGGGCTGGCGCTGTGGATTGCCGGCGCTGGCACTGAGCCACCTGGCGATGGTCTGGGGCACGCTGAAGCCGCAGTCGCGGCTGTTCGGTCCCGTATTGGACCGTCTGGAGACGGAGGAGAAGGTGGTCTGGCTGACCATCGACGACGGCCCTTCGGACGAGACGCCTGCGGTGCTCGACCTGCTGGAACGCCATGGGGCGCGCGCGACGTTCTTCATGGTCGGCGCGCGCGCGGCGGCACGGCCCGACCGCGTCCGCGAGGTGCTCCGGCGCGGCCACGAGGTCGGCAACCACAGCCTCGACCATCCCTCGGCGCGCTTCTGGATGCTGGGGCCGCGGGCCATGCGGCACCAGGTGGAAGACGGGCAGGCCGCGCTGGCCGCCATCACCGGCAGGCCGCCGCGCTGGTTCCGCGCGGTCGTCGGCATGGCCAATCCCTTCGTGCATGCGCCACTGAAAGACCTGGGCCTGGCCCGGGTGGCCTGGAGCGCACGCGGCTTCGACGCGGTCGCGTCGGACCCGACGCAAGTAGTCGCGCGCATCGAGCGCGACCTCGCGCCCGGCGCGATCGTCCTGCTGCACGAAGGCGCTGCGCATGGCCGGAACCTCGAGACGCTGGCGCTGCTGCTGCAGCGTCTGGACGCGCTGGGTTACCGCGCCGTCATCCCGGACGCGTCGCCAGCACCCGCCAGTTGTTGAAGGGCGTGTTGCCGGACAGCGAGGCGACCTGCACCTGCAGGCCGGCCGCTTCCAGCCGGCCGCACAACCCTGCCCGGTCCGGATAGCGGTCGGGGCCGGCGGCCATCCAGCCCAGCGCCCGCGAGAACACATCGACCGCGCGGGTGACCCGGGCACGGCGGCCGCCATCGTCGAACCCGGTGCGGATCACCAGCACCCCGCCGGGCGGCAGCATGCCGATGCAGGCGTCGAGCAGGTCGGCATGCGCGTGGGCCGGGACGAACTGCAGCACGTCCAGCAGGGCCACGTCGCCGGTGTGCGTGGGTCGCGACCGGGCCAGGTCGACCGCTTCGAAGGCAACATCCGCCAGTCCCGCCCGGGCTGCGGCACGCCGGGCACGCGCGACCTTGCCGGCATCGATGTCGACGCCCCGGTAGGGCATCGCTTCGCCGCCGTCACGCAGGGCGTGCGCCAGCAGGCCCAGGCCGCAGCCGAGGTCGAGCAGTGGCGTCTTCCGGCCGTGCAGTGCCTCCATGACGCCCGGGTAGAGCGGATCACGCGCGAGCTTGCTGCGCGTGTAGAAGTAGTCCCAGTAGTTGCCCAGTGCACGCTGCGGGCGGTAGGCCGCGGCGATCCGTCCGGCCGTGGCCGGCGGCAGTGCGCGCGTTTCGTCGCCCATCGGGTCTCAGCGGGCGAGCAGGCCGCGCGCGACCGGGACGGCCTCGCGGGTCCATTCGGCGTACATCGCGGCCGAGGGGTGCAGGCCATCGTCCGCGACCATGGCCGGCTCGCCACCTCGTGCCCGCGACACCGGGGTGATGTCGACGAAGGCCACGCCCCGCGCGGCGCAGCGCTCACGCGCGGTCGCATTGAAGGCGTCGATGGCCTGGCCGATGGACTCGCTCCCACGCGTGTCCTCGCGCCCGAACGGGGTCACCCCCCAGTCGGGTATCGACAGCACCACCACGCGTTCGGGACGGCCGCCTGCATACGCAATCGCGCGCTGCAGCAGCGCATCGAACTCGTCGCGGTAATTGTCGAGCGGACGGTTCCGATACTGGTTGTTCACGCCGATCAGCAGACTGACGAAGCCCCATTCGCCCAGCGGTTCGGCCGCATCCAGCGCGGTGGCGAGTTCGTCGGTGGTCCACCCGGTGGTGGCGATGATGCGCGGGTCCGCGAGCGGGAGGCCGTCGGCGCGCAGCGCCGTGGCCAGCTGTACCGGCCATCGGCTCTCCTCGGCCACCGCTTCGCCGATGGTGTAGCTGTCGCCGAGTGCGAGGTAGGTCGTCATCGGGGCGTCCCGGGTCTCATGGGGGGTGCATGCCGCCAACAGCACCGCGAACAGCAGGGCCGCGGCCGAGGCCAGCCGCACGGGGCTAGGCGATCGCCGCACGGGTATCGCGACGGGACGCCCCGGCCATGCGGTCGAGCACCCGGTCGATGCGCTCGAACACTTCGCGCAGCTGCTCCGGCGGCGGCAGCAGGGTCACGCGGAAATGGTTGCGGTAGGGCACGTTGAAGCTGCTGCCGGGCACCACCAGCACGTCCTCGGACTCCAGCAGCTCGAGCGCGAAGCGGTGGTCGTCGAAGCCTTCCGCTGCCTCGCCCACCACCGACGGGAACGCGTACAGCGCGGCATCCGGGGTGACCAGGGCCAGGTGCGGACTGGCCGCGACGGCGTCGACCACGGCGCGGCGCGCCTCATGCAGGCGCCCACCGGGCGCGCACAGCGCGCCGATGGTGTCGTCGCCCTGCAGCGCCGCCTGCACCGCGAACTGGCCGGGCACATTGGCGCACAGGCGCAGCGCGCCAAGCAGGTCCATCGCATGGTGGAACGCGCCCACCCGCATCGGATCGCCCGACAGCACCGCCCAGCCCACGCGCCAGCCGCAGGCGCGGTGCACCTTGCTCAGGCCGCTGAAGGACAGGCAAGGCACGTCGCCGGCGAGCGGTGCGATCGGTTGGAACGCCGCGTCGTCGTAGAGGATTGCGTCGTAGATCTCGTCGCAGAGCAGCAGCAGGCCATGGCGCTCGGCGATGGCGACGATGCGTTCGATCAGCTCGCGTGGATAGTTCGCGCCGGTCGGGTTGTTCGGGTTGATCAGCACGATCGCGCGGGTCCGGCTGGACACCAGCGCCTCGATCTCGTCCGGGTCCGGCAGGAAGCCGTTCGACGGCAGGCAGCGGTAATAGACCGGGCGCCCATCGTTGAGGATGGTCGCCGCCGACCACAGCGGATAGTCCGGCGACGGCAGCAGCACCTCGTCACCCGGGTTCAGCAGGGCACGCAGCGACAGGTCGATCAGCTCGCTGACGCCATTGCCGATGAATACGCGCTCCGGGGTCACGTGCGGGGTGCCGCGTGCCTTGTAGTGCGCGGCGACCGCCTCGCGCGCTTCCGGTAGGCCCTGCTGGTGGGTGTACGGATCGGTCTGGTCGATACCGTCGACGATCGCGCGCTGCAGGTGCGCCGGCGCACGGAAGCCGAAGGCCCCCGGGTTGCCGATGTTGAGCTTGATCAGCGTGCGGCCCTGCACCTCCAGCTCGCGGGCCCGCCGGGCGAGCTCACCACGAATCTCGTAACGGACTTCGGACAGGCGTTCGCGGGTCTTGAGGGGGGCAGCGGGCATCGGCGGGAAGGGGCGGTGTGAAGGGATGGGCGAAATTTCCGCCAGACTATCCGAATGCGCGGCCGTGTCCAATCAGGACAATGCCGATATGCCGGCGTTGTCCCGAGCTGGATATATGGCACCGCTCACTGCCAATATTTGCACGGTGCGGATTCCAGTTGTCGATGGCCAGACCTTGTCTTGGGTGCAGACAACGCTGACACCCAAAGTTCTGCGCGTTAAATGTGGGCGCTGGTGACTCCCTGACCTGGTGAGAGCTGTCAGCTCACGTCAGGAAATACCATGCCCATGCAGGTAAAGCTGCCCTCGTGCCACTCGGTCCTGACGCCATCTGCGTCAGTGAGGCGCGCGCGAAATTCGATGATCTGTTGTTCCGGCGGATCTCCACCGCATCTGAAGGGAAAGAGCAGTGGAGATTCAGTGCCCATCGTGGGATAGGTGCCATCCTCGCATTCTACGCCGGCAGGGCAGTGAAGTGTTTCTATCTCAATCGTTGCGGGAAGCTGAGGGTAACCTTCGTAGTGCGCGAGCAACGGCACGTATTTGCCAGGCGGGTTGGATCCAGCGCCAATCATGGGTATGTCAGTGACCCTGAACTCCTTGCATGGTTCTCCCTCGGCATGCAAGCGATAGCCTTTCTCAACTCCTTTCATTGCGGCTGTACGAAAAGCCGGGTCCTTTAGCGCTGCGGCATCGCTCGGATTGGTATGAAATCCAGACTCGACAATCACCGATGGCATTTCGGCCAAGCGATTCTTGCCTTTGTTGTTTGGCTCTGCTGCAGTTGCAACGTAGTAATCTTCGTATGGTCCCTGGGCTTGGATTAATTCCTTCATGTAGCAGAGAATGCTGTTGCCTAAACTCGAATCGGCAGGACGTCCTGTTTGGTAGTACACGCGAGTCCCGGTGATAGTTGTGTTCTCTGAGGCATTGGTATGCAGGTGGAGAAGTGTTGCGGCTTTTATATGGTTGGCAAACTTCGGTCGACTGCGAATGTCCTCTAAGGCCTCCCGATTTGCTTCAGGACTGCTCGGCAAGGAGGCCCATATTTCCGCCTCAGTTGGGAAGGCCGCTTCTAATGCGTAGCGTGCCCCCATTTGCCACCAGGGATGGCCACTTGCCGTATGCAATTCTGGTGATTGACTACGCGGGCGGGCGATAGCGCCTAACGTTTCGTGACTGCGCTCGATCAACCAGTGGCTGAGTTCGTCCGCGTACGCTGGTGTAATGAAATCTTCAACTATCCCATTGTGCTGGTCACGCTGGGGGCACCATGGCGTACCACACGCAGAGTCATAATGTAGATAAACGCCGTGTCCAGCGGCAACGACGACCGTCCCGTTGGTTGTGAATCTGTTGGTATCAGGCTGATAGGAGCGAAGTCGCTCAGGAGGTGCTTCTTCGGGGTAGTAGTGATAGATATCCCTGCCCTCGAAAAGGATCTCGACTCCGTTGATCTTCACTACATCTCGAAGTAATTCGTGAGCGGCCATGGAGATCGCTGACATGGCATCCTCGAAGTCTGCACCTATATAGCGTACGCCTCGGTTGTAGTCTGAGTTGCGCGGTAGATATCCTTTGCCCATGTCTACGATCAACCAAGGCGCGTTGGCGCCCGTGCCAAACTCGTCGCGGTGTTCGAATCGGGAGGACAAGACGAGAGGATGCATCCCTTGCCCTTCAATGCGCTTCTGTCTGTCAACGGTCCCCTGCAATTCCGCTTTCAACATTCTTTCCAGCTGAGCACGTTCTGTCTGCTTCATCTGGAAGGGCGATAGCGGTCGTGCCTGACCTTCAGTCTGAGCGATGACTGCCGGAGCACCCAATGCCAGGGCGAGTACCAACAGAGCGCGACGTAGTCCAGTCCTCATGAGGGGCTTTGCCCTTGAGGGTTTTGGCGAGCGAGACGAGCAGTACATAGTAGACACGTTGACCTCCTTGTTCCTTGTCTGTGCGTGATCAGACTCCTGCAAAAGAAGCGTCACGTCAAATAACTCCGAATTTTGTATAACTTGTTGCCTAAGCAGCACGCCCCTTCTTCCGTCCGGTAGAATCCCGCTAACCGCGATGGTGATCTATTCGTATGACCTCTGCGCTACAGGTAATCGGTTGGCCTTTTGTCGGGTCGCGGCCCATTGCAGGCGAAACCGTTCCCGGCGGCTGGGCAGTTCTGTTTATAGCCCATCCCGGCGCCCGGCCTGCCCGCATCGTCGAGCAGCACCGCAGCGGCTACGTCGTCGCCGAGGCGCCGGACGACGGCTACCCCGCCGAATCGCTGCCCGAATGGCAGCGCGCGGGCAACTACCGCAAGGGCGGCATCGACCCCGAATCGCGGCCGGCGGTCGGCGACTGGGTGCTGGTCGAGGGCGAAGGCGGCGCGGCCCGCATCGTCGCGCTGCTGCCGCGCTACAGCGCGGTCAAGCGCGCCGCGGCGGGCGAGCACTACAAACAGCAGCTGATCGCCGCCAACGTCGACACCGTGTTCGTCGTGTGCGGCCTCGACGACGACTTCAATCCGCGCCGGATCGAGCGCTACCTGCTGCTGGTGCGCAGTGGCGGCGCCGAGCCGGTGGTGGTGCTGACCAAGGCCGACCGCGCCGAGGCCGGGCGTCAAGGAGCGGTGGCGGACGCCGTCGCAGGTCTCGGTGACCTGGGCCTCGAAGGCCTGGCCGTGGTGCCGGTCAACGCACGCGACCCGTCCAGCGTCGATGCGCTGGCGGACTGGCTGCATCCCGGCCGCACGGTGGTGCTCGTCGGCAGTTCGGGCGCGGGCAAGTCCACGCTGACCAACAGCCTGTTCGGCAACGAGCGGATGAAGACCGGCGCGGTGCGCGAGCGGGATTCCCGTGGCCGCCACACCACGACCCACCGGGCGCTGGTGGCGCTGCCGAGCGGGGCCTGCCTGATCGACACGCCCGGCATGCGCGAACTCAAGCCGACCGGCGAGGAAGACGTCACCGAGAACTTCAGCGATATCGAAGCGCTGGCCGCGACCTGCCGGTTCCGCGATTGCGCCCATGGCAAAGAGCCCGGCTGCGCGGTGCGCGCAGCGATCGAGTCCGGCGTGCTGGACGCCGAACGCTTCGCCAACTACCGCAAGCTCAGCGACGAAGTCGCCGGTGCCGCCGCCACCCTGGCCGAGCGCCGTGTCGAGCAGAAAGCCCGCGGCCGCGACCAGAGCCGCACCCTCAACCGCCGCCTCGACGAGAAGTACGGCCGCCACTGAGGCGCCACCGCGCCGGCGAACGGGTATGCTCGGGCCAGGTCGACCCGCCCGCCGAGCCCAATGCCGGAAGCCCTGAACGCCATCGACCACCATGCCGCGCTGGATGCGCGCATGGTCGCCGCCGCCCGCGGCATCCACCTGCTGTCGCTGACCAGCTGGCCGGCGCGGGTCGAGGACACCTTCCTTGCGGCCCATGCCCGCGGCGCCCTGGTGCTGCCGCAGGTCGAGTATCCGAAGCACGACTTCAGTGAATCGCGCGCCGAACTGCAGGCGGTATACCAGGCGGCTGATCCGGACCACCCCCTGGGCCAGTACATCCGCGAATCCGCGACCAGTTGGATGAGCGCCACGCACCTGCTCGAGTGCCTGGGCACCCCCGACGTCACCCGACACTCGATCGACCTGTTCGGGCGTCCTGACCAGCCGCTTCCGGGCGACGGGCCGACCACCGTCGATGCCGCGCGCCACTTCATCTCGATCGCCGACGAACTCGACCGCGAGCTGCTCGCGCCCTCCGAGCACATCACCGTGTCCGCCACTGCGCTGCAACTGCAGCTCCAGCGCGAGCTCGACAATTTCTTCGGCGAACGCGTGATCGACGTCGAACTCGACCCCGACATGATCGCCAAGGCCGCCGCCGGCGCGACCCGCATCCGCCTGCGCAGCAATGCGGCGTTCTCCGATTACGACCGCGAGCAGCTGCTCCAGCACGAGGCCTTCGTCCATTCGCTGACCGCGATCAACGGCCGCGCGCAGCCGGTGCTCGGCAGCCTGGGGCTGGCCTCGCCGCGCAGCACCGAGACGCAGGAAGGTCTGGCGACCTTCGCCGAGCAGATCACCGGCGCCATCGACATCAGCCGGATGAAGCGCATCAGCCTGCGCATCGAAGCGGTGGGCATGGCGCTGGAGGGTGCGGACTTCATCCAGGTGTTCCAGTACTTCCTCGCCGCCGGGCAGACCGCCGAGGAAAGCTTCGCGTCCGCCCAGCGCGTGTTCCGGGGCTGCCCGGTCACCGGCGGTTACGCCTTCACCAAGGACTCGGTCTACCTGCGCGGCCTGGTGTCGGTGCACACCTTCTTCCGCTGGGCCCTGCGCGAACAGAAACTGCAGCTGTGCCGCTGGCTGTTCGCCGGGAAGATGACCCTGGACGACGTCCAGCGTTTCGAGCCGCTCTTCATCGATGGCACCCTCGAACCCGCGCGCTGGATGCCGCACTGGCTGACGCGTGCCAACGGCCTGGCCGGCACGCTGGCCTTCTCGCTGTTCGCCAACCGCATCCGCCTCGATGCCATCGCCGGTGGCGACGAGCCGCTGAGCCTGTAGGATGGCCGCAGTGCGCTGGCGTATGGATGGACGGCCAAGTGGGGTCACCGCCTGTTTGGACGCGCGGCGTTAGAATCCACGGCCCGCTCACGGTTCCACGCCCGATGTCCGACCAAGACGCCTTCAAGCAAGCCGCGCTCGATTACCACCGCCTCAGCCCCCCCGGCAAGATCAAGGTCACCGCGACCAAGCCGATGGTGACCCAGCGCGACCTCGCCCTGGCCTACTCGCCGGGCGTGGCCTTCGCCTGCGAGGAGATCGCGGCCAATCCGGACACCGCCCGCGACTACACCGCCCGTGGCAACCTGGTGGCGGTGGTCAGCAACGGCACCGCGGTGCTCGGCCTGGGCGACATCGGCGCGCTGGCCGGCAAGCCGGTCATGGAAGGCAAGGGCGTGCTGTTCCAGAAGTTCGCCGGCATCGATGTGTTCGACATCGAGGTCGACGAGAAGGACCCGGACAAGCTGGTCGACATCATCGCCAGCCTCGAGCCGACCTTCGGCGGCATCAACCTCGAGGACATCAAGGCCCCCGAGTGCTTCATCGTCGAGCGCAAGCTGCGCGAGCGGATGAACATCCCGGTGTTCCACGACGACCAGCACGGCACCGCGATCATCGTCGGCGCCGCGGTGCTGAACGCGTTGGAAGTCGCGGGCAAGCACATCGAGGACGTCCGCCTGGCCACCGCCGGCGCCGGTGCCGCGGGCATCGCCTGCCTCGACATGCTGGTCGCGCTGGGCATGAAGCCGGAAAACATCCTCGCGGTCGATCGCGACGGCGTGCTCTACACCGGTCGCGAGCACATGGACGCCGACAAGGCGCGCTATGCGCGCGACACCGACAAGCGCACGCTGGCCGACATTGTCGAGGGCGCCGACATCTTCCTCGGCCTGTCCGCCGGCGGCGTGCTGAAGCCGGAGATGGTCGCGAGCATGGCCGACAAGCCGATCATCCTCGCGCTGGCCAACCCGTACCCGGAGATCCTGCCGGAGGACGCGAAGAAGGTCCGCCCCGACTGCATCATCGCCACCGGCCGTTCGGACTACCCGAACCAGGTCAACAACGCGCTGTGCTTCCCCTACATCTTCCGCGGCGCGCTGGACGTCGGTGCGACCGGTATCAACGAGGCGATGAAGCTCGCCTGCGTGCGCGCGATCGCCCGCCTGGCGCGGATGGAGGCCAGCGACCTCGGCAATGCCTATGGCGGCGACATCCCGACCTTCGGCGCCGAGTACCTGATCCCGCGTCCGTTCGACCCGCGCCTGCTGGTCATGCTCGCGCCTGCCGTCGCGCTGGCGGCGATGGAATCCGGCGTCGCCACGCGCCCGCTGGAGGACGTCGAGGCCTACGTCGAGCAGCTCGGCCAGTTCATCCACCGCACCGGCCTGGTGATGAAGCCGGTCTACGACCGCGCCCGCGCCGACCGAAAGCGCGTGGTCTACGCCGAAGGCGAGGAAGAAACCGTGTTGCGCGGCGTGCAGACGGTGATCGACGAGCGCCTCGCATTCCCGATCCTGATCGGCCGGCCCGAAGTGATCCAGCAGCGCATCGATCGCCTCGGGCTGCGCATGCGCGCCGGCGTCGACTTCGAGCTGACCAACATCAACGACGACCCGCGCTTCAACGAGTACTGGCAGCAGTACCACGCGCTGACCCAACGCCGCGGCGTCACCCCGGCGGCGGCCAAGAACCTGCTGCGTTCGCGGCCGACCCTGATCGCCGCGCTGATGGTCGAGCGCGGCGAAGCCGACGCGATGATCTGCGGCCTGGTCGGGCGCTTCCACAAGAAGCTCGGCTACCTGCGCAGCGTGTTCGACTTCGACCGCGGCGTCACCGGCACCGCGGCGATGACCGGCGTGATCAACGAGAAGGGAATCTGGTTCTTCCTCGACACCCACGTGCAGGTCGATCCGCCGGCCGAGCAGATCGCCGAGGCGACCCTGCAGGCGACCTACCGCCTCAAGCTGTTCGGCATCGATCCCAAGGTCGCGCTGCTGTCGCACTCCAACTTCGGCAGCCACGACAACGCCTCGGCGGCGAAGATGCGCAGGGTCCGCGAGATCCTCGCCCAGCGCGCACCGCGGCTGGAGGTGGACGGCGAGATGATGGCCGACACCGCATGGGACGAGGAGCTGCGCCACCGCATCTTCCCGAACACCACGCTGAAGGGCCGCGCCAACCTGTTCGTGATGCCGAACCTCGACGCGGCCAACATCACCTACAACATGATCCGCATGATGACCGAGGGCGTCGCGCTCGGACCGATCCTGATGGGCCTGGACAAGCCCGCGCACATCCTGACGCCGAATTCGACCTCGCGACGGGTCATCAACATGACCGCGATCGCCGCGGTCGACGCGCAGATCCGCGCCGCGCGCGAGGCCGACGGCAAGGCCTGAGCCGCCCGGCATCGCCATGCGACGGGGCGGCCATGGCCGTCCCGTCTGCGTTCATGGCGCCCCGTTGCACCCCGGTCAGTGACCGAAGTCGTCCTCGGCCGGCCGCTCGTCGCCGAGCAGGCCTTCCAGCACCTGACGCTGCACCTCGTCGAGATAGGCGTCCAGCGCCTCGGTGGTATCGAACACGGCCTCCAGCGGCACGGCGCGGGCGAGGTCCATCACCTTGCGGATCTGCGCCTGCGGATGCAGCACCAGCACCTGCCCGCGCTTCGGCGCCAGCGCCTGCCGCGCCTGCAGGATGCAGCGGATCCCGGCGCTGCTGATGTACTCCAGATGCGCCATGTCCAGGACCAGCGCGCGCGGCCCGTCGGACAGCAGGTCCTCCAGCGCGTCCTGGAGCTGCCCGTAGGTATGGGTGTCCAGCCGTCCGGACAGTTTCAGGTACTGGTTGCCGTTGACCGGCGGGTAGACATCGATGTCCAGCGGCACGGCTGCGCCCTCCGTGTGAGCCGTTGCGTCGGGGTCAGTCTTCGTCGTCGCCCTGCAGCACCTTGCGCTGCATCGCGTCGAGGTAGGCATCCGCTTCCTCGGTCGAGGCGAAGATCTCGTTCATCGGCACCGCCTTGACCATGTCGAAGACCTTGCGGATCTGCGGCTGCGGGTTTGCCACCAGGACCCGGCCGCCGCGCGCCGCCAGCGCCTTGCGCGCCTTGAAGATCGAGCGGATGCCGGCCGAGCTGATGTACTCCAGCCCGCCCAGGTCCAGCACCAGCGTGGTCACGCCGCCGTCGGCGAGGGTCGGCACCAGGGCCTGATCGAGCTGGTCGTAGGTGTGGGTGTCGAGGCGTCCGGACACGGTGACGCGCTGGCTGTCCGCGCCCGGTTGGAGGTCGATCAAGAGGCTCATCAGGCGGTCTCCGTGTCGTGCATGCGCAGGGTCAGGTCCAGCAGGTTATACGGTCCTTCGCGCCGGTACTCCACCGACTCGGCAAGGTTGCGGATCAGGTGCAGGCCCAGCCCGCCGATATCGCGGTCGAGGATGTCCGCGTCCAGGTCCGGTTCGGCCATCGCGGTCGGGTCGAAGGGTGCACCGGTATCGCGGAACTCCAGCTTGAGCAGGTCGTCATCGATGCCGATGTGCACGGACAGCTCATGCCGCGGCATGCCCGACGGATCGCCGCCGTACTTGATGACGTTGCTGGCGAGTTCCTCGACGATCAGCCGCACGTCGTCGCGCAGCGCCTGGCCAATGCCATGGCGCAGCAGCACGGCCTCCAGCGAGGCATTCATGTCTTCCACCCGGGCCAGCTCGCCGGGCACGATCAGGCGTATCAACATCCTCGGGCCTCCTCCGGGAGCGGTGCTCCGTCCTCGCGCAGGCGGATCGCCAGCACGGTGATGTCGTCCTGTGCCGCCGGCTGCGCGTAGGCATGCACGTCGGCGATCAGGCGTTCGCACTGGTCGCGCGCATCGCGCTCGGCGCGGACGCTCGCCACCAGTCCCTCCATACCGAAAGCCACGTTACCCGCATCGAAGGCCTCGGTCACGCCGTCGGTGTAGGCGAGCAGGGTCATGCCGGCGGCGAGGCGCCCGTGCCAGCTCGGGAACGCCTCGTGGACTTCGAAGCCCAGCGGCGGCCCCGACTCGAACTCCAGCACGTCCGCGCGCCCGTCCGCATGCAGCAGCAGCGGCGGGTCGTGGCCCGCGCTCGACAGCACGCAGTCGCCCGTGCGCACGTTGATGCGCCCGCACAGCACCGTCGCGAACATGCAGGTGTCGTTGCCCTCGACCAGCCGCCGCGACGCGCGCGCGAGCACCTGTGCCGGCTCGCCGGTCGCCCGCGCCGCGACTTCGAGCACGGTGGTGGTGCGCGCCATGAACAGCGCGGCGGGCACGCCCTTGTCCGACACGTCGCCGATCGCGAACCACAGGTCGCCATCGCCCAGTTCGACGAAGGTGTAGAAGTCGCCGCCGACCGCCTTGGCCGGCTCCAGCTGTGCGTGGACCTCCAGGTGGTGGTCGGCACGGTCGATGACGCGGCCCGGCGGCAGCATCGCCAGCTGGATGTCGCGCGCGATCGACAGCTCGCTCTCCAGTTTCTGCCGCGCCGCACCCATTGCCTCGATCTCGGCCAGTTGCCGCTGGATCGAGGTGCGTGCGTGTTCCAGCGTGCGTGCCATCACCCCGACCTCGTCGCGGCGCCGGGTATGCGCCATCGGGCTGTCGTAATCGCCCGCGGCGATGCGCGCGGCCGATGCGGTCAGCGCCTGCACCGGCGTGGCGATGCGCTTGGCCAGCCGCCGCACCACGAACATGCACAGCAGGCTCAGTACCAGCCCGGCCAGCGCGATCAGCACCAGCGCCTGGTGGGCGCGCGCCAGCATCAGCGATTGCGACTGCGAGACCAGCAGCATCCAGCCGGTATCGCCGACCGGCTCCGCCACGCTGTAGCGCGACTCCCCGGTCTCGGTGTTGACGTGGGCGAAGGCGAGGTAGCGGCGGGCCTGGACCGCCTCGATCAGCGGGCCCAGGTCGGTGCGGCCGAAGGCGACGGCGAGTTCGTCCAGGGTGCGCCGGTCCTCGGTGACGTTGACGAAGCTGTCCATCGCCAGGGTGCCGTCGGGCGCGACCAGGGTCACCCGGGAGCCAGGCAGGTAGGCCAATGGCTCGAGTTCCCGGGTCAGCGTCTCCACCGGCAGGTCCAGGCTGACCATGCCGCGGTTCTCGCCGTCCGCGCCCCGCAGCGGCGCGTTGTAGGTCACGGTCCACAGGTGGCCGGCGGTCTCGTTCAGATAGGGGTCGGACCACCAGGCCGCGTCGGACGCGATCGTGCGCTGGAACCAGGCCTGCGCGCGGTAGTCGTAGCCGGTCGCGATGAAGTCGCGGCCTTCGCCGCTGGCCGGGGAATAGACCGCGTAGGCCGGCTGCTCGCCGCGGGGCTCCAGCGCCAGCAGGCCGCCGATGCAGCCCGGTGTCGCCGCGACCAGCGCACGCAGGGTCTGGGTGAGTTCGGCCGGCGCGAGGTCCGAACCGGCGGCCAGCGTCGACAGCCCCTGCGTGGTCACCGTGGTGGTGTGCATCACCGTTTCCAGGTGGTCGGCCGCCTGGCGCGCGTTCGCCATCGCATCCAGCCGGCTTTCCTCGGCGATGTCCCAGTGCAGGTAGGCGCCGATGGCGGTGGTCAGCAGCACCACCACCGCGATCAGCATCGCGCCCGTCCACAGCGCGATGCGCGTGCGCAGGCTGTCGCGGGCACGGACATGGTTCGGGTCGCCTGCGCGACCGGTGGGCCTGCCTTCCTGCATCGATCGTCGTCCCCCGGGCGGCCGCGCGCGCGGCCAGGGTCGAGTGTAGCCATGCGCGATGTCTGCATGGCGTGGACAGCCACGGACCGCGCGACCATGCGCCCGCGCATGTCCCGGGACAGCGCGGCCACGCGACCAAAGCCTCGTCCGGCGGTGTCATGGCCCCTGCTAGAATCCAAGGGTTTCTGTCGTCCATCCCCTATCGAGAGGCGCGGCCACGGGGCCGCGGAATGCATGAGCCAGACCTACGAGAGCCCCTTCGCCGACCTGCTGCAGAACGACCCCGACCCGGCCGAGACCCAGGAATGGATCGAGTCGGTCCAGGCCGTCATCGCGCACGACGGCGCCGAGCGCGCCCACCAGCTGCTGCAGGGCATGGTCGAGGTCACCCGCCGCGCCGGCGCCCACCTGCCGTTCGCGCCGACCACCGAGTACATCAACACCATCCCCGTGCACCTGGAGCCCAAGACCCCGGGCGACCAGACGATGGAGTGGCGCATCCGCTCCTTGATCCGCTGGAACGCCATGGCGATGGTCGTGCGCGCCAACCGCAAGCCCGGCGACCTCGGCGGCCACATCGCCAGCTTCGCCTCGGCGGCCACGCTGTATGACGTCGGCTTCAACCACTTCTGGCGCGGCCCCGAGGGCGACCATCCCGGCGACCTGATCTGCGTGCAGGGCCACAGCTCGCCCGGCATCTACGCGCGCTCCTTCCTCGAAGGCCGCCTGAGCGAGTCGCAGCTCGACCACTTCCGCATGGAAGTCGACGGCCGCGGCATCAGCTCCTACCCGCACCCGTGGCTGATGCCCGACTACTGGCAGGTGCCGACCGTGTCGATGGGCCTCGGCCCGATCTCGGCGATCTACCAGGCGCGCAACTGGAAGTACCTCGAAGGCCGCGGCCTGATCCCGAAGAGCGACCGCAAGGTGTGGTGCTTCCTCGGCGACGGCGAAACCGACGAGCCGGAGAGCCTGGGCGCGATCTCGGTCGCCGGCCGCGAAGGCCTCGACAACCTGGTCTTCGTCATCAACTGCAACCTGCAGCGCCTCGACGGCCCGGTGCGCGGCAACGGCAAGATCATCCAGGAGCTGGAAGGCCAGTTCCGCGGCGCAGGCTGGAACGTCATCAAGACCGTCTGGGGCAGCTACTGGGACCCGCTCCTGGCGCGCGACACCAGCGGCAAGCTGCGCCAGCTGATGATGGAAACCGTCGACGGCGAGTACCAGAACTGCAAGGCCTTCGGCGGCGCGTACACGCGCGAGCATTTCTTCGGCAAATACCCGGAGACCGCGCGCCTGGTCGCCAACCTGTCCGACGACGACATCTGGCGCCTCAACCGCGGCGGCCACGACCCGCACAAGGTGCACGCGGCCTATGACGCGGCGACCAAGATGAAGGGCATGCCCACCGTCATCCTCGCCAAGACCGTCAAGGGCTACGGCATGGGCGCCTCGGGCGAGTCGCTCAACCCGACCCACGGCACCAAGAAGATGGACGACGAGGCGGTGCGCGCGTTCCGCGACCGCTTCAACATCCCGGTGACCGACAAGCAGCTGGAAGACGGCCAGGTGCCGTTCTACCACCCGGGCAAGGACTCCGAGGAAGTGCAGTACATGCTCGAGCGCCGCCAGGCCCTCGGCGGCTTCCTGCCGCAGCGCCGGCGCAAGGCCAGCACCTCGCTGGAAGTGCCGAAGCTCGAGACCTACGACCGGCTGCTCAAGTCCACCGGCGAGCGCGAGATCAGCACGACGATGGCCTTCGTGCAGATGCTCAACATCACCCTGCGCGACAAGCAGGTCGGCCCGCGCTGCGTCCCGATCGTCGCCGACGAAGCGCGAACCTTCGGCATGGAAGGCCTGTTCCGCCAGCTCGGCATCTACGCCCCGCAGGGCCAGAAGTACAAGCCGGTCGACCGCGACCAGCTGATGTACTACCGCGAGGACGCCGCCGGCCAGGTGCTCGAGGAAGGCATCACCGAGGCGGGTGCGTTCTCCAGCTGGCTGGCCTGCGCCACCAGCTACAGCACCAACGACCTGCAGATGCTGCCGTTCTACATCTACTACTCGATGTTCGGCTTCCAGCGCATCGGCGACTCCGCCTGGCAGGCCGCCGACATGCGCGCGCGCGGCTTCCTGCTCGGCGCCACCGCCGGCCGCACCACGCTCAACGGCGAAGGCCTGCAGCACGAGGACGGCCACAGCATGGTCCAGGCCGGCCTGATCCCGAACGTCCGCAGCTACGACCCGACCTTCAGCTACGAGGTCGTCACGATCATGCAGTACGGCATGCAGCGCATGATCGCCGAGCAGCGCGACGAGTACTTCTACGTCACCCTGATGAACGAGAACTACACCCACCCGGACATGCCCGAAGGCAGCGCCGAGGGGATCATCAAGGGCATGTACCTGCTGAAGGACGCCGGCAAGCCGAAGAAGAGCGAACTGCGCGTGCAGCTGCTCGGCAGCGGCACCATCCTGCGCGAGGTCATCGCCGCCGCCGAACTGCTCGACAAGGACTTCGGCGTCACCGCCGACATCTGGTCCTGCCCCAGCTTCAACGAGCTCGGCCGCGACGGCGCCGCTGCCATCCGCGACAACCGCCTCAACCCCGAGGCCAGGAAGCCGGCCAAGCCCTACGTGACCGAACTGCTCGAAGGCCGCCAGGGCCCGGCCATCGCCGCCACCGACTACATCCGCACCTACGCCGACCAGATCCGCGAGTTCGTGCCGATGCGCTACACCGTCCTCGGCACCGACGGCTTCGGCCGCAGCGACACCCGCGCCAACCTCCGCCGCCACTTCGAGGTCGACCGCTTCCACATCGCCCACGCCGCCATCGCCGCCCTGGCCGCCGACGGCAAGATGACCGCCAAGGACGTCTCCCGCGCGATCAAGGAATACAAGATTGACGTGGAGAAGCCGAACCCGATCGGGGTTTGATCGGTCCGGTGATCCGGAAGGGCGCCCACGAGGCGCCTTTCCGGGTGCCTAGCGAAGCCGCTCCGCCAGGTCCGGACGCGCCACGAATACGTGCGCCTTGCCCTGCTTGTGCCGTTGCATCAGCCTGGCATCCACCAACCCGACAAGGTCGGAGCGGGCGGTGTCATAGACGATGTCGTGCGTGCGCTGGTGCACGGCGATGGTGTAGGCCTTGCCAGGGTTCCTGAGCGCGTTCAGCAGGAGTGCGCGCTGACGGTGGTTCAGGCGACGCGCGAGCCTGCTGCCCGGCCTCAGCAAGGTCTGCGCCTCCGCTTGCAACTGCTGCTTGCGCGCGATGTAGCCGTGCACGCCATCGATGGCCTCGAGCAGGACCTCCAGTTGGTGGGCCACGAAGTAGCTGAGGTCGCCTTCGTCCGATTCGGTGAACAGATAAGCGCGGGTGTATTGCGCCGGGGCGTTCTTGAGGATGCTGGAGATGGAGAAGTATTCCGTCATCCAGAAGCCGGCGCGAAGCATTGACCAGTAGAACAGCGCACGCGCCGTGCGCCCGTTGCCGTCCACGAAGGGATGGTCGTAGCCGATCATGAAGTGGATCACGATCGCCCGCACGACAGGATGGATGAAGTAATCGCCGTCGTCGGTCTGGTTGGCGAAGTCGCATAGCGCCTGCAACCGTTGCGGAAGCTCGCCCGCCGGGGGCGGCACGTGTAAGGTGGTACCGATCTCATCCTCGACGACGATGTCCTCGCCGGCCATGCGGAAGCGTCCAGCTGCGCCGGGATCTTTCAGCGTGCCGTCGGTCAGCATCCGATGGATCTCGAACACGGTATCCGGCGTCAACGGTTGCCCCAGCCACCGCTTAAGCTCCCGCATCGTCATGAAATTGTTGGCGATCATGCGTTCGCCGTAGTCGCGCGGCGCACGCCCGGAGCGCAGCATGTCCTTGGCCACCTGGGTGGTGGTTGCTGCGCCTTCCAGTTGCGAGGAGGTCATGGCCTCTTCCATCAGCGAGCGCACCAGGTAACGCTCCTGCATTGCGCCGGTGGGAAGCGCGTCCGCACCCTGCAAGGCGCCCGCGGCGTCGCGGGCGACCTGGTACAGGCGGCGCTGGATGCCGTCGCTCGGGCAGACATGGAACGGCTTGCCAGTCTTGTCCTGCAGCGGAAGCTCCTTCCGCAAGGACTGCCGCGCCAGCTTGATGCCCAGCCACCATTGCTCGACGTCGACGCCCTGTGGCGGCGTGAGATGTCGAAGGCGGTCCCAGTGCTCGTAGACGCCCCTGATCTCGGCGCGAATCCCGTGTCCCAGGATGGCTTGTATCTGCCCGGCATGGCGGTGGAAGAGGTCCAACCAGGGGGGCGGCGGAACGGGAAGCTTCATGGGTATCGACCGATTTTCTACCGAAACATATAGCAATCGGTAGAAAATTGGTAGGTGGATGCCATCTGGTTGAATGTAAACGGGAAATCAAGGCAAGAAAGAACGCCCAGGCGTACGCCTGCGGATTCCTGCCCGATGCCATCGCCGCCGACTCCCTGCACTCTCGCCGCCTCTGGAGACGCGGCCCGCGCGCTGCATCCAATCGCGCGCCGGCTGCGTAACGGGTCGAGTCGTTGCCTCGCAACGCACCCGTCCCCCACAAAGGAGTCTGCGCGATGAATCGCAATCTGCTGTTGGCTGCCGGCATTTCGCTGGCCGGCTTCACGTTGGCTTTCTCCGCCCCCGCGGCCGCCGCCGGCCCCGAGCAGGGCCGCTGGTCATTCACGGTGCTGGGCGGCACCGACACGCCGGTCGACGGCGAGGTGCACGACGGCGCCGTCGTGGTGGTCCCGGACCTGGGCCCGCTGAACCCGGCGCTGGCCGGTGTCGACGCGGAGCTGCGCATCGGCGCGCGCGGACACGACCAGATCTACGACAACGCCATCGGGTACGGACTGGAGTTGGGCTACGGCCTGAGCGACCGCGCCGAGGTGTTCGGCCACCTGCGCGAGACGGAAGCCGACGCAGGCACGGTGCAGGTCGGCGGCGCCTTCGTGCCGGCATTGAACACCGAGCTGCCGGTATTCGGCACCTTCAGCGACTACGAGGCCTGGAGCGCCGAGCTGGGCTACCGCTACTACTTCATGGAGCCCGGCGGCGCGCGTCCGTTCATCGCCGGCCGCGTGGGCGCCGCCGAGACCGAACAGATCCGCGCGACCTTCGTGATCCCGGACGCCGGCATCGCCATCAACGACGTGCCGTTCACCGACAAGGGCTGGGTGGTGAGCGGCGGCGTCGACATCGGCGTGCTGATCCCCATGGGCGAGCGCTTCAGCCTGGTCGCGCAGACCGGCGTGCGCTACGTCGACGATCTGGAAGGCGACGACAGCGCGATCGGCGGCCTGGGCCTGGGGTCGATCAACGACACCGGCAGCCGCTTGTCGGTCCCGGTATCGCTGGCGGCGCGCTGGGATTTTTGAGGATTGGCGGAAGCAAGGGCAGGGTCGGCTTTCGCGCCGCACACCGTGAAGCGTCGACTCTGCCCTGAGGTTCAACGCCCCGCGAATGCGTGGATGATGTAGAAGAAACACCCGTCGTCAGCCCCTTTCTGTTTGAGGGCGCTCTCAGCCGCGGGCATGCAGTTGATTCGCTTGACGCCGTGCTCAAATTTTCGAATGTTCATTCTTGCTCCGCCTCAAGTGGAACCTGTTGGAACCGTACCTGCAGACGTTTAATGAGTGCGCGGGTCTGCGCATTTGGAGCGCGCGTGCACACGAGGACAGCCTCGCCGTTGGGTACATAGCGCATGGCTTTCTGCTCAGCCCGCACGATCGCGCGATACTTCACGCACTGGTAGACGCCCCTTTGGAGCTCATCCTCCGCGCACGTACTTGTCTTCACTTCCACGGCCAAGCGTTGCTTGCCATTGTCGAAGTGGACATCCAGCCTGTCGCCTGAGCTAAGCAACTTTTCATTCTTGCCGACGCTGAAGTTGCCGAAGTCGGCCAGCTCTTCAGGATGCTCAGCAACCCACTTTTTCAAAGCCTTATGCGTTGCACTTTCTAGGCCACCGCCTTGCTGGACGTTTGGAAGAGGGATGGCGTGTGGGCCGTCGCCCTCAGACTTCTTTCCGCTGGATACTGGAAGGATAGGCGCCCCTAGAGCTCGGGCAACGCGATCCCAGTCTGGGTAGGTGACAACATCCTGAAACGCTTCCTCGAAGTGAGCCTTTCGTTGATCCGCGGTATCCATGGGCTTCCCTTCGAAATACGACGGAACGATATTCACAGCGCCCTCTCCGGGGATGCCCATGTTCTTATTGATGACTATGACGTGCAGTGGCGGAATCGCCTCGGCCCATTGGCCGCTCAGCCACTCGATAGCCTGCGCAACGCCGCCGGCGACGCGGCCGTAGTTCAAAGCGTGCTTAATGGAATGACCGTTCCGATCGTGTAGCTCACGGGCCAGGTCCGAGTACGACCGATGTTCGCCCTCCTTGGCCCACCGAAGAAGAATGGGTAGTGCATCGGGTACGAGCGGCCCCAGCTTCTCGCTCTGGGCCAACGGAATCAGCTTCCAGCTGAACTTCTCCATTCGTTTTCTCCATTCTCGTTGATCGATGGTTGTTACAGATTCAAACGACTGAGCTCTAAAGTCCCTTTCAAGCGTCTTTGAATTCAATAGCTCCACATTTCGTGAGGCGTATTGAGAAAGCCGGCGTTGGAGTGGTTCGCCAAATCCGTTGGCGAGTCCGATGATAGTCAGGGGGACATGCCTGCCTGAGGATCGGGATCAGGCTGGCCAAGGAGATGAAACTCCCCCGGTGGGAAAAGTAGATCCATGTCGCGCCGCCATATCCTGAACAAAGGTCCTTGCTCTCTAACTCGCCCTCGCTTGTTCTTGGTGATCAGGTGGTCAACCGTGACCACGCCAGTTTCCAGCAGGGTTGGCAATGCAGACGCTATTGGCTTCTTGGTGTGCAGGACGCTTTCATATCTAAACTCCTCCGCGTCGGAAGCAAGCCTGTTGCTTCTCGCGGTCACCCAGAATGTTTCTGGGTGTTTCATTTGCAAGGCCGACTTCAATTCGTCAATACGCCAAGTGGCCACTTCCCTGAGATCTGGCTGGATGCTGCCTTCATGGAGGTAGGCACCATCGCTTGGTACAAGCAAGAAGAGTCCTTGGGTATTCGGGCCTCTTGCGGAAACAGTGCACCTCAGCTGCTTCAGGTAGCTGTCGCCACGGACATAGCCGAACCTGTCGAGTATCTCGGCGCTGCTTTTTAGGTTGCTAAGGTGCCAGTCTGGAACCTTTGCAAACAGCGTCTGTCGGGTGCTGGACCTGCTGCGACCTGCTTTTATCTCGATCCCCTTGTAGTCAGGGCTTCTTGAGCTATTGGGCCTAATGCCAAGCAGCTCTTCGAGCAATCGGCCCACTTCCGTATCCCTTCGTATCCCCGGTACTCCCGCATGCCATTTGCCTGCTATTCCGTGTAGTAGTTCGAGGAGTTCAGTGGCCGTGTCGTTTGAGCGCGCAACCAAAGGCGCCAATATCGTTTCGAGGTCGACGTCGATGGCGTCCCTGATCTCGATCCGTTCGCCAGCGCGGGGTGGTACTCCGGGGACCAGTCCAGCATTACTTGCGTTGATGACCAGCAGTTCGTCTTTGCCGACAGCGACTAGGGCGAGCAAGTTGCCTGCTGATGCATGTTGCGCAAGACCATAGATCCAGATGCGTGGATCGCCAGCCTTCGTGACGGGTCTATAGAGGCTAGTCTGGGTTCCAACGATTCCGGCAGATGTCACGATTCGCGTGCGTAGCAGGCGCTTATGGGCTTGTCCTTGCGGCTGCCCTTCAAAGTCATGGAGCCCGCTGCTTCGAAGGAACTCACGGACATTGCCGGTGGCATCCATGATGCTTTTTGCCATTCCTGTTTCAGTAGGAACAAGCAGGCCTACTTCAATCCCGCGTTTCGTGAAGTATCTGAGAACCTCTTGGATCGATACATCTGACGTGGCGAGCATTTGTCCCCCCTGTTTCGCCCGGTTCGCCTTATCTCTCTAGGATGCCTCTGAGATGCTCGCCGACCGCCTTTGCCAACCCGACCGGCACCGCATTTCCGATCTGCGTGTACTTCGGGACTTCCCGGTCGAAGATGCCTTCGCGCGGATTGCCTGCCCGGCGAATACCGCCCGTGGTGCGCTTGCCCGCGAACTGGTACCAGTCCGGGAACATCTGGAGACGCGCCCATTCGCGAACGGTCAAGACGCGCGGTTGTGAGAAGTGCACGTAGTCGTCGGCGAGGGAGGTCGCAGTAATCGTCGGCCCGGCGTCACCCCATCGGGCGGGAAGCAGGCGCTGCGCGAACTTCTTGGTCTGGAACTCAGTCGGGACTGCGCCGCCGTTGGCATGCATGGCCTTGAACTTGGCGAGGATCCGCTCGTTGTGCTTGCTGTACTCGTGCTCCGTGAGCGGGTCGCCCTTCCGGAACGGCGTTCCCCCGCCCGCTGGCGTCCTGAGGTGCTTCTGGATCGCGGTGCGAGCAGCGGCGGGATATTGAACCGTCGCGCCACCGTTCTCATAGCCCGGGTCGACAAGGTCGCCAAGCAAGTCGATGAGGTCGGGCGCTTTGATCGAGCCGCCTGCAGGCAGGTAGCCACGTGCGATCGCATCCTCCGGATTGCCTTCCCGCGTGATGCCGCTGCCGACGTCATCGCGGATGCCGACCATCAGGACGCGCGGACGGTTCTGCGGGACGCCATAGTCTTTCGCGTAAACAAGGGAATAGGCGACGGAGTAACCGGGGATCTTCTGGTACGTGCCCAGGATGTCTTGCCAGATCTCACCATTGCGCCCGTCGGTGGTCCACTTGCTGTGCAAGAGCCCACGGACGTTCTCGAACAGGAATGCACGAGGCCGCAGGCGGTGGATGATCGCCGCCATGTCCTGGAAGAGGTGGTTGGAAGGCAGCTGCTCCTTGTCGACCGAGTAGGACCGGCGATGGCCGATCCCGGAAAAGCCTTGGCATGGTGGGCCGCCCACTAGCAGGTCAAGCTCGCCATGCTCGATCCCGAAGATGCTTGCGAAGCGCTTCTCGAGCGACGGCAAGAACGCCTTGTCCAGCACCATGCCCTTGACGTCGGAAGAGTGGAAACCCGGCTCGGCCAGCCACTCATGGGCATCGACGCGGTTCTGGATGTATGTTCCCCGTGCATCCGGACTGAGTTCGTTGACGAACACGGGCGTGAAGCCAGCCTGTTCCAGGCCCAACGAGAGCCCGCCGCATCCTGCGAAAAGGTCCATGACCTTCAAGGTCTTCTTGTTCAATTTCTTGGCCTCCCGGCCCTGTGCCTGGGAAGGCAAGTATCCACCGTCCAATCTCACGCTCCGCGACGCAGTCTGTTGGCGAGCTTGTCGATCGCGCGCTCACGCGTCGACGCCTTCGCGAGTTCACATTCCCAAAGGGTCAGCACCCGCCAACCCATCGACCTCAAGGCCCTGTTGTTCCGGGCATCCCGCTTGCGGTTCGCTTCGAACTTGGCTTGCCAGAAAGCTCCCCGGGTCGATGGGATCCTCCCTTTTTGGCATGCATGGGCATGCCAGAAGCAACCATGGACGAAGACTACCGCGCCATACTTTGGCAGAACCAAGTCTGGCCGTCCAGGGAGATCCTTGCGCTGGAGGCTGAACCGAAAGCCTCGCGCATGCAGGCCCCGCCGCACCCAAAGCTCAGGCTTGGTGTCCCGGCTCCGGATCCGGGACATGCGCTCACTGCGTCCCTCGGGGGTCAAGGTATCGACCATGGCAATAGCTTCGCCGAAGGAAGCTGGGAATTCCAGGGGCTACGCTATTCAGTTTGAGGCGGGTGGTCGCCGGTTCCTTTCATGACCATTGAACCCCAAGAGCTCGAAGCTTCCACCCCAAGAGGTCCAGCCTTCGACCTCAAAGGGTCGGAGCTTCCACCCCAAAAGGTCCAACCTCCCACCCCAGGAGCTCGAACCTTCCACCCCAAAAGGTCCAACCTTCGACCTCTGAAGGTCCAAGCTTCCACCCCGGAAGGTCGAAGCTTCGACCTCGATAGGTCCAGGCTTCCACCTCGGGAGGTCGAACCTTCCACCCCTTAGGGTCCAGGCTTCCACCCCAAAAGGTCGAAACTTCCACCCCTGGGGCTCCAACCCCCGACCCCCAGAGGTCCAAGCCCCAAACAAACCCGGCGGAAGGGCTTCCGCCACCTCCGCCGGGCAGGGCCCCGGGCATTGCATGCCGGGGCGGTGCTTCAGTGCGCCGTGGGCGCGGTCAGAACGGCTTGGGCGCGGGGTCCGGCTCGGGGTCGGTCGGGCGGCGCTTGCGGGCGAAGCGGGTGGACAGTTCGCGGCGGGCGCTCTTGAGCGCTTCGCCCTTGCCGGACACTTCGAGCAGGCGGTAGCCCTCGAGGGCGATGGCCATCATGTCGCTGCCCAGGGCCATCTCGGTGTCGTCGGCGCGTTCGACCAGCTGGTGCAGTTGCTGCAGGCGCGGGCGCAGGTGCTCCAGCGCGGTGCGGTCGGCGAGCGCTTCGTCCAGACCGAGGTTGGGCGGGACCATCTGGCGGTTGTTGTCGAGCAGGGTCAGGGCCTGCTCGCAGAACTCGCGCGACTTGGGGCCCATTTTCTTCAGCTCGATGCGGTCGCTGGGCTGCAGGGCGACGAACGGGGTGAACACCCGCTGCAGCGTGGCGATGGCGGCGTCGAGGTCGGCGAGGTCCTGTTCGGACAGGGTGAGTGAAATCAGGTTCTGCATTTGGCTTTCCTTATCTCCGTGTGCGAGTCCGGGCGTGCCAGGTGGCTGGGCCGGACGGTCCATGCTCCGCCGCGTTCCGTGCGGGCGGGTGTTGCGAGGCTGCGGTGCTGCGTGACCGACCGGGGTCGGCGGGGGAGCGGGCCGAGTGTGGCAGAGGGGGGATCGGCCGGAAACTGTGCGGCGGGGTACGTCGTGCACCCCGTCTCACCCCGCCTCCAGCTCCCGCTGCGTCAGGTACAGCCGCAGGTCGAACTCAAGCTGGTGGTAGTCGGGCGCCATGTGCGTGCACAGCTGGTAGAAGGCCTTGTTGTGCTCGGCTTCCTTCAGGTGCGCGAGTTCGTGCACCACGATCATCTTGAGGAACTCGGCGGGGGCATCGCGGAACACGCTGGCGATGCGGATCTCGCGGCTCGCCTTGAGCCGGCCGCCGTGGACGCGCGACACCGCGGTGTGGGTGCCCAGGGCCTGCTTCACCACCTGCAGCTTGCCGTCGTAGAGGACCTTGCCCAGCGGCACGGCCTTGCGCAGGTAGCGGTTCTTGAGCGCCTGCACGTAGTCGTACAGCTGGCCATCGTTGCGCACGGCGTGGGGCTCGGGGTACTTGTCGGACAGCATCGCGCCCAGCCGGTCCCGTGCGATCAGCGCGCGCACCTGGTCCTGCAGGTGCGGGGGATAGCCGGCGAGGTACTTCAGCGGTTGCATCGGCGCGGGCGATGCGGCGACGGCCCCCATGATGGGCCGCGACCGGGGGAAGGGCCAGCCGCGCGAGTGTTGCGCGGCGCTAGTCTGCCCCGTCCCGCCGGCGGTCGTACCAGAGTTCGAGCCCCTCGCGGGACTGCAGGATGCCGCGGCCGCGGAACACCAGGCGCAGCATCAGGCGCAGGTGTTCGCCGGGGCTGAAAGTGCGCAGCTTGCGGTCGGAGGTGCGGACCGACTCGCGCAGGACGACGAAGCGGCCGTGGCCGGCCAGCGTGCGGCTCATGGCGACGTCCTCGCCGGCGTACCAGCGCGGGTCGAAGCCACCGACCGCATCGAAGGCCGCGCGGGTGCAGAACAGGAAACAGCCGGGTGCGATGCGGGTCCAGCGGAAGCCGACCGCCGCGACCGCGGCGACGGCGCGTTCGTGCCAGCGCGCGGCGCGGGCCAAACGCACGCGGCAGCCCCCGCCGACGGCGCCGTCGTTCATCGCACGCATCGCCGCGCCGAGCACTTCGGCATCGACCAGGGTGTCGGCATCGAGGAACAGCAGCCGCGGATAGCGGGCCACCGCGGCCCCGGCATTGCGGGTAGCGGCGATCTGCCGGTGCTCGACACGCAGCACCCGCGCGCCGCGCGCGGCGGCGATCTCGGCGGTGCCGTCGCTCGACGCGTCGTCGACCACGATCACCTCGTGCACCAGGCCGAGCGCGCGCGTGGCGGTCGCCAGCGCATCGAGCGTCGCGCCGATCAGCGCGGCTTCGTCATGGGCGGGGATGATCACCGAGAGCATGCGCGCAGGGTGGCACGTCCGCTTGCGTGGCGGAGGTGAAGGCGACTCGTCGATGTTCAGGTGCGGGTCGGGCGACGCCACCTACTCCGCGACGAAGCGGTACTCCGGCGCGATCACATGGTCCCGCCAGCGGTAATAGCCGTCGCAGCGACTCTCGGCAGAGTTGTCGTCGACGCAGCTGGACGAACCGCGCGCCTCGTAGACACGGTCGTGGTAGACGAGGGTGCGGGTGGCCTCGTCCCATTCCACGTGCTCACCGTCGGCGAACAGGCCGATTTCGATCGGCAGTTCGTAGATGCGGTCGACGCCGGTGAAGGACGGCGGGAAGTCCACCCGGTAGCGCACGTCGCGGGCCGTGGCGCGGTACAGGTGGTAGCCGTTGCTCAACGGCGTGTAGATCGGGTCGGAGTAGTTCACCCGGTACTGGATGCGGAACCAGCTGGTGGTGCCTTCCGCGCGCAGCCGCCTGAGGCGGAACTCCACGGCCTTGTCGCCCTGCACGAAGCGCCAGCTGTCCAGCCATTGATCGGACCCGGCAAGCAGGGCGGCGGGTTCGGCCACGACCGGCAGCGCGGAAGCCGGTGGGATAGCGGCTGCGACGGGCGCAGGCGCAGGCACAGGCACAGGCACAGGCGTAGGGGCCGGTGCAGGCGGCGCGGCTGCCGCGGTCGCCGCGGGTATGGGCGTAGGCGGCGCCAGCTTGGCCGCCCCGGCCGCCTCCGAGCGCGCCTGCTTCAGCACCTCGGCCTTGCTCACCGCGGGTGCCGGTTCCGCCATCCGCGTTTCAAGTTCGACAGAGGCGACCGCCTGCGTGTCACGCGCCGGCGCACCCTGCCGCGCATACCGGTTGACGTAGCGCTCGTTGACCGTCCAGCGGCCATCGACCTCGCGCAGGGACTGGGTCAGGAATTCGCCCTGCGGACCCATCGCGATGCCATAGGGCATCTTGATCAGCGCATCGCGGACGAAATGGATCGAACCGTCGGGCTGGATCGCGCCGTCCCACACCTGCACCACACCCAGAGGCTTGCGCACCGACGCACTGAGGCGCCCGGGTCCGGCACGGCGGATCAGGGTGACGGTGCCCTCGCGGTCGCCGGTGAGCTGCACCTCACGGATTTCCTCGCCCGGCACCGCCCATTCGATCCGGTAGGCGGCGCTGGTGCTGGAAGACGTGCCGAACCGATGCCCGACCAGATCGGCATACACCCCCCATTCCTCGCGAGACGCGGCCGCCTCCTGGGCGTGCAAGGGCACGAGGGCCGCGACCGCGGCCAGGATGAGCGCACACACGGCCGCACGCGCGGCCCGCACTGGATTCGACATGTCGGTGTTCCCCCTGTGGGCCGACTATAGCGCTGCGGAGGCGCCCCGCGGGGCATTGGCGGGACCTTTCGAAACCGTGCAGGGCCGGGCTCCGGCCGGTCCGGAAAGCGCTGGTGCCCTGACTGGAAGCGGGCGACCCTGGAGTTCGCGTGACACGCCGTAAATCCATCCCTGGAGGCTCGGGCGCGGCATCCATGCCGCGCACGGTCACGCGAACTCCAGGGTCACCCGCTTCCTCCAAACACCTCCGGCGCTCGGGAAAGCCTCCAGAACTCCGCCTCTCCTCAGTAGTCGACCGCCACCGACATGATCCGCAACGGCCCCGCATGGCCCCCCTGCCGCACGATGTCGAAATACCACCAGTCCGCACTCGGCGAAAACCCATTGCCCGGCGGAATCACCACCGTCTGCTGCAACACGATCGTCAACGTCTGCGGCGCCGGCAGGATGTCGCTCCCGATCGACCCGTACGTCTCGAAACTGTTGCCGTGGTTCAACCCCAAGGGCGTCACCACGAACTGGATGTCCCCCGCCTGGTCGCTCATCACCTGGTGGAACAGCGTGATCCGCACCTTGCCCCCCGTGTAATCCAGCGGACGCCGCAACGTCAGGCTCATCACCCCCGTGTCGGCCAGCCAGTTGACCCCCCGCGCATGCAGGGTGAACGCGTTCGCGGGACCAAACGACAGCGCGTGTGCGGGAAAACTGATCCGATGCGCCGGCTTGCGCAGCAGGGTCGGGTCGAGCGCCAGCGCGGGCGACGCCGTGGGCGATACCTCGGGCCGCACGTCCGTGGCGACCTGTCCGGTCGGGCCGGCAGGGGTGCCGAACCCCACCAGCAGGGGGATCGCGATGAGGCATGCAAAAGGGGCGGACTTCATTCCGTTGTCTCCGAAGGGGTGTGACCGGAGCCAACGCGGCGCCACCGCCGACACGGACAGGTGATCGCCGCCCGGCGAGCCCGTACAGTGCGGGGATCGCCCCGCGGAGCCCGATGATGACCCCCGCCGAACGCGCGCACGCCGACCGCCAGATGCGCTGGATCATGGCCCTGACCGTGCCGGTGTATTTCGCCACCTGGGGCCTCGTGCTCGACGGCTGGTTCATCGGCACTGCCGGGCTGGCCTGGGCCACCGCCCTGGTCTATGCCGGCCTGCACGCGGTCGAGAACCGCTGGCGCGGCCACTGCATGCTGTCCGCGGACGCGACCGCGGTACCGGCCGCGGCGCTCGTGTACGGCGCGGGCATCGCATGGCTGTCGTACCACTTCCACCCGGAACTCGAGGGCTGGCGGGCGCTGAGCGCGCTGTTCGCGTTCGGCAGCGCGTTGATGGCCGGGCATGTCGCCGCGTTTGCCTGGGCCGCGCTGGTCGGCTGGGCGCTGGAGCGGTGGTGGACGTTGCCGCCGCAGGCGCCGGCGGACGTGCCGGCTGACGCGTCGGCGGATGGAGGCCGCGAGGCCTGAAGGCCGGCCGGAGCGCCGCTCAGGCCCCGGAAATCCCCAGCGTGTCGGAGCCGAGTTCGATGTCGGTCAGCAGGCCCAGCCGGTGTGCGTCGGCCGCGCGCTGCAGGGCGGCGTCGATCCACACCCGGTGCGGGTTCTCCTGCCAGCGCGGCAGCTTGTAGATGTGCGCGCGCGGGTATTGGCGGATGGTGTCGGCGTCCTGGATCCACTTCCAATCGCCCGGCATCAGCTCCTCGGTGTGGGCGAAGGCGCGGGCGGTGGCGAAACTGCGGGCGTAGATCAGGTTCATGGGGACGGCGGCCGGTGCGGGTCTCCCCAAGCCAACGCGACCCCCGACGATGCGCGGCCAGTCGCCGCCGCGCCGGCCCGGCTCAGGGCGTGGGAAAGGCGTCGTTGCCGCTGTCGAAGTCGCCCTCGCCCTCAAGGTCGGGCACCGGCAGCGGCTCCGGTTCCGGCAGCGCTTCGAACACCGGCGGCGGGGGCGGCGGGCCGAGCGCCTCGGTGCTGGGCACGTAGTAGGCGACCAGGTCGAAGAAGCGCGTGTAGAACTCGCCGCTCTGCACGGTGTTGCTGGCGACCTTGACCAGGTTGCCGACGCTGCTGCCGATGGGCAGCGACACCGAGCCGAGCATGCTGACGCCGACGCTGGCCGACTTCAGCGTGCTGTTGAGCGCGTAGCGGTCCTGCACGGCGTTGACGAACACGATCGAGCCGCCGCCGGTCTGCGCCAGGCAGGTCGCGCGGATCAGCAGCTGGGTGTGGATGTCGTCCTCGGGCTGGAAGTTCTTGCTGGCCTGCAGGGTGTCGGGCGTGGTGGCTTCGCCGATCACGTAGCCCTGGCCGAGCAGGGCGCGCCGGGTCGCCTCGCAGGCGGTCGCTGCCGGCACCGCGTAGGTGCGCGAGAACGTGTCATTGGCGCCGAAGGTCTCGCCCGAGGGCGGCGGCTCCGCTTTCTGGTTCCAGCCGCAGGCGGACAGCGACGCCGCCAGCATGGCAGCGAGGGCCAGGGCGGTCGGGGTCGGTCGGCGATGGGGGCTCGGCTGGGGCATGGCGCGGCACGGGGTGGATTCGACGCGCGAGTGTATCGGCGGCCGGGTGGGCCGCTGCTGAATGGAGGCTGTGCCGGGGACAGGTGCTGAGGCGCGCCTCAGGCCCGGTGCAGGCGCCACCCGCCGGCGGCGCGCTCGCGCAGGGCGAGGGTGGCGATCAGCAGGCAGGGCAGGAAGGTCAGGGTGACCACCGCCGAAGTGGCGATGCCCGACAGCACGATCGCGCCGAGGCCGCGGTACAGCTCGGTGCCGGCGCCGGGGATCAGCACCAGCGGGGCAAGGCCGAACAGCGTCGTGCAGGTCGACATCAGGATCGGCCGCAGGCGGGTGCGCACGGCGTCGTTCACCGCCTCGACCACCGAGGCCGCGCCTTCCTCCATGCGCGCGTAGGTCTCCAGCACGATCAGGATCGGGTTGTTGACCACGGTGCCGAGCAGCACCAGGAAACCGAGCAGGGTGATCATGTCGAAGGACTGGGTGATCGGCGCCAGCCCGACCGCGCCGAGCACCGCGCCCAGGCCGTTGAGCAGGGCAAGGCCGACGATGCCGCCGGCGATGCCCAGCGGCACCGTCGCCATTACGAACAGCGGCCGGCCCCAGTGGCGGAAGATCGCCACGAGCAGCAGGTAGGACAGCAGCAGGGCGATGGCGAAGTTGCCGGTCACCGCCTCGCGGGTGGCGTCGAGCTGGTCGCTGGCGCCGGAGATGTCGATGCTGACGTCGGGCGGGATCTCGCCCTCGCGGCGCATCGCCTCGATCAGTTCGGCGCGCACGCGCTCGACGCCGGTCTCCAGCGCGACCGAGCGCGGCGGCACGATGTTGAGGGTGACCGTGCGGCGGCCGTCGAGGCGGCGGATGCTGTCGGTGCCGGCGGCCTCGCGCAGGTCGGCCAGCGCCGACACCGGCAGCACCGCGCCGGAGGGCGTCGCCACCGGCAGGTCGCCGAGGCGGTCGAGGCGCTGTTCATTGCCGGCGCTGCTGAACAGGAAGATGTCGACCTTGCGGTCGCCGATGATCATTTCGTCGGCGAAGGCGCCGTCGCTCAGCGCCGCCACCGAGTAGCCGAAGCTGCCGGCGTCCAGCCCGGTCTCGGCGAGGCGTTCCCAGCGCGGGTGCAGTTCCAGCAGCGGCTGGTCCAGGCTCAGCGAGGACGGCGAGGAGCCGACGCGGGCGCCTTCGAACATTGACTCGGCACGCTCGACCGCACGCCCGGCGACGCGGTAGATCGCCGGCAGGTCGGGGCCGGAGATGTTCCCCGTCGACCAGTGTGCCGGACCCGTCCTGCCGCTTCCAGCCGGAGTCAGGGCGCGCCGCCCGGTCCTGCAACGAAGAAGGGCGGCCTCGATGGGCCGCCCTCCGGGTGTCGCGCGTGCGCGTCGCGTGCGTGGTCGCGGTCAGAGTCCCAGCACGGTCTCCGCCGGCACGTAGGCCAGGTCCTGGGCCTGGGCGACCGGCTCGCAGGTCACCTGGCCTTCGCAGACGTTCAGGCCGTTGCGCAGGTGCACGTCGTCGGTCAGCGCCTGCTTCCAGCCCTTGTTGGCCAGCGCCAGGGTGAAGGGCAGGGTGACGTTGTTCAGCGCGAAGGTCGAGGTGCGGGCAACCGCGCCGGGCATGTTGGCGACGCAGTAGTGGACGACGTCGTCGACCACGTAGGTCGGCTCGGCATGGGTGGTGGCGCGCGAAGTCTCGACGCAGCCGCCCTGGTCGATCGCGACGTCGACGATCACGGCACCCGGCTTCATGGTCTTGACCATGTCGGCGGTGACCAGCTTCGGCGCGGCGGCGCCGGGAATCAGCACGGTGCCGATCAGCAGGTCGGCGCGCGCGACCAGCGTCTCGATGGCCTGGCGGGTCGAGAACACGGTGGAGATGGAGGTGCCGAACTGGCTGGCAAGGCGCTTGAGCGCGTCGGCCGAGCGGTCGACCACGGTCACGTTGGCGCCCATGCCGATCGCGATCGTGGTGGCGTGGGTACCGGAGACGCCGCCGCCGAGCACCACGACCTCGGCCGCCGGTACGCCCGGCACGCCGCCCAGCAGCACGCCGCGGCCGCCCTGGGCCTTCTCCAGCGCGTGCGCGCCGACCTGCGGCGCGAGGCGGCCGGCGACCTCGGACATCGGGGTCAGCAGCGGCAGCGAGCCGTTCGGCGCGGTGACGGTCTCGTAGGCGATGCAGATCGCGCCGGAGTCGATCAGGTCCTTGGTCTGCGGCGCGTCGGGCGCGAGGTGCAGGTAGGTGAAGAGCACCTGGCCCCTGCGCAGCTTGCGGCGCTCCTCGGCCAGCGGCTCCTTCACCTTGACGATCATGTCGGCCTGCGCGAACACCTCGTCGGCGGTGGCGAGGATGCTGGCACCGGCGCTCTGGTAGTCCTCGTCGGTCAGGCCGATGCCGAGGCCCGCGCCGGACTGCACCACGACTTCATGGCCGTGGTGGACGAGTTCCTGCACGGACGACGGGATCAGGCCGACGCGGTACTCGTGGTTCTTGATTTCGGTGGGGACGCCGATGCGCATCGCGATGTTCTCTCGATTCGGGAAGGGGCGGGGCGAGGGCGCGCCGCCGGCGGGAAAGTGGTGAAGTATGATCGAACAATCACGCACTTATTCGCCAAATATGCCCCTGTTAAGGCGATGGCATGGCATATTCTGCGTTCATTGGCCGATTTCATTGAATCAGGATTCGAACAAATGAAGATCGACGTGGATCGACGCGACCGCGCCATCCTCGGGCTGCTGCAGGAAGACGGCCGCCTGACCAATGCGGAGCTCGCCCAACGCATCAACCTCTCGCCCTCGGCCTGCCTGCGCCGGGTGAAGCTGCTGGAGGAGCGCGGGCTGATCGCCCGCTACGTGATGCTGCTCGACGAGGAGCTGGCGGGGCTGGCCGGCACGGCGTTCGTGCTGGTCACCCTGGACCAGCAGGGCCGTGCCGCGCTGGATGCGTTCGAGGATGCGATCCAGGACCATCCGGAAGTCACCGAGTGCTGCCTGCTCGCCGGCGCCGCGGATTACATGGTGCGGGTGGCCTATGCGGACTCGGCGGACTTCGAGCGCATCCACACCGAGATCCTGACCCAGCTGCCGGGCGTGGTGCGGGTGCAGTCCACGCTCGCGTTGCGTACGGTCAAGAAGACCACCGCGCTGCCGGTATGAGGATGCAGGCGCCGGGTGCCGGCGTGGTGTCCGCAGGCCGCTCCGGCAACGCGAGCAGGCTCAGCGGGTCTTCGTGAACATCGCCAGCCAGCGCCAGACGGCATACAGGCTGAGCAGGCCGAGCACCGGCCAGATCACCAGCAGGTCCACCCGGATGTCGGCCCCCGGGGTGCGCCATTGCACGAGTGCCTCCCACGCCGCATAGGCCAGCCACGCCGCCGCCGCCCAGGTCATGGCCCGGCGTGCCCGCGGCAGGGCGGTCGCGCTGTAACGCGGCCACCACGCGGCGAGCACGAACGGCACGGCGACCAGCAGGATGTTCAGCGGCTGGCCGACGAAGAACGAGGCGAGGGTTTCCATCCGCGCGTTGGAGGGCCTAGTAGCCGAGCGCTTCGGCGATGACGCCTGTGGCGATCTCGACCAGCAGGTACCGGTCGTCCATCGGACGGACCCAGCGGTAGCCGCGTGGCGGTTCGCGGAGGCGGTAGTGGGCGTAATCGTCCAGGTAATAACGCGGGTCGATGTCGGCATAGGGCACGCGATCGCCACGCTTCCATTGCTGCTTGTACCAGCCCTCATGGCGCCCGTTGTCGTGGCGCGCGGCATCGCGGGCATGCGGAGGGGCATTGGAATGCGGCGGCGGTCCCTTGTCGTGGCCGCGGCCGTTGCCGGCGAAAGCCGCCGGCGTCGCGAACGCCGTCACGGCCAGTGCGGTGGAGAGCGCGAGGGTGCGGATCATGCGGAGTCTCCGGTGTGGGTACGGGCGGATGTTCGCGCCTTGGGCGTGAACGGCGCGGGACAGGGCGCTGAACGGATTCCGAACCCCTGCCTCACCCCGCCGCCGATGGCGTCCCGGGTGCGGGAGGCCCGTCGGCTCGTGCGCCTTCGATCAGCCGATCGCGCGCTTCGTCCGACACGCTGCGCAGGTGCAGGTCGCGTTGCGGGAAGGGAATCTCGATGCCGTTCTCGTTGAGGGTCGCGTAGATGCGGATCATCAGGTGGCTGCGGATGGCCAGCCAGTTGTCGTAGTCGCGGGTCCATGCACGTGCGGAGAAGTCCAGCGAGCTGGCACCGAATTCCATGAAGAACACCCGCGGTTCGGGATGTGTCGAGACCCCCGGTTCGGAGGCGAGCACGCCCATGATCAGTTCGATCACCTGTTCCGGATCGGCCCCATAGGCGACGCCGAACTTCACCTCGATCCGGCGGAACATGTCGCGCAGGGTCCAGTTGGTCAGGTTCTCGGACAGCAGGCTGCCGTTGGGGACGACGACGTCGGCGCCTTCGAAGGTCTTGATGGTGGTCGCGCGCATGCCGATCTCGCGGACGTTGCCCGAGGTGGTGCCGATGTCCACCACGTCGCCTGGTTGGATCGGGCGCTCGAACATCAGGATCAGGCCGGAGACGAAATTGTTCACCACCGTCTGCAGGCCGAAGCCGATGCCGACGCCCAGCGCGCCGAAAATGAAGGTCAGTTGCCCGACCTTGAACCCCGCGGCGGACAGGGCCACCAGCAGGCCCACCAGCAGCAGGGCGTAATAGCTCAACGAGGCGATGCTGTTGCCGACGCCGCGCGGCAGCGACATGCGCGGCGTGATCTCCTCGGCGAGGATGAAGCGCATGGTCTTGGCGACCCAGAAGGCGATGAACACGCCGAACACGAACACCAGCACGTGGCCCAGGGAGAAGGTGATGGCGCCGATCCCGAACTCGTGCCCGAGCACCCCCGTCACCCAGGCCTCGATGGGGCGGAAGATCCGGAAGCGGATCATTGCGAACATGATCCACCCGCCCACCGCGGTCCACGTGGCCAGGCGTTGCAGCAGGTCCAGGAGCGGCGTCGCGTGGTCGCGGGAAAGCCGGAACCGGAAGCGTTGGCGCTCCTGGATGAGGAGGTGCATCAGGGCCTTGAAGACCACGAGTCCGACGTACAGCAGCAGCGCCATGTAACCGCAGTCGACGACCCCGCGGACCAGCATCTCCGACAGCGCGAAGGCGCCCACCACATTGGCGATGGTGGCGATCGAGAGCAGGACGATCGACACCCACAGCGCGGCGACGAGTGCCTTGCCGGTGCGGCCGGTGCGCTGCGCCAGGTTGCCGTGCCGTGCACGCAGCAGCAGCCAGGCGCTCAGCGCGATCGCGGCCACGCCGAGGACCAGGAAATACCAGCGGTAGAGATAGACGTTGGGGGTCAGCAGCGTGGCGAGCCGCAGCAGCAGGTAGATACCCGTCGCGACCAGCGGCCATGGTCCGAGCAGGCGGTAGGCATGGGGTGGCAACAGGCGAAGGACCGGGACGAGGGCGACGAGTGCCGCCAGCTGGTGCAGCACCAGCGGCGCTTCCGGCTCGAACACCAGCACGCCGATCATCGACAGCATCAGCCAGGATGAGAGCGGCCGCTGCAGTACGCGGCGGGAGCTTTCGTCCGTCTGCACGGCGTGGGAATCGCCGTCACCCCCTGCGTCGTCGGCTAGCCGGCGCCGGCTGTGCCGCGACAGCCAGAGCAGGAGTGGCAGCAATGCCAGCTGCAGCACCAGCAGCACTCGCTGGTTGTAGTGGTTGGATGCGCTGTAGTCGCTGATGAAGCGGCCTTCGGACTCGATGCCCTGTTGCAGGGCCGCCATGGCATTGCGTTGCATCGCCTGGCCTGCCGCGAGGTCGGCCAGCGGTTGCGAGTCGGCATGGAACAGGCGGCGGTTGATGTGCACGATCGCGTCGCTGACCACCGCGAGGCCCGACTCGATCTGCGCTTCGGCGGTATTCGCGCGACGGCCCAGTTCGATGTAGCGTTCCAGCGGTGGCGACAGGGCCTGCTCCGCTTCGTTGAGCCGTTCGATGACCTGCCTGGCCTGGTCGAGCAGTGCGCTGGCCAGGCCCTTGCTCTCCGCCGCCGCGAGAGTGGCCTGCCATTCGGCGCGGCGTTGGCCGAGGTCCGCGGCGGCCTTCGAATAGGGATCGCTCGAGGCATGCAGCGAGGCATCCCACTCCTGCAGGCGGCGCTGGTCGAACTTCCAGTGCCGCTCGAGTCCGTCGAGGTAGCTGACCGGCAACGCGCGCAGGGTCGCGGTGTCGAAGCTGGTCGACTTCTGCTGGATCGACTGGATGATGGCATCCAGCTCCGTCCCGAGGTGCTGGCTGGCCGCCTCGGTGCCTGCGCGCAGGATCACCTGTTCGGCAAAGCGCTCGTCCGTGTCCGCCCGGTCCTGCAATTCGGTGACGGGAATGGCCTGTGGTCCCGCGTCCTTCGCGGCGCCGTCCGCGCCCGCCTCGCTGGCGGTAGTGCCCTGGGCATCCTGCGCCATCGCCGGTCCCGGGGCGAGTGCGGACTGCAAGCCCAAGGCGACGAGCAACAGCAGGGACAGAAGACGGACGGGCATGGCTCCCCTGGAGGACGGCGTGGCTGGGATCCCGGGAAGTCTAGCAGCGGCCCTCGAAGGGCCGCTGCGCGGATGGAAGCGTCAGGCCCGGATATCAGCGCTTGTCGCGCTTGCCCTGCGCGTGCCGGTCGTGGGTGCTGATGCTGCCCTGGATGGCCTGCATGCGGCTCTCGCCGGCATGTAGCGTTTCGGCATGGGCATGCGCGCCTTCGCTACCGTGGCCATGCACGCCGCCGTGCGGTTCGCCATGGCCCTCATGGTGACCGATTGCCTGCCATGCGGGGGTCTCGCGATCGTGGGCCTGCTTGGCCTCGAGGAGCTTGCGCGTATTGGCGAGCGCCTGCTTGCGGGTGATCTTCTTTTGGGTGGATTTCGACGCCGGCGTCTTCCGTGCCGCTGCGGCGGGGGCAGTCGACCGCGTGGCGGCCTTCTTCGATGCCGCCTTCTTCGCAGCAGCCTTCTTCGCCGTGGTCTTCTTCGCAGCAGTCTTCTTGGCAGTCGTCTTCTTCGCGGCTGCCTTTTTCGCAGTCTTTTTCGTCGCAGTAGCCGTCTTTGCGGTCGCCTTCCGGGCGGTGGTCTTGCTGGCCGAACTCTTCTTTGAAGCGGATTTGGAGGCGGCTGCCTTTTTCGTCGTTGCCTTCTTCGCTGTCGCCTTCTTCGCCGCGGCCTTTTGGGTGGTCGCCTTCTTGGCTGTGCGGCTCGACGACGTGGCCGCGCGCTTGCGCGCTTTCAGGGACGCGGCTTCGTCCTTGGCCGCCTGGCTGGCGGCGCGCAGGTTGCGTCGCGCCGTGCCAACGATCTTGCGGGCGGTCTTGCGAGGGGACGAAGCCCCGTCGGACGGGGTGCGCGTGCTTGCCATGTCGGCCTCCGTGGATGCGGTCCAGTCGTGTGTGCTGCCGGGATACCATCCGCTGCATTGAGGCAAGGTGATGACAGACGTGCGGCATAGGCGCTGCGTTCATCGTGTCGCAAGGCTGGGGCATGATGGGGCCATGCAGACGATGGCGGGGTGGCGGATGCGGTGGCGGGATGCGGTGGTGATGGCGTGCATGGCGGGCCTGGGCATGGCGGGCGGTCCCGCGGGAGCAGGTCCGGTGGACGGCGGCACGGGGACGGGGCTCGACGCCTGCGTGGCGTCCGCGGCCGGGGCGCTGCCCGACAAGGTGCGTGCGGCGCTGGGGGCGATGGATGGAACGCCGCGCCAGGCGCTTGCGCTGCGTTCGTACCTGAGGGCCGGGAACCTCGATGCGCGATGGAGCTGGACCGACGCCGAGATCGAGGCGTACCAGGACTCCCCGGCGCACGAACGGGCGATGGCGGCGCTGGCACGCGTGCAGGCGCGGTTCGCCGAGACCCACCCGGGCTACACGCTTTACGTGAACACCCGCGTTCGCAGCCTCGATACGCAGCTGCAGCGCTGGAATACCAATGCTTCGGTGGGCCAGGCCGCCCTGCAGTTGGAGGCGCCGGCGACGCGCGCCTGCGGCGACGATCCCGACGGCTTCGCCGCCTGGCTGCGGGCATGGCGACCGGAGCCCGCCCCCAACCTCGCTGCGCCGGGCCTGTCGGCGCATGGCCAGGCGCGGGCCTTTGATTTCCAGGTCATGCAGGGCGACGTCCTCGTGGCAGGGACCGATTCCCGGCGCATCGACACGGACTGGGTCGATGCGGGATGGGCGGCGCGGCTGGCCGAGCTGATGGCGATGGATCCGGCGTTCGAGGGGCCGCTGGCGCAGCCCACGGAGCCCTGGCATTACGCCTATCGGCCGGAGGCCGATGCAGCAGACGCCGGAACGCGGTAGTAAGCTGTCCCGCAGGAACGAACCAAGGGCCGATGCCATGTCCAGAGACTCAAAGGCCCGGCGCGATGCGCGTCGCCAGCAGGCGGGATCGCGGCCGATCCGTCGCCTCGGTGGCGTGATGAAGCCCCACGCCCAGCTTCTCGATGCGGACGGCCAGGTGGTGGGGGGCGCCGGCCTGCGTGACGGTGAATGGGTGCTGGTGCTCGGTGCCAAGGCCATCACCACCACCAGCAGCGCGGCGATGGTGCTGGCGATGCTCAAGCACACCATCGCGACGCGCGCGCAGGCGGGACTCGAACTGCGGCTGCAGGTGTCGAGTGCCCTGGATGCGGCGGCCACGCACGAAGCCATGTCGGTCGGCAAGTCGCTTCCGCAATACCTGGAGTGGCTGGAAGAAGAGCGGTCGCAGCGCCGGACCGGTCCGGACGAAACGGCCGCGACGGCCACTGCTGCGCGGCATTGAGGGGCAGGCGCCCAGACGCATCAACGATGAGGGGGTGGGGCAATGAGCGTGTCGACGAAACCGGGCAAGGGGTTTTATGTCATCGCGGTGCTGGCGCTGCTGTGGGAGCTGATGGGCGTGGTGTCCTTCCTGCTGCAGGACCGCATGGCCACGACCGAGGCGCAGATCGCGTTGCAAGCGCAGAGCCCGGCGTGGATCAACCTGCTGTATGCGCTGGCCGTGTTCTCCGGCGCGCTGGGCGCGTTGTTGCTGGTGATGCGCAGGCGCGCGGCGGCGCTGCTGTTCCTGCTGTCGTTCATCGCCGCTGCGCTTCAGTTCGGCGGGGTGTTCGCGTTCACCGACGCGTTGGCGCTGCTGGGCGGCAGCAGCGTGGTGTTCCCGGTGATCGTGGTGCTGGTTGGCATCGCGCTGTGGCTGTACGCCCGGCGCTGCGCTTCGCGCGGGTGGCTGCGCTGAAGCCTGCCCGGGCCTGAACGGCCGCGGCACGGCTCACGCCGAAGTCACGGCGGGGGCCCAAGGATCCTCCCGTCACTTCAACGGAGGTTCCCATGCGACGCCTCGTGCCGTCCCTCGCCTGCCTTGCCCTGTTGCCCGCAATGGCCTTCGCGCCCGTCCGCGCGGCTGATCCCCTGCCCAACGTCCCGGTCGAGGCGCTTGACCTGCAGCAGTATGCGGGCGAGTGGCACGAGATCGCCCACCTGCCCATGTTCTTCCAGCGGCAGTGCGTGTCCGATATCACCGCCACCTACACCCCGCGCGCGGATGGCACGGTCGGCGTCCGCAATGCCTGCCGCACCGAGGACGGTGAGATGGACGTGTCCGAAGGCGTTGCCCGCCCGGCCGGGGATGCGGAAGGCGCCCTGGAAGTCCGGTTTGCGCCCGAATGGTTATCGTGGGTGCCGTTCGTGTGGGGGGACTACTGGGTGCTCGAACACGATCCGCAGTACCGCTGGGCGGTCGTGGGTTCGCCCAGCCTCGACTACCTGTGGGTGCTGTCGCGGGAGCCGACGATGGACCGCAGTCTGTTCGAGCAGTTGCGGACACGGGCCCTGGCGCGCGGCTACCCCGTCGATGAACTGGTGATGGCCGCGGAACTGCGCTGACGGCGGGACACCGGCCGGGCCAGGCGGGCGGCATGCGACAATGCGTGCCGATGAACGAAGCCGTCTTCCTCGAGGCGCCCGCGGGCCTTGCCCGGCTGCGCCGGAGCTGCTCGCTGTGTTCGCTCCAGCAACTCTGCCTTCCCTCGGGGCTTGATGCCGAGTCCCTCGCGCACCTGGAACGGACGCTCCGGCGACCGCGCCGGGTGCGTCGTGGCGAGCACCTGTATTTCGTGGGCACGGCCCAGGAGGCGCTGTTCGTCGCGAGCAGCGGCGCCCTGAAAACCGTCAGCATCAGCGAGGGTGGCGAAGCGCACGTGGTCGGTTTCCACCTGCCCGGGGAACTGGTCGGGCTGGACGGCCTGGCCGGCGGCGTCCATCGCTGCGAAGCCGTGGCGCTGGTGGACTCCGAGGTCTGCGAGGTGCAACTGGACCGGTTGAATGCGGTGGCGCGCGAAGTGCCCGGCCTGCAGGCGCAGTTGCTGCGGGTCATCGGGCGCAGCCTCGAGCGCGACCACCTGCATGCCGGCCTGCTGGTACGGCGACAGGCACACGAGCGCCTCGCCCTGTTCCTGCAGGGCCTCTCGGAGCGCTACGCGCTGGTCGGGGCCTCGGCCAGCGAACTGCGACTGCCGATGAGCCGGGACGATATCGCCCGCTACCTGGGGCTTGCGCTGGAAACCGTGAGCCGCGGCCTGACGCGGATGCAGGAGGACGGCGTGATCGACGTGCGCGGCCGGCGGGTGTGCATTCGCGACCCGGCGGCCCTCGCGCTGCTCGCCCACGACGGCGAGGCCTGCGAGGGCCTGTCGGGCCGCCAGTCGGCCTGACCGCTTAGCCTTGCGGCAGGGTGGCGCAGCCCAGCCGTTCCAGCAATCCGTGCAGGGCCGGGACCTGCATCAGCCACGGCGCGGTGAGCGTCAGCAGGCCGGCCAGCATCACCAGCAGTGCCGCCGCGGTGCGCCAGCGTGGATCGGCCAGCAGGCGGCCCAGCCGGGCCCCGGACCAGGTGAGCGGCAACATCACGGGCAGGGTGCCGAGCCCGAAGGCCGCCATCGTCAATGCGCCATTGCGAGCGTCGGCCTGCAGCCAGGCGGCCAGCAGGAGGGTGGTGCTCAGGCCGCAGGGCAGCCATCCCCACAGCATGCCCAGCGCAACCCGGCGCGGGGTGCTGCGCGCCGGCAACAGCGGCCCCTGCAACGGGCGCAGCCATTGCCAGAAGCGATGGCCCAGGCCGGTCAGGAACACCAGCCGACCGCCGCGGTCCAGCAGCCGCAAGGCCACCGCGACCAGTACGACGCCGACCAGCATGCGCAGGCCCAGGGCAAAGGCGTCCACCCGGGCGACCTGCACGATGCCCTGCCCGATGCCGCCGGCGATCGCACCGGCGAGCACGTACCCGGCGACGCGGCCGAGGTTCACTTCAACGGCCGTCCTGAGGGCGGCATTGCCACCGCCCATCGCGGAGAAGCCGGTCGCGATGCCACCGCACATCGCCGCGCAATGCACCCCGCCGAGCAGGCCGGTGAGCAGCGCGGCACCGACGGTCAGCCAGTCGATCGGCATGGCTCAGTCGCGCGGCGCCCGCTCCGCGGGGTCGCGGGGGGCGGGATCGTCGCGCAGGATGTCAAGCGCCGGTGTGTCGAGGTCGTCGAACTGCCCCTTGCGGACCGCCCAGGTGAACGCCCAGATGGCCGCGACGAGCAGGCCAAGGCTGAGCGGGATGAGGATGAGCAGGATCGTCATGGCGAGGGCGTGGCGCGTGCGGCGGGGGTGGCAGCCGGCGGGGCGAGCGGGCGCGGCGAGCGCGCCAGGCGCAGCGCATTGAGGGTCACCAGCAACGAGGATAGCGCCATTCCGAGCGCGGCCATCCAGGGCGTCACGTGGCCGCTGGCGGCAAGCGGAAGCGCAAGCAGGTTGTAGCCGGTGGCCCAGGCCAGGTTCTGGCGGACGATGCGACGGGTACGTCGCGCGATCTCCACGGCCTCGGGGATGCGCAGCAGCGAAGGGCTGGTGACGACGAAGTCCGCCGCCCGTTGCGCCAGCGACGCCCCATCGGCCATCGCCAGCGATACGTTGGCCCCGGCGAGTACCGGCGCATCGTTGAGCCCATCGCCCACCATGCCCACGGTGTCGCCGCGGGCCTGGAGGGTGCGCACGTGGGCGAGCTTGTCCTCGGGGGACTGCCGCGCCTGCACGGTATCGATCCCCAGCACGCGGGCGAAGCGTTCGACGGCCGACGCCGCATCGCCGCTGCAGATTTCCACCGCCATCCCCTGCCCACGCAGCGCGTCGATGGCGGACCGGGCATCGACGCGTGTCGACTCACGGATGTCGAAGCGGGCGATGGGCTGGCCCGCCTCGCCGAGCCACAGCCCGCTGTCGTCACCGGGCTGCCCGGCGCAGGCGAAGCCGGCGCGGCCGAGGCGCCACTCGCGACCGTCGACGCGACCCGACAGCCCCTCGCCGGGGTGCAGGTGCGCCGCCTCTGCCCGGGGCACGCCCTCGACCCGTTCGAAAGCGCGCGCGATCGGGTGCCGGCTGTCCCGTTCCAGTGCCGCCGCGATGCGCATCGCGGCCGGTGCGTCGAGATCGCCGTACGCCTGCACGCCGGCGACGACCGGGTGTCCATCGCTGAGCGTGCCGGTCTTGTCGAAGACCATGCGGTCCACCCCGGCCAGCGCCTCCAGCGCGTCAGGCCGCAAGGCCAGCACGCCCATGCGGGCGAGCGCGCCGTGCGCCGTCGTCAGCGCCGTCGGGACCGCGAGCGACAGCGCGCAGGGGCAGCTGACCACCAGCACCGCGAGCGTGACTTCCAGGGCGCGCGTGGGGTCGTGGATCCGCCACCCGAGGTAAACGAGCACGGCGATCGCCAGTAGCCCCACGACGAAGCGGCTCGCGACCTGGTCGGCGATGGCGGCCGCGCGGGGGCGGGCGGCCTGTGCCTGGTCGACCAGCCGGCCCAGTTGCGACAGCCGGGTATCGTGGCCGGTGCGCACCAGGCGGATGCGCGCGGGGGTGCCGCGGCAATGGCTGCCGGCCAGTACGGTATCGCCCGGCTGGCGTGCCGCGGCGGTGGACTCGCCGGTCAGCAGGGCCTCGTCGAAGGCGGAGGCGCGGTCCAGCAGCACGCCGTCCGCCGGCACGGCCTCGCCGGGCGCCACCCGTACCACGTCGCCCACTTCGAGCTCGGCCAGGGGGACCTGCTCCGGCAGCGCCCCACCGTCCCGCTCGCGCGTCGCCAACGCCGGACGCGCGCGGGCGAGTGCATCCACCTGGGCACTGGCGATGCCACGCGCGCGCTGCTCGAGCATCCGCGCGACCAGCAGCAGCAACACGAACATCACCGCGGCGTCGTACCACACATGAGGCCCGCCACGCAGGGTTTCCAGCAGGCTGGCGAAGTAGGCCAGCAGCGTGGAGCCGGCGATCAAGGTATCCATTCCCGGACGGCGAGCGCGAAGTTCGCGGGCCATGCCCTCGAGGAACGGCCATCCCGAATAGAACACCACCGGCGTGGACACCAGGAAGGTCAGCCAGCGGAAGAAATCGCGGGTGGCGACCGGCATGCTCTGGTTGACGTCGAGGTACAGCGCCTCGGCCAGCATCATCGCCTGCATGGCCCCCAGCCCGGCGACGCCCAGGCGGAGCAGCCATTGCCGGCGGGTCCGTCGGCGTTCGCGTTCCCGCGCCTCGCCGGTCGCCAGCCACGGCCGGTAGCCGAGCGCCGCGAGCCGGGCCATGAGCGTGGACAGGGGGACGACCTCCGGGTTCCAGGCCACCTGGATCCGCCCGGTAACGGCGTTCGCGGTCACGTCCAGGACCCCGCGCGTGCCGCGCAGGGCGCGGTCGATCAGCCATGCGCAGGCGGCGCAGCGCATGCCGTCGGTCAGCACGGTGATCTCACGCCCGCCCTCGACGGCATGGCTGTGTGCGTCGAGCACGTGGGCGCGATCGAAGGCAGCATAGTCCGGCAGGTCGGTACCGACGCGCCCCGCCGGCGCCTGGCGCAGGCGGTAGTAGTCGTCGAGGTCGGCCGCCTCGATCCACCGGGCGGCCGCTGCGCACCCGTCGCAACAGAAGCGTTGCGCGTCGCCGCCCACGCGGATCTCGACGCACTCCCGCGCCGGCAGGCGTTCGCCGCAGTGGTGGCAGGCGCCGGTTGGCGCGACCGTCGCCTCCGCCGCGTGCGCGTGCCCGTCCACGCGCGTCTAGTCCTCCGCCAGCGCAGGTCCCAGGCGGGCGGCGTGCTGGCCGGCCAGGAGGCGGCCGCGGAGGCGCCAATGGCCGCCGGCCGGCGTCAGGCGCGCCAGCCAGTCGTGACCGGGGTCGAGGGGCGCGGATAGTTCGGTTTCCCAGCCGAGGTCGCTGGGGGCGAGCTGCAGGTGCAGGTCATCCTCCGCCCGGCTGGGGTGCGAGAGGACCAGTTCCAGGGTCTGCTGGTGCGAGGTGGCGTCGCGCAGCCGCTGCGAGGCACTCGGACGCGCAGTGTCCTGCGCCTCGTCGTCGTCGTCGTCGCCGGACGTGGTGTCCACCACCCAGTCGCCGCTGGCGGGAAGCAACCGCAGGCGTTGGCCATCGACCTGCAGCACGGCCGACAGCTTGAGCGCCGCGGCGCGTTCGTCCGGACCCAGCTCGACCGTCTGGATCTGCGCAGTGCGCTCGCCGGGGTCGATGACGGCATCGGCACCGCCGCTGCGCGAGGAGATCACCACCGTGGCGATGCCCGCCACGACGGCGACGACCGGGAGGCCGACCAGCAGCCAGACCATGGGTTCACGCAAGGGGTGGCGCTGGGTCATTCGACGGGTCCGAAGAAGCTCGATTCGACGTCCTCGCGCGCGCTGCCGTCGCTGGACTCGATGGTGAAAACGACGGGCTGCCGGCCCTGCACGGTATCGCGGTCGGCGGCCAGCGTCAGCGGCAGGGTCAGGACCTGCTCGGCGCCTGCCTCGATACGCGTGTCGCCATCGACGAGGGCAACGCCCGCCGGCGCCTGTACGCGGAGGGTATACGACTGCGGCTCGACGGTCTTGTTCACCAGCTTGAGCTGGTACCCGTTCTCGATGCGTCCGCCGTCCGCTTCGCGATAAAGCGCATTGCGATCGCGCAGGACCTCCGCGATCAGAGGGCTGCGATGAGTGACGCCCCATGCCCAGGCCAAGAACAGGCCCCCCAGCAGCACGCCGTAGACGAGGATGCGCGGGCGCAACACGCGCGTGGGCTTGCCATCGATGGCGTTCTGGGTGGCATAGCGGATCAGCCCGGGCGGATAGCCCATCTTGTCCATCACCTGGTCGCAGGCATCGATGCACGCGCCGCATGCGATGCATTCGTACTGCAGGCCGTTGCGGATGTCGATGCCGGTGGGGCAGACCTGTACGCACAGCGTGCAGTCGATGCAGTCACCCAGTTCTTCCGGCGCGAACTTCGGCAACGGCTCGGCCACCAGGCCCTCGTCCATGATCGAGGTGGTCCCGGCGGCCTGCACCTTCTGTTGCGCGTGCGCGGCGCGGAAGACGTAGTCGTTGGCGATGTCGAGGCCGATCAGGCCCCGCGCGCGTTCCAGCACGCTCGCCAGCCCCCGCTTGCGCGGACCGCGCGGCTCGCCGCGCATCGGATCGTAGGCGATCAGCAGGGTGTTGCGGTCGAACATCGCGCTCTGGAAGCGCGCGTACGGACACATGTACTTGCAGACCTGTTCGCGCAGGAAGCCGGCGTTGCCCCAGGTGGCCAGCGCGTAGAACAGCACCCAGAAGGTCTCCCAGGCCCCCCAGCCAAACGGCGCGCGTGCCGCCAGGTCCTTGATCGGGGTGAAGAAGCCGGTGAAGGTGAAGCCGGTCCACAGCGCGAACACCAGCCAGAGCAGGTGCTTGCCGCCCTTCCTCAGCAGCTTCTCCCGGCTCCAGGGCGCGGCGTCGAGCTTCATCCGCTTCATGCGGTCGCCCTCCGTCCAGCGCTCCATCCACAGGAACACCTCCGTCCACACGGTCTGCGGGCATGCGTAGCCGCACCACAGGCGGCCGGCCAGCGCGGTGAAGAAGAACAGCGCGAGGCCGGCGATGATCAGCAACAGCGCGAGGAAGATGAAGTCCTGGGGCCAGAAGTTCAGCCCGAACACGTAGAACTTGCGTGCCGGGAGGTCGAACAGCACCGCCTGCCGGCCGTCCCAGGTGAGCCACGGGAACACGTAGAACATGCCCAGCAGCACCCATACCGCGATCTTGCGCAGCGTCTGGTAGCGGCCCTCCACGTCGCGCGGATAGATCTTGCGCTCGCTGACGTACAGTGCGCTGCCGTCATCCAGCAGGTCGATGGGGATTTTCTCGCTCATCGTGGGCACTCACCGCGCCGGGGTCATCCCGGGGGCAGCGGTTTGTTGAAGCGGCTGGGCGGCCGCAGCAGGATCCAGGTGAACAGGCTGGAGGCCGCGGCCGCCAGCCAGAACATGAAGAAGCCGATGCTGTAGCCCAGTGCGCGGGTCAGCGGCAGGCCGGGGAAGGTCAGGTCGCGCAGCTCGAGTGGATCGAGGTGGGCGAAGAACACCATGGTGCAGATGCAGGCGGTGAAGAAGCTGGGCCACAGGATCGCGCCCACCCGCTGCGCCATCGGTCGCGGCGGGTGGTCCAGCCGGGGAGCGGTGTAGTCGGGCATGGGCTATTGCGCGGTCCCGGCGCCGTCCTCGTGGGACAGCGACCACACGTACGCGGCCACGAGGCGTGAGCGCGTTTCGCCCAGCAGTTCCCGGTGCGCGGGCATCACCCCGTGCCGGCCGTGGGCGATGGTCTGGTACAGGCTGGCCTTGCTGGTGCCGTACATCCAGTAGCCGTCGGTCAGGTCGGGCGCGCCGAGTTCCTGGTTGCCGGTGCCGTCGATACCGTGGCAGGCGACGCAGACGCCTTCGTACAGCGGCTTGCCCTGGGCGGCCATGAAATCGCCCTGGAGGGCTTCGGGATTGGACAGCGTGCGCACGTAGGCGATCACGTAGTCCACTGCATTGTCGCCTTTCATGCCGGTCAGCACCTTGCCCCACTCGGGCATCACGCCCTCGCGTCCATCCAGCACGGTGTGCAGGATCTGGTCGGGGCTGCCGCCCCAGTGCCAGATGTCGTCGGTGAGGTTGGGGTAGCCGATGGCGCCCTGCGCGGTGGAGCCGTGGCAGGTGGCGCAGGTGTTGCTGAAGATCGCCCGGCCCAGTTCCACCGCGGTGGGGTCGCGCGCGATCACGTCGATCGACTGGCCCACGTAGGGACGGAAGGTTTCCTCCAGGCGGGCGTCGAACTTTTCCTTGTCCTGCTCGTGCTTGCCTGCCGACGTCCAGCCGGCGACGCCGGGGTAGGCACCGAGGCCGGGATAGTAGATCAGGTAGCCGATGGAGAACACGATGGTGATGTAGAAGAGGTTGATCCACCACTTCGGCATCGGCTTGTTGTATTCGGTGATGTCGCCGTCCCAGTAGTGGCTGGTGTCGGTGGGCGCCGGGTCGCCCGGCTTGCGCCGGCCCGTCCACCAGAGCAGCCAGACGCAGCCGACGATGTTGAGCACGATCAGGGCGATCACGTACCACGACCAGGCAGCGCTCATCATTGCGTCTCCTCCGGGCCTTCAAGCGGCTCGCCTTCATCGAACGGCAGCCGCGCGGCGGCCTCCAGCTCGGGTTTCAGCTTCGGGTTCCACAGGTGGATCCAGCCGCCGACGAACAGCACCAGCAGGACCAGGGTGACGATGCCGGAGACCATCACTCACCTCCCCGCGGTGCGTGCCGGCCGAGGCCCTGCAGGTACGCCACCATCGCGTCGAGCTCACTCTTGCCGGCAACGGCCTCGCGTGCACCGGCGATGTCCTCGTCGGTGTAGGGGTCGCCGATCCGGCGCAGCGCCTTCATCCGTGCCTCCACCTCGGCGCCATCGACCGTCGCCGTCTCCAGCCAGGGGAACGCCGGCATGTTGGACTCCGGCACCACGTCGCGCGGGTTGATCAGGTGCACGCGGTGCCAGGCGTCGGAATAACGGCCGCCCACCCGGGCCAGGTCCGGACCGGTGCGCTTGCTGCCCCACTGGAACGGGCGGTCGTACACCGACTCCCCAGCCAGTGAGTAGTGCCCGTAGCGCTCGGTTTCGAAGCGAAGCGTCCGCACCATCTGCGAGTGGCAGTTGTAGCAGCCCTCGCGCACGTAGACGTCGCGGCCGGCCAGCTCCAGCGCGGGGTAAGGCTTGACGCCGGGCAGGGGCTTGATGGCCTCCGCCTGGTACATCAGCGGCACGATCTCGGCCAGGCCGCCGAACGACACCGCCACCGCGATCAGCACGGCCATCAGGCCGACGTTGGTCTCGACTTTCTCGTGGGAATGGCTCATGCGTCGGTCCTCAGGCGATCGCCTCGGCGCGGTGCGGCGGCAGCACGGGCGTGGGCTCCAGCGCAGGCGCGCGCTGCCAGGTCTTGAACACGTTCCAGGCCATCAGCACCATGCCCGACACCACCAGCACGCCACCGATGAAGCGGGCCAGGTAGTAGGGGTAGGTGGCGTTGAGCGCCTCGACGAAGCTGTAGGTCAGCGTCCCGTCGTCGTTGGTGGCGCGCCACATCAGGCCCTGCATGACGCCCGCGATCCACATCGCGGCGATGTAGAAGACCACGCCGATGGTGTGGATCCAGAAGTGCGCGTCGATCGCCCTGACCGAGTGCATCTGCTTCTGGCCCAGCAGCCCCGGCAACATCGCGTAGATGGAGCCCAGCGTGATCATCGCGACCCAGCCCAGCGCGCCGCCGTGCACGTGGCCGACGGTCCAGTCGGTGTAGTGGGACAGCGAATTGACCGTCTTGATCGACATCATCGGCCCCTCGAAGGTGGCGATCATGTAGAAGGAGATCGCGACGATCAGGAACTTGAGGATGGGGTCGGTGCGGAGCTTGTGCCAGGCGCCCGACAGCGTGAGGATGCCGTTGATCGCACCGCCCCAGCTGGGCGCGAGCAGGATCAGCGAGAACACCATGCCCACGGACTGCACCCAGTCGGGGAGCGCGGTGTATTGCAGGTGGTGCGGGCCGGCCCACATATAGATGGCGATCAGCGCCCAGAAGTGCACGATCGACAGCCGATAGGAATAGACCGGGCGCTGTGCCTGCTTGGGTACGTAGTAATACATCATCCCGAGGAAGCCGGCGGTCAGGAAGAAGCCCACCGCGTTGTGCCCGTACCACCATTGCGCCATCGCATCGACGGCACCGGTATAGAGCGAGTAGGACTTGCCCCAGCCGACCGGGATCGCGAGGTTGTTGACGATGTGCAGCAGCGCGATGGTGATGATGAAGGCGCCGTAGAACCAGTTGGCGACGTAGATGTGCTTCACCCGGCGTTTCGCGATCGTGCCGAAGAACACCACCGCGTAGGCCACCCAGACCGCAGTGATCAGGATGTCGATCGGCCACTCCAGCTCCGCGTATTCCTTGCCCTGGGTCAGCCCCATCGGCAGGGTGATCGCGGCGGCGACGATCACCGCCTGCCAGCCCCAGAAGACGAAGGCCGCCAGCTTGTCCGAGAACAGGCGCACGTGGCAGGTGCGCTGGACCACGTGGAAACTGGTCGCCATCAGGGCGCTGCCGCCGAACGCGAAGATCACCGCATTGGTGTGCAGCGGACGCAGGCGACCGTAGCTGAGCCACGGAATGCCTTCGCCCAGGGTGGGCCAGTACAGCTGGGCGGCGATGAACACGCCCACCGCCATGCCCACGATGCCCCAGACCACGGTCATCACCGTGAGCTGGCGCACGACCTTGTCGTTATAGGTTTCCACCGACGTTTGCATCCGGACGATCCCCAGTTCGGGCCAGGAAGGGCGGTTCGAGATCACGGCCGAGGCCGCCGACCAGCATGGACCGCGACCGTTAACCCCGTTTGACCTCGATCAAAAGCACGTGGCCTGGACAGGCGGATGCGGATCGGATGTGGCGGCAGGCTGCTCCGGATCCGGGTTCAGCCTGCCGCAGGGAATGCAAGGAGCGCGTGAAGATGAACGGGTGAGGCTCAGTCGGCCTCGGCCGGGGCGGGTGCGGGCGGCGGGGGCGAGAGTTCCAGCAGGCGGGCGTCGTCGCCGTCTTCGATCAGCCACAGGTGTCCCTGCGGTCCCTGGGCGATGCCGCGCATGCGGTGGCCCATGTCCCAGCGTTCGGCTTCCCTCGCACCGGCGTCCGCGTCGAACTCCACGCGCACCAGCGATTCCGAGGACAGGCCGGTGATGAACCCGTCGCCGTTCCAGTCGGCGAATGCATCGCCGTTGTAGATCACGAAGCCCGAGGGCGAGATCACGGGCGTCCAGGTGATCACCGGCGCATTGAACTGGGGCTGGGTGTCGTGGTCCGGGATGGGCCGGCCGTCGTAGTGATCGCCGTTGGAGACGATCGGATAGCCGTAATTGCCCCCACGCACGACCCGGTTGAGCTCGTCACCGCCCTTCGGTCCCATTTCGTGGTTCCACAACTGGCCGTCGGCATCGAACGCGATGCCGAGCACGTTGCGATGGCCGAGCGACCAGACCTGGGCCGCCACCTCGCCCTCGTCGGCGAAGGGATTGTCCGCGACCGGCGTGCCGTCGTCGTCCAGCCGGAGGATCTTGCCCATGTTGCTGGCCATGTCCTGCGCCGGGTCGAATTTCTGCCGTTCGCCGGAGCTGACCCACAGGTGTCCGTCCGGCCCGAACAGCAAGCGATGGCTGTAATGGCCCTGGCCGGTCACCTTCGGCACCTGGCGCCAGATCACTTCGACATCCTGCAGTTCGCCGCCGCCTTCGGTATCCAGCTTCAGGCGCGCGCGCGCGACCGCCGCGCCGCGGGTGTCGCCGTCGCCGGGTTCGGCATAGCTGATATAGACCAGATGGTTGCGGTCGAAGTCCGGGTGCAGCGCGATGTCGCCCAGGCCACCCTGGCCGCCGTAGGCAACCTCGGGCAGGCCGGTGATGTCACCGATGCGCGCGGTGGTGCCGCTGAGGTCGACCCGCTTCAGGTGGCCGGGCTTCTCGGTGACCAGCAACTGGCCGTCCGGGAGGAAGGCCAGCGCCCAGGGCTCCTCGAAGCGCCCCCATTCGCGCTGCACGAACGGCCCCACCGTCTCCCCGGCCGCCGCAACGGTCTCCGGGCTGCCGACATCCCCATTGCTGGTATTGCATGCCGAAAGCAGTACCCCCAGGCAGGCGACGGCGAGCAGGCGGGGGCGGCGTGGGGAACGGCTGGGGCGAGGGGGCATGGGCATGGCTCCGGTCGGTGGCGTCCTGCCGATGGGATGGCGTCAAACCTCGATTCTCGCATCCCCCACCGCGCTTGCAACGCGGCTTTCGTTGAGCCGCTTCGCTCCGGTGCGCGGCCGGGGCCGTTAACGTTGTGTTCGGTTCATGGGGCCCGGCATCTGAAAACCGGCGTTCGGTCACGCTGCACGGCCGTGCTAGCGCGTCTTCGCTGCCACGGGGTTAACGGGCCGTGGAGGCGCGGATCGGCAGCGGCTCGCGATTCATCCCGGCGGGCGCAGGGTGTGAGCCGTACGGTCAATCACGACAACCACAACAGGCCGTGCAGTGACATTCCCCCATCCCCCAGGAGGCATTCCATGAACATTCGCAAGCCGCTGATCCTCGCCCTGTCGCTGGCCGCCATGGGCACGTCGGTCGCGTTCGCCCAGGAACAACAGGACGCCGCCACGCCGCAGCAGGACACCACCACCATGAACGATGCCGAGGCACCGCGTAAGAGCTGGGCCGACATCGACGTCAACCAGGACGGCTCGGTCAGCAAGGACGAAGCGGCCGCCGTGCCGGCATTGAGCCAGGTGTTCGATTCGGCGGATGCCGATGCGGACGGCACCCTGACCGCGGACGAGTACAAGGCCTACATCGCCCAGACCCAGGGCGGCGAGGCCAACCCGGCGCAGTAAGGCGCACGGGCTGCGTGTAGTCGCGTCCACTCCCCTGGTCTCCCCTGACAGGACGCGACTTCCCCCGGAAGGGCGGCTTCGGCCGCCCTTCCTTCTTCATGCGACGGCGGCTTCGGCGGCCCTTCCTTCTTTCTTGGCGCGACGACGACTTCCGGCATCGCGCCCCCCGTCCTGCGCCGGCATACTGGCAGGCATGGCAGGCATCCGCATGGTCGGCTTCGATGCCGACGACACGCTGTGGCGCAGCGAGGACTACTTCCGCGCCGCGCAGGACGAGTTCGAGCAGATCGTGGGCCGGTACGTCGATATCGATGACGTGGCCGACCGCCTCTACGCGATCGAGAAGGCCAACATCGCGCTGTTCGGCTACGGCGTGAAGGGCATGGCGCTGTCGATGGTGGAGGCCGCGGTCACGATCACCGACGCGCGCATCAGCGCCTCCGACGTGCATCGCATCGTGGGGTTGGCCAAGACCCTGCTGCAGCATCCCGTGGAGCTGCTGCCCGGCATCCGGGACGCGGTGGAGGCGGTCGCCGGGGCGTTCGAGATCGTATTGATCACCAAGGGGGACCTGTTCCACCAGGAGCAGAAGGTCCGCGACTGTGGACTGGCCGACCTGTTCCGTCGCATCGAGATCGTCAGCGAGAAGGACGTGTCCACCTACCGGCGGCTGCTGGAGGAATTCGACTGTCCCGCCGAGGCATTCGCCATGGTCGGCAACTCCCTGCGCTCCGACATCGCCCCGGTGCTGACGCTGGGGGGCTGGGGCGTGCACGTGCCCTACCACCTGACATGGGCCCACGAGACCGAGGCGGAAGTGGCCGCGGATGCGCCGCGGTTGCGCGTGGTCGCGTCGGCCGATGCGCTGCCGGAGGCCTTGCGCTCGATCCACGAAGCGGCGGCCGGTGCCTGAATGGTTCGCATCTGCAGCATCGGACATTAAAAACCCGTTCACTCCGGGCATCGCAGGGTGGAGCCACGTCCCCGCACGAAAGGAGCCCGCGATGACCCTGACCCCCCGTTGGTTGATGCCCTCCGTCCTGGCCGCCGGCCTCGCCATGGCTGCGCTGGCGCCCGCTCCGGCCCGGGCCAACGACGACCTCGTCCGCGTGCTGGTGAACGTGGCCGACGTGATCTACCGCTCGGGCCAGCCCTATTACCGCCACGGCAACTATGGCTACAACGACCGCATCATCGTGGTCAGGGACCGTGACGGTCATCGGCGTTACTACCGCCACGTACCCCGGCAGTATCGCCGCAGCGGCCCGCCCTACGGTGTGGCCCACGGCTACTACCGCAACCGCGACGTCCGCCTGGACCGCGACTGCAACCGTCGTGGCGACTGCGTGGTGCGCTATTACGATCCGCGCCACGACGCGCGCGCCGATCGCCGGTACGACCGCCGCGACTACCGTGACTACCGCGTCCGCCACGATGGCCGACGCGACCGCGGCCGTGACCGCGACTGAAGGTGCCAGGTGCTAGCCTTGGTGCCTGCCGACACGCCATGGAGACCCTGCGGATGTCACGTCGCCCCCTGTTGATCCTCGCGCTTGCACTCGCCGCCGCCACGCCCGCCCACGCCGGAGAGGTGGACTGCAAGTTGCGCTTCGACCTCGAAGGCTGGTCGGTCTTCTACAAGACCGCATCCGGCAACGGCACCATCACCTGCGACAACGGCCAGAGCATGGCGGTGAAGATCGAGACCAAGGGGGGCGGCCTGTCCTTCGGCAAGTCGAAGATCGAGGATGGCGTGGGTGAGTTTTCCGGTGTCGATGACATCAACGAGTTGCTGGGCACCTATGCCACGGCCGAAGCGCACGCCGGCGCCGGCCGGTCCAGCAAGGCCCAGGTGGTGACCAAGGGCGAGGTGTCGCTGGCGCTGGCCGGGACCGGCGAAGGCTGGGACATCGGCGTGGCGTTCGGCAAGTTCGTCATCTCCCGCTGAGGGTTGCCGGTGCACCTGCAACGCGTCGCGCTGGGGTGGGTGCTGGCACTCCCGCTGGCATTGGCGTGGGCGTCCGGCGCGCGCGCCCAGGATGCCAGCGATGCCACGGCCGTCGCGGACGAGGAGGCGCCACCCGGCAGCGGTGATCCATGGGTGGACGCGTGGCTGGCGGACATGGACCGCTACGGCGCCATCTATCCCCAACCCTTCATCGACGAAGTGGTGCGCTACCACGAGGCCCCGCGCGCGCTGGTGCAGGCGCTGTTGCTCGAGCGCGGGTGGTCCCCCGGCGACGTCTACCAGGCCTGTGCGCTCGCCGACGTCTCGGGCCGCGCCTGCCGGCAGGTCGCCGACGGCTGGTCGCGGCGAAGCGCATCGGGCTGGGTGGCGGTGGCCCGCGACCTGGGTGCCGAACCCGGCTCCGCGGCGTTCCAGCGCCTCAAGCAGGGCATCGTCGACAGCTACCGCCGCTGGGGCCGTCCCATCCAGGTGGATGCCAGCCTGGCGCCGGGCAATCCCGACCTGCCGCGGATGCAGGCGCCGGACCCGACACCCGGCGCCGACGCGGCGGGCGACTGAGCTGTTTCATGCGTCCAGCGTGGCACCGCCGTCGACCCGCAGGTCGTGCAGGGTGACGTGGCGGGCGCGGTCGGACAACAGGAAGCAGATGCTTTCCGCGATGTCCTCCGGTTGCGCGATGCGACCCAGCGGAATCCCTAGGCGGTATCGCCCCGGTACCCCTTCCAGGATCGCGCGCCGGTCTTCGGCGGTGTTCGCGAACGCCTGCTGCATGGGCGTGTCGGTCGAGCCGGGTGACACGAGGTTGCAGCGGATCCCGAGCGGGGCGAGCTCCAGCGCCAGGCATCGAAGGTAGGCATGTGCAGCGGCTTTCGATGCCGCATAGGCCGCCATTCCGGTGCGTGGCGTGGTGGCGGCGTTGGATCCCACCACGACGATGCTGCCCTGGCCTGCCTTGACCATGTGCCGCGCCACCGCCTGCGTGGTGGTGAACACCGCGCGCGCATTGAGGTGCATGCACGCATCCCAGTCCTCGACGCCGATGTCCAGCGCGTTGCCGGTGCGCAGGATGCCGGCGACATGCGCCAGGTGGTCGATTCCGCCAAGCTGCGCGGCGATCGCGTCCATGCCGCGTTCGACGGCGTGCGCGTCGCCCAGATCCATCACGACCACGCGCGCCTTGCCGGCGAGCGAATCGGCGAGAGCCTCCATCCCGGCGCGGTCGCGGTCGACCAGGGCGAGCCGCGCGCCGCGCAGCGCGAGCAGGCGCGCGGTGGCGGCGCCGATGCCGCGGGCCGCGCCCGTGACCACCACGCGCCGCCCTTCGAACTCCCGCTCGTGAGGGTTCATGCGGCCCGGCTCCTGCCTTCGGCCAGCCGGCCAACGGGTTGGCCGGGGTCGGCGAGCGCAGCGTCCAGCGTCGCGAGCAGCTGCCGGTGGTGGTCGCGCAGCGCCTTCGCGCCATAGGCGGCGGGGTTGGCTTCCATGTCCACCCGGAGCCCATCGGGCAGCGGCGACACCGTGATGTCCATGTCCTCCACCGAGCCGACCGACACCGAATGCGCTTCCGCGTGGAGGCCGTCGAACCGGAACCCGCGGTCGAACGGCATCAGGTTCAGCACCGGGCCATAGAGCTGGCGATGGCTGCCGGCGAGGCCGGCGTCCTCCCGCATCCATTCGTAGTTGTAGCGTTGGTGCGGGCGCAGCGTCGCGAGGGTGTCGCGGGCCTGACGGGCCAGGGCGTCGAAGCCCGCTTGGGGATCGATGTCGAGACGGAGCGGCACGACGTTCATGCCCATGCAGGGCACCGTGAGGGCCCGGCTTCCCAACCGGTTCATCACCAGCAGGCCGACCGTCACTTCACGAGTGCCGCACTGGCCCTGCATCCATGCGCCGATTCCCGCCAGCAGCCAGGCCCCCCAGTCGACGCCGCAGGCGCGGGCGCCGGCCTGCCAGTGGGTGTACGCCGCCGCAGGCAGGCGATGGCGCTCGGAGCGTGCGGTATCGGAGGGCGGTCGCAGCGGCGCCAGCGTCACGGGCACCCTGGCGTCCTGCAGGCGGGCCTGCCAGAAGCGACGGTCTTGCGTGCATTGCGCGGACCAGCGGTAGGCCTCGGCCTCTTCGATGACCGGCGCGAGGCCGAAGTCGCGCCCGGGCGGAGGCGCGCGCCCGGTCCGATGCGCGCCGTAGAGCTCGGCCACCCGGTGGATCAACAACAGGTAGGCGAAGCCGTCCAGCGCGATGTGATGGGCACGCAGGTACCACAGGTGCCGCTCGGGCCCCAGGCGCAGCAGCGCGGTCGCGAACAGGGGGCCAGTGTCGAGCCGGGCAGGACGGTCGAGGTCGGCCCGCATCCAGGCCGCCGCGGCGCCCCATGGGTCGTCGGCGCCGCTGAAGTCGTGACGCGCCCAGCTGACGGTGCGGGAGGCGTCGAGCCGCTGGCGGACTTCGCCGTCGCGTTCGCGATAGCGCATGTGCAAGGCATCGCAACGGCGCAGCGTGTCGAACACCGACTTGCCCAGTGCGCCGGCATCCAGGGGGCCGCGCAGCTCGATCGCCTCAGCGGTCCAGAATGCCGGGCTGTCCGGGTCCATCCGTTGTCCCGCCCACATGCCGTACTGCGGCGCCGTCAATGGATGCGAAGCCGCGCTCATGGCATGGCCTCGCGGCGGGCTTCCAGCAGGGCCCACCAGTCGGATACCCGCTCGCGTTCGGCAAGGTCGACGAAGCCGATGGCCGCGCCGGCCGCGGACCATCGCTCCACCAGGCTCATCAGGCGGATCGAGTCGAGCCCGAGATGCAGCGGGTTGTCGTCCAGGCCGACCTGCGCGGCGGGAATGCCGATGATGCGGGCCAGTTCGGCGCGCAGGGCGTCGAGGCTGGTCGGCAGCGCCGGGGCGGCGAGCGCATCGATGCAGGCCTGCGACGCCAGCACGACACCGCACCGCTGCGTCACGTAGTCGAGTGCCATGGCATGGTCGGCCGCGCTGAAGTCGGCCAGTGCATCGGCCACCATGAAGGGCTGGATGTCCCGCATGAACGCATCCAGCGCGGTCGCCATGCAGCCGATGTGGGCGTAGACGCCGGTGATGAGCAACTGGTCGCGGCCCCATTGCCGCATGCGGTCGTGCAGGTCGGTCATCGCGAAGGCGCTGTAGCGCCACTTGGTGAGCACGGTGTCGTGCGCGCGCGGGGCGACGCTGCCCGCGATCGCCGCGCGATCCGTCGCGGCGGTGACGCCCGGCCCCCACCATTCCTGTAGCAGGCCCCGCTGGCGAGGGGTCTGCGCGGTGGGCTGCGCGGTGTACACCACCGGCACGCCCGCGCCATCGCAGGCGTCGTGCAACGCGCGGACCCGGTCCAGCATCGGCGCCACGGGGGCGTCGCCGCGATCGTAGAAGTCGAGGAAGTACTCCTGCAGGTCGTGCACCAGCAGCACCGCCCGCGCGGGGTCGGGCTGCCAGTTCACGCGCGACTGCACGGGCAACGACGTGGGGACCGGGTAGGGTGCGATGCGGGGGATGCTCATGGCGTGGTCTCCTGGAAAACGGGTGATGGGAACCGCGCACGCAGCGCGCGCTTGTCGACCTTGCCGACCGCGGTGCGGGGCAGCGCTTCGAGCAGCTCGATGCGCTCGGGCACCTTGTAGGCGGCGATGCCGCGTCCACGCAGGTAGGCCTGGAGTTCGCGTGGCGGCAGTGCATCGCGCAGCACCACGAACGCGCAGGCTTTCTCGCCCAGCCATCGGTCGGGCATGGCGACCAGGGCCGCATCGAACACCGCCGGGTGGGTCATCAGATGGCTTTCGACCTCTTCCGCGGCGATCTTGTCGCCCCCTCGATTGATCTGGTCCTTGGCGCGACCGGCCACCACGAGGTGGCCGGAGGCGAGCCGGCGCACCCGGTCTCCGGTGCGATAGAAGCCGTCGTCGGTGAAGGCATCGCGGTTGTGCGCGTCGGCACGGTAGTAGCCGCGGATGGTGTAGGGGCCGCGTGTCAGCAGGTGGCCCACTTCGCCCTCCGGGACGTCGCGATCGGCATCGTCGACGATGCGGATCTCGTCGTCTTCGCTGATCGGCCGTCCCTGGGTGCTGGCGATCGCTTCGTCGGCGTCGTCCAGGCGGGTGTAGTTGACCAGGCCTTCGGCCATGCCGAACACCTGTTGCAGCCGGGCCTCAAGGCCGTCCATCAGCCGGCGCGCCACGTCGCGGGGAAGGTGGGCCCCGCCGACCTGGAGCAGGGCGAGGCTGGAGAGGTCGGCGTCCAGGCGGGCCTTCGATTCCAGCCATGCCAGCGCCAGCGCGGGCACGAGGGCGGTGGCGGTGATGCGTTCGCGCGCGATCAGGCGGAAGCTCGAGGCAGGATCGGGCTGGCGCGCCATCACCACGCAGCCACCGGCGTGGAAGGTCCCGAACGCACCCGGCGAACTCATCGGGAAGTTGTGCGCGGCGGGCAGCACGCACAGGTAACGGGTGTCGGGGTCGAACCCGCAGATGCGGGCGCTTTCCCGGAGGCTGTAGAGATAGTCGTCGTGCGTGCGGGGAATCAGTTTCGGGGTGCCGGTACTGCCTCCGGACAACTGCAGGAAAGCGACGGCCGTGGCGTCGTCGACGGCCGCGACGTCATCGCCGCGGTCCAGAGCGTCGAATGCGATGCCGCCTTCGGCATCGCCGACCACGATCACGTCACGGAGCTGCGGCAGGCGCGCCTGCAGCCGCCGGAACAGGGCGGCATGTCCGAAGCCGCCTTCGCGTGCGACGGTAATGCAGGCACGGGCGCCCGTGTGTTTGATGAAGTGGCCGATCTCGGCTTCGCGGTGCGCGGGCAGCGCGAACACCGGCAATGCGCCGAGGCGGAACAGGGCGAAGCAGGCCACGTGGAACTCGGCGATGTTCGGCAACTGCAGCACCACCCGGTCGCCGCGACCGATGCCGAGGCGATGGAGGCCGGCCGCCGCGCCCCGGATGCGCGCATCGAACATCGCGTGGCTCCAGCGTCGCTCGCCGCAGACCAGCGCCAGCCGGTCCGGCTGCCGGGCGGCAACCTCCGCCAGGCGCCCATGCAGGGTCTGGCCCCGCCAATAGCCGCGTTCGCGATAGCGGCGTGCGAAGGAATCCGGCCAGGGCGTGAAGTCGCGGCCGGCGGGGGCGGTCCGCGCGTTCATGCCAGGTCCTCCGCCAGGGGCGGCAGGCCGAGTGCCGCCAGCATGGTGCCGAGCTTGGCGCTCGTTTCCGCCAGCTCGGCCCGGGGGCAGGAGCCGGCCACCACGCCCGCGCCGGCATAGAGGGTGGTGCAGTCGGGTTCGACCAGGGCGCAGCGGATCGTTACCGCCCATTCGCCATCGCCGTGGGTGTCGCACCACCCCACCAGCCCCGTAAACAGGTCGCGATCGTAGCCTTCGAGTTCACGGATCAGTGCACGGGCCGCGGGGGTGGGATGGCCGCAGACCGCCGGCGTGGGGTGCAGGGCGAGCGCGAGCCGCAGTGCGCTGGTGGCGGCATCGACCAGTGTTCCCTCCACGCGGGTCGAGAGGTGCCACAGGGTCGGGGTGGCCACCAGCGAGGGCGCGGGGGGGACGTGCAGGGCCTGGCACCAGGGACTCAAGGCGGCCGCGACCGCATCCACCACCAGCGCGTGTTCGTGTCGATCCTTGTCCGACACCAACAGCGCCCGCGCCCGGCGCGCGTCCTCGTCCGGGTCGGCGCTGCGGGGGGTGGAACCGGCCAGCGGGTTGGACACCACCCGGTTGCCGTGCTTGCGCAGCAGCAGTTCCGGGCTGGTGCCGACGAGGTGGCGGCGCCCCTCCCCGGCATCGGCGTCGACCGCGAAGGTATAGCCCGAGGGGTCCCGGGCGAGCAGCGCCGCGACCAGCCCGGCAACCTCGGCGCGGGTACTGAAACGCAGGCAGCGGGACATCACCACCTTTCCCAGCTTGCCGCGGCCGATGCGTTCGAGCGCGCGTGACACGGCCCGCTCGTATCCGGCCGTGGAAGGCTGGGCGTGCACCCGCCGCGGCATGCCGCGCGCCGCCGCTGGCGTGCGGGGCCGGCCGGCATGCCGCGCATGGCCGCTGGCATAGACGGCCTGGCGGGGCAGCCACAGGCGCGCGGGCACGGCGGTGTCGAACGGAACGGCGCCCAACAGGGGGATCCGGTCGTCGCTGGCTTCGGCATGGTGGGCGAGCAGGTACTCGGCGGCGTCGGCGAGGCCGGCGTCCGCAGCGCGCTGCAGCCGCTCGCGGACGCCGCGGCAATGCAGTTGCTGGCGAGGCGACGAGAACAGCGCGTCGCCCTCGCGCCAGGCGTCGAGCAGGCCGGTTTCGTCCAGGCCGTGCACGCCGGACCCCGGCGCGGTGAGGGGTGCGGCGAACGCGAGGGAGGGGTCAGCCATGGGCCACCTCCACGAGGCAGCGAGGCGCGAGCGGGGAGGGGGGCTTGGCCAGTGGCGAGGCGAGCGGACCGCCGTGCGTGGCGGGGCCCACCCGGGGCGGGCAGGAGCGGACGTCCATGGAAATACCTGCTTCGGTCTTCGTGGGGGGAGAGCTGGCAGGCGCGGGGCCGGCTGGCGGATGCGGAGCATCGACGCGAGGGCCGGGACGGGCGTCCTTGCCGTCGTCATCGCCGTCAATCCTGATCGACGGTGATGTAAATAGTAGTGATTCGCATTTGAGTTGCCTAGCGAATCCGGTCACAATGCCGCCGCTGCCGCCCCCGGACCCCCAGGGGCGGCCTTGCATACGCCCCCTGATCCGCCCCCGTGGCCCGGCGTTCTGTCGCCCGTGGCCCCATCGCACAAGGAACACGCACCATGGCGTCCTCCCCCCGTTACCTGTCCTTGACCGGCCTCACCTTCCTGGCGGTCGCGCCCCTGTCCTGGGCCGCCGATGCGCCCGATGCCACCACGCTCGACACCATCGTGGTGGAAGGCGAGCGCGAGCCCGGCAACTTCGACATCGAGGCCGAAGAGGTCCAGTTCACCCAGGCCTCCGACCTGTCAGACCTGCTTTCCAACGAGTCCGGCGTGGCCGTGGGCGGCGGCTCGGCCGTCGCGCAGAAGGTCTATGTCCGCGGCTTCGAAGACACCATGCTGAACGTGACCATCGATGGCGCGCAGCAGCCGGCCGAGCTGTACCACCACCAGACCCGCCTGCAGATCGAACCGGAATTCATCAAGTCGATCGAACTCGATGCCGGTGCCGGTGCCGCGACCGCCGGGCCGGGCGCGCTGACCGGCGCAATGCGCGTTCGCACCAAGGATGCCTTCGACATGCTGCGCCCGGACCAGGATTTCGGTGCCTTCCTCAAGGGCGCGGCGGGCTTCAACGGTGAGAACAACTACAAGGGCGTGGGTTCGCTGTATGGCCGCATCGGTGAGCACCTGGGCCTGCTCGCGAGCTACGTCTACCAGGACGGCGGCGACTATGACGACGGCAACGGCGACCGGGTGTCGCCCACGGCCTACGAGCACAGCCGCGGGCAGGTCAAGCTGACCGGCCTGTTCGACGCCAACAGTTTCGATCTCTCCGTCGAGCGCCTGGACGACAGCGGTACGTACTACGAGCGTCCGCACATGACCAATTTTGCCGGCCGCTTCATCCTGTCCGACCACACGATGACCCGCGACACGGTGTCCTACAACCACCGTTACGACCCCGACGGCGATGCGGTCGACCTGCAGGCCACGGTCTTCTACAACACGTCGGAGTACGAGAACCGGCGCAACACGACCGGCCTGGTCTACGGCCATGGCGAGCAGAGCTCGACCGGCTTCGACCTGCGCAACACCTCGCGCTGGGACAGCCTCGATCTCGTGTATGGCGTCGACCATCGCCGCGACAGCCTCGACGCGACCCAGCAGGCCACGCCGCCCGCCTACTGGGGCAGCACCGAGCAGAGCGCCGATGTTTCCGGCGCGTACGTGCAGGCCGCCTGGCGCTTCGCACCCGCGTGGCTGCTGTCGGCCGGATTGCGTTACGACCACTACAGTCTGGATGTCGACAGCGGCGTCGGTGCCGGGGCCCGCAACTCCGACAGCAAGGTGAGCCCCAACCTGTCACTGGACTGGCAGCTGACCGAACAGTTCAGCCTGCGCGCGGCCTATTCGGAAGCGTTCCGCGGCATCACCATCCGCGAGGCTTTCTTCAGTGCGCTGTATGCGCACCACGGCGATCTCGAGGGCGAGGACGCCGACAACATCGAGCTGGGCTTCGCCTGGGAGAACAACGGCTTCCACGTGCGCGGCACCGTGTTCCGGCAGGACATCGACAACTACATCAATGCGGTGTTCGTCGGTCCGCCGTCGACCGAGTGGGGTTACTGGGCCAACACCGGCACCGCCGAGGTCGACGGTTTCGAGCTTGAAGTGGGGCAGGAGCTGCAGGACTGGAGCTGGGGCCTGGGCGTATGGGAGTCCAACAATGAGTTCGACGACCGTCCCTTGAACGATGCCGACCTGGGCCTGGGCACCATCATCGGCCGTACCTGGACGGGCCGCCTGGACTGGACACCCGACGCCATCTCGCACTACGGCGTCCGCGCCCGCTACGTGGAGTCGGTCGAGAACGAGATCGCCCCGGATGCGCCTTCGAAGGGCTCCTACGCGGTGCTCGACCTGCTCGCCAGCTGGACCCTGCTCGATGGCCGGATGGTGCTGGGCGCGGGGGTGAACAATGCGCTGGACGACTTCTACTACGACCAGGGGACCTACTCGTACCACCCCGGCAGCGGCCTCTACATCGGCTTCCCGGCGCCGGGTCGCGAGTTCGTCACGTCGGTGTCGTACAGGTTCTGAGCCTGCCGTCGCGCGGTGTCCATTCCAGGCGCCGTTCTGTACCGAAAAAAACGCCCTGGCCACCATCGCGGCCAGGGCGTCGTCCCATCCGGCACGGGCTGCCCGTGCCCGCGCTGGGTCATCCGTCGAGCGTACAGACGCCGTGGGCGCGCCCCTTGCCCGTGTACGACACCGAGAGCGTGCCGTCGGTGTTGGTGGTGACGGAGATCGTCACGCCGGACGCTGCATCCGTGGCTTCGTAATAGGACTCGCTGAACGACTTGTACGAGGCCTCGGTGCCATTGACATAGACCGGGCCGCCGTCGTCGGCATGCACCGCGATATCACCCGGGCAGGTCGCGTTGAACAGGGTGATGCGCGCCCCCGGAGCCGCGGGCCCGGACGTGCCGGCCGGTTCCGGCGTGCTGGCGGGCTCCGGAGCCGGGTCGGGCATGGGCTCGGCCGCGGGCTCTGCCGCCAGGGGGAGTGCGGGCGCCGGTTCGGCGGCGGGCGTCGCGGCCTCGGGCGTGGACGGCGCCGGGGTATCCGAAGGCCCACCGCAAGCGGCGACCGTCAGGCACAGCGGCAGGAGCAGACAGGCGGATCTCGTCATCGAAAGATTCGTCGTGGGTGGAGGGGCACTGCGGGGCCGAGCGTACCCCAACGCCGCGGCCGGTGTCCGGCAGCCCCGTACAATGCACGCCATGTCGAGTCCGACCGCCATTGCTCCCGCCCAGCTCCGCCTGTCCGTCGCCCCGATGATGGACTGGACCGACTCGCACTGCCGCGTCTTCCACCGGCTGCTGGCGCCGCATGCGCGCCTGTACAGCGAGATGGTCCATGCGAACGCGGTGATCCATGGGGATCGCGAGCGCCTGCTGGCGATGGATCCGGTCGAGCACCCGGTGGCGCTGCAACTGGGTGGCAGCGAGCCGGCATTGCTCGCCCGCGCCGCGCGGATCGGCGCGGAGTGGGGCTACGACGAGATCAACCTCAATTGCGGGTGCCCCTCCGACCGCGTGCAGGCGGGACGCTTCGGTGCCTGCCTGATGCGCGAACCGGGACTGGTTGCCGACGCGGTCGCGGCGATGGTGGCGGCCTGCGCAGGACGCCCGACGCGGGTGCCGGTTACCGTCAAGTGCCGGCTCGGGGTCGACGACGACCATGACTACGATCGCTTTCGCGCCTTCATCGACACCGTGGCCGACGCCGGCTGCGACATGTTCATCGTCCATGCGCGCAATGCATGGCTGCAGGGCCTCAGCCCGAAGGAGAATCGCGAAGTACCCCCGCTGCGCTACGACTGGGCGTACCGGCTGAAGCGCGAGCGGCCTGACCTGCAGGTGGTCGTCAATGGCGGCATCGCCGACGCCGATGAAGCCACCGCCCACCTCGCGCATGCCGACGGCGCCATGCTGGGGCGCGCGGCCTACCACACGCCTTACCTGCTTCACCGGCTGGACGTCGCCTGGTTCGGTGGCGAGGCGAGGAGCCGTGGCGAGCTGCTGCGCGCGTTGCGGCCATACGTGGAGGCGCAACTGGCGCGCGGCGTGTTCCTCAAGCACATCACCCGACATCTGCTCGGCCTGTTCGCCAACGAACGCGGCGGACGCGCGTTCCGCCAGGTCCTGAGCGAGGGCGCGCACAAGCCTGGCGCGGACTGGTCGTTGGTGGAGCACGCCTTGGCCGTGACCGAGTCCTTCGCCGAGCCGGCGCGCCGGACGGCCTGATCGCTGGGGGCATCCAGGCATCCGCCGGCGGCCTCCCACTGGACCGCTCGCGGCCATCAAGTGGCCTTGGGACCGGAAGATTTGCCAGTCGACTCAGGCACTTGCAATTCACGCCCCGTGCACGCTCCGGCTTGCCAGAAAGCTGAATGCGTGGCTGAATGGGCCCGTCCCAGCCCGGAAAAGTTCAGAGCGGATTCACTGCCTTGTTCAGAGAATGTCCCCACACCGTCTCTCTCGCGGCCAGTCCCCTGCCGGTCGCCGCTGCATTTCCCGGAGTCGCATGACCCGCTTCCCCGTCGCACCGCCCGCCCCGCGCATCGTCGCGCTCAGCCTGCTCGTCGCCTCGCTTGCGATGGTGGGTGGCGCCGCGGCGCAGGGTGCGAGTGACGGACGCGAGCAGCCGCCACGCGATCCCCGCCCCTCGGCGCTGGGCCAGGCGCGGCCGTCAACCGCGGACCCGCGCGCCCAGGGCCACTCCCACCTGCGTGGCGCCGATCGCCGGGCGCTGAGCGAGGCGGTACGTCGTGTCGAGCGCCGCACCGGCGGTCAGGTACTCAGTGCCGAACGCATCCCCTACGACGGCCGCAACGTCAACCGCATCAAGGTGGTGGACGCACGTGGCCGTGTGCGTGTGTACATGGACGATCCGAACTCCTCGCGGCCCTTGCGGTCGCAGCCGGTGCCCCAGCGCGACCGCCGTACACAAGACGACGACGACTGAACGGGCAAGGTTGAGCCTTCGGTCCGCCCGCCGGGCGCGGCCGCCCATCCACGGAGTTCCCCGAACGGAGTTCCCATGCGAATCCTGCTTGTAGAAGACGAAGCGCCCCTGCGCGAAACCCTGGCGGCGCGACTGAAGCGCGAAGGGTACGCGGTCGACGCGGCCCAGGACGGCGAAGAAGGCCTGTACATGGGCCGTGAGGTGCCGTTCGACCTCGGCATCATCGACCTCGGCCTGCCGAAGATGTCCGGCATGGAGCTGATCAAGGCCCTGCGCGACGAAGGCAAGAAATTCCCCGTGCTGATCCTGACCGCGCGCTCGAGCTGGCAGGACAAGGTCGAAGGCCTGAAGCAGGGGGCCGACGACTATCTGGTCAAGCCGTTCCACGTCGAGGAACTGCTGGCGCGCATCAATGCGCTGGTGCGACGCGCCGCCGGCTGGAGCAAGCCCACCCTGGAGTGCGGCGTCGTGACCCTGGACCTCGCGGCCCAGACGGTCAGCGTCGACGGGCAGAACGTCGACCTCACCAGTTACGAGTACAAGGTGCTCGAGTACCTGATGATGCATGCCGGCGAGCTGGTCTCGAAGGCGGACCTCACCGAGCACATCTACCAGCAGGACTTCGACCGGGATTCCAACGTGCTGGAGGTCTTCATCGGCCGTCTGCGCAAGAAGCTCGACCCGGAGGGCACGCTGAAGCCGATCGAGACCGTGCGTGGCCGCGGCTACCGCTTCGCGATCCCGCGCAGCGGGGAGTGACGCCCGCAGCGGCACCTGTCCCGCCCCGCCCCGCCCACGCGCGGGGCGTTGTCGTTTCCCCGGCATGACGGTCGGGCCGTGCGGCCCGCGCGTCGACATGCAAGGATGTCAGGCAACCACCTCCACGGGCGACGGCGTCGCGATGCATCCATGAGCTGGGGCCAGCCACGTTCGTTGCAGGCCAGGCAGTTGCTGGCGGCCAGCCTCGGCCTGCTGGCCTTCCTTGCCTTGGCCGGTTACGCCCTGGACCGCGCGTTCATCGAGACCGCCGAAAGCAACCTGGAGCAGCGCCTCAAGAGTTACGCGCTGGCGTACACCGCGCAGGGCGAGTTCGCCCGCAATGGTGAGTACATCCCGCCCTACGACGCGGTCGACCCGCGTTTCGACCGGCCCGGCAGCGGACTGTACGCCGAGATCGTCATGGAGGAATCGCACTGGGACTCCGCTTCGGCAGTAGGGCCGGAGCTTCCGCCCGGGGTGATGCTGGAGCCGGGTGCGGAGCGCTTCGAGGGGCCGCTGGCGATCACCGAGCTCGATGGCTCGGAAGGCCAGGCCTACCGCTACGGTTACGGCGTCATCCACGATACCGGGGAAACCGAGGACGGGCTGCCGTACACGATCTACATCCTCGAAAACACCACGCCGCTGAGTCGGCAGGTCGCGGTGTTCCGCGGGGCGCTCTGGCGATATCTCGGCGGCGCGGGGCTGATCCTGCTGCTGTTGCAGGGCCTGATCCTGCGCTGGAGCCTGCGGCCGCTGAAGCGCGTGGTGGACGAGCTCAAGCGTGTCCAGCGCGGCCTGCTCTCGCGCATGAGCGGGCGCCATCCGCGCGAACTGGAGCCGCTGGCCGAGAGCATCAACGCCTTCATCGAGAGCGAGCGCGAGAACCTCGACCGCCAGCGCAACACCATGGCCGACCTGGCGCACAGCCTGAAGACGCCGTTGGCCGTCCTGCGCGCGCGCACCACCGAGCACGTGCCCGCCGACGAACTGCGCGAAGAGGTGGAGTTGCAGGTCCAGCGCATGACCGACCTGGTGTCCTATCAGCTCGGCCGCGCGGCGCGCTCGGGCCATGCGCTGTTCGCCGCGCCGGTGGAGGTCGAACCCTATGCCGACCAGATCGTCCGCAGCCTGGAGAAGATCTATGCCGCGAAGGGGGTGTTGTGCGAGTTCGACATCGACGCGGGCATCGCGTTCCATGGCGAACCCGGCGACCTGCAGGAGGTACTCGGGAACCTGCTGGAGAACGCGTTCAAGTGGACCCGTTCGCGGGTGCTGCTGAGCGTCAAGCCGGGTGACGGCACGCCCGGGCGTCGCCCCGGGTTGATGATCGCCGTGGACGACGACGGTCCGGGCATTCCCGAGGACAAGGTCGCGTCGATCCTGCAGCGCGGGGTGCGCGGCGACGAGCGCGTGCAGGGACACGGGATCGGCCTGGCGACCGTGCAGGACGTCGTGCGCAGCTATCGCGGCGACCTGGAGGTGAGCCGGTCGGCGGAGTTGGGCGGCGCGCGTTTCGAAGTCCGGTTCCCGCCTGGTCTCTGAGCGTCGGCCCTACGGGGGTGACGGCGGGCCGTACAGCCGCTGCAGGTGCGCGGCGACGGTGGGCAGCTCGGCCTGCAAGAGCCCGGGGGCACTGAAGTGGTATTCGCTGGCCACGGCGAAGAACTCCTCCGGCGACTCGGACGCGTAGGGATCGATCGCGGATTCGCGGCCGCCGTCGACGGCCTCGCAGAACGCGTCGTAGGCCTGCTGGAAGTCGCGGGCCCATTCGCGCTGCCACGGCCGGGGCAGGGGCGGGGTGCCGTCCATGCTGCCATCCAGCGCATCGAGTTTGTGGGCCATCTCGTGCACGGCCACGCAGAAGCCGGCGGCGGGATCGGCGATCTCGGCCTGGATGTCCGACCACGAGAGGATGAGGGGGCCGGCTTCCCATGATTCGCCGATCAGCGTGGCGTCGGTCACGTGGATCACGCCGGCGGCATCTTCATGGCGTTGCTCGACGCGGAAGGCGTCCGGGTACACGATCACCTGCGACCAGCCCCGCAGCCCTTCGGCGCCGAATTCCAGCAGGGGCAGGCAGCACATGGCCGCGAGCTGCAGGCGCTGGTCGGGGTCGAGTCGAAGTCCGCCGACCGGGGTGATGGTCTTTTCGTGCAGGAACCGGGCAGTCAGCTCCGAGAGGCGCGCATCACGCGTTTCATCCAGCGCGCCGACCCAGGGCACGGCACGACGGACGTCCTGCCACGCCAGGGCGGCAATGGGAGCGGGGCGACCGCGCAGTCGCCGGAGCAGCCCGATCAACCGGCGTGCGCGTCAGCGCACCATGCCGGGGAGGAAGCTGTGCCAGCGGGGCGACTGCAGGCGGCCACCGGGTACGGCATCGCTGTGGACCGTCGGCTTGGCGCGCGTCGCATCGGGCGCGGGCCGGGTGCGCGCGGCACGCGGCGGGGGACTGTCGGCGGACTCGTTCGCGCTGGCCGACTCCGGACAGGCGCCGCTGTTGGGGCCGCTCAGCTTGATCTCGCGCGCCATGACCGGGGCGGTCGCGATGAGGAATCCCAGGGTGAGGAGGCCGATCCTGAACATGACAGGGTCCTTGCGTCTGGCCGGGCGAAGTCCCAGCCATTCCTGAATATACCCGTTTTCGCATCCCGCTGCCGCAGGCGAGGGGAGCGGTGCGACGAACGGTGGTCCCGCATAATGGCGCCTGCAGGTGGAGGCGGCCGGACGCTCGCCGGGGAACGACCTTGAACGACGAACGCGAACTGCTGCTGAGCCTGATCAGGGGTCCGGCCTCCGGCGATCAGCTGGCGCGGGCCGGCGGGCAGACCCGCGCGGCGATATGGAAACGCATCCGGGCGCTGCGCGACGCGGGCGTGCCGATCGAGGCGCGGGCCGGGCAGGGCTACCGGCTGGCCGGGCCACTGGACCTGCTGGATGCCGCCGCGATCCGCGCGTGCATGGACGACAGGGGCAGGGACACGCGGGTCGACGTGGAAGTCCTCTGGACGGTGGACTCGACCAACAGTGAACTCCTGCGGCGCCCGGCGCCTGCCCACGGGACGACCCGCGTGCTGCTTGCCGAACGCCAGACCGGAGGCCGGGGCCGTCGCGGACGGCCATGGGCGTCACCGTTGGCGGCCCACCTGTACATGTCGCTGGTCCGCGGATTCGACGGCGGGCTCGCCCGGTTGGGCGGCCTGAGCCTGGTGACCGGCATCGCGGTGGTCGAAGCGCTGCACGTGCTGGGGGTGGGCCAGGCCGGTCTGAAGTGGCCCAACGACGTGGTGGTGGAGAGCGGAGGCGTGCTGCACAAACTCGGAGGCCTGCTGGTGGAAGGCGGAGGGGAGCATGCCGGGCCGGTGCGGGCCGTGGTCGGGCTCGGTCTCAACGTACGGATGCCCGCCGTGCAGGGGGCGGAGCTGGACCAGCCGTGGACCGACCTCGCGTCGCTGCTGGGCGCCGGCGTGGACCGCAACCGGGTCGCGGCCGTGGTGCTGGACCACGTGCTGCCGGCGCTGGCGCAGTTCGACGCCGACGGGCTGGCGCCCTTCCTGCAGCGGTACGCGGCGCTGGACGTGCTCGCGGGCCGCGACGTCATGCTGCATGACGCGCAAGGAGGATGCCGCGAGGCGCAGGTGCAGGGACTGGCGGCGGACGGCGCTCTTCGCGTGCGACTGGGTGACGGACGCAGCGAGGACCTGTATTCCGGTGAAGTCAGCGTGCGGCGGCGGACCATGGCATGAGCACCTGGCTCTTCGACCTGGGCAACACGCGACTGAAGTGCGCCCCTCTCAACGACGACGGCACCATTGGCGGGATCGTCGCCCTGGACCACCTGGACGGCGGCATCGCGGACGCGATGGCACGGGCGTTGCCGGCGCGTATCGAGGTGGCCCACCTGGCCTCGGTGGCGTCCACGGAGACCACGGTCGAGGTGCTGGATGCGCTGGTATCGCGCTGCCGCCGTATCAGCCGTGCCCGCACCCAGGCCCGGATGGACGGGGTCCGCATCGCCTATGCACGACCGGACAAACTCGGCGTGGACCGGTTCCTGACCCTGCTCGCGGCACGTGCACGCGGCGGCGCCGCGCTGGTCTGTGGCGTGGGTACGGCGTTGACCGTGGACCTGCTGGACGCCGACGGCCTTCACCATGGCGGCCGCATCGCACCCTCCCCGCGGGTGATGCGCGACGCGCTGCAGGCCCGGGCCCGCCAGCTGGTACCGGACGGCGGGACCTACAGCGAGTTTGCCGCCGATACCGAGGACGGCCTGGTTTCCGGGTGCGAGGGGGCGGCGATTGCCCTGGTGGAACGCAGCCTCGCGGAGGCCACGCAGCGGTTGGGCGCGCCGCCTACCCTGTACGTGCATGGCGGTGGCGTACGCGAACTGCGGGCGCACCTGTCGAGTGCGCGCTGGGTTCCCGGCTTCGTGCTCGAAGGCCTCGCGCGCTGGGCGATGGCGGAGGCGACCCGGCCCGCCGGGCTGGCCTAGAATCGCTGGCATGCTGACCCGTTCCCTGATCGTCTTCCTGCTGGTCCTCAATCTCGGCGTCGCGGCATGGTGGATCTTCCACGTGCCGGCCGCGCCACCGCCGGACGCTCCCTTGCCGCTCGGTGTCGCCCGCATCCAGTTGCCCGGCGAGAACGGGGCAACGCCGGCACCCGCCATCGAGGTGGACGACGCCGATGCAGGCGTCGTGAGCCAGTGCATGGGTTTCGGGCCGTTCGAGGTGGAGGCCCTGGCGGCCGCGCGTGCGGTGCTCGAGCCACGGGTGATCCGCGTCGTGCCGCGCAGGCAGGAGGCAGGGGCCACGCGCGGGTGGCGTGTCTACCTGCCGCCGTTCGCCAGCCTGGACGCCGTGGAGCAGGCCGCGCGCGATGTCGCAGCGGCCGGCGTGAGCGACTATTTCATCGTCCGCGACGGGATCGAGGCGAATTCGCTCGCCTTGGGGCGCTACGGCACCGAAGACGCCGCCGAACGACGCGTTTCGGAGCTCGGTCTCAAGGGGTTCGACGCCCGCGCCATGCCGATCGGCAGCGGCGCCGTGGAGGCGTGGTTGGACGTGGAAGCCAACGACGCATTCGATGCCGACCGCGCGCAGGCGGATTCCGGCGCGGCGACCCGGCACGCATTCGACTGTCCGTCGCCCGACTGAATGCCACCCCTCGGGCCCGTCGTTCGCATCGGCTAGAATGGCCCGCCCCGCCGGCTTAGCTCAGTTGGTAGAGCAACCGCCTTGTAAGCGGTAGGTCATCCGTTCGAGTCGGATAGCCGGCACCACCCTGGAGAACGCACGCGCAGGAGTCACGCATGAGCCACCGCCACCCTCCCGTTTCACTGATTGGCGCGCCGACCGATGTCGGGGCGGGGCACCTGGGGGCGCGGCTCGGGCCCGAAGCCTTGCGGATCGCCGGACTGGCCGAGGCCCTGGTGGCGCGCGGCGTCGACGTGATCGACCGCGGCAACCTGGACGGCCCCCGCAACCCCTGGCAGCCTCCCGTGGAGGGGTACCGCCATATCCGCGAGGTGGTGGCGTGGAACCGGATCGTCATGGACGCCATGCACGCGGAGCTCAATGGCGGCCGCATGCCGATCCTGCTCGGCGGGGACCACTGCCTGGGCCTGGGGTCGATCACCGGCGTGGCGAAGCATTGCCGCGAGACCGGCAAGACATTGCGCGTGCTGTGGCTGGACGCGCATGCAGACTTCAACACCAGCGACGTCACGCCGTCCGGCAACATCCACGGCATGCCGGTCGCCTGCCTGTGCGGCATAGGCCCACGCGAACTGACCCACCTCGACGGCAGCGGTCCCGCGATCACTCCGGATGTCGTGCGGCAGATCGGCATCCGGTCGGTCGATCCGGGCGAGAAGAAGCTGGTCAAGGCCCATGGCCTGGAAGTGTTCGACATGCGCTACATCGACGAAGTCGGCATGAAGCGCACGATGGAGGCGGCGCTCGCGGACATGGACGACAACACGCACCTGCATGTCAGTTTCGACGTCGACTTCCTCGACCCCAGCATCGCGCCCGGTGTCGGCACCACGGTGCCGGGCGGCCCGAATTACCGTGAGGCGCAGCTGGTCATGGAGATGATTGCCGACAGCGGACGCCTGGCCTCGCTCGACATCGTCGAGCTGAACCCCATCATCGACACCCGCAACGTGACCGGCGAGCTGTCGGTGGACCTGGTCGAGAGCCTGTTCGGCAAGTCGACCCTCATGCGGGACTGAACGCTTTCTAAACACCAGATGAATGCCGGCCTCCCGCGTGGGCCCGTCTTCACGTCGTCCCGATGGCCCATCGCGTGCCATGGAGCCAGGCATGCATCGGCATGCCCTCCACACCACCGCAAGGAGTGACGACATGAAGCGTTTCGCTGCGATGCTGCTGCTGGCCAGCTTTTCGATGACCTTCCTCGGCGCATGCAACACCATGGCCGGCGCCGGCAAGGACGTTCAGGACCTCGGCGAGACGGTCGAGGACAAGGCCGAGGACTGCAAGGACGGCAAGTGCTGAAACCCGTGGCGACATGACAGCGTGCCGGTCACGACCGGTGCACTGGAGCGTGTCGACGACGAAGGCCGGGACCTGTCCCGGCCTTTTCTTTTGCTTCGCGTGCGAGACGCCTCGCGCTGCGCGGTCCTCCAGGCGGCTGCGACCGATGCCGATGCCGGATGCCCGGCGCAACATTTTCCCGACGACGGTCACGCCCGCGACGTCCGTTCGCTGAACCGTTGCCAGCGGTTCACCAAGGTCGCCTTCTGCCTAACGCATTGCTGATGCGATCCGAACGTCCGGACCGCGAAGCTGGCCCTGCGGTCGGCGACGAGCGACCGCCACTCCCCCCAACAGCACGAGGAACCATCACATGAACAAGGACATCATCGCCGGCAACTGGAAGCAGATCAAAGGCAAGGCCCAGGCGCGCTGGGGCGACCTGACCGACGACGTCTTCGACGTGGCCGAGGGCAACTCAGAATACCTCGCGGGCAAGCTGCAGGAGCAGTACGGTTGGGAGCGCGACCGCGCGGAGCGCGAGGTGCGCGACTTCGAGCGTGGCTTTCACTGACGCGGACCGCAGGGCCCGGCGCCTCGCGCCGCAAGCCCGGCGGATGACGTGTTGACCGGACCGGTCCCGCCCCAGGCGGGGCCGGTTCCTTGTGTGGGCGGGGAGCGGTACGAAGGGCGCGACCGGTCACCGGGGCATGGCGTCGTCTATGGTCGCGATGGCGTGTGCGGACGTCACGACATGGCAAACGCGGTGGGGCGCTCCGTTAGACTGGGCCGTCGTTTCCCCGCAACCAGACCATGCACCCAGCCAACTCCCCCCGTTCGACACGCGTCCTGACCGGTATCACCACCTCCGGTACCCCGCACCTGGGCAACTATGTCGGCGCGATCCGGCCCGCGGTGGCCGCGAGCAGGGGCGAAGGCGTGGAGAGTTTCTACTTCCTTGCCGACTACCACGCGCTGATCAAGGTGCAGGACCCGGCGCGCGTACAGCGTTCGACGCTGGAGATCGCCGCGACCTGGCTTGCCTGCGGACTGGATCCCGCGAAGGTCTGGTTCTACCGCCAGAGCGACGTGCCCGAAGTGCAGGAGCTGACCTGGTTCCTGACCTGCGTGGCCGGCAAGGGCCTGTTGAACCGCGCGCACGCCTACAAGGCGGCGGTGGACCGCAACCGCGAGGTGGGCGAGGACGACGATGCGGGCGTGACCGCCGGCCTGTACATGTACCCGGTGCTGATGGCCGCGGACATCCTCATCTTCAATGCCGACAAGGTGCCGGTGGGACGGGACCAGATCCAGCACATCGAGATGGCGCGCGACTTCGGCCAGCGCTTCAACCACCTTTACGGCGAGCATTTCACCCTGCCCGAGGCGGCGATCGAGGAGAACGTGGCGACCTTGCCCGGGCTCGATGGCCGCAAGATGAGCAAGAGCTACGACAACACCATCCCGCTGTTCGCGCCGCGCGATCAGCTCAGGAAGCTGATTTTCTCGATCATCACCGATTCCTCGATGCCCGGCGAGCCCAAGCGGACGGAAGGCTCGGCGCTGTTCCAGCTCTTCCAGGCCTTTGCCAGCGAGACGGAAACGGCGGCGATGCGCAAGGCCTTCGCCGACGGCATCGGCTGGGGCGATGCCAAGCAGATGCTGTTCGAACGCATCGACGCGGAGGTGACCCCCATGCGCGAGGCGTACGAGGCGTTGATGGCGGATCCCGCGCGGATCGAAGCCACCCTGCGCGACGGCGCCGAACGCCTGCGTGCGACCTACGCGCGACCGCTGCTGGGGCGCCTTCGGGACGCGGTGGGCCTGCGCGACCTGTCGGCGTTGCCGGCGCATGAAACCGCCGGCACCGCGAAGGTGCAGGCCGCGGTCTTCAAGCAGTACCGCGAGGCCGACGGGCGCTTTTTCTTCAAGCTGGCGCAGGGTGACCGGTTGCTGTTGCAAAGCGACGGGCATGCCTCGCCGCGCGACGCCGGACAACTGGTGGCGCGGCTCAAGGGGGCCGCGGGCCGCGGCCTCCACCGCGCCACAGGCAGCGTTGTCCACCTTGGCGAGGACGCGGTCGGCCACCTGGGCGAGGGGGTCGAGATCGAGGAACTGGTCGCCGCGCTTTCGCAGTTCGCCGAAGAGGCCTGAGGCGATGGCGCCGCTCGTCCAGCTCAACCTGGCGCTGATCCTGTTCCTGCCGTGGTTCCTCGTCGTGGGGACGTTGTTCTGGCTGTTCCCGCGCACGCCGCGGCCGCGCGGGCGTGCACTGTTCGACGCGATGGCGCTGCTCGCCTCGGTGCTGGCCTTCCTGGTGGCCATCCATTGGGCGCACGCCATCGCGGATCCCGCGTACGGTCCGATGTGGCGCCAGGTGCTCGCCACCGCGGTGGGCTACGGCGCCTACCTGGCCGTGATGGCGGCGGCGTTCCTGTGGCGGCGGCGCTGGTTGCGAGGCGTGGCCCGGGAGGTGGCGACGTGAACGCCGGGCACGGCATCGTCGCGATCGACACCGGATTCCACCGGCCCTGCTTCGACGCCGCTTACCTGCTGGTCGAGCGGGGGCGGGCCGCCTTCGTCGATTGCGGCACCAACCACAGCGTGCCGAGGATGCTCGGTGCGCTCGGACGTGCGGGTCTCAAGCCCGCGGACGTGGACTGGCTGGTGCTGACCCACGTCCACCTGGACCACGCCGGCGGCGCGGGGGCCCTGATGCGTGAACTCCCGAATGCCCGCCTGCTGGTGCATCCGCGTGGCGCACCCCACATGATCGATCCTTCACGCCTGATCGCCGGCGCGACGGCGGTGTATGGCGAAGCGGAGATGACGCGCAGCTACGGGGAGATCCTGCCGGTGCCGGCCGCGCGTGTGGTCGAAGCGCCGGAGGGCTTCGCCTTCGACCTGGCGGGGCGCCCACTGCACTGCATCGACACGCCCGGGCATGCGCGGCACCACCTGTGCCTGTGGGACGCACGCAGCCGTTGCTGGTTCACCGGCGACACCTTCGGCCTGTCCTATCGTGAGCTGGACACCGGGAACGGGCCCTTCATCCTTCCCACCACCACGCCGGTGCAGTTCGATCCGGAGGCCTTGAAGACCTCCATCGGACGCCTGCTGGAGACCGGCCCGATCGGCATGTACCTGACCCATTTCGGGCGGGTGGAGCCGCCGCAGGCACTGGCCCGGGTGCTGTGCGAACGCATCGACGCGACCGTCGAAACCACGCGGCATGTGCTGTCCGTCCCGCAGGCGGATCCGCACGGGCGGCTGGTGCAGGCCCTGCGTGCGTTGTACCTGCAGGCAACGCGTGCGCATGGCGTCGACCTGCCGGACGCGCAGGTGATCGACCTGCTTGGCGTCGACATCGAACTGAACGCCCAGGGCCTCCAGGTCTGGTGGGCGAAGACGCACGGCGCCTGAATGGCGCCCTGAACGGTGTCTGGACGGGACCTGGACCGCTGCCCGCGTTGTGGCTGGCATCACGGGGCCTGTGTGAGCATCCGGATAGGCTTCCCGTGACCCTATCCGCGCCGCCCGATCCCCGTGCATTACCGCTCCCGCCCCCTGTCGCTGGTCGAATCCCCGGTGCCGCCCGCCGAATCGCGCCGGCAGGCGGCGCTGCAGGCCTACGACATCCTCGACACCGCGCCCGAGCAGGCCTACGACGACCTCGTCCGCCTGGCGGTGATGCTGTGCGGCACGCCGGCGGCGATGATCTCGCTGATCGACGATGACCGGCAGTGGTTCAAGGCGAAGCGGGGCCTGGACGTCGAACAGACCCCTCGCGGCGAGGCGATCTGCGACCACGCGATCCGCAGTCCGGGCCAATTGCTCGAGGTGCCTGATACGCGACTCGATCCGCGCTTCAGCACGCTCTCGCTGGACGTGGGCGGGCAGCCGTTGCGCTTCTATGCGGGCGTGCCGTTGCGCACGCCCGCCGGCGATGCGCTCGGCACGATCTGCGTGGTGGACGTGGTGCCGCGCGAACTCGACGAGGCGCAGCGGGAGGGACTGAAAGTGCTGGGCCGGCAGGTGGAAAACCTGCTGGAGCTGCGGCGCTACGCCCTCAAGCAGCGACGCCTGCTGGTCGAGCGCGAAGCCCTCGCGCAGGGCCTGGAGGAGGCGCGCGCGGACCTGGTGCGACGGAACGAGCAGTTGCAGCACCGTGCCCACCACGACCAGTTGACCGGCCTGCTGAACCGCGTGGGGCTGGCCCAGTTGCGCGAGGATCCGGCCACGATGGCGCGCCTGCTCGGGGCCCCTTACAGCCTGATGCTGATCGACGTCGACCACTTCAAGCAGGTGAACGATGTCCACGGGCATCTGTTGGGCGACCGCGCGCTGCAGGCGGTCGCCGACGCGGTGGAGCAGTCGATCCGCTCCGGCGACGTGGCCGTGCGCTACGGTGGCGAGGAGATCCTGGTGGTGCTGCCGGGCACGCGGCTCGCCGATGCCGTCGAAGTGGGTGAACGCATCCGTCGCCGGGTCAGGCGCGCGCCCCTGCCGTTCCCGCTGAGCGTGTCGGTGGGCGTGGCGAGTGGCGAACCCGACACCCGCCAGGTCGAGCATGTGTTCGACCGCGCCGACCAGGCGCTCTACCGCGCGAAGGCCTCGGGGCGGAACCGGGTCATCGCCGACGACACGCCGAACGTCGCCTGAGGCCCGTTAGTCCCAGGCGTTGGGCGGGTGCCCGCGTTCCGGCGTCTTCATCCGCACCACGCAGAAGCGCTGGCCCGTGGGCGCTTCCATCACCCACCAGCGTTTGACGAAGGCGACCTTGCGCGCGCCCAGCGCCTCCAGCCGCGCCGCCTCGGCGTCGATATCGTCGGCTTCGATGTCCAGGTGCACGCGCGAGGCGTGGTCGACCTTCTGCACTTCGATATGGAGATCGCCCGGGGTGTCGCCGAACTGCTGGTACTCGGCGCTGTCGTCGCCCGCGTCGCGGTCGGCGATGCGCACGCCCAGGGCCTGGCTCCAGAAGTCCGCCGCGGCATCGAGGTCGTCGGTGCGGCAATCAATGATGAATCCGGCCAGTCGGCTGCGGTGGGGCATGGCATCGCTCCGTGGGCTTGGCCCGATCCTACGCCGGACCGATCAACGGCGGGCGTCATGCGTCGGCGATTGCTGACAACGCCCTGGCAGCAGCGCCGACCCCATGGGACGCCGGCGGGGCAAGTCGCATGCTTCCGCCGATTCCCGATTCCCGATTCCCGATTCCCGATTCCCGATTCCCGATTCCCGATTCCCGACTCTAGTCCGCCAGGGCGAGGTCGTCGATCATCGCGCGCAGGAAGCGCGCCGCCTCGCCGCCGGTGCAGGCGCGGTGGTCGAAGGTCACCGACAGCGGGATGACCTTGTGCGCTTCCACGCCGCCCATCACCGGTGTCATCTGGTGGCGGCCACGGCCGGCGGCGATGATCGCCACGCAGGGCGGCACGACCACCGGGGTGGCATAACGGCCGGCGAACATGCCGAAGTTCGACAGCGAGATCGTGTAGCCGGTCAGTTCCGACGCCGGGATGCTGCGATCCTCGACCTGGGTGCGCAGGCGGTTGACCGCCTCGCGCACGCCGCGCGCGTCGAGCACGTCGGCGTTGCGCAGCGCCGGTACGAACAGCCCGTCCTCGGTGTCCACGGCGATGCCGATGTCGACATGTGGGTGGAGCGTGCGGGTGAGCTGGTCGCCGTCGAACCAGGCGTTCAGCGCCGGCACCGCCTTGCAGGCCGCGACGATCGCCCGCACCAGGCGGCCGGTGATGTCGTTGCCGGCGGTCCATGCGTGGATGTCGGCGTCGTCCGACAGCGTGGTCGGGACGACCTTGCTGTGCGCGTCGGCCATCACCCGCGCCATGTTCCGGCGCACGCCCTTGAGCTGCTCGGGCTGGCCGCTGGCGACGGCGCCCGGTGGGCGCGTGCGCATCGGGCGTCCGGCCTGCGACAGCGTCGAGCGCTGCGCGGCAGCGGGCGCCGCGGCCGGCGGCGACGCGCGGGCCGCTTCGTTGCGCGGCGTCGCGCCGATCGCGGCGCTGCCGTCCGCCGCCGCCTGCTTCACGTCGGCCATCGTGACCACGCCGTCGGCGCCGGTGGCCGTGACCCGGGCCAGGTCGACCTTGAGCTTGCGGGCCATCGCACGCACCGCGGGCATGGCCTTGACGCCGCCCACGCTGCTGGCGCGTTCGCTGTGCACGGTGTCGGAGGACTGCATGGCGCCGACCACGGTGCCACTGTCGGCGCGTTCGGCGTTGGACGTCGGGGCCGGCGTGCCGGCGTCGCTGATCGCGCCGCCCTCGTCGGAAGCCACGACCTTGTCGTCCGGCGCCGGATCCTGGCTGCCCACGCTGTCATGGTCGCCGCCACCGTGGTGGTGGCCGGTGTCCTGGCCTTCGGCGCGCTGCGGCATCGAGGGATCGACTTCGAACTCGGCGAGCATCCGCCCGGTGACGATCACGTCGCCCGCGGCGCCGGCAAGCTTGAGTACCTTGCCCGAGACGGGCGAGGGCACCTCGACGACGGCCTTGGCGGTTTCCATCGAGACCAGGTTGTCGTCCAGGCGGATCGTGTCGCCCTCCTTGACGAACCACTCGACGATGGTTGCGTCCGGCAGGCCTTCGCCGAGGTCGGGCAGGTGGAAGGTTTTCTTGTGGCTCATGGGGGTCCCTGGAAGTCGTCGGTCAGCCGTTCGCGAGGGCGCGTCTGGCCGCGGCGACGATGCGATCGACGCCGGGCAGGTACTTCATCTCGAGGCGGAACAGCGGGATGTGGGTGTCGTAACCGGTGACGCGTTCGACCGGCGCGAGCAGGTCGTACATCGACTCCTCGGCCAGGCGCGCGGCGATCTCGGCGCCGAAGCCGGCGGTCTTCGGGGCTTCATGGACGATCACGCAGCGGCCGGTGCGCGACACTGATTCGGCGATGGTGGCGAAGTCGAGCGGGCGCAGCGTGGCAACGTCGATCACCTCGGCGCTGATGCCGTCGGCGGCCAGTTTGTCGGCGGCCTCGAGGGTTTCCTTCACCTGCGCGCCCCAGGTCACCAGGGTCACGTCGCTGCCGTCGCGCAGCACGTAGCACACGTCCAGCGGCAGCGCCTCGCCGTCGTCGGGCACCACTTCCTTGTACTGGCGGTAGATGCGCTTGGGCTCGAAGAAGATCACCGGGTCCGGGTCGCGGATCGCGGCCAGCAGCAGGCCGTAGGCACGGGCGGGCGAGGAGGGCATCACGACCCGCAGGCCGGGCACGTTGGTGAAGATCGCCTCGTTGGCCTCGCTGTGGTGTTCCGGCGCGCGGATGCCGCCGCCCCAGGGCACGCGCAGCACCATCGGGCAGGTCAGGCGGCCGCGGGTGCGGTAGCGGAAGCGCGCGGCATGGCAGACGATGTGGTCGACCATGGGGTACATGAAGCCATCGAACTGCGACTCGGCGACCGGCTTCATGCCCTGGCTGGCCAGACCGACGGTCAGGCCGGCGATGGTCGTTTCGTCCAGGGGCGTGTCGAGCACGCGCTCGGGCCCGAACTGCTGCTGCAGCCCGGCGGTCGCGCGGAACACGCCGCCATTGACGCCGACGTCCTCGCCCAGCACGAGCACGCTGTCGTCGACGCGCATCTCGTGGGCCAGGGCCTGGGTAATGGCCTCGATCAGGGTGATCGCCGCGGGGGTGTCGGCCGCGTTCGCGGCGGCGGGCTTGCGGGTGGCGACGGTGTCGTTCATGCGCGTGCCTCCTTCGCCTTGCGGTCGAGCGCGATGGCCGCCTCGCGCTGCTCCAGCAGGTCCGGCGGCGGATCGGCGTACAGGAAGTCGAACATCGCCTCGACCGGCTGCACCGGGGTTTCCAGATAGGCGTTGATCTCGACGTCCACCTTGCGGCCGCATTCCTCGATCCAGGCCTTCTCGTCGTCTTCGCTCCAGACGCCCTGCGCGGTGAGGTAGGTCCGCAAGCGGGTCATCGGGTCGCGCGTCCAGGCGTCCTTGACCTCGGCGTCGTCGCGGTAGCGGCGCGCATCGTCGGCGGTGGTGTGGTCGTGCAGGCGGTAGGTGAGGAACTCGATCACGCTGCCGCCCTCGCCATTGCGTGCGCGCTCGGCGCAGCGGCGCATGCCCTCGAGCACGGCGACCAGGTCGTTGCCATCGACCTGCAGGCAGTGCAGGCCGCCGGCCAGGCCCTTCTGCGCCAGGGTCCGGGCGCCGGTCTGGGCCGAGCGCGGCACCGAAATGGCCCAGCCGTTGTTCACCACGCACAGGATCAGCGGCAGCTCGTACGCACCGGCGGAATTGAGCGCGGCGTAGAAGTCGGTCTTCGACGAGCCGCCATCGCCGCAACACGCCACCGCGAGCTGCTTCTGCTTGCGCAGCTTGAACGCCAGCGCGGCGCCGGCCGCGTGCAGGCACTGGGTGGAGATCGGCACCGACCAGCTGAAGTCGTTGCGCGGACCCTCGAAGTCGTTGCCGCGTTCGTCGCCACCCCAGTAGAGCAGGATCTCGCGTGCCTGCACGCCGCGCATGAACTGGGCGCCGTACTCGCGATAGCTGGGGGCGAACACGTCGTCCTTTTCCATCGACGCGCCGATGCCGACGTGGGTCGCCTCGTGGCCGAGGCAGGACGCGTAGGTACCCAGCTTGCCGGTGCGCTGCAGGGCGATCGCCTTGGTATCGAAGGTGCGGACGAACAGCATCTGCCTGAACAGCGGCAGCAGGGCCTTCGGGTCCTTGAATGCGGCGGGGAACTCGCCGACGGGCGTGCCGTCGGGGCCAAGGTATTGCAGGTACTCGATCTCGAACTTCGCGGCGATGCTCATCGCGACCTGGATCCTCGCGGGGGAATCGCCCGATGATAACGAAGGAAACTGATTCCCCCGTTGCGCGCTGCGGCATGCGGATCGCGTCGAAAAACGCTACGCAGGGCCCTTGACGGCCCTGCGGGTGCCTGCCTGCCGCCCGGAGCCGCCCGGAGCGGCAGGCCTGCCTCCGGGCGGGTTTCCGGCCTGGCCTCAGTGGCCGACGCGGGCGTCCAGCGTGTCGCGGTTGTTGGCGTCGACGGGGTCGTACGTATTGGCGGCGACCTCGGCGCTGAAGGACAACACCTCGCCGGCCGACGCATGCCCCGGGACCAGCACCGCGAACGCCAGCCACTGGGTGCGGGTGCCGAGCGCACCGTCGTGGCGGCACTCGGCCCGGAACCCGGCGGTGTCGCCCGTGACCCGCTCGCAGGTCCAGCCACGCGGCGCGGCGATGGCGGCGGCACGTGCGTCGACGTTGCCTTCCACCACCAGCCGGGTGCCGCGTGCGGTCTCCGGTCCCTTGTTGCGGACCGGTGCCAGGAAGGTCGCGATGGTGTTCCGGCGCAGGGCATGCGCATTCCCCACCAGCCGCACGGACAGGTCCGCGACGGCACCGGTCGCAACGGGGACGGCCACGCTGGCCTGGTTGTCGGCGTTGGCGGGATCGTGGGCCGTCGACCGCACCGCGACCCCCATCCGCAGTGCGTCACCTGCGCTCGAGGCAGGCACGATCGCCTCCAGCGCGAAGCGCGCGTCCGCGCCCATTGCGAAGGACGGGGTGCGGCATGTCAGGGTGGTGGTCCCGTCTTCCTGCATCGGCGCGTCGCAGCTCCAGCCCACCGGCACCGCTGCCGGCGCCGGGACCAGCAACGCGTCGAAGACAAAGGCCACCGCCGCCGATCCCGCGACCCCGGGGCCCGCATTGCGGGCGACCGCTTCGAACCGGACCGTGTCGCCGACGTCGGCACCGGCCACGCTGGCCGACGCCTGCACGCCCAGGTCGGCGCGCCGGAAGGCGGGCACGCCGATCCGCAGCAGCACCGGGTCGTGGTCGGAGGAGCGGATCGCGAGGCTCGCGTCATCGAAGTTGTCGACGCCGAAGTCGGCGTTGATGCGGGCATGCTCGACCTGCAGCGTCGCGTCCATCGCAAGCGCTTCGTTCACCAGCACGTGGTCCAGCGTCTGGGCATTGCCGGCGAAGACGTACGAGTACCGCTCGGCGGGATCGGCGATCAGCTGCGAGCCGTCGACCAGGGGCGTGGACAGCGGCGTGTCGACCCAGGTCAGTACCTCGTCCTCCGCCGCCGGGTCTCCGCGCACGATGCCCATCACGTCGACATAGCCGTCGTTGACCTCGAAGGCATTGAAATCGCCGATGAGCGCGATCCGCTCGCCCGGATCGGACTGCTGGAACTGCTCGACCAGGCCCGCGAGGTAGGCGGCCTGCGCCCCGCGCTTGGCCCGCACGCGCGCGCTGGTGGACGGCCAGCCGCTGCTTCCGGGCGCAGGGTCGTCGATGCCGTTCAGCGAACGCAGGTGGTTGACGACCACGGTGAGCGGATACGTGGTCGCGTTGTCCTGGCGGATCCGCGCACGCAGCCGCAGCGGCGGTCGGTCGTTCAGCAGGCTGGTGCTGCCGTCCGGGTTGGCGAGGGTGGCCTCCTTGCCGAACTGGGTGACGTCGAGCACGTCCACGCGAGCGCCGCCGTCGACCGGGCGGCTGCTGACCAGGAAGCCCACGTTGATGCCGCCGACGTCGTTGCCGGGCTCGAGGTACGGCACGTAGCCGGGCGCATGGGCGCAGGTGTCATCGATACGGTCGGAGAGCAGCTGCAGCACCCGTGTGTTCTCGACCTCGACCACGCCGACGATGTCCGGGGCCTTCAGGTAGTCGCAGATCGCGGAGGCCGCCTTGGCCAGGCGCTTGTCCAGTGCTTCGGGCGTCAGCGTGGTGGCGCCGTTGCCGTCGGCGATCTCGTCGAAGAGCCGGAGCAGGTTGAAGCTGCCCACGGTCACCTCGTCATGCCCGGCGTTGGCCACCGCGGCCGGCAAGCGCCCACCGCTGGCCACCGGCGGCGTGGCGGGGTCCGGCAGCAGCGCCCAGGTTCCGCTGTGGTAATCGAGTACACCGCTGAAGCCGGCGACCTCCGCGCCGACGTCCACCGACAGGGGCGACGCGCCCACCTGGCCCCAACTGCGGACCATCAACCGCTCGGGGTTGGTGTCGAAGCGGGGCGGCTGCCTGTCGCCTGGGATCGGCACGGTATCGAGCACACCGATGCCGGCCTCGCGGAAGGGCCGCGGTACGCCCGGCAGGGTGACGTGGAAGACGCCGTCGCTGGAGGCGGTCGCGTCGTTCTCGTCGATGCTGCCGCCGGACGCCGCGACCACGATGGCGCCGGAAACGCGCGCGCGCATGCCCTCCCGCTTCTCCAGCGCATCCGGCAGCGCGTCGGGCCCGAGATCCGCCAAGCCGATCTCGACCGCATCCGGCAGCACCGCGCCCTGCGCGAGCACCTCGATGGTCGGTTGGACGAGCTGGGTGATGGACAACTGGTTCGGCTGGCTCGACGGCGTGAACTCCGCCACCGTGGCGGCGACGCGGACGCGGTCGCCAACCGCCACGCTGGCCGAAGGCGCGCTCGCGGTGTAGACGAAGATGCCGTCGGACGTGGCGTCGTTGCCGTCGTCGTGGCTGCTCTGGAGGAAGAATCCGTTGTTGTAGCGCAGGGCGGTGACCACGCCTTCGGTGACCACGGCGCGGTCCACGTAGGGCGATGCCGGTCCGGTGCCCTGGACCTGCGCGATGCTCAGAGCGACGGGCGGCTCCGGAGGATCGGGCGGCTCCGCGCCGCTGTTGCGCGGGTCAGGGTTGCCGCGGGTGAAGTCACTGCCGTTGTCGTCGCTATCGACGCTGCCGTCGCCATTGCGCAATGCCGCGGAGGTGTTGTTCAGCGCCGGCGTGGCGGCGCTGCCTTCGAAGCAGTTGGCGCTGCCGAAGCCGACGAAATCGACGACCGTGGCTTCGCCCAGCGGGCAGCCGCCCGACAGGGCGCCGCCGCTGCTGACCAGGGCAACCTTGCCGTTGCTGGACGACATGGCGAGCGTGCCGACCGCGTCCGGCGTGGGCAGGTCCAGGCTGCCGCCCGCACCCTGGGCCTGTTGCACCAGGTAGTAGCCGCCGGGGGCGATGCTCCCGACCAGCGAAGTGGCCTGCCAGTTCGTGCCGCTGGACGAGGCGTACTGCACCGACCAGCCGCTCAGGTCGACCGGGGTGGCACCGTTGTTGCGCAGCTCGATGAAGTCGTTGCGCCAGGTGGCCCCGGAGTTGCCGCCGCCGCCGTAGACCTGGCTGACGACCACCTGGGCATGGGACTGGAAAGCCAGTCCGGACAAAGCAAGAAGCAGGAATGCCGCCTTCGGCCGGCGTTTGGAGTCGCGCATGGTGTCTTCCCTGTGACCGCGAACGCCGTACCCCCTGGTGAAACCGGCCCCGGTTCCGTATGGCGCTGGACCGCCAGCTTGACTGTCGGATGTTGCAGGCCCGTGAAGACGCCGGCCGCGCAGGTGGCGATGCGTTACCCTTGCGCCCCTGCGCAGGAAACCGACATGACCGTCAACCAGAACGAACGTGAACTCGAGGCCGGCATCCATACGGAGCTGTCGGGCCGGATGACCTACGGCGGTTACCTGCACCTCGATCGCCTGTTGTCGGCCCAGGAACCGCTGACGGCGCCCGCGCATCACGACGAGCTGCTGTTCATCATCCAGCACCAGACCTCGGAGCTCTGGATGAAGCTGATGATCCACGAGCTGTCGGCGGCGATCGGCCACCTGCGGCGCGACCAGGTCTGGCAGACCCGGAAGATCCTCGCGCGCTGCAAGCAGGTGCTGCGCCAGCTGACCGAGCAGTGGTCGGTGCTGGAGACGCTCACGCCCTCCGAGTACATGGGTTTCCGCGACACGCTCGGGCCCTCCTCGGGATTCCAGTCCCTGCAGTACCGCACCATCGAATTCCTGCTGGGCAACAAGAACGAGTCCATGCTGAAGGTGTTCGCGTACGATCCCGAGGCGCAGGCAGGCCTTGCCGGGGTGCTGGAGTCGCCGAGCCTCTACGATGAATTCCTGATGTACCTCGCGCGCTTCGGCCATGCGGTGCCCGCGACGCACCTGTCGCGCGACTGGCGCCACACCCACGTCCACGATCCCGCGCTGGTCGAGGTGTTCGGCCGCATCTACGGGGACACCGATCGCTACTGGCGCGAGTACGCGCTGTGCGAGGACCTGGTCGACCTGGAAAGCCAGTTCCAGCTGTGGCGCTTCCGGCACATGCGCACGGTGATGCGCATCATCGGTTTCAAGCGGGGCACCGGCGGTTCCAGTGGCGTGGGCTTCCTCAGGCAGGCGCTGGAGCTGACGTTCTTTCCTGAACTGTTCGACGTGCGGACCACCCTTTCGCCCGCCAGCGGCTATGGCGCGCCGGCCGGCGACTGACAGGGCCCGGCGGCAAATCCGCGTGGACTGCTAGGATTCCCGCAGCCACGCCCGGTCCCGGGACCGCCGCCGCAAGGAGTCCACATGTCCTCGAACCCGAACGCCCCCGCGCTTGCATCGCGCGGTCCCGTCACCCGTTTCCTCGATGCGGTGGAGCGCGTCGGCAACCGGCTGCCGGACCCGGCCATGCTGTTCCTCCTGCTGATGGTCCTGGTGTGGGTGGTGTCGGCGGCATTGTCGAACGTGAGTTTCGAGGCGATCGATCCGCGCAGCGGTGAGCCGCTGCAGGTCCGCAACATGCTCAGCGGCGCGGCGCTGGTGGAATTCATGGCCCAGATGGTGCCGACCTTCGTCAACTTCCCGCCCTTGGGCGTTGTGCTGGTCGCGATGCTGGGCCTGGGCGTGGCGGAACACACCGGGTTCATCAACGCGATGCTCCGGGCCATCCTGTCGGTGACGCCGAAGATGCTGCTGACCCCGGTGCTGGTGGGCGTCGGCATCCTGAGCCATGTCGCGGTCGACGCCGGCTACGTGCTGGTGATCCCGCTCGGCGCAGTGATCTTCTATGCCGCCGGGCGCCATCCGCTCGCGGGCGTCGCCGCGGCCTTCGCCGGCGTGTCGGGCGGATTCTCGGCGACGATGGGCGTGCCTTCCAGCCTCGATCCGCTTCTGGCGGGCCTTACCCAGGCGGCCGCCCATATCACCGACACGTCGGTGGTGGTGAACCCGCTCAACAACTACTACTTCACCACCGCTTCGGTGCTCGTGGTGGTGGCGGTCGGCTGGTTCCTGACCGACCGGGTCATCGAGCCACGACTGGCCGGCACTGCTGTCGACGGCGACCCCGCCGACATGCCGACCATGGATGCGCTCAAGCCCGCCGAGTCGCGCGCGCTGCTCTGGGCGGTCGTGGCGATTGCCGGATCCGTCCTCCTGTTCGTTGCCACGCTGCTGGTCCCGGGCACCCCGTGGGCGGCGCCGGCCGACCAGGTGCTGCCGGGCATGAACGCACTGCTGACCGCCGCGGCGCCGCTGATGCGGTCCATCGTCGGGTTGATCTTCGTGTTCTTCCTGATCCCGGGCGTCGTCTACGGCTACGTGTCGGGCAGCGTCGCGTCGCATCGCGACGTCATCAAGGGCATGAGCAAGGCGATGAGCGGCATGGGCTATTACATCGTCATGGCGTTCTTCTGCGCGCAGTTCATCTACGCCTTCGCACAGTCGAACCTCGGTGCGCTGCTGGCCATCGAGGGCGCAGGCTGGCTGCAGGCGCTGAACCTGCCGATGGGCATCACCGTGGTGGGCATCGTGCTGCTCTCCGGCTTCGTCAACCTGCTGGTGGGCTCGGCCTCGGCCAAATGGGCGCTGATCGGCGCGGTGATGGTGCCGATGCTGATGCAGCTCGGAGTGTCGCCGGACCTGACCCAGGCGGCCTACCGCGTGGGCGACTCCAGCACCAACATCATCACCCCCCTGATGCCGTACTTCCCGCTGATCGTGGTGTTCTGCCAGAAGTACGTGAAGTCCAGCGGCATCGGCACCCTGATCGCGCTGATGCTGCCGTTCTCGATCGCCCTGCTGGTGCTGTGGACCGGTTTCCTGCTGGCGTTCTGGGCGTTGGGCATACCGCTCGGGGTCGGCGCCAGCTACGTCTACCCGGCCGGGTGAGGGGCGTGGCCTTGTCGTGCTGCATTGCAGCATCGGCAGGAAGGTTTGACGCCGCCATCACATAGCGGTTACACCTTGCTGCCGTTGTGCCGGTCGGGGGGAGCCCGTTGGCATGACCTGATCCCGTTCAGGCCGCATCGAAGGATGCCAGCAGGAGTTTGTACCCGATGAGTTCCAACCCGACCCCCTCGCTCGAGGAAGGCAAGACCTTCCTGGGCCACCCGCGCGGCCTGTTCGTGCTGTTCTTTGCCGAGATGTGGGAGCGCTTCTCCTACTACGGCATGCGCGCCCTGCTGATCTTCTACCTGGTGCAGCACTGGCTGTTCTCGGACTCGGAAGCCTCGGTCATCTACGGCGCCTACACCGCGCTGGTCTACATCACCCCGGTGATCGGCGGCTATCTCGCCGACCGCTACCTCGGCCAGCGCAAGGCCGTGCTGTTTGGCGCCGTGTTGCTGACCTTCGGCCACTTCCTGATGGCCTTCGAAGGCGACGGCGGGCAGGGCAGCGCCGCGCTCAACATCTTCTGGCTGGCACTCGCCTTCATCATCGTCGGCTCGGGCTTCCTGAAGGCGAACATCTCGGTGATCGTCGGCCAGCTGTATCCGCGTACCGACATCCGCCGCGACCCCGCCTATACGATCTTCTACATGGGCATCAACCTCGGTGCGGCGCTGGGTTCGCTGGTCGCCGGCTACCTGGGCCAGACCTACGGCTGGGCCTATGGCTTCGGCGCGGCGGGCGTGGGCATGCTGCTCGGCCTGATCGTGTTCATCTGGGGCAAGCCGCTGCTGATGGGCCGCGGCGAGTCGAGCAATCCCGAGCGCCTGAAGCAGCGCGTGGCGGGCTTCAGCTTCGAATGGCTGCTGTACCTGCTCAGCGTGCTCGCGGTCGGCGTGGTGTGGTACCTGATCCAGCACCAGGACGCAGTCGGCTGGCTGCTCGGCGTCGCCGGCGCGATCCTCGTCGGCTACGTGCTGTTCACCGCGGTGTTCAAGCTGCCGAAGCACGACCGCGACCGCATCCTCGCGGCGATGTACCTGATCCTGGGTTCGATCCTGTTCTGGGCGCTGTTCGAGCAGGCGGGCTCCTCGCTGAACCTGTACACCGACCGCTCCGTGGACCGCCAGATCTTCGGCTGGGAAGTGCCGGCCTCGATGTTCCAGTCGCTGAATGCGATCTACATCGTGATGCTGGGCCCGGTCTTCGCGATGCTGTGGATGTGGCTGGCCCGCCACAAGCTGGAGCCGTCCGCGCCGGCGAAATTCGGCCTGGGCGTGGTGCAGCTGGGGCTCGGCTTCCTGGTCCTGGTCGCCGGCGCCGCCGCGGCCGGAACCGGCAACGCGACCCCGGTGCTCTTCATCTTCCTGATCTACCTGCTGCACACCATGGGCGAGCTGTGCCTGTCGCCGGTGGGCCTGTCGGCGATGAACCGCCTGGCCCCGGCGCACATGGCCAGCCTGATCATGGGCACCTGGTTCTTCGCGTCGGCCACCGGCAACTTCGCCGCGGGCCTGATCGCCGCGGCCACCGGTGCCGAGGGCGCCGGCCCCGAGCAGGTGACCGAGGTGTACTCGACCGTCGGTTGGACCGCGGTGGTCGTCGGCGTGGTGATGGTCGCGATCTCGCCGCTGGTGCGGAAGCTGATGCACCTCGACACCCTCAAGGACGACGAACACGCCATCGCCGGTGAGGCGGAGCTTGCCGAGCCGGCAGCGGCTGGGACCCGCCCGGCAGACGCCAGCAAGTAAGGGCGTCCAGGCAGCGCCACGGGAAGGCGGCCTCAGGGCCGCCTTCTTCGTTCGGCCACGCGTGCCGGGGCGGCCTTCGCCGGCGTCCCGGTATCAGTCCGCCGCCGCTTCGGCCTCGGCCTGGAGTTCGAGTTCGTCCAGCCGGTCGAGGAGGTTGAACAGGACCTCCCGTTCGTGCGCATCGATGCCGTCCAGCAACCGCGCCTCGAAACCGAGTGCCAGCGGCGCGACCTCGTCGTAGATCCGATACCCTTCTTCGCTCAGGCGCAACACCGAGCGGCGGCGGTCGTCGTCGTGCATCTCGCGCAGCAGGCGGCCCGATTCGACGAGTTTGGCGACTGCGCGGCTGACCGCCACCTTGTCCATCGCGGTGCGCTGGGCGACCTCGTTGGCCGACAGGTCGCGATAGCGGCCCAGCACGGCCATGACCCGCCACTCCGTGATGCTCAGCGCGAAGCGCTCGCTGTAGATGTGGGCGATCGCGTTGCTGACCCGGTTCGACAGTACCGAGAGCCGGTAGGGGAGGAATTTCTCGAGGGCGAGCTGCGCGTGGCGTGGCGGGGCGGTGTTCATCGGCGTGGAATTGAACCTTGCGTATCGTTTCAAATGAAACTATAAAGGAGGGCCGGCGAGGCGACCCGACCCCTGATCTTCAACGGGATTGCCCGGCCGTTACAACCCGACGTTCGCCCCACGTGGCATGCGCGCCGCATGACCACGCAGGTTCCCCACGTACCACGCAGCAGCAGGAGTTCCCCATGAGCGCCCAGCCCAACCTCGGCATGGAAGTCACCACCTTCGAGAACCCGATGGGGATCAACGGCTTCGAGTTCGTCGAGTTCGCAGCACCGCAAGGCCAGGGCGCGCGCATGCGCGAATACCTGGAGAGCCTCGGCTTCACCGCGGTGGCCCGCCACAAGGACCGCGCGATCACGCTGTTCCGCCAGGGCACCATCAACTTCCTGCTCAACGAGTCGACCGGTTCCTTTGCATCCGACTTCGCGAGCGAGCATGGCCCGTCGGCATGCGGCTTCGCCATCCGTTTCCGCAAGCCGGTCGAGGAAGTGCTCGCCCACGTGCTGGCCAACGGGGGCGAAAAGATCGACGTCAAGCCGGAAACCGGCGCGGTGGGCGCCCAGGCGATCAAGGGCATTGGCGACTGCATGCTGTACCTGGTCGACGACGCGAAGGACGATCTGTATGCCGACTACGTGCCGCTGCCGGGCGTCGACCAGCACCCGGTCGGTTTCGGCCTGACCTTCATCGACCACCTGACCCACAACCTGTTCCTCGGGAACATGCAGAAGTGGTCGGACTACTACGAGAAGCTGTTCAACTTCCGCGAGATCCGCTACTTCGACATCAAGGGTGCCAAGACCGGCCTGCTGTCGAAGGCGATGACCGCGCCGGATGGCGTGGTGCGCATCCCGCTCAACGAGTCCAGCGACGAGAAGAGCCAGATCAACGAGTACCTGCGCGACTACAAGGGCGAGGGCATCCAGCACATCGCGCTGTTCACCGACGACATCTACGCATCCGTCGAGAAAATGCGTGAGCAGGGCATCGCGTTCCTGGATACACCGGACACCTACTTCGACGTGATCGACCAGCGCGTGCCCGGCCATGGCGAGGACGTGCCGCGCCTGGCCAGGAACAAGATCCTGATCGACGCCGATCCGGAGACCAAGCAGCGCAAGCTGCTGCAGATCTTCACCCAGAACGCGTTCGGCCCGATCTTCTTCGAGATCATCCAGCGCAAGGGTAACGAGGGCTTCGGCGAGGGCAACTTCCAGGCCCTGTTCGAGAGCATCGAGCGCGACCAGATGAAGCGCGGCGTCCTGTAAGCCGGACACGCGCGGAACCCGCGCAGGCGGGGCATCATTGACGGCCATTGCACGGCGGGCCCGGCCCGCCACGGGGATGTCCATGGAATCGAACGGTTACCAGTCCGGCTTCGGCAACGAGTTCGCCAGCGAGGCCCTGCCCGGCACCCTGCCGGTCGGGCGCAACTCGCCGCAGCGGGTCGCGCATGGCCTGTACGCCGAGCAGCTGTCCGGCACCGCGTTCACCGCGCCGCGCGCGGAGAACCGGCGCAGCTGGCTGTACCGGATCCGTCCGGCGGCGATGCACGGCCGCTTCGAGCGGCTGGAACAGCCGCGCTTCCACAACGACTTCGGCGACGGTCCGGTCAGCCCGGACCAGATGCGCTGGGATCCCCTGCCGATGCCGACCGCGCCAGCCGATTTCGTCGACGGTCTGTTCACCATGGCGGGCAACGGCTCGCCGGCCGCGCAGTCGGGCATCGGCATCCACCTGTACGCGGCCAACCGCGACATGGACGGCCGCTATTTCCACGACGCCGATGGCGAGCTGCTGATCCTGCCGCAGCAGGGGCGGCTGCATATCGCCACCGAGTTCGGCGTGCTCGACGTCGAGCCGCAGGAGATCGCGGTGATCCCGCGTGGCGTGCGCTTCCAGGTGAAGCTGCCCGATGGCGAGGCGCGCGGTTACGTCTGCGAGAACTTCGGCGCGCTGCTCAGGCTCCCCGACCTCGGTCCGATCGGCAGCAACGGCCTGGCCAACCCGCGCGACTTCCTGACGCCCAACGCCGCGTTCGAGGACGTCGAGGGCGACTTCGAGCTGGTCGCCAAGTTCCAGGGCCACCTGTGGCGGGCGGACATCGGCCATTCGCCGCTGGACGTCGTCGGTTGGCACGGCAATTACGCGCCCTGCAAGTACGACCTGCGCCGCTTCAACACGATCGGCTCGATCAGCTTCGACCATCCCGACCCGAGCATCTTCCTGGTGCTGCATTCGCCCAGCGACACGCCGGGGACGAGCAACCTCGACTTCGTGATCTTCCCGCCGCGCTGGCTGGTGGCGCAGGACACGTTCCGGCCGCCCTGGTTCCACCGCAACATCGCCAGCGAGTTCATGGGCCTGGTGCACGGCGCCTATGACGCCAAGGCCGGGGGCTTCGTGCCGGGTGGCGCGTCGTTGCACAACTCCATGACCGGCCACGGGCCCGACGCGGCCACGTTCGAGAAGGCCAGCGCCGCGGACCTGTCCAAGCCCGACGTCATCATCGACACCATGGCCTTCATGTTCGAATCCCGCGCGGTGATCCGGCCGGCGCGGCAGGCGGTCGACGCCGACCACCGTCAACATGACTACCAGGCGTGCTGGGCGGGTCTGCGCAGGCACTTCAGCCTCTAGGCGGGTCCGGCGTCCCGGTCCGGCGGCGGAGTGAAGCCGCCGTGACAGCTTCGTGTCGACATGGGCTCCACAGGCACCGCGTAGGCTGTACCGGTCGTGGCGGACGGCATTGGGCCGGGCGAGGACCTGACATGAAGCCGATGTGGATGACCGGGGTGTGCCTGAGCCTGTGCCTGCTGGCCTGCGACGCAACGCCGCCCGCGGTGCCCGCCGAAGACGACAGCGGAGCCGCCTCGCCCGCGCGGGACGCGCTCCCGCACGACCAGCCCGCGGAAGACGTGCCGCCCGCGACGGCGGCGGACCTGCTGCCACCACCGCCCGCCGACGCGGGCGTGGTGCGTACGGATGGCTACGGCCCGCTGCGGATTGGCATGAGCCGGGAGGAGGTCGATGCGGCCTGGGGCGGTCCGGCGCTCGATGACGCCGGCATCCCGGACGGAACCGCGTGCTACTACCTGTTCCCGGGGGGTACGGATGCCGCCGAGGTCGCCTTCATGCTCGAATCGGGCCGGTTCGTGCGTTACGACGCCCGCGATCCCGGCCTGGAAGCACCGGGCGGGGGCCGGGTGGGCGACAGTGGCGATGCGATCCGTGCGCTCCATGCCGGCCGCATCGAATCGAGCCCGCACAAGTACGTCGAAGGGGGGCAGTACCTCCGCGTGACCAGCGTGTCGGGTGGCAGCGGGGTCCTGGTGTTCGAGCTGGATGCCGATGGCCGGGTGAGCGGATGGCACGCCGGCCAGGCGCCCCAGGTGGACTATGTCGAGGGCTGCAGCTGACAATCGGGCGTGCCGCCCCCACACGGGGCGAGGAGGGGCAGGGTGATGCTGGAAAACGTCGGATTCTTCGTCCTCGGCCTGGTGATGCTGGCGCTGGGGGGCGATTCGATCATCAAGGGCGCGTCGGGGCTTGCCCAGCGTTTCGGGGCCTCACCGTTCGTGGCCGGACTGCTGCTGGTCGCGTTCGGTACGTCCCTGCCGGAACTCGCAGTGAACGTCGAGGCCATGCGCAGCGGCCAGTCCGCCATGGCGATGGGCAATGCCGTCGGCAGCAACATCGTCAATTTCGGCTTGACGCTGGGCGTCGCCGCGCTGGCCGCGCCCCTGTTGCTGCGATGGCGCGCATTGACGCCGATGCTGCTGTTGCTGCTGCTGGGCACGCTGGGCGTCGCCGTGATGTCGCTGGACGGCACCCTCGGCCGGGCCGAAGGCGCGATCCTGCTGGTGGCCTTCTTCGCGGTCCTCGGATTCGTGCTCGCGCGGACCGTCCGCGAGAGCCAGGCGGTCCGCGACGATATCGCGGGGTTCGCACGAACCCAGACGGTGCTCGGCCTGAACCTGGTCCGCTTCGTGATCGCCGCGGTGCTGCTCTGGTTCGGCGCGCGTTTCGTGGTGTCGTCCGCAACCCCGCTCGGCGTGGCGATGGGGATGACGCCGCTGGTGACCGGCCTGCTGCCGGTGGCGATCGCCACGGCACTGCCGGAGGTCGCCGCTGCGGTGGTGGCGGCGCGACGGGGGCAGGGCGACATGGTCGCCGGCCACGTGATCGGTTCCAGCCTGTTCAATCTGTTCCTGGTGCTGGGCGGCATGGCGCTGTGGCGTCCGCTGGCGGTTCCGGCCTCGTTCGTGCAGTTCGAACTGCCGGCGGCCCTCGTCATCGCGCTGATGCTGGTGCCGATGGTGCGTGGCGACCTGCAGGTCAGCCGGCGGGAAGGTGCGGTACTGCTGGTCGCGCTGCTGGCGTGGATCGCGATGGAGCTGGTGAGCCTCCACGCCTGAGGCGGTCGTGGGTCAGGCGGGTTGCCCGGCGAACAGTTCGCGGACGAAGCGCGCGCGCTCCGGTGCGGTGAGGGCCGGGTCGGCGACCGCGTCGATGCGTTCCAGCCGCTCGCGGAGGCCGCGGCGGTTGGCGACCTGGATCGCGAGTCCCGGGCGCGCGTTGAGCTCGAGGATCAGGGGGCCGCGGTCGCGGTCGATCACGATATCGACCCCCAGGTAGCCCAGGCCGGTGAGCTCGTGCCCGCCGGCGGAGAGCTCGAGGATGCGGTCCCAGCCGGGGATCTGCACGCCCTCGAGCGGTTCCATCGAATCCGGGTGGCGATCGACCGGTTGGCCATGCCACACCCCGTGGCCGGTCAGGCCGCTGGCGATGTCGATGCCGGTGCCCACCGCGCCCTGGTGCAGGTTGGCCTTTCCGCCCGACGAGCGTGTCGGCAGGCGCAGCATGGCCAGCACCGGGTAGCCGCGATGCACGATCACACGCACGTCGGGCACCCCGAGGTGCGAGATCGCATGGAACACGTTGTCCGGCTTCACCCGGTACTCGATCATCGCGCGGTCCGGCCGGCCGCCGAAGCTGTACATGCCCGAGAGAATGTTGCCGAGGTGGTAGGCCACGTCGTCGCGGCTCATCCGCGTGCCGTTGATCTTGAGGTAGCCGCCCCCGAGCTTGCCGGCGATGACGACGATGCCGTCACCGCCTGCCCCGCGCGCGGGCTTGACCACGAAGTCGTCGCGCCCTTCGAGCATCGTCTCGAAGCGGCGTGCATCGTGGTAGCTGGATACCACCCCGTAAAGCTCCGGCACGGCGAGACCGGCATCCAGCGCGAGCTGTTTGGTCAACAGCTTGTCGTCGACGCGCGGGTACAGCCGGCGCGGGTTGCGCTCGGCGATGTACAGCGCGTTGCGTGCGTTCATGCTGAGCACGCCGGCACGCTTCAGTTCGCCAGGCAGCGCGAACCACCTCATGGCGTGGATCCACCCTTGCCGGCGAGCGCCCGGAAGCGCAGCAGTTCGCTCAGGCGGTAGCCGGTGTAGCGGCCCAGCATCAGCGCCACCGCGAGGACCAGCAGCAAGGCCTCGGGGAACACGAACACGAAATACTCGACGCGCTCGTTGAACATGACCAGGTAGCAGGCCACCGCCACCACCAGGCTGCCCACGGCCTGGGTGATCGCGTCGCCGGGGCCGTGCTCCTCCCACACGATGGAGATGCGCTCGATGGTCATCGCCATGATCACCATCGGGAACAGTGCGACCGACAGGCCGACGTCGAAGTCCAGCCGGTAGGCGAGCAGGCTGACCAGCAGCATCAGGATGATCACCACGATCACGACCACCGCCAGCCGTGGCACCAGCAGCAGTTTGAGGTGCTCGAGGTAGAAGCGCACCCCCAGGCCCGCGGTCACGATCACGGTGAACAGCAGCACGCCGGACGCCAGGTCGGTTTCCCGGAAGGCGAGCGAGATCAGCACCGGCATGAAGGTGCCGAATGTCCGGATGCCGATGACGTTGCGCAGCAGCACGATGAGCAGGATGCCGATCGGCACCAGCAGCAGGGTGCGGTAGACGTTCTGCACGTGCACCGGCAGGTTCGACAATGCGTATGCCATTACCGGCGAACCGGTCAGGGCGGTCTGCCGGTTCACCAGGTCCAGCGCGGGCTCGAACTTGCGGCTGGTGGACAGGCGCAGTTCCACGTGGCGCGCGTTGTCGGCCTGGAACATCGGCGTGTCGCCGTGCCACCAGATGAGGAAGTCCGGCGGATAGCCGTGGCTGGCGTCGGCCGGATTGATCGCGATCCAGCGCTCGCCGTTGTTGACCTCCAGCCAGGGCTCCGGCCGCGGGTCGCTGACCCCCTCCGCCAGCCGGATGCCCCAGACCGTGCGCGCGGGGATGTGGGCGCCGGCCAGCACGTGGATCGCGGTGCGCGTCCGCGCCTCCCGTGATGCGGGTTGCGGCAGCAGCAACTGCACGTTCTCGTCGTTGGCGGGATTCGCCAGCTTCTGCACCAGCAGCGAAGAGAACGTCGCGATGTCGGCGGACTTGCTGCGGACTTCATCGAGGATCGCCTCGACCGCAGCGCCCTCCAGCTCGCCGTAATCCGGCGTGGTTTCCAGCGCCGGCACCGCCTCGTCGACGGGTGCGCGGGCGTGGCGCGCGATGGTGGCCCGGTAGTAGAGCGCCTGGGGCCCGCTGGCGCGCCGGATGCTCCACAAGGCGACGCGGTTGTCTCCGCGCATCTCGGTCTGGACGCCGTACCCGCGCGAGACGAAGTTCTCGTCCAGGACCATGAAGCCCGGTGGCTGCGCCGGTATGGCGAGTTCGGCCTTGATGCCGACGTGCTCCTGGTCCGGGTCGAAGCCCAGGCGCGCCTCCACCACCCAGCTGGCCACCTCCTCTTCCGGACTGAGCGGGAAGCCAAGCACGCGTGCCTTGTAGGCGATCAGCCCCAGCGCGGTGGCGGCCAGGACGATCGCGAGGATGCGCAGGTGCCAGCGCTTCATGCGTGCCCTGCCACCGTCGCCGCCGCGTCGTCGCGGCCGGCACCGGCGTCATCGCAGTCCGGGCGCCGGACGAACGTCTCGCCGGAGTCGACGACGATGTGCCCGGCGAGGAAGTTGCGTCCCACCAGCACGGGATAGACGAATGAACTGCGGTCCACCAGCGTGAACTCCTCCTTGCGGTAGGTGGACCCGACGCACATGCGCATCTCGACGACCGGGCGCCGCTGGGTCTCGCCGCTGTGGCGGCGGATGCGAACGTGGCGGACGACGCGCGCCTCGAACGTCTCCTCCACGTCATGGTCCTCGTCACGCACCACGAAACGGACATGGCGCTTGCCGTCCTTCCGGAACTCCTCGATGTCCTCGGCCGTCAGGGACGACGTCGTCGCGCCGGTGTCGAGCTTGGCCTTCAGTCGCAGGGGGCCGCGGCCGATGTCCACCCACTCGATCCAGCCCAGGATGTTCTTGCCGGAGGGCGCCGGGTCCCTCGCGTACAGGTTGGGTGCGACCGCCAGCAGGCCGGCGGCACAGATGCCCAGGAAGCGTTGCTTGCTCATCGATCGAGGTCCGGGCCACGAAAAGGGTGGCCTGCAAACCCGCAATCGTACCGGGGCCGGGCCGACTTGTAAGGGGCGGACCGGCCTCGCCCCGCGGAAATGGGAACCGGGTCGTGCCGCGGACGCGCCTCAGGCGCCGTCGTCGCTGCCCGGCGCCGGGGGCTCCGGCCGTTGGCGCGGGTCCAGCTTCAGGGCTGCCAGCGACATCAGGTGGGCGCTGACCGGCGCGGTGATGAACAGGAACAGGGTGATCAGGACCTCGCGCAGGCCAAGGCCGTCCCCCAGCCAGGCGTGGTGGCCGATCGAGGCGATCAGCACGCAGCCCACGCCGAGCGTGGTGGCCTTGGTTGGCCCGTGCAGGCGCTTGAAGAAGTCCGAGAGCTTGACCAGGCCGAAGGAGCCGACCAGCACGAACCCGCTGCCGACCAGCAGCAGCGCCGCCAACGCGATTTCAAGCACGATGTTCATTCGACGATGTCCCGCCGCAGCACGTACTTGCTGAGCATCACGGTGCCCACGAACCCCAGCATCGCGATGATGAGCGCGGCCTCGAAGTAGATCGCGCTGCGCAACTGCATGCCGAACAGGATCAGGCCGGCGATGGTGTTGATGTACAGCGTGTCCAGCGCGAGGATGCGGTCCGGCAGGCTGGGCCCCTTGAGCAGCCGGTAGAGGCTCATCAACAGGGCGATGCCGACCATGTAGAGGGACGCCAGGATGGCGCCGTCGACCAGCGACATGCCAGTCGGGACGGCGCCGCCGGCGGCGACGAGCGATGCGGTCGGGCTCACGGGAAGATCTCCTTCAACAAGGTCTCGTAGCGCGCCTTGATCTCCGCCACCTGCGCCTCCGGGTCCTTGAGGTTGAAGCAATGCACCAGCAGGTGGCGGCGGTCCTCGCTGAGTTCGGCCGACACGGTGCCGGGGGTGAGCGTGATGATACTCGCCAGCGCGGTGATGCCGTGGATGCTGGTCAGGTCCAGCGGGATCCAGATGAAGCCCGGGGTCAGCACGCGCTCCGGGCCCAGGATCCGGCGGGCAACCTCGATGTTCGACAGCACCATGTCCCACAGCACGCGGCGGCTCAGCTGGAGGATGGCGATGGTCCGGCCGAAGCTGGCGCGCTCGGGCTCCAGCATGCCGGCCATCCACGGCAACAGCAGGGCCAGGATCACGCCAATGGCCAGTTGGCCCAACGAGAAGTCCGCGACCAGCAGCAGCCACAGCACCAGGACCGCCAGGCTCAGTGGCAGGGAAGGCGTCAGGCGCTTCATGGCGACGGCTCCCGAAGCTGGGGCCGCGTGGTGTGGGCGGCCTCGACGTAGTCCGCCGGAGCCAGCAGTTGCCCGGCGGCGGCATCCACGTAGCGCAGCACCGGGCCGGCGAACACGGTCAGCGCGATGCCATAGCCGAGCAGGAGTACCGTCGCCAGCACCTGCACGCGCGCCGGTGGCGCCGGTACCGGCGTCGTCTCCGGCCAGGGTTCGGCGCGCCAGAACACCTGGCTGGCGGTCCGTGAAAGCGCGACCACGGCCATCAGCCCGGTCAGCAGCACCACCGTCCAGACCCAGCCCATCCGGGCGTGCGGGACCGCATCCAGCAGCAGCGTCTTGCCGATGAAGCCCGACAGCGGTGGCAGGCCGCTGACCGAGACCGCGGCGACCGCGAACATCAGGCCGAGCAGGGGCGCGTGCCGCAGCGGGCCGTTGGTGTCGAGGTTGTCGCCGACGCCACGCTGGCGGCGGATGAGGTCGACGATCAGGAACAGCGCGCCGGCGACGAAGGTGCTGTGCACCAGGTAGTACAGGCCGGCCGCGATCGACGCGCGAGTATCGAGCGCGATCGCGATGAACAGCGTCGCCGCCGAGGTGACCACCAGGAAGGCCGCGAGCATGCGCAGGCTGGAACTGGCCAGCGCACCCAGCGTCGCCAACACCAGCGTGACCAGGCCCGCGGGCAGCAGCCACGCCCAGGCCCAGTCGGCCAGCGCCGCGGCGGGCGTGCCCAGCGCGAGGTCGCCGAACACCAGCGTGTACACGCGCAGCACCGCGTACAGGCCGACCTTGGTCATGACCGCGAACAGCGCCGCCACCGCGGCCGGCGCGCGCGAATAGGCATTGGGCAGCCACAGGTACAGGGGTGCGAGCGCCGCCTTGGCGCAGAACACCACCAGCAGCACGCCCGACGCGGCGCGGATCAGCGCGACGTTGGCGGGATCGGCCGCGGCCACGCGCGCCGCCATCTCGGCCATGTTGAGCGTGCCCAGCAGGCCGTAGAGCAGCCCGAGCGCGATCAGGAACAGCGTCGATGCGGTGATGTTGAATACCACGTAGTGCAGGCCGGAGCGCATCCGCGGGCCGCGCCCGCCGCTGAGCAGCAGGCCGTAGGAGGCGATCAGCATCACCTCGAAGAACACGAACAGATTGAACAGGTCGCCGGTCAGGAACGCGCCATTGAGGCCGGCGAGCTGCAACTGGAACAGCGCGTGGAAGTGGATGGCGCGGCGGTCCCAGCCGGCACAGGCATACAGCAGGCAGCCCGCGGCCAGCAGCGTGGTCGCCAGCACCATCAGCGCGCCGAGGCGGTCGACCACCAGCGCGATGCCCAGCCGCGCGGGCCAGTCGCCCAGCAGGTAGGCGGTGATCCGTCCTTCGTCCGCCTGTGCAACGAGCGCGATCGAGATGGCCAGCAAGGCGAGCATGCCCGTCGCCGCGAGCGCGCGCTGCACGGCGATGCCGCGACGCTCGACCAGCAGCATCACCGCGCCGAACAGCAACGGCACGACGATCGGAAGCACCGGCAGGTGTTGGGCGAAGGCCAGGCTCACGGCATGCCCTCGCCGCCGGCATCGACGTGGTCGCTGCCATTGTCGGCGCGGCTGCGGATCGCGATCACGATGGTGACCGCGGTCATCGCGAAGGCAATCACGATCGCGGTCAGCACCAGGGCCTGCGGCAGCGGATCGGTGTAATGCGCCAGGGTGGGTGCGATGCCGTCGCGCAGCACGGGCGGTTTGCCGACCACCAGCCGGCCAGACGAGAAGATCAGCAGGTTCGTCGCATACGACAGCAGCGTCAGGCCGAGGATGACGTCGAAGCTGCGCGCGCGCAGCAGCAGGTAGACGCCACCGGCGGCGAGCAGGCCGATCGCACTGGCGAGGGCGAATTCCATCAGGCGGGCTCCTGTGCGGTCACGGCCGGCTTCGTTTCCCGGGGCGGGCGGATCGTGCCCATCATCGACAGGATCAGCATCGCGCCCCCGAAGACGACCAGGTACACGCCGGTATCGAAGATCATGGCGCTGGCCAGAGGCACCTCGCCGATCAGCGGCAGGCGGGGTTCGGCGTGCCCGCTGGTCAGGAACGGGTAGCCGAGCAGCATCGAGCCGACGCCGCCGAGCGCGGCGATGACCAGGCCTGCGCCAATGCAGGCGACGTAATTGAAGCCCAGCCGCGACTCGACGTACTGGGAGCCCAGCAACACGTACTGCAGCAGCAACGGCACGGTCAGCACCAGGCCGGCGATGAACCCGCCGCCCGGCGCATTGTGGCCGCGCAGGAACAGGTAGGCGGATACCGCCAGCGCCAGCGGGAACAGCAGGTGGCTGAGGTTCGACGGCATCGGCAGCGCACCCGGCGGCCCCGGGATGCGCGCATCGGCGGCGATGCGGGCCCGCCGCAGCATGGCATGCACGACCAGGCCCGCGATGCCGAACACGGCGATCTCGCCAAAGGTATCGAACCCGCGGAAATCCACCAGGATCACGTTGACGACGTTGCGGCCGTAGCCCTCCGGCAGCGAGCGCGCCAGCAGCTCGCCGGCGACGGTGTCGGCCGGGCGCGTCATCATCGCGTAGGCCAGCGCGCCGATGCCGAGGCCCACGACCCCGGCGATCGTCGCGTCGCGCCAACGCCGGGCGACCTGGTCGGTGCGCACCGACTCCTGCGGCAGGTAGTTCAGCGCCAGCAGCATCAGCGCGATGGTCACCATCTCGACCAGCAGTTGGGTCAGCGCGAGGTCGGGTGCCGACATCAGCACGAACATCAGGCTGACCGCCAGGCCCACCGCGCCGATCACCACGAGCGCCACGAGGCGCTGCCGGTGCAGGACGACGGTACCGACCGTCGCCAGCACCAGGATCGCCCACGTCGCCCAGCCCAGCGCCGGCATGGGCTGGCTGCTCCCCAGCCCCGACTGCAGGCCCGACACGGTTGCGACGCCGCTCAATGCGACCAGGGAGACCAGCACCCACCACAACGAGCGCTGCAGGCTGCCGTTGGTGAGATGGAAGGTGATGCGCCGCGCACCCATCAGCACGGCGCGCGTGTTGACCCGGAACAGATGGCGTCCGATCGCATGCCGGGCGACGGCATGCAGGTTGATCAAGCGGCGCAGGCCCAGGTACAGCAGTGCACCGCCGACCACGCCGCCGAGGCTCATCATCAGCGGCATGTTGAAACCGTGCCAGATCGACAGGCTGTACTCGGGCACGGCGTCTCCGAGCACGCCCTGCGCGGCGGTCGCCAGCACCGGGGCCACGGTCCAGGCCGGCACCACGCCCACGGCCAGGCACAAGGCCGCCAGGATGCCGACCGGGATGCGCATGAAGCGCGGCGGTTCATGGATCTCGCGGTCGACCGCGCGGGGGCCTTCGCCGAAGAAGGTGTCGTGGACGAAGCGCAGGCTGTACGCCACGCCGAACACGCCGGCCAGGAAGGCCGCCACCGTCATCGCGATCCGCATCGCCGCGTGACCCTCGATCTCCAGCGCCTGGGCGAAGAACATCTCCTTCGACAGGAAGCCGTTGAGCAGCGGGATGCCCGCCATCGCCAGCGAAGCGACGATCGCCAACACGCTGGTGTAGGGCAGGTAGCGGCGCAGGTTGCCCAGCCGGCGCATGTCGCGGGTGCCGGTCTCGTGGTCGATGATGCCGGCCGCCATGAACAGCGAGGCCTTGAAGGTCGCGTGGTTCAGGATGTGGAACAGGCCGGCGACCACGGCGAACGGCGTCGACAGGCCGAACAGCAGGGTGATGAGGCCCAGGTGCGAGATCGTCGAGTAGGCCAGCAGGCCCTTCAGGTCATGCTGGAAGATCGCATTCCATGCGCCGACCAGCAGGGTGATCGCGCCGATCGCACTGACGACGTAGAAGAACAGGTCGGTTCCCGCGAGGACCGGGTACAGCCGCGCGAGCAGGAACACGCCGGCCTTCACCATCGTCGCCGAGTGCAGGTAGGCCGACACCGGCGTCGGCGCCGCCATGGCGTGTGGCAGCCAGAAGTGGAAGGGGAACTGCGCGCTCTTGGTGAAGATGCCGGCCAATACCAGGCCGAGGATGGCCGGGTACAGCGGATCGGCGCGGATCAGGTCGCCGGCGGCCAGCACGGCGTCCAGCTGGAAGCTGCCGACCACCTGGCCGATCAGGATCACGCCGCCGAGCAGGGCCAGTCCGCCTGCGCCGGTGATGGTCAGCGCCATGCGCGCGCCCTCGCGCGCCTCGCTGCGGCCCGACCAGTAGCCGATCAGCAGGAACGAGGTGATCGAGGTGAGCTCCCAGAACACCGCCAGCAGCAGCAGGTTCCCGGCCAGCACCATGCCGAGCATGGCGCCCATGAACAGCAGCAGGTAGCCGAAGAATTTCGGGGCGTCTTCCTCCCGGCCGAGGTAGTAGCGCGCGTACATCACCACGAGCGCGCCGATCGCCAGCACCATCAGCGCGAACATCCACGCCAGCCCGTCCATCCGCAGCGAGAACATCAGCCCGATCTGCGGGATCCACGGGTGGGTGGACTCGGGCACGTTGCCCGACATCACCGCAGGGGTCATCGTGGCGAGCAGCACCAGCCCCGCGAGCGGCGCGAGGCCGGCCAGCCAGGCCGTGGTGCGACGGGATGCCGAACGCAGGAGCATCACCACCAGGGCGATCACGAACGGCAGGGCCAGCAGCAGTTCCAGCATCTCGCTCCAGTGTCGGTGCGGCGCAGCGCAAGGGCAGCGGGGGAGGTGGGGCGCGAACGGCTTCCGTTCGCACCTGCGGCCGCCCATTCTACCCGAAGGCCCGTGCCCGCCCGCCATGCCGGAAGGCCCCGTATGCTGTGCCGATGGCCGACACTTCCGCTGCCCGCACGCGACATGCCCTGCTGTTCGGGGGCAGTGGACAGATCGGCCAGGCGCTCCTCGACCGCCTGTGCGGGGCGGGCTGGCGGGTCACCGCGGTGTCGCGCGAGCCGCAGCCGGCGCGAGCCGGGGTCGACTGGCGCCTCGGCGGCTTCGAGGACCTGCCGGTTCTGCCGCTGCGGGTCGACGCGGTGTTCAGTGCCGGCCCGCTGGACCGTTTCTCCCACTGGTATCGCGACGTCGGCGTGCGGGCCCCGCGCGTGGTTGCCTTCGGTTCGACCAGCGTCGACACCAAGGGCGATTCGGTCGACGCCGCCGAGCGCGACGTCGCCCGCCGGCTGGTCGAGGCGGAGGCCGCCGTGTTGGCCGCCGCCCATGCCCGCGGTGCCCACGCGACCCTGTTGCGCCCGACTCTGGTCTACGGCTGCGGCCGTGACGCGACGCTCAGCCGGGTGGCTGCACTGGCCGCGCGCTGGCGGGTGTTTCCGTTGCCCGAGGGGGCCCGGGGACTGCGCCAGCCCGTCCATGTGGAGGACCTGGCCGCGGCGGCGATGGCCTGTGTCCACGTGCCCGCCAGTTACGGCAAGGCCTATGCGCTGCCCGGCGGCGAGGCCCTGGCGTACCGGGACATGATCCGGCGCGTGCTCGCCTCCCTCCAGCCCCCGGCGTACTGCCTCGAGCTGCCGCCGCCGCTGTTCCAGCTGCTGCTGGGCCTGGCGAACGGCCTCGGGATGGCGCGCGGTCTCGGCGCCGCCGTGCCGAGGATGCGCGAGGACCTGGTGTTCGATGCCCGGCCCGCCATGCGTGATTTCGGCTATGCGCCGCGTCCGTTCGAGCCGGAGGCTTCGATGTTCCGGCCGATGGCGGCCTAAGGCCCTACAGCGTCTCCGATGCGGGCGGCAGGGGGGTGCGCTTCGCCTCGCGGCTCTTCTGCAGGGTGCGCAGGGCCACGCCCAGCACGCCGCCCAGCACCATCGCGCCGCCCATCCAGAGCTCCAGTCCCGGCCGGTCGCCCCAGAAGGCAATGCCCAGGCCGACCGCGATCACCGGCACCAGCAGCAGCCACGGGGTGACGGTAGCCACCGGGTGGCGCTGCACGAGCACGTAGTAGAGACCGTGGCCCAGCAGCGAGGACACCAGCGCCGCGTACACCGCACCCAACCACGCGACCGCGCTCCAGTCCGGGAGGCCGCGCAGCGCACCGGGCTCAAGCCACAGGCTGATCGCCAGCAGCGGCAGCACGCTGACCACCGCCGTCCAGCCCTGCTGGCTGAACATGTCCAGTCCCCGCAGCGGCTTCATCAGCACCGTGCCGACCGCAAGAAAGAACGCCGACACCAGCATCAGCACCAGCGCCATCGGCCGGTCCAGCACCATGGGATCGAAGCCCAGCACCAGCACGCCGCAGAAGCTGATGCCGATCGCAACCCCGGTGCGCCAGCCGAAACGCTCGCCGAGCACCAGCCAGGCGAGGATCGCGGTCATCGGCACATAGCTCTGCAGCACGATGGCCGCGGAGGACAGGTTGCCCGCCAGCTTCAGCGCCGAAAAGCTCAGGCCGAAATGCAGCACGCCCACGCACAGGCAGACCGCCAGCAGGCGTGGCCATTGGCCCGGCGGCGGTCGCTTCATCACGAACGCCAGCGGGATGGCCAGCAAGGCGAAGCGCAGCGCGGTGAACAGGAACGGCGGGATCTCGCGCATCGCCAGCGCGGAGGTGAGGAAATTGAAGGCCCAGGCCAGTACGACCAGGAGCAGGAGAAGCAGGTCACGGGTGGGCATGGCGACGGCCGCGGGCCCGGATCATGGGCCGCTACCTGTCCAGTAGACCACGCACTGCCGGCCGGCGACAGGCGCGCGGAGAATCCGCCCGACCGGGGCAAGCCGACGGCGTACTCAGTAGCGCCAGCCGAGCTTGCGATACAGCTTGGAGAGCACCCAGGCCGGGCCGATCAGCAGGTAGCGAAGATCCGTCAGGAAGCTGGGTCGCTTGCCTTCGAACAGCTTGCTGTGGCCCACGAACTGCCCGACCCAGGCCACCACGAACACGCCGATCGCGATGTAGAGCAGGGTCTGCGTCCCGTAGATGCCGTGCAGCCAGCGGGTGAACCAGGCCATCAGCACGAACACCGCGAGCATGCCGAAGCCGAGCCGGCGCGAGGCGCGGTGATAGAACGCCCAGGTCGCGAACATGGCCAGGCCGGCCCAGAACCCCGGCAGGAACCAGCTTCCGGGCGAGGGGATGCACCACAGCAGGGCGATCACGCTCCAGAGGATCGCCGGCACGCAGACCACGTGGATCAGCTGGTTGCTCGGGTCCTGGTGGTCGTCGGAATAGTGGGCGAACCAGACGTCGATGGGGCGCGGGGTGACGGCGTCGGCAGTGGCATCGGAGGCGGCGTTCATGGCGGGCAGGTGCGCTGGCGTATGGACGCCCCGAGCATAGCGCCATGGCAGGTTCCACGCCCGCCGCGCCGCCGCATCGCGGATGGAAGGCGGCGAATTTCCGTCAGGCGACTTCGATGCCGGCCAGGCGCTGCAGGGCCTCGGCGTAGCGGGCACGGGTGCGCTCGATCACTTCAGCCGGGAGGGAGGGCCCGGGCGGTGTCTTGTCCCAGTCCAGCGTCTCCAGGTAGTCGCGCACGATCTGCTTGTCGTAGCTGGGCGGGCTGGTGCCGACTTCGTACTCGTCCGCGGGCCAGTAGCGCGACGAGTCCGGGGTCAGCATCTCGTCCATCACGTACAGGCGACCGTCGGCGTCGGTGCCGAACTCGAACTTGGTGTCGGCCAGCAGGATCCCGCGGGTAGCCGCGAAGTCCGCGGCGTAGCGGTACAGCCGCAGGGTCGCGTCGCGCACCGCCTCGGCCAGTTCGGCGCCGCACAGTTTGACGGCGGTGTCGAAGTCGATGTTCTCGTCGTGGTCGCCCACCGCCGCCTTGGTCGACGGAGTGAAGATCGGTTCGGCCAGTTTCTCGGCCTGGCGCAGGCCATCCGGCAGCGTGATGCCACTGACGCGCCCGGTGCGCTGGTAGTCCTTCCAGCCGCTGCCGATCACGTAGCCGCGCGCGATGCATTCGATCGGGACGGGCTTGAGCCGGCGCGTCACCACCGCACGCTGCAGGTAGGGTGCCGGATCGACCCCTGCGGGCAGCACCGATGCGACATCGATGCCGGTCAGGTGGTTACGGACGATGTGCTCGGTCTTGCCGAACCAGAAATTGCTGATCTGGCAGAGCATCGCGCCCTTGCCCGGGATCGGGTCGGGCAGCACCACGTCGAAGGCGCTGAGGCGGTCCGTGGCGACCATCAGCAGGCAGTCGCCCGGTGCGTCGGCCGGGAGCGTGGCGGCCGGCAGGTCGAACACGTCGCGGACCTTGCCGCGATGGCGCAGGGCCAGGCCCGGCAGGTCGGACTGTGACAGGACGTTCTGGTTCGCAATGCTGGACAACGCGGTGATCCCCGATCGGGCGCCATGGGCGCGTGCATGCCCCGTTCGGGCGGGGGCCGGGAAGCCCTGCCGCCGCGACAGGGCCGGCCAGTGTACGCCGGTCCGCGTCCGCGTGCAGGTACACTGGACAGAGGATTCCGGGCGCGGTGTCCCGGTTCTGGCGGCGGCGGTCATTGTCGCGTCGCGACCGGATCGATTCGAGACTTCAGAGGGAGCGCGATGCGGCGCTGGTACGGCAAATTGCTGGGGTTCATCGCCGGAGCCGCGCTGCTCCGCTTCAATCCCGTCCTTGGCGCGCTCGTCGGCCTGCTGGTCGGCCATGCCTTCGATGTCGACTGGTTCCGCCTGCGCCAGCGGACCAATCCCTACGCGGTGTTCGGCCTGACCGAGGAGGCCACCGATGCCGAGGTCGATCGCGCCTATCGCCGGTTGATCGGCCAGTACCATCCGGATCGGCTCGAGGGGGCCGCCCCGGAGCTGAGGCGCCAGGCCGAGGCCCGGGCCCGCGAGCTCAACGCTGCCTACGACCGCATCAAGACCCTGCGCAAGAGATCCTAGAAGAGACCCCATCATGCAGCCCACCGTCATCGCCCCGTCCATCCTGTCCGCCAACTTCGCCAAGCTGGGCGAGGAGGTCGACACCGTGCTCGCCGCCGGCGCCGACTGGGTGCATTTCGACGTGATGGACAATCACTACGTCCCCAACCTGACCATCGGCCCGATGGTGTGCGAAGCGCTGCGCAAGCATGGCGTGACCGCGCCGATCGACGTGCACCTGATGGTCGAGCCGGTCGACCGGATCATTCCCGACTTCGCCAAGGCCGGTGCCTCGCTGATCTCTTTCCATCCCGAGGCCAGCCGCCATGTCCATCGCAGCGTGCAGCTGATCAAGTCGGCCGGTTGCCAGGCGGGCGTGGTGCTGAACCCGGCCACCCCCGTCGAAGTACTGGACTACGTGCTGGAGGAGCTCGACCTGGTGCTGCTGATGTCGGTGAACCCCGGCTTCGGCGGCCAGTCCTTCATCCCGTCGGCGCTGGAGAAGCTGCGCGCGGTGCGGGCGATGATCGACGCGCGGGCCCCGCACGTGCGGCTCGAGATCGACGGCGGCGTGAAGGCCGACAACATCCGGGAGATCGCCCAGGCCGGTGCCGATACCTTCGTGGCGGGCTCGGCCATCTTCAATGCCGGCGACTATGCCGACGTGATCCGCCGCATGAGGGCCGAGGTCGACGCCGCGCGCTGAGTCCGGTTCTTGCCGATGAAGTGAAGCATCGGTCCTGGGTGCCCCTCCACCCCCGCCGAGCGAGGGGGCGCGCCGAAGGCGCCGGGGGTGTGGCAGCGCCGAAAGGGGCCCGAAGTCTGCGTTGCGAACCTGGGGTCTTTCGTGCGCCAGCGCGGAAAATATGGAGGCGATCCTGCCTCCGCCCGTCGTCCATGGGAATGGACTCCCATGCTCCGCGCGGACCGTGACACGCGCGTGTCACGGTCATGGCGGTTCCGAGTCATTCGACCGGTATTCAGCCTTTCGCCGCCTTCGTTCACGGCATCTCCCTCTCGCGCCGCCTAGGCTCGGCGCATGCCCATCGAACACCCGTCCCCCACGCCTCCCCGACGCTGGCAGCTCATCCTGCATGGCAAGGCCGCACAGGATGACGACATCCGCGCGGCGGTCCAGGCCATGCGGGATTCGGCCATCGACCTCGCCGTCCGCGTCACCTGGGAGCCCGGGGATGCGGAACGCTACGCCGACGAAGCCATCGATGCCGGAGTCGACGTGCTGGTGGCCGGGGGCGGCGACGGTACCGTCAGCGTGCTTGCCGCGTCCCTCGCCCGGCGCGAAGCCGATGGCGACCGGCTCCCTGCACTGGCCATCCTGCCGCTGGGAACGGCCAACGACCTCGCGCGCGCGGCCGGCATTCCCGAAGAGCCCGACGCCTGCCTGGCGCTGGTACGCGACACGCCGGCCACGCCGGTGGACCTGTTGCGGATCGACGCCGACGGCCAGGTCGGCTGGTGCGTGAACCTCGCCAGCGGTGGTTTCGGTACCGAGGCGACGACCGAGGCGGACGAAGGACTGAAAAAGGTGCTGGGCGGGCTCGCTTACTGGCTCACCGGCGTCGCCCGGCTGGGACGCATCGAGCCGCAGCGCGCGCGGCTGTCGGGTCCCGGCTTCGAGTGGCAGGGTGATTTCATCGCCCTGGGCGTCGGCAACGGTCGGCAGGCGGGCGGAGGACAGCCCCTGTGCCCGGAGGCGGTGATCGACGACGGGCGCCTGGACCTTACCGTGATTCCGCCGCTGGAGGGCGCCGTCGGACAGACCCTCGCGGCGGTGTTCACCGAAGGCAAGGTCGAGGCGCTCGAGTCGGTCGCGATACAGGAGCGGCTGGCCTGGCTTGAAATCGAAGCGGACGCGCCGTTGGCACTCAACCTGGATGGGGAGCCGGCCCAGGCGCGGCGCTATCGCATCGACTGCGTCGCGCGGCGCATCCGGATGCACCTTCCGCCGGGATGCCCGCTGCTTGGCGTTCCCGGCAATCCGGCGGGCCTGGAGCCCCCGGGCCCCGCACCGGTCCTGCAGCCGGCCTGAGCCGCTGCCGGGGGCCGCTCGCGATCGGCTAAAGTAGGGGCGATGAGAACCGGGGCGATCCAGCACTCCTGCCGTGGCGACACGGGTTGGCGATGGCACCTGCAGGCCGCCATTGCACTCGCCCCGTCGCACCCAAAGGAACTGCCGCGTGAACAACCCCGCCCGCACCGCTCTCTCGGCTGAGGACTTCCAGCGCCTCGCCGACGCTGGCCACACCCGCATCCCCGTCGTCCGCGAGGTCTTCTCCGATCTCGATACGCCGCTCTCGGTGTACCTGAAACTGGCAGACGGCCCGCACACCTATCTCTTCGAGTCCGTCGAGGGCGGCGAGCGCTTCGGCCGCTATTCGATCATCGGCCTCCCTGCACGCCGGGTGTATGCGTTCGCCGGGCACAGCCTGTTCGTCACCGAGCACGGTGAGCTCGTCGAGCACCGCGAGGTCGCCGATCCCTTCGCCGAAGTGGAACGCCTGCGTCGTGCGCATTCCGTGCCCGAGGTGGAGGGGCTGCCGGGCTTCACGGGCGGGCTGGTCGGCTGGTTCGGGTTCGAATGCGTGGGGTACATCGAGCCACGCCTGGCCGGCGGCGACAAGGAAGACCAGCTGGGGACCCCGGACATCCTGCTGATGCTGAGCGAGGAGCTGGCGGTGTTCGACAACCTGCGCGGTCGCCTCTACCTGATCGTGCATGCGGACCCGCAGGAGCCGCAGGCCTATGCACGGGCGACGCGCCGCCTCGACCAGCTCGTGCACCGGCTTCGACACGGCGGTACAAGCTACCCGGAAACGCTGGATCCCAACGGTCTGGAGGAAGCGGACTTCGTGTCGGGCTTCACCCGCGAAGGCTTCATCGACGCGGTCGAGCAGTCCAAGGAATACATCCGTGCCGGCGACATCTTCCAGGTCGTGCTCAGCCAGCGCCTTTCGGTGCCTTTCAAGGCGCGTCCGGTCGATGTCTACCGCGCCCTGCGTGCCCTGAATCCGTCGCCCTACATGTATTTCCTCGATGTCGGCGACATGCAGGTGGTCGGTTCCTCGCCGGAAATCCTCGTGCGCCTGCAGGACGGGACGGTCACCGTTCGGCCGATCGCCGGCACGCGACCGCGCGGCGACACGCCCGAGCAGGACGACGCGCTCGAAGCCGAACTGCTCGCCGACCCCAAGGAGCGCGCCGAGCACCTCATGCTGATCGACCTGGGCCGCAACGACACCGGCCGCGTATCCGAGGCGGGCAGCGTGCAGATGGGCGAGCAGTTCACCATCGAACGCTACAGCCACGTCATGCACATCGTCAGCGAAGTGACCGGTCGCCTGAAGGCGGGCATGAGCTACGCCGACGTGCTGCGCGCGACCTTCCCGGCCGGGACCGTCAGCGGTGCGCCGAAGATCCGCGCTCTGGAGATCATCCGCGAACTTGAACCGATCCGCCGCAACATCTACTCCGGCGCGGTCGGATACATCGGCTGGCACGGCGACGCCGACACCGCGATCGCCATCCGCACCGCGGTGATCCAGGACGGCCGCCTGTATGTCCAGGCCGGCGCGGGCATCGTCCATGACTCCGATCCGCGCAAGGAGTGGGAAGAGACCATGAACAAGGGGCGCGCGCTGTTCCGCGCCGTGGCAGAGGCGGCGCGCGGACTCTGAACGCGCGCGTTCCGTCTCATCCGTGGCCGGGACGCGCAGCTCCGCCAGGCATTCCCTACGCCGGCACGCCATGCACGCGTCCGGGTTCAGCAATTCCCGACGTTGCCTTCACGAGACACCGTGTTACTTGTGGTCCCGGGGATCCCAGGATCTTCCGCGTTATCCGGAACCCGGCAGGAGGGGACGACGATGCAGTCCGTCGAAGACCGCTATGTGCAATCACGCTTCTCGAACACGTTCCCCAGGACGGTCGAACTGACATGCCCGCATTGCCTCAAGGTCGCGGTGCTCGAAGCGCGCAGCTGGCAGGAGCACGGCCACGAGGTCGCGGCCTCTGAAATGACCTGTTCGCGCTGCGAGGGCAGCGTGCTGTTCATCCAGTTGCTGACGCCGGAAGCCACGGTGCGCGAGAACGGCCTCTACTGTTACCCGGGCTCGGCGCGCCGCGAGGCGATGCCCGGCGTCAACTACCTCCAGTCACTCTCGGGTCCCCTGGCACGGACCTACGATTCAGCGTTGAAGCTCTACAACACCGCCGACTGGGGCGCGTCCGCCCTGATGGTCCGGCACCTGCTGCAGGGCCTGGTGATCCAGCTCCTCGGCGAGACGCACCGCGACCAGCCGCTCGCGCGGCAGCTCGAAGCGCTGCCCGGTGAGCTGGACCTGAGCCGTCCCCTGCAGGACGTGGCACAGCTGCTCGAGCCGGCGGGCACGTTCGGGCGCCAGTTCGATGACGAGGCCGCGATCGACAAGGTGAGCGCCGACCTGTTGATGGAACTGGCCGAACAGCTCATGACCTACCTGGTGGTCATGCCTGGCACGATGGAGGACCTCAAGAAGCGCATCGCCACCGCGCCGGTGCCGCTGCGCCGCGGGTCGGACGTGGCCTGAGCGCGCGCGGAGCGGGCGAGGCGAGCTAGGACGAGGACGCCACCCGCAACGCGAGTTCCGTGCGGTTGGACACCCCGGCCTTGCGGAACACGGCATGGATCTGGTTGCGCACCGTATTGGGGCTGGACCCCAGTTCCCGGGCAATCTGCTTGTTGCTCAGACCGCCTGCTACCAGCCGCAGGATCTCGGCCTCGCGTGCGGTGAACAGGTACCAGTCAAGCCCTTCCGATGCGGCCCGGGGCACGTTGCCAGGGATCGCCGGACGCATCGCATGCAACCGGGATGCTTCCGAAACCAGGTTGTCGATGACGTGCTTCACGCCGGCCACGTCGGGCCAGGGGCGGGTCGCACTGATCACCACGAACAGCACCTGCGAGCCCGTCCCCGCTTGCGCATGGATCGCGAAGCGACGGCTCGCTGGCCGACGTGCCAGCAACCGGCGTCCCACGCAGGCGCAGGCGTCGAAGTCGACGATGGACGGTGCTTGTACGGCCGACCAGATCGCAACCAGCGACGCGCAGTGGCTGCGCAGCGTGCGCGGCTCCTCGTGGATCTCACCCTCGAGGTGCAGTATCCGGTCGATGTGCACGGCCGGGGTCTCGACCGTCGCCAGGCCGACGGCGAGGCAGTCGACATCGAGGCAATCGCCATCGATATCCCGGCTTTCGTCTTCGAACAGGCGTGCGCGCAGCACGTCCCAACTGGTTCCATCCCTGTGCAAGGCTTTCCATCTCCGTCTACCCGCCCTTCGCGGGTCGCATGCGCGGTACTGCGACGCGCGCTCCAGTATAGGGAGATACGCCAACGCGCCGGCGATCCGGCCGTGAGGTCTGACAGGGTGGCTCAGCAGCATCCACTGCCCGGGGCGCAGGTGTCGGATGGCGGACGGCTGCCATCAAAAGGCACCAGACCCTTGGTGACCCGTACCGGACGTTCGGCCGGCGTGTTGCAGTCGAACGGCGATGCGGCGTCGAGGGGCGGTTCGTTCACGCTGCGCAGACCGACCAGGTCGCCCCCATAGGGGGATCGCATCAGCAGCGCATACGTCTTGGCGCAGACCGCGACGCGCTGCCCGCGCCGATAACGATGGCCATCATCGTCGTGAACCTCCCGCCACGGCCCGCGGTACATCACCGCCTGCCCCAGTTCGAAGCAGGGCCCGGCCTTGCCCTTGAACGCTTCGACCACGCACAGGCGCACCTCGACATCGCCGATGCGGTCGACCGCTTCGGGGTCGGCGATCGCCGCGAAGTGCAGTTGCAACCCATGGAAACCCGCGGCCTCGAACAGGCCGATGGCGGCCTGCTCCGTCGGCAGGTGGAGGCGATGGCCGGCCTGCAGTCCCTGGATGGCATGGGGACCATCAAGGGGCTCGTCCGCCACCAGTACCGTGGCCAGCAGGCGTCCGTCCAGGGCCATCACGCGATGGGCCTCGGCGAGCAGCAAGGGTTGCAGGCCAGGCGCCACGCGGTTGACGGTCAGGTCCAGTACAAGCCTGTCGAACGTGCCGTCCTCCGCCGCCGGTTGCCGGTGCCGCAGGTCGTCCCGCTGCTCGGAGAACATCAGGTAGGTGTCCAGGTCACGGATTCCGCCGCGCTGGAGCAAGGCTTCCACACCCTCCGCGTCCTCGCGAAGGTCGTGCAGCCGAAGCAGCCGAAGTGCGCGCGCCCGCTGCTCGCGCACGACCGGCAGCTGTCGAAGGGCGCGATGACGCGTGTCCGCGATCGTGGCCGACGCTGCGGCCCGGGGCAGCAGTTGCTCGCTGAACCCGGAGTCCTCGATGCCCCACCACAAGATCCGGGGACATACCGCTTGCTCTGTTTCGAATCGATCCTGCAGCGCGTCGGCGAGCAGGGTTGCCTGGTGCCTCAGCGGGACGGCACGGACCGCATACCGGTCAGGCGCGTTCATGCCAGGGCGTGTGGTCGAGTTCATCAGGCGTCCCCTCGAGATATTCGACGACCCGAGGCAACTGGCCCCCGAACCGGGCGTGATAGCGCGCGAGCGGACCGGACGCGGCCACGAAGCGGTCCTGGCAGACCTGGACCGTGTCGAGCGTGGCCTGGGTGAACCGCAGCCCGTCCGCCCGCAGGCAGTCCAGCCAGCCGTGTTCGAACCGCCAGGGATAGGCGCCGATTTCCAGGTTGGTACGGGCGAATGAAAGATAGTTGCGCTGGCGCAGGTCCAGTGCCTTGAGGTCCACTTCGTCGAGGCTGGCATGGAATACCACCTGGTCCGGGCGCAGCACGTCGCAGAACTGGCGCCAGAGCGCTTTCATCGAAGGGGAGCTGCCGTTGTCGGACACCAGGTTGACATGGGCACCGTCCGGGACGCGGGCGAGAATCGCCAACAGGGCCGACTGGAACGTGTCCTGGTGCACGAGGTTCAGCGGCTGGTCCGTGGCCACCACGTGGAGGCGGGCGCGATGACGTTCGCTCAACAGGCGCTCGATGCCCATCCACTGCTGGTACACGCCATAGCGCTTGCCGCTGTAGCGGCCGTCTTCGGCCGCCCCGATCACGATGGATGGCCGGATCACCAGGAAGGGGACGCCCGCCGCCGCGATCGCATGTTCGGCAGCGCGCTTCGTGGCGGTGTAGTGGGTCGGGTCTCGACGCGGTTCGGCCAGCGCCGCCTCGGGGACCATGGCATCCGAGTACCCGGCCGCATAGGCGGAGGAAATGAAGGCCAGCAGCGACACGTCAGCCAGGCCGGCCGCTTCGGCAACGCGCTGGGTGAAGGCGACGTTGATCTGGTTCAAGGCGGCTTCGTCGAAGTAGTCGAGGCACCCTGCGCAGTGCACCACGGTATCGATGCGTTCGCGCGCCATCAGTTCGCGCAATGCCTCGACCGACGCATCTTCTGCGCCCGCCCAGCGATATGCCACGACGCGTGAGGCATGATCCTCCGGGCATGCGCCCAGCGCCTCCAGTTCGCGCAGGATGGGTGGCGGCAGCGTGCCCGGTGCGATGTCCTGGCGGGTGGGTACCACGACGACGTCGGCCCAACCGTCATGCAGCATCCCTGCGGCCGCCAGCGCACCGAGGTAACCGGTGCCGCCGGTGAGCAGCACGCGTCCCCCGCGGCGCGCCCGCTCAAGCAGCGCTTTCATGGCTTGGAAGGGTATCGAGGGCGGTCCGGACCAGCGCGACATCCGGCGCACCGCCGAAGGAAACGAGCCTTTGGCTGACCATGACGACCGGGAACGCCGTGAGCCCGTGCGACATGAACAACTCCGAGACCTGTCCGGCAAGCCGGGCTTCCGCCGGATCCAACCGGCCTTCGAGGGCGCCCAGCGCCCGCTGCGCCTGGGTCAGCGTGAGGTTGAGCACCGGCCAGTCGAGGCCGGCATCGTCAAGCGCCTTCCGGACGGCTTCTTCCGCACGGGCATCGATGTCGGCCGTGCCCTGCGTGCAGCAACTGGCCGATACGAGCACGGCGACATCCTTACCCAGCGCCTGTTTGACAAGGGCGAGATCGCCTTCGGGGGGTGCTTTGTTGAACAAGCCGAACATCCGGACCTCCGGTTCAGGACTACAGGGTGAGGGCCACGATCAGCCCAAGCAGGAGCGCGCAACCCAGTACGGTGAGGGTGTGTGCCACGACAAGCGGCAAGCGGAACATGCGGAACAACAGGACCACTTCCGGCGGACTGGTGCCGATGGCTGCGACCAGGAAGGTCACCAGGGGACCACCGGGAAAGCCCTTCTCCAGAAGTGCAAGTCCGATGGGAAGCGCTGCAACGGGAGAGATGTAGAGCGGCAGGCCGACCAGGGCGCAGACGAGGTAGAGCGCCGGCAACGGGAGCGCATCCACGAGCGTGAGCAGCGTGTGCGTCGGCACGGCGCCGTAAATCAGGCCGCCCACCAGCAGGCCGAGGGCCAGATAGGGCCCGGTCCTGCGCAGTTCCTCGCGTGCGGCCCTCCAGGCGAAGCGGCTCGCGGGCGCCAGGCCCGGCCATGCCGGGCGGGAGGCATCGCCGACGAAGGTCGCGCCGCTGGGCGCGGTGGACATGATGGCGACATGGCGTCCCAGTCCGATCCGCGCGGCCACCACGCCGGCGACGGTGGTGAGTGCAAGTCCGGTGGCGATGAACACCAGGCCGGGCCATGCACCGTGGGTGAGGAACAGCAGGATGAAGACCCCCTCGTTCACCACCGGAGAGGACACCAGGAACGCGAAACTGGGCGCGAATCCAACGCCTGCACGCAACATGCCATTCAGTGCGGGGATGGTTGAGCATGAGCAGAACGGTGTGACCACCCCGCCCACGCTCGCCAGGAAGGAGGCCTTGAATCCGGACGCTCCGAGCAGTCGGCCCTGCTGGGCCTGGAACGGGAAGCGCTGTTGCGCCAGGACCACGCCCCAGGTCACCAGCAGGAACAGCCCGATGAGCAGTGCTCCGTCGAGCACGAGGAAGCGGGTGAACTCGCCCAGCCAATCGGTCATGGCCCTTCGCCCTCGCGTCGTGGCGCAGGGGCGGCTTCAGTGGCCTGCGAGGCCGGCACTGGCGGAGGGCATCCCGCCGTAGGACTGCATCGCCTCGACCAGTGGTGCCGTCACCTCGGGCTCGAAGCCCGCCCGGTCCAGCGTCTCGACGTAGGCATCGAGTGCTTCGATCCGGATCTCGTCGATGTCGGTCTTGAGGTCACCCAGGCTGAGAGCACCGCAATCAATGTGCAGCCGGTCGCAAAGGAAATGGCAACTGGTGCTGACCATGCTGAACAGCTCGGGCATGACGCGATGGTGTGCCCAGCGCAGGCTGTCATTGATGGCGTCGGCATCGTCCTCGCGCATCCGCCGGATGCGCGCGAGCCCGATCTCAAGGTGCTCCAGTTCGTCCTCGAGGATCTTTCCGGCCAGGCTCGACGTATCCGGGTCGCCTTCGCGCTTGAGCGTGCGATACAGCACGATCGCCATGGTCTCGGTCATCAGGTCCTGGATCAGCAGGCACGCACCGAGATCCTTGTTGGCGACCGCCGTGCTGAAGTGCCGACGGATGTTGAACCACTGCGGTTCGACGATTTCGCGCATGACGTCATAGTCGTGCCGCTTGCCAAGGCTGGACAGCATCAGGATGTGCTTGCACTCCTCGTGCGCCTGCTTGACGGCCTCGATCTTGCTTTCGGTGTCCGGCATCAGCGGCACCATCTCCGAATAGTTCTCCACGGCCATGATTTCACCCGCTACCGCGTTGGACGCGATGTAGGCGAGCAGATTGAAGTAGCTGTCCCCCTTCTCGTGGCGGCTCTCGATATGGCTGCGTCGGCTGGGCACGCGAAGGTCGGCCGGACCCGCGAGTGCGGGCGAAGCGGTGGCATTGGACATGGCTCGGACTCCCTGTTCGAGTGGACGGCGAGGCGAACACGGGAGCCGGGCCCGGTCGGGCAGGCGGCGTCGCTACGCTCGGAGTCGAAGCTACCTGCGTGGGCGAGGTGGGCGCCATAGTACATAGCTTCTATTCATGCGCTGCGCCCGCACGGCTAGCATCAGGACGCGAAACGTATCGTTCGAGGCGCTGCAATGCGCCCTACGCAAGGGTTGCAGACGCATCCACGCTGCATTCGATGCCGTGGAGACCAGGGACGAGGAGAAACGGGAGTGGGAGGTCCAATGGACGGAAGGCATGGGGTGCGGCCCCGATGGAGCGTGATGCCCTACGTTGCTCTAGTCATGACCGCAGGCATGTTGGCAGCGTGCGTGAACGGGACGGCGGAGAATGCCGATGGCCGGGGCGGCGAAGGGCGCATCCTGGTCGTGGGGTCCAGCACCATTGCGCCCCTGATGTCGGAAATTGCCAAAGCGTACGAGGCGGATCATCCCGGCGTGCGTATCGAGGTCCAGGCAGGGGGCAGCTCGCGGGGGGTGCTCGACGTGCGCCAGGGTGTCGCGGAGCTGGGCATGGTGTCGCGGGCGCTCGCGGAGGATGAAGCGGATCTCGATCGCGTGCTGGTGGCACGGGACGGGGTGGGCCTTGTCGTGCATCGGGACAACCCCGTGTCGCAGCTGTCCAGGAAGCAGGTCATCGGCATTTATACGGGTGCCATCGGGAACTGGCGGGATGTCGGCGGGCCCGATCTTCCGATTACCGTGGTCAGCAAGGCCGAAGGGCGTTCGACGCTGGAAATTTTCGTGGAACATTTCGGCATCGCGTATCGCGACATCCGGGCCGATGTCGTCATTGGCGACAACCAGCAGGGTATCCAGACCGTGGCGGGCGCGCCGGGCGCGATCGGCTATGTGTCCATCGGTACCGCCGAGTACGAGTCAGGCGCCGGCGTGCCGATCCGCCTGATGCCGCTGGACGGCGAGATGCCCAGCACCGCGGCCGTGGCCAGTGGCGACTACGGCATGAGCCGAGAGCTCAATCTTGTCTACCGGCCACCCTTGGATGAGCGCATCGCGGGCCTTCTTTCGTATGCGCGATCCGCTGAAGCGGCGCGCGTGGCCCGCGGCCAGTTCTTCGTGCCCGCCAGCGACTGAGCAAAGAGCGCGACGATGTGGACCTCAGCGGGCACGGATGCTCCCAGCCCGGCGCCGCCCGGGTTGCGTCGTCGCAGCCGATGGGGGGATCAGCTGTTCTGGCTGGGGATGGCGCTACTCGCAGCCATGGCGGCCTCGACGGTCCTCCTGATCGCATGGTTGCTGCTGTCCGAAAGCCTGCCGTTGATCCTCAAGGGCGGTGCCTGGCGCTTCCTCTCCGACCCCGGATGGTGGCCCCGGGAAGGCAGTTTCAACATGGCGCCCATGGCACTCGCCAGCCTCCTGCTCACCGTGGGTGCGCTCACCCTGGCGGCACCGTTTGGAATCGCCTACGCCATACACACGGTCTTCAACGCCGGGCCCCGGCAGGCCGTCTTGCTGGGCGGGCTGGTGGAGGCCAGCGCGGCGGTGCCCACGGTGGTCTATGGCCTGTGGGGCATCACCGCGGTGGTGCCCCTGCTGGGGCAGGTGAACCCGCCGGGGGCCAGCCTTGCGGCCGGCATCGTCGTCGTCGCGGTGATGATCTTCCCGACTCTGACCCTGCTCGTTCAAGCTGCGCTGCGTGCGGTGCCCGCGCACTATGCCCATTCCGCGGAGGCGCTGGGCGTTTCCCGGGGGCAGGTGATCCTGCGCATCATCCTGCCAGCGGCGCGCAAGGGGGTGCTATCGGCCATGGTGCTCGCGGCGGCCCGCGCCATCGGCGAGACCATGGTGGTCCTCATGGTGTGCGGGAACATCGTGCAGGTGCCGGGCTCGGTCTTCGAGCCGGTGCGCACGCTGACAGCCAACATCGCGCTCGAAATGCCTTACGCAATGGGCGATCACCGGATGTCGCTGTTCGTGGCCGGTCTGCTCATGCTCGTGCTGATCGCCGTCATGGTGATGCTCGGCGGAACGCTCGCACGCGGGCGCCGCCACACATGAGGGGGTGGCGAGCGAAGCCCGTTCCGTGGCGGCCCGGCAGCAACGGATCGACAGTCCCCGCGCTGCTGACCGGGATCACGGTCCTGGTCCTGGCCTGGCCTCTATGGATGGTGGCGTCGAAGGGCGTGCCGTTGCTCGGCCCTGAATTCCTGATCTCGTCCCCGCGCGACGCGGGTCGGGCCGGCGGCATCGCACCGATCCTGGTCTCGACGCTCGGAATCGTTTCGATCAGTCTGGCGGCGGCCCTTCCCCCGGCGTTCGCGGTAGCCACGATGCTGTCCGAAGCCCTGCCTGCCGGAGGCCGGACGGCGCGCCTCATTCGCGGCAGCCTGGATGTGCTCGCGGGAGTGCCCTCGATCGTGTTCGGAATATTCGGCCTGGTCCTGTTCTGCCGAAAGCTGGGGATGGGCTACTCGATTGCCGCCGGCGGACTGACCTTGGCCTGCATGATCCTGCCCACGCTGGCACGTGCGATCCACGTCGCCCTGGAGGCAGCAGCGGAGGAGCATCGGAATGCAGGCCTCGCGCTGGGACTCTCGCGCCGTGCGGTCTTGTGCCGGGTGCTGGTGCCCGTCGCGCTGCCCGGGATCTGTGCCGGCATGGTCCTGGGGCTGACCCGTGCGCTGGCGGAAACCGCGGTGCTGCTGTTCACGAGCGGGTACTCGGACCGGATGCCCGGCTCGGTCCTGGACTCCGGACGCAGCATCTCGGTCCATATCTACGAGTTGTCGACCAACGTTCCGGGCGGTACTGCACCGGCTTACGGCTCGGCGCTTGCACTGTTGCTGCTGCTCGCGTGCCTGAGCCTGGCCATGCATGGCCTGCTGCGATGGATGCATCGCAGGCTGGCAGGCATGGCCATACCTACAGGAGGGTCAACCGGGTGAACCAGATCGCCATGAGCGGGCCGTGCAACGCAAGGCTCCGGGATGAAGACGACCTTTCGGCCTGCTGCGGATCGTCCCACGAAGCCATCGAGCTGGACGACGTCAGCGTGAGTTATGGCGACGAGGCCGTGGTGACCGACGTGGCCCTGCGGATTCCCCGCAACGCCGTGACCGCGTTGATCGGTCCATCCGGGTGCGGAAAGTCGAGTCTTCTGTATTGCCTGAACCGGATGTGCGATCTGATTCCCGGCTGTCGGACACGGGGCAGCGTGCGCTTTGGATGGCTCGACAACGAGCGCCTGGCCTGCGATCCGACGATCCTTCGACGGCACGTCGGCATGCTGTTCCAGCGACCGGGGCCGTTTCCGTTTTCCATCCGCCGCAATATCGAGTTCGCGCTCCGCCAGCATGGTGTCCGCGCCCGTCCGGACCTCGACGAGCGCGTGGAGTGGTCGCTGCGCGAGGCTGGCCTGTGGGATGAAGTGCGCGATCGCCTGGACAGGCCGGCCTTGGGTCTGTCAGGTGGGCAGCAGCAGCGATTGTGCCTGGCGCGGGCGCTGGCGCTGGATCCTTCGGTACTGCTGATGGACGAACCCTGCAGCGCGCTGGATCCCATCTCCACCCGCAAGCTCGAGGAACTGATCCGGCGGCTTGCCCGTGACCGGACCATCGTGCTGGTCACGCACAGCCTCCCCCAGGCGCGCCGTGTCGCCGACCACGTCGCTTTGCTTTGGAAGGCTGAAGGGGATGCAGGGCGTCTCGTCGAACATGGTCACGCGCGGCGCTTCTTCGAACAGCCCCATCATGCAGTGACGCGCGAGTACCTGAGCTTCGCGTGATGGGACCGCCGTCGGGGCGGATGGTACATCCATTCCATTGAGCGACCCGGGGCCGGTTCCTAGCATCGATGCATGGCCTTCCTTCCCGAATCCGGTGCGGCGTCGTCGTTCGGCATGTCAGTGCAGCCCTTGCGCGTCGAGGCATTGCTGGACCATGCCGCGCGGGTGCATCCCCGGTCCACGGTCACCACGGCCGGAGCCGCAGGCACCTCGAAGAGCCTGTCCTATCCGGAGCTGGCGGAGGCGGCCGGCCACGTCGCAGTCCTGATGCAGGCCGCGGGATTCAGGCCGGGGGACCGCATTTTCCTTCTTGCCCATGCGGCGGCGGAAGTCCTTGCCTGGACGTACGGTGCGGCACGCCTGGGCGTCGTTCCTCATTTCGCCAACCCGGGTCATGGCGCCGGGACGCTTCGGATGCAGTGGACGAAATCCGGTGCACGCTGGCTGCTTCACGATGCCGCATGCGAGGCGCTGGCCCTTGAATGCGTGGCGGGCGGGGACGAGGCTTCCCTGCGGCGGCTGGACATGGCGTCCGCCCCCGCGCTGCGAGCCGGCCTCAAGGAGGATCCGCGACCCGAAGGCGCGCTGGCACTGGTGTGCTACTCGTCCGGTACCACTGGACTGCCGAAGGTGGTGGCATTCACCCATCGCTCCACCGTGCTGCACGCGTTCGCTTGCGCCTTGCCTGATGCGATGTGTCTCGCTTCGTCTGACCGGGTGATGCCGCTCGTGCAGCCTTTCCATGCCGCCGCCTGGGCCGCGCCGTTCGCGTGTCCGCTGGTGGGCGCTTCGCTGGTGCTGGTGCCGCCGAGTGCCGAACCTGCGCAATGGTACGAATGGATCGAGGTGCACCGCGTCACCGTGCTCGGCGCGGTCACGGCTCAATGGCGGATGCTGCTGGCGTACATGGAGCAGCACAACCTGCATTTCAGTACGTTGCGGAGGACGGTGGTGGCCGGCACCCGGATGCCGCCGGCCGTCGCCACGCGAATCGTTGATCGCCTCGGCGTCGAGGTCAGGCAAGCGTGGGGCATGACCGAGACGTCACCGCTGGCCACGATCGGCTGCCACGGTCGTGTTCGGGAGACTGCACACGGTCGCCCCGTGTTCGGTGTCCAGGTCGCCGTGCGCAACTGGGCGGGTACCTTGCAGCCCGGCGGGATGGGAGAGCTGATGGTGCGCGGTCATTGGGTGGCGACGCCCGGCTGGAACGGCGAATGGCTGTCCACCGGCGACCTTGCGATGGTGCATGCCGATGGCGGCGTCGAGGTGGTGGACCGTCTGTGCGATGTCGTGCACGGGACCTCCGGCCCGCTCAGCTCCGCCCTGGTGGAATACGAAGCCTGCGTGCAGGAAGGCGTGGCAGATGCCGCGCTACTGGCCATGGAAGGCCACTTTCCGCACGGGGTGTTGGCGTGGGTCGCACGGGATGGAAGCGAGCCGGCGCGGATCGTCGACGGCCTTCGACAACGCCTCGCCACCGCTTTCGATGGCTGGAATCCGGACCGATTCGTTCGTGTGGATGCGTTGCCCTTCACCTCATCAGCGAAAGTCAGGAAGACGCAGCTGAAGGCCGAGCTTCTGGCGGCCGGGCATCTTTCCGCGCCGAACCCGGGTTCCGGGAAGCCGGCCCGGGCGCCGGCATGAGCAGCATCGGGCATCCCGATGGGACCGTCTCGCGCCGTCCAACCGACGAGGTGGATGCAGTAGAAGGCGGCCTGTCCCGCTACCTGCAATGGGTGGTACGTCGTCGGGTCTGGGTGATTGCGCTGGTCGTGGTGGTCACGGCCGTGCTGGGGACCTTCGCCGCTCGCCAGCAGGTCATCATCAACCCCGCCACCGTGGTGCCCCAGGGCCACCCGTACATCCAGGCAACGAACACCATCGAACGGATCTTCGGGTCGAAGTACCTCGTGGTGATCGGTGTGACCCCCACCCAGGGCGACGCCCTGCAGCCCCGCGTGCTGGAGACGGTCCAGGACATCACGCGTGCACTGTACGCGTCGCCGTCGGTGAGCAAACAGACGCTGCTCAGCCTGTCTTCGCGGCAGGCCAAGGGGATCGCGGCCACCGCCGAGGGGTTCGAAGTGTCGCCCCTGATGCCGACGGTTCCGCGGGACGAGCCGGGCCGGCAGGCCTTGCGCGATGCGCTCCAGGCCAATCCGGTCTACCGCGATTCGGTGATCTCCTCGGACTGGAAGACCGCGACCGTGCTGGTGGAGTTGAAGGAGGATGCCGGGGGGTTCGGCGCGATGCTGCGGGACGTCGATGCCATCGTCGAGGCTGCGCGGGGTCCCGGCATCGAGATATCGGTCGGCGGCAACCCGGTGTTCCTCCACCAGGCCGAGGTCTTCGCGGACCGCATCAACTGGCTTTTCCCGATCGCGGTACTGGTGATCGGACTGTTGCATTTCGAAGCGTTCCGGACCGTCCAGGGCCTCGTACTCCCTCTGGTGACCGCCGTGCTGTCGGTGGTGTGGGGCGTCGGGATCATGGGCGCCATGGGCGTGCCGATGGACATCTTCAATTCCCCCACGCCGATCCTCATCCTGGCCGTGGCGGCCGGGCACGCCGTGCAGCTTCTGAAACGCTACTACGAGTGCTATGCCGTACGGGCGGGCGAGCAGGGCATGGTGCCGGAGCTCGCCAACCGGCAGGCGATCGTCGATGCGCTGCTCGCAGTTGGACCGGTGCTGGTGATTGCAGGAGGCGTGGCGGCACTCGGCTTCTTCTCGCTGGTGGTGTTCCAGCTGGAGACCGTGCGCGCCTTTGGCATCTTCACGGGGATTGGCATCCTGTCCGCGGTGGTGCTTGAGTTCACCTTCACGCCGGCGGTCCGCGCCAGTCTTCGTCCGCCTCGTCTGCAGCACATTGAGCCCGGTGGCGGTACGCGGATCTGGGACCGCATTGCGGGAGGCATCGCCGTGGCGGTGGAGCGCCCAGCAACGCGACGGCGCCTCATATGGGCCGTGGCCCTTCTCGTGGCGCTCGCGATGGTCGGGTGGCCTCGCGTGCAGGTGGACAACGCCAGCAAGACATTCTTTGACGAAACGCTGCCGGTGCAGCGCGACGATGCCTTGCTCAACGCGCGTACCGGTGGAACCAACGCGCTTTACGTGATGATCGACAGTGGTGCGGTCGACGGGATCAAGTCGCCACAGGTTCTGGCCGCGCTGCGTACGTTGCAGGCCGCCGCGGACGCGTATCCGGAGGTCGGCAAGACCGTGTCGATCGACGACTTCCTGTCCCGCATGCACGTGGCGGTGACCGGGGATGGCGACGCATCGGCCCTGGTCGACCCGAGGAACGGGGCGCTGATCGCGCAGTACCTCTTCCTCTACGCCATGTCGGGCGACCCCGGGGATTTCTCGGCGCATGTCGACTACGAGTACCGTCGGGCCAAGCTTTCGGTGATGCTGCGGACGCACAGCAATGCCGAGATCGCCGCGCTGGTGGACCACCTGCGCGACGTGGCGGGCGCGGTGATACCCGATGGGACGTCCGTTTCGTTCGGCGGTGAGGTTGCGCAGACCCTGGCCGTGACCGACGTGATGGTGCGCAGCAAGCTCCTGAACATCATCCAGATCCTGGCCGTGATCTTCCTCGTGTCCGCGATGGCGTTCCGGTCGTTCCTGGCGGGTGCGCTGGTGCTCTCGCCGCTGCTCGTGGTCCTGTCGCTGGTGTTCGGCGTGATGGGCCACTTCGGCGTGCCATTGAATATTCCGAACTCGCTCATTTCGGCCATGGCCGTCGGCATCGGCGCGGACTATGCGATCTACCTGATCCATCGAACGCGCGAGTACGCCCTGCAAGGCATCGCGCTGGAAGACGCGATCAATCGTGCGATCCGTACTGCTGGCAAGGCCTGCCTGTTCGTGGCCACGGCCGTGGCGGGTGGGTATGCCGTCCTTTTCCTTTCCCATGACTACAACGTGCATATGTGGCTTGCGACTTTCATCGTGCTGGCAATGGTCGCCAGCGTCCTCACCGCACTGGTGCTGATACCCGCTGCCCTGCTGGTTCTGCGGCCTGCCTTCCTGGTGCGGGATCGGTCCGGCGACCGGGGAGCGGTGCTGCTGGTGATCGCGGCGGCGATCGGCTTCCTGGCGTACTCGCAGCTTGCGTGGGCCGGAGACGACGCCCGCGCGATCATGGAACGGAACGCCGACGTCATGCGCTTCGCGACGGCGAAGTCGCAGGCGCGCTTCGAGCTGGTCTCGGCGTCCGGTGGCCAGCGCCGACGTGAGGCGGACCTCCGGTCGCGTCTCCGTCCTGGTGGACGCGACACCGAGCGGCTGATCCGTTTCGAATCTCCTGCCGACATCCGCGGCACCGCGACGCTGCTGGTCGAGGACAGCGTCAACGGCGACGGCATGTGGGTGTACCTGCCGGCCCTGAAACGGGTGCGTCGCCTGGCGGCTTCGAACCGCAAGGACAGTTTCGTGGGCACGGACTTCAGCTACGGCGACGTGATGGGGCATCGCGTCGAGGACTGGACCCATGTGCTGGAGGGAGAGCGCTCGCGCGATGGCATGCCCCATTGGGTGGTGGCGTCCGTTCCCGCCACGCAGGCGGTGCGCGACGACAGTGGATACGGCAAGCGGATCACCTGGATCCGCCAGGACAACCATGCCGCCACGCGAGTCGACGTGTTCGATACCGGCGGGCAGCCCTACAAACGCTTCGAGTTCAAGGACCTGCGCGAGGTCGCTCCGGGCAAATGGCAGCCGATGGAAGCGCGCGGCGAGAACCTGCAGAGCGGTCATCGCACTACGATCACCTTCACCGGCTTCGAAGCGGGGGTGCCCTTGGCCGATGACCTGTTCTCTCCCAATCGCCTGGATCGACCCTGATGAGCGGCCGCGGCCGGGTCGCCGCGACCGTCAGGGCGATCGTGATGGCAGCGGGCGTGGGCGGCGTGCTCCCGCCGTTGCAGGCGGCCGGCCCTGCACTCGAGGGCGAGTTCGCGGCGGGACTGTGGTCCTCGGACCGGCGGCTTGAAGACCGCAGTGGCATTGCCAGTGCGCGGGCGCGCCTGGCCCTCGACTGGCAGGTCGGAGAGGGGGTGTCGGTACGCGGCGAGGCCTGGGCCGCCTGGGGTCCCGAGCGCCTGGACGGTCGAAGCTGGGACGCAGGCCTGCGTCGGCTGCTGGTGGCGTTCGATTCGGTGCCCTGTACGCCCGCGCTCGGCCGGGAAGAAATACTGTGGGGCCGTTCCGACGGGCTCAATCCGACCGATCAGGTATCGCCGCGAAACTTCCTGCGCCTCAGCCCCCGGGATCGAGACCAGCGCAGTGGACGCGGAGGTCTGCACCTCGATTGCATGCTCGGGGAGGGGCGGTTTCAGGCCCACTGGCTCGGTGAGTTCCACTTCAACGACGTCCCGCTGCCCCTGCCGCCAGGCGTACGTTTCAGGGAGGACGATGCGGATGCAGGCGCCGACATCGCGATGCGCTATGAGCGTCGTGGCCAGCGACTCGACTGGGCACTCAGCGTGCTCGACGGCCATGACCCCTATCCCACGCTTGCAGTCCGCGATGTGAGGCCAAGTGGGCTGCTGCTCGGACGCGATGCCAGCCCGATCCGGATGCTGGGAGGGGATGCCGCACTCGCCATCGGGACGGCCGTGCTGCGCGCCGAGGTCGCGCGGACGTGGCAGGACGGGAACGGTCGGGCAGGATCGGCACGGCGGCCTTCGCATACGGCGGTGGTGGCCGGGGCTGAGTGGTTCGTGGGCGACATGGCCACGTTCTCGGTGCAGGGTTTCTGGAAGCATCTCGATGGGCGGGGCGGCACGGCGACGGTACCGGCCCGCATCCAGCAGGCCCAGGGCCTGCTGGCGAACGAGGTTGACCGGAACCAGCATGGGCTGACCCTGCGCTATGCGCGGCCGCTGTGGGAAAGCCGGGGCGACGTGGAGGTGTTCGCCGTCTGGTCCCGGCCCCGGGACGACTGGATGTTGCGGGCAAGGCTTGAGCGGAGCCTCGGGGACCGGAGTGTGCTGCGCATCGGCGCGGACCTCTTTGGCGGTCCGGCCGACAGCTATCTGGGAAACCTCCGTGACAACTGCCTGGCGGTGGCCGAACTGGGCTACGCCTGGTGACGGGCCTGGCCCACCGCCATGCCACGGCGCACGGTCGCGCCCCCTGCGCGTAGCCGGTAAAGTAGCCGGCATGAGCCCGGCCGGTCGCTTTCGCAACAGATGCGCCACGCCCGTCCCCGAGAGGGGCGGCCCGGCGTCGTGGCGACCCGGCTGGCGATGGTGGCGTTGAATCCGTACGCCCTGTCTTCCGCTTCCCGGAGAACGTCCACCATGCCTGCCCGCTGTCATGCCCCGTCCCGGGGTCGCCTCCTTGTCCGTGTCTACGCTCCCGCGGTGCTCGCGCTCCCACCAGTGTGCGCGGTGTGCGCGGCGCAAGCGGAAGGCAGGCTGGCCCCCACGACCCCGGCGGACGCCCATGTGGCCCGCATGTACGAGATTGCCCGCCCATGCTGCTGATGATCGACAACTACGACAGCTTCACCTGGAACCTCGTGCAGTATCTGCAGACACTGGGGGCCGAAGTGAAGGTCGTGCGCAATGACGAGCTGACCGTGGCGGAGATCCAGGCACTGGCACCGGAACGCATCGTCATCTCGCCGGGTCCGTGCACGCCCAACGAGGCGGGTGTCTCGGTGGAGGTCATCGAACGCCTGGGTGCGCGGGTGCCGGTCTTCGGCGTCTGCCTCGGCCACCAGAGTCTCGGCCAGGCCTACGGCGGCGACGTGGTCCGCGCGAAGCAGATCATGCATGGCAAGACCTCGCCGATCCGACATGCGGACCAGGGGGTGTTCAGCGGCCTGCCGGACGGGTTCGAGGCCACCCGGTACCACTCGCTCGTGGTCAAGCGCGACACGCTGCCGGATTGCCTCGAGATCACGGCCTGGACCGAGGACGAGGCGGGCGGCTTCGACGAGATCATGGGCCTGCGCCATCGCGAGCACCCGGTCGAAGGCGTGCAGTTCCATCCCGAGTCGATCCTGACCGAGCACGGCCACGCCATGCTGCGGCATTTCCTGGAGCGCCCGGGCGCGACCTGAACCCCCACGCGGGCCGCGTCGTCTACCATGGCGCGCGGCGGCGCTGCCGAACCCAGCGAACACGGAGTCCCCATGCCGATCACTGCGCAGGAAGCCCTGCAACGCACCATCGAACATCGCGAGATCTTCCATGACGAGATGGTCGAGTTGATGCGCCAGGTCATGCGGGGCGAGATCACGCCGACGATGACCGCCGCGATCCTCACCGGCCTGCGCGTCAAGAAGGAAACGGTGGGCGAGATCGCGGGTGCGGCCAGCGTCCTGCGCGAGTTCGCGCGACCGGTCGAGGTGGCGGATCGGAGCGGCCTGGTCGACATCGTCGGGACCGGCGGCGATGGCGCGCACACCTTCAATATCAGCACCGCGAGCATGTTCGTGGTCGCCGCGGCGGGGGCCAAGGTCGCCAAGCACGGCAACCGCAGCGTGTCGTCGAAGTCCGGCAGCGCGGACGTGCTCGAGGCGCTCGGCGCCTGCATCGAACTGCAACCGGCGGAGGTGGCGCAGTCCATCGACCGTTGCGGCATCGGCTTCATGTACGCACCCGTGCACCACCCGGCCATGAAGGTCGTCGCCCCGGTGCGGCGCGAGATGGGCGTGCGGACGCTGTTCAACATCCTGGGCCCGCTGACCAATCCGGCCGGCGCGCCGAGCATCCTGATGGGTGTCTTCCACCCCGACCTCGTCGGCATCCAGGTGCGCGTGCTGCGCAAGCTGGGCGCGAAACGTGCGCTGGTGGTCTGGGGGCGAGACGGCCTCGACGAGCTGTCGCTGGGCGCGGCCACCCTGGTGGGCGAACTGCGCGACGGCGAGGTCCGCGAGTACGAGGTGCACCCCGAGGATTTCGGCATCGCGATGGCCGCGACCCGCAACCTGCAGGTGGCCGACGCCGCCGAATCGAAGCGCATCGTGCTCGACGTGCTGGACGGCACCCCCGGACTGCCGCTGGAGATCGTCGCGATGAACGCCGGGGCGGCGCTGTACGTGGCCGGGATTGCCGACGACTTCGCCGACGGCATCGCGCGTGCGCGTGAGGCCATGGCCTCCGGTGCGGCGCGCGCGCGCCTCGATGCGTTCGTCGCGACCACCCGTGAACTGGGCGGCCTGCCGCCCCTCTGACCCGATGCAGCACGAAAACCCACGATGAGCGACATCCTGAACACCATCCTGGCCCGCAAGGTCGAGGAAATCGAACAGCGCAGCCGGATGCGTCCCCTTGAAATGGTGCGCGACCGCGCCGAGGCGATGGCACCGGCGCGCGGGTTCGTGCGCGCGATCCAGTCGAAGCTCGATGCGGGGGCGCCCGCGGTCATCGCCGAGGTCAAGAAGGCCAGCCCCTCGAAGGGCCTGATCCGGGCCGACTTCCGGCCCGCCGACATCGCGCGCAGCTACGAGGCAGGCGGCGCCGCCTGCCTGTCGGTCCTGACCGACGTCGACTTCTTCCAGGGCAGCAACCTGTACCTCGGCGAGGCGCGCGCGGCCTGCGGGCTGCCGGTGCTGCGCAAGGACTTCACCGTCGACCCCTACCAGGTTTACGAGGCGCGCATGATCGGGGCCGATGCGATCCTGTTGATCGTCGCTGCGCTGGAGGACGGTCCGATGATCGAGATGGCGAACCTCGCCCACGATCTCGGCATGGACGTGCTGGTCGAGGTGCACGACATCGACGAGCTCGAGCGCGCGCTGCAGACCGACTGCACGCTGATCGGGGTGAACAACCGCAACCTGCGGACGTTCGAGGTCTCGCTCGATACCACGCTCGCGCTCAGGCAGGCGGTGCCGCCGGACCGCACCCTCGTCACCGAGAGCGGCATCGCGACCCCGGCTGATGTCGCCCGCATGCGCGAGGCCGGCATCGGTACCTTCCTGGTCGGCGAGCGCTTCATGCGCGAGGCCGATCCGGGTGCCGCGCTGCAGCGCCTGTTCGCGACATGAGCGTCGCCGGGCCCCGCTATCCCGACGTGCGCGACGGCGCGCCCCTGGTCGTCTTCGATTTCGACCACACCCTGTACGACGGCGACTCGGGCACCCATCTGTTCCGCTGGATGATCGGGCGGAACTGGTGGCGGGTGGCCCTGGCGTTGCTGGTCGCGCCGGTGTTCGGACCGATGGTGGCGTTCCTGCCGACCCGGCGACGGGGGATCGCAGGGTTCGTCTGGGTAGGCTCGGTCGCCGGCCTGCACGGCCGCCGCGACCTGGATGCGGTGATCGACCAGTACGTGGCGGGTCATGTCGAAGCGATCCGCAGCCGGCTCCTGCCGGTTGCGGTCGAGGTGCTGCACCGCCATCGCGAGGCAGGCGACCAGGTCGTCGTCGCGACCGGCGCGCCCCCGGAGTTGGCGCGGGCGATCCTCGCCTTCGTCGCCCACGAGGACGTGCCGGTCGTCGGTACCGAGGTCGGTCCGCGCCTGGGCGGCGTCGGCGCGACCCGGCATTGCCACAACGAGATGAAGCTGGTGATGCTGCGCGAGGCCGGTTACACCACGCCGATCGAACAGGCGTACACGGACAGCTGGGCCGACCTGCCGCTCGCCCTCGCCGCGCGCCGCCCGGTGGTGGTGAATCCCAAGCCGGGGCGCGTGGACGATTTCCGGGCCCGTTTGCCGGAGGGCACCCCGATCCTCAACTGGGGCTGCCCCGGGCGGGGTGGCGAGCCCGTGGCTGGATCTTCCCGGCCGGCGGACGGCTGAGGAGGCGCGACATGCGACGGGCGGCCCTGGGCCGCCCGTCGTGATTCCAGTTCGCGAACCGGGCTGAGCCGCTCAGTCGCGGGTTCCGTAGAGCACGATCGTCTTGCCCCGTGCATGCAGCTTGCCGTCGGCCTGCAGCTTCTTGAGCACGCGGCCGGCCATTTCGCGGGAGCAGCCGACCAGGCGCGACAGCTCCTGGCGCGAAACACGCAGCTGGGTGCCGTCGGGGTGGCTCATCGCCTCCGGCTCCAGCGCCAGGTCGTGCAGCGCGCGAACGATGCGGTCGGTCACGTCGAGGAACGCCAGGCGGCCGGCCTTGCGGCTGGTGTCCAGCAGGCGACGCGAGATCTGCGCACCGATGGCGTACAGCAGCTTGGGAGCGTCCGCGGCGAGGCGGGTGAGCAGCAGGTCGTAGAAGCGGTCATGGCCGATTTCGGCCAGTTCGCAGGCCACGCGCGTGCGCAGGATCACCTCGCGCTGCTGGCTTTCGATGAAGAGGCCCAGCTCGCCGACGAACTCACCGGGACCAAAGTAACCCAGGACCAGTTCGCGGCCGTCTTCCTCCTCGGTGATGATGCTGACCGACCCGGAGACCACGAAATACAGGGTGCTGGCCGGGTCCCCGGGGCGGAACACATCGGTGCGCGACGGGTAGCGGCGGCGATGGCAATGGGCCAGGAAGCGCTCGATTGTCGCGGCATCCGGGGTGAGCGGGCTGTGCGAACGGCGCAGCGCGGTGAGGTGGGCAACCTGGTCGACGGGCATGGCTCTCTTCGGTAGTGGAACCTGAACCCGTCGGAGCTTAGGCCCAAGCGACGCCCGGGGGCAAATCCTGACGTTTTTCAGCAGAGCACCCCGTTCCCGCGGCCCCCGGGCGGCCCGGCCCGGGCTCGCCCCGGACCCGTCGTTGCTTTAACCGTCATCCCGATTGCCGCATAATCCCCGCCCCTACACGTCCCCCGGGAACACTGCCGTGGTCAAGCCGTTGCCTCGCTTGAGGTTGCAGGGGTTCAACAACCTCACCAAGGCCCTGTCGTTCAACATCTACGATGTCTGCTATGCCGTCTCCGAAGAGCAGCGGCAGCGCTACATCGAGTACATCGACGAGGCGTACAACGCCGACCGCCTCACGCAGATCCTGACCGACGTGGCGGACATCATCGGGGCGAACATCCTCAACATCGCGCGCCAGGACTACGATCCGCAGGGCGCGTCGGTGACGATCCTGATCTCGGAAGAGCCGGTGGTCGACAAGCGGGATGCGAAGGGCGTGATTTCCGACGCGGTGGTCGCGCACATGGACAAGTCGCACATCACCGTGCACACGTATCCGGAAACGCACCCGGACAACGGCATCGCGACCTTCCGCGCCGACATCGACGTGGCGACCTGTGGCGTCATCTCGCCGCTTAAGGCCCTCAACTACCTGATCGAGAGCTTCGAGTCCGACATCGTGGTGATGGATTACCGCGTGCGTGGCTTCACGAGGGACGTGAAGGGCAAGAAGCATTACATCGACCACAAGATCAACTCGATCCAGGACTACCTCGCGAAGAACGTGAAGTCGCGCTACGAGATGATCGACGTCAACGTCTACCAGGAAAACATCTACCACACGAAGATGCAGCTGATGGACTTCGACCTCGACCGCTACCTGTTCGAGGAGCGTGCGCGGAACCTGTCGTTCAAGGAGCGCATGAAGATCGAGACGCGCCTGAAGCGCGAGATCGAGGAGCTGTACCACGGGCGCAACCTGTCCGACTGAGCCGGGCCGCGCCGCGTCTCATCGAGAACCCGCCGGAGACGGCGGGTTTTTCATTGGGGGGTGCGCGGTGGGCGCGTCGACGGCTCAGAGCCGGTAGGCGACGGCCTTCATGAACTTCGAGGCGGCGGCCATCACCGACGGGATCGGCGGCGGCAGGACCCGGGCGCCCGCGGCCTCGGCATTGTCGGCGTGCCGCGCCTCGTCGGCCTTCATCACCTCGAGGATCGCCCGGCTGCGGATGTCCGCCGGCGGAAGCGAATCGAGGTGCTCGTCGATGTGCGCCTCGACCTGGCGTTCGGTCTCGACCACGAAGCCGAGGTTCCAGCCGTCGCCGCGCAGGCCGGCCAGCACGCCGATCGCGAAGCTGCCCCCGTACCAGAGTGGGTTGAACAGGCTCGGCCGGCTGTCGAGTTCGCGCAGGCGGTCCCCGCACCAGGCGAGGTGGTCGGTCTCTTCCTGGGCCGCGTGGAGCAGGTGCTCGCGCGTGGCGGGGTCGCGCGCCACCGCGGCCTGGCCGCAATACAGGGCCTGCGCGCAGACTTCGCCGACGTGGTTGATGCGCATCAGGCCGGCGGCGTGGCGGCGCTCCGTGTCGTCGAGGACGACCTCGGCCGCGTCACCGGCGGGGTTGGCACGCTCGGCATGGGGTGCGCCGAACACCGTCTCGAGCGCACGCTGGGACTGGTCGAAGAGGCGGTCGAGCGGGGTGAGGCGTCGGCTGTGCATGGCGCCATTCTAGCGGGGGCGGGCGCCCGTACCGGGTGAAGGCGCCCGCTCGAGCTGGTCGGCGAGCAGTTCCAGCGGGTGTTTCACGGGCACCGGGCTGGCATTGGCCAGATGCAGGCGGCAGCCGATGTTCGCGCTGAGTACGCAGTCGACGCCCGATGCCTCGATCTGCGCGATCAAGGGGGCGCGGAACCCGTTCGCGTGTTCCGGATCTTCCAGCATGCCGGTGCCGGCCGCGCCGCAGCACCCCGTCCCGGCGTCCAGCGTCACCACGTCGAGGCCCGGGACGCAGGCCAGCAGGCGGTGCATGGCCCCGACGCTGCGAGTGACGTTGCGCTGCGTGCACGGCAGGTGCAGCCCGACGCGCGCGTCCAGGCGTCGGACCTGCAGGCGATCGGCATGGTCCGCCAGGAACCCGATGGCGTCGACAGCACGGCCCTCGATGGCGGAGGCAAGCGCATCGTGGCATCCGCTCGCGAGGGTCAGGACGGTGTCGATCCCTGCAAAGGCCTGGCGGTTGCGTCGGGCGAGCGTCGCGGCGGCCGCCGCATCGCCCGCGTGCGCGTGCAGGGTGCCGCAGCACGTCTGGCCCTCGGGCGCCACGACCTGGATGTCGATCGTCGCGCACAGGCGCGCGAGCGCTTCCCGTGTGCCGGCTTCGTAGGGCCGCGCCACGCAGCCGCTCGAAACGGCCACCACCTGCCGCGGCATGACCGGCGTGGAACGTGGCGGCGACGTCCGGCGTGCCGGGGGGCGGGGCAGGGGGCGCATCCGCGAAGGCAACAGCGGGTATGCAATGCGATAGAAGCCCAGCAGCGTCGAGAGCGCGGCCGGGCGCGCAGCCAGCATTTCGAGCGCGCGTGCGCGCCACGTCGGCGCCCGGCGCGCGCGCTGCTGTTTCCGTGCCTCGACCAGAAAGGCGCCGTACTCCACGCCCGCCGGGCACACCGCTTCGCAGGTCCGGCAGCCGAGGCAATGGTCGAGGTGGGCGTCGCCCTCCTGCGTGGGTTCAGCCTGCCCGTCGGCCCACGCGCGGGTGAGCGCGATCCGGCCCCGGGGGGATTCGGTTTCCAACCGGCTCGCCGCGTAGGTCGGGCACGCAGGCAGGCACAGGCCGCACTGGACGCAGCGGTCGGCCAGCGCCACCAGCGGATCGGCGGTGGGCCGGGGCGTCGACGGCGGGGCGGCGGGCATCGGCGCGATGCTAGCACGCGACCTGAACGCGGACGCACCCGAACTTGCGGCGATGCGCGCGAACCGGTATTATCCCGCCTCTTTCGTCCCCGGAATCCTCCGTGGACAACAACGCGCGGCAAAGTTCCGCGGGCCCTTCGGCCCACCGGAATCCGCCCGACCAGGTACCCCTGAAAGCAGAGCCGTCATGAAGACCTTCACCGCAAAGAACGAGACCGTCCAGCGCGACTGGTACGTCGTCGACGCCACGGGCAAGACCCTTGGCCGCCTGTGCTCCGAGCTGGCCCGCCGCCTGCGTGGCAAGCACAAGCCCGTTTTCACCCCCCACGTTGATACCGGCGACTACCTCGTCGTGATCAATGCGGAAAAGATCGCCGTGACCGGCAACAAGCTGCAGGACAAGATGTACCACCGCTTCACCGGGTACATCGGCAACCTGAAGTCCGAGACCCTCGGCCAGGCGCTTGAGCGCCACCCGGAGCGTGTCATCGAGATCGGCGTCAAGGGCATGCTGCCCAAGAATCCCCTCGGCCGCGCGATGTACCGCAAGCTGAAGGTGTACAAGGGTGCCGAGCACCCGCACGCCGCGCAGCAGCCGCAGCCCCTGGACTTCTAAGGTAGAGCACACATGGCAACCCAGCAGAATTACGGCACCGGCCGCCGCAAGTCCTCCACCGCGCGCGTGTTCCTGCGCAAGGGCAGTGGCGCCATCACCATCAACGACCGTCCGATCGACGAGTTCTTCGGTCGCGAGACCGCGCGCATGATCGTGCGCCAGCCGCTCGAGCTGACCCAGTCGGCGGACAAGTTCGACGTCAAGGTCACCGTCATCGGCGGCGGCACCACCGGCCAGGCCGGTGCGATCCGCCTGGGCATCGCCCGCGCGCTGGTCGAGTACGACGAGAGCCTGAAGTCCGACCTGCGCAAGGCCGGCTTCATGACCCGCGACGCCCGCGAAGTCGAGCGCAAGAAGGTCGGCCTGCACAAGGCACGCCGCGCCACGCAGTTCTCGAAGCGCTAATCCACTTCGAAGCTTCTGCGGTATAATCGATCCCATAGCCCCGTCGCCAAGCGGTAAGGCACCTGACTCTGACTCAGGCATTCGGTGGTTCGAATCCATCCGGGGCTGCCAAATCGAACGAAACGCCCGCCTTCATGGCGGGCGTTTCGTTTTTGGGCACCCTGTCGGCTATTGCCGGTATGGGCGCGCGGTCCTGTACCCCTGAGATGCCTGCCGCAGCGGGCTTTCCCGACGTTTCGCGGCACTCGTCAGCCTGTAACCCCTTTCAGGTTTCGGCGTGAAGGCGATGACGCTAACGTGCCGATCGCCACGGGGATGGCATTCGACCAAAGGGGAAGCATCGTGTTGGGGTTCATGCGCAGGCTCATGGGCGGGCAGCCCGTCCGCCACCGTCCGGGTGCCACGCACCGCCGGATCGAGATCGACATTCCGACGTCGCGGCCACCGCGCCAGATCAGCTACGACCCGTCGCTGGTCGAGTCCCTTGAGAAGGACCATTGCGAGCTGGTGACCTTGTTCAAGGAGATCGGACAGTGCGCCAAGCTGGACGAGTACGCCGACGTGCCGATGCTCCTGCTGTCCTTCAAGACACGGCTCGAGGCCCATCTGATCGCCGAGAACGTGCGGTTCTACAACTACGTGGAAAGCACGCTCGAACACGATGCGGAGAACACGATGCTGATCCGCAGCTTCCGTCGCGAGATGAACAGCATCGCGCGCGGCGTCGTGGACTTCGTGAAGAAGTACCAGGTCGCACGCTTCGACGTGCAGACCCGCAACGAATTCGTGGCTGACTACAACACCGTCGGGGCGTTGCTGACGCAGCGCATCGATCGAGAGGAAAGCAGCCTGTACCCGCTTTACCAACCCATCTGAGCTGCCGGCCCGGCCGGCGGCCACCCACTGCAGAGGCGAGGAGCGACATGGACGTCAACACGAATGTCACGGACGGGCAGCTGGATGCGGTCCCCACGGAACGCATCCTGGCCCTGAGGCAGGGGCTGGAATGCCACCCAGTGTTCGCGGAGTTGCGCGACATCCACGCGTTGCGTGCGTTCATGCAGGTGCACGTGTTCGCGGTGTGGGATTTCATGACCCTGGTCAAGCGCCTGCAACGCGACCTGACCTGCGTGACCTTGCCGTGGATGCCGCCCGCGGATGCCGCCAGCGCACGCCTGATCAACGACATCGTGCTGGCGGAGGAAAGCGACATCGACCGGAACGGGGTCGCCGCGAGCCACATGGACCTCTATCTCGAGGCCATGGCCGACGTGGGTGCCTCCACGCGCATGTTCGACGGCTTCCTGGCGCTGCTGCGCGACGGTGTGGACTGCGATGCCGCGCTGGATCGGATCGACGTGCCCGATTTCGTCCGGGCTTTCGTGCGGGACACCCTGGCGACCGCCCATGGCGGCACGACGCTGCAGGTGATGGCGAGCTTCCTGTACGGGCGTGAGAACGTGATCCCGGGCATGTTCCAGGGATTGCTCGACCGGTGGAGCCTGAATGTGTCGGCGGCGCCCGGCTTCGTCTACTACCTCGAGCGTCATATCGAGCTGGATGCGGACGAGCACGGGCCTGCCGCGGCCCGGATGATCGGGCGGCTGTTGGCGCGACATCCGGACGGCCTGGCGGTGGCGCGTGAATCCGCCGAGCAGGCGCTGGTGGCCCGCCACCGGCTTTGGGACGGTACTGCGGCGATGCTGCGACGCACGTTGGCCCCGACCGGCGCGTCGCCTGGGGAGGCACCGGTCCCCGCCTGAGCACTGCGAGGTTCAGGCCGCGCGGGCCAGTTCGGGCGGCCTGCGATGGGCCGCGAGGCGCGCCATGTTGCACGCGTGCAAGGGCAGTTCGAAGGCCAGGCTCGTGACGTTGCCAATGCGGCAGGTCGGACCCAGGCGCCTGACCTCGAGGGCGAGGCCACGCAGCAGGCGCTCGAATGCCGTACTGGTTGCGCCGACCACCGACGTGGCACCCCGGGCGTGCGAAAAATGCAGCAGCTCGGCCACCATGGACGCAGGCAGCGGGCCAAACCGGGGATGCCGCCCGCCGGCAGTGCGCGCAACCGCGAAACGGCTTACCTCCCAGACCGAGGGGCTGCGCGGCATCGTTCCGGCGCCGATGAGACGGGGGAACACGTCCCGCAGCATGTTCGGCCCCGTCGTGGGGAGCAGGCGGGCGCACCCGAGTGCGACCGGGCCTTCGTGCGCCACCAGGTAGTGCGGGTCGAGCCTGTCGAACGCGTCGATCTCCCGCCCCGCATGCACGCGGACCTCCCAGCCGAGCCGACGATGGAATACGTCGGCGCGCAGCCGATGCATGCCATCCACCAATGTCGCAGGCAGGCGGGCTTCGCTGCGACGGGCAAGGGTCAGGGTCGGCATCCCGGCGGCCTCCATGTCGATCGGGACGCACAGGGAAGCGCAGGCTGCCATCCCACGCAGCTGTCACTTTCGACAGGGTGCCGATATCAGTGAGCGGCGATCAGTCCCATGGCGACGGCGCGCGCCACCGCGGCTTGCCGCCCCGAGACGCCCAGCTTCTGGCTGGCGTTCTGCATATGGAAAATGACCGTGCGCTCGCTGATCCCGAGCAGCTGGCCGATTTCCCAGCTCGTCTTGCCGGCGGACGCCCAGTAGAGGGCTTCACGCTCGCGGCGGGTGAGGCGGGGGACGTCGTTGGGCTGGCGGGACGCCGGCGTTGCGCGGCAGTAGCGCCGCGCCTGCTCATGGACGAAGTGGGCAAGCAGGTGCAGCTCGGCGGTATGGGCGGCCAGTCGGGGCGCGAGCCAGGCGTGCGCCGCGAATGACATCAGCCCCCAGCCGGCGCCCGGCCCGTGCAGGGGGATGCTGATGCCCGCGCCCAGGCCGAATTCAGCCGCTTCGCCGAACATCTGCCGCACCCGTCGGGTCCGGGGATCCTGTCCGCGCGCCAGTTCCTCGCTTGCGCGTGCCCAGTTCAATGGGGTGGCATGGTCGTGGCAGTGCGCCACGATGGGATCGATGCGCAGGTAGTCGCAGGCGAGGTAGTGGTTGACCCAGCCTTCCGGGTAACCGCCGAGGGTGAACTGTTCACGGCGGTCGTTCACCAGCGGCAGGTCCACCGCGTACAGCCAATACTGCACCCCATACGCGGCCGCGAGTTCGCCAACGCGCTGGCCGAGTTCCGAGGAAGAAGTGCACCGGGATAGGGTTGCGAACGCCTCCATGGGCGCATGCAAGGGGGGTAGCATGGCAGATCCTTCTGTCGTCGCCGCGAGGAGGGTAGCATCCATACGCATCCGGACCGTTGCGTATGGGATGAAACCCGGCCGTCGGTCACATCCGTGGGCACGGGCTCCGGCCCATCAGGTTACAATTGAAACCATTTCCGGCCTACCCGTGCCGGCCCGCCTGCCCCCATCATGAAGGAGCCTCGATGAAGCTGGGAAGTCTGAAAGAGGGTGGCCGCGACGGCACCCTGATCGTCGTTTCGCGCGACCTTGCCCGCGCCGTGCGCGCCACCGGCATTGCCGACACCCTGCAGCGTGCCCTGGAGGACTGGTCCAACGTCGCGCCGCGCCTCAATGCCTTGTCGGATGCACTCAACGCAGGGACGGCGGATGCTTCGTTCCCGCTCGAAACCTCGGCGCTGGCCGCGCCGTTGCCGCGGGCCTACGAGTTCGTGGATGGCAGTGCCTACCTGCCTCACGTGGAGCGCGTCCGGCGCGCCCGCGGCGCCGAGGTACCCGAGACCTTTTACACCGACCCGCTGATGTACCAGGCGGTGAGCGCGGGGTTCTACGGTCCCCGTGACCCGGTCAAGGTGCCGAGCGAGGAGTACGGCATCGACCTCGAGGCCGAGGTGGTGGTGATCACCGACGACGTGCCGATGGCGGTGGAACCCGAGGCGGCCGCCGGCCACATCCAGCTCATTGGCCTGGTCAACGACGTCAGCCTGCGCAACCTGATCCCCGCCGAGCTGGGCAAGGGGTTCGGGTTCCTGCAGTCGAAGCCGCGCTCGGCGCTCAGCCCGGTGTTCGTCACCCCCGACGAACTCGGCGATGCCTGGCAGGGCAGCAAGCTGCATCGTCCGATGCTCACCCACATCAACGGGGAGTGGTTCGGCGCACCGGAAGCCGGCGTCGACATGCAGTTCGACTTCGCCCAGCTGGTCGCGCATGCCGCGAAGACGCGGCCCCTTTCGGCCGGGACCATCGTCGGATCCGGCACCGTGGCCAACGAGGACACCTCCCTGGGCGCGTCGTGCTTCGCCGAGCGTCGTACGGTGGAAACCCTGGAGCATGGGAAGCCACGGACGCCCTTCATGAAGTTCGGCGACACGGTGCGCATCGAGATGCTCGATGCGGACGGTGCCAGCATCTTCGGGGCCATCGAGCAGCGCATCGAACGGCCCTGAAGGGCCGGAACGCACGGGGCGGCAGGGCGGTGGTGCGGCGGGCCGCGCCGCCGTCCGTTCGACGCGTGCGATAAGCTGGGCGTGGCGTCCCGCCCAGCGAGCCGTACGGAAGAGAACGCATGACCGAGCGACTGCAGTTGTACTCCTACTGGCGTTCCAGCGCTGCGTACCGCGTGCGCATCGGACTGAACCTCAAGGGGCTCTCCTACGACACCGTCCCCGTTCACCTGGTGCGGGACGGTGGCGAGCAGCACCAGCCCGCCTTCCGCAACGCCAACCCGCAGGGACTGGTGCCCGTGCTGAAGCACGGGAGCCGCACGTTCCGGCAGTCGATGGCCATCCTCGAGTACCTGGAGGACGCCTGGCCGTCGCCGTCGCTGCTGCCCTTCGACGCCCGTGACCGGGCGCGGGTGCGCGCCCTGGCCCAGGCCGTGGCGTGCGAGGTGCACCCCCTGAACAACCTGCGGGTGCTGCAGCACCTGGAGCGGGTGCTGGAGGTGGATGCCGAGGGGCGGGATGCCTGGGTCCGGCACTGGGTGGACGAGGGTTTCCGCGCCATCGAGGCGATGCTCGTCGACCATCCGTCCACCGGGCGCTTCTGCGAAGGGGAGTCGCCGGGCCTCGCCGACTGTTGCCTGGTGCCTCAGGTCTACAATGCCCGTCGCTTCAAGGTCGACATGGCGCCGTATCCCACGATCGAGCGCATCGAGCAGGCATGCCTGGCCTTGCCGGCCTTCGATGCCGCGCGTCCGGAGAACCAGCCCGACGCCCCCGCGGCGGGCACCTGATCGCGCATCCAGCGTAATGTCCAGCCTCGCCCGGTGCAGCGCCTCCAACGGCGCACCCCGCGGGCAGGGGCCACCCGCGAGGCGGCCCGTGCGTGCGTACCGGGGGCCTCAGTGCGACTCGGTGTTGTACATGTCCGCGTAGGGGTCGTGCTCGCTGCCCGCGCCCTCGGACAAGCGGAACTTCAGGGCGAGGCCGTCGCGCGAATCCGCCGCCTTGAGCGCCTCCTCCATTTCGACCTTGCCTTCCTTCACCAGGCGGAACAGGCACTGGTCGAAGCTCTCCATGCCTTCCTCCAGCGTCTCTTCCATCGCCTGCTTGATCTCGTGCACCTGGCCGCGGCGCATCAGGTCGCGGATGTGCGGCGTGTTGATCAGCACCTCGGCGGCGGGCAGGCGTCGCCCGTCCGCGCCGATCACCAGGCGCTGGCTGACCACCGCCTTGAGGTTGAGCGCCAGGTTCATCAGCACGTTCTTGTGCGCCGACTCGTTGAAGAAGTTCAGGATGCGTTCCAGCGTCTGGTCGGCGTTGTTCGAGTGCAGCGTCGCCAAACACAGGTGGCCGGTCTCGGCGAAGGCGATCGCCGCCTCCATCGTCGCGGCGTCGAGGATCTCGCCGATCAGGATCACGTCCGGCGCCTCGCGCATCGCGTTCTTCAGCGCGTTGTGGAAGGCGTGGGTGTCCAGGCCGACCTCACGCTGGTTCACGATCGACTTCTTGTGCTTGTGCAGGTACTCGATCGGGTCCTCGATGGTGAGGATGTGCCCGGACGTGTTGCTGTTCCGGTAGTCGATCATCGAGGCCAGCGTGGTCGACTTGCCCGAGCCGGTCGAACCGACGATCAGCACCAGCCCGCGCGGCGCCATGATGATGTTCTTCAGCACCGGCGGCAGCTGCAGCTCTTCGATGCTGGGGATCACGCTGCGGATCGCACGGATCACCATGCCGACTTCGCCGCGCTGCTTGAACACGTTGATGCGGAAGCGCCCGGCGTCGGGCAGCGCGATCGCCATGTTCAGCTCGAGGTCGCGTTCGAACGTGGGCACCTGGCCCTCGTCCATCAGCGAGTAGGCGATCTTCTTGACCATGCCCGGGGGCAGCCCCGTGTTGCCGAGCGGGTACAGTTTGCCTTCGACCTTGATGTAGACCGGTGCGCCCGTCGTCAGGAACATGTCCGACGCGTTCTTCTCCGTCATCAGCTTCAGGAAATAGCCGATGTCCATGCCTCAACCCCTTTTCTACTGCTTTGCGATGGCGGGCCGTTGCAAGCGGGCCACCGGCTTCAGACAATGGCCCGGCGATTTCGCAACCGCATGGCCTCCCCAATGATCCCAAGCTTCGCACAAATCCGTGGCGCTCTAGTGGCCGCAGTTCTCGCTTCCGGGCTTTCCGCCTGTGCCAGCCTGCCGCCGCCCACGGCCGAACTGGCCGAGGCCCAGCAGGCCATCGCCCGCGCGTCCGACGCCGATGCCGAGCAGTACGCCGCGCAGGACCTGGCCAGCGCCCGCGAGGCCCTCAGCCGTGCCCAGGCGGCCATGACGGCCGGCCGTGACGACGACGCCCGCAACCTGGCCCTGGCGGCGGACGCCGATGCCGACCTGGCGCATGCCCGCAGCCGGGCGGCCCAGCTGGACGCGCAGGTCGCGCAGCGGCGTGCCGAGATCACCCAACTGCAGCAACGCCTGGACCAGGAGGGTGGCCGATGAGCGCGCGTGGAGTCCTGTTCAGCCTGCTGCTGGCGGCTCCGTGGGCCGCCCCCGTCCCCGCGCAGGAGACGTCCGCGCCCACGCTCCAGCAGCGCCTCGACCGGCTCGAAGCCGACCCCGAACTCGCCACCCGCGGCGCGTATGAGCGCCTGCAGGCGCGGCAGGCCCTGGAGGCGCTCGACGCGGCCTCCAGCCGCAATCGCGAAGCGGCCCGCTACGTCGCCGAGCGCCGGGTGAGCATCGCCGAGCTCGCGGCCCGCAACCAGACCCTCCAGGACGAACTGGTCGAGCTTGATGCACGTCGCAGCGCGTTGCTGGTCGAGGCCAGCCGCCGCGACGCCGAGCAGGCGCGTGCGGAGGCCGAGCGCCTTCGCATCCAGGCGCAGATCCAGGCCGAGGAAGCGGCGCGCCTGCGCCAGCAGACCGAGGCCGGCGAGGCGGCGATGGCTGACGTCGAGAACGCACTGCAGGGCGTTGCGGGCGTCGAGGCGGCCCGGTTGGAAGCGGCCCGCAAGCGCGAGGCCGAACTGGCTCGCCAGGAGGCCGAACTGATGGCCGGCGGCAGCCTCCCGCCGTCCCGGCACGATCGCCGCGGCGAAGTGTTCACGTTGTCCGGCGAAGCCTTCGCCACCGGGCGGGCCGCCCTGACGCCCGCCGCGGAAGTCAGCGCGCGGGCGTTGGCCACCTACCTGCAGGCCGACGGCGGCCGCGCGCGGGTCCGCGTCGAGGGGCACACCGACAATCAGGGCGACCCCTCCGCGAACGAGGCCCTGTCGCTGCGTCGCGCACAGGTCGTGGCCGATGCACTGGTCGCCGGTGGGGTCGATCCGGCCCGCCTCCAGGTCCAGGGGCTGGGGGATGCGCAGCCGGTGGCGGACAACGCATCGGCCGACGGCCAGGCCCGCAATCGCCGCGTGGAAGTCATCGTAAAGTGAATTGAATCAATAGCTTGGCGAGCTCTGGTCGAGACGATTCAGGGCCGCGCAAGGCCCCTGAACCGCTCGTCGCCCGCAGCGGGCGGCCACCTTGCCGGGTCGGGACGGGAGGAGTAGGGTCTGAGTTCCAGCCGGTTGGTTTCCGTCTGGCGATGAGCCTGATCCGATGACGCATCCGCTCCTGCCACCTGCTTTCGTCGTCCCCGACAGGGTGGCGATGGGGGTGCGCAAGGGCGGGAAGCACCTGGTGCCGCGTCCCCGGGTCCGTCCCGCGAGCGACCTGCATTTCGAACGCCTCGGCCCGCTGGCCGGGGCGTTCTGCATTTGCGGGCCCTTCTGCAGCCCGGCCGCTGGGCCGGACTTCCCTCACCTGCTGTAAGGAGGTTTCCACATGTTTGAAGAACAGCCCCAGCCCGAAATCGATGCCATGATGAAGGCCAACCCCGAGTTCAAGCAGCTTTACCAGCGCCATCGGCTGCTCGACAAGAAGGTGAACGATGCCGAGCTGGGCGTCCTGCCCATCGACGACGTAACGCTGGGCCAGATGAAGCGCGAGAAACTCGCGGCCAAGGATCGCCTGCTGCGGCTCTACGACGCCGAGCATCGACACTGACGTTTCCCTTCGCCGCGGCGGGCTTTTCCTCGTCGGTGCCCGCCGCACGCGAACCCGGAGCCGCCGCGGCTGTCGTCCGACAGCCGCGGCGGCGGGCCGGACCCCTTCTCCATTGCCTGTGTTGTTTGATCGGCCCCTGCACGGTGCGCCGGTTAGAATCCCGGTGCCCGCCGCCCCCGAGGCAGCGCCCGGACCCGGAAATCGCACCCCATGCCCATCCACGCTTCCGTACTCGACCTGATCGGCCAGACGCCGATCGTCAAGGCCCAGCATCTCGACACCGGGCCCTGCCAGCTCTACTTCAAGCTCGAATCGCAGAACCCGGGAGGGTCGATCAAGGACCGCATCGGTCTGAAGATGATCGAGGCCGCCGAGGCCCGCGGCGACATCAAGCCCGGCGACGTCCTGGTCGAGGGCACCGCCGGCAATACCGGCATCGGCCTGGCGCTGGTCGCCCAGCAGAAGGGCTACAGGCTGCTGCTGGTGGTCCCCGACAAGATGAGCCGGGAGAAGATCTTCAACCTGAAGGCCATGGGCGCGCAGGTGCTCCTCACCCGCTCGGACGTCGCCAAGGGCCACCCGGACTATTACCAGGACATGGCCGAGCGGATCGCCCGCGAAACGCCGGGCGCCTACTTCATCAACCAGTTCGGCAACCCGGACAATCCGGCCGCGCACGAGCACGGCACCGGCCCCGAGATCCTCGCGCAGATGGCCGAAGCCGGTGGCCTGGACGCGATCGTGTTCGGCTGCGGCAGCTCGGGCACCATGAGCGGCCTCTCGAAGTGCTTCGCCACGCAGTCCCCGGGCACCGAGCTGATCCTCGCCGATCCGGTCGGTTCGATCCTCGAGGAATACGTCAACCGCGGCACGCTGTCGGAAAAGTCCGCGAGCTGGATGGTGGAAGGCATCGGCGAGGATTTCCTGCCGACGATCTCCGACTTCAGCCGGGTCACGAAGGCCTACGCGATCGACGACCGCGAAAGCTTCCTGACTGCCCGCGCGCTGCTCGAGAAGGAGGGCATCCTGGGCGGTTCGTCGACCGGTACGCTCGTGGCCGCCGCGCTGCGCTACTGCCGCGAGCAGACCACGCCGAAGAACGTGCTGGTGTTCGTCTGCGACACCGGCAACAAGTACCTGTCCAAGATGTACAACGACTACTGGATGCTGGACAACGGCTTCCTGGAGCGTGACCCGAGCGGCGACCTGCGCGACCTGGTCCTGCGCCCCTATTCCCAGCGGGACACGGTCGTCGTTGGCCCGGCGGACCTGCTGGTGACGGCCTGGCAGCGCATGAAGCTGTACGACGTGTCCCAGTTGCCGGTCATGGATGGCGACGCCATCGTCGGCATCGTCGACGAGAGCGACGTGCTGCTGCACGTCTACGGTGACGAAGCCCGCTTCCGCGACCCGGTGTCGACCGCCATGGTCAGCAAGCTGGACAAGGTGCCGGTATCGGCGCCGATCGAATCGCTGCTCCCGATCTTCGACCGGGGCCATGTGGCCATCGTGATGGACGGCGAGCATTTCGTCGGCCTGATCACCCGGATCGACCTGCTGAACTACCTGCGGAGGCGGGTGCAGTAACGCATCGCCGCGGCGACCTGAACGGGGGTTGGGCGCCCCGGCGATGCTAGACTCCGCGGTCGGTCGCAGTCGTGCGTGCGACCCAGGAATGGAACCAGAGGCAATGAAAGAACGACATCCGGATGGCGGGGCGGGACGGCCCGGCCTGGGCACCCTCGCGATCCACGGCGGACAGGCGCCGGACCCGAGCACCGGCGCGGTCATGCCGCCGATCTACGCGACGTCGACCTATGCGCAGGCCAGCCCCGGTGACCACCAGGGTTTCGAGTATTCGCGCACCCACAACCCGACGCGCTTCGCCTACGAGCGCTGCGTCGCGGCGCTGGAAGGCGGCACGCGCGGCTTCGCCTTCGCCTCGGGCATGGCGGCCACCTCGACCGTGCTGGAACTGCTGGATGCCGGCAGCCATGTCATCGCCATGGACGACGTCTACGGCGGCACCTACCGCCTGTTCGAGCGGGTGCGCCGCCGCACCGCCGGCCTGGACGTCAGCTGGGTCGACCTCAGTGACGAGGCCGCGTTCGAGGCCGCAATCCGGCCCGAAAGCCGCATGGTCTGGATCGAGACGCCGACCAACCCGATGCTCAAGCTGGTGGACATCGAGCGGATCGTCGCGATCGCCCGCCGGCACGGCCTGCTCGTCGTCGTCGACAACACCTTCTGCTCGCCGATCCTGCAGCGCCCGCTGGAAAAGGGCGCGGACCTGGTCATGCATTCGGCGACCAAGTACCTCAACGGCCACTCCGACATGGTCGGCGGCATGGTGGTGGTTGGCGCCAACGTGGACCTGGCCGACCGGATGGCCTTCCTGCAGAACTCGGTCGGCGCGGTGCAGGGACCGTTCGACAGCTTCCTCGCCCTGAGGGGGCTGAAGACGCTGCACCTGCGCATGAAGGCCCATTGCGAGAACGCGATGGCCCTGGCGGAGTGGCTGCAGGACCACCCGGCCATCGAAAAAGTGATCTACCCCGGCCTTGCATCGCACCCCCAGCACGATCTGGCCAGACGCCAGATGGACGGCTTCGGCGGCATGATCAGCATCGTCCTGAAGGGTGGCCCCGAGGCCGCGAAGCGCTTCTGCGAACGCACCGAACTGTTCACGCTCGCCGAATCGCTGGGCGGCGTGGAAAGCCTCGTCAATCACCCCGCGATCATGACCCACGCGTCGGTGCCGGTGGAGCGGCGCGAACGGCTGGGACTCAGTGATGCGCTGGTGCGGTTGAGCGTGGGGGTGGAGGCGTTGGAGGACTTGGTGGGAGATGTCCGAGGAGCGCTCGCGTGAGTGAGCCGGCGGCGGTGGATTCCCGCGCGGGCATGGGACGGTCGGTGTATAGAGGCGCTTTCTGGCTGGAACTGGCGGCAAGCTGGCGAAGTCCGGAATTCTGGGCCCTGTCGAGTTGGCTGGAAATTCTGGCGAAGGCCCGCAAGTCGCGATTCGGCCTCCTTTGGCTGCTTGCGCCGTCAATTGTCTACATTTTTGGTCTGGGTTCGTTCTTCGCGGGCATGCAGGGCCGTAGCATCTACCAGTTCGCTGCGCACATTGCCTTGGGTGCGATGGTTTTCCGGACGGTTATTTCGGCGGTGATCAATAGCGCGGGTGTCTTCAGCTCGAATGTATCGTTCATCATGGACGGCCATGTGCGTCTCACCGATTACTTGATGCAGTCGCTGGCCAAGGCGCTGTTCGACATGTGCATGTACCTGCCGGCCACCATCGTGGCCGTGGTGATGTTCCGCGACGTGCACTGGACCGGGCTCCTGTTGGCGCCCCTGTCGCTGGCCCTGATCTTCATCAACGGCCTGTGGATGGGCACGATCTTCGCCCTGATAGGCGCCCGCTTCAATGACCTCGGCCAGCTGGTGAGCAACATTTCCATCTTCCTGTTCCTGTTGACGCCGATCATCTGGTACCCGGAGCAGATGCCCGCCGACAATTTCCGGGGGCAGTTCATGCGGTTCAACCCGTTCTTCCACCTGGTGACGATCTTCCGCGCCCCGATCCTCGGCGAGCCGGTGGGGTTGTCCACGCTGGTGTACGTGGGGGTGATGACGGTCGTCGGGCTCGTCGCCGCGACCTTCCTGTACCGGCGCTACGCACGCTTCGTCCCTCTCTGGATCTGACCGATGAGCGCGTACATCAAGGCCAAGGGGATCTGCCTGGACGTCCCGGCGTTCCTGCAGCGTGAGCGAGAGGCCAGCGGCTGGCTGGGCCTGTTCATGGGCGCAGCCTTCGATCCACCGAAGCGACGGCTGATGCGCCTGCTCAGTGACATCGACTTTGAACTGCACGAAGGTGACCGGCTCGCCATCCTCGGTCGCAACGGAGCGGGCAAGTCGACGTTGTTGAGGGTGCTCAACAACGTCTACCAGCCCACCAGCGGCACACTGGAGGTCAACGGCTCCTGCCAGGCACTGCTGAACATGTCGCTGGGCTTCAGTGGCGAGGCGACCGTCCGCGAGAACATCTACCTGCGCGGTATTGCGATGGGCCTGAAGGCCGCCTTCCTGCGCCACCAGGTGGATCCCATCCTGGAGTTTTCGGGGCTTCGCGAGAAGGCGACGCATCGCTTGCGCACGCTGTCCTCCGGGCAGAAGATGCGCTTGGGCTTCGCGATTTCGACCAGCGTGCAGAACGACATCATGCTGATGGACGAGTGGGTCGGTGCGGGCGACGCGGAGTTCATGGCGAAAGCCAAGGATCGCATGCAAGATCGGGTGGGTGGGGCGAAGATCCTCGTCCTGGCGAGCCACAGCGTGGGTCTTTTGCGGAACATCTGCAACCGCGGCATCCTCTTGGAGCAGGGTCGAATCATTTACGAGGGTGACATCACCTCGGCGCTGAAGAACTATCACGAACTGCTGGCCGAACTCCGTGCACGCAACGTCGTTCCCGAAGTGGCGGAGGAGGCCGCGGGGGGTGCGCAGGTGTATGGCTGCGCGGAGACGATCCGTCTGGAAGACGGCCTTTTCGTCGTCAAGGGCTGGATCCTCAACTCGGAGGGTGCGGTGCCCGGTGGAGTGGTCGTGGAAGTGGATGGACGGCGCTACATCGCCGACCGGGTGGAGCATCACTCGCGTCGGGACGTTGCAGCTCACTTCGGCCTGGCCGACGATCGTTGTGGCTTTCATGCCTACCTCGATATCCCCGGTGCCGAATCGGTCCGCGACCTCGGCGACTCGATCCAGGTATTTGGTGGCGATGCGCCCGAGCGCGCGGACGCGCCCCTGCGCGTGGCGCCCGGCTTCACCACCCAGCTTGTCAACGCACGTCGCAACCGAACGAAGGCAAAGCAGCATTGAAGATCGAGAGAGGCAATACCTGATGGCTCAATACCAGTCTTTTCCGGGCGCACCCGGGGACTCGCTGACGCTGGAAAAGCTGAAGTTGCTATCGCTTCCCGACCTGGCCGGCCGGAGCTTCCTCGACGTGGGCTGCAACGAAGGGTTCTTCTGCGGGTTCGCGCGCTCTCAGGGTGCGGATCGCGTAGTAGGCATCGACCATTCCGCGGGCTACATTGCCCGTGCACGCGAGCGTTTCCCGGAGTGCGAGTTCCATGCCCGGGGTTGGGACGCGCTGCCGGAAGGTCCTTTCGACGTGATCCTGCTGGCGTCTGCATTGCATTACGCCGAGGACCAGGAGGCGCTGCTCCATGAGCTGGCCGGCTTGCTCTCCCGTGACGGCGTACTGGTCGTCGAGCTGGGGATCTTCTCGTCCAGGAAAAGCGAATGGGTGAAGGTCAAGCGCGGCAGCGATGATCGCCTGTTCCCGACCATGCCTAAATTGAAGGAAATACTCGTCGATTACGCTTGGAAATGGATGGGCCCGAGCGTGTCCCAGTCGGGAGACCCGGTGGGTCGCCATGTTGTGCATATTTCGCGCAGACGCCCTGCGGCGTACCTGCTCATGCAGCCGCCTGCCTTCGGAAAGTCGAGTATCGCCCGGTCCTTGTTCCCGAAAGCGGGCATCCCACATGTATCGGGCGACCTGCTGATCGGGCAGGTCGCGGGTTCCAAGGTAAGGGCGTCCGAAGCGCTGACGCGCGCGATCAAGGAGTCCCACTCCCCGTTCCAGCTGGACCAGACGATCCAGCGGGTGTTCGACAGGGGGCTGGCGGGGGACCTGGTGGCGCTCTGGCTCGAGCAGGCCGGTGACGGTGACTTCGCCTTGGATATGTACGTGCCCGCGGAACACCAGGCGAAGCTTCGTGAACTGATTCACGATGCTGGCTATCTGCCTGTCGTGCTGGACTGGGAGCGTCCGGGACCCCGGTTCGTTCCCAAGCAGGTGATCGTCGAAAGGGCGGAGACTTTCTATCTCTCGCTCGACGAGGGCGTCGTTGCCAGTGCACCCCGTTCTGGCGGGATGGTCGGATTTGTCGACGAACTCGCCGTATCCGAAGGCAAGGTCAGGATTCGTGGCTGGGCATCCGATGCCAACGGCGTCATGCCCGATGCACTGTCGCTCACGCTCGGTCGCCGACGCTACGACGTCAAAGCTTTCGAGAAGGAGCTTCGTCCCGACGTGCAACGACACCGTGACCTGCCCCATGCCCTGGTCGGATATCGCGCATGTATTGACGTGCCAGGTGTCGGTTGTCTCGCCGACCTGGAGGGCGACATCGTGGTGAAGGGTTTGTCGGAGAGTTCGGGAGACAATCCCGCATTTACCTTGTCATCGACGGTGAGCGAGCAGTTGAAAGGAGCGTGATGCGGTCCCGAGCCCGACCAAGAGAGGTGTTCATGCCCCCGTACCATGGAGCCAACACAACGTGAACGTCCTCAAGCGAGCCATGCGGCGTCTGCCGCTCCTGCGCGGCCCAAGTGCCCAAGTCAACATCCAGGACGCGCCGATGGCGTGGTCGCCGGATGGCGGCGGCACCCGCGTCGAGACCAAGGTCGATCATGTCGCCCGCATCGGCCGATCCGTTCTGGCCAGTGGCTGGTCGAGCTCGAGTGGCGTAGGCCTTGGCCTTTCCGTCGGTGGTTCGCCCATCGACTGCATCGTGTTCAGGGTCGAGAGGCCCGATGTCAATCGCTACCTCGGTCAGTCGTCGGATGTACGGTTGGGGTGGGTGCTGCTTGCCGTGGATGCCCCGATGGGCGAAGTATCCCTGCAGTGTCTGGGAGCCGGCGGCGCGCCGGTACGGACTGCGGCGCTCCATATTGGACATGGCACGATCAGCCGAGACGCCAGTGTCCAGTTTGAACCAGCGCTTGCGACGCTGAAGCAACGGAACCTGCTCGACGACGCGGAGATCGGACGGCTCGCGTCCGCGTCACTCACCGTGGTGTCCACGAACGGACTTGGCAGCGGAGCACTGGACGACGCGCGCTGCAGCAGCGTAACGGGGGGGGCGGTCGTATCCGGATGGCTGGTGACGGCGAGCGGCGTCGATGCATGGCTGGAGGACTCCAACGGACGCCGGTTCGACCTGGATGAGGCCTACCGCGGTGAACGAAGCGACATCGAAGCTGCTTTGCCCGTGTCTTTCCGGCACCGGGCCCAAGCGGCCGGATTCCTGGCGCGCTTGGACGGCATTGCTCCGGACGAACGCATCAAGCTTGTGGTCAGCGACGGCGACAAGGAGGAGCGGCTGTCCGAGCTGACATGTGTGGACTGGGCGTTGGAACTGGATGCGGCAAGTCGTTGGCTGATGAGTTATCCGACTAACTTGAATGCGCTGGCCGAGCGTATTCGGCGCATCGACCTGCCGCTGCTGGCCCCGATGATCGAGGCGGTTCATGATCGATGGCAAGAGCTCGATGTTTCGGTCGCGCAGGTCGGCATGCCGCCCGCAGCACCACGCGCAAGCCTGATAATTCCGTTGTATGGCCGGTTTGACTTCGTTGAGCACCAATTGTCGGAGTTCGCGCGGGACGCAGCGTTGCTCGCGCACGTCGAAGTAATCTACGTAATAGATGACCTTAATCTCGTGCAGCGAATGGCGAGCGAAGCCCATGTGCTACACGGTTTGTACAAGGTGCCGTTCAAATGGGTCTGGGGAGGTGCGAACCGGGGCTTCTCGGGGGCCAACAACCTTGGAGCCGCACACGCCAGCAGCGATCTGCTGGTGTTTCTCAACAGCGATGCTTTCCCAGTCGAAGCCGGCTGGGTGCAACTCATGGTCGACGCGCTTGATTCGAATCCCGGCGTCGGAGCCGTGGGTGCCCGCCTGCTGTTCCCGGATGGTTCGCTCCAGCACGCGGGAATGGAATTCCGGGCTCGTGATGACCTCGGTATCGTCGTCAATGCCCATCCGATGATGGGCCTGGACCCGGCCCTCGACACCCGTGATGGGCTGGTGCAGGTGGCAGCCGTCACCGGGGCGTGCCTCGCGATCAGCCGGGCCGACTTCGATGCGGTCGGTGGCTGGGATACCGGTTACCTCATCGGCGACTTCGAAGATTCGGATCTCTGCATGAAACTTACACGTGCAGGCAAGGTGATCGGATACCTGCCCTCGGTCACGCTCGTTCACCTGGAGCGCCAATCCTTCAAGCTTCTCGGCGATGGCGACTTTCGAACGCGCGTGGTGATCTTCAATGCGGTGCGTCACCAGACGCGTTGGCCCGACCTGCTTGCGGCGAACCGGATGGCAATGGAGCGCGCGGATGGCTGAATCCATGTTCAAAGAACGCATTCTGGTCGTTGCGCATGCGCATCCCGATTTCAGCTTGGGCGGTGGCGAGATCGCCGCGTACAACCTGTTCAGGGCCTACCGCGAGTGCAGCCAGGTCGAACAGGCCTGGTTCCTCGGGCGTGCCGACAGGGGCAGGAAGAACAGCGGTAGCCTGGGCATGCGTCGCCAGGACGAATACATCTGGGAGCAAGGCATCGGCGACTGGCACCTGATGAAGGCGGCCAATCGCGAAGCTGTCCTCACCTCGTTCGCCGAGTTGGTGCGCTCGCTGAAGCCCACGATCGTGCATGCCCACCACTACATGCACCTGGGGCTGGAGTTCATTCGCGTCATCAAGAACATCGATCCGACGATCCGCATCTACCTCACCCTGCACGAGTACATGGCGATCTGCCGCAATAACGGGCAGATGATCAAGACCGACGGCAAACGCCTGTGCAGCAGCGCGTCTCCCGACGAGTGCCGGGCCTGCTTTCCGCAACACACGCCGGAGGATTTCTGGCTGCGCGAGCATGCATTCAAGCGAACCTTCGACCTGGTGGATGGCTTCGTTTCACCTTCGCATTTCCTCAAGCAGCGCTATGTGGATTGGGGCATCGATCCGGAGCGGATCGCTGTAATCGAGAATGGCCAGGAAGCCCTGTCGCAGGTGGCTCCGCGTGTACCGGAGGAGGGCGAGGGTCGCAACCGCTTCGGCTTCTTTGGCCAGATCACGCCCTACAAGGGCCTGCACGTCCTGCTGGAGGCATTGGCTTGCCTCAAGCGGAAGCAGCGTCGAAGGATCGTGCTGGAAGTGCATGGCGCCAACCTTGAATTGCAGACGGACGAGTACCGCAAGCGCATCGAAACGCTGCGCCAACCCCTGCTCGATGAGGGCGTGGTGCAGTGGATCGGCCCCTACCAGCCCCATGAAATGCGACACCGGATGGCTGGCGTGGACTGGGTGGTCGTACCCTCGATCTGGTGGGAAAACTCGCCGATGGTGATCCAGGAATCCTTTCTTTGCGGGCGCCCTTTGCTGGTGTCCGATATCGGAGGCATGGCGGAGAAAGTCAGGCACGGCGTCGATGGGCTGCATGTAGCCACTGGCAACAGTGTGCAGTGGGGACGTTCGATGTTGGCCGCATCAGAACCCACGGGCCTTTGGGAGCGCGCCCGGGCGGCCATTCGGCAGCCGCTCGCCCATGACGCCTGCGCCCAGGCACACCTGGCCTGGTTCGCCGCCAGGGCGAGCAGTGGTACGACGCGGTGGCACCGATGAGCGCACGTGGGGATCTCCCAGGGGCTTTCACCTTTGTGGCCCACGTAGGCGACGGAAAGACCGGGACGTCGGCGATCCAGAAATCGATGGCTAGCCAGCGCGAGCGCTTGCTCGCACTGCGCGTGTTCTACGCCGGCTTGATGTTCGAGCATATCCCTGCACGATTCGATTGGCAGCGTGCATCCCGTATCGAGGCGTTCCATGCGCTTCCAGCGGAGCGCGCGATCGAGGAGATGACCGCCGTCATCCGTGACACTCTGGCGCTTGCACGCGAACGTGGCTGCACCACGATCGTGCTTAGCAACGAGACGCTGCTTGGTCGCAGCGGACCGATGATCGAGGCACTTGCGCGCGTTGCCGAGGAAGGGGTGACGGTGAAGCCGGTCGCCTACGTTCGCCGGCATGACGCTTGGGCACGATCGGCCTACCTGCAGTGGGGCTTGCGCCACAAGACTTACGAAGGCCCGATCCGGAACTTCGAACAATGGTCAGGACGCCGTGACTTCGGAATCTATCGGAAGCTGGGGCCTTGGCTTGCAGCATTCCCCGATGCCGTCGTGCTGCGAAATTTCGATGCCGTGCCGGATGCGGCACTCGACTTCATGGAAGTGCTCGGCGTAAAGGCTGAAGACACGCGGACGGTGAGAGCCAACGAAACACCTGCCTACGAGGAACTGGCACTACGGGCGCTCTTCAACCATGGCCAAAGAGAACGCGTGACCCCTGCGCGCTTCAATCAGTTGTTCCAGACGCAGGCCATGGACTTCCGGCTGCCGCTGGGAGAGTGGTTACAGGCGCAGTTGCCCAGCAACGCGCAGTTGTCCGCCATTGCGGACCACTGCGCGGATGATCGCAGGCGGCTCAATGAGCTCCTGGTCGCGGGTGGCCAGGCTCCCCTTGAAGCCAACATGCTGGACGAGCGGCCCTTCGACTTTCATCCCGAAGTGGTGATGTCCACCCTATTCCAGATCCTTGGCAGCCAGGCGAAACGCATCGAGGCTCTTGAGAAGCGGATCGAGGGCATTCCTGCGCCAGAAGCGCATTCGGGCGCGTCGACCTCGATCGATTCCAACGTGGCTGAGTCGTTTGCGCAGGTCGATCCCGCCGTCGCCGAGGCATTGGCACCGTCGCTGGGCTACTTCGGTGCCAATCGTTTCGACACTTTGTCGCTTCCGGTACCTGGCCCCATTCGAGAGTTGCGGCTGACCGTCGAAGCGGACAAGCCCACGTTCCTGAATCTCAGGAAGCTCGAACTACTATGCGGCGGTAAAGTGGTCGGCGTCGATGCCGCGCGCGTTGCGGTTGAGCAAAGCAGCGTCGCTGGTGATGAGAGGGTTAACGGAGCACACGCGCTCATGCATGGCGCAGGTATCCACAGTGCGGCGGAGCAGCAGCCGTGGTGGCGTGTGCGTTTCGATTCGCCCCTCCAAGTGGATGAGCTGCGCATATGGAACAGGAGCGATGGGTGGGGCTGTCGCTCCAAGCACCTCAAAGTTAGCGTCGTGGACGTGCACGGCGCGGAACGCGTGCTGTATCGGGGCGGCAGCCAAGTGACGCTCGAAGGGACGCTGGCCGCGGTAGCGCATGCCGCGGGGGTCGGGATGCCCGTACTTCCCGGTTCCGCTGCTGAAGCGGAGACCCTTCGTCGCTCGCTCCTTGCAGGCGTGGCCACTCGAATCCGCTCCGAGAAGATGGACGTTACCAGCATAGACTGGCGCTCCACCATGGCGATGCTCGATATCTGGCGCGATGTGGAGCCTAGTGCCGATGAATGGGGGGTTCTAGCGGGGTATCTTTTCGCTCAGTATCGAGCTAAAGGCGGGACCAGCATCAAGTCCTTCTCCTTGTTGCTGAATACACGGGAGCGCTTGGCTCGGCTCCAGAATGAGCTGAATATTCTCGGTGAGATGCACGAAGGCACTCGCTTCATGCTGACCCGGCATGGCGTGAAGTCCGAAGGGGTGTTGAGGAAGGAACCAGAGCGGTTTCTCGCTCATATGGCCGCAGTCATGGCCGTCCTGGAAGAAGCAGGCCGCGAACCCATGATGGCGTACGGAACGCTTTTGGGCGCGGTGCGCGACCAGAATTTCATCGCCCATGACGACGACATCGATATCCTCTATCACGCTAAAGCGGGCTCTCGAGCGGCGGTGGAGGGGGAATTGATGGAAGTGAAGTCGCTCTTTCAGAGAGCGGGCTTCAAAGTCGTCGACCTGCTGCCCAACAGCATGAATCTGCACGTGATTGACCCGAGCAATGGTTCGGTGATGGATGTCTTTCCCACGTGGTTGGAGGAGGGACAGATGCAGATGCACATGGAGGCCATGAAAGTTCGAGGCATTGAACCAGCCATCCTCTTTCCACGGGGGAAGATGAGCTTCCTTGGCCGGACATTTCCCACGCCCGCTGATCCTCCGGGCTACCTGCTTGAGCGCTACGGGCCGGACTGGAAGGTTTCCGATCCGTTCTTCGAATGGCCCTGGAAGCTAAGTAACTAGGCCCGTCGGAGGGCTGAAATGACTACTGTAATTACTTACGGCACGTTCGACCTGTTCCATGTCGGGCATGTGAACCTGCTTCGCCGGCTCCGGGACCTGGGTGACCGCCTGGTGGTCGGTGTGTCCACTGACGAGTTCAATGCCAGCAAGGGCAAGTCGGCGGTAATGCCGTACGGTCATCGCGCCGAGATCGTCCGTTCGCTCCGTTACGTCGACGATGTGTTCCCCGAGTCTTCCTGGGACCAGAAGCGCGCGGATATCGCCCGCGAAGGTGCTGACATATTTGCGATAGGTGAGGACTGGGTGGGGAAATTCGACGACCTCGGCGACGTTTGCGACGTCGTGTATGTACCCCGGACGCGCGACATTTCCACGACGGACCTGAAGCAGGTGCTGCAATCCATGCAGGAAGAGCGCGTCCAGGAGCTGAAGCGCGCGACCGAGCACGTACTGCAGCTCGTATCGCGGCTCTGAGCCTGAGATGGCACCTGGATCACGCCCGAGCTGCCTGCTCCACGTAGGCATGCACAAGACGGGAAGCTCGGCCATCCAGCTTGCCTTGTCGCGCTCGTTCGACGGCTATGTCGACCTGGGGCGTGGTCCCAACCACAGTGGTGCGCTGCACGCGGCATTCGCCGAAAACCCGGGTGCCTACCACTTCTTCCGCAGGCTCGGGCTGGATGACCAGGAGCTGGCGGGAATCCGCCAGCAGGTCCTGGAACGGCTGGCCACCGCGCTGGCGGACGGCCGCCAACGCTATGTACTCTCCGGGGAGGACATGTGCTCCCTGGACGACAGCGAGCTGGAACGCCTGAAAGCGTTCATCCTCGGCTACGTCGACACGGTCGACGTGGTGGCGTACGTCCGTTCTCCCGCATCGTTCATGGGGAGCGCCTTCCAGCAACGTATCCGCGGAGGCTATTCAAGCTTCAACCTGATGGCCCTGTATCCACAGTACCGCAAGCGACTGCAACGCTTCGACCGCGTGTTCGGGCGCGCACGCACGCGGTTGATGCCTTTCTCGCCGCGGCGTTTCATCGGCGGGGATGTGGTGTCGGATTTCAGCGAGCGTATGGAGCTGGGCTTGGAGCCCGATACGGCTCGTGCGCACGTGAACGTCGGCCTGTCAGGGCCGGCGACCGCCCTGTTGTATGTGTACCGCAAGTTCGGAAGTCCCAGGGGGGAGGGGCGGGAGGACATCCGGATCAATCGCGCCCTGGTCTGGGCCCTGGGGCAACTGCCGGGCGACAAGTTCCAGTTACGCCTCGCTGCGCTGGAAGGCGTGTTGGCCAGGTTCCGGGCCGACATCGACTGGGTCGAGGGTCGCATGGGGAAGTCCTTCGAAGCGGAAATCGAGCATCCCGGCTTCGGCGTCGCGGCGGAGCCTGATCTCATCCGCGTTTACGAAGCGCAGTTGGCATGGCTTCGGGATCTCGATCCCAACCTGCCGGTCGACATGGCTTCGGGGCCCGACGAGGTCGCCCGAGCCGTGCATTCGGTCGTTCCCTTGGTGTTGGAGCGGTACGCCCACGCCAGGAAGCTGGAGAGGTTGGCCGGATGATGGTCGATCGCCCAACGCAGCGCCAGAGCATCGCGCGCGACCTCCACGTCACCAAACCGCTGCTCGAGGCCCTCGCCTCGCATGGCATCATGCTCCGCTACAACCAGCGGGGGCCGGGGCCGTCGCGCATGGGGTGGCTCGAGGTTGGCGACATCCTGAAAATTCGCCGTCGCTATTCTGTGGAACAGAATGTCGGGTTCTACGGAGGGCCCTACATGGGGTTGAAGGGGAGCAGGCCGGCGTCCGGGTTCTGCCCCATGGGCGCGTTCAGCTACTCGTACTCACCGCTTCCGGAACGCTGTTCCGTTGGCCGCTACTGCTCGCTTTCGTCCGGCATCCAGTTCCTGGATTCCCTGCATCCCAGCGACGCGCTGACCACCTCCGCCTTGCTGGTGAACAGCAAGAACGCGCTGTTCCTTCCTGCCGCTACCGATGCGACGCAGGCGCATGCCAAGGCATACAGCGTTTCCCAGGGCAAGCCTTTCCCGACGATCGGGAGCGATGTGTGGATCGGCTGCGACGTGACGCTGGCGTTGGGCATCACCATCGGGACCGGTGCGATCGTGGCGGCCGGCAGTACCGTCACGCGCGACGTGCCGCCTTATGCGGTGGTCGCCGGCGCACCGGCACGGGTGCGCAAGTACCGCTTCGATGAACCCACCATTGAACGACTGCTCGCATCCCGGTGGTGGGAGTTGGATCCCCAGGATGTTTTCGCCGCGGACTTCGATGATCCTTTGGCCTGGCTCGACAGGTTCGAGGCGGCGCCCGGACGTTTCCGGCCTTTCCAACCGCGTCTATTCAGCTTCCACGACTACGAGGAATAACCCGATGAGTGAAGAAAGCAGTCCGCCCCTGACGCCTGAGAGCCTCGTGGAAGCCTTGGAGAAGTGGTTGGGGCATCGCCACACGGGTTATGACTTCGTGAAGATCGGCAAGATCATGGCCGCTGCCGACACGGCACGCTTTGTCCAGGAGCACATGCCGCTCGCGCCGGTGCACCGCCGGAAGCGGGCGTTGCACGAGGACGGCTTCAAGCTCGCCCGTCCCGGAGGACTGTTCCTGGAGTTCGGGGTTGCCGGTGGGCATTCGATCAATTTCATCGCCGACAGCAACAAGGGCGCGACCATCCACGGGTTTGACAGCTTCGAGGGCCTCCCCGAGGCATGGACGGCCACTTACAAGAAGGGCCACTTCGCGCAGGGATTGCCCGAGGTCCGGGACAATGTCGAACTGCACGTGGGTTGGTTCGACCAGTCGCTTCCCCCCTTCCTCGAGTCGCATCCAGGCCCGGTCTCCTATCTGCACGTGGATTGCGACCTGTATTCGTCGACCGTGACCATCTTCGAACTGCTGTCGGAACGGATCGTCGAGGGCACCGTGATCGTGTTCGACGAATACTTCAACTATCCGACCTGGCGCGATCACGAGCACAAGGCGTTCATGGAGTTCGTCGCTCGGCGTAACGTCAGGTTCCGCTACTTCGGCTCGGTGAACTGCAACAAGCAGGTGGGTGTGGTCATCGAAGCGATCGGATGAGCAACGCCGTAGGAAGTCCGGGGTGGGGATATGATCTCGACGCCCGCGCGGTGCTCCGTATCGGGCGTCGCCGGTCCAGGAACATCGAAGGTCGCATCGCATGAAATCGAAGCAACCCGCGCAACTCGACCCGGGCTGGCACCTCGTCTCAGGGATCGCCCCCGGAGGCCTGCCCGAAGGCGCGCACGGCTGGCTACGGAGCGTGGGCACGAAAGACGCCCCACGCCTGCCTCTCGGCCCGCTGCAGGCCGGCGAGCGGTTCGAGGTGGTCCTGTCCGTCGACGGTGGTGAGTTCGAGGCCTTTGCCGAACTGCCGGGTGCGGAGGCGGAACATGGGCCTATCAACGTGGAAACCTTCGCCATTGGTCGCAGGGCGGCATTGTCCCGGATGCTCCGGGGTGAAGGGCGCAGCGCGTCGGCGGGCGCAGTCGCGAGTCGGCTGGCCCGGGCGCTGATGGGACTCCTTCGTGGAGGCGCGCGCGGGGGCGTCTATGCGCTCGCCTCTGCGTACCAGGTGCCCCTGTGGCCCGACATGGGGCGCCATGGCATTCCCTGCACGGTGACGCTCCAGACAGGTATCGGTTGGCGAAGTGCATGGGTGCCGGTGAATGAACTCGCCGGTGCCTGCGGTGAAGACGGCACGGACGTCATCGAGTGGACGGCCCTGGGGGCCGATCCGCAGTTCCAGCTCCGGCGTTCGGGCTTGCCGTTCGGGCTTCCCGCGGGCTGGTACGAGATCCAATTCGAAGCCGAGGTCCTGGAAGGATCGCTGTTGAGCCCTACACTGTTTCCCGACTATGGCCGGGGCTGCCAGCACCATGAGCAGATCCGCCTGCCCGAACCCGGGCCATCGGGCGTGTTGCGAGCGACGGTGATGCTACGCGAGCCGGTCTCCGCGCTCAGGTTCGACCCCAGCGTCCGACAGGCACGTTTCCGTGTGCAGCGCTTCACACTGCGCAAACTGGGCCGCGTGCGCGCCCTGATGGGGCTGCTGGGGGCCCGACGCGAAGCCGATGGGAGTCTCGACTACCGGGCCTTGGCCAACCGCTCTGCGCGTTTCCTGCGTGACGCCACCCGCGACGGGCTTTCCAACGCTGCGACCCGCCTGCATCGGCACGACGACAGCGATGCAGGGGCGACATACGAGAGGTGGGTGCATCTCTACGATACGTTCGACCGGAACGACGTGGCCATGATGCGCACGCGCGCCTCCCGTCTCGTCCATCGCCCCCGATTCTCGATCCTGCTTCCGGTGTACGAGACGCCCGAGAAGTGGCTGCGGCGCTGCCTGGACAGCATCCTTTCGCAAGCCTACCCGGAGTGGGAGCTCTGCGTCGTCGACGATGCCTCGAGCTCCCCGCATGTCAGGCAGGTCCTGGAGACCTACCTGGCGAAGGATTCCCGGATTCGCGTCACCTGGCGTGCCACGAACGGACACATCTCGCGAGCCTCTAACGACGCGCTCGCCATGGCGACCGGTGACTACATCGCGCTGATGGACCACGACGACGAGCTTCGCCCGCATGCGCTCCTCGAAATGGCCGAGCGCATGCAGGCCGATCCCGGCCTGCGGCTGCTGTACTCGGACGAGGACAAGATCGACGTCGAGGGGCAACGGATGCAGCCCTATTTCAAACCGGACTGGAATCCCGACCTCCTGCTGTCGCAGAATTACCTGTGTCATTTCACGGTACTGGAACGGCAGCTGGTGGAGGACGTCGGCGGCTTCCGCGAGGGTTTCGAGGGCAGCCAGGACCACGACCTATTCCTCAGGTGCACCGCAGTGCTGACGGGCGAGCAGATCGGACACGTCCACAAAGTCCTCTACCACTGGCGTGCCATACCGGGCTCGACCGCCCACGAGCGCAGTGCCAAAGACTACGCCTCAAACGCGGGCCTGCGTGCGGTGGCCGACCACCTGGCGCGCCATGCCCCGGGTGCCGAGGTGCTCGACCTGGCCCACGGGCACTACCGGGTCGTCTGGCCGCTGCCGGATCCGGCGCCCCGCGTGAGTATCCTCATCCCCACCCGCGACCGGGTGGACCTGCTGTCAACGTGCGTCGAATCCCTGTTGGCGCTGACGGACTATCCCGACATCGAGATCATCGTCGTCGACAACCAGTCGGAGGATCCCGGAACGCTTTCCTACCTGGAAAGCCTGCGCGAGCGTCCGGGGATCCGGGTCCTCGCCTACGACGCGCCGTTCAACTATTCGGCGATCAACAATTGGGCCGCCTCCCAGGCCTCCGGGGACGTGCTTTGCCTGCTCAACAACGACATCGAAGTCGTGGACGGCGCCTGGCTGCGCGAGATGGTGGGGCACGCGCTCCGCGACGAGGTCGGCGCGGTGGGCGCGATGCTGCTCTACCCGGATTACAGGATCCAGCATGCCGGCGTGGTGCTCGGCCTGGGGGGGGTCGCCAACCACATCTACTGCGGCCTCCCGGACGGAGCTGCCGGGCATGGCGCGCGTGCGCTGGTGGCCCAGGACATGTCGGCGGTGACCGCCGCCTGCCTGGTGGTACGCAAGGCCGTGTACGTTTCAGTCGGCGGCCTGGACGAACGCCTGCAGGTGGCGTTCAACGACGTCGATTTCTGCCTCCGCCTGCGCAAGGCCGGGCTGTGGAACGTGTGGACGCCGTTCGCCCGCCTGATTCACCATGAATCCGCCAGCAGGGGGCGTGACGAAGAAGGCGAGAAACGCGAACGCTTCCTGCGGGAGGTGGCCCACATGGAAGCGGAATGGAAGGACTGGCTGGAGGCCGATCCCGGATACAACCGCAACCTCAGTCTCGAGAACTTCGCCTCCGAACCCGCGTTCCCGCCGCGGGCCTGAGGCGCCCGGTTGCGCGGGCGGGCCACGGGCCGGCCGGCGCCCGTCCAGTGGGGCGTGCGCCGGATCCCGATGAAGATCAGATAGGCGGTGCCAGGCGGTTCTGCACGCCGTTGCGTCGCAGGTACTCGTGGAAACGCCTGTAGTTCTCCGGGTACTTGCGATTGAAGTGGGCCGTGTCGATCTTCTCCTTGACCAGTTCCTCGATCCGTACGTCGGCGGGGATGTCGGCCAGGGCCACCTGGGGCAGGCCGAGGTGATCGCAGAATTCCTTGGTGCGGCTGTCGTGCGTCACCCAGAGCGACGGAATGCCGCGTTGCATGGATGCCATGTTGCCGTGGAAGCGGGTGCCCACGCAGAAGTCGAAGCCCTGGTCGAGGAACTCGAACCAGACGGGCATCGAATAGAACTGGTGGAATGTCTCGTTGATCCAGCGATGGTAGGCCGGGAAACTCACGGCGCCGGACCGGAACAGCTTCAGTTGCGGCGGCGGCAGCAGGGCGAGCAGGTCTTCCGGCACGCTGGAGATGTCCTCGTACACCGGCTTGCCCTTGATCGCGTACTCGAAGTGCTCGCATTGGCCGATATGCGAGGCTCCGGCGCGCATAGAGCTCGCAAGCAATGCCCTTTCCTCGGAGTGGAGGGTGAAGTTGATGATAGAGCGGCTGCCATCAATGTTTGGTGCCAGCTCGGGGAACCGGAAGTCCGGGCGCAGGCTGATGAAGCACGACTGGCAACCGACCACCTCGACGTTCTGGATGCCGAGCGCGTTGCAGAGCTCGGCGGTGAAGGTGCCGCGGACGGCGATGCTCGCCGAGTGGCGCGAGAGGGTTTCGAGCAGGCGTACCGTGTTCGGATTGACCTTGCAGTCGGCGATGGCCGTGTTGAGGGGGGCCTGCGCACCCAGGCCGAACACGACCGTGGGCAGCCCGAGCTTCTCGATATAGTCCGCCAGGGTGACGTGCCCGTTCGTGAAGTCCGGGTTGAAGTTGACCGGGATCGTCGTCGCCGCGACGAACGCGAGGTGCGAACACGTGTCGCGCACCTTCTGCAGGGATTCCTCGCTGGTGTCGCGGATATCCACGTTGATGTGGTCGCCCACGATATGGCGGGCAGCATAGCCATGCAGGAAGTTGCCCGTGTTCTCGCGGAAGCCCTCACGCCCCCTCTCGGTGATCCCGCAGAATGCAATCGTCATCTTGTCGTCTACCTTGAATCTGTTTCGGTCGGCCCAAGCTCGATGGTCCCGCGTCACGGGGTGAGAGTGCTGGGGATGTCGTTCTCGGCGTAGAACGCCATCAGCTCCTGGTGGCACTTGGCGATCGCGGCATTGCACGTCGCCCAGTCGTGCTCGAGCATGGTCGCGACGGGGTCGCGCCATTCCTCGGTGACGTCCTGGTAGGGGAGCTTGTATAGCTGGCAGAACTCTTCCAGGCGCGAGTCGTACGTGTAGTAGTAGCAAGGTGAGCCCTGCAGCAACGCCACCATGTTGCCATGGAAGCGGAAGCCGATGATCGCGTCCAGGTCCCGGGCCTTGGCAAGCCACTCCTCGATGCTCTTGACGCTCACCATGCGCGACACGATGTCGAGCGCGGAAACCGAGCCATCGCCCTGGATTCCCTTCAGCAGGCCTTCGGCGGCCTCGACCCTCTCCTCGAAGGGCGCCAGGCGGTCCGCGATCACGAACTCGCGCATGACGCCCTGCTCGAACAACGAAGTGACGGTGGAGTTGCGGATGGAGAAGTCGATGACCTTGTGGTGCATCGCACGCGCCTCCTGGGGCGCATGGCAGAAGATGTTCCGGGACAGGCCGCTGTGGAGGGAGACGCCGAGGCGACGGTGGGAGGTGGCCAGCAGTTCCGGAACGGCGATCGAGGGCCGCGCCAGCGTGTAGAAAAGGGAAGGGCAGCCGGTGATGCGGATGTTCTTGCCCCCGAGGCGCTCGACCACCGACGCGGTGAAGTCGCCACGCACCGAGATGCTCGCGCCGCGCTCGTTCAGTCGCGCGATGAAATCCCGCGCACCACTGTTGCCGTCGAGGAAGGTGGCGTCCGCGACGGGGTTCTGCGCGCCCAGGCCGACGATGGCCGCCGGCGTTCGAAGGCTGTCGAGCGTCTTGCATGCCGCGGCGAAGTCGAACTGGTCGTGCAGGTAGGTGGAGCCACGGATGACGGCCAGGTCGCTGGGCGCGCTGGAGGTATCGCCGAAGGCGATACGCGAGAACGTGTCCGAAGCGAGCTGGCGCACCACCGATGCGCAAACCAGCATGTCGCCGTAGTTGGGCTTCCACTTGGAGGTGCGCATGTCCGCCCATGTGGTGAGGCTGCCGGACTGGCTATGGTTGAAGTGGATCAGGAGTATGTTCTTGTGCATGTCTCGATCTTCGCCGACGCTTCGGGGGGCTACTACCAGTCGACGACTGGCGGTCGATGGTCAGTCAAGTGTGGGGAGTTCGGTGGAGTAGCCGAAAGTGTCGAAGTCACGTTTGTAGAAATCACAGACGCGCGCGATGTCGCTGGATTCCCACTCGATCCGCATCCCGGCCTCCTTGCCGCTCGCCAGGAGGCGCGGTGCCGGGCCGGTGAACGCCAGGCCGATCGACGCCGCGGCCGCGGAAAGCGCCGCGTCCAGTCCGGACTCGAGCTTGTGGACCTCGACGTTCTTCTCGACGAATTCCCACTGGGGCCGCAGGTGGTTGTCGAACAGCCAGGGCTCCTTGCGGGCCCGGTCGAGCGAGGTTTCCAGCCACGCCGAGAACTCGGGTCCTTCCTTGAAGAATCCGGACTTGTGCATCGACAAGCGCATCCGGTACTCGCTTTCGATCCGCGAAAACGGGTTCCTGACGAGGCAGAAGGCCTCGTGGAAGTAGCCCTTGCCAAACAGCTGGTTGAAGTCCGACATCCGCAGGTGCTGGGGGGTGCACTTCAGCGACGCGGGCACGCCCACGGTCCTGAGGCGCAATGGCGCCACCTGCGACATCCACGCTTCCACGCTCGTCCCGCCCGTCTTGGGCACGTGGATGAAAAGGAGCCGCTTGTCGTTGTGTTCTATGAAGGGCATCTTGGCTTCAGCGCCGGCTCGAGATGATTTGGCTGCAGCGTTGCACCAGGGGCGCAGTCGCAGCGTTCCAGTTGCGCCCGGCGGCCGTGGACGCCGCGCCGCTCGACAGCGACTCGAGCATCGCGCGGTCCAGCGAAAGCTCCCCGAGGATTTCCGCCCCGGCTTCGGCGAACGTGCCCACGGTGGCCCGCGAAGGCAACAGGCGGCCGTTCTCGCCGTCCACCACCAGTTCGTTGATCGCCCCGACATCGGTGACGACCGGCACCACGCCATGGCCCATGGCTTCGATGATGGTCAGGGGCAGCCCTTCCCAGCGCGAGAGCATCAGCAGCACGTCGGCATTGGCGAACTCGCGCTCGAGCTCTTCCTTGTCAAAGATGGCGGGGGAGACGCTGAACCGGGCGGCGCCGGCACTGGCGTTCCCGATCCCGATGTCGTCGAGGAGGGAACTGCCGACCACCCGCCATTCGAGGTCGAGCTTTCGCTTCGCGGCCAGGCGGATGATCGCCTCGAGGCGATCGAGCCCCTTCTGGTAATCGAAGCGACCCAGCAGCAGGACGCGCAGCGGGGCATCGCCATCCGTCCGTGGACGGCGCGGCAGCGCGCCGAAATCGGCCGCGTTGGGCACGGTGACCACCTTGTTCCTGGGCACGCCCATGCCCTTGAGCCAGTCGCCCATCCGCTCCGAGCAGGGCGCCATCAAGTCGTAGGCGTGCTCGTAGGCGAGGGAATGATAGGGGTGGCCCACCAGGCGGCCGGTACTGGACTCGTCGAACACGTGGACCGACGAGACCGTGACGCAACCCTGTCGCTTGAGCTCGCCCGCCAGCCCGTTGAGGTGCGAGGAGTGGAAGTTCAGGAAGACGTCCAGGTCGTGAAGCAACCCGTTGATGTGCGGGTGGGAAGTCTGGGTGGCCGGCAACAGGCGCTGGCCCATGTAGCAGGGCGTCTTGCCGTCGGAGCCCGCGAGCAGCTCCCGGTCGGGGATGATCGAGATCTCGTCGAAGCAGTCGGCGTTGCGGCTGGACACGCGGAAGTCGCCGGTGCCGGCGACCACGAGGCGGGTCGTGTAGCCCTGGGCGCGGAACTCGCGGGCCATGGCGTACGCCACCTGCTCGACGCCGCCGTACGAGGCAACCGGCAGCACGAATCCTGCCGTGGGGGCCCCGGTCCTGCGGACCGGATACAGTGGGCTGGCCTTCAGCAGGCGTCGCGCCAGCTTGTAGCGTTCGGGCAGGTTGGCGATCGTCCGCATGCGCTCGCCTTCGATTGGCGCCACCAGTGGTCCGCCGTTCTCGGCACGCACGTCCTTGAGATAGTCGATGCAAAGCCGGTCGGCGTTGTTGCTGTGCGCCGACTGGAGGCGTACGTTATTGAAGGGCGCGCCTATGCTGAGCCACTCGAGCGTGGTGGAGGTATCGGCGCTGAACTCGCGCTTCGCCCAGTCCAGCTTCTTGTCGGACGCGCAGCTCAGGAACAGCGTGCTGGAGATGAAGAAAAGCGAGGCCCGGCCATTGCTCGACTTCCCGGGCTGGACGCTGATGCGGTCTTCGCTTTCCTCAAGGCAGATGAAAACCCCGTGCTTGTCGTCCAGCCGCCTTTCGGCCGCCCAGAATGCCGACCGCAACAGCCCCTTGTCCTTCAGCACCTGCATCGCCAGGGCAGTGCCGAAGACCAGGAAGGGGGGGAAGTGCGTGGTCTTGCGGGCGCGGTTGTGTTCGATCGCGCTCTCGCAGAAGGGGATTGCTTGCGTACCCTCGGCGATCAGGTCGACGGGATCGGTTGCGGAGAGCATCCGGTTCGACGTGCCCTCGATGAAGCCAAAGCGCGGTGCCTCCTCGGCTTCCAGCGCGAGGATGCTCGCCGGCTTGAACAGGCGTTTCCACTTGCCGCGGATGTACGCCACGATTTCCTCATGGTCGCGGTCCGAGTCGCGCAGCATGCTCTCGGCGCGCTTCCTGTAGAGCAGGCCCAGCTCGTTGTAGCACTCGCCCTTGAAACCGTTGGCGGCGCAGTTGAGCCAGAACTCCCAGCCCTCGTAACCCTTTTTCATGTTCTCGTCGAAGCGGACGCCCGACTCGAGCACGCGGCGCTTGATGAGGCTGCCTGCCTCGCAGATGTTCTGCGAAAGGTTGGTCAGCAGGGAGTACTCGCCGCTGTAATCGAACTTGTGGCGCAAGCCGAACATGTAGATGCCCGGATAGAGCCAGTCGGCGCTGGAGGCTTCCAGCACCCCCCAGGCGCGGCTGACCGCGCGCGGCTGCAGGAGGTTGTCCGCGTCCAGCAGGTAGATGGCCTCCACGTCGGGAAAGTTGGCCAGCACGTAGTCGATGCCGTGGTTGCGCGCCGAACTCAGACCACCATTGGGCTTGCGGATGTAGTGGACACGGGGTTCCGCGAGCGCGAACTCGCCCAGGGTGTGGTCGGTATCTTCGAACGGGCAACCGTCGTTGACTGCCACGATGACGACGCCGGGGTCTTCCAGTGCGGAGTGGATCGCCTCGACGACGAGCCCGGAGTGCTTGAACACCGGCAGCACGATCGCCAGCTTGGTGCGTGAGATGTCCTGGGTCATGGCGTCAGAACACGAGCCAGGTGTCGCCGAAACGGGCCCAGGCGTAAGCCGAGGTGCCGCCATCGGGGATGCGCGTGGCGAGGTAGAGCCTGCCCGCCTTGCCGTTCGATGCCGTGCGCGCCATGCTGGGCTTGTCCGGCGTCGCAAGGCTCCAGCCATCCGTCGAGGCGTCGCCGCAGAGCAGGTCGATGGCCTCCTGGTCATTCTCGGCGATCGCCAGTCGGAACAGCGTGCCTTGGCCTTTCTCGTGGTGGATGGCGACCTGGCTTTCCACCTGGAACTCGCCTTCGGGCAGCACGGTGTCCAGGCGGGCGATGACGGGACCGCCGTCGGCTGGGTGGACCGAGACCAGCGGGCCGGGGAGGCCTTCGACCATCGGCTGGCTGATGCGGGCGTCAGGAACATGCACCTGCTGGACGTCGTCCTTCGACCAGTTGAGCTTGACGCGTCTATCAGGTGCGGGGCTGCGCGTCTCGAACTCGAAGGGAGCCATGTCGAGCGAGTGCGCCACACGGGTGCCCGCGAGTCCGCTCCACAGCTTGATCGCGGGGAACGCGCCCGCTCCGGTGCCCGGCTGCTTGCCCGGCACCTGGATGGATGCGCCCGCGACCGACTGCTTGGACGTCAGGATCGCGATCTTGGCGGGACCTTCCATCTGCAGTTCGATTGCCACCAGGTGGCCGTATGCGATCGGCAGGCTGTCGACGAGGAGGGTCGTCCAGTTGCCCTCGTGCAGCTTGGAGGCGGGGACCGCCCAGTGCGAGAAGCGCTGGCCCGATCGCGCGGACACCAGGGACACGTGCACGGTGGACGCGTCGGCCGCACGGCTTCCACCGTCGAGGACTTCCAGCCAGAGCGAGATCGCCGAGACGCGATTGAGTTCGTAGGGAAGGACGAGCCTGGCGGGCTCGTCGCGCGGGACCAGCACGGGGCGGTTGTCCGCGATCGTCTCGGTGGGCGGAAGCTCGACGAGAACCTTCGGGGTGTTGAGCCCGGATTCGTGCACGAAATGTTCGACACGCTCGAACGCGGCCTGCAGGTTTTCGTGCAGGTGGCGCACCTCGGAAAGCTCGCGGGTGATGGCGAAGTTCCGGCGCGCGAGGCTTTGCAGGCGGGCCGCAGTGCCGGAGGCGACCGCGGCCCTTACGCCCGCGACGAAGGCGCTATCGATCCCGGCCGGGGAGACGGCGAATACCCGCGGCCTGAACGTCGCGCCATCGGCCCCTTCGACCATCGCGGCCAACTCGGGGTATGCCTCGAGGGTCGGCCACCGCTGTTCGTTGTAAACGATCGCGAAAGTCGCGCTGTCGTGCAGGTCACGTGAGCCGAAGCGGTCCGAGTATTCGTGCGACAGCCCGTCCGCCACGTCGTCGGGCAGCGGGCTCTCGAAGCCAATCCAAAGGACGCGGGGGGTAAGGCCTGCAGCGTCGGTCGCTGGTGGCACGATGGCCGGATCGATCATTTCAATGGTTCCCTGTTCCAGTTCTTGAGGTGCCTTCGAAGGTGGGGCGACGGATCGTGTCCGCAGGCGCGTCGATTCGACGCCCGCGGGCCGTTGCGCGCAGGCCATGCCGGGCGCTCGCGTCGCCCCCGGTACCCGTTCCACCCACTTCCGTGTTCGCGAGGGTGCATTGTCCCGGCCACACCCGGTGTTCCGAGTGGAGCAAAGATACATGACACGCATGTACTCGGCGGTACCCGGCCCGACATGCCGGGTCGTGGCCGGCCCGCGCCATCACGGGGCGGCGGGGGAGGCGTCCACGGGCCAGTCGAACTTGAGCACGCCGACCGCCGCGGGGTTCACGGGCGAGTCGCCCGGGTCGGCCTGGTACGACACGTTGATGCGTCCGTATCCACCCTTGCGGAACGCAAGGCGCTCAACGCCGTCTTCCTTTTCGGGAATCGCGATCGTGCTGAAGCCGCTTGCCTCGAGCGCGCTGCCGATCCCCCGCGCCACGGTGCCCGCGTCGCCGTCGAGCAGCTCCAGCGTGCTCACGCGCCGCTGGTCGCCCCCACGCGTGGTGTAGAAGCGGTCGCTGCGCACGTGGAAAGGCAGGTCGAGCACGACGCCGTCCGGCAGGGGGTCGTACATGGGCTTGGGCACTTCGGGAGCCGGCGCGGGGGGGCAATCCACGGACGCCTCCGCGGTCGACTGGGGTGCCGGTTGGGGGCTGTTGCAGGCGGACAGCGCTATCGCAGTCGCAATTACGAAGCTCAGGCGTTTCATCTGGGGTCTTGTCCTGTGGGTGGGGGGCTGTCGGCGAAAAAAAGTCGGGTCAAGCTTTGAGTCCGCGCCTCGCCGGTGGCGAGGGGCGCGCAGATGGCGCCTCAGCCCAGCGCCGCTTCCAGCTCCGGGAGGACCTTGAACAGGTCGCCCACCAGGCCGATGTCCGCGATCTCGAAGATCGGCGCGTCGGCGTCCTTGTTGATCGCCACGATCGTGCCTGCATCCTTGATGCCGGTCAGGTGCTGGATCGCACCGCTGATACCGATGGCGACGTACAGTTCGGGGGCGATGATCTTGCCGGTCTGGCCGACCTGCATCTCGTTGGGGACGTAGCCGGCGTCCACCGCGGCACGCGAGGCGCCGACGCCGGCACCGAGCCTGTCGGCGAAGTCGAAGATGATCTTGAAGTTCTCCGCCGAGCCCACGCCACGGCCGCCCGACACCACGCGCTTCGCGCTCTGCAGGTCGGGGCGGTCGGAGCTGCCGGCCTCCAGGCCGACGAAGCGGGTGTGGGTCGGCAGGGTCACGTCGACCGACGTGGCCTCCACCGGCGCGCTTCCGCCCGACTTCGCCTCCGGCCAGGACGCGGTGCGCACGGTCGCGACGACCGCGTGGTCGGCCGGGGCCTCCACAGTGATGATCGCGTTGCCCGCGTAGATCGGGCGCTTGAACGTATGGCTGCCTTCCACCGCCATCACGTCCGACACCTGGGCCACGCCCAGCAGGGCCGCCACGCAGGGCATCAGGTCCTTGCCGAACGTGGTCGAGGGGCCCAGGACATGGCTGTAGCCGGCGGCGAGGCCGGCGACCTGGGGCGCCAGCACCTGGGCCAGCGCATGGGCGTTGGCTTCGTGCGCGACGGCCAGGACCTTCGACACGCCTTCGATCGAAGCCGCTTCGGCGGAGACGGCGGCCGGGTCGGCGGCGAGGACGACGACATCGATGGCGTCGGGCTCCAGCGCCCGCGCGGCGGAAACGCACTTCGCGGTCGAGGCGTTCAGCTTGCCGTCCAGGTGCTCGGCGACGATCAGTACCTTGCTCATTACAGCAACCCCTTCTGCTTCAGTGCGGCGACCAGCTCGGCCGCGTCCTTGACCATGACGCCCTTGCTGCGCTTGGGCGGCGGCGCGTAGCGGGTGGTCTTGAGCGTGTCGCCGGCGTCGACGCCGAGGTCGGCGAACGCGATCGTGTCGATCGGCTTGCTCTTGGCCTTCATGATGTCGGGCAGCTTGATGAAGCGCGGCTCGTTCAGGCGCAGGTCGGTGGTGACGACGGCCGGCAGTTCGACTTCCAGGGTCTCCAGGCCGGCATCGACCTCGCGGGTCACCGTGGCCTTGCCGTCGGCGACCTCCAGCTTGCTCGCGAAGGTCGCCTGCGGGCGGCCCCACAGCGTGGCCAGCATCTGGCCGGTCTGGTTGGCGTCGTCGTCGATCGCCTGCTTGCCCAGGATCACCAGGTCGGGCTGCTCTTTCTCGACCAGCTTGAGGAAGGCGCGCGCGGCGGTGAGCGACTGGATACCGCCCTCGCTGACCACGTGGATCGCGCGGTTGGCCCCCATGGCCAGCCCATTGCGCAGGTGGGCCTGGGCGTCGGCCGGCGCGATGGTGGCCACGACCACCTCGGTGGCGATGCCCTTGTCGCGCAGGCGCAGGGCTTCTTCCAGCGCGATTTCATCGAAGGGATTGGCGGACAGCTTGACGCCATCGGTGACGACGCCGGAGCCGTCCGGCTTGACCTGGATGCGGACGTTGTAGTCCACCACGCGCTTGTAACCGACGAGGATCTTCATCGAGCGGGGATTCCTCAATAGCCTGGAGGGGAGGGCCGGGGCACGGTGGCCTCGGCGGACTGCCGATTCTAACGCACCCGCGTGGGCATCGCCGGAACTGGGCAGGGCCCCTGGTCAACCGTCTGCGCGTAGCGAAAAGACCTGTTCACCCCGCCAGGATTCACCGGGTGGGAGCTCGACAGGCGAGAGGATCCGCGCGGCTTCGATACAGATGAACCTGCGATGGTCGCCGGTCGCGAGGTCGGGCAATCCGGCAGCCTTCTCCGGCCCGGGATTCCACAGCACCACGTCGCGGAAACCGGTCATGGTGATCGCGAGTCGCTGCTGGCCATCCTCGTAGTGCAGCGGTGCCTCGACATCGGCATAGATACGGTCGATCTCCCGGCTGTCTAGGGTGAGCGTCGGTCCGGGATCCAGGGCGTCCTCGCCGCGGGTACTGTCATGGAAGTGGTGGCCCTCCAGCCCCGACAGGCGTGCCCGGGTGACGTCATCCGTCCGGAGGTAGGTGTGCAGGGCGGCGGCGAAATCGAAGGGGGCCGTCCCCGTGTTGCAGACGTTGAGTGCAACGGACAGCGCCCGGGGCGAGAGAAGGGCTTCCAGCTGGAGGCGGAAGGGATGGGGCCATGCCTGGCGTGTGCTCGCATCATCCTCGAGCATGAAAGTGAGGCGGCCGGGCACATCTTCCGCAACGCGACGCCAGCTCACGCGGCGCGCGAAACCATGGCGTCCCCCGCTGCCGCGCATCGCGAACTGCGGGAAGATGACGGGGATGCCACCGCGCACTGCGGTGCCTTCCGCATGGCGATCAGCGGGGCCCCGGAACAGCCGTTCGCGGCCATCCGCGATCCACGACAGCACTTGCCCCCCGAAGGTCGTCCCGGCGACCGACATGCCATGGGCTTCGGCACGATACTGTCCGAAATTGGCGCGATCGTTCGTTGGACCGGGCGACGGGTCTGTGTCCATGGCGGCGGCGGACTCGGGGCGGGAGGTCATTATGAACGGACCGGCGACGGTGCAAGGAGCCGTGTCCGGCCTGTCTACGCTGCCCGCTCGGTTAATCTCTCATCACTTCGACGTTCCAGGGAGCGGTAGATGCTTCATCCGGTAATCCTGAGCGGTGGCAGCGGCACGCGCCTGTGGCCGTTGTCGCGCCAGAACCAGCCCAAGCAGTTCCTGTCGCTGATCGGCGACCGGTCCCTGTTCCAGGAAACCCTCCTGCGCGCCAGCCGGCTCGACGGCGCGCAGCCGCCGGTGACGGTGTGCAGCGACGATCATCGCTTCATGGTCGGCGAGCAACTCCAGGCGATCGGCCTGGACAGCGGCGGCATCATCCTCGAACCGGTGGCACGCAACACCGCACCGGCCATCGCCCTGGCGGCGATGCACGTGGCGGCCGGCGATCCCGATGCGACCATGCTGGTCATGCCGGCCGACCACCTGATCGAGGACGAGGCCTCGTTCCGCACCGCGGTGGAGACCGCACTGGCCGAGGCCGGCCAAGGCTGGCTGGTGGCGTTCGGCATCACCCCCGACTACGCGGAGACCGGTTACGGCTACATCCTCAGGGGGAACGCCCTTGGCGAGGGCGCCTTCCGCATCGAGCGCTTCGTCGAGAAGCCCGACCTGGCGACCGCCGAGCGCTATGTCGCCGAAGGCACCTATGCCTGGAACTCGGGCATGTTCCTGTTCCGCGCCGCGCGTTACCTGGAGGAGCTGGAGCGGCACGCGCCCGACATGCTGGCGGCGGTGCGCGCGGCGTACGACGCGCGCGAAAGCGACCTCGATTTCACCCGCGTGCCCGAGGCGGCGTTCGCCCGGAGCCCGAACGATTCCATCGACTACGCGGTGATGGAGAAGACCGACCGCGCCGCCGTGGTCCCGGTCAGCTGTGGCTGGAGCGACATCGGGTCCTGGTCCTCGCTTTGGGCGGTGGCCCAGCGCGACGACGACGGCAACCTGCACGAGGGCGACGTGATCTCGGTCGACAGCAGCGGCAGCCTGGTGCGTGCGTCGGAGCGCCGCCTGATCGCCACCATCGGCGTGGACGACCTGGTCATCGTCGATACGCCCGACGCCACACTGGTCGCGCGCAAGGACCGGGTCCAGGACGTCAAGGCCGTCGTCGACCGGCTGAAGCAGGCCGGCCGCCAGGAGCACCTGTTCCATCGCAAGGTCTACCGGCCATGGGGCAGTTACGATTCGATCGGCGTGGGCCCGCGTTTCCAGGTCAAGCGGATCGTGGTCAAGCCCGGCGCGGCCCTGAGCCTGCAGAAGCATGCCCATCGCGCCGAGCACTGGGTGGTGGTGTCGGGCATCGCCGAGGTGACCTGCGACGACCGCGTGTTCGACCTGCGCGAGAACGAGAGCACCTTCATCCCACTGGGCAGCGTGCACCGCCTGCGCAACCGCGGGGACGTGCCGGTGGAACTGATCGAAGTCCAGTCCGGCAGCTACCTGGGGGAGGACGACATCGTCCGCCTGGAGGACGTGTACGGCCGCTCCTGAGCCCTCGCCATTGCCCCAACGTACGGTTCGGTCCGGCCACCCCGGCGCGCTAGACTGGGGGTATCCCGCAATGGAGTGGCCCCATGTCCCAGACTCCCGCTGCGTCGCCGGCCGGCGGCGCGAGCCAGAAACTGTATCCCGATGCCCGGAGCGCACTGGACGGCGTGATCGCCGACGACCAGACGCTGGCGGTCGGCGGCTTTGGCCTGTGCGGCATCCCGGAGGCGCTGATCGGTGCGCTGCGCGATTCGGGCGCGAAGGGACTGACCGCGATTTCCAACAATGCCGGCGTGGACGGTTTCGGCCTGGGGCTGCTGCTGGAGACCCGGCAGATCCGCAAGATGATTTCGTCCTACGTGGGCGAGAACAAGGAGTTCGAGCGCCAGTTCCTGGCCAATGAACTCGAGCTGGAGTTCAATCCGCAGGGCACGCTGGCCGAGCGCCTGCGCGCGGGCGGCGCGGGCATCCCGGCCTTCTTTACCGCCACCGGCTACGGCACGGTCGTGGCGGAGGGCAAGGAGACGCGCGAGTTCGGCGGCAAGCACTACGTGCTGGAGACCGCGCTGACCGCCGACGTCTCGCTGGTCAAGGCCTGGAAGGCCGACAAGGCGGGCAACCTGGTCTTCCGCAAGACGGCGCGCAACTTCAACCCTGCCTGCGCGATGGCCGGCAGGGTCTGCGTCGCCGAGGTCGAGGAGGTGGTGGAAGTGGGCGAGATCGATCCCGACCACGTCCACCTGGCCGGCATCTACGTCGATCGCATCGTCCACAACCCGACCCCCGAGAAGCGCATCGAGCAGCGCACCGTGCGCGCCGCCTGAGCGTCGCGCCCGTCCCCGAACAGACAAGGATCCCGCACATGCCCTGGACCCGCGATCAGATGGCGCAGCGCGCCGCGCAGGAACTCACCGACGGCGCCTACGTCAACCTCGGCATCGGCCTGCCGACGCTGGTGGCCAACCATATTCCCGAAGGGGTCGACGTGTGGCTGCAGAGCGAGAACGGCCTGCTCGGCATCGGCCCGTTCCCGACCGAAGCCGAAGTCGATGCCGACCTGATCAACGCTGGCAAGCAGACGGTCACCGCGCGCGCCGGCGCCAGCTACTTCGGCAGTGACGACAGTTTCGCGATGATCCGCGGCGGCCACATCGACCTGGCCATCCTGGGCGCGATGGAAGTCACCGAGAAGGGCGACCTGGCGAACTGGATGGTGCCCGGCAAGATGGTCAAGGGCATGGGCGGCGCGATGGACCTGGTCGCGGGCGTGAAGCGGGTCGTGGTCCTGATGGAGCACTGCACCCGTGGCGGCGACCCGAAGATACTCCCCGAGTGCACCCTCCCCCTGACAGGGGTGGGCGTCGTTGATCGCATCATCACGGACATGGCCGTGATGGATGTCACGGAAAAGGGTCTGGCGCTCGTCGAACTCGCGCCGGACGTCACCCGCGAGGCGCTGGATGCCGCCACGGGGTGTGTCATTCGCTGAGCGTTCATACCCCCTTCCTCGGGGATCTGCAACCGCAGCCACATCGCGCTAGACTCAACCCGCCTGCAAACATTTTCGCAGGGGGGAGCGGGGCGAGCCATGCCTCCGCAAGTGTTTCTACTGACAGGTCTAGTGTTATGAAAAAGATTTCGTGGCTCTTGATGCCGGCGGTCCTGTGTGCGTGCACGCAGGATGCGACGGTGGAAGTCGGGGGGAAGGCGGCTGTCGAGGAGGTGGCGCTTCTGCGCAGTGATGCGTCGAGTGCGAGACCACTGCCGGCGCGCCGGGACGGGTTAGCGTTCGCGTCCGCGCAGGACCGGGGTTCGCTGGTTGCTTACCCGGTGGGCACGGCGGTCCGTCGTGCGGGTGCCTACACTTGGCATGCGGCAGACGTGAGTGAAGAGCACGCGTTCCGTGCGATCGAGAATGGCGAGATGACGTTCATGTCGCCAGAGGGTGTTCCGATCAGGCTGGCCTATGAGCGCCATGTCGAGCACGACGATGGCAACTGGACCTGGATAGGCAAGGGGGCGGACGGACAGAGTGCCGTGATCACCTTCGGCGATGAGGCGGCCTTCGGCGTGATTCCGCAGGGTGATGGACTCCCGCTCCGGCTGGCGACGTCCGGGGGCAAGGGATGGGTCGTGGAGACGGATCGCGCGCTTCTTGCCGCTGTCGACAACGAAGCCACCAACCCGGAGCGTCCGGATTATCTGGTGCCGCCCAAACTTGCCGCCGCGGGTGGGAAAGAGCGGAGCATGGCGGGTGCCCAGGTACAGGCTGCCACCAACGGTCGTACGGTCATCGATGTCCTGATCGGCTACACCAACGGGTATCGGGCCGCGAAAGGTGGAAAATCCGCCACGCAGACGCGGCTTCAGAACCTCGTTGACATCACCAATGATGCCTATGTGACGAGCGGTATCAATGCAGAGGTGCGCCTCGTGCATTCGATGGAAGTCAATTTCCCGGACAATACCGCGAACGAAGATGCGCTCTCCAAGCTGACGGGATTCAAGGCGCCGTCCACGCAGCTCACGCCAGACGCGGCGTTTACTGCGCTCCGTGCAGCCCGCGAAGAGTACGGCGCGGATCTTGTATCGCTGGTGCGCCGGTTCCAGACGCCTGAAAACGAAGGATGCGGCATTGCGTGGTTGTTGGGTGGCGGCCTGACTCAGATAACGTCCGCGGATGAGTACTTTGGCTATTCCGTGGTGAGCGACGGTCAGGATCCGGGAGAGGACGGCAAGACCTATTATTGCCGGGAGGAAACCTTCGCGCATGAGCTGGGACACAACCTGGGCTCGACGCACGACGCGGACACCGCTGACAACGAGCCGGGCGCGTTCAGCTACTCATTCGGCTACAAAATCACGTCTGCCTCGTCGAATTTCTACACCATCATGGCCTATGGCGATGATGGCCAGACACCGTACCGAGTGTTCTCCAGCCCGAGCCTGACGGCATGTGGAGGCAAGGCATGTGGTACCGCTACGGCGGACAACGTGCGTAGCCACAACCAGACAGTCGGGATCATTGCGGGATTCCGCCAGACGCAAGTCGAGCCTGAGCCTCAGCTGGCTGTTCCTTATGACTTCAATGGCGATGGAGTATCCGACATCCTGTGGCGAAATTCTGCCAATGGCAGTGGCACGATCTGGCTTGCAGGCAATTCTGCGCAGCGTCGAGCCTTCTCGACCATTGCAGACAAGGCATGGGAAGTCGTTGCAGAAGGTGACTTCAACGGTGACGGATTCGCGGACGTTGCCTGGCGGCATCGGACTGATGGGCGGAACACGGTTTGGCTCTCGGGTCAGCTGTCCACCCAGATGGCGATGACCCGTATCAAAGATGCCGGTTGGAAGGTGGTGGGTGCCGGAGACTTCGACGGAGACGGCAAGTCGGATCTGTTCTGGCGACACGCGACCACCGGCCGGAACACGATCTGGCTCTCGGCGAGTTATTCCACGCAGCGTTCGGTCAATACGATCTCCGATACACGGTGGCAGGTCCAAGGCGTGGCCGACTTCGATGGAGACGGTATAGACGATGTACTGTGGCGACACGCTGCGACGGGTGCGGGATCCATCTGGCGTTCCGGTAGTTATGGCAGCCGCATGTCGATTACGCGCGTGTCCAACCTCAACTGGCAGATCGTAGGGGTCGGTGATTTCGATGCCGATGGCCGGTCCGATATCCTGTGGCGTGACATGAAGTCGGGTGCCAATACCCTTTGGAAGGGAGGCAACTACTCGAACAACCAGTCGCTCGGCAGGGTTTCCTCAATGGCCTGGAAAGTGGTGGCTGTAGCGGACTACGATGCAGACGGACGCTCAGACATCCTGTGGCGCAATTCTTCGGATGGACGCAATACGATATGGAGGGCCGCAAGCATCTCCAACCAAGCGCCTGTTGCGAGAGTGTCTAACCAAGCCTGGCAGATTCACTAGATCGAGGAACATACGCTGAAGCGCCGCGCGCGAATGCAGCCAGCGATAGGTGTTCGCAATTTTATGAGAGGCCCGCTTTCAGCGGGCCTCTTCTTCTTTTTTGGAAGAGGGCAGGGCGCCGTCGAAACGGCCCCATGTGCTCAAAGATTCTGGTAATTCGGCCCCGCACCACCCTCCGGTGTCACCCAGTCGATGATCTGGTAGGGGTCCTTGATGTCGCAGGTCTTGCAGTGCACGCAGTTGGCGGCGTTGATCTGCAGGTGCCGTGCGGGAGTGCCCGTGGGGTCGGGTTGCTCGACGATCTCGTAGACGCCCGCGGGACAGAAGCGGGTACAGGGGTTGCCGTACTCTTCGGTGCAGCGGGTGACGCAGACCGTGGTGTCGGCCACCTTGAGATGCACCGGCTGGTCCTCGTCGTGCTCGGTGGCGGCGTAGTACACGCCGGCCAGGCGGTCGCGAGGTTCCAGTGAGCGCTCGACGTAATCGCGACGGGGTTGCTCGTGCTGGCCAAGCCGGTCCAGCGACGACCAGTCGGCCTTGTTCTTCAGGGTCCACGGCGAGCGGCCGCCGGTCACGGTTTCCCAGGCGGCATTGAGCATGCCGAACCACAGGCCACGCTTGAATCCGGGCTTGATGTTCCGGACCTTGCGCAGCTCGTCCATGACGTCGGAGGCGCGCAGCCGGGCGTCGAAACCTTCGGGCGACAGGCCCGCCGCCACCGCATGTTCGGCGGCCAGCATCCCGCTGCGGATGGCCTGATGGGTGCCCTTCACCTTCGGCACGTTGAGCAGGCCGGCGGTGTCGCCGATCAGCATGGCACCCGGCATCTCCACCCGCGGCAGGGACTGCCAGCCGCCCGTCACGATCGCGCGCGCGCCCGCCGAGAGGATGCTGCCTCCTTCGAGCAGGGGCTTGATCATCGGGTGGTTCTTCCATTGCTGGAACGCTTCCCAGGGCCGGTAGTCGGGGTCCTGGTAATCGAGGCCGCTGACATAGCCCAGGGCGATCCGGCCCTTGTCCAGGTGATAGAGGAAGCTGCCGCCGTAGGTGCGGTTGTCCGCCGGCCAGCCGAAGCTGTGCACGATCTTGCCCGGCGATACCCGCTCTTCCGGGACCTGCCACAGCTCCTTGATGCCGATCGAGTAGCCCTGGGGGTCGCTGTCGGCGTCGAGATGGAAGCGTTTGACCAGGCGCTTGGTGAGGTGGCCGCGGGCGCCTTCCGCCAGCACGGTGAGCTTCGCGCGGATATCGATGCCCGGCGTATAGCCGGGCTTGTGGGAACCGTCCTTCGCGATGCCCATGTCGCCAATGCGCACGCCCTGGACGCTGCCGTCTTCGCCATGGAGGGTTTCAGCGGCGGCAAAACCGGGGTAGATCTCCACGCCCAACGCCTCGGCCTGGGGGGCGAGCCAGGCGCACATGGCACCGAGGCTGACGATCACGTTGCCATGGTTGTGCATGCCGGGGGGCACCGGCAGCTTTCGGCCGCCGTGCTGGCTGAGCAGCCAGAATTCGTCGTCGGTGGCGGGCACGCAGATCGGCGGCGGATTGTCCCGCCAGTTGGGCAGGAGGGCGTCCAGCGGTCCGGTCTCGATCACCGCACCGGACAGGATGTGCGCGCCGATCGTGGACGACTTTTCTATCACGCAGACCGAGAGGTCGGGAGCGAGCTGCTTGAGGCGGATCGCGAAAGCCAGGCCTGACGGCCCTGCGCCGACCGTGACGACGTCGTACTCCATCACGTCGCGCTCGATCTCCGGGGCGTCGTTGGGGGGCTGGCTCATGCGGGAGACTCCACGGGCTGGCTTGGTCAATACTCCCATTGTCGCAAAAACGCATTGGAGCGGCGTGGAACATGACCTGGCAGCCGTTGGACCTGCCTGATGCCGACGTGCGGCTGCATGCCGGCTGGATGGCGCCCGTGGAAGCCGACCGCTTGCTGGACGAGTGCGTGGCCGGCTTGCCGTGGACGGTGCATCGCGTGCGCCTGTTCGGGCGCGAGCAGCCGGCACCGCGGCTGAGCTGCTGGCTGGGCGACCCGGGCGCGGTTTACCGCTACTCCGGCAGTCGCCATGTGCCGCACCCGTGGACGCCGGGGTTGGCCCGTCTGCGCGACCGCTTGCAGGCCCTGCTGGGATGCCCGTTCAACAGCCTGCTGGCGAACCTTTACCGCGACGGCAACGACGCGATGGGCTTGCATTCGGACGACGAGCCGGAACTGGGCCGGGTACCGGTCATTGCCTCGCTCAGCCTGGGCGGGACGCGACGTTTCCGGCTGAAACATCGAGAGACACCGGTTATCCAGTGCACGCTGCAACTGCGGCATGGCGATCTGCTGGTGATGGCGGGCAGCACCCAGCGGAACTATCGCCATGCGCTTCCGCGGACGGCCCGTCCGGTGGCGCCCCGCGTGAACCTGACGTTCCGGCACGTCGCCTGTGCGTAGACCGTCAGCGGCGGCCTGGCAGTGCGTCATGGTGGCGCTGGCCCTCGACCAGTACCCAGCCCGCGATGTCACCGCTGTTGCGGTTGAGTCCGGTTTCGAATGCACTCACCACGTCGTTGACGCCGGGGCTGCCGGCCGCAATCGCCTGGGAGAAGATCCGCGAGGCGACGATCGACTGGGTCCCGACATGGAGCAGCTTGGCACTGATCTCGATGTCGGCATGGGGGAGCGGGTCACCGCCGTAAACCGCCTCGAAGCGCCGCAGGTCGAGGACCAGGCGGTAATCCGCCGCGATGCCGCTGCCCTGGCGGGCGACGGCCTCGATCCGATCCGAGTCCTCCAGGGCCTGCAATACACCGTCGATGACCATGCCGCTGGGCAGCTGCGCCCAGCGCACGCCCTTGTAGACCTGCAGCTCGTTGCCCCGGGGGCGTACCACGATGCGCAGCGTATCGATGGAGCTGGCGACATCCGGGTGGGTGAGCGCGAGCTGCCAGTCCACCTGCGGCCATGCCGGATCGGTTTCGACGTGATGCAGAGGCGCGTAGCGGACGACCGCATCCTCGGGCTTGGGCGGGTTGAGCACGCCGCAGCCCGCCAGCAGGGCGGCGGTGGCGAGGGTCAGCAGCAGACGGGCAGGGGCAGGGCGGCTCATTCGGGTTCGAACTCCTTCGGCGCGTCGCGGCCGAGCAGGTAGCCGGTCGGATTGTTGTCGAGGCGATCGCTGATACGGCGGAGGTCGCGAACCAGCGAGCGCAGCTCGGTCAGGGTCGGTCCCAGTTGCGAGAGGCCATCGTTGGCGAAACTGCCGATCGCGGCGCGGTTCTCGCTGAGGATGCCGTTGGCGTTGCTGGCAGCGGAGTCGAGGTTGGCCAGGGTGCCCTCCAGGCTGTCCACCAGGCCCGGCAGCTTGTCGACCAGTTCGCGGTCGATGTTCTCGATCGCCCCGCGGGTGGTGACCAAGGTCGCCTCCAGCTGTTCGCTGGACTTGCGGGCCTCGACGATCAGCGTGCGGATGTCCTCCCGCTGGTCGGCGATCGATCCGGTGGCGGCCTCGATGTTGGCGAGCGTGTTGGCGACGCGCTCCACGTTTTCCTCGCTGAGCACCTTGTCGAGGCGCGCGACGAGGCGGTTGGCGGTATCGGCGATGTTCTGCAGCGCCGAGGGCTCGGTCTCGATCAACGGCACGTCACGGTTGTCGACGTCGACCAGCAGTCGCGCACCGGGGCTGCCGCCGGTGAGCTGGATGATCGGGCTGCCGGTGATGCCCGTCATGGAGATCTTGGCCCGGGTGTCGGTCTTGACGGGTGCGTCGGCCTGGACGCGCAGGCGCGCGAGCACGCGGCGCGGATCGTCCGGCGCGAGCCGCAGCTCCTCGATCGTACCGACGGCGATGCCGTTGTACTGGACGGTGCTGCCCTCGGTCAGCCCGGTCACGGGCTCGTTGAAGACCACCCCGTAAGCCTGCCAGCTCTTTTCCGAGGAGTACTTCGCCGCCCACAGCGCGAACAGCAGCAGGAACAGCGTCACGATGATCGTGAACGCGCCGATGAGGACGTAATTGGCCTTGGTTTCCATCAGTCGGTGCCTGCCTGTGGTTCACGGGCGTCCCGCGCCGCGCGGGCGCGGGGGCCATGGAAGTATTCCTGCACCCAGGGGTGGTCGAACCGTTCGACCTCCTCCAGTGGCGCGCAGGCCACGACCTTCCGGTCCGCCAACACCGCGATGCGGTCGCAGATAGCGTACAGGGTGTCGAGGTCGTGGGTGATGAGGAATACGGTGAGGCCGAGGGCCTGCTGCAGCGTCCGGATCAGCCGGTCGAAGGCGGCAGCGCCGATCGGGTCGAGGCCAGCGGTCGGTTCGTCCAGGAACAGGATCGGAGGGTCCAGGGCCAGTGCCCGCGCAAGTCCTGCACGCTTGCGCATGCCGCCCGAAAGCTGCGCCGGCAGTTTGTCCAACGCATCCGCAGGCAGTCCGGCCAGCTTCACCTTCAGCAACGCCAGCTCGTACAGCAGCGAGTCGGGAAGGTGTGGATGGTATTCCTTGAGCGGCACCTGCACGTTCTCGCCGACGGTCAGCGACGAGAACAGGGCCCCGTCCTGGAACAGCACGCCGGTGCGGCGCTCGATTTCCCGGCGCATGTCCGGGTCCTCGTTGCGCGCGTCGATGCCCAGCACTTCGATCTCGCCGGCATTGGGGCGCCGCAGGCCGAGCAGGGTCCGCATCAGGACCGACTTGCCGGTGCCCGAGCCGCCGACGACGCCGAGGATCTCGCCCCGGCGCACCGACAGGTCGAGGTCTTCGTGCACCACCTGCTCGCCGAACCGGTTGACCAGACCCTTGACCCGGATGATCGGGTCGGCCTGGTGAAGCCGGGCGCGCGCGTCGTTTTCCACGTCCACGTCAGACCCCCACCTGCATGAACCAGATCGCCATGAACGCGTCGATCACGATGACCATGGAGATCGCCTGCACGACGCTCGAGGTGGTGCGTTCACCCACCGATTGCGCGGTGCCCTCCACCTGCAGGCCTTCGAGGCAGCCGATGAGGGCGATGATGATCGCGAACAGCGGTGCCTTGGCCAGGCCGACGAGGAAATGGCGCAGTTCCATCGTCTCGTGCATGCGGGTGAGGTACTGCTCGGGAGGGATGTCCAGCCCGTAGGCCCCGACCGTCAGACCGCCGAGCAGGCCCGCGACCATCGCCACGAAGGTGAGCAGCGGCAACATCACCACCAGGGCGAGCACCCGCGGGATCACCAGCAGGTCGACCGGGTCCAGGCCGAGCGTGCGGATCGCATCGACTTCCTCGCGGCTGACCATCGCGCCGATCTGCGCGGTGAACGCGCTCGCCGTGCGACCCGCCAGGATGATCGAGGTGAGCAGCACCGCGAACTCGCGCAGGAACGAGATGTTCACGAGTTCGACCACGAAGATCGTCGCGCCGAAGTCGCGCAGGATGTTCGCGCCCAGGAACGCGATCACCGCGCCGACCAGGAAGCACAACAGTGCCACCAGCGGCACCGCATCCAGCCCGACCTGTTCCATGTGGTGCACGGTCGCGGTGGGACGGAAGCGGCGGGGTTCCCGGGCCATGCGCAGCAACTTCACCAGCACCTCGCCGAAGAAGCCCAGCAGCGCCAGGAATTCCAGCCAGTTGCGATGGACCGCACGGCCCAGCCGGGCCAGCGCTTCCCCGACGCCGTAGGCGCGCTTGCGCGAGGGCCGGTCGTCGACCACGTCCTCGATGGCATTGACGAGGTTGCGATGGTCGTCGTGGAACAGGCAGTCGTCGAGGTCGATGTCGCGGCGGCGCGCGAAGCGGATCAGTTGCAGGACCCCGAAGGAGTCGAGCCGCGTGACCGTGCGGGCGTCGAAGGCCGTGGCGTCCTCGGGGGCGCCGCGCAGTGCCTCGCCCAGGGCCTCGGCATGATTCAGCGTCCAGCGTCCGGCGAGCGTGAGCCGGTGGGGCTGGTCGGGGGCGGCCTCGAGCCGCGGCTTGTCCGGAGGGGGCAGGGTCATGGGCGTCGCGGTCGAGGATACAGGCTGGCGGTATCCGTGTTCATCCGGCGCCGGTTCCGGGCTGGGCGGCGGGGGCGGGGCATGCCATCCTTCCTGTCATGTCCAGTCCGAGCCCCGCCGCGGAGTCGCCGCCGCAGACTCCGCCGTCGCGCAGCCGCCCCCTGAGCGACGCCCGGTATTCGGAGCGCATCCGTTTCGTCTGCGAGCTCGCCGAGCGCCTGCATGCCTACGGGACCACCTCGCAGCGCCTCGAGGGCGCGATCACCCTGATCGCGGAGAAGCTGCAGCTCGAGTGCGAGCCCTGGGCCAATCCGACGGGCCTGATCCTGACCTTCAGCGATCCCCTGCGCCCCCCTGGCGAGAGCGACGTGACCCGGGTGATCCGGCTCTCGCCGGGCGATAACGACCTCGCCCGGCTGGTCGAGACCGACCGTGTCGCCGAGGCGGTGCTGGCCGGCGACATGGGCCTGCAGGAGGCCTACGCGGCATTGGAGGCCCTGGATACGCCGCCTGCGTGGCCGTCGCGCGTCCTGCTGGCGTTCGGCTACTGCATGTCGGCGAGCGCGGTCGCGGCGTTGTTGCGGCTGCCCTGGCTGGACATCGGGGTGGCGGCGATCAACGGCTTGATGATCGGCGTGCTGGTGCAGATGGCCGATCTGCGCCCCCGGCTGAAGGAGGGCATGGAGACGATCGCGGCATTGATCGCCACCGCGACCACGCTCCTGATCGCCAGTCACGTCGCGCCGCTCAACCAGAACACCGTGATCATCGCGTCGCTGATCGTGCTGTTGCCCGGGCTGGCGCTGACCAATGCGGTCAGCGAGTTGACCAGCCAGCACCTGATCTCGGGCTCCGCGCGCTTCGCCGGCGCGGTCACGACCGTGCTCAAGCTCGGCATTGGCACCGCCCTGGCGATGTACATGGTGAGCCTGGCCGGGCTCGATCCGCAGGTTCGCGGGTGGCGGCCACAGCCTGCATGGGTGGAAGGTGCCGCGGTGGTCGTGGCGGCCTGCGCCTTCGCGATCCTGTTCCGCGGACAACGCCGGGATTATCCCGTAGTGATGCTGGCGGCCGCGAGCGGTTACCTGATCTCGCGCCACGTGGGTCTGGCCCTGGGCAGCCCGGTGGGCATTTTCCTGGCCGCGCTGGTGATTACTGTCGCCGGCAACGCCTATGCGCAGATCACCAAGCGCCCCGGGGCCGTGATCCGGGTGCCCGGCATCATCATGCTGGTGCCCGGCAGCGCCAGCTTGCGCGGACTGCTGACGCTCATCCAGCAACAGGACGTGGGCGCCGGGAACCAGGCATTGCTGGCGGTGTTCAATATCCTGCTGTCGCTGATCGCAGGCCTGATGATCGGCAACCTGCTGTTGCCATCGCGCCGGAACCTGTAGCGCCAGGACCGTTTCCCACGGACGGCAGGTGCCGGAATGCCGACGCCGGCCCAGGGAGCCGGCGTCCAGGCAGTACGACCGGCTTACTTGACGATCAGGAAATCGTCCGCGTTGCGGCCTTCGGCGGTGTACGCCGCCAGCCAACGCGGCTGCTTGCCGCGCCCGGTCCAGGTGTTGGCGCTGTTGGCGGGATCGCGGTACTTCGGCGCCACCTTGCCGGTCTTGCGGCCCTTGCGGGGGCTCGCGGCGCGCGGCGCGGCGCCCGTCGCCCGCTTCGAACCGAACAGCTCTTCCACCGTGTAGCCCTCGGCCTTGGCCAGTGCCGTGACCTTGCGGCGCACCGATGCGATCGGCTTGCGCTTGGCGAGGGTGGTCTTGCGCTTCTTGGCCTGGGTGATCAGGGCGTTGAGTTCTTTCTGCGACAGGGCGTTCAGATCGATGGTCATGGGGCCTCCGGATGGGATGGAAATGCGCGATATCCATCCATGGAAACCATCAAAGGATAATCCCGATGGTTTTTCGCGTAAACCGATCGGGGCGCGTCCGCCGGGTATTCAAACCTCCCGCGGCGGATTTTCAGGCCGCCGGCTCCGGCGCGTCGCCAGCAACGCCTGCTCAGGAAGACAGGCGCCGGAACAGCGCGTCGCGGTCGAGGTTCTCGGTGTCCTCGGCCTGGCGCGCGCGGTATTCGTACGTGCCGCTTTCCAGACCGCGACCGGAAACCACGACCCGGTGCGGAATGCCGATCAGTTCGATATCGGCGAACATCGCCCCCGGCCGGAGGCCACGGTCATCGAGCACGGTTTCCACGCCCGCGGCATTCAGGTCGCGGTACAGCGCCTCGGCGGCCTCGGTCACCGCCGGGTCCTTCTTCGGGTTGATCATGCAGACCACCGCGCGCCAGGGGGCCATGGCTTCCGGCCAGCGGATGCCATTGGCGTCGTGGTTCTGCTCGATCGCGGCCGCGACGATGCGAGATACGCCGATGCCATAACACCCCATGGCCGGGACGCTCGCCTTGCCGGTCTCGTCGAGCACGGTGCATTTCATGGCCTCGGCGTATTTGCGGCCAAGCTGGAAGACATGGCCGACCTCGATGCCCCGGCACAGCGCCAGCGTGCCATGGCGGTCCGGGGAGAGGTCGCCTTCCACGACGTTGCGGATGTCCGCGACGGCATCCGGCTCGGGCAGGTCGCGACCCCAGTTGACGCCCGCGAGGTGATACCCCGGCCGATTGGCGCCGACGACGAAGTCGGCCATCGCGGCGACGCTGCGGTCCGCCACGACGCGGATCGGTGCCCGCGGGTTGACCGGGCCCAGGAACCCCGGGGTGCTGCCCAGGTGGGCCTCGATTTCCGCTTCGCTGGCCAGCCGGTGCGCTTCCAGCCCCGGAACCTTGGCCAGCTTGATCTCGTTCAATACGTGGTCGCCGCGGACCAGCGCCAGCACGAACAGCGGCGCGCCCCCGGCATCGGCGCCCATCAGGGCGATCGACTTGACGGTGCGCTCCAGCCCCAGTCCCAGGAGCGCGGCCACGGCCTCGCAGGTTTTCTGGGTGGGAGTCTCGACCTCCCGCAGGTCTTCCTCGGCGGCATGCCGCTCACCGGTCGGCAGGGCCTCCGCCAGTTCCACGTTGGCCGCATAGTCGGAGTCGCTGGAGTAGGCCAGGGCGTCCTCGCCGGAATCGGCCAGGACATGGAATTCGTGCGAGGCGCTGCCGCCGATGCTGCCGGTATCCGCATACACCGCGCGATACTGCAGGCCCAGGCGGGAGAAAATGCGGCAATACGTGTCGTACATATTGCGGTATTCCCGGCCCAGGTCCTCGTCGGAGATATGGAAGGAGTAGGCGTCCTTCATCAGGAACTCGCGCGCGCGCATCACGCCGAACCGCGGGCGGATCTCGTCCCGGAACTTGGTCTGGATCTGGTAGAACGTGACCGGGAGCTGTTTGTAGCTCGCCAGTTCATGGCGCGCGAAATCGGTGATGACCTCTTCGTGGGTCGGCCCGTAGCAATACCAGGCGTCCTTGCGGTCCTGCATTTTCAGCAGCTGGCCGCCGAACTTCTCCCAGCGATCGGTTTCTTCCCACAGTTCGCGGGGCTGCACGGCCGGCATCAGCAGCTCGACCGCGCCGGCGGCATCCATTTCCTCGCGGACCACCTGTTCCACCTTGCGCAGCACGCGCAGGCCCAGCGGCGACCAGGTGTAGAGACCGGCGGCCAGCTTGCGGATCATGCCGGCCTTGAGCATCAGCTTGTGGCTGGCGAGCTCGGCCTCGGCGGGGGTTTCCTTGCTGGTATGGAGATGGAACTGCGACAGGCGCATTGGCGAGCTTCAATCGGGCGGAAACCGCCATTCTGCCGTGCGCGGGCGCGCGAGGCGAGTCCGGCCGGGCCGGACATGCATCCGCGAGGGGAAGGACGACCGGTTCAGGCGTCGCCGTCGTTGCCGGAGGCCGCGGCGGGGGCGGTGCAATGCACGCGTATGGCCGCCTCGGCGAGTTGTTTCTGGGCCGCGCGCTGCGCGTCGTTCAGGGTGCCATCCGCCTTGCCGTCGCCGTCCTCGTCGATGCCGACCGGTCCGCCGGACTCGAGCTGGCTCAGGTTGGCCCGAGCGGACTGGCAGTTCGGATTCTCGGTCGGAGCCCCGGCATCGGCACTCGTGACCTGCGGGTCGCGCACCGCGAGCTGCCGGGATTCGTACGGGCTTCCGGCGGGAGGGGAGTCGGAATAATGGGTGACGCCATTGGCATCCTTCCACTGGTACACCTCCCCGGCGATCGCGGGCGTGCAGGCGACCAGCAGCACGGCCAGGAGCGTGACGGGACCGCGGACGCGGCTGGAGCGGAGCAGACGGAAGCGGGTCATCTAGAGACTCCAGACGCAATATTCGGCGGGATTGCTCCGATTCCACCACCGCTGCGACGGTCAGGCAAGCGATACACTCTATGCCATGCCAGAAACCCCACCTCCGTCACGCAGCCTGACGCAGCCCCGCGGCCGCGGCATCTACCTGCTCCCCAATCTGTTCACCACCGGCGGTCTGTTCGCCGGCTTCTACGCCATCATCGCGGCCTCCCAAGGGCATTTCGACGATGCGTGCATCGCTGTGTTCGTCGCGGCGATCCTGGATGGCCTGGACGGCCGGGTGGCCCGTTTGACCAACACCCAGAGCGAGTTCGGGGTGCAATACGACTCGCTGGCGGACCTGATCAGCTTTGGCCTCGCGCCGGCGATGGTCATGTACCACTGGGCCCTCGTCACGATGCGGCTGGACGGCATCACGGCCGGCAAGGTCGGCTGGATCGCCGCGTTCCTGTACGCCGCGTGCGCCGCATTGCGGCTGGCGCGTTTCAACGCGCAGGTGGGCGTGGTGGACAAACGCTGGTTCATCGGACTGGCGAGCCCCGCGGCGGCCGGCCTGCTGGTGAGCTTCGTCTGGACCGCGGAGGAGCTGGGCCTTACCGGTGAGGCCATGCGCTACGTGGCCCTGGCGGTCACGGTGAGCGCGGCCTTGCTGATGGTGAGCGGGCTGCGCTATTCCAGCTTCAAGGGAGGGCCCCGGCACGACCGGGTGCCTTTCCTGGCGATCATCGTGGTGCTCGTGGTGCTGGTGGCGATCGCCATCGACCCGCCCACGGTCCTGCTCGTGATCGGCACCCTCTATGCACTGTCCGGTCCTGCATGGTGGCTGTGGCGTCGCGTCCGGCGCAGTCGCGAGGCCCCCCCGGCGTGATGGCGATGGCCGAACCGGTGTGGACCGCGGAGCAGTGCCGCTGGCTGCGCGCGCTGGATCTCGAGCCCTGGGTGGTGGCCGGGCATGGGCTCGAGGAAGAGGAGGCGTTGCCGATGCCCCGCGCGGAGCCGGCACCTCCCGCCGATGTCCCCGCAAACGCAAGGCCCAGCGTACCCGTCGCGCCGCAGCGCGGAACGGACCCGGGCCGGGCGCGCCACTCACCGTCGTTGCCGGGCGGGGAAACCCCCGGGGAGGCGGCTGCCATGCCGACCCGGCTGGACATGTCCGACCCGCTGTTCCGCGCCCTGCTGCGGGCCACGCGTTGCCGGACGCCGCGGGAAGGCCAGGCGATGCTGGCCCGGGTGGAGGTGGCGCCCGAAGCGATGCGTGCCGATCCCGCGGCCAAGCGGGTGGCGTGGCAGCGACTGCGGCGCCTGAGGAGGGCAGGCGCGTGAGCGCGCAGCCGGTGGGCATGCGGCCTGAAGCTGCTTTGCAGCCGGCGGCGCTGCGGCCGATGCGGGAGGGCGACCTGGACGATGTCTACGAGATCGAGATCTCGGCCTACCCATTTCCGTGGACGCTGGGCATCTTCCGTGACTGCCTTCGCGCCGACTACCCGGCCTGGGTGCTGCACGAACAGGGCCGTATCGTCGGTTACTTCCTGATGAGCGTGGCGGTGGGCGAGGCGCACCTGCTCAATATCTGCATCGCACCCGGACTCCAGCACCGCGGGCATGGGCGACGCCTGGTGCAGGCCATGCTGCACGTGGCCCGGGGGCGGGGAGCGGAGCGGGTATTCCTGGAGGTGCGACCCTCGAACGGCGTCGCGATCCGCCTGTACGAACAGGAAGGCTTCAACGAGATCGGCCGGCGTCCCCGCTATTACCCGTCGCATGACGGGCGCGAGGACGCGCTGGTGATGGCGAAGGAGCTGCTCCCCGCCGAATGAGCCCGGTCAGCCCAGCTTCGTGCGCTGGGCGACGAGCGCGTCGTGCTGCTGGCTCCAGTCCGCGAGGCGCTTGCGTTCCTGCTCGACCACCGCGGCGGGGGCGTTGTCGACGAAGGTGGCGTTGCCCAGCTTGCCGGTGCACTTGGCGATCTCGCCGGCGACGCGCTTGATCTCCTTGTCGAGGCGCGTGCGCTCGGCATCGAGGTCGACCAGGCCTTCCAGCGGCACCAGCAGCTTCAGTTCGCCGACCACCGCGGCGGCTGCGGGGGGTGCCTCCGCTTCGGCCTCCAGCACGTCGATCGACTCGATCCGGTTGAGGAAGCGCAGCGATGCGCCGAAGCGCTGCGCGCGGGCGAGATCGGCCTCGCTACCGCCGGCCAGCAGCAGGCGGACCTGCTTCGACGGGGCGACGTTGAGCTCGCTGCGCACGCGGCGCAGTGCGGACACCATGGACTTCAGCCACTCGATGTCGATCTCGGCCGCCTCGAAGCCCTCGACGTCGAGGTCGCCGGCCACCGGGTAAGGGCGGTGCATCAGGCTGCCGGCCAGGCCCAGTCGCGGCGCGACGGCCTGCCACAGCTCCTCGGTCACGAAGGGCACCAGCGGGTGGAGCAGCGCCAGCAGGCGTTCCAGCACGTACAGCAGGGTGTGGCGGGTGCTGGCGGCCGCTTCGGCGTCCTCGCCATTGAGCGCCGGCTTGGCCAGCTCGACGAACCAGTCGCAGTACTCGTTCCAGGCGAACTCGTAGAGCGCCTGGCTGAGCAGGTCGAAACGGTACTCGGCGAAATGCCGGGCGGCATCGCGGGTTGCCGCATCCAGGCGCGCGAGGATCCAGCGCTCGGCATCGGTGCGCGGTTGCGGCACGCCCTCGAAACTCGCGCCCTCGGTGTTCATCAGCACGAAGCGGGTGGCGTTCCACAGCTTGTTGCAGAAGTTCTTGTAGCCCTCGGCCCGGCCGAGGTCGAACTTGATGTCGCGGCCGGGGCCGGCCAGGGCCGCCAGGGTGAAGCGCAGCGCGTCGGCGCCGAACGCGGGGATGCCCTCGGGGAACTCGCGGCGGGTCGCCTTCTCGATCTTCTCCGCCATCTTCGGCTGCATCAGCCCCGAGGTGCGCTTGGCCACCAGCGCGTCGGCGCTGATACCGTCGATCAGGTCCAGCGGGTCGAGCACGTTGCCCTTGGACTTGGACATCTTCTGGCCGTGCGAATCGCGCACCAGGCCGGTGATGTAGACGTCGCGGAACGGCACTCCACCGGTGAAGTGGTCGGTCATCATGATCATCCGGGCGACCCAGAAGAAGATGATGTCGAAGCCGGTGACCAGCACCGACGACGGCAGGTAACGGTCGAAGCCGCGCGCGGCCATCGCCTCCGGATCCGGCCAGCCCTGCGTGCTGAAGGGCCACAGCGCCGACGAGAACCAGGTCTCCAGCACGTCGTTGTCCTGCGTCAGCACGGCATCGTCGGCGATGCCGTTCATTGCGCGCACTTCCGCTTCGTCGCGACCGACGAAGACGTTGCCTTCGGCGTCGTACCACGCCGGGATGCGATGGCCCCACCACAGCTGGCGGCTGATGCACCAGTCCTGGATGTTCTCCATCCAGTGGCGGTAGGTGTTGATCCAGTTGCCGGGGACGAAGCGGACCTCGCCGGGCTTTCCGTCGGTGCCGGCCGCGAGCTCCAGGCCGCGCGCGCCCAGGGTGTCCATGTCCACGAACCACTGGTCGGTCAGGTAGGGCTCGATCACCTGCCCGGTACGGTCGCCGCGCGGCACCTGCAGCTTGTGCGGTTTCTCCTCGACCAGCAGGCCGTTCGCGTCGAGGTCGGCGAGCACCGCCTTGCGCGCGTCGTAGCGGTCGAGCCCACGGTACTTCGCCGGCGCTTCCTCGTTGACGGCGGCGTCCGGGGTGAGGATGTTGATCGTGGGCAGCGAGTGGCGCTGGCCCACCTGGTAGTCGTTGAAGTCATGCGCGGGCGTCACCTTGACCACGCCGGTGCCGAAATCACGCTCGACGTAGGCATCGGCGATCACCGGGATGCGACGGCCGGTCAGCGGCAGTTCGACCGACTGGCCGATCAGCGACGCATAGCGCGGGTCCTCGGGATGCACCATCACCGCGGTGTCGCCGAGCATGGTCTCCGGGCGTGTGGTCGCGACGACCAGGTAGTTCCGCCGCTCACGCAGGAGCTCGTTGCCGTCGGCGTCGACGTCCACGTGCTCGTAATCGGCGCCGTCGGCGAGCGGGTAGCGGATCGACCACAGGAAGCCGTCTTCCTCCTGGTTCACCACTTCGAGGTCGGAGATCGCGGTCTTCAGCACCGGATCCCAGTTGACCAGGCGCTGGCCGCGGTAGATGAGGCTCTCGCCGTGCAGGCGCACGAAGGCCTCGGTCACGGCTTCGGCGGGCATCGGGTCCATCGTGAACACGCTGCGGGTCCAGTCGCCCGAGGTGCCGAGGCGGCGCATCTGCCGCTCGATGGTGTCGCCAGAATGCTGCTTCCACTCCCAGACCTTGCCGATGAACCCCTCGCGGCCGAGCGAGTCGCGGGTCTCGCCCTTGCCCTCGGCCGCCAGGTTGCGGCTGACGACCATCTCGGTGGCGATGCCGGCGTGGTCGCTGCCCATCTGCCACAGCACGTCGAAACCGCGCATGCGGTGGTAGCGCACCAGCGCGTCCATCAGCGTGTGCTGGAAGGCATGGCCCATGTGCAGGGTGCCGGTGACGTTCGGCGGCGGCAGCAGGATGCAATACGGCTCGCCCTGGCCGGACGGCGCGAACGCGCCGCTGGTTTCCCAGTGCTGGTACAGGCGGGACTCGAACTGGGTGGGGTCGTAGCTGGAGGCGAGGGTGGTCATGGGTCGGCTTCAGGTGTCGGTGTCATGCGCCGTCCGGATCCGCGCGGGCGGCCGGCTTGGCGCGTTACATGTCGTGCTTGTTCAGGTCGATGCCGCGGGCCTGGTACTGCTTCCAGCGCTCGCGCAGCGGGCCGCGTGCGCTTTCGTCCGCAGGCACGACTTCCAGTACGCGCTCGAACGTGCCTTCGACCGCGCCGTCGCGCAGGTTGACCACGATCGGGCGAAGGGGGACATCGGCATCGGGCGCGGCGATCAGCACGTCCGCTTCGTCCTCGTCCATGTCGAGGCCGGCGATCTGGTGCGGGATGAAGGCGTCCGGCTCGAACGACCACAGCAGGTCGTCGAGCTGCTCGGCCTGTGCGGCGTCGCGCGCGAGCACCAGCGTCGGCAGGCCTTTCTCGTAGGCCCGCTTCACCAGCTCGCAGACCAGGCGCAGCGGTTCCTCGCGGAACCGCGGCTTGGCAATCAGGTAGAAATCGGCGCGCGCCACGGACGGGGCGTCAGGCGGCCGACTGGTCCAGCAGCCACTGGCTCAGCAGCCCGACCGGGCGGCCGGTCGCCATGCCCTTGCGGCCTTCGTCGCTGGCGCTGCCGGCGATGTCCAGGTGCGCCCAGCGCTGGCCTTCGGTGAAGCGCGACAGGAAGCAGCCCGCGGTGATCGCGCCGGCCCAGCGGCCGCCGATGTTGTAGACGTCGGCATAGGTCGAATCCAGCATCGGCTGGTATTCGTCCCACAGGGGCAGGCGCCAGGCGCGGTCGAACACCTGCTCGCCCGCGGCCAGCAGCTCGTCGGCGAGGTCGTCGTGCTTGCTCATCAGGCCGCTGGCGTACTTGCCCAGTGCGACCATGCAGGCGCCGGTCAGGGTGGCCACGTCGACCAGCGCCGCCGGCTCGAACTTCTGCGCGTAGGTCAGCGCGTCGCACAGGATCAGGCGGCCCTCGGCATCGGTGTTGCCGACTTCGATGGTCTTGCCGGACATGCTGGTCAGCACGTCGGACGGGCGGTAGGCATCGGCGTCGGGCATGTTCTCGACTGCCGGGACGACCACGACGAGGTTGACCGGCAACGCCATCCCGACCGCGGACACGAAGGTGCCCATGACGGTCGCGGCGCCGCACATGTCGAACTTCATCTCCTCGATGCCGCCCTGCACCTTGAGGTTGATGCCGCCGGTGTCGAAGGTGATGCCCTTGCCGACCAGCACGTAAGGCCTGGCGTCGCCAGCATTGTTGTACTTGAGGACGATCAGGCGCGAAGGATTGGCCGAGCCGCGGCCGACCGCGAGCAGCGAGCCCATGCCCAGCTTCTCCATGTCGGCAACTTCCAGCACCTCGCAGGAGGTGTTGTCGAAGCGGTCCGCGAACTTGCGGGCCTGCTCGGCCAGGTAGCCGGGGTTGCACACGTTTGGCGGAAGGTTGCCGAGTTCGCGGGCGAACTGCACGCCGGCGGCGGTGCCCTTGCCCAGCGCCAGCGCGGCCTCGTCGTCACCACTGATCGCGAGCCGGGCGAGGCCCTTGTGGTCGCGGGCCTTGTTCTTGGCGCCGAGCGTGGCGGTATAGCGGTAGGCGGCGTGGTCGGCGGCGATCACCGCCTGGCGGATCGCCCAGGCGGTATCGCGCCCGGTCACCGGCAGCTCGGAGAGGGTGAACAGTGCGTCGGCCACCGGGCCGGTCTTCAGCGCGCGGACCGCATCGGCCACGGCCTTGAGGTACTGCGGCACGCCGAACTTGCCGGCTTCGCCGAGGCCGACCACGAGCACGCGCGGGGCGGCGACGCCCTCCAGATCGTGCAGCAGGGCGGTCTTGCCGGGCTTGCCACTGACGTCGCCACGCTCGGCCAGGGCCTTGATCCGGCCGCCACTGGCAGCGTCGAGCGCGGCGGCGGCGGGGGAGAGGGTCGCGTCGGCGAACATGCCGACCACCACGCAGTCGGTCTGGGCCTGGGTGGGTGCGTCGCGGTTCAGGTCGAATTCGAGGGCCATGAAACAGATTCCCGGGGTATGAATGGAGACTTTCCGTACAATCGGCGGCGGACGGCCCGGCCGGGCCGGCCATCGGACGGGTCGCGGCCTGGGCCGCGCCATCACCGGATCTCGACGGATAAACCCCCGATTCTAAAGCAAGCCCGATGCTGAAGCTTGACCGCTACCTGCTGAGCGAGTTCGTCCAGGCGGTGTTCGCCACCACCGTCGTGTTGCTGTTCGTCTGCGTGGGCGGGGCCCTCACCGACGTCCTGGGCGACATCGCGCGCGGCCGCCTCCCGGCCGGGCTGCTCATCAGCCAGCTCGGCCTCGTGCTGCTGAACTGGCTGCCGGTGATCCTGCCGCTGGCGCTGATGCTGGGCCTGATGCTGGCGGTCGGCCGCCTCTACCGGGATGCGGAAATGCCGGTGATCGCGTCGATCGGGGTCGGGCCGAGGCGCTTGCTCCGCCCGCTGATGTGGGTGGCGGGGCCGCTCGTGCTCCTGGTGGCGGCCTGCTCCCTGTGGCTGGGGCCCTGGGCGGAGCGGCTCTCCCGCGAAATGATCAACGAGGCCAACCGCAACCTGATCGTGGCGGGTCTGGAGCCGGGCCGGTTCACTGAACTGCCCGGCGGTGCAGGCGTGGTCTTCGTGGGCGAGATGGCCGGCGAAGGGCAGCAGTTCGACCGGATCTTCATCTATCGGAAGCGGGACGACCGCATCAACGTGGTCACGTCCAACCATGGCGCGCTCAAAACCGGCGAGGACGGGCTGCGCTACCTGGTGCTCGAAGACGGCTTCGAAGTGGAAGGCCCCGGTGGCGCAGGCAAGGACTACCGCCTGATGCGCTATGCCAGCAACGAAGTGCGCATGCCCGCGGGCAAGGAAAAATACGATCCGGACGATCCGGAGGCGATGCCGACCCTGGCGTTGCTGGGGAACGACAGTCCCGGTGCGGTCGCCCAGTTGCACCGTCGCCTTGCCCCCCCGCTGCTGGCGCTGGCGTTCGCACTGATGGCCGTGCCGCTGGCGCGGAGCATGCCGAGGCAGCCGCGCTACGGGAGCATGTTGCTGGGCTTCCTGGGCTATCTGGTCGGCGTGATGCTGATGCTGGTCGGCACGGGCTGGCTGGCGGCCGGGAAAGTCCCCGCGGCGCTGGGCCTGTGGTGGCTGGTGGTCCCGGTGGTGGCGCTGGGGACGTGGATGTACCTGCGCGACGGCAGCATGCGGCGACCGCGGAGGCACGCATGAGCGGGCCCCTGCTGAAGGTCCACGACCGGTTCGTGGCGAAGGCGATCCTCGGCTCCATCCTGTTGACCTGGGGCGTGCTGCTGGGCCTGGACGTGATGCTCGCGCTGGTGAGCGAGCTGGGCGACCTGGGCAAGGGTCGCTACGGCTTCGTGCAGGCGATCGCCTACGTGGGCTTGACCATTCCGCGGCGGGCCAACTACCTGTTTCCGTACGGGGCGGTGATCGGCTCCCTGATGGCGATGGGCCAGCTTGCGGCGACTTCGGAGCTGACGGCGCTGCGCGCGGTGGGCCTGTCGCGAAAGCGCATCAGCGTCACCGTGGCCGCGACGGTGGCTGCGCTTACCCTGCTGATGGTGGCGAGCGCCGAAACGGCGGGGCCGATCGGCCAGCGCCGGGCCGATGCGCTCAAGGCGTCGGCCAAGTCGGACGACATGATCGTCGCGCAGTACTCGGGGGTCTGGGCCCGCGAGGGCGACACCATCCTCAATGCCGCGGCCGGGCAGGAGAAGGTCGAGGGCGACGATCGCTGGATCGAACTCCACGACGTGCGCCTGTACGACTTCGATGCCGCCGGGCGGCTGGAGTCGATGGCCACCGTGAAGGTGGCCGAGCATCGCCCGGGAGGCTGGTTGCTGAAGGACGTGACCCGGACCTTTTTCGCCGACCGCTCGGTGACCGAGAGCCATGTCGACCAGGAACGGTGGGAATCGCGGCTCGACGCGACCGCCCTGACTGCCGGCACCGACCGGCCGCGCTACCTCAGCGCGGGCAACCTGCGCGAAGCCATCGACTACCGGCAGCGCAACGCGCTGGATTCCAGTGAGTTCGAGGAGCATTACTGGGGGCGCTGGTTCTACCCCATCAACGTGATCGTGCTTTGCCTGGCGGCCTTGCCGTTCGCGTTCGGCCTGTTGCGCAGCGGCGGCACCGGCAAGCGCCTGTTCGTCGGCATCCTGTTCGCGCTCGGCTTCTACCTGCTGCAGTCCCAGTTCGTGCAGCTCGCCAAGGTGCTCCGGTTCGACTTCCGGATCGCCTACCTGTTGCCGACGCTCGGCATGGTCGCGATTTCGTACTGGCTGTTCCGGCGGCGCTCGGGCTGAGGCCGGCGGGCGGTTCAGGCCGGTTCCCGGGATACGGGCTCGCGGACCATCCGGGTACGGCTGGCACGGTCGTGCCAGGTGAGCCGGTCGCGGTCCAGCCACGCCCACCAGAAGCCGAGGCCTGCCGCCAGCAGCGACACCCCACCCACCGCATAGCGCAGCCATAGCGCCGTCACGGTGGCCGGGCTGCCGTCGCCACCGACCACGCGCAGGCGCCATGGCCGCATGCCCAGGGTCTGGCCGCCGCGTCGCCAGCTCATCACGGCATACACCCCGGTCACGGCCCACAGCGCCGCGAACTCCAGCAAGCCGAGCGCCCCGCCGGTTACGGCGTCGCGGTGGATGGCGACGAACGTCGCGGCCACCAGGAACCACAACCCGAAGACCGGGAAGAGGTCGTAGGACAGGGCCAGCAGGCGCCAGCCGACCAGGGCGGCGCGGCGCGGCGCGGTGGGAGAAGTGCGGGATGCCATCGCGAAAGGATAGTCGCTAAGCTCGTCCGATGAGGCCAGACCCCGCACCGCGCAGGACGCCGGCCGAGCGCCGGGCCCGGATGATGGCGCTGCCGCCGCTCTCCGACGACGATGGCGGGGCCATCGACCGGTTCGTCGATGCGATCTGGGCGGAAAGCGGGCTGGCGCGGCCCACGCTGGAGAGCTATCGGCGTGACCTGGCGGGGCTGGCGCGCTGGCGACGGGGTGGAGGGCTGGCCAAGGCGACGCGGGCCGACCTGTTCGACTACCTCGCCTGGCGCAGTGCGGAGGGCTATGCCGCCCGCAGCAATGCCCGGTTGCTGACGGCGCTGCGTGCGTTCTTCGGCTGGCAGGTGCGGGAGGGCCACCGGCCGGACGATCCCACGGCGCTGCTCGAGCCGCCCCGGCTGCCGCGGTCACTGCCCAAGGCCATCACCGAAACGCATGTCGAGGCGCTGCTGGCCGCGCCCGACGCCTCGACCCCGGATGGCCTGCGCGACCGGGCGATGCTCGAGCTGATGTATGCGTGCGGGCTGCGCGTCAGTGAGCTCGTCGGCCTGCCCGCGACCGGCGTGAATCTCCGGCAGGGTGTCCTGCGCGTCCTGGGCAAGGGGAGCAAGGAGCGCCTGGTGCCGATGGGAGACGAGGCCCGGCACTGGCTCGAACGGTACCTGGCCGAGGCACGTCCACGGCTCGCAGGCCGGCAGGTGCACGCGACCCTGTTCCTCACCCCGCGGGCCGGGCCCCTCTCCCGCCAGCAGTTCTGGCACCTGGTGAAGCGCCATGCCGCGGTCGCGGGCATCGATCCGGCCCGGATCAGCCCGCACGGCCTGCGCCACAGTTTCGCGACCCACCTGCTCAACCATGGCGCGGACCTGCGTTCGCTGCAGATGCTGCTGGGGCACAGCTCCCTGTCGACCACGCAGATCTACACCCTCGTCGCCCGCGAGAAACTCAAGCAGTTGCATGCCCATCACCATCCACGGGGTTGACGACGGACGGGGGCGTCCAAGCTGAACGTCCGTCTCTGCCTTCGCCAGCGACGCATGCCACAATCGGCGGATGCCGCTGACTGGCACCGACACAGGACCCGATCGATGAAGCGCACCCTCCTTGCCGTACTCGGCGCCGTGAGCCTTTCCGCCTGCGCACAAGGCCCCGAGGGGGCGTCTGCCGGCACCGAAGCGTCGGCCCCGGTGGTCGCGACGACCACGCGCCCGGCACCGGCGCCTGCTGCCGGAACGGCCGACGCGCGCGCCCTGGAGGCCGTCCGCACCCTGAACGCGAACCTCAACCCCGAACACATCGGCCAGGCGCCGCTGCCGGGTTTCCGCGAGGTGATCGTCGCGGGCCAGGTGGTCTACGTGTCGGACGACGGCCGCTACATGTTCCTGCCCGGGCAGGGGGGCGCCCTCTACGACACCGTCGCGGAAGAGAACCTGAGCGAAGCGGCGTTCTCCACCCTGCGCCGCGACCTGCTCAAGACCATCCCGGAAGACGAGCGCATCGTCTTTGCGCCTGCCAATCCGAAGTATCACGTCACCGTGTTCACCGATGTCGAGTGCGGGTACTGCCGGAAGATGCACAACGAGATCGCCGACTACAACGCGCAGGGCATCGCCATCGAATACCTGGCCTTTCCGCGCATGGGGATCGGCAGCGAGGACTACAACAAGATGGTCGCGGTCTGGTGCTCCGCCGACCGGAAGAAAGCCCTGACCGATGCCAAGAACGATCGCGCCGTCAATGCGGCGACCGACTGCAAGAACACGGTGACCATGCAGTACAGCATCGGCCAGCGCGTGGGCCTGACCGGCACCCCGATGATCCTGACCGAGGACGGCACCCAGGTCGGCGGCTACGTGCCACCCGCGGCGCTGCGTGAGCTGCTGGACAAGCGGGCGGCCGAGGCCGGTGCCGATGCCCCGTCGGCCACGTCCGCGGCCGCCGCGGAGAGCGCAACGGCGGGATGAGGCACGGCCCCGCGTTCTGGACGGGCCGGACGCGGGGTTGCATTCAGGGGCCGGCTGGCTGCGGGCAGGCGCGCCGGTACCTGCTCCGGTACAATCGGCGCCCCGCCAAAGCCTGGTTGCCCGGACATGATCGTCCTCGAGGGCCCGCAGTCCCTGTCCGCGTTCCGTCTCGAACGCCTCCAGTCCCGCCTCCAGTCCATCCATCCCGACCTGCGCCTGCTCGGTGCGTGGCCGGTCTACTGGGTGCAGCCGGAAGCCGGGGCCCGTCCCGACATCGACGCCCTCGGCCGGATCCTGCAGGCCGGCACGTCCCCGGCGGTGCGCGCGGATGGCGCGGTTTCGCGTTACGCCACGCCACGCCTGGGCACGCTGTCGCCCTGGTCCAGCAAGGCCACCGAACTGCTGCACGGCGCCGAACTCCCGGTGCATCGCGTCGAGCGTGGCCTGCGCTACGACCTGTCCGGCTGGCCGGCGGACGACGACACCCGTGCGGCCGTTGCCCGCGTGCTGCATGACCCGATGACCCAGTCGCTGCTGGACAGCGTCGAGGCGGGGGACGCGCTGTTCTCGACGCCCGCGCGCGGCCAGCTGGAGCGCATCGCGCTCGACGGCCTGGAGGCGGCCAATGGGCGCCTCGGCCTGGCACTGGCGGCGGACGAGATCGACTACCTCCGCGAGCGCTACGGCGCACTGGGCCGCCAGCCGGCCGACGTCGAGCTGATGATGTTCGCGCAGGCCAATTCCGAGCATTGCCGGCACAAGATCTTCAACGCGAGCTGGACCATCGACGGGCGCGAGCAGAAGCTGTCGCTGTTCAAGATGATCAAGAACACGCACGCGGAGACGCCCGAGCACACCCTGTCCGCCTACAGTGACAATGCCGCGGTGGTCGCGGGTTACGCCAGCCGCCGCTTCCGTCCGGACCCCGCGACCGGCGCGTGGCGCACGGAGGACGAGGTCGACTCGGCGTTCTGCATCAAGGTCGAGACCCACAACCACCCGACCGCGATCGCGCCGTTCCCCGGCGCCTCGACCGGCAACGGTGGCGAGATCCGCGACGAGGGCGCGACCGGCCGCGGCGGCAAGCCGAAGGCGGGCCTGACCGGTTTCTCGGTCTCGCACCTGCGCATCCCGACCCTGCCCCAGCCGTGGGAGTCGCCGCGTGCGCTCAATCCGCGCATGGCCTCGGCGCTGGAGATCATGCTGGAGGGTCCGATCGGCGGCGCCGCTTTCAACAACGAGTTCGGCCGCCCGAACCTGACCGGCTACTTCCGTAGCTTCGAGCTGGACGAAGGGCGCGACGGCGACGCCGCGCTGGTGCGCGCCTACGACAAGCCGATCATGCTGGCCGGTGGCCTGGGCGCGATCGACCGCGTGCAGGTCGAGAAGCATTCGCTGCGGCCGGGCCATGCGGTCATCGTGCTGGGCGGCCCGGCGATGCTGATCGGCCTCGGCGGCGGTGCCGCCAGTTCGGTCGCCTCGGGCACGAGCTCCGAGGACCTCGATTTCGCCAGCGTGCAGCGCGACAACCCGGAGATGGAGCGCCGCTGCCAGGAAGTGCTGGATCGCTGCGTTGCGCTCGGCGTGGACAATCCCATCGCCAGCGCCCACGACGTGGGGGCCGGCGGCCTGTCCAATGCGATCCCCGAACTGCTGCACGACTCCAGCGTCGGCGGCGTGATCGACCTGGACAAGGTCCCCAGTGACGATCCGTCGCTGTCGCCGATGCAGCTGTGGTGCAACGAGTCGCAGGAACGCTACGTGCTGGGCCTGCCCGCCGACCGCGTCGACGAGTTCGAGGCGATCTGCCGGCGCGAACGCTGCCCCTTCGCGGTGGTCGGTTTCGCGACGGCCGAAGAGCGGCTGGTGGTGGGCCATGGCGCCACCGTCGCCAATGCGTCCGAGCCGGGCCGCGACTGGGCCATCGACATCCCGATGGACGTGCTGTTCGGCAAGGCGCCGAAGATGCACCGCGACACCGCGCGCCCGGCCGACGCGCCGTGGCCGTCGCTGGACTGGAGCGGACTGGACCTCCATGACGCCGCGCTGCGGGTGATGGCCCACCCGACGGTGGCGTCGAAGAACTTCCTGGTGACGATCGGCGACCGCAGCGTCGGCGGGCTGACCGCGCGCGACCAGATGGTCGGTCCCTGGCAGGTGCCGGTCGCGGACTGCGCGATCACCCTGGCCGGCTTCGATGCGCACGTCGGCGAGGCCATGTCGATCGGCGAACGCACGCCGCTGGCGCTGCTGGATGCGCCTGCCGCCGCCCGCATGGCGGTCGGCGAAGCGATCACCAACCTGTGCGCCGCGCCCGTCGAGTCGCTGAACCGCATCAAGCTGTCGGCGAACTGGATGGCGGCCGCGTCCCACGACGGCGAGGATGCGCGTCTGTTCGACGCCGTCCGCGCGGTCGGCATGGAGCTGTGCCCGGCGCTGGAGCTGAGCATTCCGGTCGGCAAGGATTCGCTGTCGATGCAGGCGCAATGGTCGACCGACGCAGGCGCGCAGAAGTCCGTCGCCCCGGTGTCGCTGATCGTCAGCGCATTCGTGCCGGTGGTCGACGTCCGCCGGCAGCTGACCCCGCTGCTCGACCGCGAGGTCGAGTCGGAGTTGTGGCTGATCGGCCTGGGCGCGGGCAAGCAGCGCCTTGGCGGTTCGGTGCTGGCGCAGTGCCATCCCGATGCGGTGGTGACCGGTGCGAACGGCAGCGACCTGCCGGCCTTCGCCGGCCAGCCCTCCGAAGACGGGCGCCGCAACGTCGGCGTGCCGGACCTCGACGACCCTCAGCGCCTGCGCGACTTCTTCGAGCTGATCCGCGACGCGCGCGAGGCGGGTCTGTTGAAGGCCTACCACGACCGCTCCGACGGCGGCGCCTTCGCCACGCTGTGCGAGATGGCCTTCACCTCCCGCCTGGGCCTCGACATCAATCTCGACGGGTGGGGCGACGATCCGTTCCGTACCCTGTTCAACGAGGAACTCGGTGCGGTCGTGCAGATCGCCACCGAGGACCGCGCTGCGTTCGCCGACCTGGTCGCGCGCCATGGCCTGATCGACTGCGCGCAGCGCATCGCGCGCCCGACCACTGCACCGGTGGTGCGGGTCAACGAGGATGGCGAGACCCTGGCCGAGTGGCGCTGGGACGCGCTGTTCGATGCGTGGTGGGGTACCACCCACGCGATGCAGATGCTGCGCGACAACCCCGAATGCGCCGACGAGGAGCGCGAGGTGGCCCGGCAGTTCGCCGCTCCGGGCCTGCGCCCGAAGCTCGCGTTCGATCCCGCGGAAGACGTCGCCGCGCCGTTCATCGCCACCGGCGCGCGTCCGAAGGTCGCGATCCTGCGCGAGCAGGGCGTCAATGGGCAGGTCGAGATGGCGCGTGCGTTCGACCGGGCCGGTTTCGAGGCCTTCGACGTGCACATGAGCGACCTGATCGAAGGCCGTTTCAAACTGGCCGACTTCATCGGCCTCGCAGCCTGCGGCGGCTTCAGCTACGGCGACGTGCTGGGTGCGGGCCGCGGCTGGGCAACGTCGATCCTTGAGCGGCCCGCGCTGCGCGACATGTTCCAGGCCTTCTTCGAGCGGGGCGAGAGCTTCGCGCTCGGCGTATGCAATGGTTGCCAGATGCTCAGCCAGCTGAAGCCGATCATTCCCGGGGCCGACCGCTGGCCTGAGTTCCTGCGTAACGGCAGCGAGCAGTACGAAGCGCGCCTGGCGCAGGTCGAAGTCATGGAGTCGCCCTCGGTGCTGCTGCGCGGCATGGCGGGTTCGCGGATCCCGGTGGTGGTGGCGCACGGTGAGGGCCGGGCGAACTTCACCGACCGCCTCGACCCGGCGACGGCCCCGGTCGCGCTGCGTTTCGTCGATGGCGATGGCGGGGTGGCGACCCGCTACCCGTTGAACCCGAACGGTTCATCCGCGGGCATCACCGGCCTGAGCAGCGACGACGGCCGCGTGACCATCATGATGCCGCACCCCGAACGGACCCTGCTCACCGCGAACCTCAGCTGGGCGCCGGCCGAGTGGGGCGACGCCTCGCCGTGGCTGCGGATGTTCCGCAACGCACGGGTGTTCGTCGGCTGATCCCGGGGGCTGTCGCCGGCCCCTGAACAGGCCGTGATGCATCGGGACGCCATGCGCCCGATCTGTGATGCGTCTCTCGCTTTGCTGCGACCGACGTCCGCCGGAAAATCCGTTTCCACCTGATAGAGTCGGTTCCGGCCTGCCGGGCCGGATCGTCCGACGTGGCCGCAGGCCGCGTCGCACCGGCGCGTGGAGACAGGTGTGGAACCCAACAGCACAACCCCGGACACCCCAGGTATGGATACCGCGAACGAACAGGCCGTGGCCGCTTCCGATGCCCCGCTGGGCGTGGATGAGCGGATCGTCGAGGCCCTGCTGGCCAAGGGGCGCCTGAAAGAGGCCGACCTGGGCCGCGCCCGCCGCCTGCAGGCCGAAACCGGCGGAAGCCTGCTCGCCCTGCTGGGCCGGCTGGGGCTGGTGTCGGAGCGCGACCATGCCGAGACCGTGTCCGCCGTGACGGGCCTGTCCCTGGTCGCGGCCAAGGATGCGCCCGATCTCCCGCCGGAAGACGTCGCGCTCAGTGTCCGGTTCATGAAGCAGTTCCATGTGTGCCCCCGCAACGTGACCCAGCACGCGGTCGAGATGCTGATGGCCGATCCCCAGGATCCGTATGCGGTCGACGCCCTGCGCCTGGCGCTGCAGCGGCCGCTGATCCTCAAGGTGGGCCTGCGCTCGGAAATCGATGCCCTCATCGAGCGCTGGTACGGCCAGGGCCGCAGTGCGATGGGCGCGATCATCGAGACCGCCGAGGGCGAGGGCAGCGGCGACATGGACGACGTCGAGCACCTGCGCGACCTGGCGTCCGAGGCGCCGGTGATCCGCCTGGTCAACCTGGTGATCCAGCGCGCCGTCGAACTGCGCGCCTCCGACATCCACATCGAACCCTTCGAGAACCGCCTCAAGGTGCGCTACCGCGTCGACGGCGTGCTGCAGGAAGGCGAGAGCCCGCCGCCCAACCTCACCGCCGCGGTGATCAGCCGCATCAAGATCATGGCGAAGCTCAACATCGCCGAGCGGCGCCTCCCGCAGGACGGCCGGATCATGCTGCGCGTGCAGGGCAAGGAGCTGGACCTGCGCGTGAGCACCGTGCCCACCGCGCACGGCGAGAGCGTGGTGATGCGCCTGCTCGATCGCGAGACGGTCGTCTTCGACTTCAAGAAACTGGGCTTCACCGACCATTTCCTGCCGCAATTCCAGAAGGTGCTGGACCAGCCGCACGGGATCCTGCTGGTGACCGGCCCAACCGGCTCGGGCAAGACCACCACGCTCTATACCGCGCTGAGCAAGCTCAACACGCCCGACGTCAAGATCATCACCGTCGAGGACCCGGTCGAGTACCAGATCGAGGGGATCAACCAGATCCAGGCCAAGCCGCAGATCGGGCTGGACTTCGCCCAGGCCCTGCGCTCGATCGTCCGCCAGGACCCGGACACGATCATGATCGGCGAGATGCGCGACCTGGAGACCTGCCGCATCGCGATCCAGTCGGCGCTGACCGGCCACCTGGTGCTTTCGACCCTGCACACCAACAACGCCGCCGGCGGCATCACCCGCCTGCTCGACATGGGCGTGGAGGACTACCTGCTCACCTCCACGATCAACGGCATCCTTGCCCAGCGCCTGGTCCGCCGCCTCGAACAGCGGCATGCCGAGAAGTACCTCGCCAGCGTCGAGGAGATCGAGAAGTTCGACCTGCGGCGCTACCAGCCCGAGGGCGACATCCACCTGTATCGGCCGCGGCCTTCGGCGGTGTCGCCGACCGGCTACTCGGGCCGCACCACGATCATGGAGTTCCTGGTCATGAACGACGCCCTGCGGCGCGCGGTGATGCGCCACGCAGGCATGGGCGAGCTGGAGCAGATCGCCCGCGAGTCGGGCATGCGCACGATGTACGAGGACGGCATCGCCAAGGCCCTGGCCGGCGAGACGACGATCGAGGAAGTGCTTCGCGTGACCGAGGACGCGTGACGCGATGGCGCTGTTTTCCTACAAGGCGCTAAACGCACGCGGCGAGACCCTGGAAGGGCAGATGGAAGCTGCCAGCCGCGATGACGTGGCCCAGCGCCTGCAGGAGCAGGGCCACCTGCCGGTCGAGGCACGGCTGGCCAGCGAAGGGGGTGGCGGTTCACTGCTGAAGACCCTGACCCGGCCCCGTCCGTTCGCTGGCGAGCGGCTGGTGCAGTTCACCCAGCAACTGGCGACCCTGCTGGGCGCGGGCCAGCCGCTGGATCGCGCACTGAGCATCCTCCTCGAGCTGCCGGAGGACGATGCCGCGCGTCGCACCCTGGTCGAAGTCCGCGATTCGGTGCGGGGGGGCAGTGCGCTGTCCACCGCGCTGGAACGGCAACACGGCACGTTCTCGCGCCTTTACATCAACATGGTGCGTGCGGGCGAGGCCGGTGGCAGCCTGCAGGAGACCCTGTCCCGGCTGGCGGAGTACCTCGAGCGCAGCCGTGCGCTGCAGGGCCGGGTCGTCAATGCCCTGATCTACCCGGCGATCCTGCTGGTGATGGTGGGATTGAGCCTGCTGTTCCTGCTGGGCTACGTGGTGCCGCAGTTCGCGCAGATGTACGAGAACCTCGATGCCGCGCTGCCGCTGTTTACCCAGATCGTGCTGGGGGTCGGGCTCTTCGTGCGCGACTGGTGGATCGTCCTGCTGGTCGTCCCCGCCCTGGCGGCGTGGTGGTTCGACCGCAAGCGGCGTCAACCCGCGTTCCGCGAAGCGCTGGATGCGTGGATCCTGCGCCGTCGCTTCTTCGGCGGGCTGGTGGCCAAGATGGAGACGGCGCGTCTCGCGCGCACGCTGGGCACCCTGGTCCGCAACGGCGTGCCGCTGATGGCCGCCCTCGGCATCGGACGCAACGTGCTGGGCAACCGGGTGCTGGCCGCGGATGTCGAGGCGGCCGCCACCGAGGTCAAGAACGGCGTGGCGCTGTCCACCGCCCTCGCCAGGGGCAAGCGGTTCCCCAAGCTCGCCCTGCAGATGATCCAGGTCGGCGAGGAGTCCGGTGCGCTGGACACCATGCTGGTCAAGACCGCGGAAACGTTCGAACAGCAGACGTCGCTCGCGCTGGACCGGATGCTCGCGGCGCTGGTTCCGCTGGTGACGGTGGTGCTCGCAGGTGTCGTCGGCCTGGTGGTCCTCGCCGTGCTGACGCCGCTGTACGACCTGACCAATGCGATCGGCTGACCGCGCGCCGTGCCATGGCGGGAACCTGAACGCCCGCTCCGCGGTGGGGCCCGTGCAGCGGCAACCGGGTGCCGATTGCGGTACACCGGCAGGGGCATGGACGCGTCACCCCGTTCCGGCGGCGGCACCGGTGCCGGTTTGCAGCAATTGCTAGGTGTTCGAAGCATTTTCAATCCACAAGGAGGCTTGCCATGAAGAACCGTCGTTCGATGACCCATGCGCCCTCGGCCCTGCGCCAGGCCGGCATGAGCCTGATCGAGATCATCATCGTCATCGTGCTGATCGGCGCCGTGCTCACGTTCGTGGGCAGTCGGGTGCTGGGGGGCGCGGACCGCGCCAAGGCCAACCTGGCCAAGTCCCAGGTCACCACGCTGGCCCAGAAGGTGGAATCGTTCCAGATGGACACCGGGCGCCTGCCCGGCTCGCTCGACGAACTGGTCACCGACCCCGGGAACGCGCCGGGCTGGCTGGGTCCGTATGCCAAGCAGCAGGAACTGGCCGATCCCTGGGGGCATCCGGTCGAATACCGCACGCCGGGCGAGACCGGGCCCTTCGACCTGGTGATCCTCGGCAAGGACGGCAAGGCGGGTGGCACCAGCGTCGACGGCGACGTGCGCTACGAGTAAACGCGCCTCCCGCCCTCCATGCGCGTGTCCCCGTCTCCCCTGCGACACGAGCGCCGCAGGCCGGCCAAGCCGGCGCGCGGCGTGTCGCTGGTGGAAATGCTGCTGGTGGTGGCGCTGTTCGCGGTCGCCAGCCTGCTGGCCGCCGCGGTGCTGACCGGCGGCATCCGGGGGATGCAGTTGCGGTCGGCCGCCAAGGACGTCGCGGCGGCGCTGCGGTATACCCGGGCCCAGGCGCTGGCCTCCGGCAAGCCGCAGCGTTTCGTGATCGACCCGCAGGCCCGCAGCTGGAATGCCCCGAACGGCCGTGACGGCGAGATTCCACCCGCGGTATCGGTTCGCTTCACGGGCGCGCGGCAGGCGCAGGCGACCGAGGGGCAGGGCGCGGTGATGTTCTTCGCCGATGGCGCGGCGACCGGCGGGCGCGTGGAGTTGTCGGTCGAGGATGCCGCCTGGCATGTCGACGTGGCCTGGCTCACCGGCCAGGTGAAGCTGCGTCGTGCGGAGCCGGGGTCGTGAGCGGGCCGCGCCAGCGCCAACGGGGTTATACGCTGATCGAGGTGATCGTTGCCTTCGCCCTGCTGGCGACCGCGCTCGGCTTGTTGCTGGGCACGCTTTCGGGCGCGACCCGGCAGGTGCGCTGGTCCGGTGACGCCGGGCGCGCCGCCCTGCACGCGCAGTCGCTGATGGACCAGCTGGGCGTGGCCATCCCGATCCGGACCGGTCGCGAGGAGGGCGATTTCGAGGACGGTCGCTACCGCTGGACGCTGGAGATGGCCCCCTGGGAAGACCCGCAGACCCCGCCCGAACTCCAGGGGCTTCCCAGCCCCACCGGCAACCGGCTCTACGAACTCGTGCTGGCGGTCGAATGGGGCGACGGAGGGCCGGCCGGCAGCCTGCACCTGCGCACCCTGCGGCTGGTCCAGTCGGGGCTCGAAGCGCCATGAAGCGCTCGCGCGCCCGGGGATTCACGCTGGTGGAGGTGCTGCTGGCGACGGTGTTGCTGGCCGCCGGGCTGGCACTGGCCTTCGCGACCCTGGGCGCGGCAACCCGCACGGTCAACCGCGGCGAGGCGATGGCCGAACGGGGCGAGCGCGAACGCGCGGTGCTCGGTTTCCTGCGCAGTCGCATCGCCGCTGCCCGGCCCGTGGCGTTCGGCCTGGACGAGGACACCACCCTGCCGCTGCGCTTCATCGGCGAGCCGGACCGCATGCGTTTCGTCGCGAACCTGCCGGATTACCTGGGGCAGGGCGGGCCGTACCTCCATGAGTTCGGAGTCGAGCGCAACCAGGACGAACGCCGGGTCGTGCTCGACCTGAAAGTGGTGCAGGCCGGCCAGACGTTCGAGGACCTCCAGCCCAGGCCTCCGGAGCTGTTGATCGGCGCACTGGGCGAAGCGCACTTCCGCTATCGGGCGCTGGACGGCAACGGTGAACTGACCGAGTGGCTGGACCGGTGGGAGACCAGCGAGCAACTGCCCCTGCTGGTCCAGGTGACCCTGGTCGACATCGATGGCCGCCCGTGGCCGCCGCTGGTGGTGGCCCTGCCGCAGGCGGGCAACCTGGCCGGCGGGTCGTTCGTGGGGGGGCTGTGATGGGACATGCCCGCGCCCGGGGTGCCGCGCTGCTGCTGGTCCTGTGGCTCATCACCCTGTTGACGGCGCTGGTGGGGGGGTTCGCGCTGGCGGCGCGCGTGGAAGCCCTTCAGGGCCGCGTGCTGGTCAGTGGTTTCGTGGCGGGCAACAGCGCGCATGCCGGCATCGACTACGCGATGACGCGGGTGGACCTGGCCGATCCCAAGCGGCAATGGCGGCCCGACGGACAGCCGCACGGCTGGCACTATGGCGGCGCGGAGATCGAGGTGCGCATCGTCGACGAGAACGGCAAGGTCGACTTGAACCAGGCCGACATGGCCCTCCTGTCGCAGTTGCTCCAGGTGCTCGGCAGCGATCCGCAACAGGCCGCGCAACTGGCATCGGCCATCATCGACTGGCGTGACCTGGACATCCTCACGCAGGTCGCGGGCGGGGCCGAGGACCAGGACTATGCCGCGGCGGGCCGTCCCTACGGTGCGAAGGATGGCGAGTTCGAAAGCGTGGCCGAACTCGAGCAGGTGCTCGGCTTCACGCCGGAACTGTATGCGCGAATTGAGCCGCACGTCACGATTTATAGCGGCCTCGCGCGGCCGGAGCCTGCGTTTGCTTCTTCCGAGGTGCTGAGTGCGATGGGGCTGGACGGAGAGGCCATCATCGAACAGCGCCGGCAACTCGACCCGGTGACCGGACTGCCGGTGGGCGTCACGCCGGATGGACAGTCGCTCGTGGGCAGCCGGAGCGGAACGTATAGTATCGACAGTCGCGCGCGGCTGACGGATGGCCGCGAAACGGTGGTGCGCGCCGTGGTCCGGGCCGGGGGGAGCGCGGTGCCCGGCAAGGCCTACACCGTGTTGCGCTGGGAGGAGGGAGTTTCACCACGATGACAGGATGGCGTGACCGCCTTGGGCCGACGATGGCCCGGCTGTGGCCGGGTGCGGACCGCTTTTTGAGCTGGTGGGGCCACAACCTCGCGGCCTGGCTGCCCGACCGGATGCGTCGTGCGCTGGGGGTCGGGCGTGGCCGGCTGACGTTCCGGGCGTCCGGCGCCGAGATCGTGCTGGCCCGCCAGCGCGACGGCGTGCTCGACGAACTGGCCCGGATCCCCGCGCATGGGGATGCCACGGTCCCGCCTCCCTTCACCGGTGAGCCGGTGGCGGATCCCCTTGGGCGCCTGCTGGCCCCGCGGATCGCTGAACTGCCACGCTGGCTGCTGCTGCCTGCCGCCAGCTGCCTGCGCCGTCGCCTGGCGCTGCCGGCGGCCGCGGCGGATCGCCTGCGTGACGTGGTTGGCTTCGAAGTCGACCGGCAGACGCCGTTCGAAGCCGCAGACGTGGTGTACGACGCCCGCCTGCTCGGACGCCGTGAGGCCGACGGCCAGCTCGACGTGGAACTGGTCGTGGTGCCCCGCCATGCCGTCGCGCCGCAACGTGCCGCGCTCGGTCCGCTGGCCGATGGCCTCGCCGGCATCGACGTGATGGGCGAGGACGGGTTGCCGATCGGCGTCAACCTGCTGCCACCGGACGCCCGGCGCCAGCAGCGCGATCCCTGGAAGACCTGGAACTGGGGGCTGGCCCTGCTGGCCGTGGTGGCGTCCGCGTTGATGCTCTGGCAGGTGTTGCAGAACCGGCGCGCGGCCGCGGATGCCTTCGAGCAGCAGATCGCCGCGCGTGCGGAGGCCGGCCGGCACGCCGCGCAGCAACGCCAGCAACTGCAGCACCTGGTCGACGGCCAGCGGTTCCTCGATGCCGCGCGTGCGGCCCGGCCCACCTCCATCGACGTGATGGAGGAGCTGACGCGACGCCTGCCGGACAGCACCTACCTGGAAAAGCTGTCGCTGGAAGACACCCGGATGATGCTGATCGGGCTGAGCAGCGAAGCGCCGGCGCTGATCAGTCGCCTGCAGGGCGCCCCGTACTGGCGTTCACCGGCGCTGGCCGGGGCGCTCCAGCCCGATCCGGCCAGCGGTCGCGACCGGTTCACGCTGACGGCCGAGCTGGTGAATACCGCCGTGCAGACCCCGCTCGAGGCAGGCCCGGTGCCGGTCGCGCCCGGCGATGGTGAGGATCCCGCCGAAGCGCCTGCAGCGGCCATGCCGGACGCGGGGTCCGGGACGCCACCCGTCGGCGCCCCGTCGCCCGAGGCCGCGTCCGAGGCCGCGATGCCGGCTCCGCCCGCCGACATGCCGCCGCCCCCGCCGCCGCCCGCCGAGCACATGAACAATCCGGGAGGCGCGCCGTGACGCCCGCCCGGAGAGACCGCTGGCTGGCGCTGGGCCTGCTCGTCGGCCTGCTGGTGCTGGGCTATTTCGTGCTGGTCCATCCGTGGTGGACGGTGCCGATGATGGCGGTCGACGACCGCATCGATGCCCTGCAGCAGCGCGAACTGCGGCTGAGGATGCAGATCGAGCAGCAGCCGGAGGTCGAAGCGCAACTGGCGCGCCTGCAGGCGCTGCAGTCGCGCAACCCCGGCTTCATGCCCGAGTCCAACCCGGAGCTGGCCACCGCCACCCTGATCCAGCGGCTGGAGCGCGTGGTGGAGGCCGCGAGCCCGGGCAACCGGAGTTGCGGCATCGTCAACCGCTCGCCGCTGGAACCGAGCAACCGCGAGCCCTACACCCGCGTGACCGTACAGGTGCGGCTGAGCTGCGGTGCGCGCGAGACCGCCGCGGTCCTGCATGCGCTGGAAAGCGGTTCCCCGCGCATGTTCATCGGCAACCTCAACATCCTGGTGCAGCGACGCTACTACACGCCCGGGAGCGGCAACGACAGCAACGAAGGCGGCCAGGACGTCAGCTTCGACCTCTACGGTTACCTGCTGCCCAATGCACGGGAGGCGGCCGATGCGCCTCGATAATGCAGGCCCCCGTACCTGGTTGCTGGGCGGTGCCGCCGCGTGGTCGGTGCTGGCGCTGCTGCTTGCCTTCGCGGGGATGGGCCGGTACGTCGGCCTGCTGTCGGGCAGCGAGGACGACCGGCCCGCGTTGCCCGCGCTGCCGACCACCGGACCGGCACCCCTGGGGCCGCTGGAGCAGTATGCCGAGATCGGCAACCGTCCCTTGTTCAGCGACGACCGCGCACCCAAGCCGTTCGTGCTGCGTGGCGACGACGGTGAGGAAGCCGAGGACGCCGTGTTCGACTACGTCCTCAGCAGCGTGCTGATCACCCCGCACCTCAAGATGGCGATCATCCAGCCCGCCGACGGCAGCGAATCGGTCCGGGTCAAGCTGGATGAGGCGCCCGAGTCCCACCCGGCGTGGCGGCTGGTCGAACTGGCCGCACGCTCCGCGGTGTTCGAAGGGCCCGAGGGCCGCCGGACCATGGAACTGCGGGTGTTCGACGGGCAGGGCGGTGCGGCCCCGACCGCGATCAGTCGCCCGGCCGATGGCCTCCCCGCGCCGCCCGCAGACGCCGGGGAGGCATCGCCTGGCGGAGAGCCGCGCAATCCCGGTCAGGTGGCGGATGCCGATGAAGCCCCGGCCGACGCCGACGCCCAGCCGGCCATGACGCCCGAATCCCAGATGGAGGCGATCCGCCAGCGCATCCAGGCGCGCCGGGAAGCCTTGCGCCAGCAGGCCGAGAACCGGCGCAATCCCCCGCAGCGGCCCACGCCGCCGTCGCCCCCTTCCTCCCCGCCATCCAGCCCGCCTCCCGAGAGCCGGTAGAGTGCCCGCAATGAAGCCAGCCACACGCTCCAGCATCCCCCACGCCGCCGCTTGCCCGACGCCCGGACCGCTTGCGAGGCCCGCACGTCCCGAGAGCGTGGGGCGGCAGCTGCTGCTGGCGGCCACCATCGTCGCCCTGCTCAACGCCTGTGCGTCCGCGCCGGTTCCCCGGATCAGCCGCGATGCAGACCTGGGCACGCCAGCCGGGACCGCCGGCACCGGTACGGCCGACATGCCAGCGGCGGTGGCGGGCGAGCCGCTCGACGACCCCGCGGCCGGCCCGCAGCCGCAGATCCGCCGCGGTACTGGCCAGGTCCTGAACCAGCAGGCCGCCGCCGCGCCGCCGCCCAACCTGGGCGCCACCACCGGCGAGGCCACCTTCAACTTCGAGGGCGAATCCCTGCATGCGGTGGTGAAGGTCATCCTCGGCGACATGCTGGGCCAGAACTACGTGATCGCCCCCGGTGTGCAAGGCACGGTCACCTTGGCCACGCCCCGGAAGGTAAGCGCCGCCAACGCGATGAGCCTGCTGGAGATGGTGCTGGGCTGGAACAACGCCCGCATGGTCTATGCCGACGGCCGCTACAACATCGTGCCCGCCGACCAGGCGGTGGCCGGCAACGTCGCGCCGCGCACCGGAAGCCCGGCCAGCGCGCGCGGCTTCGAGGTCCGTGCCGTCCCCCTGCGCTACATCTCCGCCGAGGAAATGAAGAAGGTGCTGGAGCCGTACGCGCGCCCCAATGCCATCGTGTCCACCGATCCCGCCCGCAACATCATCAGCATCGCCGGTACGCGTTCCGAACTGGAGAACTACCTTCGGACCATCGATATCTTCGACGTCGACTGGCTGTCGGGCATGTCGGTCGGCGTGTTCCCGATCCAGAGCGGCAAGGCCAGTGAGGTCGTCGCCGACCTCGAGAAGGTGTTCGGCGAGCAAAGCAATTCCCCGGTGTCCGGCATGTTCCGCTTCATGCCGCTGGACGGTGCCAACGCGGTGCTGGTGATCACCCCGCAGGCCGAATACCTCGACGACATCCAGCAGTGGCTTGAGCGGATCGACAGCGCGGGCGGCGACATGCAGCTGTTCACCTACGAGCTCAAGTACATCGACGCGGCGGACCTGGCCGAGCGCCTGTCGGAGGTGTTCGGGAGCGGACAGCGCCAGAGTGGCGGTGGAGGTCGAGCCCCCTCTCTGATGCCGGGCCTCGACCCGGTCGAACTGGAGAGCACGGACGGCGGCAGCGTCGCCAATATCGGCGGGCGCTCCGGAAGTGGGATGGGAAGCGGCTCCGACGGTGGGAGCATGTCGCTGGGAGACCGCGAGGGCGGGGGCAACGCCAGTGTGATGCTGGAAGTGCAGGGCGCGCAGGTCGGCGTATCCGCGGTGCCGGAAACCAACTCCCTGCTCGTGCGGGGCTCTCCATCCGCCTGGCGCTCGATCCGGGACGTGATCGAGCGGCTCGACGTCATGCCCATGCAGGTACACATCGAGGCGCAGATCGCCACCGTGCAGCTGACAGGCGACCTGTCCTACGGCGTCAACTGGTATTTCGAACAGGCGGTCAATGCGGCGACGGACGACGGCGGTGCCGGCTTGCCGAGCGCGCTCGGCCGGACGATCTGGGGCGATCTCGCCGGTCGGGTCACCAATACCGGTTTCGGCTGGACCTTCCTGGGCGTCAACGCCGCAGCGGTCATCAGCGCGCTGGACAGCGTTTCCGACGTCCAGATGCTGCAGTCGCCCTCGCTGTTCGTGCGCAACAACACCGAAGCATCCTTCAATGTCGGTGCGCGGATCCCCATCCAGTCGGTGACGGTGGATCCCGGGCTCGGCAACAGCTACGGGCAGGTGCAGTATCTTGAAACCGGCACCATCCTCAAGGTCCGGCCGCGCATCACCCGCGACGGCACGGTCTTCCTCGACATCGTCCAGGAGATCAGCGCGCCGGCCGGGGACCCCGACGAGTTCGGAAACGTGCGCATCGACACCCGCAAGCTGCAGACCGAGGCCGCGGTCAAGAGCGGCGAAACGGTCATGCTGGCGGGCCTGATCAACGAGGGCACCAGTCGCGGCTCGAGCGGTTTGCCGGGCCTCAGCCGGATTCCGGTGATCGGCGGGCTGTTCGGGCGCCAGACGTCGAATTCCAAGCGCGAGGAAACCATCATCCTCATCACGCCCAGGATCGTGCGCGATCCGCAGGAAGCCCGTAAGCTCACCGATGACTATGGACGCCAGTTCCGGGCGCTGGAGCCGCTCAATCGCACGCCGGACCGCTGAGCCAGCATCGCTGGCGCAGTGTGTCCGGACCTACGGACACCTGCATGGCTGAACTGCCCGTCGTCGTGATCCCCGTCGGGACCGACGAGACGTCCCTCGATGCCTGCCTCGGCGCGCTGGACGCCTGCACGCCACGCGGCACGCGCGTGTGGCTGGCCGACGATGCGGAGTCGGGACCGCGCGGGTACGCACTGGTCGAGCGCTGGATGGCGGGAACGCGCCTGCAGGCCGACTACACCCGGCGCCAGCAGCGGATCGGGCCGGTCGCGCACCTGGACGAGGTGTTGCGGGCCTGCGGCGATGCCGACGTGGTGGTCCTCTCGCCGGACGCGCGGCCGACGCCGGGCTGGCTGTCCCGCCTTGCCGGTTGCGTGCGCGGTGATGCCTCCATCGGCACCGCGACGCCCTGGTGCAATGCCGGCGAGGCCGCGGCATGGCCCCGGATCGGAGAGATCTCGCCGATGCCGGATCCGGTGGCGATCGCCGGCGCGGCGGCCTCGATGCCGACCTTCAATCCCGAGCTGCCCGCGGCGGTGGAGCATGCGGTGCTGCTGCGCGGCAAGGCACGCCTGCGAGCCGGCGGGCTGGATACGGACAGTTACGGCTCCTGGTACGCGGCGCTGGCGGACCTGTCGCTCCGCCTGGCCGGCCTGGGGTGGCGCAACGTCCTGTGCGAGAACGCCTTCGTGCTGCGTGAGCGCGAGGGCAGGCCATTCGACGGCGACATGGACCGCCTGGGCGCGCGCTGGCCCGACTGGCACCCGCGGCTGGCACGCTTCCTGATGCAGGACCCGCTGCGCGAGCCGCGGGCCCGGCTGCATGCGTGCCTGGTCGAGCAGGACCGGGACGATCCGCAACGCGACCTGTTCTTCCACGCCGCCGATCCCGCCGATAACGTCGGGGCGGCTGTGTCGGGCGAAGCACGCGACGCGGGCGAGTCAGGCCGGTCCGGCCCACGGTCGTCGGCGACGGAGGCACCATGACGCCGTCGGACGCGCCCATCGCGGCCGTGGTGGTCAGCTACCGCAGCGCCGAGACCATCGACGAGTGCCTCGATCGCCTGCAGGCCTCCGACGGGGTCGCCGAGATCCGCGTCGTCGACAACGGCTCGGATGACGGCACCCTCGAGATCGTGCAACGCCATGCCGCGCGCGACCCGCGCGTGCGCTTCATCGCCAACCCCGACAACCCCGGCTTCGCCGTGGCCTGCAACCAGGGCGCCGGTGACAGCCAGTCGCCGTGGCTCGCGTTCGTCAATCCGGACTGCCTGCTCGAGCCGGATGCGCTCGCGCGCCTGCGTACGTGGGCGCGCTCGCTCGAAATGCCCCTGATCGGCGCCGACCTGGTCGACGAAGACGGCGTCCGCGATGCCGCGGCGCGGCGGCGCGATCCGGACTTCGGGTCCATGCTGCATGGGTTGCTGGCCGGCACGTTCCTGCGCCGCAGTACGGCGCACGTGATGGCCGTGCCGCCCGACGACGCGACCGAACTGCAGCCGGTGCAGGCCGTGTCCGGCGCGCTGATGCTCATGCCGCGCACGCTGTTCGAGCGTATCGGGGGCTTCGACGAAGGCTACCGCCTGCATGCCGAGGATCTCGACCTGTGCCGGCGTGCGCGTGAGGCCGGGGCCCAGCTCGCGGTGGCCAACCGGGTCCGCGTCCTGCACCTGCGCGGCGTGTCGAGCCGCAGCCGACCGTTCTTCGTCGAGTGGCACAAACACCGGGGGCTGGCGCGCTACTTCCGCCGTTTCGAGGCATCGCGACTCCGCCTGCCGACGCGCATGGCCGTGCTCACGGCGATCTGGCTGCGCTACCCGTTCGCGGTGGCGCGTGCGGCACTTCGCCGTTAAGCCAGCGCGTCAGTGCGCGCGGTTGATCGTGTCGCGCAGCGCGCGCGCCTCGCGGGCGGCTGCCTCGGCGTAATCGTCGCCGCTGGAGGCGTACAGGATCGCCCGCGAGCTGCTGATCACGAGGCCGCTGCCGTCGGCGGTCCGCGCATGGGTCACGACGGCGCCCGCGTCACCGCCCTGCGCACCGACGCCGGGGACGAGGAAGGGCACGTCGCCGACGATCGCGCGGACCTCGCGCAGCTGCTCCGGCCAGGTCGCGCCGACCACGAGCATGCAGTTGCCGTGGGAGTTCCACTCGTTCGCGACCTTGTCCGCGACGTGCTGGTAGAGCGGGCGACCGTCCACCACGAGGTCCTGCAGGTCGCCGGCGCCCGGGTTCGACGTGCGGCACAGCACGACGACGCCGCGGTCGGCGCGGTCGAGGAAGGGCTGCACCGAGTCGCGGCCCAGGTAGGGGTTGGCGGTGACCGCGTCGGCCGCGTAGCGGTCGAAGGCTTCGGTCGCGTAATGCTGGGCGGTGCTGCCAATGTCGCCGCGCTTGCTGTCGAGGATCACCGGCACGCCGGGGTGTTCGGCGTGCACATGAGCGATGAGCCGCTCGAGTGCGCCTTCGGCCCCGAGCGCGGCGAAGTGCGCGATCTGCGGCTTGAACGCGCAGGCGAATTCCGCGGTGGCGTCGACGATGTCGCGGCAGAACGCGAAGACCGCGTCCGGATCGCCGGCGAAGCGCGCCGGGAACTTCGCCGGTTCCGGATCGAGGCCGACGCAGACCAGCGTCCCGGCCTGGTTCCAGCGCGCGTGAAGGGCCTGCATGAAGCTCATCGGGGGACCTCGTCCAGGCGGCGACCGGCCGCGGCATCGGGCCCGCCCGCGCACTCGCGCGGGCAGGCGGTGGGGCTTTACTTCAGCGCCTTGAAACGCAGGCGGTGCGGACCGGCGTCGTCGCCGAGGCGACGCTTCTTGTCTTCCTCGTACTCGCGGTAGTTGCCCTGGAAGAACTCCACGTGCGAGTCGCCCTCGAAGGCGATGATGTGCGTGGCGATGCGGTCCAGGAACCAGCGGTCGTGCGAGATCACGAAGGTATTGCCCGGGAACTCCAGCAGGGCATCTTCCAGCGCGCGCAGGGTCTCGATGTCGAGGTCGTTGGACGGCTCGTCGAGCAGCAGCACGTTGCCGCCCTGCAGCAGAGTCTTGGCCATGTGCAGGCGGCCGCGCTCACCACCCGACAGGCTGCCGACCATCTTCTGCTGGTCCTGGCCCTTGAAGTTGAAGCGGCCGATGTAGGCCCGCGACTGGATCTCGATGCCGTTGATGTTGAGGATGTCCAGGCCGCCGGAGATTTCCTGGAAAACGTTGTGGTTGCCTTCCAGCTTCTCGCGGCTCTGGTCGACGTAGGACAGCTGCACGGTCGGGCCGACCACGATCTCGCCGGAGTCCGGCTTCTCCTGCCCGGTGATCATCTTGAAAAGCGTCGACTTGCCGGCGCCGTTCGGGCCGATGATGCCGACGATGGCGCCGGGCGGAATGATCATCGACAGGTCGTCGATCAGCAGGCGGTCGCCGAACTTCTTCGAGACGTTCCTGAACTCCATCACCGAGTTGCCGAGGCGCTCGCCCGGCGGGATGAAGATCTCATTCGTCTCGTTGCGCTTCTGGTAGTCGACCGACTGCAGCTCGTCCAGGCGGGCCAGGCGCGCCTTGCCCTTCGAGCGGCCGCCCTTGGCGTTCTGCCGTGACCACTCCAGTTCCTTCTGGATCGCCTTCTGGCGGGCTTTTTCCTGGTTCTCTTCCTGCTTCAGGCGCTCGTCCTTCTGGACCAGCCACTCGGTGTAATTGCCCTTCCACGGGATGCCGCGACCGCGGTCCAGCTCGAGGATCCACTCGGCGGCGTTGTCGAGGAAGTAGCGGTCATGGGTCACGGCCACCACGGTGCCGGTGTAGCGCGCCAGGAACTGCTCCAGCCATTCGACCGACTCGGCGTCGAGGTGGTTGGTCGGCTCGTCGAGCAGCAGCATGTCCGGCTTGCTCAGCAGCAGGCGGCACAGCGCGACGCGACGCTTCTCGCCGCCCGACAGCGGGCCGATCTTCGCATCCCACGGCGGCAGGCGCAGCGCGTCGGCGGCGATCTCCAGCTGCTGCTCCAGCGTGTTGGCGTCGCCACTGGCGAGGATCGCCTCCAGGCGCTCCTGCTCCTTGGCCAGCGCGTCGAAATCGGCACCGTCCTCGGCATAGGCGGCGTAGACCTGTTCCAGCGCGGCCTGGGCCTGCAGCACCTCGCCGACGCCTTCCTCGACGGCCTGGCGCACGGTCATCTCCGGGTCGAGCTGCGGTTCCTGCTCCAGATACCCCACCTTGATCCCCGGCTGCGGGCGGGCCTCGCCCTCGAAGTCGGTGTCGACGCCGGCCATGATCTTCAGCACCGTCGACTTGCCCGCGCCGTTCAGGCCGAGCAGGCCGATCTTGGCCCCCGGGAAGAAGCTCAGCGAGATGTCCTTGATGATCTGCCGCTTGGGTGGGACCACCTTGGACACGCGGTTCATGGTGTAGATGTATTGCGACATGGGGGCTCCGCAGGGCGACGGCGGCCGCCGCCGAGGGGCAGGGGCCGTCCAGGTTCGATCAGGTGACCGCGGATTATCCCGTACCGCCGGGGGCGATGCCAGCCGGGACGCGGCGCGGGCCGTGCCGGCGTTCAAGTTCGCGTAGACTTCGAGGTCCCCTCCCACCCCACCACGACCCCCGGAGACGCAATGTTCCCGCGCGACGTCCGTATCGAAGGATTTGACCCCGAACTGGCCCAGGCCATCGCCGCCGAAGCCCAGCGCCAGGAAGACCATGTCGAGCTGATCGCCAGCGAGAACTACGCCAGTCCCTGCGTGATGGAAGCCCAGGGCAGCGTGCTGACCAACAAGTACGCCGAGGGCTACCCGCACAAGCGCTACTACGGCGGTTGCGAGTACGTGGACGTGGCCGAGCAGCTGGCCATCGACCGGCTGAAGGCGCTGTTCGGGGCCGGCTCCACGGAGAACATGTACGCGAACGTGCAGCCGCATTCCGGCAGCCAGGCCAACCAGGCCGTCTACCTGGCCCTGCTGGCGCCGGGCGACACCATCCTCGGGATGTCGCTCGCGCACGGTGGCCACCTGACCCACGGCGCCAAGGTCAATGTCTCGGGCAAGCTGTTCAACGCGGTGCAGTACGGCGTCGACGACGCCGGCCTGATCGACTACGACGAGGTCGAACGCCTCGCGCTCGAGCACAAGCCGAAGATGGTCGTGGCCGGCTTCTCGGCGTACTCGCAGAAGATCGACTGGGCGCGTTTCCGCGCGATCGCCGACAAGGTCGGCGCGATCCTGTTCGTCGACATGGCGCACGTCGCCGGCCTGGTCGCCGCCGGCGTCTATCCGAATCCGCTGCCGCATGCGCACGTGGTCACCTCGACCACCCACAAGACCCTGCGCGGCCCGCGTGGCGGCATCATCGTCGCCCAGGACCCGTCCGAGGAGCTGGTGAAGAAGCTGCAGAGCATCGTCTTCCCTGGCATCCAGGGCGGCCCGCTGATGCACGTGATCGCCGCCAAGGCGGTGGCTTTCAAGGAGGCGCTGGACCCGTCGTTCAAGGACTACCAGCAACAGGTCGTCAAGAACGCGCAGGCCATGTCCAAGGTGGTGATCGAGCGCGGCTACAAGATCGTCTCCGGCGGCACCGAGAACCACCTGATGCTGATCGACATGATCGGCAAGGGCGTGACCGGCAAGGCCGCCGAGGCGGCGTTGGGCAAGGCCCACATCACCGTCAACAAGAACGCGGTGCCGAACGACCCGCAGAAGCCCTTCGTCACTTCGGGCCTGCGCATCGGCACGCCGGCGGTCACCACGCGAGGTTACCTGGAAGCCGACTGCACCGAGCTCGCGCACTGGATCTGCGACGTGCTGGACGCGCCGGAGGACGAGGGCGTGATCGCCACGGTGCGCGACAAGGTCACCGCGCAGTGCCGGAAATTCCCGGTCTACGGCTGAGCAGGCGAGGCCGCCCTTGCACTGTCCGTTCTGCCAGCACGCCGACACCCGCGTGATCGACTCGCGGGTGTCCGACGACGGCGCCACCATCCGCCGTCGTCGTGTCTGCGAGGCCTGCGGGGAACGCTTCAGCACGCTCGAGACCATCGAGCTGAAACTGCCGGCGATCATCAAGAGCGATGGCCGCCGCGAGGCCTTCGACGCGCGCAAGCTGCGCGCCAGTTTCGACCGTGCCCTGCAGAAGCGCCCGGTGTCCGAGGAGGACATCGAGGCCGCGGTGCGCGCGGTGGTCCACCAGCTGCGGATGACCGCCGAGCGCGAGCTGGCCTCGCTGCGCGTCGGTGAGTTCGTCATGGCCGAGCTGCGCAAGCTCGACCACGTCGCGTACGTGCGCTTCGCTTCGGTGTACCGGTCCTTCGAGGACGTCGCCGACTTCCGCGAGGAGCTCGACCGGCTGGAGAGCGACCACGCGGGCGAGGGCCAGCTGCCCCTGCTCGACTCGCCGGAGCCCCCCGCCCGGGGCCGCAAGCGCTAGCGGCGGCCCCGGCACGCACCCCATCGAGGAGGATGCCGTTCCATGCCCGGAACCCCGCCGCCGGCCACTGCCTTCACCGCCGCCGACCACGCCTTCATGGCCCGCGCCCTGCGCCTGGCCGAATGGGGCGCCTACACCACCAAGCCGAATCCCATGGTCGGCTGCGTGCTCGCGAAGGACGGCGAGGTCGTCGGGGAGGGCCTGCACGTGCGGGCCGGCGAGCCGCATGCCGAAGTGAACGCACTGCGTGCAGCCGGCGACGCCGCGAAGGGCGCGACCGCCTACGTGACGCTGGAGCCCTGCGCGCATACCGGGCGTACCGGCCCGTGTGCGGAGGCGCTGGTCGAGGCCGGTGTCGCGCGCGTGGTCGCGGCGATGCAGGACCCGTTCCCCGATGTGTCCGGCAAGGGCTTCGAGCGCCTGCGTACGGCTGGGATCGAGGTGGCCTGCGGACTGATGGAGGCGCAGGCCCGGCATCTCAACCGCGGCTTCCTGTCGCGCATCGAGCGCGGCCGCCCGTGGGTGCGGGTCAAACTGGCCACCAGCCTGGACGGCCGTACGGCGCTGGCCAATGGCGAGTCGAAGTGGATCAGCGGTGAGGCCTCCCGCCTCGACGTGCAGCACTGGCGCGCGCGCAGCAGCGTCATCCTGACCGGCGCCGGTACCGTGCTGGCCGACGACCCGTTGCTGACCGCGCGGCTCGAGGACGACCGCCCGGTCATCCCGCCGATGCGCGTGGTGCTGGACCCGGGCCTGGCCACGGTCGCGCGCGGCCGGGTGCGCGAGGGCGACGCTCCGACCCTGTACGTGCACGCCCCGGACACCAAGCCGCCGCGCGGGCTCGATGCGCAGATCGTGTCGGCGCCGGTCAAGGCCGGGCGCTTCGATCTCGACGCCGTCCTCCGAATGCTCGCCGAGCGCCACCAGGCCAACGAGGTCCACGTGGAGGCGGGCGCGACGCTGGCAGGGGCCTTCCTGCAGGCCGGCCTCCTCGACGAACTCGTGCTGTACGTCGCCCCGGTCCTGCTGGGGGGCAAGGCGCGTCCCCTGTTCGACGGGCTGGACATCGCGACGATGGCCGACCGCCTGCGGCTGGAGGTGCTCGACAGCCGCCGCTTCGGCGAGGACACCCGGCTCGTCCTCGGGCCCGCTGGCCGGGGCTGAGTCGTGGCCGGCGCCGGCTTCAAGGACCATTTCTCCGGTGTCGCCGGCGCCTATGCCGCGGCGCGGCCGGGCTACCCCGATGCCCTGTTCGACACCCTGGCGGCGGCCGCCCCTGCCGGCCAGGCGGTGTGGGAGCCCGGCTGCGGCAGCGGTCAGGCCACCCGCGGGCTGGCGGCGCGCTTCGGCGTCGTGCATGCGCGCGACCCGAGCGCGGAGCAGCTGGCGCGGCACTGGGCGCACGACGCCGCCGGAAGCGGCGTGGACCTCGCGGTCGAACCGGGCGAACGCACGGCGCTGGGCGCCGCCAGCGTCGGCCTGGTCGCAGTGGCGCAGGCGCTGCACTGGTTCGATCGCGCCCGCTTCTTCGCCGAATGCGAACGCGTGCTCGTGCCCGGTGGCGTGCTGGCGGCCTGGGGCTACGGCGATTTCCTGCCGCCGGCGGGCATGGACGCGGCGGTGGGCGACTACCGCCGGCAGATCGAGGCCCACTGGCCGCCCGAGCGGGCCGAGGTCGATGCCGCCTACGCCGGTTACGCGTGGCCGTTCCCGCCGGTACCGGCCCCCGCGTTGATGCTTGAAGCCGACTGGACCCTGCCGCGTTTCCTCGGTTACCTGGCCAGTGGCTCCGCCCGCGCGCGCTGCCTCGCCGCGACGGGCGACGATCCGGTCGAGCGCCACGGCCCGGCGCTGGCCGCGGCCTGGGGTCCCGCCGACCGCATCCGCCGGCTCACCTGGCCGCTGTTCCTGCACCTGCGCCGGAAGCCGGACTGACGCGAGGGGGACCGCCGCGACCGGCCGGACGCCCCGGCGCGATCCGGTGGTCTTCGCGACGAATGTCCCCCGGCGGCCGCCAGCGGCCGCCTCCTCCTTGATTTCGCCGCGAAGCCCCCCGGCCACGCCGGTGCCGTCGGCGCGTGGAGATAGGGGCCGGCCGACTGGGATTCGGAAGGCCACCGATTTCTGGACACTCCGCTTGCGCTTTCAAGAACACCCGAAGCCCGGAACTCCACGGTCGCGGAAGGCGCCGGTCGACGGGATGGGGGGTGCGGAGAGCCGGACAGGACGTCCGGCGACCCGACTTGAAGACAGGACGTCGTCAGGAGGGCGCAGCAACCCCCATCCCGGCGGGCGGCGACGCTGTCCGAAGCCGTCTCCGCGCAGCCGGTGTCATGGCAGCCCAAGGCCACCTGCTTGATCCGCGAGCCTCCGCGCCAAATCCGCGACCTTCCCGCCATACCCGCGAACCTCACAGCGATATTCCCGAGCCCCCATCGGGACACCCCGTTCCACTGCCGTTCCGGGGCGTCCCCGGCCCCGGTGGTAGAATCCCCGCGCCGACGGCCCCTTGGGTACGCCGGCAGACCACATCGACGTCTTCAGGGCGGGGTGGAACTCCCCACCGGCGGTAGGCCTTTCGAGGCGAGCCCGCGAGCGCCTCCGGCACCGCCGGAGGGTCAGCAGATCCGGTCCAATGCCGGAGCCGACGGTCACGCTGCGCCCGGCCTGCCGGGACGGCCCACAGTCCGGATGGAAGAAGACGGCAACGCACGCACCCACGGATTTCCGCGGGGCGCGCGTGCCTCATGCCTGCAAGGCGTTTTTCGCCCAACCACGCGGGAAACGTTATGACCAGCCACCGCTCCACCCAGCGTCCCGCCTCCCCGGAGGCGTGCTGATGTTCACCGGCATCATCGAAGGTGTCGGCCACCTCGCCGCCACCGAAGCCCTGGGCGGCGACGTCCGCCTGCACCTCAAGGCCGGCAGCCTGCCGTTCGACGACGTCCGCCTCGGCGAGAGCATCGCCGTCAACGGCGTCTGCCTGACCGTCATCGACTTCGACGCCGAAGGCTTCGCCGCCGACGCCTCCAACGAGACGCTGGCGCTGACCAGCCTCGGCCACCTCGAGCCGGGTGCGCCCGTGAACCTGGAGCGCGCGATGCGTCCCAGCGACCGCCTCGGTGGCCACCTCGTGAGCGGCCATGTCGACGGCCTCGGCCAGGTCGTCTCGATCACCGACGACGCGCGCGCGCAGCGCTGGCGCTTCACTGCGCCCGCCGCGTTGCTGCGCTACATCGCCAAGAAAGGCTCGATCTGCGTCGACGGCGTCAGCCTGACCGTCAACGAGGTCGACGGCGATGGCTTCGAGGTCGCCCTGGTGCCGCATACCGTCGCGCACACCGCGTTCGCGCAGACCCGCGTCGGCAACCTGGTCAACCTCGAGATCGACCTGGTCGCGCGCTATGTCGAGCGGCTGCTGGCCGGTCGCGACGCGGAGGACAAGGCATGAGCTTCGCGCCGATCCCCGAACTGCTGGAGGAGATCCGCAACGGCCGCATGGTCGTCATCGTCGACGACGAGGACCGCGAGAACGAAGGCGACCTGATCATGGCCGCCGAGCTGGTCAAGCCGTCGGACATCAACTTCATGGTCACCCACGCGCGCGGCCTGGTCTGCCTGTCGCTGACGCGCGAGCGCTGCGCCCAGCTCGGCCTGCCGCCGATGGTCCGCGACAACACCTCGCAGCACCACACCAACTTCACCGTCAGCATCGAGGCCGCCGAGGGCGTCACCACCGGTATCAGCGCCTACGACCGCGCGCATACCGTGCGCACCGCGGTGCGTCCGGATGCGAAGCCCGGCGACCTGCACCAGCCCGGCCACATCTTCCCGCTACAGGCGCAGCCGGGCGGGGTGCTCAACCGCGCCGGCCACACCGAGGCGGCGGCCGACCTGGCGATGCTCGCGGGGCTGGAGCCGGCCGGCGTGCTGGTGGAGATCCTCAACGAGGACGGCTCGATGGCGCGGCGCCCTCAGCTGGAGGCCTTCGCCAAGGCGCACGGCCTGAAGATCGGTTCGATCGAAGCGCTGATCGGCCACCGCCTCGATACCGAGCACACCGTCGAACGCGTCGATGCGCGCCCGATCGACACCGAGCACGGCGAGTTCCAGCTGGTCACCTACCGCGACCGGCTCAACCACGGCCTGCATTTCGCCCTGGCCCTGGGCGAGGCGGTGCCGTCGATCCCGACCCTGGTACGGGTGCACCCGATGAACCCGCTGGCCGACGCCCTGCACTGGCGCCGTCCGGACTTCGGCCCGGCGGTCGGTGACGTGCTCGCGGCGATTGCCGCCGAAGGGCGCGGCGTGCTGGTCGTGCTCGGCGGCGACGCCCCGGGCCCCGACGCGCTGCTGCGGCGCATCCAGGCGGCCCCGCGCGCCGAGGCCGAGCCGGCCGGCGACGGCGGCGGGCGCGGGCAGGCGCTGAGCGAATGGCGGCGGAACGGCGCCGGCAGCCAGATCCTCGCGGACCTCGGGCTCGGCAAACTGCGCGTGATGGGCACGCCGCGCAAGCAGATCGGCCTGGCCGGTTTCGGCCTGGAAGTGGTTGAGTACGTGGACCCGGCCTGAGCGCGGATGTCGGCCCGATGACGGTTTGTCACAAACCAGCCGCTAAACTGACACCTTTCCCGAGAACCGGCCCCTCCATGTCCCATATCGAAGGCGACCTGCGCAGCCCCGACGGCGCGCGCTACGCCATCATCGCCAGCCGCTGGAACCCGCGCATCACCGACACCCTAGTGGCCGGGGCGCGCACGACCTTCACCGGGAACGGCGTGGCCGAGTCCGACGTCGACGTGATCCGCGTCCCCGGCGCCTGGGAGATCCCGCTGACCATCGCCCGCCTGGCCCATGCCGGCGGCTACCGCGCCTTCGTCGCGCTGGGCTGCGTGGTGCGCGGCGACACCCGCCACTACGAGCAGGTGGCCGACGGCTGCTCCAATGCGCTGATGCAGGTATCGCTCGACCACGGCGTGCCGGTCGCCAACGGCGTGCTGGCTGTCGACCGTTTCGAGGACGCCGAGGCCCGCGCCGGCGGCAGCCACGGCAACAAGGGCGAGGAAGCCGCCCTGGTCGCGATCGAGATGGCCCACCTGTTCTCGCAGCTCCCCGCCGGCGCGTTCGACCTGCCCGACTTCATCGAGGAAGCCCAGCCATGAACCGTCGCCGTCCCGATGGCATCGACCCGGTCGCACGCACCCGCGCCCGCCGCCGCGCCCTGCAGGCGGTCTACGCCTGGCAGATGTCCGGCGCGCCGGTGCGCGAGGTGATCGCCCAGTTCGCCCATGAGCAGGCCCGTGAGCAGGCCGACCTCGCCTATTTCGAAGACCTGGTGATCGGCGTCGACGCGCACCGCAAGGAACTGGACGAAGCGCTGGCGCCCTTCCTCGACCGCAAGGTGGAGGAGGTCGACGCGATCGAGCGCGCCGGCTTGCGCATCGCCGCCTATGAACTGCGCCACCGCCTCGACGTGCCGTATCGCGTGGTCATCAACGAGGCGATCGAGAGCGTCAAGAAGTTCGGCACCGAGCACGGCCACACCTACGTCAACGGCGTGCTCGACCATGCCGCCGCCGAGTGGCGCGTGGCCGAGGTCGGCGCCGCGCGCGGCTGACCCGCGCGACCGGTCGGGGGCACGGCGCGTGGCCGAGTTCGACCTGATCGAACGCATCCGCCGCCGTGCCGGCGTGCGCGACGACGTGGTGCTCGGCATCGGCGATGACGCCGCCCTGCTGCAGCCGCCGTCCGGGCGGCAGCTCGTCGTCGCGATGGACACCCTCAACGACGGCGTGCACTTCCCGCGTGGCACCGCCCCTGCCGACATCGGCTGGAAGGCGCTGGCGGTCAACTTGTCCGACCTCGCGGCGATGGCGGCCGAGCCGGCCTGGTGCACGCTCTCGCTGTCCCTGCCCGATGCCGACGCCGGCTGGCTCGACGGCTTCCTCGATGGCTTCCTGACGCTGGCCGACGCCCACCGCGTCGCCCTGGTCGGCGGCGACACCACCCGCGGCCCGCTGTCGGTCTGCGTGACCGTGCACGGCCTCGTGGCGCCCGGCCGTGCGTTGCGGCGCGACGCCGCGCGGGTCGGCGATGCGGTCTGGGTCAGCGGTACGCTCGGCGATGCCGCCGCGGCGCTGGCCCTGCTGGAGGGCGGCGCGCCGGTGCCGGCGGCGCTGCGCGCGCGCCTCGACCGGCCGGTCCCGCGCGTCGCGCTGGGTGCCGCGCTGGCCGGGCAGGCGAACGCCTGCATCGACGTCTCCGACGGCCTGCTGGCCGACCTCGGCCACGTCTGCGACGCCAGCGGCGTCGGCATCCGCCTGCATCGCGACGCACTGCCGGCATCGGCCGGACTGCGCGCCGCCGTTGATGGCGAGGCGCTTGCCCGTTGCCAGGCCAGCGGCGGCGACGACTACGAACTGGCCTTCACCGCGCCCGCCGCGCGCGACGACGCCATCCGTGCCGCCGCCGCGGCCGCCGGCGTGGCGGTGACCCGGATCGGCGACGTGGTCGCCGGCGAGCGGGTGCGGGCCTTCGACGCCGACGGCGCCGAGTGGCAGCCGCCGGCCCGCGGCTACGCGCACTTCCACCGCGACGCCTGAGACCTGGGGGGGCCGGCGGCGAGCCCCGGCCCGCTCGCGAATGACACTGCGACGGCTCGCGGACGCCCCTCCGGGAGTCGTACGCGAGCCGTCACCCGCTCGTGCGCGAGTGCCCGGCGCCTCGTCCGCGAGCGGTCACCCGCCCGTGCGCGAGTGCCGGGTCCCTCGTCCGCGAGCAGTCACCCGCCCGAGCGCGAGCGGCTGATGCCGCGCCCGCGAGCAGGGAGCCGCTCGTGCACGAGTGCCTGGAACCCCACCCGCGAGCCGTCACCCGCTCGTGCACGAGTGCCTGGAACCCCACCCGCGAGCAGGTATCCGCCCAAGCACGAGTGCCCGGCGCCTCGTTCGCGAGCAGGTAGCTGCCCATTCACGAGTGCCCGGCGCCTCGTTCGCGAGCCGCGCCATGCGCATGCACGCCGTTCCCGCGCGTTTCTTGAACGCACCGTTCAGCCGCTCACCCGGCCCTCATGACGCGGGTGGAAGCATCGGCCCATGGACGGAAAGAGCACCGACACGCCTGCCGGCGGTGGCTTCTTCACCCGCGCGGCCCCACTCGCGCTGGCCCGGCCGGACGAAGACTGGGACCTGGTCCTGGGCGACGGCCCGGTCATCGCCACTGCGATCCACGACGGCCATGCGATGCGCACCGCGCTGCTTCCGCACCTGGCGGTGGACGACGCCGGCCGCCGCCGCGAGGAGGACCCGCTGACCGGCGCGCTGGTGGCGGCCGGCGACGTCCGCCTGCGCGTGCGTGCCTCGCGCTTCCAGGTCGACCTGAACCGGCCGCGGGCGCTGGCGCTGTCCACCGACCCGGCCGACACCTGGGGTCTGCGGGTATGGAAGGGCGCGCTGCCCGAAGCGGAAGTGGCGACCTCGCTGGCGGCGCACGATCGCTTCTATGCGATGTTCCGCGAACTCGTCGACACCCTGCTGCAGCGCTTCCCCGCGTTGCTGGTGCTGGACATCCACAGCTACAACCACCGTCGCGACGGTGCCGGCGACCCGCCCGCACCGGAGGCCGGCAACCCCGACATCGACGTCGGCGCCACCACCCTCGACCGCGCCCGCTGGGGGCACGTGGCCAAGACGCTGGCGGCCGGCCTGCGCGCCCATCGCGCCGGCGGCCGCGAACTCGACGTGCGGGAGAATGTCCGCTACGACGGCGGCGGCCACTTCCCCGAATGGCTGCATGCCACCTGGCCGGAACGGGTCTGCGCAATCTCGCTCGAATACAAGAAGGTCTACATGGACGAGTGGACCGGCAGTGCCGACATCGCGGTGCTGGACGACCTGCGGCGCGGCCTCGAGGCCGCGGTGGCGTCGGTGCGCGGCGAGTTCCTGCCATGAGCGCGATCGCCGCCGCGGCCCCGCGCGCGCTGCCCCCGGTGGCGGCCGCGGTCGACGAGGCGCTGGTCGCGCTGGACCGCGACATCGACTGGCTGCTGGCGCTGACCCCGGTGGCCAACGACGCGCTGTGGGCGGGTTTCGAGGCCAGCGGTTTCGCCGGGATGCCGCCGTTGCGCTACATCGACCTGGAGATCGATCTGGACGAGGCGCGCGATCGCCTCGACGCCTTGCCGGTCGACGCCATCGAGTCGCCGTTGCTGGCCGGCGTGCTGTCGGAGAAGCAGCGCGAACTCGAGCGCCACCTGCAGCTGGTGCGCCTGCGTGGCACCGAGGGCTTCCGCAGTGCCAGCCTGGACCTGTTCGGCGGGGTGGAAGCCGGCCTGCTGACGCTGGCCCGCCGGATCCTCGCCGAGGTGCCCCCCGGCACGCCGCTGCAGGCCGATGCCGGCATCGACGAGGTGGTGGAGGCGGTGACAATCACATCGCCTTATTAATCAATTGGTTGCGGTGCTAAACGCCAGAAATGCCCCCATAAATACCCCCAGAACGCATCGACTGGTCCTAACGCCTAATTCGTCTCGATCTTAGCGCTCCTCCGA
>NZ_JACHTE010000004.1 GCF_014145395.1 Marilutibacter penaei
GTGGCCGCTCCGGTGGCGGCCGCTCCGCCCACGCCGGCGCCGTCTCCTTCCCAGCCGCCCGCGCCGGCGGCGACGCCCGCTCCGGTGCCCGTTGCGGCTTCGGCGCCCGCCCCGGCACCGGCTCCGGCACCGGCGGCACCGACGACGCCGGCCCCCGCTGCAGCACCGACCGCACGCGGCATCGGCCTGGCCGTCCTGCTGGTCGACAACCGCCTGCAGGGCCGGGTGGCCCTGAGCCACGGCGGTGCCGAGGTCCTGATCGACGCCGATGCGGGCCAGTACTACGCCGGCACCGCGCTGAAGCCGCTGCTGCCGCTGTTCGAGGGCCATATCGGCGAGTCCGATGCCCGCACCCTGGATGCCGCCGCATGGCAGGCCGCCATCGCCGACAAGGGCGAGCCGCAGCCGCTGGCGCGGCTCACCTGGCTGGGCGGCCTGCTGGCCGGCCAGGGCGAGGTGGTGGGCGGCTACGGGCCGGCGGCGCGTTTCCACATGCTGAAGTGGCCGCAGACCGAGCGCGAGTATCCGAAGCACTTCCGCATCGCGACGGCCATGATGAAGGGACCGGCCACGCTCGCCGAGATCGCCGCCGCCAGCAGCGTGCCGGAGGCCGACGTCGCCGACTTCATCAATGCGAACCTGGCCACCGGCTTCGCCGAGGAATACCGCGAGCCGGAGCCCGAGGCCGAGACCGCCAAGGGCGGCCTGTTCGGGCGCCTGCGCGGCCGCTGAACGCCGCGCGACGGGGGTCGGGCCGCCCGCGCTTGCCCCTCCCGGATGACCGCAGGACAATGACGGACGCGCCGCGTTCCCGTGGCGATGTTGGCACGTCCTGATGATCGATCCGCAACGCTACCCCCGCCTTTCCCGCATCGCCGTCCCGACCGACCTGCGCCAGTTCCCTGAAGAGGAACTGCCGGCCATCGCGGACGAGCTGCGCGCCTACCTGATCGAGCAGGTCGCGCGCGTCGGCGGCCATTTCGGCGCGGGGCTGGGCGTGATCGAGCTGACCGTGGCCCTGCACTACCTGTACGACACCCCGGTCGACCGGCTGGTGTGGGACGTCGGCCATCAGACCTACCCGCACAAGATCCTCACCGGCCGCCGCGACACCATCCATACGGTCAAGCAGCAGGACGGCGTGGCGCCCTTCCCGAAGCGCGAGGAGTCCGAGTACGACACCTTCGGCGTCGGCCACAGCTCGACCAGCATCTCCGCCGCGCTCGGCATGGCGATCGCGCTGCAGCGCGGCGGCGATCCGCGCAAGGTCGTCGCGGTGATCGGCGACGGCGCGATCACCGGTGGCATGGCCTTCGAGGCGCTCGCGCACGCCGGCGGCATGGGCGAGGACGGCCAGGGGCCAGAGCCGGACCTGCTGGTGATCCTCAACGACAACCAGATGTCGATCTCGGAGAACGTCGGTGGCGTGACCCGCATGCTCGGCCGGCTGACCGGCAGCCGCACGCTCAACGCGATCCGCGAGGGCGGCAAGAAGCTGCTGGGCGACAAGCACGGCGCCCCGGCGCGTTTCGTGCGCCGCTGGGAGGAGCACTGGAAGGGCATGTTCGTGCCCTCGACCATGTTCGAGGAACTCGGCTTCCACTACACCGGCCCGATCGACGGCCATGACCTGCCCGCCCTGGTCGGCACGCTAAAGACGCTGAAGACCCTCAAGGGCCCGCAGCTGCTCCATATCATCACCACCAAGGGCAAGGGCTACGAGCGCGCCGAGGGCGACCAGATCGGTTACCACGCGGTCAGCCCCTTCGACCCCGCGCAGGGCATGGTCAAGAAGGCCGGCGTCAAGAAGCCGACCTACACCGACGTATTCGGCGACTGGCTGTGCGACATGGCCGCGGCCGACCCGAAGCTGATGGGCATCACCCCGGCGATGCGCGAGGGCTCCGGCCTGGTGCGTTTCAGCAAGGCGTACCCCGAGCGCTACTTCGACGTCGCGATCGCCGAGCAGCACGCGGTGACGCTGGCCGCGGGCATGGCCTGCGAAGGCGCCAAGCCGGTGTGCGCGATCTATTCGACCTTCCTGCAGCGCGGCTACGACCAGCTGGTGCACGACGTCGCGATCCAGGACCTCGACGTGCTGTTCGCGATCGACCGCGGCGGCGTGGTCGGCCCCGACGGCGCGACCCATGCCGGCAACCTCGACCTGAGCTACCTGCGCTGCGTACCCAACATGGTGGTGATGGCGCCGGCGGACGAGAACGAGTGCCGGATGATGCTGAGCACCGGCCACCACTACGCGGGCCCCGCGGCGGTGCGCTACCCGCGCGGCACCGGCCCGGGGGTCGAGGTCCGGCCGACGCTCGACGTGCTGCCGGTCGGCAAGGCGGACCTGCGGCGACGCGGCGGCCCGGTGGCACTGCTGGCCTTCGGCGCGATGGTCGCCGCGGCGGAACAGGTCGCAGGCGCGCTCGGACTGACCCTGGTCAACATGCGTTTCGTGAAACCGCTGGACCGCGACCTCGTGCTTGAACTCGCGCGCTCGCACACGGGCTTCGTCACGATCGAGGACAACGTGGTCGCCGGCGGCGCCGGGTCGGGCGTGGCCGAACTGCTCGCCGCCGAAGGGGTGACCCTGCCGGTCCTGCACCTCGGCCTGCCCGACGCGTTCCAGCACCACGCCAGCCGCGAGCAGCTGCTGGCCGAGGCGGGACTCGACGCCGACGGCATCCGGGCGTCCCTGCTGGCCCGCTGGCCGGAGCTCGGCGCGCCGCCCGCGCAGTCGGCATCGCTCTGAGCGCTGCGCCAGGGATGGGCGGACCACGCATACGCACGGAACGGGGCTGAGCCGGGCGTGGGGACCGGGTTCGTCGCGCTGCCGCCCTGGGCCGTGGTCCTGGTGGGACTCGCCTGGTTCAGCGGTCTGTATGTCACCACCGGACTCGCCACCGTGCTGCTGACCCGGCGGATCCTGCCGCGGCTGGGGCTCGGTCGCCGGCTCGATCCCCGCCCGGTCCCGCGGCGCCAGTTGCAGCGCGAGTGGGCCGCGTCCGCGTCGTCGATCGTCCTGTTCGGCGTGGGGCTGCTGCTGCCATGGGCGCTGCTGCGACTGGGCTGGGCAGGGTTGGCGAGCGATCCGCCGGCCTGGCAGGTCGCGCTGGAGATCGTGGCGCTGTTCTTCTGGAACGAGCTGCACTTCTACGTCAACCATCGCCTGCTGCACACCGCGCCACTGCGCCGTTTCCATGCCGTGCACCACCGCTCGCACGTGCCGACGCCGTGGTCCACCTATGCGTTCCATCCGGTCGAGGCGCTGATGCTGGGCAGCGTGCCGGTGATCCCGATGCTGCTGCACGATTTCAGCTTCGTCGCGCTGATGACGCTGCCGGTGCTGAGCATCGTGCTCAACAATCTCGGCCACGCCAACTACGAAGCCAGCCGCGAATCGCCCGCACGGGGCTGGCGCGCCGCCAGCCGCCGGCACCATCTGCACCATGCCTGCTACCACGGGAACTACGGCTTCCTGCTGGACGTGTTCGACCGGATGGCCGGCAGCACGCTTCCGCTCGATGCCGCGGACGCGCGGATCGGGCGTTCGCCAACGGATACGAAGGACGGTTGATGCCCACTGTTTTCCAACGCACCTGGCTGCACGGCAGCGGGCGCTTCCTGCCCGGCGCGCCGGTCGACAACGACGGCATGGATGCCTACATCGCCCCCCTGAACCGGATCTCCGGGCGGATCAAGCGCCGCATCCTCGCGGAGAACGGCATCCGGCAGCGCCACTACGCCATCGACCCGGAAGGCCGGACCGTGCACGGCTGCGCGGACATGGCCGCCGCGGCGATCCGTGCGTGCCTGGACGACAGCGGCGCCTCGATCGACACCATCGGCCTGCTGGCCTGCGGCAGTTCCGGCGGCGACGCGCTGATGCCCGGCTTCGGCAGCATGGTCCACGGCACCCTGGCGGCGCCACCCATGCAGGTTTTCAGCAGCCATGGCATCTGTGCGTCCGGCGTGGGTGCGTGGGAGGCGGCGGCCAGCGCCGTGGAGCTCGGTGCGCACGACCATGCCCTCGTCGCGGCCGCGGAGATGCCGTCGCGGCTGTTCAAGCGCTCGCGCTACGCGGGCCGCGATTACGACGCCGACTTCGACGCGCACTTCCTGCGCTGGATGCTCTCGGACGGCGCCGGTGCACTGCAGCTGGGTGGGGCGCCACGCGGCCGTGCCGGCGTCCGGCTGCGCTTGCGCTTCATCCACCAGCGCTCGTTCGCCGGCGACTACCCGGTCTGCATGCAACTCGGCCTCACGCCCGACCGCAGCCGCTCGCACCTCGACTATCCGGCCTGGGGCGACGCGGAGGCCGATGGCGCGCTGTTCCTGCGCCAGGACATCCGCCTGCTGCCCCACCTGTTCGACGTCGGCGTGCACGAGTACGCGCGGCTCTGCCGCGACGGCTGGATCGACCCGGCTGGCATCGACCATTTCCTTTGCCACTACTCTTCCGAGCGTTTCGCGCCGGTGGTGGACGAACTGATGGCGAAGGCGGGACTGTCGATCCCGCGCGAACGCTGGTACAGCAACCTCACGACGCGCGGCAACACCGGGGCGGCATCGATCTTCGTCATGCTCGACGAGTTCCTGCACACCCATGAGTTGGAGGCCGGCCAGCGCATCCTGTGCTTCGTCCCGGAGTCCGGCCGCTTCAGCGTGGCCTTCGTGATGATCGAGGTGGAGGCCGATGACGCGCCTGGCGCCCCCCCGCTGCCCGACCCCGTGCCGTCGGCACCCGCGGCGGCCGATCCCGTGATCGCCCCTCCGCACGATCCGGCCGATGCACCGGCCGCGCTCCGCCACCTGCTCGGCGAGCTGGCGACACTCTGGCACGACTACCGCTCGCGCGCATGGCGCACGCCGGTGATCCGCGCGCTCCGCGAGGGCCGCTTCGATACGGCCGATTATCGGGCCTGGATGCAGCACTGGATCCCGCAGGTACGCGAGGGCAGCAAGTGGATGCGCGAAGGGGCGGCGTCGGTGCGCGCGCCTTACGAGGCGCTGGCCACGCTGATCGAAACCCATGCCGGCGACGAGCAGGACGACTACATGATCCTGTTCGAGGACTACCGGCGCGCCGGCGGCGAGGTCGCGGACATCGACGCGCTGCGCCGCAATCCCGGCGGCGAGGCGCTCAACAGCTACCTGCATGCACTTGCCGCGACGCCCAACCCCCTCGGCCTGCTGGGCGCGATCTACATGATCGAAGGCACCGGCCAGCGCATCATCCCCGCCCTGCTGCCATTGATGAAAAGCACGCTGGACCTGCCCGCGGAGGCGTTCCGCTTCCTCGAGTACCATGGCGAGAACGACGCGCACCATCTGGCGCGCTGGTTGCGCGCGGTGGAGATCGTGCTCGCGCATGACACCGACGGGCAGGGCGCACGCGCGATCATCGATACCGCGCGCCGCACCGCGGCGCTGTACCTAATGCAGTTCGAGCACATCCCGGTGGGCACGGGAGCCACTCCGCAGGAACGTACCGACCCATGAAACCCGCCCCCGACTTCGCCGGCCCGGGCCACGACCCGCGCGACCCCAATCCCTGGCTCGCGCTGCAGCTGGACCAGAGCACCCCCATCGACGAGGCGGTCAAGCACGCGTGGCTGGCCGATTCCAGCTCCTGGTCCCGGCAGTACCTGCTGCCCTTCATCCGCCCGTTCGCGCGCACGATGATCGTGCTGATCCAGGTGCTGAAGGTATTCCTGCCGCGCAAGCTCGCGTTCTCGCGCGCGCTGCACCGGCTGCTGGCCTGGGGCATGGAGCACTTCATCCGGCCCGAGGCAAACTGGCTGATCCTGCGCCATTTCCATCTCGGTTCGCAGATCCTCGGTTTCATCGCGCGCAATGCGCCAGTGGAAGTGCCGACGAATCCGCTGGCGCCGATGAAGATCAGCGACGTGCGCGAGGACATGTACCTCGTGCACGACCTCAACCTCTACAACTTCATCATTCGCCTCAACCAGAACCTGCGCGACAGCGGCCAGCGACTGGCACGCGTGCCCCACCCCGACCTGTCGATGGTCGAGCAGCCGCCGCTGCGGCTGGAGGACATGCCGCGCCGGCGGCGCAACTTCCTGGACCTGCAGAGTTCGATCGAACTGTTCACGCCGATCTACCAGTTGATGCTGACCGACAGCGACTTCTGGCGCGCGACCAACTCACTGCAGCTGGACGAGACCATCGGCCTCTACGCCGCCACCCTGCTGGACGCGCACGAGCATCTGGTGCTGCTCAACAACCGCCATCCGCTGGTCCCGATGTCCACGCTGCGTGCCGGCTTCCGCCTGACCCTGCACGGCCTCTCGACCGAGATGCTGCATGGCCTGCTGGTGCAGTTGCGGGCGGGCCAGCAGGCCCGTCAAGCCGACGCGTCCGTTCACCCGGCAGGCGGGGCCACCCCGTCGTCCGGCGTGGGGGCGTCCATGGGGGACGCCGCGTCGTATTCGCCCGGTGCCTCGACCCGGTAGCCGCGTGCCTGCAGGCTGGCAGCGAGCCCGTCCGGACGGAACAGCTCTTCCATCGGCAGCAACGCCAGGGTCACCCGGTTGTTGGCCAGTACGCGGTCGACCTCCTTCAACCAGAGCGCATCGCGCTGGGCGCGCAGGTCGCCCACCCGGTCGCTCAGCGCCTGCACACTGGCCCAGGCCTGCTCGCAGTCCTCGAAGGGCTGGAAGGGAATCGAGCGCAGCCCTTCGATATCGCCGACGGCCCAGGCATTCGCACGCTCGCGCATGTATCCCAGGTCATCCTGCACGCGATCAAGGGTCTTGCTGAAGCAGGCGAGGTCGTCGATCTCGGCCGCGCTGAACTCGCTGATCGCCGCCTTGGGATCCTCGATCTTCAGCTCGACCATCGGCCGGCTGACGGTCACCCCGTGGTCGCGCGCGAGATCCTCCACCACCGGCGTGACCACCCCACGGGTCCGCAGGCCGACGTCCTCCACGGCTTCCTGGTAGAGGCGCGCGGCCGCGAACATGGGCCGCCATTTCTCGATCCCACGATCACCGCCGATGTACTGGCGCTTGAGCGTCGACCAGCGCGCGTATTCGCCGGGCGAAAGCACTTCCTCCAGGCGACGACCGTCGGGGCTGCGCCGCGCGCGCATGAGCCGGGGCGCCAGCGCCAGGCCACCGAAGAAGCCCACGTCCGCGTCGATATCGATCCCGGGCGCCAGCATCACTTCCTGGGCTCCGGCGATCACCCCGCCCACCTCGCGGGCCTCCCATTCCATCCGCCGCGGGAGCGGCGAAACCGTGCCGAGCACCCACATCACGTGGCCGGATCCGGTGGACACCTTCCACAAACCGGGACCCGGCTGGACGCCACTGACGACGAGCGTTTCAAGGTCGCGCACGGGGCCGGCATCGTCCCCGGCCTCCTGTGCATCCAAGGGCCCGCAGACGCCCGCCAGCAGCACCAGGGCCGCGCAGATCCGCATCGAACGCTTCATGCACGCTCCGTGTGAAGGACAAGCGCCGAGTACAGCAGACCGCCCCGGAAACAAAAACACCCGGACGTCCGGGTGTCGTTCTGGCATTCAGGAATTGGTCGGGGTGGCCGGATTCGAACCGACGACCACCTGTCCCCCAGACAGGTGCGCTACCAGGCTGCGCTACACCCCGAACGGTGCCGGCTGCGGCCAGGGGCCGAGCGGGCGGCAAGTATAGCGGGACTCGACCGATCCGGCCATGCCCCGCGATGCATCCGCTCAGCGGCGGAGCAGTTGCAGGATCTCCTCGAGCTCCATCCGCACCTGGCGGATGATCTGCCCGCTGAGCACGGCCTCTTCCTTGGCCGAGTCGCCTTCCAGGCGCTGGCGCGCGCCGCCGATGGTGTAGCCCTGTTCGTACAGCAACGCGCGGATCTGGCGGACCATCAGCACCTCGTGGCGCTGGTAGTAGCGGCGATTGCCGCGACGCTTGACCGGGTTGAGGCTGGGGAACTCGGTTTCCCAGTACCGCAGGACGTGCGGCTTGACGTCGCACAGCTCGCTGACTTCACCGATGGTGAAGTAGCGCTTCGCCGGGATCGGCGGAAGTTCGCGGTTACTGCCCGGGTCCAGCATAGGCCTCCACGCGCTCCTTGAGCTTCTGGCCCGGACGGAAGGTCACCACCGTACGGGCCGAAATCGGAATTTCCTCACCGGTCTTGGGGTTCCGGCCCGGCCGCTGGTTCTTGCGGCGCAGGTCGAAATTGCCGAAGCCCGACAGCTTCACCTGGCGTCCCTGCTCCAGCGATTCGCGCAGGGCGTCGAAGAATGCATCGACGAACTCCTTCGCTTCCCGCTTGTTCAGGCCGACTTCCTCGAACAGTCGTTCGGCCATCTCCGCCTTGGTCAGTGCCATCTCGTTCCCCTACCTCGCCACGGCTCAACCGCGGATCACCGCACCGTGCCGTTCCTGCAGCAAGGCGGTTACGCCAGCCACGATCGCGTCCACGTCGCGATCTTCCAGAGTGCGGGATTCATCCTGCAGAATCAAGCCCATAGCGAGACTCTTGAATCCGGTTTCCACGCCCTTGCCCTGGTAGCGGTCGAACAGGACCAGATCGCGCAGGGACGGGCCCGCGGCCTCGCGCACCGCATGCGACACGGTCGCCCAAGGCAGGTCCTCGGCGACGACGAACGCGAGGTCGCGGCGGACGGACGGGTACCGGGAAAGCGTGCCGGCACGCGGCAGCGCCCGTTCAGCCAGCGGCGCAAGGTCGAGTTCGAAGGCCAGGACATCGACGTCGAGCTCCAGCGCCTGCTGCAGGCGCGGATGCAGCTGGCCGATCCAGCCCAGTTGGACGCCGTCGCGATACACGTCGGCGGAGCGCCCCGGATGGGCCCAGGCCGGCCGGGAGGGACGGAACTCGAGGGCCGCACCTGACAGTGCGGCCAGACTCTCCAGATCACCCTTGATGTCATGGAAACCGAGGGCGCGCTCGCCCTGCCCCCACTGCTCGGCGTGCGCGGTGCCACAGGCCACCGCGGCGATACGCGGAATCTCATGCGGTGCGTCGTCGGTGGCGGCAAAGACCTTGCCCAGCTCGAACAGGCGCACGCGTGCCTGTTGGCGGGCGGCGTTGCGGCCCAGCGCGGCGACCAGGCCGGGCAGCAGCGAGGTCCGCATCACGCCGAGGTCGGCACTGAGCGGGTTGGCCAGCGGGACGCCGCCGGCCTGCAGGCCCCAGGCCTCGAGCAGGTCGGCATCGACGAAGGCGAAATTGATGGCCTCCAGATAGCCGCGTGCGGCGATCTGCCGGCGCAGGCTGGGCACGTCGACGCGCCCCTCGCCCGGCGCGACCAGCCGAGCGGCGCCGGCGGGCAGGGTCGTCGGCACCGCGTCGTAGCCGTGGATGCGGACGACTTCTTCGATCAGGTCCTCTTCGATGGCGATGTCGAAGCGGCGGCTGGGCGGCATCACCCGCCAGCCGGCTTCGTCCACCTCGACCCCGAGGCCCAGCGCGCGCAGGATGCGCTCGACGTCGGCATCGGCGATCTGCATGCCGAGCAGGCGCGCCAGACGGGCGCGACGCAGCAGCACCGGCTGGGGCGACGGCAGATGCTCGGGCAGCGCAGCCTCGACCACCGGCCCCGGCGTGCCGCCTGCGATGTCGAGGATCAGGCGCGTGGCATGTTCGATCGCGATGCGCGGCAGCGCCGGATCAACACCGCGCTCGAAGCGGTGGCCTGCGTCGGTGTGCAGGCCCAGCTTGCGGCCGCGGCCAATGATCGCGTCGGGCGCGAAGTGGGCCGCCTCGAGAAACACGTTGCGGGTCGCATCGGTCACGCGTGTGTCATGCCCGCCCATGATGCCGGCCAAGGCGACGGCGCGATCGGCATCGGTGATGACGAGGAAGCTGGGATCGACGGAGACGTCGCGGCCATCGAGCAGCTTGAGCGCCTCGCCGTCGCGTGCCGGGCGCACACCGATCGGTCCCTTGAGCAGGTCGCGGTCGAAGGCATGCATCGGCTGCCCGAGCTCGATCATCACGTACTGGGTGACGTCGACCAGGAAGGACACCGGGCGGATGCCGCTGCGACGCAGGCGCTCGGCCATCCACAAGGGCGTGCTGACGTCGGCGGCCACGCCTTCCAGCACGCGACCGCAATAGCGGGGTGCGGCGGCGCCGGCCTGCAGGCCGACCTCAAGGGTCGCGTCGCTGGTGGCGGCCACCGGCGCCGCCTCGAACGGTGCGACTTCGCTGCCGGATGCGGCGGCGACGTCGTAGGCGATCCCGCGCACGCCGAAACAGTCGGCGCGATTGGGCGTCAGCTTGATCTCGATGCTGGCGTCCGGGAGCCCCAGGCAATCGGCGATCGGCTGGCCCACCGTCGCATCGGCCGGCAGTTCGAGCAGCCCGGCGGCGTCGCCGTCGGTACCGAGTTCCTTGGCCGAACAGAGCATGCCGAAGGACTCCACGCCACGCAGCTTCGCGGGCTTGATCCGGAAGTCACCGGGCAGCACCGCCCCGACCTTGGCCAGCGGGGCCTTCAGGCCGACGCGCGCATTCGGCGCACCGCAGACGATCTGCACGGTGCCCTCGCCGGTCTCGACCTGGCACACCTGCAGGCGCTCGGCATCCGGGTGCGGCAGGGCCTGCACGATCTCGGCCACGACCACGCCATCGAGCGAATCACCCAGTGCGGTGACCTCCTCGACCTCGAGGCCGATGGCGGTCAGCGTCGCCGCGAGTTCATCGCGCGTGGCATCGGTGGGCACGTGCTGGCGCAGCCAGTTCTCGCTGAATTTCATCTCGCGTGGATCCTGTTCAATCGTCGTGCGCGGGCATGGGCCCGCGCCGGGCAAGGTCGGTCGGCCTCAGGCGAACTGCCGGAGGAAGCGCACGTCGTTGTCGAAGAAGCTGCGCAGGTCGTCCACGCCGTATCGCAGCATGGTCAGCCGCTCGACGCCCATGCCGAAGGCGTAACCGGTGTACTTCTCCGGGTCGATGCCGACGTTGCGCAGCACGTTCGGATGGACCATGCCGCAGCCCAGCACCTCCAGCCAGCGGGTGCTGCCATCGGCCTGCTGCCAGGCGATGTCGAGCTCGGCCGACGGCTCGGTGAAGGGGAAGTAGCTCGGGCGGAAGCGCATCTCGAAGTCGCGCTCGAAGAACGCGCGCACGAACTCGGCCAGGGTGCCCTTGAGATCGGCGAAGCTGGCGTGCTCGTCGACCAGCAGGCCCTCGCATTGGTGGAACATCGGCGTATGGGTCTGGTCGCTGTCGCTGCGGTAGACCTTGCCCAGCGCGATCATGCGCAGCGGCGGCTTGTTGCCCAGCATGTAGCGCACCTGCACGCCCGAAGTGTGGGTGCGCAGCAGGCGGGCGACGCCCTTGCCGTCGGGCGGGAAATAGAACGTATCGTGCATGGCGCGCGCCGGGTGGTGCGGCGGGAAGTTGAGCGCTTCGAAGTTGTGCCAGTCGTCCTCGATCTCCGGCCCTTCCGCCTGCTCAAAGCCCAACCGGCCGAAGATGTCGGCCATGCGCTCCAGGGTCCGGCTGATCGGATGCAGGCCACCGCGTCCCCCGTCGATGCCGGGCAGGGTCACGTCGATCGTTTCGGTGGCCAGGCGGGCATCCAGCGCCGCCGAATCCAGCGCGGACTTGCGCGCCGACAGGGCCGTGGCCAGCACGTCGCGCGCCCGGTTGATCGCCTCCCCCGCGTCCTTTCGCTGCTCCGGCGGCAAGCCACCGAGCTGCTTCAGCTGGGCCGTCACGCTGCCCGACTTGCCCAGCAGGGCCACGCGCAAGGCCTCGATCGCCTGCGACGAATCCGCTGCGTCGATGTCGTCCAGTGCCTGCCGGGTCAGTGCTTCGATTTCGATCATGCGCCACTCATGGCCAGTTCGCGTCCGCGCGGACGCATTGGACTCCGCCGCCTTCCTTGGACGCGTCCGCTCGCGCGGTGCAACGCTCCCCGAGTGGCGACCCCTGAAACGAACATGGGGAAGGACTTGCGCCCTTCCCCATGCGTGTACTGCATTGTCCGGCACCGCCCGAGGACGGCGACCGGTGACAATTACGCTGCGAGCGCGCCTTTCGCCTTCTCGGCCAGCGCGGCAAAACCCGTCGCGTCGTGCACGGCGATGTCCGCCAGCACCTTGCGGTCGAGGGTGATGCCGGCCTTGTTCAGGCCGTTCATGAAGCGGCTGTAGCTCATGCCATTGATGCGGGCAGCAGCGTTGATACGCGTGATCCACAGCGAGCGGAAGTTGCGCTTCTTCTGCTTGCGGCCGATGTAGGCGTACTGCAGGGCCTTGGTGACGGCCTGCTTGGCAACGCGGTAGACCTTGCGGCGCGCGTTGTAGTAACCCTTGGCCTGCTTGAGGACCTTCTTGTGACGGCGTCGTGCAGTGACGCCACGCTTGACTCGTGCCATGGTTCAGTCCTCCTCAGAGATACGGCAGCATGCGGTCCAGACGGCCCGCGTCCTCGGCACGAACGTGGTTCGTCTGCCGCAGGTTGCGCTTCCGCTTGGTCGCCTTCTTGGTGAGGATGTGGCTACGGTTGGCGTGGCCAGCCTTGTACTTGCCGGAGGCGGTCTTGCGGAAACGCTTGGCCGCACCCCGGTGGGTCTTGATCTTGGGCATTGGAATGTCCTTTCGGATGTTGTCTCACTGGCCTGGGCGGTGGCTGAGCCACGCTTTCCGTCCTGCCCGTGCCGGCTTGTAAGTCGTTGATCCTGAAAGGATCCCGACAGGTCCTGGGTACTTCAATCACAACAAACCCGGCGAACCGGGCCGCACATTATGCCGGTCCCGGGTTTGGCTTGCAAATCATGGGCTTGGCGGGGTTCAGCCCGCCGGGCGGCCCGAACGACGAAGGGCGCCCGAAGGCGCCCCCGTTGCGGGGCCGGGGCCCCGGATGCCGCGCCGCTTACTTCTTCTTCGGCGCGATCATCATCACCATCTGGCGGCCTTCCAGGCGCGGGCGCGACTCGATCACGATGTCCTCGCCGAGGTCGGCCTCGATGCGGGCGGCCATCTCGCGGCCCAGCTCCTGGTGGCTCATCTCGCGGCCACGGAAGCGGATGTTGACCTTGATCTTGTCGCCTTCTTCCAGGAACTCGCGCATCTTGCGCAGCTTGATCTGGTAGTCGCCCTCGTCCGTGACCGGACGGAACTTCACTTCCTTGATCTCGACCTGCTTCTGGCGCTTCTTGGCCTCGGCCGCCTTCTTCTGCATCTCGAACCGGAATTTGCCGAAATCCATGATCTTGCAGACCGGCGGGTCCGCATTGGGCTGGATCTCGACCAGGTCGAGCCCTTCGTCCTCGGCCCGGCCCAGGGCTTCGTCGCGCGTCAGGACGCCGATCATCTCGCCGTCGCTGCCGATCACTCGGACACGGGGGACGCGGATCTCATGGTTCCTGCGGTTCGGTTTGTCGGCGGTACTGATGTGTGCAATCTCCAAAAGGGTCGGAACCGGCCGGGGCATGGGACCCTGGCCGGAGTATGGCCCGCTGCCGGATCAGGGGGCGCCGGAAGCGCCGACCTGCTCACTGCGCAAACGCGAGGCGAACTCGGCGACGGTCATCGTCCCCAGGTCCTCCCCTCCTCGCGCCCGCACCGCGACCATGCCATTGTCCCGCTCGCGGTCGCCGACCACCAGCTGGTAAGGCACGCGCTGCAGCGTGTGCTCGCGAATCTTATAGCCGATCTTCTCGTTCCGCAAATCGGCCGCGACCCGGAAGCCTTGATTTGCAAGGGTTTTCCGGACCTCCTGGACGTAATCGGCCTGCGCATCGGTGATATTCATGATCACCGCCTGCACCGGAGCCAGCCAGGTGGGCAGTTGTCCGGCGTGATGTTCGATGAGGATGCCGATGAAACGCTCCATCGAACCGACGATCGCGCGGTGCAGCATCACCGGGTGGCGACGCTGGCTGTGCTCGTCCACGTACTCGGCGCCGAGGCGTCCGGGCATCATGAAATCGACCTGCATCGTGCCCAACTGCCAGGTGCGGCCGATGGCGTCGCGCAGGTGGTATTCGATCTTCGGGCCATAGAACGCGCCCTCGCCCGGCAGTTCGGTCCACTCGACGCCCGCCGCGCGCAATGCCGCGCGCAGGGCCTCTTCGGCCTTGTCCCAGGTCGCGTCGTCGCCGAGCCGCGACTCGGGACGAAGCGCGAGCTTGACCTGGATGTCATCGAAACCGAAGTCGGCGTAGACCTGCATCGCCTGCGCATGGAAGGCGGTGACCTCGGATTCGACCTGCGCCTCGGTGCAGAAGACGTGGCCGTCGTCCTGGGTGAAGCCGCGCACGCGCAGGATGCCGTGCAGCGCACCCGACGGCTCGTTGCGGTGACAGGCGCCGAACTCGCCGTAGCGGATCGGCAGGTCGCGGTAGCTGTGCAGGCCATGGTTGAAGACCTGCACGTGCCCCGGGCAGTTCATCGGCTTCAGCGCGTAGGTACGCTTCTCCGACTCGGTGAAGAACATGTTCTCCTTGTAGTTGTCCCAGTGGCCGGACTTCTGCCACAGCGACACATCGAGGATCTGCGGGCAGCGCACTTCCTGGTACCCGCTGTCGCGGTAGACCTTGCGCATGTGCTGCTCGACGCTCTGCCAGATCGACCAGCCCTTCGGGTGCCAGAAGATCAGGCCCGGCGCTTCTTCCTGCAGGTGGAACAGGTCCTGCTGCTTGGCGATGCGGCGGTGGTCGCGCTTCTCCGCCTCCTCGATGCGCTGGATGTAGGCGTTGAGCTGCTTCTTGTCCGCCCAGGCCGTGCCGTAGATACGCTGCAGCTGCTCGTTCTTGGAATCGCCGCGCCAGTAGGCACCGGAGATGCGCGTCAGCTTGAACACCTTGAGGAAGCGCGTGTTGGGCACGTGCGGGCCGCGGCACATGTCCACGTATTCCTGGTGGTAGTACAGGCCCATCGCCTGCTCGTCGGGCATGTCCTCGACCAGGCGGAGCTTGTAGTCCTCGCCGCGTGCCTTGAAGACCTCGATGACCTCGGCGCGCGGCGTCACCTTCTTGATGACGTCGTAGTCCTGGTCGATGAGTTGCTGCATGCGCTGCTCGATCGCCGCCATGTCGTCGGGCGTGAACGGGCGCTCGGAGTAGATGTCGTAATAGAAGCCCTCGTCGATCACCGGGCCGATGACCATCTTCGCGTCCGGATACAGCTGCTTGACGGCGTGCCCCACCAGATGGGCGCAGGAGTGGCGGATGATCTCGACGCCCTCCTCGTCCTTGGCGGTGATGATGCGCAGGCTGGCGTCCCGGTCGATGAGGTCGCTGGCATCCACCAGCTTGCCGTCGACGGCGCCGGCAATGGTGGCCTTGGCGAGGCCGGGGCCGATGGACTGGGCGACGTCCATCACGGACACGGGGTTGTCGAATTCGCGGCGGCTGCCGTCGGGGAGCGTAATCGTGATCATGGGAGCAATTGGGGATTCCAAGCCACCGGCCGGAGCCGGTCCTTTGCATTGAAGAGTCCGGCCAGGCATGGCCGGGGTCTTGTTCATGGACGAACAAAAAACAAGGCGCCCTCAAGGGCGCCTGCGGGATGCGGGGCCTCGGGCGGGTCAGCGATGGGCGGCGGTAGTCCTCATGTCGCACGCTCGGCCTGCGTTTCCGCGGGCCACCTCGAATCCGGCTGGGTGTCTCTACAAGGTAGTGACGGGCCCGCGTCAAGTCAATGAAGCCGGCCGGAGCTGCGGTATGGTGGGCGGACCCGCCCGTTTGGGCGGACCGACATCGAATCCGGGGAGATGGCATGCGCAAGACCATGGTGGTTCCACTCGTCCTCACGCTCGGCGGGCTCGGCGCCACGCCCTCACCGGCGGCCACGCCCGAAGCCTTGGCCCTCGCCCGGGATGCCGTGATCGTGGACACCCATATCGACGCCCCGGGCCAGCTGATGTCGCACTGGGCGGAGCTGGCCACCGACGCCTCGGACCGCGAGTTCGACTACCCCCGCGCCCGTGCCGGCGGCCTCGATGTCGCCTTCATGTCGATCTACACCTCCCCCGGGCAGGACGAGGACGACAGCGCCTGGGAAGTCGCGAACAAGATGATCGACGGCGTCGAGGCGCTGGTGCAGCGGCATCCGGACAAGTTCGCCCTGCTGACCTCCCCGGGCGACGTCGGCCGGCTGCGCGAGGGCGGACGCGTGTTGCTGCCGCTCGGCATGGAGAACGGCGCCCCGATCGGCGAGGACATCGGCAACCTGGGCTTCTTCTTTGAACGCGGCGTGCGCTACATCACCCTGGTCCACAGCGCGAACAACGCGATGGGCGATTCGTCCTACCAGCGGATCAAGCGCTGGAACGGGCTCAGCCCGCTCGGCCGGCAGGCGGTGGCCGAGATGAACCGGCTCGGCATGATGGTGGATGTCTCGCACCTGTCCGACGAGACGGTCGAGGACGTGCTCGAGCTGAGCACGGTGCCCGTGGTCGCCACCCACTCCGCGTTCCGCCACTTCACCCCGGGGCTGGAGCGCAACATCAGCGACGCCCTCGCCAGGCGCGTGGCGGAAGGCGGCGGCGTCATCCAGATCCCCTTCGGCAACGGCTTCATCGACCCGGCGTCGGCGAAGGACCTGCAGGGCTACTTCACCGCCTACGACGCGTTCCTCGCCGAGAACGCGCGCCGCACGGAAGCAGGCGAACCCCTGCTGGACGAGGCCGCCTTCGACGCGAAGTGGGATGCCGAGCACCCGCACCGCACGGTGCCGCTGGACACCGTGCTCGACCACATCGACCACGGCGTGAAGCTGCTGGGCATCGACCATGTCGGCATCGGTTCGGATTTCGACGGCGTGGGCGGCAACCTGCCCACCGGCCTGAAGACCGTCGCGGACTATCCGAACCTGGTCGCGGGCCTGCAGGCCCGCGGCTATGCGGAGGCCGATATCCGCAAGCTCCTCGGTGGCAACCTGCTGCGGGTCTGGCAGGCGGTCGAAGCAGGCGCCCAACGCTGAGCCCGATCCAGAAGGCACGCCCATGTCGACCAGCATCCACGACTTCCACGACGATCCGCGCAATGCCGGCATCCTCATCTGGATCAACGGTGCGCTGAAGCCCCGCGCCGAAGCCGTCGTGTCGGTATTCGACAGCGGCTTCGTCCTCGGCGACGGCGTATGGGAGGGCCTGCGCGTCCACGGCGGGCAGCCGGTGTTCCTCGACGCCCACCTGGACCGCCTGTTCGAAGGTGCCCGGGCGATCGCGCTGGACATCGGTATGGACCGCGGACAGCTCACCGCGGCCATCATGGAGACACTCGCGGCGAATGGCATGGACGAAGGCGTGCACCTGCGCCTGATGGTGACCCGCGGCGTGAAGCGCACGCCGTACCAGGACCCGCGCGTGACGGTCGGGCCGGCGACGGTCGTCATCATCCCCGAGTTCAAGAATGCCAAGCCGGAGACGCTGTCCACGGGACTGAAGCTGTTCACCGTGCACGTCCGGCGCGGCTTTCCGGACGTACAGGATCCGAAGCTCAACAGCCACAGCAAGCTGAACTGCATCACCGCCTGCATCCAGGCGACCGCGGCCGGTGCCGACGAAGGCTTGATGCTGGATCCGCACGGCTTCGTGGCCACGTGCAATTCGACCCACTTCTTCATCGTCCGCAAAGGCGAGGTGTGGACGTCGACCGGTGACTACTGCCTAGGCGGCATCACGCGCGCCAACGTGCTGCGCGCCTGCCGCGACGCCGGCATCCCCGCGTTCGAGAAGAACTTCAGCCTGACCGAGGTGTATGGTGCCGACGAGGCCTTCGTCACCGGCACCTTCGCCGGCGTGGTGCCGGTGCGCGAAATCGACGGCCGCCCGATGGGCGCGGTGCCGGGCCCGATGGTCCAGCGCCTCCAGGGCCTTTACAGGGAAATGGTGGCGCGCGACGTCGCCTTCCGCGGCGGGGTCCGGCTCGCATGAACGGCCTGCGGATCGCCATGTGGAGCGGCCCGCGGAACATCTCGACGGCGATGATGCGGGCCTGGGAGAACCGGCCCGACTGCGGGGTGAGCGACGAGCCGCTGTATGCCGCCTACCTGGCCGAGACCGGGCTGGACCATCCGGGACGTGAGGAGGTGATCGCCGCGGGCGAGACGGACTGGCGCCGGGTCGTGGAGGACCTGACGCTGGGACCGGTGCCCGGGGGCGCGTCGCTCTGGTACCAGAAACACATGAGCCACCACCTGCTGGTGGACATGCCGCTGGACTGGGTCCACGGGCTTGCCAACGTCTTCCTGATCCGCGACCCGGCCGAGGTTGTGGCGTCCTACATCCGCTCCCGCGCGGAGATCGAGCCGGACGACATCGGACTACTTCAACAGGAACGCCTTTACGACGTGCTGGCCGCGGCCGGCACTCCACCGCCCGTGATCGACGCCGGCGATTTCCTCCGCGATCCGGAAGCCCACCTGCGGGCCCTGTGCGGACGCCTGGGGATCGACTTCGACGGGCGCATGCTGGCCTGGCCCGCCGGACCGCGCGACAGCGACGGCGTCTGGGCGCCCTATTGGTATGACGCCGTGTGGCGGTCAACCGGGTTCGAGCCACCCCGCCCCCGCGATGTCCGCCTCGAAGGCCTGCCGCGTGCGGTCGCGGAGGCCTGCCAACCGGCCTATGAACGCCTGCATGCGGTGCGGATGCAGCTCTCCTGACGCCCCAATATCCCGGAAAGCAGAAGCCCCCGGCTTGCGCCGAGGGCTTCTGGTGAATCTGGTGGGCGGTACAGGGTTCGAACCTGTGACCCCTACCATGTCAAGGTAGTGCTCTACCGCTGAGCTAACCGCCCATTCGCCGCAAACGTCCCGGCGAGGGGCGCGCAGTGTATCCCAGCCGGGACGCGCCCACAATACCCGCCACGCCGGCGGGATTCAGCCGGCGAAGCCCTGCTCCTTCAGCCGGTGCAGTTCGTCGCGCACGGAGGCGGCCTGCTCGAACTCCAGGTCGCGGGCGTGCTGGTACATCTGCTGTTCGAGCGCCTTGATCCGCGCTGCCAGCTGCCGGGGCTCCATCGTCGAATAGTCGGGGGCCTCCTCGGCGACACGGCGCCCGCGCCCCCGTGCACGGGCGGCGTCCGGTTCGGTGCGCGCCCCTTCCATGATGTCGGCGACCGCCTTGTTCACCGACTGCGGGGTGATCCCGTGCTCGGCGTTGTGTTCGACCTGTTTCTGGCGGCGGCGGTCGGTCTCGTCGATGGCCTTCTGCATCGAGTTGGTGATGCGGTCGGCATAGAGGATCGCCTTGCCGCGTACGTTGCGCGCGGCGCGTCCGATGGTCTGGATCAGGGAGCCGGCCGAACGCAGGAACCCCTCCTTGTCCGCATCGAGGATGGCCACCAGCGACACCTCGGGCATGTCCAGGCCCTCGCGCAGCAGGTTGATGCCGACCAGCACGTCGAACTTGCCCAGGCGCAGGTCGCGGATGATCTCGACGCGCTCCACCGTGTCGATGTCGGAATGGAGGTAGCGCACCTTGACCCCGTGCTCGGCGAGGTATTCGGTCAGGTTTTCCGCCATGCGCTTGGTGAGGGTGGTGATCAGCACCCGGTCGCCCATCGCGACGCGCTCGTGGATCTCGCCGAGCACGTCGTCGACCTGGGTCGCCACCGGCCGGATCTCGACCTCGGGATCGACCAGGCCGGTCGGCCGCACGACCAGCTCCACGACCTCCTCGCCCGAATGGTTCAGCTCATACGGGCCCGGCGTCGCGGACACGAAGATCGTGCGCGGCGAACGCCCTTCCCACTCCTCGAATTTCAGCGGCCGGTTGTCCAGCGCGGAAGGCAGGCGGAAGCCGAACTCGACCAGGGTCTCCTTGCGGGATCGATCACCCTTATACATCGCACCGATCTGCGGGACGGTCACGTGCGACTCGTCGACGACCAGCAGCGCATCCGGCGGCAGGTAGTCGAACAGGCAGGGCGGCGGCTCCCCGGGCATGTGCCCGGTCAGGTGGCGGCTGTAGTTCTCCACGCCGTTGCAGTAGCCGACCTCCGCGAGCATCTCCAGGTCGAACTGGGTGCGTTGCGAAAGCCGTTGCGCCTCGACCAGCTTGTTGGCGGCGTAAAGCTGCTCCAGCCGCACGCGCAGTTCGTCCTTGATCGTCTCGACGGCATCGAGCACGGTCCGGCGCGTGGTGACGTAGTGCGAGCCCGGGTAGATGGTGTAGCGGCCGACTTTCTGCAGCGTTTCGCCCGTGAGCGGGTCGAACATCGTCAGCTGCTCGATCTCGCCATCGAACAGTTCGATCCGCAGGGCCTCGTCGTCGCTCTCGGCCGGATGCACATCGATCACCTCGCCGCGCACGCGATAGGTGCCGCGGCGGAGTTCGGTGTCGTTGCGCGTGTACTGCATCTCGGTCAGGCGCCGGATCAGCTCGCGCTGGTCGATGCGTTCGCCCTGCACCATGTGCAGGACCATGCGGAAATACTCGTTGGGATCGCCTAGGCCGTAGATCGCCGACACCGTGCAGACGATCAGCGCATCGCGGCGTTCCAGCAGCGCCTTGGTCGCCGACAGGCGCATCTGCTCAATGTGCTCGTTCACCGAACTGTCCTTCTCGATGAAGGTATCCGACGACGGCACGTAGGCTTCTGGCTGATAGTAGTCGTAATAGCTGACGAAGTACTCGACCGCATTGTCCGGAAAGAACGCCTTGAACTCACCGTACAGCTGCGCCGCCAGCGTCTTGTTGTGCGCCATCACCAGGGTCGGCTTCTGCACCTGCTGGACCACGTTGGCGATGGTGTAGGTCTTGCCCGAACCGGTGACGCCCAGCAGCGTCTGGTGGGCCAGGCCGTCCTCGAATCCCTGCACCAGCCGCTCGATCGCCGCCGGCTGGTCGCCTGCCGGCGTATAGGGCGAGACCAGCCGGAAGCCGGCCGCCTGCAGATTGCGGGCTGCCTCGTCGACTCGGGGCGAGTTGGGGCGTGGACTCATGCGACGACCTGCGGCGGCGAGAAGGGTCAGAGTACTGGATGGGGTCGCCGGGCGGTTTTCCTACCCCGCGTGGTGGAGGTGGCTGGCTGTGCGTGCGTTCACGTGGCTTCACGCTTGTCGCATGGACATCACAGGAACGATTCATGGAAGGTTCGGTTTTCGTATGCGCTCCACGCTCACGCATTAGGGGCTTCAGCCTTCTCGACCTCGCCGCTACCCTCGCGGTCCTCGGCGTCGTGCTTGGGATCGGCCTCCCCTCGTTCTCCCGGATCCTGGCAGAGCATCGCATCCATGACATCCAACATCGCTTGACGGTTTCCCTCGCGCTTGGACGGATCGCGGCAATCCGCGACGCGGCTCCCGTCACGGTCTGCCCCTCATCCAACGGCCAAACATGCCGGTCAGACGGGGTATGGGACCACGGCTGGCTGGTCTATCGGGACCGAGGCAGGACTGATCATCCCACCCTCCAGACCGTCGTCCACTACGATTCAACGCCAAACAATGGATTCAGGGTACGTAGTTCGCGCTACCGGTCACGGGTGCGTTTCGGCGCCCTCGGGTGGTCGGGAGGACATAATCTGACGCTGGCCGTGTGCGGGCCTGATGGCCACCTTCGTGGCCAGGTGATCGTCAACAACGCCGGACGCCCCCGGAGTGAGCGGGCTCCGCCAGGCACCCCCTGTCCAGATTGAGAACCTGGAGGCTGGGGCTTGACCCGGGCACGGGAGGGCTTACAATTCACGTCCCCGCCCGAATAGCTCAGCTGGTTAGAGCACTTGACTGTTAATCAGGGGGTCGTTGGTTCGAGTCCAACTTCGGGCGCCAGAATGCAGTTAAAGAAAAAGGGTCCGCGCATGCGGACCCTTTTTCGTTGGTATCAGGTGATCCTAAGCTATCGGTGTTACCAGCACTCGGCGACCGAAGTCCCGCTTACGCTCACGGACTTGGCGCCTGCCTGGTTCAATCCCAGCGTCCCACACTTGGTATCCAGACTCGCTTGCCTGCCTTGGGGTACCGCACTGACGCTGTAGGTCGTGGCCGTGGTGGCCGCGAGCTGGACCGCATAGTGACCGGCAAGATCCGTCATGCACTGTGTCTGGGGCAGCGCTACCGCGACCCCTGCCTGGTTCTGGTCATAACGGAGATTGGTGGTGTAGAAGCGCTCCATGAACTGGGACGCCTCCAGCACGCAGGCGGCGGCGGTTGCCCTCCGGGTCTTGATCGTGTGGTTCTGGTAGCTGGGGTACGCGATCCCCATGAGTACCGCAATAACCAGCACCACGATCATCAGCTCTACCAGAGTGAAGCCCGATACCCGCGCTGGCCGCCCTCCACGGGCGGTGCCTGTAACAACTCGCGAAACGGTTGAACTCATCATTGGTCAGTCCCTAAGAAGCTCACGCCAGGAGATACGGCCAAAGCCCGGCCCCCATTCAAATGGTACGCAACCCGGCGCACCCGTCGAGCCGTTCGCGCAGAACACGGCCTCACCACCTGAGCCAATCAACGCACCCGGATCGGTCGGCATGCCGATGCCCAGGTCGATCGAGCCAACCGGCACATCGGTACCTCCACCGCCCGTGCCGGAAGGCAGCGTGTCGTTGTGGTCGATCACCCCGTCCCCATTGGCATCAATGAACGGGGCACTGAGCGCGCCACCGGTAAACGCATCGATGAAGTTCAGATAGCCGCGCCCCGTCGTGTCGCAACCATCGCTCCGGGGAATGACACTGGAGGCGACCAGGACGTTGCCGGAAACCACGAACTGGTCACCAATCATGCGCTCGCCTTCTGCGGTGTAGTCGGGCGGCGTCAGCAGTTCCACGTACCACCCCTTTGTTCCGTTCATGTCCCCCGAAGTGGTCTCCTCGAAGGCCCGGACCGGATTGCCGCCGAGGACACCTGCCAGGACGATCTCACGTTCCTTCAACTGGGCACGACCGGTGATGGCGGTTCCATTGTCCTCCATGCCGTACCAGGTCTGCGTGCTGGTGTCGCCGGGATCGGTTTCCAGGATGTAGCGCCCGGTACCGAAGAACACCCACGGGTTGTAGGTCGCCGGGTTGTACGCGACGGTGATGCCGCCCGTAATCGGCTGGCGGCGTGTCGGGTCATCCTTGTAGGTGGCGGTGAACAGCTTCGCAGAGGACCAGGAGGTGCTGGTGCTGGCGGAGAGGTCGAAGCGCCAGACGTTGCCCTGGAGGTCGCCGGCGTAGACCGTGTCCACCTTGCCATCGCCATTGGCATCCACGCCCGTCGGCACGGAGAGGCCGTTCGCGGTTTCTGCGTTGGTGGTGATCTTCTGGATCAATGCACCCGTTGCAAGGTTGATGACGAACAGGGCGGCGCGGTCGTTCGGACTGTTGATTCCGTTCGCAACGATCGCCGCCATCGTCCCATTGGTACCAATATTCACCTTCGCGATCAGGGGCTTGCCCAACACCATGCCCATGTCGTTGTCGCCCGCGAACTCCCAGGACTGACCGCTCGTCGCGAATGTCGTCGGGTCCGTCACGTCGAGTCCATACACGCCACGCCCACCGCGACCGAGCGTGCCTACCAGGTAGTTCTTGTTGGGTGTCTGCACACGCGTGGACACACTGATCGGACCATCCACGAAGTACTGGTGCACGAAGTCAACGCGCCGGCTCAGGTCCTTCAGTCGGGCCATGTCCAGCAGCTTCGGAACGTAAGCAAAGCGCTCGGCGCCGTTCTCCGCATTGATCGCATGCAGCATGCCGTCGTTCGCACCCACGTAGATCGTCTTGTCGCTACCCGTCTCCACGTATACGGGCGAGGAGTTGACGATGTCGCCGAACAGCGTGGCGCGCGCGCGGTACGTCGATCCTTCTCCGGTGCGGTCGCCCTTGATGTAGTTCGCAACGGCCGTTGTGAGTACGGTCTCCTGGGCAGCCGTCGGGAAGGCGGTCGCCGCGGTACGCGTGCCCGTTGCCCCGCCATAGGTGCGTATCCTGCGGCTGGACGGCGTCGTGGGAATGCCATTCGACGCACGCCAGAGCGGCGGATTCACGGCACCTGCGGAGGTCGTGGAATAGGCCGTGACGTCGCCGATCCATTGTCCGGCCACGAAGTTCGCCGAATAGGACACCGTGTCGTTGTTGAGGACCGAGCTGTTGAAAGACAGGTTGGATGCGGAGCTGGTCCGCTCGTCGATGGAGGCAAGCGCCGAACGCAGCGCCATCGCAAACTCGGTCGGGTTGCTTGCTGCCGCGAATGCACCATGGCCGTTCACCGCGGCGTGCAGCAGATCATCGATACGATGGTCATCCTCGTTGTCGGTCGGGTTCGGCCACCCCGGGAACGTACCCGCCTGCTGGGCCTGCAGCACATCCGCTACGGACGTCTGGGGCAGCGTACCCTTGAGGCCGAGCGAGATGCCAAACGTCACCATGTGTTGCCAGAACGCGGGATTGACCGTCGTGGTGGGGACGATATTGTCCATACCCGGCATCAGGTCGGTCTTCCAGTACTTCATGGCGACGTCGGCCAGGGTTTTCGAGAAGTTGTCCCTATAGGGCGCAGCCGCTACATAGGACTGCTCGCTGGTGCCATCAGGACGGGAATACGTCGCGCCGTCGTTTCCGTCATCGTTCCCCGAATAGACGATACTGTCCTCCTGGTTCCAGTAACCGTCCGTCGTGAGAATCGAAAAATTCTGGCGACACGCCAACGGAGAAGCCTCAGGGCCATAAGGACCCGAAGTACCGCCGTACCCCGCCAAGTCGTCACTGTAATAGAGCCCCATCCGACGAAGCGCATTGTGTAGCGGCGTGCCATTGTTCGCGGTGGCATCATAGAGCCGGTTGAACCAGGTGGTCCGATTGGTCGAGCCGTTGCGATTCTCGAAGAGCCCGTTGTTCGAGCCAACGTTGATCAGGAATTCCGCGTTGCGATCGGACTGACTGGGGCCCCAGATGGTAGTGAAGCCGACGCGGTAGTTGCCGCCATTCAGATCAGCGAACGCAGAGCCCGCTCCCGCTTTCGCGGCTTTCATGCGGGTGCGGTGATATGAGTACCACGTCGCGAAGTTGTTCGCTTCCGCTTGCTCGCTGCGCCCGTTGGGCGTTACGCGCGTGCAATTGTTCCAGCCATCGTCCGCCCCGCAATACCTGGACGCGACGTAGCTCACATTAAGGTTTACGTTGTTGAACGTCGAGTCCGCGAACAAGCCGATGTAATAACGGCCCGCTTGCGGTGGATCGAACTCGCAGGTGTGATTGTTTCCGTTGCTGCGCTCGCGGCAATCGTAGTTCGATGTGGTGGGCTGGGCGCCGCGTCTGACGTAGAGATCTGCATCCCCGCCACCACCACTGGTGGTGATTTCGAGATCGTATACACCGCTCGGCACGTCGACCTGGTACTGGCGCCAATTGTTGTTGCTCTGCCATATGCCACCCTGATTGAGGAGCGTAATCCGGGAAGAGGCCCCGGTGTACTCGCTCCTCCACACTGATCCATCCGCATGGATCTGGTACCGATAGAACCCGTTTGTTCGATCAAGGTTCGTGCCGGGCGTCTTCGGCACGTAGTAGGTATGTACCCGATTGGCAATCGAGGCGTTACTGCTTGCCAGCGCCGCGTCCGTCCAGACAGAATTCAGGGTAGTGCCCCCGGAGTGATAGCTGCCGTCTGCGAGAATCCAGGGCGTGTAATCAATGGACGGATCGTAGTAGAGCGTGTTGTGCGCGTAGGTTTCCAGTCCGATCGATACAGGGCTTGTCTGGTTGTTCAACGGCGCGGCCGAGGCGGCAAACGGCCCAGGCATGAAGGTCCAGTCCATCGACCCCGAATCATCCAGGATGAGCATGATATTGGGCGGAAGGGGCGTGCCCACCTGAAGTGGAACCGCCGGCACATTCAAGGCCGCCGCACTAGGGAAGCTCATCATGGTCGCCGCAAAGGCGCACAGCATTGCCGAGAGCCGGCTTTTCACTCCGGTCGCGCGACCGTTCTGGCTGGACTTCGTGTTCATGATCTCGTCCCGTATCAGGGTGCCGGCTTGCGCACGACGGACTGAAGAATGACGCTGGAGCGCCCTGCCGCCACATAGCGGGCGCTTACTCGATACATGTAGGCCTTGCAGAGCGGGTCCTTGGGCCTACCGTTCGGCCCCGTGATCAGGTCGCACTTCGGCGTGGTGTTGTACTCACCCATGTATTCGATGAGGTACTGGAGGTCACTGGCATTCGGTACGGCGAGTGTATTGTTCGCCAGAGCGGCGGCATTCACCCAGTCGGAATTGCCCAGGGCGCGGTTCAAACCGTTCAACGGCGGTCCACAGACACCGGCCGCGCACGCATTGCCCACGGGCGGTGACGCGAGCCCCATGGCCACCACCTCCCCTTGGCGAAGCGCGGCTTCTGCCGCCTGGAAGCCAAGGCTGCGATCGAACAGGTTGGCAGCCATGCGCTCTTCCAGCAGCGTGCCACGCAGGCTCGCCAGACCCAGGAGGGTCATCACGAGCAGCAGGATCAGGACAACCACCAGAGCCACGCCTCGCTGTGCGCGTGGCGCAGCAAGGGACACCGATCGGCGACGGGAGAACATTTTCATATGCTGCGATTCCGCAAGGTGACGACGTGGGTGATCTGCCGACGGATGCCCTGGCCGTCCGTGCCCACTTTGATGGCGTCTTCGTGGATGCCCTGCTGGCCCTCGAGCTCAAGCTCGATCCGGACAGCTGTCACCTCCTTCCAGTTGGCGCCCACGGCATTGGCGGCAACATAGTCCGCGGCCCCGGGGAGCAGGTAGGTAAGCTCCAGATCCCGCACGCCATCAATGACTTCGGTCGGGGGGTTGCCCATGTCGCGCTGCCAAAGCGAGTTTCCCCCATGCCCATTCGCTGCGACATACCACTGAACGGCATGAACGCGGGCAATGCTTGCCTGCCCGTTCTCGACGGTGGCGTAGGTGTAAGGCACGGCACCGCAGACGCCACCCAGGCCCAGGTTGCTCCCGCAGTTTCCAGCCGCCCCGACGGGCACCGCACTCCCGGCGACATTGCCCGCCTGGAAAATGGAACCCTGGTTACCGTCGCAGGCCAGGACGACATCATTGCTTCGAATGTCATGCGCAGCGGTGCTCAGCGTGAAGCTGCCGGCGGAGTACGCCTGCACGGTGGTAGCACTGGTATTGGCGGAATGCAGTTCAATCGCATCGGTGCCAGCGAGGCTGCCCGCCAGGGCGCCATTTTCGAACCCCTGGATGCCGCTTCCCCAGTTCGCCCACCACGCGCCCGAGGTCAGCAGGTTCGCTATTGGCAACATCTTGCCGTACTGCGGAAGAGCGGGCTGCGTCTGCGGTTGGCGGCACGGGGTGCCGTCCGCCTCGCGGATGTCACGGGCCATGAGCTCGAAACCGATGCGGCCGTTCTCCTGGATCCGCCCCAGGCTCTCCGTTGCCTTGTAGACCCGGCTGTTCGCCATGAACATGCCGATGGCGCTGCCCACCACGAGCAGGCCGAGCAGCATCGCGATCATCATTTCGACCAGGGTGACGCCCGACTGGTCACGCCCGGTGCGGGGGACGGAACGGACGTTCATAGCTGGCTCACCGTGCTGATCGAGAAGTTCTGGACACCACCGGTCGCCCGGGACTCGTCCCACTCGACCGTCACCGTGCACACGGTCCCGTTGCATGCAATCGTGCCGCATGAGGTGGCCCCGAGGGTTCGCTGCATCGTCTGGATCCATCGGCGCTGGTCGTTCACAGGCAAGGTCGCACCTGCTGCCGGCGGTGCGCAGGTGCGCGCCATCTGATACAGGGCGATGGCTGCAGCTTTCGCCGTGGGATCGTTGATGGCCGCCACCGGGATGGACGCACGGATCGAATCGAGGATCGCGTAGCTCTCCATGATGGCCTGGCTCCGCGCCAGCGAACCCTGACTGTTCTTCAGTGCCGTCGCTTGCAGCGCTGCCACGCCAAGCAGGCCAATGGCCAGGATCAGCACTGCGATCATCACCTCCAACAGGCTCATGCCAGCCTGGCAACGGCGCTGTCGCGGGAGTGGGATGGGAGTTTCCATGGGTTTCACTGCCATGTTGATGTCAGGGGTTCGCGGGCGCATTGCAGGCGCCGTTCGCGTCGACGCGTTCGATGAAGGGGCGGCTCCCCGCGCCGAGGGTGACGTTTCGCACATTGTCTGCGGGGAAGGTGGTCGCCATGCACACGCCAATGCGTGCGGTCAGCAGGTTCCCGGCGGTATCGCGGGCGAACCCGTCAGAGCGGAATGTAAGCACTCCGTTGTTGAGCGCCGGGCTCGCCGTCACATTGATCGATGCTGGCGTGGTGAACTGCTTGAGCACCTCCTCGCCCGCGGTCACCGCCCCGTTGCGGTCGGCATCGACAAAAACAATCCAACCCTGCCAGGCGCCCGCCCCCGCACACGCCGCCCCGTCGGATGAGCTGCACAGCGCCGTCCGTGCGTTGCGGCGGATGGCTTCGGCTCGCGCCAGTTGCAGGCTCGCCACCAGCTCATTCGCGGGCGTGGAGAGTCGTGCCGAATTACTCACGTATCTGAAGCTCGGAATCCCGAGCGCCAACAGGACTCCCAGAACCACCACCGTGATCATCAGCTCAACGAGGGTGAAGCCTGCCACTTGCGCCCGGCGCAGCTCGCAAGCCCCCTTGGATGGACTCGACATCCCCACTCCCGATAAAGATTCTCATCGCAAACAGTACCCGCCGCCCCAGCCCCCCTCCAGCGTCGGCCGACCAGCGGCCCCCCGGACAGCGCAGGCGGCAACGACCACGGCCCCACCGGTGCTGTCATGATGGGCAACGTTCCGCCCTGCCCCGATCGATGACATCAACGCCACCGGACAGCCCGCTTGACACGCTCTGGCACCCCAGGACCCTGGCATGGGTGGTGATCGCCGGCGAAGGTCTCGCCATCGTGCTGGCGTTGGCCCCAGGCGCCGAGGGGAACCGATGGGTGCATTTCGGGCTTACGTCGATCCTCATGCAGTGGATATCGCTTCTAGCGATGGCCCTTCTCTACTTTGGACGGCGACCATTGGCTACATCAAGCCACCAGACGCTGGCTTACGCCGCACTGGGCTCGTTGCTCTGCAGCACTTGGTTCGTGAGCGCAGCCGCATGGCTGGTCCTCCACGATGCCTGGCCGATGGCTGATGGCGGCTGGGCTTCGCTGGCGCTTCGGCTGACGGGAGTGTCGTTGACGGTCGGCCTGCTCGGCCTTGCCGCCTTCCAGAACCACTGGCGGGCGCGGCAACTGGCGATCCGCGCCAAGCAGGCGGAGCTGGAGGCGCTGCAGGCCCGGATACGCCCGCACTTCCTGTTCAACACGCTCAATACCGGGGCGGCGCTGGTGCACCAGCGGCCGGAGGCCGTCGAGCAGTTGCTGCTGGACCTGTCGGACCTGTTCCGCGCGGCGCTGGCGGGACCGCAGCAGATCCCGCTGGAAGACGAGCTGGCGCTTGCGCGGCGTTACCTCGAGATCGAGGGCCTGCGCTTCCGGGATCGCCTGAGGGTCGAATGGTCGTTGCCCCGCACCATCCCGGACGTGACGGTGCCCGCGCTGACCATCCAGCCGCTGGTCGAGAACGCCATCCGGCACGGGGTGGAGCGGCTGCCACGGGGCGGCGAAGTGGAAATCACGGTATCGACCGCGCCGGGCAAGGTGATCGTCCGCATCTCCAACCCGGTGCCGGCCCCCGGTGACGCGGGGCGACAGGGCCACAACGTGGGCCTGCCGGCGGCGCAGGAGCGCGTGGAGGCGCTCACGGCCGGACGCGGGAGTGTCGTGACCCAACGCGAAGGAGACCGGTTCGTCGCAACGGTGCGCCTGCCCACGGCCGGAAGTCCGACGCCCCGCGAGTAAACGTCAGGCGACGACGCGGTAGCAGGGCTGGTAGTCCCCGTCGATCTTCATCCGCCGTTGTTCGACGAAGGCACGGAGCAAGGCGTCCAGCGATTGCATCATCTCGGGATCCCCATGGATCTCGAAGGGCCCGAACTGCTCGATGCGCCGCATGCCCTCCTCCTTCACGTTGCCCGCCACGATCCCGGAGAATGCACGCCGGAGGTCCGCAGCCAGCGCATGCGGCTTGCGGCCCTTGTGCAGGTCGAGCGCGGCCATGGCCTCGTGGGTCGGGCGGAACGGCAGCTGGAACTCCAGCGGCACGTCGATCGACCAGTTGAAGAAGAATGCGTCCTTCTGTGCGATCCGGTGCTCGCGAACCTTGCGCACGCCCGCGGTCATGCGTCGCGCCACCGCGGTCGGGTCGGCGATGATGATCTCGTAGCGCGAGGTCGCGGCCTCGCCCAGGGTCAGGCGCAGGAAACGGTCGATCTGCTCGAAGTAGGCCGCCGAACCGGTGGGCCCGGTGAAAATCAGCGGGAACGGCAAGTGGGCATTTTCCTCGCGCAGCAGGATGCCCAGCAGGTACAGGATCTCCTCGGCGGTACCGACGCCGCCCGGGAACACGATGATGCCGTGGCCGATCCGGACGAAGGCCTCCAGGCGCTTCTCGATGTCCGGCATGATCACCAGGTGGTTGACGATCGGGTTCGGTGACTCGGCGGCGATGATGCCCGGCTCGGTGACCCCGATGTACCGCGGGTAACGGCGGCGCTGCTTGGCGTGGGCGATGTTCGCGCCCTTCATCGGCCCCTTCATCGCACCGGGCCCGCAGCCCGTGCAGATATCCAGCCCACGCAGCCCCAGCTCATAGCCGACCTGCTTGGTGTAGATGTACTCCTCGCGCGAGATCGAGTGGCCGCCCCAGCAGACCACGAGGTTCGGGTCGGTCGGCTGCAGCAGGCGCGCGTTGCGCAACAGGTCGAACACGCCGTCGGTGATGCCGGCGCTGGTGGTGAGGTCGCGTCCACAGGCTTCGCCCAGGTCGATCGCGGTATAGGCCAGGTCGCGCACCACGGCGAACAGCAGGTCGGCGACGCCGCGGATGATCTCGCCGTCGACGAAGGCCATCGCCGGCGCATTGAACAGGTCGATCCGCATGCCGCGGTCCTGCTGGTGGACCTGGATGTCGAAGTCGGCGTACTGCGCCTGTGCGGCGCGCGGGTCGTCGGACACGCTGCCGGTGGTCAGCACCGCCAGCGCACAGCGGCGCAGCAGGTCGTGCATGCCGGTGGACGCATCACGCAGTCGCGCAACCTCGTCGCGGGAGAGCACGTCGAGCCCTCCGCGCGGATGGATGCGGGCGTCGACGGTGGGGGCATCGATGAAGTCGCTCATTCCTTCCGTTTCCTTCTTCTTGTTCTTCTTGTCTGTGTCGCTGTGACTCTAGCGCAGGGTCCCCCACAAAAAAACGGCCGGGGGTCGCCCCCCGGCCGTCGGTTCGCGACGAGCGCTATGGATCAGAACTCGTAACGCAGGGTCAGCTGCGCCGACCAGCGCGACACGACGCGCGGCACGCGGCCTTCGTACGGACGGAGGTCCTGCCACGTCGGGTTGTCGGCGGTACCCAGGTCGTACACGTAGGTCCCGTCGGCGTTCACACCGGCCAGGCGGGCCAGGTAGCGCGTGTCGAAGCCGCCGATCTCGTCGGTGACACCCCAGTCCTTGTTGAGCATGTTCAGGACGTTGTAGATGTCGAGGCGGACGATCGACTTGTGGTCCTCGAAGAAGCCCGGGAGCTCCTGCTGCAGGCCCAGGTCGAGCTGGTTGACCCACGGCAGGCGACCTTCGTTGCGGCCGGCGATCTGTCCACGATGCGACTGCAGGTACGGATCGTTCGAGATGAAGCGGTGGAAGGCTTCGATCTGGTCGGCCGTCGCCCCGCCGTAGCTCACGTTCGGATCGTTGACCAGCGGAATGTAGGCCGGATCCTGGAAGATGCCATCGCCGTTCGGGTCACCGTTGACCAGCCAGGTGTACGGCAGGCCGTCGCGGCCGTAGTAGAACAGCGAGACGCTGGACTTGTAGTCACCGAAGAACGCGTGCTCCCAACCCAGCGAGGCCTTGATGGAGTTCGGGATCTCGCGGCTGGCGGTCGTGGCGATCTCTTCGTTCGGGTTGACGCGCGAGACGTACTGGTAGCTGGACCAGGCCTGCGAGCTGGCGTCCGAGCCCACTTCGTCGGCATCCGTGTACGTGTAGCTGATGTTGCCGTACCAGCCGTTGGACAGCGGCTTGCTCAGCGCCAGGGTCAAGGAATTCGAGCCGCCCTTGTCGGTGTTGCCCAGGACCGTCGAGTTGAAGCTGTAGTCCGGGTTGCGCCCGCAGTTCTTGTTGGAGCTGGAGTTGTTGCCGAGCGTGCACCAGTAGCTCTCCCGGCCATCAGCCAGCGTGCCCTGCGCCTGCCCGATGTTGAGGGCCTGGTAGTACGCCGCGTTGCGGGCCTGGATCGACTGGAACTCGACCGTGCCGATCATGCCCCACCAGGGCAGCTCGTGGTCGTAGCCCAGGCTGGCCTTCCACACGGTCGGGAGCTTGAAGTCCGGATCGATGGTATCGATCTGGTTGGACGGGCTGCCGCCGGTCGGGACGTTCTGGTTGTAGGCGTCCGGGCTGAACGGCGCTTCGTTCGGATCGAACACGCGGTAGGACCATGCGGTCATGCCACCGTTGTTCTGGTACGGGTTGGCCAGCCAGACGAACGGCGGGACGCTCTGGAACGAACCCACGCCACCGCGCAACTGCGAGAAACGCTCGGTGTCGAAGAGGTAGTTGAACGACACGCGCGGCAGGATGACCTTGTTGTCCGAGCCCAGCTTGTAGTCGTTGCGGAAGCCGAAGGCCTGCTCGAAGCCCGGGTTGCGCACCGGCGCTTCGTCGACGCTCGGGATGTTGACGCGCACGCCGTACGTCAGCGACAGCTGGTCGTTGACCTGCCAGGTGTCCTGCAGGAAGGGGCTCCACTGGCTGTACACCAGCGCCGCCGCGGTGTCCTCGACGCCGAAGCCCGGGGCCGGGGTACGCAGGTTGTAGACGTCGTAGTTCCCGGCCTCGAAGTCATCCAGGCTCGCGAACACGTAGGAGCCGTGCAGGTCGCGGCCGTACAGGTTGAACACGTCGTGACGCAGGTAGTCGAAGCCGCCCTTGATGACGTGGTCGCCGGCGTAGTACGTGCCGAACACGTTGGCGGTCAGGCGCTCCGTGTTGATCTGGTTCTCATGGCGGTTGTTGTCCTCGCCGATGAAGATCGAACCGCCGTTCGCCGTCTCGACCTCGACCTCCGGCTGGTTCACCGGGTTGCCGTTGACCTGGTCGAATTTGTTGTAGCTGATCTTCGCCTCGGTGCTGAAGTTCTCGGTCCAGTCACTGAACAGCTGCAGCGAGGTGTTCTTGGTGATGTTGTCGATGTTGTACCAGTGGCTGGTCAGCACCACGGTGTCGGAGAACGCGTCGTACGGGGACGGACGGAACTCTTCGGTCTGCTGGTAGGTCAGGCTGGCGCGGTGGAAGTCGTTGATGTTCCAGTCGATCTTGGCCAGGTAACGCTTGGTCTCGAGATTGACGCCGGTGGCGCCGTAGCTGCCGGGCTCCATGCCCAGGCTCTCGGCGATGGCGATCGCGCGGTCCACGTCCGCCTGGGTGACATCGCCGTTGGCGACGCCGTCGGAGGTCGCCGAACCGCCGAAGTTCTTGATGGTCTGCTCTTCATACGAACCGAAGAAGAACAGGCGGTCCTTCAGGATGGGGCCGCCCAGCGTGGCGCCGAAGGTCCGGTCGGTGTCGAAGCCTTCGTAGGCTTCGTCGTCCAGATCGCCCATCCAGTCGGAGTCACGGAACGCGCCATAGACCGAACCGTGGAACTCGTTGGTACCCGACTTGGTCACCGCGTTGACGGTCGCGCCCACGGTGTCGGTGGCGACGTCGTAGTCGGCCACCTTGATGTCATACGCCTCGATGGTGTCCACCGAGATCGGGGTGCCGATGTACGGCATGCCATTGGCATTCAGGCCGAAGGGATCGCCCTGCGACATGCCGTCGACGGAGATGTTGTTGAAGCGGTTGTTCACGCCCGCGACCGAGATGGAACCGTCGCCCGCGTCGGTGACCTGCACGCGCGGATCCAGGCGCGCCACGTCGTCGAGCGAGCGGTTGGCCTGCGGCGTCAGCTCCAGCACGCGTCCCGCCACCGAGGTGCCCACGCCCTTGTTGTCCGGGCTGAACACCGAGTAGAGGTCGGACGAACCGGTCACCGACACGGTGTCCAGCGTCACGGCGTCGGCCGTGCCGCCATCGAGCTGCGCATTGATGGCATTGACGCGGTTGAGATCGAGGTAGACGCCCTCTTCGGTCGTGGTACCGCCTGCACCGGTAATGGTGACGGTGTAGGGGCCACCCACGCGCAGGCCACGCGCGTTGTAGCGGCCGCTCTCGTCGGTGGTGGCACGGCTGACGGTGCCCGACTCGACGTGCGTGATGGTGACGTCCGCGCCCTGGACGGGCTGGCCACTGCCATCGGTGACCAGGCCGCCGATACCGGCGGACGTGCTCTGGGCCATGGCGGGGGCGGCGGCAAGGGCGGCCAACAGGCCGAGGGTGAGCCGGGACATCCGGACTCGGTGGCAACGGGACATGAGCGAGGCCTCGTAGACAGGAAAAAGGGTGGACGAGCGCATCCATGCAGGCAGACACGCTGGGCCACGACTTCAGCAAGTGCGTCCGCACCCGGCCGGCGCGATGCGCCTCTCCGGGTTAACGACACATTAACACGCTACGATCCCTACGTTACAGTATCGTGACCCCCGTCATCGAGATGGCGAATGGGCCGATGCAGGCCCATCCGCGTCGAAAATGGGTCAAGCGGCGGCGATCTGCAGGTATGTCCCGAGACCATCCAGGAACATCTGCACTGAAATCGCCACCAGGAGCATGCCCATCAGGCGCTCGATGGCCGACAGGGCACGCCCGCCGAGCAGCTTGTACAACAGCGTGGCGGAGAACAAGATCGCTGCCGTCGCGCCCCAGGCGATCAACAGCGCAATGCTCCAGTCCCCGAGGCGGGTCGGGTCGTCGCTGCCCATCAGCATCACGGCGGCCATCCCGGACGGCCCCGCCACCAGCGGAATCGCCATCGGCACGATGAACGGTTCGCCGTCGGGCAGCTCGCCCATCAAGCCTTCCGGGCGCGGGAAGATCATCCGGATGCCGATCAGGAACAGCACGATGCCGCCGGCGATCGAGACGGATTCCTGCCGGAGGTGCATCAGCTCCAGGGCGTACTTGCCGCCCCAGAGGAACATCATCAGGACGGCCAGGGCGATCAGCAGCTCCCGCGCCAGCACCACCCGTTGGCGCTTGGGGGGCAGGCTGCGCAGCAGGCTCAGGAAGATCGGGATGTTGCCCAGCGGATCCAGGATCAGGAACAGCAGGAGGGCGGCGGAGGCGATGGTCATGCCGGCGGGCTCCATACCTGGCCGCGGTGCACATGGCCCTCCCGGGACAGCAGGGTGACGCAGGCGGGGGCATAGCGCGCGGGGAGCGCCGTGCGCGGATCCGGGTCTTCCGCGTAGGCGCGCGCGCGCAGCGGCGTGCGCATGGGGCCGGGACGCAGTCCACTGATACGCACCGTACTGCCCGCGAGTTCGCGATCAAGCATGCCCACCGCCGCGGCCAGCGCATGGTGGGCCAGTCCGTAGCCACCCCAGTAGGCGCCGCCGACGCGTTCCGGCGCGTCGAGCGTGAACACGACCGCGGCGTCCTCCGCCCGTTGCAGCAGGGGCAGGCACGCCTGGGTCAGCCACAGCGGCGCCGTCAGGTTGACATGGACCGCCCGGGCGAGTGTCGCCGGATCGGTCTGGGGCAGCGGCGTCAGGCCACGGAATTCAGCCGCGCAGTGCAACAGTCCGTCGAGCCGCCCGAATTCGGATTCGATGCGCGCGGACAGCTCCGAGAAATCGTCGGGCGTGGCGCCTTCCAGGTCCATCGGATACAGCACGGGCGCCGGCCCGACCTCGGCCAGCGCATCGTGCACCCGGTTCAGCCGCGGCACCTTGCGGCCCAGCAGGACGACCGTGGCGCCAGCCGCCGCGCACGCCTTGGCCGCTTCGCTACCCAGCCCGCCATGCGCGCCGCTGACCAGGACCACGCGATCCGCCAGTGCGCCGGGGCCCCCGGTTCCTCCGCTCACGCGCCCTGGGTCTCGCGGATGATCCGGCCCAGCTCGCGTGATTCGTACAGCTCGACGGTGATGTCGCAGCCGCCGATCAGTTCTCCGTTGATGAAGAGCTGCGGGAACGTGGGCCAGTTCGAAAACCGCGGGAGGTTGGCCCGGAGCTCCGGGTCCTCGAGCACGTTGACCGTATGGAGCTCGGTGGCGCCCGCATCGCGCAGCGCCTTCAACGCACGGCTGGAGAAGCCGCACATGGGAAACTCGGGGGTGCCCTTCATGAAAAGCACCAGCGGGTGGCGCTCCACCTCGGCCTGGATCCGCTCGAGCACGGACATTGAACGCTCCTGCAATGGACAGTCATGCGCTTTGACGGTGCAGCCACGCGCATGGACGATAGAATGAGCGACCAGTCGAACAGCCTGCGGCGTGTCCCGTCGGTAGCGACTGCCCGTATTGTAAGCCCTCGCGAAGTCCTGGACGTGGCCCGAGGGGCCGCGTCAGGGTCTGCCTTCAGCCAACATCGAGCCACAAGGAGCCCCCACATGGCGATCGAACTGCCCGCCCTGCCCTACGACCGCACCGCCCTGGAGCCGCATATCTCCGGCGAGACGATCGACTTCCACTATGGCAAGCACCACAAGACCTACGTGGACAACCTCAACAAGATGATCGAGGGAACGGAGTTCGCCGACCTGCCGCTGGAGGAGATCGTCCGCAAGTCGCAAGGCGGCATGTTCAACAATGCCGCGCAGATCTGGAACCACACGTTCTACTGGAACTGCCTGTCGCCCGCGGGCGGCGGCGAGCCGAGCGGCAAGCTGGCCGACGCCATCAACAAGGCCTTCGGTGACTTCGCGACGTTCAAGGAGGAGTTCACCAAGACCTGCGTGACGACGTTCGGTTCCGGGTGGGGCTGGCTGGTGCAGCGCCCGGACGGTTCGCTGGCGCTGGTGAGCACCTCCAATGCCGCGACCCCGCTGACCGGGGATGACACGCCGCTGGCGACCTGTGACGTGTGGGAGCACGCCTACTACATCGATTACCGCAACGCCCGTCCGAAGTACATGGAGGCGTTCTGGAACCTGGTGAACTGGGACTTCATCGCGTCGCAGATGAAGTGATCCGTTAGAGCGCTCTACGTGTAGCGCGTTCGACTTGCGGGCTGGCCACGCTTTGGCGGGCCGCCCGCCTGCGCACTTTGCAGTACAAGTACCGGAGGAGCAGCCCTCTGGCTTGACCGTATGCGGCAGGGATGCCGCATTCGAGCCCCGAGGATGAGTGTGCTGCGTGTCAGGCGCCCAACAGTCCCGCCGTACGGGCGAGAGGATGCGTCAGCCCCGCAAGCGCTCCACCACCGGCGCCACCTGCGCCTCCCGTCCCAGGCCCTGCCCCACGCGCTCGAGCGCGTGCGCCAGCTCGGCGCGGCTTTCGGCTCGCAGGGTGGCGTGGCCGACCTTGCGGCCCTCGCGCGCGCTCTTGCCATAGTCGTGCCAGTGCCCGCCCGCCTCGGCCAGCACGGTGGCGGCATCCGGCATCGCGCCGATCCAGTTGAGCATGCAGGCCTGTCCTACCATGCGGGTATCGCCCAGCGGCAGCCCCAGTACGGCACGAAGGTGGTTCTGGAACTGGCTGGTCTCGCTGCCCTCGAGGGTCCAGTGGCCCGAGTTGTGCACCCTCGGTGCCATCTCGTTGGCCAGCAGCTCCCCGTCCCGGCAGAACAGCTCAAGCGCGAACACGCCGACGTAATCCAGCGCATCGGCGAGGGCCTGCGCGTGGCCGGTTGCCGTCGCCAGCAGGACGTCATCCACGGCCGCGGGGGCCAGGCTTGCCGACAGCACGCCATCGACATGCCAGTTCTCGGTAAGCGGCCAGGTGCGGAACTCGCCATCCCGGCCACGGACCGCGACGACCGACAGCTCGCGCTGGAAAGCGACGAAGCCTTCGACGATCAGGCCCACGCTGTCGGCCTGCGGGCCCAGGGCGGCCCACGCGGCGTCGATGTCGTCGGCGGTGCGGATCCGGAACTGGCCCTTGCCGTCGTAGCCAAGACGCCGGGTCTTGAGGATGCAGGGCAGGCCCACCTCGGCGACGGCACCGTCCAGCCCCTCGCGGGTATCCACCGCGGCAAACGGCGGGACCGGAATGCCGAGCTCGCGGAACAGGGTCTTCTCGGCCAGCCGGTCCTGGGCCACGCCCAGGGCGCGCGGGTTCGGGAACACCGGGATCCGTTCCGCCAGCCAGGCCGCGGATTCGGACGGCACATTCTCGAAATCGAAGGTCGCCACGTCCACGCTGCCCGCGAACTCCGCCAGCGCGGCCTCGTCGCGGTAGTCGCCCACCACCATCGGCGCGAACTGTCCGGCACAGGCATCCGGCGCGGTATCCATCACCTTGAAACGCAGCCCGAGCGGCGCGCCCGACAGGGCCATCATGCGGGCCAGCTGGCCGCCCCCCAGGATGCCGACGGTCGTCATTGGCGCGGGTCGTCGTTGGAGGACACGTCGTCGGTCTGCTTCTGCCGGAATGCCGCGAGGGCTTCGCCTATCCCGGGATGCTCCGGCGCCAGCATCGCCGCGGCGAACAGCGCCGCGTTGGAAGCGCCGGCGTTGCCGATCGCGAACGTCGCGACGGGAATCCCCGCCGGCATCTGCACGATCGAAAGCAGCGAATCCATGCCGTTGAGCGCCTTGCTCTGCACGGGTACGCCCAGCACGGGCACCGCGGTCTTGGCGGCCAGCATGCCGGGCAGGTGGGCGGCGCCGCCGGCGCCCGCGATGATGGCCCTCAACCCGCGCGACTGCGCCGAGGCCGCGTAGTCGAACAGCACGTCCGGGGTGCGGTGCGCGGACACCACCCGCACTTCATGCGGCACACCCAGCGCTTCGAGGCGCTGCGCGGCGTTCTGCATGGTCTCCCAGTCGGAACGCGACCCCATCACGATGCCCACCAGCGGCGGGGCGTCGGTCGCGGTCTTGCGGTCGGTCATGGCTCGGTCCAACGTCAAAACGGTATTCTACATGCGCCCGCGCCCGCTCGTGGCCGCCTTACCCGCTCCAGGATACCCATGGACCGCAAGCTGCTCGACCTCCTGGTCTGCCCGACCACCCGCCAGCCCCTCGCCTTGTTGGACAAGGACGGCCTGGCCGCGGTGAACGCCGCGATCACCGCCGGCACCCTGCGCCGCGCCGATGGCGCGCTCGAGCCGTCACCGCTGGACGAAGCCCTGGTCACCCGGGACCGCAGGACGGTTTACCGGGTGGATGACGGCATTCCCGTCCTGCTGGCCGAAGACGCCCTGGCCACGACCGGCCTCGACGGCTTCCCGGCGGCATGAGCGTGCAGGCACCGCCTCCGGACCAGGTGGATGCCGACGTCGCCAACGCGCTCGCCGAAGACATCGGCAGTGGCGACGTCACCGCCGCGCTGTTGCCCGATGGCCCGGACACCGCCTACCTGCTGTGCAAGCAGGACGCCGTGGTGTGCGGCCGCCCCTGGTTCGATGCCTGCCATCGCGCGCTGGATCCCGACGTCCGCATCGATTGGCGGGTGGAGGAAGGCGACGCCGTGGCCGCCGGCACGGTGCTGGCCACGCTCTCGGGCCGCATCCGCGCCCTGGTGACGGCCGAACGGGCGTCGTTGAACTTCATGCAGACCCTGAGCGGGACGGCCACCACCACCGCACGCCATGTCGCCGCGGTGGCCGGCACCGGAACCCGCATCCTCGACACCCGCAAGACCCTGCCCGGCCTGCGCCTGGCGCAGAAATACGCGGTGCGCGTGGGGGGCGGCGACAACCATCGCATGGGCCTGTACGACCAGCTCATGCTGAAGGAGAACCACGTCCGCGCCGCCGGTTCGCTGACGCTGGCCATCCGGGCGGCCCGCGATACCCACCCGACCCTGCCGCTGATCGTCGAAGTGGAAACCCTCGAGCAGCTTCGCGAGGCCCTGTCTGAAGGCTGCGAGCGCATCCTCATCGACGACTTCACCGCGGCGATGCGCAGGGAAGCCGTATCGATTGCGCGCGCATCGCCGTTCGATGGCCGGATTCCCCTGGAGGTATCCGGGGGCGTCGACCTGGAGGGCCTGCGCGCCATCGCGGAGGATGGCGTCGACTGCATCTCCATCGGCGGATTGACCAAGCATGTCCAGGCCATCGACCTGTCGATGAAACTCGGCCCGCCGCCGGCCTGACCCACGCCAAGGCCCCGTCCCATGCCCACCGCGATCGCACTGATGCTGCTCGGCGCCCTCGGGTACGCCTGGTGGAATTCGGCCCGTGCCGCCGCCGAGCGCGCCGGTCAACTGGGCCGGGACGCCTGCAGGCGCGCTGGCGTGCAATGGCTGGACCAGAGCGTCCACGCCGCCGGGATGCGCCTGTGCCGGCACGACGACGGTCGACTCGGGCTGGAGCGCACGTTCCGCTTCGAGTATTCGATCGACGGGGAAGACCGCTACTTTGGCCGGATGACCTTGCGGGGGGACCGGCTGGTCATGTTCAGCGGACCGCCGCTGCCGCCCGCGACCTGAATCCCACCGCCGTCCGCGCTACTTCACGACGCGCAGGTGCCCGGTGCGACGCGGGCCCGGGGCGCCGGGGCCATCGTCGTCTCCGTCGCCGTCATCCTCTCGACGCTCGGCATCGCCCGGCACTGCACTGAGGGTAGGCGGGGCCGACGCATCGGCCCCCTCCGGGTCCGCGCCGGGCCGTCCGCCCGGAGCCGAGCCGCCCACGTCCTCGGGCAGCGCCATGCCCTGCCCGGTTTCGCGTGCATAGATGGCAAGCACGGCCGAGACCGGCACGACGACCGACTGGCTGACACCGCCGAAGCGCGCATCGAACATGATCGCATCGTTGCCCATTTCCAGATGGGAGACCGCCCGCTGCGCCACGTTGAGGACCACCCGGCCATCGTCCACTGCGTGCGAGGGCACCTTGACCCCGGCGTGCGTGGCATCCACCAGCAGATGGGGCGTCATGTCGTTGTCCGCGATCCACTCATAGAGCGCCCGCAGGAGGTAGGGGCGGTGACTGCTCATGGGGGGACTGGATTCACTCATTGCCAACGACTTCGCATGCTGCATCAGCCGCCTACTTTGGAGCCCGCACGCGGATCTGTCGAGCCTCGCGCGCCCTGTGCCGCCGGGCAGCGGGCCCCGCGACCCGGGCGTGCCGCCCGCTCAGTCGTCGCGGGCGCGGGCCGGGCCACGTGGCAGTGGGATTCAGACCGGCAGTTCGTTCAGCTTGCGCTCGTCTTCGGTGAGGCTTCGCGCGAACCCGGCGCTGCGGAAGATCCGGCTGCCGTAGTCCTCGATCGCCTTGCCATCCTTGGGCAACGCCACGCCCAGCGCGGGCAGGCGCCAGATGATCGGGGCCATGGCGCAGTCGGCCAGGCTCATTTCCGGGTTCAGGAAGAACTTGCCGGCCTTGAACAGCGGCACCGACGCCGTCAGCAGTTCCTTCAGGCGCTTCCGCCCGGCATCGGCCTGCGCCTTGTTGCCCAGCTGGATGGCCTGCACCTGGGGCACCCAGTCGTGCTCCAGCCGCAGCATGGCCAGGCGCAGGCGGGCGCGGGACAACGGATCCACCGGCATCAGCGGCGGGTGCGGGTAGCGTTCGTCGAGGTATTCGCTGACCACGCTGGCGGCGTACAGCACCAGCTCGCGCTCGACCAGGGTCGGCACGGAGTGGTACGGATTCAGGTCGATCAGGTCCTCGGGAGGATTCTGCGGATCCACCGGGATCAGGTCGTAGCTCACGCCCTTGGCCGCGAGCACCAGGCGCACCCGGTGGCAGAGCACGCAATCGGTCGAGGAAAACAGTGTCAGGGCATTACGCATACGGGGACTTGCCGCCATCATCGACCTCTCCTGGGACGGAGGCGCGAGCGCTCCCGTCGTCAAGACGCCGCCCACCCCTTGTGGACGGTCGCCACGGTCCCGAGACTGCCTGTCAGCAGCGTGCCCGTAAAGCCCCGGGGCCCCGGCGCCCCGCGCGGAGCGGAGCGGACCGGGCGTCCCGGCGTCAGTGCACGTCGCGCCAGTATTCCTTCTTGAGCAACCAGGCCAGGAAGGTGAAGACGGACAGGAACAGGATCACCCACACGCCCAGGCTCTGGCGCTTCAGGGCGGCCGGCTCGCCGGCGTACTCGAGGAAGGCGGTGATGTCACGCACCGCCTGGTTGAAACCGGACGCATCCAGCTCGCCGGGCTGGGTGACCTTCAGCCCCGTGACGTGGCGCTCGCCTGCCGCGTCGGGCTCGCCGTACTCGGCGTGCTGCAGGCCCTGAAGCTCCCACAGGGGATTCGGCATCGACGCGTTGGGGAACAGCGTGTTGTTCCAGCCCAGCGGCCGCGATTCGTCCAGGTAGAAGGACTTCAGGTAGGTATAGATCCAGTCCGGACCGCGCGAGCGCGCGATCAGGCTCAGGTCCGGCGGCATCTTGCCGAACCACGCATTGGCATGCTCGGCGGTCATCGCCACCTGGATCTGTTCGCCGAACTTGGCGCCGGTGAAGTTGAGGTTGTTCATCACCTCCTCTTCGGTCAGGCCCAGGTCCTCGGCCATGCGCGAGTAACGCAGGTATTTCAGCGAGTGGCAGCCCGAGCAGTAGTTCATGTAGAGCTGTGCGCCGCGCTGCAGCGAGGCCTGGTCACCGAGGTCGGTGCCCGCCTGCTCGGTGTTGCCGCCACCCGCGGCAAGTGCGGTGGCCGACACCAGCAGGCCGGCGACGAAAATGGCGAACTTCTTCATGGGCTTGGCGGTCCGGGCGATTCGGTCGTTGGCGGTGATGAGGTCAGTCATGCATCGTCACCCGTTCCGGCACCGGCTTGGTCCGGTCCAGCTTGGTCCAAAGCGGCATGGTGATGAAGAACGCGAAGTAGAAGAAGGTCAGGATGCGGCCGACGATGGTCTCGACCGGATCGGTGCCCGGGCCCGCGCCGATCTTGCCCAGCCACAGGAAGCTGAACGCAAAGGCCAGCAGCATCACCCAGGAGAACACCCCGCGGTAGCGATAGGACCTGACCTTCGCCTTGTCGAGCCACGGCACCAGGAACAGGATGGCGATCGCCGCGAACATCACGATCACACCGCCCAGCTTGTCCGGCACGACGCGCAACATGGCGTAGTACGGGGTGTAGTACCAGACCGGCTTGATGTGCTCCGGGGTCACCAGGCGGTTGGCCTCGACGAAGTTGTCGTGCTCGAGGAACCAGCCACCGAACGCCGGTGCGAAGAAGATGATGAAGGCGGCGATGATCAGGAAGAAGCCGACGCCGAACAGGTCCTTGACCGTGTAGTACGGGTGGAAGGGAATGCCGTCCTTCGGCTTGTTCGCGTCCCAGCGATTGCCCTTCGGGCCCTTCTTGATGTCGACGCCGTCCGGGTTGTTGGAACCCACCTCGTGCAGCGCGCCCAGGTGCAGCACGACCAGCAGCAGCAGGACCAGGGGCAGCGCGATCACGTGCAGCGCGAAGAAGCGGTTGAGGGTGGCATCGCCGGGCAGGTAGTCGCCCATGATCCACTCGACCAGACCGCCGCCGATCACCGGGATCGCGCCGAACAGCGAGATGATCACCTTGGCGCCCCAGAACGACATCTGGCCCCAGGGCAGCACGTAGCCCATGAAGGCCTCGGCCATCAGCACCAGGTAGATCAACATGCCCAGGATCCACACCAGTTCGCGGGGCTTCTGGTACGAGCCGTACATCAGGCCGCGGAACATGTGCAGGTAGACGACGATGAAGAACAGCGACGCGCCGGTGGAGTGCATGTAGCGGATCAGCCAGCCCCACTCGACGTCGCGCATGATGTACTCGACCGACGAGAACGCCTCGGCCGCGGACGGCTTGAAGTGCATCGTCAGGAAGATGCCGGTCAGGATCTGGTTGACCAGCACCAGCATCGCGAGCGAACCGAAGTAGTACCAGAGGTTGAAGTTCTTCGGCGCGTAGTACTCGGTCATGTGCTTGCGGTACATCGGCATCATGCCGGGCGCACGCGCGTTGACCCAGTCCATCACGTTATTGGCGGTACGGGTGATGATGTTCGACATGGCTTACGCGGCCCCCGCGCTGTTGGTCTGCGTGGGATCGACGCCGATCACGATGGTGGTGTCGTCGGCGTAGTGGTGCGGCGGCACGACCAGGTTGGTCGGTGCCGGCACGCCCTCGAACACACGCCCGGCCATGTCGAAGCGCGACTTGTGGCAGGGGCAGAAGTAGCCGCCCTTCCACTCGGGATCGAACGGCTCGGGGCGGATCTCCGCCTTCATCTCCGGCGAGCAGCCGAGGTGGGTACACAGGCCGACCAGCACCGAGACATCCGGCTTGATCGAGCGCAGCTCGGGGCTGGCCTCTGCGATGTAGGCCGGCTGCTGCTCCGGATTCTCGGAGCGCGGGTCGCGCAGGTGGCCGTCAAGGGTCGGCAGGGCGTCCAGGACGGCCTTGGAACGCTTGACGATCCAGATCGGCTGGCCGCGCCACTCCAGCACCAGGCGTTCGCCTTCCTGCAGGGCGCTGATGTCCGCGGTCACCGGCGCGCCAGCGAGCTTGGCCCGCGCGCTGGGGTTCCAGGACTTGATGAACGGCACGGCCGCGGCCGCGACGCCGGCAGCGCCAACGACGGCGGTGGTCGCCGTCAGGAACCGTCGACGCCCCGCGTTGACGGGCTCATGAATAGGATCGTTGACCCCTTGGTTGGCCATCCGGCACTCCGCAACTCTTGAATATCGAAGTTCACCGCGAGCCGGCCACTGGCGACTGCTCGCGGCTTATAAAGACGGGAAAGTGTACCGGATGGCTTAACGAACAGACAATCCGCACGCGTCGACCCGGTCAGGAAACGGGTCCGGTCGTCGAGCGGGCCGCGCCACGGGGGGCTCAGCGCTGGACGACCGCGCTCCGGTAGCGTTCGGCGAGCACGCCGACCCGCTGGACGTACCGTTGCGTCTCACGGTACGGCGGGACGCCGTTGTACTTGTCGACCGCCCCCTCGCCCGCGTTGTAGCCGGCCGCTGCCAGCGTCAGGTCGCCGTTGAAGCGCTTCAGCAGCCAGGCCAGGTACTGCACGCCACCCTCGATGTTTTGGCTGGCATCGAACGGATTCTCCACGCCGAACCGCCGCGCGGTGGCCGGGATGAGCTGCATCAGGCCCTGGGCCCCCGCATGCGAAAGCGCATTGGGATTGAAGGCCGACTCGGCATGGATGACCGCACGTACGATGGCCTCGTCGACGCCGTGGCGCCGGGCGGCAGCGGCGATCTCGTTGCTGTACGCCGCCGTGTTCAGCCTGACCGCGCCGAAGTTCACGCCGCTCGCTTCGCCACAGGCGTAGCAGGTCTCGATGAAGCTGTAGTTGATCGTCCGCACCGCACCCGCGTTCGCCACGCCCGACGGGCGGCGGCTGGTGTAGTGGCGGACGCCGTCCTTGATGTAGGAGTACACCTGCCCGGATACCGTCCGCGAACCCGGGGCACCCTGGCGCACGCTCTGGATGGGGGCGGCATTGGTCATCGAGGGGCCATCCGCGGCCTGGACGCTGCCGCTGGCGGGCGACCCGGCCACTGGATTGGCGGGTGTGGCGGCCCCCACCGTGGCCGGCCGGGAAGGCTGCGGCAAGGCGGCGGCGGTCGTCGGCTGGGACGGCGCACTGCGCCCCCCGCTGTAGCTTGTCACCGCGGTGCAGCGCGCGCCCGCGACGCGCTTGCTGACGTAACTGGGCACCCCGTCGGCGCCTTCGCAACGGTAAATCGTGCCCGCCGCCGCCGGTGCGGCCGCGAACAGACACATGATCCCCAACAGCGTGAAGGCCCCCTTCATAAGCGCGAGTGTCACTCCATTCGACCTGAATTGCCACCTTCCAACCCGTGAAAACGCGACCGGGTCGGTGTTCCGGCCGCTACAATACGCAATCAGACGCCCTTTGCAGTGCTCACCGGCACGGATTAACCGCCGCTTCCCCGGGACGACCCATGACCCAGTTCCACGCCTTGCCGACCGCCGGGTCGGCCGCGCCCGCCCCTGCCAGCCATCGCCAGCCGGGGGGCGCTTCCGCGCCGAAGCTCTACATCCAGACCCACGGCTGCCAGATGAACGAGTACGACTCGGCCAAGATGGCCGACGTGCTGGCCGCGTCCGACGGGTTCGAGCTGACGACGAATGCCGAAGAGGCGGACGTCATCCTGGTGAACACCTGTTCGATCCGTGAGAAAGCCCAGGAAAAGGTCTTCAGCCAACTGGGCCGCTGGCGGACGCTGAAGAGCGGCGACCGGCCGGTCCTGATCGGCGTGGGCGGCTGCGTGGCCAGCCAGGAGGGCGAGGCGATCATCAAGCGCGCGCCGTTCGTCGACCTGGTCTTCGGCCCTCAGACCCTGCACCGCCTGCCCGAGCTGATCCGCGCCCGCCGCGAGCAGGACCGCCCGCAGGTGGACATCAGTTTCCCCGAGATCGAGAAGTTCGACCGGCTGCCCGAACCACGCGCCGAGGGCCCGACCGCCTTCGTGTCGATCATGGAGGGCTGCTCCAAGTACTGCTCGTTCTGCGTGGTGCCCTACACGCGCGGCACCGAGATCAGCCGCCCGTTCGAGGATGTCCTCGTGGAAGTCGCGGACCTCGCTGCCCAGGGCGTCCGCGAGATCAACCTGCTGGGCCAGAACGTGAACGCTTACCGGGGTCCGTTCGGGGAGGGCGAGGATGCCGGTGTCGCGGACCTCGGCCTGCTGATCCGGGCGATCGCCGAGATCGACGGCGTCGACCGCATCCGCTTCACCACCTCGCACCCGCTGGAGTTCAGCGACTCGCTGGTGGAGGCTTACCGCGACGTCCCACAGCTCGCCAACTACCTGCACTTGCCCGTCCAGGCCGGCTCCGACCGGGTGCTGGCGGCGATGAAGCGCGGCTACACCGCGCTCGAGTTCAAGCAGAAGATCCGCAAGCTGCGCGCGGTGCGGCCGGACATCTCGATCAGTTCCGACTTCATCGTGGGCTTCCCGGGCGAGACGGAAGCGGACTTCGAGAAGACGATGAAGCTGATCGAGGACGTCGGCTTCGACCAGTCGTTCTCGTTCATCTATTCGCGTCGCCCGGGCACGCCGGCGGCCGACCTCGAGGACAGTGTGTCCAGCGAGGAAAAACACGCCCGCCTCTCGCGCCTGCAGGCGACGATCAACGCCAATGCGAAGCGGATTTCGGAGTCGATGGTCGGCAGCGTGCAGCGCGTGCTGGTGGAAGGACCTTCGCGGAAGGATCCGAACGAGCTGACCGGCAAGACGGAGAACATGCGGTCGGTGAACTTCCCGGCCGACCCGCGTTTGGTCGGTCGCTTCGTGGACGTGGTGATCACCGGCGCCCTGAGCAACTCCCTGCGCGGGCGGGTGCTGACACGCGACGACGCGCCGGCCTGACGAGGCGCCCCGGTCGCCGGGGCCCATCGCGTGGGATGCGCCTCACGGCCCCTGCGTCGGCCCCATGCCGCCTGCCTCGCCCCGGCGGTAGACGGGCCGCCCGTCGACATAGGTCGCCAGCACGGTCAGGTTTCGCAGGCCCCCTGGCGCGACGTGTAGCGGATCTTCGGCGAATACCACGAAATCCGCGCGCTTGCCGACCGCCAGGCTGCCGACCTCGCTCTCGGCGAAGCCCGCGTAGGCCGCATCGAGGGTGAACCCCCTCAGGGCCTCGAACGCGGTGAGCTTTTCCTCCGGACGCCAGCCGCCGGCCGGAAGGCCCTCGGCATCGGTCCGCGTGGTGGCCGCATGCAGGCCCAGGCGCGGATCGACCGACTCGACCGGAAAATCCGAACCCAGCGCCAGGCGCGCGCCACTGTCGCGCAGCTGGCGCCAGGAATAGGCGCCGACGATCCGCTGGGGGCCAAGGCGATCTTCGGCCCACGGCATGTCGCTGGTGGCATGGGTGGGCTGCATCGAGGCGATGACCCCGAGGCCCGCAAGCCGCGGCAGGTCTTCCGGCGCCAGCACCTGCGCGTGCTCGATGCGCCAGCGATGGCCGTCGCCGGCGCGGCTGCCGAGGACGTCGTCGTAGGCCTCCAGCACCTCGTGGTTGCCACGATCCCCGATGGCATGGGTGGCGACCTGCACGCCGCAGTCGCGCGCCTTGCGAGCCACCGCGCGCAGCCCCTGCGGAGGCGTCACCATCAGCCCGCGATTTCCCGGATCGTCGCTGTAGTCGCGAATCAGTGCTGCGCCGCGGCTGCCGAGCGCACCGTCGGCGTAGACCTTCACCGTGCGCATGGCGAGGCGACCGGAAGGATGGCGGTACAGTCCATCGCGGCACAGCGCGTCCAGGGCGTCGCCGTCTCCCGCCGCCATCGCGGTGATGCGCATCGGCAACGCATCGCGATCGGCGAGGCGCCGGTACCGTTGCAATCCGGCCAGGTCGACGCCGGCGTCGTGCACACCGGTCAAGCCATGTTCCACGGCGGCCTGCATGCCCAGCTGCAGGGCGCGCTCGGCCGTGGCCTCGTCGACCGGGGGCCTTGCCTCCTCGACCAGCGATGCGGCGGCATCGATGAATACGCCGGTCGGTCGGCCCGCCGCATCGCGCACGATCCGTCCGCCATCGGGTTGCCAGTCGCCGGACAGGTCGCGCTGCACGGCCTGCATCGCGACGGTGTTCGCCCAGCCGGCGTGTCCATCGATGCGCTCCAGCCAGACCGCGCGGTCGGGAAACGCGGCATCGAGGTCGGCTGCGGTCGGGAACTGGCGGTCGGGCCAGTCGTTCTGGTCCCAGCCGCGACCGACCAGCCATGCGCCGTCCGGCAGATCGGCGGCGAACTCGCGAAGCCGGGCCAGCACGTCCTGCTTGTCGCGGGCGCCCACCAGGCTGGCCGTCAGCCGTGCCATGCCCAGCCCCGCCACGTGGCCATGGGCATCAATCAGGCCCGGGACCACGGTGGCCTCGCCGAAGTCGAGGTGCGCCGCGTCGGCGAACCGGGCCACCAGCGCCTCATGCGTGCCCGTGGCGAGGATGCGACCGTCCCCGTCGAATGCCAGCGCTTCGACATGGGGCGCCTCCTTGTCGATGGTGTGGATCGCACCCGCGCGAACCACCGTCACCTCTGCCGCCTGCACGGCAGGCATCGGCATCAACAGCATCACCCAGGCCATGAAACGACACACCGGCATTCCGCTTCTCCCGTCCCGATCCGGGTTCGACTGTGCGGCAGCGGCAAGGCCCGATCAAGCGCGGCCCGTTATCCGAGGGCGCATGAAGCCGGCGTGACCGGCAACCCGGTGACCTGCGCCGGCCCCAGCGCGGCGTGCCCGGCCAGCGCGGTCACCATTGGCGACCTCGCCGCAGGTGTTGCATTGGGTCTGCTTGCGCCAACGGCACCGGACAACCGCCTCACGATGGCATTCGACTGCACGGTGCAATAGCGCCCGCCAGTGGCACCGCCGGTGCACGATGCCTTCAGTGCGCCTGTGCGAGAGTAGCTCTCCCCCTCTTTTGGAGACGCGCATGCTGACCTGGCAGGACGTGATGCGCTTTGCGCGCGAGGGCACCCCCCTCCCGGACCGGCGCGTTGAGAAGAGCGAGGATGCGTGGCGTCGGCAGCTGACGCCCGACCAGTACCGCGTCACCCGGCAGGCCGCCACGGAGCGACCATTCAGCGACCCGGCCTGCGGGCTGCTTGAACCCGGTCGCTACCATTGCGTGTGCTGCGACGCGCTGCTGTTCGACGCCGGCAAGAAGTTCGACTCGGGCACCGGCTGGCCCTCGTTCAGCCAGCCGGCGGCGGCGAATGCAATCGCGTACCGGCTGGACGAAAGCCACGGCATGCAGCGGGTCGAAACGGTATGCAACCAGTGCGACGCGCATCTCGGGCACGTGTTCCCGGACGGCCCGCCCCCGAGCGGCCTGCGCTACTGCATGAACGCGGTGGCGTTGCGCAAGGCCACCGGGTAGCCGGCGTCCCCGGCGCCAGCCTGTTCACGCTTGCACGGTTCATCGGCAGTCACCCGTGTCGATCCGCCGGTCGCGCAAACACGGGGAGGCTCGCGCGCGCTAAGGTGGCCCCATGCACGAGTCCCGGCTTACCAGCGCACAGGCGGCAGCACGCTGGCTGCGTGCCCATGCCCTCAGCCTGTGGTTCGGTGGCCTTGGGGTGCTCGGCATCGCCCGCTTCGCCATCCACGCCATGTCATCGCCGCCAGCGGTGCAGGGCTGGGCGTGGCTGGCGGGCGGCCTGCTGTGCCTGGCCGCAGCGTGGCGTGCGCGCCCACGGGGCTGAACGCGTGCTGCCCGGTACTTTTGCGAAAATGCCGTACTCGGCGCAAGCTTCGTACTCGCCGCGCGGACGCGCGAGCGTCCCCTGCCCGGATGACGGATCACGTTTGAACGCTTCGACTGCCCGCACGACTGCCACGGATTTCACCTTGCAACCCGACGACGTCGAGCGCCTGGCCAACCTCGCGGGGCCGTTCGACGCGCACCTGCGCCAGCTGGAGCTGCGCCTCGGGGTGGAGATCGCCAACCGGGGCCAGGTGTTCCGGGTCACCGGCGCACCCGCCGCCACTGCGCGTACCGAGCGCCTGCTCCGCCAGTTGTGGGAGGACGCCGCCGTGGAAACCCTGGACGAGGCCGTCATCCATCTTCGGATCGCGGAGAGCGGGGCCGACCAGGCCTCCCCCGGTTACGTACCCCAGGACGTCAGCATCCGCACCAAGCGGGGCACCGTGCGCGGGCGTGGCGCCAACCAGCAGAAGTACCTGCACGCGATCGCGACCCACGACGTCAACTTCGGGATCGGCCCGGCCGGTACGGGCAAGACGTTCCTGGGGGTGGCCAGCGCGGTCGAGGCGCTGAACGAGGGCCGGGTGCACCGGCTGATCCTGGTCCGCCCCGCGGTGGAGGCCGGCGAGAAACTCGGCTTCCTGCCGGGCGACCTGACCCAGAAGGTCGACCCCTACCTGCGCCCGCTGTACGACGCGCTGTACGAGATGCTGGGCGTCGAGAAGGTCGTCAAGCTGCTCGAGAAGAACGTCATCGAGATCGCGCCGCTGGCCTACATGCGCGGGCGCACGCTCAACGATGCCTTCGTGATCCTCGACGAAGCACAGAACACCTCCATCGAGCAGATGAAGATGTTCCTGACCCGGATCGGCCATGGCAGCACGGCCGTGGTCACCGGCGACATGACCCAGATCGACCTGCCGCGCCACCAGAAATCCGGGCTCAAGGACGCCCTGGAGGTGTTGCGCAACATCGACGGCATTTCGTTCACGTTCTTCGAATCGCGCGACGTCGTCCGGCACCCTCTGGTGGCGCGGATCGTCAACGCCTACGATGCACGCGACGCTTCGGATTCCGAAACCGGCCCCAAGGGCTGAGCCGACCATGACCCGCGGTCCCGTCCGACTCGATGTCAGCATCACCTACGGCCTGCCCCGCAAGGGCGTGCCGGCCGCGCAGAGCTTCCGCAAGTGGGTGGCCGCCGCACTTGAGGGCCGCATCCGCGAAGCCGACCTCGCGATCCGGCTGGTCGACGTGCGCGAGGGCCGCGCGCTGAACCGCCACTACCGGGGCAAGGACTACGCCACGAACGTCCTGAGCTTTCCGGCCGAGGTGCCCGAGGGCCTGCCGAAGAACGTCCGCTTCCCGCTGCTCGGCGACCTGGTGATCTGTGCGCCCGTGGTCGCCCGCGAGGCCCGTGAACAGGCCAAGCCGCTCGCCGCCCACTACGCCCACATGACGGTCCACGGCGCCCTGCACCTGCTCGGCTGGGACCACGAGGACGACACCGAAGCCACCGCGATGGAGCAGCTGGAGCGGGATATCCTGGGGACGCTCGGGATTGCCGACCCCTACCCCGACGCCTGAGGCGCCGGGCGCGCACGACGCCCGCTCCTGCGCTAGACTCGCCCCGACGCCCAACCCCCGCGGGCGTTTCAACCGACATGATGTCCGAGGACGACAGTAGTACCCCATCGCTCGATACCACCGACCGGCCGGCCGAGAAACGGCGGTCGTGGCTGGACAGGATCAGTTCGGCCCTTTCGGGCGAACCCACCACCCGCGAAGACCTGGTCGAACTGCTGCGCGATGCACAGGCCGATGGCCTGGTCGCCGCCGATACGCTCGCGATGATGGAAGGCGCGATCAGCGTCTCCGACATGAGCGTGGGCGACGTGATGATCCCGCGCTCGCAGATGGTGGTCCTGGCCGCCGACGAACCCCTGCAGGCCCTGCTGAGGCAGGTGGTCGAATCCGGCCACTCGCGTTTCCCGGTGCATGGCGACGACAAGGACGAGATCCTCGGCATCCTGCTGGCCAAGGACCTGCTGCGGCTGATGGTGGACGACGGTGCGCCGGAGGGCATCCACGCGCTGATCCGGCCGGCGGTGCTGATCCCCGAATCCAAGCGCCTCGACGTGCTGCTGCGCGAGTTCCGCCTCAGCCGCAACCACATGGCGATCGTCATCGACGAGTACGGCGGCGTGGCCGGCCTCCTCACCATCGAGGACGTATTGGAACAGATCGTCGGCGAGATCGACGACGAACACGACGACGCCGAGGACCCGGATGCCCTGATCGCCGCCCAGGCCGACGGCCAGTACGTGGTCGACGCGCTGACGCCGATCGAGGATTTCAACGAGCGCTTCGGCGCGGACTTCGACGACGACGAGTACGACACGATCGGGGGCCTGGTGATCGCCGCGATCGGCCATCTGCCCGAGGCCGGCGAGGAGCTGACCCTGGGCCGCTTCGTGTTCCGCGTGTCCAGCGCGGACGCACGACGCGTGCACGCCTTCCATGTCGGGATCCTGGGTGATGCGTGATGCGGCCCGACGCATCGCCCCGCGACTGATCGGCCTGCTCCTGCTGTTGCTGGCCTGCGGGTTCGCAGGGGCCAGCACCCCGGATCCCGCCCCACCGGCGGACGCCTCCGCCCCGCGCATCGGCGTCGCCACGATGCAGCCGGGCGAGATCTTCTTCGAGCGCTTCGGGCACAACGCGCTGGTGGTCGAGGACGCCTCCACGGGCGAACGGACCTCCTACAACTTCGGCTTCTTCGATCCCGACGAGCCCGGCTTCATCATGCGCTTCGTACGCGGCGACATGCGATACCGGCTGGCGGCCCTGCCCTTTGGCCAGGACCTGCGCTACTACGAGGAGGTCGGCCGCGGCGTCTCGATCCAATGGCTCGACCTGGACGATGCTCAGGCGCGCGGGCTCGCGGAGGCACTGTCGGCCAATGCGCAGCCCGAGAATGCCTACTACCGGTACGACTACTTCCTCGACAACTGTTCCACCCGGGTGCGCGACGCGATCGACGCGGCGCTGGGCGGCGCCCTGGCGCGGCAGACGCAGGGACGCTCCCATGGCACCACCTTCCGCAGCGAAGCCGTGCGCCTGGCATCGCCGGCACCCTGGATGTGGCTGGGTTTCGACCTAGGCCTGGGCCCACTGGCTGACCGGCCACAGCCGCTCTGGGGTGAATCCTTCGTGCCGATGCGACTGGCGTCGGCCCTCGACGAGGTCGGGAACCCGGCCACCGGCCGGCCGCTGGTCGCGTCGGCAACCGCATTGTTGCCGCAGCGACTGCCGCCGGAACCGTTCGAGGCTCCCCGGCGCTGGTGGCCATGGGCGCTCGCCGGCATCCTGATCGGCGCGGCCTGCGCCCTCGCGGGACCGCGGATGCCGCGCACGGTCGCGGCCATTGCCTTGCCGTTCTGGGCCATCTGCGGCGTACTCGGTGCGCTGATGCTTTTCATCTGGTTCGGAACCGAGCACCGCTTCGGATGGGCGAACCGCAATCTGTTCCTGCTGAGTCCCCTGTGCTGGTTGCTGCTGCCCGGCGGCATCCGCCTGTTGCGGGGACGGGCGGCGGGTCGGCTGTTCGGACTCCTGCTCGCGGCGGTGGCGACGCTGCCCGTCGTCGCCCTGTTCTTCTACTGGCTCCCCGTCATTCCGCAACAGAACCTGCGCTGGATCGTGCTGTTCGGCCCGATCCATGCCGGGCTCTGGTGGGCATTCCGGCAATCGGCGCGGACGCGGCTGCGCTGAGCCCGGCTTGTCGCCCGTCGCGCCGGGCGGCAGGATGGCGTCATGAGCACCCTCGATCCCGGCTGCGTCGTCAACTGCAGCGCCTACGACCGCGATGGCACGCGGCGCGACATCACCCTCGAGGATATTCCCGCGGCATTGGCCGATACGTCGCAGGGGTTCGTCTGGGTCGGCCTCTACCAGCCCGACGAGGCACTGCTGGAGCGCCTGCAGGACGTCTTCGACCTGCACGACCTCGCGGTGGAGGACGCCCACAACGCCCACCAGCGTTCCAAGATCGAAGGCTACGGCAGCTCGTTGTTCGTCGCGCTGCGCACCGCCCAGCGGGTCGACGACACGTTCGGCTTCGGCGAGACGCAGATCTTCGTGGGCGAACGCTACTTCATCACCGTCCGCCATGGCGCATCGATCAGTTACGCACCGGCCAGGGCCAGGATGGAGCGCGAACCGGAACTGCTCCGCCACGGACCGGGCGCCGCGCTTTACGCGGTGCTGGACATGATCGTCGACAACTACCGCCCGATCGTCGACGAGTTCGATGCCGAACTGAACCTGCTCGAACGCGACATCCTGGGGGAAACCTTCCACCCCCGCGTCGTGCGCAGGCTGTACACGCTGAAGCGCGAACTCACCCGGCTGCGCATGTCGATGTCACCGCTGCAGGACATCCTTGGGCAGCTCAGCCGCACCCGCCACGGGCTGATCGACGACGACATCCAACCGTACTTCCGCGACGTGCTCGACCACGTCCTGCGGATGAGCGAGACCACCGACATGCTGCGCGAGATGCTGACCGCCGCGGTCAGCACCAACCTGTCGCTGGTGACCGTGCAGCAGGGCGAGACCGTCAAGCGGCTGGGCGCCTGGGCAGCCCTGCTCGCCGCGCCGACCCTCGTGACCAGCTGGTACGGCATGAACTTCGCGCACATGCCGGAACTGCAGGGTCGGCATAGCTACGCGCTGCTGATCGCCATCGTGGCCGGCACGAGCTACGCGCTGTATCGCCTGTTCCGGCGTGTCGGCTGGCTGTAGCGCGCAACCGGCTCAGGACCCAGGGGCAGCGGCCAGCCGGGTGGCCAGCGCCTCCAGCGCCGCGCGCCCGACCGGCTCGTCCGCCAGAAGCGGCACTTCGTGGCGCGGGACGCCCGGTAACGCACGTGCCAGCGTCTCGAGGTGCCCCGCTTCCATCGCCGCGCGCCCCGCCAGCAGCGCCCCGGCATCAGTGGGCGAACGTCGATTGACGACCAGTGCCCCGACATCGATGCCGCTGCGGCGCAGTTGCGCATGCAGTTCGATGGTCTCGAGTACGGGCAGCCGTTCGGCCGTCAGGACGATCACGAAGGCCGTCAACCCGGCGTCCGAGAGGCTCGCGCGCAGGTGATCGAAGCGATGCCGCCGGCGCTGGAGCATGGCGCGAATCCGGTCGTCGCGCGATGCCGCGCCCTCGTCGTCACCGCCCACGACCCGCCGGCCCATGGGATCGTCCTTGCCCAGGCCGCGCAGCACATCGCCGAGGTGGCGACTGCGCTCGTGCCGCTGCAGCATGCCGTCGACCCAGGCCTGCATCATCTCGGGCAAGGCCATCAGGCGTGCGGTGTGGCCCGACGGCGCGGTGTCGAACACCAGCAGGTCGTGCGTCCCGAGCCCCTCCTCGACCAGTTCGGCCATGCGCTCCAGCAACGCCGCTTCGTGCATGCCCGGCGTGTCCATCGACAGGGCCATGTGCTTGTCGACCTCTCCGGACAGGTGGCGCGGCATCAGCGTGCGAAGCGCGACCCCGACCTCGTCCAGATGCGCGCGCGCGGTCTGCTCGGGATCGAGCTCCAGCCCATCGAGGTTGGGCGCGAGCCGCCGGACGCGATCACCGACCTCGCACCGCCACAGGTGCCCAAGGTTATGGGCCGGATCGGTGGACACCAGCAGTACGCGACGCCCTTCCGATGCCGCCGCCACGGCCACGCCCGCGGCGACCGTGGTCTTGCCGACGCCCCCCTTCCCGCCGAGGAACAGGATGCGCCGCCGCCGCGCGAGCTCCAGCAACATCGCGCTCAACAGCAGCCGACGTGGTCCAGCGGTGAGCGCTCCATGCCCATGCGGCGATGCCAGTCATGGAAGCGCTCGTACATCACGGGCATCAACTCCAGGGTGTAGCAGGCGGCCGGGTTGGGGACGCCCAGCGTCTCCGCGAACACCAGCAGCATGAACAGGTCGTCCTCGTCGCGCTGCGCGCGTGCGAACGTCGCGCGGTAAGGCGCTACGTAGAACTCGCGCAGGCCGGACGACAGCCGCGCGGCCAGGGATTGCCCACCCCGGGCCTGCGATCGCTTCATCCGCGGGCTTCGTCCACGACGGCCGGCCCCGCTCCCCTTGCCATCGCACCGATCGCTTCGAAGGCCACCCACAGCGCGGCCACCAGGATCACCACGTCCATGCCCAGCAGCAGCCACTTCTGCTCGTTGTAGAACTGTCCGAGCTGCACCAGCAGCGCGAACAGCGACATGACCAGCAGGAAAGCCAGCGGGATCGCGGTGAACCAGACCGATCGCCGCTGCTTGATCAGGATCACCGACAGGATGGCCAGGGTGAGGCCGGCCAGGAGCTGGTTGGTCGTCCCGAACAGCGGCCAGATGACCATGCCGCCCGCCCCGTCGCCGCCCGCACCGAAGGCAAGCGCGAGGCAGAAGCCCAGGGCCACTACGGTGGACACGGTGGCGTTCTGCAGCGGCTTGATGCCAACGATTTCGCCCGCCTCCTGCACGACGTAGCGCTGCAGGCGGAGCCCGGTATCCATGGTGGTGGCGGCGAACAGGATCGCCATCACCGAGAGGATGGTCGCGCCCAGGCCGGGATCCAGCCCGAGCCCGTTGGCGAGGATGTTGCCGCCGCCGTTGACGAAGGCGACCACGCCGCCCGAGCCGAACTTGTCGTACACGCCCTGCCACTCGCCCAAGGTGGCGAAGCCGGCGGTGCAGGCGATGATCGCGGCCAGCGCCAGCATGCCCTCGCCGATCGCGCCGAAGTAGCCGACGAAGCGCGCGTCGGTCTCCTTGTCGAGCTGCTTGGAACTGGTGCCCGATGCCACCAGGCCATGGAAGCCACTGATCGCGCCGCAGGCGATCGTCACGAACAACAGCGGCACGATGCCGGGCGTCCCGTCAGGCACGTCGGCGTTGACGGCCGGCGCGACGATCGTCGGGTGGAAGAACAGCGTGGCCGCGTACATCAGCCCAAGGCCGACGAACAGCTGCAGGCCATTGATGTAGTCGCGCGGCTGCAGCAGCACCCACACCGGCAGCAGCGATGCGATGCCCGCGTAGGCGAACAGCAGGATGATCCACTGCGCCTTCGGACCGAAGCCCAACACCGATTCCGGCAGGGTGACCGGATACGCCTGGCCGAGGAAGATCAGCGCGTACAGCACGACGACGCCGATGATCGACGGCCACAGCAGCGGCACCTTGAACCGGTAGATCGCCTGGCCGATGAACAGCGCCACCACGATCGCGCCCCAGGTCGGGATCACCGAGGCCGGGTTCGCGACGAGCAGGTTGGAGATCACCACCGCGAAGGCCGCGTTGACCATCAGCAGCAGCAGGAAGATCACGACGAGGAACAGGTTGCGCGCGCGGTTGCCGATCACCGTGCCGGTCAGCGTGCCGATCGACTTGCCCTTGTTGCGGACGCTGGCCCACAGCGCGCCGAAATCGTGGATGCCGGCGAAGAACACCGTGCCCAGGGTCACCCACAGGAACGCCGGCAGCCAGCCCCAGATCACCGCGATCGCCGGGCCGACGATCGGCGCGGCACCCGCCACCGACGTGAAGTGATGCCCCCACAGCACGAACTTGTTGGTGGGCACGAAGTCGATGTCGTCGCGCATCGAATGCGCGGGGGTGACGTAGTTCGGGTCGAGCCGGTAGATCTTCTCGGCGATGAACTTCGAGTAGAAGAAGAAGCCCAGCGCCATGGTGGCCAGGCCAATCAGCATCAGGACGACGGCATTCACGGCGGACCCCTCCTCATCGGCTGCGACGGCCCTCCGCCGTCACCGGGTCGAGCATGGTCGCTCCCCCGCCGGATTGGAAGCACGACCGGCAAAGTCGCGGCGCATTCCGACTAAAGTTGCACCGTGGGGCGTCACGGGTGCTGCAGCGCAGCACCCGTGGGCGCGAATCAGGTCGCGATGATGCGCAGGAGTTGCCCGGTCAGGTAGGCGCAATAAGTGCCGAGCGCGTAGCCCAGCACGGCCAGCAGCACGCCCACCGGCGCCAGCGCGGGATGGAAGGCGCTGGCGACCACGGGCGCCGAGGCCGCGCCACCGACATTGGCCTGCGAGCCCACGGCCATGAAGAACAGCGGCGCACGGATCAGCTTGGCGACGAGCAGCAGCAGGCCGCCGTGGACCGCGATCCAGATCAGCCCGAGCGCGAACAGACCCGGCTTGTCCAGCAGCGCCCCGATGTCCATGTGCATGCCGATGGTCGCGACCAGCACGTAGAGCATGGCCGAGCCGACCTTGGACGCGCCGGCGCCCTCCAGGGTCCGCGCGCGCGTGAAGCTCATCAGCAGGCCGAGGGTCGTCGCGAACACGACCATCCAGAAGAAGGTCGAGGTCAGGCTGTAATCCGCAAGCGCGTCGGCGAACGGCAGGGACTCCAGCCAGGCGACCAGCGGATCGGCCAGGAAGTGCGACAGGCCGGTGGCGCCCAGGCCCACCGCGAGGATGACCATCAGGTCGGCCAGGCTCGGGTTGCGCGAATGCTCGGCCTGGTAGGCCTCGATGCGCCGCTTCATGTCGTCGATCGCCGAGGTGTCGGCGCCGGTCCAGCGATCGAACACCTCCGATCGCGCCGCCAGGAACAGCAGCACCGCCATCCACACGTTCGCCACCAGCACGTCGACCGCGATGAACTGGCCGAACAGGTTCTCCTCGACCTCGAACACCTCTTTCATCGCCGCCTGGTTGGCGCCACCGCCGATCCAGCTGCCGGCGACCGTCGTCATGCCGCGCCAGGTGTCCCCGGCCACGGTCTCCGGATGCACGAGGCCCATCACCGAGAACGAGACCACCGCGCCAAGCATCACCCCCAGGGTGCCGGTCAGGAACATCACGACCGCCTTCGGCCCCAGGCGGACGATCGCGCCGAGGTCGATCGCGATGCACAGCAGCACCAGGGCACTTGGCAGCAGGTAGTCGCGCGCCATCGGGTAGAGCCCGGACGCGTTGCCGTCGATCAGTCCGATGCTGTTGTAGATCGCCGGCACCAGGTAGCACAGCAACAGGGCCGGCACATAGGTGTAGAAGGACTTCCAGAATCCGGAAGGCCGCGATGACGTCCAGAAGATCGCGCCCAGTGTCACGGCCAGCAGGCCCATGACGACGGCATCGTTGGTGATGAAGGCGGACGTGGTGGCGGGGTCGGTGGCAGCGGCCATCGAGGCTCCTGGTGTTGGATGAGGCGAGGCCGGCGCCCGCGTGGGCACCGGCCCACCCGTGCTATTGGCCGATGTACTGCTTCAGCCAGCCGTTGACGGTGTCATGCCATTGCACGCTGTTCTGCGGCTTCAGCACCCAGTGGTTCTCGTCGGGGAAGTACAGGAACTTCGACTCGATGCCCTGGCGCTGAAGCGCGGTGAACACGCCCAGGCCCTGCTCCACCGGGATGCGGTAATCGAGCTGGCCGTGGATGACCAGCATCGGCACGCGCCAGTCCTGCACGTGGTTGACCGGGTTGAACTTCTCGTAGCCCTCCGGGTTGTCGTAGGGCGTGCCGCCGTTCTCCCACTCGGTGAACCACAGCTCTTCGGTGGCGTAGCCCATCATGCGCTGGTCGAACACGCCGTCGTGGCTGACCAGGCACTTCCAGGGCGAGTGACCGGCTTCGTCGAACCAGTTCCCGGCGATCCAGTTGACCATGAAGCCGCCGTAGCTCGCGCCGAGCGCGCAGGCGCGGTCACCGTCGAGGAATGGGTACTTCTCCTGCGCCGCCGCCCAGCCCTTCTGCAGGTCTTCCAGCGGGCGATCGCCCCAGTGGCCGCTGATCGAATCGGTGAACGCCTGGCCGTAGCCGGTCGACCCGTGGAAGTCGATCATGACCGCCGCGTAGCCTTGGCCGGCGTAGGTCTGCGGGTTCCAGCGATAGCTCCAGCCGTTGCCGAAGCTGCCCTGCGGCCCCCCGTGGATGATGAAGGCTACCGGGTAGGTCTTGCCGGCTTCGTAGTTCCACGGCTTGACCACGTAGCCGTGCACGGTCTCGCCGTTCCAGCCCTTGAAGCTGAACTGCTCGAAGTCACCGAACGCCACGTCGGGGAGCATCTCGCCCGCGCTCGGCGTGATCGCGCGCAGCGACTCGCCGTCGGGGGTCGCCGTGTAAATGACGTCACCGGTCTTGAGTCCGTTGCGGGTGAACGCCAGCGTCGGGCCCGCCAGCTGCACCGACGAGACGCCGCCATCGCCGACCAGCTTGCGCGGCTCGCCGGTGGCGATATCGACGGCATACAGCGGATGTTCGCCCATGTCCTGCACGGCGGTGTAGATCGTCTCGCCGTCGACCGAGAGCGTGATGCCGCCCGCGGAGCGATCCCAATCGGGCGCGATCTCGCGGCTCGCGCCGGTCGACAGGTCCATGGCCATCAGGCCAAAGCGGTCGGCCTCGAAGCCGGGGCGCTTCATCGCCATGTAGTACAACGTGCCGCCGTCGGCACTGAAGGTCGCGCCGGTATCCCAGGCCAGGTTGGCAGCCGTCAGGTTGCGCGCGGTGCCGCTGCCATCGGCGTTGACCTGGTACAGGTCAAAGTTGGTCGACCAGGGCTCCTCGCCGTTGGCGAGGCGCGCGCTCATCACCAGGGTCTGGCCGTCGGGCGACCAGGTGTACTCGCTGCTGTCGCCGAAAGGCCTCGATGGCACGTCTGCGATCAGGTCGGCGCCGACCAGGGTCGCCGTCTTCGCAGGCGTCCTGCCGAGCGCGGCGACGAACACGCGGTTCAGGCGACCGTCGTTCCATGCATCCCAGTGCCGTACGAACATGCGGTCGTACACGACACCGGTCTGCTTCGACGCGTCCCGCGACGCCGTGCGCGCGGCGGTGCAGGCCAGATCGCTCTTGCAGTCGACGAACGCCTCCACGTTGACCGCCACGCGGTCGCCCTCCGGGGACAGCTGGAAACCGCCCACGCCCACCGGAAGGTCGGTCAGCTGGCGGGGCGCTCCGCCGCCGGTATCCATCGCATACAACTGGGAGCTCCCCGACCGGGCACTGAGGAAATACACCGTCCCGCCGTCGGGACCGAAGGCCGGTGAGTTCACGTTCCACCCTTCGGGCGTAAGTTGCTTCGGCGGTGCGGCATCGCGCGCGAACAGGTCCTCGATCCACAGGCTGGTGCTCGCGCTGTTGGCCTCGAGGTCAGCGACGCGCTTGGCAAACACGACATGGCGGCCGTCGGGCGAAAGCGTGGGCGAAGAGAACCGGTCCATCGACGCGAGATCCCGTACATCGAAGCCGCGCGGGGCGGCAGACAGGCTGGCAACGGGCAGCGCGGCCGCGATGAGCAGCGGCAGGATGGCAGGGCGGACGGGCATCGGGAACTCCGGGCATCGGGACGAAAGACCCGATGGTAGGCCGCCGGCAAGGTCGCCCGCAAAGGCGCCGCCCCGCCTCGCAGGGCGCGCGGGGATGCTGCGATGCAGCAGCGCACGGGTCTCCCGGGTCCCCTCCCGAACGAAAACGACGCCCGGAGGCGCCGTTCCCGTAGCATTCGTCCGACGGAGGTGGATCAGCGGGCCGTTGACCCGCTGCCGGCCGGGGTGGCCTCGGCGGCCACGCCGCCCCCGAGATGGGTCGAGAGGAAGGCCAGCAACCGGGTATAGAACTCGCGGCGGTGCGCCTCCTTGTAGAAGCCGTGTCCCTCGGTGCTGTAGTACAGGCTCTCCACGGGCACACCTGCGGCCTGCAGCGCGCGCTCCATCTTCTGCGTATGCTCGATCGGCGCGATGTGGTCCTCCCCGCCGGCCGCCAGGAACACCGGCGCCTTGATCCGGTCGGCCAGGCGGTTCGGCGATACCGCAGCAAGCGTCGCCGCATCACCGACCCACTCCATCGACCAGTTGCCCAGGCGGAGGCTCGAGCGACGGTCCTCCGCCTGCATCGCCGGGAGATCGTAGACACCGACGTAACCCGCCGCGCAGCGATAGAGATCCGGCTCCTTGGCGACGCCCATCAACGACGCGTAGGCACCATAGCTGGCCCCGAACAGGCAGATGCGGCCCCGGTCTGCGATGCCCTCTTCGATGGCCCAGCGGGTTGCATCGGTCAGGTCATCCTGCATCTTGCCGCCCCATTCGCGGGCACCAGCGCTCTCGTAGGCCCGGCCATAGCCTGCCGAACCACGGAAGTTGAGCTGGAGGACCGCGTAGCCGGCATCCGCGAGCATCTGCGCCTGTGTGTCGAAGCCCCAGACATCCTGGATGAAGAACGGCCCGCCGTGGGGCATGACGACCATCGGCAACGCCTGCCCGTCACTGCCGCGTGGCCGCGTCACGTAGCCGTGCAGCGCCATGCCATCGCGCGCGGTGAAGGTGAACGGGGTACTGGTGGCCTGCTGCCCGGGATCGAACCAGTCGCGGTTGGCGACGACGAAATCGGCCTTCTTGTCGACGGTGTCGAAGAGGTAGTACTCGCCCGGATTGGCGTCGCTCGATACATGGACGAGCGCGAGCCGGCCATCCGCCGTCTGCGAGGTGATCTCCACCGCCTGGCCCTCGAAGGCCGCCTCGAGACTGCGATACAGCCGTGCCTCCGGTGCATCGGGCTGGATGAAGGCCGAGCGGGGCTTGCCGTCCACGTAGAACACGCCCAACGGGATGCGGGTACCCGAGCGGTAGATCACGTTGGTCTCCGCTCCATGCTGGTAACCGATCAGGGCCGGGTCGGCGGTTTCGTCCCGCAGCACCTCTTCCCGGGTGCCCGACGCGAGGTCGACCGCGACGATGCTATCCGGCCCGCGGGGCTGCTCGACGCGCAGGTATGCGGTGGCATCGTCCTCGGAGAATCCGATCGGCACTTCGAACAGGCCGTTCTCCTCTGCCTTGACCAGGCGCCAGTCGGCATCCTCCGAACTGCGGTAGTAGAGCCGGCGCGAATTGTCCGCGTTGGAGCCCCAGGCATAGCGCACGACACCCTGGTTGTCGGTGGCGAAATGCGCGCCCCGGACCGGCACCGTCGCCACGCGCATCCGCCGGCCGGTGAACAGGTCCATTCTCTCGGCCACCGTATAGGGGTCACGCGTGTTGTAGGGAATGACACGGACCAGCGCCGTGCGATCGTCGGCGGTATTGGCGATGGTCGGGATGGGATGCGCGGCGATCCTGTCGCTGCCCTGCTTGGGCTTGATGGTGGTGCCCAGTCCACCATCGTCCACGCGCGCGCCGGAGAGCATCTCGATCCGGCTGCCATCCGCGTTCATGGCGAACAGCTCGCCCGTCCATTGCGGCGCTTCCAGCGAGCCGAACTTTTCCGCACCGCTGATCAGCAGGCGGTCCGGCGTCGCCCACACGAAATCCGCGATATGGCCGTTCGCCCCCATCTGCAGGTTGGCGGTAACGGCGAGTGTCTTCCGGTCCATCACGACCAGGACGGTCCGGTCCTCCAGCGGGACCGTTGCGGCCAGGTGGTCGCCCGTGGGCGATATCTTCAACTCGTTGAACTGTCCGGAACGCGTGTAGGCCTGCACGTCCACGGGAGCTGCGGCATGGGCCGGCGCGATGGCGAGCAGCGCGGCGAACATCAGCAACTTCTTCATGAAATCCCCTTCCATATGGCGCCGCATCCCCGTTGCGCCCCACGGCATCGCCGGCGCGGCCCACGAAGAGTAGCCGAAGACGGCCGCCGGAACGCACGATCCGGTTCCGTTCAGCGCATGGCCTGCTCGAGGGTGTCCGGGAGCGCGGCCCGCCATTCCGGTGGCTCGATGCCGTGTGAGGCCAGCAATGCCGTGTCCAGCACGGAATAGGCCGGGCGCGCGGCCGGCGTGGGGTAGTCTGCCGTGGGGATGGGCGTCACGTGTGGCCTGCGCGCGATCGCGCCACGCCGGACGCCTTCTTCGAAGATCGCCTCCGCGAAACCGTGCCAGCTCGTGGCCCCCGCGGTGGTGAGATGGACGATCCCTCGCGGCATGGCCGCTCGCGAGAGCAACCGGGCAGTGGCATCGGCAATCCAAGCGGCCGGCGTGGGGCTGCCGACCTGGTCGTCCACCACCCGGAGCCGATCGCGATCGGCAGCCAACTTGAGCATCGTGCGCATGAAATTGTGTCCATGCGCGGCATACACCCATGCGGTACGCAGGATCAGGTGGTCGCCGCCGGCAGACTGGATCGCTTCTTCGCCAGCCCGCTTGCTCTGCCCGTACACGCCCAGGGGATCCGTGGGGTCGTCCTCGCGGTACGGACGCGTCCCGCGACCGTTGAACACGTAGTCGGTTGAATAGTGAACCAGTGGGATGCCGGCGTTCGCGCAGGCAGCCGCCAGCGCCGAAGGCGCCTCGGCGTTGACGCGGAAGGCGAGTTCGCGCTCCTGCTCGGCCCGGTCCACCGCGGTGTACGCGGCCGCGTTGACGACGATATCCGGCGCCACGCGCTCGACCAGCGGTGCGATGTCCCCGGTGCGGCTCAGGTCGAGCGCTTCGCCCCGCAGGCCGTTGCCCAGGTCGCCATCCCGGGTGGTGACCAGCAGCTCCCCCAGCGGTGCCAGGCTGCGCCGCAGCTCATGCCCCACCTGGCCGTTCCCGCCTACCAGCAGGCATTTCATGGCAGGTAAACCGGCAAGCGTTCGCCGGACACCTCGTCAAGGAACGGCGCGCGCCCGTCCTTCTCGGACAGCACTGGGGACGAAACCGGCCAATCGATCGCCAGGCCCGGGTCATTCCAGCGGATGCCGGCGTCCGCGTCGCGGTCGTAGGTGGCGGTGCACAGATACGTGAACACGGCGCGTTCGCTCAGGGTGACGAACCCGTGCGCGAAACCTTCCGGGATCCAGAAATGGCGCTTGTTCTCAGCGCTCAGGTGGACGGCGGTCCACTGTCCGAAGTGCGGCGACCCGCGACGAATATCCACCGCCACGTCCCAGACCTCACCTTCGACGACCGAGACGTACTTGCCCTGCGGCTTCGGCCACTGGTAATGCAGCCCGCGCAACACGCCCTGGGTGGACGAGGAGACGTTGCCCTGCACGAATGCGGGTTGCAGGCCATGATCCGCAAGCTTGTCCAGGTTGAACGACTCGAAGAAGAACCCGCGGTCATCGCCGAATACCTGGGGCTCGATCACGATGCAGCCGGGCAGCCCGGTTTCGATCACCTTCATGGCACGAACCCCCGCTTCGCCAGGCCCAGCAGGTATTCGCCGTAGCCGTTCTTGGCCAGCGGTCGTGCCAGCGCCTCCAGTTGGGCGTCATCGATCCAGCCGTTGTTCCAGGCGATCTCCTCCGGACAGCAGACACGCAGGCCCTGGCGCGCTTCGATCGTCTCGATGTAGTTGCTGGCTTCCAGCAGGGACTGATGGGTGCCGGTGTCCAGCCAGGCGTAACCGCGGCCCAGCTGTTCGAGGTGCAACGATCCTTCTTCGAGGTAGCGCTTGTTGAGATCGGTGATCTCCAGTTCGCCGCGCGGGGACGGCGTGAGTTCCGCGGCGATGTCGCTTGCGCGCGCGTCATAGAAATAGAGGCCGGTCACCGCATAGTTCGATCGCGGCTGCGCCGGCTTCTCCTCCAGACTGACCACGCGTCCATCGCCATCGAACTCGGCAACGCCATAGCGCTCCGGATCGCGCACCCAGTAGCCGAACACGGTGGCGCCCTCGGCGCGCGCATCGGCCCGCTTCAGCATCGAAGTGAGCCCGGGGCCGTGGAAGATATTGTCGCCGAGCACCAGGCAACTCGGCGCCCCCCCGAGGAACTCGCGACCGATCAGGAACGCCTGCGCCAGCCCGTCGGGACTGGGCTGGACCGCGTATTCGAGGTTCATGCCCCATTGGCTGCCGTCGCCCAGCAGGTTCTGGAACAGCCCCTGCTCGTGGGGCGTGTTGATGATCAGGACGTCGCGGATCCCCGCCAGCATCAAGACGCTGAGCGGGTAGTAGATCATCGGCTTGTCATAGACCGGCAACAGCTGCTTGCTGATCGCCTGGGTGATCGGATACAGGCGCGTACCCGAGCCGCCCGCGAGGATGATGCCCTTGCGTGCCATCTGGACGACCTCCCTCAAGCCTGGCCGATGCGTTCGAGGCGATAGCTGCCATCCAGCACGCGCTGCACCCAGGGCTGGTGCCCCAGGTACCAGTCCACCGTGCGTGCCATGCCCTCCTCGAAGCCGAGGCTGGGCTCCCAGCCCAGTTCGTCGCGAAGTTTGCTGGCGTCGATCGCATAGCGCCTGTCGTGGCCGGGCCGGTCCTTGACGAAGGTGATGAGCTCCTCGCGCCTCCGCCCGTCAGCAAGAGGCTCGCGCTCATCCAGGCGGGCGCAGAGCATGCGGACGACCGTGAGGTTGTCGCGCTCCGCATTGCCGCCGACGTTGTAGGTCTCGCCGACCCGGCCCTTCTCCAGCACGCAGGCGATCGCGTCGCAGTGGTCCTGCACGTACAGCCAGTCGCGAACGTTCAGGCCATCGCCATAGACGGGGATCGGCTCGCCCGCCAACGCCTTGGCGATCACCAGCGGGATCAGCTTCTCGGGGAACTGGTAAGGGCCGTAGTTGTTGGAGCAGTTGGTGGTCAGCACCGGCAACCCGTAGGTATGGTGGAACGCCCGGACCAGATGGTCGGATGCCGCCTTCGAGGCGGAATACGGGGAGTTCGGCGCGTAAGCAGTGGTCTCGGTGAACGCACCGGTCTCGCCCAGCGAGCCGTAGACCTCGTCCGTGGACACGTGCAGGAAGCGGAACGCCTCGCGTCCGGCATCATCCTGCGCCTTCCAGTAATCCCGCGCGCACTCGAGCAGATTCAGCGTGCCCACGACATTGGTCTGCACGAAGGCGCCCGGTCCGTCGATGGATCGATCGACATGGCTCTCGGCGGCGAAGTTCACCACCGCATCGGGCCGGTGCTCCGCAAGCAGGCGTGCGACGAGCGACCGGTCGCCGATGTCGCCCTTGATGAACACATGCTCTGGATTGCCCTCAAGGGAGGCGAGCGTATCCAGGTTGCCGGCATAGGTCAGCGCGTCCAGATTGACGACGCGGATGCCCCGCGAAACCGCGGCCAGCACGAAATTGCCGCCGATGAAGCCGGCACCGCCGGTCACGAGCCAAGTGGGCACTCAGGCCTCCAGTTGTTGAATCCGACGAACAATCGAGGGCTGCAATCCTATCGCAGCCGAGGGGAAGACTCAGAACGGAATGTCGTCGTCGGCGAAGTCGTCACCGAAGTCGTTGGACTTCGCGGGTGGCGCTTCCCGACGGGCCGGGGAATCCTGGCGTGGGGCCGGCCGCGACGGACGGTCGCCTCCCGCGCCACCACCGAAGTTCCCTCCGCGGCCTCCGCCCTCGCCGCCACCGAGCATCTGCATCTCGTCCGCGACGATCTCGGTGATGTAGCGCTCCTGCCCGTCCTGCCCGGTGAACTTGTCGTAGCGGATCGAGCCTTCGATATAGACCTGGCGCCCCTTCCGCAGGTACTCGCCGGCGATCTCGCCAAGCTTGCCGAACAGCTTGACCCGGTGCCATTCCGTGCGTTCCTGGCTGTTGCCATCGCGATCCTTGCGCACGCTGGTGGTGGCGACGCTCAGCGTGCAGATGGCCATGCCACCCTGGGTGTACTTCATGTCGGGATCGTTGCCGAGGTTGCCGACCAGGATGACCTTGTTGATGCCACGTGCCATGGATTGCGTCCTATGTGGGTCCGGGAAGCGCCGGCAGCCGCCGGCACGGGACATTTGAGTATAACGCCCGGCCTGCTGCCATCCGACCGGAGCGCGTGGTGACGTAGGAATTCCCTGACGGGGCCCGGCCAGGCCGGCCGCCGGCGCGTATAATCCGCGGGTCTCCCCGCCCCCCGTGCCATGTCAGCCCAGCCCCAGGCCAGCCTCCCGGACCTCCCCGCCATCCAGGCCCTTGCCCGTGACGACATGGCGGCGGTGGATGCGCTGATCCGGCGTCGGCTCGAGTCCGACGTGGTGCTCATCAACCAGGTCGCCGAGTACATCGTCGGCGCCGGCGGCAAGCGCCTCCGTCCGATGCTGCTGCTGCTCGCCGCGGGGGCCCTGGGACACCGTGGCGCCGATGCCCATCAGCTCGCGGCCGTGGTCGAATTCATCCACACCGCGACCCTGCTGCACGATGACGTCGTCGACGAATCGGACCTCCGCCGTGGCCGCCGCACCGCCAACGCGGTCTGGGGCAATGCCGCAAGCGTACTGGTCGGAGATTTCCTCTATTCACGCAGTTTCCAGCTGATGGTCGAGCTGGAGCGGATGGCGGTCATGCGCATCCTGGCCGACACCACCAACCAGATCGCCGAGGGCGAGGTCCTGCAATTGCTGCATGTCCGCAACCCGGACACCGACGAGGCCGCCTACCTGCGCGTGATCGAGCGCAAGACCGCGGTGCTGTTCGCCGCCGCGACGCGACTCGGTGCCGTGGTCGCGGGCGCCGACGACACGACCTGCGATGCGCTCCACGACTACGGCCTCAACCTGGGCTACGCCTTCCAGATCGCCGATGACGTGCTGGACTACGCCTCGGATGCGGAAACGCTGGGGAAGAACCTGGGCGATGACCTGGCCGAAGGCAAGGCGACCCTGCCGTTGATCCACGCCATGTCGCAGGCCGACGAGGCCACGCGTCGGCGCCTGCGCCACGCGATCGAACATGGCGACGTGGACGCCCTGCCGGACGTGCTCGCCGCGATCCATGCGCACGGCAGCCTCGCCTACAGCCGGAAACGCGCGCTGGCCTACGCCGGCGCCGCCGAAGCCTGCCTCGACGAACTGGGAGAGAACCCCCATGTCGCTGCCCTCCGCGGCCTTGCGCGCTACGCGGTCAACCGCGACCACTGAGCCCCTGGTCCGTCGTCAGGCGATACCGAGCCCCGGGATCGCGCTGATCCCGTCCGGATCGAAACCGGCTTCGCGTGCGAAGGCGCGCCCCCGGTCCACGTAGTCCTTGAAAGGCCCGAAGCTCGGTGCCCCGGGCGAGAGCAGCATCACGCCATCGCCCTGGAGACGCTCGCGGGCCACTGCCATGGCGTCCTGCAAGGTGGCGCTCCGGATCAGCTCGAATCCTCCTCGCGGCGCCTCGGACTCGAGCAGGTCGGCGATGCGTCCTCCGTTGGCCCCCATCGTGACCACCGTCCTTGGCATGCGGTCGTGCAGCCCCGTCGCAAATCCCGACCAGTCAATGCCGCGGTCGTGTCCGCCCACCAGCACGGCGACCTTGCGGCCGCGATAACAGCCCAGCGCCGCCAGCGTGGCGTACGGCGTGGTGCTGATCGAATCATTCACGTACTCGATTCCGTCCCGGCGACCCAGTGACTGGAGACGGTGCGGCAGCGGCTCGAATGCGAAGGCAGCCGGCGCCATCGAGAGGGCATCCAGCCCGAGCGCCTCGATCGCCGCCAGCACCGCGCACAGGTTGCCGCGATTGTGGCGCCCCGGCAGCGGCATGCCACGGGTATCGATGACGCTCGAGTCCCCGCGCCAGACCTCGTCGCCACGCAGGTGCCAGCCGTCCTCCCGGCCGTACCAGCGTACTTCGCTGCCCGGCAGTTCGAGCGCTGCCAGGGGGGGGTCGGCGGCGTTCAGGACCGCGATCCGCGGCCGCGCCTGCGTGACCAGTTTCAGCTTGTCCTCGACGTAGCGTTGCTCGCCACCGTGCCAGTCCAGGTGCTCGGGATGGACGTTCGTCACCACGGCCACCTGCGGACGGCCGCCGCTGTCCGCGACGTCGCCCGTCTGGTAACTGGACAGTTCGATGGCCCACCATGCCGGGGGCGGGTCGGGTGAGAGCAGGTCGAGCAGGGGCAGGCCGATGTTGCCGGCGAGCGCGGTCCGGTGCCCGGCCGCGCGCAGCAGGTGCGCGAGCAGCGCGGTGGTCGTGCTCTTGCCCTTGGTCCCGGTGACGCAGACACTGCCGGCCACAACCCCATCCGGACCGGCCTTTTCGGCGAACCACAGGCCCGTGCCACCCACGAAACGGGTGCCGGCCGCCCTCGCCGCGGTGGCTTCCGGCGAATACGGGCTGATGCCGGGCGACTTCACCACGACCGCATGGCGCGCGAGTGCGTCGGCATCCGGGTGGGTGTCGACGATCAGGCCGTCGTCCCCCAAGGCCACCGCACTGGCGCGGTCGGCCTCGGTGCAGAACAGGGTCAGTGGCACCCCGGGCAGCCGGGCACGGAGGACCGAATGGGCTGCGCGCCCTTCACGGCCCCAGCCCCACAGGCCGATGCGCCCTCCCGCCGCGGCGATCGCCTCAAGCGCGGAAATGCGCATCCAGTCGTCCTGCCAGTGCTGGCGGAATGCGGTGGACGCCGTCCGGCACGAGCAGCGGGGCCAGCTCAAGCTCCGTGATGTCCAGTTGGGGCTGGATCTCCCCTGCGAAGCGCTGGACCAGCACGTCGCCGCGCCATTCCGCACGGGTGGCCAGCGCTGCCATCGCCGCGCGCGACTCGCGGGCCTCGCCCACGCATTCGAAAGGCTTGTGGTCGCGATACTCAAGCAGCGCGTCATAACCCGCCGTCTGCCCCGTGTCGTCCAGGAGGTTGCGGCCGAAGATGCCGACCAGCCGCGCCTTGGGCATGAATGGCGCCAGCGCCAGGAATACGAAGTGGCACTTCGGACAGACGCCGCACCAGCGATTCGCGGGGCGCTCGCCGAGGATGTGGAAATTGCGGTTGCAGCTGGAGAAGTGCGCGTCGTAACGGTCCGTGCGCGCGAACTGCCGCGCCACCGCCAGCTCGCTCAACGGCCGCAGCAACGAGTAGTAATGCAGGTCAGCGGCCACGTGGCGTTCGACATGCTCGCCAAAGGCCTGCTCGAAGGCCCAGCCCTTCGACCACTGGTGGTTCACTTCGCCGGTGCCCTCGATCAGACTGCCGTAGCTGGCCGAGCGCTCGTTGGAGAAGACCACCTGGTCGACGCCCTTCAGCAGGGCGGCCAGCACCAGGATGGCCGAGTTCACCGCGGTGACCGGGATGTGGCCGTTCCATGCCCCCAGGCGGTTGTAGTCGAACAGCTCCGGCGCCAGCGCCCGGCCGATGTTGAGCGTCGGCAGGCCGGTATGCGCCGCGCAGGCACGGATCAACTGCGATCCGCCGATCCAGGTAACGGTCTGCTCGACGCCGAGCGCCCGCAGCGCCTCGATGCTGACCAGCGAGTCCTTGCCGCCACCGATGGCGACCAGGGCATGCGCCGACAGGCCCAGCGCGGGCGCCATCTTCCCTTCGTCCGCTGCATGCGGAAAGCGGATGCGGCCGCGCACGTCCAGCCCGTTGCGGTAGGCGAACTCACCCAGTCCGTTGATGTAGATGGACTCCAGCAGCCGCGCCGTCGCGGCGTCGATGTCGCCGTTCTCGATGCGGATCCTGCGCGGGACGGCGGCCTTGTAGTAGCTGACGCCAGCCACCAGGTGCAGCAATTGCAGGGCGCGGCCAACGGCCGCCGCGCGGGCCTCGTCGAGGGCAAACGGCGCACCGGGAAAGGTGACCGTCTCGACCAGCTCCGGGCCATCGTCGAAGGCATAGACGAGACGGGCGGTGCCGCTCGCCTCATCAAGCGAGCACCGGACGAAGCGGAAGGCCTCGATCGCGTCGCGCTGGAATTTCCACTCACTCATTCAATGACGTCCTCGGCCGGCAGGGCCCGCAGGTTGTAGGTGCTGGCCATGGTGAAGCCATAGGCACCGGCATCGGCGATCAGCACGCAGTCGCCGGGCGTGGTCGTCGACGGCAGGCGCACGCGATGGCCGAACACATCGCTCGACTCGCAGATCGGCCCCACGACGTCGAATGCGCCGTCGGCGGCTTCGTCCAGGCGTTGAAGGTTCTTGATCTCGTGCCATGCGTCATAGAGCGCGGGCCGGATCAGCGCGTTCATGCCGGTGTCGAGGCCGACACGGTGCACGCCGTCCTTCTCCACCACCTGCGTGGTGCTGGCAAGCAGGACGCCGGCCTCTGCCACCAGGAAGCGGCCGGGTTCGATCGCCAGCTCGAAGGCCGGGTGGACCGCCTTGATCTCGGCCAGCCCTTCGGCCCAGTCGTCCAGGTCGAACGGCTCGTCGTCCTGGCCGTAGGGGATGGGCAGGCCGCCGCCGATGTCCAGCACCTGCACGGTGCCGATGCGGCGGGCGAAACCGGCGAGTTCGTCGTACATCTGGCGCCAGTGCGCGCGCGTTTCCACGCCGCTGCCGAGATGCGCATGGACGCCGGTGATGCGCACGTCCAGCGCGCGCGCGGCGTCGACGAACTCGTCCACACGCGCCGCGGCCAGGCCGAACTTGGACTTCTTGCCGCCGGTGGTGACCTTCTCGTGATGCCCGTCGCCATGGCCGAGGTCGATGCGCAACCACAGGTTGTGGCCGCGGAACACACCGGGCCAGCGCTGCAGGGCCTCGACATTGTCCAGCGTGACGGTGACGCCGAGCGCCAGCGCCGCCGCGTACTCATCGCTTGGCGCGAAGCTGGGGGTGAACAGGACGCGCGAGGGCGGCAGGTCGGGCAGGACTTCGAACACGCGGCGCAGTTCACCCAGCGACACGCATTCCAGCCCGAAACCCTCCTCCACCAGGGTCCGCAGCACCGCGGGGTGCGAATTGGCCTTGATGGCGTAGTAGCGCCGGTCCACCGCCGTGATTCCCGCCAACTGCCGCGCACGCTCGCGCACGGTCGGCAGGTGGTACACGTAGCGCGGCGTACCCGCTCCGGCCAACGCCAGCAGCCGCTCGCGCTCCGCCGGCCACCAGGGCGTCGGCTTGGGCCGCAACTGGCCCTCGATCTCGCGCCAGCGCGGGCCGAACACCTGGGCCTCGTGCACCGGCATCGCGCCACTGTCGATCAGGTCCGCGTGCAGCAGCGGAAGCATGCCGTCGGCATCGGCCTCGTCCAGCACGAACGTCAGGTTGAGGTCGTTGGAGGACTGCGAGATCAGGTGCACGCGCTCCTTGCCGAAGGTCGCCCACACACCGGACAGCTTGTGCAGCAACGAGCGGATACCGCGCCCGACCAGCGTGATCGCTGCGCAGGGCAGGATGATCCGCACCCGGCAGATCTCCTCCAGGTCGGCCGAAAGCTCCTCGAGCACGTTCGTGCTGACGAGGTTCTCGCTGGGGTCCAGCGACACGGTGACGTTGGTCTCAGACGTACCGATCAGGTCGACGGAGAGGCCATGGCGCTTGAAGCGCTCGAAGATGTCGGACAGGAAACCCACCGACTGCCACATCCCCACGCTTTCCATCGACACCAGCACGATGCCGTTGCGGCGGCTGATCGCCTTGACGCCGGGGATGACGTCGGCCAGGGCATCGATGCGCGTGCCCGGCAGCTCGGGGCGCTCGGTGTCGAGGATGGCCATCGGCACGCCGGCATGGCGGCAGGGCCCCAATGAGCGCGGGTGCAGGACCTTGGCGCCGGTGGTGGCGATTTCCTGCGCTTCCGCGTAGTCGAGGCGCGTCAGCAGGCGTGCATCGGGCACGTCGCGCGGATTGGCGCTGAACATGCCGGGCACGTCGGTCCAGATCTCGACGCGCTTCGCCTTCAGCAGGCCGCCAAAGTAGGCCGCGGACGTATCCGACCCCCCGCGTCCGAGCACCGCCGTGCGGCCGTCACGATGGCGGGCGATGAAACCCTGGGTGATCAGCATCGCCGTCGGCTGCGCGCTGAAGCGTTCGACGAAAGCCGCGTCGGCCTCGCGCTGGCAGTTGACCGAAAGCCGCTGCGACCACTCGCTGGCATTCGGCAGCGACACCGCGTCGAGCCAGTCGCGGGCATCGCACCAGCCGAAATCATGGCCCTGGCTGCGGAGGTAGGCCGCGCCCAGCGTGGAGGACAACAACTCACCCTGGGCCAGCACTTCGGCCTGCCAGTCGAGCGCGAGCGCACCGGCACGCACGTCCTTCCCCAGCGCGCGAAGCGCGGCGAAACGTTCGCCCAACACGCCATCCGCGTCCAGTTCGAGCTCCGCGCAGAACGCGCGGTGGCGTTCCACCAGCGCCTCGATCCGCGCCGGGATGCCGTCACCCGCGCAGATCGCCGTGAGTTCGTTGGTCACGCCCGACAGCGCCGAGACGACGACCAGCACGCGCGCTTCGTCCTCGGCCATGCGTTTGGCGGCCAGGCGTCCGATGGTGTCCCAACGGTTGCGGCGTGAAACCGAGGTTCCGCCGAACTTGAGTACGACCCAACGCTGTCCTTCTGCCACCACTGCGCCTCTGAGGTTATATCGACATGGGGAATCGGCCCGGCATCCCGTGCCGGTACCGCCTAGAATTCCCGTCTCGGGTCGCGCCCGGCAGGAATCCACCCGGGACCTGCGTTTCCACCGTCGATCCCGACCCGCGATTCTAGTCGAACTCCCCCGCCCGCACTGCCACAGGACACCCTTTCGACATGCCCCGCCGTCATATGGCCCGCCGCTATCTGGAAATGGACGTGTTCGCCGACCGGCCCGGCGCGGGTAACCCACTGGTGGTCATCCCGGATACGGACGGCCTCGACGCGTCCCGCATGCAGGCGATCGCCCGCTGGACCCGGCGACCGGAAACGACCTTCCTGTTCCCGCCGACCGTGGAGGGGGCCAGCTACCGGGTGCGCATGTTCAGTCCCGAACGCGAAGTGCCGTTCGCCGGGCACCCGAGCATCGGCACCGCCCACGCGGTGCTGGAACTGGGCCTTGCGGCCCCGGTGGACGGCCTGCTCTGGCAACAGGGCGAAACCGGGGTGTTGCCGTTGGCGGTCCGCGGGGAAGGTCCTGGACGCACCATCGCCGTGCGCGTGCCGCGCGCCCGCGTGGTCGAAGTGGCGGATCCCGGTGACGCGCGGATCATCCCGATCCTGGCCGGGGCACCGGTGGGCCCCTTGCCGCCGGCACTGATGGACGGCGGGCGACGCTGGTGGGTGGCGGAACTCGCCAGCGAAGCTGCCCTGCGCGGCCTGCAACCCGACTGGGACGCGGTCGCCGCACTTGCCGGGTCGACCGGCAGCATGGGGCTGTGCGCGTTCGCCCGGGCAGACGCGGGCCAGGGCCATGACCTCGCGGTCCGGGCCCTCGTCGGCGCCGGCCCGCGCTTCGAGGATGCCGCGTCGGGCGCCGCAAACGCGACGCTGGCGGCCTGGCTCAGGCACAACGATGCCGTCCCCGGCGGGCGCCTCGAGTACGTGGCCAGCCAGGGCCGCGAAGTGGGGTACGACGCCCGCCTTCACCTGCGCATCGACCACGACGGCGACGTCTGGTCGGGGGGCCAGGTCCGCGATATCGTCCGCGGCACCCTCGACTGGGACTGAGGTACCGCGCGACCGTCAGTCCTTGAGCGTCGCCGACAGCGTCACGGACACGGCCAGCGCGCGCGAGATCACGCAACCGGCCTTCGCGGCCTCCGCGATGGCCTGGAAGGCGGCATCGTCGATGCCCGGGATGCTCGCCTCGACCACGAGGCGGACGCCGGTCACGGTCGGGCCGGGGTCGGCACCGGGTTCCATCTCGACCTCGGCGCGGGTCGCGATCCGGTCGGGCACGTGGCCTTCCTTGCCCAGGACCGCCGACAGCGCCATGCTGAAACAGCCCGCGTGTGCGGCCGCCAGCAGCTCTTCAGGATTGGTGCCCTTCTCGTCGCCGAAGCGGGTCTTGAAGGAATAGTTCTGCGCGTCGAACAGGCCACTCTGGGGGGTACTCATGGTGCCCTTTCCGGCCTGCAGGTCACCCTGCCAGACCGCGTCCGCATACCGTTTGAAAGCCATCGGGAGTCTCCTGTCTCGGGTGGGGGATCGCGCCATGGTGGCACGCCCCCGCGAGGGCTTCGTGAGGGTTGCGTTATGTCCGTCCACGGGACTTGACCCGCCCCGCGGACGGCGCGAGCCTAGGCGTCCGGCCCCGGCCGGATCCCCGCCATGACCGCCCGCCGAGCGCCCCTCGCCCTCGGACGGAAGCGCTTCCCACGCGGACAGCCATGACGATGCACGCGGCCCCGTCCGCGAAAGCCCGGCCGCCCGGCCGGACTTCCCTTGCCATCCCTTGGGAGGTACGACGTCATGCAGCACTCCACCGAAAGCATCCGCAACGTGGCCCTGGCAGGCCACCCCGCCGCCGGCAAGACCACCCTGTTCGAAGCCCTGCTGCACGCCGGCGGCACCATCCAGACGGCAGGCAGCATCGAGCGCGGCAGCACCGTGTCCGATTTCGACCCGATGGAGAAGTCCCGTGGCCACTCCCTCGACGCGGCGATCGCCAGCACCGACCACGGCGGCATCCACGTTAACCTCATCGACACCCCCGGGTATCCGGATTTCCGAGGTCCCGCACTGGCCTCGCTGGCGGCGGTGGAGACCGTGCTGCTTGTGGTCGACGCGGACCGCGGCGTCGAGTACGGCACCCGGAGGATGATGGAGCACGCGCGCTCGCGTGGCCTGTGCCGCGCCATCGTGATCAACAAGATCGACCAGGACGGCGCCGACCCCGGGCGCGTGCTCGAGGATCTGCGGGAAGCATTCGGACCGGTCTGCCTTCCGCTGAACCTGCCGGCCGACGGCGGCAGCCGGGTCGTCAACTGCTTCGGTACCAGCGCAGGCGAGAGCGACCTCGGTCCCGTCGCCGACTGGCACCAGCGCATCATCGACCAGGTGGTCGAGGTCAACGAGACAGTGATGGAGCACTACCTCGACCTCGGCGAGGGCGGTCTCTCCGGGCAGGAGCTCCACGACGCCTTCGAGCAGTGCCTGCGCGAAGGCCACCTGGTGCCGGTGGTGTTCTGCTCGGCGCGCAGCGGGGTCGGTGTGCCGGAGCTCCTGGACGTCACGGAACACCTGCTGCCCCATCCCGGCGAGGCCAATCCGCCGCCCTTCGAGAAGCGCAACGGGGCCGGCGCCACGCCCATCGACGCCCGGCCCGACCCCGACGCGCACGTGATCGCCGACGTGTTCAAGGTGGTCAACGACCCCTTCGTCGGCAAGCTCGCGGCGTTCCGGGTCTACCAGGGCACCGTGAAGCGCGACAGCCAGCTGTTCATCGACGATGGCCGCAAGCCGTTCAAGGTCGGCCATCTGTTCAAGCTCAAGGGCAAGGAACACGTGGAGGTCGACCAGGCCGTGCCCGGTGACATCGTCGCGGTGGCCAAGGTCGACGACCTCCACTTCGACGCGGTGCTCCACGACAGCCACGAGGACGACCACATCCACCTGGCCGCGATCGATTTCCCCAAGCCGATGTTCGGCCTGGCCGTCGAAGCGACCCGCAAGGGCCAGGAACAGAAGCTGGCCACGGCACTGCAGAAGCTTGCCGAGGAGGACCCCTGCTTCACCGTCGAACACGAGGAGGAGACCAACGAAACGGTGGTGCGTGGACTTTCCGACCTCCACCTGCGCATCAACATCGACCGACTGAAGGACCGCCACGGGGTCGAAGTCACCACCCGGCCGCCTCGCATCGCGTACCGCGAGACCATCGGTGGCCGCGCCGAGGGCCACCATCGCCACAAGAAGCAGACCGGTGGCGCCGGGCAGTTCGGCGAGGTGTTCCTGAGGGTGGAACCGTTGCCCCGCGGCGGTGGCTTCGAGTTCGTCGACGAGATCAAGGGCGGCACCATCCCCGGGCAGTTCCTGCCCGCAGTCGAGAAAGGCGTGCGCGAGGTGCTGCGCGGCGGGGCGCTGGCCGGCTATCCCATGCAGGACATCCGCGTGGTCGTGCACGACGGCAAGCACCACGCGGTCGACAGCAAGGAGGTCGCCTTCGTCGCTGCCGGCCGCAAGGCCTTCCTGGACGCGGTGGCCAGGGCGCGCCCGCAGGTGCTGGAACCGATCGTCGACCTGGAGGTCGTCGCGCCCGAACAGCACATGGGCGACATCAGCGGTGGGCTGGCGTCCAAGCGTGCGCGCATCAACGGCACCGACACGCTCAAGGGCGGCGAGATCGTGGTCCGTGCGCAGGTGCCCCTCTCGGAACTGGAAGGCTACGCCGCCGAGCTCAAGTCGACGACGGCCGGGCGCGGTCGCTACGCGCTTGATTTCAGCCACTACGAGCCGGTCCCTCCGCAGGTGCAGCAGAAACTCGTGGCGGCCTGGAAGCCGCACCCGGACGAGGACTGATCCGACGCGGGTCTCGCGCGGGCGTGGCGGCTGCTAGCCTTGTCGCCATGCCCGACACGCCACCCCGCATCGTCCTCGACACCAACGCATGGCTGGACCTGCTTGTTTTCGCGGATCCCCGCATCGGCACGCTGGCGATTGCGCTGCGGCAGGGGGGCGTGGTCGCGGTCACGGATAGCGCCTGCCGCGAGGAGTGGCGCCGCGTTCTGGACTATCCCGTGCTGGCGCTGCCCACCGTGCGCCAGCACGCCCTGATGGATGCGTACGACGTCCACGCGGTCCTGGTCGAGGCAAGCGCGTCGCCGGACGGCATGCTGCCACGCTGCAGTGACCCCGACGACCAGAAATTCCTGGAACTTGCCCATGCCAGCGGCGCGCGCTGGCTGCTGAGCCGCGACAAGGCCTTGCTGAAGCTCAACCGCCGGACCCGCCGCGACGGATTGTTCGAGATCCTCGTGCCCGAGGCCTGGGCGCCGCCGGGCTAGATCTCGAAGCGGTAGGACAGCTTGACCAGCAGCTGCTCGTCGTCGCGCAGCCGGAAACTGTCCTCCACCAGGTCGAACGGTGCCTCGGAGAAGGGCTGGCCTTCGTACCCTCCTCGTCCGTACACGATGTACAGGTAGGACAGCGGCGCCAGCTCATAGCGATAGCGGACCTGGAAGCCCAGCGTGCGCACGCTGAAGTCATCCACCGGATCGCTGCTGGCCACCGCCTGGCCGTTGGCGGCGACCCGGTAGGCCTGGCGCAGGTCCGCGTCGAGGCCGATCGCCTGCAGCTTCACCCGCAGCTCCTGGCGCTCGTCCACCAGCCACTCCAGGCCCGCGGACAGGCCGGCGCTGCGCTGTTCGAAGCTTCCGATCAGGTTGTCCCTTTGCCACACCAGCCAGTCCGGACGCTGCAGGTATTCGATGCCAACGCTGGCGCTCAGGGCATCGCTGAAGAAGTAGGTCGGCTCGAACTCCGCGGCAACGCCGACGGCATCGTTGCCCTCCAGGCCGCCACTGAAGGCTTCCGCCGACATCTCCCATGCCCAGTTGCCCTGGCGGGGCCGATCGTACTCGTAGTACGCATTGAAGTTGCCCGGCACGGCCAATGCGCCGTTGCCGCGGGTCAGGCGATCCTCGAACCCGCCGCCATTGATGTTCACCTGCGCATACTCGAAGCTGCCGTCGCGCAGGCGACCCTCGCGGCTGAGCCGGAACTGGCGCTGCAGGCGCAGGCCGTGGTCGTTGTCGGTCCCGCTGATCCGCGCGCGCCAGTCAGTGGACTGGAAGCGTGAGCCGGCCGGCTGGTCCGCGAACCGCCGCTGGACCTGCCAGTGCGCGTAGTTCAGGTCGTTCCGCGACAGGTAGCCGAAATCGTTGAGCTGCAGCGCGTCGCCGAAATGCATCGCCAGCCACTGCTGCCGCCACGCATCGTCCATCTCGAAGTTCACGAAGACGGTCGCGCCGGAGTCGCGGCTCTCCTCGCCGGCCATGTCGATGTCACTGCCGATGAGTCGCGATTCGACACTGACCCGCTCCGTCGGACGCCAGTTGTGGTCGACGCCGAGCACGGTCGCCTCCCGGTCCAGGAACGGCCGTTCCACCCGCGTCAGCATCGCGCCCAGGTTCTGGTTGTCGAAGTCGCGCACCAGCCGCAGCGCGCCGAAGGTACGGCCGGCATCTCCGGACTCGTCGGCCAGGAACACGCCGTACTTCGCCGCCCCGAAGCTGCCGTTGAGCTTCACCGCGGCGTCGATGTCGCCGGCCCCGTCGCCATCGTCCGCGGGACCGCCGACGCGGCGGGTGTAGAGCAGCTGGCTGTAGTCCGAAGGCGTGGTGAAGCCGAAGATGCCCTGGTTCTCGGTGAAGAACGGACGCTTGTCGCTGACGAAGGTCTCGGTCGCGCTGAAATTGATCACGAGGTCGTCGCTTTCCACCTGGCCGAAGTCCGGGTTCAGCGTGGCGGTGAGCTGGAACTGCCCGTTCGGCTTCCAGAACAGGTCGACGCCACCTTCCAGGTCGCTCGCGTTGCCGACCAGGTCATGCAGGCCGGACACATAGGGCGTGATGGCCAGCAGTGACTGGCTATAGACCGGGATGTCGATCGGCGCGAAATCGGACAGGTAGCGCGGGCGCTCGAAGCTCGCCCCCGGCCAGGCGACGCGCTCACCGGTGGAACCGACCACCCGGTCCAGCTGCAAGGTGATCCGGCGCGTGCCGTCGCTGCCGCTGCGCATCGGCGCGATATACCAGGGGATCAGCATCTCGACCGTCCAGGCATCGCCCTCCTCATGCACCGCATGGGACCAGCGACCATCCCAGTCGTCGTTGAACTCACGCTCGTTGGTGATCACCGCGTCGGCGACGCCGCCCGTGGAGGCCACGGTGAAGTTGTAGCCGGTCCGCCCGTCGCCATCGAAGTCCACCATCAGGTTCACGCGGTCGACCTGCTCGCTGAAGTCGCGCTGCACCTTCTGCCGGGTCCACTCCACGTCGCGGGGCTGGACGTTGCGGAAGGCCACCGCCAGCCCCTCCGGGGTGGCCATCACCCAGGCTTCCGTCGGCAGCGTTGCGGGTGCCTGCGTCAGCGGCTGGGTCTGGACGAAGGCCTGGACATGCCGGGCTTCGCGCCACTCGTCGGCGCCCACCCGCCCGTCGATCTCGACGGCGCCAGTGGGGCCGGCCCAGAGGGCTGACAGGAGCAGCAGGGAACGCAGGCGCATGGCAGGGATCGCGACGGGTCGAGGGCGCGCAGGATAGCCCAGGCCTCCGGGGCACCCGAGGGGCACAAGTCATGGCAACCCTTTGCCACCCGCGCGCATCGGTGCAGTCGACCCTACGCCCCGGCGCCCTCGCCGGTGTCTTCCACGGCAGACGCATCGTGGGTCACGAAGGTGTCCTCGCCGGTGGGCAGCCGCAGCCAGTCGGGGTGCGCGAGTGCCCGGTTCACGTCGACCAGGCCCGACCGCCAGTGCTCGCGCAGGGCGACGCGACCGAACTGGTAGTCCTTGAAGTGCCCGATGCGGGCGCGCTCGCGGTAGATCAGATGGATCACCGAGATGCGGTTGCCGCAGGCCAGGTCAGCGGCATGGCGCGCCCAGGGATTTGACTCGCGCTCACCTGCCGGGAGCGCCTCGAGCAGTTCGCGCAGCAGCCGCCGGTAGTGCTGGTCGATCCGCTGCATGGTCGTGACCATGCGCGTGCGGCTCGAGTACTGGATTTCCTTCTGCCGCTCCGCCACGTCGAGCAGGTTCTTCGGCAGGTCGCCCCGCGCGCTCCACAGGTCGACCTGGAACACCAGCGTGTCGTCTCGCCGCGCGTTGGAGAGGACGTGCGACAGCGGCGTGTTCGACACCAGCCCGCCGTCCCAGTAGAACTGGCCGTCGATCTCCACGGCGGGAAACGCCGGCGGCAGTGCGCCGGACGCGAGGATGTGCCGTGCGTCCAGGCGCATCCGGGTGTTGTCGAAGTACTCGAGGTTGCCGGTGGCGACGTTGACCGCCCCCACCGACACGCGGATGCCGCCGTCGTTGAGCCGGTCGAAGTCGACCAGGCGCTCAAGGGTGCCGATCATCGGCGCGGTGTCGTACCAGCTCGCGGTCGCCGGGCCACCAGGCTCGAACGGGTTGCTCCCCGGCAGGCCCGTGAACCAGGCACGCGGATGGTAGAACCCGCGCTGGCCCTCGACCAGGGCGCGCCAGGCCTCCCAGCTGTCCAGCCACGCGCGGGCGTCCTCGCCCATTCCATCCAGGCGCGCTTCCTGCCCCAGCGTCGTCGCCGGCAGGACATGGGGCTGCGAGATCGTCTCCCAGAAGGTCCGCAAGGCCTCGACGCGTCGCGCGGGCGGGTTGCCAGCGATGATCGCCGTATTGAAAGCGCCGATCGAGATGCCCGCCAGCCAGCCCGGGGCCACGCCGGCCTCGTGCAGGCCCTGGAAGACACCGCCCTGGTAGGCGCCCAACGCGCCGCCGCCCTGCAGGACGAGGGCGATGCGGTCGGGCAGCACCAGTCCGGGCGGCATCGTCCGGCTACTGCATGTGCCAGCCGTGGCTGACGATGAGGCTTTGCCCGGTCAACGCCGCACTGGGGAACTCGCACAGGAAACGCACGGTCTGCGCCACGTCCTCGACCGTCGTGAAGATGCCATCCACGGTCTGCCCCAGCATGACGTTGCGGATCACCTCCTCCTCGCTGATGCCCAGCTCCTTCGACTGCTCCGGGATCTGCTTGTCGACCAGCGGCGTACGCACGAAGCCGGGACACACCACGTGGCTGCGCACGCCGCGATCGCCGCCTTCCTTCGCCAGCGTGCGCGACAGGCCGAGCAGGCCATGCTTGGCCGTCACGTACGCGGACTTGAGCTTGGACGCCTGGTGCGAATGCACCGAGCCCATGTAGATCACCGTGCCACCGCGCGCCTTGCCGTCGTCGCCGGCCGCGTACATGTGCGGCAGCACCGCACGGGTGGTCAGGAAGGCGCCATCGAGGTGGATGGCCAGCATCTTCTTCCAGTCGGAGAAGGCGTACTGCTCGATCGGATTCACGATCTGGATGCCGGCATTCGAGACGAGGATGTCGATCGCGCCCAGCGCTTCCACCGCGCGGGCCACGCCGTCATTGACGGCGGCCTCGTCGGTGACGTCCATCGCGACGGCAAAGGCACGCCCGCCGCTCCCTTCGATGCTCGCTGCCACCTCGCGCGCGCCCTCGAGGTTGAGGTCCGCGATCACCACCGCCGCCCCTGCGCGCGCCAGCTCGTGTGCGATCTCCTTGCCGATGCCGCTCGCCGCGCCGGTGACCAGCGCGACCTTGCCTTCAATCGATGCCATGCGTGACTCCTCGGATCCCGTGCCCCGCCCGTGGGGTAGGCGGATGGCGAGCGCGCCGCCGTTGCGACGACCCGGGCAGTATCACGCGGGTCCCGTGACGGGACCATTGACCCTTCGTACGCGGGCCCCCTACTTCTTCTTTTTCTTGCCGGCTTTCTTCTTGTCCTTTTTCGGCTGCAGCATCGTGCCGGTGCACTTCTTCGCGCCGCAGCGGCAGGCCCAGACCGCCTTCAGTGCCTTCGTGTGCTTCTCGGCCAGGGTGATCCCGTAGTTGTAGGACAGCTCCTCGCCGGGCTCGATGTCGCGGATCGCCTCGATGAACACCCGGTCTTTCGTCGGGTCCCCGCCCTCGTCCTCGTGCAGCAAGGCCTCGCAGTTCGGCTTGCAGCTGTGGTTGATCCAGCGCGCGATGTTGCCCCGCTCGTTCGCGTCAATCACGTAGGTGTCGTTGAGCGTGAACAGGAAGGTATGGCCGGAATCGACGTCGCCGGTGTCGCCGGCATCGACCTCGGCGTGGGTCTTCAGGGTTCCCTTGTACTGGACGACACGCTCGCCCTTGCGGATGGCCTGGGTGGCGAACACGCCGTTTCCGTGGATCTCGGACTGGCGCGCGACGATCTTGCTGGGCATGTGGGTTCCCGGGTTGGCTTCGGCCCATTCTGACCCGTAAACGATGACATCGGGAAACCGCATGGCCGACCGGGGCACGCGGGGACGTTGTCCGGAAACCCCTCAACCGAGATCAGCACCATGCACGCCAGCCGGGGCATCGCCCTATTCGCCAGCGCCGTCTTCATCGCTGCCTGCCAACCCGCCCCGACGCCGGACGTGGCCACCGCGCCACCCGACGCGCATCCTGTGCCTGCCGCTGCCGCGCCGGAGGACATCATCGCCCGCGGCGAATACCTCGTCCGCATCGCCGGCTGCAACGACTGCCATACCGCCGGCTATGCCGAGGCCGGCGGCGAGGTCGACACCGCGCGCTGGCTGACCGGTTCCCCCTTGGGCTACCGCGGACCGTGGGGCACCACCTACGCGACCAACCTGCGCCTGCGCATCGACGGCATGGAGGAAGCCGAATGGCTGGCCTACACCGCCAGCCTGCGGACCCGCCCGATCATGCCGGACTTCATCCTCCGGACCATGCACGAGGAGGACCGGGTGGCGATCTTCCGTTTCGTGAAGTCCCTGGGTCCGGCCGGCGAGCCCGCTCCGGCCTTCATCCCGCCGGGCGTGGACGCGCCGCGCCCCTATTTCGAACTGGTCCTGCCCGACGGCCCGCCGCCGGCTGCCGCCGGCGCACCCTGAACGGGACACCCGCGGGCTGAACGTCCGCCCCGGGACGGCTTGGAGCGGCCGGCCCAAATCCGTACAATTCCGGTACGGATTGGATGAACCCCCATGCTCCGCGTCACCAAGCTCACCGACTACGCGACGGTCGTCCTGACCGTCCTCGCCAGCCGACCCGGCGACGTGCTCAGCGCGTCGGAGCTGGCCGAGCGTGCCGGCCTGGAAGCGCCGACCGTGGCAAAGGTCCTCAAGCCGCTGGCCCAGGGCGGCCTGGTCGAAGGCTTCCGCGGTGCCAACGGCGGCTACCGGCTGGCCCGCGACGCCGACGCGATCGGCCTGATCGAGATCGTGGAAGCCATGGAAGGGCCCCTCGGCATGACCGAGTGCAGCCTGCACGGCGGCGCCTGCACCATCGAGGACCAGTGCGGCGTACGCGCCAACTGGCGGCACATCAACGACGTGGTGGTCGCGGCCCTGCGCAGCGTCACCCTCGCGCAGATGCTGGCCCCGCCGGCACCGGCGGCCCCACCCGACCCGAGGCGCATCGACCTGCGCCTCGCCAACGCATAGACAGTAGGCAGCCCCATGGCCACCGACATCTCCGAAGCCCCCGTGGCGGACGACACCCTGCCCGAAGCCAACCGCGACATCCACGCGCGGCTGGGCCGCAGCTACGACGCCGGCTTCGTCACCGACATCGAGTCCGACAGCCTCCCGCCCGGGCTGGACGAAGACACCATCCGCGCGCTTTCGGCCAGGAAGAACGAGCCGGAATGGATGACCGAGTGGCGACTCGAGGCCTACCGGCACTGGCTGACCATGCCGATGCCGGACTGGGCCAAGCTGCAGATCGCGGCGATCGATTTCCAGGCGCTGAGCTACTACAGCGCGCCGAAGGGCCCGAAGTACAAGTCCCTGGACGAGGTCCCGCAGGAACTGCTGGACACCTACGAGAAGCTGGGCGTGCCGCTGCACGAGCGCGCCAAACTGGCCGGCGTCGCGGTGGACGCGGTGTTCGACTCGGTCTCGGTCGGCACGACCTACCGCAAGGAGCTCGCCGAGAAGGGCGTGATCTTCTGCTCGATGTCCGAGGCGATCGCCGAGCACCCGGACCTCGTGCGGCGCTACCTCGGCTCGGTGGTGCCGACAGGCGACAACTTCTTCGCCGCGCTCAATTCGGCGGTGTTCTCCGACGGCAGCTTCGTGTTCATCCCCAAGGGCGTGCGCTGCCCGATGGAGCTGAGCACCTACTTCCGCATCAATGCCGGCCACACCGGCCAGTTCGAGCGCACCCTGATCGTCTGCGAGGACAAGGCCTACGTCTCCTACCTCGAAGGCTGCACGGCGCCGATGCGCGACGAGAACCAGCTGCACGCGGCCGTCGTGGAGCTGGTCGCGCTCGAGGAGGCCGAGATCAAGTACTCGACCGTGCAGAACTGGTACCCGGGCGACGAACAGGGCCGCGGCGGCATCTACAACTTCGTGACCAAGCGCGCGGAATGCCGCGGTGCGCGCAGCAAAGTGACCTGGACCCAGGTCGAGACCGGCTCGGCGATCACCTGGAAGTACCCGTCCTGCGTGTTGCTCGGCGACGACTCGGTGGGCGAGTTCCATTCGGTCGCCCTGACCCACCATCGCCAGCAGGCGGATACCGGCACCAAGATGATCCACGTCGGTGCGCGCACGAAGAGCAAGATCGTCAGCAAGGGCATCAGTGCCGGCCGTGGACAGAACACGTATCGCGGCCTGGTCAAGGTGGGTCCGAAGGCAGAGGGCGCGCGCAACCACACCCAGTGCGACAGCCTGCTGATCGGCAAGAAGTGCGGCGCGCATACCTTCCCTTACATCGAGGTCAAGCATCCGACGGCCACCGTCGAGCACGAGGCCACCACCTCGAAGATCAGCGAGGACCAGCTGTTCTACTGCCGCAGCCGCGGCATCGGCGAGGAAGACGCGGTGTCGATGATCGTCGACGGATTCTGCAAGAGCGTCTTCCGCGAACTGCCGATGGAGTTCGCGGTCGAGGCCAAGAAACTGCTCGACGTCTCACTCGAAGGGTCGGTTGGATGACCCGCGTCGGGCTCCCATTGCTGCTTGCGCTCGCCTGCACGCCCACGCATGCGACGCCGGGCGACGACACACTCCGGGGCTGGATCGAGCAGTGCGACCCCCACGGTGGCCAGCAGGCCATCAACGCGTGTGCGATCGTCGAGAACGCGAGGGCCGACGACAGGCTGGAGGCGGTCCTCGACGAGATCGACCGCACCTATGCCGGGAACGGCACGCCCGAGGCAACCCGCGGATTGCGCGACGCGCAGTCCTCCTGGAGCGCGCAGGTGGAGCGCGACGTCGAAGCCCTTTACCCGGTTCCCGAAGGCGAGCATCCGAGCGTCCAGTGGGGGTCTGCCTGGGTGATGAGCTTCGAGCAGACGCGCACGATGCTGGTACGCCAGCGCATCGCCTTCCTGTGCGAAGCCTGGCTGCCCGACCGTGTCCGTCCCGACCCCGCTGCACCCTCGTCCTGCAATGGCCCTGCCGCCGCCCCGGCGGCCCACTGACCGCAGGCGGCCCGCCTCCCTCCGCGCCACCACCACCCAAGATACGAACATGCTGAAGATCAACAACCTCCACGCCAGCGTTGGCGGCCGAGAAATCCTCAAGGGCCTCACGCTCGACCTGCAGCCGGGCCAGGTGCACGCCATCATGGGTCCGAACGGCGCCGGTAAATCGACGCTGGGCAACATCCTCGCCGGGCGCGAGGGTTACGAGGTCACCGAGGGTTCGGTGGAGTTCGAAGGACGCGACCTGCTGGCGCTGGAACCCGAGGAGCGGGCGGCCGCCGGCGTGTTCCTGGCCTTCCAGTACCCGGTCGAGATCCCGGGCGTGAACAACACCTACTTCCTCCGCACCGCGCTCAACGCCCAGCGCAAGGCACGCGGCGAGGAGGAGCTCGATTCGATGCAGTTCCTCAAGCGCGTCCGCGAGAAGCTCGCGGTGCTGCACCTGAAGGACGAACTGCTGCACCGCGGCGTCAACGAAGGCTTCTCCGGCGGCGAGAAGAAGCGCAACGAGATCTTCCAGCTGGCCCTGCTGGAGCCGAAGCTGGCGATCCTGGACGAAACCGACTCCGGGCTCGACATCGACGCGCTCAAGACGGTCGCGGAGGGCGTCAATGCGTTGCGCGCCGCGGATCGCGCCTTCCTCGTCATCACCCATTACCAGCGCCTGCTCGACTACATCAAGCCGGACGTGGTGCATGTGCTGGCCGACGGCCGCATCGTCGAGAGCGGTGGGCCGGAGCTGGCCGTCGAACTCGAACAGCATGGATATGCATGGCTGAAGGACCGCGTTGTCCCGGGGGCACCGGCCTGACATGACCGCGCTGCTCGACTCTTTCCGCGAGGCCTTCGACGCCCTTCCCGACCGCGACGCGGCCGGCCTGGGCGAAAGCCGCCGCACAGCGCTTGAGGCCGCGCTCGGCGATGGCCTGCCGCATGCGCGCGTCGAAGCGTGGAAGTACACGTCCTTGCGCGCGCTCGAACGCCGCAGCTTCGTCGCCTCGACGCCCGTGCCCGACCTCGACCCCGCGATCGTGGCCGGCATCCCCGCGCCTCGCCTGGTCTTCGTCAACGGACGACTCGCACCGGCGCTCGGCGCGCCGGAGGATCTGCCCGAAGGCGTGTCGCTTCAGCCGCTCTCCGGCGTCCTGTCGGACGGCGAGGCCCGCGACGCGAACTTCCTTGCCCGCCGCTTCGATCGCCTGGACGAGCCGTTCGCGCGCATCAATGCCGCGCTCGCCGTCGAAGGTGCCGTTCTGCGGGTGGCGGCCGGCGTGCAGGTGCAGGCACCTGTACACCTGGTGTTCGTCGGGGCGCCTGCGGATGCCGACGCCGCCTGGCACCTGCGCCACCTCGTCGAACTGGGCAGGGACGCGTCCCTTGGTGTCGTCGAGCATCACGTCTCGACGGGGCGTCACCGCCATCTGTCCAACCACCTGCTGCATGCCCATCTCGGCCCGGGTACACGGCTGCTGCATGCCCGCGTACAGGACGAGAGCGAAGGCGCGACGCTCATGCACCGTACCGACGCCGCGCTGGCCAGCGATGCCCACTACCGGCGCGTCGACCTTGAACTCGGCGCCGCCCTGTCACGCCACGAGTTGAACATCGCGCTGCACGGCGACCGCAGCCGGGCCGACGCCAACGGGGTGCTGCTGGCCAGCGGGAAACGCCACCTGGAGACGCGACTGGGCCTCGACCACGTGGGCCGCGACACCGCCTGCCACCTGACATGGCGCGGACTGGCCGCCGGACGCTCGCGCGCAGCGTTCCATGGCGGGATCCTGATCCGCGAAGGGGCCGACGGGACCGAGGCCGTGCTCTCGAACAAGAACCTGCTGCTGGACGAGCGCGCGGAGATCGACAGCCAGCCGGTACTGGAAATCCATGCCGACGAAGTGCAGGCCGCGCACGGCGCCACTGTCGGCCAGATCGACCAGACCGCGCTGTTCTACCTGCGCAGCCGCGGCATTCCCGCCGAACAGGCGCGCGCCCTGCTGACTGCCGCGTTCTGCCGCGAAACGCTCTCGCCCATCGACGATCCCGACCTGCGGGACATGCTCGCGGCCCGGCTCGACGCCGCACTTGCCCGCCTGGAGGCCGAATGAACCTGCCGGTCGACCCCAGCATGCCTGCCGTCGACTGGGCCCGGGTCCGCGCCGATTTCCCGGTGCTGGAACGCGAGGTCCACGGCAAGCCGCTGGTTTACCTGGACTCGGCCAACACCGGGCAGAAGCCTGTGGCGGTCATCGAGGCGGTGGACGACTTCTACCGCCGCCACAACGCCAACGTCAGCCGTGCGGTGCACGCCCTCGGGACCGAAGCCACCGAAGCCTACGAAGGCGCGCGCGGCAAGCTGGCGCGCTTCCTCAACGTGCATGCCGACGAGCTGGTGCTGTGCAGCGGCACGACCTTCGCCATCAACCTGGTGGCCTATTCGTGGGCGCTGCCGCGGCTGAAGGCCGGTGACGCGATCGTGGTGACGCGGATGGAACACCACGCCAACATCGTGCCCTGGCAACTGGTCGCACAGCGCACCGGCGCCACGCTCAAGGTCGCCGAACTGGACGCGAACGGTGACCTCGACCTCGACGGCCTCCGCGCCCTGATGACGCCCGAGGTGAAGCTGCTTGCGCTGGCCCACGTGTCCAACGTGCTCGGCACGGTCAACCCGGTCCGGGAGATCTGCCGCGAGGCACGCAAGCGCGGCATTGCCACGGTGGTCGACGGCTCGCAGGCCGCACCGCACCGCCCGCTGGATATCGCCGCCATCGGCTGCGACTTCTACGCGATCACCGGTCACAAGATGAGCGGCCCCACCGGGACCGGGGCCCTGTGGGCGCGGCGCGAACACCTGGAGGCGATGCCGCCCTTCATCGGCGGCGGCGAGATGATCAAGGAAGTCCGTTTCGACGGCACCGTGTTCAACGACCCGCCGCACAAATTCGAGGCAGGCACGCCCAACATCGCCGGCTTCGTCGGCCTGGGCGCCGCCGTGGACTACCTGTCCACGCTCGGGATGGAGGCCATCGAGACGCGCGAACAGGCCCTGCTCGCACACGCGACCGAGGCGATGTCGGCGGTAGAAGGCCTGCACATCTTCGGCCGCCCCCGCGAAAAGGCCGCGGTGGTGAGCTTCCTGGTCGAAGGCGCACATGCCCACGACCTCGCCACCCTGCTCGACCTCGAAGGCGTCGCGATCCGCTCCGGCCACCACTGCGCCCACCCGTTGATGCAGCACTTCGGCGTGCCCGCGACCTGCCGGGCCTCCTTCGCGTACTACAACACGCACGAGGAGATCGACGCCTTCGTCGCCGCGATCCACAAAGTGCGCCGCCTGCTGGCCTGATACGCCGATGACGCTCACGTTCCGGCACGCGACCGAGGCCGACATCCCGGTCCTGGTCACCCTCGTCACGTCCGCGTATCGCGGCGACGCCAGCCGCGCCGGCTGGACCACCGAGGCCGATCTCCTCGACGGCAGCCGCATCGACCCGGAGGTGCTGCGCCACGACATCCTGCGACCGCGAAGCGTGGTGCTGGTCGCCGAGCGGCAGGGCGCGATGGTGGCCTGCGCGCACGTCGCCGAAACCGACGGCGCCGGTTACTTCGGCATGTTCTCGGTCGCCCCCACCCTTCAGGGTGCGGGCATCGGCGATGCCGTGCTGGGCGAAGCCGAGCGCATCGCGCACGAGGTCCTCGGCCTGCCCATGATGCGGATGACGGTAATCGACATCCGCGACACGCTCATCGCCTGGTACGAGCGCCGCGGCTACCGGCGGACCGGGATCCACAAACCTTTCCCGTATGGCGACGTGCGCTTCGGTATCCCGAAGCGCGACGACCTCCGGTTCGAGGTCCTGGAAAAGCCGCTCTGAGCGGGCGGCTTGGTACCATGGCCGCCGACCCCACGCGTGCCGCCAGGTGACCCGATGAGCGACCTCAGCGACTGGACCTTCGTCTGCGCCACGGCCGAGCTGCTGCCCGGCGAATCGCGGGTGGTCTGGGCGGACGACACGCCCATCCTGGTGGTCAACTACGACGGCGATTTCTACGCGCTCGAGGACAAGTGCTCGCACGAGGACTTCGAGCTGTCCGCCGGGCCTTTCGATGGCGAAGAAGCCACCATCGAATGCGTGCTCCACGGATCGAAATTCGACGTGCGCGACGGGCGGTGCCTGAATCCGCCTGCGTACGAACCGGTCCGCACGTTCCCCACCCGGGTCGAACACGGCGGCATCTGGACCCGCGACGACCGCTGAAAACCGCGCCTGTCCCCCGCGGTGACGTGGCCGCACCCATATTCGATATTGCGAATCATTCTTGATTGCGTTCTAATGCGCAGCCGATCCGGCCGCCTGGCACCCGCCGTGCCCGCATCCCCCGGACGCGTCCGACCTCCCGTCACCCGGCCCCCTTGCCGGGCTTTCGCATGTCAATGGAACCGCCATGTCGCACATCAAGAGTCGCAAGCATCCCCGCCCCTCCACCGCGCGATCGCTGGGCACCGCCTCGCTGCTGACCGGCCTGGCCCTCGCCACGCCGTTGGCCGCGCACGCCACCGGTGAAGTGAGCGCGGACTCCGACACCAAGACCCTCGACCACGTCGAGGTGGTGGGCCAGCGCGTGAAGCGCTACGGCGCCGACGAGGTGTCCTCGCCGAAGTTCACCCAGCCCCTGCTCGACACCACGCAGACCATCCAGGTGATCGGCAGCGACCTGTTCAACGAGCAGGGCGCCACCAGCCTGACCGAAGCGCTGCGCAACAGCCCCGGCGTGGGCACGTTCTACGTCGGCGAGAACGGCAACACCACCACCGGCGACGCGATCTACATGCGCGGCTTCGACAGCTCGGGCAGCATCTTCGTGGATGGCGTGCGCGACCTCGGCTCGATCACGCGCGACGTGTTCAACATCGAACAGATCGAAGTCGAGAAAGGGCCCGCCGGCACCGATACCGGCCGCAGCTCGCCGACCGGCGCGATCAACCTGGTCACCAAGCGCGCGCGCCTTGCCGACGCCACCTCCGCTTCGCTCTCCTTCGGCACCGACGACCAGCTCCGCGCGACCGCCGACTGGAACCAGACCTTCGGCACCGGCAATGCGTTCCGCATCAACCTGATGGCACAGGACAGCGGCGTGCCGGGCCGCGACGTGGTGGAGCGCAACCGCTGGGGCATCGCGACGTCGTTCGGGTTCGGCCTTGATGGCGACACCCGCATCCACCTCGACCTGTCGCATGTCGAGCAGAACAACCTGCCCGATGGCGGCGTGCCGACCATCGGCCTGCCCGGCTACAGCTCGCCCGATCCGACCCGGCCGGAGATCGGCCAGGCACCGACGGTCGACCCGGAGAACTTCTACGGCACGCTGAAGGATTACGATGATGTCACCGCGGACATGCTCACGCTGAACATCGAGCACCGTTTCAGCGACGAGACCGTCCTGCGCAACACCACCCGCTGGGGCCGGTCGCACCAGGACTACATGCTCACGGCCTTCATGGGGGGCAGCGGCAACATCGACACGCCCGACCTCGCCGATCCGGGCAGCTGGACCCTCACGCGTAACCTGCCGACGTTCAAGGACCAGCGCTACAGCATCGCCACCAACCAGACCAGCCTGACCACCCGGCTGGGCAGCGGCGACGTGGTCCACGACCTGAGCACGGGCCTTGAGATCACCCGCGAGGAACTGGACAGCGCCGGCGTCGGGGTACGGGGCGGCAGCGCGTGGCCGGTCGCCAACCTCTACCGGCCCGACGCGGACGTAAGCGGACTGGACTGGGGCTCGACCGGTGCCGGTGCCGATGGCCGCACCGACACCATCGCCGTGTACCTGTTCGACACCATGAAGGTCGGCGATCGCTGGCAGTTCAATGGCGGCCTCCGCCTGGACCGCTACGACAGCGCGTTCTCGAACACCGCCCCGTGCGGCGGTCGCGGCGGCCCGGCCTGCGGCAGCGCACCCGCGGGAACGGTGCTGCCGAATGTCGATGCGGACAGCTCCGACACCCTCTTCAACTGGAAGGTCGGCGCGCTGTTCAAGCCCACGCCGGCATCGAGCCTGTATGCGAACTATGCGATCTCGCAGCAGCCGCCCGGCGGCGCATCGCTCGAACTGAGCGGTTCGGCCAACAATGCCAACAACCCGATCTTCGACCCGCAGGAGGCCAGCACCGCCGAGATCGGGGCCAAGTGGAGCTTCTCCGAGGACGCCCTGCTGCTGAGCGCCGCGCTGTACGACACCACGATCGAGAACGAGATCGTGCAGGACCCGGTCGACCAGCAGTACTACCAGAACGGCGAGAAGCGCGTGCGCGGCATCGAGATCTCGGCCGTCGGCCAGATCACCGAGGCATGGTCGGTCTCGGCCGGTTTCACCACCATGGATACCGAAGTGGTCGAGGGCCCGCCGGTGGCGGTCGACGGCTCCGATGAGCTCACCTACACCCCGGACAAGGCCTTCACCGCCTGGTCCACCTACCAGTTCCCGTTCGGCCTGACGGTCGGTGGCGGCGCCCGCTACTCGGGCCAGCTGGAAAGGGGTCGCGACGGTGCGGTCGGCACGCCCGCCTACACCGAGGACTACTGGGTATTCGACGCGGTCGCGAGCTATGCCTTCGGCCCCAACTGGGATGTGCGCCTGAACGTGTACAACGTGTTCGACGAAGAGTACGTGGCCGCGATCAACAAGAGCGGCTACCGTTACACCCCCGGGCAGCCGCGCTCGGCCCTGGTGACCCTCAACTACCGCTTCTGAAACATTGATGCGGTGAAGCGGCGCCTCCCCTGGCCGGGGGAGGCGTCGCCGTATCCGGAGACACGCCATGCTGATGCACATCCCCGACGTCCTCACCGGCGAAGAGCTGGCTGGCATGCGCCAGGCACTGGCCGGCGCGGACTGGGTGGACGGGCGTGCAACGGTGGGCGCGCAGGGCGCCGAAGTGAAGCGCAACCTGCAATTGGCCGATGATGGTGAGCTGCGCCAGCGGCTGGGCCAGCAGGTACTGGCTGCGCTGGCCCGCAATCCGCTCTACTTCGCCGCAGCCCTCCCCGCGCGTACGCTGCCACCCCGCTTCAACTGCTACCGGGGCGGAGGCCAGTACGGATTCCATGTGGACGGTGCGGTAATGCAGCTCGCGACGCCGCCGGGGCAACCCCAGGCGCACCTGCGCAGCGACGTCTCCTGCACGCTGTTCCTCAACGACCCCGACGACTACGACGGCGGCGAACTGGTCATCCACGACACCTACGGCGAGCACGAGGTGAAACTGCCGGCCGGCGACCTCATCGTGTATCCGTCGAGCAGCCTGCATCGGGTCGAGCCGGTCACGCGCGGTGAACGATGGGCGTCCTTCTTCTGGGTGCAAAGTCTCGTCCGCGACGACGGCCAGCGCCGCCTGTTGTTCGAAATGGATACGGCGATCCAGTCGTTGACCGCGGCGAACGCGCACCGGGCCGATCTGCTCCGGCTCACGGGCGTCTACCACAACCTGTTGCGTCGCTGGTCGGAGCCCTGACGTCCCGGACAGGGCGTTTCGCCAGCATCCGCACGCCGCATTGATTGCAATAGACAATCATTCTCATTAGCATGTTCAGGTTCGCCGGCGCGCCCGCGCTGGTGGCTAACGGACACCGACGTGCCTTTCGCCTCCCTCCCGACCTTCGTTGACCGGCGAGCCCGGCGTCACCTGTTGATCCAGGTGGTGCTGGCTTTCGCCATCGGGATGGCATGGCAGGCCGTCGAAGGTGGCGGCGCGCCCGGTACGACGCAGCACATCGAGGCCCACGCAGCGGTCTGGGCGACAGGCGCCGGTGACGAGGCGCCGCCGCGTGCTCCGGAGGCGCCGGATCCGGTCAAGAAATCCCGACGGCACCTGGTGTCGCTCGTGGACGTGCCGCTACCGCCACCGACGGGCTACGTCCTTGTCGATGACGGGAGCTCCGCAAGCACGCGCGACAACGTCGGGGATCTCCCCATGGAGGGCGACGCGTATCGCGCACCCTCTCCGGCTGCCGAAGTCCGCTTCTTGCCATTGCGCGGACAGCCGCCTCCGGCCAGGGCCTGACCGCCGCGCCCTTCCGGGGCGCCTTGCATGACTTCCCGACCCCCTCCGCCTGCCCGGCCCACGTGCAGCCGGCGCGAGCGCGTGCCTGACTTCCACCACGAGACTCTTCCATGTACCCGATCCTGAAGCGGCCCGTCCGCCGCTCCCTGCTGTCCGTCGCTCTGTGCAGCGCCCTCCTGGCACCCCTGCCGGCGCTCTCCGCCGACGCGGTGGACCTCGACACGGTCGTCGTCACCGCCGCGGGCTTCGAACAGAAGCTCACCGAGGCCCCCGCGAGCATCTCCATCGTGACCCGCGAGGAGCTCGAGAAGCGCCCCTACATGACGCTTATCGATGCGGTGCGCGAACTCGAGGGCGTGGACGTCGGCGAGACCTCGGACAAGACCGGGCAGCGGACGATCAGCATGCGCGGCATGGGGTCCGACTACACGCTGGTGCTGATCGATGGCCGCCGGCAGAACAACCACGGCGACATCTATCCCAACAACTTCGGCGGCAACCAGTTCAACCACATCCCTCCGCTGGACATGATCGAGCGCATCGAAGTGATCCGCGGTCCCGCCTCCACGCTGTACGGGGCCGACGCGCTCGGCGGCGTGATCAACATCATCACCCGCAAGGTGGCGAACCGCTGGATGGGATCGGCGACGGCAACGCATACCTACCAGGAGAACGAGGCGTTCGGCTCGGACAGCACCTTCGACTTCGCCCTGATGGGCCCATTGGCCTCCGACACCCTGGGCCTGGGCGTGCGCGGGGCCTGGTACCGTCGCGATGCCTCGGAGCCCGAGTACGAGACCGTACTCGACCCGGCGGGACAGCCGCACGAGCGCACGCTGGGCTTTGGCGGTGGCGGCAAGACCGTGGACAACACCAACAAGACGGCGGGCGTGACCCTGTCGTGGCGCCCGACCGACGACCAGAGCCTGACCTTCGACTACGACGTCTCGGAACAGGTGTACGACAACCGCCCCTACACCAACAACCTCGGCAGCACGTCTTACCCGCTGGGAACGGTCGACAGCATCGACACCATCTGGCAGGCACGTGGCGGCGTGGTCGGTCCGCGCGTGGGCTACCGGGACGAACAGACCTACACGCGCGACCAATGGGCACTGACCCACCTCGGCACCTGGGACTGGGGCCGCAGCACCGTCTCGCTCAGCTGGATCGAGACCGGCAACGAGGGCCGCACCCTGCCGTTCTCGGTGGCCGAGCGCCTGGAGCTGCAGGCGATGTACGACGGGACCGGCGCCTACGCCGGCATGAGCGAGGACGAACGTCGCGCGCTGGCGGAATCGACCTTCCTGCCCCGCCCGGAGCGCACGATGACCAGCAGCCAGTACACCCTGGACGCCAAGGTGGACATCCCGGTCGAGGGCTGGGGCGGCTATCACCACTTCGTGCTCGGCGGCCAGGCGATCGACGGCGAGCTGGAGGACGGCATCTTCGGCATGGAAAGCGGCGGCTACGGCAACGGCACCGTGCAGGAGCAGCGCATGTGGTCGCTGTTCGTCGAGGACAACTGGAATCCGGTCGACCCGTTGACGATCACGCTGGGCCTGCGCCACGACGACCACAACCTGTTCGGTGGCCACCTGAGCCCTCGCGCGTACGCGGTCTACGACATGGCCGCGGGCTGGACCCTGAAGGGCGGCGTGAGCACCGGCTACAAGACCCCCAAGACCACCGATCTGTACGACGGCATCACCGGTTTCGGCGGACAGGGCACCATCCCCTGGGCCGGCAACCCCGACCTGGAGCCGGAAACCAGCGTCAACAGCGAGGTCGCGCTGTACTGGACGTCAGAGAGTGGCGCGCACAACTTCAACGCGACGGCATTCCAGAACGACTTCGAAGACAAGATCGAGCGCGCCGAAGCCACCCAGAGCTGCACGGTGACCGGCGGCGTCCGCCCCTGCGTCAACCTGGGCGACTACTTCGCGGTGATCGGCGTCGGCAACGTCAACCAGTTCGTCAACGTCGACAAGGCACGCATCCGCGGCCTGGAGCTGGCCGGCCGCTGGGGCATCATCGAGCCGCTGTCGCTGCGCGCCAACTACACCTACACCGACAGCGAGCGCCTGAGCGGCGCGGACATCGGCAAGCCGCTGACCGATGTGGCCCGCCACATGGCGAACGCGACGCTGGACTGGCGGGTCACCGACCGCTTCGGGATGCAGCTGATCGGCGAACTTCGGCACCGCCGCTATGACAGCAGCAACGACCGTTACTACAAGGACTACGACGTCCTGCACCTGGCGGCGCAGTACCGGTTCACCGACGACATCGCCCTCGCCGCCCGGATCAACAACCTGCTGGACGAGGACTTCACCAGCTACGAGACGACGTTCACCGAGGATGGCCTGGGCGGCTACACGCTCACCTACCTGGACGACTACAACAACAAGGACAAGGCCCGGAACCTCTGGGTGAGCCTCCACGTCGGCTTCTGAACGCATCACGGCCCGGTCGTCACGGCCGGGCCAATTGCGACTCATTCTCACTTCTGATGTAATGGCGGGATCACCCACGCCCCGCCCGGAGCGTCGCCCTTGACCCCTACCCGCACCGCCGGACCGGCGGCCGCACAGCAACGCCGCGGTTACTGGCTGCGCACCCTGCACCAGTGGCACTGGATCAGTGCGGCCTTCAGCCTCGTGGTCCTGTTGCTGTTCACGGTGACCGGGATCACCCTGAACCATGCCGCGCAGATCGAAGCGGAGCCCCGCGTCTCCAACCACGCCGCAACGCTGCCCGACAGCGTGCTGGCGACGCTGGAGGGCGAATTCGATGACGACGCGCCCCTGCCCGGGACGGTACGCCGCTGGCTGCAGGAGGAACTGGACGTGCGCGTCGACGCGCGCGCCGCCGAATGGTCGGACGGCGAAGCCTATGTGTCGCTCCCGCGCCCGGGTGGAGACGCATGGCTGGCGATCGACCGCGGCACCGGCGACGTCGAGTACGAGTTGACCACGCGCGGCACCATCGCCTGGCTCAACGACCTGCACAAGGGCCGCAACACCGGCGCCGTGTGGCGCTGGTTCATCGACATCTTCGCCATCGCCTGCCTGCTGTTCGCGTTGACCGGGCTGTGGCTGCTGTACCTGCATTCACGCCAGCGCGACGCGACCTGGCCGCTGGTGGCCGCCGGCCTGGCCGTGCCGGCAATCGTCGTCATCCTCTTCATGCACTGAAACCACCCCTTCCAGGAGCCCCCATGAAGCTCGTCCCGCTGTGCCTCACCTTCGCCCTGCTGTCGCCCTTCGCGGCGACGGCCGCGGACATGGACATCACCGTCGAGGTCCCGCGCCTGAACGTCGCCGAGTACCACCGCCCCTACGTGGCGATCTGGATCGAGCGCCCCGACAACAGCGTCGCCGCCAACCTGTCGGTCTGGTACGACGTCGACATGAAGGACAACGAAGGCACCAAGTGGCTGAAGGACATGCGCCAGTGGTGGCGCCGCACCGGACGCACGCTGAGCATGCCGGTCGATGGCGTCAGCGGTGCGACGCGTCCGGTGGGCCAGCACCAGCTGAACTTCAAGGGTGCCGACGCACCGCTGGCCGGCCTGGCACCGGGCCAGTACACGCTGCAGGTCGAGGCCTCGCGCGAGGTCGGCGGCCGCGAGGTCGTCAGCATTCCCTTCACCTGGCCGGCGACGGCCGCTTCGCAGAAGCAGGCCCAGGGCAACAGTGAGCTCGGCGTCGTCAAGCTGGCGCTGAAGCCCTGACCCTTTCCTTTCTCCACCATCCTGCCCCGGCACTCCAGAGGAGCCCGAGATGAACTTCCGTACCGTTGCACTGGCCGTCGCCCTGACCCTCGGCGCCACGAGCCCCGCCTTCGCCCACAAGACCTGGCTGCAGCCGTCGCAGACCGTGTTCTCCGAGACCGGCGCGTGGATGACCGTCGATGCCGCGGTCTCCAACGACCTGTTCTACTTCAACCACGTGCCGCTGCCGCTCGAACGCGTGCAGGTCACCGCACCGGACGGCAGCACCGTCGCGCCGCAGAACGGCGCCACCGGCAAGCTGCGCACCGTGTTCGACCTCGAGCTCCTGCAGGAAGGCACCTACAAGATCGCGATGAGCAACCACGGCATGTTCGCCAGCTACAAGCAGGGCGGTGAGAACAAGCGATGGCGCGGCAGCCCGGACGAGTTCAAGGCCGCCATCCCGGCCGACGCGACGGACGTGAACGCGAACGAGAGCCTCAGCCGCATCGAGACCTTCGTGACCGTCGGCGCGCCGGACACCGCCGTGTTCAAGACCAGCGGTCGCGGCCTGGAAATGGTGCCGGTGACCCATCCGAACGACCTGTATGCGGGTGAAGAGGCGACTTTCCGGTTCCTGATCGATGGCCAGCCAGCGGCCGGGCTCGACGTCGAGATCGTGCCGGGCGCCACCCGCTACCGCGACCACCAGGACGAGATCAAGCTGAAGACCGGTGCCGACGGCGCGATCACCGTGACCTGGCCGGCTGCCGGCATGTACTGGCTTGAAACCAGCCAAAGCGACGACAAGACGTCGTTGCCCGAGGCCGGCCAGCGCCGGACCGGCTACGTCGCCACCTTCGAAGTGCTGCCGCTTTAAGCGGTCCGGGGAAGCCTGCCGATGCGTCCGGGCGTCCGTGTCCTCGCACTGCTGGTGCTGCTGGCGAGTCTGCTGCCGCCCGCCGCGGCCGAAGGCCTGCAGCACCTGTCGGGGAAGACCATGGGCACGACCTGGCAGGCCACCGTGGTCGCGGACGCCGCCGATGCCGATCGCCTGCGCGACGGTATCCAGGCGGCGCTTGACGAGGTCGTCGACGAGATGAGCACCTGGGAGGCCGATTCGGACATCAGCCGCTTCAACCGTGCGCCGCCGGGGACGGTCCAGGTCATGCCCGCAGGCTTCTTCGAGGTGCTCCAGGCCGCGACCGCCCTGTCGGCGGACACCGGCGGGGCCTACGACGCCACGGTCGGTCCGCTGGTCAATCTGTGGGGCTTCGGCCCCGACGGCGCACGCGATGCCCCGCCGTCCGAGGCGGAGATCGAGCAGGTGCGCCTCCGGACTGGTTGGCAAAAGCTCGTACTGGACGCTCCGTCCCACAGCGCCACGCAACCCGGTGGACTCCATGTCGACCTGTCCTCGATCGCGAAGGGGCATGGCGTCGACCGCGCAGCGGCCACGCTCGAGCGCGCGGGCATCCGTGCCTATCTGCTGGAGGTCGGCGGCGAACTGCGTGGACGCGGACGCAAACCTGACGGTGCGCAATGGCGGGTGGCGATCGAGCACCCGGCCCCTTCCGATGGTGCCGATGCCCCGCGAATGTCGGACATCGTCATCGCGCTCGATGACCTTGCCGTGGCGACGTCAGGCGACTATCGCCACTTCTTCGAGTCCGGTGGGCGGCGTTACTCGCATACGCTCGACCCGCGGACCGGTCGACCGGTCACCCACGACCTCGCCTCGGTCACGGTGCTGCACGAGGCGGCCATGCAGGCCGACGGATGGGCCACGGCACTGACCGTGCTCGGGCCTGAAGCCGGATGGCGTCATGCGCTCCGCAACGACCTGGCGGCGCTCTTCGTCAGCCATGACGGCAGCACGTTCTCCACCCGGATGACCCCGGCGTTCATGCGCCATCTCGCCGCGCCATGAACGCCCCTCGCGTACCGGGCCGCTTCGACCCCGGCGTGCTCGGCAATGTCCTGGTCATCGCCGCGCTCGTGGCGCTCGCCATTGCACTGCTGGGCTGGCAGGTCGACCCGGTCGAATGGCGTGAACCGGGCCGCGCGCGCTGGGGGTCCGCACTCGCCGTGGTGGGCCTGTGGGTGGGCTTCACCGGCCTCGTCCGGGTCGCACGCCGACACGGCCGTCCCGCCACCCGCGACACCCTCGAAAGCGGCCCGGTCGACTGGCGGATCCTGCATGCGAGCCAGACCGGATTCGCGGAGGAGATCGCGGGGCTCACCGCTGACGCGCTACGTGCCGCCGGGCAGCGGGTCGTCGTGCAGGGCATCGGCACGACGACGGTCGACACCCTGGCCGAGACGCCGCACGCCCTGTTCGTGGTCAGCACCACCGGCGAAGGCGACCCGCCCGACCCCGCGCTGCGCTTCGTGCGGGAGGCGATGCAGGCACCGGCAGCGCTGGGGCGCACGCGCTATGGCCTGCTCGCCCTGGGCGACCGCGAGTACGACGCCTACTGCGCCTTCGGGCACCGCCTTGATGCCTGGTTGCGCCATAGCCACGCCCAGCCCCTGTTCGATCCGATCGAAGTGGACAACGGCGAACCCGGCGCGCTGCGCCTGTGGCAGCAGCACCTGGGGCAACTGGTCGGCCATACCGGCGAAGCGGACTGGAGCCGCCCGCGGTACCAGGCATGGCGGCTCCGGGCACGCCATCACGTGAATCCGGGCAGTCCGGGCGCACCGGTCTTCGACCTGGCCCTGACGCCCGAGGACCCCGCCCACCTCGACTGGACGGCCGGCGACATCGCCGAGATCGGGCCATGCCACGCCTCCGATTCGGTCGAAGACTGGCTGGAGCGCCTGGGCGCGGATGGCGACGCAGCGGTGGAGGTCGAGGACGGCCGGCAGCCGCTGCGGGACGTCCTTGCGCGAAGCCAGCCACCCGCTTTCGATGCACTGGGCGTGCACTCCACGGCGCAGGCCCTCGCCGACGGACTGCAGCCGCTGCCGCACCGTGAGTACTCCATCGCCTCCACCCCGGCCGAGGGGGAGCTGCGCCTCCTTGTCAGGCAGATGCGGGGCGAGGACGGCCGGCTGGGCAGTGGCAGCGGCTGGTTGACCGCGCACGCCCCGCCGGGGGCGCGCATCGACCTGCGCATCCGTCGCAATGCCGGCTTCCATCCCCCGGCGGATGAGCGACCGCTGGTCCTGATCGGCAACGGCACTGGCCTGGCCGGACTGCGTGCACTGCTCCGGGCACGGATCGAGCAGCGCCGACCCCGGAACTGGCTGCTGTTTGGCGAGCGCACCCATGCGCACGACCGCTTTTTCGAAGCCGACCTCGCAGCCTGGCTGGAGGCGGGCCAGTTGAGCCGCCTGGACAGGGTGTTCTCCCGCGATGCCGGTCCCCTTCGTTACGTGCAGGACCTGGTGCGCGACCAGGCCTCCAGGCTCGACGAATGGGTCCAGGCCGGAGCCGCGATCCACGTGTGCGGCAGCCTCCAGGGCATGGCACCCGGTGTCGACGCGGCCCTTCGCGACATCCTGGGCGACATCACGGTGGACACGATGATCGAAGCGGGGCGCTACCGCCGGGATGTCTACTGATCGTCCGTCATGCCGCGCGACAGCGGGGCGAGCTTCGCAAGCACGACCGCTCCGCCGCCCTCCAACAGGCAACGTTCCCGCGCGTCGGTGGCGCTGAGCAGCACGCTGTCCCCCATTTCCAGAAGGGGCGTCCGCTCGTCCCGGTCCAGGCGCGCCTGCCCGGCCACCAGGTGCACGAGCCAGGTCTCACCCGGTGCCGCGAATACCAGCATCGGCCCGACCAGGGGGCGGAACCACGACTGGACGGCGACCGCATCACGCCGCCACATCAGGTTGAGCACCTCGACACGCCCGTCCACGCGCTCGCCATGAAGCCGCGTCTCGCCGTCGAAACGGGCGCTCCCATGCGGCGGCAGGACTTCTCGCAGGCTCCCATCCGCGCCGCGCAGACGCACGCCCGCGCCGGAGAGCAGGGTGAGCTCACGGTCCACCCCGTGGAACGTCGAGAAATCCGCATCGGCGTCGATCTCACCGATCGACAGGCGCCAGTCCCAGCCATCGACGATCTGCGCGGAAGGCGCATCCGGCGGCAGGCACCCTCGCGCCACCTCGCGTGTCCACCCGAGGCCGTTCTTCCAGCGCGTCCGGACGCAGTCCTGCGCGCGCAGCACGCGCCATGCCGGGCCCGGAACCGGTATCTGCTCCACCATCCGGACAGTGTAGTCGGTGCATCCCCGGGACGACGCCACGGTGGCGCTCCCCGCCCCAACGCGGCCCACCGGAGCCCATGACCGCCTCCGAACCCGGGCCGCCCGATCGCGAGTCCTTCCGCGACGGGCGGTGTACCTCCATGTCCGGGGACTCCCCCCGACTCCTCCGGGCCTCCAGCCCTGACGGTCGCCCCTCCTGCCTCCTTGCAGGACGGACAGGCGTTCCTCCGCCGGCAACGCTCACGGCGTGACCGGCACGATCCGGGGCAGCACGCCACCAGAACCTGCAGGACGCCGCGCCGCGGAGCTGCCGACGTCTATCCGGTCCCGGTTCTTCTCCACCGTCTTGAGGCCGATGCCGCGGACGAGTACCAGTTCCTCCGCGCTGCGGAAGGGGCCGTGGGCGTCGCGGTAGGCGATGATGGCGGCCGCCTTGGCCGGCCCGACGTTGGTGAGCACGCGGTCCAGGGTCTGCGCATCGGCCGTGTTGATGTCGACGCGTTCCCCCGCCACGCCCGCGCCGGTCAGGACACTGAATGCCACCAGCAACGCCAGGCCCACGGCCCTGAGAATCTGCTTGTAGCGCATGGCGGCACTCCTCTGGCGACGTCCCGCGTTCCGGGCCACCACAGTCTCCCGCTCGACCACACCGGCGGGTATCGGCAGTCGGCTCGCCGGGACTGCGCTTTCCACGCGTTCATCTGTAGGAAAAGTCCTACCCGGCGGGATCGCTAGAATGGTGGAAATCCTTAACCCAGAGGCCAGCCCCATGGATGCCAGCCAGGTCGAACGTTTCGTCGCCCGGAAATGGGACGACGAGATCGTCCCCGAGCTCATCGAATACATCCGCATTCCCAACAAGTCGCCGATGTTCGATGCCGACTGGGTGGCACACGGTTACATGGAGGACGCCGTCAAGCTGATGGTGACCTGGGCGGAGGCGCAGGACATCCCCGGGATGCAGCTGGAGGTGGTGCGCCTGGAAGGACGCACGCCCCTCATCTACATCGACATCCCCGCGTCCGGCGGCGGCAGCGAGGACGACTGCGTCCTCCTTTACGGCCACCTGGACAAGCAGCCGGAGATGACCGGCTGGGACGAGGACCTGGGCCCCTGGACGCCCGTCCTGCGCGGCGACCGGCTGTACGGCCGCGGGGGCGCCGACGATGGCTATGCCATCTTCGGTTCGCTGACCGCGATCAAGGCGCTGCAGGAGCAGGACCTGCCGCACGCACGCTGCGTGGTGATCATCGAAGCCTGCGAAGAGTCCGGCAGCTACGACCTGCCCGCCTACGTCGACCACCTCGCCGACCGGATCGGGCGGCCTTCGCTGGTCGTGTGCCTCGATTCCGGCTGCGGCAACTACGACCAGCTGTGGTGCACGACCTCGCTGCGTGGCCTGGCCGGGGGCAACCTGACGGTGGAGGTGCTGGACGAAGGCGTGCACTCAGGCGATGCGTCCGGCATCGTGCCCTCCAGCTTCCGGCTGTTGCGCCAGCTCCTTTCGCGCATCGAGGACGAGAAGACCGGCCGCATCCTGCTGGATGGGCTGCACGTGGAGATCCCCGCCGAACGCCTGGAGCAGGCCGACCGCGCCGCATCGGTGCTGGGCGACGAAGTGTTCGCCAAGTTCCCGCTGCTCGAAGGCATGACGCCGATGAACGACGATCGCGCCGAACTGGTACTCAACCGGACATGGCGACCGGCGCTCTCGATCACAGGCATCGGCGGGATCCCCCCGCTGGATTCCGCGGGCAACGTCCTCCGGCCGCAAACCTCGGTCAAGCTCTCCCTGCGCCTGCCGCCGACCCTGGACGGCGCCGAAGCCGGCGCATTGCTGAAACACGCCTTGCTGCACGATGCGCCGAACGGCGCGAAGGTTTCGCTGAACCTGGAGAAGGCGTCCACCGGCTGGAATGCACCGGAGATGTCGCCTTGGCTGGCCACGGCCATCGAGGAGGCCAGCCAGGCCTTCTACAAGGCGCCCGCGATGTACATGGGCGAAGGGGGTTCGATCCCGTTCATGGGCATGCTCGGGGAGAAGTTCCCGGGCGCACAGTTCATGATCACGGGGGTGCTGGGCCCGCATTCGAACGCGCATGGACCCAACGAGTTCCTGCACATTCCGATGGGCAAGAAAGTCACCGCCTGCGTGGCGCAGGTCATCGCGGCGCACCAGCGCGCGAGTGCGCGTGGCGAGACCCGGGGAACGCCGGTCGCTGCGGACAGCGGCACGCGTCACGGCGACCACGGCTGCTGTTGAAGCATCCCGCGCAACGGGACCGGGGCATGGTTCCCGGTCCCGATGCCTGTCCCGGCTTCAGCCCAGCAGGCGCTGGACGACCCGGTCGGCCAGCCGTTCCGCATCCTCGGAGACCGTGTCGAGCACCAGCTCGGCCTGCTCCGGGGCCTCGTAGGGCGAGTCGATGCCCGTGAAGTTGGGGATCTTCCCCGCGCGCGCCTTCGCGTAGAGGCCCTTGACGTCGCGCTGCTCGGCCACCTCCAGCGGCGTGTCGACGTGCACCTCGATGAACTCGTCCGCGTCGAACAGCTCGCGCGCCAGGCGCCGCTCGGCTCGGAACGGCGAAATGAAGCTGACCAGCACGATCAGGCCTGCGTCGGTCATCAGCTTCGCGACCTCGGCCACGCGGCGGATGTTCTCGACCCGGTCCTCGTCGGTGAAGCCAAGGTCCTTGTTCAGGCCATGGCGCACGTTGTCGCCATCCAGCACGAAGGCGTGGCGACCCAGGGCATGCAGGCGCTTGTCGACCAGGTTGGCGATCGTCGACTTGCCCGAGCCGGACAGGCCGGTGAACCAGACGCAGCGCGCAGCCTGCCCCTTGCTGGCCGCGCGGGCCGCCCGGTCGACATCGACGTGCTGCCAATGGATGTTGCCCGCCCGGCGCAGCGCGAATTCCAGCGTCCCGGCGCCCACGGTGGCGTTGCTCATCCGGTCGATGATGATGAAGCCGCCCAGGCTGCGATTGTCCGCATAGCGCTCGAACGGGATCGGCTGGTCGAGATGGAGGTTGCACAACCCGACTTCGTTGAGATCCAGGTGCCGGGCCGCCAGCTCATCGCGCGTGTTGACGTCCACCTTGTGCTTGATGTCGGTCACCGTGGCACTGACCTGGCGCGCACCGATCTTGAACCAGTAGGGACGGCCCGGCAGCAGCGGCTGCTCGCCCATCCACAGCACGTGCGCCGAGAACTGGTCGGACACCTCCGCCGGACGGCCGGCACTGGCGATGACGTCGCCGCGGCTGACATCGAGCTCGTCGTCCAGGGTCAGCGTGATGGCCTGGCCGGCGATGGCCCGGTCCAGGTCACCCTCGGCAGTGACGATCCGCGCGACCTTCGATCGACGCCCCGATGGCAGGGCCACCACGGGATCGCCCGGGCGAACCTCGCCGGCGCATACCGTGCCCGCGAAGCCACGGAAATCCTGGTTGGGACGGTTGACCCATTGCACCGGCAGGCGGAAGCCGATGTCGTTGCCCGCGCGTGAAACGTCCACCGTCTCCAGGTACTCCAGCGCACTGGGACCGTCGTACCACGGGGTGGACGACGAGCGCCCGATCAGGTTGTCGCCCTTGAGCGCGGACAACGGCACCGCCTGCACGTGCGCGATCCCGAGCGCGTCGGCGAGCGCGCGGTAGCCGTCGACGATGGCATCGAAGACGCCCTGGTCGTAGTCGACCAGGTCCATCTTGTTGACGGCCAACAGCACATGCCGGATACCGAGCAGGGACACGATGTAGCTGTGCCGGTGGGTCTGCGTGAGCAGGCCCTTGCGTGCATCCACGAGCACGACCGCGACGTCCGCCGTCGACGCGCCGGTGGCCATGTTGCGGGTGTACTGCTCGTGGCCCGGGCAGTCGGCAACGATGAACTTGCGCCTTTCGGTACTGAAGAACCGGTACGCAACGTCGATCGTGATCCCCTGTTCGCGCTCGGCGGACAGGCCGTCGACGAGCAGGGCGAAATCGATCTCGCCGTTTTGCGTGCCATGGCGCCGGCTGTCGGACTCCAGCGCCGCCAGCTGGTCGTCGAACAACCGCTTGGTGTCGTGGAGAAGACGGCCGATGAGCGTGCTCTTGCCGTCATCGACACTGCCGCAGGTGATGAATCGCAGCAGGCCCTTCGTCTCGTGCTGCTCCAGGTAGGCGGCAACCGCTGCGGCGGCATCCTGTGTGCCGGTATCGTGGGCGCCCATCAGAAGTACCCCTCCTGCTTCTTCTTCTCCATCGACGCGGTCGGGTCGTGGTCGATCACCCGGCCCTGGCGCTCGGACGTGGTGGACACCAGCATCTCGGCGATGATCTTCTCCAGCGTGTCCGCCTCGGATTCGATCGCGCCGGTGAGGGGGTAGCAGCCCAGCGTGCGGAAGCGCACCTTTCGGGGCTGGGGCACCTCGCCCTCGAGGAGCGGCATGCGTTCGTCGTCGACCATGATCAGCGCGCCTTCACGCTCCACGACGGGCCGGTCCGCCGCGAAGTAGAGCTGGGGCACCGGGATGTTCTCCCGATAGATGTAGAGCCACACGTCCAGCTCGGTCCAGTTGGACAGCGGGAACACGCGTACGCTCTCCCCCTTGTTCACGCGCGTGTTGTAGACGTCCCACAGTTCGGGGCGCTGCGCCTTCGGATCCCAGCGATGCTGGGCGTTCCGGAAGCTGAAGATGCGCTCCTTGGCACGCGACTTCTCCTCGTCCCTGCGCGCGCCGCCAATCGCTGCGTCGAACTTGCCATGGTCGAGGGCCTGCTTGAGGGCCTGCGTCTTCATGACGTCGGTGTGCACCGTGGCGCCGTGCGTGAACGGTCCGACACCGTGAGCCACGCCCTCCGGGTTGGTGTGGGTGCGCAGTTCGACGCCCGTCTCCACGGCGCGACGGTCACGGAACGCGATCATCTCGCGGAACTTCCAGCCGGTATCGACATGCAGCAGCGGGATGGGCGGACGTGCCGGTGCGAAGGCCTTCACCAGCAGGTGCAGGAGCACGGAGCTGTCCTTGCCGACGGAGTACAGCATCACCGGGTTCTGGAACTCCGCCGCGACTTCGCGAAGGATGTGGATGCTCTCGGCTTCGAGGCGATCGAGATGGGACAGCTCAAATGACGGCATGATGGAGATTGCGTTGGATCATGAAGGGGAAACTCTCGACATCGTGACTCAGATCAGTCCGAAGTGCTTGAGCAGGGTCCGCGCGCTGAGCGCGATGACGACCAGGCCCACGAGCACCAGCATGGGCTTCGGGCGCACCCGCTTGACCAGCCAGGCGCCCAGCGGAGCCGCGGCGACACCCCCGATGGCCAGGCCCAGGATGACGTCCCAGTGGGACAGGCCCAGCGTCAGCAGGAACATCAGCGATGCCGTGAGGGTGACGAAGAATTCGACCGCATTCACCGTGCCCACGGTCAGGCGGAAGCCGTTGCCGCGCGCCAGCAGGTTGCTGGCGACGATCGGGCCCCAGCCCCCACCGCCCATCGCGTCGACCAGGGCACCGAAGAACCCCAGCGGGGCAGTATGACTGGTTACTTCGCGGGTTGGAAAGGCCCTGAATGCCTTGATGATGATGATGAGCCCCATCGCCAGCAGATAGCACGCAATCCAAGGTCGCATGGCATCTCCCGGCAGACTCGAGAGCAGCCAGGCACCTATCGCCGCACCCGCGATGGCGGGTAATAACAGACGCTTGAACAGTTGCTTGTCGATGTTCCCGAACGCATGGTGCGACGTTGCTGACGCCCCGGTGGTGAAGCACTCGGCGGCATGCACCGTGGCGCTCGTCACCGCCGGGGGCACCCCCATGCCCAGCAACAGGCTGGACGCCGTCACCCCATATGCCATCCCCAGCGCGCCGTCGACGAGCTGCGCGGCGAAGCCGATCGCGATGTAGTACAGCAGCTCGGGCGGCAGTTCCATGGCACTCGCGGCGCTCTCGGAAGGCGGAGGAAGGGGCGTGATGTTGCGATGCGGCAGTATCCGGACCTCCCCCACCCGCCGGAAGTTCGAGAATGGCATAACCGCATAACCAGCCATCCTTTCCGCTTGCGCGGGGGCCTACCTAGGCTGCAGGCATCGAAGGAACCCGTGCAGGGCCGTTGCCATGTCCGCCACCCCCGCCCCGCTGCCCGCGCCCCTCACCGACGCGCAGGCCGGACTGTTGACCCAACTGACCGATGGCCTGGATGGCGCCGGCTTGTGGTGGCTGTCCGGCTACGCCGCTGGCCTGGCCCGCGGGCAGGCCCGCCCGGGCGGCCCGGCGGCCGCTACAGCGAGCCCCGCGGCGCCTCCCGCCGCCTCGTCCACCCTCACCGTGCTCTACGGGAGCCAGACCGGCAACGCCCGGCGACTGGCCGAGAAGCTCGCGGCGCAGGCGGAGTCGGCCGGTATCGCGGTCCGCCTGTTGCGTGCCGATGCCTACCCGACCCGCGAGCTCAAGGACGAGAGGCAGCTCTACATCGTCATCAGCACCCAGGGCGAAGGCGATCCGCCGGACGACGCCCTGGGCCTGGTCGAGTTCATTCGTGGACGCCGTGCCCCGAAACTCCCCGCGCTGAAGTTCGCGGTGCTGGGCCTCGGCGATTCCAGCTACCCGCAGTTCTGCGAGATCGGCCGCGTGCTCGACGAACGCCTGGCCGAGCTCGGCGCGACCCGGCTGTTCGCACGCGGCGACGCCGACCTGGACATCGACACGGTCGCGACGCCCTGGCTGCAGCAGGCCGTCGAGGAAGCACGCGCCCTTGCCGCCCCGGGTGCACCGGCCCACAGCGCCACCGTGACGCCGCTGCGGCCCCATCCGGTCGCGCCTGCACATGACCGTGACCGCCCCTTCCACGCCGAGCTCCTGGCCGGCCACGCGCTGAGCGCATCCAGCGGCCTGCGTTCACCGCAGGGCCGCGATGTCCGCCACTTCGAGATATCGCTGGAAGGCTCCGGGCTGCGCTACGAACCCGGCGATGCGCTGGGCCTATGGCCCGAGAATCCACCGCTGCTCGTCGACGAGGTGCTGGCCACGCTGGCGCTCGATGGCGAGGCACCGGTCAGCCTGTCCGGGGAAGAGCGCCCGCTCCGCGAGTGGCTGTCCACCCGACGCGAACTGACCCGCCTGTCCCGGCCTTTCCTGGCCGCCCATGTCGAACGCGGCGGCGAAGCTTCGCTGGGCGCCCTGCTGGAGCCGGAACGTCGCGAGGAGCTGGCCCAGCTGTTCGATCGCCTGCAGGTCGTCGACCTCCTCCAGCGGCACCCCACCCGCTGGGATGCCGGCTCGCTGGTCGCCGCGCTGCGCCCGATGACCCCGCGCCTGTATTCGATCGCGTCCAGCCAGAAGCAGGTTGGTGATGAAGTCCACCTGACGGTGGCCCACGTCGAGTACGCGTTCGAGGAACGTACGCGCTGGGGCACGGCCTCCAGTTTCCTTTCGCGAGCCGCCGAGGGCGACCGGCTTCCGGTCTACATCGAGCCGAACGAACGCTTTCGCCTGCCCGCGGACGCGTCACGCGACATCATCATGGTCGGCCCCGGCACCGGCGTCGCACCGTTCCGCGCCTTCGTGCAGGAGCGCGCCGAAGTCGGCGCGAGCGGCCGCAACTGGCTCTTCTTCGGAAACCCGCATTTCCGCACCGATTTCCTCTACCAGCTCGAATGGCAGCGCGCGATCCGGGACGGCCACCTGCACCGCATCGACCTCGCGTTCTCGCGTGACCAGGCGCACAAGGTCTACGTGCAACAGCGTATCCGCGAACAGGGGCGCGCGCTGTACGACTGGCTGGAGAACGGTGCGCATTTCTATGTGTGCGGCGCGATCGGCATGGGCAAGGACGTGCACGCGGCCCTGCTGGACGTGGTCGCCGAACACGGTGGCAGGTCCCGCGAGGATGCCGAGGCCTACCTCGCCCACCTCCAGCAACAGGGCCGCTACGCCCGCGACACCTACTAGGCATCACCAGGAACACCTGCAATGAGCACGCATTCGGTCGAAGACATCAAGCGCGCCAGCATCGGACTGCGCGGGAGCCTGCTTGAGAGCCTCGCCGACCCGTTGACCGGGTCGCTGCGCGAGGACGACCAGACCCTGATCAAGTACCACGGCAGCTACCAGCAGGACGACCGGGACGTGCGCGAAGCCCGTCGCGTCGCGAAGCTGGAACCGGCGTACAGCTTCATGATCCGCACCCGTACGCCGGGTGGCGTGGTCACGCCCGCGCAATGGCTGAAGCTGGACGCGATCGCGACGACCTTCGCCGAACGTGGCCTGCGCATCACCACCCGCCAGGCGTTCCAGTTCCACGGGGTGATCAAGACCGAGCTCAAGTCGACGATGCAGGCCATCAACGCCGCGCTGATCGACACGCTGGCCGCCTGCGGCGACGTCAACCGCAACGTGGCGGTGTCCGCCAACCCCTTGCAGTCGGACGTGCATGCGGAGGTGTACGCACATGCCGCCGCGGTGTCAGAGCACCTGCTGCCGAACACCCGTGCGTACTACGAGATCTGGCTGGACGAGGAGCAGGTCGCGGGCGGCCCGCAGGTCGACGAACCGGTCTATGGCGAGACCTATCTGCCGCGCAAGTTCAAGATCGGCTTCGCCATCCCCCCGTTCAATGATGTCGATGTGTTCGCGCAGGACCTGGGCTTCATTGCCATCGTCGAGGCAGGCAGAGTCATCGGCTACAACGTCGCCGTCGGCGGCGGCATGGGTGCGACCCATGGCGATGCAGAGACCTATCCTCGGCTGGCCAACGTGATCGGGTTCGTCCCGGTCGATGCACTCAAGGCCGTCGCGACCGCGGTCGTCACCGTGCAGCGGGACTGGGGCAATCGTACCGTGCGCAAGCGTGCGCGCCTGAAGTACACCATCGACGACCATGGCCTCGACAACTTCAAGGCGGAAGTGGAGAAGCGCGCCGGCATCACCCTGGAGCCGGACCGTCCCTGGGCGTTCGAGCACAACAACGACCGGTTCGGCTGGGTGGAAGGCGAGGACGGGCGCTGGCACCTGACCCTCGCGCTGCCTGCCGGCCGCATCGTCGACGACACCCAGGTGCGCCACCTGTCGGGCCTGCGCGAGATCGCCCGGGTGCTCGATGCGGCCAACGAGGGCGCGGAGTTCCGCATGACCGCCAACCAGAACCTCGTCATCGCAGGCATTCCCGCCGCGCGCCGCGATGCCGTCGACGCGCTGGTCGCGGTGTACGCGCTGGACGCCCACCGAAGCGCCACGCCGCTCCAGCGCGATGCCATCGCCTGCGTGGCACTTCCTACCTGCGGCCTCGCCATGGCCGAGGCCGAACGCTACCTGCCTGAACTCACCGGGCACATCGACGCATTGATGGCGCGACACGGCCTGGCCGATGCCCCGATCAACCTGCGCGTCAGCGGCTGCCCGAACGGCTGCTCCCGCCCCTACCTGGGCGAGATCGCGCTGGTCGGCAAGGCGCCCGGTCGCTACAACCTGATGCTCGGCGCGGATCACCGTGGCCAGCGCATCAATACCCTGCACCGCGAGAACATCGACGAAACGGCGATCCTCGCGGAACTCGATTCGCTGCTGGCGCGCTACGCCAAGGAACGCGGCACCGACGAAGGCTTCGGTGATTTCCTCGTGCGCAACGCGGTGGTGGCCTACGACCATCCCTCGCACTACGAGGTGACCGCATGAGCCCCCCCGATCCCGTCACCGCCGCCGAATCGCCCCGCGCGCTGTCCGAGCTGAACCACTGGCTGGGTCGCCTCGATGCCGCCGACCGGATGGCCTGGGCGCTGGAAAACACGGCCGGCAGCCATGCCCTCTCCTCGAGCTTCGGCGCACAGGCCGCCGTGTCCCTGCACATGGCCACGCGCGTGTCCCCCGACATCCCGGTCATCCTCGTCGACACCGGCTATCTCTTCCCCGAGACGCATGTGTTCATCGGCGAACTTCGCGAACGCCTGGCGCTGAACCTCAAGGTGTTCCATCCAGACCCCGCGCACGCCTGGACCGAGTCGCGCGTGCGTCGCCTGGAGTCCCTCGGCATGGAAGCCATCGACGACTACAACCGCGTGCACAAGGTCGAACCGATGCAACGCGCGCTGGCCGCGCTCGGCGTGCGGACCTGGATCGCCGGCCTGCGCCGCGACCAGTCACGGAGCCGCGCGGCGATCGACTTCCTCGAACTGAAGGACGGCCGCTGGAAACTGCACCCACTGGCGGACTGGAGCGATCGCGATGTCTGGGACTACCTCAACCGCCACGACCTCCCCTACCACCCGCTCTGGCACGAGGGGTATGTATCGATCGGCGACACCCACAGCACGCGGCCCCTGGAGGCCGGGATGGCGGCAGAAGACACCCGGTTCTTCGGCATGAAGCGTGAGTGCGGCCTGCACTTCGACGCCGCGCCGGGCCGCGTGACCGAAGCCGCCTGAGGCTTCCCGGCCGCTATCGGCGTCAGCGACCGCAGGTTCCGGCCTGCCAGGCGGTACGGCCCCGGGCCTTCATTGCGTCACCGACTGGCTGAGCTCCACCCAGCTCGGCGGTGCCGGCCAGTTGGCCTCGGCGTTGCCGTCCAGCACGCGACGCAGGTCGTGACGATCCAGTTGTGGCGCGATCGCGTGGATGAGTTCAAGGGCATAGTCGCGCGTGACCCGCGAACGCGGGAGTACCGCCCACGCCGTGCATTCCGGGATCGCCGCGGGGGCCGGAAGCGCAACGAGATCACCGTCGTCGGCGCCGGCCAGTGCCATCTCCGCCAGCAGGCCAACCCCCATCCCGGCGCGCACGTAGGTCTTGATGAGGTCGGCGTCGCGCGCGGTCATGGCGAGCTGGGGCTCGACGCCCTCGCTTGCGAACGCGCGACGCAACGATGACTCAGGCCGGATCGAGGATTCGTAGCTGACCAGGGGGTGGCGCGACAGCTCCACCAGGCCCGGCGCGCGGGAGAGCCGGGCCAGCGCATGCGACTTCGGTACGAGCACCATCCGCTGCCACCGGAACAGCGGGATCGCGATGCCGGCGTCGGGCACCTGCCCGGCGGTGCTCAGCACGGCGAGATCGGCACTGCCATGCGCGAGTTGCTCCAGCACCTCTCCGTCGGCGACCGGTTCGAGGTGCACGCTGATGCGTGGATACTCGCGCTTGACCGCCGCGATCGCCGCAGGCAGCACATGGCGTGCCTGCGTATGGGTCGTGGCCAGCACCAGACGGCCCACGTGCTCGCCACGCTCGTTCGCCGCATAGGCCCGGATGTTGGCGGCCTCCTCGAGGATCCTGCGGGCATGCTGGAGGACCTTCTGGCCGCCCGGTGCGATCGACTCCAGGCTCCGGCCGCGGCGCACGAACAGCTGGAAGCCCAGCTCTTCCTCGAGCTGCTTGAGCTGCTTGGACAGGCCGGGCTGGGTTGCGTGCACGCGCTCGGCGGCCAGCGTGATGTTCAGGCCCGAGTCGGCGATGGCGACGAGATAACGGAGTTGGGTCAGGGTCATCGGTCTACGAAGTCCGGGCCGGGCGGCAGGTCGGCTACCGCCCCGGGACGATCGCGACCGCCCCGGGAAAACTAGCCCATGCCTTCCACCCCGTCCAGCGCACGGGCGCGCCCACTTATGACCCGTGGGCATGATCAGCGCGCGATTGCTCATTTCCTCGCGGGCGCGGCAGCCCCTAGCGTGGCAATCCCGACACACGTCCGATGCATCGCACCGTCATGCCTGCCCCGCTGTTCCCGCTGTTCACCGATCTCGACGGCCGGCGCGTGCTGGTGGTGGGGGGGGGCCTGGTCGCGCGTCGGAAGATCGACGCATTGCTGGAGGCCGGCGCGCGGGTGGCGGTCGGCGCCCCGGCGCTGGAGCCCGCGGTCGCGGATCTCGTCGCCACCGGCCAGGTCGAACACCTGCATGGGCGCTTCGATCCGAACTGGCTCAACGAGGCCTGGCTGGTCATCGCCGCCACCGACAGCCGCACGGTCAATCGGGCGGTGGCGGTGGCAGCGGAAGCACGCCGTGTCTGGGCGAACGTCGTCGACGACGCCGAGCTGTCCAGCGTCCAGGTACCGTCACGCGTCCAGCGCGGCGACCTACAGGTCGCAATCTCAAGCGCAGGTGCCGCGCCCATGCTGGCGCGGCACCTGCGCGAACAGCTGGAAATCCAGCTTGATGAGTCGATGGGTGCCCTGGCCACGCTGCTGGGACGCGAGCGCCAGCGCATCCGCCGCCACTTTCCAGACATCGCGGCCCGACGAGCCTTCTTCGATCGCCTCCTCGCCGGTCCGGTACCGGCCCTGCTCCGCCGGGGCGACGCGGAGGGTGCCCGCCGCGCGTTCGAATCGGAACTGCAGGATTCACCCGCCGCCGCGCCGGGTCGGGTCCTGCTCGTGGGCGCGGGCCCCGGCGATGCCGGCCTGCTGACCCTGCGCGGCCTGCGTGCCCTGAACCAGGCCGACGTGATCCTGTACGACCGCCTGGTCAGCGAGGAGGTCCTGGCGCTGTCCCGCCGCGACGCGGAACGCATCGAGGTCGGCAAGCAGGTGGGCGGGGACCACGATGCCACCCAGGACCGCATCCATGCGCTGATGGTCGAACACGCCCGCGCCGGCCGCTGCGTGGTGCGCCTGAAAGGCGGCGATCCCTTTGTCTTCGGCCGCGGGGGCGAAGAGCTCGAAGTCCTCAAGGCGCACGGGCTCGACTTCGAGGTCATCCCCGGCATTACCGCTGCCGTTGCCTGCGCGGCCTATGCCGGCGTTCCCCTGACCCATCGCGAACATGCGCAGTCCGTGAGGTTCCTGACCGCGCTGGGCCGCGAAGGCCACGATCCCATCGACTGGCCTGCGCTCGCCCAGGAGCACCAGACGCTGGCCTTCTACATGGGGGTGGGCCACCTGGCCCGCCTCCGCGACCGGCTGGTCGAACACGGGCGTGATCCCGCGACCCCCTTCGTGCTGGTGGAGAATGGCACGCGTACCGGCCAGCGCGTGGTGGCCGGCACGCTTGCTGACCTGCCCGAAACGGCGGCTGCGTTCGAGGTCAAGGCACCCGCGCTGCTGATCCTCGGCGAAGTGGCCGGCCTGGCGGGCACGCTCCACTGGTTCGGCGCCCCGCCCCTGCGCCACGATGCAGCACTCGCCCGCGCTGCGTGAGCCGCCGACCGACATCCCTTTTAGTTCACCGGAGTACCCCATGGCCCTGTACGACAGCATCCTCGACACCGTCGGCAGCACGCCGATCGTCAAACTGCACCGCATCGCGCCGGAGCAGGTCACCCTGTACGCCAAGGTCGAATCCTTCAATCCAGGAGGCTCGGTCAAGGACCGGCTGGCGTTGGCCATCATCCTCGATGCCGAACAGAACGGCCTGCTGAAGCCCGGCCAGACGGTCGTCGAGGCCACCAGCGGCAATACCGGGATCGCGCTGGCCATGGTCTGTGCGGCCCGCGGCTACCCGTTCGTCGCGGTGATGACGGAAACGTTCTCCGTCGAGCGCCGCAAGCTGATGCGCGCCTATGGCGCCCGGGTCCTCCTGACCCCGGCCGCGGAGCGCGGTTCCGGCATGGTGCGCAAGGCCGCGGAGCTGGCGGAAAAGCACGGCTGGTTCCTCGCCCGCCAGTTCGAGAACGAGGCCAACCCCGCCTACCACCGCAACACCACCGGCCCGGAAATCCTGCGCGACTTCGCCGGCAAGCGACTCGACTACTTCGTCAGTGGCTGGGGTACGGGCGGCACCATCACCGGCGCCGGCGAAGTGCTGAAGCTCGCCCGGCCGGGGCTGAAGGTCGTCGCGAGCGAGCCGGCAGGCGCTGCTCTGCTGTCCGGCAAGGAGTGGCAGCCGCACAAGATCCAGGGCTGGACGCCGGACTTCCTTCCGGGCGTGCTGAGCCGGACCATCGCCGATGACATCCGTCCCATCGAGGATGTGGTCGCCCGCGACACCGCGCGCCGGCTGGCTGCCGAAGAAGGCCTGTTCGTGGGCCTCTCCGCAGGTGCCACCGTGGCCGCCGCCCTGCAGGTCGCCGAGCAGGCGCCGGCGGGGTCCGTGCTCCTCGCGATGCTGCCCGACACCGGCGAACGTTATCTGTCCACCTTCCTGTTCGAGGACGTCGCCGAAGGATCGGACGACGACTGGCTGGCCTCGCTCGGCTAGGCCCTGCTCGACGGGGAAAGCCCTCACCCCATGGAGGCTTGAGTTGATGGCGGCAACCCATGTTGCCGCCTTTTTTTCGTTGCACGCCGGCAGTCCCCGCCCCGCCACCGCGACCGCAGGTGCCTGGCCGCATCCCCTGCTGAAGGCCCGCCTGCGCTGTGCGATCCTGTCGCACCGGAACACCGCCATCGCCCCGCATGTCCCTTCCCCCCGACGCCCGCCCGGACACCCGCCTTGCCTGGCTGCATGCGGTCAGTGGCGATCCGGGTCTTGGCCTGGAACGGGCTTCGCACGATGCCGGGCACCGCAGCTACTGGCGCACCGTCGGCACGACGCCCAGCCGCATCGTCATGGATTCACCGCCCGGGCTCGAGGACGTGCGCCCCTGGCTGGCCATGCACGCCCTCCTGGACAGCGGCGGGGTGCGGGTACCCCGGCTCCTGGCGCAGGACGTGGCTGCCGGCTTCCTGCTGCTGGAAGACCTGGGGCCCGCCACGCTCGCCCAGCAGATCGACGCACGGAATGCCGATGCGCTCATCGACGCCGCCGTGGACCAGTTGTTGCGCCTGCAACGCATCCCGCCCCCACCCACGCTCGCCGTGTTCGGGGCGTCCTTGTTGAAGCGTGATGCCGACCTGTTCGACGCCTGGTTCCTGCGCCACCACCTCGGTCTCGAGCTCGACCCCGCCGACACCATCCGCCTGGCCCGGGTGCAACAGCGCCTGTCGGACAACGCACTTGCGCAGTCGCGGGTGCTGACCCATCGCGACTACATGCTGCGCAACCTGATGCCCGCCGACGCCGGCCCGGCGGTACTCGACTTCCAGGACTGCGTGGCCGGGCCGGTCGCCTACGATCCGGTCAGCCTGTTCAAGGATGCGTTCCTGAGCTGGCCCCTGGCACAGGTCGATGGGTGGCTTGCCCATTACCACGCGCGCGCGCGCGACGCCGGCATCCCCGTGCCTCCCTTCGAGACCTTCCTCCGCGATGCCGACTGGCTCGGCGTGCAGCGGCACCTCAAGGTGCTGGGCATTTTCGCCCGGCTCCACCACCGCGACGGCAAATCACGCTACCTGGCCGACGCCCCACGCTTCTTCGTCTATCTCGAAGAGGTGCTTCCCCGACACGCGGCACTGCGTCCGCTCACCGAACTGCTGGAGCGCACCATCAGGCCCGCGTTCGAACACAGGACGGGAGCTGGATCGTGAAGGCGCTGGTGTTTGCCGCGGGCCTGGGCGAACGCATGCGTCCGCTCACCGACCGCACCCCCAAGCCCCTGCTTTGCGTGGGTGGCAAGCCGCTGATCGTCTGGCATCTGGAGCGGCTCGCCGCGATCGGCGTGCAGGACGTCGTCGTCAATACGAGTTGGCTGGCCCACCAGTTCCCCGAGGTATTGGGCGATGGCCAGCGTTGGGGGCTTCGCCTGCATTTCCTGTACGAGGGTCCGGTGCCACTGGAGACCGGCGGGGGCATGCTGAATGCGCTTCCGTCATTGGGCGAGGCCCCCTTCCTGCTGGTCAACGGCGACGTCTGGACCGACTTCGACCTGGGCCGCCTTCCGCGCGATCCGGCGGGGCTGGCGCACCTGGTGATGGTGGACCCGCCACCGCAGGCCACCCGCGGGGACTTCACCCTCGACCCGGACGGTCACGTGCGAACGGGAGGCGCCCATCCCCTGACCTATGCCGGGCTGGGTATCTACCGACCGGCCCTGCTGGCTGGCTGGCAGGCCCATGCCGGAGACGTGCGCTTCGCCGAGGGCAAACCGCGGTTCAGGCTCGCACCCATCCTGGCCGCGCACATGGGGGCGGGGAATGTCACCGGCGAGCACCACCGGGGGGCCTGGACCGATGTCGGCACGCCCGGGCGCCTGGCGGCGCTCGACCAGTCCCTGCAGCCGTCCTGAGGCGTCTCACGCCTCCATCGCACGCGCAGTGCGACGCTTCCGGCTCTCCAGCCGTATCCGCGTCCAATGGACCAGCCCGTCATCCATCTCGTGGACGAACCCGAACTGCTTCGCAAGGCCCGATGGGGCGACCGCCCGGCGTTCGCGGAGCTGTATGCGCGGCACGCGGGCGCGGTACACGCACTGGCGCTGCGGCTGACCGGCGATGCGCACGCGGCCGAGGACCTGACCCACGACGCCTTCATGAAGATGCTCAGGTTCATCGGCGGCCTGCGATCCGATCGGCCGGTGCGTCCGTGGCTGAAAAAGGTGGTGGCGAATGCCGCCATCGATCGCCTGCGCAAGGCCCATGCCGGTCTCTATGCGGACGTGGACGAATCCCTCTGCGCCGATGCGGCAGCCACCCACGCCCCGGAGCAATACAGCGATGCGGGCCGGCTGCTGCAACGGCTCGACCCCATGGCCCGTACCCTGGTATGGCTGCACGAAGTCGAAGGGTGGTCGCACACGGAACTGGCCGAACGCTTCGGCCGCAGCCCCAGCTGGTCCAAATCCCAGATCTCGCGGGCGCTCTCGAAGCTCAGGCGCGATCTCGATGCCCCATCACAGTCTGCCGATTCCACCGCCTCCCCTCCTGAAGATGTTTCACCCCGCCTCAATGCCCAAGCCTCACGCCGCTGACTGCCACGTCGCCCGCCACCTGCGGGCGCTTCCCGACCCGGTCCCACCCGCCGCGCTGGAAACACGGCTGCGCGCCGCCCACGCGCATCGTGGGCGCTGGTTGCGCGGGGGCATGGGCGTGGTGGCCGTGGGCCTGTTCGCCCTGGCCTTCCTGCCCGCCCTGATGGCACCGGACCTGCAGCCCCCGCTTGCGCACGGTCCTGGCCCCAAAGGCGGGGCATCGCAGCAGATTCCCCACCAGCGTCAGGTCCAGGCGATCGACCGTGCGCTGCAGGCCGCCTATGCGCGCGGCGCCGGTGACGATGAGGTCGCGCCGCTGTGGCAGGCGCGCGAACGGCTCATGGCAGGCGCACGCACACCCGGTCCGTCCGGATCGCCGTCGCGAGGATGATGCCCATGCGCGCCGCCCTGGTGTTGGCCCTCGCCCTTGCCGGCCCGCCCCTGGTGGGCCAGGCCACCCCGTCCAGCTGGGCCCTGCTCGCGTCCAACGCCAGCGCGCTGGGTGCCGTACTCGATGTCCGCCGTCCCCATGTCGATGGCATCACCGTCCTTGCCATCACGCCGGGCGGTGCTGCGGAGCAGATGGGGCTGGAAGTGGGTGACCGGCTGCTGGTCGTCAATGGCCGCTCCCTGACGGACACGCTGACGCCCAACGACACCCTGGAAGGCGCGCTCGCCGGGGGAGGGCCGGTCAACGCCACCGTCTCGCGCGGCAACCGGACGATCGAACTGAGCAGCTCCACGCCGATCGCCGCCAGCGTGCAGCTCGAAGGGTGCGGCTACATCACCAACCGCGGCACGCTGCCCCACGTGAGCGAGAACCTCTATCCGGTCAGGATCCTCAGCATCGACGGGGATGGACAGCCCGTCGACGCCAACCGCCATCGCCTGCCCGCGGGCACGCATGCGGTCATCGTCAGCGAGCGCATCCGCGACGATCGTTTCGACCCTCTGGAGCTGCGCGCACGTACCGACCTGTACCGGCGCGACGGCTTCCGGGTCGGCAAGACGCTGGTGGTCGAGGTCAAACCCGGCATCCGGACCCGCCTGGCCGCGCGCTTCCTCGAGGACGGGATGGACCTCGGCACCATCCGCGACAACGCCTATTGGGAGCCGCTGGTATGGGAAGAGGTCGAGGACGCCTGTCCCTGACGTCGTCCCTCAGGGCGTCGCGTCCACGCTTCCGAGGATCTGCCGCAGGAACGGCACGGTGATCCGCCGTTGCGCGGCCAGCGATGCCTTGTCGAGTCGATCCAGCACGGCCGCCAGCCCTCCCAGGTCCCGCCCCTGCCGGCGCAGCAACCAGTCGAGGGCGGCTTCATCCAGCACCAGGCCGCGTCGCCGTGCCCGTTGGGCGAGCACCTCGCGGCGTCCCTCGTCGTCCAGCGCGGAAAGAACCACCCGCGCGCACTGCGACAGGCGCGAGCGGAGATCCGGCAACCCGAGTGCAAGGTCGGCGGGATTCGCCCGCGCCGCGTAGAGCAGCCCGGTCCCCGCAGCCCGCGCCCGGTTGTGCGCGTCGAACAGCGCCACTTCGTCGGCCCGCGTTCCGGACACCGCCTCCAGTCCATCCAGCGCGACCAGGTCGTGACCCTCCAACGCCACGAGGGCTTCGCTGAGGCGACCGGCCACGGCCGCAAGCGGCACGAAGGCGACCCGCCGGCCGGCACGCTCGGCTTCGGCACAGGTGGCCAACAGCAGATGGGTCTTGCCTGCCCCGGCCGGCCCGGCAACGAAGACCGCATCGCCGCCGCCTTCACCGGCCAGCGCGCGCAACTGCGCCAGCGCACCGGCCGGCGCGCTGACGAAGGTCTCGAATCGCTGGTCCGGCGGGTAGCGCAGCGCCAAGGGCAGCTGCGGCACCGTCACGAGCGCTCCCGCTCCGGGTCGATCACGGGTCCGGGCGACGCGCTCACCACCACGTCCGCCCGTTCCCCGGCGTAGAGGCGGCTGTGGGTATAACGCTCCTGCGCAAAGCGCAGCAGTACGTTCGCCACCGCCGCGACCGGCAGGGCGATCAGCATGCCGAGGAAGCCGAACAGCTGGCCCCCGGCCATGATGGCGAAGATCACCGCCGCGGGATGCAGGCCGATCCGGTCGCCGACGATGCGCGGGGTGAGCACGTACCCCTCGAGCATCTGTCCCACGATGAACACGCCCGCGACCATCAGCACCAGTGTGAGGTCGCCGCCCGGCTGTATGAAGGCCGCGATCAGGCCCATCACCACGCCAGTGGCCGTGCCCAGGTAAGGCACGAAGCTGATCAGGCCGGCGACGATGCCGATCAACAGGCCGACCTTCAGCCCGACCACCGACAGCCCGATCGCATAGATGGCGCCAAGCGCCAGCATCACCAGGATCTGGCCGCGCAGGAACGCCGACAGGACGTCGTTGGATTCGATGGCCAGGCGGCTGACCGTGCCGATATGGTCACGCGGCACCAGCAACGCGACGCGTTCGACCAGCTTGTCCCAGTCCCGGAGGAAGTAGAACGTCAGGATCGGCAGCAACACGGCATTGGCCACCAGGGTCACCAGCGCGAAGCCGGACCGCGATACATAGCCGAAGAAGGTCGCGGCGACGCCTCCGGCCTGGTCCCAGTGCTCCCGGGCAAGGTCGATCAGCCGGCGCGGGTCCAGCCAACTGGCCAGCTGGACCCCGGTGCGCTGTTCGAGCCACGGCAGGGCCGTCCCCATCGTCCAGTCGCGCAGCTTGGGCAGCATGTCGAGGACGGTCACCACCTGGCGCTCGATCATCGGGACCAGGATCACCAGGGCCAGCACGATCAGCAGGGCCATCAGCGTGAAGACCAGCGCCACCGCCACGTTCCGCGACCGCCCCGAGCGCTCCAGGCGATCCACCAGCGGATCGCCCAGCCAGCCCAGCAGCGCCGCCAGCACGAACGGCGTGAGGATCGGGGCCAGCAGCCACACCAGCCACAAGACCACCAGCGCCAGCGCGCCCCATTGCAACCGCTTCAGGAAGCGGGCGGTTTCCTCCATCGACTCGGCCCCGTGCATCACCGCACCCGGTACGTGCTGGGCGGCGGGCTCGTCGACTCGACGTCCGCATCGTCATCGGCGGGAAGCACGGGCCCGGGCGGCGGCAAAGGCTCGGGCAAACCATCGGGCGTCAGGGCCGCGACCGGCACCAGCAGGTCACCGCCCTCGGTCATCCGCTTCAGGCCCTCGAGGCCGGTCAGCAGGTCGAGTTCGAGCACCACCTGGTCCTCCGTGGCCTTCAGCGGGGTGATGCCACGCACCACCGCCAGCCCCTGGAGGTATCCGGACAGGCGGATGTAGTCGTCGGCGCTGTCCAGTCCCTGGAACGTCACCGCATGGCGTCCAGCGGGCCCGACGGCACTGCGCTTCGCGTACCGTCTGGTCAGCGCATCCGCCGCGCCGTCCGCGCCGGTGGCGATGACCTGCCGGGCATCGACGCCGGTCTCGGACCAGTTCGCGAGCACGCGCCCGCGGTCGACGAAGGTCCAGTCCGCCACCCAGCCCCCCTCGCCCCGGCGCAGCTTTCCGATCAGCTGCATGGGCGGGCTGTAGCGTGCCGAAGCCCGGGCAACGGCCGCGGTGTCGCCACGCCAGATCGCGCCGACCACCGCCTGCTCCGCGGCGCTGCCGGACGGCAAGCCGAGGCGGTACCCGCGTTCGATGGCCCGGTTCAGGACCGACCGGGCGACGTTCGACTGCTGCAGCCCGACCAGACGCGGGCCGCTTCCATCGTCGATCGCGAGCCACAACACCGGCTTGGGGCGGGGCTGGGGCCACACCGGGATGCCCAGGGTGCCAGCCAGCGCATCGACACTCGTGTCGTCGTATTGCACCACCAGTACCGTCCGGTAGGTGGGCGAGCCACTGGAGGTGACGGTTTCGTCCTGCCGGTAGTCGTAGCCGGTGACGTAGTCGCCTGCACGGCGCAGCTCGCGACGGACGCCCGGCTGGCTCGCGGCCTCACGATCGCCCGACAGCTTGCCCAGCACCTGGGCCAGGCCGCGCGCAAAGGCCGACTGGCGCTCGTCCTCCCCCTGGCCGCGCACGACGACCTCGGCCGTGTAGACGTCCTCGGCGCGGGCACGGTCGCCCTCCACCCGCTGCGCATGCGCGTCCCCGCACCACGCCAGGGTCGCGATGGCGACGATGGTCGCCAGGAAAACCATACGGATTGCACCAGTCATGCCGGGTTCGCCGCCTGAATTGCTCCGGAAACCCCGGAATGGTGCCGCAGGCCGGCTGCAACGTCCATCGCCATTGCCGGCCGGGGACGCGCCGGCTGCTAGAATGCCGGCCCCGCCTGCATCCGTCGAAACGCCCTCGTGACCAGCCCCAAGACCCCGATGACCTACCGTGATGCCGGCGTCGACATCGACGCGGGCAACGACCTCGTCGAACGCATCAAGCCCCTGGTCAAGCGCAGCTTCCGGCCCGAGGTGATGGGCGGACTGGGCGGGTTCGGCGCGCTGTTCGACCTGTCGGCCAAGTATCGCGAGCCGGTGCTGGTCTCCGGCACCGACGGCGTGGGGACGAAGCTGAAGCTGGCGCAGCAGCTGGGCCGCCACGACACCATCGGCATCGACCTGGTGGCGATGTGCGTGAACGACGTGCTGGTGCAGGGCGCCGAGCCGCTGTTCTTCCTCGACTACTTCGCCACCGGCAAGCTGGACATCGACACCGCTGCGGCGGTCGTCGGTGGCATTGCCGCCGGCTGCACCGAGTCCGGCTGCGCGCTGATCGGCGGCGAGACGGCGGAAATGCCCGACATGTACGCGCCCGGCGAGTACGACCTGGCCGGCTTCTGCGTGGCCGGTGTCGAGAAATCGAAGCTGCTCGATGGTTCGAAAACCCGTGCCGGCGACGTGCTGGTCGGCATCGCCTCCTCCGGCCCGCACTCCAACGGCTACTCGCTGATCCGCAAGATCTACGAGCGTGCCGGCAGCCCTGCAGGCCATGTCCTCGAAGACGGCCAGGCGCTCGCCGATGCACTGATGGCGCCGACCCGCCTGTACGTGAAGCCCGTGCTCGAACTGCTGGGCACCCACGACGTGCATGCCATGGCCCACGTGACCGGCGGCGGCCTGACCGAGAACATCATCCGCGTGATCCCGGACGGCCTGGGCATCGACATCGACGCGTCGAGCTGGCCGTTGCCGCCCGTATTCAAGTGGCTGCAGCAGGAGGGCGCGGTTGAAGATGCCGAGATGTGGCGCACGTTCAACTGCGGTATCGGCTTCGTGCTGGTGCTGGATCCGGCCAGCGTCGCGGCCGTCGGGACCGACCTCGACCGACTCGAACTGCCGCACTGGCGGATCGGCGAGGTGGTGGCCAGCGAGGGCAGCGAACGCGTCCGGATCGGCTGACGCCGATGCTGCGCATCGCCGTGCTTGCCTCGGGCCGGGGCAGCAACCTGCAGGTGATCGTCGACGCCATCGCGGCCGGGACGCTCGATGCCCGTGTCGTCGGCGTGTTTTCAGACCGTTCGAAGGCGGGTGCGCTGGAGCGCGCCCGCGACGCCGGCATTCCCGCCTTCACGCTGCGCCCACGCGATTTCGACGACCGCGCGACGTTCGACAACGTGCTGTTCAGCCAGGTCGAGGCCGTTCAGCCCGACCTCATCGTCTGCGCGGGATATATGCGACTGTTGAGTCCACACGTCGTCGAGGCGCGTCCCGGTCGCATGATCAATATCCATCCCTCGCTACTGCCGGCTTTCAAGGGCCTGCACACCCACCAGCAGGCACTGGACGCCGGTGTCTCCAGGCATGGCGCCAGCGTGCACTTCGTCACCGCGGAGCTGGACGGCGGTCCGGTGATCGCGCAGGCGGAAGTGCCGGTGATGGAAGACGATGATGCGGCCACCCTCGCCGCACGCGTGCTGACCCGCGAGCACCCCCTGCTGCGCGCGACGGTGGAAGCCATCGCAGCGCGCCGCGTCGGCTGGCAGGACGGCCATGCCACGTGGGAGGACCAACCGCTTGCCGCGCCGCTCCAGCTCGACCGCGCGGGTGTCCTCCAACCGCCGGCCGGATCCCCCCTCGCATGACCATGGCTCATTCCCTCCGCCCGGCATTGGTCGCCTGCCTGCTGGCCTGCGTGTTGCCCGCGGCCGCGCAGGCCCCGGTCATCCACGACATCGCACCGGTCTCCGGATCCTCCCTGGTCGAGAGCGGCCGGGAGCTGGAACCCTTCGTCGCCCGTTACCAGGTGATCGCCGATGGCAGGAACCTCGGCGAGGCCACCCTCCAGCTCGTGCAGCTTGCGCCCCGTCGCTGGCGGGTGGACCTGGACATGAGCGGCCGCGGCCTGTTCCGCCTCGCCGGCATCCATGCCGAGCAGAGCACGGTGTTCGAGGACACCGCGGGGGGCTTCCTGCCGCTGAGCCAGGGCACCGTCCGCCGCCATCTGTTCAACAACAAGCGCATCACCGGTACCTACGACTGGTCCAACCGCCAGGCGGTCTGGGAAGGCGACGTCAAGGAGGGCCGCGAGGCGCCGGTGGCCCTGCAACCGGGCGACCTGAGCGGCCTGTTGATCAACCTTGCCGTCATCCGCGATGCGGAGCCCGGTCGCGAGCTGCGGTACCGGTATGTCGACAACGGCCGGGCCAAACCGCACGCCTACGCCGTCGCCGCGGAAACCGAGAGCGTGGCCGTGGGCGAACTCAGCTACGACGCGATGCGCGTCACCCGCCAGCCCGATCCGGGGGACGACGAACAGACAGTGATCTGGGTCGCGCGTGGCGTGCCCACCCCCATCCGCATGCTCAAGCGCGAGGATGGCGTGGACAGCTACGATCTCAGACTGGTGGACTACACAGGAGCACAATAGCGATGAACCGACTGGCCATCCGCCTTCCCATGTTCGCCCTCGCCGGCCTGTTGGCCGTGGCTGCGCTGCCCGCGCGCGCCCTCGAGCCTTTCAACGCCGAATACACCGCCCGCTACATGGGCATGGAAGCCGACGGCCGCATGAGCCTCCAGCCGGAGGACGACAGCCGCTGGCGCTACAGCCTGGAGGTCAGCAACGCCCTCGCCGACCTCAGCCAGGTCACCGTGTTCGAAGTCGATGGCGACCAGTGGCGCCCGCTGAGCAACCGCGACACCAACAAGGTGCTCGTCAAGCGCAGCGAGAAGACCGCCACCTACGACTGGAATGCCGGCCAGGCGCGCTGGAGCGGCGACGTCAAGGCGGACCGGGCCGGCCCGATCGCCCTGCAGCCGGGGGACCTCGATGCCCTGATGGTCAACCTGGCGATCGTCCGCGACCTCGCCGCCGGCACCCCGATGCACTACCGCATGGTCGACGACGGCCGCGTCAAGGAGCTCCAGTACCGCAATGCGGGTACCGAGACGATCACCATCGCGGGCCAGTCGCGCGAGGCCACCAAGGTGGTGGGCGACGACGGCCGCCGCGAAACCACCGCATGGATCATCGACGGCATGCCCGTCCCCGCGCGCATCGTGCAGAAGAACCGCGACGGCGACGCCCTGGAACTGACCGTCAAGACCCTGCGCTGAGGCCGCGACCATGAATGCTCGCCTCCTGCTCCTGCTGCTCTCCCTGCCGCTCATCCCAACCGTCGCGGAGGCCGCCACCCCCCGGGCAGCAACGGCGCACTACCAGGTGACCTACAACGGAATCTCCGCCAGCGGCTCGATGTCACTGCGGCCCGATCAGGATGGACGGCGCTGGACCTACGCGCTCGCGATGGGCAACAGCGTGGCGAGGATCGAACAGGCCACGGTGTTCCGGGCGGGGACCACTTCATTCCTGCCCCTCGCCGCCACCCGGAACATGCGCTATCCGCTGGGCAGCCGCAGCGTCACCACGCGATTCGACTGGAGTGCGCGTAGCGCCGCCTGGACCGGTGACGTCAAGCCCGGCAAGGCAGGACCGGTCCCCGTACAGCCCGGCGACGTGGAGCCGTTACTGCTGAACCTGCGTCTGGTCGAGGACGTCGCGGCCGGACGTCCCCTCGCCTATCGGGTCGTGGACAACGGGCGGGTCAAGAACATGCGCTATACGCGCCTCGCGAACCAGACGATCCAGGTGGGCGGTCGCAGCATGGATGCCATACGGCTGTTCCATGGCGACGGCCCCAAGCAGACGGTCGTATGGCTGGTCCCGGGCGCCCCCTTTCCGGCGCGCATACTGCAACACGAGCCCGGCGGAGACAGCGTCGACCTGCGCATGACGTCCTGGCGACCCGCCTGAAGCCAGGCGGGCAACACCGAATCAGCGCACGCGCCGGATCGAGGCGCCCAGCGCGGACAGTTTTTCCTCGATGTTCTCGTAACCGCGGTCGAGGTGGTAGATGCGGTCGATGGTGGTCTCGCCATCGGCCACCAGCCCGGCCAGGATCAACGAAGCCGAGGCCCGCAGGTCCGTGGCCATGACCGGTGCGCCGGACAGGCGCGGCACGCCGCGCACCACCGCGGTGTGGCCGTCGACACGGATGTCGGCCCCGAGCCGCAGCAGCTCGTTGACGTGCATGAAGCGGTTCTCGAAGATCGTCTCGTTGATCACGCCCACGCCCTCGGCGATGCAGTTCAAGGCCATGAACTGCGCCTGCATGTCGGTCGGGAAGCCGGGGTGTGGCGCCGTGGTGATGTTGACCGCCGCCGGCCGGCGTCCGCCCATGTCCAGGGTGATGCGGTCCGCGTCCACGCCGATGTCGGCCCCCGCCTGCCTGAGCTTGTCCAGCACCGCGTCCAGCGTGTCCGGGCGGGTGCGATGGGCCGTGATGCGCCCCCCGCTCATGGCCCCGGCCACCAGGAAGGTGCCGGTCTCGATGCGGTCGGGCACCACGTCGTGGCGCCCGCCCTGGAGGCGGTCGACGCCCTGGACGAGGATGCGGTTGCTGCCCGCGCCCTCGATGCGCGCGCCCATCGCCTTCAGGCACTCCGCCAGGTCGACGATCTCAGGCTCCATGGCGGCGTTTTCCAGCACGGATTCGCCTTCCGCCAGTGTCGCGGCCATCAATACGTTCTCGGTCGCGCCCACGCTGACCATGTCGAAAACATGTCGTGCACCCTTCAGGCGGGACGCACGGGCCTTGATGAAGCCGCCTTCGACGACGATCTCGGCGCCCAACGCCTGCAGGCCCTTGATGTGCAGGTCGACCGGACGCGAACCGATCGCGCAGCCACCGGGCAGCGAGACCTCCGCATGGCCGTATTTCGCCAGCAGCGGGCCGAGCACCAGGACCGAAGCGCGCATGGTCTTCACAAGCTCGTAGGAGGCGACCTGGCTGTGCACGGTGGTCGGATCCACCGTGATCCCGCTGCCCCGGCACAGCGTGCCCTCGTCGACGGTGATGCCCGCCCCCAGTTCGCCCAGCAGCTTCACCGTGGTGACCACGTCGTGCAGATGCGGGACATTTCCGATCTCGACCGGGCCGTCGGCGAGCAGGGTCGCGCACAGGATCGGCAGCACGGCGTTCTTGGCGCCGGAGATGTGGACGTCGCCATGCAATGGGCGACCGCCCTGGACGATGATCTTCTGCATGCGCTCAGCCCGCCTCTTCCGGGGTCAGCGTCTTCAGTGCCAGGGCGTGGATCTCCCCGCCCATGCGGTCGCCGAGGGTGGCGTAGACCAGGCGATGACGGGCGAGCGGCAGCTTGCCCCGGAAGGCCTCGCAGACCACGGTGGCCTCGAAATGCACGCCGTCGTCGCCACGCACCTCGGCGCGGGCGCCGGGCAGGCCCCCTTCGATCAAAGACTGGATGGTGCTGGGATCCACGCGATACCTCTGGGAATGCACGGGGCCGGCCCGACTGGGCGGCGGGACCGGCGGAGCGGAAGGGAGCGTCCGCACGCCACGCGGCGGACCGGCGACTTCGGGCAAAGCGCTCCGGAACCGCCTAGAATTGACGGATTAGCGTAGCCCAATCGCTGTCCCCCACCAATCCCGACACAGGGAATCCGTCGAATGGCCGCGTCCCCCACGCCCGTCCGTCCCGCCATCACGTTCGCCCCCGGCCAGCTGGCCGAAGCGGGCCGGCGCGTCTTCGAGGTCGAAGGCCAGGCCCTCGCGGCGGTCGGGGCGCGTATCGGCGACGCCTTCGCCCGTGCATGCGGGTTGGTCCTGCAGGCGCCGGGCCGCGTGGTGTGCACCGGGATGGGCAAGTCCGGGCATGTCGCCCGCAAGATCGCCGCGACCCTCGCCTCCACCGGTACGCCCGCCTTCTTCGTCCACCCGGGCGAAGCCGGCCATGGCGACCTCGGCATGGTCACCGATGCCGACGTGGTCCTCGCGCTGTCCAACTCCGGCGAAAGCGACGAGGTGCTGATGCTGCTGCCGGTCCTCAAGCGCCAGGGCAATCCGCTGATCGCGATGACGGGCCGACCGGGCTCCACGCTCGCCACCGAGGCCGACGTCCACCTCGACGTGACCGTGCCCGCCGAAGCCTGTCCGCTCGACCTCGCCCCCACCTCCAGCACCACCGCGGCGCTGGCCATGGGCGACGCCCTCGCGGTCGCGCTGCTGGAGGCGCGCGGCTTCACCGCCGACGACTTCGCCCGCTCACATCCGGCGGGGTCGCTGGGCCGTCGCCTGCTCCTGCACATCACCGACGTAATGCATGCCGGCGACGACGTGCCGCGTGTCCGCGAGGACGCCAGCCTGAGCGAGGCGCTGGTGGAGATGAGCCACAAGCGCCTGGGCATGACCGCGATCGTCGATGCCGACGGCCACCTGCTCGGGCTGTTCACCGATGGCGACCTGCGCCGCACCCTCGACGACGCCAACGTCGACATCCGCGGCGCGCGCATCCGCGATGTCATGACCCGCTCGCCCAAGACCATCGGCGCCGACGCACTCGCGGTCGAGGCCGCGCGGCTCATGGAAACCCACAAGATCAGCGGCCTGCTCGTCGTCGACGCGACCGGCAAGGTGGTCGGCGCGCTGAACATTCACGACCTGTTGCGCGCCCGCGTGGTGTAACCCGTCCATGCCCTACAGCCACTTGAACGACTACCCCGCCGATATCCGCGAACGCGCCGCGCGCGTGCGCCTGGCCTGCTTCGACGTCGACGGCACCCTGACCGACGGGCGCCTGGGTTTCGACAGCGACGGCCGCGAGCTGAAGGCATTCCATGTCCACGACGGCCTGGGGCTGGTGATGCTGCGCCGGTCCGGGATCGCCGTCGCGTTCGTGACCGCGCGTGCGAGCGCCGTAGCCGAGCGCCGCGCCGAGGAGCTGGGCGTGGAGGCCCACACCGGGGTGAAGGACAAACATGCCTGCGTGCAGGCGATCGCCGACCGCCTCGGCATCGGCATGGAGGCGGTGTCGTTCATGGGAGACGACCTGCCCGACCTGAAGGTCATCCCGCACGTGGGGTTTTCCGCGGCGCCCGCCGATGCCCACCCGTGGATGCGTGAGCGCGTCCACTGGCGCACGCGCGCCCTTGCCGGGCGTGGTGCCGCACGCGAGTTCTGCGACCTGCTGCTGGCGGCGCAGGGCCATGCGGAGGCCCTCCTCGCGGACATCGCCGGCAGCACAGGCGGCCCTGCCAGCGACGGCCGCCGCGCATGAACTGGCGCACCCTCACGACACTGGCTCTGCTGGCCGGCGCCCTGCTCGCCGGCTGGGCATTGTGGAACCAGCGCGATCGCGGCCCCGCGACCGGTGCCGCCGACAGCCCCCCGGACTACATCCTCAACGACTTCGAGCTGATCGCGCTCGACAGCGAGGGCCAGGAGTCCTTCACCCTGCGCGCGCCGCGGCTGGAACGGGACCCCGACAGCAAGACCCTGGACATCATCACCCCGGTGTTCGTGATCCCCTCGAAAGAGGAAGGCGGACACCCCTGGGAAGTGCGGTCCCGCACCGGCTGGGTCAGCGCCGCCGGCGACGAAATCCGGCTGCGCGACGAGGTGGAGGCCGTCAACGGCGCGAAGGACGACGAGACCCCCACCCGCATCGCGACCGAGCAGCTCGACGTCTTCCCCGAAGCCCGGCGTGCCACCTCCCCCGTTAAAGTGACGGTCACCCAGCCCGGCCTCATAATGAACGGGCGCGAGCTGGTCGCCGACCTCGAGCGCAACCAGATCACCCTGAAGGACACCCGGACCCGCTATGAGAACACCCGCTAGCCTCGCCGCGACGCTGCTGCTGGCCCTGCTTGCCGCGCCGACGGAGGGACTCGCACGTTCGTCGGACCGGGACAAGCCGATGGACATCAATGCCCAGACCATCGAGCACGCCCTGAACGATAGTGGCCCGTCGACGTTTAGCGGCGACGTGGTGATCACCCAGGGGACGCTCGACATCCGGTCGGCCCGCGCCGAGGTGACACTCCGTGGCAGCGAGCCCACCCGCGTGGTGCTGACCGGCAGCCCGGCCACCCTCACCCAGGAAATGGACGACGGCAGCCCCTTCAACGCGAATGCGCAGCGGGTCGACTATGACCTCGACACCGACATCGTCACCCTGACCGGCAACGTCGTGGTGAAACAGCGCGGCAACACGATGAACGGCCCCAAGGTCGTCTACAACATGGGCACCGGCCGCGTGCAGGCGTCCGGGAACGCATCGGAAGGCGGCCGGGTCAACCTGCGCCTGGTGCCCAATCGCGCGCCGCGGCCCACCAACGGGTCGGAGGGCGGCTGATGCTGGTCGCCGAAGGCCTGCGCAAGGCCTATCGATCGCGCGAGGTCGTCAAGGACTTCGGCCTGAGCCTCGAGGCAGGCGAGGTCGTGGGCCTGCTGGGCCCCAACGGCGCGGGGAAGACGACCTGCTTCTACATGATCGTCGGCCTGGTGCCCGCGGACGCCGGGCGCATCACGCTGGACGGCAAGGACATCACGGGCGAGCCGATGTACGCGCGCGCCAAGTTCGGCGTGGGCTACCTCCCCCAGGAGCCCTCGGTGTTCCGCAAGCTCAACGTCGCGGACAACATCCGCCTGGTGCTCGAGCTGCGGGCGGACCTGGACAAGGCCGGTCGCGAACGCGAACTCGCCAGCCTGATGGACGAATTGCAGGTCACGCACGTGGCGGACCAGCCGGGCGCCAGCCTGTCGGGCGGTGAGCGCCGGCGGGTCGAGATCGCCCGCGCGCTGGCCGCGCAGCCGCGCCTGATGTTGCTGGACGAACCCTTCGCCGGCGTCGACCCGATTTCGGTCGGCGAGATCCAGCGGATCGTGAGCCACCTCAAGAATCGCGGCATCGGCGTGCTGATCACCGACCACAATGTCCGCGAAACCTTGGGAATCTGCGACCGCGCGTATATCCTGAATGAAGGCAGCGTGCTCGCACAGGGGGCGCCGGACGCGCTGCTGGCCAATCCGGACGTGCGTCGCGTGTACCTTGGGGAAACTTTCCGCCTGTAACGCTGCGGTCGCGCCGTCGGGCCCGGGCCGTCGATACCCCTCCCCGTCCGGGGACCCCGGGGTGCCGCCGGTCGGCCGGTCCCGTGGAGAGGTCGGACCCGCCGTTACCGTCAGGCCATGCACCGTCGCGACAGGACATGAAACCCCGCCTCCAGACCTCGTTGGGACAGAATCTGGTCATGACGCCGCAGTTGCGTCAGGCCATACGGCTTTTGCAGCTGTCCGCCGCGGAACTCGAGCTGGAACTGATCGAGGCGGTCGAGAGCAACCCGCTGCTGGACTGGACCGAGACCGCGATCAGCGCCAACCCCGGCGACACGCCCACCGGCGCGGCGGATGCACCCAGCAGCGAGGCCCAGCCGGACGGTCCCGACGACTGGGGTCCCGGCGACGGGGAGCCCTGGTACGAACGCGTGGGGCCGGCCGATACCAGCCTCGCCGAAATGATGGCCGAGCAGGTGGTGGACGACGATACCCTGCACGACCACCTGCTGTGGCAGCTCCATCTCAGCCCCCTGTCGCCCCGTGACCGGCAGATCGGCGCGACCCTGATCGAAGCGATCGAGGACGACGGTTACCTGCGCGAGCCGTTCTCCGCGATCGTCGAATCGCTGGCGCCCGACATCCAGGCCCGCGAGGACGAGGTCTGTGCGGTCCTGCGCACCATCCAGCGTTTCGACCCGGCGGGTGTCGGCGCCCGCGACCTCGGCGAGTGCCTGCGCCTGCAACTCGACGCCCTGCCCGCCTCCACGCCCGGACGCAGCCTCGCCCACGTCCTCGCCAACGGGCCGCTGCAGCGCCTGGCGAAAGTGGGGGTCGAGGGGCTGGCCAGCGAAATGAAGCTGGACGTCGCAGAGGCCGAGGTGGCCGTTCAGCTGTTGCGTTCGCTGGACCCCCGGCCGGGCTCGCAGATCGGCGCGACCGACCATGACACCTATGTCGCCCCCGACGTCGTGATCTGGCGCCAGCACGGCCTGTGGCGCGTATCGCTGTCCGACAGCATGCGCCCGCGCATCGGCATCCATCGAGGCTATGAGGGCATGATCCGCGGGGCACGTCCCGAGGATGCGAGCTACCTGCGCGGCCACCTGCAGGAAGCACGCTGGCTGTTGAAAAGCCTTGAAGCGCGCGGCGAGACGCTGCTGAAGGTCGCGCAGTGCCTGGTCAAACAGCAGGCGGGTTTCCTCGAGTTCGGGGACAGCGCGTTGCGACCGCTGACCCTGCGCGAGGTGGCGGCCGAGATCGGCATGCACGAGTCCACCGTGTCCCGCGCCATCGCGCGCAAGTACGCGCGCACCCCGCGCGGCACCATCCCGCTGCGCGGCTTCTTCGCATCCGGGGTGAGCAACGACAGCGGTGGCGAGTCCTCGAGCACGGCGATCCAGGCGATGATCCGCCAGCTGATCGACTCCGAGGATCCGCGCAAGCCGCTGTCGGACGCACGGCTGGCCGCCTCGCTCAAGTCCACCGGTGTCCCCGTGGCGCGCCGTACCGTCGCGAAGTACCGTGAGGCGATGAACATCCCGTCTTCCCAGGAGCGCGTCCGCATCGCGTGACGACACGGTGAATACGCCCCCTGCGCCGCGCACTACTCTGGAGGCCGGGGTCGCGGGCCTCACCCGGCCCGCGCCCGACATGCGATGCTGTATACACCCCCCATGCCCAGCAGGAGGTTCGCGATGCGTATCGACACCCACGGCCAGCAGATCGACGTCACACCGGCCCTGCGCGACTACGTGGAGAGCAAGTTCTCCCGGCTGGAGCGCCATTACGAACGCCCGCTCGAAGTCCGCGCGCAGCTGAGCCTGGAAAAGCCCGAACACCGGGCCGAGGCCACGGTCACGCTGCCCGGCCGTACCCTGCATGCGGACGCCACCGCCGTGGACATGTACGCCGCGATCGACCTGCTGGCCGACAAGCTGGACCGGCTGGTGATGAAGCACAAGGAAAAGCAGGTCGACCACCATCGCGGCGAGAGCCTCGCCCGCATCGGAACGCCCGACGCCTGACCATGCCTTTCCGCCCCCTGCTCGACAGTGGCCGAGTGGTGCTGGTCGACGCACCCGGCCCGGCCACGCGCGACGATGCCATCGACCTTGCGGCCTCCCATCTGGCGCGCCACAGTGGCCTGGACGCAGCCCTGTTGCGCCAGGCACTGCGGGAGCGCGAGGCGCTGGCCAGCACCGGGATCGGCTTCGGCCTCGCGCTGCCGCATGCGCGCCAGCCGGGGCTCGAGGAGGACATCGGCGTGTTCCTGAAGCTGCCGCGCGCCCTCGACTTCCATGCCGCCGACCAGCGTGCGGTGGACCTGGTGTTCGCCATGGTGGTCGACGATGGCCAGGTCCAGCGGCACCTCAGGCGGCTCGCTGCCATCGCTGAGCGCTTCGCGGACCCGGCGTTCTGTTCCGCGCTGCGTCGCGCGGGCTCGCAGCGTGCGCTAGCACGGCTGCTGTTGCAGGCCGACCCGCAGGGCGCCGCCGTTTCCAGCGCCGCGTGAGCATCGCGCGCGCGCAACGCCAGGGGCCGAGGGGGGCCAGGGCATGACCACCGCAAGCATCAACGCCGCCGAATTGTTCGAACAGCAACGCGAGCGCCTCGGGCTTCGCTGGCTCGCGGGCGAGGCCGGGAGCCAGCGTGTCCTGGAAGCGGTCCACACCGTGGCGCGCCGGCCCTCGCTGGCGGGTTACCTCAACACGATCTATCCGAACAAGGTGCAGATCCTCGGCACGGAGGAGCTGACGTGGCTGGACTCCCTGGATTCGCGGCAACGCTGGGAGACGATCGAGAAGATCATCCAGTACCGCCCGCTCGCGATGGTGATCAGCAAGCAGCAGGCCTGCCCGGAGGACCTCCGCGACGCCGCCGAGGAGTCGGATACGCCGCTGTGGGTCTCGCCGCGACGCGGCCACGAACTGCTCAACCACCTGCAGTACCACCTGGCGCGTACGCTGGCGCCCCGGGTGACCCTGCATGGCGTGTTCATGGAAATCTATTCCATCGGCGTGCTGATCACCGGGGAAAGCGGATCGGGCAAGAGCGAACTGGCGCTTGAGCTGGTCACCCGCGGCCACCGGCTGGTCGCCGACGATGCGCCCGAGTTCACCCAGATCGCGCCCGACGTGCTCGACGGCACCTGCCCGGAGATGCTGCAGGACCTGCTGGAAGTGCGCGGACTGGGCGTCCTCAACATCCGCGAGATGTTCGGCGACACCGCGATCAAGAGCAACAAGTACCTGCGGCTGGTGATCCACCTGACCAAGCCGATGCAGGAGCCGATGCCGGCCGGCATCGAGCGCCTCACCGGGGACAGCGGCACGCGCCGCATCGTGGACCTCGACGTGCCGACCATTACCTTGCCGGTGATGCCCGGCCGCAACCTGGCGGTATTGGCCGAGGCCGCCACCCGCCTGCACAGCCTGCGCATGAAAGGCATGGATCCCGCCGCCGCGTTCATCGCCCGGCACAGCAACTTCCTGGAACGAGGCGACGCGTGAGCACTTCGCTGGCACCCACCCTGGTCATCGTCAGCGGCATCTCCGGCTCGGGGAAGTCGGTGGCGCTGAAGACACTGGAGGACCTGGGCTATTACTGCGTGGACAACCTGCCGGCGGACCTGCTGCCGCAGTTCGTCCAGAGCGTCCACCACGACGACGCCCCGACCAAGCTCGCGGTCGCGATCGACGTGCGCAACCGGCACAACGACCTGGCCCACATGCCGGACTGGCTGGCCGAAGTCGGCGCCCATGGCTTCGACCCGAGGCTGGTGTACTTCGACAGCAACGATACCGTGCTGCTGCGGCGTTACGCCGACACCCGCCGGCGACACCCCCTCAGTCGCCTCGGCCTGCCACTGGTCGACGCGATCTCCCTGGAGCGGCAGGTCTCGCGCCCGTTGCGACGCCTCGCCGACCTGGTCATCGACACCAGCGACATGAACGTCCACCAGCTGCGCCGTCGCGTGATCACCGAGTTCGGCCTCGGCGACGACGGGACGGTGTCGCTGCTCTTCGAATCCTTCGCCTACCGCCACGGGCTGCCGCCGGACGCGGACTTCGTCTTCGATGCGCGTGGCCTGCCCAATCCGCACTGGGACCCGGGTCTCCGGCCGCTGTCCGGTCGCGACTCCGCCATCCGCGAGCACCTGGAGGGCCAGGAAGAGGTCCGCCTGTATGTCGAGCAGGTGGGGGGCCTCCTCGACACCTGGTTGCCCCGCATGACCACGGACACCACCCGCAGCTACGTGACGGTGGCGTTCGGATGCAGCGGCGGTCGCCACCGGTCCGTCTACCTCGCCGAGGTCATGGCCGCCCGTGCACGCCAGAACGGCTGGGAAGAGGTCGCCATCCATCACCGGGAACTGGACTGACGCCGGTTTCCGCCACCCCCACCGCGCCATCGCTACCGGCGTGTCACCGGCCTCTGCTAACTTGTGGCCATGAGCGTCGGCATCCTCCTCGTCACCCATGAAGGCATCGGCACCGCCCTGCTGGCCGTGGCCGCGCGCCTGATCAGCCCCCTGCCGCTGAAGACGGAAGCCTTCGAGGTCCCCTTCGACGCGGACCCGGACGCCCTGCTGCCGCGGGCCAGCGCGGCCCTGCGCCGCGTGGACGGTGGTGATGGCGTGCTGGTCCTGACCGACCTGTACGGGTCCAGCCCCAGCAACCTCGCCGCCCGGGTGGCCCATCTGGGCACGCCGGTCCGACGGGTGTCCTCGCTCAGCCTGCCGATGCTGCTGCGGGTGCTGAACTACGCGGAACTTGAACTGGACGCACTGCCGGCGGTTGCTTCGGCCGGCGCACGCAATGGCGTCATCCTGGACGACGCCTGACCCGAGGACGGCCCGAGGACTCCCCCATGATCGAACGCGAACTGACCGTCTCCAACCGCCTGGGCCTGCACGCGCGCGCCACCGCCAAACTCGTGCAGGTGCTGTCCGCCTTCCGCAGCAATGCCACGCTCACCGCCAAGGGCCGCGAGGTCAACGCGAAAAGCATCATGGGGGTGATGCTGCTGGCCGCCGGACAGGGCACGCCGGTCAAGTTGCGCGTCGACGGCGAAGACGAGACGGCGGCAGCGGACGCGATCGTCGCGTTGTTCGAACGCCGCTTCGACGAAGACAACTGAGCGGGCGGTCCGGGTGCGGCAGGCATTCAACGGCAACGGGGCCTCGCGCGGCAGCGTGCTCGGCCGCGTGCGCGTGCGTCTCCCGCATGCACTCGAGGTCGACGAGGAGCTGATCCCCGACGACGCGATCGAACGCGAACTGGCACGCCTGCATGCCGCGGTCGATACCGTCCGCACGGAGATGCAGGAGCTCCGCGAGCGCCTGCACGGCGCGCTCGCGCATGAGGTCGGCGAGTTCCTGGACCTCCACTCCCTGCTGCTCGACGATCCTGAACTGCTCCAGGGCCTGGACGACCTGATCCGGACCGGGCACTACTCCGCCGACTACGCGTTGCGACTGCAGCGCGACCGCATCGCCTCGGTCTTCCAGGAGATGGACGACGCCTATTTCCGGAGCCGGATCGAGGACATCGACCAGGTGATCGGACGCGTCCACGCGGCGCTGCACCGCCACGAGGGCGAGCTGAAGGGCGTCGCGGGCGACATCCTGGTCACCGACACCGTGGCGCCCGCGGAGATCGCGCAGCTTCAGGCGCAGGGCGTGATGGGCATCGTGACGACGACCGGCAGCCACCTCTCGCACAGCGCCATCCTCGCGAGGAGCCTGCACCTGCCGATGGTGGTCGGTGCGCCGAACGTGGTGCTGCAGAAGCTCAACGACGGCGACACCCTGATGATCGACGGCGCGAGCGGGCTGGTCGTGCTCGAGCCGAATGCCGAAGACCTGCGCGAGCACCGGGGGCGGGTCCGCGACTACAAGCGCGAGCGCAAGCAGTTGCACCGGCTGCGCCGCGAGCCGACCCGCACGCGCGACGGCGTCGACATCAAGCTCTACGCGAACGCCGAATCACGCGAGGACGTGGCCGAGGCCCACGCGCTCGGAGCGGCGGGCATCGGTCTGTATCGCACCGAATTCCTCTACCTGCAGCGCAGTGAGTTGCCGGACGAAGAGGAGCAGTTCCGCGCCTACCGCGACCTGGTGCTGGGCATGACCGGCCGCACCGTGACGATCCGCACCGTCGACCTGGGCGCGGACAAGGCCGACCGTACCGGCCTGGCGCTGCGCGACGAGCCCAACCCGGCGATGGGCCTGCGCGGCATCCGCCTGTCGCTCGCCCGGCCCGAGGTGATGGAGACCCAGCTCCGGGCACTGCTGCGCGCGTCGGGCTATGGCCCCCTCCGCATCCTGCTGCCGATGGTCAGCGACCGCGCCGAGATCGAAGGCGTGCGTCGGGAGATCGCTCGCGTTTCCACTGAACTTCGCGGCGAAGGACATGCCATTGCCGACGCCGTCGACATCGGCGCAATGATCGAGGTGCCGGCGGCCGCGATCGCGCTCGGCAGTTTCATCGACATCGTCGACTTCCTGTCGATCGGCACCAACGACCTGGTGCAGTACCTGCTGGCCGCCGACCGCATCAACGAGGCGCTCGGCGAGCTCTATACGCCGCTCCACCCCGCGGTCGTCCGGCTGATGCGCGACGTGATCCGGCAGGCGCAGGCACGCGGTATCCCGGTGTCGGTGTGCGGCGAGATGGCCGGCGACCCGGTGTTCGCCCCGTTGCTGCTGGCAATGGGCCTGCAGGAGTTCAGCCTGCATCCCGGTACGCTGCTGGAGCTGCGCCAGGTGATCCGCGCGCACGACCTGGCCACCCTGCGCGGCCGGTGCGGCAGCCTGCTGCGCGCTCGCGACCGCGCGGGGCTGGAGCGCTGGATGGAGCGTTGCCAGCCGGCCTGAGCGCACGCCTGCGCATGGGGTGGGCAGTTCCACCGGCAACGGCGATAATGCCGCGCGGGCGCAGCGGACGCGCCATGCCAAACGCGCCCCGCCACACCGCCCGCGCCCTCCGGAGCACCGCATGGCCGAAGCCGTCCGCCACGACAAGACCGCCCGCCAGCTCCGCCTGCTGTCGGACGCGCTCGACAGCGGACGGCTCGGACCGGTCCGGCGGCTGGTCAACACCCTCTCGCCGGCCGAGATCGGCAACCTGCTCGAGTCCCTCCCGCCCGCCAAGCGCACGGTGGTGTGGGGACTCGTCGATGCCGAGGACGACGGCGAAGTACTGGTCCACGTCGGCGACGAAGTGCGTGAAAGCCTGCTCGCCGAAATGGACCCGGACGAGATCGTCGCCGCCGTCGAGGACCTCGACATCGACGACCTCGCCGACCTGGTCGAGGACCTGCCCGGCACCGTCATCGACGAAGTGCTCAAGTCGATGGACCGCGAGAACCGCGACCGCCTCGAGCAGGTGCTGTCCTACCCGGAGGACACCGCGGGCCGCCTGATGAACCCCGACGTGGTGACGGTGCGCGCCGACACCACCGTCGACGTGGTACTCCGCTACCTGCGGCTGCGCGGCGAGCTGCCGGAACACACCGACCACCTCTACGTGGTCAGCCGCCGCCACCAGTACTTGGGGCGCATCGCGCTGTCGTCGCTGCTGACCTGCGAGCCGACGGACCCGATCAACAAGCTGGTCGATGGCGAACAGCCGGCGATCGACGTCGATGAATCGGCCAACGAGGTCGCCCGCCAGTTCTCGGACCACGACTGGCTCAGCGCGCCGGTGGTGGACGACGGCAACGTGCTGCTGGGCCGCATCACCATCGACGACGTCGTCGACATCATCCGCGACCGCGCGGAACACCAGGCCCTGGGCGCGGCGGGCCTCGACGAGGACGAGGACCTCTTCAGTCCGATCCGCCGTGCCATGCGGCGCCGCCTGATCTGGCTGACGATCAACCTGGCCACCGCCTTCCTGGCCGCCAGCGTGGTCGGCCAGTTCGAGACGACCATCGAGAAGGTCGTCGCGCTCGCCGTCCTGATGCCGATCGTCGCGGGCATGGGCGGCAACGCCGGCACCCAGGTGCTTGCGCTGATGGTGCGCGGCCTTGCGCTGGGCCAGGTCGGCGCCTCGAACGTCGGCGTGCTCATGTGGAAGGAGGTCCGGCTGGCACTGCTGAACGGCCTCGCCCTGGGCACGCTGCTGGGGATCATCGTCTGGTTCTGGTTCGATGACCTGCAACTCTCCCTTGTCATCGCGACCGCGCTGACCCTCAACATGCTCTTCGCCGCGACCGCCGGCGTGATGGTGCCGGTCACGCTGAAGCGACTCGGTTTCGACCCCGCGCTCGCCAGCAGCATCTTCCTGACGACGGTGACGGACGTGCTCGGCTTCTTCACCTTCCTGGGCCTGGCGACGCTCGTGCTGCTGCACTGAGCGCCGCGTGCCGCGCGCGCCCGGTCAGCGACGCAGCAGGTCTTCCAGCACGGCCATGCGCACGGCCACGCCGTTCGCGACCTGGCGCAGGACCCACGATTCCGGACCGTCCGCGACTTCGTCGGTGATCTCGACCCCACGGTTCATCGGTCCCGGGTGCATCACCACGGCCCCGGGTGCGGCGCGCAGCACGCGCGACCGGGTGAGGCCGTAGTCGCGGTGGTAGTCCTCCAGCGAATTCACCAGCCCGTCCTCCATGCGTTCGCGCTGCAGTCGCAGCATCATCAGCGCGTCGGCGCCCTCGAGCGCGGCGTCGAAGTCGTGGGACACCACGCAGCCACGCAGGGTGTCGTCGTCCGGCAGCAGCGAGGCAGGTCCGCACACGCGGATTTCCCCGGCCCCGAGGACGCGAAGCGCATGCAGGTCGGAACGCGCGACGCGCGAATGCTTCACGTCGCCGACGATCAGCACCTTCAGCTTCGAGAAGTCAGCGCCCTTGGCCTGGCGCAGCGTCAGCATGTCCAGCAGCCCCTGGGTCGGGTGCGCGCTGCGCCCGTCGCCGGCGTTGAGCAGCGACGTGCCCTCGGCCGCGTGGGCCGCGAGTTCCGCCACCGCGCCATCCTCCTTGTGGCGCACGATGAAGCCGCGCACGCCCATCGCCTCGATGGTCCTGAGGGTGTCCAGTGCGGTCTCGCCCTTGCTGGTCGACGAGGTGGAGGCATCGAAGCCGAGGACGTCCGCACCCAGGCGCTGGGCCGCCAGCTGGAAGCTCAGGCGCGTGCGCGTCGACGGTTCGAAGAACAGCGTGCAAACGGCCACTCCCGCCAGCGCATCGCGCGCGTCGTGACCTTCGGCAAAATGCTGGGCGCGATGGAGCAGGCCCTCCATGCGCTCGCGCGGCATGTCCTGGAGGCCGATCAGGTGGCGGCGCGGATCGAACGCCGGCATCGTGCCGGCAGCAGGCGTACTCATCTACGTAAGGGTCTCAAGGGGGCGTGGACGGGGACACCATGTCGGGCAAGGGGGGCAGTTCCGTGGCCTCGGAAGGCGACGCCAGCCAGCGCTCGATGATCACCGCCGCCGCCATTGCGTCCAGGACCTCGGCATCGCGGCGCCGGCGGCGTCCTTCATTGCGGTCGCTCGCGAACCGCTGCGCGGCCTCGACGGAACTGGAACGTTCGTCCACCAGGGCCACCGGCAAGCGGTAGCGTGCCTGCAACTCGTGTGCGAAGGCATGCGCGCGCTTGCGGATGGGCTGGTCGCCGCCGTCGAGGGTCATGGGATCACCGACGATGAAACCGTTCGGTAACCATTCCTTGCGCAGGCGATCGATGGCGGTCCAGTCGGGGCCATGGCCGTGCACGTCGATCACCGCCAGCGCACGTGCGCCATGGCCGAAACCGCTGCCGACGGCCACCCCGATGCGGCGCGCGCCCACGTCGAAGCCCAGCACGGTGCCCTCGCGGTTCACGCATGCCCCGCGTAGTCGGCGAGGTATGCGAAGTCGACCCCGATCCGCCCGGCCGCGGCCTGCCAGCGCTCGTCCAGGGGGAGCGCGAACAGCAGCTCCGCATCGGATGGCGCGGTCAACCAGTCGTTGTTCGCGAGTTCCTGCTCCAGCTGGCCGGCGCTCCAGCCGGCGCAGCCCAGCGCCACGATGGCGTTCGAGGGGCCCTCGCCCCGCGCCATCGCTTCCAGGATGTCGCGCGAGGTCGTCAGGTAGAGGCCGTCGGCGACCTCGAGCGTCGAATCCCACCCGGTCCCGCCGTCATGGAGCACGAAGCCGCGCTCCGGATGCACCGGCCCGCCGGCCAGCACGGGGGCTGCGCGCAGCGCTTCGCCCCCACCCTCCACGCCCATCTGGCCGAACACGTCGCCCAGCGTGTACTCCGAGGGTCGGTTGACCACGAGCCCCATCGCCCCGTCGGTGTCGTGCTGGCAGACGATGGCAACGCTGCGCGAGAAATTCCCGTCGGAAAGGGACGGCAGGGCGATCAACAACTGGTTCGCCAGGGGGGTGCTGTCAGGGGCGGCGGTCGGCTCGGGCATGGCCTCATTCTATCGCGGCCAGCCCGCGCGTCTCGCATTGCATCCTCCCCGGCCGGGCTTCATGATGCAGGATCGCAACAGGGGTACAGGCGGGGGACCGTCGGCCCGGATCCGAGGCCTCGACCCCATGCCACCCGACCTGAGCAAACCCTGGACGCGTGTCCAACTGGCCGCCTTGGCGCTGCTGGTCGCGTTCATCGTGGCGGCGCCCTTCGCGTTGCTCCGCGCGGCCCACCAAGAAAGCCTGGCGGTGATCGCACAGGCCGACCATGCACGGGAAGTGGAGAGCGCGATCCGTGCCCTGGCCTACGAGGTCCGCACCCTTGAGTCGGCCACCCTGGCGGCAGTGGCCGACCTGCCCTTGCCCGAAGAGCGCGAAGGCATCGAAGCCTCCCTGCAGCGCATCCCGGAACTGCTGGACACCCTCGCTCGGCTGACACAGGACAACCCCAGCCAGCAGGTGCGCATCGGCGAGATGCAGGTCACCGCCCGCCAGCGCATGGCGCGGGCCGGCGAGATCCTGTCGGCACCCGACCAAGCCGCCCGCCGGCAACTGGCGACCAACGTCGCGCGGCGCTTCCCCTTCCGCGACCTCGCCCAGGCCATGCTCGACGAGGAAACCCGCCTGCGCGTCGAGCGCGAGGGTCGCGCGGCCAAGTTGCAGACGCGTACGAACGCATTGTTCTGGGTCGTGATCATCGCCCAGGCTGGCCTGCTGGGCCTGCTCGCCCTGTTCCTGCGCCGCCAGCACCGGCGGCGGCTGTCCGCCGAGAGCGATGCCCTGCGCGCCAGCGGGCGGGCGCTGGCCATCCTGCAGACCGTGCGCGAACCCATCGCGCTGGTGGATTCGGGGCAGTGCGTGGTCATGCACAACCTCGCCTTCGCGGAAACCTATGGGGTCGAAGAGGGTGAGACGGCCGTCGACCGTCCGCTGACATCCATCGGTGGCGGCGCCTGGCAGCATGCGGAGTTCCTCCAGCGCTTGAAGGACGTGCTCGGCCGCGACCGGGAGTTGTGGGACTTCGAGCTGGTGCAGAAGACCGGCGATGGCGTGGAGCGCGTGATGCTTGTCAATGCCCGGCGCATGAGCCTCCCCGACCGGGTCGACGACGTCGCCCTGCTGACCCTGAACGACGTCACCACCCAGAAATCAGCCGAGCGCCAGATCCGCGACCTCAATCGGCAGTTGTCCGGCAAGGTCGAGCAGGTCTCGGATGTCAACCGCGAGCTGGAGGCATTCAGCTATTCGGTCTCGCATGACCTGCGCGCGCCGCTGCGACACATCGCGGGCTTCGCCCACAAGCTGGGCAAGCACCTGGGCGACGACGCCGACGAGAAGAGCGTCCACTACATCGACGTGATCGAACGCGCGGCGCATCGGATGTCGGCGCTGATCGACGACCTGCTGGTCTACTCGCGCCTGGGCCGGAGCGCGATGCGCCTGCAGGCCGTGGACATGCAGTCGATGGTCGACGAAACCCGCGCCCTGCTCGACTCCAACCTGCAGGTCGACGCCCCAGGGCGGCGCGTGCAGTGGAAGATCGCGCCATTGCCGATCCTGGTGGCGGACGAGAACATGATGCGCCAGGTCTGGCTCAACCTGATGGGCAACGCGGTCAAGTACAGCGCCACGCGCGACCCCGCGGTGATCGAGATCCAACACGAGCGCGACGACGACGGTGGCCACCGCTTCACGGTGCGCGACAACGGGGCCGGCTTCGACATGCAGTACGCCGGCAAGCTGTTCGGCGTGTTCCAGCGCCTTCACTCCGCCACCGAGTACAGCGGCACCGGCATCGGTCTGGCCAGCGTGCGCCGGGTGCTGACGCGCCATGGCGGCACCATTTCCGCGGACGCCCGGCCCGACGAAGGGGCCACGTTCACCTTCACCCTGCCATCCTCGCTCGACACCCCGGGCGCACACGAGAAGACACCATGAGCAAGCTCCGCACCATCCTGCTCGCCGAAGACAGCCCGGCCGATGCCGAGATGGCGATCGACGCGCTGCGCGAGGCCCACCTCGCCAATCCGATCGTGCATGTCGAGGACGGCGTGGAAGCGCTGGACTACCTGCTGCGCCGGGGCCGCTTCGCCGATCGCCCCGAAGGCGACCCTGCCGTGCTCCTGCTGGACATCAAGATGCCCCGCGTGGACGGGCTGGAAGTGCTCCGCCAGTTGCGCGCCGACGAGGCCCTGAAGTCGCTGCCCGTGGTGATCCTGTCGTCCTCGCGGGAAGAAAGCGACCTGGCCCGCAGCTGGGATCTCGGCGTCAACGCCTACGTGGTCAAGCCGGTCGATGTCGACCAGTTCTTCGACGCGGTGAAGGTGCTGGGCAAGTTCTGGGGCGTCTTCAACGAGATTCCCGAGGACTGAGCGGCCCCTCGCCATCGCTGGATACCCGAGGGCCCCGGACGCATGCGCATCCGGGGCCCTTCGCTTGGAACGGTCCGGCTGGATCAGTCGGATCAGTCGTGGGCGCCGCCCGCGCCGTGTGCGTGGCCGTGCTGCTGCTCGTCGTCGGTGGCCTCGCGGACATCGGTGACCTCGACATCGAAGTGCAGGGTCTGGCCGGCGAGTGGGTGGTTGCCGTCGACGGTGACGTTCTCCGCGCCGACCTCGGTCACCGTCACCAGCACCGGGCCCTGGCCCGTCTGCGCCTGGAACTGCATGCCCGGCTGGACCTGCTCCACGCCCTGGAAGGCCTCGAGCGGCACCTGCTGGACCAGCCCGTCGTGGCGGATCCCGTAACCCTCCTCGGGCGCGACGTCGACCTTGAGCGTGTCGCCGCTCTTCTTGCCGAGGAGCGCCTTCTCGAGGCCGGCGACGATGTTGCCGGCGCCATGCAGGTAGCTCAGCGGCGCCTTGCCGCTGGAGGAATCGATGACCTCGCCGTCATCGTTGGTCAGGGTGTAATGGAAGGAAGCGACGCGGCGGTCGGCGATCTCCATGGGAGTCTCCTGTTCGGAAGTGGGTATGGACGCCGACGGCGACGGGCAGCAGGCCCGGCCAGATCAGGGGCGCTCGAAGCGCATGACGGAACGACGCAAGTGGACACTGCGCAACGGCAGTGCACGGCAGGCTAGTCAACCGGCGGCGGCGGCGCAAGTCGTGCCCCGCGCGCGTGGGGGCTGAACAGGCTCATTTGATGAAGTTGTACTGAAGCGTGCCCTGCACGCGCGCCGCATCGCCTTCCTGTCCGTCCTGCTGCTCGTAGCGGCCGTACAGCAGCTCCATGCCCATCGTCCAGGACGGGTTCGGGCTCCAGATCATGTTCAGCGCGGCGTACTGGCTCTGCCTGAAGCCCCCCGGCCCCAATGCCCCGCCGTCGTCCAGGTCGAGGTAGCCATACACGAGGTTGGAGCGCCAGCTTGGATTCCAGTAATGGGTGTAGCCGAAGTACCCGCCGAAGGTGTCCATCGGCCGAAGCGCGCCGTCCGCCTCGATGGCTGCATCGAGATCGCTTCCGCCCAGATCGGAGATATAACGCGAAAGTCCCCTGCCCCAATTCAGGCCATACAGCAGCAGGTCCCGCCCGGCGAGGGTGTGGGACCCGGTGAACGACAGCCCGCCGGCGTTCGCATGACGCCGGCGCCCGTCCTCCAGGTAGGCCAGCCTCCGCGCCACCCCGGCGAGCTGCAGGTGGCCCCAGTGCCGTTCGAGCCGGCCGGCGACCACGAGGTCCGGCAAGGCGTTGACCGCCTCCTGGTCGCTGGCCGTCCTCCCCACCTGGCTGTCCGCGTCCTCCACCGACAGCGTGATGCTGGCGCCCTCGCCCAGCGGGAAGGCCTGGTGCACCGCTGCCGTGCGCAGGAAGATCGTGCTGCCCGGCCCTTCGAAATCGAGCGTGTCCGGCAAGGCGTCGGCGTCCATGAACGCGGAATAGCCATAGCCCGCATAGGTATTGCCGATCTGGCCATAGGCGTGGCGCAGGTGGGGCTCGTAGCTGTCGCTGCTGCCGGTGAAGTCGCCCTCGAGGAAGAAGCGCAGGTTGCCGTGCGTGGTAGGCCGCCGGGCCTCGAAGTTCACCCGCGTCTGCTTGGCGTGCAGATTGAAGTTGGGCGCCTCGTCGCGTCCATCGTCGACGGCGATGGTCGATGTCACGAACCAGTCGCGGCTGCCGATCGAGCCCCCGTCCTGGATCATGTCGAGCTTGGTGTAACCGCCGAAGCGGATCAGGGTCTGCGTCCCGGGCAAAGCGATGAACCCCGCCATCTCGGGGTCGGTCGGCGACGGTGCGTTTCCGGGCCGGGAGGCCGCCAGCGAAGGGTCGGCCACCGATTCGCGGGGAGGCAGCACCGACGCGGGTACGCCGGCCACCTCCACCCCCTGCGGCGGCCCGGCAGCGGCCGTGGCCGTGGCCGTGGCCGTCGCATCCAGCGCGCGCGCAGCGTCGGTCGTGGGCGTGGCATCGTTCGCGGTGCCGGTCTCGCCAGTGGCGACAGTCGCCGGCACCGCTGGAGACGTTGCAGATGGGCTCTCCATGGCTTCCAGCCGCCGTTCCAGCGACTGCAGCTGGCGCTTCAGGCCATCGATCTCGGCACGCAGCGCCTCGGGGCTGTCCTGGCCCTGCGCAGCCAGTGGCACCGCGAGCCCCAGGGCCAGCCCCGTCGCCACCACGACACCGCCTCGAAGATGACCCCACATTGCGCCCTTCAGCCCCACATGGCCGCGCACCTGCATGCACGCGATCAACTGGAGTCTAGGAAGCCAGCCTGGAGCCGCGCGTGAAGGCATCCCGCGGCCCTCCAGACACGGCGCGGGAGAACGCCGTCAGCGCGTCTCCGCCACCTCGACACCGTCCAGCCCCTGCGCGAGGGTGTGCGCATCGCCGCCCTGGGCCAGCTTGATCCGCAGTCGGACCTCGTTCTGCGAGTCGGCGTAGCGCAGGGCGTCCTCGTAGCTGATCTCGCCAGCCTGGTAGAGCTCGAACAGGGCCTGGTCGAAGGTCTTCATGCCCAGCTGCACGGATTCCTTCATCACTTCCTTCAGCTTGTGGATCTCGCCGTCGCGGATGTAGTCCTGGACCAGCGGGGTGCCGAGCAGGATTTCCATGGCGACACGGCGGGCCTTGCCGTCCACGGTGGGCACCAGCTGCTGGGCGACCACGCCCTTGAGGTTCAGCGACAGGTCCATCAGCAGCTGCCCGCGGCGGTCCTCGGGGAAGAAGTTGATGATGCGGTCCATCGCCTGGTTGGCGTTGTTGGCGTGCAGCGTGCACAGCACCAGGTGGCCGGTCTCGGCGAAGGCGATCGCGTGGTCCATGCCCTCGCGTGTGCGCACCTCGCCGATCATGATCACGTCCGGCGCCTGCCGCAGGGTGTTCTTCAGCGCAGCATCCCAGCTGTCGGTATCGATGCCGACTTCGCGCTGGGTGATGATGCAGCCCTCGTGCTTGTGCACGAACTCGATCGGGTCCTCGATGGTGATGATGTGGCCGGTCGAATTCATGTTGCGGTAGCCGATCATCGCCGCCAGCGAGGTCGATTTACCGGTACCGGTCGCGCCGACGAAGATGATGATGCCGCGCTTGGTCATCGCCAGCGTCTTGATGATCGGCGGCAGGCTCAGCTCCTCGACCGTCGGGATCTTGGTCTCGATGCGGCGCAGGACCATGCCCACCTGGTTGCGCTGGTAGAAGCAGCTCACGCGGAACCGGCCGACGCCGGCGACGCCGATCGCGAAGTTGCACTCGTGCGTCTTCTCGAACTCCTCGCGCTGCTGCGGGTTCATCACGTTCAACACGAGATCGCGGCTCTGCTGCGGGGTCAGCGCGTTCTGGGTGATCGGGGAGATCTTGCCGTGGACCTTGATCGACGGCGGCATGCCCGCCGTGATGAACAGGTCCGACGCCTTCTGGTGCGCCATCAGCTTGAGGAAGGAGGTGAAGTCGATGCTGCTCATGTCATTGCTCCTTCGGAGCCGGGAACTTGGATGCGGTGTCGTTCGGGCGCGTGGATTCGACTGCGCGGCGCCTGTCGCGTCGCCATGGGCGTGGCTCAGTCGAAGAGGCGCTTGTCCTTGGCGTACTCACGGGCCTGCTGGCGGGCAATCTGGCCACGCTTGACCAGGTCCTGCAGGTGCTGGTCGAGGGTCATCATGCCGTGCTGCTGGCCGGTCTGGATGGCCGAGTACATCTGCGCGACCTTGTCCTCGCGGATCAGGTTGCGGATGGCCGGGATGCCCACCATGATCTCCCACGCCGCGGTACGGCCACCGCCGACCTTCTTCAGCAGCGCCTGCGAGATCACCGCGCGCAGCGACTCGGACAGCATCGAGCGGACCATCGGCTTCTCGCCGGCGGGGAACACGTCGATGATGCGGTCGATGGTCTTGGCCGCCGAGCTGGTGTGCAGCGTACCGAACACCAGGTGGCCGGTCTCCGCGGCGGTCAGCGCCAGGCGGATGGTCTCGAGGTCGCGCAACTCGCCGACCAGGATGTAGTCGGGATCCTCGCGGAGCGCGGAACGCAGCGCTTCGTTGAAGCCGTGGGTATCGCGGTGCACCTCGCGCTGGTTGATCAGGCACTTCTGCGAGGTGTGGACGAACTCGATCGGGTCCTCGACGGAGAGGATGTGCGCGTATTCGTTCTTGTTGACGTGGTCGAGCATCGCCGCCAGCGTGGTCGACTTGCCCGAGCCGGTCGGACCGGTGACCAGGATCAGCCCCTGCGGCTGGTCGATCAGCTCCTTGAAGATGCGCGGGCAGCCCAGGTCTTCCAGCGTGAGGACTTCCGAGGGAATGGTACGGAAGACGGCGCCGGCACCGCGGTTCTGGTTGAACGCGTTCACACGGAACCGCGCCAGCCCCGGGATCTCGAAGGAGAAGTCGACCTCGAGGAACTCTTCGTAGTCGCGGCGCTGCTTGTCCGACATGATGTCGTAGACCAGCGCGTGGACCTGCTTGTGCTCGAGGGCGGGGATGTTGATGCGGCGGACGTCGCCATCGACCCGGATCATCGGCGGCAGGCCGGCCGACAGATGGAGGTCCGAGGCCTTGTTCTTGACCGAGAATGCCAACAGCTCGGCGATATCCATGCGTGCTCCCCTACACTGCGTGACGACGCCGCGCGCCGCCGACTGGAACTGGAATTACCCCTGCAGGCAGTATAGCCCCGGAGCAGCGACGTAAAGCAACGCCCACGGCGCTGGCATCCCACAACTGTGGCCGCGATCCCAGCCTGTCCCTGCCGAGGGACCGGCGCGGCCCGCGCGCCGCGCGTCCCCGGCCATCCACAGGACCTCCACACCGTGCACGAGACCCGCTTGCACGACGCGCTTCGAGAGACATTGCATACCCTGCACAACGCGGCGGCCCGGGCCCAGCGGCCAGTCCCGCGCCTGCTGGCGGTCAGCAAGACGCATCCCGCCACCGCCGTGGCGGCGCTCGGTGCGGCCTGGCGTGGGCTCGAGCCGGGCGTCCGGCCCGCGTTCGGCGAGAACTATGTACAGGAAGCCGCGCAGAAGCAGGCGGAACTGGCCGGCGCGGACTTCGAGTGGCACCTGATCGGCCACCTGCAGTCCAACAAGGCCCGCGAGGCGGCCCGCCTCTTCGACTGGGTGCAGACGGTCGACCGGCCCCGGCTGGTCGAGGCACTGTCGCGGCACCGGGTGGCTGCGGCGCCACCGCTGAACGTGCTGGTGCAGGTGAACATCGACGACGAGGCCAGCAAGCATGGCTGCATGCCGGACGCCGTGGAGGCGCTCGCCGACGCGATCCGCGCACAGCCCCGGTTGCGACTGCGCGGACTGATGGCGATCCCCGCGCCGGACCCGGCCACCCGCGGCCGCGCATTCCAGCGGATGCAGGCCCTGTTTTCGGCGCTGCAGGCGCGCCATCCCGGCGTCGATACGCTGTCGATGGGCATGAGCGACGACTTTGCCGAGGCGGTGGGCGCGGGTGCCACGCTGGTGAGGATCGGATCGGCCCTGTTCGGCGCACGACCCGCGTCATCGCCGCCGCGGGGTTGATGCCCGCCGCGGCGTCGCCATGTCTATGGGACTGGATCCGGCTTGAAAGAGGAGCATGCCTGCATGAGTACCCCGACAATCGCCTTCATCGGTGGCGGCAACATGGCCCGCAGCCTGATCGCGGGCCTGATCGCGCGCGGCACCGACCCCGCCCGGGTGCGCGTCGCGGACCCGTCCGATGCCCAGCGCAGCGGACTGGAGTCCGAGTTCGGCATCGCGACCTTCTCCACTGCCGAGGCCGCCACCGAAGGCGCATCGGTGTGGATGTTCGCGGTCAAGCCGCAGGTGATGAAGGGCGTGTGCGCGGATCTTGCCGGGCGCGCCCAGGCGACCCGGCCCCTGGCCGTGTCGGTCGCAGCCGGGATCACCTCCGCGCAGCTCGACGGCTGGCTCGGGGGCGGCCTTCCGGTGGTCCGGACCATGCCCAACACCCCGGCCCTGCTGGGAGCGGGCATCACTGGCCTGTATGCCAATGCACGCGTGGACGCGGCCCAGCGCGAAATCGCCGACACCGTCCTCGCGACCGCGGGCGAGACGGTATGGATCGACGACGAAGCGCAGATGGACGCGGTGACCGCGGTGTCCGGAAGCGGTCCCGCCTATGTGTTCCTGCTCGCCGAGGCGATGCAGGACGCCGGCACGGCCCAGGGCCTGCCGCCCGAGACGGCACGCAGGCTCGCCACCCAGACGTTGCTGGGGGCGTCGCGCATGCTGGCCGAGTCGGGCGAGACCGCGGACGTACTCCGCAAGCGGGTCACCTCGCCCAACGGCACCACCCACGCCGCCATCGAGACCTTCGAGAGCGGCGGCCTGCGCGCCCTGGTCGAGGCGGCGGTCGCCGCCGCCGCGAAGCGTGGCGGGGAACTCTCGGCGGCCAACGACTGACGCCATGCGGCTCTCCCGGATACCCCGCGCGGTCCCCCTTCTTGCCGGTCTGCTGCTGGCGGCCTGCGGCGGTGGGCAGGCCCCGCCCCCGGGGGTGGAGGCGCAAGCGCCGATGCAGGAGGATGCGGTCGCGCATATCGGCGACGACGTGCGGGTACGCGCCAGCGTGCTGCCGACAGCGCGGCTGAACGCCGCCGTCGCCGCCCAGTATGGCGTGACGCCGTCGCCCGGCACGGTGCTTGTGCTGGTGGGCGTTCGGCAGGGTCCGGAGACGGACGAAGCGGCGCTCCCCGCGACGCTGGACGCCCACGCCTTCGACCTGCGCGGCGTACGCCAGGACCTGCCGTTACGCCCGGTGTCCAGCGGCAACCTCTTGGATTACGTGGGGGTGGTCTGGATCACGCCGCCCGACAGCCTGCGCTTCGATATCGACGTACGGCTCGACGACGGCAGGCGCACCCGCCTGCGCTTCAGCCGTGACGTGTTCCCGGAGTAACGCCGGGGCCGTCGCCCCTCACCCCTGCCCGCGGCCCCAGGCCTGGATGCGCGCCGCGATCGCACGCACGCCATCGGTCAGTGCCGCCGGCCCGGGCTGCAGGATCAGCGGTGACTTGATCTCGTGCAGCTCGCCGTCGCGGACGGCCGGAATGGCATTCCAGCCGGGGCGGGCCGCCACCTTTTCAGGACGGAACTTCTTGCCGCACCAGGAGCCGAGGATGATGTCGGGGGCCCGTCTTGCCACCTCGCCCGGGTCCTCGAGGATGCGCTGTTTCGCAAGCGGCTCGGCAGCGCGCTCGGGAAACACATCATCCCCACCCGCGATGCGGGTCAGCTCGGCCACCCAGCGGATGCCGGTGATCAGCGGCTCGTCCCACTCCTCGAAGTAGACGCGCGGGCGCCGGGGAAGCTTCGACGCCTCCTCTTCGATGGCCTCCAGTCCCCGCTGCAGGGTGTCGGCCCATGCGTCGGCCTTGCCAGCGACGCCCACCAGCGCACCGAGCCGGCGGATGTAATCGAGAATCCCCTCCACGCTGCGGTGGTTGGCGATCCAGACCTCGATGCCCGCGCGGATCAGCTCGGCGGCGATGTCGGCCTGGATATCGGAGAACCCGACCACGAAGTCGGGCTTCAGCTTCAGGATCTCACCCACCTTCGCACTGGTGAACGCGCTGACCTTGGGCTTCTCCCTGCGGGCAATGGCCGGACGCACGGTGAAGCCACTGATGCCCACGATGCGGTCCTGCTCGCCGAGTCCGTACAGGGTCTCGGTCGGCTCCTCCGTCAGGCAGACGATGCGGCGCGGGCCCTGCATCACCGGAAACGGACGTCGCATATAGGGGCCGCCCCCGCGAGCGCGCGCTCGTCCACTTCCACCGGCAAGCGCCTTTGCGCGGGAAGGGGCTCCAACGGCCGCGGTCGCACGGGCAGGGTCCTCACGGATAGAGCATCCGCTTCGACCAGTCACCGACCGGGTCGCATTCATAGAGGTGGCGTTCGTGGAGGCGGAAATCCGCGCCGTACCAGAATTCGATCCGGTCTGGCCGCACACGCAGGCCCGTCCAGCGCGGCGGGCGTGGTACCGCACGACCCTCGAACTCCCGGTCGGCCTGCGCGAGGCGCTCTTCGAAATCCGCCCTGGCCTCCAGCGTTTCCGACTGCTTCGACGCCCACGCACCGAGCTGGCTGCCACGCGGACGCGTCGCGAAGTACGCGTCCGCCTCGTCCTCGGCCACCTTCTCGACCGCGCCCTCGATCCGCACCTGCACGCCGTTGCGCACCCGCGGCCAATGGAACAGCAGCGCCGCATGCGGATTGGCCTGCAGCTCGAGGCCCTTGCGTCCGTCCAGGTGGGTGTAGAACACGAATCCACGCGCGTCGCAGGCCTTCAGCAGCACGATCCGCGCCGAAGGGCGTCCGTCGCGACCGGCCGTGGCGACCGTCATGGCGGTCGGGTCCGGCTCAGCGGCCGCACGGGCCTCCTCGAACAGCGTGTCGAAGGTCGCCAGGGCTTCGTCGAACAATGCGGGGACGGTCATCGTCTTGGATCCGCGCAACAGGGGGTGGGCGAAGCCTACCGCCCGGGCCGCGGACCGGCCAGCCCGACCGGCCGCCTACTCGACGACGAAGGTCACCTTCAGGTTGACCCGCCACTCGATCACGGCACCATCGGGCGCCGTGACGACCTTGATCTCGTTGACCCAGGCGCCCTGGATGTTGTTGACGGATTCGCTGCATTTCTTCAGGCCGACCTTGACGGCGTCTTCCATGCTGGTCTTCGATGCGGCATTGAGTTCGATCACCTTGGCGACGGACATGGGGTTCCTCCTGGGTGACGGCGCAACGCGCCGGGTAACGCACACCCTATGGTTTCCGCTGTAAAGGCTGCGCGATCATCGTCCGCCGGTGACCTACAATCCCTGCATGAACCCCGCCCGCACCCTTGTCCTGGTCGGCCCCACCGGCGCCGGGAAGTCCACCCTCGCCCCCATGCTCGCCCGGCACTTCGGCCTGGCGCTGTTCGACGTGGACCGCGAGATCGAGCGCGAGGCCGGACAGTCGATCCCGACGCTCTTCGAACACGAGGGCGAATCGGGCTTCCGCACGCGTGAAACGGCCATGCTGCATCGCCTGCTGGACGGCGGCGACGCGCTGCTGGCGACCGGTGCCGGGATCGTCCTGGACGCAGGCAATCGGCACCGGCTGCGCACCCACGGGTTCGTCGTCCACCTGCATGCCACGCCGGCGCAACAGTTGGCGCGGCTGGCCGGCGACGGCCAGCGTCCGCTGCTGCAGCGCCCCGACCGGGAACGCGTCCTGGAGGCCATGGCCGAGGCCCGGGACCCGCTGTACGCCGAAGTCGCCGACCTGGTGTTCGATACCGGCGACTTCGCGTTGGACGGGGCGGCAACCGCCCTCATCCAGCGACTCGACACACATTGGCACAGGAACGGAGTTCCGGCATGAAGGCTGACCAGACCGTCGGGGTCGGCGGTGCGAACCCCTACCTCGTGCGGATCGCACCGGGGCTGATCGACGATGGCGAGGCATTGGCCGCCGCACTGCGTGGGCGCCATGCGCTGGTGGTGAGCGACGACAACGTCGCCCCCCTTTATGCGGCACGCGTCGAAAACGCGCTCACCGCCGCCCGCCCGGGACTGCGCGTGTCGCGCTGGGTCATGCCGGCCGGCGAGCACGAGAAGACCCTGGCGCGCTTCGCCGAATGCGTCGAGGCGCTGGCCGCGCTGGGCGCCACCCGCGATGCCGCGGTGGTGGCCCTCGGCGGCGGGGTCGTCGGCGACCTCGCTGGCTTCGCGGGTGCCTGCTGGATGCGCGGCATCGACGTGATCCAGGCCCCGACCACGCTGCTGGCGATGGTCGACTCCTCGGTCGGCGGCAAGACCGCGGTCGACCTGCCCACGGGCAAGAACCTCGTCGGCGCCTTCCACCCGCCGCGTGCCGTGCTGGCCGATACCACGGTCCTGCAGACCCTGCCGGGGCGCGAACTGCGGGCCGGGCTGGCGGAGGTGGTCAAGTACGGGGCGATCTTCGATGCGCGCTTCCTGGACTGGCTGGAGGGCCACGTGGACCCGCTGCTCGCCCTCGACGACGCAACCATCGCCGAGGCCGTCGCGCGGAGCTGCCGGTTCAAGGCCGAGGTGGTGGAGCGCGACATGTTCGAACAGGGCGATCGCGCCCTGCTCAATTTCGGCCACACCTTCGGCCACGCGATCGAGACCGAACAGGGATACGCCGGCGCGAGTGGCGCCGGCCTCAATCACGGTGAGGCGGTCGCGGTTGGCATGGTGCTGGCGGCGCGCCTCTCTGCCGACCTGGGGCTCGCACCCGCGGCGGACGCGGAGCGCCTGACGGCCCTGCTGGAGCGGTTCGCCCTGCCGGTGTCGGTACCCGGTGGGCTCGCGCCCGAGGCACTGCTGGCGCGCATGCGACTGGACAAGAAGGCCGACGCGAACGGCCTGCGTTTCATCCTGTGGGAGCGCGCCGGGTCCGCGCGCGTGGTCCGCGACGTACCGGATGACGCGGTGCTGGCCGTGCTGCGGGGGCGCTGAGTTCTGATCGTCGGCGCCCGAGGCCGTACAATGCGCGCCCATGCGACTGCTCATGCAACAACGTCCCGACGCCTCCGACGACGCCCCGCGCTTCGTCCAGCTGTTCCTGCAGCCCGACCTGCTGGGGGGCTACACGCTGGTGCGCGAATCGGGGCATATCGGCGGCCGCAGCACGGTCCGCCGGGAACAGTTCCTCGACCAGTCGAGCGCCTTCGCAGCGCTCGAGAAGATCCGCGACCAGCAGGTCAAGCGGGGTTTCCAGGTGATGTTCACCCAGGGCGCGAGCGCCCCGCGATGAACCGGGCCCCCGCCCACGTACGCCACGAGTAGGCCCATGTCCCACGCCCCCCTGAAGAACGACCGTTTCCTCCGCGCGCTCCGTCGCGAGCCCGTCGACCGCACGCCCGTGTGGCTGATGCGGCAGGCCGGCCGCTACCTGCCCGAGTACCGCGCGACCCGCGCGCAGGCCGGCAGTTTCATGGCGATGGCGACGAACCCGGACCTCGCCTGCGAGGTCACCCTGCAGCCGCTGCGACGGTTCCCGCTGGATGCGGCCATCCTGTTCTCGGACATCCTGACGATCCCGGATGCCATGGGCCTGGGCCTGCACTTCATCCAGGGCGAAGGCCCGAAGTTCGAGCGGCCCATCGCCGGTCCGGACGACATCGCCCGGCTGGCCGTACCGGACATGGAAGACGACCTCGGCTACGTGATGGCCGCCGTCCGCACGATCCGCCGGGAGCTCGACGGACAGGTGCCGCTGATCGGATTCTCGGGCAGCCCCTGGACCCTCGCCTGCTACATGGTCGAGGGCGGCGGCAGCAAGGACTTCGCGAAGGTGAAGTCGCTGGCATTGAACCATCCCGACGCCATGCACCGGCTGCTCGGGGTGGTGACCGACGCGGTCATCGCCTACCTGGCCGCCCAGCGCGCGGCCGGCGCGCAGGCGCTGCAGGTGTTCGATACCTGGGGCGGCGTGCTCTCGCCCACGATGTACCGCGAATTCTCGCTGCGGTACCTCCAGCGCATCGCGAGCGAACTGGATCGCGGGCACGGCGACGACCGCGCGCCGCTGATCCTGTTCGGCAAGGGCAACGCGGCCTGGCTGGGCGAGCTTGCCGATACCGGTGCGGACGCGGTGGGCGCCGACTGGCTGGTCGACCTGGGCGAAGCCGCGCGCCGCACCGGCGGCAAGGTCGCCGTGCAGGGCAACCTCGACCCGGTCACGCTCTACGCTCGCCCGGAAGCGATCCAGCGTGAAGTCCGACGCGCGCTGGACAGTTGGCGCGACGGCAACGGGGGTTCACGCGAGGGCCATGTCTTCAACCTGGGCCACGGCATGTCGCCGGACATGGACCCCGACAGCGTCGGCGTGCTCATCGACGCGGTGCATGCCTTCAGCGCCCGCTGAGCCGACGACGGCAGTGCGGGCCCGGGGCGACGCCCGCCTCCGGGCATCGCCGCTCGCCCGTGCGGCTAGTGGTGGTCGTGGTGCCCGCCCGCCGGGCCGCGGGTATCCAGCGGCAAGACCTCGAACTCCACCTCGACTGGACCTGCCTGCTCGAAGCGCAGCGTGGCGGGCACGCGATCGCCTTCGGCGAGCATGCGCACGGGATCGATGAACATCAGGTGGTAGCTGCCCGGTTGCAGCTCGATCGCCGCGCCCGCGGCCACCGGCAGGCCATCGGCCAGATGGCGCATCTGCATCACGCCGTCGACCTCGAGCATCTCGTGCATCTCGACCCGCGCCGCGTCCGGCGTGCTGATCTCGACCAGGCGGTCGTCGCTTCCGCCGTCGTTGTGGAGCGTCATGAATCCGCCCGCCACCGGTGCGCCCGGGGCCATCGCACGGATCCATGCGCCGTCGACCCGGAGGCGGGCTTCGGCTGCGGGTGCGGTGCCGGGAACGGATGCGGTCTGGGACGGCTCTGGCACTGAATCGACCGCTGGCCCGGGCTGGTCCGCGCACCCCGGGAGGGCGAGGCACGCCACGAGCACGGCGGGGGCGAGGCGGAGCGTACTGGGGATGCGAAGCGAAGCCTTCATGGCGGTGTCTCCTGATAATCGGGGGCGAAGATGGATCAGATCGTGCGTCGAGTCCAGCCACCGCGGGCCTGTTTTCGGCTTCGCGACGCGGCAAGGACGCGAAGCCCGCCGGGCGTCACGATCGTTTCGTGATGCCCGCCAGTGCCTGCCGCAGCATCGCGCCGGTCAGCGGCTTGCGCAGGAAGGCATCGAACCCGGCCGCCATGGCTTCCGCCTCCGCTTCGCCGTCGGCGCGCGCGGTGATCGCGACCAGGGGATGTTCGAAACCCTGTCGCCGCAGCTGGCGAGCCAGCGCGAGGCCATCGAGGCCGGGCAGGTCGAGGTCGAGCAGGGCGGCATCGAACCCCCGTGACTGCACCTCGGACAACGCGTCCAGCGCATGGCCGGCATGCACGACGTGATGCCCCTGGCGTTGCAGCAGCCCGGTCACCACCTCGGCCACCGTAGCGTCATCCTCCACCAGCAGCAGCTCCAGGAGCTCGCCGTGCACCATGCGCGCAGGCGATGCCACGGCCTCCCCGCAGGCGGCCTCCGGCAGTGGCAACCAGACGTCGAAGCGGGCGCCTCGTCCCGGTTCGCTCTCCACCGTGATGCGCCCGTCCATCGCCAGCGCCAGCTCATGGCAGATCGCCAGGCCCAGGCCACTGCCGCCGTAGCGCGTCGTGGTGCGGGCACCGTCCGCCTGCTCGAACCGGTGGAACAGCCGGGCCTTCTGGCCGGCCTCAAGTCCAGGCCCGGTATCCTCGACGCTGAATCGCACGCCTCCGTCGGCGGGCGCCGTGACCGACATGCCGACCCGGCCGACATCGGTGAACTTGACCGCGTTGTTGAGCAGGTTCAGCAGGATCTGGCACACCCGCTTGCGATCGCCGGACACCGAGCGCGGCACCTCCGGCGCGATGCGCACGCCGAAGTCCAGCTGTTTCTCCAGTGCCAGCGGCTCGACCAGCACCGCCGCTTCCGCCACCAGCGCCCGCAGGTCGAACGGCGCGGGGTCCAGCTCCAGCTTGCCGGCCTCGATACGGGCCAGGTCCAGCGCGTCGTTGACCAGTCGCAGCAGGTGTTCGCCCGCCTTTCCGATGGCTTCGGCATAGCCGCGCTGGCGCCCGTCGAGGGGCGTGTCCAGCAACAGCTCGCTCATCCCCAGCACACCGGTCAAGGGCGTGCGGACCTCATGGCCCAGGGTGGCGAGGAAACGCGTCTTGGCCTGGGAGGCCTGTTCGGCCACCTCGCGTTCGTGCTCGATGCGTTGCTGGGCCTGCTGCTGCCTCAACCGGCCCCGGTACGCATCCGCAAGCCACCACGCCAACAGCGCGGCCAGCCCGGCGAACCCCGCCCAGGCCGGCGGCGTCCGCCACCAGGGCGGCTCAACCCGGAAGCGCAGCGTTCGCTCCGCGGCGGCGTTGCCGAGCGCGTCGACGGCGCGCACGTGCAGCACGTGATGGCCGGGGCCAAGGCCCGCCAGGATGCGCTCGCCCCGCCGGCCGTGGGCGACCCAGTCCTTGTCGTCTCCGTCGAGCCGGGTGAAGTACCGGCTTTCCTCGGGGTTGTCGAACGCGAGCAGCCGGAACGCCACCCGCAACTCACGGTGGTCGGCCGGAAGCGACGCCAACGCACCGGGAGTCAGTGCGTGCCAGTCGCCCTCGCGCCGCACCTCCACCTCCCCCCACTGCAGGCGGGGCGCCAGCGGTGCCGGATCCCGCGCACGCGTGTCCACCACCACCACGCCACCGTCCTCGACGGCACCGACCAGCAACCCTTCCGGCGTGAGCACGGTGGAGTGGTCCACGAACTGGTGGCTGCTGAGTCCGTCGGCCAGGCCGAAGCGGCGCATGTGCCAGGCCGTGGGATCCCACCGGTACAGCCCCCGGGCCGTCGCGAGCCAGACGCGGCCCCGCGCATCCACGTGCAATCCCATGCCCTCGACCGCGGGAATGCCTTGGGCCGAACCGACACGCGCGTCCCGCTGCCACCCGTCGCCGATCCGGCGGTACCGCTCCAGACCGGCCAGGCGCTGGATCCAGAGCGTGTCGGCGCCATCGAAGTCGAAGCCGAACACGCGTTCCTGGCCCAGCCCGTGCGGTGGCTCGAAGCGCCTCCGCGCGGCATCCCATCGGCGCAGGCCGTCCTCGCCGGCGATCCACACCCGCCCTTCCGCGTCGAATCCCAGGGCCTCGACGTCCCCACGCCCCAGCCCGTGCGCGTCGCCGACCGGGATTGACGTCAGCACCTCGCCGGTGCCCGGGTCGCGCTGCTGGACGCCACCGCCACTGCTGACCAGCCAGAGGCTGCCGTCCGGACCGGTCTTCATCAGCGGGATCGCGCCGCCGAAGGTGGCATCGACGTCCGACGCGGGCGACCACTCCCGCGCCACCCCTTCCGCACCGACCTGCAGCAGGCTGCCGTGCAGGCCGGCGGTGCCCAGCCAGACACGCCCATGACGATCCTCCGCGATGGAGGTTGGCCGCCAGCCCGCCAGGGCCGCGCGGATGTCGGGATCGGTCGGATGCAGCTGGCCGCGTGCGTCCAGGAAGTCCAGCTCCCCACGTTCGCCGATCATCCACACGCCGCCGTCGGCCGAAGGCACCGTGCCGAGGTACAGGGAACTGGTCAGCCCGGTCTCGCGCGAGAGCTGGACGGCGGTCCTCCAGTCCGGCCGGAGCAGCCCCAGGCCCCGGCCCGCCACCGGCATCCACAGCGCACCGTTGTCCTGTGCGTGGATCTGCTGCACCAGGCGGGTCGGCCCGTGCAGGGCCACGCCGGCCGGGACGGGAACCTCGCCGGGCGCCACCTGCCAGATGCTGCGCTGGGTCCCGATCCACAAGTGGTCATGGGGGTCGCTGGCGATACTCAACGCCGCGTTGGGCCGCGCGAACATGCCGGACCACGACAGCGCGGCCCAGGCGCCGTCCGGCTGCATGCGGTGGAGGCCGTCCGCGGCCCCCACCCAGAGCCCGTCCTGGCGGGCGGTCACCGAGTAGACGAGGCCGTCCGGGACCTCGCCGGGCAGGGCCACGCGGCGGAATGCAGTGCCATCCCAGGCCGCGAGGCCGGCGACGGTCCCGACCCAGAGCGTGCCGGTATCGTCGAAGGCGAGCGACGTGACGGTCTCGGCAGGCAGGCTGGTCGGGTCGCCTTCGCGGGGCATGAAACGCACGATCCGCCCGCGCCCATCCAACCGGTGCAGGCCGCCGCCATAGGTGCCGAACCAGATCTCGTCGCCGCGACTGGCGATCGCGAACACGTCGTCGCTGCCGATGCGCGGATCGCCCGACATCCGGTAATGGGTCAGCTCGCGGCGCCCGGCATCGATCATGCTCAGGCCACGCGTTTCCACCGCCGCCCACACGCGGTTGCGGGCGTCGACGTGGACCACCGTGATCAGGTTGCCGGGCAGGGAGGCAGGATCGGCGGGGTCGTGTCGCCACACCCGCATCCCGGTACCGTCGTACCGCGCAAGGCCATCGGTGGTGGCGACCCAGATGTAGCCGTCCCGGTCTTCGGTGATCCCGTTGATGTAACTGGACGGCAGCCCGTCTTCCACCCCGATGATCCGGGGCCGGGGCACGTCGGGCATGCGAGCCTGCGCATGCGCCCAGCCCGACACCGCGGCCAGCACCGCGACCAGGGCCGCGCGCCAGGCGATCCATCGAAGAGCCATCGGTTCCCTCCCTCCTGCGCGCACGGACGATACCGCAAACCGGCCAGGGCCGTCCGTTGCACCGGGGCAACGCTGTTTCGCCCGCGTCGCGGGTGCAGCGGACGCCGGGATTGCTATCGTGTACCCGGTCGCACCCGGGAGTGCCGCATGCACTGGATCCGCCTCCTTGTCCTGTTCACCGTCGCTTCGGGCCCCCTCTCGGCCCGCGCCGCGGACCCGACCGCGTGGTCGCTCGATCCAGTACACACCCGGGTTCTGGTCGGCGTGGGACACGCCGGCTTCTCCCAGGCGCTGGGCACCGTTTCGGGCAGCACCGGCGCCCTGCTGTTCGAACCGGGGGACTGGACCTCGGCCCGCCTGGATGTACGGGTTCCGCTGCAGGCCCTGGATTTCGGGGACGCGGCCTGGAACGCCGCCGTCCTCGGTCCACGGCTGCTGGATGCCAGCGCCCATCCCGAGGCCCGCTTCGTTTCCGACAACGTCATCGCCAGCGGCGAACGGCAAGCGCGGGTATGCGGCACCCTCGAGCTGCGCGGCCAGGTGCGCCCCCAGTGCCTGGAGGTGACGATGAACGCGGTCGACCGGCATCCGATGCCGCCGTTCCGCCGTACCGCCGGATTCTCGGCAACCGCGACGCTGAGCCGCTCGGATTTCGGCATCGATGCGTGGTCGACGATGATCGGCGACACGGTCACGCTGCGGATCGAGGCGGAGGCCCTCCGTGACCGCAGCGCGGCGGAGACCTTCCGCACCTCGTCGGATCCCACGCCCCCGCCGGCCGGCGCGACCACTGACGCGGGCGTAACCCCGGCGGCACCCGGCTCGAATGACATCGAAGCCGCCGCACGCGAAGCCGCCGAGTCCGAGTCCGAGTCCGAGTCCGAGTCCGAGTCCGAGTCCGAGTCCGAGAAGGAGCCCACGCCATGACGCTGAAGAACACCGAGCATCGCTGGGGCGCGGTCAGCCAGGGGTTGCACTGGCTCATCATGCTGCTGATCCTCGGCCTCGCCATCGTCGGACTCAGCCTGGATGCGCTACCGCGCTCGCCGAAGTACTTCTGGGTCTATGACCTGCACAAGTCGACCGGACTGCTGGTGCTGGCGCTGGTGATCGTGCGCCTGGGGTGGCGGCTGTACGCGGGCACTCCGCGGCCGGTCGCCGGGACGCCGCCGTGGCAGGCGGCGATCGCCGGAGCCACCCATTGGATCCTCTACGGCCTCATCCTCGCAATGCCCCTGTCGGGGTGGCTGTACGACTCGGCCAGTGGATTGCGGCCGCTGAAGTGGTTTGGCGTCGCTACCGTCCCCAAGCTGTCGCCCCCGGACGAGGGCCTGGCCGACCTCGCCCGCGACGCGCATGAATGGCTGTTCTGGGTACTGGTCGCGCTGGTCGCCCTGCACGCCGGCGCCGCGTTCTACCATCACGTCTTCCAGCGCGACGAGACCCTGCGGCGCATGCTGCCGGGACGCCGCGCCCCCTGAGCACCGGAGTTGCCATGTCCTTCCATCGCCTGGCCCTCGCCGCCGCCCTGGCCCTGCCGACACTGCCCGCACTCGCGGCGGAGTATGCGCAGCAACCCGGGTCGGCCCTGACATTCGCAAGCAAGTACGACGGCGAAGTCTTCGTCGGACGCTTTCCCGACTTCCGTACGACCCTGCATTTCGACCCGGCGGACCTGTCGTCGGCACGGCTCGACGTCGCCATCCCGCTGGCAAGCGCCACGACGAAGAATGCCGACCGCGACGAAACGCTGCTCGGCGCCGACTTCTTCTTCGTCAGCCGGTTCCCCGAAGCCCGCTATACCGCCACCGCGTTCCGCCGGCTCGACGATGGGCGCTACGCCGCCGATGGCACCCTGAGCCTGCGCGGCATCAGCCAGCCGGTGACACTGACCTTCGAGTGGACACCGGGCGAGGCCCCGGTGCTGAACGGCCAGGCCAGCGTGCCCCGCCTCGCCTTCGAGGTCGGGGCCGGCGACTGGGCGGATACCGACACCCTGCCGGACGCGGTCGCGGTCAGCACCCGCGTCGTGTTCAGGAGGGCCGACTGAGCGCTCAATCGCCCAGGAATGCCGACAGGCGGCCGGCGTCGAAGGGCCAGTCCAGTTCCCGCCCGTCACCCTGGCGGAGCACCGGCACGCGGGCGCCGTAACGCGCCTCCAGGGCCGGCACGTCGTCGATGAACACGCTCTCGAAGTCGGGGGCACGCACCGCGGCGAGGACCTCCAGCGCGAGGTCGCAGAGATGGCAGTCGTCGCGCTGGTAGAGCACCAGCAGCGACGGAGGCTGAACGCTTGGGGCAGTCTTCACGGCGGCGGAACGGACGGTAGCGGAGGGACCGGGGCGGGCCCGTAGAATAACGGGTTACCCGCTTGCCATCCCTCGCGGGCCCAGGAGTCCCCATGGCTGTCAGCTGTTTCGACCTGTTCAAGATCGGCATCGGTCCGAGTTCGTCCCATACCGTCGGCCCGATGCGCGCCGCCGCCCGTTTCGTCGAGCGCTGGCTCGTGGACAACGGCGACCTCGAGCGCACCACGCGCCTGCGCGCCGAGGTCTTCGGCTCACTGGCCCTGACGGGCCGGGGCCACGGCACCGACAAGGCGGTGCTGATGGGGCTGGAGGGCCACTGGCCCAACCGCATCGACCCCGACGTCATTCCCGGCGCCTTGGAACGCATCCGCGCCGACAAGCGGATCCTCCTGCACGGCGCCCATGAGATCGACTTCGACGAGAAGCACGATCTGATCATGAACAAGCGGCAGAAGCTGCCCTTCCACACGAATGGCATGCGCTTCACTGCCTTCGACGCGAGCGGCGAGGTGATCGCGACGCGCGACTACTACTCGGTCGGCGGTGGATTCGTCGTCAACCAGGACGAAGCGGCCGAAGACCGCATCGTCGCCGACACCACCGAGGTGCCCTACCCGTTCGCGTCGGGCGACGAACTCATCGGCACGGCGAAGAACACGAGCATCACCATCGCGGCACTGATGTATGCCAACGAGGAATGCTGGCGCTCCCGCGAGGAGATCGACCAAGGCCTGGACGAGATCTGGGAGGCCATGCAGTCCTGCGTCAGGCGCGGCATCCGCGAGTCGGGCACCCTGCCCGGCGGCCTGCATGTCTCGCGCCGCGCGCCGACGCTGCATGCGGAGCTCTCGTCGCGACCCGAGTCGGCGATGCGCGATCCGCTGACCACGCTGGACTGGGTCAACCTCTACGCACTCGCCGTGAACGAAGAGAATGCCGCCGGGGGCCGCGTGGTGACCGCGCCGACCAATGGCGCCGCGGGCATCATCCCGTCGGTGCTGCACTATTACGACCGCTGTATCCCGGGCTCTACCCTGCAGGGCGTGCGCGACTTCCTGCTCACCGCCGCCGCGGTCGGCATCCTCTACAAGGAGAACGCCAGCATCTCCGGCGCCGAGGTCGGCTGCCAGGGCGAAGTCGGCGTCGCCTGCTCGATGGCGGCGGCCGGACTGACCGCCGCGCTCGGCGGCACGCCCGGACAGATCGAGAACGCGGCCGAGATCGGCATGGAGCACAACCTCGGGCTGACCTGCGATCCGATCGGCGGGCTCGTGCAGATTCCCTGCATCGAACGCAACGCGATGGGCGCGGTGAAGGCGATCAACGCCAGTCGCATGGCGATGCGCGGCGACGGCAAGCACAAGGTCAGCCTCGACAAGGTGATCAAGACCATGCGCGACACCGGCCGCGACATGCGCGACAAGTACAAGGAGACGTCGCGCGGTGGACTGGCGGTGAACGTGATCGAGTGCTGACGCCGGCGATCGCCGCATGGAGAGGGAGCGAGGCGGTTTCCCGCCCCGCTCCCGTCTTGCCGGTCGGTTCCGGGTCTGTCAGTAGAGGCCCAGCAGCGTGACGTTGCTGAATGCCGTCTCGCCCACGACGCGCACGAAGTAGTTGCCGGCGGCGGGGTTGGTGATGACCACGGCTTCGTTGTTGCCCGGGCGCGCCGACTTGCGGTCATGGTCGGCTTCCGATGCCGGGCGGTCGTAGGCCACGTAGATCGAGACGTCGCCGCTGCCGCCGTAGGTCCGCAGGTTGAGGCTGCGGGTCCCGGCGGGAACCGTGAGCTGGTACAGCGTGCCGTCGCCGGCCGCACCCATCAGTCCCGTTTCCGGCACGCGGTTGGGAAGCGGCGTGGCATCCTCGGACGGAAGCACCTCGGTCGCGTTGGCGACCGCCAGCGCGGCATTGAGGATGCCCGGGCCCTGCGGCTTGTTGCTCGGCGGCGCAACGGTGAACGGCGAAACGCTCGCGCGGAGCACGTTCTTCACTTGCGCCGGGGTGAGCGGATCCAGGCCCGCGGAGACCGCGGCAGCCTGCATCAGGGCCACGGTCGCGGCCACGTGCGGCGCCGCCTGCGAAGTGCCGATCATGCCGAGGATCGCATCACCCTCGGGGCTCGGTACCGGCTCGGCTTCGCTGCTGTTGCCAAGCGACCAGATCCAGCGGTTCTCGGGGTCCGTGCCGCTGGTGGCGTTTCCGCCCGGCGCCGACAGCGTGACGGGCGCGCCATAGTTGGAGAAGTACGACCGCGCGCCATCGCTGCCCGAGGCGCCGACCGTGATCACGCCCTCGCAGCTGGCGGGCGAGAAGTTGGTCGCGTCCATGTTGTCGTTGCCGGCGGCAACCACCACGGTCACGCCCCGGCTGATCGCGCCGTCGATCGCCGCCTGCGTCACCGGGTCCTGGTTGCACTTGCGCTCGCCGCCCAGGCTGAGGTTGATCACTTCAGCCGGGGTCGGGTTGTCCGGAACTCCGTCGACGCTGCCACCGGAGGCCCAGGTGATGGCGTCGGCGATGTCGGAAGTGTAGCCGCCGCCACGACCCAGGACGCGGACCGGCTGCACCTTCGCGTTGAACGCAATGCCCGCGAGGCCGAAGCCGTTGTTCGTCACCGCGGCGACGGTGCCGGCCACATGGGTGCCATGCCAGCTGCTGATGTCCTTCGCGGTGAAGTCGCCCGGGTCATGCGCATCCGCATCACGGCCGTCGCCGTCGCCGGCAACCGCGGGATCGTTGATGAAGTCGTAGCCGGGGATGATGTTGGCATCGAGATCGCGATGGTCGACATAACCGGTGTCGAGCACCGCGACCACCACGCCCTCACCGGTCGAGGTATCCCACGCCGTGGGCGCATGGATGCCGACGCTGGTGTTCTGGAAATCCCACTGCAGCTCTTCGAAATAGGTGTCGTCGGGGACGAAATCCATGGCGTGCTTGAGGAAGTCTTCCTGCACGTACTCGACGGAGGGATCCGCCCTGAGCTGGTCGACCAGGCGCGCGGACTCGACGCGATCCAGCTTGCGCGACACGCGAACGACCTCGGCGCCCGTGGAGAGCCGTCGGATGTGCTCCGCACCCAGCGCCGAACGCGAGTCGGCACGCACGCCGGCCCTCGTCGCCGCGGCGCGGACATTGCCCGCGACGTCGACCCGAGCCGCCCGTGCGGTGCTGCTCGTGCGGTACTTGACGATGAAGCGGTCGTTGCCGGCGACGTCGTTCGCACCGGACAGGGTCGCCATCGGCCGGACCTGCTGCTTCATGGGAGGCATGGCAGACGGGCCGGCCGCGAGTGCGGTGCCGGCGCAGAGCGCGGCCACGATGGCGGCGGCGAGCGGGGCCTGGACGGCCTTGTGGAGCTTTGTCTTCATTGCGTTTTCTCGTTTGTCTTGCCAGAAGGGGCATCAGGAAACAGAAGCGCCCATCGCCGTGCCTGCCGGCGGGCCTTACCCGATGCTTGGATGGAGAAGGAAGTCGGTCGGGGCGATCCTTCGCCCCATCTGATCGATTACCAGCCGAAGCCCACGCCGACGCCGGCCGAGGACTCGTCGCTGCTGAAGGAGCCGCCGAAGGTCACCGTCGCGCGGTCGGAAATCGCACGCTGGTAACCCACGGACAGGGCTTCCTCGCCGCCCTGGAAGCCCACGCCGACACCGACCCGGTTCTGCGTGCGCACGCCCGCCGCACTGACGGCCATGTTCACCATCGCGGCATTCATCGCACCCATGCGATCGATCCGCTGGTCCTGGTCGCCGAGGCGCGCCCACACGTCTTCCTGCAGCTGGCCGAACTGGTCGTTCATCGCCTGCATCTTCATGTCGGTGTAGGAGTTGGCCGATTGCAGGGTCTGGGTCGCCGTCGAGTCGGTGTAGGCCCTGGCCGTCGAGACGGACTGGCTCGCGACGGTGTCCGCATAGCCGTTGGCACTGGCCAGCGTGGCGCTGTCGCCCGCCTGCACCTGACCCACGTTCGCGGCGTCGGTGTCCGCCACGCCATCGGCGACATGGGTCACCTTGCGCTCGTTTCCAGTGCTGCCCACCGACACCGTGTTGGCCTCGTCCGCGATCGAGCCCTGGCCCAGAGCCACGGCGCCTTCGGCCGTTGCGCTGGCGCCCTGGCCCACCGCCGTTCCGGATGCCGAGGTCACGGATGCATCGCCACCCACGGCGACGGCATCGGTGGCCACGTCGGCGACGGTGGCGTTGTTGCCCACCGCGGTGCCGTTGCTCGCGCCCACGACCGCGCTGTTGCCAACGGCGGTATCGTCCACGTCCTGGGCATGGCTGCCGGTGCCGACGGCCACGCCGGCGCCGGTCCCGGCCACGGGCGCGTTGCCGTTGCCGTTGCCGTTGCCGTTGCCATTGCCATTGCCGTTGCCATTGCCATTGCCGGGCTTGGTCTCGAGCGTCGTGACCCGCTCGTCGAGATGGCTCAGGGCCTGGTCGACGGCGCCGAAGGCATCGCCGACGTTGCCATAGCTCCCGCCCTGGATGGCGTAGGTGGGCGCGACCATCATGCCGTCGGCCCCGATGGCGGCACCGCCACCCAGTGCCTGGACGACAGAGTCCATCTGGGAGACATTCACGGCATCCATCGCCTGCGTGCCGGCCTTGACGTTGCCGACCGTCGTCCCGTCCTCGCCAGCCAGCGTCACGCTGCCCTTCTCTTCGTCGTCGTATCCGACCAGGCCTTCCACGTCGACGCTGGCATCGGCCACCGCCGCATCGAGCTGCGCCTTGTTGACGGCATCCATGGCTTCGACACCGTCGGCGACGTTGCTGATCCGCGTGCCTTCCGCGCCGTCCAGCGTGATCGCGCCATGCGCCTCGTCGTCGTACGCCACGACATGCGCGATCGTTCCGGTAACGGCACCCAGCTGGCTCTCGATCGAGCCGACACGGGTGTTGGTCTCGAACAGCTGGCCACCGTTGACGGCATCCGTGCTGCCTTCGGCGACCTCGCCGGCGGCGACGTTCCGCAGCACGGTGCCTTCCGCGCCCTGGAAAGTCACACTGCCCTTGTCGGCGTCGTCGTACGCCACCGCACTCGACGCGAGGGTATCCACGTCACCCGCCACCGCGTCCAGCTGCGCCTTGTTGACAGCGTCGGTGTCCTCGGTGCCCGCGGCCACGTTGACCAGCTGGCGCTCGCTACCGGACGAGCCGATCGAGACGCTGTCCGCACGATCCGCCACCGAGCTGGTGCCCAGTGCGACGCTGTTGGTGGCGCGGGCGCTGGACCAGTTGCCGATCGAAAGGCTGCCTGCCGAAGTAGCGGTGACGCGCGCCGCCCGTCCGATTGCCATGGCGTCGTCAGCGAAGGCCGTCGCACCCGCGCCGATCGCCGTCGCGCCTTCGCCGGGCGTCGAGGCGCGGTAGCCGATGGCCGTGGCCCAGTCCCCGTAGGAGACTGCATTCCCACCGACCGTGGTGGACATGTCACCAATGGCCCGGCTCCAGTCACCCAGCGCCGTGGTCGACGCGCCACTCGCCGTAGCCGCGAGACCGAAGGCGGCGGCGAATGCACCGCTGGCATCGGCGTTCATGCCAACCGCCACTGCGCCCAGACCCGTCGCCGAAGCCGGCACGAAGTCACCGCTGATGCCACCACCCGGTCCTTCGTGCGGACCGAAAGCGGTGTACTGCGTGGCCTCCGAGAGCTGGCCCACGTTGACCGCGTCGGTCGCTTCCGAACCGGCCGCCACGTTCGTCACCTGGCGCTCGTTGCCGACGCTGCCGACGGACACGGTGTTCTCGCGGTCCGCCACGCTCCCGTAGCCGATCGCCGTGCTGTAGGCCTCCAGCGCGGTCGCGCCGCTCCCAAGCGCCGAGGACCCTTCGCCCAATGCGAGGCTGCCGCTTCCGACGGACGTCGTGTACGCACCATCGGCATAGCTGTTCGCACCGTAGGCGCTGCTCTCGACGCCATTGGCGACGCTGTTCGCGCCCGCCGCCACCGACTGCTCGCCCAGTGCCAGCGCATCGTCGCTGCCGTCGCCCGCGCCCTGCGCGTCCAGGTAGTGGTTGGCGTCGCCCATCGCGTCTTCAAGCTGGGCCACGTTGACCGCATCGGTCGCCTCGGTGCCCGCCGCCACGTTGGTGATCTGCCGCTCGGTGCCTTCCTTGCCCACCGATACGGTGTACTCGCGGTCCGCGACCGCTCCGGCCCCCAGGGCCACCGAATAGCCGGCACCCTCGGTCACCATCGAGCCGACGCCCACCGCGGCACCGCCGTACGCCTTCACGTTGCTGGCCCAGCCCAGCGCCACGCCGTAGTCGCCGAGCACGTAGCTGCGACCACCGATCGAAATGCCGAAATCGGAGCGGACATAGCTCAGCGAGCCGTGGGCGATGCCGAAGCGACCGTCGACCTCGGCCAGCGCACCGGTCGCGATGCCGCCGAAGGCTTCCTCGCGCACCAGTGCACCCGGGCCCAGTGCCGTCGACGCCACGCCATGTGCCTCGGCGCTGACCAGCTCGCCGTTCGGACGCCCGAAGAACACCGTGCCCGCGTCCACCACCGCGCCCAGCGCCACGCTCGAGCTGCCGGCAATGCTGCCGTAACCGATCGCCGACGCACCGTCCGGCGCCGCGTTGGCATAGCCGCCCACCGCCGTCGACAACCGGCCGCCCTGCGCCTGCACACCGATCGCGGTGGCCTGGTTGCCGATCGCCTGGGCCCCGTAGCCGTTCGCGACGCTGAACGCGCCGGTCGCCGTGCTCGCCGTGCCGATGGCACTGCTGCCGTCCGCCAGCGCGTTGGCCGCATAGCCCACCGCGGTCGAGTCGGCACCCATCGCATTGGCGCCGCTGCCCAGCGCCGACGAGCCGTCGCCCAGCGCGAAGCTGCCACTGCCCACCGCCGTCGTGTACGCACCGTCGGCATAGCTGTTCGCACCGTAGGCGCTGCTCTCGATGCCGTTGGCGACGCTGTTCGCGCCCGCCGCTACCGACTGCTCGCCCAGTGCCAGCGCATCGTCGCTGCCGTCGCCCGCGCCCTGCGCGTCCAGGTAGTGATTGGCGTCGCCCATCGCGTCTTCAAGCTGGGCCACGTTGACCGCATCGGTCGCCTCGGTGCCCGCCGCCACATTGGTGATCTGCCGCTCGGTGCCTTCCTTGCCCACCGATACGGTGTACTCGCGGTCCGCGACCGCTCCGGCCCCCAGGGCCACCGAATAGCCGGCACCCTCGGTCACCATCGAGCCGACGCCCACCGCGGCACCGCCGTACGCCTTCACGTTGCTGGCCCAGCCCAGCGCCACGCCGTAGTCGCCGAGCACGTAGCTGCGACCACCGATCGAAATGCCGAAATCGGAGCGGACATAGCTCAGCGAGCCGTGGGCGATGCCGAAGCGACCGTCGACCTCGGCCAGCGCACCGGTCGCGATGCCGCCGAAGGCTTCCTCGCGCACCAGTGCACCCGGGCCCAGTGCCGTCGACGCCACGCCATGCGCCTCGGCGCTGACCAGCTCGCCGTTCGGACGCCCGAAGAACACCGTGCCCGCGTCGACCACCGCGCCCAGTGCCACGCTCGAGCTGCCGGCAATGCTGCCGTAACCGATCGCCGACGCACCGTCTGGCGCCGCGTTGGCATAGCCGCCCACCGCCGTCGACAACCGGCCGCCCTGCGCCTGCACACCGATCGCGGTGGCCTGGTTGCCGATCGCCTGGGCCCCGTAGCCGTTCGCGACGCTGAACGCGCCGCTCGCCGTGCTCGCCGTGCCGATGGCACTGCTGCCGTCCGCCAGCGCGTTGGCCGCATAGCCCACCGCGGTCGAGTCCGCGCCCATCGCATTGGCCCCCGAGCCCACCGCCGACGAGCCGTCGCCCAGCGCGAAGCTGCCGCTGCCCACCGCCGTCGTGTACGCACCATCGGCATAGCTGTTCGCACCGTAGGCGCTGCTCTCGACGCCATTGGCGACGCTGTTCGTCCCGGTAGCGGTGCTGTCCTCGCCGGCCGCCAGGCTCATCGAGCCCACGGCGGTCGAGCCATCGTCCAATGCATTGGACGAGCCACCGATTGCAGTCGCGCCCTCTCCGTCCGCGCCGGCAAGCTGGCCCAGCGCCACGGCCTGTTCACCGCTGGCATAGGTCGACTCGCCGACATCGGGCTCACCGTCACCGTCCGCGTCCGCCCACTGGCTGCCGCCGATGGCGACGGTGCCGTTGCCGTCGGCGTAAGCGTGCTGTCCCACCGACACCGCCTGCTCGCCATAACCGACGGCGTTGTACCCGACACCAACCGCGCCATTGCCGATGGCGAACGACACCGGGCCCACGGCCACGCCGTTGTCGCCTTCCAGCGCGCGTGACTGGGCACCCAGCGCGATGCTCTGGTAGCCGTTGGTACCCGCTCCCATGCCCGCGACCAGGCTGCCGGCGCCATAGGCCTCGGTTTCGGCACCGATGGCAACGGCCCCGTTCTCCGCGGCGATGCTGGACGCCCCCATCGCGATGGCCGCCTGGCCTCCGGTTGCATAGGCGTGCGAGCCGATCGCGACGCCATAGGCGCGGGCGATCGAGCCTTGCCCGACCGCGGTGCTCGCGTCTCCCGCGGCGTTCGAGGTATGACCATAGGCGGTGCCGCCAACGCCGGTGGCGTTCGAAGACGCACCGACGGAAGTCGACGAGTTTCCGTTGGCATTCGCGCTGTTGCCCATCGCCACGGTGTTGCGACCGGACGAGGACGCGTTCTGCCCGACTGCCACGGCGCCCACGGCTTCGAAGGTGGGACCGTAGTCGCTTTCCCACGGCTGCGTGGCGGCACCGCTGCCGATGGCGATCGCGCCCGTGCCCTGCGCATCCGCATCGTCGCTGCCGTCGCCCTTCCCGTTCGCCTTCACGTACGCGGGATCGAACGCATTGGCCGATGCCTGGTGATCGGCGTCAGCACTGCCGGATGGGATCTCACAGCCCTCCGTCGCCGCCCGCTGCTCCTCGGTCAATGCCGCGCAGGGGTCGGCGGCCGCTGCCACGGGCGTGGCCGCCATCACGGGTGGCGCGGCCAGGAGGAGGCCGCCCACCAGCACCGTCGCGAGGCCCGTCGCCGCCGCCATGCCGCGCCGGCCGCCCGCGGACTTTCCGCGTCCAGATGCTTTTTCCGAAGCCACTACCAGCATCTGGCGCGAGGGACACCAGACGAGACTGAATACCTTGTTCATTGCCGCGTTACTCCTGCCGTTTACCGTGTTGCAGGCGGCGGAAGGCAACGGGCATGAACGGGGGAACGCGAATGCCGCACTGCATCGCCTGCAGTTCGAAGATGATTCGCCCCCGCCATGGGCATTGGAACGGGATGCGAATTGCGTCATCGTCCCGTCACCAATCGAAGCTATGGCCCGCGGCACCGCCTTGTCACGCGCGGCTTCTCGCTGAATACTCACGGCTTCTCACGTCGCCGTGACATGAAGCACGTTTACGCGGTGACGGTTTCGAAGAGTCCGCGATCGCATGCCCCGAACCTTCATCGACTGGCTTCGCCGCGCCCCCGTGCGCAACGCCATCGACCGCCAGAACGCGCCAACCATGCAGGTCCTGCTCGCCTTCAACGGGGCGACGCTCGCCCTGAGCTGGCTGTGGCACCTGACCGCGCATGAGATCCCGGACGAGTGGCGCTTCGTGTTCGCCATGGACATCGTCACGATCGTGGTGGCCTTCATGGGAGTCGCACTGATACGGCTCGGGCGCTTCAGGGTAGCGGTGAAGCTCTACCTGGCCTGCCTGGTCGCGTCCAACTTCCTGACATACCGGCAGCTCGGTGCCTCGGACATGCTCATGGACCAGGCGACCATGATCCTGATCCTGGTGGTCAGTGGCCTGGTGCTGGGGCGACGCGCACTGTGGACCGCGTTCGGTCTGGTGGTCGCCATCCTCGTCACCGGTTTCGTCACCGATTGGCGCGCGTTGCCCGCCGGCATGGCATGGAACCGCACCGATCTCGTCAATGCACCCGGCCTCTTGCTGAGCTACACCGTCATCACCCTCGTGCTCGACCGCACCGTCGATGCGCTGCGACGCAGCCTCGCGCAGGCCGACGCGCGCAGCCGGGCCCTGCGCCGGGAAGTCGCCCAGCGCGAACGTGCCCAGGCGCAGTTGATCCAGTCCCAGAAGCGCGAAGCCACCGGACGGCTCGCAGCCGGCGTCGCCCACGATTTCGGCAACCTGCTGAACGTCATCAAGGGGTTCACGACGCAGCGCGACGCCAGTGCCACGCTATCCGATGCCCAACATGCGCGGGCGATGGAAGAAGCACTGGAAGGCATCGAGGACGTCGCCGATCGCGGCATCGCCACCACCCGCAAGCTCCTGACCTTCAACCGGGAAGACGAGCTCACGCTGGAGTGGTTCGATCCGGGCGCGGTCCTGCAGAGCCTGCGACCGGTGCTTGCCCAGCTCTTCCCGCCCACGGTACGCCTCGAGATCGCAGCAGAACCGTCGCCGTGGCGCATCCACCTCGACAAGAACGAGTTCGAGCTGATGGTCCTCAACATCGCCGCCAACGCGCGCGACGCCATGCCCGAGGGCGGTCACTTTCGCATCGACGCGGCAACCTCGGGCGAACACCGCTTCGAAATCCGCTTCGCCGACGACGGGAGCGGGATGGATGCGACCACGCGCGACCGCGTCTTCCAGCCGTTCTTCAGCACCAAATCCCCCGGCCAGGGCACCGGGCTGGGACTTTCCGTGGTCCATGACCTGGTCACCTTGGCCGGCGGCACGATCGGCCTGGAGACTGCGCCCGGGCAAGGCACCTGCGTGCGGATCCTGCTGCCGGCGAAGCGCACCACGCCCGACCTACCGCCTTCCGACGCCCGTCAGGCCCCCAGCGCCAGGACGTAACCGCGTCCGTGCGCGGCGCTCAGGGGCAATGGGCACCCCGCCACGCGTTCGACCTTGCGTCGCAGGCGATGGAGCAGCGAATCCAGCCGGTGCGGGTCGTAATCGTGCACGTTGTCGGTGAGTGACGCGATGATGTCCTCACGCTGCACGATCTCGCCATCGTGCCGGGCCAGGAGGTCCAGCACGCGACGCTCCGCTTCGGTCAAGGCGACCTCCGCGCCCTCCGGGCTGGACAGCACCCAGCCCCCCCGCATGAGCTGCCAGCCGTCCGCTCGGGGGGCGACAGGCGGCTCAAGTCGCCGCGCGACGCTGTACAACGTCGCCGCCAGCAGGTCGAGCTCGACCGGCTTGGCGAGATAGGCATCCGCACCGTCGCTCAGGCCGCGTACGCGATCCGGGGTGCCGTTGCGGCCCGTGAGCATGACCACGCCCATGGCGGGATGGGAGGCGCGCACCTGCCGCACGACGGTGAAGCCATCGGAGTCAGGCAAGCCGACATCCAGCACCAGCAGATCGAAGCGTTCGCTGCGCAGGAAGCCATCCAGCTCAGCCGCCGTCTCCATGCTGGTCACCGTGAAACCGAAGTTCCGCAGGCCCGGTTCGAGTACCCGCTCGCGCAGCAACCGGTCATCCTCGAGCAAGGCGACCCGCAGCGATGCTTTCGGCTCTGTCTGGGCGCCCACGTCCATCGATCCTCTGGAGAGACCTCCATGGCGATGGTAACCGACGCCCCGCCGGCGCCTTGGACAACACGCCGATGTCCCCCAGGACCTGACGATTGACCGCAAGGTCAAGAATTCATCTGTGAACGCCTACACAATCCTTATGAAATAAGGTTGACAACGATATCAATCAGGCACAGCCTCGCGGTCACAGGGGCGGAGATTGCGTTCGGCGTGTGTCACACGCGCGGATCTCGAAGGAACCGGCATGGCCTGGCGCCAGCCCGGCAATCCGCGGGTCCCTGTAGCGCATTCGATGCCCGATTCGAGGAGGCACAAGCCTCCCGCGCCTGACCGGGGGCATCGCCCCCATTGCATCGCACCGAGGGGACGTGGGCCGGCCGCATGGGAGCGGCCCGATCGCATCGCATCCGTTCTATGGAGAGACGTCATGAATCCGCTTGTGAAAGCAGCCAGACCCGGAAGTCTGCTGGTGTCGTGCATCCTCGCCGCACTCGCATTTGCCCCCCACCACGCACGCGCCGCCCAGTGCGACGCCGTGCCGGCGTGGAATCCCGGCACCGTCTACAACCCTGGTGACCGATTGCAGTACCAGAACCGCCTGTACCAGGCCAAGGTCCCGATCTGGAACGCGCCGCCCACGCACTGCCCGAGCTGCGGGTGGTACGAGGATCTGGGCGCCTGCGACGACAGCCCGCCCCCCGACAACGAAGCGCCGTCGGTCGCCATCACCGCGCCCGCCGATCGCTCAAGCCACCCGGCAGGCACGGCCCTGGCCGTCAGCGCGAACGCCAGCGACCGCGACGGTGCAGTGGCGCGCGTCGAGTTCTTCCGCGGCACCACCTCGCTCGGCAGCGACACCAGCGCGCCCTACAGCGTGAGCTGGACCAACCCCGTCGCAGGCACCTACCGCTTGACCGCGGTGGCCACGGACGACGACAACGCCAGCACCACCTCGGCTCCGGTCGAAGTCACGATCACCACCACCACGCCACCCGACGACAGCACGCCACCCAGCGTGCCGGCCGGACTGGCCTCGAGTGCGCAGACCTCCACCAGCATCACCGTGCAGTGGACCGCGTCCACCGACAACGCCGGCGGCAGCGGCGTGGCCGGCTACGACGTCTATCGCGACGGCCAGCTCGTCGGCTCCCCGGCACAGACCCGCTTCACCGACCTGGGCCTGGCGTCGGGCACGCAGTACAGCTATGCCGTGGCCGCCCGCGATGCCGCCGGCAACGTCTCGGCACGGAGCCAGGCGATCCTCGTCAGCACCCGTGACGACGATCCACCGCCGGGCGACGGCAAGAACGTGATCGGCTACTTCACCCAGTGGGGCATCTACGGCCGTAACTACCGGGTCAAGGACATCGACACCAGCGGTGCGGCCGCACGCCTGACGCACATCAACTATGCGTTCGGCAACGTCCGGAACAACCGCTGCGAGGTGGGCAGGACGATCCCGTCCAATCCCAATACCGGTGAGGGTGGCGATGCCTTCGCGGACTACACCAAGTCCTTCCCGGCCGACCAGAGCGTCGACGGCGTGGGCGACACCTGGGACCAGCCGCTGCGCGGCAACTGGAACCAGCTCAGGGAACTGAAGGCCAAGTATCCGAACATCAAGGTGCTGATCTCCCTGGGTGGGTGGACCTGGTCGCGCGGTTTCTCCGAGGCCGCCAAGCCCCAGAACCGCGAGGCGTTCGTGGCGTCCTGCATCGATGCCTACATCAAGGGCAACCTGCCCGTCACCGACGGGGCCGGCGGTGCCGGCGTGGCCGCGGGGGTGTTCGATGGCATCGATCTCGACTGGGAGTACCCGGTCGCCTGTGGCCTGACCTGTGGCTCGCCGGAGGACAACGCGAACTTCACCGCCTTGCTGGCCGAGTTCCGCCGCCAGCTGGATGCGCAGCGTCCGGGGCTGTTGCTGACAGTCGCCACCGGCGCCGGCATCGACAAGATCCGCGTCACCGATCCGGGCACGTACCACCAGTACCTGGACTTCATCAACGTGATGACCTACGACTTCCACGGCGCGTGGGATCCGCGGACCAACCATCACTCGGCGCTGTTCGACTCGCCCAACGATCCGTCCACGGGCGACCAGGCGCTATACAACTCCAATGACGCGATCGAGGCCTACCTGAGCCGTGGCGTGCCCGCCCACAAGCTGAACCTGGGTATCGGCTACTACGGCCGCGGCTGGACCAACGTGCCCAACGTCAACAACGGCCTGTACCAGAGCGGCACCGCGGCACCCGGTCGCTATGAGGCAGGCATCCAGGACTGGAAGGAACTGAAGAACCTGGGCTGGCCGAGCTTCACCGATCCGGACGCGCGGGCGCACTGGATCTACAACGGCACGACCTTCTGGAGCTTCGACGACCCGGCGCTGATCACCGAGAAGATGAGCTACGTGAAGGCACAGGGCCTGGGCGGCGCGTTCTTCTGGGAGTTCAGCGGTGACGACACCCAGGGCACGCTGACCCGCACGATCAGCAACGGCCTGAAGTAGTACCGGTGGGCCCGGGTTCGCCCGGGCCCTCCACCCGACACGGCTCCTGGCCGTTACTTGCGCACCCCATGGTGCGAACGCGGGCGTCGGTATCCCCCTCGGGGCCGACGCCCGTTTTTACGTCCGCCGCATGCCCGTCACCTCCTCGTCCGGCACAACGACGAACGGCGCCTCGCGGCGCCGTGCGGATGCCCTGTCGCGATGCGTGCCCTATCCCGCGGCGATGCGGAGGACGTCGTCCAGCATGCCGGCCGCCGTGACGCCGGCACCCGCGCCAGGCCCCTGGATGACCAGGGGTTGCTCGTCGTAGCGATCCGACCAGATGGCCACCTTGTTGTCGGTTCCGGCCCCACCCGCGAGGGGATGGTCCGCGGGCAGCGATTCCAGGCCGACGCGTGCGGCACCATCCTCCAGGCGCGCCACGAACCGCAGCTTTTCGCCGTTCTTGTAGGCCGCGGCAAACCGCTCGCGCAACGGCACATCCAGTTGCGGGAGGGCCGCATCCACGTCCGAGCGGCCCAGCGCTGCCATGGCATCAGGAACCAGCGACGTCACCCGCACCGTATCCTGCTCGAGCTCGAAACCGGCCGCGCGCGCCAGGATCAGCAACTTGCGGCGCACGTCCTCCCCCGACAGATCCTCCCGCGGGTCCGGCTCGGTGAAGCCCGCATCGCGCGCCTGCCGCACGAAGCCCGAGAACGGACGCAGGCCATCGTAGTGATTGAACAACCATGCCAGCGAGCCCGACAACACACCGGCGATCGCAGTGACGCGATCGCCGCCGGCGCGCAACGCACGGATCGAACGCAGCAGCGGCAGGCCCGCGCCGACGGTCGCCGAGTCGCCGTACTCCGTTTGGCCGGCGGCGCACGCGGTTTCCACGGCGCGCCAGGCCGCCAACCCGGTACCCCGCGCCAGCTTGCAGGCGGTCACCACATGGAGGCCGTCCTGGAGCCAGTCGGCGTGACGGGCGGCAACCTCGGCACTGGCGGTGGCATCGATGACGATCCTGCGTCCCGACCCGCCCAGCCGGCCCGCGACATCGTCGAGACGGCTTGGACAGGGGCTGGCCGCCAGCGCGTCGGCCACCTGCCGGAGCGCGACGCCGCCGGGGCGGCTGATGGACCGGCGCGAATTGGCCACGTGGGCCAACGTCAGGCCTTCCGCGAAACCGGTCGACTGCCAGGCCGACAACCGCTCGAGCACCGCGCTCCCCACCGTTCCCGTGCCCAGGAGGGCCAGATGGACCGCGGGAGCCTCGACCGCCGCGGACCCTCGGGCCCGCGCCGGCGACGCATGCAGGGCCTCGGCCACCGATGCGCTCATTGCGCCACGCGCTCGCCTTTCACCGCCGCTGCATTGCCCTCGACCGCCGCCAGCGCACGATCCAGCGCGGCGCCGATGTCGGCGAGCAGGTCGTCCGCATGTTCGATGCCGACCGACAAGCGCAGCAGCCCGTCGCCGATGCCCGCGGCGGCACGCGCCTCGGGGCTCATCGCCGCGTGCGTCATGGTCGCCGGGTGCGCGACCAGGCTCTCCACGCCGCCCAGCGACTCGGCCAGCGTGAACGACTCCAGGCCATCGACGAAGGCACGCACGGCTGCCTCGCCGCCCCTGATGTCCACGCTCAGCATGGCGCCGAAACCTTTCTGCTGCCGCGCGGCCAGGGCATGGCCCGGATGCTCGGGGCGGCCGGGATAGTGGATGGCCTCGACCGCCGGATGCGATTCCAGCAGTTCCACCAGCGCCAGCGTGTTCTCCTGGTGCACGCGCAGCCGCGCATCGAGCGTACGCAGGCCGCGCAGGGTCAGGAAGCTGTCGAACGGCGACCCGGTCAGGCCCAGGCAGTTGCCCCACCACGCCAGTTGCCCGCCCAGCGCCGCGTCGCGTGCGATCACCGCACCGCCGACCACGTCGCTGTGTCCGTTGATGTACTTCGTCGTGGAATGCACCACCACGTCGGCGCCGAACTCGATCGGTCGCTGCAGCACCGGCGAGAGGAAGGTGTTGTCGACGACCGCCAGCGCGCCGTTGGCCTGCGCCGCTTCGATCACGAAGCGCAGGTCGGTCACCCGCAGCAGCGGATTCGAAGGGGTCTCGATCCAGACGACAGCGGGCTTGGCGGACAGCGCGTCGGCCAGCGCGCGCGGGTCCGTCAGGTCGACCGTCAGCAGGTTGAAGGCGCCCTTGGCGGCCAGCGCGTTGAACAGGCGCCAGCTCCCGCCGTAGGCATCATGGGGGACCACGAGGGTGTCGCCCGGCTTCAGGCACGCATGCAGGACCAAGGTGATCGCGCCCATGCCGGTCGCGGTGACGACGGCGCTGTCGCCCCCCTCCAGCTCGGCCAGCGCTTCGGCCAGCAGGTCGCGGGTCGGGTTGCCGCTGCGGGTGTAGTCGTACGTGCGCTTGTTGTTGAATCCGGCGAAGCTGAAATTCGACGACAGGACGATCGGCGGCGTGACGGCGCCATAGGCGGTGTCACGATCGATGCCGGCACGGACGGCGGCGGTGGTCGGGCGACGGGTGCTCATGCGGCGGAATTCCTCAACAGGCATTTCGAATGGGGGACTGGAGCGCGGCGTGAAGGATCGCGGCGATGTCCGCGTCCTCCTTCAGGAAGGCATCGTGGCCGTACGGCGAGCGCAACACCCGAAGGTGGCTTTCGCCCGCCAGCCGCTCGACCAGCGCGAACGCATCGGCGAGCGGCACCAGCCGGTCCTCCTCGATCGCGACCACGGTGGTCGGCACCCGGACCGCGGCGGGGTCGACGGATTGCAGGTCGATGGACTCGGAGAGGCGCAGGTAGGCCGTCGGCGAGCTGCGGCCGATGAACCGGGCCGCGCAATGGTCGAGGTAATCCTCGGCACCGACGCGGACGCGGCCGTCCACCACGCGGGCGGGCGGGAAGCGCGCGTCGAACTCGTCCGGGGTGCGATAGCTGAGGATGGCGAACTGGCGCGCCAGTCCGAGGCCGTGCGCTTCACCGCACTGCAGCGCGCCGAGCTCCACCGCACGCCGCTGCAGCGCGCGCCACGCACTGGCATAGGGATGGGCACGATGGAAGCCGCTGATCGCGACCAGCCTGTCCACGCGCTCGCCATGCAGGGCGGCGAACTGCAGGCCGACCATCGCGCCGTACGAACACCCGACGAATGCCGCGATCCGCTCGATGCCCAGGGCCGTCAGCAACAGCGCGATCGCGTCCGCCTGGTCGGCCGGATCCAGCGGTGCGTCGAGGGTGCCGTCCGCGCCCAGCCAGTCGAAGGACACGATGCGACAGCAGGCCGGGTCCAGGGCGCGGCCGGGCCCGACCTGTTCCGTCCACCACCCCGGCTCGGGGAACGCTTCGCTGGCGGCCACATGCCGGGTGGCGGAAATGCCACCGCACACGAACAGCGCGGGCAGGTGGGCGGCGCCCTGCACCTCGTAACGCAACGTGAGTTCACGGCGTCCGGCGTGCCTCAGGTCGAGCACCACCGTCCGCTCGCCTCGCAGCGCGAGGGTCGGGGCGGAAGAGACGCTGGACGCGGCGTCCGCCAGGCAGGCCGCGGCTTCGGCCGGATCGGCCTGGAGGGCATTGGAACTGTGTACGAGGCTCATGGCGGGCATCCGGTATGACGGGGCCATCGAGCCAGACGGGCGGCATGCACGGACTCGCCGGCATACAGCACGACCATCTTCCGGCGAACGAGGGATGCGGACATCGCCTCGAATCACCGCAGGAATTGGCACCTTGCGCAGGCAGTGACTGCGACGGTTGCCCCGGCTTCAAAGGGCCTGTCCCTCTGCCGGTCTCGATGGATTGGGGGCAGTCTGCCCGCGCCCGACCTGGATGTCAATCGCTTCATTGCGATAAAGGGATTGATTGAATGGCGGCTCCCGCCACCGCGGGGTGACACATGTTCCGCGTTCAGGCCTACACTTGCGATGGATGAACATGCGTCCACTGCTGCCCCCCACCTGCGCCCTCCTGCTTCTCGCCGCCTGTACCGGCGGTCCGGGGCTGCGCGAGACCTCCAGCAACAGCCGCGCGGATGTCGCGACGCAGGCGCCGCGCCCGGCGCTGGTCGTACCGGAGGCCTTCGTGTCCGACCCGACGACCGGGGCCGAACTGGACTCGCTCGCGACCTGGCCCACCCCGGATGGCGGCACCTGGCTGGTCGCCACCGCGAAGGCCAGCCACCAACTGCATGTGTTCGACGCCGACACCGGACGTCCGCTACGCCGCCTGGGCGGCGAGGGGGCGGCGCCCGGACAGTTCAACCGACCCAACGGCATCGCCGTGATGGGCGACGTGGCCTTCGTCGTGGAGCGCGACAACCATCGCGTGCAGGCCCTGCGCATGCCGGATTTCGAACCCCTGGGCCTGTTCGGGGCGGACGAGTTGCGAAGCCCGTACGGCATCTGGCTGCACGAGACCGCGCCCTATGCCTACGATGCCTACGTCACCGACAGTTTCATGTACGGAGACGACTACTCGCAGGTGCCTGACTGGAACGAACTGGCCGAGCGGGTCAAGCGTTTCCATGTCGAGTTCGATGCCGATGGGCAGGTCCAGGCCACCTTCCAGGGCAGCTTCGGCGACACCCATCCCGATACCGCATTGCGCATGGTCGAGTCCCTGGCCGGGGATGCCGCCCACGACCGCCTCCTGATCGCCGACGAAGACCGTCGCCACGTCTCCACGCTGCGCGACTATGCCCTGTCGGGACGCTTCACCGGGCGCAGCCTGCCCGACAAGACCTTTGGCGCCGAAGCCGAGGGCGTGGCGCTGTGGAACTGCCGCGACGGCCAGGGCTACTGGGTCGCGGTGGACCAGCTCGCGCCGCTCACCCAGTTCCACCTCTTCGATCGCATCAGCCTGGCGTATCGCGGCACCTTCCAGGGCGAGACCACCTCCTATACCGACGGCATCACGCTGAATGCGGCGCCGAGCCGGGCGTTCAGCGGGGGCGCCCTCTATGCGGTGCATGACGACCAGGCGATCACCGCCTTCGACCTTCGCGAAGTCGCACGGGTGCTCGGGCTGGAGCACAATTGCACCGACTGAACACCGTGCGCCGCCGAGGGCCGCGATGACCCCGTCCCTGCTCGTTCCGTTGCGCATCGCGTGCCTGGCCGGCGCCGTCGGGCTGATGGCGGCGGGCAGCGTGCAGGCGGGCAAGGTCTATCGCTGGACCGATGCCGACGGCGTCACCCACTACGGCGACCACCAGCCGCAGGCGCCGACGTCCCCGGTGACCGAACTGGCCACGACCAACGAGGTCGACGCGGTTGCGCGCTTGCGGGTGGAGAACGAGGCCGGGCGCACCCTGGCCTGGGTCGACAACCGGCTGGCCGGCCCGATCGAGGTCAGCGTCACCGCCAGCGGTCTTGCCGTGCCGCCCGCCCGCGCCACGGTGCCGGCCCATGGCAGCGCGCTGGTGTCCGTGCTCGAGGCGGCCCCGCCCGGACAGTCGCCCCATTACGAACTGCGCGTGGACCGCGTGGTTCCCGGCGATCCCCGGGCCCGCCCGGCCGACGTGGAGTACCGGCTGCCACTGGACATGCCGGAGCTGGACATCCAGCAGGGATTCGGGGGCGCGTTCAGCCACGGCGACAGGGAGAACCGCCACGCGATCGACTTCGGTGCGCCGATCGGCACGCCGGTGCTGGCGGCGCGGGACGGCGTGGTCATGCGCACCGAAGGCGGATTCGACCAGGCCGGCCTGGACCCGGACCAGTACCTCGAGCGGGCCAATTTCATCCGCATCCTGCACGACGACGGCAGCATGGCGCTGTACGCCCACCTGGCCGAGGGCGGCGTGCACGTGCGCGTGGGCCAGCGCGTGCAGGCCGGCCAGCGGATCGGCCTGTCCGGCAATACGGGGTACACCACCGGCCCCCACCTGCACTTCGTGGTCCAGGCGAACCGGGGCATGCGCCTGGAGTCCCTGCCGATCCGCCTGCGCGGCCCTGGCGGCGTGGTGCAGTTCGCCCTGCCCCGCTGAGCGCCGGACCCGGCCCGACGCCAGCCTCTATATAATGTCGCGCCCCTTTCAATGCCCCGGCGCGCCGAGCGCCCCGCCCGCATGTCCGACGTCTCGCTCGAAGCCGCCCGCCGCCGCACGTTCGCGATCATCTCGCATCCCGACGCCGGCAAGACCACGCTGACCGAAAAGCTGCTGCTGTTCGGCGGTGCCATCCAGATGGCCGGCTCGGTCAAGGGACGCAAGGCCGCGCGCCACGCGACCTCCGACTGGATGGCACTGGAGAAGGAGCGCGGCATCTCGGTCACGTCCTCGGTCATGCAGTTCCCGTACCAGGACCGAATCGTCAACCTGCTCGACACCCCGGGCCACGCGGACTTCGGCGAGGACACCTACCGCGTGCTGACCGCGGTCGACTCGGCGCTGATGGTGATCGACGTCGCCAAGGGCGTCGAGGAACGCACGATCAAGCTGATGGAGGTCTGCCGGCTGCGCGACACGCCGATCATGACCTTCATCAACAAGCTCGACCGCGAGGGCAAGGACCCGATCGAACTGCTGGACGAGGTCGAACAGGTCCTGGGCATCCAGTGCGCCCCGATCACCTGGCCGATCGGCATGGGCAAGCGCCTGAAGGGCGTCGTCCACCTGGTCACCGGCGAGGTCCACCTGTACGAGCAGGGGCGCAACTTCACCCGCCAGGACTCGACCATCTTCGCGTCCATCGACGACCCGGCGCTGGAAGCGCGTATCGGTGCCGACGTGCTGGCCGACCTGAAGGACGAGCTCGAACTGGTCGAAGGCGCCTCGCACCCGTTCGACCTCGGCAAGTACCTGGCCGGCGAACTGACCCCGGTGTTCTTCGGTTCGGCCGTGAACAACTTCGGCGTGCAGCTGCTGCTCGACTTCTTCGTCGAGCATGCGCCTTCGCCGAAGCCGCGCGAGACCACCACCCGCGAGGTCGGCGCGACCGAAACGAAGCTGTCCGGCTTCGTCTTCAAGATCCAGGCCAACATGGACCCGCAGCACCGTGACCGCGTGGCGTTCATGCGGATCTGCTCGGGCAAGTTCAGCGCCGGCATGAAGGCCTTCCACGTGCGCAGCGGCAAGGAGATGAAGCTCGCCAACGCGCTGACCTTCATGGCCAGCGACCGCGAGATCGCCGAGGACGCCTGGCCCGGCGACGTCATCGGCATCCACAACCACGGCACGATCTCGATCGGCGACACCTTCACCGAGGGCGAGAAGATCGCGTTCACCGGCATCCCCAACTTCGCGCCGGAGCTGTTCCGTCGCGCGCGCCTGCGCGACCCGCTCAAGCTGAAGCAGCTGCAGAAGGGCCTGGCCCAGCTGTCCGAGGAAGGCGCCACCCAGTTCTTCCGCCCGTTGATGAGCAACGACCTCATCCTGGGCGCGGTCGGCGTGCTGCAGTTCGATGTCGTCGCTTACCGGCTGAAGGACGAGTATGGCGTCGAGGCGACGTTCGAACCGGTCACCGTCGCGACGGCACGCTGGATCCGCTGCGGTGACGACAGGAAGCTGGAGCAGTTCCGCGACAAGAACGCGATGAACCTGGCGCTCGATGCGGCCGGCGAACTGGTCTACCTCGCGCCGACCCGGGTCAACCTGCAGCTGGCGCAGGAGCGCGCACCCGACGTGGAGTTCCTCGCCACCCGAGAGCACGCGCACGCGGTGGCGGTCGACTGACCCCGCCGCGCCTGCGTCAGGCACCGGCTTCCACCAGGTGCATCCAGTCCGGCTCAGGCTGGTCGAGGTGTTTCGCTCCGTCGCGCGCGCCAAGCCTACCTGCGTACCGGGAAACGCGCGACGGGTTCACGCACACCATCCGGTCGCGCACGGTAGGATGGCGGCATGGACGCCCCCGGCCTGACCACGCCCCCGCCGCATTCGGCCGCGCACCTGCGGGAGGAGCTCGCCAACGCGCTCACCCATGGCCTCGGCGCGGTGGCCGCGCTGGCGGGCGGTTCGGTCCTGATCACCCTCGCGGCGATCCACGGCGACGGTTGGCAATTGGCGGGCGCGATCGTGTTCGGCCTGTGCCTGTTGCTGCTGTACGTCGCGTCCACGCTCTACCACGCCATCCAGCACCCCACCGCGAAAGCGCGGCTGAAGGTGTTCGACCACTGCGCGATCTACCTGCTGATCGCGGGCACGTATACGCCCTTCACCTTGATCGGCCTGCGCGGCCCCTGGGGCTGGGGCCTGTTCATCGCGATCTGGACCCTGGCGATCGCCGGCGTCGTGTTCAAGCTGATGTTCACCGGCCGCTTCAAGCTGTTGTCCACCGCGATCTACATCGCGATGGGCTGGCTGGTGCTGGTCGCCATCAAGCCCCTGCTCGGCGCGCTCGATGCATGGACGTTCGGCTGGCTGCTGGCCGGGGGCGTCTGCTACACCCTCGGGACCGTGTTCTACCACCGCCCCTCGCTGCCCTACTCGCATGCGATCTGGCACCTGTTCGTGGTGGCCGGCAGTGTCTGCCATTTCGTGGCGGTCACCGCGCAGGTCCTGCATACGGGCGACTAACCCCGGCCTGAACGCGGATCGCGGGATTCACTCCTGCTTGACCGGCACCGCGTGAGGGTGATCGCATCCCCACGCTGGATGGCACGCGATGCACCGGATGCCCGGGAGCCCCCGATGAGCGGACCGCACGAGCGATGGCGACACGCCGCCCGGCGCCCGCTTGCGCACGCGCGTGCCCACCCGGTCCTCACGGTGCTTGCGATCGCGCTGCTCGCGGTGCTGGTGCTTTGCCTGCTGTGGGACTGGAACTGGTTCAAGGGGCCGCTCGAGCGCCAGGTGGCGTCCGCGACCGGCCGCACGCTGCGGATCGACGGGAACCTGGACGTCGACCTCGGATGGACGCCCACGGTGAGCGCGGAGGGCGTCGCCTTCTCCAACGCCGACTGGTCGGAAGAACCCCGGATGGCCCGGGCGGAACGGGTCGAGCTCGACATCGACCCCTGGCATATCCTTGCCGGCACGGTACGCATCCCCGCCATCCGGCTTCAGGCGCCGGTCGTCCACCTGGAAACCGGGCCGGACGGCACGGGAAACTGGACGTTCGACGGTGACGACGCGCCCGGCCGGTTCACCTTCGAGTTCCGGCGCGTTGAAGTCGGCCACGGCCGCCTGCGCTATCTGGACGGGAATGCCGACACCGACATCGTGGCCCGTATCGACACCTTGCCGGCGCCCGGTGCGGAGGCCGCGCCCCCCGTGCAGGTGTCCGGCGAGGGCCGATGGAAAGGCAATGCCTTCACCCTGGAGGGCCGGGCAGACTCGCCGCTGGCCCTGCGCGACCGCGAACAGCCGTATCACATCGACGCCAAGGCGCGCGCCGGCGCGACCTCGGCACACGCCACGGGCACCCTGCTCGATCCATTCCGGCTCACCGGCTTCCAGCTGCGCATGCGGCTTCAGGGCCAGGACCTCGCGGACCTGTATCCGTTGATCGGCATCGCACTGCCGGAAACGCCGCCCTACACACTCGACGGCCGGTTCAGCCGCGATGGCAACACCTGGCGGTACGAGGATTTCGAAGGCACGGTCGGCGACAGCGACCTCGCCGGTGATGCCCGCGTGGAAACGGATCGCGAGCGGCCGTTCTTCGAAGCGGACCTGCAGTCGCAGCGCCTCGACTTCGACGACCTGGCAGGCTTCGTCGGGGCCAAGCCCCAGGCCGGCGGGGACGAGACCGCGAACGCGGAACAGGCGCGGCAGGCCGCGCAGCAGGCGGCCAGCAGCCGCCTGCTCCCGGACGAACCCTATCGGCTCGACAAGCTGCGCGCGATGGATGCCAACGTCCGCCTGCGCGCAGCGCGCATCAACGCGCCGCGGCTGCCGCTGGACGACATGGACGCCCACCTCCAGCTCGAGGACGGTGTACTCCGGCTCGACCCGCTGGATTTCGGCGTCGCCGGCGGCACGCTCCGGAGCACGGTGGAAATGGACGCCCGCGAGGACACCATCCGCACCCGCGCCGACATCAATGCAGCGGGGCTCGACCTGTCGAGCCTGCTGCCCACCGTGGAGCTGGCGCAGAACGCCGTGGGCCGCGTCGGGGGGCGGGTGACGCTCGCCACGACGGGCAACTCCATCGCGGACATGCTCGGCAACGGCAACGGCGAGGTCGGCGTCGCGATGGGGCGCGGTTCGATCAGCAACCTCCTGATGGAGATGGCGGGCATCGACCTGGCCGAGATCATCAAGTTCAAGCTGACCGAGGACCGCATGATCCCGGTCCGCTGCGCCTTCGGCGACTTCGCCGTGGAGGACGGCGTCATGACCACTCGCAGCTTCGCGTTCGACACGACCGATACGCTGCTGGTCGGCGAAGGCCAGATCGACCTGGGCGAGGAACGCCTCGACATGACGATCCGGCCGCGCCCCAAGGACCGCAGCCTGCTGAGCCTGCGCGCGCCCCTCCAGCTCGACGGCAGCTTCAAGTCCCCCTCGATCCGTCCCGACCTGGGCGCGCTCGGACTGCGCGGCGCGGTGGCCCTCACGCTGGCGACGATCACGCCGCCGGCGGCCCTGCTCGCCACCATCGAGACCGGACCGGGCGAGGACAGCGGGTGCGGGGGACAGTACGCGGAATGAACGCGATCAGCTGGCGATGTACCGCTGCAACTGGTCGAGCTCGAGCTGCTGGTCTTCGATGACGGCCTTGACCAGGTCGCCGATCGACACCACGCCTTCCACGCGCCCGTCCTTCACTACCGGCAGGTGGCGGATGCGGCGCTCGGTGACGCTGACCATGCAGCGGTCGGCGGTATCGTCGGGACTGATGGTGAAGACATCGGCCGTCATGATCGCGCTGACCGGGGTGTCCTCCGAGGCGCGACCCTGCAGCACCACCTTGCGCGCATAGTCGCGCTCGGACACGATCCCGGCCAGCCGCGGTCCATCCATCACCAGCAGCGCCCCGATGCGCTTGTCCGCCATCAGCCGGATTGCCTCGATGATCGGCGTATCCGGGGTCACCGAATAGATGTCAGGCGCCTTCGCTTCGAGCAGTTGCCGGACGGTACGCATCTGGACTTCCCTCCACGCCATGGACCTGGGCCGAGGATACTCCTGTTGCCGGGTGCCAGGTGTCGACGAGGTACAGGGGCCGCTGCTTGGCTTCGTCGTACAGGCGCCCGAGGTACTCGCCGATCAGGCCCAGCGCGATCAGCTGCACGCCGCCGAGGAACAGGATCACCGACATCATCGTCGGCCAGCCCGCCACCGGATCGCCCCAGAACAAGGCCTTGAGGATGATCCATGCGCCATAGGCGAAGGCCACCGCCGCGGTCAGCAGGCCCAGGTAGGTGGCCAGCCGCAGGGGCGCGGTCGAGAAGCTCGTGATCCCCTCGAGCGCGAAGTTCCAAAGCCTCCAGAGGTTGAACTTGCTGCGTCCGGCCATCCGCGCGTCCCGCTCGTAGGGAATCGCGATGCGGTTGAAGCCCACCCAGCCGAACAGGCCCTTCATGAAGCGGTGCCGCTCGCGCAGTTGGCGAAGCGCGTCCAGCGCGCGCGGCGAGAGCAGGCGGAAGTCGCCCGTATCGCGGGGAATCGGGGTTTTCGACAGGCGCCCGATCACCCGGTAGAACGCGTGTGCGGTGCCACGCTTCACCCAGCCCTCGCCCGCGCGCTGGCGACGCGTGCCGTGGACATCGTCGTACCCCTCGCGCCACTTTTCGACGAAACGCGGGATCAGCTCCGGCGGATCCTGTCCGTCGGCGTCGAGGATCAGCGCCGCGCCCTCGAGCACCCGGTCGAGCCCGGCGGTCAGCGCCAGCTCCTTGCCGAAATTGCGCGAGAGCCGCAGGCAGGCCACCCGCGGGTCGGCCGAGGCCAATCGCTGCATCACCGCCCAGCTTGCATCGGCGCTGCCGTCGTCGACGTACAGCACCTGGCCATCGACACCCTGCGCACGCAGGCCATCAAGCACCGCGCCGATGCGGGGATGCAGCAGGGGCAGGCTGTCCGCCTCGTTGTAGGCGGCCACCACGACGGTCAGGCGGTTGCAGGGGCGGGGAGCACTCATGCGCGCATGGTATCCGGTCGCGGGGGCGGCACGGCGCGCATGGTCAGTCGAGCCGCTCCAGGTAAGCCGCGCCGCCCAGGTTGCGCATCTGCCGCTGGATCGCGCCGGTCCTCCGTTGCACGTAGGGCCCGGGACGGGCCGCACTGTACCGGCGTGGACTCGGCAGCACCGCCGCCAGCCGGGCCGCCTGCGCCGGTTCCAGTCGCGCCGCGTCGACGCCGAAATATGCCTGCGCCGCCGCTTGCGCCCCGTACACGCCGTCGCCGAACTCCGCGATGTTGACGTACACCTCGATGATCCGCCGCTTGGGCCACATCGCCTCGATCAGCACCGTGTACCAGGCCTCGATGCCCTTCCTCAGCCAACTGCGCCCGCTCCACAGGAACAGGTTCTTCGCGGTCTGCTGGCTGATCGTACTGCCACCGCGCAGGCGCCCGCCGCGCTCGTTGCGCGCCATCGCTTTCTCGATCGCCTCCATGTCGAAGCCGCGGTGGTCCGGGAACCGCTGGTCTTCGGACGCGATCACGGCCAGCGGAAGCTGGGGCGAAATCTCCGCGAGGTCGCGCCATTCATGGGCATTCCGATGCGACCAGTCGCCCTCGCCCCAGGCCTCCGCCGTACGCGCGAGCATGAACGCCGAGGTCGGAGGATCGACGAAGCGCAGCACCGCCACCTGCAGCACCGTCACCATCACCAGCAGGAGCGGCAGCCGCCACACCCAATGCCAGCGGCTGCGCCGGCGGCGGAGCCTGCGCGGCCCTTGTCCGGCCCCGGTTGCGCCCTCATCTGTCATCGAACCTCCTCCCATCACGCCACGGTCCCGCAAGGCCCGCTGGCCGAGCCACAGCGGTCCATCATGAGCGAAAGCACCCCCGCCCACGAAATCTCCACCCACGATTGCCAGACGCGCTTCCTGATCGAAGGCGCCGGAGTGCGCGGTGTCCACGTGCAGTTGCAGGACACCTGGCGGCAGATACGCGAGCGCGACGACTATCCCGCCGCCGTGGCGGAGCTGCTCGGCGAGGCCTGCGCGGCGTCCGCGCTGTTCACCGGGCACGCCAAGGTGGACGGCCGGCTGTCGGTGCAGTTGCGCGGCGAAGGAACGCTCCGGACGCTGTTCGCCGAATGCACCGCCGCGGGCACCCTGCGCGGTATCGCCCAGTTGGCCCAGGAGGGCCCTCCCCCGTCGCGTGACCTGCGTGATCTCGGGCCGGGCGCCATGCTGGCCATCACCATCGAGAACCCGGCCCTCGGCAACCGCGAGCCGATGCGGCACCAGGGCCTGGTGGAACTTCGCGCGCCCAGCCTCGCCGAGGCATTCGAAGACTACTTCGACCGGTCCGAGCAGTTGCCGACCCGGCTCCTGCTGGCCAGCGACGGCGAATGCTGCGCGGGCCTGATGCTGCAGAAGCTGCCCGGCGACACCGGGGATTCCGACGGATGGCAACGGGCAGGAGTGCTTTTCGACACGCTCGTCACGGACGAACTGCTCAGATTGGCGCCCGGGCCGCTGTTGACCCGGCTGTTCCACGAGGACGGGGTGAGGATCCTCGGGCAGAAACCGCTGGCGTTCGCCTGTTCATGTTCCGCGGCACGGGTCGAGTCCATGCTGGTGTCATTGGGCGTGGATGAAGCACGCGCCGCTGCGGCCGATGGGGAAGCCCGCATCCGTTGTGAGTTCTGCGGGCAACAGTACCGTTTCGACCTGCCGGCGATCGAGGCCCTGTTCGCCCGGGGCGCGAGCGAGCTGGAAACCCCGTCCCGCCCCCAGTAAAGAGTGTGGCGGCGGTCAAGGGACGGTGCTCGAACGATTGTTAAAGGAAAATTAACGATCTATAGTCTGAATCCGGAGTGAAAGGAACTCCCGCCGCCCGACACGGTCACTACCCACGATGGCTTTCCGTCTGCTCACGCTACCGCTGGCTCTGCTCCTCGCCCTGGGCGGGGCGACGGGCGTGCATGCCCAGGCACGCGAGCCGGATCCGGGCGACTCGACCGTCCTGCCCGTGCTCAACACCACCGACGGCACGCTCGAGGCGGTACTGCTGCTGGAGCCCACGCGCGCCAACGGCAACAGCACGCGCCTGAGGTTCGGCGGCAACAATACCCTCGATGCGGTCTTCGGCCTGTCCGCGGGCAACACGCTGGGGCTGGTCTGCAACCGCAAGACCGGGCTCGCCAACGCGATCGGCAACCTGGCCAACCACTGCATGCTCGCGTCGCTGGAACAGGATGCGCAGGGCAATGGCAGCCAGCAGGCCGTCGTCGGTGCCACCTTCGGCAACCGGCAACAGCGCGTCGGCATGCTGGCCGGAGAAGGGCGCGACCACCTCCCCGCGTGGCTCAGCCCTTCCGGACAGAACAGCCGCTACGACCAGAACAGCCTGACCCTGTATGGCGAAAAGGCCATCGGTCGCGAGGCCACGGTGTCCATCGGCGGGACGTGGGCACGGGCCCGGCTGATCCCCGCGTCCGAACTCCCGGCGGGCTTCAACGAGCGCTGGACCAGCAAGAGCCTCAGTCTTGGCGCGGAAGTCGGCGACTTCGGCGCCAATATCGTCGGCCGCGTCATCGACATGCCGGGACAGCCCGGGCAATGGGAAGGCCTGGGCATCGGCCTGACCTGGCGCACGCCCTGGAGCGGCCAGCTGAGCGTGGGCGCGGACAACGTCGTGACCCGGGGCCAGAACCCCTTCGCACCGGATACCGGCGACAAGGACGAAGGCGCGGTGCCCTACGTGCGGTACGAGCAGGACCTGTAAGCCCACCGCGTCCCTTCCGGGCCCGATTCGCCCGCCGCCGACGAACGGCGACGGACGGGGCGCTTACGAAAAACCAACATCCTGCGCGCACAACCCATTGATTATCCTACGAAAGCCGCCCCTGAACCGGGCGGCTTTCGGCGTTTGTTAACGTCACTTTAATTTTTCTCCGAAGGGGGCTACTATCGGCCGGACCTTGCCGGATTTGGTGCCTTGTTTGACATCACCGGCGGGTTCCCATGGGAAACCAAGACTGACTTGGAGAGAGAGATGACCGTTAAGACCACCCAGCTCCGCGACGCGATCACCATCGCGCTCGCCGTGGGCGCCACGGCTGCCGCCGGTACCGGCGTTGCCGTCGCCCAGGAAACCGAGCAGGCCACCACCCTCGACCGCATCGAGGTCACCGGCTCGCGAATCAAGCGCACCGACATCGAGACCAGCCAGCCGATCTTCTCGCTCTCGCGCGAAGACATTTCGGCCCAGGGCCTGACCTCCGTCGGCGACGTGATCCAGAACATCAGCGCCAATGGCTCGACGCTGAACACCACCCAGAACAACGGTGGTAACGGCGAAACCCGCGTCAACCTGCGCAACCTCGGCTCGAACCGCACCCTGGTGCTGGTCAACGGCCGTCGCTGGGTGGGCGGCACCGGCCTCGGCGGCGCGGTCGACCTGAACACCATCCCGACCGCCGCGGTCGAGCGCATCGAAGTCCTGAAGGACGGTGCGTCGTCGATCTACGGCTCCGACGCCATCGCCGGCGTGGTCAACGTGATCCTGCGCCAGAACTTCGACGGCGCGGAAGCCAACGCCTACCTCGGCCAGTTCGACAAGGGCGACGGCGTTCGCCAAGCCTATGACTTCACCGTCGGCAGCACCGGCGACCGCTGGTCGGCCATGCTGGGCGTCGGCTACGTGAAAGAAGATCCGGTCTGGGCCGGCGACCGCGAGATCTCGGCCGTGCCGGTGTACGGCTCGACCCCGGGCCTGGGCGGCAGCTCCACCACGCCGGATGGCCGTTACTGCATCCTGGACATGACCACCTTCGCCTGTGCCAACCCCGACGGTGCGTATGGCCTGTGGAAGGCGGATCCGAACGATCCGCGCGGCTGGAGCGAGTGGGCCGGCACGCCGGACAACTTCAACTTCGCCCCGCTGAACTACCTGCTGACCCCGCAGGAGCGCATCTCGGTCTTCGCCAACGGCTCGCTGGACATCAGCGACAACCTGCGCTTCAAGACCACGGTCACCTATAACCAGCGCCAGTCCGAGCAGCTGCTCGCCGCCATGCCGGTGGTCGTCGGCTTCCCGGGCGCCTCGCAGGCGGCCGATATCGTCATCAGCCAGGACAGCCTGTACAACCCGTACGGCGAGGACATCAACTGGGTCCAGCGTCGCGTCGTGGAAACCGGCGGCCGCTCGTTCAAGCAGACGGTCGACACCTACGCGTTCGACGGTGCCTTCGAGGGCAGCTTCGAGGTCGGCGAGCGTTACTTCGACTGGGAAGCGGGCATGTTCTACGGTGAGAACCGTTCGAACGACGCCACCAACGGCCTGCTGACCTACACCGCCATCCGCAACGCGCTTGGCCCGTCGATGCTGGTGGGCGGCGTGCCGACCTGCGTCACGACCCCGGGCGATGCCAGCACCGCGATCGCGGGCTGCGTGCCGGCCAATTTCCTGGGCGGCGCCGGCTCGCTGACCCCGGAGATGCTGAGCTACCTGACCTTCGAGGCCCACGACCAGCTGGGTTACAGCCAGAAGAGCTACTTCGCGAACATCAGCGGCGACCTGTTCGACCTGCCGGGTGGCGCGATGGCGTTCTCGTTCGGCCTCGAGCACCGCGAAGAAGACGGTTACGACCGTCCGGATGCGCTGATCAACGCCGGCGACACCACCGGCAACGCGCGTACTGCCACCGGCGGCGGCTACTCGCTGGACGAGGCCTACCTCGAACTGGCGATCCCGGTCCTGGCCGACGTGCCGGGCGCGCAGCTGCTGGACTTCAGCATCGCGACCCGTTACTCGGACTACAGCAACTTCGGTGACACCCTCAACAGCAAGTTCGGTTTCCGCTGGAAGCCGATCGACGACCTGCTGATCCGCGGCAACTACGCCGAGGGCTTCCGTGCGCCGTCGATCAACGAGCTGTTCCAGGGCGTGAGCGACACCTTCCCGACCATCAGCGATCCGTGTAACACCGTTGGCTTCGCGCAATTGGATGCCGCGGGCCAGGCCCGTTGCGTGGCCGACGGCGTGCCGCAGGGCGGTTACAACCAGGTCAACTCGCAGATCCGCATCAGCACCGGTGGCAACCCCAACCTGCTGCCTGAGAAGGCCGAGAACTACACCTTCGGTTTCGTCTACAGCCCGAGCTATATCGAAGGCTTCGACATCTCGCTGGACTGGTGGAAGATCGAGCTGACCGACACCATCACCACGTTCTCCGGCAACGCGATCCTCGACGACTGCTATGAGGAAGGCAACGCCCAGGCCTGTAGCCTGATCACCCGTGGCGGCGGTGGCTTCATCACCGACCTGCTGGCAGCCGGCCTGAACATCGGTAGCCGCGAGGTCGAGGGCTACGACATGACCATCGGCTACCGCTTGCCGGAAACCGACTGGGGCAAGTTCTCGTTCATCTGGGACAGCACCTACATGGTGAACTACGAGGACGACGGCGACGGCGACAACCAGGTCGGTGAGTACACCGATCGAAACAACAACTGGCGCATCCGCTCCAACCTGTCGACCCGTTGGGAAATGGGCGACTGGGGCGCGACCTGGAACCTGCGTTACTACGACGCCCAGGTCGAGGCCTGCAGCGGCTTCAGCTCCAATGCTGCGGTTGAGGCAGCCAACATTGCACTTCTGTGCTCCGACCCGACCCGTCGTACGTCTGAAGGCCTGAGGCCGCGTAACAAGCTGGACGACACGTTCTACAATGACGTCAGCGTCTATTGGAACGCGCCGTGGAACGGTCAGATCTCGCTCGGCATCAACAATATCCTCGATGAGGACCCGCCGCGCTCGGTCACGACGTTCGCGAACAGCTTCGACCCGCAGTACGAAGTGCCTGGCCGCTTCATGTACATGCGCTACAGCCAGAAGTTCTGATCGACCTGAAGTTGCGTTACCTTGCTACGGCCCCGAAAGGGGCCGTAGTTCTTTCCAGCGCACGGTGCCCGACGATGCCCCTCGAGATCAGCTCCATGTTCGCCGTCCCGATGGCCCAGGACAGCCTGCCGGAGGCCGAGCGCCTCAACCCCGAGCTCCGGTCCCTGCTGCTTGCGCGTGAAGCCGAAGGCCAGCGCTACGCCAACCCGAATCCCTCCCTGCAACAGCAGGCCGGGGTGTTCGAAAGCGATTTCAACCTGTTTTCATGGCCCGAGCCGTGCATCCAGCAACTGAGGCAGTTCTGCTGGGCCGCGCTGGGACGTACCGTCCAGGACCTCAACGGCTATTCGCCGGCTGAGATGCAACGCCTGCAGATCTACTCGCACACCTGGTTCCACGTGACCCGCCACGGCGGCTTCACGATCATGCACAACCACCCGATGGCCTCCTGGTCCGGGGTCTACTGCGTCGACCCCGGCGAGACGCCCGCGGACCGGCCGGAGTCAGGGGTCCTGCGTTTCCCCAGCCCGCACCACTACAGCAACTACTTCACCGATGCGGGCAACATGCGCCAGCGCGCGCCCTACCACCACGGCACCTGGAGCATCCGTTTCAAGGCCGGGCAACTGGTGCTGTTCCCGTCCTGGCTGCAGCACGAAGTGCTGCCCTTCTACGGGCAGGACGAGCGGATCACCGTCGCGTTCAACTGCTGGTTCGGGATGCGCGACGCGTGACCCGGTCACCACGGCCCTGACAGGTGGCCGAGGGCCTCGCGCAATGGCGCGAGATGCGCGGCGTACGGCCGCCATGCCCCTCCCCGGTTGCGCTGGATGCCGGCGCGGACGCTGCCGATGCTGGCCGTGGCGGAGTAGCCACCCTGGCGGCCCACATCCAGCAAGTGAGGGCGGTAATCGAGTCCGCAGAAGGCCAGTACCCGTTCGGTTTCCGGGCCCGGGTCGTCCACGAACCGCTGGTAGTCGACATCGAGGATGCGTTCCGGGTACAGCGCCCGCCAATGGTCCATCAGCCGTCGATAGCCGCTGTAATAGTCCGCCAGCGTGGCCTGGTCGTAGCTGTAAGGCGCCGCGCCGCTGAAGAACGTGCGGAGGTTGGAGAAGCAGGTATCCATCGGGTCGCGCTGCATGTGCAGGATCCGCGCCTCCGGCATGGCCGCGAGGATGAAACCGGCCAGCAGGAAATTTTCCGGCAGTTTTTCGGTGAACACGGCCCTTCCACCTGCCTTCCACCGGGCATGACGCCGGAAGAACGATGCTGCGGGTGCGAGATCGACGCGATCGGCCTCGACGACCATCGACAGATCGACCGTCGAACGGGCCGGGCGGTCGAAGGCGAGCCGCAGCGCCGCCGGCATCACCTGGCTCTCGCCGCCGTCGGCGACATCCGGATGGCCTGACAGCACCCGCTCCAGCACGCTGGTCCCGGACCGGTACATGCCAACGATGAAGACCGGACGCACCGAAGCGTCGACTGGAACGGGCGTGGCGACCCCGCTCACATGCATCGACCCCAGGGCATCGAACAGGCGTGCCTGCGCGACCGGGTCATGGTCGGACGTCCGCTGCTTGATCGCACAGCCTTGGGCGAGCGCCTGCCACGCTGCTTCGTACTGTCCGGCCGCGTGGTGGAGGTTGTGCATCGCAAAGGCCAGGTAGGCCGCGTCCCCGCTCCCATCGGGCACGCTCCGTAGTGCGGCCGCCGTGGCCTCGAGGTCGCTGTCGATGCGATCGTCCTCCGGTTGCATCGACAGCAGCCAAAGCGCATGTGCGACATGCGGACCGGGCACGGACGCGGCTGCGCGCAGGCGTTGCCTCGATGCCTCCAGGTCGCCCGAGACGAAGTCCAGCGTGCCACGCGTGACCTGCAGCGGCGCGACGCGTGGCGCCAGCCGTCCTGCGCGTTCCAGCAGGGGCCGGGCGAGGTCGTAGAGCCCGATCGGGACGAGTTCGGACGCCACTGCGTGCAGCAACCGCGCATCGCTGGAGTGCGGCCAGGGCGCGCGCCCTGCCACCCGGGCCACCGCCTCATGCAGTTCGAAGCGGCGGAGCAGGCGCACGGCGTGCCAGGCGAACTCCAGCGTCGGGAGCGGCGCGTCCATGAGCGCCGCGGCAGTCTCCATCGCCTGCCGGTAATGCCCGCGGGCCAGTCTGAACTGCGCGAGTTGCAGGATTCCCGGCGCAAAACCGGGATGCGCCGACAACAGCGCCTCCATTTCCCCACTGGCACCCGCCAGGTCGCCCTGCTGGGCGAGCGCCACGCTGCGTTGCCAACGGGGCCCGAGCGATGCGTCGAGCGGGTGCCCATGGATGTCGATCACGCTCATTCGAGGCGCAGCACGCGGTGGAAGGCTCATGCCGGAGAGCATGGTATCAGTGCCCCCGTGCGACGCGAGCCTGCCGTCTCTGCTAGCGTCCGCATACCATCGCGTGCTCCAGGAGTCGTGTCCCGTGCCAGGCCCCGCATCCGCATCGGCCGAAGATCCCCGCGTGTTTCCAGTCCGCTATGTGCCGGCGGTGGACCGCTTCCTGTTCGCCGAGCTGGACCTGGCGACGCTGGACGCGCCGTTCCTCGACCAGCGCATGGGCGATCCGTGGTCCGCTGCCGGCCCGCGCGCGATCGACGCCACGGCATTGCCGGTCGGTCGTCCCGCCTGGCTTTTCCACACGGCGTTCTGCTGCTCCACCCTCCTCGCGCGGGCGCTGCACGCCCCGCCCGCGACGGTGGCGCTGAAGGAGCCGCACGTGTTGATGGACCTGGCCTCGCACGCGCTGGAGGACCATCGGCCCGGCACCCCATCGCTGGCGGCGCGGACGGATGCCGCGTGTCGACTGCTCGGCCGTCCATGGCAGGCGGGCGGCCACGTGCTGGTCAAGCCGACCAATGCCGTGAACCGGATCCTGCCCGAGCTGCTGGCGGCCACTCCCGGGAGCCACGCGGTGCTTCTGCACGGCTCGCTGGAGGACTTCCTGTACTCCTGCCTGAAAAAGCTGCCGGGTGCCGAGCAGCCACTGCGCTGGATGGTCCAGTACCTGCTCGCGGGCACCCGCCTGCAGGCGTCGCTCGGTATCCGGCCCGACCACCCCTTCAACCCCGTCGAGGCCAGCGTGTTGACGTGGCATGCCCAGATGGAACGCTATGCCGATGCCCTCGCGGACGACGCGGGGGACCGGCTGCGCAGCCTGGGCATGAACACCCTGTTGGAGGCCCCGGTCGACCGGGTGGCATCGGTGGCCAGGTGGCTCGGGCTGGACCTCGGTGGCGCGGGCTGGGAGGATCGGGTGGCCGCCGTGTTCGCGCGCAACAGCAAGGACGCGAGCGCGCTGTACGATCCGGCCACCCGCCGCGCGGAGCGGGACGCCTTGCGTCGCCGTTTCGAGCCGATGGTGGAGGCGGCGCTCGAGTGGGCGGCGAACGCCGTCGCCCCCCACACCCGAATGCCGGCCTGGAAAGACCTGGAGACGCGCTGAGGCGTGGCGAAGGCCCGCCTCAGCGCAACGCCACGCGCTCGAACTTGATGGCGAAGGTGTAGCGCGGCACGTAGCAGATGCGGCTGGGCGGACGGCCGGCATGCTTGATCGCGCCATCGAAGACCACCAGCCGTCCGGGCCGCGGCCGCACCGCGCACACCAGCTCGTCGCTGGCGTCGTAGAACACCGTCTCCCCACCCCATTCCACGTCCCACTCGTCGCACAGGTACCACAGCGCGGTCAGGTCGTGCTGGTCGGGCAGGCAGTCGGTATGGGTGAACAGCATGTCGCCGTAGCCGGCGACATTGGTGTACGCACGGTACGGCCGGTAGCCGTGGCCGGGCGTGGAAAAACCGAGCACGGCACGACGGGTCATCTCGAAGATCGGCTGCTGCACGAGTGCGTCGATCTTCAGTTCGGTGGCCCAGTGGCGGTACTGCGCGGTGTCCTCGCGCGCGACTTCGGTGCGGGTAAACGCCGCGCGCGACAGGGCCTGCACGTAGTCGCCGACGTTCGGGAGCAGGCCGTCGAACACCTTCAACGGCCGCCCGTCGATCTCCACTTCGCGCTGGGCGGGCAGGACGCCCGCCATGCCCGGCTGCGCCGCCATCGGCGACTCAGCCCGCCAGCCGCGCGGCGATGCGCTGCTGCTCGTCCTTCAGGGCCTGCGGCATGCGCGGCCCGTAGGAGTCGAGGTACTCGCCGATGCTCTCGAACTCGGCCTGCCAGCCGGCCTGCTCGAAGCCGAACAGCTTGGCGCACGCCTCGTCGGACAGCTCGACACCGTCGAGGTTGAGGTCGTCGACGCGCGGCAGCGTGCCGATCGGCGTCTCGATGCCGCCCGCCTCGCCCTTCACGCGGCCGATCATCCACTCGAGCACCCGCAGGTTGTCGCCGAAGCCCGGCCATAGGAACGCGCCCTCGTCGCCCTTGCGGAACCAGTTCACGTGGAAGACCTTGGGCAGCTTCGCACCGGTCTGGTCGAAGGACAGCCAGTGCGCGAAATAGTCGGCGAAGTTGTAGCCGCAGAAGGGCTTCATCGCCATCGGATCGCGGCGCATCACGCCGACCGCGCCAGTCGCCGCCGCGGTTGTCTCCGAGCCCATCGCCGCACCGACCAGCACGCCGTGCGTCCAGTCGCGGGACTCGAACACCAGCGGCACCAGCGAGGCACGGCGCCCGCCGAACACGATCGCGCTGATCGGCACGCCCTGCGGGTCCTCGGCCATCGGCGACCAGCTCGGGCACTGTTTGGCACTCACGGTGAAGCGGGCGTTCGGGTGCGCCGCCGGGCCCTTGGCCGCGTCATACGGATTGCCGCGCCAGTCGGTCACCGGCGCCTGGCCATTGTCCAGGCCCTCCCACCACGGCTGGTTGTCGGCAGTGACGCCGACATTGGTGAAGATGGTGTTCTTCTGGATGGTGGCCAGCGCGCTCGGGTTGGACCGGGCCGAGGTGCCCGGCGCAACGCCGAAATACCCCGCCTCGGGATTGATCGCGTACAGCCGGCCATCGGGGCCCGGGCGCATCCAGCAGATGTCATCGCCCACCGTCCAGACCTTCCAGCCATCGCGCTGGTAGCCCTCGGGCGGGATCAACATGGCCAGGTTGGTCTTGCCACAGGCCGACGGGAACGCGGCGGCGATATAGTGGGTCTCGCCGTTGGGGTTCTGGATGCCGACGATCAGCATGTGCTCGGCCATCCAGCCTTCGTTGCGCGCCTGGTACGAGGCAATGCGCAGCGCGTGGCACTTCTTGCCCAGCAGCGCATTGCCGCCATAGCCGGACCCGTAGGACTTGATGGTCAGTTCCTCGGGGAAATGCATGATGAAGCGGCGCTCCGGGTCGAGTTCGCCGATCGAGTGCAGGCCCTTGACGAAGCCACCTTCACGCTCGATGCGTGCCAGCGCCGGCGTGCCCATGCGGGTCATCAGGCGCATGTTGGCGACGACGTAGGGGCTGTCGGTGATCTCGACACCGCAGCGCGACAGCGGCGAGTCGATCGGGCCCATGCAATACGGGATCACGTACATCGTGCGGCCGCGCATGCAGCCGTCGAACAGGGCATCGATCTTCGCGTGCGCGTCGGCCGGGGCCATCCAGTGGTTGTTCGGGCCGGCAGCGTCCTGCGCGGTGGTGCAGACGAAGGTCAGGTGCTCGACGCGGGCGACGTCATCCGGATGCGACCGGTGCAGCCAGCTGCCCGGGTTCGTGTCCTCGTTCAGCGGCAACAGCGTGCCGTCCGCCGCCATCCGCGCGACCAGCGCGTCGTTCTCCGCGTCGCTGCCGTCGCACCAGTGGATCGCGTCCGGCCGGGTCAGCGCCGCGACCTCGGCGACCCAGTCGTTCAGGGCCTGCAGGCGGCTGCGGGAGGCCTGGTCGTCCAGGGGCTTGGCGGCTTCGGAAGAGAGAGCGTTCACGGCGGTACTCCGGGACATGCGACAGGTAAGACGGATACGGGCAACGGTCCAGGCCGCGGGAACGGCCTGCGACGCCGACGTCAGTCGGTCGGGATCAGGGTGTCCATCATGTGTTCGACGTAGGCTTCGAATTCATCCTGCTGCATGCGGGTGTGGTGCAGCTGCAGGTTGAGCTGTAGGAAACCGACGTAGGCGGCATAGAGCAGCTGAGCGCGGTAGCGGGCATCCGTACGGCTCAGGCCCACCTGGCGGAACGAGGCAGTGAGGTACTCGAGGCGACGGTCGGACACGCGGCCGATCACCGGCTGCACCGCGGGATGGTCCAGCGCCTTCAGCAACTCGGAATAGACGATATGCGACTTGACCTCGTGCGCGACCACGCTGAAGAGCGCGCGCAGGCGTTCGCGCGGATCGGAAATGGGCTCGAGCTGCCCGAAGACCTCTTCCTGCTCGAACTTCTCCCAGCGTTCAAGGGCCGCCACCAGCAAGGCGTCGCGGGAGGGGAAGTGCCAGTAGAAGCTGCCCTTGGTCACGCCCAGCCGGCGCGCCAACGGCTCCACCGCGACAGCGGCGACGCCCTGCTCGGCAATCTGGTCAAGGGCGGCCTGGGCCCAGTCGTGGGCACTCAGCCGGCCACTGCGCTCGGTCTTGGGCAAGGCGGATGCGGTCATGGTGTCAAGTGTAACCATACGTATGGGCAGGGGACAGTATGCGGACAATCGACGGTTGACACATGCTGCAACGCCACACCATACTCATGCGTATGTTAACGCGGTGCCAACCGGCCGGCACCGTCGCGCGCCGGGTCACCCGCTCTTCGCGGCGGCTGGCGCACGATTGAACGCGGCCGGGGGCGCCGAACCGTCCTTTCGCCAACGCCATACTGCTTCCGGAGTGTCGCCATGAGCATCGCGATCCCCTTCCTCGTCCTGCTGGTCGTCGGCCTGTTCGCCGCGTACCACCGTCTGCGCCTGGCGGTGTGGGTCGCGGTCAGTGCCACTGCCCTCGTCGCCGCCTGGCTGCTGGGTGCCAGCGCGGCTGCGAGCATCGTCGCGGGCGTGCTGCTGGCGCTGGTGGCGGTGCCGCTGCTGGTGCCGGCGATCCGCCTGCCGCTGATCACCGCGCCGCTGCTCAAGTTCTACACGAAGATCCTGCCGCCGCTGTCCGAGACCGAGCGCGTCGCGCTGGAAGCCGGCACGGTCGGCTTCGAGGGCGAACTGTTCTCGGGCAAGCCCGACTGGAACGCGCTGCTGTCGCAGCCGCGCCCCACCCTGCGCGAGGACGAGCAGGCCTTCCTCGATGGCCCGGTCGAAGAACTGTGCAAGATGATCGACGACTGGGACATCACGCATGTCCGCGCCGACCTGCCGCCGGAGATGTGGGACTTCATCAAGAAGAACAAGTTCTTCGGCATGATCGTGCCCAAGGAGTACGGCGGCCTGGGCTTCACCGCGCTGGGCAACCACAAGGTCATCCAGAAGCTGGCGTCGATGTCGAGCGTGGTCAGCTCCACCGTTGGCGTGCCGAACTCGCTGGGCCCGGCCGAACTGCTGATGCATTACGGCACCCAGGAGCAGAAGGACCACTACCTGCCGCGCCTGGCCGATGGCCGCGAGGTGCCGTGCTTCGGCCTGACCGGCCCGTGGGCCGGCTCCGATGCCACCTCCATCCCCGACTACGGCATCGTCACGATGGGCGAGTGGAACGGCGCACGCGTGGTTGGCGTCAAGCTCACCTTCGACAAGCGCTACATCACCCTGGCCCCGGTCGCGTCGCTGATCGGCCTGGCGTTCCGGATGTACGACCCGGACGGGATCATCGGCGACAAGCAGGACATCGGCATCACCCTGGCGCTGGTCCCGCGCGACACCGCGGGCATCGACATCGGCCGTCGCCACTTCCCGCTCAACAGCCCCTTCCAGAACGGCCCCATCCATGGCCGCGAGGTGTTCATCCCGCTCAGCCAGCTGATCGGCGGCGAGAAGTACGCCGGCAAGGGCTGGCAGATGCTGGTCGAATGCCTGTCGATCGGACGTTCGATCACACTGCCCTCGACCGCCAGCGGCGGCGCCAAGATGGCGGCCGTGGTCACCGGCGCGTACTCGCGCATCCGCAAGCAGTTCGGCCTGTCGATCGGGCGCTTCGAGGGCGTCGAGGAAGCGCTGGCGCGGATCGCCGGCAATGCCTATGCGGCCAGCGCGCTGTCGGAGGCCTCGGCCGCGGCGGTCGCGCGCGGCGAGCTGCCGGCGGTGCCGTCGACGATCTCCAAGTACCACTGCACGGAGATGGGCCGCGAGGCGGCCAAGGACGCCATGGACATCCACGGCGGCAAGGGCATCATCCTGGGACCCAAGAACTACCTCGGCCGCGGCTGGCAGGCCTCGCCGATCGCGATCACGGTGGAAGGCGCGAACATCATGACGCGCTCGCTGATGATCTTCGGCCAGGGCGCGATCCTCTGCCACCCATGGGTGCTGAAGGAGATGAAGGCCACCACCCTGCCCGACCCGACCGAGCGCCTGCGCGAGTTCGACCGCAACCTCTTCGGCCATATCGGCTTCGCGATCTCCAACGCGGTCCGCAGCTGGTGGTTCGGCCTCACCGGCGCGCGTTTCGGCAGCGCGCCCGGCGACGCCTACACCCGCCGCTACTATCGCAAGCTCAACCGCTATTCCGCGGCGCTCGCGCTGATGGCGGACACCTCGATGCTGCTGCTGGGCGGCAAGCTCAAGTTCAAGGAATCGCTGTCGGGCCGCCTGGGCGACGTGCTCAGCCACCTGTACATCACCAGCGCGATGCTCAAGCGCTACGAGGACGAGGGCCGGCCGGCGTCCGACCAGCCGCTGCTGGCCTGGTCGTTCCACAACAGCGTGCACAAGATGGAGATCGCCCTGTCGAGCGCGCTCCGCAACTTCCCAGTGCGACCGGTGGGTTGGCTGCTGTGGCTGCTGGTGTTCCCGTGGGGCCGCCGCGCGCAGGCGCCGAGCGACCGCCTCGGCCACAAGCTGGCGTCGCTGCTGATGTCGCCCAACGACGCGCGGGACCGCCTCGCCCGGGGCATCTTCACCACGCCGGGCGCGAACAATCCGGCCGGCCGCATCAACAGCTACCTGCCGCAGGTGGTGCTCGCGGAGCCGGTCGAACGCAAGTTCCTCAAGGCCCTGAAGAACAGCGACATCGAGGCGCTGGACTTCAAGTCGCAGCTCGACGAGGGCGTGAAGGAAGGCTGGATCACCGCCGAGGAGCGCAAGCAGCTCGAGGCGCTGCGCGAGATGACCGTCGACGCGATCTCGGTGGACGACTTCGAGTCCTGGGAGCTGCGGTCGGCCGGCTATTTCAGCGACCGCATCGAAGCCGCCGCCAAGCGCGACGCGGCGTGATCGATACGGCAAGGACGGAGACGGCGGGGCAACCCGCCGTTTCCTTTTCCGCAGGAGAAGCCCGTGAGCGGCAGCCCCATGACTGAGCCGAACCGCGTCGCCCCCTTGCTGGCCACTTGGCGCCGGATGCGGCGCTGGCCCGTGGGGCGCTGGCTGTTTTCGCGCGCGGTGTGCTTCAAGGCACCGTATTTCTCGACGATCGCACCGCGCTTCGAGGTGCTGGAGCCGGGGCGCTGCGAAGTGCGGATGCGCGACCGCCGCGGCGTGCACAACCATATCGGGAGTGTCCACGCGATCGCCCTGTGCAACCTAGCCGAGCTGGCCGGCGGGGTGATGCTCGACGCCAGCCTCCCGAAGGGGATGCGCTGGATCCCCAAGGGAATGGCGGTGGACTACCTGGCCAGGGCGCACGGGACGATGCACGCCGTCGCGACCCCGGGCAAGCCCATCATCGCCGCGCGCGAGGGCTACGAGCTGCCGGTCCTGGTCGAAGTGCGTGATCCGAAGGGCGTCGAGGTATTCAGGGCGGACATCACGATGTGGGTCTCGCCCCGTCCAGCCGACATCCCGCGCTAGGGCGCGATCCGGCCATGGCGTGTCTCGCGATCCAGGCGACGATCCGCCTCGTGGAAGCGTGACAGCAGGTCGCGGGCCGCACGGTCGATGCGCTTGCGCGAACCGGCGCACGGGATCGGCTCGTCCATGTCCGCCAGCATGCCGTCGAGCGCATGGGGCGCGGCCAGTGCATTCGCGCGATGCAGATCCTCGTGGTCGCGCAGACGGCCGTACAGTGCGTCCCACTCCCGTCGCAGGCCGGCACTGGCCTCCGACCTGCCGGTCCATTCCGGCAATTGCATCTTCAACTCGATCCGGACCTGGTATCCGCCCACCTGGCACTCCCCATCCTTCAACGGATACGTGTCCCAGCTCCAAGTGACGTACCAGCGCGTGAAACCGCTGTACGCCCGGCCGCTCACCAGGTCACGCGGTCCATGCACCTGCATCGCGGCATGCCATTGCCGCGCGTTGTCGCCATCGATCGGATAGTGCTCGAGCGTCTCATGGAGGTGGACACCATCGGACGCCATCACCGGCAAGGCAATCAGTCCGATTCCGAGCATGCCCAGCCGGCGCCTCCTGCGCCTGTGCAAGCTCATCCCTCGCGCGAGGAGGTGTGCCAGGCATCCAGCACTTCGCGTTCCCGGCCTGGCGCCAGACCCGCCTTGAGGTTTGTGCGACGCGACTCCGGCTGCGCGCGCCACCAAGCCAGCGTATCGCCTACGGTCGCTTCGAGCGGCCGATACCGCAGGCCCGCCTCCTCGGCGCGAACCGTGCGGGTGCGCCCGAAGCCGGCATACTCTCCCTGCGCCGGGATCCAAACGGGCATGTCCGCCCACGGCCTCACCTGTTGCGCTTCCAGGAAACCGGCGGGGACCCAGGTCACGGTCGCACGGGTGCCTGCTGCGGCAAGACTGGCATCGAGCAGGTCGCCCATGGTCAGCGAGCCGGCGGGCGCATCGGCATTGAAGATCCCCGTGGTGCGCTGTTCGAGCAGGTGCAGCAGGAAGGCCGCCAGGTCGCGCACGTCGATGAACTGGGTCGGGTCCGCGGCCGAACCGGGTGCGAGGATTTCGCCACCACGGTCGGCACGCGCGGGCCAGTAGGTGAAACGGTCGGTGGTGTCCCCCGGGCCGACGATGAGCCCCGGCCGGACCACCGTGGTGCGACCGGGCATCGCGGCCTCGGCGGCCTTCTCGCACAGCGCCTTGAGGCCGCCATACGTCTCGCCATTCACCTCGGTGACCGTGGGGTCCGGCAACTCGATCAGTGCGCCGGTTTCGTCGAGGTCGGGAATGTCGTTGCGGGCATTGACGGAGACCGTCGACACCACGAGGTACCGGTCGACCCGCGGACCCAGCAGCGTCACCGAACGGGTCACATCGGCCGGGAGGTACGCGGAGGTGTCCAGCACGACGTCCCAACGCTGGTCGCCCTCCAGCGCCGACAGGTCGGTCTTGCGGTCGCCCTGCAGCTGCTCGATCTCGGCGTAACGGGGGTCCGAGAAACGCTCCGGATTCGTCCTGCCTCGATTGAACAGGGTGAGGCGATGGCCCGCCGACAAGGCGGCTTCGACGAAGTGGGGCCCGAGGAAGCCGGTACCACCCATGACGAGGATGCGCATCGGCGTGTTCGCCGTGGCCTTCCCTGCCCACGCGGGCATCGCCAGTCCCGCCACCACGCCCAGTCCCGCCTTGATCACGTCGCGTCGCTTCATCGCCTGGTCCTCCCGTTGTCCCGGCACTCTGCGCCGCTCCGGCGGCGGCGCCATGCGCCGTTGGTCACGATGACCTCCGGCTCGACGGCAGCTTGCGCTGCTCGCGGATCACGCTCGCCGCCGCGAACACCAGCCCCGCCGCCACGCCCATCCCGGCGATGAAGACAGCCCGGCTCCCGAACAGCGCCAGCCACTTGTGCAACCACACGAAGCTGAGGTCGCCGGCGCGGTAGACCACGGTATCGACGACAGCCTTGGCCTTGTAACGTGCCTCGCGGTCCACGCGCGTATAGATCGTCTCCCGCCCCGGCTTGGCCAGGGAAAACTCCCCGGCGCGCGTGGCGATCTGTGTCAGTGCGACCAGCAGCGGCATGGGGGACAGTGCCAGCAACGCATAGCCGCACAGGATCGCGAAAGCCGGGATGAGCAGGGCCGGAGCGACACCGTGCCGGCGCAGCAGCCAGCGCGTCACCAGTACCTGCACCAGCAGGGTGAGTGCGTTCACCGCGCCGTCGATGATCGAGTAGTAGCGCGCGGCGTCGCGGGCATCCGGGTAGAACGTCCGCACGATCGCCGCCTGCTCGTTGTACAGCAGGGTGCCCACGCCCACGCCGAAGAACATGATCAGTGCAAGGCCGCGCAGCAGCGGATCGGTCGCAACGCGGCGCAGGCCCGCCAGCATCGAACCGCCCATCGCGCGCTCCCCGCTGGCATCGTGGTGCATGCGTTCGCGCCGGCGCGCCCAGTGTCCGAGCTTGAGGATGCACAACAGGCAGACCGCCAGGAAGGCGACCGACACCAGCAGCAGGTTCGCGACGCCGATTCGCCCCACCAGGATGGTGGTCAGCAGCGGCCCGACCAGTGCCCCGATCGTGCCCCCCGCACCGATGTACCCGTAGAAGGACTTTGCCTGCGTGTCGTCGAACACGTCGGCCATGAAACTCCAGAACACGGTGACCGCGAACATGTTGAACACCGCGACCCAGATGAAGAACAGGCCGCCGCGCCCCGGAACCTCATGCTGGAATATCCAATGGAATCCCAGCAGGCAGGCGATGAAGAACAGGTAGACCACGGGCAGGAACACGCGACGCGGGTAGCGCGCGACAAGTGCGCCATACACGGGCTGCAGCAGGACCATCGCCACGAAGGTGAAGCTGAAGAGCACCTGCAGGACATAGTCGCCCAGTGCGAAGCCCCGCGCTGCCGCCCAGTCGACCCAGGCGACGGGAAACACCGCCTGCGCGCTGCTGGACGCACCCATCGCATCCCGCACCGGCCGCAGCACGTAGTAGCCGCACAGCAGGCTGAAGAAGTACAGCAGGGACCACAGCAGGGGTGGCGTGGCGCCCAGCATCCCGCGGAAGCGGCGCACCCGGACGCGTACGCCGCTGCCTGCGCCGTCAGACACGATATCTGCCATCGAATGCCCGAGCCCCCGTGCCATCACGCCCCCGCTTCCGGTACCGATGTCGTGCGTCCCGGGACGATGGTAGCGCTCCCATACGACGGCGACATACATCCGGCACGGCATGCCGACGGCAGGACTGGACCACGCAGCTCACCGGTGCCTCGCCGTCCTGGGGCTCAGTCGCCCTTCGCACCCAGCATGGGCGGCAACGGGCAGTGCAGCACGCCGCAGATCGTCCTGAGCAGCTCGGCTTCGGCAACGCTCACGCGCCCGTCGTGTACGATCGCTTCTGCGATGGCCTCGACCATGACCTGCTTCGCCAGCGGGTCCAGCGCATCCAGCGGTTGCCAGACGGCGTCCAGGGCGGCGACCCCATCGGCCGGCGGCGCATAGGGCAGGTGGTCGCGGGGCAGCACGCGATTCAGCCCCGCCAGATACGCGCGGCGCGCACTGGCCTCGTCGGCGTGGCCGGCCTGCGCCACGACCGACAGCAACACCTGGAACTCCCGCTTGACGCCCGGCGTCCGCTTGCGTCCCACCTGTGCGTAACGCGCGGGATCCAGCGACTCCCGCACCTGTACGGTGAGGAGCCTCGCCAGGCAATACTCGAACAGGCTGACCTCCCCGTCCGCGTGGATCACGGCGTTGCTGGCATCGAGGAACTGTTCGAGTTCGGGACGCGGACGCAGCCGCAGGACCGGGAACGCAAGCGATGCCAGCGGCAGGCGAAGTGCCGGATGCAGGTCGCGCAGGCTGTCCTCGCGCAGGTAGCGGGCGCGTTCGGCCACCACGCGTCCAAGCCGCTCCGAGATCGCTCGCACCTGCCCGGCCGCGACCTCCGCTCGATCGTCCATCAACAGGCCGAGCAACAGGGGCACCACGCTTTCACGGTCGCTCGCCAGCGCACGCAAGGCAGGCGGCATGGCGCCGACCAGCGTATCGGCACGCCGGTAGTCGTCCGAACCCGGGTGCGCCACCTGCGCGGAGACATGGTCGGGGCGCAGCACCTGCTCGGCACCCCGGGCCTGCAGCCGTTCCTGAGCGGCGGGGGGCGCGAAGCCCATCTGCACGTCTTCCTCCAGGCCCATCGGCGGCGACGCGGCCCAGCGCCGGGACAGTGCATCCAGCCCCTTCTCGTCGAATCCCGGCTCGAGCGCGCGAATGCGTTCGACCAGCGGCGGATGGGTGGCGAAGAGACCGCGGAATCCCACGCCGTCGCCGAACAGCATGTGGCTGACCTCCTCCGCCTCCGCACGGGCCACGAGGCGGGACCCGTCATGCAGGCCACCGATCTTCTTCAGCGCGCCGGCGAGCCCGGCGGTCTGGCGGGTGAACTGCACGGCCGACGCATCGGCCAGGCGCTCGCGGCTGCGGCTGACGCCCGCCTTGATCATGCGCCCGAAGAACAGGCCGATCGAACCGATCAACATCGCCGCCAGCGCGGCGACGATCACCGCCACCGCGCCTTCGCGCCGCCCCGCGTAGTGGCCATGGACCATGACCTTGCGGCCGATGAGGGCGATCATCATGATGCCGAACAGCACGCCGACAAGGCGGATGTTCAGGCGCATGTCGCCGTTGAGGATATGGCTGAACTCGTGGGCGATGACGCCCTGCAGTTCGTCGCGGTTGAGCCGGTCGAGCGCGCCCCGGGTCACCGCGACCACCGCGTCGGACGGGGAATAACCGGCGGCGAACGCATTGATCGCGGCTTCGTGCTCGAGCACGTAGAGCTTCGGCACCGGAACGCCGGACGCGATCGCGATCTCCTCCACCACGTTGCGCAGCCGGCGCAGGTTGAGGTCGCGGGTGTCTTCGGGCACCGGCACGCCGCCCAGCTGCAATGCCACCGACTCACCCCCTCCTCCCAGCGAGGCGATGCGATACAGCGACCCCAGGCCGATCACACCCAGCGTCACCAGGCTGGTGACCAGCATCAGGCCCGGCGACGCTCCGGCGACCACCGCCACCGCCACGTCCACCGCCAGCACGATCCCGAGGACCGCCAGCGCGAACAGGACGACCAGCCGGGTCGAGCCGCGTCGCGCTGCGGCCTGTTGCTCGAAGAAGTTCATGCCGGCAGCGCGACCGCGTGGATCAGAACTGGACCTTCGGAGCCTCGCGCACCTCGGCACGGTCCGCCGGGATGTCCAGCAGCGCGGCGGGCTCGAAGTTGAACATGCCGGCCACCACGCTCGAGGGGAACACCTCGCGCTTGTTGTTGTAGGCCATCACGCTGTCGTTGTAGGCCTGCCGTGCGAAGGCGACCTTGTTCTCCGTGCTGGTCAGCTCTTCGGTGAGCTGCATCATGTTCTGGCTGGCCTTGAGTTCCGGATAAGCCTCGACGGTCACCATGAGGCGACCCAGCGCGCCTTCGAGCATGCCCTGCGAACGGGACAGCTCCGCCATCGCCGACGGATCGCCGGGCGAGGCCTTGGCCGCCGCCAGGCCCGCCTGGGCCGCGTTACGCGCCGCGGTCACGGCCTCGAGCGTCTCACGCTCGTGCGACAGGTAGGCCTTGGCGGTCTCGACCAGGTTGGGAATCAGGTCGAAGCGGCGCTGCAGCTGCACGTCGATCTGCGCGAATGCATTCCTGAACGCGTTGCGTGCGCGGACCAGCCCGTTGTAGATGCCGACCGCCCAGAACGCCACGACCGCCAACAACACGAGCAGAATCAGGAAACCCGTCATGAACATCCCTCCCAGTGGCTTGAAACCCCGGCCGGGGTCAGCGCAGAATCGTTTGTACTTCCAGCATACGCAGGCCCTGCGAACGATGAAAGATAACGCGACCGCCCGGCCCCGTTCACTGCGACGCCTGGCGGCCCTCGCGGCCCTGATCCCGCTGCTGCTGGGGACCACGGCACAGTCCTCGATGAACACGCCGTCCATGCCGGCCGGGGCGTCGCGGGACACCATCTCCACGGTGACCTCAACGCCGCTCCCGCCCGACTTCGACGTGCGGCGGTTCGAAGCGATGGCGCAGGCGCTGGTGGCCGACCGGCAGGTGCCCGGCATGGCCATGGCGATCGTCCACGATGGCCGGATCCTCAGCGCGAAGGGCTACGGCGTCACCGACATGCAGGCGCCCCGCCCGGTCGACTCTCACACCGTGTTCCGTCTCGCGTCGCTGTCCAAGGGCTTCGCTTCGGCGATGACCGGGCTGCTGATCGACGAGGGCGCGCTGCGCTGGGACAGCAAGGTCACCCAGTACCTGCCCAGCTTCCGGCTCAACGACCCCGGTGCCGCGCAACAGGTCACCGTGGCCGACCTGCTCAGCCACCGGCTCGGCCTGCCCAGCAACGCATACGATCGCGACCTCGAACGCTACGTGGACTACCGTACCCTGGCCGGCAAGCTCGCCGAGCCGCGGCTGCGGTGCGAGCCCGGCACGTGCTACGCCTACCAGAACGTGGCCTTCAGCCTGGTCGGGGACGTGGTATTCGCCGCCACCGGTGACTTCTACAGCCAGGAAGTCCGCAAGCGGCTGTTCCAGCCCCTGGGGATGAACGATGCCAGCCTCGGCCTGGAAGCGATCGAAAGCAGTCCCAGCTGGGCACGGCCCCACATCCGCACGCGCGGTGGCTGGGCATCGGTTTCACCGAAGCCTACCTACTACCAGTTGCCCCCCGCGGCGGGCGTCAATGCGAGCGCGAGCGACATGGCGCAATGGCTGCTGGCCCAGACAGGCCACCGCCCGGACGTGCTTTCGGCGCCGCTGCTGGCAACGATGCACGCGCCCGTCGTCGATACGCCCGGCCGCATGGGCAGCCCGTGGCGTCGCGAACGCATCGGCTATGCCGGCTACGCCCTGGGTTGGCGGGTGTACGACTATGCGGGGCACCGCATGGCCTATCACGGCGGCGTGGTCCAGGGATACCGGGGCATGATCGCCGTGATTCCGGATCGCGACATCGGCGTCGTGGTGCTGTGGAATTCCAACAGCGGCCTCCCGTCGGGGCTGATGCCCATGATCCTCGACAGCGCGCTCGGCCTGCCCGAGCGCAAATGGCTGGACGTCGATTACGACGACCAGTCCCTCTCCGGGTTGCCCGCCCCGCGCGAGCGGTTGCACGCCGTCGCCCACGCCGGCCACTGATGCCGCCGCGAATGCCGGGGCCGGCGTTCGTGCCCCGGGGTCCCGCTCCTCCCAACGCCACATGAAAAAACTCCCTCCCCGCCTGGGCCGCGGGAAGGGAGCTGGATGACCGTAATTACGGTATCGGGGCCGTCAGATCATCGGTGCCGGGATGTTCGGCAATGCCGCCGGCGCGGCCTTCTTGCGGGCCGCACGCTTCGCCGTCTTGCGGACGGTCTTCTTGGCGACTTTCTTCGCAGCCGCTTTCTTCACCGCCTTCTTGGCAGCCGCCTTGCGGACGGTCTTCTTGGCAGCCTTCTTCACCGCCTTCTTGGCGGCGGCCTTGCGGACGGTCTTCTTGGCAGCCTTCTTCACCGCCTTCTTGGCGGCGGCCTTGCGGACGGTCTTCTTGGCGGCCTTCTTCGTCGCCTTCTTGGCGGCGGCCTTGCGGACGGTCTTCTTGGCGGCCTTCTTCGTCGCCTTCTTGGCGGCGGCCTTGCGGACGGTCTTCTTGGCGGCCTTCTTCGTCGCCTTCTTGGCGGCGGCCTTGCGGACAGTCTTCTTGGCAGCCTTCTTCGTCGCCTTCTTGGCGGCGGCCTTGCGGACGGTCTTCTTGGCGGCCTTCTTCGTCGCCGACTTCTTGGCGACCTTCTTCGCCGCTTTCTTCGCGGCGGGTTTCTTCTTCGCAGCTTTCTTAGTGGCCATGGCGTGGCTCCTCGTCAGTGATCCAGCGTTGACCGATCGGGTGATCGGGGTAGTGCCCAGTACAAACCATCACCGCAGGCAAGGGGCCAGCGGCAAACCGCCGGCACGCGCGGACGCGGGCCGGAACGGAGCATGGCCGACACCCGGCGACCGCCCACGGGGGCGTCCATCGGGTTCCGGCTGAAAAGGCAGGGGGAGTGGGATGTCACTCGCGCGAGCTTGGAGGTGGTTGCGATGTCGAAGTCCGAAAAAGCTTCAGAGGGCAGAAGACCGATACCCGCCGTGGAGGAAGACGTGGCGGTGTCGGGTTGTGTGCTGCACGTTGTCGCGATCGCTTTGCTCACTCGTTCTTTTGCAGATGGCCTCTGCTTGGCGAAACGTAATCACGGTTTTCCCGGGTGTCAACAACCGCATGCACCTGAAACGCTTGCCGCATGCGGCTCCCAGCGGGTTCACCGTGGCTGGCCCTTCCCCGCTCCACGTCCGATGACGCGCACTCGCGAACGCATGGCGTCCGCAAGCAGCGCCCTTGAGAGCAAGCAATGACAAGGCTTTCAAGCATGTGGCGAAAATTTGTCCAGCTGCTTCGGGCGCACGACCAGCGTTGTGCCGACGCACTTCCCCGCATCCATCCCGCACCTCCCGGACCCACGAAAAAAGTTCCATGGGCACGAGGTGTTTTCGCATCGCACAAGTCCTTTTGCGCGGAATGTGCGCGGAACGCCAACGGCGTGAGGACAAAAAAAACTCCGGGTCGAGCGACCCGGAGTTGATTTGTACGGCCGGTCGCGCGGAGCGACGCGGACTTGGTGCGGACTCAGTGTTCTTCGTTCTCCAGCTGGTCGGCGTAGTCCGCCGGCGCCAGCAACGCGTCGACCTGGTCGGGCGACGACATCTGCAGGGTATACAGCCACCCGTCGCCATACGCGTCCTCGTTGATCGTCTCGGGCTTGTCGGCAAGCACTTCGTTGATCGCAAGGACGGTGCCGGACACCGGCGCGTACACATCCGACGCGGCCTTGACCGACTCGACGACCGCACATGCATTGCCGGCCTCGAGTTCGTCGCCGACGTTCGGCAGTTCCACATAGACCAGGTCGCCTAGAAGACCCTGGGCATGGTCGGAAATGCCGACGGTGACCTTGCCGTCACCTTCGACTCGCAACCACTCGTGGGACTTCAGGAATTTCAGATCGCCGGGGATGTCACTCATGTCGGGCCTCTTGGTATCGGCAGTGGCGTCAGGATCGCGTGCCTAGTCTAACGGGGTCGCTGTCCGTGGACAGCGGATTTCGGATTTCGGATTGAGCGTTGAAGCCCGGTCGGGAGGCGGCGGTCAGCCGCGCGGGAACGGCGGCCGGCCACTCGCCAGGGCGTCTTCCAGCGCGTCGAGCCTGTCCTGCCCCCAGAACGGTTCGCCGTCCAGCACATAGCCGGGCAGGCCGGGAAGATCCGCGGCGATCGCCTCGGCGGTGTTGCTTCCATACGTGGCATGGACCGCGTGCTGGCCTGCCGCTTCGATGATCGGTTGCGCATCGAAACCGTTCGCCGCCAGCAGCTCCGCCACGACCTCGGGGTCGGCGATGTCACGGTCATCCACCCAGATCGCGCGGAACGCCGATTCGATGAACGCCGCCGGATCGCCCCCTGCCTGCAGCAGCGCGATGGCACTGCGGTCGCACAGGCCGGGGTCGGCCGGGAAGTACCGGGGCGAGAGATTGAGCGGAAGCGCTCGCTGCGCGCGCCAGCGCTGCAGCTCCACGAGGCGATAACGCTGCCGTGCCGGTGCGCGCTGTTTCAGCGGAACCGCGCCGTTCGCGTCGAACAGTTCGAAGATGCGCACGGGGCGGAACCGTACGTCCGCACCCTGCTGGCGCGCGATGTCCAGCAGGGCGGCATGGCCAAGGTAGGCGTACGGCGAGATGCAGCTGAAGTAGTAGTCGATGGTCTTCATGGCACTCAGGCGAGGACGCCCTCCTGGACCTGTCCTTCACGAACGAAGGGGAAACCGACCACCCGCACGGGCACTTCGCGGCCCCGGATGTCGACGCGCACGCCGCCGTCCACACCCGGCGCGATGTCGCCCGCTGGCACCCGCGCGAAGGCGATCGCCTTGCCCAGGGTCGGCGAGAACGTGCCCGACAGGATTTCGCCCTCGCCGTGCGGGGTGAGGACCTTCTGGCCATGGCGAAGCACGCCCTTGTCGTCCATCACCAGGCCGACCATCTGCCTGGGCGCGCCCTCGGCCTTCTGCCGTTCGAGCACCCCACGGCCGATGAAATCGCGCCCCTCGTCCAGGACCACCGTCCACCCCAGCGCGGCCTCGTAAGGCGAGACCTCGTCGTCCATGTCCTGGCCATACAGGTTCATGCCGGCCTCCAGGCGCAGGGTGTCGCGCGCGCCCAGGCCGGCCGGCAGAACGCCCGCCGCCGCCAGGGCCTCCCAGAAGGCGACCGCGTGCGCCAGCGGGACGATCACCTCGAAACCGTCTTCGCCGGTGTAACCGGTGCGGGCGATGAACAGTTCGACGCCATCCGCGGCCCATTCCGCGCTGGCGGCGGAAAAGCGAGCGAGCTTGCCGATGCGCGCGCGGTCCTCCTCGCGCAACAGGCCCAGCACTTTGTCCCGCGCGTTCGGGCCCTGCACCGCGACCATGGCGTACTCGTCGCGCTCGACGGCCTCGACGTCGAACGCGGTGGCCTGCCCCCGGATCCATGCCAGGTCCTTCTCGCGGGTGGCCGCATTCACGACCAGGCGGAAATACTCCTCTGACAGGAAGTAGACGATCAGGTCGTCGATCACGCCGCCCTGCGGGTTGAGCATGCAGGTATAAAGCGCCTTGCCCGGCTTCTTCAGCTTGTCGACCGAGTTGGCGAGGAGGTGGCGCAGGAAGTCGCGGGTGCGGGCGCCACGCAGGTCCACGACGGTCATGTGGCTGACGTCGAACATGCCGGCATCGCGCCTGACCTGGTGGTGCTCGTCGATCTGGGAACCGTAATGGATGGGCATGTCCCAGCCGCCGAAATCGACCATCTTGGCGCCCTGGCGGCGATGGGTGTCGTTGAGGATGGTCTTCTGGGTCATGGGGCGGGATTCTGGTGGGGGAGCCGGATTATCACAGATGTAAGCGGACGGAGCCCCGGCCGACCGGACAGGCCCGCGGGTGGGCGGTGGCCTTGCGACGTCGGCTCGATGGCCTGCGACGCTTTGGCCGCGGCGTGCATCTAGGATGGTCATATGCAGGCGTCCACTCCTTCAAGTTTCGCGATCGACGTGCCCGGGGACCTGCTGGCCGGGGTGCTGGCCGGACGGCATGGGGACTTCGAGCGGCTGTACCGGCTGTTCGAACGGCCGGTGTTCACGCTCGCGCTGAGGATGTGCGGCGACCGCGAGATGGCCGCCGACGTCCTGCAGGAGACGATGCTGAAGGTGTTCGCGCGCATCGGTGATTTCCGGGGCGACAAGGGCAGCCCGTTCTGGGGCTGGCTGCGCCAGGTCGCCGTCAACGAGGCACTGATGCGCCTGCGTCACCAGCGCAGGCACGAGCATGAGGTCGCACTGCCCGACGACGACCGGATGATGGAGGCCCCCGGCACTCTGCCGCCCGCCGCCGCCGACGCGGCGTGCCTGCAGCGCGCACTGGCGGCGCTGCCGGTGCTGACGCGCAGCGTGCTGTGGCTGTACCACGCGGAAGGCTATACCCACGACGAGATCGCGGTGCTGATGGAGCGCACGCCGAGTTTTTCGAAGTCTCAGGTTGCGCGGGGTACACGCCGCCTGCGCGAACTGCTTGAACGACCGGCCGCCAGCAGGACGCGGCCGGCCCTGGTCCCGGAGGTCCGTCATGCGTGATCCGAACCCCCCCGCCAACGCCCGTCCCCAGGAGTGGCGCGATGCACTGGCCGCCCTGCCGCTGGAGACGCCCGATGGAGATGGATGGCCGCGCCTTGCGGCTCGCCTGCCCATCCACGGTATCGAGCGCGGGGCCGCCGCGCCTTTTGTCGCCCGGCATCCGCACGCGCCCGGTGGCAGGCGACGCCGCGCCTGGGTCCCGCTTGCCGCCGCGGCGGGCCTCGCGGCGCTTGTGATGGCGACCCTTCCGGGCATCCTGGACAGGGTCGGCGAGGCCGGCACACGTCCTTCGACCGCGCGCGTCGACGCATCGCCACCGTCGTCCGAACGACTGGCCATCCGCCCCCCCGGGGACGAAGTGGCACGCCACCGCCCCGCGGTCGAGCTCGAGCCCACTGGCTCGACGCCTGGCAACGCACCCATTCGCGACCCCGCCCCCCGCGCGATCACCGCCGACAGGCACACAGGGGTAACGCCGGCCCCGCCGGTCCGCCCGGCGGCCTCCGGCACGACCTCGCCGCAGCCCGCACCCACCGGCGAGGCCTTCGATCGCCGTTATGCCGAATCGGCGCGACTGGAAGCCATGGTCGCCCTGGTCCGCGACGACGGCATGGCCAGCGCATCCGGTGCCTACCTGGCCGTTGCGCTCGAAGACCGCATCGGCGGGATCGATGCGTCGCTCACGCGGGACGACCTGCTGCCGGACGAGCGCATGCGCCTGTGGGATGCCCGCATCGACGCACTGCGCAGCCTGGCCGCCACCGAGGTCAGCCAGAGGATGGACGTGCTGGACGGCCGCAGCATGAGCGCCGCCCTGGTGCGAATCGATTGATGGCATCGCTGCCCTTCAACTCCTGAACACTCCGAGGTCCACATGAAACGCATTTCTCGCCCCGTACTGGGACTCGCCTGCGCGATGGCGATGGCCACTGGCATTGCCCAGCCGCAATCCACCGGCAATGCCGACGAAGCCGCCGCGCGAAGCGAACTGGAGGCCGCGCGCGCCGAACTCGAAGCCGCCGCCAGACGCGTGGCCGAGCTGTCGCGATCGGCAGGCGAGGCAGCGGAACCGCCGATCGTCATCAGCCGCCGCCAGACGCGCAGACCGGTGCTGGGGGTCGTGCTCACGGCCGATGAGGCCGGTGGTGTCGGCATTGCCGCGGTCACGCCCGGCAGTGGTGCCAGCAAGGCAGGCCTGCAGACGGGGGATCGACTGCTGAGCATCGACGGCGAGTCGATCGACGCGTCCCATGCGGACCAGCGGCTTGCCCAGGCACGGACCCTCCTGGCCGACCTGTCCACCGGCACCCCGGTCGCACTGGAGTACCAGCGCGGAGGTGCGACCCGCCGCGCCCGCGCCGTGCCGCAACTCAACGAGCACGTGATGGTGATGTACGGGACGGACGGCGAGCGGGTGATCCCGCGTGGCAACGTGCGCTGGGCCGAGGCCGGCGACGGGACCTTTTCCATCGAGGCGGACGAGGTGGAGGTCGAGCTCGGCGAGTCGCCCCGCATCGAACGCGACGTCATCGTCCGGCGCATCGACGGGAATTCACCTGCCAGCGCACCCCATGTCCGTCACCAGGTCATCGAGCTCAGCCGGGCCGACTGCGCCAGCGGTGCGTGCACGGCCCCACTGGTCATGGAAGCATTCCGCTGGAATGGGCTGAACCTGGCGACCGTCGATACATCGCTGGGCCGCTACTTCGGTACCGACACCGGCGTGCTCGTCGTGAGCACGGGGCCGGAACTGGACGGATTGCAGGGCGGTGACGTGATCCGCACGGTCGACGGGAAGGCCGTCACCACGCCGCGTGAAGTCATGGAGGCCCTGCGTGGCAAGGCATCGGGCAGCAAGGTCGAAGTGGATTACCTCCGCGACCGCAGGAGCGCCCGCCTGAGCCTGACCGTGCCGGAGCCGATGCTGATCAATCTTCCCCGTCCGCCTGCACCGCCCGCGCCGCCACCGGCACCGGATGCGCCGGCGCGTCCCGTGCCACCCGCGCCACCCGCACCCCCTCCGGCACCGGATGGACCGTCCCGGCCGGCGCTTCCTGCCCCGCCACCGGCACCTGCGCCGGCGCTCGCGTTCGTCTAGCCAACCGCGTCGCCCCGCCCGCCGCCGACGACAGGCGGGGTTCGAGCGCTATCAGCGTGCGCCTGCCACCGGCGTCGAGCCGGCCGGCTCCACCCATTCGGCGAACACGGCGTCGATCTCACCGTCACTCACCGCACCGCCCTCCTCCAACGTGGAGGCCTGCGTGAACAACGGGATGATCATCGCCATCCCGTCGATCTTCGTCTTCAGGTGGGCACCGGTACCGTCGCGCAGGAACCCGTCCCAGCGCGACCGCACCCTCGCCCAGAAGTCCCGGGTGGCATCCCAGTACGCATAGGCGGCGCTGAAGTCGATGCCGTCGGCCTTCTGGTAATCGTTGAAACCGAACTCGCGCACCAGTTCCACCCGGGTGCCATCGGCGTTGCGCCGGACCTTGGTGTTGAACTGCTCGTGGGTCCAGCCGTTCGGGGTGATGGTGTGGCGGTTCACCACCGAAAGCGCGTTGTAGTCTTCGCGCTTGGTGTACTCGCGACGTGGCAGCGGTCGCCAGCTCAGGTCGCTGGTCCAGGTGGAGATGCCCCCCTGGTGCTCCCAACGCCCGGTTCCGCAATAGCGCGGTGCATCGCTGACCTCGTAGACGCACTGGGTCCACGCACCTTCGCCCAGGGCGGCCGGGACCGCGCGCACCGTCCAGGTCTGGTCGTCGCTGAACTCGAAGCGCGTCGGCGCCTCGTAGGTCCAGTCCTGCCGCCAATGCTTGGTCACGTGCTGGCTCTTGGCATCGACGAGGATGTGCTGCAGCACGATCCGCCCCGGGCGGTCCTCGATCACGATGACGGTTTCGTCGGCCCCGCTGCGCATGGCGGGATTGCGCTCATACCCGGCCTGCAGGGCCACGGTCTCGTCGAAGGCGAAATCGACGATGTACTCGCCCTGCATGGCGAGGATGGCCTCGCGGTCGGTTGCGGGCGCGTCACCGGCCGCGGCAGGAAGGGCGACCAGGCACATGGCGAGGGCGATCGGGGCATGCTTCATGGCGGAGATCCTTGGACGGGCGTGCACGGGCTGCGGGAGCGGGATTGGACGGAAGCTCATCGTCGGATCACCAGTTCACCGAAAGGCTGATGCCGACGTTGCGGCCCGGCGCGGTGTAGCGGTCGAGGGTGGCGCTCGCGGCGGGCGTGCCGAGCGGGAGTTCGCCCGAGGCCCAGTAGGTGCGATCGCCCAGGTTGAACACGCCGGCGTTGACCGTGGCGCCGGGCGCGAAGGTCCAATGCGCGAGCAGGTCGAGCACACCATACCCCGGCGTGGCGAAATCGGCATCGCTGGGCAGGTCGCGCTTGCGCGCGGCGAACCTGCCGGCGAGTTCGACGCCCCAGTCGCTGCGGTCATAGGCCAGGCCGAGCGTCGCCCGCAAGGGGTCGACGGTGGCCAGCGGCGTGCCGTCGGCGCGATCCTCGCCTTCCGACCAGGTCGCCGAACCCCGCAGCGACCAGCCTGCCATGCCGTCGGAATAGCGACCGAAGTCGAGGCCACCGCTGAACTCGACGCCCCGGATCTCGGCGTCTTCCACGTTCTGCGACTGGAACACCATCAGCCCCTGGTTGTTGAACCCGATGAAGCGCAGCGACTCGATGAAGTCGTCGTACCGGTTGTAGTACGCCGACAGGCTGGCATAGGTGCCGCCCCCGTCGAAGCGCAGCCCCAGCTCCACGCCATTGCTGGTTTCGGGATCGAGGTCGGGATTGGGAATCGCCGTGTATCCGAACTGCAGGTTGGTGAAGCCCAGGTTGACATCGTTGTACGGCGGTGCGCGGAAGCCGTGCGAATAGCTGGCAAACGTCGACCAGCCTTCGCCGAAACGCCAGACGACGCCCAGCTTCGGCGACACGCTGGTCTCGTCCAGTTCCTCCACCACGACACCCGGATTGTCTTCGGCGAAGATCGAGTCGACCTGCGGCTCGAGGCGGTAGTGGTCGACGCGCAGCCCGGGCACTAGGGTGACGCGGCCATCGGCGAACGTCATCTCGTCCTGCACGTAGAGCGCCGCGTTGGTGGTCTTGCTGTTCGGGAAGTCACGTACCGGAAACACGTCCGGCGGCATGACGGGACTCGTGATGCCCCCCGGGTAGACCACCAGGCCATCGCGCTTCTGCCGGACGCGATCGGTCGACAGTTCGAGCCCATAGGTGAAGGCGTGTTCGACGCCGCCGGTCGTGAAGGCCTTGAAGAAGTTGCTTTGCAGGCCGACTTCGCGCTGGTCGAAATTGAACGAACGCAGGCGCGTCTGCGCGGCGCCGGACCCCAGGACGCGGTCTTCCGCCGTGTCCTGCGTGGTCTCGCTGTCCTGGCGGTAGAGCTTGAGGTTGAAACTGTCGGCGAGCGCGGCGTCGAGGCCATTCGCCTGCCAGTCCAGCGACACCCGGGCGCGGGTCTGGTGGTCGCGGCCCGTCAGGGAGGTGGTGGTCGCGCCGGTCATCGCGCTGAACCCGACCGAAGAAAGCACGTCGGTGTCGACATAGTCCTCGTTGCCCTCCACCGTCAGGCGCAGCCGGTGCTGCGCGTTGACGTCGTACACCAGCTTGGACAGCAGGCTCCGGCCGTCGCGCTCCTGCGGATTGGGCGTCGTGCGGGCACTGCCGACGACATCGTTCGTGCCCATGCTCTCCGTTTCCTGGCCCTGATGGTGGCCGATGGCGACCAGCCCACTCCAGCGGTCCCCGGCAAATGCGCTCGTGACGCCGCCGAAGAGGCCCTGCCAGTCGCCGTCGTAGCCGAGCTTGAACCCGACGTACGCGTCGTCGTCACCCACGTAATCCTCCGGATCCTTGGTGATGAAGGCGACCACGCCCCCCAGCGCGTCCGAGCCGTACAGTGCACTGGCAGGCCCGCGAACGACTTCGACCGCCTTCAGCGTGTCGAGGTCGACGAAGTTGCGGTTGGCATTGGAATAGCTGCCGATCGAGAACGCGTCGGACACCGGGATGCCGTCGGTTTCGAGGCGCACCCGGTTGCCGCCGAGGCCGCGGATGCGGATGTCGCCAATGCCGAACCGGCCGACGTCGCGCGTCACGGTGACGCCGGGTTCGTAACGGAACAGGTCCTCCAGGTCCCGGGCGATCATCCGGTCCATCTCCTCGCGATCGACCGCCGAGACGGTGGCCGGGACATCGGCGATCTCCCGCTCGGTGCGCGTGGCGGTGACAACCACCCGGTCCAGCTCGGTGCTGGCGCTTGCGGCAGCCGGCGCGACGATGGGGTCCCCGGCGGGGGCATCGGCCCATGCGTGCATGGGGAGGGCGAACAGGATGGCGAGCGAGAGCGGGTGGAGCGGTCGGACTGGCATGCAGGTACTCGTAAGAAAAGGACGTGGATCCATGGGGTGGCGGACGCCCACGAAAAATCGCCTGCCGCCGGCACAGGCCGACGGCAGGCACGCCTTCCCTGGCGAGAGGTCCCGACGCAATTTGGGAGAGAGAACAGTCGGGACGTCCGCGTCCGCGCGGGATGCTTACTTGGTCAGGATCAGCTTGTCGTTGCGCGTGTGGCGCAGGCGGTAGACCTCGCCGCCATGCCGGATGAGCACTTCGCGACTGCCCCGCAGCAGCGCGCCGCTGTCGAGCAGTGCGCCACGCGGGGGCACGCTGCTGGGTACGGCGGTGAGCGAGGGCGTCCTGGGCGGGATCGGACGGGCCGGGAAATCGACGGCAGCGGACGGTGCGGCGAATGACGTGCGCATGGACATGACCGTGACTCGGTTCAGGGTGAACTGAAGATGATAATTATTCTCATTATCACGTCAAGTCTTATTCACTCATGCGCCCCAGCCGGACCCACTCGTGTCGGATTCCTGCGTATTCAGGCCGTCGCTGCCTTGACCTGCTGCCAGCCCCGCTCGTCCATCCGGTCCAGCAGGTCCAGCGCCTCCAGGTTCTGCCGCAGTTGCGCCGGCTGGCTGGCCCCGAGGATGACGCTGGACACGTGCGGGTTGCGGAGGCACCAGGCGATCGCGAGCGGCGCGGCGGGCACGTCGAGCGACGCGGCCACCGCGGTGAAGCGGCGAATCCGGGCCAGTCGTGCCTCCCCTGCTTCGCCGCGGAGCTGCTCGCCCAGCCAGGCCGTCTCCTCGCGTGCCAGCCGGGAGCCGGCCGGAATGCCGGCGTTGTACTTGCCGCTGAGCTGGCCCGACGCGAGTGGCGAGAACGTCGTGGTCCCCAGCCCGTACTCCCCGTAGAGCGGCGCATATTCCAGTTCCACCCGCTCGCGGTGCAGCAGGTTGTACTGGGGCTGCTCCATCGTCGGCAGGTACAGGCCATGGGCCTTGGCGAAGCGGCAGGCTTCGCGGATCTCGCCCACCGACCATTCCGACGTGCCCCAGTACAGCACCTTGCCCTGCCGCACCAGCGCGTCCATGGCGAGCACGGTTTCGCTGATCGGGGTGTCCGGGTCGGGGCGGTGGCAGTAGTAGAGGTCCAGGTAATCCACCCGCAGGCGCTTCAACGCGGCATGGCAGGCATCGGTCACATGCTTGCGGGACAGGCCACGCTGGGTCGGACGGGGATCCGCTGCACTGCCGAAGAACACCTTGCTCGACACGCAGAACCCGTCGCGGGGCAGCCTCAGGTCGACGAGCACGTCTCCCATCACCCGCTCCGCCTCGCCGTTGGCGTAGCCCTCGGCGTTGTCGAAGAAGTTGATGCCGTGGTCCCAGGCGCAGGCGACCAGGTCGCGGGCGGTGGAGCGGCCGACCTGCGCACCGAAGGTGACCCACGCGCCGAACGACAATGCGGAGAGCTGCAGGCCGGATGAGCCGAGGCGACGGTAGTGCATGGGGACGTCCAGGTGGGGGTCGACCCAGTGTATCGGGCGTGGCCCGCTCCATCGCGCTACAATTCGCGCGCTCTTCCTCCGGGGAGTAGCCCGCCGGCACGGTGCCGGGCACGTCGTCAACATACTTGGCCCGCCGGCCATGGCACGTGCGACCGCTTTCCCCACTCCGGGACGGTTGGGCAAGACCGAAGGCAGGCGTCGCGCGTACCCGGGCCGGGCGTTGCGGCGTCGGCCTTCGCGCATCGCGAACGCCCGGCCCCGGAGTCGACATGGACCTGCCCTTTTCCACCACCCTGCTGTCCACCGGCGCCGTCGCGTTGGCGGAGATCGGCGACAAGACGCAGTTGCTGGCGTTGATGCTTGCCGCCCGCTTCCGCCGGCCCTGGCCGATCGTCGCGGGCATCTTGGTGGCAACGCTGCTCAACCATGCCGCGGCCGCCTGGATTGGCGCCATGGCGGCCTCATGGTTGCGCCCGGACGTGCTGCAATGGATCGTCGCCGTGAGCTTCCTGGCCGTCGCCGCGTGGACGTTGAAGCCCGACACGCTGGACGAAGGCGAGCGGGTCCCGGCACGCAACGCCTTCGTCGCGACGACGATCGCGTTCTTCCTCGCCGAGATCGGCGACAAGACCCAGGTGGCCACGGTGCTGCTGGCGGCGAAGTACACGCCCCTTTGGGAGGTCGTGCTGGGGACCACGCTGGGCATGATGCTGGCGAACGTGCCCGTGGTCGTGCTGGGCAGCCGTTTCTCCGCACGCCTGCCCCTGAAGGCCGCGCGACGGGCCGCCGCGGCGGTGTTCCTGGCCTTGGGCGCCTGGGCGCTCTGGCGCGCATTGACGGCCTGAGGGCCGCAGCGGCTATCCTCTCGCCTTCACGACGGGAACTCGCATGCTGGCAACGGACCGCGGACTCAAGGCCATCGTCACGACGCTGACGTCGCGTCCCGACGAGATCATGCTGGAGATCGGCGCGAGCGGCGAAGTGCTGGTCGCGCGGCTGCGTGCGGTCGTGGCCGTGCTCCTGTTGCTGCTGCCTTTGGTCAACCTGCTGGGCGGCGGCCGGATCGACGAGAACCTGATCGGCCTCGCCGGTGCCGTCCTGATCAACGTGCTCGCCCAGGTCTGGCTGGCGCTCTCGCGACGTCGCAGGAACTTCCGCTGGCTGCCGTTCGCGACGACCGCCTTCGACGTCAGCGTCACCACGCTGGTGCTCCTCTTGCTTGCACGCCAGCACCTCCCGGCCGGACTCAACAGCCTGATCGTCTGGTGCGGCTACGTACTGGCCATCCTCCTGACCGGACTGCGCAACGACGGGCGCGTGGTGCTGATGGCCGGGACCCTGGCCCTGCTGCAATACGGCGGCCTCGTCGCCGCGACCTTCCTGTACGTGGATTCGCCCGAGCAGCTGATCTCCAGCGACTACGGCACCGTCACCCTGGGCAGCCAGGCGCAACGGATGCTGTTGCTGGTGATGGTGACGCTGGTCACCTCGATGATCGTCTACCGCATGCAACAGCTGGTGCAGATGTCGGGGACCGACGGCCTGACCGGCCTACCCAACCGCACCTGGCTGATCCACCGCATCCCCCGGCTGTTCGAATCGGCGGACGAAGACGGCAGCAGCCTCACCCTGGCACTCATCAACCTGGACCACTTCCGGCGCCTGAACGATGAAGTGGGGCACGCCGAGGCGGACCGCGTGCTCCGGCACGTGGTAACGGCACTGGGCGAGATGATCGACGGCGGCGAGTGGCTGGCCCGAGTGCGCGGCGACGAGTTCGTACTTGTGTTGCGCAAGCCGGTCGGGACGGCCTGGGAACGGGTCGATGCGATCCGCCGCATCCTCGGCGACCAGCCCTACCGCCCCGAGCGCGGCGGCGACGCGCTGCACCTCAGCTTCAGCGCCGGCCTGGCCAGCTACCCGCACGACGGCCGCACCCTTTCGGCACTGCTGCGGCGGGCCGACCAGCGCCTGCGCAGCGCCAAGCAGACCGGCCGCGACCGGGTCGTCGCACGCGAGGCCTGAACGCCGCCGCGGCTTGCCGCTGCTCGCGCCGCTGCACTAGTCTGGCGCCCACACCCTTCCTCACCGCGCCAACAGGGGCTACGCAGTGGATATCCTTTCCCGGGTCGGATTCGGCCTGTTCGGCCTCGTCGTGCTGTTGGCGATCACCTGGTTGTTCTCGGCAAACCGGAGGCAGGTCGACTGGCGCCTGGTCGGCATCGGTCTTGGCCTGCAGCTGCTGATCGCCGGCTTCGTGCTGCTGACCCCCTGGGGCGCGCGCGTGTTCGACGCCCTCTCCCAGGGGTTCGTCACCGTGCTCGGCTTCACCAACGAAGGCTCCCGCTTCATCTTCGGCAACCTGATGGACCTGGACCGCTTCGGCATGGTCATCGCGTTCCACGTGCTGCCCACCATCATCTTCTTCGCCAGCCTGATGAGCGTGCTCTACCACCTCGGCGTCATGCAGAGGATCGTCCAGGGCATGGCATGGGCGATCACCCGGGTGATGCCGGTGTCGGGCGCGGAAACACTTTCGGTCTGCGCAAACGCCTTCATCGGCCAGACCGAGGCGCCGCTGGTGGTGAAGCCCTACATCGCCCGGATGACCGAATCCGAGCTCCTGACGCTGATGATCGGCGGCATGGCCACGATTGCCGGCGGGGTCCTGGCCGCCTACGTGCAGATGCTGGGCGGGGGCGATCCCGTGCAGAAGGCGTACTACGCCAAGCACCTGATCACCGCCAGCATCATGGCCGCGCCGGCGACGCTGGTGATCGCGAAGATCCTCGTGCCCGAGACCGGCAAGCCCCTGACGCTGGGTTCGGTGCGCATGGACATGGAGAAGACCACCCGGAACGTCATCGACGCCGCTGCCGCGGGCGCATCGGATGGGCTCCGGCTGGCCCTGAACGTCGGTGCGATGCTGCTCGCGTTCATCGCCCTGATCGCACTGATCAATGCTCCGCTGGAGTGGCTGGGACAGGTGACGGGGCTGGAAGCGGCGCTGGGCAGGCCCACCAACCTCTCCTCGCTGCTCGGTTACGTCCTGGCGCCGATCGCGTGGGTCGTGGGCGTGCCCTGGGAAGACGCGACCACGGTGGGTGGGCTGATCGGCACCAAGGTCGTACTCAATGAGTTCGTGGCGTACATGCAGCTCAGCGAGATCATGAACGGTACCGCCGAGGGGGTGACCCTGACGCCGCAGGGCCGGCTGATCGCGACCTACGCCCTGTGCGGGTTCGCCAATTTCAGCTCCATCGCCATCCAGATCGGCGGCATTGGCGGGATCGCGCCGGAGCGGCGGCAGGACCTGGCGAAGTTCGGCCTGCGGGCGGTGCTGGGCGGCTCGGTGGCGACCCTGATGACCGCGACCATCGCCGGCGTGCTTACCCACTTCGCCTGAGAACGGAACATGCCTGGCCCGGTCGTCGTCGTCGGTTCCTTCAACGTGGACCACGTGTGGCGTGTCGAATCCCTGCCCCGGGCCGGCGAAACGCTGCAGGGGTGCTATACCTCGGGCCCGGGCGGCAAGGGGTTCAACCAGGCCGTCGCCGCGGCCCGCTCTGGTGCGCCCACCCACTTCGTCTGCGCGCTCGGCGACGACCTCGGGGGACAACTCGCGCGCATGCTCGCGCGCGACGAGGGCATCCATCTGCACGCACAGCCGTCGGACGCACCGACCGGGACCGCCGGGATCCAGGTTGACCGGGAGGGCCGCAACCACATTGTGATCGGGCCGGGTGCAAACGACGCGCTCGATGCCGGCTTCGTGCAGGGACGGGCGGAGCTGCTGGCCGATGCCGCAGTCGTGCTTGCCCAGTGCGAGGTCCCCTGTGCCGCCGTGCTGTCCGCGTTCGAGCGCGCCCGGGCGCAGGGGGGACTCACCGTCCTGAACCCCGCCCCTGCCAACGTCGACATACCCCAGGAGCTGTGGGCGGCGACGTCCATCGCGACGCCGAACGAAACGGAGCTCGCGGCCCACCTGGCCCGGCGGCATGGCATCGACGTCGAGGCGGACGCACTTTCCACCCTCGACGACGACGCCCTCCACGCCGTCGCGCGCAGGTTCCTGCCACGCGGTGATGTCGTGGTCACGCTGGGCGCGGCCGGCGTGTTCTTCTCCCCCGTGGACGGGTCGCCATTGCGGGTCTCCGCCCCCCGGGTGCACACGGTGGACACGACCGGCGCGGGCGACGCCTTCAACGGGGCCCTCGCCGCCGCGTTGGCCGTCCAGCGCGCGGTCGACCGCGGCATGTTGCTGCAGGCCGTGCGATACGCCTCACTGGCCACCGAAACACCCGGGGCCGCGCTTGCCATGCCCCTCGCGATCGACGTCGCCGGCCGCTTTGGCGCCTGTGCCGGCTGACAGGTATTTCTTAACCTCCAATTAACAGAAACTCACATAATCTGCCCCCACCACCCCATAAATGGGGCGTTGATCACACTTTCAGGGAGGCAGAGCATGGCCGGCAAGTTCGAAATCACGACCCGTACCAACGGTGAGTTCCAGTTCAACCTCCTCGCCGGCAACGGCCAGGTCATCCTCACCAGCGAGGGGTACACGGCCAAGGCCTCCTGCATGAACGGCGTGGAGTCGGTACGTACGCACAGCGAGCAGGAAACCAACTTCGACCGCCTGACCGCATCCGACGACCGCCCCTATTTCACGCTCAAGGCCTCGAACGGCCAGGTCATCGGGCGAAGCCAGCTGTACAGCAGCCCCTCGGCCCGCGACAACGGCATCCAATCGGTGATGGTCCACGCGCCCTCGGCGCTGTTGAACGACAAGACCGCCTGATCCCGAAGACAGGCGTCTCCTGGCCCGGCTCCGTGCCGGGCCTTTTCTGCCGGCCGATCCCCAAGCCGCACTGCTGCGGATCGGCGCCGCCGGGTCCGCCACCGCTACAATGGCGGACATGGCCGCCGACACCCTCCGAATCGGCCCGCACGCGATCTCGCCGCGCCTCGTCCTGGCGCCGATGGCGGGCGTGACCGACAAGCCCTTCCGGATCCTGTGCAAGCGCATGGGGGCGGGGCTGTGCGTGTCGGAGATGACCACCTCGGACCCGCGCTTCTGGCACACCGCCAAATCCCGGCACCGCATGGACCATGCGGGTGAACCCGCACCGGTCAGCGTGCAGATCGCCGGTACGGTGCCTGCGACCATGGCGGACGCCGCTCGCCACAACGTCGCGCAGGGCGCCCAGATCATCGACATCAACATGGGCTGCCCGGCGAAGAAGGTCTGCAACGCCTGGGCGGGCTCGGCGCTGATGCGCGAACCGGACCTGGTGGCCCGGATCCTGGCGGCGGTGGTCGGTGCGGTGGACGTGCCGGTGACCCTGAAGATCCGGACCGGATGGGCCGCCGACCGGAAGAACGCACTGGAGATCGCGCGCATCGCCGAGGCAAGCGGCATCGCCGCGCTCGCCGTGCACGGGCGTACGCGCGACCAGCAGTACCGGGGTAACGCCGAGTACGACACCATCGCCGAGGTCAAGGCGGCCCTGTCCATCCCCGTGTTCGCCAACGGCGACATCGACTCGCCCGAGAAGGCGGCGCAGGTGCTCCGCCACACCGGTGCCGATGCGCTGCTGGTCGGCCGTGCGGCCCAGGGCCGCCCCTGGATCTTCCGGGAGATCGCACACTACCTCGCCACCGGCAGGACGCTGCCTGCACCGACCCTGCGGGAGGTGCGCGAGGTCCTGCTCGGACATCTCGCCGACCTCCATGCCTTCTATGGAGAAGAGGCCGGTGTCCGGATCGCCCGCAAGCACCTGGGCTGGTACGCCCGGGATCGGCCCGAGAACCACGCGTTCCGCGCCGTGGTCAACCGCGCTGCAACGGCCAGCGAGCAACTCGGCCTGACCGCCGATTACTTCGATGCGCTGGAAGCCGGCGCGCCGTTCGATCTGTCGGCCGCCGCCTGAGCCGCGGTACCGCGCCGGCGATGGCGCCAGAAGTCACCCGTGCCTTTGGCTCATGTGCATCACCGCTGGACGTGGCCGAATATCCCTGCCGGGATGCTCCCCCTCGGCAGTACCCCCGCTGCCGCATCCCGGCGTAAGGAGACTGCCATGCATGCCAAGTTCGCTACCCTCGTGCTCGCCACGATGGCGGCCTTCCCCGCCGCCGCCAACGACGATCCGGTCGGCACTTTGTCGGATGTCACCGGATTGAGCGAACGCAAGGTGCAGATGGTGCTCGGCAACCGCACCGCCTTCGCCGAGCACCGCTATTCCTACCAGCGTTCGCTCGATCAGTTCACGCGTGCCATCGGGGCCGAGAAGCACCAGCGCCTGATGGACGGCGAGCCCGTGGTGCTCGTTGATCGCCAGGGCCAGGAGGTCGTCGTACAGCTCTCGCCGTCCAGTACGGCGCGCGAGGCCGGCTGATCCCTCATCCGTGCGGTGCCGGCCGGCTCGAAGCCGGCACCGCATCCGGCGCTGCCGGGCTGCCGGGCTCGTTCCAGATGCGGGTCCACATGGAGGCCAGCCGCTGCCTCGCCTGCCACGGCCATGCCATCTGTTCCGGCGGGATTTCCCGCCACGTGTCCGCATCCTTCGTGGCAACGGCGAACCGGAACGTGTAGTCGGGCTCGGCGCCCATCCGCAGGTCCGACAACACCAGTTTCCCGTCGCGCTGCTCCGCCTTCATGAAGCCGTGGTTGAACCAGCGCAGGCGTGCCACCGCGGGATAGTCCGCGACCGCGAGGAGCCCCCGCGTATCCGACGCATGCGCGCTGAAGCGCATCGGGGCACGGTCCGCGACCAGCGATCGCTCGCCCTCGAGGAAGCCCTCGGGCGTCATCACCACCACCCGCCACAGCAGGATGTTGAACGGCATCGGCACCGAGAACCGCGGCGCATCCTCCAGGCCACGTTCGGCCAGTACCGCCTTCGCGGCGTCCTCGACCGCGTGCTTCGCCAGCAGGGACGCACCGAGGTACAGGCTGCTGACGACGAGGCCCGCCATCAATGCCTGCCGTGCCAGGGGTCGCGCCCGGGCCCACCACGCGATGACACAGGCGCACAGCAGCCATACCGTGTACAGCGGATCGACGATGAACACGCTGGACCACATCGTCGGCCGTACCGGCAGCGGCCACAGCAATTGCGTGCCATAGACCGTGAACGCATCCAGCAGGGGATGGGTGCACAACGCCGCCTGCATGGCCCAGAACCACCGCCGCGGCGATTCGGCGACGCGTCCGCCGCGCCCCCTGCACCAGGCCCATATCCCCCAGGCCACGAAGGGCAGCACCAGCAGCGAATGACTGAGGCCGCGATGCAGGGTCATCCGTTGCACCGGGTCGTCGGTCAGCAGGTTGATGGGCAGGACGTCGAGGTCCGGCAGGGTGCCGAGCGCGGCACCCGCCAGCAACGCGGCCCGGCGATGCCCAGCCGGCGCGATGGCAGCGGCGAGGGCACCGCCAAGGACGATCTGGGTCAGCGAATCCATCCGCGCATGCTACCCGCACCCGTGCGGCCGGCGAAGACGTCAGGCCGCCCGTGCCAGGGGTCTCGGCGGCAGCGGCCGCGCGGGCAGTATGGCCAATGTCTCGCCCGCATGGGTCAGCAGCTTGAGGCTGCCATCCGGCGCTTCGGCCAGCGCGGTCAGGCTCTCCACCCAGTCACCGTCGTTCGCGTAGATGCAGCCGTCGCGCTCGAACAGTGCGGCCCGGTGGATATGGCCGCAGACGATGCCGTCCAGGCCCCTCCGGCGAGCGTCATCGAGCCCGGCCTGGACGAAGCGCGCGATGTAGCGCTCCGCCGCGCCGCTCCGTCGCTTCAGGAACTCAGCCATCGACCAGTAGCGCATGCCGGCCATCCGGCGGAGCCGGTTGACCCAGCGGTTGCCGGTGAGGATGCGGTAGTACAGCCAGTCGCCGAGCCGCTCCTGCAGGCCACCGAACTGCGTGCTGCCGTCGTAGTCGTCGCCATGGATGACCAGCAGCCGCCGGCCGTCGGCGGTCACGTGCACCGCCCGCCGCCTGACCTGCATGCGCGGCAGCACCAAGCCGCAGAAGCGACGTATCGGACGGTCGTGGTTGCCAGGCACGTACACCAGCTCGGTGCCGGCCCGTGCCAGCGCATGCAGCGCCTCCACCACCCGGTGCTGGTCCTGCTTCCAGACCGCGCGACGCTGTGCCATCCACCACAGGTCGACGATGTCGCCGACCAGGTAAAGGCGATCGCAGCGCAGTCGATGGAGGAAATCCGCCAGTTCGGCGGCATGGCAATGCATCGAACCCAGGTGCACGTCCGAAATGAAGACCGTGCGGTGGCGCTCGGGCATCCGGGACAACGGTCGCGTGCTCATCGCAATCCCCAGGCGGGCCGTTGGACCTGCATGGTGCCGCCCGGCCAAGGCAGTGGCGTTGCGACACCGCGACAGTCGCGTGACATTCCGGGCCCGGATCCTTAACCCGCAGGAAACATCCGGAACGGGCACAATGCACGCTGGCGGCCGGTCCGGTATCATTTCCGGCCATCCTTCTATCCGAATCAAAGGATAAAGACCTGATGTCCAGCTACCTGTTCACCTCCGAATCCGTGTCCGAGGGTCATCCGGACAAGATCGCCGACCAGATCTCCGATGCCGTCCTCGACGCGATCCTCGCGCAGGACAAACGCGCCCGCGTGGCCTGCGAGACGCTGGTGAAGACCGGCGCGGCGATCGTCGCCGGTGAGGTCACCACGACGGCGTGGGTGGACATCGAGGAGCTGACCCGCAAGGTCATCAACCAGATCGGCTACGACAACTCCAACGTCGGCTTCGACGGCCACACCTGCGCGATCATCAACATGCTCGGCAAGCAGTCGCCGGACATCGCCGCGGGCGTCGACGGCAGCGCGAAGAAGCAGAAGAAGCCGGAGGAACAGGGCGCGGGCGACCAGGGCCTGATGTTCGGCTACGCCTGCAACGAAGCCCCGGAGTTCATGCCGGCGCCGATCTACTACAGCCACCGCCTCGTGGAGCAGCAGGCCAAGGTCCGCAAGAAGAAGAACTCCCCGCTGTCGTGGCTGCGCCCGGACGCCAAGAGCCAGGTCACCCTGCGCTACGACAACGCCAACCAGATCGTCGGCCTCGATGCCGTCGTGCTGTCGACCCAGCACGACCCGGGCATCAAGCAGAAGGACCTGGTCGAAGCGGTGCGCGAGCATATCCTTAAGCCGGTGCTGCCGAAGAAGTGGCTCGACGCGCTGCCGAAGAACAAGGTGCACATCAACCCGACCGGCATCTTCGTGATCGGCGGCCCGGTGGGCGACTGCGGCCTGACCGGCCGCAAGATCATCGTCGACACCTACGGCGGCATGGCTCGCCACGGCGGCGGTGCGTTCTCGGGCAAGGATCCGTCGAAGGTCGACCGTTCCGCGGCCTACGCGGCGCGCTACGTCGCCAAGAACGTGGTCGCCGCCGGCCTGGCCGACAAGTGCGAGGTCCAGGTGAGCTACGCCATCGGCGTCGCCGAGCCGACCTCGATCTCCGTCACCACCTTCGGCACCGGCCGGATCAGCGACGACAAGATCGAGAAGCTGATCCGCAAGCACTTCGACCTGCGCCCCTACGGCATCGTGAAGATGCTCGACCTGATCCACCCGATCTACCAGCAGACCGCGGCCTACGGCCACTTCGGCCGCAAGCCGAAGGAAGTCAGCTACGTCGACGGCGCGGGCAACACGCAGGTCGCCACGGCCTTCTCCTGGGAGAAGACCGACAAGGCGGAAGAGCTACGCAAGGCCGCGAAGCTGTAAGCGCACCTGCCACTTCGATACCCGACGGGCCGCCCTGTGCGGCCCGTTTTCATGTGGATATGTGATAAGGCTTACAGGGGCGGCCCAGTGAATGCCGGAGGGTGATGCTGCCGCACGCCAAGGAGAGTTGATGCATGCCTTTCCGAGCAGGTCGGTTGTGCGCTCGACCATAAGGAGGAACACATGAAGGACCTGTGGCCAGAACGCACCGCCACGACACGATTCCACGCTCTACTGGTTGCGATTCTGTTTGCGCCCACCACCGCGGCAATCGAAAGCGGACCCACACGCTCGCCGGCCGCGGCGAGATCGGATAGCCTCGAAGCCGCCCAGGTGCTGCCCGTCCATTTGGCGTCATCGCGAGCAGCCGTCGGGACACCCGATGAGAGCGAGGTAGAAGGGCCCTTCTCCCCCTTTCCGGTGCTGCTGGAGGGCGCAAATCCCTACGCCTTCAATTCCACTGGTGCGACGCTCTCGTTCCGGTTGTCAGGTGACACCTTCAACCCAGACCCGCGCTCTATCAAGCTGTATCGGAACGGCGTGCCCCAGCCAGCCACTGCAATCAGCGTTTCTGAGTCCGTCGTGCGTGTTTCTGGAACCATCCTCGTGAATGGGCCCAATCGAATTGCGTTGTGGGCGGAGGACAGCGGTGGCCTTCCGCTGGAGGTAGAGCGATCGCTTTGGGCGGGGGATAACGTACTTGAGGTGCGAACGGAGGACGAGCACGGCCATGCCCTTCCTGGTGTCACGGTTCGCGTCGCCCTCGAAGCGGACCACCGAGTGCAATTCTCAGGGGTGACCGACGCCCAGGGCATCCTGCTGGTCTCCAACCTGCCGGACAGGATGGTTCGTCTCGAAGGATGGGGCGAAGAGGCGCGGTCTGGATCTCATGCTGCACACGGCTCGGACGCAGTGGTCCGCCTTCGGCTGTATCCCGCTGACGTCCCGGGTAACGTCGATTGAGCGGACTTCTACCCCCGCGGGAAGATGGCCTGATTGACGGCTTGCGTCACGCTGCTAGGTGTCACCCTTGAGGGCGCTTGGATACAGCTCCGAAAAAATCCAACAACGTAATCTCCGGTGCGCGGATGCGCACCCTCCGGCGCGTACGGAAGCCTGGGCGCGGAGCCTTGCGCTACCCGGCATGGAGCGCGTAACGGCGAGTCCATGAGCGCCGACGGGCCGCCCTGTGCGGCCCGTTTTCATGTGGCCTTGCCGCTGGCTCGTGTTAGATGGTGATTCGCGACGGACTCGCGGGCGCCTCCAGCGATGCAGGTGCCCGGCCGCCTCCGGCCCTCCCCCGACTCCCGGTTCGTTGCGTTCCCCGATCCAGACGCGGAGCACGCCATGCCCGACGGCTTTGACGAGATGCACGATGCGGACGGCCAGGTCCGGCCGCACTATCACGCCTTCGACGACTGGGTACGCGGCACGCCCGAAGCCGTCATTGCCGGCAAGCGGCGCGAGGCGGAGATCTCCTTCACCCGCGTCGGCATCACCTTCTCCGTCTATGGCGAAGAGTCGGGCAACGAGCGCCTGATCCCGTTCGACATCGTGCCGCGCATCCTGCCCGCGTCGGAGTGGCGGATGCTTGAAGCCGGCCTGCGCCAGCGCGTCCATGCACTGAACCTGTTCCTGGACGATGTCTACGGCGAGCAGCGCATCCTCAAGGAAGGACGCGTCCCGCAGGCCCTGGTGCTGGGCAACAGCGAATACCGGAAGGAGATGCAGGGCCTGGAGGTACCGGGCGGCATCTACTCCCACGTGTCCGGGATCGACCTGGTCCGCGCCGGCGATGGCGAGTACTACGTGCTTGAAGACAACCTGCGCGTGCCATCCGGCGTGTCCTACATGCTCGAGAACCGGCGGATGATGGCCCGGCTGATACCGGAGCTGTTCTCGCGCCAGCAGATCGCGCCCGTCGAGCGCTATCCCGATGCCTTGCTCGAGATACTCCGGCAGGCAGCCCCGGTCGGCATCGACAACCCGGTGGTCGCGGTACTGACGCCGGGAGCGGCGAATTCAGCGTACTTCGAGCATGCGTTCCTGGCCCAGCAGATGGGGGTGGAACTGGTGGAGGGTGCGGACCTGTTCGTGCGGGACGACATGGTCTACATGCGCACCACCCGCGGGCCCCAGCGCGTGCACGTGATCTATCGCCGCATCAACGACGACTACCTCGACCCGAACGTGTTCCGCCCCGAATCAATGCTGGGCGTGCCGGGCCTCTTCAATGCCTACCGGGCCGGCCACGTCACCCTGGCGAATGCGCCGGGCACGGGTGTCGGCGACGACAAATCGGTCTACCCGTTCGTGCCGGAGATGATCCGCTTCTACCTGAGCGAAGAGCCGATCCTGCACAACGTACCGACCTACCAGCTGCGCAATCCCGATGAGCGCCAGTACGTGCTCGACAACCTCGCCGAGCTCGTCGTGAAGGAGGTCCACGGCGCCGGCGGCTACGGGATGCTGGTGGGCCCCGCCTCGACCCGGGAGGAAATCGAGGCGTTCCGGCAGCGCATCCTGGACGATCCCGACAACTACATCGGGCAGCCGACCTTGTCGCTGTCGACGTGCCCCACCTTCGCCGAGAGCGGGCTCGCGCCCCGCCACATCGACCTTCGCCCCTACATCCTTTCGGGCGAGAAGATCCATGTGATGCCTGGCGGCCTGACACGGGTGGCGCTGCGCGAAGGCTCGCTGGTGGTGAACTCGTCGCAGGGCGGCGGCACCAAGGACACCTGGGTGCTCGACACCGACGCGCCGCTTCCGGGAGGAACCCGCTGATGCTGTGCCGGACCGTCAACGACCTGTACTGGGTGGCACGCCACATGGAGCGCGCCGAGAACACCGCCCGCCTGCTGGATGTCACCCAGCGCATCGCGATGCTGCCGGAGCGCCTGGACCGCGGCAAGGCGCAGGCCGCGCCTTGGCGCCGGGCGCTGGAGGCGCTCGGGGTGGCGGATCGCTTCGAGTCCTGCCACGACCGGATCGACGGGGAAACCGTGGTCGACTTCCTGCTGCTGTCGCCCGACAACCCCTCGTCGATCCACCACGCCTTCCATGCCGCGCGCGAGAACGCACGGGCACAACGGGTGGCGATCACCGCCGAGATGTACGAGGACCTCAACGCGACCTGGCTGGAGATGCGCGGCATCGACGCGGCCCGGATCCGCAACGAGGGCATCAGCGGCGTGCTGGAGTGGATCAAGAACTGCTCCGCCTCGTTCCGCGGCGTCATGATCGGCACGCTCGGTCGCGACGAGGGCTATCACTTCCTGCGCCTCGGGACGTTCATCGAACGGGCGGACTGGGCCATCCGGATGCTCGACGTGGTCGGCAGCGACGCCGACCTGGCCGAAAGCCGCGAGGTACGCGACGCGGTCGAGTACTTCCAGTGGAGTGCCCTGCTGCAGTCGCTGTCGGCCTTCGAGACCTACCGCCGCCTCTATCGGGACTCGGTCAACCCCGTCACCGTCACAGAGCTCATGCTGCTCAATGGCGGCAACCCGCGCTCGCTGCGCACCTGCGTGGGGCGCCTGCACGAGGTCCTGCAGTCGCTCGCGGGGCATGACGGACTGGAGGTGGTGCGGCAGGCCGGTTCGCTCGCCGCCCAGGTCCAGTACGCCCGCCTGGACGAGATCGTGGAGAGCGGGCTGGAGGCCTGGTTGCAGGATGCGATGGCGCGACTGGTCCGGCTCGGCGACGAGATCCATCGCCAGTTCATGTCGGCGGACGATGAAGTGACGCCGGTACCGGCATGGCCTCGCGGCGCATCACAGACCCAGTCGCAGTCGGGTCCGCGACCGTGAGGCAGGCTTGCCCCGCCCGATGCCCGCGGCACAATAGCGCCGACCCCGTCCGCCGCGCGAACCGTCCATGACCTACTGCATCGGAATGAACCTCGACGACGGTCTGGTGTTCCTGTCCGACTCGAGGACGAACGCCGGCGTCGACGACCTCCGCAGCGCCGGGAAGATGCGCACGTTCGGCGCCGAGGGCGAGCGCCTGCTGGTGACGCTGTCGTCGGGCAACCTCTCGCTGACCCAGAACGTGCTCAATCTGCTCGAACAGCGCGCGCGCCACGAGCCCGACCGGCCCGGCCTGCACAACGCCCCGTCGATGGTCGACGTCGCCCAGCTGCTGGGCGACTGCATGCGTGAGGTCCGTGGCCGCGACGAGGCCTACCTGCGCGCCCGCGACATCGATCCCACGGGCAGCTTCATCGTCGGCGGGCAGATCCGCGGCGAGGCGCCCCGGCTGTTCCTGGTCTACTCGGAAGGCAACTACATCGAGAGCACGCGCGAGACGCCCTACTTCCAGACCGGCGAGACGCGCTTCGGCAAGCCGATCATCGATCGCGTCGTCGTACCGGCCACGCCGTTGCACGAGGCCAGCAAATGCGCGCTCGTATCGATGGACTCGACCATGCGGTCCAACCTCTCGGTCGGCCCCCCGCTCGACCTGCTCGTGTACCGGCGCGACAGCCTGGGATCCCCCATCCAGCACCGGCTGGAAGACACCGACCCCTACCTGCTCACGCTGCAGCGGCAATGGAACGACGCGCTGCGCATTGCGCTGAATGCGCTGCCCCCGGCCCCCTGGATGGACGACTGCAGCGGCTGAACGCCCGCTCGTGGCCAGACGCCATGGCACCGCACTCGCGGTAGAATGTCGACCTGCCCCGCCGAGGGGCGCTGCGACCGGGTGACCGCCAATGCGGGCCGCCGGCCAGGCTCGGCGAGCGGCTCTCCATGCAGCAACGGCGCCCGGTCTGCGAACCCCCGCCTCCGTGACGGCCGACGGCCGCCGGGGCGCACAGAACCGGAGTCCACATGAACGCTGTACAGAAGCCCGCTTCCACCAGGCAATTCTCCCAGGACGGTGACTACAAGGTCGCCGACATCTCGCTGGCCGACTGGGGCCGCAAGGAAATCGACATCGCCGAGCACGAGATGCCGGGCCTGATGTCGATCCGCCGCAAGCATGCCGCCGAGGCGCCGCTGAAGGGCGTGCGCGTGACCGGCTCGCTGCACATGACGATCCAGACCGCGGTGCTGATCGAGACGCTGAAGGACATCGGCGCCGACGTGCGCTGGGCCAGCTGCAACATCTTCAGCACGCAGGACCACGCCGCCGCGGCCATCGCCGCTTCTGGCACGCCCGTATTCGCCTGGAAGGGCGAGACGCTCGAGGAATACTGGGACTGCACGCTCGAGGCGCTGAGCTTCCCCGACGGCAAGGGTGGTTACCTTGGCCCGCAGCTGGTCGTCGACGACGGCGGCGACGTGACCCTGCTGATCCACAAGGGCTTCGAGCTCGAGAATGGCGACGAAAGCTGGGTCAACAGCGCCTCGGGCAGCCACGAGGAGCAGGTCATCAAGAACCTGCTCAAGCGCGTCAAGGCCGAGCGCCCGGGCTTCTGGACCATCGTGGTCGAAAGCTGGAAGGGTGTCTCCGAGGAGACCACCACCGGCGTCCACCGCCTGTACCAGCTGGCGCAGGACGGCAAGCTGCTGGTCCCGGCGATCAACGTCAACGACTCGGTCACCAAGTCCAAGTTCGACAACCTGTACGGCTGCCGCGAATCGCTGGCCGACGGCCTGAAGCGCGCGATGGACGTGATGCTGGCCGGCAAGGTCGCCGTGGTCTGCGGCTACGGCGACGTCGGCAAGGGCTCGGCGCACTCGCTGCGTGCCTACGGCGCCCGCGTCGTGGTCACCGAGATCGACCCGATCTGCGCGCTGCAGGCGGCGATGGAAGGCTTCGAGGTCAATACCGTCGAGAGCACGCTGGGCCGCGGCGACATCTACGTCACCACCACCGGCAACAAGGACATCATCACCGTCGAGCACATGCAGGCGATGAAGGACCAGGCGATCGTCTGCAACATCGGCCACTTCGACAACGAGATCCAGGTCGATGCCCTGTATGCCCTGGACGGCGCGACCCGGACCAACATCAAGCCGCAGGTCGACAAGATCACCTTCAAGGACGGCACGTCGATCTTCCTGCTCGCCGAAGGCCGCCTCGTCAACCTGGGCTGCGCCACCGGCCATCCAAGCTTCGTGATGAGCAACTCCTTCGCCAACCAGACGCTGGCGCAGATCGACCTGTGGGCGAACCGCGAGGCGTACGCGAACAAGGTCTACCTGCTGCCGAAGCAGCTCGACGAGGAAGTCGCGCGCCTGCACCTGGAGAAGATCGGCGTGAAGCTGACCCGCCTCAGCAAGGAACAGGCCGACTACATCGGCGTGCCGGTCGACGGTCCGTACAAGCCGGAGCACTACCGCTACTGAGCGAAGCCAGGCACGATCGATGATCCGGAACGGGCGCCCTCGGCGCCCGTTTCCGTTTGCGACGCCGAGCCGGCTACCGGCACGGCTTCGTGACAGTGCATTAACAACCAGGCCATTCGCACATGGCAGCATCGTTCCGGCACACGGCGCCACGCGGTGCCGTGCCATCATCCATCGACACGATGCAGGGACCTCCACCTCATGATGAAGCAACCCCTTGTACTGGCCATGGCGTTGGTGCTCGCTTCGGCTTGCAGCCAGGCACCGGACGACACCACGCCCACGGACACCGCGGCGAAGCCTGCACCCCAGGCATCCTCCCCTCCCCCGTCTGACGCCGCGAGCGCCGAGGTCCCCGCCGGACAGGTGGTCGCGCCCGGCACGGCGGCCGACGTGCCCAAGCCTGTTGCAGGCGCACCCGTTTCTCCCGAATACGCCGCGGCGATCGGACAGATGGCGTACATCTGGGGCTGGCCTCTGGTCAACATGCACAATCGCCAGACACTGTTCGCAACCGCGCCCCACCCCGGGCTTCTCGGCGGTGTGTTGCCGGTGGCGCCGTTGAACCAGCTGAGCATGCTGTCGGACTACCTGGCACCGGAGCAGCGCTTCGTCACGTCGCCAAACCAGGACGTCGTCTACGGCGCTGGCTTCCTGTCGCTCGACAAGGACGCGGTCGTGGTCCAGGTCCCCGATTTCGGCGATCGGTTCTGGGTGTACCAGGTGGTGGACCAGCGTAGCGACTCGTTCGCGAAGATGGGTATCCAGTACGGGACGAAGCCCGGTGCCTACCTCCTCGCCGGGCCTGGATGGGACGGTACGGTCCCCGACGGCATCGTCGAGGTCTACCGCTCGCAGACCAATCTCGGCGCCGTGTTCCCGCGCGTGTTCATGGACGATACCGCCGAGGATCGCGAAGCAATCCAGCCACTCATCGACCAGGTCATGGCGTACCCGCTGTCCGAGTTCACGGGCGAGATGCGAACGACCGACTGGTCCGAATCCCCCACGATCCCCAACCCCAATGCGGGCGGCGACGGGGAGACACAGTGGGTCGTCCCGGAGGATTTCTTCGACGTCCTGCCGACGGTCATGGAGGAGACCCCACCATTGCCTGGCGAGGAAGCGCTCTACGAGTCCATCCGCTTCGTCCTGGACGCCGCCCAGAAGAATCCGGAACTCAAGAAGGCCCTGACCGAGACGGCCATGCAGACCGAGAATGCGGTGATCGCGCCGATGTTCGAGTTCCGCAACAACGGCGTCGAAGCAGGCAGCGGATGGCGGACCCAGAAGAATGCCGCCCGGTTCGGCTTCGGTTATTTCCAGCGCACGGCGACGGCCAAGGGCAACATGTTCTCGAACGTGCCGGATGAGACGATGTACTTCGGCGCCGACTTCGACGGTGAAGGCGAGCGGCTGAATGGCGCCAATGCCTATACCGTCACCTTCCCCGCGGGGCAGTTGCCTCCGGTGCAGGGGTTCTGGTCGCTGACCCTGTACAACAAGCAGCACTTCTTCCACCCCAACGCGCTGAACCGCTTCTCGCTCGGGACGAAGAACAAGGCGCTCGTCAACAACCCCGACGGTAGCCTGACCCTCTACGTGCAGGCCACGAATCCGGGTGGGGAGAAGGAAGCGAACTGGCTGCCGGCCCCGCAGGATGACTTCTCGCTCTACATCCGGGCCTACTGGCCGCAGGAAGCGATCACCAAAGGTACCTGGGTGCCGCCCACGATCGAGCGCGTGTCGGCGAACTGACCGGCGGGCAGTCCGCACGCCACTCACCGGGTCGATGCCGCTTCGACGGCATCGACCCGTCGACCGCCTAGGGCCGCCAGTTGGCGTTGTTGTCCCAGAACTCGACCGCGCGCCGGTACGCGTCCCGGTCGATCGGCACCCCCGAGCCCCCCTCGTCGACGCCCAGCGCGTTGCGCATCATCGTGATCGGCGCCATCGGGATCTCCGCGGGCTCGCTCGTGTACAGGCAACCGACCACGCCCCACTCGCGATCGATCGGGCTGCCCTCCTTCGCGAGTTGCGCGGCGCTGTACAGGATCACCACCAGGTAATCGGCCACGGGCGGCTCGACGCCTTCGAACCAGCGCACCAGCACCGGCAATTCCTGCCGGGAACGCGCCTCGTAGGCGGAACGCAGCAGGTGCCGGTTTTCGTCTGTGACCGGCACGGTCAGGCAGCGCGTCGAGGTCCAGTTCCGGTGCACGTGCAGCTTGCAGAACGGCGCATAGCCGTCGAGCACGGCAACCGGGCGCTCCTCGTTCAAGCGCTGCTCGAACTGTTCCGGGCTGCAGTCCTGGACGGTGTTGCCACGCGGTTCGCGCGGAAAAAGGCGGGTGCGGGCGAAATCGGTCAGGCGGATCGACATGCAGGCGGAACCCATGGGGCATCACAGGGTACCGCGGAGACGAGGGTCCCATTATTTCCATTCATCGCGATAGAGAGATATACTTCCGACTCTCCAACGGCCGAGCGCCCGCACGATGAGCCTTTCGACCCGTACGCCGATCAGCTTCGAGTTCTACCCGCCCAAGACCGACGAGCAGCGCACCCAACTGGACCGCACTGCGGCCCGGCTCAAGGCCTACGCGCCGGAGTACGTCAGCGTGACCTTCGGCGCCGGCGGATCCACGCTCAGCCACACGCCCGATGCCATCCAGCGCCTGGCCCGGGAGCACGGGTTCAGCGCCGCACCGCACATCACCTGCATGGGCGGCTCGCGCGAAGAGATCCGCGGGATGCTGAAGCTCTACAAGGCGCTCGGCGCGACGCGACTCGTCACCCTGCGCGGCGACCTGCCCTCCGGCATGGCCAGCCCGGGCGATCTGCGTTACGCCAACGACCTCGTCCGGTTCATCCGCGACGAGACCGGCGACCACTTCCATATCGAAGTCGCGGCCTATCCGGAAACGCATCCGCAGGCACGCGACGCCCACGCGGACCTGACGCACTTCAAGCGCAAGGTCGATGCGGGGGCGAACGGCGCGATCACCCAGTATTTCTACAACGCCGACGCGTACTTCCGTTTCGTGGACGACGCGCGCGCGGCAGGCGTGGACGTTCCGATCGTGCCGGGGATCATGCCGATCTCGAATTTCAGCCAGACCCGGCGGTTTTCCGAACTGTGCGGCGCCGAGATCCCTCGCTGGATCAGCCAGCGCATGCAGGCATATGGTGACGATGTCACGAGCATCCGCGCATTCGGCACCGAGGTGGTCGCGCAACTGTGCCGCCGGCTGATCGAAGGCGGTGCCCCTTCCCTGCACTTCTATACGCTCAACCTCGCCAAGCCGACGGTCAGCGTGCTCCAGCAGCTGGCCTGAACCGCACCGCGTGCCCTGGCCGGCGTCCCTTCCGGCAGGCCAGCCCGCCCGCTAGGCTGGAAGCATGCCCGCACGTCCCCCCCGCCGTTCGCCCCATGTCCGCTGCATCGCGAGCATGGCCGTGCTCCTGGCCGGGATGGGCGTGACCGGTCCAGTGGCGGCCGAGGTGCGTCGCTGCACCGCGCCCGACGGGAGCACCATCTTCACCGACAAGCCATGCAGCACGCTCGGGGCCGTCGAGCGCATCCGCGAGCCCGGCACTGGCCGTAACGCGCATGCGGTGCGTACCCGCTGCATGGCCAGCATCGACGAACTGGTGTTCGAGATGTCGCTCGCGCTGGATGCCGGCGATGCCAACCGGCTCGCCGGCGTCTACCACTGGACGGGCATGTCCTCGCGCACGGCGTATGCCGCGGTCGAGCGTCTCGACCGGATCGCCAGTCGACCGCTGGTGGACATCGTCCCCGTGTATCCGGAGCCGGATCCCCCGCCACTGCCTCCGCCCCCCATGCCGACACCCGACGCCGCCGCGGGTATCGACCCGGACCCGCTGCCCTATACCGAGCGCCTCGCGAGCCGTCATGGCGCGGCGTCCGCAACGCCGGAAGCCGCCCCGGCGGGAGCGGGCGCGGTGCCTGAAGCACGGGCGCCTGAAACGCTGGCGCCGGACGCCGTGTCGGTGGCGCCGCTCCCGACCTCCCCGCGCCCACCACGCCCGACCGGCATCAAGCTCGTGCAGACCCTGGCCAATGGCAGCACGCCCTCGACCACCGTCTTCGGCTTGACGCGCCATTTCGGCTGCTGGTGGATCCGGGACTGAGGAATCACGCCTCGGCGGAGCCGGCACCCTCCGGCTCGAAGGACAGGGTCGCGACCACGCCCTGCCGGTCGCCCGGGGTGACCCGCACCTCCCAGCCGTACAGGTCGCACAACCGCCGGACGATGGACAGGCCGATGCCGCCTCCCTGCGAATGGCCGGCATGGGTGCCCCGGTAGCCGCGTTCGAACAACATGGCGGCGTCCTTGGCGCTCAGCCCCGGCCCGGAATCGATCACTTCCACCCAGTCCGGATGCAGGCGGACGATTACCTCGCCCTCCTTGGTGTACTTGACCGCGTTTCCGATCAGGTTGCCCAGTGCCACCGACACGGCGGCCTCCGGCGCGTCGACGTGCAATTCGCTATGCCCTTCGATCCGCAGGTCCAGTGGCTTGCCGGCGATCTGCGCACGGTGCGCATCCAGCAGCTGCTCGGCGACACGGCCCACGTCGGTATTGCCGTGCCCCCGTTCGTTGCGCGACAGCAGCAGCAGCGCACTGATGAGATCGGTGCATTGCGCCTCGGCACGCTGGATGCGCGACAGCCGGACTTCCGACTTGCTGTCCAGGTCGGGATTCGACAGCAGCAGCTCGACCGCCCCCTTGATGACCGCAAGGGGCGTCCGCAGTTCGTGGCTGACGTCGGCATTGAACTCACGGTCGCGCTGCACCACCTCGGTCAGGCGCGCGGAATAGTCATCCAGCGCCTCGGCGAGCTGGCCCACTTCGTCGTCGGGAAAGTGGCTGGCCAGCTGCTGGGGCTCGGCACTGTCCCCGGACTCCTTCAGCCGTGTCGCGAGTTCCGATACCGGACTCATCACCCGCGATGCGGACCACACGCCCACGAAGAACGACAGGAAGGTGAACACCACCACCACGCCGATGATGGCGCGGTTGAACTGCTTCTCGCCCTGCGCGGCCTGGCTCATGTCGAACGTCAGGAAGAACCACGCATCCGGGCGCTTGCGCACCGCCATCTTGAGCACGCGATCGGTGCCGTCCTCGTCGCGCTCGGTGACCGTGTGGATCCCGTCCTGCAGGTCGTACCAGATCGGCTTGTTGATGCGGACCAGCTCGAACTTGTCCGGCGTGTAGACGTAGGCCCTGAACTGGTTGACGTCGAGCTGGAAATCGGGGTTTTCCGGATCGAGGTCCATCTGCCGCGCCGCTTCGGAGATGTTGCGGGTCAGCATTTCCTCGACGAGCTGGTTCTCGACCTTGTTGCGGGTGTAGTTGGTCGCCCATGCGAACAGCGCCGTCAGGCCAAAGCCCAGCAGCACGAAGGCCAGGATGATGCGGCTGCGGAGCTGGCGACGGAAACGCCGCCGCCGGCGGCGCGGGGCGCCCTCCTCAGTCGCGCTCATCGGGCGCGGCGATGCGATAGCCGATGCCGTGGCGGGTCTGGATCAGGGGGGTCTCGAAGGGCTTGTCCGCCACCGCGCGCAGACCGTGGATGTGCACGCGCAGGCTGTCGGAGTCCGGCAGTTCCTCCCCCCACACGCGGGTTTCCAGCTCCTGGCGGGTCACCACCGCGGGCGACGCCTCCATCAACGCCTGGAGGATCTTCAGCGCGGTCGGGTTGAGCTGGAGCAGCTTGCCCTGCCGGCGGACCTCGAGGGTATCCAGGTTGTATTCCAGGTCGCCGACGGTGAGCACGCGGGTCTGCACGCCCCGTCCGCGCCGCGCCAGGGCATTGAGGCGCACCTCGACCTCCTGCAGGGCGAACGGCTTGATCAGGTAGTCGTCCGCACCGGAGTCGAAGCCCGCGAGCTTGTTGTCCAGGCTGTCGCGGGCGGTGAGCATCAGCACCGGCGTCTGCTTTCGCGCGTCGTTGCGCAGCTTGCGACAGACTTCCAGCCCGTCCATGCCCGGCAGATTGAGGTCGAGCACGATGGCATCGAAATCATGGACCACGGCCAGGTGCAGACCGGTAATGCCATCGGCCGCGAAGTCGATGGTGTGGCCGCGGTCTTCGAGGAAATCGCCGAGATTGGCAGCGATGTCCTGGTTGTCTTCGATCACGAGTATGCGCATCTCGCCTTTCCTTGAGGGGATCGGGCCCCGGTGCGGACGGTGGGCCACCGGGGATCGTACGGGCTCCTGAACAGGCCATCCCGCCTACCATTCCACGATTCTGCCAGAGCCGGCGCCGATCGCCGTGCAGGCGGCGTGCAGACGTCGCTGGCACCGGCGCGGCGCGCCAACAAAAAGCCCAGGACGCGGGACACCGCGCCTGGGCAAGAGTCTGGCTTGTACTGCCCCGATACCGTAACCCGCTGGATTCCGAGGACTGACCTTAGACCGGGTCGAGTTGCGGCCCGAGCAAGGCTACGCGAGCATCGATTAAAGGGCTGTTAAAGAGCGGTGCCGATGTCATTGCCCATCAAACTTCACCTAAAAAACCAACAAAATCCGCCAACAGGCAGCCATCGTGCCGCATCATCCGCGGCGTGAAGCGACCGCCCGCTTGGCGGCGCGCCGCCGGTAGCGCTCGTTGACATAGGCAATGATCTCCCCCGCCACGTCGACGCCGCTGGCATCCTCGATGCCTTCCAGGCCCGGCGATGCGTTCACTTCCAGCACCAGGGGGCCCCGCTTCGCGCGGATCAGGTCCACGCCGGCGACGCCCAGCCCGAGCACGCGCGCCGCGCGGATCGCCACCTCCTGTTCGGCCACGGTGGCCTTCGCGCCCCGCGCCTTGCCCCCGCGGTGCAGGTTGGAACGGAAGTCGCCGCGCGGCGCCACCCGCTTCATGGCCGCGACCACGCGGTTGCCGATCACGAAGCAGCGCAGGTCCGCGCCCTTCGCTTCCTCGATGAACTCCTGCACCACGAACTGCGCGTACAGGCCGCGCAGGGCCTCGATGACGCTGCGCGACGCGGACAGCTTCTCGGTCAGCATCACGCCGGCGCCCTGGGTGCCTTCGTTGAGCTTGATCACATGGGGCGGGGGGCCGAGCATCGACAGCAGGTCGGTGGTGTCATCGGGGTTGTCGCCGAACACCGTGACCGGCAGCCCGATCCCCTGCGCGGCCAGCATCTGGTGGCTGCGCAGTTTGTCGCGCGCGCGCAGGATGGCGTCGGAGGGGTTCGGGGTATAGACGTCCATCAGTTCCAGCTGCCTCAGGACGGCGGACCCGTAACGGGTGACCGAGGCGCCGATCCGCGGGATGACCGCGTGGTACCCGGCCATCGTCTTTCCCTTGTAGTGCATCTGGAACCCGTCCGAGGCGATGCGCATGTAGCACCTCAACGGATCGAGCACGCGCAGCGAGTGGTTCTGCTCGCGCGCCGCCTCCGCCAGCCGTCGGGTCGAGTACAGCTTGGCGTTGCGCGAAAGGATCGCAAGTTTCATGGAGCTACCGGTCAGGAAGAAGGGAGGACGTCCGGCGGACGGCCATGCACGAAGGAGCGTGCCGGATCGACCGTGAACACACGGGCCAGGGAGGTGCGGCCCATCAACATCGGGAACAGCATGCCGGCCCGGTCGGACAGGTTGATTTCAACCTCCCGTTCGATCCCGGCCAGCACCAGGGAGGTCCGCAGGAACACGCGGCGGGTCGTCCGCCCCCCGGAGTCGGTGACCTCGCGTTCGTCCAGGATGGGCGCGACGGCCTCGCGTGCCTGGCCGGCCACCCCCGGCGAGAGCAGGAAGCCGGCCCAGGGGGCACCCTGCTCGAAGAATCGCCACTGGCGATCGACGTGAAGCGTGGACGTCCGGGCCCCGGTGTCGACCTTGGCCTTCACCGCATCCAGGCCCAGCCCCGGCAGCGCCACCCACTCCCGCCACCCCACCACGATCCGTGCGTTCGGCAGGCGCTCGCTCATCGTCGTCTCCCTGGCAGCGATCGGCGGGCGGGACGCCCCTGAACGACAACGGCGACCCCGACCCCAAGGTCGAAGCCGCCGCCTGAAAGTGGAGCGGGTGATGGGAATCGAACCCACGCCATCAGCTTGGGAAGCTGAGGTTCTACCATTGAACTACACCCGCATGGCGCGAAGTCTACGCTGCACCGGGCGCGGCAGGCAATGCGGGCGGCAGCCGGGCGACGCGCCCGCCCTGGACTAGAACCCCTTGCCCACGCTGACGAAGGCGCTGAGGTTCTCGCTGCCCTCGCGCGCCACCGCGCCGGTCACGCCGAAATCCGCCTCCAGCCCGGCGAAGCGCGCGCGCGCGCCCAGCAGGACCGTACCGTGGTCGCCGTCGATCTCCAGCCCCGGCACCGCGTATGGCGCGGCGTTGGGCAGCGACTGCATCCGCGCGAAGGCCTCGGCGCCCTCTTCTTCCTCGAAATCATGCTCCCAGCTCAGGCGCGCATAGGGCCTGAAAGAGGCGCTGGCCTCGACCTCGACCTGCCAGCCCACGCTGCCGACCAGCGTGTCGAGGTCCTGCCCGGCATAGGCGAGTGACGTCGCCATGTCGGGGTGGTCCTCGACCATCTCGTCGATCTCGATGGTCTGGGACACCAGCGATGCCACCGGGCCGTGGCGCAGGGCACCGTGCTCGAATTCGTAACCGGCCTGCACCGCGACGGTGAGGTTGCTGCCATCCGCCTCGCTGCGGTGGCGACGCGTCGCCGGACCCAGTTCGACCTTGCGGTCGAACTCGTAACTGGACCAGGTGTAGCCCAGCTGGCCACTCACCCAGGCCCGCTCGCCGCGCCAGCCGAGATAGCCGCCGAGGGTGGTGTCGTCGTAGGAGAACTCCCCGAACCGGCTCCCGAAATCCAGCGACTGGGTGCCATAGCCGACGAAGCCGCCATAGACCAGGCTGCCGCTGCGCCAGTCCAGGCCCGCCGACAGGCCCGGGCCGTTTCCTTCCGCGTCCACCATCAGGCCGGCGTCCTCGTCGAACTTCTGGTAGTCCCCGCGGACATCCGCCCACGCACGCATGCCCTCGCTGTCGGGTCGCCCCTCGAGCTGGGCGAACACGCGCTCCGCACGCATCGCACCGGTGGTCTCCTCGGCGTGCGGCATCAGCGAGGCCACGCGCGGCGCCTCGATCACCGAAATCGCGTAGTCGGCGATGATCCGATGGGCCGCGGACGTCGGGTGCACGCCGTCGGCGAACGCATACGTGTCGGCTGCGTCCGGGCTCACGTAGGTGGCCGGGTAGCAGGTGACGGACTGCGCCGTGATCTGGGGCTGGCAGGCGGTGCCGGTGACGTTGCTGAAGCCGTAGGCGCCGGGATTGCCGGTCACTTCGCGCAGCAGGTTGAAGGTGTCCAGCGGAATGACCCGCAACCCTGCGGCCGACAGGCCGGAGAACAGGGCGTTGTTGTACGCCACCGAAAGCTGCGTGCCCTGCGCCTGCGCCAGTGCTCCCTGGGCAATGAACGACGGCGTCACGCCAAGGTCCGGGATGGTGGGCACCAGCACGTAGCGGGCGCCGGCACCCTGGAGCGTCCCGACGAGCCCGACCTGCTGCGTGATCGCGGTCCCGATGGTGACGTCGGCCGGTGCGCCCGCCGTCACGGCGAACAGGTCGTTGGCACCGCCCCACACCGTGTACAGCGCGTTCGGATCGGCGCGGCCACCGGTGCTGGCCAGGTAACTGCCGACCTGGGTGCCGATGGACGGGATCGGCCCGAGCGCGCCGCTGGAATCGGTGCCGACGCGGGCACCGCCGACCGCGTAGTTGCTGCCGCCCTGGTTCGCGGCATAAGCCTCGTCGCCATAGAAATCGGCCAGGTACTCCGACCACACCAGGCCCGGGTTGGTCGTGAACTTGCCGAGGATCGCCGCGGAGGGGCCGGCCTGCTGCACCAGCGCCGGCCTGAAATACCCGGAATCGGTCAGGCTGTCGCCGAAGAACACGGTCTGCGAGAAGGTCTGGGCGAACGCGGGGGCGGCCGCCAGCGCAAGCGCTACGGCCAGGGCGGTACGGGCGGGAGTCTTCATGGAAGTCCTGTGGGAAGGCGGGCGGGCATCATCGTTCCGCGACGTGCACATACGCCAGCGGATGGAGATATCCAAGCACGCCGGCACCGGGGGTTCACGCCGCAGTGCGTCATGGCCCGGCGTCGCTTCACACGGCACGCGCTTCGCGGGAAAATGCAGGTATGGACATCACGATCAACGGGGAACCGCGCGTGGTGGCGAGCGACGCCACCATCGCCGCGGTGCTGAGCGACGAAGGGCTGGCCGGGCGACGGGTGGCGGTGGAGGTCAACGGCGAGATCGTGCCGCGTGGCCGGCATCAAGAGCACCGGCTGGGCGAAGGCGACCGGGTGGAGATCGTGCACGCCCTCGGCGGGGGCTGACACCGCCTGCGACCATCCGGCGATCGCGTGCCCCCGCCGGGGTGCGATAATGCGCGGATGAATGCTCCCCTTCGTACCGACCCGCTCGTCATCGCGGGCAAGACCTACGCCTCGCGCCTGCTCACCGGCACCGGCAAGTTCAAGGACCTCCAGGAAACCCGCGCCGCCACCGATGCCGCGGGCGCCGAGATCGTGACCGTCGCGATCCGACGCACCAACATCGGCCAGCACCCGGGCGAACCCAACCTGCTCGACGTCCTGCCGCCCGACCGGTTCACGCTGCTGCCGAACACCGCCGGCTGCTACACCGCCGAGGACGCCGTGCGCACCTGCCGGCTTGCCCGCGAACTGCTCGACGGCCACGCACTGGTCAAGCTGGAAGTACTGGGCGACCAGAAGACCCTGTTCCCCGACGTCGTCGCCACGCTCGACGCGGCCGAAACCCTGGTGAAGGACGGTTTCGACGTGATGGTCTACACCTCGGACGACCCGATCCTGGCCCGCCGGCTGGAAGAGATCGGCTGCGTCGCGGTGATGCCGCTGGCCGCGCCGATCGGCTCGGGACTGGGCGTGCAGAACCGCTACAACCTGCTTGAGATCGTCGAGAACGCCCAGGTGCCAATCATCGTCGATGCAGGCGTGGGCACCGCATCGGATGCGTCCATTGCGATGGAGCTCGGCTGCGACGGCGTGCTGATGAACACCGCGATCGCCGGCGCGGGCGATCCGGTGCTGATGGCCCATGCGATGAAGCTCGCGGTGGAAGCGGGCCGAGCCGCGTTCAAGGCCGGCCGCATCCCCCGCAAGCGTTACGCGTCTGCGTCCAGCCCGGTGGACGGACTCATCGGCTGATGGGCGGAAGCGACGACCGCCCGGGCCCCGGCAAGGCGCCGCCAAAGCCCTTCACCGTGCACGAAGGCCAGCGCCAGATCCGCAGCTTCGTGTTGCGGCAAGGCCGCTTCACGCCGGCGCAGCAGCGCGCGTTCGACGAGGCCTGGCCGCGCTTCGGGATCGATTACACCGGCGAACCCCGCGACTTCGACGCCCTGTTCGGCCGTCCCGCGCCGAAGGTGATGGAAATCGGCTTCGGCAACGGCGAGGCCCTGCGCTTCGCCGCCCGCCAGGATCCCTCGCGCGATTACATCGGCCTCGAGGTCCATGCGCCTGGTGTCGGCCGGCTGCTCAATGCGCTGTCCGACGACGGCAGCGACCACGTGCGCATCTACCACCACGACGCGGTGGAAGTCCTGGAGCGCGAGGTCGCGGACGGAACGCTCGACGAGATCCGCATCTACTTCCCGGATCCCTGGCACAAGAAGCGCCACCACAAGCGGCGGCTGGTCCAGCGGCCCTTCGCCGACCTGCTGGTGCGAAAGCTGCGGGACGACGGCCGCTTGCACCTCGCCACGGATTGGCAGGAGTATGCGGAACATATGTGGGACGTACTCGATGCCACCCCGGGACTTCGCAACCGCGCCGGCATGCGCGGCGCCGTGCCCCGCCCGGCATGGCGGCCACAGACCCATTTCGAGACGCGGGGACAGAAGCTGGGGCATGGCGTGTGGGACCTGCTCTACGATCGCGTGGACGCCACGTGACCCCCTCACGGCTTCGCTCCGGTACGCGGCCACGCACGCCTCACGCGGCCCCCGCCACACTCACCGGGCGGTGGCCGTCGCAGGCCGTCCGTTCCCCCCGCCCCTGATCGCGACTTCCTGACCCGACCCTGATGGACACCGCGCTGACGCTCACCACCGACATGAAGCTCGTGCTCGGACTGGTGGGCTTCACGATGGTGATGTTCCTGTTCGAGCGCATCCGCGCCGACGTGGTCGCGCTGGTGGTCCTGGTGATGCTGGGCCTGTCCGGCCTTGTCGCACCGGACGAACTGTTCAATGGCTTTTCCGGCCAGGCCGTCATCAGCGTGATCGCCACGATGATCCTCGGCGCCGGACTCGACCGAACCGGGGCGCTCAACCGCCTGGCCGCATGGCTGTTGCGACGGGCGCACGGCGTCGAACAGCGACTCATGTTGTTGACGGGCGCGATCGCGGGCCTCAATTCGTCGTTCATGCAGAACCCGGCGGTGATGGCGCTGTACCTGCCGGTGGCCTCCCGCCTGTCCTCGCGTACCGGCCTGTCGCTGCCGCGGCTGCTGTTGCCGATCGCGGCCGCGATCATGATGGGCAGCGCGCTGACGATGGTCGGCAACTCGCCCCTGATCCTGCTCAACGACCTCCTGGTCGCGGCCAACAGCAACCTGCCCTCGGGTGCGGCCACGCTGGAACCGCTGAAGATGTTCGCACCGCTGCCGATCGGCCTGACCCTGCTGGCCGCGGCACTCGCCTACTTCCATTTCTTCGGCCACAAGCTCGAGCGTGAGGACAGCGGCAAGGGCGTCACCCCGGCGCGCACGCAGAGCTATTTCGCGAAGGCTTACGGCATCGAAGGCGATGTGTACGAACTCACGGTGACCGCCGAAAGCCCGCTCGTGGGCATGTCCCTGGGCGAGGCCGAGGCCCTGCACGGGGCGCCACTCCTGCTGGCACTGAAGAGCGACAACGAAGAACGGCTGGCCCCGCCGGCGGAAACCCGCATCTGGGTCGGCAGCGTGCTGGGCGCGATGGGGCCCAAGCAGCAGGTCGCGGATTTCGCCCAGAACCAGTTCCTGCGCCTCAGCTCGCGCCTGCGCAACTTCGGCGACCTGTTCAATCCCAGCCGCGCCGGGATCTCGGAAGCGGTGATCCCGCCCACCTCCGCGTTCATCGGCAAGACCGGACGCGAGCTGGAACTGCGCAAGCAGCGCGGGATCAGCCTGCTGGCGATCAACCGCGACAAGACGGTCCTCCGCGAGGACGTGCGCAACCAGCCGTTGCGCGCCGGCGACATGCTGGTGCTGCACAGCATCTGGACGGACCTCGCCAAGGCCGCGGCCGGCAAGGAGCTGGTGGTCGTCACCGACTACCCGAAAGGCGAGCAGCGCCCGCACAAGTTCAAGCTGGCGATGGGCATCTTCGCCGTGGCCATGCTGCTGGCACTTTCTTCCCGGCTGCCGGTGTCGCTGGCGCTGATGACCGGCGTCGCCGGCATGTTGATCGCCGGGGTGATCCACATCGACGAAGCCTACTCGGCGATCAACTGGAAAACCGTCTTCATGATGGCCTGCCTGATCCCGCTGGGCTGGGCGATGGATTCCAGTGGCGCCGCCGCATGGGTCGCGGGGCACAGCATCGAGCAACTGCCCGATGGCACGCCCATATGGATCATGCAGTTGTTGCTGGGCCTGTTGACCACCGCGTTCTCGCTCGTCATCAGCCACGTGGGCGCGACCATCGTGGTGGTGCCGCTCGCGATCAACATCGCCCTCGCGGCAGGCGGCAGCCCGACCGCCTTCGCGCTGATCGTGGCGCTGTCGGCCTCGAACAACTTCATGACGGCGTCCAACCCGGTGATCTCGATGATCTCCGGTCCGGCCGGCTATACCGCGAAGGAACTGTGGAAGATCGGCGCACCGTTGTCGCTTGTGTACACCACGATCGCGGTACTGATGGTCAACCTGCTGTTCTGAGTGACGCCCGGCCGCTCAGCGCGCGAGCCACACGCCACCATCGCGGACCTCGAGCGCCACCTCGCGCAGGGCATCGCCGCGGCACGGGCCCGCGACGCATTCGCCACGTTGCAGTTCGAAGCTCGCCCCATGCGCCGCACAGACCAGCAGGCCCTCCTTGCTCCGCAGGAATTGCCCCGGCGCCCAATCCAGGCGACGGCCCGCATGCGGACATACGTTCAGCCATGCACGCACTGCATCGCCCTCGCGCATCACCACGAGGGACTCCGCATCGCCATCCAGTACCGCTGCGACCTCCACCAGCGCACCGTCCGGCAAGGCCGACCACGCGACCAGTGGCGATGCATCGGCGGGAACATGAACCTCGTCACTCATGCTTAACGAATCCCTTACACGGTCACACGGGCATCGCCCGATACTCCGCCCACGGCGATGTTGCCGCATTGTGTCAGACCCGTTGGATGTCCGCCCAGAGCTTCCGTTTCGACCCGACCTGGTTCCGTTCGCGCGTCAGCGCAGCCGCCTCTCCCCGCAAGCCGCGCCAGCGGTGGTTGCGTGCCGTCTTCGGAATCGTCGGGCTCGCCGTGCTGCTCGTCCTGGTGATGTTCAGCGTGGTGCTGGGTGCGGCGATGATCGCGGCGGGCCTGCTGTACCGCCTGTGGCGACGCCGCGGGCAACCGCTGGCACGGGACGCACGCGTGGTCGAAGGCGAGTATCGCGTGGTGGACGCGCCACGACTGCCGCGCGCCCATTGAATCCCCGCCGCCCCGCGGCGCCACACCGGAATCCCCCTGCATGGGCGACGTGATCCAGCCGCCGGCCCCCACGCGCATCCCCGTCTTCGCGGACGGCCGCGACACCGGCGATCGATTCCCGGTGCGCCGGGTGTACTGCGTGGGCCGCAACTTCGCCGACCATGCGCGGGAAATGGGCGCCAGCGCGCCGACGGACCCGTCCCGACGCGGTCAGCCCACGCTTTTCCTCAAGCCGGCGGATGCGATCGTGAACGGGGGCGACGTGCACTACCCCCCCGGCACCTCCGATCTCCACCACGAGGTGGAGCTGGTGGTGGCCCTCGGCGAAGATGCGCCACCCGAGCCGCTTTCCGCGGAAGCCGCAGCGAGGCTGGTATTCGGTTACGCGCTGGGCCTGGACCTGACCCGTCGCGACCTGCAGGCCGCCGCCAAGGCCAAGGGCCTGCCCTGGGATACCGGAAAATCCTTCGACGAGGCCGCGCCGGTCGGTCCGCTCGTGCACGCCACCCGCGCCGGTCCGCTGGCGGGTCGGCGCCTGTCGCTCGACGTCAATGGGACGACGCGCCAGCAGGGATCGCTCGACGACATGATCTGGAGCGTCACCGACATCCTCCAGTCCCTCTCCACGCTGTATGCGCTGCGGGCGGGCGACCTGGTGTTCATGGGGACGCCGGCCGGGGTCGGCCCGTTGCAGTCCGGCGACCACTACGAGGCGCGGCTCGATGGCCTGCCGCCGCTGAAGGGACGTATCCTGCCGCCGCGCTGACCTTCCGCCCCCGTTGGGGTAGCCTGTCGGTCCCCTCCAACGGTAGCGGCGCACATGGGCATGATCTCCGAATTCAGGGAATTCATCGCACGCGGCAACGTGATCGACCTCGCCGTCGCGGTGGTGATCGGCGCGGCGTTCGGCAAGATCGTCACCGCACTGGTCGACGGCATCATCATGCCGCTGGTCGGCGGCCTGACGGGAGGCGCCAGCGTCAGCGACTGGAAGTACGTGCTCACGCCCGCGAGCGTCGATGCCGCCGGGACTGAAGTCGCCGAGGTGGCCGTCGCGTACGGCGCCTTCATCCAGACGGTCATCGACTTCCTGATCATCGCCTTCGTGATCTTCCTGGTCCTGAAGGGCTACAACCGCCTGAAGAAGAAGGAAGAGGCCGCGGAGGAAGCCCCGGCCGAGCCGGCCGAGGAGATCGTGCTGCTTCGCGAGATCCGGGACGCGCTGAAGAAGTAAGCAGCAGGACAGCCCGCACCCGTCGGGCGTGGCCATGACTTGAGACACCCGGCCGGTGCCGCCGGGGTTGGTATGCTCGGCGTTTCGCCTGTTCCCGGCCACGGCCGGCTCCCGTGGAGACCCCGATGCGTTCGACCCTGCTGGCCCTGGCCGCCGCCCTGCTTGTCTCGGCCCCCCTCGCCACTTCGACGCTGCACGCCGGCGAAACCGAAACGTATGTCCCCGTCGAAGCCACGGACGTGGTCGCGGGCCTGCGCGAGCGCGCATTGGAGAGCGACCTGGGCTATCGCATCGTGGAGTCCCTGACCACCGAGGTCGGCCCACGCCTGGCCGGCAGCGAAGCCGATGCGCGCGCGGTCGAGTGGGCGACGGCGAAGTTCAAGGAACTCGGGTACGACAAGGTCTGGACCGAGCCGGTGACCTTCCCGAAGTGGGTGCGCCGCAGCGAGAGTGCCTCCGTACTCGGTGCGAACGCGCAGCCCTTGACGGTCACGGCCCTGGGCGGAAGCCCTGCCGGCACCGTCGAGGGCGAAGTGATCCGCTTCTCCGATCTGGATGCGCTGGAAGCGGCCCCTGCCGGCTCGCTGGCCGGGAAGATCGCCTTCATCGACTACCGCATGGAGCGCAGCCGTGACGGTTCCGGCTACGGCCCGGGCAGCCGCGTGCGCAGCCGCGGACCCTCGGCTGCAATACGCGCCGGCGCCATCGGCTACGTGATGCGCTCCGCGGGTACCGACTCCCATCGCAACCCGCACACCGGCATCACGCGGTTCGACGAAGGCCTGGTCCCGGTTCCCGCAGCCGCCCTGTCGGTCCCCGACGCCGACCAGTTGGCGCGGCTGCTCGCGCGCGGGCCGGCGCGCATCCGCCTTGCGCTCGATTGCGGCTGGGATGGCGAGTACACCTCCCAGAACGTCATCGGCCAGATCAATGGCAGCGAGCGGCCCGACGAGGTGGTGCTGATCGGCGGGCATCTCGACTCCTGGGACCTGGGCACGGGTGCCGTGGATGACGGCGCCGGTGTCGGCATCACCATGGCCGCGGGCGCCCTCATTGGCCAGATGCAGGTCCGTCCGCCGCGCAGCATCCGCGTGGTGGCGTTCGCGAACGAGGAGCAGGGGCTGTACGGCGGAAAAGCCTATGCCGAGGCCCACCTGGGCGAGATCCGCCAGCACCTGATCGGTGCGGAGAGCGACTTCGGCGCCGGTCGCATCTACGGGTATTCCAGCTCGGCACCCGCCTATGCAACACCGGCCGACACCGCGATCGCCGAAGCGCTGGCGCCGCTGGGGATCGAGCACCTGCCGGGCCAGGGCGGCCCGGGACCCGACATCTCGCCGTTCGCCGCCAAGGGGCTGGCCTGGGCGCGACTGGCCCAGGACGGCAGCGACTACTTCGACCTGCATCACACGCCGGATGACACTTTCGACAAGATCGACCCGGCGGCCCTCGCGCAGAATGTCGCCGCGTACGCGGTGTTCGCCTATCTGGCCGCTTCGGTCGAGAGCGCGGACGACTTCGGGTTCGGAAGCGCGCCCACGGCCGAGGCCGGCGACGGAAACTGACGCGCCCGCACGATGCGCTAGCGTCGTGCGTGGATCACCCACTGGCCCTGCGGGATTCCGTGCACCGGGTCCTGGACCCGGCACGCGTCGACCTGCGTGAACCCGGCATAGCGCAGGTCCTGCAGCAACTGCCAGCCGAAGTGATGGAAGCACGGGACGCCGCCGCTGAGCGGGTCACCGTGGAACTCGGGGATGCCCAGGTGCCGTACACGGCCATCCCCCGCCAGTTCGGCGATGCGCCGGTTGCCGGCCTGCATCTCGTAGAACGGGACGGTGAGCACCAGCGTCCCGCCCGGGCGCAGGACCCGTGCAAACTCACGGAGCGCGAGATCCGGCTGCGGAATGTGTTCGAGCACGTCGAGGCTGAGCACGCCGTCGAAACGCGCGTCCGGGTCGGCCAGCGCCGTCGCGTCGCCATGCCGCGCGAGTTCGAACGCACCCTGCCGCCACAGCCAGCCGGTCAGTCGCAACCGCTGCCACCCCGAGCGCAGGTATTCGCTTCCCACCAACCGCGTCCGGCGGCGCAATGCCAGGTGCAGGCGGCTGGCCTGCTCGGTGGACCGCACCGTGGCCCGGGCCGGGAGCGAACCCAGGGCGTCCAGCAACACCTGCGCGGCGGCCCGCTGGCGTGCGTTGCAGCCGCAGCCACGGCAGCCGAGCCCCTCGCGAAGGCCGTCCGCCATCCCATTGGCACCGGAATCAAAACCCCGTCCGGACCCACACAGGATGCAGGCGCCCGCCACGTGGGAACCCTCCAGCGCCTGCTGGATGGCCGCTGATTCGGCCGCTCGTACGCGCCCTGCGTCACGCGCCCAGTCTTCGAGCCCCCCCCATCGCATGGCGCCGGGACTCAGTGACGCATCCGCCACGCAGCCAGCATGACGGCCGTGGCGGCCGCCACGTTGAGGCTTTCCACCGCGCCCGTGCCCGGGACCGACAGCTGCAGATCGCAGGCCTGGGCGAAGTCGCGATCCATGCCGCTGCCCTCCGCCCCCATTACCAGCACGAGGCGTTCCGGGAGTACCGCGTCGAAGACGCTGCTCCCCCCGGCCACGACCGTCGCGGCCAGTTGGAAGCCGCCACCGCGCAACTGGGCCACGGCGTTTTCGGGACGCCCCATGCGGACCTCGGGCACCGCCTCCGCCCCGCCCTCGGCAACGCGGGACGCCGCCCCCGACAACGCGAGCGTCGAGTGCCGCGGCAGCAGGATGGCAGACGCCCCGAAGTGCGCAGCCGAGCGCAGGATCGCACCGTAGTTGTGGGGGTTGCCGACGCCATCGAGCCAGATCGCAAGGTGCGGGCCGGGCGCCAGCGACGCGAGCCAGTCCGTCAGGGCAAGGGCGGGCGGGCGCAGGACGTCCGCCACCACGCCTTCGTGGTGCCCGCTTGCCGCAAGCCGGCGGAGGTCGTCCTCGTCGACCACCCGATACCCCACGCGGTGGGCCGCGCACCATTTCAGCAGGGGCTGCAGATCGGGGATACGCGATTCGGCGAGGTAAAGCTTGCGCAGGGCGTCGGGACGCCTGGCGAACATCGCCCGCACGGCGTTGAGCCCGTACAGGCGCAGTTCGCGCGCCGTACCCGGTGCGTCGGGGGCGCCGGCGTCGGTCACCGGACGCTTCCCGGCGCGACCGGTGCGGTCGCGCTCTCGCCGGTTGCCACGCCCCCAGGGGGAGCCGGACTCAGCCATGGCCGACCGCGCCCCTGCGCGTCACTGCGAGGCCTTCCGTTCGGCCCAGAAATCCGCATTGCGGATACCCAGGGCTTCCGGGTCGAATTCCGGGTCCAGCCCCGCTTTCTTCTGCCGCTCATAGTCGCGCAGCGCGGCGAAGGCCGGCTTTTGCAGGATCAGGATGGCGATGATGTTCAGCCACGCCATCAGGCCAACGCCGATGTCGCCCAGCCCCCATGCCAGCGCCGCGCTCTTCACCGCCCCGTAGGCCACCGCGGCCATGATGCCAATGCGCAGCAGCAGGGTCAGCCACGGACGGTGCACGCGCCGGTTGATGTAGGTGACGTTGGTTTCCGCCATGTAGTAGTACGCCACGATGGTGGTGAAGGCGAAGAAAAGCAGGGCCAGCGCGACGAAGGGCGCCCCGAAGCCCTGGAGGAAGGTCTCGACCGCCGCCTGCGCGTATCCGGGACCGGCCTCCACCCCCGGCAGTTCGTTGACGATCATGCTGCCGTCCGGGGCCTGCACGTTGTACATCCCGGTCGACAGGATCAGGAAGGCCGTGGCCGAGCAGACCAGCAGGGTGTCGACATAGACGGAGAAGGCCTGCACGTAGCCCTGCTTCGCCGGATGCGAGACCTCGGCCGCGGCCGCCGCATGCGGGCCGGTACCCTGCCCGGCTTCGTTGGAATAGATGCCACGCTTCACGCCCCACTCCACCGCCAGGCCCGCCACCGCACCGAACGCGGCTTCGCGGCCGAAGGCGCTGTTGAAGATCAGCGCGACCATGTCGGGCAGCATCTGCACGTTCATGACCACCACGACCAGCGCGATGACCATGTACGCAGCGGCCATGAACGGCACCACCACCTGGGCGAAGTGCGCGATGCGCTTCACGCCACCGAAGATGATGAAGCCCAGTGCGAGCACCACCACCGTCGCGGTGATCCACGGCTCGATGCCCCACGCGGTCTGCATCCCCTGGGCGATGCTGTTGGCCTGCACGCCCGGCAGCAGCAGGCCGGTGGCGATGACCGTCACCAGCGCGAACAGCCAGGCGTACCAGCGCTGGCCCATCGCCTTTTCGATGAAGTAGGCAGGCCCTCCGCGGTACTGGCCCTTCTCGTCCTTCTCCTTGTAGATCTGCGCAAGCGTCGATTCCACGTAGGCCGTCGAGGCACCGAGGAAGGCCACGACCCACATCCAGAAGACCGCACCGGGACCGCCGAACGTGATCGCGGTGGCGACGCCGGCGATGTTGCCGGTGCCCACGCGTCCGGACAGGGACATCGCCAGCGCCTGGAACGATGACACGCCAGCCCGCGACGACTGCCCCGAGAACAGCAGCCGGATCATCTCGCCGAAACCGCGCACCTGCATGAAGCGGCTGCGTATCGAGAAATACAGCCCCGCGCCAAGGCACAGGTAGATCAGTGCGCGACTCCAGATGATGTCGTTGAGTGCCGTGACCAGTGCTTCCACCTAGCTCTCTCCCCAGAAAGGCCGCCGTGCGCGGCAAAACAGGGCGGTCGCCCCGAAACAGCGCCCACGATACCCGGAATCATGGAGGACGTGGACGGGCGGCGCCGGGGTGGCCCTGGGCGCCGCCGGCGTCAGGCCAGTCCGCCGGCCTCGGGCGTGTCGGCCTCCAGCGTCTCCAGCTCGTGCTTCACCGCGTCGGGCGAACGCGTGTACCTGGCCAGCAGCACGTAGAACACGGGCACGATGAACAAGGACAGCAAGGTGGAGAAGGAGACGCCGGCGATGACCACCACGCCAATCGTGGCGCGGCTGGCGGAACCGGGACCGCCGGCCAGCACCAGCGGCAGGGCGCCCGCGACGGTGGCGATCGAAGTCATCAGGATCGGACGCAGTCGCACCGTGGAGGATTCGACGATCGCCTCGTGGAGGCTGCGGCCGGCGTCGCGAAGCTGGTTGGCGAACTCCACGATCAGGATGCCGTTCTTCGCCGCCAGCCCCACCAGCATCACGATGCCGATCTGGCTGAAAAGGTTCAGCGTGCCTCCCGAGAGCGCCAGCCCGATCAACGCACCCAGCACACCCAGCGGCACCGTCAGCATGATGACGAAGGGATGGATGAAGCTCTCGAACTGTGCGGCCAGCACCAGGTACACGATGAGCAGCGCCATCACGAAGGTCAGCAGCACCGCGCTGCCCGCGTTCTGGTACTCCCGGGACTCGCCCTTCCAGTCGACCTGGGCGTACTCCGGCAGTTCTTCGTCGACCACCTGGTTGACCCATTCGATGGCGTCGCCCAGGCGATAGCCGTCGACCAGTCCCGCGCTGATGGTGATCGCACGCAGGCGGTTGAAGCGGTTCAGGCTGCCCGCCTCGGCCAGTTCGGTCAGTGTCACCAGGTTGGACAGGGGCACCAGTTCGCCATTGCGTGCACGCACCTGGATCGCCTCGAGGTCGGCCGGCGCGGCGCGTGCCGGACGGTCGGCCTGCACCACCACGTCGTACTCCTCGCCATCCTGGACGAACGTCGTGACGCGACGGCTGCCCATCATCGTTTCCAGCGCGCGCCCCACCGCCGACACGCTGACGCCGAGGTCGGCGGCCCGCTGGCGGTTGATCTGCACGCGCATCTGCGGCCGGGTCTCCTGGTAGTCCGAATCCGCGCCGTAGAGGTTGGGATTCCCGTCCATCCGTTCGAGGATGCGGTCGCGCCACTCCGCGAGCTGCTCGTAGTCGGGACCGCCGATCACCACCTGCAGCGGCTGTCCGCCACTGCGCACCAGTCCCGTCCGCACGCGCGGGAAGGCACGAACGCCGGTCAGCTTGTCGAGCTCGCCACGCAGCCCTTCCACCACGTCGTTGGTGCTGGCTTCGCGCTTGTCCCAATCCTGGAGGAACACGATCACGTTGCCCGTGTGCATTTCCTCGCTGGCGCCCCAGCCGCCCGGCACGCGGGTGTTGGAACGCTGGATCGGCCGGCTGGCATCGCCATCGGTGGCGATCTGGTCGGCCATCACGTCCTCGACCTGCTTGATCTGCTCCACCGTGTAGTCGAAGCCCGCGCCCTCCGGCCCGACCACCGAAACGAAGAAGACGCCCCGGTCCTCCGGCGGAGCCAGCTCCGAGGGCAGCCAGCGGAAGAGGCCATAGATGGCCACCAGCGACACCACCATCAAGGCGCCGAAGATCCATGGTCGCTCGACGCTCCGGTCGAGGAAGCGCCGGTAGCGCCCCGCCAGCCCGTCCAGCCTGGCGGTGATCCAGCGATGCACGCGGTTCGACTTTCCCTCGCTGTGCGGACGCACCAGTTTCGACGCCATCATCGGGCTCAACGTGAGCGCCACGAAGGCCGAGATCGCCACCGCGCTGGCAAGGGCAACGGAAAGCTCGCGGAACAGGCGGCCGGTGTTGCCTTCCATGAACCCGACCGGCAGGAACACCGCCACGAGCACCGCCGTCGTTGCGATCACCGCGAAAGCGACCTGGCGTGTTCCTCGCTTGGCGGCCACCAGCGGGGGTTCGCCGAGGTCGGTGCGACGCTGGATGTTCTCGAGCACCACGATCGCGTCATCCACGACGAGCCCGATGCACAGCACCAGCGCCAGTAGTGTCAGCAGGTTGATGGAGAAGCCAAAGGCGTACAGCGGAATGAACGCCGCCACCAGGCAGACCGGCACGGTGACCGCCGGGATCAGGGCCGCCCGGAAACTGCCCAGGAACAGCCAGATCACCAGCAGCACCAGCACGATGGCTTCGAACAGGGTGTGGTAGACGCGCTCGATGGCAGCTTCGATGAAGAGCGTGCTGTCGTAGGCGACGAAGATCTCCGTGCCCTGCGGCAGGCTGGGCTGGATGCGCTCCGCTTCCTCGCGCGCCGCCCGGGCAACCTCCAGCGCGTTCGCGGTCGAGGTCTTGTTGATGCCCAGTCCGATATTGGGCTCGCCGTTGCTGCGGTAGTACGCCCGGCGCTCGGCGGACGCCAGTTCAACCCGGGCGACGTCGCCCAACCGAACGACATACCCGTCGTCGCCCTTGCGCAGGGGGACCGCGGCGAAATCCTCGGGCGCCTGGTAGCTGCGCGCCAGACGGAGGGTGAAATCGCGTTCGCCGGACTCGATGCGCCCCGCGGGCAGTTCCACGTTCTCCGCGCGCAGCGCGTCCTCGACATCGTTCGCCGTGATGCCGCGCGCCGCCATCGCGTCGCGGTCCAGCCACACCCGCATCGCGTAGCGCTGCTGGCCACCGATGCGGACCGTGGAGACGCCGTCGAGGCTGGACAGGCGATCGACCACGTAGCGCTCGGCATAGTCGCTGAGCTCCAGCGGGTCCATCGTCGTACTGCGCATGTTGAGCCAGATGACGGTGTCGGAATCGCTGTCGGCCTTCTCGACCTCGGGCGGATCCGCCTCGTCCGGCATGCGGTCGGCCACGCCGCTGATGGCATCGCGCACGTCGTTCGCGGCCGCCTCGATGTCGCGCTCCAGGGTGAATTCGATCGTCACCGAAGCACGGCCATTGACCGAGCGGGAGGAAATGGTCTCCACGCCTTCGATGCCCGACAGCGCATCCTCCAGGATCTGGGTGACGCGGGTCTCGACCACGGCCGCCGAAGCGCCCGGGTAGGTCACGTCCACCGACACGATGGGCGGGTCGATCGCGGGAAGCTCCCGCAGCGTCAGCCTCGAGAAAGCCATCACGCCCAGCACGATGAGCAACAGGCTCATCACCGTGGCGAACACCGGGCGCCGGATCGACAGCTCCGAGAAATTCATGGGTCAGTCCTCGCGCTCGTCGGCGGATCCTTCGGCAGGCATCTCGACCGCCGCCTCCGTATCCTGGCGCGCACCGCCTTCCGTGATGCGGCTGCCCGGGCGCAACTTGCCGGTCCCGTCGATCACGATCCGGTCGCCCGCGGCAATCCCGTCCTCGACCTCGGCGAAGCCTTCGCGCCGCGCCCCGATCTGCACGTTCACCCGTTCCACCGTGTCGTCGTCCTTGACCCTGAACACATACGACGCATTGCCGATCTGCACGATGGCGATCTCGGGCAGCACCAGCGCCTCGCGCTCGGGCCGGCTCAGCACTACCTGCAACAGCATGCCCGGCCGCAGCGTGCGATCCGGGTTGTCGAAGTCCCCGCGCACCGTGACCGCGCGGGTCGCGGGGTCGATGCGCGCATCGATGGTGCTGACCACGCCCGGGAAATCCCGCCCCGGCCAGGCCTCGCTGTGCCCCGCGAGCGGCTGGCCGACCGCCAGGTGCGCGAGCTGCTGCTCGGGCACCGGGAAGTCGACGAACACACGGTGCGTGTCGTCCAGGGTCGCAATGGCCGTGCCCGGCGTCACCAGGGCGCCAGGGCTGACCTGGCGGATGCCGAGCACGCCCGCGAACGGCGCGCGGACCACGCGGTCGCTGATCTGGGCCCGGATCTGCGCCACGCGCGCGCGCGCCGCGTCACGGATCGCGCGCTGGGCGTCGAACTGGGAGGTGGCGATGAGCTTCTGCTCGATCAGCTCACCCTGCCGCTGGAACAGGCGGTCGGCCTCTTCGGCGGCGGCCAGCGCCTCGTTCAGCGCTGCCTGCTGCTGCTCGCCACTCAACGTCACCAGCGGAGCCCCTGCCGCGACCTCGTCGCCACTTTCGAAGTGCACCTGCTGGACCACTTCGCTGACCTTCGCGGTCACGGTTACCGATTCACGGGCCTTGACCGTTCCCAGGGCCTGGATGGTATCGCTCCAAGGCCGTGCCTCGAGCACCTGGGTGGTGACCGGCGTGGCCCGGGGCGCCTGTTCTCCATCACTGCCCGGCCCGGCCCCGCCGCATCCCGCCAGCACGCATCCCGCAAGCACCCACCCCACAAGCCACGGGGCGGCCGGCCGCCGCCATGGACCACGGCCCCTGCCGCCCTCCATGCGCGAGACGGTGAGGAAGGAGGCGAATCGGGAGACTGGGGGCATGCGGGACTCGATCACGGGCAGGCGGGCACAGGCAAACGGCAACGTTAGCCGCCCTTGTTAACGCCCGCCTGTCCCATAAGTTGACACCGGTGCACATCGCGATGCCGTGAGGACGGGGCCATACCCCGCAACGTGACGGCAATCGCATTGCGGATGGGACTGCCCGAGCCCGCCTTCCCCGGTGGCGCGCCCGCCGCGCGTGGCGCTCAGCCCTGCGGCACGCCGGACATGTCCGGCAGGTGGTGCGCGACGCCCTTGTGGCAGTCGATGCAGGTCTTCTCGCCGGTCCCCAGCCAGCGCTGGTGGATCTGTGCCGATCGTGGCGATTGGCGGGTCAGGTCCATCGAGTCGTAGTCGTGGCAGTTCCGGCACTCCAGCGAGTCGTTGGCCTTCAGCCGCGCCCATTCATGCGTGGCCAGGACCAGACGCTCGTCGAGGAACTTCTCGCGGGTGTTGATGGTGCCGAAGATCTTGCCCCAGACCTCCTTCGAGGCCTGCATCTTGCGCGCGATCTTGTCAGTCCAGTCATGGGGCACGTGGCAATCCGGGCAGGTCGCACGCACCCCGGAGCGGTTGTTGTAGTGGATGGTCGTCTTCAGCTCCTCGAAGACGTTGTCGTTCATCTCGTGGCAGCTGACGCAGAAGGTCTCGGTATTGGTCGCTTCCAGCGCCGTATTGAAGCCCCCCCAGAACATGATGCCGGCGATGAAGCCGCCAAGCGCCAGGAAGCCCAGGCTGAAATGCGTGCTCGGCTTGCGGAACGTGTCCCAGAAGCCCTTGGCCGCCGCTTTCGCGCGTGCCCACACGTCAGTGCGCCCCGTCGGCCACGGGCTGGCCTTCCGCCAACACCGTGTCGATGTCGATGAAGCCGTTGGCCACCAGCGGCTGCGCATCGGTCTGGACGACGTGGCACTGGTTGCAGAAATAGCGGCGCGGCGAAATGGTCGCGAGGAACTGGTCATCGCGGTCCATGTAATGGGTCACGCTAACCGGGGGCGCCTGGAAGTTGGCCGCGTTGTGCCTCGCATGGCAGAGCATGCAACGGTTGGTGTTCACCGAGACCTGGTAGTTGTCGATACTGTGCGGGATCGTCGGCGGCTGCATCGGGTAGGCGCGCTCGCGCTTGATGTCGACGTTCATCACCCGGGCCATCGGCAAGGGGGTACTTTCCTGGTCGACGGGGATCCCCCGGCGCATCGCATCGAGCTGCGGCCCGTGCGGCAGGACGTGCTCGGCGACCGGCGGTGGCGTGCCGGTCGCGGGCTCGACCCGTTCCTTGCGGTCACCGAGCTTGAACGACAGCGCGATGACGATGCCCAGCAACACCGCCACCGCGGCGGCAAGCACCAGGATCACCATCTGGACGCCGAGGGCGCCACCCTGCCTGGCAGCGGAGGTCGGTCCGGTCGCGCGTTGCTTCTGCATCGTCCTGTCTCCCTTTCCCGTCGCGGTCAGGCGGCCAGTACCTTGACGGCGCATTTCTTGTAGTCGGTCTGCTTGGAGATCGGGTCGGTCGCGTCCAGCGTGACCTTGTTGATCAGCTGAGCGGCGTCGAACCACGGCACGAACACCAGCCCGCGAGGCGGCCGGTTGCGCCCGCGCGTCTCCACCCGGGTGCGCATCTCGCCACGGCGCGACACTACCCGTACTTCGTCGCCCCGCTTCAGGCCCCGGTCGCGCGCGTCGTCCGGATGCATGAAGCAGACCGCGGACGGCACCGCGCGGTACAGCTCCGGCACGCGCATCGTCATCGACCCGGAGTGCCAGTGCTCCAGCACGCGTCCCGTGGACAGCCACAGGTCGTACTCCTCGTCCGGAACCTCGGGGGCCGGCTCATACGGCAGCGCCCAGATGATCGCGCGGCCGTCCTTGTGGCCGTAGAACTGGAAGCCCGCGCCCTCTTCGACGTAGGGGTCGGCCCCCTCGCGGTAGCGCCACAGGGTTTCCTTGCCGTCGACCACCGGCCAGCGCAGGCCACGCTCCCGGTGGTAGCGGTCGAAGGGCGCGAGGTCGTGGCCATGGCCGCGGCCGAACTCGGCGTACTCTTCGAACAGGCCCTTCTGCACGTAGAACCCGAAGGCGTCGGTCTCGTCGTTGGCATAGCCCGCCTCGACCCCATCGGCCGGGAATGCGTCGACCTTGCCGTTACGGAACAGCACCTCGAACAGGCTCTTGCCCTTGTATCCGGGATGGGCGGCGAGGATATCCGCCGGCCAGCATTCGTCGGTGGTGAAGCGTTTGGAAAACTCCATCAGCTGCCACAGGTCGGAGCGCGCCTCGCCGGGCGCATCCACCAACTGGTGCCAGAAATGGGTGCGGCGCTCGGCGTTGCCGTAGGCCCCTTCCTTCTCCACCCACATCGCCGTGGGCAGCACCAGATCGGCCGCCTGGCAGGTGACGGTGGGATAGGCGTCCGAAACGACGATGAAGTTGTCCGGGTTGCGGTAGCCCGGCCAGGTCTCCTCGCGCATGTTCGCGCCCGCCTGCATGTTGTTGTTGACCTGCACCCAGTACGCATTGAGCTTACCGTCGCGCAGCGCGCGATTCTGCGCGACCGCGTGGTAGCCCGGCTTCTCCTGGATGATGCCGTGCGGGATCTTCCAGATTTCCTCCGCGTGCGCGCGGTGTTCGGGATTGGTCACTTCCATGTCTGCAGGCAGACGATGCGCGAAGGTGCCCACCTCACGCGCGGTCCCGCAGGCCGAGGGCTGTCCGGTCAGCGAGAACGGGCTGTTGCCAGGGGTCGAGATTTTTCCGGTCAGCAGGTGGATGTTGTAGACCATGTTGTTGGCCCACACCCCGCGTGTGTGCTGGTTGAAGCCCATCGTCCAGAACGACATGACCTTGATGTCGGGGTCGGCGTACAGCTCCGCGAGCTGTTGCAGCCAGCCACGCTCGACGCCGCTCATCTCGACGGCCCGGTCGAGCGTGTACGGCGCGACGAAGGCGGCGAAGGCATCGAAGTCGATGTCCTCGCCCCCACCGGCATCCTTCGCGTGCGCGGCGGCGACCTCCAGCGGATGGTCCTCGCGCAGGCCGTAGCCGATGTCCTCGTTGCCCTTGCGGAAGCGCACGTGCCTGCGAACGAAATCCTCGTTGACGCGCCCGGTCCGGATGATGTGGTTGGCGATGTAGTTGAGGATCACCAGGTCGGTCTGCGGCGTGAACACCATCGGGATGTCCGCCAGCTCGAAGCTCCGGTGCTCGAAGGTCGACAGCACCGCCACCTTGACGTGCGGGTGCGACAGGCGCCGGTCGGTCACCCGCGTCCACAGGATCGGGTGCATCTCGGCCATGTTCGAGCCCCACAGCACGAAGGCATCCGCGGCCTCGATGTCGTCGTAGCAGCCCATCGGTTCGTCCATGCCGAAGGTGCGCATGAAGCCCACCGCTGCCGAGGCCATGCAGTGGCGTGCGTTCGGGTCGATGTTGTTGCTGCGGAACCCGGCCTTCATCAGCTTGTTGGCCGCGTAGCCTTCCCAGATCGTCCACTGGCCCGATCCGAACATGCCGACCGCTTCGGGGCCCTTCTCCTTCAACACGCGCTTGAACTGGGCGGCCATGACGTCGAAGGCCTCGTCCCAGGACACCGGCGTGAACTCGCCGTCCTTGGCATAGGCGCCATTCTTCTTGCGCAGCAGCGGCCGCGTCAGGCGATCGCTGCCGTACATGATCTTCGACAGGAAGTAGCCCTTGATGCAGTTGATGCCGCGGTTGACCTCGGCATGTACGTCGCCATGGGTGGCGACCACGCGCCCGTCCTTCACCGCCACGTTCACGCCGCATCCGGTGCCGCAGAAGCGGCACGGTGCCTTGTCCCACTTCAGGCCGGTGCGATCGCCTTCGAGCAATACCTCCTGCGCACCGCCGCCGGTCGACATGCCAGCGGCAACCGCGGCAGTGGCGACGGCACTGTTGCGGATGAATTCGCGACGGGTGATGGTCATGCGGGCACTCCGGGTCCGGACGGCGGCGCGGCCGCCTGTCCAAGGGGTTGATCCAGCGAATCGTCGGCTTCGACGTGGTGGTAGACGAGGGACACCTGCAGCACGCCATGCACGTCGCGGAGCTGGTCGATGCGCTCCATCAGCGCGCGCGGATCGTCGCTCTCGCACAGCACGATGCTGCGGCTGCCGTCGCGGCGCGCCAGCGACAGCTCCGCGTTTCCGTCGATGCACGCATCCAGCGCGGCCGCGGCCTCGACCCGGTGCTGCACGATGAAACTGGCGATATGCACGTCAGCCACCGGCCACCTCCGGGTTGCTGGTCAACAACGCGATGGCATCGACCGGACACGGCGCCACGCAAGCGCCGCATCCCGTGCAGGCCAAGGGATCCACGCGCGGCGTGCGCGCGCCTCCAAGGACCGGCGGCAGGCGGATCGCGCGCTCGGGACACGCGTCCTCGCAGACCTGGCAGGCCACCCCGTGGCGTGACAGGCAGGCATCACCCGGGGCGGCACGCACGGACCAGGGGGCCGCCCCGGCTTCAAGCCGCAACGCGGCCGGTTCGCAGGCGTCGACGCAAGCGGCGCAGAACGTGCATTCACCTGCATGGGGATCGAACACGGGATACCCGCCGTCGCCGCGCACCAGCACCTCTTCGGGGCATGCAGGGAGGCAGGCGTCGCAGCCGGTGCAGGTCTCGAGGAATCCGGGTTCGCCCAGCGCCCAGGGCGGTCGTACTGGCGTGGCACCGTCGAAGCGCCCGCGCAGCAGCGCGCGGCGTTGGAGATCGGGGGCGCAGGCGGTCGCCATGTCAGCCCGTCGGGGGTCCGTTGAAGATCTGCCAGATCCAGATCGCGAAGCCCATCGTCGCGACCAGGCCGATCGCGATCACCGGGAAGATCACCACGGTGATCAGCAGGAACACGGCCAGCTCCGACCGCTGCTCCTTCCGTTGCTCGGCCGTTCGGGCCTGGCTACCGGAGGTACCCATTGCGCTCCCTCTAGACGCCCTTGCGGGGATCGCCGGCAACCACCCCGCCGGCGGACTGGGACTGCGGCACCAGTCTATGACGGCCGCGTCGGCACCGCGTCAAGGATGCATGAAGGCCCGGAACGAAGAACGCCGGCACGGGGCCGGCGTTCCAGGGGACGCAGCGAAGGCGGGCTTACGCGGCCTTGACCCACTCGCCCAGCGCGGCCAGGCCGTTGTCGCGGGCACGCTCGAACACGGTCTTCTGCGCCGCGGCGACGTTGGCGGCGATGTCCTGCGACCACAGCTTCAGCGCGGCCTGCTGCATCGCGCGGCCGTACGAGAACGACAGCGGCCACGGGTTCGGGCCCATCCGGTTCATCATGTCGAGGTGGGCGGTCGCGGCTTCGTCGCTCTGGCCACCGGACAGGAACACGATGCCCGGCAGGGTCGCCGGCACGGTGGACTTCAGGCATTGCAGGGTCGCGGCGGCGACTTCCTCGACCGAGGCGTCATCCCCGCTGGTGGTGCCCGGCAGGACCATCGAGGCCTTCAGGATGGTGCCCTCGAGCATCACGTTGTGCTCGTACAGCGACGCGAACAGCGAGCGCAGGGTCACCTCGGTGACTTCGTAGCAGGTGTCGATGTCGTGGCTGCCGTCCATAATCACTTCCGGCTCGACCATCGGCACCAGGCCCTGCTCCTGGCACAGCGCCGCGTAGCGGGCCAGCGCATGGGCATTGGCGTCGATGCAGGTGCCGGAGGGGATGTCCTCGCCGATGTTGATGACCGCACGCCACTTGGCGAAGCGGGCACCCAGCTTGTAGTACTCCTCCAGGCGCGCACGCAGGCCATCAAGGCCTTCGGTGACCAGCTCGCCCGGGCAGCCGGCCAGCGCCTGGGCGCCCTTGTCGACCTTGATGCCCGGGATGATGCCGTTGTCGGCCATGTACTTCGCGAACGGCACGCCGTCCTTCGTCGACTGGCGCAGGGTCTCGTCGAACAGGATCGCGCCGGAGATATAGTCGGACAGCTTCGGCGTGGTCAGCAGCAGCTCGCGGTAGGCGCGGCGGTTCTCTTCCGTGTTCTCGACGCCGACGCCGGCGAAACGCTTGGCGATGGTGCCGGTCGACTCGTCGATCGCGATGATGCCCTTGCCCGGGGCGACCATGGCCAGGGCGGTTTCGGCAAGCTGTTCGATGCTCATGGGGTTCCTGCGGGAGCGGGTGGGAAGCCCGCCATTATAGACCTCGCCGACGCCCGTCGGGACGGGCAATCAAGGACTTGCAGGGGCCACACCCCGGAATCCAATACCAGTTGCAGCCCAGCCCGTCTGAACCGGTCCCGCCCATACGTCCTTCGTGGTCGTGGGGATGCCGGGAAGCCGGACAGGTACGTCGCTGGTATGCCTTTGGCTAGAGCTCGCCGAGACCGACGGCCTGCCCGTCCGGACCGACCTCGAGCAGGCGCAGCGTATTGGTGGAGCCACGGTGCTCCATGCGCTCGCCACTGGTGAACACCACGCGTTCGCCGGCCTGCAGGCCACCGACCCTGACGAGCCGCTCGATGGCGCCACGGCCGGCCTCGCCCGGCGTCTGGCCGCGGCTGTCGTAGTCGATCGGGAACACGTCGCGCATCATCGCCATGCGCCGGCGCGCACCGGCATGGCGCGAGAACGCGTAGATCGGCACGCCCGACCGGAAGCGCGAGAGGAAGCGCGCGGTGCCGCCCGATTCGGTCATCGCGACGATCGCGCGGATGCCGATGTGCTCGGTCAGGAACATCGTCGCCATCGCGATGGCCTGGTCGACGCGCTGCAGGTTGCGCGGCGCGGCCTCGAAATCGGTGTCGTGCGAGAACTGGCGCTCGGCGCCGAGGCAGATGCGGACCAGCGCCTCGACCGCCTTGACCGGATAGCGGCCGGCGGCGGACTCGGCGGACAGCATCACCGCGTCCGTGCCGTCGATCACCGCATTGGCGACGTCCAGCACTTCGGCGCGCGTGGGGATCGGGCTTTCGACCATCGACTGCAGCATCTGCGTCGCGGTGATCACGACCTTGCTGCGCTCCAGCGCGACCTTGATGATCTTCTTCTGCAGGCCAGGCAGCTCGGCGTCGCCGATCTCCACGCCCAGGTCGCCGCGCGCGACCATCACCACGTCGCTCGCATCGACGATCTCGACCAGGTTCTCGATGGCCTCGGCGCGCTCGACCTTGGCGACCATCGCCGCCTCGCTGCCTGCCTCGCGGGCGACGCGGCGCGCCTCCTCCATGTCCTCGGCGTTGCGGCAGAACGACACCGCGATGAAATCGGCACCGGCTTCCGCGGCGACCTTGATCAGCTCGCGGTCGCGTTCGGTCAGCGCGCCCAGCGACAGGCCGCCGCCCAGCTTGTTGAGGCCCTTGCGGTCCGACAGCACGCCGTCGTTGAGCACGGTGCAACGGATGCGCGCGCCCTCGACGCTGTCGACGCGCAGCTGCATCAGGCCGTCGTCCAGCAGCAGGGTGTCACCCGGCGCGACGTCCTGTGGGAGCTCGAGGTAGCTCACGCCGACTTCGGTGTTGCTGCCAGCCGGTGCGTCCTCGCTGGCGATCAGGTCGAAGGGGTCGCCGGCGCTCAGTTCGACCTTGCCTTCGGCGAAGCGCTCGATGCGGATCTTCGGGCCTGGCAGGTCGGCGAGGATGCCGACTTCGACGCCCACCCGGCAGGCCGCGGCGCGCACCGCTTCCGCGCGCGCCAGCTGCGAGGACGGGTCGCCATGCGAGAAGTTGAGGCGGACGACGTCGACACCGGCCTTGAGCAACCTGTCCAGCATGCCCGGCGGGTCGGTGGCGGGGCCGAGGGTGGCGAGGATCTTGGTGCGGCGCTGCTGGTCGGTCATCGGGCATCTATCGGGCATTGAACCCGGCGACGCTAGCACAGCATGGCGACGCCCTTGGGTGCGCCGCGGAAAAAAGCGAAAGTGGTATGCAATGTCCGCGGTCAAAACAGACCACGCCGGCGCCCGGCCCCTGCTCGCGGCGCGACGGGCGCGCGGCGCTAGGCCAGCAGTGCCGCCAGTTCGCCCGGGGTCGACGCCAGTCGGGCCGCGCCGGCCTCGCGCAGTTCGGCCTCGCCACCGAACCCCCAGAGCACGCCGATGTTGCGCATGCCGTGGTGGCGCGCGCCTTCGATGTCCATCCGCCGGTCGCCGATCATCCAGCAGTCGCCGGCATCGAGCCCCAGCCGCGCCAGCGCCTCGGCGATGAGTTCCGGCTTGTCGCTGCGCGTGCCACAGGGCGTTGCGCCGATGACGTCCTCGAACAGGCCGCCGAAGGGCAGGTGCTCGACGATTCTGCGCGCATGCGGCTCGTTCTTTGCGGTCACGACCGCGAGCCGGTGGCCGCGGGCGTGCAGTGCTTCCACGGTCCCGGCGATGCCCGCGTAGACCGTGTGCTCGGTCCAGCCGACCTGTTCGAAACGATCGCGGTAATGTTCGACCGCCGCCTCGACCTCGGCAGCGTCCTCGAACAGCGGACCGAAGCTGGTGCGCAGCGAGGGGCCGATCCAGCGGCGCAGCGCCGCGTCGTCCGGCACCGGCCGCTGCATCGCGTTCAGTGCATGCGCGACGCAGCGGGTGATCCCGTCCGCCGAGTCGATCAGGGTGCCGTCGAGGTCGAAGAACAGCGTCGGGCGCGCGTCGCCCATCAGGCCGCGCGCGCCTTGAGTGCGGCGACCGCCGGCAGCTCCTTGCCTTCCAGGAACTCGAGGAAGGCGCCGCCACCGGTGGAGATGTAGCCCACGTCATCGGCGATGCCGTACTTGTCGACCGCGGCGAGCGTGTCGCCACCGCCCGCGATCGAGAAGGCCTGGCTGGACGCGATCGCGCGTGCCAGCGCCTCGGTGCCGTGGCCGAAGGCGTCGAACTCGAACACGCCGACCGGACCGTTCCACACGACGGTGCCCGCCTCCGCGATCAACGCGGCATAGGCCTTCGCGGTCTCCGGACCGATGTCGAGGATCATGTCCTCGGCACCCACCGCATCGACCGGCTTGACCGTCGCAGGCGCATCGGCGGCGAAGGCCGGCGCGACGACCACGTCGGTCGGCAGCGGGATGCTCGCACCGCGGGCGTTCGCGTCGGCCATGATCTGCTTCGCGGTACCGACCAGGTCCATCTCGACCAGCGACTTGCCGACGCTGTGGCCCATCGCGGCGATGAAGGTGTTGGCGATGCCGCCGCCGACGATCAGCTGGTCGACCTTGCCCACCAGCGAGGACAGCAGCTCCAGCTTGGTGCTGACCTTGGAACCGGCAACGATCGCCAGCAGCGGGCGCGCCGGCTTGTCGAGCGCCTGGGCCAGGGCGTCAAGCTCGGCCATCAGCAGCGGGCCGCCCGCGGCGAGCTTCGCCGCGCGGATGACGCCATGGGTGGAGGCCTGCGCGCGGTGCGCGGTGCCGAATGCATCCATCACGAAGACGTCGCACAGCGCGGCGTACTGCTTCGACAGGGCCTCGTCGTCGGTCTTCTCGCCGACGTTCATGCGGCAGTTCTCCAGCAGGACCAGCTGGCCCGGCGCCACGTCGACGCCGTCGACCCAGTCCTTGACCAGCGGCACGTCGATGCCGAGGAGCTCGGACAGGCGCGCCGCGACGGGCGCCAGCGAATCGGCCTCGCTCCACTGGCCCTCAGTCGGGCGGCCGAGGTGCGACGTGACCATCACCGCGGCCCCCTTCTCGAGCGCCAGGCGCATCGTTGGCAGGGCCGCAAGGATGCGCTGCTCGGAGGTGATCCGGCCGTCGCTGATCGGCACGTTGAGGTCTTCACGGATCAGCACGCGCTTGCCGGCGAGGTCGAGGTCGGACATGCGGAGGATGGACATGGGGGCTCCTGGCAGGACGAGGGGCGCGGAACGCGCATAGCCCCTTATTGTCGGGCTGGCTGGAGTCATGGGCAAATCCGCTCCAATTTGGCGGACACAGGAGCAAGCCCAAGATATGGGGTTGACGGAACACCGGAACGGTATATGTTGTGCATGTCGGTGCCGCCGCCGCAGGCAATGCCTGGGCGATGGCTTAAAAGGGAAGTCCGGTGCGGTGTCGCCCTGCAGGCGCACCCAGGCCGGCGCTGCCCCGCAGCGGTAGTGGAAACGACCGCCGTCATTGCACTGGACACCACGTGTCCGGGAAGCGACGGCCAGTAGGAGGCGCCCCGGGCGCCGCGTCCAGAGCCCGAAGACCTGCCGACAGCCGCGCGAAGCACGCCGCGCGGTGACCGGCCAGGGAGTCTCCGGGGGGAGACGGTCGGTGTCGCGGCATGCGGCGGTCGCCCGACCGCCGCCCCGGGGTCCGTCTCGGCCCCTGCGACACCCCCGCTCCACCCTGTGGATTCCGCGCCCGCGGGGGCGTGGCGGGGCGACGGCACAGGCCGTGGCGCCACCAGACCCCCGTGCGCCGTCCCCGAGGGAGGGATGGCGACCCGTGCGTCCTGCATTGGAGCCTGCCATGACCACCGCCACACCCGACGCCCCGGCCGCCAGGGCCGCAGACGCGCCCACCCGCCCCGCGGCAGCGTCCAGCGAGGCCAGCCCGGGGTTCGCCCTGACGCCCCCGGCCGCCAACCTGACCATGACGGTCACCAAGCGCAACGGGCGTCGCGAACCGGTCGACCTGAACAAGATCGTCCGCGCGGTGACACGCTGCACCGAAGGCCTCTATTCGGTCGACCCGATGCGCGTCGCCACCCGGACCATCTCCGGCCTGTACGACGGCGCGACCACCCGTGAACTGGACGAGCTGTCGATCCGCACCGCCGCGCTGCTGACCGCCGAGGAGCCCGAGTACGGTCGTTTGGCCGCGCGCCTGCTGTCCGGCGTGATCGAGAAGGAAGTCGCGGCGATCGACATCAACGCGTTCTCGCAGTCGGTGCAGCGCGGCCATGAGCTGGGCGTCATCAACGACCGCCTGCTCGATTTCGTGCAGGCCAACGCCCGCAAGCTCAACGGTGCGATCGACAACGCCCTGAGCAACCGCTTCGACTACTTCGGCCTGCGCACCCTGTACGACCGCTACCTGCTGCGCCACCCGACCGCGCGCACGGTGATCGAGACGCCGCAGCAGTTCTTCCTGCGCATCGCCTGTGCGCTGACCGAAGACGTCGGCGACGCGCTTGCGCTCTACCGGAAGATGGCGCAGCTCGACTACATGCCGTCCTCGCCGACGCTGTTCAACTCCGGCACGACCCACGAACAGTTGTCCAGCTGCTTCCTGCTCGACTCGCCGGAGGACTCGCTCGAGAGCATCTACAAGCGCTACATGGACGTGGCCAAGCTGAGCAAGTTCAGCGGCGGCATCGGCCTGAGCTACACCCGGATCCGGTCGCACGGTTCGCTGATCCGCAGCACCAATGGCCTGAGCAACGGCATCGTGCCGTGGCTGAAGACGCTCGACGCGTCGGTCGCCGCGGTCAACCAGGGCGGCAAGCGCAAGGGGGCCGCCTGCGTGTACCTGGAGCCCTGGCATGCCGACGTCGAGGAATTCCTGGAGCTGCGCGACAACACCGGCGACGAGGCGCGCCGCACGCACAACCTGAACCTCGCCAACTGGATCCCGGACGAATTCATGCGCCGGGTCGAGGCCGACGCCGACTGGTCGCTGTTCGACCCCTACAAGGTGCCGCAGCTGACTGACCTGTGGGGCGATGCCTTCGACACCGCCTACCGCGCGGCCGAGGCGTCCGGCCTGGCGAAGAAGCAGGTCAAGGCGCGCGAACTGTACGCGCGGATGATGCGCTCGCTCGCGCAGACCGGCAACGGTTGGATGAACTTCAAGGACAAATCCAACCGCGCGTGCAACCAGACCCTGCGCGAGGGCAACGTGGTGCACCTGTCCAACCTGTGCACCGAGATCCTCGAGGTCACCTCGCAGGACGAGACCGCGGTCTGCAACCTCGGCTCGATCAACCTGTCGCACCATGTGGAGCTGTTCGAGGAAGGCCCGGTGCACGGCAAGGACGGGCGCTTCGACTTCGAAAAGCTCGCCGAGACCGTGCGCCTGGCCGTGCGCCAGCTCGACCGCGTGATCGACCTGAACTTCTACCCGATCGAGACGGCGCGCCGCTCCAACATGAAGTGGCGGCCCGTCGGGCTCGGCACGATGGGCCTGCAGGACGTGTTCTTCAAGTTGCGCCTTCCCTTCGATTCGCAGCCGGCCCGCCAGCTCTCCCGCGAGATTGCCGAGCACATCTACTTCCACGCGCTGTCAGCCTCCAACGAGATCGCGATGGAACATGGCCGCCACCCCGGCTTCGACGACACCCGCGCCTCGCGTGGCGAGCTGCAGTTCGAGGCCTGGAGCGTCGAGCCTTCGGCCGCGCTCGACTGGGACGGCCTGCGCGCACGCATCGGCGAGCATGGCCTGCGCAATGCCCTGCTGATCGCGATCGCGCCCACCGCGACCATCGCGTCGATCGCCGGCTGCTACGAATGCATCGAGCCGCAGGTCTCCAACCTGTTCAAGCGCGAGACGCTGTCGGGCGACTTCATCGTGGTCAACCGCTACCTGGTCGAGGAGCTCAAGCAGCTCGGCCAGTGGACACCGGAGCTGCGCGACCGGATCAAGATGGCGGAGGGCTCGATCCAGGGCATCGACGCGATCCCCGAATCGCTGCGGCAGGTCTACCGCACCGCCTGGGAACTGCCGATGCGCTCGCTGATCGACATGGCCGCCGACCGCGGCGCATTCATCGACCAGAGCCAGTCGCTGAACCTGTTCATCGAAAGCCCGAACATCGGTCAGCTGTCCTCGATGTACATGCACGCGTGGAAGAAGGGCCTGAAGACAACCTATTACCTGCGCTCACGCCCGGCGACGAAGATCGCCAAGTCCACCGTCAGCAGCGTCGCCCCGGCCGAGGCCGTCGCCTGCTCGCTCGAGAACCCCGAAGCCTGCGAGGCCTGCCAATGAGCCACGACGCCCACCTGCTCGACCCGGGCTTCGACCTGACCCTGCGGCCGATGCGCTACCCGCAGTTCTATGAGATGTACCGCGACGCGATCCGCAACACCTGGACGGTCGAGGAAGTCGACTTCTCGCTGGACGTGAACGACCTGCGCCACAAGTTCGGGCCGGCGGAGCAGCACCTGATCGAGCGCCTGGTCGCCTTCTTCGCCACCGGCGACTCGATCGTCGCCAACAACCTGGTCCTCAACCTCTACCAGCACATCAACGCGCCCGAGGCGCGCATGTACCTGTCGCGCCAGCTCTACGAGGAAGCGCTGCACGTGCAGTTCTACCTGACCCTGCTCGACACCTACCTGCCCGACCCGGTGGCGCGCGCGAAGGCCTTCGCGGCGGTGGAGAACATCCCGTCGATCCGCGCCAAGGCCGATTTCTGCTTCAAGTGGATGGACTCGATCCAGGGGCTGCAGCGCATCGAGACCGTCGAACAGCGCAGGCAGTTCCTGCTGAACCTGATCTGTTTCGCCTGCTGCATCGAAGGCCTGTTCTTCTTCGCCGCCTTCGCCTACGTCTACTACCTGCGTTCGCGCGGGCTGCTGCATGGCCTGGCCTCGGGGACCAACTGGGTGTTCCGCGACGAAAGCTGCCACATGGCCTTCGCCTTCGAGGTGATCGCGACGGTGCGCAAGGAAGAGCCGGCCCTCTTCGACCCGGAACTGAAACAACAGGTCGTCAGGATGCTGGAGGAGGCGGTGGACTGCGAGATGCAGTTCGCCCAGGACGTGCTGTCCGGCGGCGTGGTCGGCCTTTCGCTGAAGGACATGCGGCAATACCTCGAGTATTGTGCCGACCAGCGCCTGTCCCAACTCGGCCTGCCACGGCGTTTTGGCGCCAGCAACCCCTTCGGTTTCATGGACCTCCAGGATGTCCAGGAAGTCACCAACTTCTTCGAGCGCCGCGTGTCCGCCTACCAGGTCGGCGTAAGCGGCGAAGTGGCCTTCGATGCGGCATTCTGACGTAATAATGGAGGCCCGCCACATCGGACGTGGGGGTGCGGTGGCAGGACGCCACCGGGCAGGATGCCAACCGGCAGGAGCCCCATGGCGACACGGTTGTCGCCATCAAAGGCAGGATGCCACCAAGGAAGCGGAACATCCCCTGTTCCAACGGCACGACTGGCGGCACGGATGCCGCCCCGCGTCGGCGACGGCAACGCGCATGCCGCCTTGCGGCCATGGCGCTATCTTGACGTGGCGGGGCGTCTGTACCTCACGGTCCGTTCGAGACGCCTGTCACATCAATGACAGCATGGGGAATCGCCTGATTGTGGGCCTTTCGGCCTCGGCGGTAATTTAAGGGGTTCATCCACAGGGGGTGTGATGCATCCTTGGCCCACTCTGCCCGCCAATGGAGTCTGCGTCGCCGTTTCACGCGCTTGCTGCTCTTCGCCGCGCTGGTGCCCGCGCTGGCGTTCAGCGCCGTCTTGCTGTGGCAGCAGTACCGGGGTGACCGGCAGGCGCTGGGCCAGCGCACCGCCCTGTCGGCAAGCCTGACCGCGAACGGCATCGACGAGTTCATCCAGAGCCGGCTGTCCGCGGTCCAGTTGATCGCACAGACCGGCGACCCACCGTTGGCGCAGTGGGACAACCGGCTGGTCACGCTCAGACGGGCCTACCCCGGGCTGAGCAGCGCGATTGCCGTGGACACCGATGGCTGGATCCAGGCGGCGTCGCCGCTCCCGTCACCCGATGCCTTGAAATCACCCGCTGCCAACGTGAGCGATCGCGACTACTTCCAGTCGGCGTTCCGCACACGGCGTTCGCATGTGTCCGACGCGTTCCATGGACGCGTGGTCAGCAGCGAGCCGCTGGTGGCGGTATCGACGCCCATCGTGCGGGACGAAAGGCTGTTGGGCGTCCTGTCCGCGTCCATCCACGTGGAAACCTTCGTCCGCCAACGCAGCGATGCCTTCCACGCAGCGGGCTACGAAATGCTTTTGCTCGACCGTCGCGACCGGGTGATCCATGCAACCCCGGGCCTGCCCTACGGGTTTCTCGACCAGGTGACGGACGCCCGCCTCCTGTTGCCGGTCGACGCCGAGCCGCACCAGGCGCAGACGCGCTTCCAGCGCAATGTGTTCGATGGCAGCAATGCCTACATCGCGCGCACGCGTCTGCGCACGGGCTGGACGCTGGTGCTGTTCGCGCCGGACCGTCCGGTGCTGATGTCGGTGGGCCAGAGCAGCCTGGCGCTGTTCGCGGTGCTGCTTCTGGTCAGCCTCGGCATCCTTGCCGCCACCTGGCTCCAGTTGCGCGCCCTGGCCCGCGGCACCGGACGCCTGCTGGATGGCCTGCGCCACTTTGCGCTGGGCTCGCGCGTGCAGCTGGACGACAGCGGCACCCTGCCCCACGAGCTCCAGCCGGTCGCCGACGCCATCGGCGACCTGTCCGGCCGCCTCAACGATGCGTATGCCGAACTCAGCCAGGCGCTCGACTCGCAGCGCGGCCTGGCCGCCTCCCTGCAGCGGGTGGTCGACGAGCGCGACCAGGAGATCGCCGACCGGACCGTCGAATTGCGCGAGGCGGTCGCGGAGCTGGAGACGGTCGCCAGCATCGATGCCCTGACCGGTGCCCTGAACGTGCGCGGGTTCCGCCGCGAGACCGGTGCGCTGCTGGAAAGCATGGAGTACGCCCGGACGCCTGTCGGCGCGATGATCATCGACGTCGATCACTTCAAGGCGTACAACGACCGCTATGGACACCCGGCGGGCGACACGGTGCTCAAGCGCATCGTGGGCATCCTGCAGGGCCTGTTGCGGGGGCCCGGCGACGTCATCGCGCGGGTCGGTGGCGAGGAGTTCGCCGTCCTGTTGCGCGATGCAGATGCGAAGTTGACGGTCGAAGTGGCCGAACGCCTGTGCAGCGCGGTATGGGACGCAGCCATGCCGCACGCCAGCGGCGTCGACGGCCGCGTCACCATCAGCATCGGCGTTGCCGCCCAGCCCTCGCCCGAATACATGGACCGGCTGTTGTCGCAGGCCGACGAGGCGCTCTACCGCGCCAAGCGGAACGGACGCAACCGGGTCATGCGCTGAAACCCGGCGTGCCTGTCAGCGCGGCGCCACGACCGGCAACCCCAGGCCACGGGTGCTGTCCGCGATGCCCAACCCGTACCGGAGGCTGCGACCGATCCGGGTCGCGTACTCGACCATGCGCGCGGCCTCGTCGTCCTCCAGCTGTTCCCTGCAGGTCCGCGACCACAACGCAAGCCAGTCCTCGAAATGCTCGGCGTGGATCGGCAGGCCGCGATGGACGGCCATCGGGTTGCCCCGGTAGCTGCGCGTACCCAGCGCCACCGAAGACCAGAAGCGGGTCAGCAATGCCTTGTGCCCGGGCCAGTCGTCGATCGCGGCATTGAAGACCGGTCCCAGCGTCGGATGCCGCTGGACCCGGTCGTAGAACGCATCGACCAGGGCCGCCAGGCGCGCCTCGTCGAGTCCACCGGCGCGGTCGTGCAGGGTGCTCTGTTCCATTCGGTCAGCATACGCGGCTTCGGCTTAACCCCCGCGCGTGCCGGGAAACGAAGAGGGGCCGGGTTGCCCCGGCCCCTCGTGTCATTTGCAGTGGCGAACGCCCGTCAGGCGCCGATCACCTTGACCATCTCGAGGCACTTGTTCGAGTAGCCCCACTCGTTGTCGTACCAGCTCACCAGCTTCACGAAGGTGCCGTCGAGCGCGATGCCTGCCTCGGCGTCGAACACCGAGGTGCAGGTCTCACCGCGGAAATCGGTGGCGACCACCTTGTCCTCGGTGTAGCCGAGGATGCCCTTCAGCGCGCCCTCGGACTGCGCCTTCATTTCGGCGCAGATCTCGGCGTAGCTGGCGTCCTTCTCGAGCTCGACGGTGAGGTCGACGACCGACACGTCCGAGGTCGGCACGCGGAACGCCATGCCGGTCAGCTTGCCGTTGAGCGCAGGCAGCACCTTCCCGACGGCCTTCGCTGCGCCGGTGGACGACGGGATGATGTTCTCGAGGATGCCGCGGCCGCCGCGCCAGTCCTTGTTGGAGGGGCCATCGACGGTCTTCTGCGTCGCGGTGGCGGCGTGCACGGTGGTCATCAGGCCGCGCTTGATGCCCCACTTGTCGTTCAGCACCTTGGCCAGCGGCGCCAGGCAGTTGGTGGTGCAGGACGCATTGGAGATGATCGCCTCACCGTTGTACGCCTCGTGGTTCACGCCGTAGACGAACATGGGCGTGTCGTCCTTGGACGGCGCGGACTGGATGACCTTCTTCGCGCCCGCGTCGAGGTGCTTCTGGCAGGTCTCCTGGGTCAGGAACAGGCCGGTCGACTCGATGACCACGTCCGCGCCGACCTCGTCCCACTTCAGGCTGGCCGGATCGCGCTCCTGGGTCAGACGGATCTTCTTGCCGTTGACGATCAGGTCGCCACCGTCCACCGACACCTCGCCGTCGAAACGGCCGTGCACGGAGTCATACCGGAGCATGTAGGCCAGGTAGTCGGGTTCGAGGAGGTCGTTGATGGCCACGACCTCGATGTCGCCGGCGAAATTCTGCACGGCCGAACGCAACACGTTGCGTCCGATGCGACCGAAACCGTTGATGCCTACCTTGATGGTCATTGCTGGGGGCTCCTGCGGGCCGCGCCGCGCGCGGCGGATGGGTGGCGGGGGTGCACATTCTAGCAGGGCGGCCGGCGGCGCCCGGCTCGGCTACAGTATCGGCCATGCACAGCCGCTCCCTGCTCAGTCCGCTCGCCCGCGCTGCCCTGCTGCTGGCGCTGCTCCTTGCGACCGCGCCCGCGATGGCCTGGGGTCGACTGGGCCACCGGCTTGTGGCGCAGCTGGCCTGGGACGGGATGACGCCGGCGGCACGCGCCGCTGCGCTGGACCTGCTGCAGGACGAGCCCGATCCCAGCCTGGCGGGCGTCGCCAACTGGGCCGACGAGCTGCGCGCCAACGATCCCGGCCTGGGCCGCCGCAGCGCGTCCTGGCACTACGTGAACCTCGCCGAGGACGGCTGCCACTACGATGTGGCACGCGATTGCCCGCGCGGCAATTGCGTGGTTGCCGCGATCGAGGCCCAGGCAGCGATCCTGGCCGACCCTGCCCGTCCACGGGAAGATCGGGTGAAGGCCCTGAAGTTCGTCGTGCATTTCGTTGGCGACGTGCACCAGCCCCTGCATGCCGGCTTCGCCCACGACAAGGGCGGCAACACGGTTCAGGTCAACCTCGACGGCCGCGGCAGCAACCTGCATGCGCTGTGGGACAGCGGGCTGCTCGAACAGGCCGGCCGGGACGAAGCGCAGTGGCTCGAGCACCTCCGGGGGCTGCCACTCCGGCAAGGTGCCGGGCTCGGTCCCTCGGACTGGGCCGAGGCGTCCTGCCGTATCGTCCGGTCGCCCGGTTTCTATCCCGGACGCGCAAAGATCGACGAGGAATACGGTTTGCAATGGAGTGCGACCGCCAGCCGCCAACTGCGTCTGGGTGGCGAGCACCTGGCCCGGGTCCTCAACGGGGCCCTCGGCGGCTGAGGGCGGCCCGCGTCCGGTCGCACACAGGGCAGGCCAAGCCACATCTCCCCAGGAGCCATGCCATGCAGACCCGGGTCCACCCCTTCTTCCATGCCGCCAGCGGCACCTGGAGCTACGTGGTTCATGCCGCTGGCGCCCGCGACGCCGCGGTGATCGACCCGGTCCTCGATTTCGACGCTGCCTCCGCCCGCACCTCCACCGCCTCCGCGCAGGCCATCGTCGATTTCGTCGAAGCCCGGGGCCTGGACGTGCGCTGGCTGCTGGAAACCCACGCGCACGCCGACCACCTCAGCGCGGCGCACTGGCTGAAGGGCCATTGGCCCGAAGCCACGCTGGCGATCGGTGAAGGCATCCGCCAAGTGCAGAAGACCTTCCGTCCGATCTTCAATCTTGGAGAACACTTCCCGGTCGACGGTTCGCAGTTCGACCGTCTGTTCGAGCCGGATGCCGGCTTCGAGGTCGGCCCCCTCGCCGCGCGCGTGATCCCGGTCCCCGGCCACACCAGCGACAGCAATGCCTTCCTGGTCGGCGATGCACTGTTCGTCGGCGACTCGCTGTTCATGCCCGACGGCGGCACCGCGCGCTGTGACTTCCCCGGCGGCGACGCGCGCACGCTGTACCGGTCGATCCGGCACCTGTTCGACAGCCTGCCCGAGGAGACCCGCGTCTTCGTCTGCCATGACTACGGCCCGGGCGGACGCGAAGTCGCGTGCGAAACCACGCTCGGCGAACAGAAGCGCAACAACATCCATGTCGGCGCAGGCATCGACGAGGACCGCTTCGTCGCGATGCGCGAGGCGCGCGACGCCACCCTGGCGATGCCGGCGCTGATCCTGCCTTCGGTACAGGTCAATATCCGCGCCGGCGCCCTGCCCGAGCCGCAGGCGGACGGCCACCGTTACCTAACCCTCCCCATCGACCGGATCTGAGCCGATGCCCACGCCGGGCGCCCGCAGGTCTTTGCACGTGAGCCCGATGCTGGCAGGCTCTGTCCTGGCCCGACCGCTGGCGCGCACGACTTGACTGAGACCGACCTGATCCTCGCGTTGCTGCTGATGCTGGTGGCAACGCTGTATTCCTCGGTCGGCCATGCCGGCGCCAGCGGCTACATCGCGGTGATGGCCCTGATGGGCCTGGCGCCGGAGACCCTGCGACCGACCGCGCTCACCCTGAACCTGCTGGTCGGCGGCATCGGCCTGGTGCGCTTCTGGCGCGATGGCCACGTCCGCTGGCGCAACGTGCTGCCCTTCGTGGTGGCCTCGGCACCGGCCGCATTCTTCGCCGCACAGATCAAGCTGCCGCGTGAAAGCTATTCGATGCTGCTGGGCCTCGTGCTGCTGGTCGCCGCGATCGGTGTGTTCCGGCACGCCGGCCAGGCCGAGGTCGAAGACGCCGCGAGCGCCGGTCGACGCGTGCCGTGGATTCCGGGACTGCTCGCCGGTGCCGCCATCGGCATCCTGTCGGGCCTGACCGGCACCGGCGGCGCAATCTTCCTGACCCCGTTGCTGCTGTTCGCCCACTGGATGCCGACCCGCGAAGCGGCCGGCACCTCCGTGGCCTTCGTCTGGATCAACTCCCTGACGGCGCTCGCGGGCCTGCTGCACGCGACCGGCGAGCTGCCCGCCGCCCTGCCGCTGTGGCTGGGCGCGGTCGCGGTCGGCGCGCTGGTCGGCACCCAGTTGGGCCTGCGCTGGCTTCCCACCCGCGGTCTGCGCCGGATGCTGGGTGTGGTGCTGGTAATCGCCGCGGGGAAGCTGCTGCTCGCGGTGTGACGTTATCCCTGCCGGGTCAGCAGTCGGGTGCCGTGGAAGCTTGCGGCGGCTGCCAGCTAGCGGTCAGCGACTCGCGAAGGCTGTTGTAACCGCGCCATGCCACAGGCACCTGGCGTTGCATGGGGGCCGCAGCGTCCTTTTGCAGGCCGGGGTCGCCGTCGGCCTCGAAGTACACGGGCACGCGAACCTGGCCGCGCACGGGCTTGCCGCCCTCCATCGCCGGCGTGAATCGCCACTGCCAAGCGGCTTCGACGCTCGCGGCATCGAACACGCCAGCGGGCGTTGCCTGCTCGACCTGGATATCGACCGGCGCGCCCGTCTCATCCACGGTGATGATCAACGACACCTTGCCGGAAAGCTTTGATGCCAGCGCCTCGGCGGGGTAGCGCGGGGGACTGAGGCGGCGCGACTCATCGTCTACGCGACTGGGCATATCCGCCTGGGACGCCGCCGTGGAGGCCGCAGGTTGCAGCGTCCAGGCAGCGGCGCCGGTGCTCACGACGAGCAGGGTGGACACCAGACCGCCCATGAAGCGGCGGGAGCGGGACATCCGTGATTGCTTGAGCATTTCGATCCTCTCCTTGAGGGGGTGGCTGAAGCCCCAGTGACAGCCGAAAGGGGAGCCCTGGTGGGCCAGTTGGGTCTCGAGCATGGCTTCGCCATAGGCCCGGCGATGACGCCGCAACGCACCCAGTACCCGCGCATCGCAGGCCATTTCCTGGTCATGGCGGAAACGCCCGGTCGCGACATGGATGAGTGGGTTGAACCAGAGCAGGCAGCGGCCCAGGCACCAGGCCGCATGCGCCTGAAGGTCCCCATGTCGCAGGTGCTGGCGTTCGTGTGCGACGAGCAGTACCTGCTGCACTTCCGTATAGCGCCGCTCGAAATCTGCCGGCAGCACGATGCGGGGCCGGAGCAGGCCCAACACCGCGGGCAGTCCCCCATTTGTCTCCGCCACGAACGTGCCATCCGCTCGTGCCTGGAGCCGCCCCAGTGCGCGCACGAAACGGAGGTGCCGGACGGCCAGGACGAGGCCGGTCGCCGCTGCGCCGGACAGCCATGCCAGCAGCCATGGCAGCGCCAGCCCGGAACGCTCGATCGCCGGCGCGGCGTCCATCCAGGCGGACGTCGCGATGACCGGGAGCGAAGAGCCGATGCTGGAGGTACCGGACGGCACCGGCATCACGACGGCCAGCGTCGCGGCGGGCACGATCAGCCATGCCGCGTATGCATTGCCCGCGCCGAAGGCACGTCGCAACGGCGCGCGTACCGCCAGCACGGCCAGGATGGCCAGGCTGCTCGCAACGAAGGATTCGAACAGGAGCTGGAGAAGTTCAACGTTCGTCATCGTCCATCTCCTCCAGCAGTGCGCGCAGCTCCTGGATGTCCTTGTCGCTCAGCTTGTCATGGCGACTGAAATGCGCGACCAGTGGTGCAACGCGACCGTCGAACAGACGCTCGAGCATGCCGGCGCTCTCGTCCTGGACCCAGGCTTCGCGCGCGAGGACCGGACTGTACAGAAAGCGGCGGCCCTCCTTCCGCGCATTGACCGCTCCCTTCCTGAGCAGGCGGCTCAACAGCGTTTTCACCGTCGGTTCCTGCCACTGGCGCGTCTCGGCCAAGGCTGCCAGGACTTCGTCGGCCGCGAGCGGATGCGACTTCCAGAGCACTTCCATGACGGCGGACTCTGCTTCACTGATGCGCATGACTGTTGATGATTACATTTGTAGACGATCTGAATTTACACCTGTAGACGACGAAGTCAAGCGCTGATCACCCCGTCACGCCGGACCGCCCGCTACGCTCTCTGCATGTCGCCCACCCCTGTCATCGCCTCCCTGCCCGACGGCACCCTCGATGCCGCGGTCGACCGGATCCTTGCCTCTGTCGATGGCCCGCTGCACGTCGCTACCCCGCTCGGACTGGGCAAGCCGCACCGGCTCATCAACGCGCTGTACGCCCGCGTAGAGGCGGAAGCATCCCGGGCGCTGTACCTCTACACCGCGCTGTCACTGGACCCACCGAGCGCGGGGAAGGGGCTGCAGGGACGCTTCTTGGGCCCCTTCGTCGCCCGCCATTTCGGCGAGGACTTTCCCCACCTGGCCTATGTCCGGGCGCTGCGGCGCGATGCCTTGCCCCCGAACATCGAGGTCGAGGAGTTCTACATGCAGTCCGGCGCGATGCTGGGCTCGAGCCAGGCCCAGCGCCGCTATGCCAGCCTGAACTACACCCATGTCGCGCGCGCACTGGCCGACCGTCGCGTCAACGTGATCCTGCAGAAAGTGGCACGCGAACCGGGCGGCACGCGGCTCTCGCTCTCCTGCAACACCGACCTGACCTTCGACACGCTGGCCGCGATCGAGGCGCGGGGCATGCCAAGGCCATTCGTCGTCGCCGAGGTCGACCCCGCGCTGCCCTGGCTGGGCGGCACCGCGGCCGTGGATGCCGCCTTCTTCGATCTCATCGTCGAGCCTGCCGCCCCCTACCCGCGACTGTTTGGCCTGCCACGCCAGCCGGTCGGCGACACCGACCACGCGATCGGTCTCCACGCCAGCACGCTGGTCAAGGACGGGGGCACGCTGCAGATCGGCATCGGCGCCCTCGCGGACGCGCTCTGCCATGCCCTGGCGTTGCGACACTCCGACAATGCGACCTATCACCGCATCCTCGCTGCGTTGGGATCGCCGGCGGCTGGCAACGCCGAACTCGGTCCGTTCGAACAGGGCCTCTACGGCTGCAGCGAGATGCTCAACGAAGGCTTCCGCCGCCTCGTGGAGGCAGGCGTGATCCGTCGCAAGGTCATCGACGACATCGACCTGATGCGCCACGAAGCCGAAGGCACGCTGGAGACGGCGGGACGCGAACGGCTGGCGCGGGACGGCGAATTCCTGCATGGCGCCTTTTACCTCGGCTCACCCGAGTTCTACGACTGGCTGCGCGACCTCGACCCGCCCACCCGCGCGGGCATCGGCATGCGCCCGGTCAGCGCGGTGAACGAACTGTATGGTGGCAATGAGTCGCTGGAACGCCTGCAACGCCGCGACGCGCGCTTCTTCAACAGCTGCATGATGGCCACCGCGCTGGGCGCTGCGGTGTCGGATGCGCTGGAGGACGGGCGCGTCGTCTCGGGCGTGGGCGGCCAGTACAACTTCGTCGCGATGGCGCATGCGCTGCCGGATGCGCGATCGGTGCTGATGCTGCGCGCGACCCGTCGCAGCGAAGGGCGCACGCGCTCGAACATCGTCTGGAACTATGGGCACGCCACCATCCCCCGCCACCTGCGCGACGTCTACATCACCGAGTACGGCGTGGCCGACCTGCGCGGGCGCACCGACGAAGACTGCATCGCGGCGATGCTGGCGATCACCGACGCGCGCTTCCGCGACACCTTGATAGATCAGGCACGCGGGAGCGGGAAGATCGCGCGCGAGCAGGATGCTGCGTCTGCCCGGAAAGTGAACTCCGCAGGAGACCTCAGCGCGCGGCTTGCACCGTTCCGCGCTGACGGCAGCCTGCCGGACTACCCGCTGGGCAGCGACTTCACCCCGGTCGAGCAGCGCATCGTTCGGGCCCTGGCCTGGCTGAAGGACGCCACCGACACCCGTCGCGGCCGCCTGGCCACCGTGGCCCGCGCCCTCGCCACGCCGACGAGCGACGATGCCGAGGCCCTGTCGCGAATGGATCTCGAACGGCCCGGGGGCACGATGGCCCGGCTTGAGCGTCGGCTCCTGTCGCTCGCGCTCGCAAGGACGGCATTGCCCACCACACCCCCGTGAGCCGCGGCGCTTTGCCTATACTGGCCCCTGGTCCAAGGGAGCGCACCGCCGGATGTCCGCCGACAACGTCTACAAGCATTTCTACCGCACCGTCCGCCTGTCGGCGACCGAACTGAGCGACGGCGGTGGCCCGTTCGGCTTCGACATCACCACCGCGCTGGAGTTCGACTTCCTGGTCGAGCGCTACCAGTGCGACGCGATCATCGAGACCGGCAGCAACATGGGCGACACCACCGATTACCTCGCCCGCGCCTACCCGAACCTGAGCATCGTCACCTGCGACGTGGTCGACAAGTACGTGGACATCGTCAAGCGCCGGGTCGGCTTCATGCCGCACACCCACGTCGAAAAGATCGACTCGCCCGACCTGATCGCGAAGTTCAAGGACGAATTCCGCTGCCCGCTGTATTACCTCGATGCGCACTGGTACGAGGACTGGCCACTGGAGCGCGAACTCGGCCTGATCGAAAACGGCGTGGTCTGCGTGGACGACTTCAACATCGGCCACCCGCGCTTTGGTTTCGACAAATACGGCGAGATGGAGTGCGGACCGGCGATGCTGTCGCGCTTCATCGACAAGGTGCCGCACTTCTACACCAACAACCCGGATGCCCAGCACGAACTGCCGTGCCTGCAGACCGGGCGCCGCGGCGGCAAGGCCTACTTCGCGGTGGGCCAACCCGACCACATGAAGCACCATCGCTACTTCAAGCGTTACGCGACGCCGCAGCCGACGTAGGCGAGCGGGACCACCGGACGACCGCATTCCCCCGGACATGGCGCGACGGGTTTGCCCGGACGACTCAGGCTCCGGGTGCCCGCGTACGGCGACCCACCACCTCGCGGTCCCGCGAGAACACGAACTGGTAGGCCAGCCTGACCGCGACCGGGCGCAGATCGGCCCCTGACTTTTCGCACTCGTCACTCTTGCCGAGGGGATGCGTGCAGATGGCAGCCCCGAAAAACGACCAGTTGCGGACCGCGGTCAAGGTCGCCGAGACAAAGGAGCTGTCCAGGACCGGATCGAGGCCGTCGCAGCCATCGCCGGAGCGGAGCTGTTTCGCAGACGTCACTTCGCCCGCCTCCGAAACGACGATCTCGACGCACACCGTCCTGTCCGCCTCGACGTCGGGGGCATTCGCCGGATAGTCCGGCAGGCGGTCCTCGATCGGGACCGCCATGAAGAACGTCTGGTCTTCCCGCATCGTCGTCCGGTCCGCCATCGGGGGCAGGACCATCCTCACGTCCACGTCGTCCCGGGTGACGACCCTGGGTGCGCATGCAGAGAGGATCACCATGGCGACGGCAAGGATCGGGCGAAGGCGCGTTTCCATGGATCCGATCTCCCTATCGAGGCGCCGGCCGGTACGTACCGCACGCCAACGCGAGACGAAGCGACTCTAGATCGAAACGAAGAACGGCGCCACAAGGGCGCCGTTCCGGGTCGAACGCGAAGGCCGGTCAGCCCAACGACTTCGCGACCTCGACGATGCGCTCGACGGTGAAGCCGAACTCGGGGAACAGCTTGCCGGCTGGCGCCGAGGCACCGAAGCTGTCGATGCCGACCACGGCGCCGTCGAGGCCGACGTAGCTGCCCCAGAAGCCGGTGACGCCGGCTTCGATCGCCACGCGCTTGCGGCAGGCCTTCGGCAGCACCGACTCCCGGTACGCGGCATCCTGGCGCTCGAACACGTCGGTCGAGGGCATCGACACCACGCGCACGCCGTCACCGAGCTTCTCCGCGGCCTGCATGGCCAGGCCCACCTCGGAACCGGTGGCGATCAGGATGATCTCCGGGGTGCCGGCGGCGTCCTTCAGCACGTAGCCACCACGCGCGATGGCGGCAACCTGCGCGTCGCTGCGCGGCTGGTGGTCGAGGTTCTGGCGCGAGAACACCAGGCAGCTCGGGCCGTCGGTGCGGGTGATCGCGGCCTTCCACGACACCGCCGATTCGACCGCATCACAGGGTCGCCAGACGTCGTTGTCGGGGATGTAGCGCAGCGACGCCAGGTGCTCGACCGGCTGGTGGGTCGGGCCGTCCTCGCCGAGGCCGATGGAGTCATGGGTGTAGACGTGGATCGCGTGCGCGCCCATCAGCGCGCTCATGCGCACCGCGTTGCGGGCGTAGTCGCTGAAGACCAGGAAGGTGGCGTCGTACGGGATGAACCCGCCGTGCAGGTTCAGGCCGTTGCTGATCGCGGTCATGCCGAACTCGCGCACGCCGTAATAGACGTAGTTCGCGTCGGCGGCATCGGTGGCGACCGACGTGCTGCCCTTCCACAGGGTCAGGTTGGAATGCGCGAGGTCGGCCGAACCGCCGACCAGCTCCGGCAGCAGCGGCGCGAAGGCCTCGATCGCGTTCTGCGACGCCTTGCGCGAGGCGATCACCGGGCCATCGGCCTGCAGCTTCGCGATCCAGGCATCGGCCTGGGCAACGAAGTCCGCCGGCAGCTCACGGTTCATGCGGCGCGAGAACTCGCTGGCCAGTTCCGGATGCGCGGCGGCATAACCGTCGAACAGCCCATTCCACGCCTGCTCGGCTTCGGCACCGCTGGTGCGTGCGTCCCACGCGGCGGCGATGTCCTGCGGCACGACGAAGGCATCGTGCGACCAGCCCAGCGCCTCGCGGGTCAGCTTCACCTCGTCCGGGCCGAGCGCGGCGCCGTGGCTGGATTCCTTGCCGGCCTTGTTCGGCGAACCAAAGCCGATCGTGGTGCGGCAGCAGACCAGGGTCGGCTTGTCGTTCGACGCGATCGCGGACCCGATCGCCGCCTTGATCGCATCGGCGTCATGCCCGTCGACGCCGCGGATCACGTTCCAGCCGTAGGCCTCGAAACGTGCCGGGGTGTCATCGGTGAACCAGCCGTCGGTATTACCGTCGATGCTGATGTGGTTGTCGTCCCAGAAGGCGACCAGCTTGCCCAGGCCCCAGGTGCCGGCAAGCGAGGCGACCTCGTGGCTGATGCCTTCCATCAGGCAGCCATCGCCCAGGAACACCCAGGTGCGGTGGTCGACGATCTCGAAGCCGGGACGGTTGAAGCGCTGCGCCAGCACCTTCTCCGCGAGGGCCATGCCGACCGCGTTGGCGATGCCCTGGCCGAGCGGACCGGTGGTGGTCTCGACGCCGGAGGTCATGAAGTTCTCGGGGTGCCCCGGCGTGCGGCTGCCGAGCTGGCGGAAATTCTTGAGCTCTTCGATCGGCAGGTCGTAGCCGGCGAGGTGCAGCAGCGCGTACTGGAGCATCGAACCGTGGCCGTTCGACAGCACGAAACGGTCGCGGTTGGCCCATGCCGGATTGCCGGGGTTGTGGCGGTGGAAATCGTTCCACAGCACTTCGGCGATGTCGGCCATGCCCATCGGCATGCCCGGATGGCCGGAGTTGGCGGCCTGGACCGCGTCGATGGCAAGGAATCGGATGGCGTTCGCGAGGTCGCGGCGGCTGGGCGTCGTCATGGTGGCGTCGGGCAGTCCTGGGAGGCGGCAAAGGCGCCCGACGGCACGCGTCCCGGCGCCGGCACATGCGGACCGGGACGGGAACGGGCGGGGGCGGCGAGCGCGCTATTGTCCCATCCGGCGGCCCGGATGTCGCCCCGGACACCCGGGGCGAGGCCCGCCCTCCCCGATTTCGTTCAGCTAGCCACGTCCGCCCGGGCGCCAGCGGCGCTCTCGCTGCGGCCGATCACCACCGAACCGGCCATGTCGCCGCCCACGTTGACCACGGTGCGGCACATGTCGAGCATGCGGTCGACACCGAGGATCAGGCCAATGCCCTCGGGCGGGATGCCGAACATCACCAGGATCATCGCGATGACCGGCAACGAGCCTCCCGGCACGCCGGCGGCGCCGACCGAGCCGAGGATGCACATCACCAGGATCATCACCTGCTGCACGAAGCTCAGCTCCACGCCGAAGAACTGCGCGAGGAACAGCACCGTGATGCCCTCGAACAGCGCCGTGCCATTCATGTTGGCGGTGGCGCCCAAGGTGCAGACGAAGCGCGCGACCCGTCGCGGGACCCCGAGGTTTTCTTCCGTCACCTTGAGCGTGGTCGGCAGCGTCGCGCTGGAGGACGAGGTGGAGAACGCGGTCAGCAGGGCCGCTTCCGCCCCCTTGAAGAAGCGCAGCGGCGACATGCCGCCGAACAGCTTCAGCAGGATCGGGAACACCACGAAGAAGTGGATCGCGAGGGCCAGCAAGACCGTGCCGACGTACCGGGCAAGCTGCATGAGCACGTCGAAGCCCAGCTCCGCGGTGATCGAGAACAGCAGCGCGGCGACCGCGTACGGGGCGAGTTCAATGACCCAGCCGATCAGTTTCAGGCAGATGTCGTAGACCCCCTGGACCGCCCCGACAAAGCTGCGCGTGCCCTCGGTCTGCAGCACCGTGGCGGCGATGCCGAACATCAGCGCGAAGAACATCACGGCGATCAGGTCACCGCGCGCCGCCGCCTCGACGGGGTTGCGCGGGACGATGTTCAACAGGATCTGGATGCCGGACACGCCTTCGCGTTTCGCCGCGACGTCGGCCGCCCGTTCGGAGCCCGCCGCCAACAGGCTCTGCGTGACATCCTGTGGCAGGCCTGTGCCCGGTTGCAGCAGGTTCACGCACAGCATGCCGATGATCACGGCGAACGCGGTCACGACCAGGATCCACACCAGGGTCTTGAGCCCGATGCGCCCGAGCGACTTGGCGTCGCCGATCTCGACCACGCCGAGTACCAGCGCGGAGAACACCAACGGGATGACCAGCATGAACAGCAGGCGCAGGAACAACTGGCCTATCGGGTCGGTGACGTAATGGATCAGGCCATCCAGCCAGCCGGCCTGGCCGATGAACACGTTCGCCAGCAGGCCGGCACCGGCACCCACGATGAAGCCCAGCAACATCCTGGTATGCAGGGACATGCCGTGGGCGCTTCGGGAGGAGGCAGGGTCGGTCATGGGCAATTCCGCTGGGGTCCGGGCGAGCTTAGCAAACCGGCCTCGATTGACGGCTCAGCGCGTGCGCGACGGCGGATAGAGCGGCGCCAGGAGCGCGGGCGTGGCGGGGCCTTCCACGTCACGCCAGCGGGGCCCGCCGGCAAAGGCGTCGCGCAGTCGCCGCCGGGCGTCCGGACCATCGCCATCCGCCCAGCGGGCCCGCTGCAGCGCATCCACGGCGTCGCGCTGGTCGGGGTCTTCAAGGCGCTGGCGCACGGCGTCGAGATCGCGCGCCGGCGGGATGGCCGCCGCGCACAGCGCGCGCGCGACATCGTCGAAGTCACCGGTATCCAGCGCCTTGCGGAGCACCCCGGGCGCAGGCGGGGCGTGCTCGCCGGCGCTACGCCCGGATAGGCCCGCGCCCGGCGCGGTCGGGCCGGCACGGCCACTTCGCCAATGAAGCGCAAGCAAGAGAGTGATGAGCCAGAGCATGGCGAAGGCCACCGCCGCGAACATCCAGACCCGGCCGTGATCGCCCGTCGCGGGCGTAGCCGCCAACTGGATCGGGGGCGATGACGGCGCTTCCGCTGCGTCGCCGCCCACGGCCGGGGCGTCCGCGGTCGGCGCGATCTGCCCGGACGGAGGAAGCCTGCCAGCCGCATCGACCGTCCAGTCAAGCGCGGGGAGTTCGGTCTTGCGCGGTTTGCCGGCCGCGACGTCCCACCATGCCATGCCGACCCCGGAAAGCCTGACCGGCCCGTCACGGTTGGGCACCAGCGAGAAACGGCGGGTCACCGTGGTCCGGGGCCGTCCGTCGACGAAGCGCTCGTCGACCTGGGCTTTCTCCGGGAACACCTGCACCCCCTCGATGGGGGGCAGCACCAGGTCCGGCATCTGCGCACCGGTCGCACCGTCGGCAACCGCTTCGATGGTCAGGGTCGCCGCTTCGCCCTGGAGCAGCCGGGTCGGATTGGCCCGATAGCGCAGCTCCAGGCCGTGCAGCGGCAGCCAGGGCTGCGGCGCGCTCGCCGGGATGGCCTGCACGCGCAAGGTAGTGCCATCGCCGCGGGCCGACAGGCGACTGCCTCGCCCACTGCCGAACATGTCATCGAACAGGCCGGCGGTCCCACGGCCCTCGAACGTCGCCGCCGGCATCGACAGCGACCCGCTACGCTCGGGCACCAGCATGAACCGCCGCTCGACGACCTGGTACTGCCGCCCATCGATGGTGCGCGAATACTGCACGTCGTCCCCGGTCCGGCGGAGCGAGGCACCGTCCGGCGCCGGCTGGTCGAGCGTACCCGACACGATCGGTACCGCGGAGAACAGGCGCACGACCCACCCGACCGACTGCTGTACGTAGGGCGCGGTGTCGTCGGCGCGACTTTCGATGAAAACGTCACCGCGTGCCCCCCCGGGCGCGGACACGCGCGCAGGCGCCACCACCAGGCTCAGCGGTGCGGTGCGCTCCGCGCCGACCTGCAGGGCGGGAATGGTCAGGACACCGTCCTGCCTCGGGCGCAGCGCCACCGCGAACAGGGTCGTGGTGCGCGTGCCGTTGCTGCCCGCGACGTAGCTGTGCCGGCTGCTGTGGCCACTGACGTCGAAGTCGCCCTCGAGGGGGCCGTAATCCGGCGCCGCCGACATCAGGTCCGCCTCGACGTTGAGGGTGACCGTCTCGCCCAGTTCGATACGGTCGCGATCCAGCCATGCCCGCGGCGCCGCGTGGACGACGCAGGTCATCGCCAGCAAGCCGAGCAGGAGCAGGCAGGAGTGCAGCGAGCGGTACATGGGTCAGTCCTCGAGTTCACCCGCGCGGCGGCGGCGTTCGTATTCGATACGGAACTTGTCACGCAGCAGTCCGCCCGGGTCGTCCGGGACCCGTCGCAGCCAGGCCTCGTTGGCGATCCTGCGTTCGCGCTCCTGCGGTGTCTCGTCGGCGGGAGGGCCATCCGCCCCGACTGCCGCATCGCCGGCATCGGCACCCTCGGCGCCGGCTTCGAGCGCGTCCCGCATGCGCTCCCGCAGCGCACGATCGGCTTCTGCCTGGGCGCCGGGATCGGGTGGTCCGGAGGGCGGAGGATCCGACGGACCCGATGCCTCTTCGCCGTCGCCGTGTCGTGGGGCTTCGGCAGGATCGGACGACTCGGAGGGCGTTGGCGGGCGACCCGCCGTACCGGCCGGCTCGTCGCCTTTCGCCGCATCCGCCGGCCCGTCGCCCGGCGAGGGCTGGGACGGAGGCTGCCCGGTGTCCGCCGTATCGCCCTGCTCACCCCCGTCGCCATCCCGCGGCGGCCGCTGCATAGCAGCGCGCACGGCCTCCCGGTTGGCGATCGCGTCTTCCATGCCCGGCTGCAGCGCCAGCGCGCGGTCATAGGCCTCGATGGCCTGTGGATAGTGACCGGCTTTGGCCAGGGCATTGCCTCGGTTGTAATGCGCGTCGGCGCTGTCCAGCTCACCGAACGCGTGCGCCGCCTCCGCGTAGTCGCCTTTGCGATACGCGTCCGCCGCCGTCGCCATCCGGCGATGCTCGACCTGGTCCGCGCGTCGCCACAACTCCATCGCCTGCGCCGGGGGGGCTGGCAGGATGAGGAGTGGGAGCAGGACGAGCGCAGCCATGCCCGCGTTGCGGCGGAACGCGAACAGGGCCAGCAGCATCAGGGGGGGAAGCAACCAGAAGCCCTCATCCTGCCACTGCCGTCCGGTTTCCCCCTCCGCGCCGGGCGCCGCCGGGTCGGCCTCGTCCAGGGTCGCCGTGAGCAGTCCCAGCGAAGAGACGTCGGAGTCGTCTCCGGCAATCCGTGCGTAACGCCCCGCCCCGGCCACGGCGACGCTTCGCAGGGTGGCTTCGTCGAAGCCTGCCTCACCCGGGTCGCCGTCCGGCGTCCGGTACGGCATGCGACCTGAGTTCCCGACCCCCAGCACCCGTACTTCGAAGCCGGCCGCTGCCGCTTCGGTGGCGGCATCGATCGCCTGCCCGTCCGCCTGCCCGGCCATCAACAGGACACGTCCGCGCTCGTAGCCGGCCTGCTGCATCAAGCGCACCGCATGCCGGATGCCCTCCGCCGGATCGGCGCCATCGCGCGGCATGACATCCGGCGCGAGGGCATCCAGGAACAGCGCGACGTTCGCGGCATCGTCGGTCACGGGTGCGACCGTGAACGCCTGCTCGGCGAACACCACCAGCCCGACGGGCACATCAGGTCGGGCATCCAGCAGGCGCTCGAGCTTCGCGCGGGCCTGGGCGAGCCGTGACGGCGGCGGGTCCGCGGCGAGCATCGCGTCGGACAGTTCGACGACCACCACCAGCGGCACCTTGCCCCGCCAGAGCGGCGAGTCCACCTGTCGCCAACTGGGGCCCGCCAGCGCCACCACCGCGACGACGTAGCCCAACAGCAGGGCCAGCCCTCCCCACCACAGGGCACGAGATGCACGACGCTCGACCAGATGGACCAGCAGGTGTGGATCGACCACGCGTGCCCACACCTCCTGATGCCGCCTTCGCCACCATCCGAACACCGCCAGGAGGGGCACCGCCACGAGCGCCCACAGCCAGTCGGGGCGCAGCCAGTGCAGGGCGCCGGGATCGAATCCGGTCACAAGCGCCACCTCGGCGGCAACAGGAATGCCAGCAGTGACAGGGCCAGCGCCGCGGCCAGCGGCCAGGCATAGCGCTCGATCCGTGGCCGGATGACCGGCCCCGGCTGCTCCACCGGCTCGAGGCGGTCGATCTCGGCATAGATACCGGCCAGCTGGCCGGTGTCACGGGCGCGGAAGAAGCGGCCACCGGTGGTGTCCGCGATATCCCGAAGGGTGTCTTCGTCGATCGCATCGCCCGCGCCCGGCATGGGGAGCTGGAATCCGAACACCGACATCGCGCCATCGCCTCCGAACGCGACGGTATGAACGCGTACGCCATGGTCCTTCGCGAGTTGGGCCGCCTTCGCCGGATCGAGCAGACCGGCGGTGTTCACGCCATCGGTGAGCAGGATCAGGACGCGTTGTCCCTCCGGCTGGTCACGCAGACGCTTGACGGCCAGGCCGATGGCATCGCCGATCGCGGTTTCCTGGCCGGCCAGCCCCACCACGCTGTCCTGCAGTTGAAGTCGCACCGACTGGCGGTCCGGGGTGAGCGGAGTGAGCGCATAGGCGCGGCGGCCGAAGACCAGCAGGCCCACCCGGTCGCCCTCCCGCCGGTCCAGGAAGTCCGCGAGCACCGCCTTGGCCGCGGTCAGGCGATCAACCGTGCGTCCGCCGAGCGCCATGTCCGGTTCGTCCATGCTGCCGGACAGGTCCAGCGCCAACATCAGGTCGCGACCGCTACGGGGCGGTTCGATCGGCTCGCCCAGCTCCTGTGGCCGCGCCGCGGCCAGGCACAGCAGCGCCCATGCCAGGAGCATCAACAGGCTCGGCGGGCGCCGCCAGCCGATGCCGCCTGGCGGCGCGCCGCGCTCGCTCAGTCGCGAAATACCCGGCATGCGCATCGCTGCCGTCGCCGACCGGCGCGCCGGCGCCAGCCACCACACGAAGAGCGGCAGCGGCAGCGCCCACAGCCACGCCGGCCAGGCGAGGGCCATGCCCTCTCCCCAGACCAGCCATGCGTCGGCAAGCCCGGCCATCACCGGTACCCCATCAGTTCCAGGAAGCACGCGCGGGCCAGCGGGCGCAACGCGGCGACCGCCGCCGGATCCAGCGCCCGCTGGAACCCTCCCTCCACCAGCAACGCGCCGGCCTCCCCGTCGAAACGGGGCGGCTTGCAGTCCCGATCAAGCCATTCACGCCACGCGCGGCCGTGCAGGGTATCGGCGTCGCGGCGGTGCCGGCGCGCGGCGCGGCGCAAGAGGGACGACATGGCGGCCACCTCGTCCACCGGAGAATCCGCGGCCGCGAGCGCGTCGTCGAACGTCGCCTCGATCCGGCGACGGCGGCGCTTCCGGTGATGACGCCACGCCGCCAGAGACAGGATCACCGCGACCGCCGCTGCGAACACCATCCACCACCCCGGCGCCGGTGGCCACCAGGGCGGTGGAGGCGGCAGGTGGATGTCGCGCAGGACGAGCTCGCCTGCCATCTAGGCCACCTGTGCGCCGGGGCGCCCCAACAGGGACAACCAGGCATCGCATTCATCGGTCGTCGACAGCGCGGCGACACGCACGCCCCGCGCCGGCAACCGTGCGAGCGCGCGCGCGACCGGGGCGGAAAAAGCCTCCCGCCAGGCATGCCGTCCCAGATGCCCGCCAAGATCGACCTCGACCCTGCGCGCACCGGGCCGCGTCGCCTGGAAAGGCAGGCGCGCCCGGGGCGGCGCCAGCTCGAACGGATCGGTCAGCAGGAGGACGATCACCTCGTGATGCTGCGCCAGTGCCGGCCAGCGCCGTCCGGGTACGGCTTCCAGGCTCCCCGCATCGGCGAGCACGACCAGCCGGGCGCCGGGCCGCAGGACCCGCTGCGCATGGTCGAGCGCGACATCGAGGCCTGCATCGTCCGCGGGCGGCCCGGCATACCAGCGGACCAGCGCATCCAGCACACGGAGCACCCCCCGCGTGCCGCCGGTGGGCGGGACCGGCGACTCCGCATCGCTGCCGCGCAGGGCGGCGACGCGATCACCGTCACGCTGCGCGACCCAGGCCGCCACCGCACCGGCGCGTGCTGCCTGGACGGACTTGAAGCGGGTGCGGGTACCGAAGTACAGCGCCGGCGCCGTGTCGGCGACGATGAGCGTCTGCCGTTCGCGTTCGGCCTGGTAGAGCTTGGTATGGGCGCGGCCGCTCCGGGCGGTCAGTTTCCAGTCGATGTGACGGGCGTCGTCGCCGGCGACATACTCCCGCGATTCCGCATACTCCATGCCCCGACCGCGCAAGGGCGACAACCCCTGCCCCGTGATGCCATGCCGCCCGAACCGCGGCGGTCGCCTTGCGCCCGCGAGGCGCTTCAGGCCGACCAGCTCAGGCAGTCCCGGCCGGATGCCTTCCATCGCGGGCAACGGGGAGGCCGTCATCGCGACATCCCCTTTCAAGCGGCATGCTGCCGTGAGGTCATGGCAGCGGGACCTTCTCGAGCAATGCATCCACGAGCCGACCGCCGTCCCAGCCTTCGGCGGTCGCCTCGTAGCTGGGCAGCACGCGGTGGCGGAGCACGTCCGGCGCGACGGCCCGGACATCGTCAGGCGTGACGAAATCGCGTCCCGCAAGCCAGGCCGATGCCTTCGCGCAGCGCTCCAGGGCGATCGAACCCCGTGGACTCGCGCCCCAGGCAATGCGACGACCCAGGTCCGCGTCGTAGCGACCGGCATCGCGCGATGCCAGGACCAGCTCGACCAGATAGCGTTCGACCGCGGGCGCCATGTGCAAGTCCAGTATCGCCATGCGCGCCGCGAACACATCCTCGAGCGGGATCTGCGCAAGCTCCGCCGGTGCGCTGCGCATCGCTTCGCCCGCGCGTTTCCGTGCAAGCCGCAGGATATCCATTTCGGCCTCCACCTCCGGATAGCCGATGCGCACGTGCATCAGGAACCGGTCCAGTTGGGCTTCGGGAAGCGGAAACGTCCCCTCCTGCTCGATCGGATTCTGCGTGGCCATGACCAGGAACAGCGGCGGAAGCGCGTAGGTTTCGCGCCCGACCGTCACCTGCCGCTCGCCCATGGCCTCGAGCAGCGCGGACTGGACCTTCGCCGGGGCGCGGTTGATCTCGTCCGCCAGCAGGATGGGGTGGAACACGGGGCCCGGCTGGAACTCGAACCGGCCCTCCTGCGGACGCCACACCTCGGTCCCGGTGAGATCCGCAGGCAACAGGTCCGGCGTGAACTGGACCCGGGCGAAGTCCGCTTGCAGGCGGGATGCCAAGGCGCGCACCGCGGTGGTCTTCGCGAGGCCGGGCGCGCCTTCGACCAGCAGGTGGCCGTCGGCGAGCAAGGCCACCAGCAGCCGCTCGACCAGAGCCGCCTGGCCGATGATTTCCTGCGCGAGGGCCTCCCGGAGGCCCGTGAAGACGCCGTGCAGGCGTTGAGCGTCCTCCGGTGTCGCCCCGTTCGCTAGGTGCGCGTACTGCATAGTCTTCTCGCTGGTTCGGGTTCACGCATCGTGCGGTTCGACCACGGGCGCGGACGATGGTTCACGGCCGCCCGTGGCCGGTCTGGAAACAGCATGGCACAAACGCAGAGAGGGCCTTGCGGCCCTCTCCACGGAACAACAGGGTGTCAGTGCGCGGTTCAGCCGCGCTGCTCCACCCGCAGGACCTTCGGCGTCACCATCAACAGCAGTTCAGCCTTTTCCTTGTTGCGGCCCTTCTTCTTGAACAGGTTGCCCAGGAAGGGAATGTCTCCCAGGAAGGGCACCTTGCTGACCGAGGCACGGTCGGTGAACTCGTACACCCCGCCGACCACCACGGTCTGGCCGTCGTCCACCAGTACGGCGGTGTTGACTTCGCGCTTCGCGATCTGCGGGACGCTGCCGATCGAGGTGTCGACGAACCCTTCGACCTCGTCCTTCTTGATCGCCATGTTGAGGAACACGCGGCCGTCATTGGTGATGGTCGGGGTGACCTTCAGCTCGAGCAGCACGTCCTTGAACTGGACGTTCGGGATCGGAATCGTGGACGGGCCCTGGGTCGGGGCAATGGTCACGTAGCCGACTTCCTGGCCCTGGCGGATCACGGCCTCGCGCTGGTTGCTCGTCACGACGCGCGGGTTGGAGATGACCTCACCACGCCCCTCTTCCTGCATGGCCGACAGCTCGACGTCGAGCGCGTAGCCGGCGTTGAGAATCGACAGGGCCACCGAACCAGCCGGGTTCTGGACGGCCAGGTTGGTCATCAGGCTGCGGGTGATGTCGAAGGTGGAATCGCCGTCCATCACGGCATTCGCACGCGAGTTCGCATTCGCACCGGCGCTGCCGATGTCCCCGCCGAAGCCGAGCGTGCTGCGGTCGCCATCCTTGCCGTCCGCGCCGCTGATGCCGAAGCGCGCACCGAGCTCACGGGCGAAGGTATCGGTGGCGATCACCACGCGCGCCTCGATCACGACCTGGTCGACCGGGCGGTCGATGACCTGGATCAGCTCACGCATCTGCGCGACCTTCTTCGGGATGTCGCTGATCATCAGGGTGTTGGTGCGCTCGTCCGCCACCAGGCGGCCACGGGGCGACAGGAAGCCATTCTCGTTCTGGTTGGCACCGCCGTCCTGGCCGCCACCCTGCCCACCGATACCCTTGGCCTCGGTCAGCGCTTTGAAGATCGCCGCGGCGTTGTGGTAGTTGATCTGCACGTACTCGGTGACGAGGTCGACGCGGTTTTCAAGCGCGATGCGTGCGTCTTCCTTGTCCTGCTCGTACTTGGCGATCTCGGCCTGCGGCGCGATCCAGATGACGTTGCCGCTGCGGCGCTTGTCGAGCCCCTTCGCCTGCAGGACGATGTCCAGCGCCTGGTCCCACGGCACGTTGACGAGGCGAAGGGTCACGTTGCCCTGCACCGTATCCGCGGCGACCACGTTCAGCCCGGACTCTTCAGCGACGAGCTGGAGCACGGTACGGACCGGGACATCCTGGAAGTTGAAGGTCACCGGACGGCCGGCATATCCGCGCGAGGCACTCGCGCTGCCGGTGGCGCCCACGGCCCGGTTCCCGCCGGCGTCGCGCGAGGCCGTCGCGTTCGCGGCCCGCGGCACGATCTCGACGATGTAGTCGTTGCCGGTCTGGTACGCCATCGACTCGTAGTTGCCCTGCGTGCTGAGGGTGAGCACGGTGCCCTCCCCCGATCGACGGGCGTCGATCCGCTGCACCGGCGTGGCGAAGTCGGTGACGTTCAACGGACGCTGCAGGCTGGCGGGCAGCTCGGCATTGCCGACGTTGACGGTCACGGTCGAACCGACGCTGCGCAGGTCGGGGGCCGCGCCGGTCCCGCTGAAGCTGAGGATCAGGCGGCCCGCGCCATCCTCGCCACGCTTGAAGTCGATCTTCGATACCTCGATGGTGCCGGGCAGTCGCTTGGCTGGATCGACACTGGGCACGGGGGCCGTGGTCGGACCCGCCGCAGGAACCGCGGGCGCCTGCTGGGCGTGGACGGCGCTGATTGCCGCGATCGCGCCCACCGCAAGGCCGACACTGGCGCTGCGCAGGAGCATGGAGCGCCGGGCCGGCCGCTGGCTGTTGGCGTTGTTAACGGTCATCGTGCTATCCCCCAAACTCATTGATCTTCCAGTGCGACGGAGGCCGGTCGTTCCAGCCACCCGCCCGCGCCGTCCGGCACCAGTTCCACCAGCTCGATGCGGTCTTCATGGACGCTGGTCACCCGACCATCGCTCTGTCCCATGTACGCACCGGGCCGTACCCGATAGGTCACCTTGTCGGGCGCCATTACCAGCGCCACGATGCCGCCCCCGGCACCCAGGGTGCCCACCATGTCGAGGCTGTCGAGCGGGAACTGCTCGAGGGTCTGCTTGCGACGGCTGGAGTCCGGACGGGGCCCTGCGCCACCATCGCGGTCGCGGAACGCCCGGCTGAAGGGATCACGCAACGCCTGCGCTGCATATTCGAAACTCTCGAACTGCTGCATGACCGGCAGGGGATCCAGCGGCGGAGCGGGACGGGCCTTGACCTCGTCCACCCACTTCTCGAGATTCGGGGCATCGCCGGGCGTGCTGGTGATGCCGCGGGAACACCCCGCGACCGCCACCAGCATCAGGCCGGCTGCGAGGGCACGCGCCCAGGGAGCCCCCGGCCGGTCGGCTGCACTACGCGTACGCATGCTCAGGCCCCTCCATTCTGGTTGGCCTTGCTCGCTTCCTGCTCGGCGACTTCGTCCTCGTCCAGGTAGCGATAGGTCTTGACCGTGCCCACGAGTTCAAGCGGACTGTTCGGCCCGATCGACGCGCCGTCGCCGCCGCGCGGCTTCAGCGAGATGTCGTGCATGGTCATGATGACCACGCGCGGCAGGGACGCCACGCCGCTGACGAACGCACCGAACTGGTGGTACGTCCCGACCATGCGCAGCGCGATCGGCTTCTCGGCGTAGAACTCCTTGGGCTGTTCCGGACCGGGCTGGAACAGCTCGTTCTGGATGCCGGTCGCGAGGGCGGTCTGGGAGATGTCCACGATCAGGTCCGGCATCTCGGTCTTGCTGGGCAGCTGGCGCAGCATCTGCTGGAGCTGCTGCTCCATCTGCGCGAGCTGCTGCTTGAGCGGCTCCAGGTTGGCCGCGCGTCCCTGCTTGTTCTCGAACTCGGACCGCAGTTCGCTCTCCGTCCGCTCCAGGCCGGCGAGCTGCTCGCGCTTGTCGCTCACGAACAGGTACCAGGTCAACCCGATGATCAGCAGCGCGATGATGACGCAGAAGCCGATCTTCGCCTGCTGGGGCCAGCTTCCCATGTTGTTGAAGTCGAGCTCACGCAGCGACACTTTCTTCTTGGCCATCACGCAGCTCCGTTGTCAGTCTCGGGGGCCACGGCAGGCTCCGCGGCATCGGAGTCCCCTCCCGCGGCATCCGCGGCGTCCGCTTCGGCGGGCGGGGCCTCTTCAGCGCCCGGGGCCGGCTCCACGGGAGCAAGCAGGGCGGGGGCGGCCTCCGCGCCTTCCTCCACCAGGGCCGCTTCGTCGACCGGTGCAGGTGCATCCGGGATGCCGTCTCCGTCCTCGTCCACGGGCTGGTTCGGGTTCGCCAGCTGGACTTTCAGGCTGAATTCGTACGGCAGGCCCTTGTCGTCGCCCTTGGCCTCGATGATCGACAGGTCAGGCTTGGTCATCCAGCCTGAGCTTTCGAGGTTGCGCATGTAGGTACTGACGCGGGAGTTGGACTGGGAGCGGCCGGTCAGCGTGAGGATCTGCGAATCCTGCTGGATCGCGGTCAACACCACGCCGTCGGGGATGGTGCGGACCAGAGAATCGAACAGGTGGACCATCTGCGAACGGTTCGCCTGCAGTTGCTCGATCACTTCCTTCCGGGCCAGCAGCTTGCCCTTCTTGCGATCCAGCTCCTCGATCTCCTCGATCTGCTTGTCGACCTGGGCGATCTGGTCCTGCAGGAAGGCGTTGCGGGTGTTCTGGCCGCTGATCTGGCCGTTGTAGAAACTCACGATCAGGAAGGACACGATGACCGCGGCCAGCGCCGAAAGCGCCGCCATCACACCGAATTCCTTCTGACGCTGCTTGCGCCGTTCGACGCGCCAGGGGAGCAGATTGATCCTTGCCATCAGTCGAAGCTCCTCAGGGCCAGGCCGCAGGCGATCATCAGCGCGGGGGCGTCCTGGGCCAGTGCATGGGCCTGGACGCGTGGACCCAGCGTCATGTTCGCGAGCGGGTTAGCGGTCACCGTGGGCACGCCCAACTGTTCCTCCACCATCTGGGCCATGCCCGGGATGGAGGCACAGCCGCCGGCCAGTACGATCTGGTCGACACGGTTGTGGGAGCTGCCGGCATAGAAGAACTGCAACAGGCGGCTGACCTGCTGCGCGGCGGCTTCCTTGAAGGGCTCGAGCACCTCGACTTCGTAGTTTTCGGGCAGCCCCCCCTGGCGCTTGGCCAGTCCGGCTTCCTCGTAGCTGAGGCTGTAGCGCCGCATGACCTCGTCGGTCAGCTGCTTGCCGCCGAACACGTTCTCGCGGTTGTAGATGCTGCGGCCTTTCTGGATCACGTTGAGCGTGGTCATGGTGGCGCCGATGTCGATCAGCGCGACCAGGCCGTCACGGGCGGCCGGAAGCTGCTCCGCCATCAGGGCGAAGGCGTTCTCGACCGCGAAAGCCTCCACGTCCATGATCTTGGGGATCAGGCCGCCGAGCTCCAGTGCCGACGCACGCACCTCGACGTTCTCGGCGCGCGAAGCGGCCAGCAGCACCTGGACGGTCTCGCTGGTCCCGGGGGTCATCCCGAGCACCTCGAAATCGAGATTGACCTCCTCGATCGGGTACGGCACGTAGTTGACCGCCTCCAGTTCGATCGCCGACTCCATGTCGTCGTCGTCGAGGTCGGCCTGCATCGGGATCACCTTGGTGATGACCGACGAGCCCGCCACGGCGGCAGCGGCATGCCGGGCCCGGGTCCCCGAGCGCGACACCGCGCGCTTGATGGCCTCGCCCACCGCCTCGACTTCCACCAGGTTCTTTTCAACCACGGCATTGGGGGGCAAGGGCTCGACCGCGTAATGCTCCACGCGATAGCGGTTTCCCGACCTGGAAAGCTGCAAAAGCTTCACCGCGGTCGAACTGATATCCACGCCGACGAGCGCCGGCTGGCTTTTTGTGATGACTCCCACGATATTCTCCCCGTACCACAAGCGCTTACGCGCACTTCGTGTGGCCCCGTCTTAGATAACGGACTTTTGCTGGACTGGCAACCACTTCGTTCGAAAACTGCCCTTCGACGTCACTTTAACTTCGTGGTGACGGCGTGAAAACCCGTCCAGCCCCCCTTGCGGCCTCATCCAGCAGTGTTGGTCCCCGGGCCGCCCGGCGAGGCGGCCACTCCACTTATACTGCCCGCTCTCGCGATTGGAAACCCGGAACGCCATCCAGATGTCACGAATTCGTCGCTTGCTGCGCTGGGCCCTGGTCGCCCTGCTGGGCATCGCGGTGCTGGGCGTCGTCGCCCTGGGCACCCTCTATTACGTTATCGTCCCCAAACTGCCGGACGTGCAGACCCTCCGCAACGTCGAGCTGCAGGAGCCCATGCACGTGTATGCCCGCGATGGCCGCCTGATGGCCCTCTATGGGGAGATGCGGCGCTACCCGGTGCGGATCGAAGACGTCCCGGAGCGGGTGAAGCAGGCGTTCATCGCCATCGAGGACGCCCGCTTCTACGAACACCACGGCGTCGACTACAAGGGCGTGGCGCGGGCGGTGTGGCTGCTGGCGACGACCGACGACAGGCGCGTCCCGGGCGGTTCGACGATCACCCAGCAGGTGGCCCGGCAGTTCTTCCTGGACTCCGAATACAGCTACATGCGCAAGCTGCGCGAGATGCTGCTGGCCATGCGGATGGAGCAGGAGCTGAGCAAGGACGAGATCCTGGAGCTGTACCTCAACAAGAGCTTTTTCGGCCACCGTTCCTACGGCGTCGCCGCCGCCGCGGAGTTCTACTACGGCAAGACCCTGGCCGAACTCGACCTCGACGAGGCCGCATCACTGGCCGGCATCCCGAAGTTCCCGTCCAGCGGCAACCCACTCAGCAATCCGGAACGGGCGCGCGAACGTCGCGATTACATCCTCCAGCGCATGGCCGAGCTCGGCTTCGCCAGTGAGACCGAGGCGCGCGCCGCCCAGGCGGTGCCGATGCACGCCGAGCGCCACGAGCCGCCGGTACAGGTGCATGCACCCTACGTCGCCGAGATGGTCCGGCAGGAGATGGTCGACCGCTACGGCTCGGAAGCGATGACCCAGGGCTACCGGGTCACCACCACCATCGATCCGACCCTGCAGGCGGCCGCCCAGCGTGCCCTGCGCGATGGCCTGCTGACCTACGACGCGCGACACGGCTGGCACGGGGTCGAGCAGCACCTCGAGCTGCCCGCCGGCGAGGACGCCGTGGCGGCGGGGAAGCGCCTGAAGGACATCCCGGCGCAGGCGAACCTGCTGCCAGCGGTCGTCCTCTCCACCGCGACGGGGCAGGCGGAACTGGCGCTGCGCGACGGGCGCACGGTGCAGGTGACGCGGAAGAACAGCTTCGGCAACAACGATCCCGCCAGCCTGCTCACCCGGGGTGACGTGGTGCGGCTGCGGGTCACCGTCGACGCCCCGGCCAGCGACGAGGAGCCGGTCGACGGCAACCTGCCCCTGCCCGCCGAGCGCATCCGCTACGATCTCAGCCAGCTGCCGCGCGCACAGGCCGCACTGGTATCGCTGGAACCGGAAAACGGCGCCCTGCGCGCGTTGTCCGGCGGCTTCAGCTTCGTCGGCAACGAATTCAACCGCGCCACGCAGGCCCGCCGCCAGCCCGGCTCGAGCTTCAAGCCCTTCATCTACGCGTCGGCCCTCGAAAAGGGCTTCAACCCGGCCTCGATCGTGCTGGACGCGCCCGTCGTGTTCCGCCAGCGCAACGGCAAGGTCTGGCGCCCGCAGAACTCGACCGGCAACTTCGCCGGCCCGATGCGCCTGCGCGAAGCGCTGGTGCAGTCGCGCAACCTGGTGTCGGTGCGGCTGCTGGACGCCATCGGCGTCGACTTCGCACGCGACCACATCAGCAAGTTCGGTTTCGACGAGGCCGACCTGCCCCCCAACCTCTCCATGTCGCTCGGCACGGCCTCGCTGACGCCGCTGTCCGTGGCACGTGGCTATGCGGTCTTTGCCAACGGCGGGTACCGGGTCACCCCCTGGTTCATCGATGAAGTCCGCGACCGCAACGACGCGGTCGTCTTCAAGGAGAATCCGGCGGTGGCCTGCATGGGTTGCGAGGCCACCGGGCGGTCCGCCGCCCAGCGCCACGTGGTGGACGGCTTCAACCTCGGGCCGGCGAACGCAGCGCCCGCGGCGCCGGAAACGCCCGCCCCCGCCCCCGAAACCACGGGGACGGCGGTCGCCAGCCCCTCCGATGGGACGGACGCGGCCGAGAGTGACGCCGTCGCGGTCGAGAAGATCGAGGCGCCCCGCGTGATCGACAACCGCGTGGCCTACCAGGTGGTGTCGATGATGCGCGACGTGGTCCGCCGCGGCACCGGCACGCCGGCCCGCGTGCTCGAGCGGGAAGACGTGGCGGGCAAGACCGGGACGACCAACGAGTACCGCGATGCATGGTTCTCGGGCATGGCGGGTCCGTATGTCACCACCGTGTGGGTCGGGCGGGACAACTACCAGTCCCTGGGGCGTCGCGAATACGGCGGCCGGGCGGCGTTGCCGATCTGGATCGACTACATGCGCGTGGCGCTCGACGGACAGCCCATCGCCGCGAACGAACCTCCCGCCGACATGGTGCAGGTGTCGGTATCCGCGGATGGCCGCCTCCTGCCGCAGGGCAGCGGCGGCATCACGGAGTGGGTCAAGACCGAAGACCTCGACCGCATGCAGAGCTACGTGGACTTCGACGACGACGCGTCGCCGGCCGAAGAATCCTTCGACATCTTCTAGCCGCCGGGCGGTGTCATGGCGACGGGGTTCCGTCCGCCATGAAGGCCGTGCTAGCGTGGCTCCGACGGACCGGCCCGGTCGACATTCCGTCGTCGGCGCCGGCGCCCGCTGGAGGTTGCCATGCCGCACGTCCACCCGCACGCACACGCCCACCAGCACGCCCGTACCCGAACCCGGGAGCGCCGCCACCGGCTGGCCCACGAGGCCGCCCGGCTGATGGCCGAGGGCGGCATGCTGGACTTCCACCAGGCCAAACTGAAAGCGGCGCAGCGCCTGGGCATCCACGATGACGCCTCACTTCCGCGCAACCGCGAGATCGAGGACGCGCTGCGCGAGTACCAGCGGCTGTTCCAGCGCGACAGCTGGGGCGAAGTGCGGCGGCGCCGGGAAGCCGCGTTGCATGCACTGGAGTTCTTCGCGCCGTTCTCGCCGCGCCTGGTGGGCGCCGTCCTGGAGGGCACGGCCGATGCGCGCAGCCCGGTATGCCTGCACCTGCATGACGACGACCCCGACGCCGTGCAGCGTTTCCTGGAGCAGCACCGCATCCCGGTGGAGGGCCGCAGCCGGCAGGCCAGGCTGGACCGCGAGCGCAGCTGCTCGGTCCCGGTCTGGGTGTTCGCCGCCGACGCGCTCGCCTTCGACCTCACCGTGCTGCCGCGCGTGGTGTTGCGCCAGGCGCCGCTGTCGGGCATCGACGAGAAACCGATGGATCGCGCCTCCGCAGCGCGACTGCGGCAGATCCTGGCCGATGAGGAAATCGAAGCCTACGTCCCGCCCGGCGGGTAAGTACGCGTCACGCTGGCGGGCAGCGCGGCCCGACAAACGAAACGCCCCGCATGAAGCGGGGCGTCGGTGCAACGATCGGCGGCGCGATCAGCGCTTGCCGATGTCGACGTAGTCGCGCGGCGTGGCGCCGGTGTAGATCTGCCGCGGGCGGCCGATCTTGTTCTCGGGATCGACCTGCTGCTCGAGCCAGTGCGCCACCCAGCCCGCAGTGCGGCCGATCGCGAACATGACCGTGAACATCTCGGTCGGGATCTTCAGGGCCTTGTAGATGATGCCACTGTAGAAATCCACGTTGGGGTAGAGCTTGCGCTGCACGAAGTAGTCGTCCTTCAGCGCCGCCTCCTCCAGCTTCAGCGCCACGTCCAGCAGCGGGTCGTTGACCCCCAGCTCACCCAGCACCTTGTGGGTCATCTCGCGGATGATCTTGGCGCGCGGGTCGAAGTTCTTGTACACGCGATGGCCGAAGCCCATCAGGCGGAAGCTGTCGTTCTTGTCCTTCGCGCGGGCGACGGCGGCATCCACCTTGTCCGCGGTACCGATCTCCGCCAGCATCTTCAGCACGGCTTCGTTGGCGCCACCGTGCGCGGGACCCCACAACGCGGTGATGCCCGCGGCGACGGACGCGTAGGGATTCGCGCCGGTCGAGCCGACCAGCCGGACGGTCGAGGTCGACGCGTTCTGCTCGTGGTCGGCATGCAGGATGAACAGCAGGTCCAGCGCCTTCGCCACGACCGGATTGATCTCCAGCGGCTCGCTCGGGACCTCGAACATCATGTGCAGGAAGCGGTTGACGTAGTCGAGGTTGTTCCGCGGGAAGCGGATCGGCCAGCCGATCGAATAGCGATAGGCGGCGGCGGCCAGGGTTGGCATCTTCGCCAGCAGGCGGATGGCGGCCAGGCGGCGCTGCTCGGGATCCTCGAGGTCCAGCGTGTCGTGGTAGAACGCCGACAGCGAGGCCGTGGTCCCGGCCAGCATGGCCATCGGGTGCGCGTCGTACTGGAAGCCCTGGAAGAAGTTCTTCAGGCGCTCGTGCATCATCGTGTGATGCGTGACCTCGTGCTCGAAGGTCGCGAACTCGGCCTCGGTGGGCAGCTCGCCGTTCATCAGCAGGTAGGCGACCTCGAGGAAGCTCGACTTCTCGGCGAGCTGCTCGATGGGATAGCCGCGATACAGCAGCACGCCCTCGTCACCATCGATGTAGGTGATCGCCGACTTGCAGCTGGCAGTGGCGGTGAAACCGGGATCGTAGGTGAAACAGCCGGTTTCCTTCGGCAGGCGGGCGACATCGATGCACGGCGCGCCCATCGTCGGGTGCTGCACGGGCAGGACGACATTCTTGTCGCCGGCGGCAAGGGTGACCTCGGTGAGGCCAGACTTGGTCGAATCGGACACGGACACACTCCTCATGTCGACGTGCGCGACGGGGACCGCCGGGCACGGAGGGGGGACGAAGGATCACGGCGGGGCGACCCGCGGGGCCGCCGGCCGCAACCTGCTGATTATCGCACAAGCCCCGTCAGGGTCGGCTTGATGCGCAGGGTACGCGACGCTCGGGTCCTGGGCGGACGCCATGTCCATACGGCAGAGTCCGGTCAGGTACGGTCACGACCCCGGAAACAACAACGGCCGCCTCTCGGCAGCCGTTGTGCGGAAACGACGCGTCGCGCCGCTTACTTCTTGGCGTAGCGGTTGCGGAACTTGTCGATGCGACCGCTGGTATCCATGATCTTGTGCTTGCCCGTGTAGAACGGGTGCGACGCCGACGAAATGTCGACCTTGATCAGCGGATACTCGTTGCCGTCCTCGAACTTCACCGATTCCTTGCTGTCGAGCGTGGAACGGGTGAGGAACTGGAAGTCCGTGGTGACGTCCTGGAAGACGACTTCGCGGTATTCGGGATGGATGCCGGCCTTCATGGCACTCACCAATATGTCGGATGGAAGCCGCGCAGTATAGCGACGCTCCCCGGGGGAAGCAAGTCGTCCACGTGCGCGCGGCAGGTACTCCGGCGAAGCGTTCAGGCAGGCACCGCTCCAGCCAGGGCGTCGCGTACCTGTTTCTCGAACAGGTCCTGGTCGTAGGCCATGAGGAGCCTCGCATTGTCCGGCCGTCCCGTCTGCCGCCGCCAGTCCACCACCGTGGCGCCCCGGCTGTGGCGCCCTTCCAGCGCGACCGCGAGCGGCCTGCACTCGACCCGCCGGGCACCCGAAGGCTGGAGGGCCCATGCCATCGCCAGCGCATCCGCACAGAACCAGCGATCGCCGCGACGGTCCAACGACCACATGCGGGTCTGGTGGGAGATCGCATCGTAGAAGCGCGCCCGCGGGCCCTCGGCGGCGAGCCACTCGACCACGTCGTCATGGGCGAGGCTGTGGGCCACGGTGGCTTCCCAATCGGCGAGGTCGATGTCCGGGAATGCCTCGAACACGATGTGCGCGGCCTCCGGATCGAAATGGATGTTGAACTCGGCGGACGGCGTGATATTGCCCTGCCCCGTGACGGCGCCGCCCATGACGACGACGCGCGCGATGCGCGACGGCAGGGTCGGGTCCAGGCGGACGGCCAGGGCGATATTGGTCAGCGGCCCGAGGGCGACCAGCAGCAGGCGACCGGCATGCGCGTGCGAGAGCCGGATCAGGGCCAGCGCGGCATGTTCGGTTTCGGCGTGCCGCACGGGTGGCGACAGGCCGGCATCCCCGAACCCGTCGGCCCCGTGCACGTCCGCCGCGTCGGGCGCCGGGTGCAACAGCGGGGTCGGGCAGCCGGGAAAGACGGGCACGTCGGCCCCGGCGACTTCGCACAGCTTCATCGCGTTTCGGACCGTGTGCGCCAGGCCGACGTTACCGGCCGCGATGCCGAGGCCGACCACGCGGTGATCGGGATCCGAGAGCGCCATCAGCACGGCGAGGGCGTCGTCGACGCCAGGGTCGGTATCGATGAACAGCGGGATGGGGTGCGTCATGCGACCAGTATGCCGGGCCACGGCGGCATCCGCTTGCGCACGGCTCAGGCCGATGCGTAGCGGGCCGCACCCCCCACCCAGCGCGCGACGATGCGTTCGGCCAGGGCAGGCGCCTCGACCATCAGGTGCTCGCCGACCTCGTGGACGGTCGGCAAGAGGTCGGCATCGCGTGCCAGGTCGGCCACGCGGAAGCCCGCCAGGCCGGTCTGCCGGGTGCCCAGCAGCTCGCCTGGGCCCCGCAGTTCGAGGTCCTTCTCGGCGATCACGAAGCCGTCCTGGGTCTGCCGCATGGTTTCCAGTCGCTGCTTCGCCAGCGCGGACAGGGGCGGCTGGTACAGCAGCACGCAGTTCGACGCGGCGCTGCCCCGCCCCACCCGGCCACGCAGCTGGTGGAGCTGGGCCAGGCCCAGCCTCTCGGCATTCTCGATGATCATCAGCGAGGCATTGGGGACGTCGACGCCCACCTCGATCACGGTCGTCGCGACGAGCAGGTCGATCTCGCCGTCCTTGAAGGCCCGCATCGCGGACTGCTTCTGCGCCGGCTTCATGCGGCCATGGACCAGGCCGACCCGCACCCCCCGCAACTGCTTGCCGAGGTCTTCGAACGTGGACTGCGCGGCCTGTGCGACGACCTCGTCGCTGTCATCGATCAGGGTGCAGACCCAGTACGCCTGCCGTCCCTCGGCGCACGCGGCGCGGATGCGCTCGACGAGTTCCGGCCGCCGCTCCCCACTGAGCACGATGGTCTGTACCGGCGTGCGTCCGGGCGGCAGTTCGTCGATCGCGGATACGTCCAGGTCGGCATAGGCCGACATCGCCAGCGTGCGCGGGATCGGCGTGGCGGTCATGACCAGCTGGTGCGGTACTGCGCCGGGCGCATCGACCGTACCTCCACTGCCCTTGTCGCGCAGCGCGAGCCGCTGGTGGACGCCAAACCGGTGCTGTTCGTCGACGATGGCCAGCGCGAGGTCGCGGAAAGCCACGCCCTGCTGCATGAGCGCATGCGTGCCAACGACAACCTGCGCCTCGCCGGACGCGACATCCTCGAGCACGCGCGTCCGGGCCCGCCCGGTGACCTTGCCGGCCAGCCAGGCGACGTTGATGCCCAGCGGTTCCAGCCAGCCCGTCAGGTTGGCCAGGTGCTGCTCGGCCAGCAGCTCGGTAGGCGCCATCAGCGCCGCCTGACGCCCCGATGCCACCGCGTGCAGGGCCGCCATCGCCGCCACCACGGTCTTGCCCGAGCCGACGTCGCCCTGCACCAGCCGCAGCATGGGACGTGGCTGGGCGAGGTCGTCCCGGATCTCGCCGTAGACCCGCTGCTGCGCACCTGTCAGGGCGAATGGCAGCGCCACGAGCAGGCGCTTCGACAGACGCGCGTCCGGCAGCGCAGGCGCGGCATGCGCCTGCTGCGCGAGGCGCTGGCGCCGCAGGCTGAGGTGGTGGGCGAGCAGCTCCTCGATCGCCAGCCTGCGCTGCGCGGGATGCAGGCCGAGGACCAGCGCGCGGATGTCCGCCGAGGGTGGCGGGCGATGCACGGTGACCAGCGCTTCACGCAGGGTTGGCCAGTCCATCGCCTCGCGCAGGGACGCAGGCAGCAGTTCAAGCGCGGCATCATCCGGCAGCCGATCCAGCGCAAGGCCCACGAGGCGGCGCAACGTGGCGGGCCCGACGCCTTCGACTGCGGGATAGACCGGATCGAGGGTGCCTTCCAGCGGGGCTTCATCCAGACCCAGCACCCGGTAGCTGGGATGCACGATCTCCAGGCCATGCTGGCCGGGACGCGGCGTGCCATAGCAGCGCACCCGCGTGCCCGGCTGGAACTGGGCCACCTGCGCTGCCCTGAAATGGAAGAAGCGCAGCACGACGGTGCCCGGGCCGTCGTCGCACAGGGCCACCCGCAGCATCGGCCGGTAACGGAAACCGCGCTCGACCGCCTCGACGCGGCCCTCGACCTGCGCGGCGACGCCGGGCACGAGCGCGGCCACCGGCGTGATCGAAGTGCGGTCCTCGTACTGCCGCGGCAGGTGCAGCCACAGGTCCTGCAGGTCGACGAGACCACGCGCCGCAAGCTTTTCCGCGAGCTTCGGACCCACACCCGGCAGCGCCGTCAGAGGTGACGGGCGCGTGTCGACGGCGGGTCGTGGCGAGCGGCTGGGCATGGGACAAGGATGCCGCGCAGCCGGAAAAAACAAAAACCCCGGCACACCGGTGCCGGGGTGGGGAACGGGAGATGCCGGTCGACCGCTCGCCGGCACCCCGCCTCAAGCCACTTGCAGGCTCAGAACCGTGCGCTCATCTCCACGCCCCAGGTACGTGGCGTGTTCATGCGCGCACCGACGGTCCCCAGCACGGTCTTGCCGTAGGTACCGAGTGCGGTCACGTACTGGTTGTCGAAGATGTTGTTGCCGTAGGCCGCGAGGCCGAAGCGACCGGTCGCCGACGTCCAGCCGAGCCGCAGGTCGGTGAACTCGCGGGCCTCGCCGAGGCGCAAGGCCGGGCTGACGCCGCAGGTGCCCTGGCTCTGCGACTCGTCGCTGCAACGCGTGTCGTCCCGGTAGGCATGGCGCAAGGCCAGGCGTACGTCGCCCGCGTCACCCAGGTCCCATGCATAGCTGGCACCTGCGGCGAAGGACCACTTCGGCACCCCGGTCGGCTGGCCGCTGACGTCGATGCCTTCCGGCGTCACGTAGTCCTTGTAGGTCGCGTCGATGTACGCGGCATTGAAGTCCAGCGCGAGGCCGCGCGTCGCCTGCCACCTCGTGTTGAACTCGACGCCATAGGCCTCCAGGTCCGAGGTGTCGACGACGTAGCGCGGGATCGAAGGCGTGGTGTCCAGCCGGATCGCCTGGCGGTTGTCGTACACGTAGTAGAAGCCGGACGCTTCATACTGCAACCGGTAGTCGGGCAGCACGTGCTTGATGCCGGTCTCGAAGTTCCACACGTCCTCGTTGTCGAACTCGCTGTCGATCTGCAGCGCGTTGAAACCACCCGCCTTGTAGCCCTTGGCCAGCGACGCATAGCCCATCAGGTTGTCGCTGAAGTGGTAGTCCGCGACGAAGCGCGGGCTCAGGTCGTCCCAGCTCTGCGAGTCGCCATTGAGCACGCCCTTGTTCATCATCGCCGGCGGGTCGATGAAGGCGACGTCGAACTCGTACATCGAACGCGGGATACCCAGCAGGGTGAAAAGGCCCATCGCCTCCATCTGGTCCAGCGTCGCGTCGAGCCCCGGCGCGTACCTGTGGTCGTTGAACCAGGTGAATTCCTTCTCGTCGCGCGTGTATCGCAGGCCGACGGTCAGGTTGAAGCGGTCGTTCACATGCCAGATGACATCGCCGTAAAGGGCATACGCGGTCGTGTCCAGGGTGTTGGCAAACGTCTCGTTCCAGGCGTGTCCCATCAGCGAAAGCGGGATGCCGTACTGCTGCATCACCAGGCTGGTGAAGCCGAACAGCGAGCCGTCGGGCGTCGGCGCCAGGCCCAGGTTGCGGACCATGGTGTCCGCCGAGTCGGTGAACAGGTTCACCTCGCTGGTCTGGTCCGCGCTTTCGTGGAAGTAGCTGGCGCCGGCGACCCAGTCCAGCGCGCCCGTCGAGCCGCTGAACTTGAACTCCTGGTAGACGTTACGGTTGCTCTCGGTATTGGTCGAGTCGACGTACAGGTACCGGCGGTCGGTGCCGTCTTCCTCGACCCGGTTCAGCGAGTCGTAGTCATGCCACGCGGTCGTCGAGGTCAGGTTGCCCCAGGTGAACGCGTGGTCGATGACGAGGGTCAGGCCATCGAAGCGGCGAGACTCTTCGTTCCCTTCCACGTCCACGGTCGCGGGCGTTTCGCGCGGATCGAGGTATGCCGTCTCGTCGAGCGGCAAAGGCGGCAGGCCCGGGACCGCCGGCAACGGCACCACGCCAATCGTCGCCTGGCCCAGCTGGTCGAGGTTCTCGTGGTCCCACGTGATCCAGGCCGTGGTGTTGTCGCCGAAGCGGGTCTGGAACGAGGCGCGCGTGGCCCAGGTGTTCTCCGGCGCGAGGTCCTCGCCGGTATTCGCGTCCTGGATCCAGCCATCGGCGTGGTTGAACAGGCCGTTGAGGCGGAAGGCCGATGCCTCGCCGACCGGGATGTTGGCCATCGCCTGCAGGTACTGCTTGCCATGTTCGCCCAGGCGGACGGTCGCCGCCGCCTCGGTCTCGAGGCCCGGGCGATTGGTGATGATGGAGATCGCACCCGCCGCCGTGTTGCGGCCGAACAGGGTGCCCTGCGGACCCTTCAGCACTTCGATGCGCTGGACGTCGGTGAAGGGCAGCAACACGCCACCGCCGCGGCCCGCATACACGCCATCGACGTAGACGCCCACCGCCGGGTCGGTGCCGATGCCGAAGTCCTCGGTCGCGATGCCACGCAGTTCGAACCGGGGCTGTGTAGGCTGCTGGCCATCGATCACCAGGCCGGGAACGAACGCATCGATGTCGCTGAGGTCCTCGGCGGCGACGTCGCTGATCAGGGTCTGGTCGACGACCTGCAGCGCGATCGGCACGTCCTGCAGCTCCTGCTCCCGGCTCTGGGCCGTCACGGTGATCGCATCGAGCGTCACGGCGTCCGGCGGGTCCGCAGCGTCCTGGGGCGCGGCGAAGGCGACGGTTGCGGCGCTCGCGGCGAGGCTGCCGAACAGGGCCTGGCGGATGCGCAGGCTCAATGGATGCGTGCGGACGGTCATGCGTGTTCCCCCATGATCTTGTGTGTTGTTGTCTTATGGTTGTCTGCGTCTCGCGTACCAGGCCCGCCGGCCGCATCCCTGCCATGGGTCCCCATCCCCATGCATTGCCGCGACCGCGCGGCCTCATCCCCCGGTGTCGCAATCTCCATCCTGCTGCCTGATCCAGGCTTCGATCAGGGCCACGCCTTCGCGATGCACCACGCTTCGGCCCAGCTCCGGCATCATGACGCCGGGGTCGTTGCTGGCCATGCGGAAGGTGAGGATCGACGCATCGGGATCTCCCGGGACGATCCCGTACTGGCGGTTCCCGGTCCCATACCCCGCAGCGATCGGCAGCTTGCAGCGGCCCAGTCGCAGGGGCTCGTCCACGTCGCTCGCCAACCACAGGCCCGACGTGTTGCCCGGCCCCGAGGGACTGTGGCAATGGCTGCAGTTGATGTCGAGGTAACTGCGCGCGCGCGCCTCAACAGTCGCCGAACCATCGTGGAACCGCGCGACACGGGGCACGTCACCCACCGAAGGCGCACCTTCGAGGTAGCCCACTTCGGTCCAACGCTCGATCTGGTTCGCCTGCAGCACCACACCGTCCCCATCGACATAGTCGAAGTCGCGGTTGAGATGCCTGGCCTTGGGCCCGATCGGTGCGAGCGTGCGGCTCTGCAGGTCCACGCCATGGCACCCGGCGCACTGGTTCTGGTCGGGCACCGCATAGGTCGCCGGCTCCTCCTCGCCATCGGCCGACACCAGGGTCAGCGGCACCAGGTCGCCACTGCGCATCAGCCGGGCCTCGGTCTGCTCGGCGTTCCACACGTAAGGCAAGGCCACCCAACCCTCTTCGCGCCGGACCAGCAGCCGTGTCTCGATCAGGCGCACGTCGTCCAGCCTCAGCCCACCGCCCGGCAGGCGCCCTTCGCTGCCTTCGCTGCGCAGCACGCGGTCGGTCCCGCTCGACTCGCCCGGCAGTCGCGGGTAATAGAAGGTCTTGCTGATGACGGTGCCCACCGGGAATTCGAAGGTCTCGTCTTCCCTGTAAGCCGCGGCGACGCCCTCCGGCATCCACACGGTCCGGAGCTTGTGCGCATAGTCGGTGAACAACGGTGTGTTGAGGTCGTACGGCAGGACGCCCTCGACCGGCACCAGCGTGCCCTCGTGCACGTCGAACAGATGCCAGTCGGACAGCTGTGCCGGCTGCCCCTCCGCGTGGAACCGGACCCCGTCCGCCCCCTCGCCGCGTCCCGTGCAGGCCGCCAGCACGGCGGCCAGGACGACGACCGCCCAACCCGATACCTGGCGCAGCCGCGCCGACCGCGTTTCAGCCACGTCCCAGGTCCACTTCAGGGATCGGCGGGAGGCTGCAGTCGTGGCCGGTCATGTCCTGGTCCGGCGACTTGAACCCGTTCGGGCCATCGGCATTGATCACGCCGGACACATCGCGCAGGCAGATCTGCGGACCGCCGTCGAGTTCGGCATTGTGGAAGCCGTCCCACAGCACGTCCGGGAACCGCCCGGACAGGCCGAACATCGCCGTCTTGAGGGCCTTCAGGTCGAGGCCATCGGGCGAATCGCCGCCCCCGGAAAGCCGGTTGCCATGGACGTGGATGCGCTCCGGGTACGGATCGAAGGTCTCCGAGCGGCTCGAATCCTTGTAGCCCGTCGAGTAGACGCTGGACACGATGATGTTGGCGGTCTTGTTGTCGGCGATGTCGTTGTCGAAGATCTCGACGTCGTCGTTGGAGTTGATCACCACGCCGCTGCCCGCCGGCACGCTGGCCACCGGGGTCCCCTTGGCACCGAAGTTCGCGGTGTTGTTGGCGAGCACCTGGTTGCGGAACACGCGGACGTTGCCGCCGGGCTGCTGCAGCGCCGGCATGTTGAACACCAGGATGCCGCCGGTGTTGTTCGTGGCGAGGTTGCCGTAGACGTCCGCGTTGACCGTGTTCTCCACTTCGATGCCGGCCACGTTGAACTCGGCCCGGTTGTTGCGGACGATCACGTCGCGGGACTGGCCAACGTAGATGCCGGCGTCGGACGCACCGATGGCGATGGCGTCCTCGATCAGCACGTTGCGGGTGCGCACCGGGTAGATGCCGTAGCCCCCGTTGCCGGTATCGGGCCCCCCCGTCCACTCGACGCGGATGCGCCGGATGGTGATGTTCTCCGCCTCGTTGATCTTCAGGCCATCACCCTTGGCGTCCTCGATCGCCAGGTCCTCGATGGTGAAATCGCCCGCGGTCACCAGCAGGCCCTCTGCACCGGCCTTCTGGCCCTTGAAGCTGAGGACCGTCGTGTCATGGCCCTCGCCGCGCAGCGTCACCCCGTCCACCCGCAGGCTGAGGCTGCGGTCGAACACGTGCCGGCCGGCGGGGACCACGATGACGTCACCGGGCTTGGCATCGAGCAGTTGTTCGCGCAGCGTCTCCGCATGGGCCGGGTCGGCCTGCTCGACCGTGGCCGACGGCGCATGGCGCGGCCCCTCGTCGCAGCCGGCCAGCGTGCCCGCCGCGATGGCGACTGTCGCCAGTGCACAGATCGTCTTCCCCTTTGTCACCCTGCGTCTCCCCTGCTTGAATCGGCTGGGGACCGGGCCCCGAGGCCGCCAGTCTCCGACGTCCGGCACGGTGCACGGGAGGGGCAAGCCGGCATACTACGGGGGGAAAACCGGACAACATACGGCCTCGCATGTCCAATCATGGCAGCACCGCACATATCCAGGCCGGCGGCGGCAGGATCAAGAGCGGGATCGTCGCGGCCCTGGTCGGCCGTGCCGGGGAGCTTGGCGTCGACTGCGCGGACTGGTTCGCGGGCATGCCCTTTGCCGCGGCGGACGTGAAGCCCGAATCGCCGATCTACCTGTCCTACCGGCAGGCCTGCGAGGTGGTCCGCCGCGCGCTGCGCAGCCTGCCGGGCAGCGCCCACGGGCTTGAGATCGGCTATCGCCAGGACGTCGGGCATTTCGGCCTGGTGGGGCTGGCCATGCTGACGGCGAACAACTTCGGCGAGGCCCTGGAACTCGGCATCCAGTTCGCCCCGGTCACGGGCGCGATGATGGAGTTGCGCTCCGAGCCCTGGCAGGCGGGCGAGCAGGCGGGCATTGCCGTGGCCGCGCGCATGCGCACCCACGATCCGGACATCGAACCGTTCCTCAACGAGGAACTGTTCGCCAGCTGCATGATGCTCAGCCGCGGCCTGCTGGGCCCGGACTTCACCCTGGAATCCGCGGAGTTCAGCTACCCCATGCCGGCGCACGCCGACGCTTATCCGGCCCTCTTTGGATGCGAGGTCCGTTTCAACGCCCCCGCCAATCGCGTGAGGATCCATCGCCGCTGGCTGCAACGCCCGATGCCGGCGCACAACCCCGCCACCGCGCGCCACGTGCTGGCGTTGTGCCGTGAGCAGATGCCCGCCGAACAGCCCTCCCGCCAGATCGTGGGGGCCGTGGAACAGCTGTTGAGGCTGCAGGTCGCGGATGCGCCACGACTGACCGACATCGCGGCCGAACTCCACCTGACCGAACGCACCCTGCGACGCCACCTCCAAGAGGCCGGCACCCATTTCAAGGCGCTGCACGACCAGGTGCGACGGGAGGCGGCCGAGACGCTGCTGCGCACGCCGGGCGTGCCGATCGCCGAGGTCGGCGCGTCAGTGGGCTTCGCCGACGCGCGCGAGTTCCGCCGGGCATTCAAACGCTGGACCGGACACTCGCCGCGCGAGGCCCGGCACGGCAAGACCTGACGGTCCGCCGGCCGAACGGATCAGCCCAGGACCAACACCGCATCCACTTCGAACGCCGCGCCCTTCGGCAGGCCGGAGACCTCGATCGTCGAGCGTGCCGGATAGGGGGCTTCGAAGTACTCGCCCATGACCGCGTTGACCGCCGAGAAGTCGTTGAGGTCGGTGACGTACAGGCCCAGGCGCACCACCTGCGACAACGAACCGCCCGCGGCTTCGCAGACGGCCTTCAGGTTGTCGAAGCTCCGGCGCACCTGCGCCTCGATGTCGCCATCGACGAGGTTGCCGCTCGCAGGGTCCAGCGGGATCTGGCCCGAGAGATACACCGTGCTGCCTGCCCGGACGGCCTGGGAATAGGGGCCGATCGCAGCGGGGGCGTGGTCGGTGTGGATGGTGTCGCGGGGCATCGGGGCGTCCTGCAGCTGAAGGGGTGCCCAGTGTAGCGGGCCATCCCTGCTGCGGTCAGATCCGCTGTACGCCGAGGACGACGTTGAGCCGGCGCACGCGCCGCATCACGTTGGCGATATGGCGGCGACCGGTGACTTCGATCGAGAAGCGCATGACCGCGACGTGCGTGTCGCGCTCGAGGTACTCCACCCGGTCGATATTGGCTTCGGCATCGGCGATGGCTGCGGCGACCTGCGCGAGTGCACCGGGCCGGTTGTCGACTTCGATCCGCAGCGCCGCTGAGAAGTCCCCCCGGACTTCACGGTCCCAGCCGATGGACACCCAGCGCTCGGGCGACTTGCGGTACTCGACCACGTTGGCGCAGTCGAGCCGATGGACCACCACCCCGCGCCCCGCGGTGTGGTATCCCATCACGTCGTCGCCAGGCACCGGGAGGCAGCACTGGGCGAAGCTGATCACGCCCCGCTCCGAACCGGTGATGAGGATCTTCTCCTCGGGAACGCGCACGGTCATGGACGGCTTCGCCCCGCCCCCCGTGCCCGGCCCCTCCCGCGCAAGCACCTGGGCGACCTGCGCCGGCATGTAGTTCCCCAGTGCGATCTCTGCCAGCAGCGCCTCGAGGCGCGGATAGCGGTGCTCGTCCAGGTAGGCGTCGACGCGCCCCGGCGGCACCCGGTCGAGCGATGTGCCCAGGCCTTCGAGCGCACGATCGAGCATGCGATGGCCCAGTTGGACGGCGTCCTCATGGCCGATCTGCTTGAGTTGCTGGCGAATGGACGTGCGGGCCTTGCCGGACACGACGAATTCCAGCCACTGGGGCTTGGGCGTGGACGAACGCGCGGTGATGACCTCCACGCGCTGGCCGCTCTGCAGGCGCGTGCGCAGCGGGGCCAGCTTGCCGTCCACGCGCGCCGCGACCGCCTGGTTGCCGACGTCGGTGTGGACCGCGTAGGCGAAGTCCAGCGCGGTGGCGTTGCGCGGCAGCGACAGGATGTCGCCCTTCGGCGTGAACAGGTAGACCTCGTCCGGGAACAGGTCGACCTTGACGTTCTCGAGGAACTCCAGCGACGAGCCGGTGTCGTGCTGCGACTCCACCAGTCCGGTGATCCAGTGGTGCGCACGGCTCTGCGCGCTGTTGGGGCCTTCGGCCCCGTCCTTGTACGACCAGTGCGCGGCGACGCCTTTCTCGGCGACCAGGTCCATCTCCTCGGTGCGGATCTGCACCTCGACCGGCGAGCCGTAAGGCCCGAACAGCACCGTGTGCAGCGACTGGTAGCCGTTCGCTTTCGGGATCGCGATGAAGTCGCGGAAGCGGGCATCCAGCGGCTTGTAGGTGGCATGCACCACGCCCAGCGCGTGGTAGCAGTCGGGCACCGAGCGCACCACCACGCGGAACCCGAACACGTCCATCACCTGGTTGAAGCTCTTGTTCTCCGCGCGCATCTTCGTATAGATGCTCCACGGCGACTTCACCCGGCTGACCAGGCGGTGCTGCAGCTTCTCCTTCGCCAGGCGCTGGGCGAGGTTGGCCTCGATCTGCACCAGGGCCTCGCGGCGCACCACCGGCTGGGTGCGCAGGCGTTTCTCGATGACCGCATGCCGCCACGGGTGCAGCGCGCGGAAGCCGAGGTCCTGCAGCTCGGCCTTGATCAGGTTCATGCCGAGCCGCTGCGCGATCGGCGCGTAGATCTCGAGTGTCTCGAGCGCGATGCGTTGCCGCGCCTCCGCGCCTTGCGCGCCCAGCGTGCGCATGTTGTGCAGCCGGTCGGCCAGCTTGATCAGGATGACGCGCAGGTCGCGCGACATCGCCAGCAGCATCTTGCGGAAACTTTCCGCGGTCGCCTCGGCGCGGCTGCGGAACTGCAGTTTGTCCAGCTTGGTGACGCCATCGACCAGCTCGGCAACGGTCGCGCCGAATTCGCTCTCCAGGCACTCGCGGGTGACCGGGGTGTCCTCGATGGTGTCGTGCAGGATCGCCGCGATCAGCGTCTCCGCATCCAGGCCCTGCTCGGCGAGGACGCGTGCCACCGCCACCGGATGGGTGATGTAGGGCTCACCCGACTTGCGGGTCTGGCCGGCATGTGCCGACGCGCCCACTGCCCAGGCACGGCGCAGGCGCTCGCGCTGGCTGGCGTCGAGATAGTGGGCCGAGGCCTCCAGCGCCTGCACGTAGTCGGGCAGCGACGAGGCGTCGCCGGCCGTGGGCGTGCGGCTGGGCTGGAGATGGGCAGACATACTGGCAATCTAAGGGCCGTGAAGGCGCCTTGCAATGCATTTTTGCCGCCCCCGCGAACGCAAACGGCCCCGCCAGGGCGGGGCCGTCGGACAACCGGAATCGAAACCGACCGTCGGTCAGTCGTCGTTCTTCGACATGTCCTCGTCGGCCACCACTTCGGCGGCGGCCCACTCCAGCGCCTCGCGCTCCTTGCGCTCGCGCTCGGACTTCTCCACGGCCTCGATGTAGTCCGTGTCGACCTCGCGCGCGGCGATCTCGCGCAGCGCCAGCACGGTCGGCTTGTCGTTGGTCTCGGCGTTGTCGAGCATCGGCTCGACGCCATTGGCCAGCTGGCGCGCGCGCTTGGCGGCCAACATGACCAGTTCGAAGCGGTTGTCGACCACTTCCAGGCAATCTTCAACAGTGATGCGGGCCATGGGGCTCCCGGCGACGCGCGCCGTCTTGCGGAATAGGACTGGCCATTATAGGGAGGGCCTGCCAGCCTCGGCAAGCCCACCCTTGTAAATCAGTCGCTTACGGAAACGGGCCGTTCAGCCTGCAAGCAGGCGCTGGATCAGCCGGCCATGCCGGGCCACCTGCATCTCGCGGCGGAGGCGGCTGGCGGTGAACACCGCACACATCTCGTCCACGGCGACCGCGAAGTGTTCGTTCACGATCACGTAGTCGAATTCGCCATAGTGCGACATCTCCTCGCGCGCGGCGGCCAGGCGCTGGGCGATCACCTCGTCGCTGTCCTGCCCGCGGTTGCGCATCCGCTGCTCCAGCGCCTCGCTGGACGGCGGCAAAATGAACACGCTGATCGCGCCGGGCACCTTGGCCCGCACCTGGCGTGCACCCTGCCAGTCGATCTCCAGCAGCACGTCGCGCCCGGACGCCAGTTGCGGCTCCACGGACTGCCGGGCGGTGCCTTTCCAGTCGCCGTGCACGCGGGCGTGCTCGAAGAAGTCGCCGGCGTCGACCATCCGCTCGAACTCCGCGGCGCTGACGAAGTGGTAGTGCTCCGCGTGGCGCTCGCCCGGGCGCGGCTGGCGCGACGTGAACGAGATCGACAGGGCGATGTTGGGGTCGCGCGCGAGCACCGCGTTCACGATGCTGGACTTGCCGGCCCCCGACGGCGCGGCGACGATGAAGAGCGTGCCTCGCATGGTCATTCGATGTTCTGCACCTGTTCGCGGATCTGATCGATGAGCACCTTCAGCTCCACCGCCGCGGCGGTGCTGCGCGCGTCGACCGACTTCGAGCCCAGCGTGTTCGCCTCGCGATTGAACTCCTGCAACAGGAAATCGAGCCGGCGGCCGACGGCTTCGCGCAGCCCCAGCACGCGCCGGGCCTCGGACACGTGGGCGGCGAGTCGATCGAGCTCCTCGTCCACATCGAGCTTCTGCAGCGCGATCACCAGCTCCTGCTCCAACCGTCCCGGATCGACCGGCTGTGGCAGGTCCGCCAGCCGCGCTTCGAGCTTCTGGCGCTGCCCCTCGCGGATCACCGGCACCAGGGTGCGCAGCGTCGCGACATGGCCCTCGATCGCGTCCAGGCGTTCCCGGATCGCATCGGCCAACTTCGCGCCCTCGCGCTCTCGCGCGGCGACGAGCTCGTCCAGCACGGTATCGAGCAATGCCAGCGCGCTTTCGCGCAAGGCATCCGGATCGGAGGCCGGGGCCTGCATGACGCCCGGCAGCTGCAGGAGCTGCGCGAACTCGGTGTGGAGCCCCGGAAAGCGGGCGGTCAGGTCGATCGCCAGGTCCCCCAGCTCGCGCAGGCGGGTGGCGTCGACACGCAGCGCACCCTCGCCTTCCGGTGCGCGCAGGCGCAGGCTCAGGTCGAGCTTGCCGCGCGACAGACGTGCCCCGGTGCGCTCGCGCAGGGCGGGCTCCAGTGTGCGCAGGTCGTCGTGCAGGCGCGTGCCCACGTCCAGGAAGCGATGGTTCACCGAACGCAGCTCGCAGGACAGCGTGCCCCAGGGCGTGGCGCGTTCGCCGCTGGCGAAGGCGGTCATGCTGCGGATCATCCGGGTCGTCCTGTCTGGCGTGCGCGTCGGGGCGGCGGTGAAGTATGCCATTCGCGGCCCATCGGCGCGCCCCGCCCGGGCGTGTCCCACGCCAAACCGCTAGAATTCCGGGCTTGCCGACACCCTGGAAACCCCATGTCCGACGCCGCCCCCCTCGTTCGTCCCAGTGGCCGCCGCCCCGACCAGTTGCGCGAGGTCCGCATCGAGCGCGGCTTCACCCGGCATGCCGAAGGTTCGGTGCTGGTGAGCTTCGGCGATACCCGCGTTCTGTGCACCGCCAGCGTCGAGAACCGCGTGCCGCCCTTCCTGCGCGGCAAGGGCGAAGGCTGGGTAACCGCCGAGTACGGCATGTTGCCGCGTGCCACCCACACCCGCAGCGACCGCGAGGCCGCACGCGGCAAGCAGGGCGGGCGCACGCTGGAGATCCAGCGCCTGATCGGCCGGTCCCTGCGCGCCTGCGTCGACCGCGGCCTGCTGGGCGAGCGCACCATCACCCTCGACTGCGACGTGCTGCAGGCCGACGGTGGCACCCGCACCGCCGCGATCACCGGTGCCTACGTCGCGCTGGTCGACGCGGTCAACGGCCTGCTCGCCCGCGGCGAGATCAAGGCCAAGGGCGGCCGCACGCCGGTCTTCGGCGCGGTGGCGGCGGTGTCGGTCGGTATCTGGAAGGGCGTGCCGGTGCTGGACCTCGACTATGCCGAGGACAGCGACTGCGACACCGACATGAATGTCGTCATGAACGACGGCGGCGGCTTCATCGAACTGCAGGGCACTGCAGAAGGCCATGCGTTCCGACGCGATGAACTCGATGCCATGAGCGCGCTGGCCGAGATCGGCATCGCCCGACTGGTCGAACGGCAGCGCGAAGCGCTGGACGGCTGACCGCGATGGCGCCCCCGTCGCCGCGCTGGGTCCTTGCCAGCGGCAACGCCGGCAAGCTGCGGGAGTTCCGTGCGCTGTTCGCGGGTGCAGGCGTCGAGGTGGTGCCGCAGGGCGAAATGGGCGTCGAAGACATCGAGGAGACCGGCCTCAGCTTCATCGAGAATGCCCTGCTAAAGGCCCGGCACGCCGCGCGCATGACCGGTCTGCCTGCACTCGCGGACGACTCGGGGCTCTGCGTCGACGCGCTTGGCGGTGCCCCGGGCCTGTATTCGGCCCGATACGCAGGACGGCATGGGGATGCCGGCGCCAATATCGCGAAACTGCTGGACGAACTCGACGGCATGTCCGATGCGGCGCGGCAGGCGCGCTTCGTCGCGGTGATCGTCCTGCTGTCCTCGCCTGAAGACCCCCGTCCCGTCGTGTGCGAAGGCGTCTGGGAAGGCCGCATCCTGCACGCACCGCTCGGCGACGGCGGCTTCGGCTACGACCCGGTGTTCCTGCCCGACGGCCACGCCTGCAGCGCCGCGCAACTGGACCCCGCACTGAAGAACCGGATCAGCCATCGCGGCCAGGCGCTGGCCGGCCTCCGGCGGCAGTTGAATCGCTGAGCGCGGATCGCGCCGTCCCGGAGCAGGGATGGGACAATACGGCCGATGTCACTGATCCCGCCGCCCCTGTCCCTGTACGTGCACCTGCCCTGGTGCGTGCGCAAATGCCCGTACTGTGACTTCAACTCGCATGAAGGCCGCGGCCCGCTGCCCTTCGACGCCTATGTCGATGCCCTGCTGGCCGACCTCGACCACGACCTGCCGCTGGTGTGGGGGCGCACGGTGCAGACGGTGTTCTTCGGGGGCGGCACCCCGAGCCTGTTTCCCGCGGAGGCCATCGACCGCTTCCTGCAGGGGGCCAGCGCCCGGCTCCGTTTCGCGCCGGGCGCGGAGATCACCCTCGAGACCAACCCGGGCACGACCGAACATGGCCGCTTCGAGTCCTACCGTGCGGCCGGCGTCAACCGGCTCAGCTTCGGTATCCAGAGTTTCGACGACGGCTGCCTGCAGCGGCTGGGCCGCATCCACGACAGCGGCGAGGCCGAAGCGGCGGTCAAGCTGGCGCAGGATGCCGGTTTCGACAATTTCAACATCGACCTGATGTATGCCCTGCCCGGCCAGTCGCTGGCCATGGCCGAGCACGACCTCGAGCGCGCCTTTGCCTTGCAGCCGGCCCACGTCAGCCATTACCAGCTCACGCTGGAGCCCAACACGGTGTTCGCGGCACGCCCACCAGAAGGCATCCCGGACGAGGATGCGGGCTGGGACATGCAGGAGCACTGCCAGGCCCTGCTGGCCGAGGCCGGTTACGCGCAATACGAGGTCAGCGCCTATGCCCGCCCCGGCCGCCAGTGCGCGCACAACCTCAACTACTGGCGCTACGGCGACTACCTCGGTATCGGCGCGGGTGCGCACGGCAAGATCAGCCTGGGCCATGACGACCGCATCCTGCGCCGCTGGAAGCACAAGCACCCGACCCGCTACCTGGCCGATGCCGGGACCGTGGCGGCGATCGGCGGCGACGATGCGATCGATCCCGGACGGCGGCCGTTCGAATACATGCTCAACGCGCTCCGGCTGGTCGAGGGGTTCCGGCTGCGCGATTTCGAGGCCCGGACGGGACTGCCGGGACACACCATCGCGCCTGCACTGGAGGCCGGCATTGCGCGGGGCTGGTTGGCGCGCCAGGACGACCGGATCGTGCCGACGGATGAAGGTCGCCGCCTAACCAACGATCTGGTGAGCCTGTTCCTGGAGGGCTGAGCCCCGGCCGTCCGCGATCCTCGATGGCCGCCTTCCTGCTGCTTGCGCGTTATGAACAGGAACGGCGTCATCTCTTCCCGGCCGGGGGGCCGCGGACCGCGTCGCCTCCAAGCGCGACATCCAGCCCCTTCCGCACTCCGATCCCCGGATTCACTACTATAGGCCCGGCCGCACAGGACATGTCAGCAAGATTGGATGCCACCGCCCCCCCGTCGCATAGCAAGAGCCTGGCGAGCGCCGATCTGCCACGGCGCGTGCGGGCTGCGCTGGAACGTCTTTTCGCGCTGGGCTCCGACACGCTGTCCCGCCAACTCGACCTCATGCTGTCGGATTTCGAGCAGCAGCTCTTCAAGCTGGCGGAGCAGGCACGCAACCCTGCGCTGCAGGCGGGCTATTTCGAGACCCTGCGTCGCGTGCGCCTGCACCGAAGCGATGTGGTCCCCCATTTCCTGGGCGGGCTGGAAGAGGCGCTCGCAGGCATCCGGGACCCTGCTGCTTCGCAGGAAGACGGTACCGGCGGCTCGCTGGACTTCGACGAGCTGCGCCTGGTCGATGACAGCGAGGTGAGCGAAGAAGGGGTGCTGCGCAACATCGCCCTGCGGCATGAGTCGCGGGCGGGGCTTCCGCTGCTGCTGCTGGGCCAGCGTTTCGGGGTGCTCGCCGGCGCGCCCGCCTTCGATGCCGAGACCCTGCCCGTCGGTCCGCACCGGCTGGGCAAGATCCTCGCCGAGGCCAGTCGGACGCTCCAGCTGGAGGCCGAGCATCGCCTGTTGTTGTTCGATGCGTTCAACACGCGGGTCATGGCGGGCTACGCCCAGCTGGTCGAAGCGATGAATGCGCTGCTCGCCCGCGAGAACGTGCTGCCCGGCCTGTCCTACGTGCCGCTGCGAAGCCGCCCGACCGAGCAGGAAGGAGGACGCGAGGAAGACATGCCGGAGGCGTCCACACGCGCCGCGCCACCGCCCCCTTCCGGCCAGGCGCCCGGCCCGGCGCCGGCACAGCGCCCCCACACCCGATGGCTCGGGGAAAGCGCGGGCGAGGGCGATACCGGAGCCGCCGGCGGGAACGACGAGAACATCGCGCTGTCGATGCTGCAGGACCTGCTGTCCAATCGTCGCGAACTGGTGGGCAAGCTGCGCAACGATGGTGCCGACCGCAAGCATCAGCTCCCCCTGGAGACGCCCGCCGTCGTCGACGCACTGGCCGCGCGCCAGGCCGAACCCCCATCGCCCTCGAAGCGACCGCGCACCATCGGCGACCTCAAGCAGGCGCTGCTGGCCCAGGGCCGCCAGCAGCATGGCAAGGCCATCCGCCTGAGCGGGCAGGACGAAGACACCTTCGAACTGCTCGGCATGCTATACACCGAGATCGGTCGCGAACTGCGCCAGGGCACGTTCAGCAATGCGCTGCTCGAACAGTTGCAGGTGCCGCTGCTACGCCTGGCACTGATGGACCGGGCGTTCTTCGTCCGTAGCCAGCATCCGGCGCGCCAACTGCTGAACGCGGTCGCCGAAGCCGGCGCCAAGTGGCTCGACGAAGACGAGTCCGACCCGAAGCTGGAACGGCAGCTGCGGCAGGCCGTCGACCACGTGGTGGAGAACTACCACGGCGATTCGAACGTATTCGAGACCGCGAACGAGGGCCTGCAGGCACACCTGCAGACGCTCGCGCGCAAGGCCGAGCTGAGCGAGCGGCGCCACGTCGAGGCTGCACGCGGCAAGGAAAAGCTGGTCATCGCCAAGCGCCGCGCCGCCGAGTTCATCGGCGAGGCGACCGATGGCCAGGACGTCCCGCGCTTCCTGCGCAACCTGCTCGACCAGGCCTGGGCCGACGTCCTGACCCTCACGTTGCTTCGCCACGGCGAGGACTCGGAGGAATGGACGCGCCACGCAAGCGCGACGCGGGAGCTGGCCGCTGCCGGGGCCGGCCGCGGCGCCGCCTCCGAAGGCCTGGATGCCCATGTCGAACAGGCGCTGACCCAGGTCGGATACCATCAGGACGAAGCGACCGCGATCTCCCGCCACCTCACCGGCGGGCAGGATGCCTCCAGCGAGGACCCGGCGTCCCGCACCGAACTGGCGATGAAGGTCAAGGCGCGCGCACGCCTCGGCGACGACACCGCGACGCCCAAGGCCAAGGTGCAGCCGCCGCGCAATCCGCGCGAACAGTCCTGCTACGAGCACCTGCGCACGCTGCCTTTCGGCACCTGGATGGAATTCAGCCTCAACCAGCAGGGCGACATGGTGCGCCGCCGGATCGCATGGTTCAGCACGGTCACCGACCGCGTGCTGTTCGTGAACCAGCGCGGGCAGCGCGTCGACGAGCAGTCGCTCGACCAGGTCGCACGCCTGATGGCACAGGGCCAGGCCAAGGTCGTCACTGCCGATCGCGGTCGACTGGTCGACCGGGCCTGGGCCGCCACGCTCAACGCACTCCGTAACTTCGCCGGCATGCCGAACCAACCGCAGGGAGCCACCCCATGAGTGCCCAGGGCAACGTCAAGGAATTCCGTCGCGCCAAGCGCCAGCGCGTGCGGGGGACGATCATGGTCACCGATGCGATGACCGATACGCAGGTGGGCCGGATCGGCAACCTGTCGGAAAGCGGCATGCTGCTGATCGCCAATGCACCGATGATCGACGACGCGCTGTACCAGTTGCGCTTCAGCATCGGGACCGGCGGCAGCGGGACCATAGAAGCAGGCTGCCACCTCCTATGGCAGGACCGCGCAAGCGCGCCCGGGCAGACCTGGGCCGGGTTCCGCTTCATCACCCTGCTGGACAGCCAGTTGCACCAGTTGCGAGACTGGCTCGCCACGCATGAGCAGCGCCGCCGCGCCTGAGCCGCCTCACGCGTCGCCGCGCTGGAACACCACCTGCTCGGGCTCGTGCAGCACGAAGCCCTGGCCGTAGTCGACGCCCAGTTTGACCAGCGCCGCCACCACTTCGCTGCTGTCCACCCATTCGGCAACCACGCGCAGGCCCCGACGGTGCCCGATGTCCGCGACCGCGCGGACGATCGCCTCGCTCATCGGGTCCTCCAGCATGTCGCGGATGAAGCTGCCGTCGATCTTGATGAAATCCACCGGCAGGTTCTTCAGGTAGCCGAATGAAGACATGCCCGCACCGAAGTCGTCCAGCGCGAAACTGCAGCCTTCCGCGCGCAGCTGTTCGATCAGGCGCGCGACGCGCGACAGGTTGCGAACCGCTGCCGTCTCGGTGATCTCGAAACAGACCCGGCGGGGGTCCACCCGGTGCGTGCGCAGCAGGCCCAGGATACGGTCGCCCAGCGCCTCCTCCTCGATGCTGGCGCCGGAGAGGTTGAGCGTCACCATGCGTACGCCAGTCCCCGCCGGATGGAGTTCGTCGAAATGCGCGATCGCCGTCTCGATCACCCAGCGATCGATCATCGGCATCAGGCCATAGCGCTCCGCTGCCGGAATGAACGCGCCGGGCACCACCGGACGGCCGTTCTCGTCGCGGAACCGCAGCAACAATTCGATCCGTGGCCCGTCCTGCGACGCCGCCGCAAGGGGCTGGATCTCCTGGTACTTCAGCATCAGCCGGTGTTCGTCCACCGCCCATCGCAACCGGTTGGCCCACTCCATCTCACTCTGGCGCCGGGTGGCATCGTCGTCGTGGGCCGAATAGAAGTGGATGCGGTTGCGGCCGCTTTCCTTGGCCAGGTAACAGGCGGTATCGGCATGCGCGAGCAGGTCGTCCAGCGACGCATCCGGGTGCTCGATCATCACCACCCCGATGCTGGCCGACACGGCGTAGCTGGTCTCCTCCCACACGAACACGTAGCCATCGATCTTGCGCCGGATCCGTTCCGCGACCTCGCGCGCGCCCTCGCGCCCACCCACGTCCGACAGGAGCACCCCGAACTCGTCGCCGCCCAGGCGGGCCAGCACATCCTCGCCGCGCAACTGCTCGCGCATCACCAGGGCCAGTTGCGCCAGCAGCTGGTCGCCGGCGATATGCCCCGAGGTATCGTTGATGAGCTTGAACTGGTCCAGGTCGATGTACAGCAACGCATTCACCGGACCACCCGCAGCCCGGGACGCACGTGCACGGTCGAGCCGGCGTTCGAACTCGCGACGGTTGTAGAGTTCGGTCAGCATGTCATGGCTGGCCTGGTAGCTCAGCATGTCGGTGAGCTCCCGCTGCTCGGTGGTATCGCTGGCGACCATCAGCAGCATGGCGTGGCCATCCAGTTCCACCGGCGAGATCGACACGCTCGCCCAGAACGGTCGCTGGCCCGGCGTGCACAGGACCGCCTCGACGTTCTCGCACCCACCGGTCCCGGGCTCAAGCAGCTGGGCGCGAAGCCCGTCGTCTTCGAACAGGTCGGGCAGGCTCATCCCGGTGACGTCCGCGCCCAGCTGGTTGCGCGCGGCCTGGTTGGCATAGCGGATGCGCCCACCCCGTGCCTCGGCCAGCAGCACCAGGGCAGGGAGCAGCTCGTTCAGGCGCCGGAAGCGTTCCTCGCTTTCGCGATACTGGTGGCTCATTTTCCAGCCCAGCTCGAGCGCACGCCGCCGGGTGCCGGCGAGCGAGCCCGCCAGCAGGGCCAGCAACAAACTGATCAGTGCGCCCGGCAGCAGCACCGTGTCCTGCCAGGCCGAGATCGCGGGCGGCGGATGCAGCGGCGCGATCCGCATGCGCCATATGCGGCTGCCGTAGTTCACCTCGACTTCGCGCACCCGCTCGCCGGCGTGTGTCCAGCCGAGTTGCGGATGGGAGTCGTACAGCGGCGCCGGCCGCGCGCCCGTCACGTCGGTCACCGCGACGTGCAGGCCCTCGCGGATGTCGGCGGGCAGCGCCCAGTCGATGAGGGACTGAACCTGGAACGACACCGCGAGCGAGCCGACGAAGCGACGACGGCGCTCCTCGATTCCGGCCGGCGGCGCGCCCGGCGAAAAAATCGGCAGGCGCAGGGTCACGCCCTCGGCCGCCTGCCCCGGCTGGTCGAACTGCACCAGCCGGAACGGCGCCGACATCACTGCTTCGTCGGTATCGCGCGACAGTTCGGCGGCGCGCCGGTTGGCCGGTTGCCGGCTGATGTCCAGCTCAAGCAGCGCTTCATTGCCTTCCAGCGGCGCCACCAGTCGCGTCGGATAACGGCTGCCGTAGAGCCCCGGCTGGTGCTCCGCGAAGGCCAGCGCCTGCAGGCTGGGCAAGTGTGCGCGTGGCTTGAGATTCGAGTAGATGAACTCGAACTCCTGCGGCGACACCTCTTCCGATGCGATGAACAGGGTCTGCACGGAGCGGACCAGCAGCCCGCAGGTGCGCAGCTGGGCCAGCATCGCTGCCTGCGTGCGCTCGACCAGTTTGCCGAACGCCTGCTCCTGCGCGTCCACCGCACGGGCCTGCTGCATCTTGGACAGCCACAGCACCGGCGCGAGGCACAACAACAACACCGCCAGCGAGGGCAGCCATGCGCCTGAACGCCACGATGGCGGCCTGCCGATCGGCACCTGCGTGCCGGATGAGAATCCGTCAAAATCCCTTGACGTTCTCAAGAGGAGCCCCCATGACCGCATCCGATCCGTCGATCTTATACCCGCAACACCTCGACGTGCTGCGCTCGCGGGCCGATGCCGCGCTGGAGCGCAGCGGCCACGACCATCTCGTCGTGCCGAGCGGTGTGCTCCATTACCAGGTGTTCGACGACCGGGACTACCCCTATGCGGTCAATCCGCAGTTCAAGGCCTGGGTCCCGCTGGTGCGAAACCCCGGCAGCTGGCTGGTCTACACACCGGGGGAGACGCCCCGGCTGGTCTACCTGCAGCCCGCTGACTACTGGCACGTCGTCCCCGAGGCACCGGGCGGCTACTGGGCCGGGCATTTCGACGTGCACGTCATCCGCGAGGCGGGCGACGCCCTGCCCCTGCTCCCCGCCGACGCATCCCGCTGCGCCATCCTCGGCGAGTCCGGCAGTACGCTCGGCCCGTTCGCACCCAACAACCCCCAGGCGGTGATCGACTACCTGGAATACCACCGTGCCTACAAGACGCCTTACGAGATCGCGATGATCCGCAAGGCCACCGATCGCGGCGTGCGGGCGCACCGCGCCGCCGAACGCGCCTTCCGCGCGGGCGCAAGCGAATTCGGCATCCACCTGGCCTACTGCCAGGCGGCGCGGCAGGACGCGAACGAACTGCCGTACCACAACATCATCGCGTTGAACGAACACAACGCGATCCTGCATTACATGGAATTCGACCGGGTGCCACCGCGCGAGCCTCGCAGTTTCCTGATCGACGCAGGCGCGAGCCACGACGGTTACGTCTGCGACATCACCCGCACCCATGCCATCGACACCACCGGCGAGTTCCAGGGCATGATCGATGCGATGGACGTCGCCCAGCAGGCCCTTTGCGCGCAGGTGCGCGACGGCGTGGACTACGCGCGGATCCACCTGGAGGGACACCTGCTCGTGTCGCGCATCCTGAAGGAGGCAGGCGTCCTGCGCATGTCCCCTGAAGCCGCGGTGGAATGTGGGGTGAGCGCTGCGTTCTTCCCGCATGGCATGGGCCATGGCATCGGCCTGCAGGTGCATGACGTGGGCGGTTTCCTCGCCAGCGACCGTGGCGGTCGCATCGAGCCCCCGGAGGGCCACCCGCACCTGCGCCTGACCCGGACGCTGGCGCCCGGCATGGTGGTGACCATCGAGCCGGGCCTGTACTTCATCGACATGTTGCTGGAGCAGGTGCGGCAGGGGCCGCATGCCCGCGACATCGACTGGGAGCGCGTCGCCGCACTTCGCCCCTTCGGCGGCATCCGCATCGAAGACGAGGTGGTGTGCACCGAAGGCGACGCCGTCAACCTCACGCGCGAGGGTTTCGCCGCACTGGCGTAAGCGCGTCCCCGACCCCGCCCCCGGTCCGCCCGGGGCGGCGGGGCGGGCGCATCAACCCGCCATGAAGGCTTCGATCTCGTCCGCGCTGCGGGCCAGCCCTCCGGTCAGCACCTTGTGGCCGTCCCGGGTGATCACGACATCGTCTTCGGTGCGGATCCCGATGCCACGCCATTTCGCCGCCACCCGGGTGTCATCCGGCGCGATGTAGAGGCCCGGCTCGATCGTGAAGACCATACCGGGCTCGAGCAGTCGCGACTCGCCGTCGAGGCGATACTCACCGACGTCATGCACGTCCAGGCCGATCCAGTGCCCGGTCTTGTGCCGGTAATAGCGCTTGTAGGTGCCCTCGGAAAGGTGCTTCTCGAGCTTGCCCTTGAGCAGGCCAAGCTTCAGCAGCCCCTCGGTCAGGGTCGCGACCGCGGCCTCGTGGCCCGCCTCGTAGGGCACGCCCGGGCGGGCCTGCTCAAGCGCCGCGGCCTGGGCGTCGCCGACCAGGTCGTGCAGCAGGCGCTGTTCGCGGCTGAAGCGTCCATTGGCCGGGAAGGTCCGCGTGATGTCCGATGCATACCCCCGGTACTCCGCCCCGGCGTCGACCAGGACCAGGTCGCCGTCGTGCACCGGGCCGTTGTTGGCGACATGGTGCAGCACGCAGGCGTTGGCCCCTGCGCCGACGATGCTGCCGTACGCCGGCCACGCGTCATGGGCACGGAACACCCGCTCGATCTCCGCCTGGAGTTCGTACTCGTGCATGCCCGGTCGCACCACGCGCATCGCGGCGGCATGGGCCTGCATCGTGATCTCGCTGGCACGCCGCATCAGCCGCAATTCGTCGCGGTCCTTGAACAGGCGCATCTCATCCAGCAGGTGGCCAAGCTCCAGGAACTCGTGCGGCGGCTGCGCGCCATGGCGGACCTGTGCCCGTACGCGGTTGAGCCAGCCGATCAGCTTGAGGTCGAACTCCTGGTCCCGCCCGAAGTGGTAGTACACACGGCTACGCCCCTCGAGCAGTCCGGGGAGGATGTCGTCCAGGTCGGTGATGGGGAATGCGTCGTCGAAGCCCAGCGTCTCCACGGTCCCCTCGGGGCCGATGCGCGGCCCGTCCCATCCTTCGCGCTCGGGGTCGCGCTCGCGGCAGAACAGCAGGCTCTCACCGTGCGCCCGTCCCGGCACCAGGACGAGGACGGCCTCCGGCTCCGGGAAGCCCGCGAGATACCAGAAGTCGGAGTCCTGGCGATAGGGGTAGTGGGTGTCGCGGCTGCGGACGCGCTCGGCCGCCGCGGGCAGGATCAGGATGGCATCGTCACCGGCCATCCGCATCAGCTGCCGGCGACGACGGGCATGATTGCGAAGCGGGATGCTCAGGGGCGTGGGCATGGGACTCGAAGCAGGCAGGGGCCATGGGGCCCGGGAGGGCGGATCAGTTCAGGCGTTGGCGATGGCGCGGCGCGAGTGCACAGTCGCCGTGCAGCAGCAACGCCGCCACGCGAACGAACTCCTCGATCTCCACCAGCGCTTCCTCGTCGGCATCATCTCCATCATCCTGCGGCTCCGCGCGCGCCAGGCGCGCCAGGTCACCCAGCGCCTCCTCGCTTTCCGACGACAGCGGAGGCTGGGCCCCCGCTGCCAGCCCGAACGCGCCGACGAAGCCGTGGCACCACTCGAACAACGCCCCGCTGCGCTCGGCCAGACTCGCCTCCGGGGGCGGCAGCAGCAGCTCGAAACCGAACGCGCGGTCGTCGAACTGGGCCAGCGTGGTGCGCGCGAGGCGATCGAGCGCCGAACCCGGTGGAGGTGCGGGTACGGTCGGGTCCGCCATCACCGCGGCCAGCCAGTCCGGCTTCAGCGCTGCGCCGCCCGCCAGCCAGCCGCACAGACTGCCGTGCAGCTCGGCCGCTCCGATGGCCAGCGCATGGCCCCGGGCTTCGGCGTCGATTTCACTCAATTGCGGGAGCTCGGCGGGGGCGTCCGTCACGGGCGGCTCTTCACGTTCGGGGAGACAAGGGAAGTGTAGCAATCCGGCAGGCCACGCCGTCGTGGTTGGCGCAAGGGGGACCGCCTGCCTACACTCCTGTCACAGCGTTCTGACCGGAATCCCATATCGATGCCTGACTGGCGGCCGCCCGGCCTGGTGCACGGCCACGGATGTCCCGCCCTGCGGTGCCCGCCGGGGCTGGCGGACGCGCTTGGCCGTCGCCGCCGCACGGCGCCTGCCTGCGCGGCATGGATCGGCGCCATGCTGGCGGCACTGCTGGGATTCGCAGGTGGCGCGCAGGCTGCGGCGCGTGACTTCTACTTCAATACGCTGGGCAGCGAACACGGTCTGGCGCAGGCCAGCGTGCTGAGCCTGGCGGAGGATCCGCAGGGTTTCGTCTGGGTGGGCACGCAGGGCGGCCTGCATCGCTATGACGGGCACCGCTACCAGCTGTTCCAGCATGACCCGCGTGACCCGGCCAGCCTTCCGGACAGCCATATCACGGCGCTGGCCGTCTCCGGCGACCGCTACCTGTGGATCGGCTCGCAGGCCGAATACGTATCCCGCCTGGACATCGGCACGGGCGAGATCCAGCGCTTCGAAACGGGCGAGGCCGACGGCCGCGCACGGCGGCAGGTCCGCGCGCTGCTGCCCCGGCAGGGGCAATTGTGGATTGGCACGGGCCAGGGCCTGGAGCGGCTTGAACCGGCGACCGGTCGCCACACCCAGGTGCTGGCGCTTGATCCCGCGGCGCTGGTCGGTTCCGCGCGGCAGTCGCTCGTGGCGGATCGGAACGGGGGCATCTGGTATGGCAACGCGCTGGGACTGTTCCGCGTTTCACCGCAGGGGAACGTACAGCGGGTGGGGGATGCCGTTCCGATCCTGAGCCTTTCGATGGACCACCAGGGCCGCGTGCTGGTCGGGCGGGCCGGAGGGCTGTTCACGCCCGGTCCGGACGCGACCACCCTGCAACGCCTCTGGCCGGGCGACGCGACGCCACCGGACATGCCTGGCACGCCGCACGTGCGGGCCGTCGTCGAAGCGCCGGACCGGCAGCTTTGGCTTGCGCTGCGCGATGACGGCCTGCTGCGCCTGGACCCCGAGACCGGCGCCGTCGAGCACGTGCACGAAGACCCCATGGTGCCCGCCAGTCTTCCCGAGAATACCGTCAACACCCTGCTGGTCGATCGCGGCGGCATGCTGTGGGCCGGAGGCTCGTTCCGGGGCGTGTCCGTCACCGATCCGCGGGGCACCCGGTTCCGCTATGTCTTCGACCGCCACGACGACCACGCCCGCGGACTGGCGGCGCACAACAGTATCCGCGCCGTGCACGAAACACCGGATGGCGCCCTCTGGCTGGCCACCGACGACAGCGGCTTCAGCCGCTACGATCCGGTGGCCGACCAGTTCGAACACTGGACCGATCGCCTGCGCGAGGCCTATCCGGACGATCCGGAAGGCAACGTGCTGCCGGTGCGCATCATCGACATCAGCGATGCGGGTCACGGGCGCATGTGGCTGGCCACGACGCGCGGACTGGCCCGGTTCGATCCGGCCGATGGCCAGTTCGAGACCGGGCTCCTGGGTGCGTACTCCGGCACCGCGCTGCGCAGTGTCCTGGTCGACAAGCGCGGGGATCTCTGGCTGGGTACGCAAAGCATCGGCGCGTTGCACATGCGACGCGACGGCGGCCAGGTGGTCAACTACGGTTTCCGCGACGGCGACCCCCGCCAGCTGGCCCACGGCACGGTCCACGCCCTGCTGGAAGACGACCGCGGGCGCATCTGGTTCGGTACCGGCGACGGGCTGAGCCTGCTGGACCCGGCGAGCGGTCGCATGCGGCATTTCCGCCACGGCATCAACACGCCGGACAGCCTCTCCGGCAACCTCATCCGCGCCCTCCACCAGGGGAGCAACGGTGACATCTGGGTCGGCACCCGGTCCGGCCTGAGCCGCGTGATCGAAGACGAAGACGACCGGATCCACTTCGACCACCCGCTCGCGGCGAGCCTCGCCGACCGTCCGGTGCCGATGGTCTTCAGCATCGGCGAGTGCCGCGAACGCGAGCTCTGGCTGGGGACCGACGGCGGCCTGCTGCGGTTCAACCCGAGGACCGGCACCACGCATACATACCGCCTGGCCGATGGCCTGCAGGACCGCGAGTTCAACGGGGGGGCGTATGCCCTGTTGAGCGATGGCCGCATGGCGTTCGGTGGCGTCCGCGGCCTGAACCTGTTCGAACCCGGCCAGATCCGCGAGTCCGCCTATACGCCGCCGCTTCGCCTGTTGTCGGCCCGCATCGGCACCGAGTCGCCCAGCGACGGCGCGACGCTCTGGCATCCCCAGGCCCTGGATGTCTCCGGTGGGACCGACCTCCTGCGGTTGCGGATCGGGGCCCTCGACCATGCCCCTGCCAGCGAACCCCGCTACCGCTACATGATGGAAGGGTTCGATCGCGACTGGATCGACAACGGCACGCAGACCGACATCACCTACACCCGCCTGCCCCCCGGGACGTACACCTTCCGCGCCCAGACCACCAACCGGGATGGCGCGTGGGGCGACGGCGAACTGCGCCTGCCGGTCCGCGTGGCCCCCCCGTTGTGGCGCCACCCCTTCGCCCTGACCCTGCTCGGCCTGGCCCTGCTGCTCGCCACTGCGGTCCTGGGCTGGCGCTGGCGTCGCAACCACCGTCGCGAACAAGGCTGGTTCCGCCAGATCCGTGAACGCGAAGAGCGCCTCAAGCTCGCGCTGTGGGCCTCGGGCGAGCAGTTCTGGGACTACGACCTGCAACAGCGCCAGCTGCACTGGATGCGCGTCTACGACGAGGAAGGCAACGCCCCGCAGATCAGCACGCAGACGCAGGTCAATGCCACCCACGAGATCCACGTCGACGACCTGCACGGCGTCAACACCCAGCTGCGGCGCCATCTGCGCGGCGACACCGCGCTGTTCCTCTCCGAACACCGGACCCGGCGACCCGACGGCAGTTGGGCCTGGATGCGTACCCGCGGCCGCGTGGTCGAACGCGACGCGCAAGGGCGCGCGATGCGGGTCGCCGGCACCGCCCGCGACATCACCAACAACCGCAGTGCCGAGCGTGAGCGCCGGATCGCCAGCGAAGTCCTGCGCAGCATGGCCGAAGCGGTCGCGGTCTTCGATCGCAACTTCCACTTCATCTCGGTCAACCCGGCTTTCGAGCGCATGACCGGCTACTCGGCCGCCGAAGTGGTGGGCCGCCATACCGGGATGCTGGACAGCCAGCAGCACGACCAGGCGTTCTACGAGCACCTGCGGAGCGAACTGGAGCGGAACGGCCGCTGGTCCGGCGACATCTGGCAGCAACGCAAGGACGGCAACGAATTCCTGTGTTCACTGCAGAGCACCGTCGTCCACGAGGCCGGCGGCCAGGCCGGCCACTATGTTGCCGTCCTGGGCGACATCACCGACCAGAAGCGTGCCGAACAGGAGCTGCGCTACCTGGCCAACTACGACACCCTGACCAGCCTGCCCAACCGCGCCCTGCTGTCGGAACGCCTGTCCAGGGCCATCGTCCGCGCACGCCGCAACGGCCGGAAGATCGCCGTGCTGTTCCTGGACCTGGACCGCTTCAAGGACATCAACGATTCGCTCGGCCATGCCGCTGGCGACCGCATCCTGCGCGCAGCGGCCAACCGCCTGCAGCAGACCGTCGGCGCGGGCCACACGGTCGCCCGCCTCGGCGGTGACGAGTTCACCGTGGTGCTCGAGGACCTGGAGTCGGTCGACGAGGCCGAGCGCATCGCACGCCAGTTGCTGGATGCCTTCGAAACCCCGCTGGATTTCGACGAGCGCCACGACGTGTCGATCTCCCCTTCGATCGGCATCAGCCTCTATCCGGACCACGCGCTGGTCCCGACCGACCTGCTCAAGCATGCCGATACCGCGATGTACCAGGCCAAGGCTGCCGGTCGCCGTACCCTGATGCGTTACCACGAGTCGATGGACGTCGAGATCCGCCGGCGGGCCACGATCACCGCCGCGCTGCGCAAGGTGCTCGACCGCGGCGAGCTTCACCTCGTGTTCCAGCCCCAGCTGTCGCTGGACGAGCAGCGCATCACCGGCGTCGAGGCGCTCCTGCGCTGGCACAGCGACGAGCACGGCACCATCTCGCCGGCCCAGTTCATCCCGCTTGCCGAGGAGACGGGCATGATCCTTGAGATCGGCGAGTGGGTGCTGCACCAGGCCTGCTCGCAACTGCTCCGCTGGCGCGCGCAGGGCTTCAACGACTTGACGATGGCGGTCAATGTCTCGGCCCTGCAGTTGCTTCGCGGCGACCTGCCGCGCGTGGTGGAGCGCGTGCTGCGCGAAACCGGGATTCCGCCCGGCACGCTGGAGCTCGAACTCACCGAGAGCGTGATCATGGCCAACGCCGAGCAGACCGCCGCCACCCTGGGTGCGCTGCGCAACCTCGGCGTCGGCCTTGCGGTCGACGATTTCGGCACCGGCTACTCCTCGCTGGCCTACCTCAAGCGCCTGCCCTTGACGTCGCTGAAGATCGACAAGGAGTTCATCGATGACCTCAGCGAAGGCTCCGACGACGCCGCCATCACCAGCACGGTCATCGCCATGGCGCACTCGCTGGGCCTGAACGTCGTGGCCGAAGGGGTGGAGGACGTCCAGCAGATGCAGTTCCTGCGCGAGAACGGCTGCGACGAGGTCCAGGGCTACTGGCTGGCGCGACCGCTGGAGGCGGATGCCTGCGAAGCCTTCCTCGCCACCTGGCGTCCGGAACCGGAACGGGTCGACCCGCCCCGCCGCCACTCCAGCGCATCTTGACCGCTTCGCGGGCGCTGCCTATCGTGCCGGGATGGACCACGCCGACCTGCTCGCCCAGCTGAAAGGCCTTGCCGACCGTGTCGAGATGCTGGCGGAGCGCACGCGCCGGCTCGGCGAGGAAAACCGCAGCCTGCGCCAGCAGCAGGAGCAGCTCGTCGGCGAGCGCTCCGCCCTGCTGGCGAAGAACGAACAGGCGCGTGTCCGGGTCGAGGCGATGATCGCCCGCCTCAAGTCGCTGGAGCAGCACACGTGAGCAAGAGCACGCCTGTCAGCATCCGCCTGCTCGATCGCGAGTACACCGTAGGCTGTGAGCCGGAGGAGCAGGACAGCCTGCTCGAGGCCGCACGGTTGCTGGACGGCAAGATGCGAGAGGTCCGCGGCGGCAACCGCATGGCCGCCCTCGACCGGGTGGCGGTACTCGCCGCCCTCAACCTCGCGCACGAACTCCAGCAGCTCAAGCAGGAAGAAGGGCAGCGCCACGCCGCACTCGCCCGCACCCTGGGCGACCTGCACCGCAAGCTCGATGGCCTGCTGGACACCCCGTAAGCGCGTCGCGCCACCCGAACGTGAACAGCATCGCATCCCTGCCGACAAGCGGCCCCGTGGTCGCGTGTCCTCGCGCTATACTCCCTCCACGTCCTCTGCTGTGGACGACGGCGTACGCAAACATTCGCCTTGTCCCTTAATTGCGACCGCGGGGGCGCAACGGGTACCCGGAGTGCAGGTCCGCCATGCAGCGGAAAGCCCGACGGTTTCCAAGCGTCCCCACTTGAACCCCGGGTTCAAGGTCGTTTCGTACGCATCGCCATCGGCGGAGGACTTTTGAATTCCGCATGCAGCGCCCTCGTGGCGCTGCTTGCGTATGGGCGCCCCGCCTTTCCGTGCAGCCTGGCCTAGGACCCGGAGGATGACCGACGACCCGATGGCGCAACGTCGCCAGCTCCGTGACCGGCTGCGCCAGGCGCGCCGTGCGGTCACGCCTGCGTCGCGGAACCACGCCGCGGACGGACTCGCCCGCCAACTGACCTCGCTTGCGTTCGCGCCCTCTTCGGGACCCGTGGCCGGGTACTGGGCCAGCGACGGCGAGGTGTCCCTGGAGCCCTGGCGTGCCCGGCTTCCAGGATCGTGCACCTATTGCCTGCCGGTCCTCGGCGATGACGGCCAGCTCCGGTTCGCCCCCTATGGGGACGGCACGCCACTGCGTCCCAACCGGTTCGGCATCCCGGAGCCCGACCTGCCCGTCTCCCGCTGGCTTCGGCCCATCGACATGGCCCTCGTCGTGCTGCCCCTGGTCGGATTCGACCTGGAAGGCGAGCGCCTGGGCATGGGAGGTGGCTGGTACGATCGCAGCTTCGCGTTCCGGCACGGACGCCCGGGTTCGCCGTGGATGGTCGGTGCCGCATTCGACCTGCAAGCCGTTCCCCGGCTGCCCGCACAGGCATGGGATGTCCCGCTCGATGCCGTCTGCACCGAGTCCATTACCCTCGACTTCCGCCCCTCCCACCGGAGCCCCGAATGAGCCCGCGCCGCCGTTTCTGGCTGATGAAATCCGAGCCCGACGCCTTCTCCATCGATGACCTGGAACGGGTCGGCACCGAGCCATGGAACGGTGTCCGCAACTACCAGGCCCGGAACTTCATGCGCGACGGCATGAAAGTCGGCGACGGCATCCTGTTCTACCACTCGAACTGCAAGGTACCCGGTATCGTCGGCACCGCCACGGTCGCCAGCAATGCGTATCCGGACGAAACGCAGTTCGACCGCCGCTCCGACTATTACGACCCCAAGAGCACGCGCGAGGCACCGCGCTGGCAACTCGTGGACGTCGCGTTCGAGCGCAAGTTGCCCAGGACGATCAGCCTGGACGAGATCAAACAGCACGCGGACCGGCTCGGCGAGGAGTTCCCGCTCGTGCGCCGGGGCAATCGACTCTCGGTCTTCCCGGTCAGCGCAGCGCAATGGAAGTACCTCCTGTCGCTGGAGTAGGCCAGGCGACGGGCCCACCTCTACCCTTTCCACCATCAGACCGCCAAGAGATCCCACACATGAGCGAAGCCAAGCGCCTGGCCGGCGAGAAAGCCATCGAGTACGTCGAGGACGGCATGATCGTCGGCGTTGGCACCGGGTCCACTGTCGCCTACTTCATCGACGCACTGGCCGCCATCAAGGACCGGATCAAGGGCGCCGTATCCAGTTCCGACCAGAGCACCGCGCGCCTCAAGCAGCACGGTATCGAGGTGCTCGACCTGAATGCGACCGGGCCGCTCTCCCTCTACGTCGATGGTGCCGACGAATGCGACCCGCACAAGCGCCTGATCAAGGGCGGTGGCGCCGCGTTGACGCGTGAGAAGATCATCGCCGAGGCGAGCAGGACGTTCGTCTGCATCGTCGACCCGAGCAAGCAGGTCGACGTCCTCGGCCGGTTTCCCTTGCCGATCGAAGTCATTCCGATGGCCCGCAGCCTGGTCGCACGCGAAGTCCTGGCCCAGACCGGCGGGCAACCGGTCTGGCGCGAGGGCGTGGTCACCGACAATGGCAACCTCGTGCTCGACATCCACAACCTGTCGATCACCGACCCGAAGGGCATGGAGACAGCCCTGAACCAGATTCCCGGCGTCGTCAGCGTGGGGCTGTTTGCCCGTCGTGGCGCGGACGTGGTGATCGTGGGCGGCGAGCCGCCGCGGGTACTGTAGGCACCCATTCGCGGAGGCGGAAAGGAAGAAACGCAAGAGCCCCGCGCGAGCGGGGCTTTTTGTTGCCTGGCGTGCGTGTTGCCTGGCGTGCGTGTTGCCTGGCGGACCGGGTCGGGATGCGCAGGTCCATCAGCGATCCCTCAGCTGCGATGTTCGGGCGACGGGCAAGGTAGGGCGCCGGCAAAGAAGAAGGCCGGATCCTTGTGGGATCCGGCCTTCGGTGTAAATGTCCAGCGATGTCCTACTCTCACATGGCATGGGCCACACTACCATCGGCGCAGCTGCGTTTCACTTCCGAGTTCG
>NZ_JACHTE010000005.1 GCF_014145395.1 Marilutibacter penaei
GGGCGCGCTGGCGACCGGGGCGGGTTCGGGCGTACGCGCCGGTTCGGGCTCGCGGGCCGGCGGCGGTTCGGCCGGCGCCTGCGCGACCGGGCGGGCCGGCTCGGCGGCGTCGGCCGCATCAGACGGCCCGGCCGGCTCGACCGGTTCGGCATCCAGGGTGACCACGCGCGCGTCGACGCGCGGATTGACCTCGTTGGCGGCGATCCGGGCGATCTCGGCGTCGGCGCGGGTCGCATAGGGACCGATCCGCACGCGGTGCAGGGTGCGGTTGTCGCGGCCGCTGATGGTGTCCTGGTAACCGGGCAGGCCCACCGCCGCCAGCGCCTGCACCACGCGGGTGGCGTCGGCGTCGCTGGCGTAGCTGCCGAAGTTCACCGCATGGTCGCCGGCCGCCGCGCGCGGTGGCAACGCCGCGCCCGCGTCGCCGCCCTCGCCCTCGCCATTGGCCAGCGCGGCGGCATCGGGGTTGCGGGTATCGACGGTCGGCAGCGTGCCGTCGGGCGTCGGCATGCCGACCACGCCGCCTTCCGGCGTCGCGGGCGCGGGCGCCAGCAGGGGCAGTTCGCGGGTCTCGAACTCGCCTTGCGGGCCCTCCGGCATGTCCAGCGGCATGTCGGCCACGCCGCTCTCGGGCGCGGGGCCCTTGATCAGCATGGGCAGGAAGATCACGGCGAGCGCGACCAGGACGATGGCACCGATCAAACGCTGTTTCAGGGCGGGTTCCACAGGCAGGTTCCGTGTCTCGCGGGCCGGGGCGTGTCGCGTGGCGATTATACGCGTGCGACGGCGCCGGCCCGAGCCCCGCCCCTGGCGTCGTTCATCCGCCGCCCGGTCGCGGCCGGGTGTCGCCCAGCCACGCCAGCGCGCGCGCCGCGGTGTGGAACGAGCCCAGCACCAGCACCACGTCGCCCTTCGACGCCGATCCCAGTGCGGCCGACAGGGCCTCGGCGACCCCGGCATGGCGCGTCCCCGCGGCCGCCGCGGTCCCGGCCAGGCGGGCGGCGAACGCCTCCACGTCCAGGCCGCGCGGCCCGGCATCGGCCAGGCCAGCCAGGTGCCAGTGCGCGACCCGCGGCGCGAGGGCCTCGACCACGCCCACGGCATCCTTGTCGCCCAGCGCGGCATACACCGCATGCACCGCGCCGCCGCCATGGCCTTCGAGCGCCTCCGCCAAGACGCGCGCGGCCTGTGGGTTGTGGCCGACGTCGACGAGCACCTCGACGCCGTCGCGCTCCAGCCGCTGCAGCCTTGCGGGCACACGTGCGCCTGCCACGCCTTCGGCAAAGGCGCGTCGCGGCAACTGCAGGTCCAGTGCGCGCAGCGCGGCAATCGCCACCGCGGCATTGCGCAACTGCACCGGCGCTGCCAGTGCGGGCAGCGGCAGCTCCAGTTCGGCGCCGACCTCGCGCCAGGTCCAGCGCTCCGCGCCTGCCTCCGGCGGATCGACGAAGAAGTCGCAGCCGATCCGCAGCGCGCCGGCGCCGATCACGTACGCGCGCCGCAGCACGCTCGACGGCGGATCGTCGTCGCCGAGCACCAGCGGCTTCCAGCCACGCGCGATCCCGGCCTTCTCCGCGCCGATCGCCTCGCGGTCCTCGCCCAGCCAGTCCTGGTGGTCGATGTCGACGGTGGTGATGACCGCGACATCCGGGTCGACGATGTTGGTCGCGTCGAGCCGGCCGCCGAGCCCGACCTCGAGCACGGCCAGGTCGAGACCGGCACGTTCGAACAGCCAGAGCGCGGCCAGGGTGCCGGTCTCGAAATAGGTCAGCGTGGTGCCGCCGCGCGCGGCTTCGATGGCCTCGAAGGCCTCGATCAGCGCCGCGTCGTCGGCGTCGTGGCCTTCGATCCGCACCCGCTCGTTGTAGGCCAGCAGGTGCGGCGAAGTGTAGGCGCCGACGCGCAGGCCGCCCGCCCGGGCGATGGCCTCGATGAAGGCCACGGTCGACCCCTTGCCGTTGGTGCCGCCGACGGTGATGACGTGGCGGGCCGGCCGGCCCAGCCCGAGGCGCGCGGCGACCTCGCGGACACGGTCCAGGCCCATGTCGATGGCGGTGGGATGTTGGTGCTCGATGCGTTCGAGCCAGTCGGCAAGCGTGCGGGGCATGCGCGCATTGTAGGTGCGGCGGATGCGAACGCGGCGGGAAGGCGCGAGCACCCCGGGGGTACTGCGACCCCACCCGGAGGCTCGCGACCGGGCGGTCCCATGCTCGCGCGCGAGATACACCCGGCTCGCGCACGACGGCGGCGGGGCTCGCGCACGACGACCTCCCTGCTCGCGCACGAGCGGCGTTGTGCTCGTGCGCGAACGGTGGGAGCCTCGCGTGCGAGCGGGGTCATGCCCATGCGCGAGCGCAGACATGCCCGCAATACCCCCTTCCGATACCCGAAGCCGGGCAGCAAGGGGCTCGCGCGCGAGCGTGCCGGTGCCCGGCGTCACCCGCGGCGAGGCTCGTGCGCGGAGTTCCTCCCGTTCGCGCGCGACGGTCCCGGTGCTCGCGGGACCCCACCCGGGGGCCCGACGTTGGGCACCGACCCGCTCGCGCGAGGCCAGGACCACCTGCTTCCTCGAGAGTGCCTTCCTTCTCCGACAGGACCTACAGCGCCCGGTGCACCGCCTCGCCGAACAGGTCGGTGTGGTGGCCGCAGTCGTTCAGGCGCACCACGTCCAGGGTGTCGACGCGGTCGCCTTCCAGCAGGTTGAGCGTCGTCGGCGCCTGGCGGAAGGTCCACAGGCGGCGGAACGGGATGCCCAGCAGGTGGCAGAGGATGACCCGGTTGACCGCGTCGTGCGCCACCACCAGCAGCGTGTCCTCCGGCCCCAGACCCTCGGCGGCGCGCACCAGCGCCGGCCACGCGCGGTCGAACACCTGCTGCAGCGACTCACCGCCCTCGCCCGGCATCTGCACCGTCTCCGGCGCCTCGCGCCAGGCCTTCAGCCGCTCCGGGTCTCGCTCATGGATCTCGCTGGCAAGCAGGCCCTCCCACTCGCCGTGGCCGATCTCCATCAGGCCCGCGTCGGTGGTCAGCAGATCGCCACGCTCACCCAGCGCGAGCGCCGCCGTGGTGCGCGCGCGCGACAGCGGCGAGGCCACCGCGCGGGTGATGCCCAGCGCGCGCAGGCGGTCGCCCAGCGCACGCGCCTGGCCTTCGCCGACCGGCGACAGCGGGATGTCTTCCTGGCCCTGGTAGCGGCCCTCGGCGTTCCACGGCGTCTCCCCGTGGCGGGCAAGCAGCACGCGCATGTCAGACCTGCCTCAGCGAGAGGATGCCGGGGGTGGCGGCCAGCGCCGCCAGCTCGTCGTCGGTCACCGGCCGGTCGACCGTGATCGCCGCGCGGGCGTTGCCGTCGCCGGCCGCACCCAGGGCGAAGTTGACGATGTTGACGCCGGCCGCGCCGAGCTTGGAGCCGACCGTGCCGATCATGCCGGGACGGTCCTCGTTGCGCATCAGCAGCACCGGCGCGGCGGGATCGAACTCGATCTCGACGCCGTCCAGGCGCACCACGCGCGGGCCCCGGTGCAGGGTCGCCTCGACCTCGCGCGAACGCGTGCCGTCGTCGATGCGCAGGCGCAGCAGGCGGTCGAAGCCATCGCTGTCGCCGCCGACCGTCTCGGCCACGGTCAGGCCGCGGGCCGCAGCCTCCTGCAGGGCGTTCACCGGGGTGACGCGGCCCGAGGCGGTGCCCATCAGCGAGGCGACCAGCAGGCGGGTCAGCGGCCGGGTGTCCAGGGCGTCGGTGCGGCCGGCATAGGTGATGTGCAGGCGCTCCGGGGCCGGCACCAGACGAGCGGCCAGGCGGCCCAGGGCCGACATCAGCGGCATCCACGGGCCGACCTCGCGCGCCGCCTCGGCGGTCAGCGGCGGCAGGTTGACGCAGCCGGCGACCGCGCCGGTGGCGACGAAGTCGATGATCTGGCGCGCCAGGATGGTGCTGACCGCCTGCTGGGCTTCGCTGGTGGATGCACCGAGGTGCGGGGTCAGGATCAGCTTCTCGTGCTGGCGCAGCGCCGATTCGGTCGCGAGCGGTTCGGTCACGAAGGTGTCGAGCGCGGCGCCGGCCAGATGGCCTTCGTCGAGCAGCTGCAGCAGGGCGGACTCGTCGACCAGGCCACCACGCGCGGCGTTGATGATGTAGGCGCCCTTCTTCATCGAGCGCATGCGCGCCTCGGACAGGAGGTTGGTCGTCTCCTTGGTGCGCGGGATGTGCAGGGTGATGATGTCGGCCCAGGCCAGCAGCTCGTCGAGCGTCTTGAGCGGCACGCTGCCCTTGGCGGCGGCGGCGGCAGGCAGGAAGGGATCGTGCGCGGCGACTTCCATGCCGATGCCGGCGGCCTTGCGGGCAACGGTGCTGCCGATGCGGCCGAGGCCGATGACGCCGAGCTTCTTGCCTTCCAGTTCGAAGCCGGTCAGGCCGGCCTTGGGCCAGCCGCCGGCCTTCATGCCGGCATCGGCGCGCGGGATGTGGCGGGCCATCGCGAACAGCAGGGAGATCGCGTGCTCGGCCGCGGCCAGGGTGTTGCCGTCGGGGGCGTTCATGACGGCGATGCCGCGGGTGGTGGCGGCATCGACGTCGATGGTGTCGACACCGGCGCCGGCACGGCCGATGACCTTGAGCCTGTCGGCCTTGGCCAGCGCGGCGGCGGGCACCTTGGTGGCGGAACGGACGAGGATCGCGTCGACGCCGGCCAGGGTTTCAGCCAGGACATCGGGGTCCTTGATGGGTTCGGGGGCGATCTCGACGTCCCAGCCCGCGTCGCGGAACAGGGTCAAACCGTCTTCGTGGATGCCGTCACAGGCCAGGACTTTCATTGCATGCTCCAGGGGTTGAAGGAAACCCGCGGGTTGCGCATGCAGCCGGCACGACGGTGGGACCGGTGGCGTCGATCGGAGCGTCCCTGGGGACGTCCGGGTCCGGCGCCTGGGGCGATGGACCGGGTGGTGCTGCCACTGATCGGGAAACGGGGCCGGCTGGCATGGGAATCCGCGATGGCGGCAAGCCTAGCAGACCGATGCCGCGATGCAACGGTTACGTCGGAAACGGGGTGGCGCGCAAACTAGTGTCTTGCTCCCGATTGCGTGGAGACTTTCGGGCGCAAGCCGATGAGCCAGGGATTCGCGTGACACGCCGTAAACCCCCGCTTCGCGGGTCCTGCCCTCCGGCATAGCCTCCGGGCGTTCGGCTGCGCGCGAAGCAATGCTTCGCAAACGCGCTGCCTTACCCATGGGGGCTCGGGCGCGGCGTCCATGCCGCGCACGGTCACGCGAATCCCTGGCTCACCGGCTCTCTGTCAGGAGGCTGATGTTTGAGGATAGAGCCATCAGAAGCCATTACCTCCACGTTTGCAGTAGGCGCCGGCCGTTGGGATGGGGGTTGCGGAGAGCAGACCATGGATGGTCTGCGCCCCGACTTAAAGACAGGACGTCGTCAGGAGGGCGTAGCAACCCCCATCCCAACGGCCGGCGACTCCATCCAAAGAAGGTCCCCACGATCAGATGAAGCACCGAAACAAAGACGCCCCCGGCCAGGCCGGGGGCGTTCTCGTCACTTGCCGGTCGAGTGCCGCGCTCAGTCCTTCTCGGGCACGCCCATTTCCGCCAGCACCTGCGGGGCCGGGTAGACCTCCTGCATGATCCAGCGCATGTAGCGCTGGTCGACCGCGATCATCCGGGTCATGGTCGGGTCGAACACCCAGTTGCTGCTGACCGACTCCCAGTTGCCGTCGAACGCCAGGCCGACCAGCTTGCCGCGCGCGTCCAGCACCGGCGAACCCGAGTTGCCGCCGGTGATGTCGAGGTCGGACAGGAAGTTCACCGGCACCGTGCCGAGCTTGCGGTCGGCCAGGCCGCCATGATTCTTCGCCGCGATGGCGTCCAGCAAGGCCTGCGGGGCATCGAACGGCGCCTCGCCGGTGGCCTTGGCCGCCACCTGTTCCAGCTTCGTGAAGGGGGCCTGCACGCTGCCGTCGACCTTGGTGTAGCCCATCACGTTGCCGAAGGTGATGCGCAGCGACGAGTTGGCATCGGGATAGACGTACTCGCCCTGGCTGGCCTTATAGTCGGCCACCGCCTGCAGGTAGGTCGGGCGCGCCAGCAGCGCGTCGCCGGCCCGCACCTTGCCCTCGCGTTCCAGCTCGAGCAGGGTCGGCATGGTCGCGACCGCGAGCCTGATCGCGGGGTCCTGGTTCTTCTCGAAGTCCTCGCGGCTGGCCTCCATCAGGCCCAGCCGGTACTCGGTAATGCCGAGGTTCGTCTTCGCCAGACGGTCCAGCGCATGCTCGACCGCCGCCACGTCATCGCCACCGAGCCATTCGTCCAGCGCGGCGACGCGTTGTTCCGCCGGCAGCTTGATGTACTCGCGCAGCCAGTATTCCTGCAGCTGGCGGTCCATCGCCGGGTCGTAGCGGCGCTCCATCTGCCGCAGTGCACCCTCGAAGCCCGGGCGGTCGCGCTCCTGGTAGCCCTGCTCGCGGTCGACGTCGGGCTTGGCCTGCTCGATCGACCGGCGGTAGAGCTGGATGGCGGCGCCGATCGTGCCGGTGCTGCGGAGCTGCGACAGCACCAGGTCGCGGTCGCGGGTGGCACGCGCCTGCGCGTCGAGCGCCACGAGGGTGGCGTGGGCATCGAGGGCCGCCTGGCCTTCGGCGCCCTGCTCGCCCAGCCAGGCCAGGACCTTGGCTTCCTCGGCGTGCTTGGTGGCGGCGGCATCGATGCGGCGGAAGCCCTCGAGCTGGCCGTCGTAGTTCTTCATCGCGTTCTGCCAGCCGCGTACGGTGCTGGCGTACTTGACCGCGATGTCGGGATTCTCCAGGCCGGCCGCCTCGACCATCGCGACCAGTCGCTTGTAGTGCGCGCCGACGGTCGGGTAACCCCATCCGGCGGTCTCGTCGAACTGCTCGGCCAGCGCGTAGCGCGAGGTGCGGCCCGGGTAGCCGGCCACCATCACGAAGTCACCGGCCTCCAGCGGACGGTCGGCGACCTCCAGCCAGTGCTTCGGCTCGTAAGGCACGTTGGCCTCGCTGTACGGCGCCGGCTTGCCATCCGGCCCGACATAGGCGCGGTAGAAGGAGAAGTCGCCGGTGTGGCGTGGCCACATCCAGTTGTCGATCTCGCCACCGTAGTTGCCGATGCTGCCCGGAGGCGCATAGACCAGGCGCACGTCGGTGATCTCGAGGTTGCGGAACAGGCGGTAGGTGTTGCCGCCGGAGAAGCTGTAGAGGCGGCAGCGGTAGCCGGCCTCGGCCTCGCACTGCGCGACCAGCTGCTTCTCCAGGCGGTCCAGGGCCTCGGTACGGGCCAGGCCGTCCGGCGCGGCGGCGATGGCCGCGCGCACCCGCTCGGTCACGTCCTGGATCGAGTCCAGCGCGTAGATGCGCGCGTTGGGGCCCGCGGAGACCTCCTCGCCCGGCGTGCCGGCGTTGAAGCCGTCTGCCATCAGGTTGCTCTCCGGGGTCGAGTTCAGCTGGATCGCGCCGTATGCGCAGTGGTGGTTGGTGACCACCAGGCCCTTGGGCGAGACGAAGCTGGCGGTGCAGCCGCCCAGCGAGACCACCGCCCCCATCGGGTCGCCGGTCAGGTCGGCCAGCTGCTGGGGACGCAGCCTCAGGCCGGCGTCGCGCAGCGGCTTGGCGATCTCCGGCAGCTGCTGGGGGACCCACATGCCTTCGCCGGCCACGGCGGTTCCGACAATCGCCGACGCGGCACAGGCGGCCGCCAACAGATGCTTGCGCATTCACACACTCCGGTTTGCGTTCGACCGACGAGTGTAGCGGCTGGCGCCCCACCGGGTCCCTGACAGAGGTCATGCCTGAACGGTCCGGGCCGGGTGCGGTGGCGGCAGGCGATATAATCGTCCGGTTCCCACGCCGCACCGAGACCCCATGAGCCAAACGATGAAAGCCCTGGTCAAGCGCGAAGCCGGCAAGGGCATCTGGATGGAAGACGTCCCGGTCCCGACGCCCGGCCCGAACGACGTGCTGATCAAGCTGGAGAAGACCGCGATCTGCGGCACCGACCTGCACATCTACCTGTGGGACGAATGGAGCCAGCGCACGATCCAGCCGGGCCTGGTCATCGGCCACGAGTTCGTCGGCCGCATCGTCGAGGTCGGCGACGCGGTCACCGGCTACCGGGTCGGCCAGCGCGTGTCGGCCGAGGGCCACATCGTCTGCGGCCACTGCCGCAACTGCCGCGCCGGCAAGCAGCACCTGTGCCCCAACACCGTCGGCATCGGCGTGAACCGGAACGGTGCCTTCGCCGAGTACATGGTGATGCCGGCCAGCAACCTGTGGCCGATCCCCGACCAGATCCCGAGCGAGCTGGCCGCCTTCTTCGACCCTTACGGCAATGCCGCGCACTGCGCGCTGGAGTTCGACGTGGTGGGCGAGGACGTGCTGATCACCGGCGCGGGCCCGATCGGCGTGATTGCCGCCGGCATCTGCAAGCACATCGGCGCACGCAACGTCGTCGTCACCGACATCAACGACTACCGGCTGAAGCTCGCCGCCGACATGGGCGCCACGCGCGTCGTCAATGTCGCCAACACCTCGTTGAAGGACGTCATGGCCGACCTGCACATGGAAGGCTTCGACGTGGGCCTGGAGATGAGCGGCAACCCGCGCGCGTTCGGCGACATGCTCGACTGCATGTACCACGGCGGCAGGATCGCGATGCTCGGCATCATGCCGAAGGGCGCGGGCGTCGACTGGGACAAGATCATCTTCAAGGGGCTGACCCTGCACGGCATCTACGGCCGGAAGATGTACGAGACCTGGTACAAGATGACCCAGCTGGTGCTCAGCGGCTTCCCGCTCGGCAAGGTCCTCACCCACCAGCTGCCGATCGACGACTTCCAGGAAGGCTTCGAGCTGATGGAATCCGGCAAGTCCGGCAAGGTCGTCCTCAGCTGGAACTGAGCCGCGGGCGGTGGCGTTCGCGCCACCACGCCCAGGCGAACACCAGGAACATCGCGGTCAGCCACAGGCCGAGCTGCCACTCGAGGCGGTTCTCCCAGTGGTCGCGTGCGGTGGGGTCGGCCACCGTCGCCGACGCGACCACGCTGGCCACGCCCAGCCCCAGCATGCCCACCGCGACGAACTGCAGGGGCCTGAACGCCGGGGCGCCGCGCCACGCGCGCGACATCCGCTTCAGCACGGCCATCAGGGCCAGGAAGGTGCCGCCGAAGTACACGGTGATGCCGTAGCGACGCAGGAGCCGGTACACCTCGCCCTCGCTGCCGAGGAAGCTCGCGTACAGCACCAGGAACGCCGCGGCGACCACGCCCAGCGCCGCCACCGCGACCGCATCGCGGCCGCTATGCGCGCGCAGCCAGCCGCGGGCCTGCCACCAGAACAGCGCCTGCAGGCCGGCCGCCGGCAGCATCAGCACCTTGAACACGACGTTGCCGACGCCTTCGCGCGCGGCACGGCTGATCGACGTGCAGCCGTCGAGGTACGGGATGCAGGCGGGAACCCAGCCATCCCGCACCGACAGCCACAACGCGAGATGCCCGGCCAGCAGCGGCAACAGCGCGCACAGCAGGGGCAGCCACGCAGGCGGTACGGCCTTGGGTGCCACGCGTCGATCCATGGGGCCGATGGTAGTAGAAGCGTGGGTAGTGGAAGTGTGGGTAGTGGAAGCGTGGGTAGTCGAGGCACGCGTCCGGCGCCGGTGGCCGCCACCGCCAGCCGATAGAATGGCGCCCTCCCCCGTTCCAACCGCGCTTCACCGGAGCCCGCCATGACCGACACCGCCCCCGCCTCGCTCACTGCCCACTACGCCACGGAGCTCGACGCGATCCGCGAGCAGGGCCTGTTCAAGGCCGAGCGCATCATCACCAGTCCGCAGTCGGCGGAGATCACCCTGGCAGATGGCCGCACCGTGCTGAATTTCTGCGCCAACAACTACCTGGGCCTGGCCGACCATCCGGAGGTGATCGCCGCCGCCAAGGAGGCCCTCGACAGCCATGGGTTCGGCATGGCCTCCGTGCGTTTCATCTGCGGTACGCAGGACCTCCACAAGCAGCTCGAACAGACCATCGCCGACTTCTTCGGCACCGAGGACACCATCCTCTACGCCGCCTGCTTCGATGCGAATGGCGGCCTGTTCGAGCCGCTGCTGGGGCCGGAGGACGCGATCATCTCCGACGCGCTCAACCACGCCTCGATCATCGACGGCGTCCGCCTGTGCAAGGCGCAGCGCTTCCGCTACGCCAACTGCGACATGGCCGACCTCGAGGCGCAGCTGCAGGCCGCCGACGCCGCCGGATGCCGGACCAAGCTGATCACGACCGACGGCGTGTTCTCGATGGACGGCTTCATCGCGCCACTCGACGAAATCACCGCGCTGGCGAAGAAGTACGGTGCGCTGGTCCACATCGACGAGTGCCATGCGACCGGCTTCCTCGGCGCGAACGGCAAGGGTTCGGCCGAGGTCAAGGGCGTGCTCGATCGCATCGACATCATCACCGGCACGCTCGGCAAGGCCATGGGCGGTGCACTGGGCGGCTTCACCACCGCCAAGCGCGAAGTGATCGAGATGCTGCGCCAGCGCTCGCGCCCCTACCTGTTCTCGAACTCGCTGCCGCCGCACGTGGTCGCGGCGGGCATCAAGGCGTTCGAGATGCTGTCCAGCGCCGGCGAGCTGCGTGAAAGACTGGCTGAAAACACCGCCTACTTCCGCGAGAAGATGACCGCGGCGGGTTTCGACCTGAAGCCGGGCGTGCACCCGATCGTCCCGGTCATGCTGTACGACGCACCGCTGGCGCAGAAATTCGCCGGGCGCCTGCTCGAGGAAGGCATCTACGCGATCGGCTTCTTCTTCCCCGTGGTGCCGAAGGGCCAGGCCCGCATCCGCACCCAGATGAGCGCGGCGCATACCCGCGAGCACCTGGACCAGGCGATCGACGCCTTCACCCGCATCGGGCGCGAACTCGGCGTGATCTGAGCTGCCCGTCGCATCGTCAGGAACGAAAAGGCCCCGCTGTCGCCAGCGGGGCCTTCTGCATTTGAGCGGTCAGGCGCTCGGGCGGCGCTTACTCGCCGTCCACGGCCTCCTGGACCGGCGCTTCCGCTTCGACCGCACCCGCGGTTGCGACGGCCGGCGCAGCGGCGGCACCCGAACCCCGCGCAACGCGGACGCCGCGCGCCTTCATCCAGGCGTCGAACTCGTCCGCCGTCATCTGACGGCCTTCCTGGTGCATGTTGAAGCGGTACGGCGCGTTGTCGTGCTCGGTACGCGGCGTGTAGCTGTTCGGATCGATGGTCGTCGCCTGCGCGGCGGCGGGCGCCGGCTCGGCGGCCGTGGCGGTCGGAGCGGCCGCGTCCTGGGCCTGGGCGGCGCCGGCGAGCAGTCCGAACAGGGCGGTGGCGAGCAGTACGTTCTTGCGCATGGTCATGTCCCCGAAAAATGAACCCCAACAAAGGTAACGGGAAGATTAACGCCTCGGAACGCGACATGCATGTGGATAAACGGTGAAGACGCGCACGTTCCACCACATCCGGCGTTCAGGATGCGGCGCGATCCGCCGGTTCAGCTTCGGCCGGACGGCCCAACGCCTGGACCTCGGCCGGCTCCAGGAGGCGCCAGGCCCCCTTCGGCAGCGGACCCAGCGCAAGCGGCCCGATGGCCACGCGAACCAGCCGCAGGACGGGCAGGTCGAAGGCCGCGAGGAGACGTCGGATCTGCCGGTTGCGGCCCTCGTCCAGCACGATTTCCAGCCACGCGTTGCGCGCACCGGTGCGCAGGATGCGCGCTTCCAGCGCCGACAGGTGCTCGCCCTCGTCGTGTACGCCCGCCTCCAGGCGCGCGAGCAGGTCCGTCCCAGGCTGTCCGCTCACCTGGACGTGGTAGGTCTTGTGGGGCCCGCGTAACGGGTCCGCAATCGCCGCCGCCCATGCGGTGTCGTTACTGAACAGGAGCAGGCCTTCGCTCGCCTTGTCGAGCCGCCCCACCGGCGCGAGCCAGGGCAAGCGGGGGTCTTCAAGACAGCGGTAGACGGTCTCGCGCCCTTTCTCGTCGCGGACCGTGGTGACCAGTCCCCGTGGCTTGTTGAGCACCAGGTAGACGCGGTCGGCCGCGCGCAGCGGGTGGCCGTCCACGCTGATGTGCTGGCCGTCGCCACTGATCGGGAACTCCGGGTCGTGGACAGGGCGACCGTCGACGCGGACGCGACCGGCGCGCACCCAGCGCGCGGCTTCAGTACGCGAACATACGCCCTGCTTGGAGAGGATACGGGCAAGGCCGTGGCGAGCCGGGGGACGCATCGCAGGGCCTCAGAAAGACAACGGCCGCGAATGCGGCCGCCGCTCGGTCAGTGAGTGGAACGGCACGGACTACTCTTCTCCTTCTCCCTCGCCCGGCTCCAGCACCGGGGGGGCCGCCACGGCGGCCGGTGGGGGTGCGCCCTTCGCGACGCGCACGCCGCGCGACTTCATCCAGGCGTCGAACTCTTCCGCGGTCATCCGCTTGCCTCCCTGGTTCATGTCGAAGCGCCAGGGTGCATTGTCGAACTCGGTGCGGGGGACATAGGCCGCCGGGCTTCCTGCGTCGGCAACGGGCGCGGCAGCGGGAAGCGCGCTGGCAATGGTCTGCTGGCAGCTTTCCAGCTTCAACCGGTAGACCACCTGGTCGACGCCCTGCGTGGCGTCATACGCAGGGGCCAGCACCCCGGCCGGGGCGCCGAGCGGCTGGCTCGGCGCAGTGAGGACGTCGGATATCGGCGCCAGCATGGTGTCCTGGGCCGCCAATGGCCGCGGCTTCGGCAGGGCGTCGCAGGGCGTATTGGCCGAGACCGTGGGCATGGCTGCGACCGACAGGAGCAACAGGGACAGGCGACGGCGCATGGCGACTCCTCCTCGGGGGATATCCAGGGCGCACGCAGGGTGCATCCGGGCAGGACACGAGTTTAGGCGCGGGCCGGGCGCCCCACAACCGACGACGTCGCGGTTCGCCATTGGCGAGGCCGCGGAACGAAGAAGCCCGGCACAGGGCCGGGCTTCCTCGGAACCAGTAACGGGCGAACCCGTCGGCCTGGATCAGTTCTGCACGTTCAGCTCGGTGCGGCGGTTGGTCTCGCTCTTGCACCCCGGCAGGTTCTGATCGGTCGGCTCCAGCGGACGGCTCTCGCCGTAACCGATCGGACCGATCAGACGCGACGCGTCCACGCCATTGCTGGTCAGGTAGTCGTACACCGCAGTGGCGCGACGCTCCGACAGCTTCTGGTTGTACGCATCCGCACCGCACAGGTCGGTGTGACCCGCCACTTCGACGCGCAGCTCCGGATAGCGACGCAGGATCTCGGTCGCCTCCGACAGGATCGCCACGGCGTCCGGACGCAGGGTCGCCTTGTCGAAGTCGAAGTTCACGCCCTTCAGATCGATCGTCACCGGAACCGGGCAACCGTCCGGACCGATGGTCTGGCCGGCCTGCGAACCCGGGCACTTGTCGTCGCAGTTGTTGACGCCGTCACCGTCGTCGTCCAGGTCCGCGCAGCTCGGCACCGGCGCCGGCGGCGGCGGAGCGGTCTCGAGGTCACCCAGCGGGATCACGACGCCGACCGAGGCCAGCACGTCGCCGAACCAGTCGGCGTCCGGCTCACCGTTGACGCTCTCGCCGTCGAAGTCACCGCGGTAGGCGACTTCTGCACGCAGCTTGGCGCGGCTGCCGACGTTGCCCTGCACGCCGAAACCGACCTTGGCGGCAAAGTTGCTGTTCTCGCGCTCACCCGGGGAGTCCGGGCTCGGGAACGCATCGTACTCTTCCTCGGCGCGCTGCATGCCGACGCCGAACAGGGCGTACGGGGCCCAGTTGCGGCCTTCCTGCGTGAAGTGGCGACGCAGGTCGAACGAGATGCCGTACTGGCTCCAGTTCAGGTCCTGGTTGGCATCGACGCGCGGGTTCTGGTAGTTCAGCTCACCGTCCAGCGACCAGTGCTCGCTGAGCTGCTTGCCAACGCCAGCCGACACGAACGGAGCGTTGCGGGTGCCGCGCTCATTGTCCTGCAGGTTGAAGCCAGTGGCGCCGGTCAGGTACCAGCGGTCGTCGAAATCCTGCGCGCCGGCAACCTGCGAGAAAGCCAGGCCCGCGAGCATGGCGGTGCTCAACAAGCGGATCTTCATCATCACACTCCTTAACGATATAGCGGTCATGGACCAGTCGGGATCAGTACGTCACGGCACTTCAACAACACAGCACGCGCCTGGCCGGGCTCCTGCCTGTGCCGCGGTCGCTGGCCGTTCGCATCATACACAGTCAAGATGATTGTTAAAACAGATTAACGGACGCCGTCCATTCATTCAGTATCGCTTCATTCTGCAGGCGACCCGGCCGCATCTGCGGCCCCACCCGCGTGCCCCGGAAGCCCACGTTCCACCTTTCACGAAGAAGCCCGGCACGGGGCCGGGCTTCTTCGGAACCAGTAACGGGACGAACCCGTTGGCCTGGATCAGTTCTGCACGTTCAGCTCGGTGCGGCGGTTGGTCTCGCTCTTGCACCCCGGCAGGTTCTGGTCGGTCGGCTCCAGCGGACGGCTCTCGCCGTAACCGATCGGACCGATCAGACGCGACGCATCCACGCCATTGCTGGTCAGGTAGTCGTAGACCGCAGTCGCACGACGCTCCGACAGGCCCTGGTTGTACGCATCCGCACCGCACAGGTCGGTGTGACCCGCCACTTCGACGCGCAGCTCCGGATAGCGACGCAGGATCTCGGTCGCCTCCGACAGGATCGCCACGGCGTCCGGACGCAGGGTCGCCTTGTCGAAGTCGAAGTTCACGCCCTTCAGGTCGATCGTCACCGGAACCGGGCAGCCGTCCGGACCGATGGTCTGGCCGGCCTGCGAACCCGGGCACTTGTCGTCGCAGTTGTTGACGCCGTCACCGTCGTCGTCCAGGTCCGCGCAGCTCGGCACCGGCGCCGGCGGCGGGGCGGCCATCGGCTCCGGCCCCAGCGGCACCACCACGCCGACCGAAGCCAGCACGTCGCCGTACCAGTCTTCGCCGTCGTTGTTCTCCGGGAACGGGTCGTCATTGACGAGCTGGGCGCGCGTGCCGTCGATGCCGACGGCGCGGTAGGCCAGCTCGGCCCGCAGGCGGGCGCGGCCAGCATGGCCCTGCACACCGGCGCCGAGCTTCAGGGCGGCAGCGCCCTCTTCTTCCTCGTACGGAGAATCCGGATTCGGGAAGTTGTCGATCTCGATCTCCTCGCGCTGGTAGCCCAGACCCATCAGCAGGTACGGGGCCCAGTCACGCCCTTCTTCGATGAAGTGGTAACGGGCATCGAAGGAGATGCCGTACTGGCTCCAGTTGAGGTCCTGGTTGCTGTCCCAGTTCGGGTTCTGGTAGTTCAGTTCGCCGTCGATCGACCAGTTCGGGCTGACGAACTTGCCCAGGCCCAGGCTGGCGAACGGCGCGTTGCGCGTGTTGCGGTCGTTGTCCTGGATGTTGAAACCGGCGGCACCGGTCAGGTACCAGCGATCATCGTAGTCTTGCGCACTCGCAACCTGGGCGACGCCCAGTCCACCCAGCAGGGCGGCGCAGAGGAGTTTCTTATTCATCTGTAGCTCCTGATTTCAGTCAAATTTGGAAACACGCGTCTGCGAGGATCCATACCGTCGGGACGGTCACCCATATAGGACGCCATCGGGGCGCAGATTAGGCGCGGCACCGTGAAAGCCGTGTTTACGAGGCACTAACAATTTCACTGCATCTTCGATACGCCGACGGACGGTGGAAATCGCGCTTGCCGCCTTGCAAAGATCGGGGCCCGGACCCTCGCCAGCGGCGAAACTTGAATCCGGTGCCGGAAGCCGGCATCGTCCTTTTTCCATACGCATCCGTATCCGCATGACCCCCTCCACGCCAGCCCCTTCGCCCTACCCCCATCTGTTCACGCCGCTCGACCTGGGCTTCTGCACCCTGCCCAACCGCGTGCTGATGGGCTCGATGCACACCGGGCTGGAAGACAAGGCCGCGGACTTCCCGAAGCTGGCGGCCTATTTCGCGGAACGCGCGGCAGGCGGCGTGGGGCTGATCGTGACCGGCGGCTTTTCGCCCAACATGGTCGGGTGGCTCAAACCGTTCGGGGGTACGCTGCGCTGGCCGTGGGAAGCGCGGAAACACCGCCAGGTCACCCGTGCCGTGCAAAGCCATGGGTCGCGCATCTGCCTGCAGATCCTGCATTCGGGCCGTTATGGCTACCACCCGCTGCAGGTCGCGCCTTCGAAGCTCAAGGCGCCGATCAATCCCTTCACCCCGCGGGCGCTCTCCGCGCGGGGCATCGAACGGCAGATCGCCGCGTTCGTGCGCACCGCACAGCTCGCGCGCGAGGGCGGGTACGACGGGGTCGAAGTGATGGGCTCGGAGGGCTACCTGCTCAACCAGTTCACCGCGCCGCGCACCAATCGTCGCGACGACGCCTGGGGCGGCGATGGCGCGCGCCGGCGGCGCTTCGCGGTGGAGATCGTGCGGCGCATCCGCGAGGCCTGCGGGCCGGACTTCATCATCATCTACCGGCTGTCGATGCTCGACCTGGTCGACAATGGCCTGGCATGGGATGAAGTGGTCGCCCAGGCGCGGGATATCGAGGCAGCGGGCGCGACGCTCATCAATACCGGCATCGGCTGGCATGAAGCGCGCGTCCCGACCATCGTCACCTCCGTGCCCCGTGCGGCCTTCGCCGGCATCACCGGCCGGTTGAAGCCGCATGTGTCGACGCCGCTGGTCACCACCAACCGGATCAACATGCCGGACGTGGCGGAGGCCATCCTCGCCCGCGGCGAGGCGGACATGGTGTCGATGGCGCGGCCCCTGCTGGCGGACCCGCACTGGGTCGCCAAGGCGCGCGACGCGCGCGCGGACGACATCAACACCTGCATCGCCTGCAACCAGGCCTGCCTGGACCACGTGTTCGAGAACAAGCGCGCGAGTTGCCTGGTCAACCCGCGTGCCTGCGCCGAGACCGAGTTGAACTACCTGCCGGCGACCCGCCCGCGACGCGTCGCCGTGGTCGGCGCGGGACCGGCCGGCCTCGCCTGCGCGACGCTCGCGGCACAGCGGGGGCACCACGTCACGCTGTTCGACGAGTCCGCCGAGATCGGGGGCCAGTTCAACCTGGCCAAGCGCATTCCCGGCAAGGAGGAGTTCCACGAGACCCTGCGTTACTTCCGCCGGCGTATCGAGCAGACCGGTGTGGAACTGCGCCTCGACACGCGCGCCGACGCAGCGACGCTCGAAGGCTTCGACGCGGTGGTCCTCGCGACGGGCATCCAGCCGCGCAAAGTGACGTTTGCCGGGGCGGAACACCCCAAGGTCGTCAGCTACGTCGATGTGCTGCGCGGGCGCGTGGTGCCGGGCCGGAAAGTCGCCATCATCGGCGCCGGCGGCATCGGCTTCGACGTGGCGGAGTACCTCGTGCACGATGGCCCCTCCCCGTCCCTCGACGCCAAGGCGTGGCGCGCCGAGTGGGGCGTCGACCTGGCCTATGTGGACAACCGCGGGGGCCTGCTCCCACCTCGTCCGGAGCCGCCCTCGCGCGAGGTCTGGCTGCTGCAGCGCTCTCCCGGCAAGCCTGGCCGCCGCCTGGGCAAGACCACGGGCTGGATCCACCGGGCCACGTTGAAAGGCAAGGGCGTGAAGATGCTCGGGAGCGTGGAATACCGGAGCGTGGACGACGCCGGCCTGCATGTGACGGTGGATGGCGAGGAGAAGTGCCTGCCGGTCGACCACGTCATCGTGTGTGCGGGGCAGGAACCGCACCGGCCGCTGGCGGACTGCCTTCCGCCGAATGCAGAAGTGCATGTGATCGGCGGTGCCGACGTGGCGGCGGAGCTCGATGCCAAGCGGGCCATCGACCAGGCCAGCCGCCTGGCGGCCCGGCTGTAGCGCCGCATTCCTGCACCCTGTCGTTCAGGAAACCCGCCGCTCGGATTCTCCCGGGGGAGCCTTGCGGGGCAAGGCTTTCGGGATAATATGAGCGCTGGATAAATCTTGACCAATCCGTGACTTAGCTGAGCCATTCAGCTTGAGTTTAATAAGTGGCGTTTACCTTGCGCGCACTTTTGGCAGCCGCCCATCCCGCGGCAGACCCACACCGTCCGCCGATGGCGACGCGGTGCCCGGGGGCCAAGCGCGCCTTCAGAGCCGCCGCCCCGACGTAATGCGATTCCCGCAATCCGGCCCGGCAGGTCCATCGCCGCCCGGACAAAACGCCAGGTCGATCCGTACCGACGCTACCGCCCGCGATGGACGGGACGCTGGAGTGCGGTTCGACGCAACGAAGTTGGAGTTCTCATGAAGTTGGCCTGGATCCTCTGGTTGGCCTCCGTCCTACCGCCCAGCACCGCCGATTCGCTCTGCCTGAGCGCCACGCTGTACCTCGAAGCCCGCGACCAGTCGGTCACCGGCCAGCAGGCCGTCGCCGAGGTGGCCCTGCGCCGCCGCGACAGCGGCCTGTGGGGCGACAGCCTGTGCGAGGTGGTGACCGCCCGCAAACAGTTCGCGCCCACCATCGTGTCCCCGAACACGCGCCTCAGCAACGTGGACGCCTGGGGTGAGGCCGTCACGGTCGCCCTCGAGGCCGAACGCAACTGGGCGCTGCCTGCCGGCGAGCGCCGCGAAGTCGTGCCCGGGGCGAGCCACTTCCTGGCCCACAACATCGCCAGCCCAAGCTGGCGGAATGCCTACCAGGTCGCGCGCATCGGCGACCATACCTTCCTGCAGGTGCAGAAGCTCAAGCCGCGCACCCCGGCGCCACCCGCCACCTGATCCCGGGTGCCATCCGCGACGCCGAACGGGCCAGCCAAGTGCTGGCCCGTCTTCGTTGAGGCCCGTGCAATGGGCCGCGGCGTTCAACGCCGTCGATCGACCCCGTGGTTGTCCTTCCAGTACTGCGTCATCTCCAGGTAGGTGAACGACGCTGACCAGGTGATCAGCATCAGGCCCACCAGCGCCTCGGTCCCCGCCAGCAGGCGGATCGGGCCCATCGGCACCATGTCGCCGAAGCCGACGGTCGTATAGACCATCGCGGAGAAGTAGATCGAGTCGAACAGGTTGTGCGGGTGCATGCCGTCGACTTGCCCGACCCCCGCGTAGCCCAGCAGCAGGTAGTACGCGAGGCCGAAGACCCAGATCTCGAAGACATGCAGCGCCAGCAGCCACAGGTTGGCGACCACCAGCCTGCGCCTCCCCGCCCCTTCCGCGTGGCGGCTGTTGTACAGCGCGATCCGGCTGAGCACCTCGTAATGGCAGAGGATGACGATGCCGACCGCGGCCAACGTCGCGGCCACGATCATCAGGTTGGTGGGCCAGTCGTCGTACATGCATCCGCTCCCGCCGGAAAAGGAAAGGCCCGGCATGCCGGGCCTTCCTTCGATCCACGTTGCGCGATCAGCGCTTGTCGATCGCCACGTAGTCGCGATCCTCGGGACCGGTGTAGTTCGCACTCGGCCGGATGATCTTGCCATCCTCGCGCTGTTCGATCACGTGGGCGCTCCAGCCGGTGGTGCGGGCGATCACGAACAGCGGGGTGAACATCGGCGTCGGGATGCCCATCATGTGGTAGGCCGATGCGCTGTACCAGTCGAGGTTCGGGAACATCTTCTTGGTGTCCATCATCAGCGTCTCGATGCGCTCGGACACGTCGAACAGCGTCGTGTTGCCCCCGTCCGTGCACAGCGCGCGGCTGATCTCCTTGATGATCGGGTTGCGCGGGTCGCCGATCGTGTACACCGGGTGGCCGAAGCCGATGATGATCTCCTTGCGCTCCATGCGCGCGCGGATGTCGGCCTCGGCCTCGTCGGCGCTGTTGTAGCGGCTGATGATGTCCATCGCCACTTCGTTCGCGCCGCCGTGCTTGGGGCCGCGCAGCGCGCCGATCGCACCGGTGATGCACGAGTGCAGGTCGGAGCCGGTGCCGGCGATCACGCGCGCGGTGAACGTCGAGGCGTTGAACTCGTGCTCGGCATAGAGGATCAGCGACTTGTCCAGCGAGTCCGCGTGCAGTGCGCTCGGCGGCTCGCCGTGCAGCAGGTGGAGGAAGTGCGCGGCGACGCTGTCATCGTCGGTCTCGACCTCGATCCGGCGGCCATTGCGGGTGAAGTGCCACCAGTACAGCAGCATCGAACCGAAACTTGCGATCAACGTGTCGGCGATGTCACGGGCTTCCGCTGGCGGATGGCCATCGCGTTCCGGCAGCACGGTGCCGAGCACTGAACAACCGGTGCGCAGTACGTCCATCGGGTGCGCGTTGGCCGGCACCAGTTCGAGGGCTTCCGAGACGATCGCCGGCAGGCCACGCAGCCGTTTCAATTTGGCCTTGTAGGCCTTCAGCTGGGAGCTCGTGGGCAGCACGCCATGCACCAGCAGGTGGGCGACTTCCTCGAAGCTCGACTTCGTCGCCAGGTCATGGATGTCGTAGCCGCGGTAGTGCAGGTCGTTGCCGCTGCGACCCACGGTGCACAGTGCGGTGTTGCCGGCGGCGGTGCCGCTCAGGGCAACGGACTTCTTCGGCTTGGGCTTGGCCGCTTGGGCGGTGTCGCTCATGTGTATTCTCCTGCGGGAATTCGTGGGATGGACCAGGGTCCGGGACGGTCGACCGTCCGGCCTGCGCCTGGCCGCTGCGTGCGGGGCCACGCGTTGTCATAGATCGACAGCACACTGGCCTGGAGGCGACCGCGGGCGGTCGCGACGGTCGTGGCGCGCCGGATCGCGCGCGCCACGACCGATGGGCAACGGGACGTGCCGGCGGAGGCCGATGCAGGGGGTCCGCAAGGCGGGCATCTGTTCGCTCCGTCGGCCGACCATTCCGCCATGATCGTCAGGACTTGCCGCGCGCGAACAGCGCGTCGAGCTTGTCCTCGTAGGCGTGGTAGCCGAGGAAATCGTACAGCTCGGCCCGCGTCTGCAGCGTGTCGATGATGCCCTTCTGCGTGCCTTCGCGGCGGACGGTCTCGTAGAAGTGCAGCGCCGCCTTGTTCATCGCCCGGTAGGCGCCGCAGCAGTACAGCGCGATGTCGACACCTGCCTCGCGGAGCTCATCCGTCGTGAAGAACGGGGTGGAACCGAACTCGGTCAGGTTGGCCAGGATCGGCACCTTCACCGCGGCCTTGAACTTCCGGTAGTCGTCCAGCGATTTCATCGCCTCGGGGAAGATCATGTCAGCACCCGCTTCGACGTAGGCCACCGCGCGTTCGATCGCGCTGTCCAGGCCCTCGGTCGCCGCGGCATCGGTACGCGCCATGATCACGAAGCCGTCGTCGGTACGGGCATCGACGGCGGCCTTCACGCGGTCGACCATCTCGCCGGTCGGCACCACTTCCTTGCCCGGCCGGTGGCCACAACGCTTCTGGCCGACCTGGTCCTCCATGTGGACCGCGGCGACTCCGACGTTGATGAAGGACCGGACCGTGCGCGCGATGTTGAACGCGCCGCCCCAGCCGGTGTCGATGTCGACCAGCAACGGCATGTCCGTGGCGTCGACGATGCGGCGTGCGTCGGTCAGGACATCTTCCATCGTGCTGATGCCCAGGTCGGGCATGCCCAGCGAGTTGGCGGCGACGCCGCCGCCCGACAGGTACAGCGCCTTGTAGCCGGTGCGCCTGGCCATCAGGCCGGCGTAAGCGGTGATGGCGCCCATCACCTGCAACGGGGACTCTTCGGCGACGGCGGCGCGGAAACGGGCGCCGCGGGACGGTGCGTGGCTCATGGCATCTCCTCGTGGACCCAGCATTCTAGCCGACGCGACCCGGCGGGCCCCGTGCCTTTCGCTGGCCCGCTCAGAATGGGGGCCGGCTTTCGAATGCCACCGGGTTGCCGTTCGCCGGATGCAGGAAGGCCAGCCGAGATGCGTGCAGCAGGACGCGCGCACGGGGCTCCGCTCCGTAGAGCGTATCGCCCTGGATCGGGTGCCCGATGCTGGCCAGGTGGAGCCTGAGCTGGTGACTGCGACCGGTGACTGGCTGGAGCGCGAGGCGGGTCGAGCCGGCGTGTCGCTCCAGGACGCGCCAGCGCGTCAACGAAGGTTTACCGACCTCATGGTCGACCTTCTGCTTTGGACGGTTCGGCCAGTCGCAGATGAGGGGAAGCGCGATCTCGCCGGCGTCCCCTTCGATCTCACCTTCGACCACCGCCACGTAATCCTTGCAGACCTCGCGGCGTTCGAACATCCCGGCGAGTGCACGCTGCATGTCCTTGCCGATCGCATGGACCATCAGCCCGCTGGTCACCTGGTCCAGCCGATGCACCGTCAACGCATCGGGATGGATCGCCTGCAGGCGCGAGACCACGCAGTCCCGGTTCTCCGGCAGGCGACCCGGTACCGACAACAATCCCGCGGGCTTGTCGACGATGAGGAGATGCGCATCGGCATGGATCAGGTCGATCGACATGGACATCCATTGCGGACCGGGCCCATGGGATCTGCGCCACCCAGTCGTATCAGATCAGTGAACCCGCCGCGCCTAGCACCTGCTGGCACGCCTTGCGGCGCACGTCACTGGTCGCACCCTTGAGGTCGAAGGTCTTGCCGTCGCTGCCGGTCAGCAGGCCACCTTCGCCCTTGTCGAAACCGCCCTGCCCCGGCACCTTCTCCAGCAACCGGTCCTTCACGCCGGACACGGCATCGGCACTGAGGTAATTGTTCTTGACGCAGTATTCCAGGGTGCCCGCGATATTGCCGGCCACGCTGGAGTCGAGCACGGGCAGGACCAGGGCCGCTGCCGGCACCGACGAAGCACAACCGCTGCCGGCCAGGACCGCCAGCGCCAGGAGCCCGGGGAGATGAACCTTCATGCCTGCTTCCTCCATCAAAGGGAAGCGGCAGCCTAGCCATCGCCATGTTCAGGCCGGGTCAACTCCCGGCCCGGGCGGCAGGACGCCGGCACCGGGCCGGCATCCTCGCCTCGAAACAACCTGAAGCGATCAGCCCAGCAGGTGCGCGACGCCCGAACGCTCTTCTTCCAGCTCGGCCAGGGTCTTGTCCATCGCGGCCCGGCTGAAGTCGTCGACCGGCAGGCCTTCGATGCGGGTGTACTCGCCATTGGCGCAGGTCACCGGCACGCCGTAGATCACGCCCTCCGGGATGCCGTAGCTGCCATCGGACGGCACGCCCATCGTCACCCACTTGTCGCCGGTGCCCAGCACCCAGTCGCGGATGTGGTCGATGGCGGCATTGGCGGCCGAAGCAGCCGACGACAGGCCACGCGCCTCGATGATCGCGGCGCCACGCTTGCCGACCTGCGGGATGAACGTGTTGGCGTTCCACTCGGCGTCGTTGATCTTGTCCTTGAGCGACTCGCCCTTGACCGTCGCGAAGCGGTAGTCCGGGTACATGGTCGGGCTGTGGTTGCCCCACACGACCAGCTTCTCGATGTCGCCGACGGCCACGCCGGCCTTGTTGGCCAGCTGCGACAGCGCGCGGTTGTGGTCCAGGCGCAGCATCGCGGTGAAGTTCTTCGCCGGCAGGTCGGGCGCCGACTTCATCGCGATGTAGGCATTGGTGTTGGCCGGGTTGCCGACCACCAGCACCTTGACGTCGCGGCTGGCGACCTTGTTCAGGGCCGCGCCCTGCGCAGTGAAGATCTTGGCGTTCTCGAGCAGCAGGTCCTTGCGCTCCATGCCCGGGCCGCGCGGACGCGCACCGACCAGCAGGGCGACGTCGGCGTCCTTGAACGCGACCTCGGCGTCATCGGTGCCGACCATGCCGGCGAGCAGCGGGAACGCGCAGTCCTCGAGCTCCATCATCACGCCCTTCAGCGCGGCCTGGGCCTTTTCCATCGGCAGCTCGAGCAGCTGCAGGATCACCGGCTGGTCCTTGCCCAGCATCTCGCCGGACGCAATGCGGAACAGCAGGGAGTAGCCGATCTGGCCGGCAGCACCGGTGACGGCAACGCGGACGGGAGTCTTCATGGGGAATTCCTTGCGTTGGGACGGGGTTGGGGAGGCGGCTGCCGCGGCGGCTCAGAAGCTGACGCGGTAACCAAGCGGTTCAAGCCTGTCCTGCAGGCCCTGGGTGTCGTAGCCACGGATGACGTCCTGGCCGATCACCGTGGTCGGCACGCCACGCGCGCCAAGCGCATGCATCGCGCGCTGGCCGGCCTCCGTGTCGACGTCGAGCACGCGATAGCGCACGTCGGCCAGTTCGAACGCCTTCTGCTGCTTGCGGCAATATCCGCACCATTCGGCGGCGAGCATCACGATGCGGCGCTCGCCGGTTTCGTTCCGTGGATCGTCCGGGTGCAGCGGTGCGGGCTCGCGGGGCCAGAGATGCCAGGCCCCGCCGACGAGCGCGACCACCAGCAGCAGATGGACGACGCGCATCGCGGCTCAGGCCAGTTCGTCGAAGAACTCGCGGATGCGCGCCATGCCGGGCGCCAGCTGCGGCGTCGGGCAGGTGTAGCTGATGCGCATCGCACGCGGCTCGCCGAAGGCCGACCCGGGTACGCAGGCCACGCCCTTGGCCTCGAGCAGCACGCTGCAGAAGTCGACGTCGTTGGCGATCGCCTTGCCGGTCGGACCGTGCGTCCTGCCGAACGTGCAGCTGATGTCGGGGAACACGTAGAACGCACCCTGCGGACGCGGGCAGACCACGCCGGGGATCGAGGTCATCACCTCCATCACCTGGTCGCGCTTGGCCTGGAACTCGGCGCACTTGCCTTCCGGCACGTCCTGCGGGCCGGTCAGCGCGGCCACCGCGGCGGCCGAGGTGATCTCGGGGATGTTCGTGATGTGGTTCGAGTTGAGCGTCACCACGGCCTGCGCGACCGCCTCGGGACCGGCCATGAAACCGACGCGCCAGCCCGGCATGCCATAGGTCTTGGACAGCGAGTCGACGAAGATCACCCGGTCCTTCAGTTCCGGCTTCGAATGCACGAAGTTGTGGTAACCCACGCCGTCGAACACCATCTTGTTGTAGATGTCGTCGGTGATGATCCAGGTGTCGGGATACTTCGCGATCACCTCCGCCAGCGCGTCGATCTCTTCGCGGGTATAGACCATGCCGGTCGGGTTCGACGGGTTGTTGAACAGGAACACGCGCGGCTTCTTCGCCAGCGCGGCATCCAGCTGGGCCGGCGTCAGCTTGTAGTCCTGCTCCGGCGGGCACGGCAGCAGCTCGACCTTGCAGTCGAGGATCTCGGCGATGTCGAGATAGCTGGTCCAGTACGGCGTCGGGAACGCAATCGTGTCGCCCTCGTCCAGCAGCGCCTCGCCCAGGTTGTAGAGGATGTGCTTGGCACCCACGCCGCTGGCGCAGTTCACCCGACCATAGCCGGTCAGGCCCAGCTTGCCGATGTGCTCGAGGAACGCATCGATCATCGCGTCGGCGCCACGGTTGCTGCCGTACTGGCCGCTGTCATGCGAGAGCGCATTGCGCGCCGCCTCGTAGACATGCTCGCCCGGGAGGAAGTTGGGCACGCCGATCGAGAAGCTGATGATGTCGCGGCCTTCGGCTTTCAGGCGCTTGGCCTTCTCGGCGATCTGCATGATCGCGCTGGGCTTGGCGCGGCCGATCCGGCGGGCGAGCTGGGGCATCGCAGGGAACCTCTGGTCAGGATGGACAGGGGGAGTGCGGGCCCGACGGAGCGTTCCTTTCATCCCCGGGGCCGCGCTGGAGCTTAGCCCCGTGATGGTATCACGCACCCCGCAGGGGCCCTGTTCGCACCCGCCGCCTGGAACCGAAGGCCATGCATGGCGGAGGCTCTCCGTGGCCACGGACGTAAAAAACCCCGGGACGGGCCCGGGGCTTGGGGTGCAGGCTTCGCTGGCGCGGGAGCTCAGGCGTCGAGCGTCCGGTTCCATTCAGCGACGCGATCCGACTTGGCGGCAAGCAGCGGGGCGGCATCGCCTTCGATCTTCACCGAGCGGATCTCGTCGCCCTGCTGGATCTTGTCGACGACCTCGATGCCCTCCACCACCTTGCCGAACACGGTGTGCTTGCCGTCCAGCCACGGGCAGGGCACGTGGGTGATGAAGAACTGGCTGCCGTTGGTGCCTGGGCCGGCGTTGGCCATCGACAGGACGCCGCGTTCATGCTGCAGGCCGTTCTCGGTCTCGTCCTCGAAACGATAGCCCGGCCCCCCGGTGCCGGTCCCCTGGGGGCAGCCGCCCTGGACCATGAAGTCCGGGATCACGCGATGGAAGGTCAGGCCGTCGTAGAACCCGCGGTGCACGAGGTTCACGAAGCTGGCGACGGTCAGCGGCGCCTTGTCGGCGGCCAGTTCCACGCGGACGGGGCCGCGGTCGGTGTCGAAGGTGGCGATCAGGCTCATGGATACGGCTCCTGTGGGGGATGACCGGGCCCGGGGCCCGGCAAAACGTCGTCGCATCCACTGGACGAACGGCCAGATGAACGCGGGGCGGCCAAGGATAGCGCAGCGGGGCTGAAATCGGCGCATTGGCCCCGCTCGAGCGGCCAGACCCGGTATAATGGCCGGCTTCCCTCCGCGAACCTGGCGCCTTAGTCGGTGCCCTCCCCGCATGTCCGCATCCAACTCCGTCGAACGCCTGCGCAACATCGCCATCGTCGCCCACGTCGACCATGGCAAGACCACCCTCGTCGACTGCCTCCTGAAGCAGTCCGGCACCCTGTCCGAGCGCACCGTCCTCGCCGAACGCGTGATGGACAGCAACGACCAGGAAAAGGAGCGTGGCATCACGATCCTGGCCAAGAACACGGCCATCACCTGGCAGGGCAACCGCATCAACATCGTCGACACCCCGGGCCACGCCGACTTCGGCGGCGAGGTCGAGCGCGTGCTGTCGATGGTCGACACCGTGCTGATCCTGGTCGACGCGATGGACGGCCCGATGCCGCAGACCCGCTTCGTGACCCAGAAGGCGTTCGCGATGGGCTTCAAGCCGATCGTCGTGGTCAACAAGATCGACCGCCCCGGCGCACGCCCCGACTGGGTGATCGACCAGGTGTTCGACCTGTTCGACAAGCTCGGCGCGACCAACGAGCAGCTCGACTTCCCGATCGTCTACACGTCGGCGCTGAACGGCTATGCCAGCCTGGACGACAGCGTGCGCTCGGGCGACATGACCCCGCTGTACGAAGCGATCATGCAGCACGCGCCGAAGCCCGAGGTCGACCCCGACGGCCCGTTCCAGATGCGCATCAGCCAGCTGGATTACAACAACTTCGTCGGCGTGATCGGCATCGGCCGCATCCAGCGCGGCACCCTGAAGAAGAACATGCCAGTCGCCGTGATCGACCGCGAGGGCAAGAAGCGCCAGGGCAAGGTGCTGCAGGTGCTCGGCTTCCTGGGCCTCGAGCGAATCGAGCAGGAGAGCGCGCAGGCCGGCGACATCGTTGCCATCTCCGGCATCCAGGAACTGACGATCTCCGACACCGTCTGCGCCCTCGACACGCCGGAGGCGCTGCCGCCGCTGACCGTCGACGAACCGACGATCTCGATGACCTTCCAGGTCAACAACTCGCCGTTCGCGGGCAACAAGGACCTGTCCGGCGGCAAGTTCCTCACCAGCCGCCAGATCAAGGACCGCCTCGAGCGCGAGACCGTGCACAACGTGGCGCTCAAGGTCGAGCAGCTCGACGACGCGGACAAGTTCCTCGTCTCCGGCCGCGGCGAGCTCCACCTCTCGGTGCTGATCGAGAACATGCGCCGTGAGGGCTTCGAGCTGGCCGTGTCGCGCCCCGAGGTCATCATCAAGGAGATCGACGGCCAGCTTATGGAGCCGATCGAGCAGCTGGTGGTCGACGTCGAGGAAGTCCACCAGGGTGGCGTGATGGAGAAGCTCGGTACCCGCAAGGGCCAGCTCAAGAACATGGAGCCCGACGGCAAGGGCCGCGTGCGCCTGGAGTACATGATCCCGGCGCGCGGCCTGATCGGTTTCCAGAACGAGTTCAAGACACTGACGCAGGGCTCGGGCCTGCTGTTCCACGTCTTCGACCACTACGGCCCCAAGGAACAGGGGGCGATCGCCAAGCGCATCAATGGCGTGATGATCGCCAATGCCGCCGGCACCACGCCCGCCTACTCGCTCGGGCCCCTGCAGGAGCGCGGCAAGCTGTTCGCGGCCGAGGGCGACGCGGTGTATGAAGGGCAGCTGGTCGGCATCCACTCCAAGGACAACGACCTGACGGTCAACGCGATCAAGCCCAAGCCGCTGACCAACATGCGCGCCTCGGGCAAGGACGACGCGATCGCGCTGAGCCCGGCGATCAAGTACTCGCTGGAGCAGGCGCTGGACTTCATCGAGGACGACGAGCTGGTCGAGATCACCCCGAAGGAGATCCGCCTGCGCAAGAAGTTCCTGACCGAGAGCGATCGCAAGCGGGCCTCGCGCGCCGCCTGATCCGGGGCGGGCCTGCCGCGTGGCAGTCCGCACCGACCGCTCGTGCCATCGGCCGCCCCAGGGCGGCCGATGCCGTTTCCGGATGACCTAAGCTTCCCCGAGCCATCCGCGATCGGGGAGTCGCCCATGCGCCTTGTGTTGTCGAGCCTGTGTCTCGCCGTGCTGGCCGCCTGCCAGGCGGTCGAAGCGCCGACTGCTGTCGGTAGCGCGGAAGCGGCGGCTCCACCGCCGGTTTCCAGCGAAGGAGCCTTGGCCACGCAGCAGGCACTCCCGTTCCCGTTCGATGAGACCACCATCGGCGACCTCCAGGCGCAGCTCGGTCGCGGCGAAGTCACCAGCGAGGCCCTGACCCGCGCCTACCTCGAGCGCATCGCTGCGATCGACGACGCGGGCCCCCACCTCAACGCGGTGATTGAACTGAACCCCGACGCGCTGGCCGACGCGGCCGCCCGCGACGCCGAGCGAGCCGCCGGTACGGTCATCGGGCCGTTGCATGGCATCCCGGTCCTGCTGAAGGACAACATCGACGCGACGCCGATGGTCAATTCCGCCGGCTCGCTGGCACTCAAGGACCACCGCCCCGCGAGCGATGCCTTCCTAGTGCAGCGCCTGCGCGAGGCCGGCGCCGTGATCCTCGGCAAGACCAACCTCAGTGAGTGGGCCAACTTCCGCTCGACGCGTTCCACCTCGGGGTGGAGCGGCCGCGGTGGACAGACCCGCAATCCCTACGCGCTGGACCGGAACCCCTGTGGCTCGAGCGCGGGCACCGGCGTAGCGATCTCCGCCAATCTCGCGACGGTGGGCATCGGCACCGAGACCGACGGCAGCATCATCTGCCCGTCCGCGGTGTCGGGCCTGGTGGGGCTGAAGCCGACCGTCGGACTCGTCAGCCGCAACGGCATCATCCCGATCAGCAGCAGCCAGGACACCGCCGGCCCGATGACCCGCAGCGTGGCCGACGCCGCGATCCTGTTGGCGGCGATCGCGGGCCGCGACGATGCGGATCCCATGACGGACCACAGCGTCGGCAAGGCGGTATTCGACTATCCCGCCCACCTCGACCCGGACGCGCTTCAGGGCGCCCGCATCGGCCTGCTGCGCGGGAGCATGGGCTTCCATCCGGAGGTCGATGCCGCGCTCGAACGCGCCGCCGCGCTGATGACCGAAGCCGGGGCGACCGTCGTCGATGCCTCGATCCCGACCGCCGGCCAGTGGCAGCAGGCCGAATTCGAGGTGCTGCTGTACGAGTTCAAGAATGGCCTCGAGCACTACCTGCGCACCCGCGATGCGCCGGTCAAGACACTGGATGCACTGATCGCCTTCAATCAGGCCCATGCCGAAGCCGAGATGCCCTACTTCGGGCAGGAGCTCTTCGAGGCCGCGAACGCCAAGGGGCCACTGAACGAAGAGGCGTACCTGGAGGCTCGTCGCGAAGCTCGCCGCCTCGCCGGCGAGGCCGGCATCGACGCCGCCCTGCAGGCGCAGCAGCTGGATGTGCTGCTTGCCCCGGCCGCCTCCCCTGCGTGGCTGACCGATCCCCTGCTCGGCGACCATTTCACGGGTGCAGGCTATGGCGCGGCAGCGGTGGCCGGCTACCCCAGCCTCACCGTCCCGATGGGCGACAGCCACGGACTGCCGCTGGGCCTGGTCTTCATCGGCACTGCCTGGAGCGAGCCGCGACTGATCGCCGTGGGCCACGCCTACGAACAGCTGTCGAAGGCGCGCCGGCCGCCCCGTTTCCTCCCGACAGTGGACCTCGGAACGGAAACGGCCGACGGGGTCCCCGCCGGCCGCTGATAGCTACCCCCGTGGGGCGTGCTCAGGCTTTCGAGGGCGCGCCGATCTGGGCCTGCTTGCGCACGATCAGCATCGCCACCTCCAGCGCCTGCTCGTAGTTGAGGCGCGGGTCCACGGTCGACTTGTACGCACGCTCGAGATCGCTCTCGGTCAGTTCGCGCGCGCCGCCGAGGCATTCGGTCACGTCCTCACCCGTCAGTTCCAGGTGCACGCCGCCCAGGCGCGTACCCGCCGCCGCATGCAGTTCGAATGCCATCTCCAGCTCCGAGCGGATGTTGCGGAAACGACGGGTCTTGTACCCGTTGGTGGTGCTCTCGGTGTTGCCGTGCATCGGGTCGCAGACCCACAGCACGCGCCGACCATCGCGCTGCACCGCATTGAGCAGGGGCGGCAGTTTTTCCTCTATCGCCTTCGCCCCCATCCGATGGATGAAGGTGAGCCGACCCGCCTCGTCGTCCGGGTTCAGCACGTCGATCAGCTTCAGCAACTGGTCCGGATGCACCGACGGCCCGACCTTGATCGCGATCGGGTTGCGGATCCCGCGGAAGTAGTCGACGTGGGCGCCTTCCAGGTCGGCGGTACGCATGCCGATCCACGGGTAGTGGGTGCTGAGGTTGAACCAGCCCCAGTGACGCGGCACCTGGCGCGTCTGCGACTCCTCGTAGGGCAGCAGGAGCGCTTCGTGCGAGGTGTAGAAGTCCACCCGGTTGAGGTTGTGCACCTCCTGGCCCGACAAGGTCTCCATGAAGCGCACGGCGTCGCCGATGGCGGTGACCATCCGGCGGTACTCCTCGGCAAGCGGCGAATGGCCCACCCATTCCAGGTTCCAGTACTCGGGATGGTGCAGGTCGGCGAAACCGCCATCGATCAGCGAGCGGACGAAGTTCATCGTCATGGCCGACCGGGCATGCCCCTTGATCATCCGGCGCGGGTCCGGAATGCGCGCGGCTTCCGTGAACTCCGGCCCGTTGACCAGGTCGCCGCGGTAACTCGGGAGGCTCACGTCGCCGATGGTCTCCATGTCGGCCGAGCGCGGCTTGGCGTACTGCCCCGCGAAACGCCCCACCCTCACCACCGGCTTGCGCATGCCATGGACGAGCACCAGGCTCATCTGCAGCAGCACCTTCAGCCGGTTCGAGATGACATCCGGCGTGCACCCGTCGAAGGTTTCCGCGCAGTCCCCGCCCTGCAGCAGGAAACGCTTGCCCTCCTGGGCTTCGGCCAGCTGTTGCTTGAGCGAAAGAATTTCCCAGGACGTGACCAGCGGCGGCAGCGCACGCAGCTCTTCCTGCACCCCCTCGAGGGCGGCCGCATCGGGATAGGTCGGCTGCTGGAGCGCCACATGCTGCCGCCATCCGGCGGGCGACCAGTCCTTGGGCAGTTTCACGGCTGTGAGGGTTCGATCCTTGCTGGGCATGACGGCATCATGTTGCAGTACGGCAGTCCATCATCCGCCATGCCACGAGGCCCTGCAACGGTTGCGGGGGCAACCTCCGCGACCGTTCAGCTACGACGGAAAGCGGCGTACAGCGCCCACGCCGTAAGGGCCACGAACCACACCAGGCTCCACGCCGGCATGGACAAGCCCAGGAATGCCCAGTCCACAGTCGCGCACTCACCCGATCCGGTCATCACTTTCCGAATGACCCCGCCGATGGGCATCGCCTCCAGCATGTAGTCCAACCCGGGGCCGCAAGCCGGCACTTGGTCAGGAGGCAGATGCTGGAGCCGCACATGGTTTCCCGCGATCCCGATCCCGGCAAGCCCGGCCAGCGCGGCGAGGCCGCCGTAAACCCGGCGTCCGGTGGTCGCTTTCGGCGCATGCAGGCCTCCTACCAGGAAGACCAGTCCGAGCGCGACGAAAGCGACGCGCTGGAAGATGCACAGCGGACACGGATAGAGCGGGTCGACCTCCCGGAACTGCGTATACAGCGCGAAGGACAGCAGGCCTGCGCAGGCCAGCATCCCAAGCAGGAAATGGATCCGGAAGGTCGCTGCGGCATTACGTGATGAGCGCGTCATGGCGCCAAGCTTAAGGCGTGCGCCCTCGCATGCATAGCGGCGATTGGAACACGGCGGTGCGTGGCCGGCCCGGTCAGCGGCCTCCCGCATGGCTCTCGTCCTGCAATGCAAAAGCCCCGGCGGACCGGGGCTTTCGTGCAGCGTGCGCCGCGGGGGCGCCTGTTGCCGCTTACTCCGCGTCGGCCACGGCCTGCGGACGGTCGACCAGCTCGACGTAGGCCATGGGCGCATTGTCGCCGGCACGGAAGCCGCACTTCAGGATGCGCAGGTACCCGCCCGGACGCTGGGCGTAACGCGGGCCCAGCTCGACGAACAGATTGCCCACGGCTTCCTTGTCGCGCAGGCGCGAGAACGCGAGGCGGCGGTTGGCGACGCTGTCGCTCTTGGCCAACGTGATGAGCGGCTCCGCGACGCGGCGCAGCTCCTTGGCCTTCGGCAGGGTGGTACGGATCAGGCCGTGCTTGAACAGCGACGAGGCCATGTTGCGGAACATCGCTTCGCGATGGGCACTGGTCCGGTTGAACTTGCGGCCGGCTTTCTGGTGGCGCATGGGTGTGATTCCTGTTGAATGTTGGAGCGTTGGACGTCGTTGTCGCCTTCCCGGCGGTGGAGCATTGGACTGCGGATGGTCCTCGTCGACCGTCCTGGTCGACATGCCGCGGGCCTGGGGCCCGTCGGCTGGTGCATCGGCTGATCTATTGCTTCGCCAGCCGTGCTCCTGAGTTTGCTGTTGCCTTCCATGGCGGGGCGTGCCTGGCTCCGGAGAGCCCTGCCCGCCCCTCCATGGAGGGGCGTTCGCGAGCGCAGCTGATGCCGCGATAGGGCATCAGCTAAGCGCGCTCACTCACCCCATCATCCCGTGGGATGCAACGCCGGCCGGCGGCCAGTTCTCGAGCTTCATCCCGAGGGACAGGCCACGCTGCGCGAGGACTTCCTTGATCTCGGTCAGCGACTTCTTGCCCAGGTTCGGGGTCTTGAGCAGCTCGACCTCGGTCTTCTGGATCAGGTCGCCGACGTAGTAGATGCTCTCCGCCTTCAGGCAGTTGGCCGAACGCACGGTGAGCTCGAGGTCGTCGATCGGGCGCAGCAGCACCGGATCCACGCCACCGCTCTGCTGCTTCGGCTGGCCACGGTCACGCTGGGTGAAGTCACCAAAGACCGACAGCTGATCGGTGAGGATATCGGCCGCGGTACGCACCGCTTCCTCCGCATCGATCGTGCCGTTGGTCTCGATATCCAGCACCAGCTTGTCGAGATCGGTGCGCTGTTCCACGCGGGCGGCTTCGACCGAATACGCCACGCGGCGCACGGGGCTGAAGCTCGCGTCCAGCACCAGTCGCCCGATCGCACGATTGTCCTCGTCGGGGCGGCGGCGCGCGGCGGCAGGCTGGTAGCCATAGCCACGCTCGACCTTGAGGCGCATGCTCAGCGCAGTGTCCTTGGTCAGGTTCGCGATCACGTGCTCCGGGTTCAGCACTTCCACGTTGTGGTCGGCCTTGATGTCGGCCGCGGTCACGACGCCGGGACCCTGCTTGCTGAGCGCCAGGGTCGCGGTGTCGCCGGTGTGCATGCGAATGGCGACGTCCTTGAGGTTCAACAGCACCTCCAGCACGTCCTCCTGCAGGCCCTCGACCGTGGTGTACTCATGGAGCACGCCGTCGATCTCGACCTCGGTGATGGCGAAACCCGGGATCGACGACAGCAGCACGCGACGCAACGCGTTGCCCAGGGTGTGGCCGTAGCCGCGTTCCAGCGGCTCGATCACGACCTTGGCACGGTTGCCGTTGAGGCGTTCGATCTGGGGACCGCGCGGGCGCAGTACCTGATTGGCGGTAACCGTCATGTTTGGGTGTCTCCTGCGAGCCCCCGCGGGGGCGGGGGCGCGTGAAATGGATTACTTCGAGTACAGCTCGACGATCAGCGCTTCGTTGATGTCGGCCGGCAGATCGGTACGATCCGGCACCGCCTTGAACACGCCACTGAACTTCTTGCTGTCGACCTCGACCCAGGACGGCGTCAGGTCCATCTGCTGGGCGACCGTCAGCGACTCCTGGACGCGGAGCTGCTTCTGGGCGCGCTCGGACAGCGCGATCGCATCACCGGCCTTGACCTGGTAGGAAGGCAGGTTGACCGACTTGCCGTTGACCGTGACACCGCGATGCGACACCAGCTGGCGCGCGGCCGGGCGGGTCACCGCGAAGCCCATGCGATAGACGACGTTGTCGAGGCGGGTCTCGAGGAGCTGCAGCAGGTTTTCACCCGTGTTGCCCTTCTTGGTCGACGCCTTCTTGTAATAGTTGCGGAACTGGCGCTCCAGCAGGCCGTAGATACGCTTCACCTTCTGCTTTTCGCGCAGCTGGTTGGCGTAATCGGAGAGCTTGCCACGACGGACGTTCGGACCATGCTGGCCGGGCTTCTGCTCCAGCTTGCACTTCGAATCCAGGGCACGGGCCGGCGACTTCAGGCCGAGGTCGGCACCTTCGCGACGGGAGAGCTTGCACTTGGGACCAATATAACGAGCCATTGTTCTTCAGCTCCTCAGACGCGACGCTTCTTCGGCGGACGGCACCCGTTGTGCGGGATCGGCGTCACGTCGATGATGTTGGTGATCTTGTAGCCGACGTTGTTCAACGAACGAACGGCGGATTCGCGGCCCGGACCCGGGCCCTTGATGCGCACTTCCAGCGACTTCACGCCGTAGTCGAGCGCGGCACGACCGGCCTTCTCCGCGGCAACCTGCGCGGCGAACGGGGTCGACTTGCGGGAGCCGCGGAAACCCGCGCCGCCCGACGTCGCCCACGACAGCGCATTGCCCTGGCGATCGGTGATCGTGATGATGGTGTTGTTGAACGAAGCGTGGACATGCGCGATGCCGTCGGTGACGACGCGCTTGATCTTCTTCTTCGTCTTGTTGGGTGCCGGCTTGGCCATGGTCTGGACTCCTTACTTCTTGATGGCCTTGCGCGGACCCTTGCGGGTACGGGCATTGGTCTTGGTGCGCTGGCCACGCAGCGGGAGGCCGCGACGATGGCGCAGGCCGCGGTAGCAGCCCAGGTCCATCAGACGCTTCAGCGACATGCCGATCTCGCGGCGCAGGTCGCCCTCGACCACGAACTTGCCGATTTCGGCGCGCAGGCGCTCGACTTCAGGCTCGGACAGGTCACGGATCTTCGTGGTTTTCTCGATCCCGGCGGCATCGCACACCTGGACCGAACGGGTACGGCCGATGCCGTAGATGCTCTGGATGCCCACCCAGACATGCTTCTGGGCAGGCAGGTTGACGCCCGCAATACGCGCCATAACGCGATCTCCAACTTGATTTGGCGGCCGGACAACGGGTTGCCCAGCGGAGTGAATCGGAAATTATACCAAGATTCCAGGGTTACAGGAAGCCCTGCGCCCAGACACGGCGCATGGCCCGGCATGGGGAGTGTGCCCATGCTCCGGCGACGGCCCGTGGCTGTACCCGACAAGGCAATCCACCGCCCTGCCCGGCCCCGCGCACTACTCTGGTGCGCGTATGGCCCCGGACCACCCGCGCCTGGAACCGCCGCGCGAGTCGCCCATCGTGTTCGCCCGGAGGGGAATCCGGGTCAGGCGTCGGACTGGCCGGCGCCTTGTTCGCGGGAGGGGCGAGGCCCACCGCCGCGGGACCGGGCTGCGCCCGACCCCTGGACTACGTTCAGCTGCGTGCCGGACGCGAACCCTTCAGGTTCGCCTTCTTCAGCAGGCTCTCGTACTGGTGCGACATCAGGTGCGCCTGGATCTGCGCGATGAAGTCCATCACCACGACCACCACGATCAGCAGCGACGTCCCACCGAAATAGAAGGACGTGTTGAACTCCTTGCGCATGACCTCGGGCAGCAGGCAGACCAGCACCAGGTAGGCCGCGCCCGCCGCGGTGAGACGCGTCAGCACCCCGTCCACGTATTCGGCGGTGGCCTTGCCCGGGCGGATGCCGGGGATCAGGGCACCCTGCTTCTTCAGGTTGTCAGCGGTTTCCTGCGAGTTGAACACCAGCGCGGTATAGAAGAACGCAAAGCCCGCGATCATCCCGCCGTACAGGATCATGTGCAGCGGTTCACCGGGGTTCAGCCACTGGCTGACCTGGAGCAGCCAAGAGGAGGAGCTCCCCTGGCTAAACCAGTTCGCGGCAGTCGCGGGGAACATCACGATGCTGGACGCGAAGATCGCCGGGATGACGCCCGCCATGTTGAGCTTCAGCGGCAGGAACGAGGTCTGGTTCATGTACGCGTTGCGACCGCCCTGGCGACGCGCGTAGTTGACCGTGATCCGGCGCTGGCCGCGCTCGACGAACACCACGAAGTAGGTGAAGCCCAGCACGATCGCTGCGATCAGGATCGCCGTGATGACGCTCATGTCACCATTGTTGATCTGCTGGAACATGTTGATGACGGCCGACGGCAGGCCCGCGACGATGCCGGCGAAGATGATCAGCGAAATGCCGTTGCCGACGCCGCGCTCGGTGATCTGTTCGCCCAGCCACATCAGGAACATGGTGCCCGCGGTCAATGCAACCACCGCCGTCAGGATGAAGCCGGGGCCCGGGTTGTAGACCACCGCGATGCCCTGGCTCGCACCACCGGCCTGCAGCGCAGTCGCGATGCCCCAGGCCTGGAAGATCGCCAGCGGGATCGCGCCGATGCGCGACCACTGGTTGATCCGGCGCCGACCCGACTCGCCTTCCTTCTGGATGGCCTTCAGGCTCGGCACCATGTTGACCAGCAGCTGGATGATGATGGACGCCGAAATGTACGGCATCACGTTCAGCGCGAACAGGCTGAAGCGTTCGAGGGCACCACCGGAGAACATGTTGAACATGTCCACGATCGTGCCTTCCTGGGTTTCCATCAGCTGGATCATGGCGTCCGGATTGACGCCAGGCACCGGGATGTAGCAGCCGATGCGATAGACGATCAACGCACCGACGACGAACAGGAGACGCTGGCGCAGCTCGGTGAACTTCCCGAGCCCGCCGCCCATGCCGGCCATCGCACTGCTGCTACGCGCCATCCGCGGATTACTCCTCGACCTTGCCGCCGGCCGCTTCGATGGCCGCCTTTGCACCTGCCGTCGCCAGCAGACCCTTGAGCACGAATGCCTTGGTCAGCTCGCCCTTCTTGACGATCTTGGCCTTCTTGGCAGTGCTGGGCACCAGCTTCGCGGCGCGCAACGCGGCGAAGTCGACGTCACCGGCCGGCAGCTTGTCCAGCTGGTACAGCAGCACCTCGGCGGTGTCCTTGGCCATGCGCGAGCGGAAGCCGATCTTCGGCAGGCGCATGTGCATCGGCATCTGGCCGCCTTCGAAGCCGGCCTTGATCTTGCCCTTGCCGGCACGTGCGAACGAGCCCTTGTGGCCGCGGCCCGCGGTCTTGCCCAGGCCCGAACCGATACCGCGACCGACGCGCTTGCGGTCTTCGCGGGCGCCCTCTGCGGGCTTGAGTGTATTCAGACGCATGATGATTACTCCTCCACCCGGACCAGGTAGTGGACCTTGTTGATCAGGCCGCGCACCTGGGGGCTGTCCTTCAGTTCACGGACGTCGTTGAGCTTGTTCAGGCCCAGCGCACGCACCGACAGGCGGTGACGCGCCTGCGAGCCACGCAGGCCCTTGACCAGGCGCACCTTGACGGTGCCGCCAGCGGCTTCCTTCTTAGCCATGGACCAGGTCCTCCACCTTCTTGCCGCGCTTGGCCGCGATCTTGGCCGGCGACTGCATGTCGGAAAGGCCACGAACCGTGGCGCGCACCAGGTTGATCGGGTTGCGCGAACCCACCGCCTTGGCCAGGACGTCCTTCACGCCGACGGCCTCGAGCACGGCGCGCATCGCGCCACCCGCGATCACGCCGGTACCCTCGGAGGCAGGCTGCATGTACACGCGAGCCGCACCGTGGCCGGACTTCACCGGGTGCCACAGCGTGCCGTTGTTCAGGTCGACGTTGACCATGTTCTTGCGGGCATACTCCATCGACTTCTGGATGGCGACCGGCACTTCGCGCGCCTTGCCGTACCCGAAGCCGATGCGGCCTTCGCCATCACCGACCACGGTCAGCGCGGTGAAGGTGAACTGGCGACCGCCCTTGACGGTCTTGCTGACGCGGTTGACCGCGATCAGCTTCTCGATCATTCCATCGTCGATCTCTTCGCGGTTGCGGTCGCGATCACGACCCCGCGGTGCACGATCTTCTGCCATCTTCTCGATTCCTGTTATCTGGGAAATTTGCGGCTTCGCCGCTTATCGTTGTCGGGCGTTTCGGATGTTCCGCACCCACGAGAACTCGTCGATGCGCCCGGCACGACCCGTGCCGGCGGGCGGAACCACGGCATGGGGTCGCCCCCATGCCGCTTCAAGCCTTAGAACTGCAGGCCACCCTCGCGGGCGGCATCGGCCAGGGCCTTGATGCGACCGTGGAAGCGGTAGCCGGAACGGTCGAACGCGACCTTCTCGATACCGGCCGCCTTGGCCTTCTCGGCGATCGCCTGGCCCACCTTGGCCGCGGCCTCGGTGTTGTGGCCATTCTTCAGGCCATCACGCACGGCGGCCTGGGTGGTCGACGCAGCCGCCAGGACCTTCGAGCCATCGGCGGTGAAGACCTGGGCATAGAGGTGCTGGCCGGTACGCAGAACCGACAGGCGCGGCACGCCGAGCACGCGGATGTGCGCGCGGGTCGACTTGGCACGACGCAGGCGGGCAATCTTCTTCTTCATGATCTGTTCCTCGAAAGCTGAAGACCCGATCAGGCCTTCTTGGCTTCCTTGCGGATGATGGTTTCGTCGGAGTACTTCACGCCCTTGCCCTTGTAGGGCTCCGGCGGACGGAAGCCACGGATCTTCGCGGCGACCTGGCCCACACGCTGTTTGTCCGCACCCTGCACCACGATCTCGGTCTGGGTCGGCGTGGCGATGGTGATGCCTTCGGGCGCCTGGAACACGACCGGATGGGAGAAGCCCAGCGACAGGTTCAGGTCCTTGCCCTGCATCGACGCACGGTAGCCGACGCCCACCAGCTCAAGCTTGCGCTCGAAACCTTCGGAAACGCCCTGCACCATGTTGGCGAGGATCGCGCGCAGCGTGCCGGTGATGGCAACCTGCTCCGGACCGGCCGGCGCCAGGAGCGCGTGGCCGTCTTCAACCTTGACCTCGACGCCCGCCGGACGCGCGATGGACAGGGTGCCCTTGGCGCCCTTCACGCTGACGGAGTCTTCCTGGATGTTGAACTCGACGCCCTTCGGAAGGGCAATCGGCTTCTTGGCAACTCGGGACATGGCTATTCCTCCCTTACGCCACGAAGCACAGGACCTCACCGCCGACGCCCTGCTGGCGCGCCTGCGCATCGGTCATGATGCCCTTCGAGGTGGAAATGATGGCGACACCCAGGCCGTTCAGGACCTTGGGCAGCGCGTCCTTGCCGCGGTACTGGCGCAGGCCGGAGCGCGAATAGCGCTCAAGGCGGTCGATGACCGGCTTGCCTTCGTAGTACTTCAGCTCGATCTCGAGCTCGGCCTTGCCGTTGCCCTGGTCGGTGACGCGGGAGTCGACGATATAGCCTTCGTTCTTGAGAACGCCGGCGATTGCAACCTTGATCTTCGACGACGGCATTTTCACCGTCGGCTTGCGGACAGCGGCGGCATTCTTGATGCGCACCAGCATGTCGGCGATGGGATCAGTCATGCTCATTGGATATCCACCTTATGAGTAGCACCGATATCCGCGGGATTGCGGGTTTTCAGCAGTACGATTCGTTTGCAGCGGGCCCAACAAAGCGCCCACGCCCCTCGGCCGGGCCTCGGGGCGTCTGACATGGCCAGCCGACAAGTCTAGCAGACTTGTCGGCCAGATGCCTTACCAGCTGGCCTTGCGAAGGCCGGGCACGTCACCACGCATGGTGGCTTCGCGCAGCTTGTTGCGGCCCAGCCCGAACTTGGCGTAAACGCCACGCGGGCGACCCGTCAGCGCACAACGGTTGCGCTGGCGGCTGGGCGAGGAGTCGCGCGGCAGCTTCTGAAGCTTCACCGCGGCGTCCATCTTCTCCTCGTAGGAAGCGGAGTCGCTGGAGATGATGTTCTTCAGCTCTTCACGCTTGGCGGCAAACTTCGCCGCCAGCTTGGCCCGCTTGATCTCGCGGTTGACCATGGAGGTCTTGGCCATCGTGTCTATCCTCGGATCAGTTGCGGAAAGGGAAACGGAAGGCTTCGAGCAGCGCCCGCGCCTCGGCATCGGTCTTCGCGGTCGTGGTGATCGCGATGTCCATGCCGCGCAGCGCGTCGACCTGGTCGTAATCGATCTCCGGGAAGATGATCTGTTCCTTCACGCCCATGTTGTAGTTGCCACGGCCGTCGAACGACTTCGCGGACACGCCGCGGAAGTCACGGACGCGCGGCAGCGCTACGTTCACGAGGCGGTCCAGGAACTCGTACATCTTCGCGCGACGCAGGGTCACCTTGCAGCCGATCGGCCAGCCGTCGCGGATCTTGAACGACGCAACCGACACGCGGCTCTTGGTGACCAGCGGCTGCTGGCCGGTGATCTTGGCCAGGTCGGCCACCGCGTTCTCGAGCACCTTCTTGTTGGTCGCGGCTTCGCCGACGCCCATGTTCAGGGTGATCTTGACGATGCGGGGCACTTCCATCGGGTTCTTGTAACCGAACTTCTCGGTCAGAACCGGAACCACTTCTTCCTTGTAAATCTTCTCAAGACGGGTCATCTGGGCATTCCTCAGGCGTCGACCGCCTCACCGCTGGAGCGGAACACGCGCAACTTGCGTCCATCCTCCAGCTTCTTGAAACCAATGCGCTCGCCCTTGCCGGAGGCAGGGTTGAACAGCATGACGTTGGAAACGTGGATCGGCGCTTCGCGCTCGATCACGCCACCAGGCTGGCCGGCCTGGGGGTTCGGCTTGGTGTGGCGCTTGATGATGTTGATGTTCGACACGACGACCTTGTCGCCGTCGATGCTCAGCACATCACCCTTCTTGCCCTTGTCCTTGCCGGCGGTGACGATCACGTGATCGCCCTTGCGGATACGGTTCATTTCTCTATCTCCTCCGCTCAGAGCACTTCAGGCGCGAGCGAGACGATCTTCATGAACTTCTCGGAACGAAGCTCACGCGTGACCGGCCCGAAGATGCGGGTGCCGATCGGCTCGTGCTTGTTGTTCAGCAGGACCGCGGCGTTGCCGTCGAAACGGATCAGCGAACCGTCCGGGCGACGGACGCCCTTGCGGGTACGGACGACGACGGCGTTGTAGACGTCGCCCTTCTTCACCTTGCCGCGCGGGATCGCATCCTTGACGGTGACCTTGATGATGTCGCCGATGCCGGCGTAACGGCGCTTGGAGCCGCCCAGCACCTTGATGCACATCACTTCCTTGGCACCGGAATTGTCGGCCACGTCGAGGTAGCTTTGCATCTGGATCATGGTTCAGCCTCCTCTTATTCGGCCGCGCGGGTGACGATCTGCACCACCCGCCAGTTCTTGGTCTTGGACATCGGCGCGCACTCGCTCACGCGGACGATATCGCCCTCGCTGCAGGCGTTGTCGGCGTCGTGGGCGTGGAGCTTGGTCGAGCGGCGGATGTACTTGCCGTACAGCGCGTGCTTGACCTGGCGTTCAACCAGCACGGTGACGGTCTTGTCCATCTTGTTGCTGACCACGCGCCCTTCGACCGTGCGCACTGCCTTCTCTGTATTGTTGTCGGTCATGGCGGGTCCTTACTTCTTCTCGCCGAGCAGCGTGTTGACGCGAGCGATCTCGCGGCGCACGCGGCGGGCTTCATGGGTCTTGGCGAGCTGGCCCGTGGCCTTCTGCATGCGGAGGGCAAAGCTCTCCTTGTGCAGCTCGACCAGGTGGGCCTGCAGCTCGTCGGCGGACTTCTCGCGGAGTTGCTTGAGTTCCATCAGCGCACCGTCCGGGTAACGAAAGTGGTGGTGACCGACAGCTTCGCGGAAGCCAGGCGGAACGCTTCACGCGCCACCTCTTCGCTGACGCCCTCGATCTCATAGATCATGCGGCCGGGCTGGATCTGCGCGACCCAGTACTCGACGTTGCCCTTGCCCGAGCCCATGCGGACTTCGATCGGCTTCTTGGTGATGGGCTTGTCGGGGAACACGCGGATCCACATCTTGCCGCCGCGCTTGACGTAACGGCTGATCGAGCGGCGCGCCGCTTCGATCTGGCGGGCGGTGATCTGGCCGCGCGACGTCGCCTTGAGGCCGTACTCGCCGAAGCTGACGGCACTCCCGCTCCAGCTCAGGCCCACGTTGCGGCCCTTGTGCATCTTGCGGTATTTGGTTCGCTTGGGTTGCAACATGGTGAATTACCTCGCTTCGCGGGGCTGGCGGGGCGGACGCGCCGGACGGGAGGAACGGTCACCGCGATCGCCGCGGCTGTTCTCTTCCGGCTTCTCCTGACCCACCTGGGAGAAATCAAAGATCTCGCCCTTGTAGACCCACACCTTGATGCCAATGATGCCGTAGGTCGTCTTGGCCTCGGCAAAGCCGTAGTCGATGTCCGCGCGCAGGGTATGCAGGGGCACGCGGCCCTCGCGGTACCACTCCGAACGGGCAATCTCGGCGCCGTTCAGGCGGCCGGCGACATTGACCTTGATGCCCAGGGCGCCCAGGCGCATCGCATTGCCGACCGCACGCTTCATCGCGCGGCGGAACATGATGCGGCGCTCGAGCTGCTGGGCGATCGACTCCGCGACCAGCTGTGCATCGAGCTCCGGCTTGCGGACCTCGGTGACGTTGATGTGCGCCGGGACGCCCATCATGTCGCTCACTTCCTTGCGCAGCTTCTCGATGTCCTCACCACGCTTGCCGATCACCACGCCCGGACGGGCGGTGTGGATCGTCACGCGGGCGTTGTTCGCCGGACGCTCGATGAAGATGCGGGAAATGCCGGCCTGTGCGAGCTTCTTGCGAAGCATCTCACGGACCTTGAGGTCAGACGCCAGGAACTCGGCGTACTGCTTCTTGGTGGCAAACCACTTGGAATTCCAGTCCTTGGCAATGCCCAGGCGGATGCCGGTCGGATGAACTTTATGACCCATAGTCTGACTCCGCCTTACTTGCCCGCGCCCACAACCACGGTGATGTGGCTGGTGCGCTTGAGGATCCGGGTGCCGCGGCCCTTCGCCCGCGCCATGAAGCGCTTCAGCGTCGGACCCTCGTCCACCATGATGGTCTTGACCTTGAGCTCGTCGATGTCCGCGCCCTGGTTGTTCTCCGCGTTGGCGATGGCCGACTCGACGACCTTGCGGATCATGCCCGCGGCCTTCTTGTCGGAGAACTTCAGCAGGTTGACGGCGCGCTCGGCCGACAGGCCACGGACCTGGTCGGCGACCAGGCGGGCCTTCTGCGGGGAGATGCGCGCGGTGCGCAGGATGGCTTTCGCTTCCATGTTCATCTCCTTAGCGGCTCTTCTTGTCGCCGCCGTGACCCTTGAACGTACGGGTCAGGGCGAACTCGCCGAGCTTGTGGCCAACCATGTTCTCGTTGACCAGCACGGGGATGTGATTGCGACCGTTGTGGACGGCGATGGTGAAACCCACCATCTCCGGCAGGATCATCGAGCGACGCGACCAGGTCTTGATCGGCTTCTTGTTGTTACCCGCGTTCTCCACCTTCTTGACGAGATGGTGGTCGACGAACGGGCCCTTCTTGAGTGAACGTGCCATGGCCGATTAGCTCCTGCGATCGCGCACGATGAACTGCTGCGTGCGCTTGTTCTTGCGGGTCTTGTAACCCTTGGTCGGGACGCCCCACGGGGTGACCGGGTGCGGGTTACCCTGGCCGGCCTTGGCTTCACCACCGCCGTGCGGGTGGTCGACCGGGTTCATGGCAGCACCACGAACGGTCGGGCGGACACCGCGCCAACGCTTGGCGCCGGCCTTGCCGAGCTTCTCCAGGTTGTGCTCTTCGTTGCCGACTTCGCCGATGGTCGCGCGGCAATCGGCGGGCACCTTGCGCATCTCGCCGGAGCGCAGGCGCAGGGTGGCATAGCCGTGCTCGCGTGCGACCAGCTGCACGCCGGCGCCGGCGGCGCGGGCCAGCTGGGCGCCCTTGCCGGGCTTCATCTCGATGCAATGCACCGTCGAACCGACCGGGATGTTGGTCAGCGGCAGGCTGTTGCCGACGCGGATCGGAGCCTCGCGGCCCGCGATCACCTGGTCGCCGGCCTTCAGGCCACGCGGCGCGATGATGTAGCGACGCTCGCCATCGACATAGCACAGCAGGGCGATATGGGCCGTGCGGTTCGGATCGTATTCGATCCGCTCCACGCGCGCCGGGATACCTTCCTTGTTGCGCTTGAAGTCGATGATGCGGTAGTGCTGCTTGTGGCCACCGCCGACGTGGCGGGTGGTGATGCGGCCGTGGTGGTTGCGTCCACCGCTCTTGGTCTTTTTCTCGACCAGTGCGGCGTGCGGCGCCCCCTTGTGCAGGCCCGGCGTCACCACGCGGACGGCCGAGCGACGGCCTGCCGAAGTGGGTTTGAAAGTCATCAATGCCATGGGTCTATCCTCAGGCCGTGGCCATCACATCGATCGACTGGCCGTCGGCCAGCTTCACGTACGCCTTGCGCCAGTCGGCGCGACGGCCCATGCGGAAACGGAAAGCCTTGGCTTTGCCCTTCACGTTCACCACATTGACTGCCTCGACCTTGACGTCGAACAGCTTCTCCACGGCCGCCTTGATGTCGGCCTTGGTCGCGTCCGTCGCTACTTCGAAGACGTATTGGTTGGAAACTTCCTGCAGGCGCGCGGTCTTCTCGGACACGCGCGGCGCGCGGATGATGGTGTAGAGCTTGGCCTCGTTCATGCCAGCCACTCCTCGATCTTCTTGACCGCATCGGCGGTGACCACGACCGTGTCGGCGCCGACCAGCGCAACCGGATCCAGGCCCTGCACGTCGCGGACTTCGACATACGGCAGGTTGCGCGCCGAGAGGTACAGGTTCTCGGTGGCATCCTCGGTGACGATCAGCGGGCGATTGCCCACCTCGAGCTCCTTGAGCTTGCCGACCAGGCTCTTGGTCTTGGCGGCATCGACGTCGAAGTTCTCGACGACCGTGATGCGGCCCTGGCGGTTCAGCTCGGACAGGATCGCGGCGATCGCAGCGCGGTACATCTTGCGGTTGACCTTCTGCTCGAAGCTGCGCGGCTTCGCCGCGAAGGTAACGCCGCCGCCGACGAAGATCGGAGCGGTCAGGGCGCCATGACGGGCGCCGCCACCCTTCTGCTTCTTCGACTTCTTGGTGGTGCCGGCGACTTCGGAGCGGGTCTTCTGGGCCTTGGTGCCGGCGCGGCCGGCATTGCGGTAAGCCACGACGACCTGGTGGACCAGGTCTTCGCTGAACTCACGCCCGAAGATCGCATCGGAGACCGACAACGTCTTCTTGCTGTTGTTGATGGCGAGTTCCATCGTCGTCTCTCCTTATGCCTTGCTCGTCGGACGCACGATGACGTCACCGCCCGGGGCGCCCGGCACGGCACCCTTGATGGCGATCAGGCCACGCTCGGCGTCGACCTGGACCACTTCGAGGCCCTGGGTGCTCTGCTGCACGGCGCCCATGTGGCCGGACATCTTCTTGCCCGGGAACACGCGGCCCGGCGTCTGGCGCTGGCCGATGGAGCCCGGTGCGCGGTGCGACAGCGAGTTACCGTGCGTCGCGTCGCCCATGCGGAAGTTGTGGCGCTTGATGGTGCCCTGGAAGCCCTTGCCCTTCGTGACGCCCTGGACGTCGACGATCTGGCCGGCCTCGAAGATGTCGGCCTTGATCTCGCCGCCGACTTCGAAACCGTCGACCAGGTCGTCCGCGACGCGGAACTCCCACAGGCCACGACCGGCTTCGACCTTGGCCTTGGCCAGGTGGCCCGCCGAGGGCTTGTTGACGAGCGAGGCGCGCTTGACGCCGGCGGTGACCTGCACGGCGCTGTAGCCGTCGCTGTCAACGGTCTTGATCTGGGTGATGCGGTTCGGGGTGGCCTCGATGAGGGTCACCGGCACCGACGCGCCGTCGGCGGTGAACACGCGGCTCATGCCGGCCTTGCGACCGACGATGCCCAACGAATACTTCTTCGCGGTCATGGTGGTGGCCTCAGGTCAACTTGATCTGGACGTCGACGCCCGCCGCGAGTTCGAGCTTCATCAGCGCGTCCACGGTCTTGTCGTTGGGGTCGACGATGTCGAGCACGCGCTTGTGCGTGCGGGTCTCGTACTGGTCGCGCGCGTCCTTGTCGACGTGCGGCGAAACGAGAATGGTGTAACGCTCGATCTTGGTCGGCAGCGGGATCGGGCCGCGCACCTGCGCGCCGGTCCTCTTGGCCGTCTCGACGATCTCGCTGGCCGAGCGGTCGATCAGACGATGATCGTACGCCTTCAGCCGGATCCGGATCTTTTGGTCCGCCATGACGGAATTCCTCGGTTAAAAGAGCGATGGGCCGGCCTCTGGGTGTGCCGACCCCATTGAAAACGACGATGCTCCGGAGCGATCACCCTATGCCCCGGAGCTTCCTTGCCTGAAAAACAAGGCAGGCCGGTCAGACCGGCCCGCCCAGACGGATTCTGAACGCGAAGCCAGACGGCGATCGAAACCGCTGCCTGGCCACACGACATGTCCCTGTCTGGCGAATACGAAGCGCGTCCCGCGCCTCATTTCGCTGGTTGCGGGAGCGGGACATGCCCGATCGCGCAGTGGTCGCACATTCTAACGGGATATCCACAACTGGCGCAAGCACTGGCCGTGGACAACCGTGAAGCCATTCAGGCGGGCGCCCGCACCCCTGGAGGCGCGGGCCGCCAGCGGCCGCTTACTTGATGATCTTGGCGACGACGCCGGCGCCGACGGTACGGCCGCCTTCGCGGATCGCGAAGCGCAGGCCCTCGTCCATCGCCACCGGGTTGATCAGCTGGACGACCATCTTCACGTTGTCGCCCGGCATCACCATCTCGGTGCCTTCCGGCAGCGTCACCGCACCGGTGATGTCCGTGGTGCGGAAGTAGAACTGCGGGCGGTAACCCTTGAAGAACGGCGTGTGACGGCCACCCTCGTCCTTCGACAGCACGTACACCTCGGCCTCGAAGTCCGTGTGCGGCGTGATCGAACCCGGCTTGGCCAGCACCTGGCCACGCTCCACGTCGTCACGCTTCGTGCCGCGCAGCAGCAGGCCCGCGTTGTCGCCCGCCTGGCCCTGGTCCAGCAGCTTGCGGAACATCTCCACGCCCGTGACGGTCGTCTTGGTGGTCGGACGGATACCGACGATCTCGATTTCGTCGCCCACCTTGATCACGCCGCGCTCGATTCGGCCGGTCACCACGGTGCCGCGGCCCGAGATCGAGAACACGTCCTCGACCGGCATCAGGAACGCCTTGTCGATGTCACGCTCCGGCTCCGGAATGTAGCTGTCCAGCGCTTCCACCAGTTGGATGATGGCAGGCACGCCGATCTCCGACTGGTCGCCTTCCAGCGCCTTCAGCGCCGAACCCTTGATGATCGGGGTGTCGTCGCCCGGGAAGTCGTACTTGCTCAGCAGCTCGCGGACTTCCATCTCCACCAGCTCCAGCAGCTCGGCGTCGTCCACCATGTCTGCCTTGTTCAGGAAGACCACGATGTACGGCACGCCCACCTGGCGGGCCAGCAGGATGTGCTCGCGCGTCTGCGGCATCGGGCCGTCAGCAGCCGAACACACCAGGATCGCGCCGTCCATCTGCGCCGCACCCGTGATCATGTTCTTCACGTAGTCGGCGTGGCCCGGGCAGTCCACGTGCGCGTAGTGGCGCGTCGGGGATTCATATTCCACGTGCGCCGTCGAGATCGTGATGCCGCGCGCCTTCTCTTCCGGCGCCGCGTCGATCGAATCGTACGCCTTGAACTCGCCACCAAAACGCTCCGCGCCGATCTTCGTCAGCGCCGCCGTCAGCGTGGTCTTGCCGTGGTCAACGTGACCGATCGTGCCGACGTTCACGTGCGGCTTGGTGCGCTCGAACTTACCCTTGGCCATGGTTGTCTACCTTTTTCTCTTGGATACGTGTCTGTGGATCGGATGCCGGCCAGGGGAAGGCCGGCAGTCGATCAGCCCTTCTTGCTGGCGGCTTCGGCGATGTTGGCCGGAGCCTCGGCGTAGTGGTCGAACTCCATCGTGAAGGTCGCGCGGCCCTGCGACATCGAGCGCAGGGTGGTCGCGTAACCGAACATCTCGCCCAGCGGGATCATCGCGTTGATGACCTTGCCGGACGGGCTGTCGTCCTGGCCGGAAAGGATGCCGCGACGACGGCTGACGTCGCCCATCACGTCGCCGAGGTACTCCTCGGGAGTGACGATCTCGACCTTCATCATCGGCTCCAGCAGGACCGGGCTGGCCTTCATGAAGCCTTCCTTGAACGCCATCGAGCCGGCGATCTTGAACGCCATTTCCGAGGAGTCGACCTCGTGGTAGGAGCCGTCCACCAGCTTGATCTTGACGTCAACCACCGGGTAGCCGGCCAGCACGCCGTTGGAGGCGGCTTCCTGGATGCCCTTGTCGACGGCCGGGATGTACTCCTTCGGCACGACGCCACCGACGATCGCGTTCTCGAACGCGTAACCGGCGCCCTGCTCGTTCGGCTCCAGCTCGATCCAGACATGGCCAAACTGGCCCTTGCCGCCCGACTGCCGCACGAACTTGCCTTCGACCTTGACCGGCTTGCGGATGGTTTCGCGGTACGCGACCTGCGGCTTGCCGACGTTGGCCTCGACGTTGAACTCGCGCTTCATGCGATCCACGAGGATGTCGAGGTGCAGCTCGCCCATGCCGGCGATGATGGTCTGGCCGGACTCTTCGTCGGTGCGCACGCGGAAGGACGGATCCTCCTGCGCCAGGCGACCGAGGGCGATGCCCATCTTCTCCTGGTCGGACTTGGTCTTCGGCTCCACGGCCATCGAGATCACCGGCTCCGGGAACGTCATGCGCTCCAGGGTGATGATGTGGTCCTGGGCACAGAGGGTGTCACCCGTGGTGACGTCCTTCAGGCCCACGGCCGCGGCGATGTCGCCGGCGCGGACTTCCTTGATCTCTTCGCGGTTGTTGGAGTGCATCTGCAGGATGCGACCCACGCGCTCCTTCTTCGACTTGACCGGGTTGTACACCTGGTCGCCGGAGTTGAGCACGCCCGAGTAGACGCGGAAGAAGGTCAACGAGCCCACGAAGGGATCGGTCATGATCTTGAACGCAAGCGCCGAGAACGGCGCCTTGTCGTCGGCGCTGCGGGTGTCTTCCTTTTCGTCCTCGTCGATGCCCGCGACCGGCGGCACGTCGATCGGCGACGGAAGCAACTGGATGACGCCGTCGAGCATGGCCTGCACGCCCTTGTTCTTGAACGCGGTACCCGCGAAGACCGGCACGATCTCGACCTTCAGGGTGCGCTCGCGCAGGCCCTGGATGATCTCGGCCTCGCTGAGGTCGCCATCGGTCAGGTACTTGTCCATCAGCTCTTCACTGGCTTCGGCTGCCGCCTCGACCATGAAGCTGCGGGCTTCGGCGCACTTGTCGGCCAGGTCGGCCGGCACGTCGCGGTACTCGAACACCGTGCCCTGCGACGCGACGTCCCAGTGGATCGCCTTCATCTTGACCAGGTCGACCACGCCCTCGAAGCCGTCCTCGGCACCGATCGGCACCTGCATCGGCACGGCATACGCGCCCAGGCGCGACTTCAGCTGCTCGACGACCTTGTCGAAGTTGGCGCCGGTGCGGTCCATCTTGTTGACGAACGCCATGCGCGGCACGCGGTACTTGTTGGCCTGGCGCCAGACGGTCTCGGACTGCGGCTGCACGCCGCCGACCGCACACAGCACGAACACCGCGCCGTCGAGCACGCGCAGCGAGCGCTCCACCTCGATGGTGAAGTCGACGTGGCCGGGGGTGTCGATGATGTTCAGGCGGTGCTGCGGCAGCGACTTGTCCATGCCGCTCCAGAACGCCGTGGTGGCGGCGGAGGTGATGGTGATGCCGCGCTCCTGCTCCTGCTCCATCCAGTCCATGGTGGCGGCGCCGTCATGGACTTCGCCGATCTTGTGGCTGACACCCGTGTAGAACAGGATGCGCTCGGACGTGGTGGTCTTGCCGGCATCGATGTGGGCCATGATGCCGAAGTTGCGGTAACGCTCGATGGGAGTGGTGCGAGCCACGGGACCCTCTCGTATGTTTTCGGATTCCAGATGGCCGGACGCCGCCTGACGGCGGCATCCGGTTCGGTAGGCGGCGGCGTCGCCGCCAAGGTCGCCCGGGGGCGGCCTTCATGCGCCCCGCGCTTCGGCGGGGCTGCCGGATTACCAGCGGTAGTGCGAGAACGCCTTGTTGGCCTCGGCCATGCGGTGCGTCTCTTCACGCTTCTTGATGGCGCCACCGCGGTTCTCGGAGGCGTCGACCAGCTCGGCGGCCAGCTTGCGCGGCATGCTGTTCTCGCCACGCTTGCGGGCGGACTCGATCAGCCAGCGCATCGCCAGCGCCATGCGGCGGGAAGCGCGCACCTCGACCGGCACCTGGTAGGTCGCGCCACCGACACGGCGGGACTTGACCTCCACCGCCGGGGACACGTTGCCCAGGGCCTTCTCGACCAGCTCCAGCGGGGCGTCGTTCTTCTCGCCGATGACGTCCATGGCGCCATAGACGATCTTCTCGGCGACCGACTTCTTGCCGCTCTTCATGACCATATTGATGAAACGCGCGATCGTCTCGCTGCCGTGCTTGGGATCAGGCAGGACGGAACGCTGCGGGGCGGAACCTTTACGCGACATGGATCAAATTCCTCAGGACTTCGGGCGCTTGGCGCCGTACTTGGAACGACGCTGGCGACGCTTGGCGACGCCGGCGGCGTCGAGCGAACCGCGCACGGTGTGGTAACGCACGCCCGGCAGGTCCTTGACGCGGCCGCCGCGGATCAGCACCACCGAGTGCTCCTGCAGGTTGTGGCCTTCGCCGCCGATGTACGAAATGACCTCGTACCCGTTGGTCAGGCGGACCTTGGCGACCTTGCGCATCGCCGAGTTCGGCTTCTTCGGCGTCGTGGTGTAGACGCGCGTGCAGACACCGCGGCGCTGCGGGCAGTTGGCCAGCGCAGGCGAGGTGCTCTTGTACGTGGTCGCCTGCCGCGGCTTGCGAACCAGCTGATTGATCGTTGCCATCTGGTGCTCTTTGCTGAGAGGGCGCCCAGGACGGGGCCCCTGCGTGAAAACGAACGGCAAGCCGGGACAGGCCCAGCTCACCGAGACGAAAAAGTATAGCCCGCGTTTGACGCCAGCGTCAACGCGAGGGCTGAACACCGCCCCGGCGCCGGGTGGCGTCGGGGCGGTCTCTTACTGCGATCCCGCCCATCCTGGGCCGAACACGAGGGGCTCCCTGCCCCTCATTTCGTGATCTGGCGCGCCCGTGGGGGCGCGCGAAAGTGCGACATCTTACTCGGCGCTGGACGCTTCGTCCACGCCTTCGGCCGTGTCGACGGCTTCGGCCACCGGGGCGGCCAGCTGCTCCATTTCCGACGCCGTGAGGCCGGTGGCCCCGCGGCGACGCTGGGTGTGGTACGCAAGGCCGGTACCCGCCGGGATCAGGCGTCCGACGATGACGTTCTCCTTCAGGCCACGCAGGTTGTCCTTGGTGCCGCGGACGGCCGCTTCGGTCAACACGCGGGTGGTTTCCTGGAAGGACGCCGCCGAGATGAACGACTCGGTCGCGAGCGAGGCCTTGGTGATGCCCAGCAGGACCGGATCGTAGTGCGCCGGGATCAGGCCCTTGTCGTTGAGCACGACATTCTCCTCCACCAGGCGCTGGCGCTCGACCTGCTCGCCATGCAGGAACTTGCTGTCGCCCTGGTCGGTGATCTCGACCTTGCGCAGCATCTGGCGGACGATCACCTCGATGTGCTTGTCGTTGATCTTCACGCCCTGCAGGCGGTAGACGTCCTGGATCTCCTTGACCAGGTAGGCCGCCAGCGGCTCCACGCCCAGCAGGCGCAGGATGTCCTGCGGGCTCGGCTCGCCGTCCACCACGGTCTCGCCCTTCTCGACGTGCTCACCTTCGAACACGATGATCTGGCGGTACTTCGGGATCAGCTCCTCGTGCTCCTCGCCGTCCGCGCCCTTGATGATCAGGCGCTGCTTGCCCTTGGTGTCCTTGCCGAAGCTGACCACGCCCGAGCGCTCGGCCAGGATCGCCGGATCCTTCGGCTTGCGCGCCTCGAACAGGTCGGCCACGCGCGGCAGACCACCGGTGATGTCGCGGGTCTTGGAGGCTTCCTGCGGGATCTTGGCGACCACGTCGCCCACGCCGACGGCATCGCCATCCTGCATGTTGACGATCGAGCGCGGCGGCAGCAGGTACTGCGCCGGCAGGTCGGTACCCGGGATGCTGAGGTCGTTGCCCTTGCCGTCCACGATGCGGACCAGCGGACGCAGGTCCTTGCCGGCCGAACCGCGACGCTTGGGATCGGTGATCTCGCGCGAGGCCAAGCCGGTCAGTTCGTCGGTCTTCTCGATGACGGTGATGCCGTCGACGAAGTCCACGAAGCGCACGAAGCCGGACACTTCCGAAACGATCGGATGGTTGTGCGGATCCCAGTTCGCGACCTGCTGGCCCGCCTTGACCGAACCGCCATCGTCGACCGCCACGGTGGCGCCGTAGGGCAGCTTGTAGCGCTCGCGCTCACGGCCGTGGGTGTCGAGGATCGACAGTTCGCCCGAACGCGACACCGCGACCAGGTGGCCGTTGGTGTGCTTGACGTGCTTGAGGTTGTTGAACTTGACCGTACCGGTGGTCTTGATCGTCACGTTGTCGATCGCCGCCGCACGCGAAGCCGCACCACCGATGTGGAAGGTCCGCATGGTCAGCTGGGTACCCGGCTCGCCGATCGACTGGGCCGCGACGACGCCGACGGCCTCGCCATGGTTGACCAGGTGGCCGCGGCCCAGGTCTCGGCCGTAGCAATGGGCGCACACGCCGAACGACGACTCGCAGGTGATCGTCGACCGGACCTTGATCGACTGCACGCTGGCATCTTCGAGCTTCTGCACCCAGGCCTCGTCGAGCAGGGTGTTGCGGGTGACGATCGGCTCCTCGTCGTCGCCCGGCAGGAACACGTCCTCGGCCACGATGCGGCCCAGCACGCGCTCGCGCAGCGGCTCGACGACGTCACCACCCTCGACGATCGGGGTCATGGTGAGGCCGGCCTCGGTGCCGCAATCGTCCTCGGTGATGACCACGTCCTGCGCCACGTCGACGAGGCGACGGGTCAGGTAACCGGAGTTGGCGGTCTTCAGCGCGGTATCGGCCAGGCCCTTACGGGCACCGTGCGTGGAGTTGAAGTACTCCTGCACGTTCAGGCCTTCGCGGAAGTTCGCCTTGATCGGCGTTTCGATGATCGAGCCGTCCGGACGGGCCATCAGGCCGCGCATGCCCGCCAGCTGGCGGATCTGCGCCTGCGAACCACGCGCGCCGGAGTCGGCCATGATGTAAAGGGAGTTCATCGACTTCTGGTCGACGGTCTCGCCCTTGGCGTTCTCGACCTTGTCGGTACCGATCGCGTCCATCATCGCCTTCGCGATGCGCTCGTTGGTACGCGACCAGATGTCGACGACCTTGTTGTAGCGCTCGCCGGCGGTGACGAGGCCGGACTGGTACTGCTCCTGGATCTCGAGCACTTCGCCCTCGGCCTCGCCGAGGATGCCGCGCTTCTCGTCCGGGATCACCATGTCGTCGATGCCGATGGAGACGCCGGCACGGGTCGCGTAGGCGAAGCCGGTGTACATCAGCTTGTCGGCGAACACCACGGTGTCCTTCAGGCCAAGCATGCGGTAGCAGGAGTTGATCAGGCGGCTGATGTTCTTCTTGACCAGCTCGACGTTGGCCAGCTCGAACGGCAGGCCGTCGGGCATGATCTCCTGCAGCAGGGCACGGCCGACGGTGGTGTCGACGATGCCGGTCACCTTCTCGCGGTTGCCGTCCTCGTCGATCACGGTCTGGGTCAGGCGTACCTTGACCTTGGCGTGCAGCTCGACGACGCGGTTGTCGTACGCGCGCTTCACCTCGGCGACGTTCGCGAACGCCATGCCCTCGCCCTTCTTGTTCTCGAGGGCGCGGGTCATGTAGTAGAGGCCGAGCACGACGTCCTGCGACGGCACGATGATCGGCTCGCCGTTCGCCGGCGACAGGATGTTGTTCGACGACATCATCAGGGCGCGCGCTTCCAGCTGGGCCTCGAGGCTCAGCGGGACGTGCACGGCCATCTGGTCGCCGTCGAAGTCGGCGTTGAACGCGGTACAGACCAGCGGATGCAGCTGGATCGCCTTGCCCTCGATCAGGACCGGCTCGAAGGCCTGGATGCCGAGGCGGTGCAGGGTCGGCGCACGGTTCAGCAGCACCGGGTGCTCGCGGATCACCTCTTCGAGGATGTCCCACACCTCGGCCTCTTCGCGCTCGACCAGCTTCTTGGCGGCCTTGATCGTCGTGGCCAGGCCACGGCGCTGCAGCTTGGCGAAGATGAAGGGCTTGAACAGCTCGAGCGCCATCTTCTTCGGCAGGCCGCACTGGTGCAGCTTCAGGTACGGGCCGACCACGATGACCGAGCGGCCCGAGTAGTCAACGCGCTTGCCAAGCAGGTTCTGGCGGAAGCGGCCCTGCTTGCCCTTGATCATGTCGGCGAGCGACTTGAGCGGGCGCTTGTTGGTGCCGGTGATGGCGCGGCCGCGGCGGCCGTTGTCCATCAGTGCGTCCACCGACTCCTGCAGCATGCGCTTCTCGTTGCGCACGATGATGTCGGGCGCATTGAGCTCCAGCAGGCGACGCAGGCGGTTGTTGCGGTTGATGACGCGGCGGTACAGGTCGTTCAGGTCGGAGGTCGCGAAGCGGCCGCCGTCCAGCGGGACCAGCGGACGCAGGTCCGGCGGCAGCACCGGCAGGACGGTCATGACCATCCACTCCGGACGGTTGCCGGACTCGACGAACGCCTCGATCAGCTTGATGCGCTTGGTCAGGCGCTTGAGCTTGGTCTCGGAACCGGTCGCGGCGATGTCTTCCTTGAGCTGCAGCATCTCGGCCTGAAGGTCGATCGTGCGCAGCAGGTCGTAGACCGCCTCGGCGCCCATCGCGGCCTCGAAGTCGTCGCCATGCTCCTGGCGCGCGGTCATGTACTGCTCTTCGGTGAGCAGCATGCCGCGTTCCATCGGGGTCAGGCCCGGCTCGGTGACCACGAAGGCCTCGAAGTACAGGATCCGCTCGATGTCGCGCAGGGTCATGTCCAGCATCAGGCCGATGCGCGACGGCAGCGACTTGAGGAACCAGATGTGCGCGACCGGGGAGGCCAGGTCGATGTGGCCCATGCGCTCGCGGCGGACCTTGGCCAGGGTGACCTCGGTACCGCACTTCTCGCACACCACGCCACGGTGCTTCATGCGCTTGTACTTGCCGCACAGGCACTCGTAGTCCTTCACCGGCCCGAAGATCGCGGCGCAGAACAGGCCGTCACGCTCCGGCTTGAAGGTGCGGTAATTGATGGTCTCGGGCTTCTTGACCTCGCCGTACGACCACGAGCGGATCAGGTCCGGGGACGCCAGCGCGATCTTGATGGCGTCGAAGTCGAGCGCCGGCCGCTGCTGGTTGAACAGGTTGAGCAAATCTTTCATGGGGATATCTCCTCAGGCGGCGGCAGCGATCAGTTTTCTTCCAGTTCCATGTTGATCGCGAGCGAGCGGATTTCCTTCACCAGGACGTTGAAGGACTCCGGCATGCCGGCCACCATTTCGTATTCGCCGTCGACGATGTTCTTGTACATCTGGTTGCGGCCCTGCACGTCGTCGGACTTCACCGTCAGCATTTCCTGCAGGGTGTAGGCCGCGCCATAGGCTTCCAGCGCCCAGACTTCCATCTCACCGAAGCGCTGGCCGCCGAACTGCGCCTTGCCGCCCAGCGGCTGCTGGGTGACGAGCGAGTACGGACCGGTCGAGCGGGCGTGCATCTTGTCGTCGACCAGGTGGTTCAGCTTCAGCATATGCATGTACCCGACCGTGGTGTGGCGGTCGAACGCCTCGCCGGTCCGTCCATCGAACAGCTGGGTCTGGCCGCTCTGGGGCAGGTCGGCCAACGCAAGCATCGCCTTGATCTCGGACTCGGCGGCACCGTCGAACACCGGGGTCGCCATCGGGACGCCGTCGGTCAGGTTGCGCGCGAGGTTCAACAGCTCCTCGTCGCTGAACTGGGACAGGTCGACGCGCTCGCCATGCAGCTTGCTGTCGTGGTTGTAGATCTCGTCGAGGAACTTGCGCAGCTCGGCCAGCTTGGCCTGCGCCTCCAGCATCGCCTGGATCTTGCGACCCAGGCCCTTGGCGGCCCAGCCCAGGTGGGTCTCGAGGATCTGGCCGATATTCATTCGGCTCGGCACGCCCAGCGGGTTGAGGACGATGTCGACCGACTCGCCGCTGGCCATGTAGGGCATGTCCTCGACCGGGACGATCGTCGAGACGACACCCTTGTTGCCGTGGCGGCCGGCCATCTTGTCGCCCGGCTGGATGCGACGCTTCACCGCGAGGAAGACCTTGACCATCTTCAGCACGCCCGGGGCGAGGTCGTCGCCCTGGGTGATCTTGCCGCGCTTGTCGGCGAAGCGCTTCTCGAACTCCTGCTCGTGCACCTCGATCTGCTTGCGGGCGCGCTCGATCGCCTCGACCGCTTCCTCGTCCTTCATGCGCAGGCCGAACCAGTCCTTGCGGGCCAGTCCATCCAGCACCAGGCTGGTGACCGTGTCGCCCTTCTTCAGGCCCGGCCCGCCGTTGGCGACCTTGCCGATCAGCTGGCTGCGCAGGCGCGCGTAGATGGCGCCCTCCAGGATGCGGAACTGGTCGTCGAAGTCCTTCTTGACGCGACGGATCTCGGAGTCCTCGATCAGCTTCGCGCGCTTGTCCTTCTCGATGCCGTCGCGGGTGAAGACCTGCACGTCGATGACGGTGCCGTCCATGCCCGGCGGCACGCGCAGCGAGCTGTCCTTAACGTCGGACGCCTTCTCGCCGAAGATCGCGCGAAGCAGCTTCTCTTCCGGGGTCAGCTGGCTCTCGCCCTTCGGCGTGACCTTGCCGACCAGGATGTCACCCGCGCGCACTTCGGCGCCGATGTACACCACGCCCGACTCGTCGAGGCGGTTCAGCGCGCTCTCGGAGACGTTCGGGATGTCGGCGGAGATCTCCTCCGGCCCCAGCTTGGTGTCGCGTGCAACGCAGGTCAGCTCCTCGATGTGGATCGTGGTGTAGCGATCCTCCTCGACCACGCGCTCGGAGAGCAGGATCGAGTCCTCGAAGTTGTAGCCGTTCCAGGGCATGAACGCGACCAGCATGTTCTGGCCCAGCGCCAGCTCGCCGATGTCGGTCGACGGACCGTCGGCCAGCACGTCGCCGCGCTCGATCACGTCGCCCACGTTCACCAGCGGACGCTGGTTGATGCAGGTGTTCTGGTTCGAGCGGGTGTACTTGATCAGCGAGTAGATGTCGACGCCGGCATCGGTCTCGCCGGAGATCTCGTTCTCGTTGACCTTGACCACGATGCGGCCCGCGTCGATCTGCTCGACCACGCCGCCACGCAGTGCGTTCACGGTCACGCCGGAGTCACGCGCCACCGCGCGCTCGATGCCGGTACCCACGAGCGGCTTCTGCGAACGCAGCGTCGGCACGGCCTGGCGCTGCATGTTCGCACCCATGAGGGCGCGGTTGGCATCGTCGTGCTCGAGGAACGGCACCAGCGCCGCGGCGACCGACACGGTCTGCATCGGCGACACGTCCATGTAATGGATTTCCGCCGGCGGCTTCAGCAGGGACTCGCCCGCGTGTCGGCACGCGACGAACTGCGCGGTCAGGCGACCCTTGTCGTCGGTTTCGGCGTTGGCCTGGGCGATGACGTACTCGTTCTCCTCGATCGCAGACAGGTACTCGATCTCGTCCTTGACCACGCCGTCCACGACCTTGCGGTACGGCGTCTCGAGGAAGCCGTACTTGTTGGTGCGGGCGAACACCGCCAGCGAGTTGATCAGGCCGATGTTCGGGCCTTCCGGCGTCTCGATGGTGCAGACGCGGCCGTAGTGGGTCGGGTGCACGTCGCGCACCTCGAAGCCGGCACGCTCGCGGGTCAGGCCGCCCGGGCCCAGCGCCGAGACGCGGCGCTTGTGGGTGACCTCGGACAGCGGGTTGTTCTGGTCCATGAACTGCGACAGCTGCGAGGAGCCGAAGAACTCCTTGATCGCGGCGGCGACGGGCTTGGCGTTGATCAGCTCCTGCGGGGTCAGGCCCTCGGACTCGGCCATCGACAGGCGCTCCTTGACCGCACGCTCGACGCGCACCAGGCCGACGCGGAACACGTTCTCGGCCATTTCGCCGACCGAACGCACGCGACGGTTGCCCAGGTGGTCGATGTCGTCGACGACGCCGCGACCGTTGCGGATCTCGGTCAGGACCTTGATGACGTCCAGGATGTCGGACGAATCACCGCACTCCTCGACCAGGCGCTTGGACTCCTCGTCCTTGCGGTCGGCGAAGTACTTGGCGTCGTACAGCACCGAGGCGCCGGTGGTTTCCTTGCGGCCGATCCGGCGGTTGAACTTCATCCGGCCCACGGCCGACAGGTCGTAGCGCTCGAAGGTGAAGAACAGGTTGTGGAACAGGTTCTGCGCGGCGTCCTTGGTCGGCGGCTCGCCCGGACGCATCATGCGGTAGATCTCGACCAGCGCTTCCAGCTGGGTCTTGGTCGCGTCGATGCGCAGGGTGTTGGAGATGTACGGGCCGCGGTCGAGGTCGTTCACCCACAGGGTGCCGACGGTCTCGATACCGGCGCCGCGGAACTGCTCCAGCTGCTCTTCGGTGATCTCGTCGTTGGCCGACGCGATCAGCTCGCCGGTGGCGGTGTCGACGACGTCATGCGACAGGATGCGACCGACCAGGTAGCTGTCCGGTACGGCCAGAGCCTCGATGCCAGAGGCCTCGAGCTGCTTGACGTGGCGCGCGGTGATGCGGCGGCCCGCCTCGACGATGACCTTGTCCCCATCGGCCAGGTCGAAGTCCAGGGTCTCGCCACGCAGGCGCTCCGGCACCAGCTCCAGCTGGACGCCCTCTTCCGGATCGATCTGGAAGGTATTGACCTCGAAGAACTCGGCCAGCATTTCCTCGTTGCTATAGCCCAGCGCACGCAGCAGCACGGTGACCGGCAGCTTGCGACGGCGGTCGATACGGGTGAACAGGCCATCCTTCGGATCGAATTCGAAGTCGAGCCAGGAACCGCGGTAGGGGATGATGCGGGCGCTGTACAGCAGCTTGCCCGAGCTGTGCGTCTTGCCGCGGTCGTGGTCGAAGAACACGCCCGGCGAGCGGTGCAGCTGCGAGACGATGACGCGCTCGGTGCCGTTGACGATGAAGGTGCCGTTGTCGGTCATGAGCGGGATCTCGCCCATGTAGACCTCCTGCTCCTTCACGTACTTGATGGCCTTGGTCGACGACTCGCGGTCGTAGATCACCAGGCGCACGGTCACGCGCAACGGCGCGCCGTAGCTCAGGCCGCGGTTGCGGCACTCACGCTCGTCGAACGGAGGCTCGCCGAGCTTGTAACCCACGTACTCCAGGGCGGCATTGCCGCTGTAGCTGGCGATCGGGAACACCGACTTGAGGGCGGCGTGCAGGCCGCGGTCCTCGCGCTTGTCCCAATCGGTGTGCTCCTGCAGGAATTCGCGATAGGAGTCGACCTGGATCGCGAGCAGGAAGGGAACCTCAAGGATCGACCTGCGCTTGCCGAAGTCCTTGCGGATCCGCTTCTTCTCGGTGAGCGTGTACGACGTAGAAGCTGTGGTCATGGTGAGCTACCGCCTCGACTTTTCTGCGGACCGCGCGTCCGCGGCCCTGGGGGAATGGTGTGACCGGGACCCGCGACGACCGGGGACCCGATGGAACTGCCAGTTGGAAGTCGCTGGTATTGCCGGCACCAGCACGCCCTCTCCCGCTACTTCCAACTGCCAACTCGTGACTCGATATCTGCTACTGCCGACCGTCGCCATGCCGAAGGACGAACGCCTTCGTCATGAAACGGCCAAAGGCCGGGGGCTTTCGCCCCCAGCCTCAGGTGGTCGCCGGATGCACCTGGCGACGCAAGGACCGCTTACTTCAGCTCGGCGGAAGCGCCAGCGGCCTCGAGGTCCTTCTTGATCTTCTCGGCGTCGTCCTTGGACAGGCCTTCCTTGACTTCCTTCGGGGCGCCTTCGACCAGGTCCTTGGCTTCCTTCAGGCCCAGGCCGGTGACGGCGCGGACGACCTTGATGACCTCGACCTTCTTCTCGCCGGCGGCCTTCAGGACGACGGTGAACTCGGTCTGCTCCTCGGCGGCAGCGGCGGCGCCGGCAGCCGGGGCGGCGGCAACGGCAACCGGAGCAGCGGCGGAAACGCCGAACTTCTCTTCCATCGCCTTCACCAGCTCCATCACCTCGACCAGGGTCTTGCCGGCGATGGCTTCGATGATCTCTTCGTTCGAAAGGGACATTGTGTTTACCTCAATGAAATGATTTGGAAACGACTTGGGTTCCGGTAATTCGAAACCGAACTGTGTGCTTCAGGCCGCCTTCGCCTGGCCCGCCGCGTTGATGACGCGGGTGACCTGCGAAGCCGGCTCGCTGAGCAGACGGACCAGCTGGGTGGCCGGCTGGGACAGGACGCTGAGCAGCATCGACAGCGCTTCGTCACGGGTCGGCAGCGAAGCCAGGACATCCACGTGGGTGCCCGGGTACTTCTGTCCGCCGATCGCGACCAGGCGCGGCTTCAGCTTGTCGTTCGTCTTCACGAACTCCTTGATCAGGCGTCCGGCCGCACCGGGGTCTTCCTTCGAGAAGGCATACATCAGCGGACCGACGAGGTCGTCCTGGACGACCGCGTAATCGGTGTTCTCCACTGCGCGCGAGACGAGCGTGTTCTTGGCTACCTTGAGGTAGACGCCCTGCTCGCGAGCCTTCTTGCGCAGGTCGGTCAACTGACCGGCGCTGAGACCCAGGTACTCCGAAGCAACCAGCGAGTGCGCCGATGCGGCGACCTCGGCCAGTTCGGCAACGACTTCCTGCTTCTGAGTCAGATTAAGAGCCATTGCACTCCTCCGTACTTCAATTCCGCACCGCGCAGGATCACGCGGGCGGTACTCGGTCGGCATCGTTTGGCCCGATGCCGGGAACGCCCCGAAGGACATTCCGGGTGGCAGCCGTTTCCAGAAAACCTGGAGGGTGGCAACCATCTACGCAGGCCCGACCCCTTGCCGGGGTTGGATTAAGCGGTCCCGCTTCCGTCGTCGGCGATTCCCTGCCAGTGGTGCATCCCTGCCCGCCTTCGACGTGCGCTGATCGCGCCTGCGGTCTTTGACGGCCATCGCGTCGGCCTGGGCCGGCGCGACGCCCTCAAAAACCTGCCCTGTCGATCCGCCACGGCGGGCGCCAGGGACTTGATGCGTCCACCCGGCGCACGAGGCGCCGGGCGTTGCTGCATTACTTCAGGGCCAGCGAGGACTGGTCCACGGTCACGCCGGGGCCCATGGTCGAGCTGATCGAAATCTTCTGCAGGTACTGGCCCTTGGCCGTCGACGGCTTGGCCTTGATCAGGTCGGCCAGCAGCGCCTCGAGGTTGCCCTTCAGGGAACCGTCCTCGAAGTCGGCCTTGCCGATCGTGCAGTGGATGATGCCGGCCTTGTCGGTGCGGTAGCGGACCTGGCCGCCCTTGGCGTTCTTGACCGCTTCGCCCGGGTTCGGGGACACGGTGCCGACCTTCGGGTTCGGCATCAGGCCGCGAGGGCCCAGCACCTGGCCGAGCTTGCCGACGACGCGCATGGCGTCCGGGGTCGCGATCACGACGTCGTAGTTCAGGTCACCGGCCTGCATCTTCTCGGCCAGGTCGTCCATGCCGACGATGTCGGCACCGGCGGCCAGGGCTTCCTCGGCCTTGGCGCCCGACGGGGCGAACACGGCGACGCGGACGCTCTTGCCGGTACCGGCCGGCAGCACGGTCGAACCGCGGACCTGCTGGTCGGACTTGCGCGCATCGACGCCGAGGCGGACGGCGACGTCGACCGACTGGACGAACTTGGCACCGGTGACGGTCTTGACGATCTTGATCGCGTCCTCGAAAGCGTATGCCTTGCCCGGGACGACGGCGGCCTTGATGGCCTTCTGACGCTTGTTCATTGCCATGACTTAACCCTCCACCACCAGGCCCATGGAACGGGCCGAGCCCGCGATCGTGCGGACGGCGGCGTCCAGGTCGGCCGCGGTCAGGTCCGGTTCCTTCGCCTTGGCGATCTCTTCCAGCTGCGCACGCGTGACCTTGCCCACCTTCTCGGTGTTCGGACGCTTGGAGCCGGACTGGATGCCCACGGCCTTCTTCAGCAGGATCGACGCCGGCGGCGTCTTGGTGATGAAGGTGAAGGTACGGTCGGAATAGGCGGTGATCACGGTCGGAATCGGCAGGCCCGGCTCCAGCTTCTGCGTGGCGGCATTGAACGCCTTGCAGAACTCCATGATGTTCAGGCCGCGCTGACCCAGCGCAGGACCCACCGGCGGCGAGGGGTTGGCCTGGCCGGCCTTGACCTGCAGCTTGATGTAGCCCACTACTTTCTTAGCCATTGCTTCTCTCCGGGTGCTAGCGCCCTTGCCGGGCTCCCCATCGGGTCGGGAAAAACGCGTGTCCCGACGTCACGTCTTGAAACTGAATGCCCGCCCTACGGAAACCGGAGACCCCGACACGCCGACGGCCGCCTGGGGTGGCGGCCGGGGGTCTTGGCCCGCTAAATGGGCAGCGAGCCGGAAATCATAGCAGGTTTTTGGGCGGTTTTGGAATCAGGCCTTCTCGACCTGACCGAACTCCAGCTCGACCGGCGTGGAGCGACCGAAGATCAGGACCGAGACGCGCAGGCGGCTCTTCTCGTAGTTGATCTCTTCGACCACGCCATTGAAATCGTTGAACGGGCCGTCGATGACGCGGACCATTTCGCCCGCCTCGAACAGCACCTTGGGCTTGGGCTTGGCCACGCCTTCCTGGACCCGGTTCAGGATCGCATCGGCCTCGTGGTCGGCGATCGGCAGCGGCCGGTCGGCGGTACCGCCGATGAAACCCATGACCTTGGGGGTTTCCTTGATCAGGTGCCAGCACTCGTTGTCGATGCGCGGGATCCCGCTGTCGTCGTGGGTGGCGATCTCGACCAGCACGTAACCCGGGAAGAACTTGCGCTCGGACCGGCGCTTCTGGCCGGAGCGCATTTCCACGACCTCTTCGGTCGGGACCAGCACCTCGCCGAAGCGCTCCTGCATCTCCGCACGGACGATGCGCTCCTTCAGCGCCTTGGCCACGGACTTCTCGAAGCCCGAGTAGGCGTGGACCACGTACCAGCGCTTGGTGTTCTCGCTCATCGACTCAGCGTCCCAGGATTGATTTGACGACCCACTGGATGACCAGGTCGAAGCCGGCCAGGATCAGGCTCAGCACGATCACGGCGATGATCACGACCCAGGTCGTGCGCAGGGCTTCCTGACGGGTCGGCCAGACGACCTTGCGCAGCTCGAAACGCGCCTCGGACAGGAACTCGCGGGTCTCGCGGCCCTTGCTGCTGGTAAAGAAGACCAGCACGCCGGCCACCAGGCCCACGGCGACCAGCAGGGCCCGCAACGCACCGGCCCACTGGTCGAACCAGATGTAGCCGAACACGCCTGCCGCGACCAGCGCGATGGCCAGAACATACTTGACGATGTCGCCGGCACTGGCGGCTTGGGAGTGTTCGACCTTGCTGTTCATCCGACTCTTCGCGCACAGCCAGGGCTGCACATCTTCAGGTGGCACGCCAGGAGGGACTCGAACCCCCAACCTGCGGTTTTGGAGACCGCTGCTCTGCCAATTGAGCTACTGGCGTAGATTTCGGTTGGCCCGAAACGGCGACGGCGGCCTGCGCCGCCCTCGCCCTTCCGACCGTGTTCCAGCGCCTCGATGATCAGGCAAGGCGCCGGGATCGAGCAACACCGCCGATGCGAAGGCATCGACAACGCGGCCACGCCAGGGCGCGGCCGCGGGATATTACTTGATGATCTTGGCGACGACGCCGGCGCCGACGGTACGGCCGCCTTCGCGGATCGCGAAGCGCAGACCCTCGTCCATCGCCACCGGGTTGATCAGCTGGACGACCATCTTCACGTTGTCGCCCGGCATCACCATCTCGGTGCCTTCCGGCAGCGTCACCGCACCGGTGATGTCCGTGGTGCGGAAGTAGAACTGCGGGCGGTAACCCTTGAAGAAAGGCGTGTGACGGCCACCCTCGTCCTTCGACAGCACGTACACCTCGGCCTCGAAGTCCGTGTGCGGCGTGATCGAACCCGGCTTGGCCAGCACCTGGCCACGCTCCACGTCGTCACGCTTCGTGCCGCGCAGCAGCAGGCCCGCGTTGTCGCCCGCCTGGCCCTGGTCCAGCAGCTTGCGGAACATCTCCACGCCCGTGACGGTCGTCTTGGTGGTCGGACGGATACCGACGATCTCGATTTCGTCGCCCACCTTGATCACGCCGCGCTCGATTCGGCCGGTCACCACGGTGCCGCGGCCCGAGATCGAGAACACGTCCTCGACCGGCATCAGGAACGCCTTGTCGATGTCACGCTCCGGCTCCGGAATGTAGCTGTCCAGCGCTTCCACCAGCTGGATGATCGCAGGCACGCCGATCTCCGACTGGTCGCCTTCCAGCGCCTTCAGCGCCGAACCCTTGATGATCGGGGTGTCGTCGCCCGGGAAGTCGTACTTGCTCAGCAGCTCGCGCACTTCCATCTCCACCAGCTCCAGCAGCTCGGCGTCGTCCACCATGTCCGCCTTGTTCAGGAAGACCACGATGTACGGCACGCCCACCTGGCGGGCCAGCAGGATGTGCTCGCGCGTCTGCGGCATCGGACCGTCAGCGGCCGAACACACCAGGATCGCGCCGTCCATCTGCGCCGCACCCGTGATCATGTTCTTCACGTAGTCGGCGTGGCCCGGGCAGTCCACGTGCGCGTAGTGGCGCGTCGGGGATTCATATTCCACGTGCGCCGTCGAGATCGTGATGCCGCGCGCCTTCTCTTCCGGCGCCGCGTCGATCGAATCGTACGCCTTGAACTCGCCACCAAAACGCTCCGCGCCGATCTTCGTCAGCGCCGCCGTCAGCGTGGTCTTCCCGTGGTCAACGTGACCGATCGTGCCGACGTTCACGTGCGGCTTGGTGCGCTCGAACTTACCCTTGGCCATGGTTGTCGCTTCTCGTTTTGGGACGGTTGTTACGGTGGAAATCTGGTGCTCACGACTGGAATCGAACCAGCGACCTCCTCCTTACCAAGGAGGTGCTCTACCGACTGAGCTACGTGAGCGAAACGGGTTGTCAGGACAGGTGGCGCGCTGCAGCAATGGAGCGGGAGACGGGAATCGAACCCGCACCATCAGCTTGGAAGGCTGAGGTTCTACCATTGAACTACTCCCGCACCGGGGATCCTGCCTGGGTACTGCACCCGGCCGCTGGTAAGGCGTCCGGTTGAACCTGCCACCGCCGGCCGGGCCGGAAGGTGGTGGAGGGAGGTGGATTCGAACCACCGAAGGCGTAAGCCAGCAGATTTACAGTCTGCCCCCGTTGGCCGCTTGGGTATCCCTCCAAAAGAGCCCGCAATTTTGGCGACTGCCCGCGGGCTTGTCAACGCATTGGCCGGATTATTTTACGCTCCGCGGCTGTTGCACGTCAGGCGCCGGTCAGACGTTGAACCGGAAGTGGAGGACGTCGCCTTCCTGTACGCGGTACTCCTTGCCCTCGAGGCGCATCCGCCCGGCCTCGCGCGAACCGGCTTCGCCCTTGTACTGGATGTAGTCGTCGTAGGCGATGGTTTCGGCGCGGATGAAGCCCTTCTCGAAATCGGTATGGATCACCGCGGCCGCCTGCGGGGCCGTGGCGCCCTTCTTCACCGTCCAGGCGCGGACCTCCTTCACGCCGGCGGTGAAATAGGTCTGCAGGCCCAGCAGGGTGTAGGCCGCGCGGATGACCCGGTTCAGGCCCGGCTCGTCGAGCCCCAGGTCGGCCAGGAAGGCGTCGCGGTCGGCGTCGTCGAGCTGACTGAGCTCCTCTTCGATGGCGGCCGAGACCGGCACCACCTGGGCACCCTCGCCGACCGCGCGCTCGCGCACGGCATCCAGCCAGGGGTTGTCGGTGAAACCGTCCTCGAGCACGTTGGCGACGTACATCACCGGCTTCAGGGTGAGCAGGAACAGGTCGCGGACAACCGCGAGGTCGTCCTCGGACAGGTCCAGCGCGCGTGCAGGCTTGCCGGTGTCGAGCCCGTCGCGGATCCGCCCCAGCACCTCGACCCGGACCTTGGCGTCCTTGTCGCCCGACTTGGCGGTGCGCTCGGCGCGCTGGATGGCCTTCTCGACCGACTCCAGGTCGGCCAGGGCCAGCTCGGTGTCGATGGTCTCGATGTCGGCGATCGGATCGACCTTGCCGGCGACATGGACGATGTCGCCATGCTCGAAGCAGCGCACGACATGGGCGATGGCGTCGACCTCGCGGATGTGGGCCAGGAACTTGTTGCCCAGGCCCTCGCCCTTGGCCGCACCGGCGACCAGGCCGGCGATGTCGACGAACTCCATCGCGGTCGGGATCAGCTTCTGCGGCTTGACGATGTCCGCCAGCGCATTCAGCCGGGGATCCGGCACCGGCACGACGCCCACGTTCGGCTCGATGGTGCAGAAGGGGAAATTGGCCGCGGCGATACCCGCCTTGGTCAGCGCATTGAACAGGGTCGACTTGCCGACGTTAGGCAGGCCGACGATGCCGCATTTGATGCCCATGGTGCGTCCGGGTCCGGTGGTCGTGATTCGTGATTGGCGGCTCTCGGGAGTCGCCAATCACCAATGACGGCCTCAGGGCCGCGGGGTGTGGAGGCGCTTCATCGCCTCGTTGAAGTCGCCGTTGACGGCCAGCGGAAGGACGTCGATGGCGTCGTCGATGGCACGGAGGATCAGGGTTTCGTCGTCGCCTTTCGCGCGGCCCAGCACCCACGGGGTGACCAGGTCCTTGTGACCGGGGTGGCCGATGCCGACGCGCAGGCGATGGAAGCGACCGTGGCCCAGCAGGCGCATGGTGTCGCGCAGGCCGTTCTGGCCGCCGTGGCCGCCGTCGAACTTCAGCCGCGCGGTGCCGGGCGCCAGGTCGAGCTCGTCGTGGGCCAGCAGGGTTTCTTCGGGCTCGATCTTCCAGAACCGCTGGGCGGCGGTGACCGACTTGCCCGACAGGTTCATGAAGGTGGCCGGCTTCAGCAGCCACACCGGCTCGCCGCCGATCATGACCTTGCAGGTCGAACCGAACAGCTTGGCGTCGACATTGAAGCGGCCGCCCAGGCGCTCGGCCAGGGCGTCCACAAACCAGAACCCGGCGTTGTGCCGGGTCCGGGTGTGCTCGGGACCGGGGTTGCCCAGCCCGACGATGAGGCGCAGTCCCGCCATCGATCGGCTTCGCAGCAATCCACGTGCACCGGCCGGCCCGCGGACGGGCCAGCCGGCGGGACGCGATTACTCCTCGTCCTTCTCGACCTTGGTGGCCGGGACGTCGGCCGACGCGTCTTCTTCCGCGCCTTCCTCGACCTCGACGCGGCCCGCACGGGCGACGACCACGGCGACGTCGTGCTCCTTGCCCAGCTTCAGCTCGGGGATCTCGACGCCCTTGGGCAGCTTGATCTCGGAGAGGTGGATGGTCTGGCCCAGCTCAAGCGCGGCCAGGTCGACCTCGATGAACTCCGGCAGGTCCTTCGGCAGGCAGCTGATCTCGACTTCGTTCAGCTCATGGGTGACGACGACGTCCGCGGCCTTGCCGGCCGAGGAGGTGTCCTCGTTGATGAAGTGCAGCGGCACGCGGGTACGCAGCGCCTGGCCGGCGGTCACGCGCTGGAAGTCCAGGTGCATGATCAGCTGGCGGAACGGATGGCGCTGCATGTCACGCAGCAGGACCTTCTCGACCTTGCCATCGATGTCGAGATCGATGATGGACGAATAGAACCACTCGTTCTTCTGCGCCAACCAGGTCGGCTCGTGCTCGAGCTGGATGGACTTCGGCTCGGACTTGCCGCCGTAGACGATGGCCGGGATCACGCCCGCGTGACGGAGGCGGCGGCTCGCACCCTTCCCTTCGTCCTTGCGGCTGACGGCCTTGAGGCTGTGTTCGGACATGGTATTGACTCACTTCTCTTGCGTTGGACCCGCCTCGCGGCGGGGATGACGCTCACCCGCGACCAGGTGAGCGGATTCTGCCGGCGGCCGGGGCCACGCGGCGGATGGGGTGGTGTCAGTCGACGTACAGCGAACTGACGGACTCGCCGAAGGCGATGCGGCGGATGGTCTCGGCCAGCAGTTCGGCGACGCTGAGCTGGCGGATGCGACCGGTGGCGCGCGCGGCCTCGGTCAGCGGGATGGTGTCGGTGACCACGAGCTCGTCGAGCTGCGACTTCGTCACGTTGTCGATCGCCGCGCCCGAGAGCACCGGGTGGGTGCAGTAGGCAACGACCTTGGTCGCGCCCTGCGCCTTCAGCGCATTGGCGGCGGCGCACAACGTGCCGGCGGTGTCGACGATGTCGTCGACCAGCACGCAGGTCTTGCCCTCCACGTCGCCGATGATATTCATCACCGTGGCGACGTTGGCGCGCGGACGGCGCTTGTCGATGATGGCCAGGTCGGCGTCGTCGAGGCGCTTGGCGATCGCGCGGGCGCGGACCACGCCGCCGACGTCCGGGCTGACCACCACCATGTTGTCGGTGCCATGCGCGCGCCAGATATCGGCCAGCAGCAGCGGCGAGGCATACACGTTGTCGACCGGCAGGTCGAAGAAGCCCTGGATCTGGTCGGCATGCAGGTCGACGGTCAGCACGCGGTCGGTACCGACGGCGCTGAACATGCTGGCGGCGACCTTGGCGGTGATCGGCACCCGCGAGGAGCGCGGGCGACGGTCCTGCCGGGCGTAGCCGAAGTACGGCACCACCGCGGTCACGCTGGCCGCCGATGCGCGCTTGAGCGCGTCCACCAGCACCAGCAGCTCGACGAGGTTCTCGGCGCTCGGCGCGCAGGTCGGCTGGATGACGAAGACTTCCTGCCGGCGGACGTTCTCCTCGATCTCCACCTGGACCTCGCCATCGGAGAACCGCCCGACGAGGGCCTTGCCGATGCGGATGCCCAGTTCCTTGCAGACGGCGTCGGCGAGGGGGCGGTTGGCGTTGCCGCTGAACACCAGCAGGTTGCGGTCGGTTTGCACGATCGGACTCCGGCGAGGCGGTGTTCGTGGAAGGGGCGGTGGCACAAATCGCCAACGGGCGGAACTGGCAGGGGCGGTAGGATTCGAACCTACGAATGCCAGGATCAAAACCTGGTGCCTTGGGCCTCTTGGCGACGCCCCTGTGGCGTTCAGTCCGTTGTCGTCACGCGGCCCGTGCGGGCGCCACGCTGCATCTGGTACGTTTCAAGCGCGGCCAGCAGCGGCGAACGCTCGACGCCCGATGCCACCCAGGCCCGCAGGCCGGGAGGCAGGTCCGCCAGCGCGCGTTCGGCGGCCTCGAGCGAATCGAAACCGACGAAGCAGCCGCTGCCCGACCCGGTCAGACGCGGACGACCGATCCGCGACAGCATGGCGAAGGCAGCCTCGACGGCCGCTTCCCGCGCGCGCAGGACGGATTCGAACACGTTGCCGAGCGGAGCGCCCGAAACGAAGTCCGATATTGTCGCGGGCGGGCAATCCCGCGTCAATTCCGGCGCCCGGTACAGCGCGGCCGTCGGCGCATGGACCCCGGGATCGGCGACCACATAGGCCGCCGCCGGCAACGTGAGCGGCGTCAACCGCTCGCCGACACCCTCGGCCCAGGCGTTGCGGCCGTGCACGAACACCGGCACGTCGGCCCCCAACTGCAGGCCGAGCGCAGCCAGGCGCGCAGGCCCCAGCCCGGTGCCCCACATGGCATCGAGGGCCACCAGCACCGTGGCCGCATCGGTGGAGCCGCCGCCGAAACCACCCCCTGCCGGAATGCGCTTTTCGATGGAGATGTCTACACCATGGGAGACGTTGGCGTGTTTTTTAAGGAGATTCGCCGCCTTGACGGTCAGGTCGTCCTCGGCGGCGACACCCGGCACGGACGGTCCATGCCGGACGATCCGTCCATCGTCCCGGAGCCGCAGGCGAACGGTATCGCCCCAGTCCAGCAACTGGAACACCGTTTGCAGCAGGTGGTAGCCATCCTCGCGTCGCCCGGTGACATGCAGGAACAGATTGAGCTTGGCGGGTGCGGGCCAGCCGCAGCCGTCGACGCCGTCCCACCGGGCACCAGAACCTGAATGCCCCGCGACCGGCAGCCCGGGTTCAATCATCGGTCCCACCCGGCTCGCCCATTCCCACCCCGCCCCACGCGTCGACCACCACCCGCACCCGGGCCATGCCGTTGCCTTCGCCCTCGCCACGCTGCGCATCGATCCGGCGGGGCAGTACCGGTTCCGGCCCGGTGGTTTCCGGCCACTCGTAGTCGATGCGCCAGCCGGCCTGGCGCAACCTCGCCAGACGTCCGTCCTCACCGTAAAGCGCCTCGTCCACCGGTCCGGTGGCCCGCACGCCACGCACCCAGTCGGCCAGGGTCGCCACCGGGAGGTACCAGCCAGTGGCCCGGTACAGCAGCTCGGTCGCATCCGGGCCTTCTCGCGGACCGCCTTCGACACCCTCCAGCCGGGCCCCGGCCGGGCCGCCGGACAGCCGCCAGCTACGGCGCGTGACCGGCGCACTGATCTCGGCCACGAAGTCCGGGCCCGCCTGTTGCCACTCCAGCCGGCCGCTGCCCCCTCCGCCCTCGACCGACACCGCCATGCGGCCGGTCATGGACCAGTGATTGACCGCCCGCAGCGCCGCCTCGCGCGCCTGTTGCGCTGCCTCGGCGCTGGCCTGCTCCGCCGGCGGCAGGCTGCGCGGCGCGGGTGCGGTGGCGCAGCCTGCCAACCCCGCGAGCAACAACGCCCCCGCAAATGCCCGCAGCCTCATTCCTGCACGCCCTCGTCCGCATCATCCCCATCCGGCGCGGCGGGTGCGGCGGGCTCCACGGGCAGGCCGAGGCCCTCCAGCGCACGCCTCAACGCCCGGTTGTCGGGGTCGATCACGCGGGCCTGCTCGAACACCTCCAGGGCTTCCTCGCGACGCCCCATCGCCCACAGCACCTCCGCCAGGTGCGACGCGATCTCCGCGTCCTCCTGCAGGGCCAGCGCGCGACGCAACTCCACCAGGGCCTCGCGATGACGGCCCAGGCGATAGAGCACCCATCCGTAGCTGTCGATGATCGCCGCGTTGTCGGGCTGTGCCGCGCGCGCGCGGTTGATCAGCTCGAGCGCTTCCTGGTAACGGTCGGTCCGGTCGGCCAGGGTGTAGCCCAGTGCATTGAGTGCGGCGACGCTCTCCGGCTCGATGACCAGGATGCGGCGGAAATCCGCCTCGGCGCGCACGATGTCGTCGCGGCGCTCCCAGGCCAGCGCGCGTGCATAGAGGATCTCCGGCTCGTCCGGGAACATCGACAGGCCGCGTGCGAATGCCTCCATCTCGGCGCGCGGGTCGTCGTCCTCCTGGTGCAACACCGACTCAAGCAGGAACGCGTCACGCCGCGCGTCGTCCGGCGCGGTCGGGTCGGCCTGCACGTCCGCGAGCGCATCGAACGCGGCGGGCGTGCGACCCAGTTCATGCAGCACGTTGGCGCCGCGCAGCCGTGCCTGCCAGCGCTGCGGTCCGCCGGGCACGCCTTCGTACCACGCCAGCGCTTCGTCGTAGCGCTCCAGGAATTCCGCGATCTGGCCCAGCAGCAGGCGCCGCTGCGGATCGGGGCTCGCGGCATCGCGACCCAGCTCGCGGTAAAGCGCGGTCAGGCCTTCGGTGTCCTCGTCGCGGGCGAGCAGCGAAGCCCGCAGCGCATAGGTCTGGTCGTCCTGCGGCCCCTGCGCGAGCGTCTGCTCGGCCAGGTCGAGATCCCCCAGGCGGTCGTACTCGTGGGCGACGCTCTGGCGCATGGACGGATCGGTCAGTGCGCGCGGCTCGATCGCCCCCAGCGCCTCGCGCGCCTCGTCCTCGCGGCCGGCCTCGCGCAACTGTCCGGCACGGAGCAGGGCGACCCTCGGCTCACCCGGGAAATGCTCGATCACCTTGTCGACGATGTCGTCCACGAGGTCGGGGGCGTCCAGCCGCAGCGCCAGGCCGCCAAACGCCATCCACGCCTCCAGTTGCGCGGGGATGCGGTCGCGGCGCACCAGGTAACGCAGCACATCGACCGACTGCCCCGGGTCATGTCCGCCGGTCGCCAGCACGCCGAAGGCCTGGCGCCAGCCGCCCGGTTCGGGCATGCCGATGAGTGCCTCCAGCTGCCGCCGCGCGCGCCGGTCGTGCCCCTGCCTCAGCGAAAGGGCCGCCTCCGCGGCCAGCATGTCCTCCTCGGCGCCGCCCAGAGCGCCCCAGAGCGCCAGGGAGGCTTCCGTACGGGCATCGTCCTGGGTCAGCAGGCCGATCCGGGTCGCACGTTCGGCCAGCCCGGCATCGCCGGTTTCACGCGCGGCACGCAGGTAGGCGTCCGCGGCCTCGTCGAGCCGCCCCGCCTGCAGGGCGAACTCGCCTTCCATGAGCGGCTCCAGTGCCCGCAGCACCGGATCGTCGCTGTCCGCTGCCGGCACGGTGGCCGCGGCTTCGCGAGGCGCATCGAAAGCCATCGCCGGGACGGTCTGGAACGCGAACGCACAGGCGGCCGCCACGGGAAGAAGGCGCGCAAGCGCCGGTCGATAGATCGAATCCATGAATGGCATCGGCAACGTGATGAAGCCCGGAACCGCCCGGACCGTTAGAATGTGCCCGATTCGGCAGCCAGCAGCTTAGCGCAAGCAACTGAACGGGAACGCGGCCTGCACGCGTCCCGGCGGAAACCCGGCAGTGAACCTCTACGTCCTCGGCATCAATCACCAGACCGCACCCGTCGCCCTGCGCGAACGGGTGGCGTTTGCCGGTGACCAGGTCCCCGCGGCGCTCGCCACGGTGCGTGGCCTGCCCGGCATCCATGAGGCCGCGCTGCTGTCCACCTGCAACCGGACCGAACTCTATGCCGTCTCCGAGCAGGGCGATCAGGTGCTGGCGGACTGGCTGGCGACCCATCCGCGCGAAGCGGGCGACCTCCACGCCTACCTCTACCGCCATGCCGATGCCGCCGCGGTGCGCCACCTGTTCCGGGTCTCCACGGGGCTCGACTCGCTGGTCCTCGGCGAGCCCCAGATCCTCGGCCAGGTGAAGGACGCCTGGGCCATGGCGCGCGGCGCCGGCAGCCTCGGAGGGCAGCTCGACCGGCTGTTCCAGCAGGCCTTCGCCACCGCCAAGCGGGCGCGCACGCACACGCGGATCGGCGCCAATCCGGTGTCGGTCGCGTCGGCGGCGGTGCGCCTGGCGCAGGAATCCTTCGCGCGCCTCGAAGACTCGACGGTGCTGCTGCTCGGGGCGGGCGAGACGATCGAACTGGCCGCACGCCACCTGTCCCAGGCCCGGGTGAAGCGCCTGCTGGTCGCCAACCGCACGCTCGCCCACGCCCAGGACCTGGCGAGCCGCCACGGGGGCGTGGCCCTGCCCCTGTCCGACCTCGACAAGCACCTGGCCGAAGCCGACATCGTGCTCTCGGCCACCGCCGCGCAACTGCCGATCCTGCACAAGGCGCAGGTCGAGGCCGCGCTGGTGCGCCGCAGGCACCGGCCCATGCTGCTGCTCGACCTTGCCGTGCCGCGCGACATCGCCCCCGATGTCGCCGAACTGCGCGACGTGTACCTCTACACCGTCGACGACCTCGAACGCACCATCGAGGACAACCGTCGCGGACGGCGCGAGGCCGCCGACGAAGCCGAGGCGATCATCGACCTGCAGGTCGCGCGTTTCGTGGAAACGCTGGCCGCCAGCCAGCGCACCGAACCGCTCAAGCGCCTTCGCGCGCATGGAGAGGCGGCCCGGGCCGACGTGCTGGCCCGCGCGCGACAGCAGCTCGCGGCCGGCGGCAACCCGGAGGAGGTGCTGGATTTCCTCGCCCACACTCTCACCAACCGCTTGCTGCATGCGCCCACGGTGGCCCTGCGCGAGGCCGCGCTGAGCGGCAGTGCCGAGTTGGGCCATGCGGTCGACCGGCTGTTCCCGGCCGCCCCCGGCGGCGCACCGGACGCCACGGGCACGGACGACGGGACGACCGCACCGGTGATGCCGGACCGGCGTTAGCGACGCCCGCCGCGTCGTCCCCACCCGCGTCCCCATTCGACCGAAGCCCCCTCCATGCTGGATTCCCTGCGCCACAAACTGCTCGCACTGGTCGAGCGCCGCGAAGAACTCGAGCGCCTGCTGGCCGATCCCGACGTGATCGGCGACGCCAAACGCTTCCGCTCGCTCTCGCGCGAATTCGCCCAGCTCGAACCGCTGGCCACGGCCCTCGCCGGCGAGCGGCGTGCGCGCGAGGACCTGGCGACCGCCGAGTCGATGCGTGCCGATCCGGAGCTGCGGGACCTCGCCGAAGAAGAGATCACCGATGCGCGCGCGCGGCTCGAACTGCTGGAAGGCGAGCTGCTCGGCCACCTCGTTCCCCGGGACCCGCGCGACGACGGCGACCTCTACCTGGAAGTGCGCGCCGGCACCGGCGGCGACGAGGCGGCGATCTTCGCCGGCGACCTGTTCCGGATGTATGCACGCTATGCCGAACGACAGGGCTGGCGGGTCGAGGTCGAGTCCGCCAATCCCGGTGAGCACGGTGGCTTCAAGGAAGTCATCGCCCGCGTCGAGGGCCAGGGCGCGTACTCGAAGCTGAAGTTCGAGTCCGGCACCCACCGCGTGCAGCGCGTGCCGGAGACCGAATCGCAGGGCCGCATCCACACTTCCGCCGCCACGGTGGCCATCATCCCGGTGGAACCCGAGGGCGAGCCGATCGTGCTCAACCCGGCCGACCTCAAGGTCGACACCTTCCGCTCCAGCGGCGCGGGCGGCCAGCACGTCAACAAGACGGACTCCGCGATCCGCATCACCCACGTCCCCAGTGGCGTGGTCGTCGAGAGCCAGACCGAACGCAGCCAGCACGCCAACCGGGACAAGGCGATGAAGCGCCTGCAGGCGATGCTGGCCGAGGCGCAGGCCGCGCAGGCCGCGGCGGCGCAGGCCGAGACACGCAAACTGCAGGTCGGCAGCGGCGACCGCAGCCAGCGCATCCGCACCTACAACTTCCCGCAGGGGCGGATCACCGACCACCGGGTCGACGGACTGACGCTGTACGACCTGCCCAACGTGATCGAAGGCGGGCTCGACGCCCTGGTCGAACGCCTGCAGGCCGAACACCAGGCGGACGAACTCGCGCGCATGACCGAAGGGGCGTGACCGGGCCCGGTTGTCGCCTGCTCACGCATCCGGCACCCTGCCCGCCTGTCTCGTGAGCCCAAGCGCCATGCACGCCGACCCCCGACTCGCCGCGCGCGACGCCGTGCGCCGCCAGCCCGGCCACCCGATGGCCTGGATCCTGCTGGGCGACGCCGAGCTCGAGGCCGGCGATGCCCGCGCCGGCGAAGCCGCCTGCCGTCGCGCACTCGCGCTGGCGCCAGGGCATCCCGAGGCGCTCGCGCGGCTGGGCCGGGCCTTGTCGATGCAGGGCCGGCACGCCGAGGCGGCCGGGAGCTTGCGCGCCGCCGCCGACGCGGCGCCCGGCCACCCCGGCATCCAGGTCTGGCTCGCCCACGTGCTGGAGGATGTCGGTGAAGCAGAAGCCGCCGCCGAGGCCTACGCGCGCGCCCATGCGCTGGCGCCCGACGAGCCGCAGCTCGCCGCCTACCTGCTGGCCTGGCGACGCAAGCTCTGCGACTGGCGCGACCTCGACCGCCTGTCCGCGCAGGTCCGCGACGCGGTGCGCCGGGGTCGCGCGGCCGTCGAGCCCTTCGCCTTCCTGAGCGAGGACGCCAGCGCGGCCGAGCAGTTGCAATGCGCGCGCTTGCGTGCCGCACCACTGGCCCGGCACGTGCCGCCCCTGCCCTCACCGACGGCACGGTCGCCGGGTCCGCTACGCGTCGGCTTCCTGTCGAACGGCTTCGGCGCGCACCCGACCGGGCTGCTCACCGTCGCCCTGTTCGAGGCCCTGCGCGCACACGACCTCGACCTCCACCTGTTCGCGCTCAACCCGGACGACGGCAGCCCGATCCGCCAGCGGCTCGCCGCCGCCACGACCCTGCATGACGCCAGTGCGAGGCCGCACCGCGCGGTGGCCGAAGCGATCCGCGCGGCCGGCATCGACGTGCTGTTCGACCTGCGCGGCTGGGGCGGCGGTGGCGCCCCCGAAGTGCTGGCGATGCGCCCCGCGCCGGTGCAGGTGAACTGGCTGGCCTACCCCGGCACCAGTGGCGCGCCCTGGATCGACTGCATGCTTGCCGACGGCTACGTGCTGCCCGCCGGGCTCGAACCGCACTTCAGCGAGCGCGTGGTCCGCCTGCCGCGCGCATTCCAGCCCTCGGACACCCGCCGCGAAGTGCCGCCCGCGCCCACCCGGGCCGAGTGCGGCCTGCCGGACGAGGGCGCGGTCTATTGTTGTTTCAACAACAGCTACAAGCTCAACCCGCGCAGCGTTGACCGCGCGCTTGCCGTACTGAGCGAGGTGCCCGGCAGCGTGCTGTGGCTGCTGTCCGGGCCCGGACGTGCGGACGAGCGCCTGCGCGATCACGCGGCGTCGTGCGGTATCGAACCCGACCGCCTCGTCTTCATGGCCAAGCAACCGCACGCCGACTACCTGGCGCGCCTGCAGCTCGCCGACCTGTTCCTCGATACCCACCCCTACAACGCGCACACGACCGCGTCCGATGCGCTGTGGGTCGGTTGCCCGGTGCTGACCTGCCCCGGCGACACCTTCGCGTCGCGCGTCGCCGGCAGCCTCAACCATCACCTGGGGCTGGACGCGATGAATGTCGCGGACGACGACACCTTCATCGCCGAGGCCGTCCGGCTTGGGCGCGACCCCGCAGCGCTGGCGGCGCTGCGTACCGAGGTCGCGCGCCTTCGCGATGAGGGGACGCTGTTCGACATGGACGGCTTTGCACGGGATTTCGCCGACGCGATCCGCCGGATGGCCGTGCCCGACCCGACTACAGCTTGAACAGCGGCTGCAACGTCCGCGCGATCCAGCCCGAGAAGCGCAGCGGTGCATCGGTGGCCGCCACGCAGATGCAGGGGACACCGGGCGCCGTGACCGGCTGGTGTTCGACGTCGCCATCCAGGTCGGCGACGTCGCCGGGCGCGAAATGGCCCAGCGCGTCGTCATAGGCCCCCTGCAGGATCATCGTCAGCTCGTTGCCGCCGTGCGTGTGCATGGGGACGCTGCGTCCGGGTGCGGTCCGCAGCAGCATCAGGTGGCCGTCGTCGACCCCCTGCGCGCGCACATGGTGGACGCCCGGGCCGATCATCCGCCAGCGCAGGCCGCTGAAGCGCTCACCGAAGTACGGACGCAGGGACCGCGGGATCAGGTCGGGGTCCGTCCGCGCCGGAGCCGCTGCGGCCGGGCGCGCGGCATGCGCGACCGGTGCGCCTTCGGCGTGCAGGCGTTCCAGCAGGGCCTGTCGCGCCCCATCGGCCAGGGGTGCTCCTTCCTGCTGCGCCACCAGCGCGCCGCCAACACGCTCCGCTCGTTCGAGCTCCTGCCTGCACGCAGCGCACACTGCGAGGTGCGCTTCGACCACGGCGGAGAACGCGAGCGGCATCGCACCGGCGGCATGGCCGAGCAGGGTCGATGCGTCGAGATGATGATGGGGCTTCATGGCGCCTCCCCCAGGCTTGCCTTGAGTTTCATGAACGCGCGACGCAATGTCGATTTGACCGATCCGAGCGGCATGTCGAGCTCGGCGGCGATCTCGCTGTGGCTCTTCGCCTCCAGGTAGGACATGCGGATCAGCCGCGCCTGGACGCCCGGCAGCGCGCCGATGGCGCGGTCAAGGCCGACATGGTCGGTGAAGGCGTCGGGCGATACCGCGCCTTCGTCCTCGGCATGCAGGGCCATCCAGTCATCGCCATCGTCGACGGCGGTCCAGTGGCCACCGCGCCGGCGTCCGTCGATGTACAGGTTGCGGGTGATGCGGAACAGCCAGGTGGTGACGCTTGCGCGGGCCGGGTCGAACGTGCCGGCGCGGCGCCAGGCCCGCAGCATGGCTTCCTGCACGAGATCATCGGCCTCGACGGCGCTGACGCCCAGGCCCAGCAGGTAGCGCTTCAGCCGGGGCGCGAAGTGGTCGTGGATCTGCATGAATGCATCGGTATCGCCATGGTCGGCAACCCGGGCGATCAATGCGCTCCACTGGAGCGCGTCCGAAGCATCGGTGCTCTGGCGGCTGGACACGCGCGGCGAGGCCCGCAAGGGCGTCACTTTCCTCGTAGCCGAATCGATCGCCATCTTACCTGTACGCCATCTGCCGTGATCCACCGCGGACGCGGTGACCTGTGACGGGTCTTACGTTCGATCGCCCCGATCGGATGCACTCGCCCGTCCCGGTCGAGTCACGGCACGGGCGTGGTCCCGGACTCGGGCCAGCGCTGCGGCACGCGGCGCAATGTCGACGGGTCGTATCCCATCTCGACGACCTTCCGAAGCAGGGCTGCATACCGGTCCTCCGGCAGCGTCGGCGTGCGCGCCATGATCCAAGCGTAGTCGCGCTTGCTGCGGGCGATGATCGTCTCGGAATGGTCCGGCGACAGGTAGGCGATGACGTACTCCGCCTTGATGGGCCAGACGAACTGCATCCCCCAGACCGCGTTGCCCGTGCCGGGCTCGACGAAGCCGGTTGGTGTCAGGGTTTCGACCGTCGCATTGAAGCCGCCCTGCCGGAAGCGATAGACCGTGTCGATGTGGCCTTCGGGGGACAGCGTGTAGCTTTCCACCGCGTTGAACGCCTCGCGATCCATCGGCGTGGGCGTCGATGCGATCACATACCAGTCCCCCATGAACCGCTCGAGGTCGACCCGGGGCACCGGCTCGATCGGCGGCTGGCTGGCGCAGCCGGCGACCAGGCCCAGCACGGCGGTCGTCCAGGCCAGGCGTCTCGTCCTCCAGCGGCTCATGCGACACCCCGCGTCGAAGGCCGTGCGAAGCGGTAGTGGGCGACCAGCCACTGCTGGCCGCCGTCGTAGCCGAACAGCTCAGCGCAGGCCATCCAGAACATGCGCCAGCGCTGGAACCACAGGCGCGCCTGTGCTTCGCCCCCGTAGGCGCCCTCGAGGATGGGCATGAGCGGCTCCCGGGACGCGTCCTGGTTGCGCAGCCAGGCCTCCGCGGTGCGCTGGTAATGCCGGCCGTCGACCAGCCAGCGCTGCTCCAGGTCGAGATCGCGCTGGTGGTGCAGCAGCGTGTCCACCGCCGGCATCAGGCCGCCGGTGAAGAAATGGCGACCCATCCAGTTCCCGCGCCCTTCGGTCTCGAACGGATAGGCGGCCCAGCGGTGGGCGAAAATATGGACGAACAGCAATCCACCCGGACGCAGCCAGCCCGAGATCCGCGACATGAGCCGCGCATGGTTGCGGACATGCTCGAACATCTCGACGGACACGCAGCGATCGAAGGTGCCGGCGGGCAGCTCCAGTGCATTGACGTCGCGGGTCAGCACGGTGACGTTGGCGAGTCCCCGTTCCCGGCACGCCTGCTCGATCCAGAGGCGCTGCGATGCCGAGTTCGAAACGGCAGTGATCCGTGCCTGTGGGTAGCGTTCGGCCATCCACAGGGTCAGCGATCCCCAGCCGCAGCCGAGCTCCAGGATCGATTGCCCGTCGGCCAGCGCCGCACGCTCGGCATACAGCGCGAGCATCGCGTCCTCGGCGTCGGCCAGCGTGCTGTCGGGCTTCTCGAACAGGCAGGCGGAGTACTTGAGGCGCGGCCCCAGGCAGTGCCGGAAGAACGCGGCGGGCACCTCGTAGTGCTGCGCATTGGCGGCATCCGCGTGGATGGCCAGCGGGGCGCCCGCCAGCGCCGTCATCAAGGCCTGCTGGCGACGTGCCTGGGCTTCGACCCCGCCCGCCTCGCAGGCCGCGAGCCGCGCCGCGCAGAGCCGGCGGATGCCCTGCCGCAGCACGGCGTCCGGCACCCAGCCGCGCTCGGCCAGGCCGACCAGGCCCGGTGCCGCGCCGTCGCCCCGCAGGCGTGCGGGTGTTGCCACGTGGGTGTTCATGCGATGTCCTCCTGTCGGCGCTCCTGGGGAAACCACGGGAACAGCATCGGGGTGCGTGCCCGGTACGCACGGTAGGCGTCGCCGCGCGTCCGCTCGGCCTGGGCTTCGGTGAAGGGAATGCCGCTGAGGTAGCGCAGGAACAGGTACATCAGCACCGGCCCCAGCCACGCGAGTGCCATCCAGGGTGAGCCGATGGCCAGGCAGACGTAGGCCCACCACTGCAGCCATTCGAAGAAGTAGTTCGGGTGCCGCGAATAGCGCCACGGGCCCACGTCGCAGACCTTGCCCGCATTGGCGCGGTCCGCGCGGAACGCCGCCAGCTGCCGGTCGGCAACGGCTTCCCCGACGAGGCCCGCCGCCCACACCAGTACGCCCGCCACCAGCCACGGCACCGACACGACCGGGTTGGCGGCGACGGCGAGAAAGGGCAACGCGAACAGCACGACCAGCAGCGCCTGCGCCTGGAAGAACAACAGGAACGCCCAGCCGCGGTCCCGCAAGTAGTGGCGGAGATGGCGATAGCGGCCGTCCTCGTCCTCACTCCGCACCCTCGCCCACAGGTGCAGGGCCAAACGCAGCGACCAGACGCCGGCAAGGATCGCCAGCAGCAGGCGTGGCCGCGGATCGCCCGACCCGACCCACGCAAGCCAGATGCCCGCGAAGCCCATCCCCGCCGCCCACAGCACGTCGACGATGCCGGCATTGCGGTGGCGCCGCTCCCAGGCCCACCCAGCGAACATCACCGCGGACATCACGCACCCGATCGTGCCCAGGGCCCAGAGCGGGGTCATGCGTCGTCTCCCGCATCGCGATCCACCCACCGCATGCCCCTCGGTCGTGCCCCCGGTCGGGCGAACAGCAACTGCGACACGCCAATCGAGCGCTCGCGGAACCCGCCTTCGCAATACGCCAGGTAGAACAGCCACATGCGCAGGAAACGCTCGTCGCGGCCATGCGTGAGGGCGTCCGCGCGCCGCTCCAGCAGGCTGTGGCGCCAGGCCTCCAGCGTCCGCGCATAAGACAGGCCGAAGTCCTCCAGGTCGACCAGCGCGAGGTCGCTGGTGCGGCGCTTGGCCACCAGCATGGCCTCGACCGAGGGAATGAAACTGCCCGGGAACACATGGCGCTTGATGAAGTCCACCGACGCCAGCGCCTGTTCGTAGCGATGGTCCTCGATGGTGATGGCCTGCACCAGCGCCAGGCCGTCGTCCGCCAGCAGGCGTTCCAGCGCCGCGAAATAGACCGGCAGCTGCGCGGCGCCGATGGCCTCGATCATCTCGATCGAGACCAGCCGGTCGTAGCGCCCTTCCAGGTCGCGGTAGTCGCGGCACAGCACGCGCACGCGGTCCTTGAGGCCCGCTGCGGCCACGCGCTCGCAGGCCAGCGCGTATTGCGCCTGCGAGATCGTCGTCGTGGTGACATGGCAGCCGAAGTGCCGCGCGGCATGCAGGGCGAAGCCGCCCCAGCCCGTGCCGATCTCGACCACGTTCATGCCGGGCCCGAGCCCCAGCTTGCGGCAGATCGCGTCGAGCTTGCGCGCCGACGCCTGTTCCAGCGTGTCGGCCCCGTCCCGCCACATCGCCGACGAATACATCATGTCGGGCGACAAAAACAGTTCGAAGAAGTCGTTGCCGAGGTCGTAATGCGCGGCGATGTTACGGCGCGCGCCGCGCCGGTCGTTGGGGCGGAGCGCATGGAGCGCCCGCATCGCCATGCCGCCCAGGCGTGCCGCCCCGCCTTCCATGCCGTCGAGCAGCGCGCGGTTGCGGACCAGCAGGCGCACCAGACCGACCAGGTCGTCGCTGTCCCAGTGGCCATCGCCAAAGGCTTCGCCCGCGCCGACGCTGCCATTGAGTGCCAGCGCACGGTAGAAGCGCAGGTCATGGACGCGGACATGCACGGTCGTGGCACCCGGAGCGTCCTGGCCGACTACCGTGCGCCCCATCGGATCCTCGATGCACAGGCACCCGTGCCGTAGCCGTGCCATGTGGTCGAGCAGGCGTTGCCGGAGCCACCGGTCCAGTGGCCCTGCCCCGGCAACCGGCCGATCTTCGCGACGGGCATCGATGCTCTGGTTCATCCTCGTTCCTCTCCTGCCGTTCCGAAGCCGCGCACGCCTGCATCCGGGTGGGTGTGAACGGGCACGCCCTTCAACCAGAGACGGAGGGCCTGCCAGTGGATCGCCCCGAAAACCTGCGCGGTCATCAGCGGGTACCGCCACAGCAGCCGTGCCAGCTGGCGGCCGTCCAGCGGGCGGCGACGCAGCCACAAGGTGGCGTCGAACTCGGAGTTCTCGCCCTGCCAGGCCTTCATGTGCACGTGCAGGTCCTCCCCGGGCGTCGTGAAACGCCAGTCGTAATGGCGCTCCATGCCCATGAAGGGCGAGACATGGAAGGTCTTGTCGAACTGCCAGGCCCACGAGCGTCCGCGGCGCTCCGCTCCTTCAAGGGGCAGGACATACGCATGACGCTCCTTCCAGGGCGTGTTGGTGATGTCGGCCACGATCGCCTGCAGCGCACCCGCGGGACCGCCATGGCAGTAGTAGAAGGTCACCGGATTGAAGACATAGCCGGCATAGCGCGGATGGCAGAGCATGCGGATCGGGCCATCCGGACGCAGGCCGCAGGCCTCTTCGACCCGGGCCATGACCGCTTCGCGCAGACCCAGGTGCCCCGGGCCCAGATAGTCTTCGCGCCGCCACTCGGCGAGGTTGCGGCCCTTCGAGGACCACAGCAGCCGCTTGCGGAACAGGCCCTCGATCTCGTCCAGGTCGAGGAACAGCTGTGCCAGCGGGAAGGTGAATTCGTGCCGTCGCGGCAGGTGCCGGCGGTGGGTGACGTGGCCTTCGTAGATCGCGCTGGACGTCGCACTCATGCCGCCACCTCCTGTCGCACCGCGACCGCGCCCCGCAGGCTGGCTTCAAGCGCGCCTGCCGCTTCCACGCCGCTGCGCATGCCGTCCTCGTGGAAGCCCCAGCCCCAGTAGGCGCCGGCATAGAAGGTGCCGCGGATGCCCTGGATCTCCGCCCGCCTCGCCGCCGCGGCCACCGACGTGCGGGTGAACACCGGATGCGCGTAGCGGCGCACGCGCAACACACGCGACGGGTCGACCGCCGCGCTGCGATTGAGTGTCACCACGACGGGCGTCTGCACCGGCAGGCCCTGCAGCAGGTTCATGCAGTAGCTGACCGTGCACGGCGCCCCGGGGTCGACCGGCACGTGGGCGTTCCATGCCGCCCAGGCCTTGCGGTCTCGCGGGAGCAGGCGACCGTCGGTGTGGAGCACGGCCTCGTTCGGCTGGTAGCGGATCGCGCCGAGCAGCTCGCGTTCGATCGGCTCGGGGACGTCCAGCATCGCGAGCGCCTGGTCGGCGTGGCAGGCCATCACGACCCGGTCGAAGGACTCCGCGCCCCGTGCGTGGCGCAGGTGGATCCCCGCGGCATCGCGCAGCACCCGCTGCACCGGGCAGGCCAGCCGGACATCGACGCGCCACCGGGCCTGCAAGCGATCGACATAGCGCGACGAGCCGCCGGCGACGACGCGCCACGGCGACCGCCCGGCCACCTGCAGCATCTGGTGGTGCGCCATGAACGCGACCAGCGATTTCGCCGGGAAGTCGAGGATCCGGCGCGCCGGCGACGACCACAACGCCGACGCCATCGGCACCAGGTGGTCGTCGCGAAAGGCGGCACCGTATCGGCCCTGCGTGAGGTACTCGCCCAGGGTCGGGCCATCCCCGGCCACGTCGAGCAGTGCCGGGGCTTCGCGATAGAAGCGCAGCAGGTCGCGCAGCATCCCCAGGAAGCGCGGGGACACCAGGTTGCGCCGTTGGCAGAACAGGCCATCGAGGGTCGACGCGTTGTACTCCAGCCCGTCCTCGCGCTGCACCGAGAAACCCATCGTGGTGGGCGCGGTCGCCACGCCAAGCGTGTCGAACAGCGCGGTCAGCAGCGGGTAGTGGTCGCGGTTGTGGACGATGAAGCCGGTATCGACGTCCAGCTCGACGCCGTCCACCTCGACCGCATGGGTGTCGGTATGCCCGCCGAGCCGGTCCTCGGCCTCGAACAACACGACGTCGTGGTCGCGCCACAGCGACCATGCGGCCGCCAGGCCCGAGATGCCGCCGCCGATGACCGCGATCCGCGCCATCTCAGCGCACCGCCCGGGCCATGACCCACTGCGGCACCGGACGCAGGTCCCAGACCAGGCCCAGCCGCTCCAGCAGCAACAGCCCGTACCAGGTCAGGTCGATTTCGAACCAGCGGAAGCCCTGGCGCGCCGACCCCGGGTAGAAGTGGTGGTTGTTGTGCCAGCCCTCGCCAAAGGTCAGCAGCGCCAGCCAGGCGTTGTTCCGGCTGTCGTCGCGGGTCTCGAACCGGCGCCGGCCGTAGCGGTGCGCGAGCGAGTTGATGGTCACCGTGGCGTGGAAGAGCACGACGGTGGACACGAAGAAGCCCCACACCAGCATCTGCGGGCCACTGGTGCCCAGGCCCGGCGCCCAGCGCTCCAGCGCGGCCCCGAGCAGGTACAGGAGCGCGGCCAATGCAACCGGCACCGCTGTGTCGAACCGGTCCAGCCAGCGCAGTTCCGGATAACGCGCCAGATCGCGGACCCGCCGGCAATCCGTCGCGAAGGCCTCTTCGGTCAGGAACCAGCCCATGTGGCTCCACAGCAGCCCGCGGGGGCCGGGCGCATGCGGGTCGAGGTCGGTATCCGCATGGCAGTGGTGCCGCCGGTGGTGCGACGCCCACCACATCGGGCCGCGCTGCACGCAGGCCGCCCCCAGCACCGCGAACACGCCCTGGGTCCAGCGCCCGGTGCGGAAGGCCTTGTGCGAGAAGTAGCGGTGATAGAAGCCGGTCAAGGCGAACATCCGCACCGCGTACAGCAGCACCGCGACGGCGACCGCGACCGGCGACACACCCACCCAGACGACGCCGAGGCAGCCCAGGTGCAGCGCGACGAAGGGCGTGGCGCGAAGCCAGTCGATCCGGCCCTCCGAAGCGGCATCGCGCGACGCGACGGGCGCGCCCGTATCGAACCACGCCCTCAGTCGTTGGGTGCGCACGCCACGGGCATGGGGGCGTGCTTCGGTGTGCATGGGGTCGGGCATGCGCTCGTGTCGGCTCGCGGGATTCACTGCATGCATACGCACGCGGACGGGGTTTGGATGCGGGCGTGCCGCGGGCCACGACCGCAGCGCCCTGGTCAACGCGGCGTGATGAATCCGAAGCGCAAGCCGCCGCGTAGAGGGACTTCGACCGCGCCATGCGGTCACCCCTTTCCGATGCGCCCCCTCACCAAGGAGCCCGACATGAACCGCAATGCCCTCGCAATCGCGCTTTCGCTCGTCCTCGCCGCACCGCTGGCGGCGTCCCTCCCGCATGCTGCCGTCGCCGGCAGCAAGGCCGCCATGAGCACCGGCGACGTCGTCGACGGTGCGATGGCCTCCGCCGACCACGAAACACTGGTCGCCGCGGTCAAGGCCGCGGGCCTGGTCGACACCCTCAAGGGCCGCGGCCCCTTCACCGTCTTCGCACCGACCGATGCCGCGTTCGAAGCCCTGCCGGCCGGCACGGTCGACACGCTCCTGCAACCGCAGAACAAGGCCAAGCTCGGCAGCGTGCTCACCTACCACGTCGTGCCGGGCAAGGTCGATGCGACCACGCTGGCCGGCCAGATCCAGGCCGGGAATGGCAGTGCCCGCCTGACCACGGTCGAAGGCGAGGCGCTGGTCGCCCGTCTGGATGGCAGCACGGTCACCCTGACCGACGCGCAGGGCAACACCGCCCGCGTCACCGCCGCCGACGTGATGCAGAGCAACGGCGTGATCCACGTCATCGACACGGTCTTGATGCCCTGACTCCCACTCCTTGGGTCAGGCATCCCGGGGGCGCCTGCCGGCGCCCCCGGACTTTCGCGCCGGGACGCTTCGCAACGTCACTCCCTCGGTCCGCCCTGCGCGGGCGAAGCGTCCCGGCCTCTCCCCGACGCGACGAAAGGACGCCCGGTCGAAGGCAAACGTAACGTTTCAGGCCAGCGTCGACACGATCCGCTTGAGCAGTTCCAGGATCGGAATTTCGATGAACACCAGCGGCAGCAGCGGCAGCACCGCCACGCCCGCCATCCGCAGCAGGTGGCTGCGCGACAGCGGCACCGCGGACATACCGCTCGCGGTCTGGTGCACGGCACCGTAGTCCGCCATGCCCGAGGCATCGTCGTCGTCCAGCAAGGTCGTGTCCCCGACCGGCGACAGCGTCCGCCAGCGGCGGTCGAAGGTGCGTGCCGAACGCTGGGCGAGCTGGTCGTAGGCGCGCATCGCCGCGCGGCGCGCCCGCACCATCGCCGGCCACAGCAGCATCAGCGGCGCCAGCAGCACCAGGGTCGCGATGACCACGTAGCCGCCCAGCAGGTAGCGCAGTTCGAGCAGCGAGGCGTCGAGGTGGAGCATCAGGTTCATCGCCTCGCCGCAGAGGACGATGCCGCCGACCAGCGCGACCACCGCGAAGCAGCGCGACTGGGTGTCGCCCAGGAACCCCAGCCCGCCCGCGCCATCGGGATGCGCCGGCCGCAGTACCAGGTCGAGCCGCGACAGCCGCCACAGCAGCACGCTCCACAGCACGAAGCGCCACAGCCAGATCAGCGCGATGAAGCGGAACAGCGGCACCGACACATGGTCGAACCAGAACAGCGCCCAGGTCGGGTCGCCGTCGAGGAAGCGCCAGCTCGATGCGGTGTCGAGCGCGGCGTTCGAACGCGACAGCAGCAGCGAGGGCGAGAACGCCAGCACCAGGCAGACGATCTCCGGCAGCATCGAATCGCGGGCGCGGCGCATGGCGCCCAGCGCCTGCTGCAAGCGCCCGCGCTGGCCGCGCCGAACGATGTCCAGGCTGATGAGCTGGCGGATGTCGCGACGGGCCACCGCGTCGGCTCGCGGCGCGAACACCACCAGCAGCGGCACCGCCAGCAGGAAGCGCCCGAGCACCCCGTAGTCGCCCAGCAGGTTCATCTCGACCCGGTCGCCGACCAGGGTCCCGTTGAGCGCGCTGGCCACGACCAGCGGCACCAGCGCCAGCGCCACCACCAGCAGCGCGATGCCCAGGCTGACCGCGCGGCGCCCATGGGCCAGGCCCAGGCCGTCCAGCACGCGATAGACCAGCCCACCGCGCATCATCGAATAGCGCCGATGCCCCTCGTTCATGCGTGACGTCGCCCCTGCCGGAACCCGGATCCAGCTTGCCGTGGCCCCGCATCGAAACGACGCCCGTCACGCATTGACGGGGATCGCGCATTCACGGACCGTGAAGGGCCGCACGACGTGATCCATCCGCCCCTGACCATCCGCAGTCGGCCGATGCCGGCCGGCGGCCTAGAATCGCCGTATGAAGACGCCCCTGTTCAGCCTCGCCCTCGCGGTGGCCTCGCTTGCCGCCCTCGTCCACCCCACCCCCGCCGCCGCCCAGGCCTGTCCCGATGTCGCACCCTACGCGCCGGCGCGCGAGGTGATCGCCGATCTGACCCGGATCGTCGCGCCCAACGGCCTGCAGGAGGCGTATGCGACGGAGATCGGTGGCATCCCGCAGTACCTCAACATCCGCGGCCAGGACCGGGACAACCCGGTGATCCTGTTCGTGCACGGCGGTCCGGCCTCGCCGCTGACGCCCAGCCTGTGGCAGTTCCAGCGCCCGCTGGAGGAGTACTTCACGATGGTCACCTGGGACCAGCGTGGTGCCGGGCGGACCTTCAACCTCTCGGATCCCGACGCAATCGCCGACACCATCCGCATCCCGCGCTATGTCGACGACGCGATCGAGGTCGCCGAGCATGTCCGTGCACGCCTCGGCAAGCGCAAGCTGATCCTGATGGGGCACAGCTGGGGCACCCTGGTGGGCATGGCGGCGGCGCTGGAGCGGCCGGACCTGTTCCATGCGTATGTCGGCATCGGCCAGGTGATCGACGTGCAGGAGAACGAGCGCATCAGCTTCGACTACGCGCTGGAACAGGCCCGGGAACACGACAACGCCGAGGCGGTGCAGGCGCTGGAGGCGATCGCGCCCTACCCCGGCGACACCCCGCTGACCCGCGAGCGCATCGTCACCGCGCGGATCTGGGCGCAGCACTACGGCGGCATGAGCGCGTTCCGCGACGAGACCAATCTGTATTTCTACCGCGCCGGCCGGCTGTCGCCCGAGTACGACGCCGAAGACGTCTGCGCGATCAACCGCGGCAACGTGTTCACCCTCGGCCGCGTACTCGACGCCTTCCTCGCGACCGACTACAGCAACGTCACCCGCTTCCCGATCCCGGTGGTGATGTTCATGGGCCGGCATGACTTCACCACGCCCTCGGCTCCGACCGCCGCCTGGCTCGACGCCGTCGAGGCTCCGTACAAGCGCGGCGTGTGGTTCGAACGCTCCGCGCACATGGTGCCGTGGGAGGAACCCGGCAAGACCCTGGTCAGCCTGCTGGAGACCGTCCGCCCGCTCGCGCTCGGTGCCGAAGCCCGCACCGGGGCCGACAGCAGCGAGGGCACGCCCGCGCCCTGACCGCCGCGTGCGCGGCTACTCCACCTCCATCAGCGGCACCCGCTGGCCGTCCAGCAGGCCGCGGCTCATCACCCCATCCTCGACGAACAGCAGCTCGCCGTTCTCGCCGTTCTTGATGCTGCTGTCGACGGCGACCACGGTGCCGCCGTGGTGGCCTTCGACGTGCTCGCGCGAGGTGTGGCCGACGACGATGTGGCGCACGCCCAGCCGCGCGGCCAGCGCGTCGACCGCGGCGGTGTCCAGGCCGTCATCGAGGAAGTACCCGCGGTACCAGATCGGACTGGCGCTGCCGTCGTACAGCGGTGCGTAGCGCGGGTCCTCACGGGTCGCCTCGCGCGGCAGGCCCAGCGATTCGCGGTAACGGTCGTTGGCCGTTTCGTTGTCGATGCCCAGCGCGAGGAACTCTGGCGACAGGCCGCCATGCACGAACAGCAGGTCGTTGATCCGCGCGATCACCGGCCGGCTGCGCAGCCAGTCGCCCAGCACCGTGTCGGGGCCGTACAGGTCGGCATAGGCGATGCCCAGCGTGTTGGTGGTCGTGAAGTAGCGGTCGTTGACGTAGCGCAGGTCGCGGTAGAGCACCATCGTCTCGTGGTTGCCGAGCAGCAGGTGCAGGCCCCCGCCGGCCGCGCGTGCCTGGCCTTCGAGCCGGTACAGCGTCCACAGGATCTCGTTGATCGCCGGGCCACGGTCGAAGACATCACCGACGAGGACCAGGTGGCCGTCGCCCCAGGCCCAGTCGCCGCGGTCGTCCAGCACGCCGTTGGCGGTCAGCAGCCGCTGCATCAGCGCGTACTGGCCGTGCACGTCGGACAGCGCGACGATCCGCCGCACGTCGCGCAGGTCGACCCGGCTGCGCGCCTCGACGGGGGCGCGGATCTCGACGGCCGCATCGACGCCGCAGCGCGCCGGAACCGTCGCCGGCCAGCGCCGCACCCGCAGGTGCTCGACCACCGGCTCGCCCTCGCAGACCCAGCGTGCGGTCAGCCCGCCGGCGTCGCGGAAGACATAGGGGCCGTCGTCGATGCCCTCGGCGGCGAAGCCGGGGCCAATGGCGAGGGTGAGTGCAAGAGCGAGGGCCACCGCGAGCCGTCGCGTGAACGCGGACAGCGCGCGCGGCGCACGGGTCAAGCGAGGGAGGGCCATCGGCGACACCGGTTCGGAGAGGTCGAAGCGCCGGAGCCTAGCATTGGCAGGCGTGCGGCCGGCGTCCGGGCGGTCCCCCGTGGGGTTCGCGGGCGAGTGTGAACGTATTCGCGGGCGAGCCGAATGTGCTTCGCGAGTTCGGCAACACGCCTCGCGAGCGAGCCATCCACGACGCGCGGTCGAGTGCCCGGCAACTCGCGCGCGGAGCCCACCGGTGTCGTGCGCGAGCCACGCTGGCTCGTGCGCGAGTGGAATCGCCATCGCGCACGAACCCGAATCCCTCGCCCGCGAGCCAGCCGCTGCCCGCGAGCGACACACATGGGACTCGCGAACGAAGCTCGACGCTTCGTGCGCGATACCGGCCGGTCCCACCCGCGAAGCATGGGCGGTCATTCGCGAGCCGTGGGTGGCGCGGGCGCGAGGCAGGTGGGCCTCGCGAGCGAGCCGGCGCACATCAAGTCGAACGTTACCCCCTCCGCCAGGGCAGCGGAGGCAGGCCTGATGGGGACGCCCCGGTGTAACCCGATGGACTTCGAGGCGAATGTCCCCCGTCCGCCTGCGGCGGGCCGGTGCCGGGGGACATTCACCCCCCGGGACACCCGATGCCCGCTCCAGCGCCCCGCCCCCCGTTCCAGTGCCCCGCGCTCCCGCACCCACACGATCGCCCGACCCGATGCGCTAGGCTCGTCCCATGACCGCCGCCCACGACTTCAAGCCCCTGGCCCTCTGCGTGCTGACCGTCTCCGACAGCCGCACGCCCGACACCGACACCTCTGGCGACTACCTTGCCGGTGCCCTCGTCGACGCCGGCCACGCCCTGGCCGGCCGCGCCCTGCTGCCCGACGACAAGTACCGGCTGCGTGCGCAGGTCTCGCAGTGGATCGCCGACGACGGCGTCGAGGGCATCATCGTCACCGGCGGCACCGGGTTTACCGGCCGTGACTCCACGCCGGAGGCCCTGCTGCCCCTGCTCGACAAGGTCATGGACGGCTTCGGCGAACTGTTCCGCGCGATCAGCTTCGAGGAGATCGGCACCTCGACGCTGCAGTCGCGCGCCTTCGCCGGACTCGCCAACGGTACCTTCCTGTTCGCCCTGCCCGGCTCGACCTCGGCCTGCCGCACCGGCTGGGAGAAGATCATCCGCGCCCAGCTCGACGCGCGTACGAAACCCTGCAACCTCGCCAACCTGCGGCCGCGGCTCAAGGAGTGACGCGATGAAGCGCAAGGCCTACGAAGCGGCGCTGGAACCCCTGCAGGTCGAACTCGGGGCGATGGCCCGCTGGCTGGCCCACACCGGCACCCGCGTGCTGGTGCTGCTGGAAGGCCGCGACACCGCCGGCAAGGGCGGCGCGATCGGCGCAATCGCCGACCACCTCAACCCGCGCCAGTGCCGCGTGGTCGCGCTGCCCAAGCCCAGCGAGCGCGAGGCGAGCGAGTGGTACTTCCAGCGCTACGTGCCGCACCTGCCGGCCGGCGGCGAGCTCGTGCTGTTCGACCGCAGCTGGTACAACCGCGCCGGCGTCGAGCAGGTCATGGGCTTCGCCACGGGCACGCAGGTCGAGGCCTTCCTGGCGCAGGCGCCGGTGTTCGAGAAGCTGCTGGTCGACGACGGCATCCTGCTGTTCAAGTACTGGCTGTGCTGCGACCAGGAGAAGCAGGAGGAACGCTTCGCCGAACGGCTCGAAGACCCGCTCAAGCGCTGGAAGCTGTCGCCGATCGACCTCAAGGCCCGCCGCCACTACGACGACTACACCCGCGCCCGCGAGGCGATGCTCGAGGCCACCCACACCGCGCACGCGCCCTGGACGCTGGTCGACTTCAACGACCAGAAGCGCGGCCGCCTGACGCTGATCCGCGACCTGCTCGACCGCCTGCCGGACACCCGGGTCGAACCCGCGCAGATCGACTACCCCGCGCTCAAGGGCGCGCCGGGCACCGAGCGCTACGGCGTGCTTGCGCCGCTCCCAGCCTGGCCGGACGGCGACGCCACGTAACCTTCGGCCGCCCCGGGCCGAAAGCGGGAAGGAACGGGCGCACCGCGGCCCGAACCGGAGAACCCTCGTTCCCGCTGCCTGCTGGCGGCAGCGGACGGACCGCGCGACCATGGGCAGCATCGTTCAATTCCACAGGACACGGGACCGACGCCCCATGCCTTCCCCGCCCGCTCCCGGCGACACCGACACGGCGCCGCCCACGGTGGCGTGGGACGAGCTCATGGCGCGCGCGCAGGACGGCGACCGCATCGCCTACCGCACCTTGCTGACCGGCATCACCCCCTACCTGCATGCGATCGCCCGGCGTTACCTCGGCCCCGATACCGACGACGCGGTGCAGGAGATCCTGCTGGTCGTCCACGACATCCGCCACACCTATGAGCCCAGCCGGCCGTTCAAGCCCTGGCTGGGGACGATCGCCAGCCGGCGCTGCATCGACCTGCTGCGGCGTCGCGGGCTGCGCGCCCGCCATGAGCGGGCGCTCCCCGAAGACGGTCCCGAACCCGTCGACACCGGCGCGACGCCGCTGGACAGGGCGAACCACGACGAAGCGGCGCGTGCGCTGCATGCCGCCATCGAAACGCTGCCACCGCGCCAGCGCGAGGCGGTCCGCCTGCTGCGCCTGCGCGAGATGTCGTTGGGCGAGGCCGCCGCGCACAGCCGCCAGACCCCGGGGGCGCTGAAGGTGGCCTATCACCGCGCCCTGAAGTCCCTGCGCCGCGCGCTCGGCCCGGAGGAAACCCCTGATGACTGACACCCCCCGCCTGATCGAGCAGCTTGCCGCGCGCGCGACGCCGGTCCGTCCGCTGGCCTCGCCGGGACGACGCACCCTGCTCTGGCTGGCCCTGGCCTTTGCAGTCATCGCCACCCTCCTGCTGCTGCGGGGCGGCATGGAGCCGGGCGCGCTCGCCGACCCGGCGGCCCGCCTGCAATGGGGCGCCAGCCTGCTGGCCGGCGTGCTCGCTGCCTATGCGACCTTCCAGGTGTCGGTACCGGGTCGCGCGGCGAGCTGGGCCTGGTTGCCCGTGCCGGCGGTGCTGGCGTGGCTGGCCGGCCTCGGCTGGGGCTGCCTGCGGGAACACGCCCGCCTGGGCGACGCGGCCTGGCAGTTCCATGCCGGCAGCGCGGAGTGCGCCTGGGCCATCACCGTGGTGAGCCTGCCGCTGGCGCTGGTGATGCTGCTGGTGGTACGCCATGCCGGCGCCGTGCGGCCCGCACTGACCGCCCTGCTCGCGATGCTGGGCACCGCCGCCCTGTCGTCGGCCGGCGTCACCCTGGTCCACGATGCCGGCGAAACGATGGCCATGGTGCTGCTGTGGCACCTCGGTGTGGTGGTGCTGCTGTCCCTGCTCAGCCTGCTGGCCGGGCGCCCGCTGCTTGGCTGGATCGGCCACGCCCGTCCGCGCCCCTGATCCGCGCCACGACCGGCGGCCACGGCAGGCACGGCGGCGCGTCAACCGATCGCGAACCCGCTGCCTGCCTCGTCCGGGTCGGCGGCTTCACGCCGCACCCCGCCCACCTCGGCCTGGGGAGGCCCGCGCTGCAGCCAGGCGTCCAGCGCGTCGATCGCCTCTCCCTCGCCGGCCGCCAGCACTTCGACGCGGCCATCGGGGAGGTTGCGGGCGTAGCCGCGCAGGCCCAGCTGCTGGGCCTGTTCGCAGGTGGAGGCCCGGAACCACACGCCTTGCACCTTGCCCTGGATGAAGAAGCGCGCCGCTTTCACGAGGCATCGCCCTGGGTAGCGATGGCGGCCTCGATGTCCTGCGCCGTCACCGGCCCGACGAAGCGTTCGGCCACCCGGCCTTCGGGGTCGATCAACCAGGTCATCGGCAGGCCACGCGGGGTCTCGAGGTCGGCGGGGGGCGACGCGGTATCGACGATCGCGATCGGGTACACCACCGGGTGGCGCTCCAGGAAGGCCTGCATCTCGGCCGGGGCGATGTCCTCGTAGGCGAGGCCAATCACCTCGATGTGTTCACGCATGGCGTCCAGCGCGGACAGCTCCGGCATCTCTTTCAAGCAGGGCGTGCACCACGTCGCCCAGTAGTTCACCACCACCCAGCGGCCGCGGCGCTCGGCCAGCGACCAGGGCGTGCCGTCCACGGTCACGACCTCCAGCGCAGGCTGCACGGGGGGCTTCGCGGCCTCGGGCACCGGCAAGGGCGCTTCGTCCCCGGCCGGCGTCGACGCCGCGGGCGCGGCGGGGTCGGGCGACGGCTGGCAGCCTGCCAGCGCGATCGCGAGGCCCGTGGCGAGGGCAAGGCAGGGGGAACGGCGGCACGGGGGAACGGGCATGGTCACTCCTTGTCGTCGGCGTGGAGGGCACCCACGGGACGTTGCAGGACATCGCGCAGCGGCGTGCGCAGGGTTTCGATGGCGGCCACCACGGGCCGGCCGGTCGGGTCGTCGGACAGCGGCAGCGGCACCGACGCGACCGGAATACGCAACTGGCTGGCTTCGTACAGCTCGGCCAGGCTGAGGTCGTCGAGGTCGCGCGCCAGCAGCCACTCCCCCTCCTCGGTGCGACGCACCACGCCGATCCCCTCCAGGTCGCCCAGCATGCGCTGCACGAGGTCGTCGGTGAGGATGGGCTCGCGCTCCAGGATGTCGTCGGTATGCAGTCCCTGACCGTCCCGGCGCGCGTCGCGGAAACGGCTGAGCATGCGCAGCAGGCCGTAGATCTCGTGGCCCTCGGGGAGGCGGAGTTCGATGGGCTGGTAGCGGAACGCCGACGCCGCGGACGCCACCGAAGCGCCCAGCAGCACCGACAGCCAGCCCATGTAGATCCACAGCAGGAAGATCGGCAGGAACGCGACCGCACCGTAGATCTTCGAGTAGCCATTGAAGCTGCCGAGGTACAGCCCGAACACGCCCTTCACCAGCTCGAACATCAGCACCGCCAAGAGCGCGCCCGCGCAGGCATGGCGCCAATGCACCTCGCGATGGGGCACCACGCGGAACACGGTGGTGAAGGCGAGCCACTCGATCACCATCGGCGAAAGCCGCAGCGCCACGTCCTGCAGGAAGTGTCCGGTTTCGGTATCGAACACCGACAGCGCGAACACCCGCGCCGATACCGCCAGGCTGGCCGCGGCGACCAGCGCGCCGAGCGTGAGCACGGTCCAGTAGATCATGAAGCGGCTGATCTGCGGCCGCGCCGATGGCACGCGCCAGATGCGATTGAAGGTCGCCTCGATGCTGTTGAGCGTGACCAGTACCGACAGCACCAGGGCGATCACGCCCAACGCGGTCAACTGACCCGAGTTGCTCGAGAACTCGCGCAGGTACTTGGCCACCGACGCGGCGGCGCTCGGCACGAAGTGGGTGAACACGTAGTCGGTGAGCCGGTCCGCCCACACGTCGAACACCGGGAAGGCCGACAACACGCCGAACACCACCATCGACAGCGGCACCAGCGCGAACACCGTGGTGAAGGCCAGCGCGCCCGCCGCCTGGAACAGGTTGTCGTCGAGCATGCGGCGGCCGACGAACCGGCAGAACGCGAGATTCCGCTCGCGGTCCCGCAGGCGTTCGCTCCAGAGGTGGACGGCATGCAGGGGCTTCATCCGCGCAGGGTACCCGATGCGCCCGCCTGCGCGATGTGCACGGGCTGCACGGTATCCTGTCGCCTCACGTTTCCCGGTGGAACCGCATGCCCGACATCCTCGTCCTTTACTACAGCCGCGGTGGTTCGGTGGCCCGCCTGGCACGCCAGCTCGCGCGCGGCATCGGCGAGATCGACGGCATGCAGGCGCGGCTGCGCACGGTGCCGCCGGTCGCGCCGGTCACGCGCACGGCCGAACCGCCGGAGCCGGAGGACGGCGCGCCCTACGTCGAGGCACGCGACCTGGACGAGTGCGTCGGCCTGGCGCTGGGCAGTCCCACCCGCTTCGGCAACATGGCCGCGCCGCTCAAGCACTGGCTGGATGGCCTGGGCGCGCAATGGGCGAGCGGCACCCTGGTCGGCAAGCCGGCGGCGGTGTTCACCAGCACGGCGACCATGCACGGCGGCCAGGAGGCGACCCTGCTCGGCATGCACGTGCCCCTGCTGCACCATGGCTGCGTGATCGTCGGCATCCCCTATACCGAGCCGGTGCTGAGCACCACGCGCACCGGGGGCACGCCCTACGGTGCGAGCCACGTCGCCGGCGGCGACGACGACCCGCAGCCGAGCGACGACGAGGCCACGCTGGCCCGTGCGCTGGGACGGCGGTTGGCCACCATCGCCGCGAAGCTCTCCGCATGATCGCCTCGCACCGACTGCTGAGCGTGCTGCTGGTGGCGCTGGCCGCCGTCTACGCCGCGTGGTTCCACGACGACCGCCACGCGATCGCCGCGATGCTGTTCTTCGTCCTGCCGCCCCTGCTGATGGCCTGGGGCGCGTGGTACCGGGGGCGTCTGTCGGTGTTCTGGGCGGGCGTGTTCGGGCTCGGCTGGTTCTGCCATGGGGTGATGGTCGCGTGGGCCCACCCGGAACTGCGACTGTTCGCCTGGCCGGTGCTGCTGCTGGCGATCGCGATCATCACCGCGGCGAGCTGGCCCGGCCTCCGGGGACGCTTCGCGTCACGCCGCCCCGGTTGAGGCGGCGCACGGTCCGGGCGCTGGGGCGGCGACGGACAGGGCCTTATAATCGCCGTCCCTCGCTTCGCCCGGGCCTCCGCCATGGACCAGCTTTGCATCGTCACCACCGGTGGCACGATCGACAAGATCTACTTCGACGACAAATCCGACTACCAGATCGGTGAGCCGCAGATCGGTGGCATCCTGCACGAGCTCGGCGTGGCGTTCCGTTTCAACGTGATCCCGATCCTGCGCAAGGATTCGCTGCACATCACCGACGACGACCGCGAACTGATGCGCGCCACGATCGCCGCCCAGCCCGCACGCCACGTGCTTTTGACGCACGGGACGGACACCATGGTGCAGACCGCCCGGGTGCTGTCCAGCCTGTCCGACAAGACCATCGTGCTGACCGGTGCGCTGAGCCCGGCGCGCTTCCGGGGCTCGGACGCGGAGTTCAACATCGGCTGCGCGGTCGGGGCGGTGCAGGCGCTACCGCCCGGGGTCTACATCGCCATGAACGGCCGGGTGTGGGACCCGGCCCGGGTCCGCAAGAACGTGGAAGCGAATCGCTTCGAAGCCATCTGAGCCGCGCCGCGGCGCGTGCCGGCCGACGTGCCGGGCGGGGCGTGTCCCGCCCGGCATTTCCGTCAAGGCGTATCCAGCCAGAGCTGGTAGTTGCCGCTGCCGGAGTAGGACAGCACCTTCCAGTAGTAGTAACCGGCACTGCCGTTGTAGCTCACCGATTCCTCGCTGGTGGGCGTGGTCGACGAGGCCACTTTGCTCCAGCCCGAGCCGCTCCAGCGGTACAGCTCCAGGTCGAAGTCGGTGCCGGACGGACCGCGTAGCCAGCCCTTCTGCGCGCCGGCGGCGGACGGGTAGTAGGTCCCGTTCGGCTGCACCGCCGAGCTGCCGGTGCCGCTGAGCGAACCGCTGTACGTGTCGCATCCGGTGCACGGCTCGCCCGGGTCCGGGTCCGGATTGCCGCCGCCCTGGTAATTGCCCACCAGGCTCACGCCGGAGAAGCTGCTGTAGGCCTTGATGCGCACGTGCCAGGTCCCTGCCTGCGGAGAGGCGAAGGTGCAGGTTTCGGCGTTGCCGCTCTTGTACGGCCGGCAGTCATAGCTGCTGTCGGTCGGGGCCGTACCGAACTTCACGTACAGGTCGGCATCACCGCTGCCGCCGCTGGTGGTGAAGCTCAGGTTGCTCGCCCCCGCCGGCACCACCAGCGTGTAGTTCAGCGAGCTGCCGCTGTTGGCCGACAGGCCGGTCTTCGGCACGCCCTTCTCCAGCTCGCCGCCCGGCGTCGGATCGGGATCCGGATCGGGGTCCGGACCGCTGCCGCTGGTCTTGCCCAGTTCGCCGATGAACGCGAGACCGAGCTTGGAGAAGTTGACGCTGGCGTTCGCCGTTCCGCCCATGCCCTGCAGGGTGTCATTGGGCGTGTGCAGCCTGTTGTTGAACGTCGGCTCGAACATCATCGCGGCCGGAAATCCGGCATTCGTCCACGAGGCGTGGTCCGAGCAGCCGTAGCCGCAGGTGTACGTACCGCGCGACAGGCCCATCGGCGCCAGGTACTCGTCGAACAGCGCGTTGAGGAACTGCTTCAGGCTGGCATTGGAGTAGTCGGCCACCAGGTTCATCGCAACGCTGGATCCGGCCGCATAGTTGGTCATGTCCATCTGCAGCACACCGACCACGTCCTGCCCCTGGGCCTTGAACTGCTGGGCGATGGCATTGGAGCCGCGCAGGCCGACTTCCTCCGCGGCGTAGGCCATGAACTTCACCGTGCGCTTGGGCTTCCAGCCGCTGGCCAGGGCCACGCGGATCACCTCGGTGACGCTGGCGATGCCCGATGCATCGTCGTCGGCGCCGGGCGCGTTCATGGCATTGCCGCTGCCGCTGTTGGAGATCGAGTCGAGGTGGCCACCGACGACCACGATCTCGTCGGCCAGTTCATTGCCCTGGACGGTGAGGATGACCGAGGGCTGCGTGGCGCAGTTGCCGCAGCTCTCGAACAGCTCCGCGCTGACGTCGCTTCGGCCGTTGCCCAGTGCCTGCCACGTGTCCCGGATCCATAGCGCGGCGTTGCGACCGTGGGTGCTCGAGTAATAGCGGTTGTCGTACTGGGTGGAGAGGTGGCTGATGGTGCCGCGGATGCGCGTTTCCTGGACCTGCCCAAGCCACGGGTCGACGGTGGCCTGGTTGTCGATGCCGTAGTCGACCAGGAAGGCCTGTTGCGTGGCCCTGAGCGCCTCGCCATCGGCCACGAAGGCGACCGCTTCCGCACGGGTGGCAAAGGCGAAATAGCCGCCGCATCGTTTCTCGCGGGCATGGATGCGTTCGCTGATGGCCGGCAGCTGGTGGGCGCTGACCTGCGAGACCACCAGGGCATTGCCCAGGCTGTCGCGCATGATGTCGGCGTTTGTGGCCTGGTCCTTGAGGCTGTGCACGTGGGTGTCGCGCGAGGTGACGATGTAGACCGGCGCATGCGGATCCTGCTCGAGGGCCATGCCCAAGGCCACGGCTTCGGCCGGATCATGGGGGTGGTCATGCGACTGGGCGAGGGCCAGGGCAGGCGTCGCCAGCAGGGTGCCGGCCAGCAGGGCCAGCAACGGACGGTGTGAAGTGTTCATGTCTGGAATCCTTTCTTCTCGGCGCCCCTGGTCCTTCCGCACTCACGTGGAAGCCGCCGATGCATGTGTGTGGACCCGCACGTCAGGGCCGGGGCGAACCCGATACCGGGTGGGTCGGGATCGAACCGACCCACCCGGCCGGCACGCGCGACCAGGCGCATGCCGACGGCTTCAACGACTGCAGGCGTCGCGCTTAGGGCGTATCCAGCCAGAGCTGGTAGTTGCCGCTGCCGGAGTAGGACAGCACCTTCCAGTAGTAGTAACCGGCGCTGCCGTTGTAGCTCACCGATTCCTCGCTGGTGGGCGTGGTCGACGAAGCCACCTTGCTCCAGCCCGAGCCACTCCAGCGGTACAGCTCCAGGTCGAAGTCGGTGCCGGACGGACCGCGCAGCCAGCCCTTCTGCGCGCCGGCGGCGGACTGATAGTAGGTCCCGTTCGGCTGCACCGCCGAGCTGCCGGTGCCGCTGAGCGAACCGCTGTACGTGTCGCATCCGGTGCACGGCTCGCCCGGGTCCGGGTCCGGATTGCCGCCGCCCTGGTAATTGCCCACCAGGCTCACGCCGGAGAAGCTGCTGTAGGCCTTGATGCGCACGTGCCAGGTCCCCGCCTGCGGGGAGGCGAAGGTGCAGGTTTCGGCGTTGCCGCTCTTGTACGGCCGGCAGTCGTAGCTGCTGTCGGTCGGGGCCGTGCCGAACTTCACGTACAGGTCGGCATCACCGCTGCCGCCGCTGGTGGTGAAGCTCAGGTTGCTCGCTCCCGCCGGCACCACCAGCGTGTAGTTCAGCGAGCTGCCGCTGTTGGCCGACAGGCCGGTCTTCGGCACGCCCTTCTCCAACTCGCCGCCCGGCGTCGGATCGGGGTTCGGGTTGGTGCCGCAGCTGACGCCCACGGTGGAGAACGCCGACGTGACGTCTGCCGCACTGAAGCCGAGGTCGGTCGCCGCCGTCTGCGCGCCGCAGGCACCCTGGTTGAAGTTGGTGCTGGGGCCCCAGTACACGCGGTTCGCACGGGCGAACACCTGGAAGGCCTTCTTCACGTCCCAGCCGGACTTGTTCGACAGCAGGTAGAACGCACGGTTGTACACGCCCGAGGAGTGGTGCACGTCCATCCCGTTCGTGTAGTTGGACGCATGGCCGATCGAGCGGCCGTCGCGGGTCGGGTCGTCCATGTAGCGCAACGCGCCGCTGCCCTTGAAGATCTGTGCCCCGACGAGGAAGTCGTTGCTGCCGGTCATGAAGCGCTCGGCAGCCTCGCCGGCCATGTCGGAGAACGCCTCGTTGATGCCACCGGACTGGCCCGAATAGGTCAGGTTGGAGTTCTGCTGGGTAAAGCCGTGCGAGACCTCGTGAGCGGTCACGTCCAGGCTGACCAGCGGGTAGAAGGTGCTCGCACCGTCCCCGAAGGTCATCTGCTGGCCGTCCCAGAACGCGTTTTCATAGTTGCTGCTGTAGTGCACGCGCATCCGCAGCTGGAACGACAGCGGAGCGACGCCCACGTAGTCCTGGTACATGTCGTACACGACGCCGCCGAAGTAGTGGGCGTCGTTCAGGGGCGAGTACGCGCCGTTGATCGACTTGACCGTGTTGTGCGGACAGGTGAACGAATGCGTCGTCGAGCCGGAGGTCCCATGGTTCAGGTTGATCGTCCGGACGTTGGTGTTGTTCATCGAGCAGGTGTTGCCGCTCTGCTGCACGTTGAGGTACCCGTAGTCGGTGCCGTACTCGTACTGACCCGTCTTCTGGTTGCCGCCGGGACCCGATGCATTGGCGTGCGCCAGCGCATCCCACTTCTTCAGGACCGTGCCCGTGGTGGCATCGACGATGACGAAAGGACGCGTCGGATCACCGCCGCCGGCGAGGTCGGCATTGAACGACACCACGTAGCTCAGGCGCGCACGGCCCGCGTCGTCGACGAAGACCATCCGTTCGGCCTTCTCGTTCTCGATCACGCGACTGACCACCTGGCTGCCCAGCGCGGCCCGCTTGGCCACGGCGAGCGCACGGGTCGGGCTGACGCGGGCGCCAGCGATGGCGACTTCCGACGCGAGCCCGTCCACCATCTGCCCGAACAGGGTCGCGACCACGCCGTCCGCCGCTTCGCTGACGATCACGTGCTCGCCGAACACGGGCACGCCCTGGAAGGTCTGCTGGTACCGGTAGTGCCGACGGCCGTCCGGGTCCTCGTGCAGCTTCAGCAGGGTCAGGCTGGCGCCCTGCTCCAGGCCGAGCATCTCCGCGTGGCGGACGCCTGCGTCCGCGGCGGCGCCCATGCGGGCACTGGCGGCCGCGTACTGCTGGTTGAGCTGCGCGACGTCCATCGCGTGCAGGTCGATGCGCTCGGCCGCCTGCGCCGTGGCCAGGGACACGGTCAGCGCGAGTGTGGTGAGGATCAGCGCCTGCCCGCGCCGGGATTGAATGCCTTTCATGTGCTTGTTTCCCTTCAAGAATGTGAAAGAGTGGATTGCATCGCTGCAATTTCGCGTCCGGCGAAACCCGAAGTGCTGCCAACCGCGCCCCCCGCGCGTCCACGTACCGCGACCCCCCGTGGCGCCGGTGCCGACCCGCGCCTTGAACCGCGACCCCAGGCCCTGCCCAACGGCAGGCACCGGAGGTTGCCTCCACCGGGGCGGTCGATGCGGACGTGGGACGTCCCGTCGCCGCTCCAGCGAAGGCGCCATGCTGGGCGCGGCATCGGCGGGCTGCGATTGGCGCGCACTCAAATAGTTCTCAAATGGCCGTGATTGCGTGATGGCGCGCAAGGACGGACCGTGCGCCGCGCGACGTAACCGGTCCAGGCCACCGGCTGCCGCGGCGGTCGGCGCGCCGGGTACGCGCTCGCCCCAGGCCTCGTCCTCCCCCGTTGGGGTGTTCGCACCGGAAAATAAAATGTGACGTCACGCACATATTCAAGGGGTGCGCCGCAGGTCCATAACTCGATTTGATGACCGCCGCCACCGCGGAGTGACCGGAGGCCACCGGACAGGGTAGGCTTGCGGTGCCGGTCAGGCCTCTTGGCTTCTTCTGGCGGCGGGCTTGTCCGGACAACAACGGACGGGGCCTCGGGGGCGCCGACAGGGCATGAATGTCCACGCATTGCGTGGATCCAGTCACGCCGATCGGACAGGGGGTTCGACGACTTGAATCGTGCGGAGGCACGAGCACACCCTGTCCGTACGGGGACCGGGTGTTCATGACGGGTTTTGATCGGAGCACGCCTGGTGACAGTTCCAGCCTCACCGTCCTGGCCTCCCGGGACGCGCCGCCTGCGGATCGACGATCTGCAGATCGACCTGCATTCGCGCCAGGTCATCCGCCCCGATGCCGAGGTGGAACTGACCCAGCGCGTCTTCGAGTTGCTGCTGGTGATGCTGGGCGAGCCCGATGTCCTGCATTCCCGTTCGGATCTGTTCAAGCGCCTCTGGCCGGACGTGGTGGTCGAGGACGCCAACCTGTCCCAGAGCATCTGGATGCTGCGCAAGGCACTGGGCCCGGAGCGCCGCGGGTGGATCAGGACCGTCGCCAAGAGCGGCTACATCTTCGAACCGCCCACCGCCATCGAGCCGGTGGACGCGGCGTCGGTCGGGGTGGACTCGTCGGGCGCCGTGCCTTCGCAACATGACGAGGCCGCGGACGGCAGCCCCCCCGCGGCGCATCCGGACGCTACCGGCGCGGATGCCCCCTCGCCCTCCCGTGAGAGCGCCGGTCCCGGTGCGAATGGAGGCGCCATCGCTGAAGCGGAGCGTGCTCCCCCAGGATCCGGGGCACGTCCCCCCGGTCCCACCCGTCGCCCGCTGCGTCATCTCGCCTTCGGCGTCGCGGCCGCCCTGCTGCTGGTGGCGGTCGTCGCGTTCACCCGGTTCCACGCCAGCCACCAGGTCGGCACGGACGACACCCTGCGCGTCGCGCTGATCGAGATCGACGACGAGGATGCGCCGCCCGAGAACCGATGGCCGATCACCCTCATGCGTGCCTGGCTGGGCTGGAAGCTGAGCATGATGCCGGACGTCACCCTGCTCAACGAGGCCCACCTGGCCACGCATGCGTCGGAAGTGTCGCCGCAGATCGTGATGCTGTCAGGCGGGCGTGTCAGTGGCGAGCCGGACCTGATGTACGTCCGCGCCCGGCTGGACGGACGCGGCGGCGCCCGCCAGCTGGAAGTCCGGGGTCCGGCGACCCAGATGCCCACCCTGGTCGACGACCTGTCCCGCCAGGTGACCGATGCGCTGATGCCCGGGCGCGCCGGCGAGGCCTGGCCCGCGCTGGGCGTGGACGCGCCGCTCGCCCGGCGGTACGCCGATGCCTACAGCGCGCATCGCCGCCGCGACTTCGCCCGCAGCCGGCGCGACCTCAAGCGCATCGTGATCGACGCGCCCGATTTCGGCCTGGCCCACTACCAGTTGTCGCTGGCGCTGTCCGGCCTGGGCCACGCCAACGCCGCGATGGAGCACATGGAGGCCGCGGTCGCTTCGCTGCAACCAATGCCCGCCGACGCGCTGGAGGTACTCGACGCACGGCGCCTGTCCGTCGACCCCTCGCAGTCGGAAGCGGCAGCCGCGGCGTTCATCGCATTGGCCGATCGCTATCCCGGCAAGCGCGATTTCGTGTTCGACAAGGCCTGGGCCATGATGGCGACCGGCCGCGCCGCCGATGCCCGCGAGCTGCTCGTCGGCCCCGGCTGGGAGGACATCCCGATCGGTCCGAGCATCCATCGCGAGAGCCTGCTGGCACAGGCCAACCTGATCCTGGCGGAGTTCGACGTCGCCCGGGCCCATGCCGAACGCGCCCTCGCCCTTGCCGAGGAAGCCGGCGACGCCTGGGTGTACGAACAGGCCGGGGCCCTGATGCAGATCGCGGAGGTCGACTACCTCCAGTTCCCCGGCCGCATGGACCTGGGGGTCTACGACGACATCGCGCAACGCTTCGAACGGGCCGATGCGCCGGCCGACGTGCTGTACACCCGCTTCCTGGCCGAAACCCGCCGCCCGTCCGGCGAGACGTCCAGCCAGTTGGACGCCCTGCTCGCCACGGCCCGCGCGGACGGGTACCTCGCGATCGAGATCGAGATCCTGCGCCTGGTCGCCCTGCAGCAGCGCGCCAAGGGGGACTACGCCGCCTACCGGCGCTGGCTGGACCAGGCGCTCGCCACCGCGCACGAGGCCGGCGACATCACCGCCCGCGACGCCATCGAGACCGATCTCCTCTACGAAACCCTGATGACCGGCGAACTGGACAAGGCCCAGGAACTGATCGAGCACCTCCGCGACAGCCCGCTACAGGGTGACCTGGCGCATTGGATCAGCCAGATCGATGCCTACCTCGCCTTCACCGACGGCCAGTACGACAAGGGCCTCGGCATCCTGGATCGCGACGAGCACAGCGCGCGGAACTCGAGCGAAGGCGAGCTCCCGGCGATCTCCGCGGCGCGCGCCAACTGCCTCAGGGCCCAGATGCAGATGGCGCAGGGCGACCTGGCGTCGGCGCGCAGCGCGTGGTCGCGATGCAGCGAGCCCAACTTCGCCATCACCCAGCTCCACGCCCTGCACGGCCTGGCGCTGGCCGACCTCCTGGCCGGCGATCGCGAAGCCGCCGTCGAGAAGGTCGATATCGCGCAGGAACGGGCGATGCAGGACCTGTCGCAGGGCCCGGATCGACTCGACCTCCAGGTGCAGCTGGGTTACATGCTGGTGCGCGCGGGCGAGCTCGATGCCGCCGACGCGCTCTATGCCAGCCTGCTGCCGCAACTCGACGGGGGCGGCTACGACTGGCTCAAGGCGGACGTCGAACTGGGGCTGGCCGAGGTAGCGGCCGCGCGCGGCGAATGGGACGCCAGCCGCAGGCTGACGGAAGCTGCGCGCCGGGCATTGCCGACCGGTGCCTGGATCGTGGAACGTCGCCTGGCCTTGCTGGAAGTCGTGCAGATGCTGGCCGCTGGCGAACGCGGCCAGGCCGCCGACCGGCTGACCGCCATGGACGCCGCGGCCCACCGCAAGGGCGACGCGATCGCCCAGCTGGAAGCGCACAGCCTGATGTCCCCCGACGCCAGCCTGAAGGGCTGCAACCCGGCGTCGCGCGCGGCGCTGCTGGCCCGGACCGGACTGCGCGGTGCGGGGCTGGGCTGGCTGACGCAATCACTGACCAGCGCGGAACACGGGATGGCGCTGGAAGACCACTACTGACCGGGGCCGGCCTACAGCATGCCGGTTTCGAGCCGGGCGGCCTCGGACATCATGTTGCGGTTCCACGGCGGATCGAACACCAGCTCGACGTCGGCTTCGGCGACCGTCGGGATCATTTCCAGCTTGCTGCGGACGTCGTCCACGAGGATGTCGCCCATCCCGCACGCGGGTGCGGTGAGGGTCATGCGCACCTCGACGCGCCGCGTGCCGTCGCGCGCGTCATCGGCCTTGACGGTGGCCTCGTAGATCAGGCCGAGGTCCACCACGTTGATCGGGATCTCGGGATCGAAGCAGGTGCGCAGCTGCTTCCAGACCAGCGCCTCGACCGCATCGTCGTCGGCGCCTTCGGGCAGTTCGAGCGGCGGCGGCGGCTCCTTGCCCAGCGCATCGGCGTCCCGGCCGGCGATGCGGAACAGGTTGCCTTCGATGAATACGGTATAGCTCCCGCCCAGCGCCTGCGTGATGTAGCCGATGCTGCCGGCGGGCAGCTTGACGTGTTCGCCCTGGGGCACGAGCACGGCCTCGCAGTCGCGTTCGAGACGGACGGGTTCGCTGGTTCTGGAGTACATGCGTCGGAAATGGGGATGTAGCCGGGGAAGGCAAGCCCATTCTACCGGCACGTCCATCCGGGAGGCGTGCCCGCTATGCTGTGCGGCCTTCGCCCGAACCGCCCGACATGCCGGACCGCGACATCCGCCAACGCCCCGCACGCCCCCGCCCCTCGGCCTGGGCCCTGCTTGTACTCAGCATGGCGGTGCTCACGGTGATGTGGGTGCTGCTGTCGCTCTACACCGAGGGCACCCATGGCTGGATGGCGATCGTGGCCGCGCTCGACGTGGCCTGGGTGCTGCGCTTCGGGGGCTGGCGTCCCGGCCCAGGCCGCGCCGTCCTCGCGACCTGCGCCGTTGCACTCGTGGTACTGGCCTCGCAGTGGGGCCTGATCGCGGGCCACGTCGGCAGCCAGTTCGGGCTGTCGCCCTGGATGTCGGCCCTCAAGCTCGGCCCCGCGCACGCGTGGTGGCTGGCCCAGGCCGCCAATGGTCCGCTGGACTGGGCGGGGCTGCTCGCGGGGATCCTGCTCGCCGCCCTCGCGTCGCGCTGAGGACGGTACGGCCCGGTCAGTGCCCGCCGCCGTCCAGCGCTTTCAGCTCCGACACCAGCGCGCTGGCCATCTCCGCGCCATCGCCGTACAGCATGCGGGTGTTGTCGGCGAAGAACAGCGCATTCTCGATACCCGCGAAGCCGGTGCCCTTGCCGCGCTTGATGACGATCGTGTTCTTCGAGTCCACCACGTCGAGGATCGGCATGCCGTAGATGGGACTGGCCGGATCGGTCTTCGCCACCGGGTTCACCACGTCGTTGGCACCGATCACCAGCGACACGTCGGTGTTGGCGAACTCGGGGTTGATGTCGTCCATGTCGGCGATCAGGTCGTAGGGCACGCCGGCTTCGGCCAGCAGCACGTTCATGTGGCCGGGCATGCGGCCGGCCACAGGATGGATCGCGAACTTCACCTTGACCCCGCGCTCGACCAGCTTCTGGGTCAGCTCCCAGATCTTGTGCTGGGCCTGTGCCACCGCCATGCCGTAGCCGGGCACGATCACCACCCGCTCGGCGTAGGCCATCATCGCGGCCACGTCGCCCGCTTCGATCGGCTTCAGGCTGCCCTCGATCGCCTGGGCCTGACCGCTCGCCCCGAAACTCCCGAACAGCACGGTGTGGATCGGGCGGTTCATCGCCTTGGCCATCAGCTTCGTCAGCAGCATGCCGGCGGCGCCGACCATCATGCCGGCGATGATGAGCGCCTCGTTGCCGAGCACGTAGCCCTCGAAGGCCACCGCGAGCCCGGTGAACGCGTTGTAGAGCGAAATCACAACGGGCATGTCCGCCCCGCCGATCGGCAGGGTCATCAGGATGCCCAGCGCAAGCGCGACCACGAAGAACGCGATGATCCACTGCGTCGAGAGCGTGGTACCGGCCAACACGCCCAGCACCACCATCGCCAGGGCGACCAGCAGGTTGAAGACCTGCTGCCCCGGGAACACCACACGCCGGTCGAGGCGACCATCAAGCTTGGCCCACGCGATTACCGAGCCGGACAGCGACACCGCGCCGATCGCCGAGCCGAGCACGGCCAGCACCAGGGTGACCACCGGTACGCCGGCATCGGTGGCATGCAGGCCGGCCACCGCGCTGGCGCCGGCCACCAGCCCGCTGTACTTGAGCAGTTCCACCGCGCCGATCGCCGCGGCGGAACCGCCTCCCATGCCGTTGTAGAGGGCGACCATCTGCGGCATGTCGGTGATCGCCACCTTCTTGCCCGACACCCAGGCCAGCACCGTGCCCAGCACCAGCGCGGTGACGATCAGGCCGAGGTTGTGGAGGTCCGGCAGCAGGAACGTCGCGCCGGTGGCGATGAGCATGCCCCAGCCCGCCCAGCGGATACCGCTGCGGGCGGTCCGCGGCGAGGCCATGCGCTGCAGGCCGAGCAGGAACAGCGTCGCCGCAACGAAGTAGCTGGCCGATGCCAGCAGCACCTGCAGCGTCATGCCTTGCCCCCGTCGCGGCTGCTGCGGAACATCTCGAGCATCCGCTCGGTCACCACGTAGCCACCGGCCGCGTTGCCCGCACCGAGCAGCACCGCGACGAAGCCGATGGCTTTTTCCAGCGTCGTGTCGGCATGTCCCAACACGACCATCGCGCCGACCAGCACGATGCCGTGGATGAAGTTCGACCCGGACATCAGCGGCGTGTGCAGGATCACCGGCACCCGCGAAATGATCACGTGCCCGGCGATCGCCGCCAGCATGAAGATGTACAACGCCACGAACCCGTCCGTCATCGTCCTTTCCCCGTGCGCGAAGCCGTCCGCATCATAACCGGCCCTGAACCCGGCGCGTCCAGTGTCAACCCCGACGGGCGCGGTGCGTTCTTGATGTCGAAGGACCGGTACCGCGCCGGTCCCGGAGAGGGACGTGGCCGATCACGGCGTCCGCGCCGGGCAGGACGTATGCTCGACGTGGTGAACATCCAGGCGACTCCCGATGCGTCCGCGGGTCCGGACGAGGCGCCGTCGGCCACCCCCGTCCCGGCGACGCTCGACGCGTTCCTCGCGTCGGTCGGCACGCGTGCGTTCCGCTTCGCGGAAGTCGCGCTGCGCCAACGCGAGGACGCGCTGGACGCGGTACAGGACGCCATGATGAAGATGCTGGCCTACGAAGACCGCCCCAACACCGAGTGGACGCCGCTGTTCTGGAGCATCCTGCGCCGGCGCGTTATCGACCTCCAGCGCCGGCGGACGTTCCGGCTCGGCTGGTTGACCGCGGCGCCGCGCCTCGAGGACGGCAGCGAGGTCGAATGGGCCGACGATGCACCGGATCCATCGCGTGCACATGATGGCCGGGAGGGCTACGCGCGCCTGTCCCAGGCCCTGGGCGCGCTGCCGCCCCGACAGCGCGAAGCGTTCAACCTGCGCGTGCTCGAGGAACTGGACGTGGCGACCACCGCCCGGGTGATGGGCTGCAGCGAAGGTTCGGTCAAGACACACCTGTCGCGCGCCCGCGAGGCGCTGCAACGGCAACTGGAGGAATGGCGATGAGCGCCAGGCACGAAATCCCGCACGACCGTGGCGACGCCGCCTTCGACCAGGCGGCGCGCGACCTGCACCAGGCATCCCTGGCGCACCTGCAACCGGCGACCGCGACCCGCCTGCGCGCGGCACGGCGTGCAGGGGGCAGGACAGCCACGCACGGCATCCGGCACTGGGGCCTGGCCGGCGTCGCGGCCGCGGTATGCGCGCTGGCCGTCGGTTGGCTCGCGCTGCCGACCGCGCCGGACGCACCGCCTCAAACCACGGCCGGCGCCCCCATGCCGGACAACGCGCTCGCAACGGCACTGGCCGACGCGGAAGCGGAAGCGGCACTCGTCCCGTTCGACGAAGACCCTGATTTCTACTTGTGGCTGGCCGCCAACGATGACGTCCGCCCATCGATCCTGGAGCGATGACATGACTCGCCGCACCCTTCGCCTGCTGGCATTCGCCAGCGCCCTGTCGATCGCATTCGCCGCTGCGGGCGCGTGGGCGGGTCCGCCCGCTGCGCCCCCGGGCGACGTGGCGCCCCTGCCCGCCTGGGAGCAGCTCACCCCGGCCCAGCGGGAGGCCCTGGTGGCACCGCTCCGCGAGCGCTGGAACAGCGAACCGCAAAAGCGGCAGCGCATGCTCGATCACGCCCGGCGCTGGCAGGAAATGACCCCCGAACAGCGCGCCCGCGCCCGGAACGGCCGCGAACGCTGGCAGCACATGGGCCCGGAAGAGCGGGCGCACAGCCGCGTGCTGTTCCGCGAGATGCAGCAGATGACGCCTGCCCAGCGCGATGCCCTCAAGGCGCAGTGGCGTGCGATGTCGCCCGAACAGAAACGGGCCTGGGTGGAACAGCACCGCGGGAACGATTGACGCTTCGGGCGAGGCGCTCAGTTCCCCGCCACCAGCGCCGCCACCACGTCTTCCCAGAGACCGCGCGACCCGGTCCGCCGCAAACGCCCCTGGTCGCGCGCCGCCGCCAGCACGTCGGGTTCGATAGCGATCTGCGCACCTTCGGGGTCGAGCAGCAGATGGCTGCCCCGGCATTGCGTCGCGCCGACCACGAGCAGGGCACGCGGCGCATCCGGGCCCACGGCCAGCACCACGCGCTCCCCGGGCTGCAACACGCAAGCGGGCGTACGCATCGCATCCGGCAGGTCCCGTCCGGCCGCCGGTCGCCGCCACTCGACGCGGACCGCATCCGGCTCGGCCAGTTCGGCGACCAGCGCGCCGACGAGTGCGTCCGCGGCCGTCTGGTCCAGACCCGCCACCATGCACGCTCGCCGGACATCGGCCTCGGCCTCCAGCAAGCCGTCGGCGACGCTGGCGCCCATGGCCGACGAGGCCGCCTGGTCGAGCGTCATCAGTGCGTGACCCAGGGCCTGCATGCCGAGGAATGCCTCGGAGTCGGCCCCCTCGCGAAGCCATACACGCTCCAGCGCCACCGGCCAGGTCTCCTGCAGGAACCGGGCGATCGCCGGTCGCACCGTCTCCCGTGCCGGCAGCCCCTGCTGCGCGGCGTGGACCGCCCCTGCCGCCAGGACCCGCCGCTCCCGGCCGTCCATCGCCTGCAATGCACGCCGCGCCAGCAAGCGGGCCTTTCGTTCGTGGGACTCGCGCTCCGTCTCCAGCCGCTCCAGCACGTCGCGGAACGGGCGCGGGTCGCCGTTGAAATCGCGCGCCACCTGCCCGGTCAGCGCAACCGCGATGCCATGCAGGACATCGCCGCCGCGCTGGCCATCCAGCGCCGACACCAGGGCTGCCATGCATCGGCGCACCGGGTGGCCGGCGTCATCGAGCATCGCGGGCGATTGCCAGATGGCCAGCGTCAGGGGGAGGCCGAGGGCGCTGAGGGCGCGAGCGCCCTCGGCGTCGAACGCACCCTGGCGGCACACTTCCCCGATCAGCAAGGACGCGACTTCACTGGCGTCGCGTTGCGCATCCGCGAACCTCACTTCGGACGCGGCCATCCCCAGTCCACCCGCGACGCGCAGCAGCAGGCCTTCCAGGCCGACGGCCTGCCCCACACCCTCCCTGTCCGGGTCAGGCCCTTCGGTCTGGGCCAACGACAGGACCGCCTGGAACTCGGTGTCGCTCATGGCGCGCCGGCGGTCGTCGGCGGCTGCAGCGGGCGCCTGGCGCGACTGCCAGGACTGCCGGCCGCGACGCAGCAGGGCGAGGGCCGCCGGCCCGGGTCGCGCCGTCTCGTCCCGCCCTACGGGCGCGGTGCCGGCGAGGGCGCCGGGGGGCGCGGTACCAATGCGACGGGTCACCTGCAGGCCGTGCCGGTCCGAGTCGGACATGGCGAGCCCCTGGTCCGCCAACCAGCCGTTGAGCCAGTCGTAGAACCCGCCCAGCCGCTGCATGGCCATCTGGAGGAACGTGCGGACCAGGCGCTCACGCAGGACGCGCGGACACTCCTGGGCCGGGAACACCTGCAGCAGCGCATGGACCAGCGCGGCGGGCGAGGTGGGCGGCGACGGCATGTCGACGACGCCCTTGGCGGCAGCCAACGCGGCATACCGGCTGTTGATGACCGCCAACGGATTGGCGAAACGCCGGTCGAGCATTTCCACCACCGGCTGGGCCAGCATCTGGGCATCCAGCATGCCATCGGACAGCAGGCTGAGCGGACCGTCGGGGGCCGTCGGCCACGCGCGGATCCCTCGATCGAGCACGCCCGTCCAGCGCTGCTCCAAGGCCATCACCTGCTTCGCCATCAGCGACAGGTGGATACGGGCGTCGGACAGATGCCCCTCCGGCCCATCCGGAGGCGCATTCGTGTCCGCCGAGCCGCACGCGGCAGCGTCCAGCGCCGTGCTCGCGGCCTGCAACAGTTCCGGAATCCAGTCCCGCAAACGCTTGACCGCTTCGACCGCCAGAGCATCCGTGATCCGTTCGGGACGAAACGCAAGCGACGCGGACGACCTCACGTCTTCGTCGATCGCGATCATGGGGTGCCCCCTGCCTGTGACCCATCAGGCAGACGATAGCCGATAAAAACGCGAAACCTGTCACACAATCTTGATCGATCTGAACAACGCCGTCAGGCAGCGGCAGGCGAACGCTCCGGCCAGACGGTCTTTGCGAGCAGTTCGTCGTCCCAGTTGAAGGCCACCTGGCCGTCCACCAGGAACAGGCTGGCGAAATTGAACAGGTTGCGTGCGTACATCTCGCTGGCGTGGACGGCGCCGCGACTGGCCAGGTTGAGCGGTCCGGCCACCACGACGCCGTTGGACTGCGTGGTCTCGCCGGGACGGGTCAGTTCGCAGTTGCCGCCGGTTTCAGCCGCGAGGTCGACCACCACGCTGCCCGGCTTCATGCCGGCGACCATGGCCGCGGTGATGATCCGCGGCGCCGGTCGGCCGGGTACGGCCGCGGTGCAGACGACCACGTCCACGCTCTTCAGGTGCTCCCCGAGTCGGCGTTGCTGCTCGGCGCGCTCGTCGTCGGTGAGTGCCCGGGCGTACCCCCCCTCCCCGGCCGCGCTGACACCGAGGTCGAGGAAACGGCCGCCCAGCGATTCGATCTGTTCGCGCGTCTCCGGGCGCACGTCGAAGCCCTCGACCTGCGCGCCCAGACGCTTCGCGGTCGCGATGGCCTGCAGACCCGCGACGCCCGCACCGACGACCAGCACCTTGGAGGGCCGGATCGTGCCCGCGGCGGTGGTGAGCATGGGGAAGAAACGAGGCGCACGTTGCGCGGCCTCGAGCACGGCCTTGTATCCGGCCATGCCTGCCTGGGAACTGAGCACGTCCATGGACTGCGCCCGGGTGGTGCGCGGCAGGCGCTCGAGCGGGAAGGCATGCAGCCTGCGCTCGCCGATGGCCTGGGCCCGCGCGTCGTCGGACTGCGGCGCCAACAGGCCGACGATCGCGGCGCCTTCGCGCAGGGAGGACAGGGTGGCGGCGTCGGGCGCCTGCACGCACAACAGGACGTCGGCATCGTGGACGCGGGCGGCATCCCCGACCTCGGCGCCGGCCTCGCGGTAGGCATCGTCGGTGAAGGCGGCGGCCTCGCCTGCTCCTTCCTCGACGCGGACCCGCACGCCAGCCGCCACGAACTTCCGGCAGGTTTCGGGGGTCAGCGCCACCCGGCACTCACCGGGCGCGCGTTCGCGCAGTACACCCACGGTTGCCGCCGTCGATGCCGTCGATGCCGTCTGTTCCGTCATGCCGTCGCTCCACGCGGGGGGTCTGCCCCGGACCCTCGCATCCTAACGAAACGCCAGGCGGGCTGGGAACGGCGCCGGCACCGCCGACGGTCCGCCCGGCCTGTGCGGTGCGCTCAGTAGGTTTCGGCCGCGCTGTCGATGCGCTCGCGCACCCGGCGCATGGCCTCGTCGAAGGCGGAGCGCTCGGAGCCCACCACCAGCCGGCCATCCTGCTCCATGACCGCCAGCTCCTCCGCCGAGGCCACCAGCATGCGCAGGCCGCGGCGGTTGACCAGCAGGAAGCGCGAGGTCATCGGGCTGACCCAGGCGACCTTCGCCGCGGCCACGTCGCCGTGCACATCGGTCAGGCGGACCCAGTCACCGGGCTCCAGTTTCCGCATGCGCTCGGCCACGGTGGGGTCGTGGCCGACACCGGTCGTGCCGCCGGCGAGCCAGAGCTTCCGCTCCTCCCCGCTTTCCACGGTCTCGCCGCCCGACAGGGGCTTGGCGCTCTGGGCCCGACGCGGGCCGTCGGGCGTGGCGAGCGCGCGTACCAGCCCGGCCAGGCCATGCTGTGCGGCGCTTTCGTCCAGGCCGGAACTGGCAAGGCACCGCAGCACCAGCGGCTCGATGGCAAGCAGGTGGTCGGCCAGCTCACGCCCCCGGTTCTCGGCGGCGAGGCGGTCGGCCTTGAGCAGGGCGTCGCCCAGGGCGATGGCTTCCTCGCGCCGGGCGGGATCTTCGTCGCGCAGCTGCGTCTGGACGATGTGGTGCCGCCAGGGCATGGCGAGGAAGTCGGCCACCGCCTGGGTCAGGCGGGTGCTCCGCAGGCGCTGCACCAGGGCCTCGTCGGCACTCTCCCGCGCCTTGTCGAGGCGCTCGCGGCCGAGGGTCGCCTTGACCAGCCGGTCCTCCTGGAGCTGGCTGCGCTTGCGGTGCTGCCCCAGCAGCGCGTCCAGCTCGGCATGCGCCAGCTCGAACACTGCGACGTCCTCGTTGTACTCGGCCACCACCCGCTGGGATGCAGCGGCGGCACGCTCCAGCAGTTCCTTCTCCTGCGGCGTGGCGCCCTGGTTGCCTTCGCAGGCCTCGGTGATGGCGTCCAGCAATTTCCTGGCCGGGTGCTCGCGTTCGACGAACAGGCCTTCGTCGGTGAGCGCGACCTTCACATAGGGCAGGACCAGGCGGCCGTAGAGGCGGCGCGCACGATCCTGCAGCGAGTTGGACCGGAAAAGCGAGTCGAAAAGCAGCGCCACGAGATCGATGGCGTCCTCTTCCTGGTCGCTGAAACGGGTCTGCTCCGGGTCCACTCCGATGCGGCGCGCCCCGTCCCCGAGGTGTTCGCGGATCGCATCGCCGAGCCGGCCGGGGCCGGCGAGTGCACGTGCGAAGGTGTCGGACGGCTCGGGCTGCAGCAGGTTGACGAGATTGAGCATCTCATCGATACGCAACTCGCGCCGCGGGGTGCCCCCGAGGCCGCGATCGCGCGGGGCCGGTGCCGGGGATCGCGACGTTGCGGCGCCGGACGACCCTGCCATGCCGCCCTCGCGCCACATCCGGAGCATCGAACGCAGGTCGGCCATGTCGGCATCGGGCATGTGCCCGGCGGCGGGCATCCCCGCACCGCCATGGAAGTCCTGCATCGCTGCGCCGCTGTTCACGCCTGCGTGTCCCCGGTAAGGCACGGCGTCCACCGTGTCGTGGATGTAGCCACCCGCGTGGGCGGATGGAGCGGAGGCGCGCGGCATGGCGGCCGGACCCCGGGCGCCGGTCATGGCGCCGAAGCCGGTCGCGGCGAGCAGTGCATTGGCCCGCTGGTAGACATCGCCCAGGCGACGCACCAGTTCCGCCTCGTACTGTCGGACCAGCAGGCCGCGCACGTTGTCGGTGACTTCGGTTTCGCGGAACGTCTCGACGAACGCCGCCGCGAGCCGGTCCGGTCCGATCGGATTGGGCACCTCGGGCATGCCGAGGGTGGCCGCCATGTCGCGCAGGCGCGCGTCCATGGCGTCGATCGCCTCGCCGAAGCGCCCCTGGAGCGACTCCGCCAGACGCTGGCCGTCTAGGTGATAGGCCAGATGCACGTCATCGATCAGGCCCAGCGGAAGCTCGCTGCGAGTACGGACGCGGAGGCCGCGGAAGTCGTCGAACCCCTTCGCCAGCTGCTGGCGGAAACGCATGACCAGCGACGCGGCCTGGCCGCGCATCATCCGCAGGGCGGTCTGGTCCTCGAAATGGCCGGGACCGACATCGCCCGACTGCAACGCCATCGACAGCGCCTGCTCGACGCCCGGGTAGAGGGCATCGGGCAGGCCGCCGAGCTTCTCGACGGTCTGACGCTTGATTTCTTCGAGGACCCGCAGCGGCTCGCTGCTGGTCGCCTGCGATGCATTTGGCACGCCCATGACCCCTGACCCGGCGAGGTGACGCGATGCGTCGGTTACCGCACGCTTGGGAGCATAGTGGCAATATGGGGCAGGTCCCCTCTTGAGCTTTCCGAACTGTGACTCATGTCGCCCACCCATCTCGACGACGTGCCGCCCGTGCCCCCCGTTTCCCTGCTTGACGCCCTCGACGAACGCCGCTCGGTGCCGGCCCGCCAGCTCGGCACACCCGCCCCGGACGAGGCCACGCTGCTGCGGATGCTCGCGTCCGCCTGCCGCGTACCGGACCACGGCAAGCGCGTGCCCTGGCGCTTCGTCTCGGTGCAGGGCGATGCCCGCCTCGCGCTGGGCGAGCGCCTGGCGACGCTGACCGCGTCGCGCGATCCGGAGGCCGCGCCCGCCGCGATCGAAAAGGACCGCGAACGCTTCTCCCACGCACCGCTCGTGGTGACCGTGATCGCCCGCCTGGGCGAGGACGCCCAGATTCCCGGACAGGAGCGCCTGCTCACCGCCGGATGCGTGTGTTTCGCGCTGCTGCAGGCCGCACAGGGGCTGGGCTTCGGTGCCAGCTGGTTGACCGGGTGGCCGGCCTATGACCGGACCGTGCATGGCTGGCTGGGACTGTCGGACGATGAGGCCATCGCCGGTTTCATCCATATCGGCACGCCACGGCTGGAGGCGCCGGAGCGCGAACGCCCCGACCCTGCGACCCTGTTGACGGACTGGCGCCCCTGATGGGGGCCATGCCCACGCTCCACCTGGTGGATGCCAGCCTGTATGTCTTCCGGGCCTGGCACTCGATACCGGACGAGTTCTCCGACGCCGAGGGCTGGCCGACCAACGCCGTCCATGGGTTCGCGCGCTTCCTCGCCGAGCTGCTGGAACGTGCACGGCCCAGCCATGTCGTCGTCGCCTTCGACGAGGCCCTCGACAGCTGCTTCCGCAACGCGTTGTATCCGGCCTACAAGGCCAACCGCGAGCCGGCACCCGATGCCCTGAAGCGCCAGTTCGCCCACTGCCGGGCGCTGTGCGGGGCGCTGGGGCTCGACGTGCTGTCCCACCGCGAGTACGAGGCCGACGACCTGATCGGCAGCGCCGCCCATGCCGCCCGGGCCCGGGGCTTCCGGGCGGTCATCGTCTCGGCGGACAAGGACCTCTCCCAACTGCTGGGCGATGGCGACGAGCAGTGGGACTTCGCGCGCAACCAGCGCTGGGGCGCCGCCGGGGTGCCCGCGCGGCATGGGGTCGAAGCGCGGCAGATCGCGGACTACCTGGCGCTGACCGGCGACAGCATCGACAACATCCCCGGGGTGCCCGGGGTGGGCGCGAAGACCGCGGCCGCGCTGCTGGCCCACTTCGGCACGCTGGATGCGCTGCTCGACCGCGTCGACGAAGTGCCTTACCTGCGCCTGCGCGGCGCGGCCAGCACCGCGCGCAAGCTGCGCGAGCACCGCGACCTGGCACTGCTCTGCCGGCGCCTCACCACGATCGCGCTGGATGCCCCGCTTGCCGTGGCTGACGGTGATTTCAGCCGCCGCACGGGCGATGCCGCGGCATTGCTGGCCCTGTGCGATGACCTGCGTTTCGGCCCGCTGACCCGGCGCCGCCTGCACGAGGCTGCCGGGCTGCCTTACGCGAACGGCTGAGCGTCTGCCGGATGTCACCCGGGCGCGCTACGATGGGCGCATGCACAGCACGCCCACGGACGCTGCACACGAGCCGGTCGAGACCCTCCACGAAGGCCAGTGGCTGCGCCTCAGTCGCCGCGGCAAGTGGGAATTCGCCGAGCGCACGCACGGCAAGGGGATGGCGGTGATCGTCATCGCCGTCACCCCTGATGACAAGGTGATATTCGTCGATCAGTACCGGGTGCCGCTGGGCGCCCGCACCATCGAGATGCCGGCGGGCCTGGTGGGCGACGACCATGCGCACGACACCCTGGCCTCGGCGGCGAAGCGCGAACTGGTCGAGGAAACCGGCTGGGAGGCGGGCCGCGTCGACGTGTTGCTGGTCGGCCCTACGTCCTCGGGGATGAGCAACGAGCGGATCGCCTTCGTGCGCGCGTCGGACCTGCGTCGCGTGGGTCCCGGCGGCGGCATCGACGACGAGGACATCACCGTCCACGAAGTGCCGCGCGCGGACGCGCCGGCCTGGCTGATGGACCGGCAGGCGGAAGGGTACGAACTGGACCTGAAACTATGGGCCGGGTTGTGGATGATCGACCGCAACCCGGACGGTTCACCGGCAGGCTGAGCGGCTGGCCGGGCAGACCCGCCCAGGCGAAACCGCTTACGCGAAACCGTCGGTCGCGGTGACCAGCGCGTCGATGTTCTCTTCTTCGAAGGCCGAATGTCCCGAAGTCGGGGTCATCACCAGCGACGCGCCCGGCCAGGCCTTGTGCAGGTCCCAGGCATTCTGCGGCGGACAGACGACGTCGTAGCGTCCATGCACGATCACGCCCGGGATCTCGGCCAGCTTGTCGGCATCCCGCAGCAGCTGGTCGTCCACTTCGAAGAACCCGCTGTGGATGAAGTAGTGGTTCTCGATGCGGGCGAAGGCCAAGGCGAAGTGCGGGTCCTCGTGGCTTCGTGCGAAGTCCTCGTCCACGTGCAGGAAACTCGTGGCGCCTTCCCACACGCTCCATGCCTTGGCCGCGGCCAGCCGGGTGGCCTCGTCGGCCGAGGTCAGCCGGCGGTGGAACGCGCTCATCAGGTCGTGGCGCTCCACCTCGGGGATGGCGGCGACATAACGCGACCACGCCTCCGGGAACAGCCGGGACGCGCCCTCCTGGTAGAACCATTCCAGTTCCCAGCGGCGGAGCATGAAGATGCCCCGGAGCACCAGTTCGGTCACGCGCTTCGGATGGGTTTCGGCATAGGCCAGCGCGAGCGTTGACCCCCACGAACCGCCGAACACCTGCCAGCGATCGATGCCCAGCCGGCTGCGCAGCTTCTCGATGTCCTCGACCAGGTGCCAGGTCGTGTTGTCCTCGAGGTCCGCATGCGGGGTGGAGCGCCCGGCGCCACGCTGGTCGAACAGGACGATGCGGTATTTCTCCGGATCGTGGAAGCGACGCATCTTCGCGCTGCATCCGCCCCCGGGACCGCCGTGCAGGATGACCACCGGCTTGCCTTCCGGGTTCCCGCACTCCTCGAAGTAAAGGGTGTGGCGATCGTCGACGTCGAGCTTGCCGGTGTTGAACGGTTCGATCTCGGGGTAGAGCTTTCGCATGCAGGTGTCCGGGGGTCTAGGGGCGTGCCGGGCCAAGGGATCGAGTGTAACCACTGCGGATCAAGACGGCGTGCCCGGTGGGACGGGACGACGCCCCAGGGTGACGCGGTCCCGTCCCTCGAGGTCGGTCGCGGTCTCCACCGCCACCAGGCCGGCGGCTTCGAACAGTTCGCGCACGGATGCGCCCTGCGCCCATCCGTGCTCCACCAGCAACCAGCCGCCGGGCGCCAGGAATGCAGTCGCGCCGTCGGCGATCCGTCTCAGGGCATCCAGCCCATCGATCCCGGATGCCAGCGCGCCGCGCGGTTCCGCCCTCAGGTCGCCAATCGCGAGGTGCGGGTCTTCGCTGGCGATATAGGGCGGGTTGCTGGCGATCAGGTCGAACGCACCCTCCAACGGCTCGAACCAGTCGCCCTCGTGGAAGGCGATGCCGTCCACCCCGAGTTCCCGGGCATTGGCCGCGGCCACCGCCAGCGCAGCGGGGCTCGCGTCCACGGCCTCGACCCGCGCACGCGGGCGCTCGGTCGCCAGGGCCAGCGCGATGACGCCGCTGCCGGTGCCCAGGTCGGCGACCCGGACATCGGCGTCCGTCGGCAGTCGCTCCAGCGCCAACTCCACCAGGCGCTCGGTTTCCGGCCGGGGAATGAGGGTGTCGGGAGTGACCTGTACATCGAAGCGCCAGAAGCCGCGACGCCCCGTCAGGTACGCGACCGGCACGCCCCGGCGGCGGCGCTCCAGCAGCGTGTCGAACCGGACCCGGTCGTCGCCCTGCAGGGCTTCGTCGCCATGCGCGTACAACCAGCCCACCGGCTGGCCCAGCACGTGGGCAAGCAGGGCCTCGGCGTCTCCCGGCTCGGTATCCCGGCGGGCTTCACGCAACAGCAGGTTGATGCAGGTCATCTCGCCCCCGGGTCGCTGGCGACACCATGCTAAGCCGCGGTGGCAGGGCCGTGAACCACCTGTGGATCAAATTCCTTTTAAAACAAGTATTTACAATAATTGATAGCTTATGGCTATGAAATCAATTCGATTAATCAAATTGATGAATTAACAGGGCGCCCTTAAGATGCTGCCTATCGCGGCGTCCGCTCCGGTCGCCCCGTTTGCAAGACCCATGGCCTGGCCATGTTCCCCCCCAAGAGACCAGAAGGATTGATCCGAATGTCGCTCATCAACACCGAAGTCCAGCCGTTCAAGGCCACCGCGTTCCACAACGGCGAGTTCGTCGAGGTCAGCAACGAGAGCCTCAAGGGCAAGTGGTCCGTCGTGATCTTCATGCCGGCCGCCTTCACCTTCAACTGCCCGACCGAGGTCGAGGACGCCGCCGACAACTACGGCGAGTTCCAGAAGGCCGGTGCCGAGGTCTACATCGTCACCACCGACACGCACTTCTCGCACAAGGTGTGGCACGAGACCTCGCCCGCCGTCGGCAAGGCGAAGTTCCCGCTGGTCGGCGACCCGACCCACCAGCTGACCCGCGCCTTCGGCGTGCACATCGACGAGGCCGGCCTGGCCCTGCGTGGCACCTTCGTCATCAACCCGGATGGCGTCATCAAGACCCAGGAAGTGCACGACAACGCGATCGCCCGCGACGTCAGCGAGACCCTGCGCAAGCTGAAGGCCGCCCAGTTCGTCGCCGCCAACCCCAACGAGGTCTGCCCGGCCAAGTGGAAGGAAGGCGAGAAGACCATCGCGCCGTCGCTGGACCTGGTCGGCAAGATCTGATCCACGCGTCAACCGCTCCACACGCAACACCCGTACTACCGGGCGGCCCAGCGCCGCCCCGTCCCGCCCCTCCCGGGGGCGGCGCGGCATCCCGAAGTGCCGCAGGGCGCGGCCCGGCCTCTTTGCGCCGGGCCGCCCTTCCCGGCCGCCCCCGGCCATCCGTGGGCGCGCCCCCGTTTACCGGGATGCCGCGGCGTCCGGTCGATCCCTCTCTCTCCGACCGGATGCCGTGACATCCATTCCACGCCGTACCTGCCAGGAACCGCACGCATGCTCGACGACGCCCTCGCCACACAACTGAAGGCCTACCTCGAAAAGGTCCAGCATCCGATCGAGCTGGCCGCCTCGCTCGACGGCGGCGCAAAGTCGCAAGAGCTGGAGTCGCTCCTTCAGGAGATCGCCGCGCTGTCCGACAAGGTCGCCTACGCGCGCGTCGACGACGACCTGCGCCGCCCCTCCTTCGCGATCCGCCGGACCGGCAGCGACGTGCAGGTTCGCTTCGCCGGGCTGCCGATGGGCCATGAGTTCACTTCGCTGGTGCTGGCGCTGCTGCAGGTCGGTGGCCATCCGCCCAAACTGGACGACGCCGTCGTCGAGCAGATCCGCGGCATCCAGGGCGAGTTCGAGTTCGAAACCTATTTCTCGCTGTCCTGCCAGAACTGCCCGGACACCGTGCAGGCGCTCAATGTCATGAGCGTCATCAACCCGCGCATCCGCCACGTGTCGATCGACGGCGCCCTGTTCCAGGACGAAGTCGAAGCCCGCCAGGTCATGTCGGTGCCGACCGTCCTGCTCAATGGCGAAACCTTCGCCCAGGGCCGCATGACCGTCGAGGAGATCCTCGCGAAGATCGACACCGGCGCATCCGACCGCACCGCCGAGACGATCAAGGGCAAGGCCCCGTTCGACGTGCTGGTGGTGGGCGGTGGCCCGGCCGGCGCCGCCGCGGCGATCTACGCCGCGCGCAAGGGCATCCGCACCGGCGTGGCCGCGGAACGCTTCGGCGGCCAGGTGCTGGACACGATGGCGATCGAGAACTTCATCTCGGTGCCGCATACCGAAGGCCCCAAGCTGGCGGCCGCGCTTGAGCAGCACGTCAGGGAGTACGACGTCGACGTGATGAACCTGCAGCGCGCGACCGGCCTGGTGCCGGCTCGCGAACCGGGCGGCCTGGTCGAGGTCACGCTGGAGAACGGCGCGACGCTGAAGTCGAAGACGGTGATCCTGTCCACCGGCGCACGCTGGCGACAGATGGGCGTGCCCGGTGAGGACCAGTACCGCAACAAGGGTGTCGCCTACTGCCCGCATTGCGACGGTCCGCTGTTCAAGGGCAAGCGCGTCGCGGTGATCGGCGGCGGCAACTCGGGCGTCGAGGCAGCGATCGACCTCGCCGGCATCGTCGCGCACGTCACCCTGGTCGAGTTCGACGACAAGCTGCGCGCCGACGAGGTGCTGCAGCGCAAGCTGCGCAGCCTGTCCAATGTCGACATCGTCCTCAGCGGCCAGACCACCGAAGTGCTCGGCGACGGCCAGAAGGTCACCGGCCTGAGCTACAAGGACCGCGTGGGCGGCGACCTGCACCGCGTCGAGCTGGAAGGCGTGTTCGTGCAGATCGGCCTACTGCCCAACACCGAATGGCTGAAGGGCACGCTGGAGCTGTCGCCGCGCGGCGAGATCGTCATCGACGACCGCGGCGCGACCAGCCTGCCCGGCGTGTTCGCGGCCGGCGACGCGACGACGGTGCCGTACAAGCAGATCGTCATCGCGATGGGCGCGGGCTCGACCGCGGCACTCGGCGCCTTCGACCACCTGATCCGCCATTCGGCGCCGGCCGACGCGACGGAGACGAGCGCCGCCTGAGCCCTCCACCGTGGCACGATCCGGGACGGACACGCAGGCAGCCGACGCGACCCACGCATCCGACCTTCGAGGAGCAGCCCGATGAACCTGCGTGACCTCAAGTACCTGGTGGCCCTGGCCGAGCACAAGCATTTCGGCCGGGCGGCGGCCGCCAGCTTCGTCAGCCAGCCGACGCTTTCGACGCAGATCAGGAAGCTGGAGGACGAACTCGGGGTCGCGCTGGTCGAACGCGCGCCGCGCCGGGTGATGCTCACGCCGGTCGGGCACGAGGTCGCCGAGCGCGCGCGCAAGGTGATCGCCGAGGTCGAGCAGATGTCGGAGATCGCCCGCCGCAGCCAGGACCCGGAGGCCGGCAGCGTCCGCCTCGGCATGTTCCCCACGCTGGGGCCCTACCTGCTGCCGCACGTGGTGCCGGCGATCCGCGAGCGCTTCCCGCGACTGGAACTGCTGCTGGTCGAGGAGAAGACCGATCAGATCCTCGCGCGGCTGCGCGACGGCCGGCTCGATGCCGCCCTGCTTGCGCTCCCCCTGCACGACGACCAGTTGCACGTCGAACCGCTGTTCGACGAACCCTTCCTGCTCGCTGTGCCGCGCGCGCACCCGATGGCCGAGCGTGGGCCATTGAAACTCCGCGACCTCGACGACCAGCACCTGCTGCTGCTCGAGGAAGGCCACTGCCTGCGCGACCAGGCCCTCGACGTGTGCCGCCTGTCGGGCGCCGACGAGCGCGACGGTTTCCGCGCCACCAGCCTGGAGACCCTGCGCCAGATGGTGGCCTCCGGCGTCGGCATCACCCTGTTGCCGGTCCTCGCGGTGCAGCCGCCCGTGCCCCCCTCACCGGACATCCGCCTGCTCGGTTTCGAAGGCCAGCCCCCGCATCGCCAGATCGCGATGGTTTGGCGCCGCAGCTCGGCGATGGATGCCTTCCTGCGGAAGCTGGCGGACGAGTTCCGCGCCCTGCCCGCGCACCTGCTGCAGCCTCCCGCCCTCCCCGATGCACCAGTGAACGCGCGACGACCGGCCTGAAGCCGGGGCCTGTCGTATCCTGAGACAGCGGCACTGGCACCGGGACGTGCATTACCATCCGGCACGACAGGGGGCAGCGGTGGCCAAACGCGACATCCACTGGGTGGTACGACTGAACTGGCGGAACCGTTCGCTGTTCTTCGCGCTCGCGTTCGTGGCGCTGGGCACCCACCTGCACGCACGCGACGCAGGACCCGGCGCGTGGTGCGCGCTTGCCCTGCTGTTCCTTGCCTATCCGCATGCGGTGTACTGGCGCGCCGCGCGTGCGCCGCACCCGTTGCGGGCCGAGATGCACAACCTGCTGGTCGATGGTGCCCTGCTGATGGCCTGGGCCGTCTCATGGGGGCTGCCGTTGTGGCCGTCGTACATGCTGTTCGTCGGCCTGTGCCTCAACCTGATGATCTTCCTTGGCCAACGCGGACTGTTGCAGGTGGTCGGCACCATGTCGGCCGGCGGACTGGCGGCGGCGCTGCTGTTGGGATTCGACTTCCAGCCCGGCACCACGCCACTGACGACCGCCCTGTGCATGGCCGCGCTGACCCTGTACCTGCTTGTGTTCGCGCGCGATGGGTATGGCCGCGGGGTGGCGCTGGTGGAGAGTCGCCGGCGGATGCGGGAGCAGCTGGACGAGATCACCCGCCTGCAGGCCCGGCTGCGCGAACAGACCCGGCAGGATCCGCTGACCGGCCTGGCCAACCGTCGCCATCTCGACGAAGCCCTTCCGCAGGCCCTGGTGGACTGCCACCGCCTCGCCAGGCCCCTGACGGTGGTGATGATCGACATCGACCACTTCAAGCGCATCAACGATGCGCATGGTCATCTCGCGGGGGACGCGATGATCCGCGAACTGGCGCGCCGACTGTCCCGGCTCGTGGAGGGACATGGACTGGCGTGCCGCTACGGGGGCGAGGAGTTCCTGCTGCTGTTGCCGGGCCGGGGCATCGAACCCGCCCTCCGGCTGGCCCGGGACTTCGGCCGCGAGGTCGCGGCACTGGACATGAACTTCGACGGGCAACGCCTGCAGGCGACGGTGTCCTGCGGCATCTCCGAATACCCGACCCACGCCTCCGAGCCGCGCGGGCTGGTCAGGGCCGCCGACCAGGCGCTGTACGCCGCCAAGCTGCAGGGCCGCAACCGGGTATGCGTCGCGCTGGACGAGGCACCGTTCGCGCTGCCAGCGGACTGAAGCTCGTCCGCTCCTGCATCAGCGACGGAAGCCGCCCCGCCTCATTGGACGTCCGCCACCCAGTCCTGGACGGAAACCGCCCGTGGGCCGGGACGGCACGTGCATGGGCCGGTTGACGGGTGCATGGACCGGCATCGGCCGGGTCGCCGGTCGCGCCTGTTGCGGGAAGTGGCCATCCACCCGCTGCTGGCCCCGTTCGCGCGCGACGCGGTCGCGGTCGAGTTGCCGCGTTGCTCCGCCGGGATTCGTGGTGCGGTCGGGACGGGTGACCTGTTGCCACTGGCCGTCCTGGTAGCGATAGACGTTGCCGTCGTGCCCGGCATAGACATTGTCGTTCACCTGGACCGCGCCGCCGTGGTGGAGGTCACCGGTATCGGCGTTGTAATGGAAGCCGCCCGCCCCCTTCGCGTCGACCTGGCGTCCATCGCTGTCGAAACCGCCCACGCCCGCCGCGCCGGCATCGCCGCGAGCGGCCGCACCGGCGCTGTCGGTCACGCGCCCCGTGGTCGTGTTGACGACGGTGCGGTCGCCGGCCACGCCCGCACGGCCCGAGTAGGGGTTGCTGGCAGCGGCCACTTCGCCTGACACCACCCGGCCCGTCTGCGGGTTGTAACGGATGCCGCTCGCCCGCGTGCGGGTCGTGCCGGTGTAGGCATTGGTGTTGCGCGCGGCCTGGCCGTAGCCGCGGCCCCCGGTCGCTTCGTTGTAGTAGCCGCCGCGTCCCGCCCGGCCGTAATTGCCCGTCCAGGGGTTGGCCCAGGCGGCCGCGGTGCCACGGACGGTGGCGTTGCCCCAGTGGTCGTACACGTTCCAGGCGGCGGCACCGCCTTCCCACCAGCCCCAGGGGTAGACGGGCCCGTACCACGGCCCCCACCAGGGGCTGTAAGGGCCATACCAGCCGCCCCACCAGCCGAAGCCGAAGCCGAACGTCCAGCCGACCCACGGGTTCCAGCCGAAGTACACGCCCATGCCGTAGGTGGCCGGGCAGCCGTACCAGTAAGCACCCAGCCATGGATCGCAGCCGTAGCCGGTGCCATACACCACGACGTTGTTGCTGACGACCGTCCCGTAGTACCCGGGGGTGTAGCCCACGTAGACCTCGTCGCCGTCCTGGCCGTACACGCGCACGTAGGTCACGTAGTGCAGCGGCGACGAGGTCGGGATGGCGTAGATCTCGGCTGGCACCGATGTCGCGACCTGCCACGGGCCGTTCGCGGCGGCTGCCGTGAACCAGATGCCCTTGTCGACCGCGTAGTAGCCGCCATCGGAGGTGCGGATCACCGGCACGGGCGTGTTCCATGCGTACTGCAGCGCCGTGCCGTCGATCGGCCGGAATCGCGGCTCGCCGTCATACGTCACGACGAGGGTCGCGGTGGTGCGATCGACCGTCGCGGTCTGCGGGATGCTGTTGGCGATCAGCGATTCGCGCGCTTCCGGCGTGCCGGGGATCGACGCCAGCACCGCGCTCTTGGGGCTGTCCGGCGGAATGCGGGCGAAGTCGGCCGGCAGGGCGGACGCCTCGACATGGCGCCATGGCCCCTGGCTGCCGGCGGCGGTGAACCAGCGGCCCGACAGCAGCACGTACCACGCATAGCCGGCCGACGCGTCGACGAACACGTCGGCGCCCGTGTTGCCGACGTAGCTCAACGCGGTGCCCGGCACCTCGACGAACACCGGCTCGCCTTCGGTCGTGACGAGTTCGGCCGCATGCGTGCGCACCTCCAGTACCGGGTCGCCCGCCGCGAGCGCCTGCTTGAGCGCGTCCGGGGCACCCTCCATGGTGTCCACGACTTTCACCGCGCTGGCCTCACCCGCCGCCTGCCGGAGGGCCGGTGTCGGCTGCACGGGCGACCAGGGACCGGCGAGCGAGCCCGCGCCCATCCATTGACCCGCCAGCGCGATATAGAACCGCCCGTCCTGGCGCAGCACCAGCGAGCGCGTGTTGATGACGCGCTCCACGCCGGCCGTGCCGGTGGCGCGAAGGGTGGGCTCGCCGTCGATGCTGACCAGCACCGCGGGTGCGGCACGAAACAGGATTTCAGGGGGGGTGTTCGCGACCGGCCGCGAGGCGGTGCCGGCATCGAGGGCCGCGATCGCCAGGGAGGATTCGAGCTGGTCGAGCGATACCGTCAACGTCGTGTCGGGTGCGAACAGGCCCTCGACCAGGGTCAGGTAGGCCTGCTGCCTAGCCGGCGCGGTCGGGAAACTGGCCGCTCCGAACTGCAGCCCGCTCATCACCACCGCGCGCGCGGCCTTGTCGATCTGGGTGCGTGCGTTGAAATGGACCACGCCGTAGTCCTGGCCTTCGTGGGTGCTGCCATCCGGGCCGCGCTCCGTGCCGGTCGCCACCGACACCGCGAACACCCCGGCCAGGCGGTCGTCCTGCCAGCTTTCGTACTGCGGCTGATGGATGCTGAAGGCCGTGCCTCCCGCTTCGAACGCACGGGGAAACGGCCGCGCATCGACGCGGGTGCCGGCATCCGTCGCCACGCCGCTGGCAGGCGGCAGGGTGGCCGTGGACCGGGATGCCGCTGTGGCTGGCACTGGCGGTGGCGGTGGCGGTATCGATGCGCTCCCCGCGGAGGACGACGGGCTGCTCGCACACGCAGCGAGCGCCCCGAGCAGCACGCTTGCAAGGAACACCCCCAACGCCGCTGACCGACCTTCGCCCGCTCGCCGCTTCATGCACCACCCCGCGCCTCTTCGATGAACTCGATTGTGCCCCTGCCACCCGAGGCCGATGTCAACACGGACTTCACGACCGCCGTCCGTTACGACCCGCCCCGGTCGACCCGGCGTCGGCCCTCCGTTCAGCCCACCGTCGGCAAGCGATGTGACGCTGCACACGCTTGAACGCGAAATTGGCGGTACGCACACGAAATCCGAACGAACCATCGACACGGCCCTCACGGCGCCGTGCCGCGTCGTTCAGCCGTGCCGCCGTAGCGTCGTCAGGCAAGGAGACCCGGCAACCGGAACCCGCCATCCGGCGCCGCGTAACGGCCCCGGGCCTCCGGGATTTTTTTCCTGACAGGAGAGACGCCATGAATACCAAGCGCATTTCGCACCTGACCTCGACCGCCCTCATGGCCGCGATGCTTGCGGCGGGCACGGGCTACGCAATCGCCAACCCGGCAGGCCAGCAGACCGAGCCGGCCGAAACGGTCAACGATGCGGAGTCCTCGCAGCCGATGGGCGATACCTGGATCACCACCAAGGTGAAGAGCCAGCTGTTGGCCGATGACCTGACCAAGGGCACCGAAATCGACGTGGATACGCTGAACGGCGTCGTGCACATGTCCGGCGCGCTGGGCAGCCAGGCCGAGATCGACAAGGCGGTCGAGATTGCCCGCAGCACCGAGGGCGTGACCGATGTGGACACCAGCGACCTCACCATTTCGGGTGCCGGCGCCACCAAGTAACACGGCACGGTCACACATCGCGCGCGACACCACGCAGCCCCGCTTCGGCGGGGCTGCCTCGCGTTGGCACGGCCGTTCCGACCCACTCCGCCCATTCCCACGAGGGTGGCAACCGTAGGCCCACCGCGTCACTGGATGCGCAGCGCCACCGTATCCACCCCGTGCGCGGCATTTCCCGCGTAGTCGCGTGCATGCACGCGCAGGGTGTAGTCGCCCGGCGCCAGGTCGCCGACCTGCCATTGGCCCGCCTCCGCCACGCCGTTCCGCACCGTGTTGCCGAGGTCGTACCGGAAGCGCGTGACGGCGCTGCCATGCACGGTGATGCCACTGCCCTCGGCGTACGCCAGCTTCACCGCCTCGCGATCCTGCGGCATCCGGTCGAACTCGATGCGCGGCGCTTGGCCGGAATGCCCGGGGACAGGGCGCCCGGCGGCATCCCACAGCGCATAGCCCAGTGCATACAGACCGAGCCGCCGCCGCGGCAGGTTGTCGTCCACCTGGTCCCAGGCTTCGACAACGAGCTGCAGTCCGACGCCATCCCGTGGCACATCGACGCGCCCGTCCCGGACCGGCAAGGGAGCGCCGGACGCATCGAGCAGTTCGATGCGGTCAATCCGCGGCGGCACGGTATCGACGAACCCGGTGAAGCCCAGCACCGCGGCATTGCGCTGGAAACCGCTGCTGCCGACCTCGAGGTGCACGTGGGCCATGCGGTTGATGGTGCCCAGCGGCTCGCCGACCTCGAAACGGGTGCCGCGCCTCACGCGCACGCGCGCAAGCGCGCCGGTGTCCGACTCGACCATGCGGAATTTCGACGGCGCCAACGGCGACGCATCGGACCGCCGGCCCACGCGCATGTGGATGTAGTTGAGTTCGTCCAGCGCGAGGCCCTCGCCCAGGCCGCCGGGGTTCCACGCGGCCAGTGGCTGGCTGATCTTCGCATCGCTCATCGCCAGCACCGGCTGGCCAACGTCGCCGCGGATGTCCAGCCCGGCATGCAGGTGATGGCGGCTCTCCCCGTGATAGTCGCCGCGCACCTCGCCAAGGGTCCCGACCACCTCGTGCCATCCCTGCTGCGGGTGCAGCGGCCACCGCCCACCGGTGTCCGGCAGGGGCGTGGCGGGGTCGGGGCCGATCGGTCCGGGAACGGTTAGCGGGCGCGGGGCGGTATGCACGCGGGCCTCCCCCGGCACCTCGCTCTCCGCGGGAGGGGTCGGCCACGGGCGCGCGATCGGCGCGGCCAGGCGGTGGACGCGGTACGCACCGGCATCGGCCAGGGTGAGCGCACCGTCCAGGCCGACTGCGATTCCCGCCGGGCGGGACATCCTGTGACCGGGCGGCAACTCGAGCACACGCGTCCAGTGCCCGTTCGCGCCCTGTTGCCATATCGCGCCCGGCCATACGGTGCTGGCATACAGGACGCCGTCGTGGCTGCGCGCGAGGGCCATGGGGGTCGCCTCCATGTCGGAGAGGAGCGTCGCGACCTGCCCATTGGGCTGCACCTGCCGCAGCAGCCCATTGCCGGCGTCCGCGACCCAGGCCCGGCCCCGGACATCGACCGCGATGCCGGTCGGGGTGTCGAATCGCGCCTGCCAACCGGGACCGTCGCGCATCCCCGGCGTGCCGTCGCCCGCAAGCGTTCCAACCCGCCCATGCGGGTCGATCACCCGGATCCGGTCGTTGTAGGTATCGGCCACGAGGACCCGGCCGCTGGCATCCACGGCGACGCCCATCGGGCCGTCGAACATCGCGTCCACGCCTGCCCCATCGCGGTAGCCGGGTTGGCCCGTGCCGGCAAGCGTGGTCACGCGGCCGTCGGGGGTGACCTTGCGGATCGCATGGTTGCCGGTGTCGGCGACATAGAGGTTGCCGGCGAGGTCCAACGCCAGCCCCGACGGCGTGTGGAAGCGCGCCTCCGCGCCGGTGCCGTCGCGGAACCCTTCAACGCCGCCGGCGAGGGTCTCGACCCGCCCGTCCAGGGTGATGCGCCGGATGCGGTTGTTGTCGCCGGCATCCGCCACCAGCACGCTGCCGTCGCCCGGGAGGGCGACGCCCCATGGATCGGCGAAGCGCGCGCGGTCGGCCGTGCCGTCCTGCCAGCCGCGCACGCCGCTCCCGGCGAGCAACGCGGGGGCGGCCTTCCAGGCCCGGGGCGTGGGCGGCGGACCGGCCGCCTCGAACGTGGGCAGCGGCGGCTCGAAGGGCCACAGGAAGGTCACGGCCAGGGCCGCCAGTGTCAGGACGGCCACCCCCCACGTTCCAGACTTTCGAGACATGCACTCCCCGGGAGCTCCGCGGCCCACGTGACCGCACCGCCGATTCTAGCGGGCGGATCCGAGGGCCCCCGGCGGGGGCGTCTGCCGGCGCGAAGCAGGGTCAGCCGATGGGCTGGCAGGTCGCCTGCTTCCCGAAGAAATCGAGCTGCGCCTCGCCCTGGTGCTCCCAGAATGATACGCCCTGACGGCCGTACTTGGCCCCGCTCGCGGAGCGGTCCGGGAACACGATGGCCTGGTCGCCGCCCCAGGTCAGCACCGCCGCGCGCGGTTCGATGTCGTTGTAGTACACGGCCGTGAACGGAAGCGTGCCGTCACCGCAACGGAACGCGACCGGCGTGGGCACCACCACCTCGCCACTGTCGAGCTGCAGTTCGACCAGGCGGGTCTGGTAGGCCTCCCGGACGCAGCGAGGGGCATCGCTGTCCTTCCAGCACTCGTCTCGACCCTTGACCCACCCGCGCTGCGTGGCGACGAAAGCGTCGCGATCCCCGGCCTTCGACTGAAGACGGGTGTAGAGCGCGTCCAGTTCGCGATCCAGTGCGGCGAGCGCAGGGTCCTGGCAGACCATGCGCTCGACGTCGCCACTCGCTTTCGCGCAGTCGAACGAGGGACCGCTGGCCGGGTCGACATCGGACGGGGACATGATCGAAGGCGGCCCCATGTCGTCCTCGCCCATGCCCACGGCCGGCCCCAGGTCCTCCGGCGCCATGCCTTCCGCCGGCCCGAGCTCGGCCTCCGACATCCCGGCGGGCTCCGAAGCAGGCGATTCGGCCGGCGCCACCGGATCCGTTGGCGGCTCCGGCTGGCAGCCAAGCAGCGGCGCGAGGGAGAGGGCCAGCGACACCTTCAACAGGATGGGTTTCATGGTGGGATCTCCGTGGCTATCGGGGGGCGAAGCCCGCCATTACGCGTCCACGCCGAGCGGGCAGCTCACGCCGGTGCCGCCCAGGCCGCAGTAACCGGCCGGATGCTTGGACAGGTACTGCTGGTGGTCGTCCTCGGCATAGTGGAAGGGGGGTGCCGGGCAGGCAATCTCCGTGGTGATGGTGCCCAGTCCCGCGGCGTCGAGGCGCTGCTGGTAGGCGTCCCGGCTGGCGATGGCCGCCGCCCGTTGCGCGTCATCATCGCAATAGATGACCGAGCGGTACTGGCTGCCGACATCGTTGCCCTGGCGCATGCCCTGGGTCGGGTCATGGCCCTCCCAGAAGGCCTTGAGCAGCTGCTCCGTCGTGATCAACGCCGGGTCATGGACCACCAGCACCGTTTCCGCGTGTCCGGTCAGGCCGCTGCAGACCTCGCGGTAGGTCGGGTTCGGGGTCACGCCGCCGGAATACCCCACGGCCGTGGTGAAGACCCCCGGGATCGACCAGAACAGCCGTTCGGCGCCCCAGAAACAGCCCATGCCGAACTGCAGGCGCGACAGCCCCTCGAAATCGCCCCGCAGGGGGCGGCCCGTCACGTGATGGACGTTGTGCAACGGCAGCGGCGTGTCGCGCCCCGGCAGCGCATCCGCGGCGGTGGGCAGCCGTTGTTTGAAGGCACCGATGTTCAGCATGGGGGCTCCAGACGGGACAGGGAGGGACGCCGGGTCATCATGCCGGCACCCAGCCTCCCCCCGGCACGGCATCGTCGCTTTCATCCGCCACGGTCCCCGGCGCGGACAGCGGCAACGCCGCGACCAGGGCGCTGGCCTCGGGCCAGGCGCTGTCGGGCACGCAGACCGCGACCACGCCGAACAACGGCAGTTCACCCATGCCGCCGACGAGGCTCTCGCCCCGCAGGAACACCGGGATGCCGGCATCCTCCAACGCATGCCGGACCAGGTGCGCGTCGATCACGCTGGCGGCTTCATAGACGACCTTCATTGCCGGGGCCCCGGGAGTGGACTGAACGCGAGCATACGTGGCCGCGCGACCACGCGGCGTCAAGGGCACGAGGAGCCGGCGTCGGCGCCTGCGAGACGCTAGACTGTCGGGTTCAACCCCACGCTGATCCGCCGCCGCATGCCTGCCACGCCCACCCCGCCCGACTCCAGCCCCGACACCGCCGGCACGGCCCCGGTCAAGCAGGACTTCATCCGCCAGATCGTCCGCGACGACCTCGCCAGCGGCAAGCACGCGGCGATCCGCACGCGTTTCCCCCCCGAGCCGAATGGCTACCTGCACATCGGCCACGCCAAGGCGATCTGCCTGGACTTCGGCATCGCGCAGGAGTTCGGTGGCACCTGCAACCTGCGCTTCGACGACACCAACCCGGTGAAGGAAGACCCGGAGTACGTGCGTGCGATCCAGGAAGACGTGCGCTGGCTGGGATTCGAGTGGAACGACCTGCGTCATTCTTCCGATTACTTCGAGGTCTACTGCCTCGCCGCGGAGAAGCTGATCCGCCAGGGCGATGCCTTCGTCTGCGACCTGTCCGCCGACGAAGTGCGCGCCTACCGTGGCACGCTGACCGAACCGGGCCGCAACTCGCCATACCGCGACCGCCCGGTCGAGGAGAACCTCGACCTGTTCCGCCGCATGCGCGCGGGCGAGTTCCCGGACGGCGCGCGGACGCTGCGGGCGAAGATCGACATGGCCAGCGGCAACATCAACCTGCGCGACCCGGCGCTGTACCGGATCAAGCACGTGCCCCACCCGATCGCCGGCGCCGGATGGTGCATCTACCCGATGTACGACTACGCGCACTCGCTGGGCGACGCCGTCGAAGGCATCACCCATTCGCTATGCACGCTGGAGTTCGAGGACCACCGTCCACTCTACGACTGGTGCGTGGAGAAGGTCGACCTGGCCGGCAACCCCGACCTGCTGAAGCCGCTGACCGACAACGGGCTGCCGCTGGAGGCGGCGAAGCCGCGCCAGATCGAGTTCTCGCGCGCCAACATCAACTACACGGTGATGAGCAAGCGCAAGTTGATGGCGCTGGTGCAGGCCGGGCTGGTCGATGGCTGGGACGACCCGCGCATGCCCACCCTGCAGGGCATCCGCCGCCGCGGCTATACCCCGGCGTCGCTGCGCCTGTTCGTGGAGCGCCTGGGCATCAGCAAGCAGAATTCGCTGATCGACTACTCGGTGCTCGAAGGGTGCCTGCGCGAGGACCTCGACGCCGCCGCGCCGCGCCGGATGGCGGTGGTCGAACCGCTGAAGCTGGTGATCACCAATCTGCCGGACGGCCACGAGGAAGCGCTGGAGTTCCCCAACCACCCCAAGGACGAACGCTTCGGCAACCGCACGGTGCCGTTTTCGAACGTGCTGTGGATCGACCGCGAAGACTTCGCCGAAGTCCCGCCGAAAGGCTTCAAACGCCTGGTGCCGGGCGGCGAAGTGCGCCTGCGCGGCGCGGGCATCGTCCGCTGCGACGAGGTCATCAAGGACGCCAGCGGCAACGTGGTCGAACTGCGCGGCACCCTCGACCCCGAGTCGCGCCCGGGCATGGAAGGCGCGAACCGCAAGATCAAGGGCACCATCCACTGGGTCAGCGCCGCGCACGCCGTCCAGGCCGAGATCCGCCTGTACGACCGCCTGTTCGACGTCCCCGACCCAGATGACGACACGGATGGCAAGACCTACCAGGACCACCTCAATCCCGATTCGCGACGCACCGTGACCGGCTACGTGGAGCCCGCGGCGGCCGACGCAGGCCCCGAACAGCATTTCCAGTTCGAACGGACCGGCTACTTCGTCACCGATCGCAAGGACCACCGCGCGGACGCACCGGTGTTCAATCGCGCGGTCACCCTGCGTGACACCTGGGCCAACAAGGACTGAACAGCCGCTGCGACGTTGACGCCGACTGGCGTACCCTGCCCGCACGCACGGACCCTTCCGGAGGCCGCCATGGCTGTTGACCGCGTTTCGCTCCTGACCCGGCTCGCATTCCTCGCGGGCCTCGCCCTGGCCGTCGGGCTTGCCGCCTGCGCGCCCGCCGTGGACAGCACGCCCCCCACGGCGCCGGCCGCGCCTGTCGCGACAGCGGCGACGTCGGACGCGGTTCCCGAACGCCCCGCGCCCGGGGCCGGACAGGCCTTGCCTCCAGCGCGCGCACCCGGCGAGGAGGTCGCCCCCGGCGCCGCGACACCGGGCGTCGGCGAAGAGGTCTCCGCGCCCATCGGAGCCGCCGTGAAGCTCGACATGAGCTGCAGCACGAACGCCGATTGCACCGTCAAGGACGTTGGCAACTGCTGCGGCTACTACCCCGCCTGCGTCAACAAGGGCAGTCCCACCGACCCGGCCGCGGTCAAGGCGGCGTGCGAGGCATCGGGGATGATGGCGACCTGCGGCTTCCGCGAGATCCAGGCCTGCCAGTGCGTCCAGGGGCGCTGCGAAGCGCAGGACAGCGACGTCCCCCAACTGCAGTAAGCCGATGCTCTACGCCCAGGTCCACCTGACCCTGCCCGCCTGGGTCCACGAGCGCGTGGACACCGGCCCGGCCTACCCCGGCGACGACGACAAGATCGCGCTGGCGATCAGCCTGTCCCGCCTCAACATCGATGCCGGGAGCGGCGGGCCGTTCGGCGCCGCGGTATTCGGTCCGGACGACCGCATCGTCGCCGTCGGCGTCAACCGCGTGCTGCCGCACACCTGTTCGGTCGCGCACGCGGAAACGATGGCCTACATGCTGGCGCAGCAACGCACCCAGCGCGCGCGCCTGAACCGCGATGCCGACGACCGCCCCTGCGGCCCGGTCACGCTGGCGACGTCCTCGCAACCCTGCTGCCAGTGCTATGGGGCGACCGTCTGGGCCGGCATCGACCGGCTTCTGATCGGCGCCCGCAGCGAGGACGTGCAGTCGCTCACGGCGTTCGACGAGGGCCCGTTGCCGGCGGACTGGATCGGCGAGTTGAACCGCCGTGGCATCGACGTGGTCCGCGACCTCCAGCGCGACGCCGCATGCGACGTGCTGCGCGCCTATGGCGAGTCCGGCGCTCCCCGCTACTGACGCCCCACATGGACCTCCGACCCGACGCTCTCGACGGCCCTCGCGCGGACGCGCTGTTCTGCCACTGCCGCGCCGGTTTCGAGCCCGAACTCGCCGCCGAGCTCACCGCGCGCGCCGCGCTGCTCGGCCACGCCGGCTACGCCCGCACCGAACGCGACAGTGGCTTCGTCCAGTTCATCAGCGACACCGCCCCCGCACTGGCACGGGCGCTGCCGTTCGCGGAGCTCGTCTTCGCACGGCAGAAGCTGCTGCGCCTCGCGGAGCTGAGCGCCCTGGACCCGAGCGACCGGATCGCACCGATCCTGGCCGCCCTGGAGGGGGCCGCGGTGCGGCGCGACGGCCAACCGCCCTTCGGGGAGCTGCAGGTGGAGCACCCGGACTCGGACGCCTCCCGCCCGCTGTCCGGCCTGGCCCGCAGCTTTGGCAACGCGCTTCGACCGGCCCTGCGCAAGGCCGGCTGGCTCTCGGCCCGGGATGTGCCGCACCGGCCCCGGTTGCACGTGGTCTTCCTCGACGGCAAACACGCCCTGCTCGCCCGCAGCCATCCCGGGGACAGCGCGCCCTGGCCCGGAGGCATCCCGCGCCTGCGCATGCATCACGAAGCGCCCAGCCGCTCCGCGCTCAAGCTCGAAGAGGCCCTCGCCGTACTGATGGATGCGGACGAGCGCCGGGAGCTGCTTCGCGATGGCCTCACCGGCGCCGACCTCGGGGCCGCACCCGGCGGCTGGACCTGGGTCATGCTTCGCAAGGGCCTGCACATGACCGCGATCGACAATGGTCCCCTGCGAGGCCATCTGTTCGACACGGGCCGCCTCGAGCACCTGCGTGCCGATGGCTTTCGATGGCACCCCCCGCAGCCGCTGGACTGGATGGTCTGCGACATGGTCGAGCAGCCGCGCCGCGTCGCCGAGCGCATGGCGACCTGGTTCCACGAAGGCTGGTGCCGGCAAGCCATCTTCAACCTCAAGCTGCCGATGAAAAAACGCTGGGACGAAACGCGCCTCTGCCTCGACCTGTTCGAAGCGCAGGCAGGCCGTCCCCTGCACATACGCGCACGCCAGCTGTATCACGATCGCGAAGAGATCACCGTCTTCGCGCGGCCGCGCTGAACGCAAGCCGTCCAGTGCCGCCGGCCACGTTCATCCCCGGTTCCGCAATTTGACGCGGACTTGATAGCCGCGTCCCCAGCATCGGTCCCGACCCAACCAGAAAGGAGCCGTGCCATGCGAGTCCCCGCCCTGCGAGTCGATGGCCCCAGCGCCCGCCGCGCCCTCCTGGCCGTGGCACTGGCGACATGTATCGCCCCGGCCGTCGCGCAACAGGTGCAGTCAGAGGTCGAGGCGAAGGTGGAAGCCGGGCAAGACGCCGAGATCGCGGTCGCCGAGGCGCGTGCGGCGCGCCATCAGGCCGCGGTCGCGCAGGAAGCCGCGCAGGCCGCTGCGGAGACCCGCGATGCGGGCGCGACAACCGTCGAAGGCGCGATCGCAGCGCGCAGCACCGCGCATACCGCCGACCTGTCGTCGGCCAATGCGCTGGAAGCCGCGAACGAGGCGGTGAACGCGGCCAACCGTGCGTTGACCGCGGAAACGGTTGCGCAACGCGGTGCCAATCCGGTCGCAGCCGCCGAAGATGCACGCCAGGCCGCCAACGAGGCAGCGAACGCCACCGCCGCTGCGATCCTGGCCACCTCCCAGGCCCGCTCGGCGGCCGAGGCCACCGCGCTCGCCACGACTGCGGCACCTGCCGCCACCGCCCCGCTCCCTGAGCCGGTGGCGCCCCAACTGACGGTGCGTTCGCTTCCGTCCGGCCAGGCGGTGGACATTCCGGCCGCCGACTTCGGCACGCTGGATCGCGATGGCGACCAGTGGCTGGATCCGGCCGAAGCGTCCACGCATGTCGCTGTCGCGCATCATTTCGAGCGCATCGACGCAGACCGCGATGGTCGGTTGTCCGCAGGCGAATTCGAGGACTGGGCGAACGTGCGCTGAGCGCCACCGGCGGGACGCGTCCCGGGAGGACGTGTCCCGCTGGAACGACCCGCGTTTAGTGCCTCGCGGCCACAGGCCCCATGATCAAAGGCCGGCCGCACGCCGCCACAGGGCGTGGGTGATCGGAGGGAACCGCCCGACCAGGCCCATGGCGGGACCCCGCAACAGGGTCGGCACCAGGGCCTCGTTGGAGAACACCCGGTTGAGACCATCGAAGGCGTGCGCGGCCAGCGCGTTTTCACTGCGGCGCGTGCGGGCCCAGCGCGCGAGACGCGAGGCCGAGCCGATCTCCAGGCCCCTGCGGGTCGCGCCGCGGAGCGAGGCACGGAGGCTCGAGACATCCCGCAGGCCCAGGTTCACGCCCTGGCCCGCAAGGGGATGGACGACGTGCGCGGCATCGCCGAGCAATGCCACGCGCCCCGCGACACAGGCCTCGGCCAGCTGGCGTTTCAGCGGGAACGCCACGCGTTTCGATACCGCCTGGACGGGCCCCGGCGGTCCGTCGAAGGCGCGTTCAAGCTCGTTGAGGAATGCACTCTCGTCGACATCGCGCAGCCTCAGGGCCTCGGATTCGGGCAGCGTCCAGACGATCGAGCTGCGCCGGCCCCCGTGCCCGGCGAACGGCAGGAAGGCGAGTGGGCCGGTGGGCAGGAACCGCTGCCAGCAGGTGTCGCCGTGCGGATGGGCGTGGTCGACGAAGGCGACCAGCCCACTCTGTCCCGCATCGCGGGTCACCGTCTCGATGCCCGCGAGGCCACGCAGCTGCGAGTCGCCCCCATCGGCAGCCAGCACCAGCCGTGCGTGCACGCGCAGGCCCGACTCGAGCTGGAGCGTGGCATGGGTCGCATCCTGCTCCAGCATCGCGACCCGGTCCGGACAGTGCAGATCGACTCCCGCAGGCGCCAAGGCATGCCAGAGCCGGTCGACCAGCAACGCGTTCTCGACGATCCACCCGAGTTCGCGACGGGCGAACGCGTCGGCATCGAACGCCAGCGGTGTGCCCCCGCCCGCGTCCCACACCCGCATCGAACGGTAGGGCTGGGCCCGGGACTCGCGCACCCCGCGCCAGACGCCGAGGTCGTCCAGCAAGGCGGCATTGTCGGGCGCGAAGGCATATACGCGCAGGTCCGGCGCTTCCGCACGCCAAGGCGCGGGCGGGCGGGCCTCCACCAGGGCGACGCGCAGGCCATCGCGCGCGCAGGCCAGGGCGGCGGTGGCGCCGACCACCCCAGCGCCCACCACCACGATGTCGTACAGGTCGCGGCGGCTCATGCCGGTGCCCGGCACAACGCCGGGACGTGGCCCCGGTATCCCAGCGCGCCCCCGACCAGGGCGGCCTGGACCGAAGGCACCCGCTCCAGTGCGAACAGACCCAGGCTGCGCAGCGGACGCAGCAACGGCGCCGGGTTCGCGCTCAACTTCGCCAGACCGTCCGACAAGGCCACGGTCTCCTCGCGATCGACATGCCGACGTTCCACATGCGAACGGAGCAGACCCGCCTCGCCACAATCGGCGGCGGGATCCCGCGCGCGCGCCTCGCCAATCAGCTCCGCGAGCGTGAGTGCGTCGCGCAGGCCCAGGTTGAAGCCCTGCGCGCCGATCGGATGGATGCTTTGGGCGGCGTTGCCCACCAGCACCGCGCGCGGAGCGACGGTGCGTTCGGCCAGCAGGCGGATCGCCGGGTACTGGCTCGGGCGTCCACAGGACAGGAAGCGTCCCACGCGCCAGCCAAAGGCTTCCTGCACGCGCTCGAGCAAGGCTGGCTCGGCCAGTCCGGCCACCGCCTCGGCCTCGTCACGTGCCACGCCATGGACCAATCCGAAGTGGCGGTCGCCGCGCGGCAACAGGGCGGTGGGTCCGTGCGCCCCCAGGCGCTCGTACGCGGTCCCGTCGGGGGCGCGTTCGGCACGCAGCCGGGTCACGAGCAGGGTCTGCTCATAGTCATGCAGGTCGCTGCCGATCCCGAGGGCCTCCCGGACCTGGCTGCGGGTGCCGTCCGCGGCCACGAGGAGCCGCGCGCGCAGCACCCGCTCCCCTCCCTGGTCGGCGACCCGGACCGCCCGCCAGGCCGCCGTGTCGCCCGCCTCAAGGCCCACGAAACGAACGGGGCGGTACCGCAGCAGGCCCGGGAGCTCCGCCAGCCGGGCCTCGAGCGCATCCCCGAAGTCCCGCGCAACCACGACCTGCCCGAAGGCCTCGCGCCCATGGTCCGTCGCGTCCAGCAGGGCACGGCCGAGGTCGCCGCGACGGCTGATGTGTATGCGCTGGATGCGGCCCGTGGGGGCATGCAGCTTCTGCATCACGCCCAGCGCGGTGAGTGCGTTGACCGTGGCCTCGGCGAAGCTGAGGTTGCGCTCGTCGAACACCGCCGGAAGCGAGCCGGGCGGCGCCGCCTCGACCAGCCCCACGTCCACGCCCAGTCCGTCCAGGGCGATCGCCAGGCTCGCGCCCACCAGGCCGCCCCCCACGATCAGCACGTCATGGCAGGGGGTGTCGGCGGGCGCGTCGGTACTGGGGGGCATGTCGGGCATGGATCCTGTGGAGACACGGAGGGCCGGCGACGGCCTGCGCGCCATGGTGCCATGCAGCACGCCGCCGCGAGCGGCCCACCCTCTGCGCTATGCTATCCGCTTCCCACGTCCACGCCACGTCGTCGCACCATGAACCGCAGCGCATCCCCCACGACCGTCCCGTCCCGCGCATCCACGAACGGGATCTTCTCCGCCGGACCTCTGGTGCTTGCCGCGCTGATCCTCGGTGCCGCGCTGACCCGGGTCTTGCCGCATCCGCCCAACTTCTCGCCGGTGGTCGCGATCGCCTTGTTCGGCGGCGCCTACTTCGCCTCCCGCCAATGGGCGTTCATCGTCCCGCTCGCCGCGATGCTGCTGTCCGACCTCCTCCTCGCCACGATCAACGGCGGCCTCTACGCAAGCTGGTTCAGCGGCGCGGGCATCTGGCTGGGCTACGGCTGCGTCGCCGCGATTACCGCGATCGGATTCGGCCTGCGCGGCAAGGTCGGCGGGGCCCGCGTGCTGGGGTTCGCGATCGGCACTTCGCTGCTGTTCTTCATCGTGAGCAATGCCGGCGCCTGGCTGACCGACCCCATGTATCCGAAAACACTGGGGGGACTGGGCCTCGCGTATGCCGCCGGCATCCCGTTCTTCCAGTGGACGGTCCTCGGTACGCTGTTCTACGCAGCCGTGCTCTTCGGTGGTTTCGCGCTGCTGCGCAGCCGCCTGCCGGCCCTCCAGGCACGCACCGCCTGAGCCATGGGCAATCGCCTGTCCAGGATCTACACGCGCACCGGCGACGACGGCAGCACCGGACTGGGCGATGGCAGCCGTACCGGCAAGGATTCCGCGCGGGTCGCGGCCTATGGCACCGTGGACGAAGCCAACTCCTGCCTGGGCCTGCTGCTGGCCTGCGACCTCCCCGATGACGTGCGCGCACTGCTGACCGCTATCCAGCACCAGCTGTTCGACCTCGGCGGAGAACTGTGCATCCCCGGCCATGCGGCCATCGGCGCCGCGGACGTCGAGCGGCTCGAAGTGCATCTCGACCGCCTCAACGAGGACCTGCCGGCCCTGAAGGACTTCATCCTCCCCGGTGGCGGCGAGGCGGCAGCACGCTGCCATGTGGCCCGCACGGTGGTCCGTCGCGCCGAACGCGAAGCGGTGGCCCTGTCCCGGGTGGAAGACGTGCGCCCCGAGGCCGTGCATTACCTCAACCGCCTGTCGGACCTGCTGTTCGTGCTGGCCCGCGTACTCGCCCGGGCCAGCGGGCACGGCGAGGTGCTCTGGAACCACGAGCGGCGCAGGGCCTGACCGGCGCGGGGTGGACCCAATGCGCATCTACAGCCATCCCGACTGCCTCCTACACGATCCCGGCGCGGCCCATGCGGAGCGCCCGGCCCGGCTGGCCGCGGTGACCGAGGCGCTCGGGGCGGCCTTTCCCGATCTCGACTGGCATACCGCGCCCTGCGCGACCCGCGGACAGTTGCTGCGCGTGCACGATGACGCCCTGCTGGCGTTGGTGCTCGACACGCCGCTGCCGCATGGGGAACGCGTCGCGCTGGACCCGGACACGGTCCTGGGCCCGCATTCGGCCGATGCCGCGTTGCGCGCGGCCGGGGCCGGCGTCGCCGCGGTAGACGCAGTCCTCGGCCACGGCCCGCGGCGGGCCTTCTGCGCGATCCGCCCCCCCGGCCACCACGCGACGGACACCGCCCCCATGGGGTTCTGCCTGTTCAACAGCATTGCCGTGGCCGCGGCGCATGCCTGCGAGCGGCATGGCCTCGCGCGGGTCGCGGTGGTGGACTTCGACGTGCACCACGGCAACGGGACCCAGGCGATCTTCCGCAGCGATCCCCGTGTCATGTACCTCAGTTCGCACCAGATGCCGCTGTACCCCGACACCGGCCACGTCCACGAGCGCGGCGTGGGCAACGTCCTCAATGCCCCCCTCGCGTGCGGCGACGGCAGTACGGCGTTCCGTGCGGCGTGGGGGGAGCGCCTGCTGCCGACGCTGGACGCTTTCAGGCCTCAGCTGCTGCTGGTGTCCGCGGGCTTCGACGCACACCGCCTGGACCCGCTCGCCGGCCTCACCCTGGACGCGGACGATTTCGCCTGGCTGACCCGCGAACTGGTAGCGATCGCCGACCGCCACGCGAGTGGGCGCGTGGTGTCGATGCTCGAAGGCGGATACGACCTGCAGGCCCTGCGGGAATGCAGCGTCGCCCACGTGGGGGCTTTGCGCGAGACGCCGCCCGCCTGAGCGTCCCGGCCCCGCCAGATGAACGAGCCCCCCTGGCCGTGCATTGCCGCTCCACGGGCGATGGGGCAAGCTAACCGCCGCTCTGCCACCACCGCCGGATGACCGCGTGCGCCAAACCCTCCGCCTCTTGCCTCTGTCCCTGTGCATCGCGCTGGCGCTCCCGGTGCAGGCCGCCGAGGACGAGGAAGACTGGAGCCTGTGCCCGGTCGGCGACGCAGTACCGGCGTTTGACGACGCCCCGGAAGCCACGACCGGGCCCGAGGCGCGACAGGACGCGCCCACCGACATCGAAGGCGGCCACCTGGAACGCGAGGCGACGGGCGAGAACATCATCGTCCAGGACAACGTGCGCCTGACCCGCGGCGACCAGTTCCTGCATACCGACACCCTCAGCTTCCACGAGGAAACCGGCACCTACACCGCCGAAGGCGGCGTGCGGTACCAGGATTCCGGGATGCGCATCGTGGCCGACCATGCGGAAGGCAACCAGAACAACGACCGCCACGTCATCAGCGATCTGCGTTACCAGCTGATCGACCGTCGCGGCAACGGCGGCGCCGATCGGATCGAACTCAACGGGGCCCAGGGCGCCCTGGTCGGCTCCACGTACACCACCTGCCCCCCTGGCGAGGAAAAGTGGCAGCTGCGCGCCCACCGCATCGACATCGACACCGACGAAGGCATGGCGGTGGCCCGGAACGCCGTCCTGCGCGTCGGCAACGTGCCGGTGCTGTATGTCCCGTGGTTCATGTTCCCGACCGACGACCGTCGCCGCAGCGGCCTGCTGTATCCGTCGATCTCGATGTCCAGCCGCGACGGGTTCGACTGGGAGCAGCCGATCTACTGGAACATCGCGCCGAACTACGACGCGACGTTTTTCCCCCGCATCATGACCGACCGCGGCCCGCAGCTCGGCGCCGAGTTCCGCTGGCTGTACCCGCAGGGCGAGGGCGAGGTCTACGGCGAGTGGATGCCGCACGACCGGCTGCCGTCCCGCGATCCCGACGATTACTTCTTCCTCCCCAACGGCACCCCGATCCCGGGCGCCACGTTGCCCGAGGATGACCGCGGCCTGTTCCGGCTGAAAGCCACCCACAACATCGACGCCGACTGGCTGGGCGGCAGCTGGCATGCGCGCGCCAACCTGGGCTGGGTCAGCGATACCCATTACCTGGACGACTTCAGCAACAGCCTGTTCGGGCGCTCGGCGTACGCGATGACCAGCAGCATGGGCCTGTTCGGCCGGGGTCGCTACTGGGACGCCGGCCTGATGGCCGACCACCAGCAGCTCACCGACTACACCGTCAGCGAGAGCAGCCTGCGCTTCGACCGGCTCCCGCGCGCCTACTTCAACTGGGAGCAGCCCCAGGGCCAGTGGTTCGAGACCGGCCTGAACGCCGAGGTCGTCCGCTTCCAGCACGAAGTCGACCTCAAGGGCGGCGGTACCCGGCTTGACCTCAAGCCCTGGGTCAGCATGCCGCTGGAAGGCAACAGCTGGTTCGTGCGCCCCACCCTCGCGTGGCGTTACACCGGCTACGAGCTGGACGACACCCTCGCCAACCGGTTCGGCGACGCATCGCCCAGCCGCAGCATGCCGATCACGTCGATCGACGCGGGCCTGTTCTTCGACCGCGAGACCCGCATCGGCGGCGAGAACTACCTGCACACCCTCGAGCCGCGGATCTACTACCTGAACGTCCCCTACCGGGACCAGAGCGGCATCCCCAGCTTCGACACCGCCCCGATGACCTACAGCTGGGGCCAGCTGTTCCGCGACAACCGGTACACCGGCGCAGACCGCCAGACCGACGCCAACCAGCTGACCGCGGCGCTGACCACCCGCCTGATCAGCGAGGACGACGGCCGGGAGCGGCTGGCCGCCAGCATCGGCCAGATCCAGTATTTCGACGACGTCCGCACCACCCTGGGCAGCGAGCAGCCCATCGAGCAGGGCAAGTCGGCGTGGATCGCCGACGTCAGCGTGTCCCCCAACGACCGCTGGAAGATCAACGTCGGCTACCAGTGGGATCCCAAGTTCAAGGGCGAGGACCTGGCCAGCGTGCGCCTGCGGTACCTGCTCAAGGACTCGGGCGTCATCAACCTGGGCTACCGCTACCGGCGCCGGCCGACCGACCGCGAGGACCTGCTGGAGCAGGTGGACTTCTCCTTCCTCTACCCGGTCAGCGACAACTGGAGCGTGGTGGGGCGCTACTACTACTCACTGCTGGACGACAAGCTGCTGGAATCCATTGCCGGCGTCCAGTGGGAAGACTGCTGCCTGGCAGTCCGCCTGATCGCCCGCCGCTACGTCCGCAACCGCGACGGCGACCTGGACGACTCCCTGCGCCTGGAGTTCGAGCTCAAGGGCCTCGGCTCGGCCGGCCAGAAGACGGAACGCGAACTGCGCCGTGCTATCCTCGGATACGACCGCGACGACCTCTATCTGGTGCCGCCGTCCCTCATTACCGACGACAACGTCGAATCGTCTGCTGATCCGCTCCTATGAAGAAACTCCTCGCCTGCGCCCTCGTGGCCGCCCTCTCCGCGACCACTGTCCAGGCCCAGCAGGCAACGCCATCCGGCCAGCTCCAGCCCATCGACGGCATCGTCGCGATCGTCGACGAAGACGTGATCCTGCGCAGCGAGCTCGATCGCGCCATGCAGAACATCCTGGCCCAGTACGCCGGCCGCGAAGCGCAGCTTCCGCCGCGTGACGTGCTGGAACGGCAGGTGCTGGAGCGCCTGGTGCTGCTCAAGCTCCAGGTGGCCCGCGCGGAAGCCTCGGGCATCCGCACAAGCAACCAGGAAGTGGACGCGGCGATCGCCAACATCGCCGCCCAGAACAACATCAGCCTCGACCTGCTGCGCGCGCAGCTCGTGCGCGACGGGACGTCCTACGAGGAGTTCCGCAGCTCGATCCGCGACGAGCTGCTGACCCAGAAGCTCCGCCAGAGCTACGCCCAGAGCCGCGTATCGGTCAGCGACGGCGAGATCGACGCCGCGCTGGAAGCGCAGGCCGCCGGCGGCGTCCAGTACCACCTCGCGCACATCCTGGTGGCGCTGCCCGAGGGCGCGACCCCGGAGCAGATCGCGGTCGCGCAACGCAAGATCGAAGGCGTGAAGGGCCTGCTGGACCGGGGTGAGATGGACTTCGCCGCCGCGGCGGTCCGCTATTCCGACAGCCCCAACGCGCTCGAGGGCGGCGACCTGGGCTGGCGTTCCAGCGACGAGATCCCCAGCGCCTTCATCCAGCTGGTCAGCAACATGGCGCCCGGCGAGGTCAGTGATCCGCTGCGCGGCCCGTCCGGCTTCCAGCTGCTGCAAGTCGTGGAGAGCCGCAACGCCAGCGAGGACAGCAGCGCACAGACCGTCACCCAGTACAAGGCGCGCCACATCCTGATCCGCGTCGACGAGGACACCTCCGATGCCCAGGCCAAGGCCCGCATCGATACGCTGGCCGCGCGGCTGGCAGGCGGCGCCGATTTCGCCGAACTGGCGGGCGAGGAATCCGAGGACCTGAACAGCAAGGTGCGCGGTGGCGACCTCGGCTGGTTCAATGCCGACCAGTTCGGGTACGAGTTCGGGGCGCAGGTCACCGGCCTGGCCGACGGCGAAACCTCGGCGCCGTTCCGCAGCTCCACCGGCTGGCACATCATCGAGCGTACCGGCAGCCGCCAGACCGACGTCAACGCCCAGAACCGGCGCAACCAGGTGGCGGACACGATTGGCCGGCGCAAGCTGGAAGAGGAGTGGAACCGCTACCTCCGCGAGCTGCGCAGCGAAGCCTATGTCGACCTGCGGGTCGGCCCGCAGGCCACCGACGGCCCCACCGGCAGCTGACATGCGGGCACCCCGGCTCGCGCTGGTCCCGGGTGAGCCGGCCGGCGTCGGGCCGGAACTGTGCGTCCGCCTGGCCCAGCGTCCACGCGACCACGCGCTGACCGCCTTCGGGGACCCGGACACACTGCGCGATGCCGCGGCACGCCTCGGCCTGCCGCTCGAGCTGACCGACCCGCGGGACCCCGGCACCACGCCCGGCACGCTGGCCCTGCAGGAGGTTCGCAACGCGCGCGCCGCATCGCCCGGGCGCGCCGACCCCGCCAACGCCCGCGCGGTCATCGACGCCCTGCTCGATGCCGCCGCCGGCTGCCTCCGCGGCGAGTTCGACGGCCTGGTGACCGGCCCGGTCCACAAGGCGACCATCAACGAGGGCGGTATCGCCTATACCGGCACGACCGAACTGCTGGCCGACCAGGCCGGCCGGGAGGTGGTGATGATGCTGGCCAACGACATCGTGCGGGTCGCGCTGGCCACCACCCACCTGCCGCTGCGGGACGTGGCCGATGCGATCACCGCCGAGCGGCTGGCTCGCCGGCTCGACGTCCTGCACCAGGCCCTGCGCCAGGACTTCGGCATCGCCGACCCCGTGATCGCGGTGTTGGGGCTGAATCCCCATGCGGGCGAAGCCGGCCACCTCGGCCAGGAGGAGATCGAGGTGATCGAACCGCTGCTGGCGGAACGTCGCGAGGCTGGCATGCGGCTGGTCGGGCCCCTGCCGGCCGACACCGCCTTCCTGCCCGGCAAGCTCCGGAGCTTCGATGCGGTGCTGGCGATGTACCACGACCAGGGCCTGCCGGTCCTCAAGTACAGCGGCTTCGAGCAGGCCGTGAACATCACCCTGGGCCTGCCCTACCCCCGGGTCGCGGTCGACCACGGCACCGCGCTGGACCTCGCTGGCCGCGGCATCGCGGATCCCTCCAGCCTGTTCGCCGCCGCCGACACCTGCGCGCGCATGGTGCGCGGGCGGGCTGCGGTCCGCGGCCGAAGCTGAGTCCATCCAACCACGACCCCGTCACGGGGACGTCGGCGGCCGGCGAGGGAAATGCGCCCGCTCTCGCGACTGCCAACGACACCGCGGTGGTCGGCGGGGGCTTGGGCCGGCGGGACCGTATGCGGCATGGATGCCGCATACGAGCCTACATGGATGTATTTACGGCGTGTCCCGCTGGCCCAAGCCCCCGGCGGCCCCCACGACGCTACACTTCCCGCCATGACCGCCTCCCATTTCAAGGATCCGCCGAAGAAGAGCCTCGGCCAGCACTTCCTGCACGAACGCGGCATCATCGACCGCATCGTCAAGGCGGTGAATCCCGCGCCGGAAGACCGCCTGGTCGAGATCGGCCCCGGACAGGGCGCGATCACCTTTCCCCTGCTCGACGTGCATGGCCGCCTGACCGTGATCGAGTTCGACCGCGACCTGATCTTCCCGCTGACCGAGGCGGCGCGCGCGCACGGCACGCTGCGGGTGATCCATCGGAACGTGCTGGAGGTCGATTTCACCGCGCTCGCGGGCGAGGAAGGGCCGCTGCGACTGGTGGGCAACCTGCCCTACAACCTGTCCTCGCCGATCCTCTTCCATGCACTGGAACATGCGGCAGTGATCCGCGACATGACCTTCATGCTGCAGAAAGAGGTGGTCGACCGCATGGCCGCAGGGCCCGGCAGCAAGGTCTACGGCCGGCTCAGCGTAATGCTGCAGGCGTGGTGCCGCGTGACCCCGTTGTTCAACGTCCCGCCGGGCGCATTCCGTCCCCCGCCCAAGGTCGACTCGGCGGTCGTGCGGCTGGTCCCGCGGCCCGCGGGCGAGGTCGGCATCGACGACCCGGTCCGTTTCGCCGACATCGTCCGCGACGCCTTCGGCCAGCGTCGCAAGACGTTGCGCAATGCGCTCTCCCGGCAATGTGACGCCGAGGCGATCGACGCCGCCGGCATCGACCCGGGCACGCGTGCCGAACAGGTGCCGGTGGATGCCTTCGTCCGGCTCGCGAACCGCCTGTCCTGAACGCCCCGCCTGCGCGAACTCCCCCGCGCGCCGGTACACTGTCCCGATGAACCACCCCGCTGAATACGCCCTCGAGATCGCCGTCGCGACCCGTTACCTCGACGACCAGTCCGAACCCGAGCAGGACCGTTACGTCTTCGCCTATACCATCCAGATCCGCAACACCGGATCGGTTTCCGCGCGCCTGCTTTCCCGCCACTGGATCATCACCGACGCCAACGGCAAGGTGCAGGAGGTCGAGGGCGAAGGGGTCCTGGGCGAGCAACCGTGGCTCCGGCCCGGCGAGGATTTCGAGTACACCTCCGGGGCCATGCTGGAAACCGACCTTGGCACCATGGAAGGCCGCTACCAGCTCATGGCGGACGATGGCACCTCGTTCGAAGCGCCCATCCCGGCCTTCACCCTGACCGTGCCCCGCACGCTGCATTGACGGGGCGGTCGGCATGAGCATCTGGGCCATCGGCGACCTGCAGGGGTGCTACGACGCTACCCAGCGCCTGCTGGAGAAGATCGCGTTCGATCCCGCGCGCGACCGGTTGTGGTTCTGCGGCGACCTGGTCAACCGCGGCGGCCAGTCGCTGGAAACCCTGCGGCTGGTGCACTCGCTGCGCGAGCAGAGCGTGGTGGTGCTCGGCAACCACGACCTCTCGCTGCTGGCGATCGGCCAGCGCAGCGAGGAGGAGCAGCGCAAGGTCAATCCCGACCTGCAACGCATCGTGCTCGCCGAGGACCGCGACGTCCTGCTGGAGTGGCTGCGCATGCAGAAGCTCTGCCACGTGGACCGTGACCTCGGCTGGATGATGGTGCATGCCGGGCTGGCCCCCAAGTGGACGCCCTCCATGGCCGAGCGCCATGCGCGCGAAGTGGAACAGAAACTGCACGGCGACCAGTACCAGCGTCTGCTGAAGCACATGTACGGCGACGGTCCGGCATGGAGTCCCCGCCTCGGCGGCATGGACCGCATGCGCGCGATCATCAACGTGATGACACGGCTGCGCTACTGCACGCCGCGCGGTCGCATTTCGTTCGAGGAAAAAGGCACGCCGGGCACCCAGCCCGCCGGCCTGTACCCGTGGTTCGAAGTACCCGGCCGTGCCGAGCGCGACCTGAAGATCGTCTGCGGGCACTGGTCGACCCTGGGCCTGTTCGTCGGGTATGGCGTGCATGCGCTTGACACCGGCGCGGTCTGGGGCGGCACGCTGACGGCACTGCAGTTGGACAGCGATGAGCTGCGGATCGTGCAGGTGCCCGGCCGCGACACGCCCGCCGCCGTCCCGCGCAAGCGCCACAAGCCACGTCCGGACGACGGCAACCGGAACCGCGGCGGCGAGCGCGCCAGACGGGCCTAAAGGCCCGCGCGTCGATAGTCGACGAACTCGAACGCGAAGGCATGCTTCGCGTCGGCGTCGTGTGCCTCGCGCCATTCCACCCTCCAGTCGGCAGGATCGAAGCGCGGGAACCAGGCGTCCGCACGCTCGACTTCGGTATCCACGTGGGTCAGCCGCAGGCGCGCGGCCAGCGGCAGGCAGAGCGCATAGACCTCGCCGCCCCCGATCACGCACAGCTCCGGATCGCCGGCGGCCGCCCCCCGTGCTTCGTCCACCGAGGCAACCGCCTCCATGCCTTCGAACGGCACGGTCCCGCGCCGGGTCAGCACGAGGTTGCGCCGACCCGGCAGCGCGCGCCCCAGCGACTCGGCGGTCCTGCGGCCCATCAGCAGCGGCTTGCCCAGAGTGACGGCCTTGAAGCGCTTCAGGTCGGCCGGCAAACGCCACGGCAGATCATTGTCGCGACCGATCGCGCGGTTGCGGTCGAGCGCGGCGACCAGCACAAGGTCCGTCATTTCGATCCGGCCTACACCGCCACCGGCGCCTTGATGGCCGGGTGCGGGTCGTAGTCCTCGATCGCGATGTCCTCGTAGCGGAAGCCGAAGATGTCGGTCACATCCGGGTTGAGGCGCAGCACGGGCAGCGGACGCGGCGTGCGCGAGAGCTGCTCGCGCGCCTGCTCGAAATGGTTCGAGTACAGGTGCGCATCGCCGAGTGTATGCACGAAATCACCCACGCCCAGCCCGCAGACCTGCGCCACCATGTGCGTGAGCAGCGCGTAGCTGGCGATGTTGAACGGGACGCCGAGGAAGATGTCGCCGCTGCGCTGGTAGAGCTGGCAGCTCAGCTTCCCGTCGACCACGTAGAACTGGAACATCGTGTGGCAGGGCATCAGCGCCATGCGCGGCAGGTCGGCCACGTTCCACGCGCTGACGATCAGTCGGCGCGAGTCCGGGTTGCGGCGGATCTCGTCGACGACCCAGCGGATCTGGTCCACCTCGCCGCCGTTGCCATCCGGCCAGTGCCGCCACTGGTGACCGTACACCGGTCCGAGATTGCCGTCGGCATCCGCCCATTCGTCCCAGATCGAGACCTTGTGGTCCTTCAGGTACGCGATGTTGGTGTCGCCCTGCAGGAACCACAGCAGCTCGTGCACGATCGAGCGCAGGTGCAGCTTCTTGGTCGTGAGCAGCGGGAAGCCTTCGGACAGGTCGAAGCGCATCTGCCAGCCGAATACGCTGCGCGTGCCGGTACCGGTCCGGTCGCCCTTGTCGCTGCCCTTCTCGAGGACGTGCTGGAGCAGGTCGAGGTACTGGCGCATCGGTCAGGCTCCGCGGCCGGGGGACGCAGGCGAGAGCACGGGGGCGCCGCGTGATTTCCAAAGCAGGAACAGGCCCAGCAGGACCAGCGGCAGGCTCAGGACCTGGCCCATCGTCAACCAGCCGAACGCCAGGTAGCCGAGCTGCGCATCCGGCACGCGGACGAATTCGACGAGGAACCGGAACGCGCCGTACAGCAGCGCGAACAGGCCCGACACGGCATACCGCGGTCGGGGCTGGCTGGAGAACCACCACAGCGCGACGAACATCACCAGCCCCTCCAGTGCCGCCTGGTAAAGCTGCGACGGATGGCGCGCGAATGCGTCCAGCGCACCGTTGGCATGCAGCTCGCGCAAGCGCTCCATCGGGAGCCCGGCGAAGCGTTCCGGCAGACCGTTCGGGAAGACGACGCCCCAGCCCGCGCCGGTCTCCTTGCCCCACAGCTCGCCACCGATGTAGTTGCCCAGTCGCCCGAAGCCCAGCCCCGGTGGCACCAGCGGCGCGACGAAATCAATGACGTCGAAGAAGTGCAGTCCATTGCGCCGCGCCCACCACCAGGACGCGACCAGTACGCCGATCAGGCCCCCGTGGAAACTCATGCCGCCCTGCCAGATGCGGAACAGCATGAGCGGGTCCTCGAGCAGGGCTTCGAACCCATAGAAGAACACCCAGCCCAGGCGTCCGCCGAGCACGACACCGAGCATGGCGTAGAAGAGGAGATCGCCGAAGCCCTGCTCGTCCACCCCGGGCAAGCGCCCCGCGCGCACCCGTATGCGACCCAGCCACCAGGCCGCCAGGAAACCGAGCAGGTACATGATCCCGTACCAGTGGACGCTCACGGGCCCGACGTGGAAGGCGATCGGGTCGATCTGGTGCAGGACGGTCATGCGGACGACGCGCTCCGGTTGGCGGGAACCCGCCTATTGTGCCCCAGCCGCGTGCGCTTCCGGGGTGCGATCACAGCAGGTGCGGATCGTCGGGGAGTTCGTTCGTATCCGCCTCGTCCGCCTCGCGGGGAAAGTGTCGGGCGGCCAGGTCAGACAGCGCCTCGATCGCCTCGACCACGGCGGCGTCCGCATCGCCCGCCCGCAGCCTGTCGGCCATGCGTTCGCAGACGCCCCGCCACTGTGCATCGCTGACCCGCCCGTCAAAGCCGCGGTCCGCGACGATCTCGATACGGTGGTCGGCCAGCAGCAGGTACAGCAGCACGCCGTTGTTCGCTTCCGTATCCCATACGCCGAGCCGTGCGAACACCGCCTGCGCCTCCGCGCGCGCGTCCACGCCCGCCCACACCGCCGCGGGGGACAGCGCGGACTCCACGGCGAAGCAGATCTCGGCGCGATGGCGACGCTCGCCGGCCACCACGGCGGCGGTGATGCGCTTCAGGCGATCCTCGGGGAACAGGCGCCGCGAGGAAGGCGCGAACAGGTGGCGGAACAGTCGGCCCAGGCGTGCCATGGTCACCTCACCAGCTCCCGGAGGCGCCGCCGCCCCCGCTCATGCCACCGCCCCCGGACCAGCCGCCGCCGAACCCACCGGAGGACCCGCCTCCCCAGCCGCCACCGAGTCCCGGGCCGCCGAAACCACCCCAGCCACGGTCGCGCGCGTAGCGTCCACCTCGCCCACCTCCGCCTCCACCGCCGAGGCCCGCGATGCCGACGAGGAAACCGACCAGTCCGCCGAACCCGCCCACGAGCCACGCCGAAGAGAGCCACCACGCGGCACCCGCGGACAGCCCGCCGCCGATCACGCCGCGCGGCACCGCGGGCAGCCGGGCCAGCATGACCCGGGCCAGTTGCGCGACGAAGAACGCCGCCACCAGCCCGAGCAGCCAGTTCCCGGAGCCAGGCCTCCGGGGCTCCGGCGCCATCGGCGCGGGCAAGGGCTCGCCCTCGATCAACCCTGCCAGCACCGCGCTGGCGTCACCGATTCCCCCCGCGTAATCCCCCTGTCGGAACTTCGGCACGAGGTACTCCTGGATCACCCGGTGCGCGGTCGCATCCGGGATGGCGCCCTCCAGTCCGTAGCCGACCTCGATGCGGACCCGCCGGTCGTCCTTGGCGACCACCAGCAGCACGCCGTCGTCGACCCCCTCGCGCCCCAGCCTCCACGCGTCGAACGCCCGGACCGCGTACTGTGCGATGTCTTCCGGCTGGGTACTCGGCACGATCAGCACCTGCAGCTGGCTGCCCTTGCGCCGCTGCAGGTCCCGGGCTCGGGTCTCCAGCGCCTGCCGGGCAGCAGGATCGAGCGTCGCGGTGGTGTCGACGACCGGGGAGTCCAGCGCAGGCAGCGGTGCCAGCGCCTGCGCGGCGGCCGGCCCGGGGCTGCACAGCGCCAGCGCGGCCACCAGCCAGACGACGACCGCGCTGACCCCTGTCGGGCGCATCGGCTCAGCCGCCGGGTGGCGTGTTCTGGCCGAAGTCGACGGTCGGGGCCTGCTGGATCTCCGCCTCGTTCTCCACGCTGAAATTCGGCCTGCGATCGTAGCCGAACACCATCGCCGTCAAGTTGGTCGGGAAGCGGCGGATGTAGGTGTTGTAGTCCTGCACGGCCTGGATGTAGCGCTGGCGCTCCACCGTGATGCGGTTCTCCGTGCCTTCAAGCTGCGCCTGCAGTTGCAGGAAGTTCTGGTCGGCCTTGAGCTGGGGATAGTTCTCGCTGACCAGCAGCAGGCGGCCGATCGCGCTCTGCAGCTGCCCCTGCGCCTGCTGGAACTGTTCCAGAGACGCCGCGTCGCTGGCATCGACATTGATGCTCCCGACCTTCGAACGCGCCTCGGTCACCGCGGTGAACACCTGCTCTTCGTGCGCGGCGTACCCTTTCACCGTCGCCACGAGGTTCGGCACGAGGTCGGCGCGGCGCTGGTAGACATTCAGCACCTGCGACCAGGCGGCGTCGACCGCCTCGTCCTTCTGCTGGATGGTGTTGTAGCCGCAGCCCGCCAGCACCAGGGCCATGCAGGCCACGACCAGGCCCCTCAGGAGCGCGGGCCCCCGCGCGAAGACGCGTGCAGTACGGGTGGCATCCATGGCGGCGATCCTCGCGAAGCGGACGATGCTGCCGATTGCACCACCACGCCGCTGCCCGTGCAACGGCGTGCCGTCACGCGCCCCTCACCTGCCGGCGGCTAGACGCGGCCGAGGCGTTCGCGCTCGCGTCGCTTGGCCCACAGGTTCAGGCACTCGACCAGCGCCGAGAACCCCATGGCCCCATAGATGTATCCGCGCGGGATGTGCTGGTCGAAGCCCTCGCCGATCAGGTAGATGCCCACCAGCACGATGAAGGCCAGCGCCAGCATCTTGACGGTCGGATTGTGGTCGATGAACTGGCCGAGCGGACGGGCCGCGAGCAGCATGACGCCCACGGCCAGCAGGATCGCGAACACCATGATGATGCGCTCGTCCGCCAGGCCCACCGCGGCGATCACCGAATCCAGCGAGAACACGATGTCGATCACCGCGATCTGCGCGATGACCATGCCGAAGGACGCGGCCGGGCGCGCGTGGACATCCTCGGAGTCGGGCTCGCCGGCGATGAGATCGCGGATCTCCATGCCGCCCTTCACGAGCAGGAAGCCGCCACCGACGATCAGCACGAGATCGCGCATCGAGATGCCCTGGCCGAACACGCTGAACAGGTCGTGCGTCAGCCCCGCCAGCCACGCCAGCGTCAACAGCAGGCAGATGCGGGTGACGCAGGCCACGGCAATGCCGAACTTGCGCGCGACCTCGCGACGCTGCGGCGGCAGCTTGCTCACCGCGATCGAAATGAACACCAGGTTGTCGATGCCCAGCACGATCTCGATCGCGCTCAGCGTGAGAAGGGTGATCCAGGCGTTCGGATCGGTCAGCAGTTCAAACACGGGTCCGGGGCTTCCGCAGCAGATTCAGCAGGGTGCCAATTCTAGAGCAGGCGGGGCAGGAGGATGAGGCCCCAGACCAGGAGGACGTTCATCATCATCGCGAACACGGCCGCCGAGCCCATGTCCTTGGCCCGGCCTGCGAGGACGTGGTGGTCGTCGCCAAAGCGCGCGATCACCGCCTCGATGGCCGAATTCAACAGTTCCGCGCCCAGCACCATGATCAGGCTGCCGATCAGCAGCGCACGCTCCACGCCGCTGGTGCCGAGCCAGGCGCCCAGCGGCGCCAGCACCACGAACAGATAGACCTCCAGCCGGAACGAGGATTCGTGCAGCCAGGCGGCCTTGAGCCCCTGCATCGACCACACGGTGGCCTTGAAGACGCGACCGGGGCCGCGGGGAAGGTGTCCGAACTCGTCGGCCATGGCGCCTCTCTCGGGTAACGGGAAGGAAGCGCCGGCACCGGGCCGCCGCGCGACGCGCGCAATTCTGCCACAGGCAGGTTGCGACTCCGCGACGCTCAGTCGTCTTCTTCGTGGATGGCGGTGCCGCGGCTGCCGTCGGGATGGATCCACCCCCGGAACATGCTGCCGCTATTGAACGGCATGGCGATGTTGCCCTCACGGTCCAGGGCGATGGCGCCTCCGTCGCCGCCTGCCGCCGGGACGACGCGGTTGACGACCTCGCCGGCCGCGTCCGCGAGCGTATCGCCACGGTAGGCCACCCGCGCGCAGATATCGTGGGCCACCGCGTTGCGGATGTAGAACTCGCCCCAGCCGGTGCCTGACACGCCGCAGCGATCATCCGCCCAGGTCCCCGCCCCGATCACGGGGGCATCGCCCACCCGTCCGAAGCGCTTGTTGGTCATGCCACCGGTGCTGGTCCCGGCGGCAATGTGCCCCTGCCTGTCGAGGGCCACGGCACCCACCGTGCCGAAATACGCGGGGGCATCGTCGGCCAGGACCGCGGCCGGATCGCGGGCCTCTTTCTCGCGCGCCTGCTCCAGTGCGCGCCGACGCTGTTCGGTGTCGAACCACCCGTTGGGCACGCGTTCGATCTCGGGGCGCGTGTCCGCGAACGCTTCCGCGCCCTGCCCGGCCATCATCACGTGGGGGCTGTGCTCCATCACCGCGCGCGCCAGCAGGATCGGGCTGCGCACGGTGCTCACGCCCGCCACCGCACCCGCGCGCCGGGTGTGCCCCTCCATCAGGGAGGCGTCCAGTTCGTGCCCGCCGACCGCATTGAAGACCGCGCCCTTGCCCGCGTTGAAGCGCGGGGACTCTTCCAGCACCCGGATGGCGGCCTGCACGGCGTCGAGGGCGGCGCCTCCGCCGGCGAGAACGCGGTTGCCGGCGTCCAGCGCCTCGTCGAGCGTCGCATGCACCTCACGCAGGTCGTCGTCGCTGAGCGACGCCTTGGGTACGAACCCGGCGCCGCCGTGGATCACCAGGGCGGTCCTGCCCGCCTGCGTCGCCGCAGCCGGAGGGCCGTCCTGGGCCAGGGCGGCGGGAACCAGGGCCGCGAGGGCAAGCGGGAACAGCAGGCGCATCGGTCGTCTCCGTGGGTGCCGACGCAGCATACCCCCCGCTGCCAACGCGGGCACCCTGCCCCATGCCGGCCGAGCGAAGCATGCCGGAGCTACTGCTGCCTCAACGCCTCGATCGGATCGAGTTGCGATGCCTTGCGCGCGGGGTAATAGCCGAAGAAGAGCCCCGTGGCGATGGAGAAACCGGCCGCGAGGCCGATCACCTGCCCGTTCAGCGCAACCGGCAACGAGCCCAGTCGGCCCACCACCAGGGCGCCGACGATCCCGATCGCGATGCCGAGCGCGCCGCCGATCAGCGAGATCAGCATGGCCTCGGCGAGGAACTGCCTGCGCACGTCGGACGGTCCGGCGCCCACCGCCATGCGCAGGCCGATCTCGCGGATGCGCTCGGTCACCGACACCAGCATGATGTTCATGATGCCGATGCCGCCCACGACCAGCGAGATGGTCGCCACCGCGCCCAGCAGCAGCGACATCAGCCGGGTGGTGGCGGTCCGCGTCTCGATGATCTCGGCGATGTTCCGCACGCGGAAATCGTCCTCGGCCCCCGGCTGTATGCGATGCCGCTGGCGCAGCAGGGCCTCCACCTCGCCCTGCACGTAGCCCAGGTCGTCGGGATGCGCCACGCCCAGCGTGATCTGCTGGACCGCACCGGGCGGCAGGGCCATCGCCCCCATCAGGCGGCGCCGTGCCGTTTCCAGCGGCACCAGCATGATGTCGTCCTGGTCCTGCCCCCAGCCGCCCTGTCCCTTCGATTTGAGGGTGCCGGCCACGGTGAAGGGCACGCGACCGATACGGATCGTCTGCCCGACCGCCTCGGCATCGCCGAACAGCTCGCGCCGCACGGTGTCGCCCAGGATCACCGTCTTGGTGCCGGCGCCGTAGTCGCGGGGCTCGAAGGCCGCTCCGGTCGCCATCTCCCACTGTTCGATGGCGAAGAAATCCGGCTGGACCCCCTGCCACTGGCTCGACCAGTTGCGCTCCGCGAACACCACCTGGCTGCCGCCGCGCAAGGTGGCGGCCACGTACTCCACTTCCGGGATCTCTTGGCGGATCGCCTCGGCGTCGTCCTCGTCGATCGTGTAGAAACTGTCGGCACTCATCCGTGCGCCGCCCATGCGACGGTCGGCGCCCGGACTGATGTCCAGCCGGTTGGAGCCCAGGCCCGATACCAGCTTGTCGATCTCGGCCTGGGTGCCCTGGCCCACCGAGACCATCACGATCACCGCGGCGATGCCGATGATCACGCCGAGCGAGGTCAACGCGCTGCGGACCCAGTTCCCGCGCAACGCGAACACCGCGGTGCGGATCACCTCCATGAAATTCATGCGACCACCCCGGCGTGCTCGTGCAGGCGCCCGTCGTGCATCTCCAGGACGCGATCGCAATGTTCGGCGACCCCCGGGTCGTGGGTGATCAACACAACGGTCTGTCCGGTGTCCTGCAGGCGTTTGAACAGCCCCAGGATCTCTTCGCCCGTGCGGCTGTCGAGCGCGCCGGTGGGCTCGTCCGCAAGCAGGATCGAGGGGCGGTTGACCAGGGCGCGCGCGATCGCCACCCGTTGCTGCTGCCCCCCGGACAGCTCGCCCGGGAGGTGGCCGGCGCGCTCGGCCAGGCCGACCTCGGACAGTGCCTCGCGGGCGCGCTCGAGGCGCTCCGGGCGTGGCACGCCGGCGTAGCCCATCGGCATCGCCACGTTCTCCAGCGCACTCATGCGGCTGAGCAGGTTGAAGCCCTGGAACACGAAGCCGATCCTGTCCAGGCGCAAGCGTGCCCGCTGCTCAGCATCAAGGGTGGCGACGTCCACGCCGTCGCACAGGTACACGCCGCTGCTGGGCGTATCCAGGCACCCGATGAGGTTCATGAGGGTGGACTTTCCCGAGCCCGACGGGCCCATGATCGAGACCAGCTCGCCGCGGCCGATCGCCATGTCGACGTCGCGCAACGCGACCACCTCCGCCGGCGTGCCGGCCGAGTACACCTTGCCCAGCCCTTCGGTGCGGATGACCGCGGTCATTCGCGACTCCGTTCGCGCCCGGTCACCACCTGGTCGCCCGCCCGGATGTCCCCGGCGACTTCACTCATGCTGCCGTCGCTCGCACCCACGCGGACCATCACCGTCTGCAGCGTCCCATCGCGCAACACGTACACGGGCGCGCGGCGGGCCGACAGTTCATCGGTGAGCGCCGTGCGCCAGCGGCGGCGCTGGTCGTCGTCGAGCGTGGCCACGAAGTCGGCGAACTGGGCGTCGAGCCGTTCAAGCATGCGTTGCCGCATCGCGCCGTCCAGGCCCGCCGAGCCGGCGGCACCGCCGCCCCGGGGCCCCGGAGGACCGCCCATGACCCGGTTACCGCCCGCGGCGTTGCCGGCCGCGGTCGATGCCCGGGCCGCGCGCGCCGCCTGCACCGCGGCCAGCCCCGCGTCGAAAGCCGACTGCTGCGGCTCCGTCAGGTCGAGGCTGGCCGCGATGCGGGGCAGGCCGTCCATCCAGCCGCCCCGTGCGCCGGGGGCCTGCGCGGGCTCCGCCGCTTCGCCGTCTTCAGGCCGGAAACGCAGCGCCGCATTGCTCACTTTCACCACGTCGTCGCGCTGGTTCACCGCGATCTCGGCGTTGGCGGTCATGCCGGGCAGCAACAGTTGCTCGCCGTTGTCGACCGACACCACGACCGGGTAGGTGATGACGTTGTTGGTGTTGGTCGCCGACAGGCGCACCTGCTCCACCTCCCCGCGGAATTCGCGGTCCGGGAACGCATCGACGGTAAACGCAACGGCCTGTCCTGGCTTGACCTGCCCGATGTCGGCCTCGTCGATCCCCAGCACGATCTCCATCTGGGCCAAGTCCTCGGCGATCTGGAACAGCACCGGCGCCTGCAGGCTCGCGGCCACGGTCTGACCGGGCTCGATGGAACGCGTCAGGACCACGCCGTCCACCGGCGAGCGGATGACGGTGCGGTCGAGGTTCAGCCGTGCGGTCCGCGTCGACGCCACCTGCTGCGCGATCTGCGCGCGCGCGGACGCGACCTGCGCCTGTGCCTGGTCGCGCGCGGCACGGGCCAGGTCGGCGTCGCTCTGGGCGACCAGCTGGCGCCCGACCAGCGCGTTCTTGCGTTCGAAATCGACCTGCGCATTGCGAAGCGTGGCCTCGGCCGTGGCCAGGCTGCCACGCGCGCTCGCCACCGAGGCATCGCCCTGGGCGATCTGGGCCTCGAAGGTGCTGGGGTCGATGCGGGCGATGACCTGGTCGCGCGCCACGCGGTCGTTATAGTCGGCCAGCACCTCGGTGACCTGCCCCGAGATCTGGCTGCCGACATCCACCGTGGAGATCGCCGACAGGCTCCCCGTGGCCGAGATGCCGACCCGGATATCGCCACGTTGCACCTCCTCGGTACGCCAGCCGGACGCCGTCGCGCCCACGTCGCGCTGGAACCAGAACCCGACGGCGGCGGCGACGCCGATCAGCACGACGAGGATGGGCACGCCCCGGCGGCGGATCGCGCGGGAACGGGTAGGCGTGGAGGCGACGGGCATCGGCAGCGGCACGGAGTGGAGATGCCTGGAACAACGCCTGCGCAGCACCGCGGTTGACAGCCCGCCAGCCGGATCGGAACCCGGAATGGCAACGGGTTCAGGCGATGAATCGGATGATCGCCGTGGTGCCCTCGCCCGGCTCGCTGAACAACTGCACCGGCCAACCGAAACGTTCGCCGAGCCGGCGCACGATGGACAGGCCCATGCCCTTGCCCGCGTCGCTGTTGGGGTCGGCACGGAAGAACGGGTCGAACGCACGGGTGAGCGCTTCCGCATCCATGCCGATGCCGGTGTCGCGGACCTCGATGCTGTCGGGGGCGACGCGCACCTCGATCCGCCCGGACTCGGTGAAGCGCACCGCGTTGCCCAGCAGGTTGCCCAGCATCACGTTGAGCACGTTGGGGGGCGCGTACAGCCGGGGGGCGCCTTCATCGATCACCACGAGTTCCAGGTCCCGCCCCTTCAGCAAGGGCTGGACCCGGTCGACTTCATGATGGACCACCTCCATCGCGTCGAACTCTTCGCTCTGCGGCGCGATCTCGGCCTCGCGGGCAAGGATCAGGAACGCCTCGATCACCGCCTCCATGTCGCGTCCCGCCCGCTGCACGCGAGCGAGCGAGCGGTGCGTCTGCGGTGACATCGCCGGGTCGGCCAGCATCAGGTCGGTCGCGACCCGGATCACGGTCAACGGCGTCCGCAGTTCATGGCTGGCGTCGCGGGTGAAGTCGCGCTCCCGCGCCACGAAGGCCTCGACGCGCCCCGCGAGCCCCCGCAGCGCGCGTGCCAGCGAACGCACTTCGCGGCCCGAGTCCGCCGGCAGCGCGCCACTGGAGATCGCCTCGGTGTCGGGGGCGCGCGGGTCCCATCGCGTCACCACGTTCGCGAGCCAGCTCACCGGCGACACCAGTCGCTTCGACGTGCGGTAGCTGAGCCATGAGATCACCGCGATGGTCAGCACGGCGAGCAGGAGCACTGATAGCCCGGTCAACGCGATGGCCCGGTCGATGTCGCCGGCATCCACCTTGAAGTACAGCACGCCCTGCGGTCGACGGTCGATGTAGAACGTGTCGCGCGTCCGCAGCCGCCAGTGCAGGCCCGCCGCCATCTCGCGCACGTCGTCCGGCAGGCCCGCATCGATTGCGCCTCCGGTATCCAGGTAACTCTCGATACCGGAGGTACGCGGCAGCGGGTGCGCCGGGTCCACCTCGCGCTGCTCCCAGAACACGTCCGCCTCGGCCTCCATGCGCTGGTCGAGGATGACGTGCCGTACCACCAGGCCGAGGGCGATCGCGCCCGCCGCGATCAGCAGTCCGCTGATCAACGCATGCAGGATGAACACCAGTTTGATCTGGCGATGCAGTCCGTGGGCCATGGCGGGAACGGGCGGCGCGTCTCGCGTCAGTCGGGCGACTGCGAGATGTCCGCGATCCGGTAGCCGGCGCTCTGCACGGTATGCAGCAGCTGTTTGTCGAAGGGCTTGTCGATGGTCTTGCGCAGGTTGTAGAGGTGGCTGCGCAGGGTATCCGAGTCCGGCAGCCCATTGCCCCAGATCTCGCGCTCGATTTCCTGGCGGCTCACCACGCGCGGGGACTCGCGCATCAGGATGGTCAGCAGCCGGAGTCCGATCGGCGACAGTTGGAGCTCGTTGCCGCCGCGGGTCACGCGCAGGCTGGTCGGGTCGAGCACCAGGTCCGCCACCTTGAGAACCTCGCCCCCCACCTGGCGTCGCTCCCGGCGGATCAGCGCGCGCAGGCGGGCTTCCAGTTCCTGGATGGCGAACGGCTTGGTGAGGTAGTCGTCGGCACCGACCGAAAGGCCGTTGAGCTTTTCGTCCAGGGTGTCGCGGGCGGTAAGCATCAGCACCGGCGTGGACTTGCGCGCTTCCTCGCGCAGCTTCTTGCACACCTCGATGCCATCCATGCGCGGCAGCATCAGGTCCAGCACGATGACGTCGTAATTGTTGTCCGTTGCCAGCCGATAGGCGTCGAGCCCATCGCCGGCGTAGTCGACCTCGAAGCCGCGCCCTTCGAGATACTCTCCGACCATCTCGGAGATGTTGCGGTTGTCCTCGACAATGAGGACAAGGCCTCCTTCACGTGTACCCTGCATGGGACCCCCTCGCTTCAGTTTCGTGAAGGCTGGGGCACAGCGAGTGCAAGCCTTGTGAAATCACCCCCGTTCAAGGGGCTTTTTCCCGACTCGCACATGAACACAGCCTTGGCATGGCCGTTGGGCACCGGAGTGCGGCCAGCAGTATGTGACTGCCGTCTCAGAAGCGAATCCGGCCGCGCAGGATGTCCGCGAACATCACCCAGTCGCCGACGAACGAGTAGAACGGGTGGCGAAACGTCGCGGGCCGGTTCTTCTCGAAGAAGAAGTGCCCCACCCAGGCGAATCCGTATCCACACACGAGAGCGGCCAGCAGCCACGCCGGCTGCATCCGGACGACGGCCAGCACCAGCAGCAGGATCACCCCGGAACTGCCGATGAAGTGCAGTCGCCGGCAAGTGCGGTTGCGATGCTCCGCGAGGTAGTACGGATAGAACTCCCGGAAGCTGGCGAAGGCCATGACGCCGTCCTCAGGTCAGGTCGAAAACGGACTCGGGCGCGTTGCGCCCCGCTTCGCCATACCGCAGGTGGGCGGTGAGGTGGCTCAGCGCTCCGTTCGCCTGCAGTAGCGGCCGCACGGCCTCCAGCAGGCGCTCGGCGTCGGGGCCATAGAGAAAGAACGTGCCATCGCTGCCGTCCTCCGCCACTTCGTGCCCGTCGTACTCGCCCAGTCCCTTCTCCCCGATCACCGCGCGGAGTTGCTCGCCCAACGCCGCGATCGGCGCGTCGTCGTTCGACCCGTACTCGAAGGAGATCATCACTGCGTGTTCGCCGAAGCCGGTCGGCACGCGCTTGCGGAACAACTTTGACAACCAGCCCATGTCTCCTCCTGGTGCCCGTGTCGGTGGACGCACCCCTATTCGTCGGCCTTGACCCGCGTCCAATAGGCATCCTGCGCTTCCAGGGGCAAGTTCTCAAGCGCACGGCCCTCCGCCGCGGCCAGCGTTTCCATCGCACGGAATCGCCGCTCGAACTTGTGGTTGGCCCGGCGCAGGGCCGCGCCCACGTCGACACCGCCATGGCGGGCGACATTCGCACAGACGAACAGCATGTCGCCCACTTCCTCCTCCAGGCGGTCCCGGGCACTCGCGTCCCCCGCACCCAGCGCCTCGAACTCCGCCCGGACTTCCTCGATCTCCTCGGCCAGCTTGGCCAGCACCGGCTCGATGCCGGGCCAGTCGAACCCCACCCGCGCGGCGCGCTTCTGCAGCTTGACCGCCCGCTGCCATTCCGGGAGCCCGCGGGCAATGCCCGCCAGTGCCGACGCATCCGGCTCGCCGCGCGCTTCGCGCTCGCGCTGCTTCAGGACCTCCCAAGCGACGGTCTGGGCATCCGCGTCGGCCACCTCTTCGTCGCCGAACACATGGGGATGGCGCCTCACCATCTTGTCGCTGATCGCGTCGACGACATCGGCGAAGGCGAATGCACGCTGCTCTTCGGCCATGCGCGCATGGAACACCACCTGCAGCAGCAGGTCGCCCAGCTCGTCCTTGAGGTCCGCCAGGTCGTCGCGATCGATCGCATCGGCGACTTCGTAGGCTTCTTCGATGGTGTAGGGCGCAATCGTGGAGAACGTCTGCTCCAGGTCCCACGGGCACCCGCCCCCGGGATCGCGCAGCGCCGCCATCACCGCCAACAGGCGCCGGATGTCCCCGCGAGGCGAGGCCGACACGTCGCTCACGCGGCGCTGCCCGCCCAGCGGGGCCAGGGAAGCTCGGTATCGCCCAGTGCGATGAACTCACCGTTGAGGATCGTGTCGCGCTGGTTGTAGCGGAAGGGACGGCCCTGCAGGTCGAGCACGGCACCGCCCGCGCCCTCGAGCACCGCCTGCGCGGCGGCGGTATCCCACTCGCTGGTCGGGCCGAAACGCGGATAGACATCCATGCCCCCCTCGGCGATCCGACAGAACTTGAGCGAGGAGCCCAGTCCGATCGGCTCGACCTCGCCCATGCGGTCGATGAAGCCCTGCGTCCGCTCGTCGCGATGCGAGCGGCTCGCCGCGACCCGCAACGGCGCGACCGCCGGGGCGCGCACGGCCATCGGGCGGACCTCCCCGCCCTCGCTGCGCGTGGCGCCCAATCCGCGTCCGCCTGCCCAGGTCACGCCGGTGACCGGTGCATGGACCACGCCAAAGACGACGTCCCCGCCCTCGACCAGCGCGATGTTGACGGTGAACTCGCCGTTGCGCTTGATGAATTCCCGGGTGCCATCAAGCGGGTCTACCACCCACAACCTCGACCAGCCGCGCCGGGTCGCGGTGGGCACTTCGTCGGCGGATTCCTCGGAAAGCACGGGGATGTCCGGCGTGAGCGCGGCCAGGCCTTCGACGATGCAGCGGTGCGCGGCCAGGTCGGCTGCGGTCAGCGGCGAACGGTCGTCCTTGTGTTCGACGGCGAAATCGCTTTCGTACACGCCGAGGATCGCGCGCCCGGCCTGTTCGGCCAGCGCGGCGACGCCTTCGCGCAGCTCGGGGGTGATCGGGGTTTCAGTCATGGGGTCGGGTCCTCAGCCACTCCCGGGCGATGAACAGGGCCGCGATGGAGCGACCTTCGGAAAAATCCTCGCGCAGGATCAACTGGTCCAGCGCATCCAGCTTCCAGGGCACGACTTCCAGCTCCTCCGGCTCGTCGCCCGGCAGGCGCTCGGAATACAGGTCGCGCGCGATCACCAGTTGCGTCTCGTGGCTCATGTAGGTGGGCGCGAGGGTCAGCGCACGCAGCACGCGGAGGTCACGCGCGCCGTAGCCGGCCTCCTCCTTGAGCTCACGGTCGGCGGCTTCCAGGGCGGTTTCGCCGGGATCGATACGCCCCTTCACGAGGCCCAGCTCGTAGCGATGCATGCCGGCGGCGTACTCCCGCACCAGCAACACGGTCTCGTCGTCGAGCAATGGCACGACGGCCACTGCGCCATGGCCACGATTGTGCAGGCGCTCGTAGCGACGGCGCTCGCCGTTTGCGAACTCCAGGTCGAGGCGCTCCATGCGGTAGGGCCCGACGTCATGCTCGGTGACGCCGTGGATGGTCGGCAGGCGGGGGCTCACGGCACGGTTCCCGGACCCGGGGGCGCGAGAAACGCCGGCGCAGGCACGATAATGGGGAAATGGACAAGTCGAATCACGATCCACTGATGCTAGCAGAGCCGGGCGAAGCGAATGCCGATGCGTGGCGCCGCCGCGACCTCGAGGTGCTCTGGCATCCCTGCACCCAGATGCGCGAACATCCCGACACGCTGCCGCTGCTTCCGATCGAGCGCGGCGAAGGGGCGTACCTGGTCGGGCGTGACGGGCGCCGCTACCTGGACGCCGTCAGCAGCTGGTGGGTGAATCTGTTCGGCCATGCCGAGCCGCGCATCGGGGCCGCGATCGCGCGCCAGGCACAGACCCTCCAGCACGTGATCCTCGCCGGGTGCTCGCACGCGCCCGCGGTCGAGCTCGCCGAACGCCTGTTGTCGATCGCCCCCACCGAGCCGGGCCGGCCGCGCTTCAGCAAGGTCTTCTTCGCCGACAACGGCTCCGCCGGGGTCGAAGTCGCGCTGAAGATGGCGTTCCACTGGTTCCGCAATCGCGGCATCGAGGGCCGGAACAAGTTCATCGCGCTGGAAGGCGGCTACCACGGTGAAACGCTGGGCGCACTCGCGGTGGGGGACGTGCCGCTGTACCGGCGCGTGTACGCCCCCCTCCTGACCGAGGCGCTGTTCACGCCGTCACCGGACGCCTACGCGGCGGGGCCCGGGGAGACCGCAGGGGAGTGCGCCCGGCGTGCGGCAGCAGCGCTGGAACACCTGCTCGAGCGCCATGCGGGCGAAGTCTGCGCGATGATCCTGGAACCCCGGCTGCAGTGCGCAGGTGGCATGCGCATGCACGACCCGCTGTACCTCAAACTTGCCCGTGAGCTGTGCGACGCACACGGGGTGTTCCTGATCGCGGATGAGATCGCGGTGGGCTTCGGCCGCACCGGCACGCTGTTCGCCAGCGAACAGTCGGGGGTCGCACCGGACTTCCTGTGCCTGTCGAAGGGCCTCACCGGCGGCGCGTTGCCGTTGGCCGCGGTACTGACGCCGCAATCGGTGTATGACGGGTTCCTCGACGACTCGCGCGAGAAGGCCTTCCTGCACTCGCACAGCTACACCGGCAACCCGCTGGCCTGCGCGGCCGCCCTCGCCACCCTGGAGATCTTCGAGGCGGACGACGTGATCGCGCGCAACCGCGGCCGCGCCGCACGGATGGGCGCCTTGGCCGCGCCGATCGGCGCGCATCGCCACGTGGCGGACCAGCGCCAGGCCGGGATGGTCGTCGCGTTCGAGCTCACCCGCAACGGCGACAAGGCGACGCCCTTCGCGCCTTCGTTGCGCGTGGGCCTGCGCGCCTATCGCGCCGCGCTGGACCGCGGCGTGCTGCTTCGCCCGCTCGGTGACGTGCTGTACTGGATGCCGCCCTATTGCGTCGATGATGCCGACCTGGAACACCTGGCGCGGACCACGGCCGAGGTGATCGATCAGGCGACCCGGGAGGCCCTGGCATGAGAACGACACGCGTCCACGTCGACGCCGGGCTCACCGCCGGGCTGGAGCTGGACCTCCCCGAGGGCGCGGCCAACCACCTGGCGCGCGTGTTGCGGCTGGTCGAAGGCGACGGTTGCGTGCTGTTCAATGGTGATGGCCATGACTACCCGGCGCGCTTGGTCGCGGTCGGCAAGCGCCAGGTGCGGGTGGCGGTCGACGCTGGCATCCCCGTCGAGAACGAGTCCCCGCTGCCCGTGGTGCTGCTCCAGGGCGTGGCACGGGGCGAGAAGATGGACCTCATCCTGCAGAAGGCCACCGAACTGGGCGTGGTGGCCGTGCATCCGCTGTGGTCGCAGCGTAGCGAGGTCAAGCTGGAAGGCGCCCGCGCGGACAAGCGCCATGCCCATTGGCAAAGCGTGGTGGTGTCCGCCTGCGAGCAGAGCGGACGGGCGCGGGTGCCGGTGGTTGCAGCCCCCCTGCCACTAACCCGGGTGCTCCAGGGCCTGCCCGCCGGCGGGCGCCGGCTGACGCTCGATCCGGGCGGTGGCCATTGCCTGGGGTCGCTCGCCGTCGATCCGGGCGAGCCGGTGCTGCTGGCCGTGGGCCCCGAAGGAGGCTGGTCACCACGCGACCGCGAGCAGTTGCACGACGCCGGCTTCGAGGGGTTGCGCCTGGGACCGCGCATCCTGCGTACCGAGACCGCGGGCCTCGCGGCGATCGCGGCATTGCAGGCGCGCCTGGGCGACTTCGCGTGAGGCGTCAGACCTTGAAATGGATCCCGCGGGCGTCGAGCCAGCGCACGACACCCCACCAGAACGCCACGAAGGCGAGCGCGTACGCCAGCGACGGCACCCACGGGCCGAAACGGGGCGTCATCCAGTCCGCGAAGCCATGCTGGTACAGCGGCTGCAACCCTCCCAGGCCCGCCAGCAGGTACAGCATGAACGCCGAACCGGCATAGGCGGCGATTGCGTTGACGCCGAAGGCCCGCCCCACCGCCGGCATCCCGTGGCGATCGATCGCCCAGTGGCAGCCGGCGAGTAGCACGATGGATAGCCCACCGCTCCAGACGACATAGGACGGCGTCCACAATGCCTTGTTGAAGGGCAGCCACGGCCGCCACAGCAGGCCGAGCAGCAGGAGTGCGACGGCCAGCCACAGGAGGGGTTTCAGCGCGCCGCGTCGCAGCAGGTCGCCGGCACGCAGACCCAGCACGGTCGTCGCGAGGGCGCCCAGGGTGCTGACGAAGCCTTCCGGGTCATGCCCGAGGCCGATGGCCGGATCGAACCGGTACGCGTGCGGGCCCAGGATCGCGGTATCCACGCGACTGGCCACGTTGGTCCACGGGTCGAAGCTTCCGCCGGCAACCAGCAGGGCCCAATACCCGAGCAGCAGGGCACCCCAGGCCACCCATTGCTGGCGGGCCGGCACATACAGGGCGCACGCGGCAGCAGCGAAGTAGCACAGCCCGATCCGCTGCAGTACCCCCATGGGCCGGTAGAAATCAAGATCGAAGGCCCACCATGCGCACAGGTGCAGCAGCAAACCCAACCCGACGATCCGCGCGGCCCGGGCAGCGACCGGGGGCAGCAACGCGGCCGGTGCGACGCCCCGTTCCAGCTGGCGTCCGAGGGCAAGGCTGATCGACACGCCCACGATGAACAGGAACAGGGGGAAGATCAGGTCCGTCGGCGTGAAGCCATGCCATTCGGCATGCAACAACGGCGCATACACGTGACCCCAGTCACCCGGGTTGTTGACCAGCAACATGGCGGCAACGGTCAGCCCCCGGAGGGCGTCGACAGAAGCCAGCCTGCCGGCGCCCGCGCCGGGCGCAGCCGGCCGCGCCGGAGCGCCGGAACCCGGGCTCAAGCCGCGCTGGCCTGCGCGACTGCTTCGAAGACCTGCTGTTCCAGCACCTTGAGGTCGGGCAGCAGCGCCACGTCGTCGTTGTGCAACACCCGCGCCTGGACGCCCTGCGGCAGGTTGTCCTGGTCTTCATCGAGCACGACCGAGGCCGCGGTCACCGTGACCAGGCGCGGGAAGCCCTGGGTCAGGATGGCGAAATACGGCGCACGCGGGTTGCCCCCCAGCGCCTTCAGCACGACCACCTTCGAGCCGAGGCCCGGACGGTCCTGCGCGATGCCGGCCAACTGGGAGAACGCCACCAGTGGCACCTGCCAGCCGTGCCAGCGGATCCGCCCGAGCAGCCATTCCGGCGCCTGCTCGAAAGGCTCCGGCGGCGCGTAGGAGAGCACCTCGGCGATCGTCGCATTGGGCAGGATCAGGCGCGCGTCGACCACCTGGATCAACACGCCCCGGATGTCCTGCGCGGGAGCGGCAACGGTATTCTGCGACATCGGATAATCCTCAGGCCGGCCAGCGTTCGGCCAGGCTTTGTGCAAGTTCAACCGGTTGCCCCGCCTGTCCACCGCGCGCGCGCAGCTGGTCGGACGCTGCGGCGTCATAGCAACCCTCGGCGGACTGTCCCGCCACCAGCGCCCCCCCGGCCTTGAGTTTCAGCACCTGGTCCACGTCGGCGGCGTCGGCGCCACTGAGCAGGACCACGGCACTGTCCGCCGGAGGCAGGGCCGACAGCACGTCGCCGTCGGCCTGGAAGCGCATGCCTTCCTTCGACGCGGAGATGCCGACGCCTGCAGGCAGCATGTACACGAAGCCGGCCATGGCCGGCTTGCCGGGCTCGGCAAGATGGACCGGCAGGGAGGTGGCTCGCTGCATCTGCGCGACCAGACGGTCGTATCGGCCGCCATCCAGGCGCTGCTGCACCAGGACCGGGCGCCCGAAATCCGCCGGGAGCGCGCCGAGGAACTGTCGCACCGCATCGGGACCGCCGATGCCCGCGAGCACCAGGGCAGCGCCGGGGATGGCGGCTTCGCGCTCCGCGCTGTCGTCGACCAGCTCCAGCCCCGAAATGCGCGCATCCAGTTCGGCGAGATCACGACCGAAGCGCTCGTCGACCGGCGCCTGTGTCGTCGCCGGAGTCGTGGTGCTGCCGTCGTCCAGGCTCAGTTCGCCGAACGTGGACCCTTCTTTCGGTGCATCCGTGGCGGCCTCCTGGCCGGCCCCGTCCGCGGCGTCCGGCTCGGCGCGTCCGGAGTCCGCGTCTCCGCGGGAGGCGTCGGTATCGCCACCGGACGCCCGGATCAGGCTTTCCAGGTGCGCTTCGAGTCCGCCATCGCGATCGCGCGCCACCGGCCCATCGTCATCACCGGTGTAGGTGATCTCGAAACCGCCCGCATCCCCCTGCCCTGCTTCCGCGGCTTCGGCCAGCGCGGGGTCGAACACGCTGGCATCGAACACCGGCGACGGGGTGTCTTCGGTGTCGTCGGCCAGGTCCCCGGTGACGTCTTCCAAACCCGGGAGACCTTCATCCGCCTCCTCGAAGTCGAGATCGAGGACGTCGTCGGCATCGTCCTGGCGCCCGTCGCGGGCAGGCTCGGGGGTATCGGCGGCGAGCCCGGTCGCCGGCTCTTCCACGATCTCCAGGTTGCTCCAGTCCATCCCGGCGGCGTCGGCCACCGGTTCCGGCACGTCGTCGTCCGCCTCCGCAGCGAGTGCGGGCGCCTCGTCGGCAGGCTGCGCGTCAACAGGAGACGCCTCCACGAGTTCGAAGCCGGTGTCGACGGCCGGATCGAATGCGTGGAACGCCTCGTCGCTCACCTCGGCCACGCGCTGCAGTTGCAGGCCTGCCGCGGGCTCCTCGGCGCCACCATCGGGGCGCGGGGGCAGGACACGGTCGTGCCCCTGCAGCTTGGCCACCAGATGGCGCTTCCAGCGCGCCTGCTCCCACCCTTCGCGGGCCGCGGCCAGCTCGGCTTCTTCGTAGATGACGTCCACATCCGGATTGCCGAGGACCGCGTCGAAGCGGTCCAGGGCGTCCTCGGTCTGCGGATCCAGCGCGACCAGCACCACCTGGGGCGCCGAACCCGCCAGCAGGTCGGCGTCCAGCTCCGTCGGATCGCCCTGCAGGACATTGTCGATGCCAGCCTCGGCCAGCAATTCCCGCAGGCGGTCGGCGGCGACGCCGGGCCGTACCAGCAACGCTACACGGCGCGAGGACTCAGTCATGCTTCTCTTCGATTCCGAGCAGGTCATACACGTTGCGCATCAGCTCCGGCTCCTGGTATGGCTTGCCGAGGTAGCGGTTGACGCCGATCTCGATCGCGCGCTGGCGATGCTTCTCGCCCGTACGCGAGGTGATCATGATGATCGGCACGTCGCGCAGACGTGAGTCGGCCTTCATTTCCGTGGCCAGCTCGTAGCCGTCCATGCGCGGCATCTCGATGTCGAGCAGCATCAGGTCGGGCACCAGCTCGGTCATGCGCTCCAGCGCGTCGAGGCCGTCCTTCGCCGTCGCCACCTCGAAGCCGTGGCGTTCCAGCACGCGACCGCTGACCTTGCGCATGGTGATGGAGTCGTCGACGACCATGACCAGCGGGACGCGGCGGTTCTCGGGTTCCGGCTGCACTTCGAACGGCACGTCGGTGGGCAGGCTCGCCTGGCGACGCACCAGCGGGGCGATATCCAGGATCACGACCACGCGGCCGTCACCCATGATGGTCGCGCCGAAGATGCCCGGCACGGAAGCCACCTGGGGACCGACGGACTTCACCACGATCTCGCGGTTGCCCAGCACCTGGTCCACGCAGACCGCGGCACGCAGGTCGCCGGAGCGGATCAGCAGCAACGGCATCTGCAGCTGGCCCTCGGCCTTCGCCGAGGCGTGGCCGGTGAGCTGGCCGAGATCGTGCACCGCATAGTCTTCGCCGCCGTACTCGTAGGTCGGCGCGTCGCCTTCGAGCGCTTCGCGGCTGATGCGACCGACGCCGCGCACCGATGCGATCGGCACCGCGAAGCTGGTCTCGCCGATCTTGACGAAGACCGCCTGCGTGACTGCCAGCGTCTGCGGCAGGCGCAGGGTGAAGGTGACGCCCTGCCCCGGCACCGAACGGATGTCGAGGCTGCCACCCAGCTGGTGGACTTCGCTCGCGACCACGTCCATGCCGACGCCACGGCCGGCCAGTCGGCTGACTTCGGTGGCCGTGGAGAAGCCCGGCTGCAGGATCAGCATGTCCAGGTCGGAATCACCGAGCACGGCGTCTTCGCGGATCAGGCCACGTTCGATGCCGCGCTTGCGGATCGCGGCACGGTCGAGACCAGCACCATCGTCCGCGACCACGAGCACGACTTCCGAGCCTTCTCGACGGACCGCGATGCGGATGCTGCCCTCTTCCTGCTTGCCGGCCGCCTTGCGGGCTTCCGGCAATTCGAGTCCATGGGCCACGGCGTTGCGGAGCATGTGCTCCAGCGGCGCCGTCATGCGCTCGAGCACGTTCCGGTCGAGCTCACCCTGCGAGCCCTCCAGCTTCAGCTGGACGTGCTTGCCGAGTTCGCCGGACGCCTGGCGGACCACCCGGCGCAGGCGAGGCAACAGGCCATCGATGGGCACCATGCGGGTGCGCATGAGGCCTTCCTGCAACTCGGAGCTGACGCGCGACTGCTGCAGCAGCAGGGTCTCGTACTGGCGCGTCAGGTCATCGAGCGTCTGCTGGAGGCTGGAGTGGTCGTTGGCCGATTCGGACAGCGCGCGCGAGAGCTGCTGCAGGGTCGAGAAGCGATCGAGTTCGAGCGGATCGAACGCGCCGTCGCTCTGCTCGGCCTCCCGCTGGTAGCGAGCGACGATCTGGGCCTCGGTCTCGATCTCCAGACGACGCAACTGGTCCCGCAGGCGGGTGTTGGTCTGCGCCATTTCGGAGATGGCGCCGCGGAACGCACCCAGCTGCTGTTCCAGGCGGGCACGGTAGATGGCCACCTCGCCGGCGTAGTTCACCAGGCGGTCGAGCAGGTCGGCACGGATACGCACCTGTTCCTGGGGCGCGCGGATGGTGATGTCGTCCTCGTCCTCGGCAAGCACTTCGTCGCCGATCGGGGCCGAGAAGCCGATACCGGTCGGGACCGGGCGGGCCGCAGGCTTGTCGGCCGGCTGCGGGCTGCGCACCTCGGCGACCGGGGCGTCGGCCGGGGCGGCCTCGACCGGCGTGGACTCCGGCGCCGACATCGTATCGTCGGTCGCGGCGTCGACGAGCGTGGTGGTGCCGCGTGCGCGCGCTTCGAACTCCGCGATCATGGCATCCGGCATCGCGATCGCGAGGCGATCACCGACCCGGGTCACCATCGCATGCAGGCGATCGAAACCCTGTTCCAGCAGCGGCACGCCATCCCGGCCGAGTTCGCACTGGCCTTCCACGACGGCTTCGAGCAGCGACTCCATGGTGTGCCCGAGCTCGCCGACCGGCATGATGCCGGCCATGCGCGCGCCACCCTTGAGCGTGTGCAGGTCGCGCTGCAGGCCGATCAGCGCATCACGGTCTCCGGGGGCTTGGCGCAACTTCGCGAGCAGGCCATCGGAATGGTCAAGCAGGTCTCCGCCTTCTTCGACGAAGATATCGACGAGCTCCGGATCCAGGTCGGTGAGATCGAGCGCTTCGTCCGGATCGCTCTCCACCGCCAGTGCCGCAAGGAGGATGTGTGCGACGGCGGGCTCGACTGCGGTCGCGGCGGCCGCCTCGGCTTCGGCGCGTTCGGCTTCGGCACGCTCGGCTTCGGCACGCTCGGCTTCGGCGCGCTCGGCTTCGGCGCGCTCGGCTTCGAGGCGTTCGGCTTCGAGGCGTTCGGCTTCGGCACGTTCGGCTTCGGCACGTTCGGCTTCGGCACGTTCGGCTTCGGCACGCTCGGCTTCGGCTCGCTCGGCTTCGGCACGTTCGGCTTCGGCACGTTCGGCTTCGGCACGTTCGGCTTCGACACGCTCGGCTTCGGCTCGCTCGGCTTCGGCACGCTCGGCTTCGGCACGCTCGGCTTCGACACGCTCGGCTTCGGCACGTTCGGCTTCGACACGTTCGGCTTCGACACGTTCGGCTTCGGCACGCTCCGCTTCGACACGTTCGGCTTCGACACGTTCGGCTTCGACACGTTCGGCTTCGACACGTTCGGCTTCGGCACGTTCGGCTTCGAGGCGTTCGGCTTCGGCACGTTCGGCCTCGACGCGCTCCGCTTCGGCACGTTCGGCTTCGGCACGTTCGGCTTCGAGGCGTTCGGCTTCGGCACGTTCGGCCTCGACACGCTCCGCTTCGGCACGTTCGGCTTCGGCACGTTCGGCTTCGACACGCTCGGCTTCGAGAAGCTCGGCCTCAAGGCGCTCCGCTTCGGCGCGCTCGGCTTCGATATCCGGCCCGGTATCGGCCTGGCGGCGCTCGGCTTCGATGCGGGCGGCTTCGGCCAGTTCGGCCTGCATCGATTCGGCGCTGCGCGCCAGATGCGCAGGAACGGCATCTCCGTGGCCGACAAAACTGCTCAGGTCGATCGTGACCAGGTTGGATGTCCGGGCCTCGCGCCCGATATCCACGGTCTCGGCGGGGGCGTCGGCCGGGATTTCGCTGCCGTCCCCGGTCGCCGGCTTCTCTTCCGCGGCGCCAAGCTCGAGCGGCTGCGTGATGGCCGGCAAGGCGTCTCGCAACGCCACGACGCGATCGGCCAGGCCGGCAAACACCGGCACGTGTGGCGACGCCGACTTGAGCGCCACCAGCGTACCCGCGATCGCCTGCGCCACGGCGGCCAACGTCGCGACGCCTTCCGCATTCACCGGCGTGCCCGTGGCCTGCTGGCGACGGATGAAGCCTTCGGAAGGCGCGGTGATCTCGGTGATCACCGGCACTTCGGTCATCGCGAACGCGCCATTGAGCGTGTGCACGGCGCGCAGCAGGCCATCACTGACCTCCTGCGGCGCGACCTGGGCCCGCGCGATCCAGTCTTCGATGACCACGAGGTGGCCACCGACCTCGGCATCGAGGATTTCAAGCAGGACGGCATCGACGGACGCAGGAACGCCCGGCGCTTCGTCGCTTGCCGGCTCGTCGAGCGCGCCGGGAAGCGCGGGCGCTTCGGACGCGACAGGCAGATCCGTGGCCGGTGCTTCTTCGGCCGGTGCTTCTTCGGCCACCGCCTCGCCAGGGCCAGCCCCGGCCGCCTCCACCGGTTCCGGTGCGGTGTAGAACACCTCTTCGCCCGCCGCGATGCGCTCGGCAACGGCTTCCATCGCGGCGAGATCGGCGGTGACGCCGGCCGTGCCCTGCAGCGCCGCGTGCATTTGCGGCAGTATGGCATGGGCCTGCTCCACCATGGCGACGACGGCAGGACTGGCCTCGCGGCCATGGTCCACGTCGAGCACGCGGTTGAGCATGTTCTCGATCTTCCAGCTGAACTCGCCCAGCGTGCGTGCGCCGACTAGGCGCCCGCTGCCCTTCAATGTGTGGAACACGCGGCGGATCGGGCGGAGCTTTTCCTTGTCGCCGGGCGCGGCGTACCAGGCCGGCAGCAGGCCGCCCAGGTTGGCGATTTCCTCCTCGACCTCCTCCAGGAAGACCTCGCGGATATCGTCGTCGATGTCCTCGCTGTGCTCGAAACCGCCGAGCGCCGGCGCCACCGGCACCGGCTTCCCGGCCATGTCGCCCTCGACCGGAGCGTCCTGACCGGCTTCCCCGGCGTCGGAACGGGTGGCGTCGTCGTGCGCGGGCGGCGCCACGGCAGGCGTCTTCGCAGGCTCGGGCGCGCGTTGCAGGCCGTCCAGTGCCCGCGATACGGCCTCGCGGGTCGCGTCGTCGATATGCACGCCGCCGGGCACGCTGCCCGCTTCGACATGTTCCGCTGCACTCGGCACCGGCCAGTAGCCGAGCTGTTCGAGGCTGGTGCGCGCGATCTCGAGGATGCGCTCGCGGTTCGGGCGATTCTCGCGCACCGCCTCGAGGTAGTACTCGAGGCTGGCCAGGGCATCGGCCATGGTGTCGAGCTGGCTGCCGCCCGGCACCCGGCGCTTCGCGATCAGCTCGACCTCGGTATAGCGCTGGATGCCCTTGAGGTACTCACCCGGCAGCGCGAGCTCGAGGATCTGCATTGCGCCGCCGACTTCTTCGAGCAGGCGCGGCACTTCGACCAGTTCCTCGTGGTCCCAGCCGGTTTCGACGAAGGCGACGAACGCCTGGCGCGCATCGCTGAAGTTGGCGATGGCCTCGCGGACGACGACTTCGAGCACCTTGCGGGACTCACTGGCCAGCATGCCCTCTTCCGGCTCCGGGCCCTGGTGGCCAAGGCGGGAGACCTGGTCGTCCAGGCTGGCATCGACGTAGAGCAGCGCACCCGCCACGTCGAGCAGGGCACCTTCTTCGGCCGGCTTCACGCCACTGACGATGTCACGCAGCGCATCACGGTGCTGCACGACGACGTTGCGCGCCATGCCCAGCCCGAGCATGCCGAGGGTGTCGCTGACGCGGGTCAGGACGTCCACCTGGGGCGCCAGCGAGGATACGTCCTGCTGCTGGGTGCGGAGATGGAGGTCGAGCGCATCCTTGACGCGCAGCAGGTCCTCCTTGATGGCCGCCGAAACGGTATCGAGCAGGTCCCGGTTGCGGCCGCTCAGGCTGCCGCGCGCATGCTCCAGTTCCGACTCGCTTGGCAACTGGTCATCGAGGTTGAACGTTTCGCGCAGGCTGTCGAGGCCGGGATGGCCGCCCGCGCTGTGCGCCACGTGGTACAGGAGCTGGCGGGTCGGCTCGGCGGCGGGGCCGCTGCGCGGGCCGCTGAAGTCGTCCCCTTCGAGCATCTGGCGGGCTTCCCGCTCCACGCCGCCAAACGCCTGGCGCAGGGCGCGGGTGGGCGGCAGTGCGTTGTCACGGATGGCGCCCGCCACCGACTGGGCGACCCACAGCATGCGCCGCAGGCCCTCGGTGGAGACGTCCGACAGCAGCGCATCGATCGCGGCCACCAGTGCGCCGGGATCGGCCGGACCGGCGTGCTCCGGCCAGGTATCCAGCGCCTTGCGCAGCGCCGCGAGGTGGGGGCTGCTGCCCTTGTCGCGGGTGGCGCTGGGCACGGGCGTGGGCAGGTCGGACGGCAACGGCCGGTCCAGGTTGGGGGCGAACAGCACGCTCTCGTTCAGCCCGGCCTCGCCGCGCATCGCACGCAGCTCGTTGAGCAGCGGCAGCAGCACGATCGGAATGTCACGATGTCCACCCTGCAGCCGCTCCAGGTAGTCGGGCAGCTGCACCGCGCCTCGCATCAGGACCGCGCAGGCCTCGTCGCGGTTCTCGATCTCCCCATGCATCAGGGCCAGCGAAAGCCGCTCCATTTCCTCGGCGACCATGGCCGGCGCATACAGCTCCACCATCCGCAGCGTGCCGTGCACCTGGTGCAGGTGACTGGCGCAGACCCGCATGCGAGCGGTATCGGCCGGGGTGTCGGCAAAGGCCTCGATCTCCTCGCGCGCCTGCTTGAGGGTCTGGTCCAGCTCCGGCTTGATCCAGCCGAGGGTGGTGGTGTCGATCGCGTCGCTCATCACGGTCATGGCCTGCCGGCCCTCCCCTCACGGAGAAGGCACGCGGTGTGCTTCGCGGTGTCGAACTTCGCCATGTCGAACATCGCGATATTCATGCCCGGCTCTCTCATCGTACTGCCGGCCCCTGGATCAAGCCGGCAGCTTGAAGTCGGCGACCGAACGGCGCAGGTCGGCGGCGAGCTGCGCGAGGTTTCCGATCGACTGCGCGGTCTGGCTCGCACCCTGCGAGGTCTGCGCGGTGATCGACTGGATGGTGTTCATCGTGCTGGTGATGTTCGAGGCGGCGCTGGTCTGCTGCTGCGCGGCGGTCGAGATGCCCTGGATGAGGCCCGACAGATCGGACGACACCTTTTCGATCTCGCCCAGCGCGGTACCCGCGTCCTCGGCCAGTCGCGCACCGGCGACCACTTCCGAGGTCGTCTGCTCCATCGAGCTGACCGCTTCGTTGGTATCGGACTGAATGGTCTGGACCAGGGTCTCGATTCGCTTGGTCGCGTTCGAGGCGCGTTCCGCGAGTCGCTGCACTTCGTCGGCCACGACCGCGAACCCGCGGCCCGCCTCGCCGGCCGAGGCCGCCTGGATGGCGGCGTTCAGCGCCAGGATGTTCGTCTGCTCCGAGATGTCGTTGATCAGTTCAACGATCGAGCCGATCTCCTGCGAGCTTTCGCCCAGTCGCTTGATTCGCTTCGAGGTTTCCTGGATCTGGTCGCGGATGTTGTCCATGCCGGCGATCGTCTGGCGCACGACGCCCGCGCCCTTGGTCGCGATCTGCACCGAGCGCTGCGCCACGTCCGCGGACTCGGCGGAGTTGCGCGACACCTGGTTGATGCTGTCCGCGATTTCGCTGATTCGGCTGGACGCGGAGTTGATCTCCTGCGCCTGGTGCTCCGCGGCCTCGGCCAGGTGCATGGCGGTGGCCTGGGTTTCCTGCGCGCTGGACGCGACCTGCACCGAGGTGTCGGTAATGGTCTGCACCAGGCTGCGCAGCTGCTCGACGGCGAAGTTGATCGAGTCCGCGATCGCGCCGGTCATGTCCTCGGTCACGGTCGCCTTCACGGTCAGGTCGCCTTCCGCGAGCGAACCCATTTCGTCCAGCAGGCGCATGATCGCCTCTTGGTTCCGGTCGTTCAGTTCCTTCGTGGTCTGGTAACGGACCTGCTGCGCGCGGTTGAGCGAGTAGAGCAGGCCGACGATCGCGAACAGCGCGATGGCACCGGACACGATACTGATCCACACGTTGCCGAGGATGTTGGTATCGGTCAGCGAACCGGTCGAGGTGAAGGCATTGAAGAGCTGCTTGGCGTCGTTCTCGAGCGACTCGGCGCCGTCGGTCAGGCTGGCGGCAGCGGCCTGCGCCTGGAAGAGGTTGGGAGAACTGGCGAGGATCGCGTCCACGTCGTTCTTCATGTCCGCCCACATCGCGTCGACCTGGTCGAGGGCCGCCAGCGCACTCTGGTTGCTCAGCGCGGTGATGCTGGGGTTCTCGCCACCCTCGCGCAGCGCGGTCAGCACGTTGTCGAACACCAGCACGTCGCGGGCCAGTGCGTCGCCGGCCACGGTGGCGGCCGAGCCGCCCGCCTGGATCTCGGTGATGCGGCGGGCGATCGTACCGGACAGCACCACCTGGCGCAGGGCGTAGTAGACCTGCGAGGACGGGGAGCCGCTGGAGGACATCGCACGGACCAGCTCGTCCAGGTTGGCCTGCAGCTGCGGGACCTTCGCGTTGAAGTTCTCGACGTTGCCGGCCAGGCCGAGCACCGCTTCCTCGCTCTGGATCAGCGTGCCGGCGCTTTCGCCGAGCGGCTGCCAGGTGCCGCTGACCGTGGAAATCGGGCCGGCGACGCCGGTGGTGCTGCCGAAGTTCTGGTTCAGGTCGGCGATGTGGCCGTCGATGCTGGCCTTGGTGGACTTGAACGCCGCGAAGGCATCCTGGTCACCACCGACGGCCTCTCGGCCCTGGACCGCCAGCTTCTGCGACAGGACCTGCAGGTCCGACGCCGCCGAGCTGGCCGCACCCAGGCGGGATGCCTTCCAGATCGAGTAGCCGGTGTTGAGGCCGAACACCACCAGTGCGATGCCGAGCACCGTCAGCCAGAAGTTGACGCCGTACTGGCGGGTTTTGCCAACAGCGTTGTTCATCTCAGTGCTCATGATTCGACCTCAAGTGTGTTGCGTGCGCCCAGGTCGGGCCGTGCGATGTCGGAGGCGGCCTGCCTGAATTCCGGTGTGCGGGTAAGTCGGTCCAGGCTGAAGACGCGCCACAGCGCGCCCTCGAGCCGGTAGTAGCGATCGGTGAGGTGGCGGTAGCGGCCTTCCACCCAGGCGGCCATGTCGTCCTCGGGGACCTCGAGGTCGTCGACGTCGAGCAGGTGTTCCTCGAGGAAGCTGCGCTGGCCGTGGAGCTCGTCGATCAGGACGGCGACGTTGCCTCCTCCCTGGCGGACCAGCAGCATGCGCTGCCCCTCGTGCAGCACGGTGCGCTCGGCCTGCATGAACTGCTTGAGGTCGACCACCGGCATCAGATTGCCGCGGACGTTGGCCAGCCCCAGCATCCACGGCTGCGCGCCCGGGACGGGCGTCAGGGCTGGCAGGGTCAGGATCTCGACCACCTCGTCGAAGGCGGAAGCGAGGCGGTGGCTGCCGATGCGGTAGCCGACGCCGCGCCACAGCCCCGGTGCGTCGATCTGCTCGGGCAGGCCGATCACGTGCGCGAGGCTGCGCTGTTCGTAGTCGACCAGGACCTCGAAGGGCGTCATGTGCGTGTCCACGGGAGGCTCAGTCCCCGAGCAGGTCGTTGATGCGCGCGACCAGTTCGTCCTCGCGGGGCGGCTTGACGATGTAGTCCTTGGCCCCCTGCCGCAGACCCCAGGCCTTGTCCGTGTCCATGCTCTTGGTGCTGACGATCAGCACCGGGATGGCCTTGGTGTCGGCACCGCGGGTCAGCGCACGCGTCGCCTGGAAGCCGTTCATGCCGGGCAGCACCACATCCATCAGCACCAGGTCCGGCTGCTCCCGCCGGCAGACTTCGATGCCGTCCTCGGCGCTGCCGGATGACAGCACCTCATGGCCATTGCGCTCGAGGAGCTGGGTGAGGACCGCCGTGTCGGTCGGCGAGTCTTCGATCAGGAGAATGCGTGCCATTGGTGCCCTACCCCCCGGTCAGGCGTTGTTTGCTTCGTTGGATGCGTGGGTGCGGATGGCGCCGAGGAGTTCCTCGCGCGTGAAAGGCTTGGTGAGGTACTGCTCGGAGCCGACGATGCGGCCGCGCGCCTTGTCGAACAGGCCGTCCCTCGAGGACAGCATGATCACCGGCGTGCTCTTGAACAGCTGGTTGCTCTTGATCAGGGCGCACGTCTGGTACCCGTCCAGGCGCGGCATCATGATGTCCACGAAGATGATCTGCGGCTGCTGGTCGGCGATCTTCGCCAACGCCTCGAAGCCATCGACAGCCGTGACGACGTCACAGCCCTCTCGTTTCAACAGCGTCTCTGCAGTCCGCCGGATGGTCTTGGAGTCATCGATCAACATGACCCGCAGTCCATCGAGGCTGCCAGTGCGGCCCTCGTCAAGCATTCCGTGTTCCCCAAATGCGGACGCCATTAGTTATGTAGGAGCATCGCGGCGTCTCGCTCGGTTGTCTTTATTCCAAGCCTGAGGGCCAGTGTCAAGCACGAAATGGCCTGAAACCCGGGTGAAACAGCCATTCAGGCGAGCGGGTTCCGGTTTCGGTGACGCGATCGGCGCCGCGGCGGCTGCGCCTGCTACCATCGCCCGACCCGACCTGCGCCTTCCGCCATGCCGCTCGACATCGTCGTCGTGATGGACCCCATCGAGTCCGTCAAGACCGCCAAGGACTCCACCTTCGCCATGTTGCTGGAGGCCCAGCGGCGTGGCCATGGGCTGTGGTACGTGCTTCCCGGCGGCCTGTCGCTGCTCGACGGCCGCGCAGTGGCCCGCGCGGCGCGCCTGGCTGTACGTGACGCGCCGAGCGCATGGTTCGAACTGGAACAGCCGTCACAGATTGACCTGGGGCCGGGCCAGGTGGTGCTCATGCGCAAGGACCCGCCGGTGGATGCCGAATACATCCACGACACCCAGGTGCTCAGCATCGCCCAGGCCGCGGGTGCCCGGGTCGTCAACGACCCGCAGGGGCTGCGCGACTACAACGAGAAACTCGCCGCCCTCCTGTTCCCGCAATGCTGCGCCCCCACCGTGGTCACGCGCGACAATGCCGTCCTGAAGGCATTCGTCGCCGAGCACGGGGAGGCGGTGCTGAAACCGCTCGACGGCATGGGCGGGCGGTCGATCTTCCGCGCCCGCGCAGGCGAAGCGAACCTCAACGTCATCCTGGAAACCCTGACCGGGGGCGGCGGCCGGCTTGCGATGGCGCAACGCTATCTGCCCGAGATCGCCGACGGCGACAAACGCATCCTGCTGGTGGACGGCGCGCCGGTGGACTACTGCCTGGCGCGGATTCCGCAGGGCGACGAGTTCCGGGGCAACCTCGCCGCGGGCGGCCGGGGCGAGGCGCGCCCGCTGAGCGAACGCGACCGCTGGATCGCTGCGCAGGTCGGGCCGGAGATGAAGCGGCGCGGCATGCTGTTCGTCGGCCTCGACGTGATCGGCGACTACCTGACCGAAGTCAACGTCACCAGTCCGACCTGCATCCGCGAGATCGACGCCGCCTACGGGATCAACATCGCGGGATCGTTGTTCGACGCCATCGAAGCCCGGGAAGCCGCGCACCGGGCATGACCGCGGCCACCCGTCCCCTTCCCGCCCGGACGCTGCCGGACGAGAACCAGCGCCTGACGGCGACACTGGTGCTGTCGCTGCTGCTGCACGGCGTCCTGCTCCTCGGCGTGGGCTTCGCACTCGAGCGCGCGGCACCGGTGGTCCCGACACTCGACGTGATCCTCACCCAGACACGCAGCCCCCTTACCCAGGCGCAGGCCGACTTCCTGGCGCAGGCGAGCAACCAGGGTGGAGGCGAACACGAAAAGAGCACGCGGCCGCGCGATAACCAGACCGGGCCGGCACCGCAGCCCGACCCCGGCGTGGCCCCGATGCCAATGCGCGCGCAATCGCCGGCGCCACGGCCCCCGCCGGAGGCCCGGGTGGTCAGCAGCCCCCGAGGTGAGACCCGCGCGCCAGCCGCCCGCGACACCCCGGACCCCACCGAGACGCCCTTGCCGCGCGGGGAGGAAAAAGTCGAACGGGACATGGCCATGGCACGGCTGGCGGCGGAGATCCACCTGCGCTCGGAACGCTATGCGAAGCGCCCCAAGCGGAAGTTCGTCTCGGCCAGCACGCAGGAGTACGCGTGGGCCGCCTATCTGCGCGACTGGGTGGACCGGGTGGAGCGCGTCGGGAACCTGAACTATCCGGACGAAGCGCGCCGACGGCGGCTGGCGGGGCAGGTCGTCATCAGCGTGGCCATCCGCCGGGACGGAAGCGTGGAACGGGCCGACATCATCCGCAGCAGCGGGGTGCCGGTGCTCGATGCATCGGCCCTGCGCATCGCCCGCCTCGCCGAGCCTTACTCGCCATTGCCCCGCACCGACGAGGACCCCGACATCCTCCACGTCACCCGCACCTGGAATTTCCTCCCGGGCGGTCGACTCGTCGACGACTGAGCGTCAACCGGACCGGCGGGCCTGCTGTTCCGCAAGCGTCAGCGCGACGTTGTTGCGCAGGTAGGCCGGCTCCACGCGCTCCGCGGGCACGACGCCCCCCCGCTCGAACGCCCGCGACGCCAGGCGGGCCACGTCGGCGGCATGGGGCAGTTCGTTCGCCGCGACGGTGGCCAGGTGCCCGGAAAGCGCCGATCCCAGGGCCCCCTCGCCGGCAGCGAAGCCGGTGCCGACCCCGTGCCAGGCGCCATCGACCGCATCCCCGGGCAGCCGCACCTCCGCGGGCGGTTGCACGCGTTCCGAATCGAGCGGCGCCACGTCCACCCCGGTTCGCTGGAAAGCGGCGACGTATACCTCGCCCATGCGCGCATCGATCGCCGCCAGCACCTGCCCGGCCGGGCCCCGCATCGCGAGCGCCGCCAGCGTGGACACGGGCAGCAGCGGCCGGTCCAGGGCCAGCGCGATCCCCTGCGCCATGGCGATCGCCAGGCGGACGCCGGTGAACGCACCCGGGCCCCGGCCAACCGCGATCGCATCCAGCTGGCGACGGCCGACACCGGCCTCGGCCAGCAGCGCTTCGGCCCAGGGCAACGCCAGCTCGGCATGGCGCCGCGGCGCGACCTCGAACCGCTCCACGACCTCGCCATCCAGCCACAGGGCGACCGAGCACCCCTCGGTGGCGGTTTCCAGTGCGAGCAGCTTCATGCCTTCCCGGATTCCCGGCGCGCGACGGTACCCATGCGGGCCTCCTCAGAACAGGTCGTCGACGGTCGGCGCCGCCGGTTCCGGGCATTCTCGCCCAAAGAACGCCCTGACGTCGCCCACATCGCGGGTGCGCGGCACCGGGGGGAGTGAGTCCAGGAAGACCCGGCCGTACTGCTTGCCCAGCAGCCGCGGGTCGCACAGCACCAGCACCCCCCGGTCGCTTTCGGTGCGGATCAGCCGCCCCACGCCCTGCTTCAGCGCGATCACCGCCTGAGGCAGCTGCTCATCGCGGAAAGGATTGCCGCCATGGCGGCGGATCGCGTCCAGGCGCGCCTCGAACACGGGGTCGTCGGGCGCGGCGAACGGGAGCTTGTCGATGACCACCACGCTGAGCGCATCGCCCGCGACATCGACCCCTTCGCGGAAGCTGGCGGCCCCCAGCAGCACGCCATTCCCGGAGGCGCGGAAGCGTTCCAGGAGCAGGCCGCGCGGCGCATCCCCCTGCACGAACAATGGCCACGGGGCCTGCGCTTCCCGCAGCAGCGCGGCGACGTCACGCAGCGCCCGGTGCGATGCGAACAGCAGGAAGGCGCGGCCGGCCGACGCCTCCAGCACCGGCCACACGGCGTCGACGACGGCTGCCGCGTACTCGCGCGACGCCGGCTCCGGCAGCCCGTTCGGCAGGTAGCTGAGCGCCTGCGTCGCCCAGTCGAACGGGCTGGGTGCGAGCAGCGTCGCCGGCTCGACCAGCCCGAGCTTCCGGGCGAAGTGTTCGAAATGCCCGCCGACGGCGAGGGTGGCGGACGTGAACACCCAGGCCGCACGCGACCGCTCGCGGTGCTCGGCAAGGGGCGTGGACACGTCCAGCGGGGTCCGGCTCAGGCGGAACCCGCGTGCGGTCAGCTCGTACCAGCGGACACTTTCCGCGTCGGCAGGAACGGACAGGGGCGCCCGCTCGTCGGGGTCGGCAGGCGGTGCCGCCGCCTCGACGTCCGCCTCGAGGTTCCGCCAACGCCGCAACCGCGCCGCATGGTCGCGGGCCCTGAACAGGCAGGCTTCGAAGCCCGGACTGCTGGCCTCCAGCGGGACCAGGGCAGCCGCCAGGCCCTCGAGCGCGTCGACAAGTGCATCCAGCGCCGCTTCACTGGCCTCCAGTTCCGCCGCGCGCAGGCGCGTGCCCCGGACCGGCAGGTCGTCCATCGCGCTGCGCAGGGCCCGGGTGGCCTGCTCCAGCGCCCGCGCCGGTTCCTGCACCGCCGCAAGCGCACCGGGCACGTCCCGGCATTCGGCCACGGCGTCGCGCGCCAGTTCCACCAGGGGACGGGCGCTCAAGGCCTCTCCGAAGAACTGCGCCGCGAGTTCGGGAAGCTGGTGCGCTTCGTCGACGACGAACGCCTGCGCACCGGGCAATATTTCGCCGAAGCCTTCCTGCTTCAACGCGAGGTCGGCCAGCAGCAGGTGGTGGTTGACCACGACCAGGTCCGCCGCCTGCGCACGCTGGCGGGCCTGGACCACGAAGCAGTCGGAAAAGAACGGACAGTCGCTGCCCAGACAGTTGTCGGTGGTCGACGTGACGACCGGCACCAGCGGAGAGTCTTCGCCGAGACCCTCGACTTCCGCCAGGTCACCCGATTTCGTCTGGCCGCTCCAGGCGACGATGCGCTGGAACTGCGCCGCCATTTCGCGGCTGTGGAACCGCGGTTCACCGCGCGCCTGCTGCATCCGGTAGTGGCACAGATAGTTGGCCCGCCCCTTCAGCAAGGCCGTCTTCAATCCCCGGCCGAGGGCATCGCGGACCCTCGGCAGGTCGCGGTGGTACAGCTGGTCCTGCAGCGCGCGCGTGCCCGTGGACACGATGGTCTTCATGCCGGACAACAGCGCGGGCACGAGATAGGCGAAGGTCTTGCCGGTACCGGTGCCCGCCTCGGCGATCAGCGTCCCCCGCCCGTCGAACGCATCGGCGATGGCGGCGGAGAGGTCCTGCTGCGCCGTGCGCGGGGCGAAGTGCTCCAGCGCGGCGGCCAGCGCCCCGCCCGCCTCCAGCGCCTCGCGTGCCGCGCGCGCCAGTCGCGACGGCGAAGTCCCTGTCGCCCCCGGCACGTCAGTAACGGGGGGGCGGCGCGACGGTGCAGGCGTCCCGGCGGCGCGCCAGCTCGTCGGGGGACACGCGCGGCAAGCCGTCCTCGCGCGGCGGCGTCGAACCGGCGTTGCGGGCCTGCAAGGCCGTCTCCCAGTGCTGGCGGCAGACCGGCCCGACCTCGGTGCCGAGGGTCGCGGCCTTCAGCGCAAGGCGCTCGGCCTCGTCCGCCTCGCCCAGCAGCAACGCGAGCTCGGCACGCCGCTGCAGGACGATGGGATCGGCCGGCGCCATGTCCAGCGCCAGGTCGATGCGTTCCGCCGCGGCGCGGTACAGGTGCTGCCCTTCGAGGGCGGACGCTTCGTCCAGCAGGTCGGCGACCTGCGGATCGCGCAGGGGTTGCACGTCGAGTTCCTGGGCATCGGCCGTCCCCGCGCCGCGGATCGTTGCAACGGCGGATTCGGCGTCGAAGCCGGGGACCTCTTCGACCGGTGCCACGATCGGCGACGCGCAGGCGGCGCACAGCAGTGCAGGCAGGAGCGGCAGGTACTTCATGGCGACGGGGTCTCGTCGGTGGGCGCCCCGGTTGCGTCCGCGGGGTCTTCATCGCGACCGAAGCCGAACCAGTCGCGCCAGCTCCGGCGTTCCTCGGGTTCGGGCGCCGGGGGCGCACAGGATACATACGCGGGCACGTGGCCGGAAACGAACGGGAATCGCCGCGCGCCCGGGCAATCGGCATCGGTACTGTCGCTGCCGACCACCCAGGCCCAGTCCAGGCCCTGGTCGCCCGCCCCGAGGGTGGCGCTGGGCAGGTGCCGGAAGATGTTGGACCACACGCGCATGGCGCCCGTGGCCCCATACAGGCCGGTGGCCTCGTTGTCGTCGTTGCCCATCCACACCACGGCGAGATGGTCGCCGGTCCACCCGGCAAACCAGCTGTCGCGCCCGTCGTTGCTGGTCCCGGTCTTGCCGGCCGGCGCCAGGTGACCGAGGCCGTCGGCCACCAGGCGGCGCCCGGTGCCGTCGGTGACCGCCTGTTGCAACGCAAGGGTGAGCAGCCGCGCCGCCACCGCATCGCCTTCCTGCGCGGGTGCCGGGGCGTTGTCGTAACGGTTCAAGGCCTGACCCTGCGCGTCCAGCACGCCGCGCACGGCATGCAGGGGCTGGATTTCGCCGCCGGAGGCGAGGAACTGGTAGAGCTGGGCCATCGCATACGGACTCTGGTCCAGCGAACCGAGGATCAACGCGGGATGGGGCTCGGCATCGATGCCGGCCAGGGTCTTCAGCAGCGCGGCGATGCGCTCGGGCGCAACCTGCATGCCGATGCGCACCGTGGCCTGGTTGTAGGAATGCACGAGCGCGTCCACCAGCCGCACCGTGCCGTGGCTGCGGCCGTCGGAGTTGCCGGGTTCCCAGGTCCTGCCGCGCGCGAGGTTGACGGTGACGGGCGAGTCATCCACCCAGGTCGCGAGCGACCAGCGGTCGGGCTGGGCCAGCGCCAGCAGGTTCACGAAGGGCTTGAGCAGCGAACCGACCGGACGGCGTGCCTCGAGGGCGCGGTTGAAGCCGGGACGGGCGAACTCGCGGCTGCCCACCAGGGCGATCACGTCGCCATTGTGGACGTCGGTGACCACGAGACCGGACTCGAGCGGGGGCCGCGTGTCATTGTCGAGGTCCTTCAGGGCCCGCGTCACGGCCGCTTCGGCATACGCCTGCGCGGACGGCGACATGCCGCTCATGACGGTCAGGCCCGCGCCCGAAAGCGCGTTGGCGGGGTAGTCGTTGGCCAGCTGCCGCCGGACCAGGTCGATATAGGCCGGGAAGCGATTGGCGGACAAGCGGCCGGGCTCGTCGCTGATGCCCAGCGGCGTTTCCCGCGCGCGCGCCAGTTCCGCATCGTCGATGAGGCCGGTCTCGTGCATTTCACCCAGGACGAAGTTGCGGCGCTCCAGCGCGGCCTGCGGATGGCGCCGCGGATCATAGGCCGACGGACCCTTGACGATGCCGATGAGCAGGGCGATCTGTTCGGTACTGAGGTTCTGCAGTTCTCGACCGAACCAGAACTCGGCGCCGGCGGCCACGCCATGGACCGCCTGTGCCCCCCGCTGGCCGAGATAGACCTGGTTGAGATAGGCCTCGAGGATGGTGCCCTTGTCGTAACGCGACTCGATCAGGAGGGCGTAGATGATCTCCTTCCCCTTGCGGGTGAAGGTCTGTTCGCGACCGATCCCGAGCAGGCCGCTGCGCGCGAGCTGCTGGGTCAGCGTGCTGGCGCCCTGCCGCGCCCCACCGGAGCGCAGGTTGACCCATGCCGCGCGCAGCATGCCGCCGACGTCGACGCCATGGTGGTGGGCGAAATCGCGGTCCTCCACCGCCTGCAGGCCGGTGACCAGCAGGTCGGGGACCTCCTCGATGCGGACCAGTCGGCGTTCTTCCTGCTTCTGTCCATACAGGGTGGCGATCCGCGCCGGATCAAGGCGCTGCGACTCCAGCGCCTGGTCGCTGGTCGCATCACGCAGGCGCGAGACGCGTCCCCCCGACAGTCGGAGGTCCACGCGACGCGCGGCCACGGGGCCATCGACATCGTCGAAGCCCCGGCTGGCGATGGTCCACGTGTTGTCCTCGCGCAGCCAGGTCCCCGGGGATTGGCCGTCGCCCTCGCGATAGGCCGCGGCGGCGAGCTCGGTGGCGAGGGTGTCGGCATCCAGCCTCAGGCCCGGCGCCAGCGTCAGCGGCCGCGCGTAGACACGCGTCGGGATCTGCCAGCGCAATTGGCCGAAGCGCTCCCCCACCTCATGGTTGAGGTGCAGCGTATAGGGCACCACGAACCCCAGCCCCGCGGCGACCAGGGCCAGCAGTACGGTGGCCAGGCGACGTCGCCAGCCGGGACCGGGGTTGTCTTCGATGTCGTCTTCGTCGTACTGGATCCGGGCCACGGCGTGGGACAATGGCGGGGCTGCACCCTCGTTCAGGCGAGTCTAGCGCAGCGTGGCGGCGCGCCCGCCCGGCCGATCCACGCCATCAGGAGCCCTTCAGCAATGCCCATCGCCGGACCCGCATGAGCTGGACCGATGTCCGATTCCAGATCGACCGCGCCACCGGACTGGTCCGCCGCGGCGTCGCCAGCCTGAGGACGCGCGGCTGGCGCGCCTCCTGGCAGCGCGTGCTGAAACAGTTCCGGCGCGTGCCCACCACACAGCGCGCGGCCTTGTACGAGCCCGGGCAAGCGCCCTTCGCACCCTTTGGCGTGCCCGACTCGGACACCCCGCGCGCGAGCATCGTCATTCCCGTCTACAACCAGTTCCCGCACACCCTCGCCTGCCTGCGCGCCATCGCAGCGCACCGGCCGATGGCGCCCGTCGAGGTCATCGTTGTGGACGACGGCTCGAGCGATGGCACGGAGGCGTCGCTGCGCCAGGTGACCGGCCTCCACTACGTGCGGCGGGCCTCCAATGGTGGCTTCATCGCCGCGTGCAACGACGGCGCCGCGCACGCCCGCGGCGATTATCTGGTGTTCCTCAACAACGACACCGTGCCGCAGCCCGGCTGGCTGGACGCACTGCTCGCCACCTTCGACACCCACCCCGACGCGGGCATCGTCGGCTCGCAACTGCTCTACCCGGACGGGCGCCTGCAGGAGGCGGGTGGCGTGGTATTCAATGACGGAAGCGGGTGGAACACGGGACGTTTCGAGTCTCCGCTGGATCCCCGATTCGCCACCTTGCGGGACACGGATTACTGCTCGGGTGCGGCGCTGGCCGTGCCCCGGGACCTGTTCGCTTCGCTGGGCGGCTTCGACGCACGGTATGCGCCCGCGTACTACGAAGATACCGATCTGGCCTTCGCGGTGCGCGCGAGCGGCCACCGGGTGCTCTATCAGCCGGCGGCTCGAGTCGTCCATGACGAAGGCGCCACCTCTGGAACCGACACCGGATCGGGCGTGAAGTCCTATCAGGTCCGTAACCAGGCGGTATTCCAGGAGAAGTGGCGTTCAGCGCTGGCCGCCCAGCCCAGTCCCGGTACCGCGATCGAAAAAGCGATGCATGGGCCACGTCGCCAGATCCTCGTCATCGACGCACTGACCCCGCGCCCGAACCATGACTCCGGCTCGCTGCGACTGGTCAACCTGATGCGCCTGCTGGGTGAAGAAGGCGCGCACGTGGTCTTCCTGCCCGCCGACCTGAAGCACGATGGCGACCACACGCTGGCGCTCCAGGCGCTCGGTGTCGAAGCCTGGCACGCCCCGTTCGCGCGTGGCATCCCGTCCTGGCTGCGCGAGCATGGCGGCCGGTTCGACACGGTCGTGGTGTGCCGCCACTATGTGCTGCGCGACGTCCTGCCGTTGCTGCGCCTGCACGCGCCGCAGGCCCGCCTGGTGTTCGACACCGTCGACCTTCACTACCTGCGCGAACGCCGCGGCGCCGCATTGTCCGGCGATGCGGCACAGGCACGTGCCGCCGAGCGGACGCGCACGCTGGAACTCGACCTGATCGGTCGCAGCGACGCCACCCTGGTGGTGAGCCACGTGGAACGCGACCTGCTGCGGGAGGATGCACCGGGCGCCCGGGTCGAGATCCTGTCCAACCTCCACCACGTGCCGGACCCCGGGCCGGGTTTCGACGCACGGAAGGACGTCATGTTCGTCGGCGGCTTCCGCCATCCCCCAAACGTGGATGCCGTCCTGTGGTTCGCCGAGGACGTCTGGCCGCGGATACGCGCGCGGGCGCCCGACCTGCGCTTCCACTGCATCGGCGGCGACGTCCCCGACGCGATCGCCGCGCTGCATGGCCGCGATGGCATCGAGGTGCACGGACACGTGCCGGACCTGCATCCCTACCTGCAGGGCTGCCGGGTCGCGGTGGCGCCGTTGCGCTACGGGGCCGGGGTCAAGGGCAAGGTCAACCAGAGCATGGCCCACGGCCAGCCGGTGGTGGCGACACCCTGTGCGGTGGAAGGCATGCACCTGACCGATGGCGAGGACGTGCGCGTCGCCGACACCGCGGCGGCGTTCGCGGACGCGGTCCTGCGCCTGCAGGCCGATGAAGCGTTGTGGGATCGACTCGCCGCGAACGCCCGGCGCAACGTCGAACGCCACTTCTCGCTGGACGCCGGTCGCGATGTCGTCCGGCGGGTCCTGCTGCACGTGGATGAAACGGAAACCCCGCCGGTGCGCTAGGGCGTGATATCGGCCGCGCGCACGCGCTCGGCGAACGCGTCCAGTCCCTCCACGTGCGCGTCCAGCGCGGTGGCGGCCTCCAGCGCGGTCCGCGCGCGCTCGAGCTCGCCGGCCCCCAGGCGCTCGTCGCCAACCGCGATCCAGCGTGCAGCCAGGCGTCGGCGCGACGCGACGACTTCGTCCTCGCGGTGGCCGAGCGCCGCCATCGCCTGTAGGCAATGCCCGGCACGGGCCAGGCGGTTCGCGCGCAACGCATCCTCGAAGCAGGCCGCGGATGCCGGTGCCAGGCGCGCGCTGGCCGCCTGCACGCGCGGGTCGTCAGGCGCCAGGGCCCGGGCCGCCGCCAGCCGGTCGTAGGCGCTCTCGCCCGGAGGTGACAGCACATCGCCGCGGCCCTGCGCCCCGGCGGCCTGTGCCAGCAGCCGGGTGATCGCTTCTTCCCGCTGCTCGGCGGTCAGCCCGGCACCGCCACCGTCGGCACGTCGCTGCGAGTCGCGGGCCGCTTCGATGCGACGTGCGCTGGCGTCGAGGTCGAGCCGGGCGTCCGGCACCAGGGCGGCGGTCACCCGCGCCTCGTCCAGCGCGGCTTCCGCCTGCTCGAAGCGGAAGTCCGCCGCGGCCCGCTCGGCCTCCGTCTTCCATTCGCGGGCCAGCCGGACCAGGCCCTCACGGGCCTCGGGGTCGCGCGCATCCACCCGCAGGAGCTCGTGCCACAGCGCCCGCGCATCCGTTCGCCGTCCCCGCGACAGCGCCTCGCCGGCCCGCGCGTGCGCGGCCTCGCGCTGGCGTGACCACTCGGCCATCGCTCCGGGAAGATCGACATGGCCGGGATCGAAACGGCGCGCTTCGGCCAGACGCCGGCCGGCTCGCGCGAGTTCGCCGGCAGCCATGTCGCGCCAGGCTTGCTGGATGACCGCGGTCAATGCATCTTCGCGCCCTTCGAGTGCGGCCTGGTTGGCGGGCTCGTATTGCAGGACCTGGCGGTACATCGGAAGCGCAGCGCCGGAATGGCCCACCAGGTCCCCCGCGCGCAACGCCGACCCTGCCGCCACGAGCCACGTTTCGATGTCCACGCTGGCCGCCTCGTGCGCTCTCAGGCGACGCTCCACCGCCGATGCGGCATCCCGGGGCACCTGCAGCTCCCGGGCGAGGCGCAACGCCGCGTGGGCCTCGGGCAACCGGCCCGCCGCGATCTCGGCCTCGGCACGTGTCAGTGCCGCGAGACCGACGCGCTGCAAGCCCTCCCGGGCTTCAAGCCGGTCGGGATCCAGTGCCTGCGCGGCCTCGTAAAGCTCTCGGGCACCGCTGCCGTCCGCCCTGCTCAGCCGGCCTTCGTCCAGCGCGCGGGCCGCGTCCACCAGCAACTGCTGCGCGCGCGTGCCCGGCCACAACCAGTCCGCCAGCGGCTGGCGCCACCAGGCGAGCAGGGCCACCGCAAGGATCAGCGTCAGGCCTCCGAACATCCAGCGCCTACGCGCCAAGGCGCCGGGCGCATCCCGGCGGAACGACTGGGGCCGGTTTCGGGAAAGTGGCTCACGACTCATCGCGACGAGGATAGTCCCGGTTGCGTGAGGGTCCCCTCAGGAGCGACGCGCATACTCCACGCCCGGCAGCGCGGCGAGCTTGCCCAGGACCGTCGACAGGCGGCCGTAGTCCTCCACCTTCAGGCGCAGATGGACACGGACGAGCGCACCGCCGCGCTCGTGGTCCGCGCGCATGCTCGTGACGTGGACATTGTCCTGCGCCACCACGTTGGTGATGTCCTTCAGGAGCCACTTCCGGTCGATCGCGCGGAGTTCGGCATCGACCTCGTGTGCACTCCGCGACCGCCCCCACTCGACGGGCAGGACGCGCTGCGGCTGCTGGGCGGTCAGCCGCAGGAAGGTCGCACATCCGGGGCGATGCACGCTGACGCCGCGGCCGCGGGTCAGGTACCCGACGATGGCCTCCCCCGGGAGGGGCTGGCAGCAACGCGCCAGTTGCGTCAGTACGTTCCCGACGCCCTCGACCGTGAATTCGCTCGTGGCATCGCGGCGCGCGCGCGGTGCGGACGCCTGCACGGATGGGGATGCCGGCGCTTCGACCGCCGCGCTCGCCCGTTCGTGCTCCAGCAGCACCCGCCCCACCTGGTGCGGCCCCAGGTCGCCCAGGGCGACCTGGATGTGCAGGTCGCCGTCATGGGCCACGCTGAAGCGCTCGCGTGCCGGCGCCAGGTCCGCCCCCAGCAGGCCGAGCCTGCGCAGCTCCTTGTCGAGCATCTCCTTGCCGGCCTGTTCGTTGCGCGCCCGGTCCAGTTTATGGAACCACGTCCGGACCTTCTGTCGGGAGCGGCTGCTGGCGAGGAAACCATTGGCCTCCACCAGCCAGTCGCGCCGCGGCTCCCCGGTCTTCGCGGTCATGATCTCGACGCGGTCGCCGGTCGACAAACGGTGGTCGAGCGGCACGATGCGGCCATCGACCTTCGCCCCCCGGCACCGGTGTCCGACCTCGGTATGCACGTGGTAGGCGAAGTCCAGCGGCGTGGCGCCCATCGGCAGGTCGACCACCTCGCCCTTGGGCGTGAGCACGTAGACCCGGTCCTCGACCAGTTCGCTGTCGAGGTCACCGGCCAGCTGCGCCTCGTCGTCGCGGCCTTCCAGCAGCTTGCGCATCCACGCGATACGGCGGTCGAACGCGGCGTCCGCCGCCTGGCTGCCGGACTCCTTGTACTTCCAGTGCGCGGCGACGCCCAGCTCGGCCTGGCGATGCATCTCGTGCGTGCGGATCTGCACCTCGAGGGTCTTGCCCTCGGGCCCCACCACCGCCGTATGCAACGAACGGTAGTCGTTGCGCTTGGGGCGCGCGATGTAGTCGTCGAACTCGCTGGGGATCGGTGCCCATTGCGCGTGGACGATACCGAGCGCGGCATAGCAGGCGGCCACGTCGTCGACCAGCACCCGTACGGCGCGCAGGTCGTACAGTTCGCCGATCGGCACGTCCTTGCGCTGCATCTTCTTCCAGATGCTGAAGATGTGCTTGGGGCGCCCGGCGACCTCGGCGCGGATGCCCTGCGCCTCCATCGCGTCGCGCAGCACCTGCTTGACCTGCTCGATGTAGCGTTCGCGGTCGCCACGCTTGCCGTCGAGCAGGCGTGCGATGCGCTTGTAGGTATGGGGGTCGAGGTAGCGGAACGCGAGATCCTCCAGCTCCCATTTCAGCTGCCAGATACCGAGCCGGTTGGCGAGCGGCGCGTGGATGTCGCGGGTCAGGCGCGCCAGCGCGACGCGCTCGTCTTCCGGCAGCGCCATCGCGTGGCGCATGCGCGCCAGCTGCCGGGCCAGCAGGATGGAGACCACGCGCAGGTCCCGGACGATCGCCAGCAGCAGCCGGCGCAGGCCCTCCGGGCTGCCGCCGCGTTCGGCCTGCTCAGCATGCAGCACGCGGACCTGCGCGGCCGCCTCCTGGCCTTCCAGCAAGCCGAACACCGCGGGATGCGCATCCTTGAAGGCGGCGCCCAGCAGGCCGGGCAGCGTCGGGTACTGGCGCAACAGGGTGGCCCAGAGCGTGTCGGCATCCGCCCCCAACCGGGCCAGCGAACCCAGCATGTCCTCGACCACCTCGACCGGATCACGGGCCTGCTCAAGCACTCCGTCCGCCGCCAGCGCACGTGCGAGCAGGTCACGGCCGGACACGTCGAGGACGGTCAGGGCCGGGGCATCCAGAAGGCGCAGGGGCGATCCGGGCAGGGGCGCGGGAGGGGCGTTCACGGCGGTTGGGGCGTTTACATCGGGCGACTACACTATCGCCAACTGACCACGGGGACACCATGATGCGCGCTTCCACCCTCCGATTGACGCTCCTGTCCGCCGGCCTGGCCCTGATGGTCCCGCTTGCCGTGCAGGCACAGGACGCCGATGGCACCACGCAGCCGCTGCAGCAGCAGATGAGCACGGAGGAGTTCCGGGCCGCGGGCCTCGACAAGCTGGATGCGGCCGAACTGGCCGCGCTGAACCGCTGGCTGGGCCGGCGCATCGAAGCGGAAAGCGCAATCGCCGCGGCGGCCGCCAAGCAGAAGGTCGAGGACGAGAACCGCGGCTTCCTGTCCTTCGGTTCGGACGAGCCGATCACCGCGACCATGGCCAGTGAGTTCAAGGGTTTCGGCAAGGGCCGGCGCTATACCCTCGACAACGGGCAGGTCTGGGAGCAGGTCGACGACGCGACCCTGGTCGGAGTTCGCAACGCGAATCCCGCCGTCACGATCCGTCCCAGCCTCGTCGGGAACACCTGGTACATGTCGGTCGACGGCTTCAACAAACGCGCGAAGGTCACGCGGATCGAGTGATCCCTCCTCCGGGGTCAGGCCTGGAGTCGCGCCAGGCGCTGGGCCAGTTTCTTGGGCGACACCCCCCCGCGCGTACCCAGTTCCTGTGCGAACAGCGACACCCGCAACTCTTCAAGGTCGCGCGCGAAGGCCTGCCAGTCAGGCCGGTCGGCGATGCCGGCCTGACGCGCGTCGAGCAGCGCGTCGGCGAAGGGCTTGAGCTCCAGCATGCGCTGCTGGTCGCGCGAGGGATCGCGCAGGGCGCGTTCGCCGCGCAGGGCCAATGCCTTCAGGTAACGCGGATATTCCTTCAGCACTTCGCCCGGCACGCGGGCGAGGAATCCCGGCGGCGTGAGCGCGGCGAGGTGCGCACGCATGTCGTCCAGGTTGCCGCTGGCCCAGCCCATCAGCGGTGACTCCAGACGCGCACGCACTTCGGCCACCGCCGACATCAGTTCCTCCGCCTGCCCGAGCCGCGCCATCGCCTCCGGAAAGAGGCCCTTGCCGATCCGCTCGAGTGCTGCCGCGAAGGCCCCCGGATCGCGGATCCCGGCAAGTCCGTCGCCCAGCAATGAGGCCAGCGCGCCGTCCACCAGGTCATGGCGCAGACGGTCGCCGTCCTTCAGGCCCGTGGTCCGGGGCGCACTGGACTCGATGGCCGCATACAGCAGGCCGGTCTTCGGCGACACCGGCAACTGCTTGCGCGCCTGTCTCAAGCGATCCTGCAGGTTCAGCACTAGCAGTCGACGGACGCCTGCCGCGTGGGCCGATTCGGCGACCTCGCGCTCGGCGTGGACCTGCAAGGACACGCTGTCGCCCTCGTCATGCAGGGCCGGCCACGCGGGCACGCCACCCGCGCCCGGCACCGACACCGGGATGGGCTCGTCCGGAAACGTGCTGAGCCCCTTCCGTGCCAGGCCTTCCGCGGCACGCGCGGCGAATGCCCGGGCCGCGCGCTCGCCGAACCGCTGCTTCAGGTCAGCGAGGTCGCGCGACTCGGCCAGGACGGTGCGTCCGTCGCGGTCGTGCAGGCGCAGGTTCATGCGCAGGTGCGGTTCGAGCGCCCCCGCATCGAAATCAACGCCCGCCACCTCCGCGCCGGTCAGCTTCTTCAGGAAGCGTGCGAGGGTACCGGCCATCGTGTCCGTGGGATCGGGCACCGGATGCGCCTCATGGAAGGCTCGCGCGAAGTCGGGGGCCGGCACGAAGTTGCGCCGCTGCGCCTTGGGCAGGCTCTTGATCAGCGCAGCGGCCTTGTCCTCGATGAACCCCGGCGCCAGCCAGTCCAGCCTCACCGGGTCCAGCGCGTTGAGCAGGTGCAACGGCACCGCCACCGTCATGCCGTCGTCCGGCGCACCGGGCTCGAAGCGGTACTTCACCGCCAGGCGCGCATCGCCCAGAGGCAGGTAGGGGGGAAACCGCGCCGCATCGCTGCCATCAGCCACCATCAGGTCGTCGAGCGCCCATTCGAGCCCGGCCTTGCCAGCGGCCGGCAGCGCGCGGTACCAGGCATCCAGCGCCTGCGCGTTGTGGACGTCGGGCGGCAGCCGGTCCAGGTACCAGCGCGCCATCCAGTCCTCGTCGACCACCAAGCCCGCGCGGCGCTGCTTGGCTTCCTCTTCGCGCGCCTTCTCAAGCATCGCGATGTTGCGCGCGAGGAAGGCGCAGCGCGTGTTGATTTCGCCGGTCACCAACGCATCGCGCACGAAGATCGCGCGACTCTCCTCGGGAAACAGCGCCCCGTAGTGCACGGGCCGCTTCGGCGCGAGCACCAGGCCGAACAGGCTCACCTGCTCGCTGCCGATCACGCGCCCCTGCGAGCGCGACCAGTGCGGATCGTGCTGGCGTCGCGCCAGCAGGTGCGGCAGCTCGGTGATCACCCAGTCCGGTTCGATCGCCGCATTGGTCAGCGCCCACACACGCTCGGTGTCGAGCAGGGTCGCCGACAGCACCCACGGGGGCGGCTTGCGCGAGAGCGGCGAACCGGGAAACAGCTGGTAGCGCCGGCCACGCGGGCCTTCGAACACATTGCGGTCGCCACGATGCCCCACCTGGGTCGGCAGGCCTGCCAGGATCGCGCGGTGCAGGGTGGCGTAGGCCGCGTTGTCGGCCGCATTCGAAACAGGCCGTTGCCCCCCCTGGCGCAACCGGGCGGGCTCCGGAGCGTCCTGCCCGGCCATCCGTGGCCGGGCGCTCGCCATTGCGCGAACCGGCGGTTCACTCTCGCGATGGGTCGCCCAACCCAGCTCCTGCGCCATCAGCTTGAGCTGGCGATGCAGCTCCCGCCACTCGCGCATGCGCAGGAAGGCCAGGAAATGCGTGTCGCACCACTTGCGCAGCTTTGACTGGGTCAGCTCCTCGTGGGCCGTCTCATACGCGGACCACAGGTTCAGGATGCCGACGAACTCGGATTTAGGATCGGCGAATTCGCCGTGAGCGGCGTCCGCCGCGGCCCGCTGGTCGGCGGGGCGTTCACGGGGGTCCTGGATCCCAAGGAAAGACGCGATCGCCAGCATTTCCCGCAGGCAGCCCTGCCGCTGCGCCGCCACCAGCATCCGCGCCAGCTTCACGTCGACCGGCAGCCGCGCCATCAGCTTGCCGGTCGCGGTCAGGCGGCGGTCGGCATCCACCGCGCCCAGCTCGCCCAGCTGCTGCCAGCCATCGGCGATCGCACGCGGATCCGGTGGTTCAAGGAACGGGAACTGCTCGATGTCGCCGAGCCCCAGCGACAGCATGCGCAGGATCACCCCGGCCAGCGCGGTGCGGCGGATCTCGGGATCGGTGAACTCCGGGCGCGACTCGAAGTCCGCCTCGCCATACAGGCGGTAGCAGACGCCCTCGGCGATGCGCCCGCAGCGGCCCTTGCGCTGGTTGGCGCTGGCCTGGCTGACCGGTTCGATGTGCAGCCGGTCCAGCTTCCCACGCGGGCTGTATCGCTTGACCCGGGCCAGGCCCGGATCGACCACGTAGCGGATGCGCGGCACCGTCAGCGAGGTTTCGGCGACATTGGTGGCCAGCACGATGCGCCGCTTCACGCCGGGATTGAACACCCGGTCCTGGTCGCGCGCCGAGAGGCGGGCGTACAGCGGCAGCACCTCGGTATCGCGGTACTTGCGGCGCTCGAGCGCGTGGTGCACGTCGCGGATCTCGCGCTCGCCGGGCAGGAATACCAGCACGTCGCCCCGCGGATCCTCGCGCGTCACCTCGTCGCATGCGGCGGCGATCGCGTCGGTCACGGTCCGCCCGCCGGCCCTGCCCTCCACGTCCCGCTCGTCCTCTTCGCCTTCGAGCGGGCGGTAGCGGACCTCAACCGGGTAGCTGCGCCCTTCGACCTCGATCACCGGCGCATCGTCGAAATGCGCGGCGAACCGCGCGGTGTCAATCGTCGCCGAGGTCACGATCACCTTCAGGTCGCGCCGCTTCTTCAGCAACTGCTTGAGGTAACCGAGCAGGAAGTCGATGTTGAGGCTGCGCTCGTGCGCCTCGTCGATCAGCAGGGTGTCGTAGCGCGACAGCCAGCGGTCGGACTGGATCTCCGCCAGCAGGATGCCGTCGGTCATGAACTTGACCGCGGTCTGCTCGCCGACGTTCTCGGTGAAGCGCACCTGGTAACCCACCGCGCCGCCGAGCGGCACCTGCAGTTCCTCGGCGACGCGCCGGGCCACGGCGCGGGCGGCAATGCGGCGGGGCTGCGTACAACCGATCATGCCCGCCGCGCCGCGGCCTGCCGCCAGGCACAGTTTGGGCAACTGGGTGGTCTTGCCGGAACCGGTCTCGCCGGCCACCACCACCACCTGGTGCTTGCGGATCAGCTCGACGATGCGGTCGGCCTCCCGACCGATCGGCAGGCTCGTGTCGATGGGCGCAGGCGGCAGCGCAGCCGCGCGTGCCTCCCGCGCAGCCACGGATACCTGCAATGCGCGGGTGAACGCTTCCTGAGCGTCGACGTCGGCGGGCCGCCCCTTCCAGCGCGACCACAGCCCGTGCAGGCGCCCGCGATCACGCGACAACGCACCGTCGATCGTGTGCCGCGCCGCTTCGAGGGGGCCGTCCGTGTCGCGCCGGGCGCGTTTGCGCCGTGACGCGGCGTTTGCATTCGGGCCGATAGACTCCATCTGGTTGATACGCCGCTGACGCTTCCGATCCGAGAAATCCAGGCGACATTGTCGCCTCAACGCATCCCAAGGAGAAACCGAATGGCCAAGACCAAGTCTGCCAAGAAGGCGCCCGCCAAGGCCGTCAAGCCAGCCGCCTCGCCCGCCCCGGGCTCCAGCGCACCCGCGATCGACATCGGTATCGCCACCGGCGACCGCAAGAAGATCGCCGACGGCCTGTCGCATTTCCTGGCCGATGCCTACACGCTGTACCTGAAGACGCACAACTTCCACTGGAACGTGACCGGGCCGATGTTCAACGCCCTGCACGTGATGTTCGAGGACCAGTACAACGAGCAGTGGACGGCGCTGGACGAGATCGCCGAGCGCATCCGGGCCCTGGGCTTCAACGCCCCCGGCTCCTACGCCGAGTTCACCCGCCTGTCGTCGATTGCTGAGGAGCCCGGCCTGAGCGATGCCGCGGACTGGCGCGAGATGGTCCGCCAGCTCACCGTCGGCAACGAAGCCGTCTGCCGCACCGCACGCAAGACCCTGAAAACGGCGGAAGCCGCGGGCGACGACCCGACCGTCGACCTGATGACGCAGCGCCTGCAGGTGCATGAAAAGACCGCCTGGATGCTGCGTTCGCTGCTGCAGTGAAGTCGCCACGCCATGCGTCTGGCGACCGCGGGCTTCGACAAGCGAAGCCCGCGCACTGCGTGATGCGCTCCCGATCCCCGCGCCTTCGGCGCGCCCCCTTACCAAGGGGGCTTTCCTCGTTGCGCATTCCGGACCGCTGAAGTCAAGGAACCGGATCCAAGGCCGTGTCTGCCACGGAACCATGATTCTGAATGTGGCCGCCGCTTGGTATCCTGACCGAATGCCCCGCGATACCCTAGACCACGCCCTCGACCTCCTTCGCGACACCTTTGGCCACCCCGCCTTCCGCGGCGAGCAGGCCGATATCGTCGAGCAGGTGGCAAACGGAGGCGACGCGCTTGTCCTGATGCCCACTGGCGGCGGCAAGTCACTGTGTTACCAGCTGCCGGCCATGCTGCGCGACGGTTGCGGCATCGTGGTGTCGCCACTGATCGCATTGATGCAGGACCAGGTCGAAGGCCTGCGCCAACTGGGCGTACGCGCCGCCTGCCTGAACTCCTCGCTCGATGCGCAGGCCGCCGCGAAGGTTGAACAGCAGTGGCTGGACGGCGACCTGGACCTGCTCTACGTCGCGCCAGAGCGCTTGCTGTCCGCGCGCATGCTGGCCATGCTCGACCGCGCGCACGAGCGCGGGCAGGTCGCCCTGTTCGCCATCGACGAAGCCCACTGCGTGTCGCAATGGGGCCATGATTTCCGCCCCGAGTACCGGCAGCTGACCGTCCTGCATGAGCGCTGGCCGGATGTCCCGCGCATCGCCCTGACCGCGACCGCCGACGCCCCCACCCGCCGCGAAATCGTCGAGCGGCTCGCACTGGAGGATGCCCGGCAGTTCGTCAGCTCGTTCGACCGCCCCAACATCCGGTATCGGGTCGTCCACAAGGACGGCGGCGGTACCCGGCAGTTGCTGGACTTCCTGCGTGGCCACGAAGGCGAAAGCGGCATCGTCTATGCCTTCTCGCGCAAGCGCGTGGAGTCGGTGGCCGAGCAGCTGGTCGAGGCCGGCGTGCATGCCCTGCCCTACCATGCGGGCCTGCCGGCCGAGACCCGGGCCGCCAACCAGCGCCATTTCCTGCAGGCCGACGGCGTGGTGATGGTCGCGACCATCGCCTTCGGCATGGGCATCGACAAGCCGGACGTGCGTTTCGTCGCCCATGTCGACCTGCCCAAGTCGGTCGAGGGCTATTACCAGGAAACCGGGCGCGCGGGGCGCGACGGCGGCCCCGCCGAGGCCTGGCTCAGCTACGGACTGGGTGACGTGGTCAACCTGCGTGCCCTGATCGACCGGGGCGAGGCCAGCGACGCGCGCAAGCAGTTGGAACGCAACAAGCTCGATGCGCTGCTCGGCTACTGCGAATCCACCGATTGCCGCCGCCAGGCCCTGCTCGGTTGGTTCGGCGAGGACTACATCGGTGCCCATGACGGTGGCTGCGGCAACTGCGACAACTGCCTGGAGCCGCCCGAGACCTGGGACGGCACCGAAGCCGCGCGCAAGGCGTTGTCCTGTGTCTACCGCTGCGGCCAGCGCTTCGGTGCCGGCCACCTGATCGACATCCTGACCGGCAAGGACAGCGACAAGATCCAGCAGTATGGACATGACACGCTCAGCACCTGGGCGATCGGGCAGGACCTCGACGCCCGGCAGTGGCGCGGTGTGTTCCGGCAACTGGTGGCCGCGGGCCTGCTGGAGGCCGACGCCGAACGCTACAACGCGCTGCGGCTGACCGCGACCAGCGCGGCGGTGCTGCGCGGCGAGCGCCGCCTGTCCTTCCGGCGCGAGCCCGAGCCACGCAAGCGTCGTGGGCGCACCACGCGCTCGTCGATGATCGAGACCGAACTCGATGCCGAAGCGCTGGTCCGGTTCAATGCGCTGCGCGAGTGGCGCTCGGCGATGGCGAAGGAGCAGAACGTCCCCGCCTACGTGATATTCCACGACAGCACGCTGCGCGCGATCGCCGAAACCGACCCCCTGGACGAGGGCGCGCTGGCGGAAATCCCCGGCATCGGCACCCGCAAGCTGGAGCGATACGCAGGCGACCTGCTCGACCACCTTGCCCGCCACGCCTGAGTGCGTCGGGCAGGCTTCGACCCGGGCTCGAATCCTCCTGCCCGCCCGGGCTGGACCGCCTCACTCGAGCGTCGGCTCCCGCCCAGCCCCCAATCCATCCCGTCATCCCGGCGAAGGCCGGGATCCAGCCTTCCGCTCCGGGAGTCGAACTCCTGCCGCGGCATCTCCCCCGTCGCTCCGGCCTGCCACACCGCCTCCCGCCGTCCGCCCAAGGCACATCCGGGTCGGACCGTCGTCCCGGTGAATGCCGCACTGCGGCTGCCAACGCGCTTCCCGGGCGTCGTCCCAGGCTTAAACCTTGTCGCGGCAATCGGCATCAGAGTGTTTATGCTGAACGCCGTGGCCGATATCCCGCTCCCCGCGAACAACGCCCCCGCCCCGTGTTCCACCGGTGCGGACGCGGAACTGGCGCTGATCCGGGCCGCGGGCAGCGGCGACGTGACCGCCTTCGAGTCGCTGTACCGCCGTCACGCCGCGCGCGTCCACGGCGTGATCGGTCGGCTGGTGGGCCATCACGGGACCCGCGCGGAAGACCTGACGCAGGAAGCCTTCGTGAAGGCCTGGCAGGCGTTGCCGGATTTCCGCTTCGAGTCGGCCTTCTCGACCTGGCTGCATCGACTCGCGGTCAACACGGCGCTGATGGATCTGCGCAGCCAGCGCAGCCGACCGCAGCACGAAGGCGACGACGATGCCTTCGACATGCTCGGGCAGGCCGATTCGGCGGGCCATGTCACCGCGATCTCGATGGACCTGGAGCGCGCGGTCGCCAGCCTGCCGCCACGCGCCCGCGCGGTGCTGGTGCTGTACGACGTCGAAGGCTGGAAGCATGAGGAGATCGCCGCCGAACTTGGCATGGCGGTCGGCAGTTCCAAGGCGCAGCTGCACCGCGCGCGCCACCTGTTGCGTGAACGACTGGGCGAGAGCGCCTGGTCCGGAGACATTCCATGAGCCACGACACCGATTTCCCGACCGAACACGACGACCGCCTGCCCGATGGCATGCGCTGGCAGCTGCGCGCCCTGCGCAACGAGCGGATGCCCGGACGCGACCTGTGGCCGGACATCGCCGGGCGTTTGCCGCCCCGCCTGGACGCCACCGCGGAGTCCGCGCGGCCCGTCTCCCTCTCCCATCACCACCGCCCGACGTGGCTGGCGCCCGCCGCGCTGGCAGCCAGCCTGCTGCTGGTCGCCATCGCGATCGGCTGGCACATGCCGGGCGGACAGGCTGTCGAAACCCGGGTGGCCCTGTCGACGCCGGACATCAAAGCCGTCGACACAGGATATCCCTACCGGCGCGAGGCCGATGGCTTGACCCTGCAGTACCAGGCGGCCTTCAGCGAGATCGACGCCCTGCCCGGCGATTCCAGCCTGCAGCCGGTCATCTCGGAACTCGACCGCAATGCCGACCTGATCCTCGACGCCCTCGCGCAGCAGCCCGACTCCCGCCTGCTGCTCGACCAGTTGCGTCGCACCTACGCCCAACGCCTGGCGCTGAGCCAGCGCATGCTCAATACCTGACTGGAGTCCGTCATGTCCCGAACCCCCTGCACTCTCATCGCCCCGGCACTCGCCACCGCCTTGCTGGTGACGGCAATGCCAGGCCTTGCCGCGACACCGATCAATGAAGTCCGTCCGCTGGACCCGCGCGGCAGCATCGACATCGACAACCTCAAGGGCCGCATCGAGGTGCGTGCCTGGGACCGGTCGGAAGTCAGGATCACCGGCAGCCTCGGCAAGGGCGTGGAGAAACTCGAGATCAGCGGCGACCAGAAGCACCTCGGTATCGAAGTCAAGTATCCCAATCGCGGCAGCGGGCTCGGCTTCTTCACCGGTAGCGACAAGAGCGAGCCCAGCGAGCTGATCCTGATGGTGCCGCTGCGCGCGGACCTGGAGATCGACTCGGTGTCCGCCGACATCGACGTGGCGGGGGTTGCACCGGCATCGATGTCCATCGACACCGTGAGCGGCGACACCGTCGTCGCGGGCGCGCCCGGCGAGATCGACATCGACAGCGTCAGTGGCGACCTGCACCTGACCCTCAACAGCGGCGACGTCAGCGTCGACAGCGTCTCCGGCGACATCACCCTGTCGGGGCGCCTGGATGGCGAAGTCTCGATCGACAGCGTCTCCGGCGACATCGACGTCCGCGTGATCGAAGGCCAGTTGCGCCGCTTCTCCGGTGAAACGGTATCGGGCGACCTCGACCTCCGTACCGGCCTGGCCACCAATGGCCGCATCGACATCGAAACGGTCAGCGGCGACCTGACCCTGCACCTGCCCCGCGACCTGTCCGCCAGCGTGAGGGGGTCCAGCTTCAGCGGTACCCTGCGCGCTCCCGACGCCAGCATCGAACGTCCGAAGCACGGCCCGGGGTCCAACTTCAGGCACCGCTACGGCAACGGCGAGGGCGACATCTCGCTGGAGAGCTTCTCGGGCGACGTCACACTCAAGCTGGACTGACGACGCGAGGCCACCCTACAGCAGGGTGACCTCCCGGAAGGACCGGCCTCCTCGACGTCGCAACTGATTCGAACCCGTACCGAACCGCCATTGGGCAACTGCGGAAGGATCACGCCAGCTCCCTGCAGATTGCCAACCAACAAGGCTCCTGCACCGGCGCCCGTGGCAGGGCATGTTGCGCCTGCCGTGGCCGTGCAGGCAGATGAGGCCAGCGTGCAGTTGCCCAGGTTCGAGGGAGACGGATCCGTCAATACCGCGTCATCGGCGACGCCGGGTCCGGCATTGCTCACCAGCAGCTCGCAGGTGGACGACGTACCCGACGTCACACTGTCGCCGACCTGGTCACCAGACCCATTGGCAGGCGTGCTCGTCTTGCTGATGCGCAAGTCCGCCGATACCAGTGCGTTGGTGATCGTGAAGTCGATGTCCGCGCCAGCAGCGGGGCTGAACTCGTTCCAGTGCTGCGCGCTGCCGGTACGCGCCGCTGTCCCCTGCTCCCCTCAACCCGGCACTGGAAGCCACTACGGCACCGAGCACTGCAGCGTGAACGTCAGCGAACCCGTCGCGGGCAGCGTGGGTAGCGGGAGTCCTGCGGCAGACTGCAGGGCCGCAATCGTCACCGATGCGGGCGGCGGGCACGCGGCGCCTCCGGTTGCGGAGCCGCAGGTCACCGTGCTGCAGCTGACACCGGTCGGTACGGGATCCCGCAGGACCGCGCCGCCTGCCGCGCCCGGGCCATCGTTGCGGACCACCACGGTGTACGTGGTCGGACTGGCCGATACCACCGTATCACCCGACTGGTCCACGGGCCCCTGCGCCGGCGTGTTGGTCTTGGTGATCGAGAGGTCCGCATTGAAGGTGTTGTTGAAGGTGCAGGTGATGAGCTGGTTGGCACCGTAGTTGCCCGCCTGGATGACGAGCGCTCCACCGAACAGCGTGACGTTGACCGCCTGGCTCCTCTGATCCACGCAGGTGACACCCGTCAACGTGAATGACGCCGGCACCTGGGCTTCCCCGAGCGTGATCTGCTGCGCATGGTTGCTGACCGGGAACGTCGCCGAGACCGCCGGGTTGGCGGTGGCGGTATTGAGCGAGAACGCGCCCCCACCCAGCGCGCCGCCGCGGGTGAAATCGAAGGTGCCGGTGCCGTTGCTCGACTGCTTGCGCACCACCACGGACGAGCCCTGGAAGCTCCATCGGGCTTCAATCGTATCCCCGAGCCCGGTCGCGCCCAGCATCACCACGCTGAAGGTCAGGCTGGTGATACCGGTGCCATTGAACTGGATGGATCCGCAACCGGTGCCGGTCGTGGGGGTCGCCGTGCATTCCGCACTGCCACCGATTTGCGTGAGCCCCACCGAACGCTGGAACGTGGTCGTCGTCACCTCGAACTGCGGATTGCCGGACAGGCGGGTCATGGTGACGCCACCGGTTTGCGCCGTGAAGCCGGTCAAGGTCCATCGCGATGAGTTGGTGAGGTTGCCGGAAAAGCCACCCAGCCGATCTATGTGCAGGACAGGATTGTCCACCGGCTCGTTGAATGTCACGGAGAACGTTGCCGGGGTGAACGAGGCGGCTACGTCGATGCTCAAGGCGGGGCCGCCAGCAATGGTTCCACCATAGGGGTCGGACCAGTAGTTGGTCGTGTTGAGCGTGGCGTTGACGTAATTGCTCTGCACCGGGCCCGTCTGCGTGATCGTCACGCCGACAGGGCTGGTATTGGCCGAGCTGGTGCCGTTTGTGTTCCATGTCTCGGTGACCGTCGCCTGCAGTGCGAACGACGCCAGCAAGAGCACGGCAACCGCCACGCTTCTCGAACCCCATCCCCATCCCCATACCCGCGATCCCGCGGGGTGCTTGCCGGACATTGTGCTGCTGCTCATGTTTCCCATATCTCTTTCAAAGTGGATCCGGTCGCGGTTGGCACCGGATCCTTCAGGCTGGATTGCACGGATCCCCATCCGTTGCACGAATCAGTACCGACCCACGAGGTTCAGGAACCAGCCCCTGTGGTCGTAGTCGAAATCGGTCAGGTCATCGCTGAACTCGGTGAAGTTGTAGCCGATGCCGACGCGGAAGTTGCTGCCGATGTCGCGGTCGATGCCCACCAGGAAACCACGGCGGTCGCCGCCGTCCTGCACGCCGAGCCAGCGGTACTCGAGCAGCGAGTTCCACTGTTCGGCGAACGCATAGCGGGCCTGCACGGCGGCGAACGTGGTGTCCGAATCCGCCCAGTCGCCGGTCAGTCGGCCGTACCTCACCTCGCCCTCGCGCCGCATCAGCTTGCCAGCGAACTCCCAGCGCGTATGCGGGCTGTACACGCCCTCGAACGACAGGATCTGGCTGCGCTGGTCGTAGTCGGTGACGTTGTCGCCCACCTGCTCAAGCGACGACACGTCGTACAGGTAGGTGTACTTGCCGAACAGGGCATAACGGGTGCTGTTCCACGGCCGCCAGGCGAAGCCGAAGTTGCTTTCGATGAACTTCGCGCCCGCGAGTGGATCGATCTCGTCGTCGGTCTCCGAGTAGTTCAGTCGCGCGGCGATCCGGAAGCTCTCGTTGAACTTGTGGGTCAGCCGGTTGGTGGTGACCCACTGTTCACGCCGTTCGACGCCGGTGTCCTCGCGCCACTCCAGCTTGCTCTGCCACTGGGTGTCGTTGGAGGTGCGACCGCCATTGACGCTGACCGCACGGCGATCGACGATCCCGGCGCTGTTCTCGAGCTCGCCCGACTGCAGGGTGAAGCCGAGGTTCCAGCCGATGCCCGGATAGAAGTCCATGCCGAAGGTGTGCGACAGGCCATCGCCCTGCGGGTCCTTCAGGAACTGGCTTTCATTGAACACCGTGGTCTGGTTGGAGATCCGCCAGCGCTGGCCGAGTGTCCAGCCGGTGCTGAGGCGATTGTTGAACAGCGGATCGTACGGGCTCTGGTCGGTCGAGTAGGTGTACGCACCGTACAGCGTGTAGTCCGAGTTGAGCCGGTATTCGGCGTTGACCTGCGCGGCATCGCCACGGTCGCCGGTGCTGTATTCCGCGCCGACGCTGGACAGTTCGCCGAACAGGTACTTGCCGCCGACGGTCAGCGCATCATTGTCCGCGTACTTGCCGCCGTCGTCATCCAGCGTCACCTGCGCGGTCGCGAACAGGTCCAGGGTGTTGCCGAAACGGTGCTTGTATTCCAGCGCACCGAGCGTGCCGACCGCGTCACCGGACACGCGGTCTTCGTCGACGCTGCGGATCTCACCGCTGACGGTGGAATAATCCGTGATGCGCCACTCGGCCGTGACCTGTGCCTGGGTCAGGGATTCGGCATCCCGCTCGGCGACGCTGTAGCGGCTGTAGATATTGAAGTTGGGCGAGAACTGCCCCAGCACTTCGGCGCCACGCTCCTCGATGTCCGCCCCGGTGTCGAAGCGGGTGATCGAGAAACCGGCATCGACACTTCGCCACCAGGCACCCGCCGACCAGTCGAGCTCGGTCCAGCCCAGCTCCTTGAAGTTCGCCCTCGCCTCGACTGCCGAAGCGGTGCCCTCGCGCGCGCCCAGCCCGGAGTTCAGGCGATCGAAACTCAGGCCGCCGTTGTCCGAGTACCAGATCGGTGCACTGCTGGCCTCGGTCCTGGTCTGCTCGATCTTCAGGAAGGTACCGCGACCGGCCTGCAGGGTCAGGTCCGCGCCCATGACCTTGTAGTCCTCACCGGCACGGTTCTCGTCGACATAGGTCGCACCGAGTCCGACGTGGTCGCCAAACCAGTGTTTGCCCCGAAAGCCGGCGGTGACCTCGTCAGCGTCGAAGCCGCGCGGCAGGTACTCGTAATCGACCAGCAGCACCTGCGCATAGCCGTCAAGCGGGGTGTCGCGGGTCAGGGTCGGCACGTTCTCCCGTGTCACCTGCGCAAGTGGGCGGGTGAGAATCAGGCGGCCCTGGAACTCGTCCATCTCGTAGTCCGCACCGCGCAGCAGCGGCACCCGTCCCTCCACGCGGCCGGTGGTGGTATCCCGGATCTCCAGCACCACCTTGTCCGAACCCGGCAGCACGTCGGTGTGCTTGAGGTAGTACAGGCTGCCGCCCGTGCCCAGGAATTCGGTATGGCCCGGCACGGTCTGCGCCTCGGAGGCGAAGCCCCGCAGCTCCGTGCCGGCCTCTCCCAGCGCCGTGCTGCGCCGACTGCGCCAGTCCACCGCACCGCCGTACAGCGAGCGCGAGTACTGGGCGTATTCGGTGCCGGTCACGCCGGTATTGAAGTTGCCCCACAGCGCCTGGTTCTTGTCCCAGTCGACACGCACGTACAAACGGCCCTGGGTGTCGATGTCGCGATAGGTGGTGGAGTCATCGCCGTACACCGGGTAATACGCATCCGGGTCAAGACGGCGGAAAATGTCCTGCGGGTCGGCATCCCAGAAGCCGCTGAACAGTTCGCTGACTTCGCGTTCCTGGGTGTCGGCCTGCGCGGTGACCAGGTACTTGCCCTTGATCTTGCCCTTCAGGTAGAACGCCAGCCGGCCTTCCAGCAGCAGGTCGCCGTCGTACTGTTCCGCTTCGTCGCCGAGCGGCTCGATCGACCCGGTGACCTTGCCGTCCGACAGGGTCATGTCGGCCAGCGCGACCGCGAACATGTAGCGGCCGGTGACATCGACCTCGAGTGTCTCGTGGACGGGCGTGGCATCGCCGCCGCCGACCTCCACGTCAAAGCTGTGCTGGCCAACCGGCACCAGGTACTCGGCGACGAGCTTGCCCTCCAGATCCACCGGCTGGTTCTGTCCATTGATGGTCACACTGCGGCCATCCGGGATATCCCGGCCCTGGACGCGGATGCGCGACCCATAGATCGCGATGTTCTGCTGGCGCAACGCATTTTCGCCGAACACCTCGTCGACGGCACGGCGCTCGTCCGCCTCGTCTTCCGTGAAGCGGGCGCCGTACTCTTTCTCGACCGAATCGCGGAGCAGGCGCGAGCCACGTTCGGCTTCCTGCGGCTGCACCAGTTGCAGGCGCCGCGGATAGGTCTCGTCGAAGCTGCCATCGGCGCCGTAGGCACGCACGATGTAGATCAGTTCGTCGCCGGCGCGCGCTTCGTAGCCGGACGGCAAGGCACCATCCCACTCGACATCGCTGACCGCGGCGACTTCCATCGGCACCGTGGCCAGCGGATCGACCAGGTCGGTGTCGCTGGAGCGGAACACCAGGATCTCGGCGCGGTCGATGAAGGCTGGATAGTTGTTGTAGGCGTGGAAGCGGACCGGTTCGGTGATGCGTGAACCGTCGTAGGGCACCAGCGATGGTGCGGTGATGTTGAAGGCCGGCTGGCCGAGGTTGGGATCTTCGGTCGCCCACAGCACGCCACCATCGGGCAGCTCCACCGACCATTTGCCCAGGGCAATGGCCTTGCCGGGCCCGGCGGCCTCGACGCTGACCTGGCGGTTGGCCTGCAGCACGTCGTTGCGCGGTGCGCCTTCGGCGGTGGGCACGGGGACCCGTTCGCCACGCGTCCGCAGACGCATGATCACGCCTTCGTCCGAGACGCAGTCGCCGCCCTCGCAGGACAGTCCGCTCGCGCCTTCCGCCGGTTCCGGCGGCTGCCCGGGCGCGGCCGCGTCCCGGGCATCCTGTGCGGCCGCGGCATGGGACATGCCCGCCAGCAGGCAGATCAGGGTGTAGTCGAGCATCTTCATCTTCATGGTCTGCTCTCCCATCACTGTCCGCGGATGCCGAGTGGGCGCGTGGGGTCATCGCTGATCTCGACCCGCAGCTTGCTGCGCGCCTCCGGGCTCAGTCTTTCGGCGATGGCCTCGTAGACCGCCTTCGCCCGGCGCATGCCCAGGGCATCGTTGTACTCGACCGCTCCGCGCCTGTCGGCATGGCCGACGATTCCAATCACGCCTCCTCCCAGCTTCTCGATGTCCGCCGCGATCTTCGCGATCACAGGCTCGTACTGCGGTTTGATGGTGGACTTGTCGGTATCGAACAGGATCCGGCCCAGCACCGGCTGCAGGCCCAGCGACAACAGCATGCTCTCGCTGTCATTCAGGTTGGCGCGCACGGTGACCTGCAGGCTTTCGGTGCGCTCGGCGGGCAACACGGCCAACAGTGCTTCCTGCACGGCCTTGGCGCGGGCATAGCCGAGGGCCTCCTGCTCCGCCGTGGCTTCGATCAGCACTTCGCCGCCGTCGTGGGCCATGACCTGCTCGGCCATCTTCTCGATCACCGGCAGGTAGGCATCACGCAGGACAGCGCTTTCGGGCTCGAACAACACCGCTCCCAGTTCCATCTCGACGGTGTCCTCGCCCTGGATGCGGCCCGGCGGCAGCTTGACGCCGAAGTCGAAGCGCACCGGCACACCCGGGGTGATGCGACGCACCTGCGGATTGTCGGTGACGAACTCGGTGCCCGGCGGCAAGGTGACCGGATCGATCTTCATGATGAAGTTGCGACCGCGGCTGGCATTGCCGCCTTCGATACCGACCAGGTGGTAGCGACCGTACTGGTCGGTTTCCACCAGCAGCCCTTCGACCGTGGCGATGCGTACGCCGGGGATACCGCGTTCATCGATGCCTTCGTTCTCGATGATGTAGTCGACGCGGTAGCCATCGGCCACCTGGCTGACACGGCGCTCGATGCGCGGCGCGGCCGAGGTGAGGCCCTTGGCGGCGTCGCCCTCGACGTTCTCGACACTGACATTGCCGGCCGCATCCATCCTCACCTCAATGCCCTCGCCCGTGCTCAGGACGAAGTCGTCGGTGAAATCGGCCGATGCCAGCGTCTGGCTGATGACCACGCGGTGCGCCGAGGCCGGATCGGCCTCGGAACTGCGGCCGCTGACGGTGCCCAGCTGCAGGCCATGCAGCAGTGGCGAACTGGCGTCGGGCTCGGCCACCGGTCCCTGGCCGCGATCGACGGTGGTCGAGTTGGCGACATAGGCCGATGCAGCGAAACCACCCTGCGCGGTCACGTCACTCATCTCGGCGCTGTCCTGCCAGCCGTCGCCGTCGCGGTCGTTGAACACGGTACCGATGATCAGCGAGTCCTCCAGCAGCGGATCCGCCACCATCTGCACCTCGGCCGTGGCGACGTTGGACACGGTCTCGCCATCGTCGCGCAGGTAGGCGCTGTTGACGTGCACGCCCGGGCGCACGCCGGCACCGACGCGCAGGAGGTAGCCCACCGTGGCGCGCTCGCCGACCGCGATGTCGATCTGGTCGACCTGGATCGGGTAGGTCCCGACCAGTCGCCCGTTGTCGTCGCCATCCTCGACCGTCAATGAACCATCGACATAGGTGAAGCCCGCCGGCGGGGTGTCGATCAGGGTGCCATCGACGACCGGCACGTCGCCGGTGTTCTCCATCACCAGCGTGTAGCGGACCAGGTCACCGACATTGATGTCGCGCGGCGAGGCGGTCTTGATGATCCGCACCGAGGCCGGCTCATCCTGTACCGGCAGGGCAACCTCGTCGGTCGCCGTGACCGTCACGGTGCCCGTGCCCGAGGCGGAATCGCCCGATGCCAGCACCTCGTTGAGCAACTCACCGCTCGGTGTCGCCGCTTCCTGCTCGGTGATGGTGTGCGTGTACGCATCGCAGGTCGCGACCTGTCCCGGTGCCAGCGTGGTCGGTGCGCAGGTCAAGGTGGTGGGCGTGCCGCCCTGGAAGGTGTCGGCCACGCTCACATCGGCCAGCGTCACGTTGCCGGTGTTGGTCACCGTCACCGTGTAGGTCACCACGTCATCCGGGTTGCCCACATCGGGCGTCTGGTTGTCCACGGTGAGGGCAGCGGACTTGGTGGTGGCGATGGCCGGGCGCTGGATGACCGGCGTGACATCGGTCGCCTCGCAGTTGGGCGAAGCCGAGCCGGCCGGACAGGCTTCCGGTGGCAACGGCGGGACGTTCGGCGGCGGTTCGGCCGTCGATGTCGCCTCGTTGACCACCTGGCCGGCGTCGGTGTCCGCCTGGACCACGGTGTAGCTGCCTTCCAGCGTACACACCGCGCCCGGTGCAAGCAGCGGACAGGTGATGCTGGCCGGGTCGATCATCGCGTCACTGATCGTCACGTTGGCCAGTGGCACGTTGCCGGTATTGGTCGCGGTCACGGTGTAGGTGAGCACGTCACCGGTGCTGACCTCGCCGTTGCCATCGACGTCGTCGTAGCTGGACATGGACTTGGCGGTTTCCAGCGACGGACGGCTGACCGGATGGTCGGTCGAGCAGACCACGCACTCCGGATCCGGATCGCCGCCCGGCGGATTGGTGGCCACCACGTTGTTGGCCACCGAGCCGGTGGCATCGGCGTCGACCGTGGCGGTGTACACCACGTCATAGGTGCCCGGCAGGGTGCCGGCGGGCAGTTCGCACACCAGTTCACCCGAGCAGGTGTAATCGCCGGCGCTGGTCACCGTGCCGAAGCTCATCCCGGCACTCAACGAGTCGGTGAGGGTCAAGGGCTGGGTCAGGGCGGACCCGGAGACCGTCGCGCTGAGGGTGAAGGTCAGGGTGTCACCCGGCGCGACGATGTCGCCGGAGGGCGGATCGGAGGTCTTGTTGACCGTCGTCGTCGCCGGCACCAGCGGGTGGTCGGTGCTGCATGTCGTGCAGACCGGGTCCGGATCGATGCCCGGGGGCTTCGTCGCGACCACGCTGTTGCCGACCGAACCGGTGGCGTCGGCGTCGACCGTGGCGGTGTAGACCAGCGGATAGCTGCCCTGCGCGGTGCCGACGGGCAGCGTGCACACCAGCGGGCTGGTGCTGTTGCAGGTGAACGCGCCCGCGCTGGTCACGGTCCCGAAGCTCAGCCCCGGCCCCAGCGTATCGGTGATCGTGACCGCCTCGTGGAGTGCCGCATCCGCCACGGTGACGGTGACGGTGAACTCCAGGCTGTCGCCCGGTGCCACCTCGTCACCGGACGGCGGATCGGAGGTCTTGACCACGCTGATGGCGGCTGGCGTAACCGTCGTCGGAGTGCTCGCAGACCCGTTGGCGGTCGGGTCGGTTGCGGTTCCGGGAGCATCGCCGGTCGCGGTCGCCGTGTTGTCGACGCTGCCATTGGCCTCGTCCGCCACGGTGATGACGTAGGTGTTGCCCGTGGCCGTGCAGCTCGCGGTCTGGCCGGGATCCAGTGTCGTCACCGAGCATGCCAGCGACGGCAGCAGCGGATCGGTCACGGTGACCGGTGCCAACGAGACGTTGCCGGTGTTCTCCATGCTGAAGGCATAGGTGATGGTGTCGCCGGCATTGCCAACGAGTCCGTCACCGTTGGTGTCGGCGACCGTTGCGGTCTTGGCCAGCGTCAACGCCGGGGCCGATGCGATCGTTACCTGCGCGCTGGCGTCCGGGCTGGCGATCGCGTTGCCTCCCGGATCATTGCCGGTCGCCTGCGCGGTGTTGTCCACCACGCCCGCGTTCACGTCCGCCTGGGTCACCACGTAGTCGGTGCTGGTGCAGGTCTTCGTCGCACCCGGCGCCAGCGGACCCGGCGGACAGCTGATCACCGGTGCCGTGCCCGTGCCGCTGAACACCGTCTCGTTGATCGACACGCCGGTGACCGTCACGTTGCCGCTGTTGGTGACTTCGAAGCTGTACGCCACGATGTCGCCAGCCACCGCTGCCGTGGTCGGAGTGACCGTCTTGACAAGCGTCAGTGCGGGGTTCGAAGCGATCGTTACCTGCGCGCTGGCGTCCGGGCTGGCGATCGCGTTGCCTGCCGGATCATTGCCGGTCGCCTGCGCGGTGTTGTCCACCACGCCCGCGTTCACGTCCGCCTGGGTCACCACGTAGTCGGTGCTGGTGCAGGTCTTCGTCGCACCCGGCGCCAACGGACCCGGCGGACAGCTGATCACCGGTACAGTGCCCGTGCCGCTGAACACCGTCTCGTTGATCGACACGCCGGTGATCGTCACGTTGCCGCTGTTGGTGACTTCGAAGCTGTACGCCACGATGTCGCCAGCCGCCGTCGCCGTGGTCGGGGTGACCGTCTTGACAAGTGTCAGCTCGGCGTCACGCGGCACCGGCACGATGTTCGGCGGCGTGATGCACTTGCCTTGCGTCGCGTCGCCGACCGGGCAGGCGTTGCTTCCGCCCGTCGCGGTGTTCACCACCTCGCCCGCATCCACGTCGCTCTGCTGCACCACGTAGGTGCCCACCAGCTCGCACGTGCCGCCCGGCGCCACGTTCGTGCAGGTCTGCGTGTCGGGCGTGATCAGGCTGTCGGTCACCACCACCGTCGGCAGCGTCACGTTGCCGGTGTTGGTCACCGTCACCGTGTAGGTCAGCGTGTCGTTCAGGCTCACGTCCGTGCTGCCGTCCTCGTCCGCGTTCGACGTCAACGACTTCACGATCGTCTGGTCCGGCGCCGCCGCCGTCAGCGGCACGCTCTTGCTGTCGGTGCCGTCCACCGCCGCACCGGCCGGCGGGTCGGCCGTCGCCGTCGCCACGTTGTCCAGCGTCCCGCCCGCGTCCACCTCGGCCTGCGTCACCGTGTGCGTGTACGCCGTGCAGGTCGCGATGTCGTTCGGGGCCAGCGTCGTCGGGCTGCACGTCAACGTCGTCGGCGCGCCGCCTTCGAACGCGTCCGTCACCGCCAGGTTGGCCAGCGTCACGTTGCCGGTGTTCTGCACCGACACCGTGTAGGTGATCACCTCGCCCGCATCCGCCGTCGTGTTCCCGTTCGGATCGTCCAGCGACGCGGTCTTGGTGACCACCAGCTCGGCGTCACGCGGCACCGGCACGATGTTCGGCGGCGTGATGCACTTGCCTTCCGTCGCGTCGCCGGCCGGGCAGGCGTTGCTTCCGCCCGTCGCGGTGTTCACCACCTCGCCCGCATCCACGTCGCTCTGCTGCACCACGTAGGTGCCCACCAGCTCGCACGTGCCGCCCGGCGCCACGTTCGTGCAGGTCTGCGTGTCGGGCGTGATCAGGCTGTCGGTCACCACCACCGTCGGCAGCGTCACGTTGCCGGTGTTGGTCACCGTCACCGTGTAGGTCAGCGTGTCGTTCAGGCTCACGTCCGTGCTGCCGTCCTCGTCCGCGTTCGACGTCAACGACTTCACGATCGTCTGGTCCGGTGTCGCCGCCGTCAGCGGCACGCTCTTGCTGTCGGTGCCGTCCACCGCCGCACCGGCCGGCGGATCCGCCGTCGCCGTCGCCACGTTGTCCAGCGTCCCGCCCGCGTCCACCTCGGCCTGCGTCACCGTGTGCGTGTACGCCGTGCAGGTCGCGATGTCGTTCGGGGCCAGCGTCGTCGGGCTGCACGTCAACGTCGTCGGCGCGCCGCCTTCGAACGCGTCCGTCACCGCCAGGTTGGCCAGCGTCACGTTGCCGGTGTTCTGCACCGACACCGTGTAGGTGATCACCTCGCCCGCATCCGCCGTCGTGTTCCCGTTCGGATCGTCCAGCGACGCGGTCTTGGTGACCACCAGCTCGGCATCACGCGGCACCGGCACGATGTTCGGCGGCGTGATGCACTTGCCTTCCGTCGCGTCGCCGACCGGGCAGGCGTTGCTTCCGCCCGTCGCGGTGTTCACCACCTCGCCCGCATCCACGTCGCTCTGCTGCACCACGTAGGTGCCCACCAGCTCGCACGTGCCGCCCGGCGCCACGTTCGTGCAGGTCTGCGTGTCGGGCGTGATCAGGCTGTCGGTCACCACCACCGTCGGCAGCGTCACGTTGCCGGTGTTGGTCACCGTCACCGTGTAGGTCAGCGTGTCGTTCAGGCTCACGTCCGTGCTGCCGTCCTCGTCCGCGTTCGACGTCAACGACTTCACGATCGTCTGGTCCGGTGTCGCCGCCGTCAGCGGCACGCTCTTGCTGTCGGTGCCGTCCACCGCCGCACCGGCCGGCGGGTCGGCCGTCGCCGTCGCCACGTTGTCCAGCGTCCCGCCCGCGTCCACCTCGGCCTGCGTCACCGTGTGCGTGTACGCCGTGCAGGTCGCGATGTCGTTCGGGGCCAGCGTCGTCGGGCTGCACGTCAACGTCGTCGGCGCGCCGCCTTCGAACGCGTCCGTCACCGCCAGGTTGGCCAGCGTCACGTTGCCGGTGTTCTGCACCGTCACCGTGTAGGTGATCACCTCGCCCGCGTCTGCAGTCGTGTTCCCGTTCGGGTCGTCCAGCGACGCGGCCTTGGTCACCACCAGCTCGGCGTCACGCGGCACCGGCACGATGTTCGGCGGCGTGATGCACTTGCCTTCCGTCGTGTCGCCCACCGGGCAGGCGTTGCTCTCGCCCGTCGCGGTGTTCTCCACCTGGCCGGCATCCACGTCCGACTGCTGCACCACGTAGGTGCCCACCAGCACGCACGTGCCACCAGGCGCCACGTTCGTGCAGGTCTGCGTGTCGGGCGTGATCAGGCTGTCGGTCACCACCACCGTCGGCAGCGTCACGTTGCCGGTGTTGGTCACCGTCACCGTGTAGGTCAGCGTGTCGTTCAGGCTCACGTCCGTGCTGCCGTCTTCGTCCGCGTTCGAGGTCAGCGACTTCACGATCGTCTGGTCCGGCGCCGCCGCCGTCAGCGGCACCGATGCGTCGTCGTCGCCGGTCACCGCCGCGCCGGCCGGCGGGTCGGCCGTCGCCGTCGCCACGTTGTCCAGCGTGCCGCCCGCGTCCACTTCGGCCTGCGTCACCGTGTGCGTGTACGTCGTGCAGGTCGCGGTGTCGTTCGGCGCCAGCGTTGCCGGGCTGCATGCCAGCGTCGTCGGCGCGCCGCCTTCGAACGCATCCGTCACCGCCAGGTTGGCCAGCGTCACGTTGCCGGTGTTCTGCACCGTCACCGTGTAGGTGATCACCTCGCCCGCGTCCGCCGTCGTGTTCCCGTTCGGATCGTCCAGCGACGCGGTCTTGGTGACGGTCAGCTCCGGATCGAGATCCACCGTCACGGTTGCGTCGTCATCCGGACTGGTGACGGCCGTGGCATCCGGGGCGGTACCGGACGCATTCGCGACATTGGTGATGCTGCCGGCATCGATGTCGGCCTGGGTCACCGCATAGGTGGCGGTACAGGTCGTGCTGGCCTGTGGCGCCAGGCTCGTCGCATTGCAGGTGATGGCGGACAGGCTGCCGGTGCCGGAGAAGCTGACCTCGTTGATGACCAGCCCGGACACGGTCACGTTGCCCTGGTTGGTGACCTGGAAGGTATAGGTCACGCTGTCATTGGCTGCGGCGACCGTGGTCGGATTGGCGGTCTTGACCATGGCCAGCACGGGAGTCGCCGGCAGTGGCACGTCCACCGCATCGTCGTCGGTGACGGCGGCGTCCGTGGGGTCGAGCCCCGTGGCCGTGGCATCGTTGGTCACGATGCCCGCGTCGATGTCGCCCTGCGTGAGCGTGTAGGTCGCGGTGCCGCAGTCGGCGACGCCACCGGGTGGCAGTGTCAGCGGCGCGCACACCAGATCGACACCCGGCATGAGGGTATCGGTCACGTCGATGCTGCGCACCGACACGTTGCCCACGTTCTCCACCGAGAAGGCATAGGTGATCTGGTCGCCAGCGTCCGTCACCGCAGGCAGCGCACCCTGATCAACGGTGGGGGCACCGGCGGTCTTGGTCAGCTCGATCGCGGCATTGCGCGGCAAGGTGACATTCGCCGTGTCCGGCTGCGAGCTGATGCGGTTGCTCCCGGGCGGCGTGCCCTGCGCGGTCGCGCTGTTGTTGACCACGCCCACGTCCATTTCGGCCTGCGTGATGGTGTGCACGCCGGTGCAGGTCGTCACCGAATCGGGCGGCGACGTGGCCGGGATGTCGACCTTGTCGCAGGTGGCCGGCGCGTCCAGCTTCGGGTCCGTGATCCCGATGTCACTCAGTGTGACGTTGCCGGTGTTGGTCACCACGAAGGTATAGGTGATGGTGTCGCCGGCATCGGTGGCCGCAGGGTCGGCGCCCTGGTCCACGCTGGGCGTGCCCGCGGTCTTGTCGATGGTGAGCGACTGCTGCTGCGGCGCGATGTCGACGTCGGCACCGGCATCCGTCGTGCCGCCGTCCCAGGTCGCATTCGCGGTGTTCTCGATGACGCCATCACCGCCGCCACGCGTGTCGAAGTCGGTCTGGGTGGCGACGTAGGTGCCCGTGCAGACGAAGCCGTCGCCCGGCGCCAGGCTGGCGATCGGGCTGGCCGGGGTGCAGCTCAGGGTCGCGGCAACGAGCGGGTCGGTCACCACCAGGTTGGTCAGCGTGACGTTCCCGGTGTTCGTACCGGTGATGGTGTAGGTGATGACGTCGCCCGGATCGTTGACGACGGTGACATCGGCCACCTTGTCGAAGTCGAGCACCGGATTCTGGTCGATCCGTATCCGCAGCGTGTCGTCGACTGTCAACGGTGTGCCCGCCCCCACCTCGGTCTGGCCGGTCGCGGTCGCGGTGTTGTCCAGCGTGCCGCCGGCATCGATGGTGGCCTGGTCGACGGTGCGTGTCGTTCCCGTACAGATCTGGTCGGCCCCTGAACCGGCCCCGCCGAAGCTCACGTCCGCACCCGGCGCAAGGCTCGCGACGGTCGGGCAGGACAAGCCCAGGGTCGGATCGGAAACGTCGAGATCGTGGATCGTGACGTTGCCGGTGTTGGTGACGGTGAAGGTGTAGTTGATGATGCCCGGTGCGCTCACGGTGCTGACGTCGGCGGCCTTCACGAGGGTCATGCCCTGCTGGCGAACCGGCAGGGTCACCTCTTCCAGCACACTGGCCTGCAGGGTGGTGCCATCGGGCCGCTCGGCCGTGACGGTGGCTTCGTTCTCCAGGCGCCCGTTGCCCGGGTTGAGGTCGGTCGCGCCACCGAGGTCGATGTCGGCCTGGGTCACGGTGTAAACGTCGCCCGCGGTGCAGGTGAACGTCGCCGTGTCGCCGGGCGCCAGCGTGGGGATCGCGTCGCAGGCGAGCGACGGCAACCATGCATCGGTGAGGACCAGGTTGGACAACGTGACGTTGCCAAGGTTTTCCACCTCGAACACATAGGTGATCTGGTCACCGGCCACGGATACCGACTGCGGCGTGGCGGTCTTGAAGACCTGCATCTGCGTCACCTGCGGGGCAAGCTCCTGCGCCGCGTCGGCGGTGTCGGTGACTTCAACGGTCGTTCCGCCGTCCACGTACTCGGCCCGTTCGCTGACCGTGTTGTTCACGAAGCCGGTGCCGCCCACGGGCGCGCCGTTGGCGTCGATGTCGGCCTGGGTCACGGTGTAGGTATTGCCGGTGCACGAGAAGGTCGCGCTCTGCCCAGGACCCAGCGCGGCGATCGGGTTGCAGGTCAGCCCGGCGCCCAGCAGGGTGTCGTTGGTGATCCGCAGGTCCCGCAGGGTACGCGGACCGGGGTTGTTCACCGAGAAGGTATAGGTGATGACCTCGCCGGCATCCGCCCGCCCGTCACCATCGGTGTCGGCCAGATCGCCACTCTTGACGAGCTCAGCCCGACCCGGGCCCGGATCGACATTGACGTCGGCCGGATCGCTGTCGTCGGTCTCGGTGCCGTTGTGCTCGCCGCTTGCCGTGGCAGTGTTGTGGATCGTGCCGCCCGCATCGATGTCCGCCTGGGTAACGGTATAGGTCGCGGTGCAGGTCACCGATTGCCCGGGGGCAAGGACGGTCGGCAGCGTATCCGGGGCGCAGTCGAGATCGCTGAGGCCGAACATGGTGTCGGTGATGGTCACGTCGCTCAAGGTGACGTTGCCGGTGTTGGTGACCTCGAACGTGTAGGTCACGACATCGCCCACCGAGTCGACGCTGGTCGGGTTCGCGGTCTTGTCGATCTCGATGTCAGGCAATGGCGGATCGATCGGCGTCTGGTCGGTGGCCGGAATCGGTGGGATCGTGCCGCCATTGGGGCCGGTCGGCACAAGCTCGGCGATGTTGTCGATGTCGCCATCGCCACCGCCCTGGTTGTCGATGTCGTCCTGGGTGATGGTGTAGGTGTTGCCGGTACAGGCCACGTCCGCGGGCGGCTGCGTACCGAAGGTCACCGTCTGCCCGGGCAGGATCGGCGGCGAGGCATCGCAGCTCAGGTTCGGAAGCAGCGGATCGCTGATGTCGACCGCCGTGATGGTGCTGTTGCCGGTATTCTTGACGGTGAAGGTGTACTCGATGACATCGCCGACACTGCCGACGCCATTGCCGTCCGCATCGGGCAGCAGGGCGCCGCTCTTGGCGAAGTCGCCGGTGAATTGCTGCGGCGGCAACGGCACGTCCTCGTTGTCGTCGCCATTGACCGGATCGCCGCCGTCGGTGGTGCCGGACGCGGTCGCGGTGTTGCTGATGTTGCCGTCGTCGCTGCCGTCGCTGGAACCGTTGCGGTCGATGTCGGCCTGGGTGACGGTGTAGGTCGCGCTGCAGGTGACGCTGGCGCCCACCGCCAGGTCGGCGGGAAGCGCAGGCGTGCAGGTGCCCAGGGTCAGGCCGGGCAGCGGATCGGTGACGGTGACGTCGTTGACCGGGACATTGCCGGTGTTGGTGACGGTGATGGCGTAGGTGACGACATCGCCCGCCTGGGTCACGGTCGAGGCGCTGCTCTTGTCGACCGTCAGCTCGTGACGCTGGACGAAGGTGTTGCTGTAGGTGCAGGTAACGGTGTTGCCGACATCGCCGAGGTTGATGGCCAAGCCGTTGGACGGATCCGTGTCGCTACCGTCGCAGGTCACCGTGGTATCGAAATCACCCGGGTCGCCCACGGTGAAGGATTCGCCTCCCAGGCTGCCGACCTCTTCCACGAACACTTCGACCGGACCCACCGTGGTGGTGTTGGGGAAGTCGGAACTGAAGGCAGGCGTATTGTTGGTGAAGCCGGTGCTGGCCGGGATATCGACGCTGGCACCCGGGCTCGGCCCGCCCCAGACCTTGCGCACGATCAGCTGCGCGCTCTTGCGGTCATTGGTCCAGGTACAGGTAATGGGGCCATCGTTGGGTCCGACCGTCAACGTGCCGCCCGCGCCGGCGCTGCCCAGGACGAAGCCACTGGTGTTGGTGCAGTCAATGCTGATGTCGTAGTTGTTGCTGGTGCCGTTGGTGAACGACTCGCCCATCTGGATGACGTCGCCGGCATAGATGTCGACGGTAGCGCCGGTGTCCGTCTGCGTGGCGCCGCCACTTGCAGTGGACAGTACCGTCGCTGCGTTCAGTCCGCCGGCGGCGCGGTCCGCGACGACTTCGACCGAATCGCCGGCAATCGCGTTCAACCACACCTTCTGCAGCGTCAGGGTGGTGGGGATGCGGGTATTGGTATAGGTGCAGACGATGCTGGCACCCTCATCGCTGGCCTGGATGTCCAGCGTGTTCACCGACTTGCCGTCGCTGCCGGACAGGCTGCCGCCCGAGCAGGACAGCGCCACCTGGTAGGTGTCGAGCACGGCAGGCCCGCCGGCCATGGTCTCCTCGGGCAGGGTCGCCTGCTCGCCGGCGAAGACGGTGACGGCCGGGCCGCTGTTGTCGCCGGTCGGCGCGGTCGCGGTGAACGCCGAGGTGTTGTTGACCAGCCCGGTGGTCGCGCCGATCTGGGCCACGTCTCCGGTCGCGGCACCGGGGCCCCAGGCCTTGGCGAGTTGCAGGGTCGCCGACCGACGGGTGTTGGTGAAGGTACAGGTGATGTCGGTGTCGCTGGCATCCACCGTCAGGGTGTTGCCGGACAGCCCGCTGGTACCCGAACAATTCAGCACGCTGTCGTAGTTGGCCGCATTGGCCGGGGTACCGAACGTTTCCGCGAGCACGATGGTCTCGCCCGCATAGACCTGGAACTGCGCGTTGTCGGTTTCCGATGCCGTGTCGGCCACGGAATCGAGCTCGATCGGCGTCGTCGAGCTGCCGGTGGCGGTGACCTGCGCGGCCTCGCCGATGGCAGCGTTCAGCCAGGTCTTCTGGATGACCAGGTTGACCGGCTTGCGCTCATTGGTCCACGTGCACTCGATGGCGTTATCGGCCGGATCGATCGTCAACGTGTTGTTGCCGCCCACGGGCTGGGTGTTGCCGGAGCAGGCCAGTTCCGCGTTGTAGTTGCCGGGGTTGCTCAGCGCTTCGCTGATCGTCCCGGAATCACCCGCATACACCGTCACCGGCGTACCGATGGACACGTTGTTGCCAGTCGAGTCGGCAGTCGACTGGAAGGAGACGTCGTTGCTGAAGCCGCTGGTGCTGAGGTCAGCGGTGTCGCCCGGCAGCGCGTTGATCCACTGCTTGGACAGTGTGAGCTGGACCTCGGTGCGCGCGTTGTTGAACTCACAGCTGACCGCGCTGTCGTCCGGCATGGTGAAGCTGCCGCTCAGTCCAGAGCCGGAAACCGTCAGGCTGCCGCCATCCGCGACGCGGGTACACGAAAGGGTGCTGCCATAGTCGGCGGCCACCCCCGTCGAGAACGCCTCGCTCAGGGTGATCGTGGCACCCGGCGCGCCCTTCGCCGTCGCCGGCGTGGTGCCTGCACCCGCGGTCGAACTGCCCTGGGCGTTGTCGATCACCGTGCCGGCGATGCTCAAGCTCACCGCATCGCCATCGACCGGATTGGTCCAGGTCTTGGTCAACGAGATGTCGCGATAGACGGTGTGCGTGGTGGCGCACGAGGTCGGGCAGGCGTCGCCACCGGTGACGTTGTTGCCCACGGTCGCGCCCGCGCTGGAGTTGACGACCGCGTTGTAGGTGATGACGTAGTCGCCGATCGGCGCGCCCGCCGGCACGGTGCAGGTCAGCACCTGGCCCGAGCGGGAACATTCGCTGGGCAGCGCAGCGCTGGGGGTCAGCCCGGCGTCGAGGGTGTCGGTCAGCACGATGTCCGCGGTGGTGGCGGAATCGGCAATGGTGGTCGTCAGCGTGTAGGTGATGACGTCGCCGATACGGACCGCCGAACCCGAGGCCGGCGATGCCGTCTTCGCCACGCTGTTGCTGGACGCGATGATCGGGGTCGTCGAGGTGGACGTGTTGTTGCCCGGAACCGGATCGGTCGCCGTGGTGGTGACTTCAGCGGTGTTCACGAGATCACCGGTGGCACCGATATCCAGGGTGCCCGATACGGTGACCTCCCCTCCCGTCCCGGACGACAGGCTCGGCACCGTACAGGTGATCACCTGGCCGGCGATGCTGCAGGCGGCGGCGTTGGGCCCGCTGAGCGACAGGCCGGTGACCGACGACGGCACCGTGTCGGTCACAGTGACACCGGTATCCGAGGGCCCGAGATTGTTGACGTTGAGGGTCCAGCTGACCGTCTGGCCCGGCACGGCCGGATTTGGCGTCGCCAGGGACTTGATGATCTCGGCATCCGCGCTCGCCGCGGCGGTGTCGGTATCGCTGGCCGTATTGTTGTCCGGCGTCGGATCGCTGGTGTCCGAACTGACCGTGACTGTGTTCGTCAGCGGATCCACGGCACCCGAAGGGATGGCCGCGACGATGGAATAGGTCAGGCTGCCGCCATCGGGCAGGCTCGGCACGGTTTCGGCGATGCTGCCATTGCCGCTCGCATTGGGACAGCTCGCCCCGCCGGCGGCGCTGCAGGTCCAACTGGTGAAGGTGGGCGTGACCGCGCCGGTGGGCTGCGGATCGGAGATCAGCACATTGCTGGCGGCGGACGGGCCATTGTTGGTGACGACGACGGTGTAGGTCGTGGTCGAGCCCGGCACATAGGTGGCGCTGCCGTCGTCCTTGGTGACGGCAAGGTCCGCCGACGCCTCCACGATCACCGTCGCGGCACCGTTGTTGTTGGGTCCGATTGGATCGGTGATGGTCGACGGCACGCTGATCTGGGCCTGGTTGGTCAGGCTGGAAGCTGCATTTGCGTCGACGGTACAGGCGACGATGAGTGTCACCGCGCTACCTGACGGGAGGCCCACACCCGTCCAGGTGTCGACACCCGCACCACCTGCATCGAGCGTATAGGTGCCTTCCGAGGGCGTATAGCTGCAGGAAGACAGACCCGCCGGCAGTACTTCGATCATCTGCAGCTCGTCCGCTGGGACGATTGCCGACGGGCCGTTGTTCGTTACCTCGATCGTGTAGGTCAGGACACCGCCTACCAGCACCGGATCTGGCGATGCGGACTTGACCAGGGCCAGGTCGGCCTCACGCACGATGTCATCGGTGTCGGTCGCGCTGTTGTTGCTGGTGTCGGGATCGGTCACCCCGGCAGGAGGCGCGATGCTGGCGGTGTTGCTTGCAGTCTGGGCGGAGACGGGCGACGCGGCGAGCGCAAGAAGCAAGGCGCCCAGCGCGAGGGAAAAACGACGACCCATCATGAAACCCCATTCGAAAGTTGCAGACACTCGACCACTCCAGAAGAACCCGACCCCATCCGGACCCTCGCGCCGCATCAATGGCGCTCCCGGACCACCCCACTACGTGCACTGCAGCAAGATGTGTGCCAGTGATCACAAATTATATAGCTGCGCATCACAAAGCACTAACAAACTCGCTCAAAACAATGACATCACACACGTCACCAGACAATAGACGTCAAAAAATGACGCTGTTCGTCACGTTTTCGCATCGTACCGAAACCCCCGGGCTCCCCATCAGGCTGCGGCACCCCGGACCTGCTGCGTCCCGGCACCGTGACAGCACCGGATACCCTCGTTCCACTGCACGCAGGTCGCCTGGCTTCGACTGGCACCCGCAGCGCCGGGTCATGGATACACGTCCCGATGACAAATTCCTGTGATGACAGACAGGGCCCTGGGCTGCGCAGACAGGTGCGCCCCGCCACGGCGGCCCGGGACCGGGATGGGGAAAAAGAAGAAAAAGTGGTGGGTCGTGTTGGATTCGAACCAACGACCAGCGGATTAAAAGTTCCCTTATGAATCAGTAACTTACTGATTCATAAGGGAAGTTGGCGTTAGCTCTTGTTAGCCGGTTTTACTTGAAGATCAATAATTTGCGTTAGCTTATTGCAGCGCACAAAAACTGCGCGGCGTACCGCTGGTGTACCGCCAAGTCAGTGGGTCAGCGCGGCCAAGCGCACCTGCCAATCGTTCTCCAGCACGAGTTCGCAGTGCAACGCGCGGTTGTCGCCGAGGTCCAACGCCATGTCGCCGACTACCTGGCCACTGTAGTTGCCGCTCAGCAGGTCCAAGAGGTCGCGCTTGTAGCGCGAATCGGGGTTATCTAGGTGCTGGCCCTTGGTCTCCAGGACCAGCACGCGCTCGCTGGCGCCTTCCTGGCGCACGGCCACCACAAGGTCCGGGTACACCTTGTGCTTGCGCCAGCCCTGCAGCCCGTACTGGCTGCGCGCCACGTTGCGGAACCACCAGTGGGTCGCGGCCTTCCCATCCACATAGCAGGCCACGTTGCGCTCCAGGCCATTGAGTCCGTCCTCGGTGGCCGGCACGAACAGGCTCTTTTCCGCCTGTACGCCATCGTCGCGCAACAGACCGCGCAGGGGCTTGGCGAGAGCAGCTTCGAAGGTCTCGGGCACCTGGTAGTTGCGTCCATCGGTGTGCAGGCTGAACTGCACCCGCCCCGTTGCGATCTCGTCGCGAAAGATCGCCTCGGCCATCGCGTCCAGCGCCGCTTCCAGATGCAACCGCAACTGGTCGATGATCAATCCGGCGCGTTCGCCGATCTTCGAGACATCCACTCCCGCCCCCGCCAGCTCGGTCAGCAGCCCGTCCACCAGCGTCCGCGCCTGCCACGCATTGGGTACCAGGTCGCTGATGGCGCGGCACGCATGCACCGGATCGAAACCGGGGGTCTCCCCGACACTGTCCCGGTCCTGCACCTCCAGTAACTCGCGGCCTTCCACAAGGCCGATACGCATGAAGTGCGATGCGGCCTGCGCATCCCCCGTGGCCAACCGCTTCGCCAGCGGCGCCATGTCGATGGCCAGCGGATCGGTCCGCCACAACAAATCCATTTCGTAATCCAGGTCACGCACCCGGCCGTCCTCGACCCAGCGCACCAAAGGCAGGAAGATACGCAACGACTCCATGCCCTTGCGGCGCTTCATGGTGGTGCTGTCGCCGGTGTCGCCGCCGTCCCTGGTCTTGACCTGGGTGGCAAGGTCGCCCATGCCGTCCTGCTCCAATCCGTTCTTGATGGCGGCGATCACGTCCTTGGTCTTGCTGTGCACGCACAGCACGTAGCATTCGTCGAGCGAAGCGATCCCGGTCTTCTCGGTATCCGGCTGGCGCAGGATGCGGCCGATCAGCTGCGTGAGCGCGCCCTTGCTGCTGACCGACGCCAGCGAGCACAGCACGTAGGCGAACGGGCAGTCCCATCCTTCCTGCAGCGCCGACTTGGTGATGATGAAGCGCACCGGATTGGTCGGGCTGGTCAGGTCCTGCCGCTCGGGCGCCTTCAGGTCGTCGCGCTCGGCGCTCTTGATCGCAATCTGGTCCTCGCGCAGGCCCAGCGTCATCAGGTACTCGAATGCATCCTCGCTATGCACGTGGCTGCCGTCGCGCTGGTCCTTGCCGGTCCGCTCCACCTGCACCAGGCAGATCGGCCGGATGTAGCGTGCGCAATCGGCATGCAGGCGTTCCGCATCGGCCTGCAGGGCGTCGAGCTGCGCCAACGACTCGCGCAGGCAGGCGCGCCAGTCCTTGCCGGCCTTCACCGCGACGTTGATCGGCAGCTTGATCATGTCCTCGTCGTCAAGGTCGGTGCCGCGCACGTCGCACAGCCAGTTGCTGTACACCGGCGGAGAGTCCTTCGGCCGGTCGGCCGGCGTCGCGGACAGCTCCAGCACGAAACTGGGGTTGAACCCGTACAGCGTGTCCATCGCCAGCTTCGAGTAACCCTTGTGCCCCTCGTCCAAAACCACGATGGGACGGATCGCGCGCAGCGCATTGCCCAGCGAATCCTTGACCACGTGCCAGTGCAGGGCCACGTCGCTGTAATAGTCGAGGTTGGGCACGTCTTCCAGCCAGCGGGCATGACCGTCGCGGTCGTCCGCCGCCGGGAAGAAGCCATGCACGCTGCCGCGGTCGCGGAACAGCCGCAGCGATTCCTTGGTCTCGCGATTGGCCGACTGCAGCATCAGCAGCATCACGCACAGGTTGCCGTCCACGTCGGCACGATTCAGCGGATCATCCTTCTCCAGAATCCGGGTGCGGCCGCCGCTGGCCTGGTCGAGCATGTGGCGGTAGGGGTGCTCGCGGTCGCGCAGTGCCTTGCGGGTTTGTGAGTAGATCGCCTCGTTGGGGCAAATCCACAGGACAAAGCCAGTGCGCTGCCGCTGCCACTGGCCCAGAATTCGCGAGATGCTCGCCGCCGCCAGCAACGTCTTGCCGCCGCCGGTGGGTACCTTGAGGCAGACATTGGGCACAGGCTTGCCGGCGCCGCTGACGCGCGGGCTGAAGGGAACTTCGGCGCGCGCGGCCGGCAGCTTCCCTGCCGCAGCCATGGCGTCCCAGGCCTTCCGGGTGAAGTCCGCCACCTGGATACCGGCATCGGGATGCTCGGCCGCCAATGCCGCCTGCTTGGCCGACATGGCCGCCTGATCCGAAAGTGCGTTCAGATAAAGGCTCAGGGTGGCCAGCACATTTTCCTGAAAATCCTTGAATTTCATTGATTTTTCCTCACTCCTCTCCCCGTCGGCATGCGCCTCGTGGCGCTTGCAACGGCAACGGAATTCCGTAAGATGCCCGGTACCGAGCCCCTTCGGACCGAACCGTCTCCGTATGGTGTGCTTGCCGGGCAATCGCCCGACTAGGCCGAAGGTGCGGACAAGGGAGCGACCACGTCGCTCCCTTCGTCTTTTGGGCTAGCGGAAATCCCATACGTCCCCCAGCCTCCCCGCACGCGCCAGCACCTGCCGCCAACGGTCCGCATGCTTGCGGTCATCCGCCCGGTATGAGCGGAAGATGGCGCCCGAGGCCATGTCCGCCAACTGGATCAGGTTGTCGCGGTGCGACTCGGCGAAACGGATGCTCCGCACCTGGCCCGGCTGCAGCTGGTGCCGCAGGTAGGTATTGAGCTCGTTCTTGAAACGACGGTCACCGCTGCCGTCGATCTTGATCCGCGCATCGGTCAGCACGCCGTGGTCGTTCGCCAGCAGCAGTTTGACGAAGAAGTTGTAGAACAGCTCCTTGCGCTCGCGCAGGTTCTCGCTGTAGATCGCCGACTTGTCCACCACCAGAGCCCGCACGCTGAAGCGGCAGCCACGCACGCAGTCGAAGAACGCATCCTTGATGTCGTCGTGGCACTTGGAGAACTTGAACTCGGCCTTCAGCGCCAGCTGCTGGCGTAGCGTGCCGATCGCCGCGCTGGTGCGTTCAGCCTCGGCGAAGTCGTCGAACACCACCATGGCGATCACGAAGTGCGACGACGAACCGCGCACCAGCTTGAAGCCGGGGTCGCCGCTCTCGTCGATCAGCACCAGCACGCGTGATCAGCCTTTCTCGATGCGGTACAGCGCATACGGCAGCGGCGCATGCTCCACGCCCAGCTCCAGCAGCTTCTTCTGCGGCACGAAGCGGGCTGGCGCGAACACCAGGTGCGGTTTGTCGCTCGCCGTCGCGGCAATGGTCTCGGCCAGCGACAGGGTCAGCGCGGCCTCGCGCGATTTCAGGAAGTCCAGATCGGGCCGGTAGACCAGCCAGACGTGATACTGCGCGCTTTCGCCCAGGTAACCGTCGGCCTCGCGCACCTTGGCCGGATCGAGCGGCTGGCCGGTGGCGGTATGGAACAGGTATCCGCCAAAGGCCGCGAACGACGGTAGCGACTTGCCTGTCAGAAGATCGTCCAGCTCCAGTTTGTCGCCCAGCGTGCAGTAGGTAAAGCCGCCGCCCAGGCCGTCGGTCTTCTTCGCGACAGCCTTCTCGCCGCTGACGACCAGTTCGCCGTCCTTGACCGTGGCCTTGACCTTGTCGAAGCGGCCCTCGTTCTGCTGCTCGATCAGCGCCACCTGGTCCAACAACTGGTTGGCCTTCTTGAGCTGCGAGAACGTCAGCTTCTGGCGCAGCAGCTCCTCGCGCTGGGTGCCGGTGTATTTGTAACCGTTGATCACCCGGCGCACGCGCTCTGCGGTCAGCGTGTCGGCGTAGTTCTCGCATTCGACCAGGATGAACTTGCGGTTGCCGCCGTCCTTGGCGTTTTGCGCCAGCACGGCGTGTGCAGTGGTACCGGACCCCGCGAAGGAGTCGAGGATGAGTGCATCCACTTCAGTCGTAAGCTCCATTAAACGCTGAATTAGCTTGGTCGGCTTGGGCGTGTCGAAGGGCCTCGCGCCATCAAAGATAGCCTTCAATTCTGCGCCCGCGTTTCTGGTGCTTCCGGCGAACTCATAAGGCCACCATGTTTGATTGACTACGCCGGACTTGGCCTCGCTCAGGAACTTCTTTTCCATCGGAAACTCGGCGTCGCCCTTCACGCCCCACCAAATTCGATCTTCCTTTGCGAGCCACTTCATCTTGTCTGGTGGCCGACGCCAGCTACTACCTTTAGGAGGGAACACGTCCTTGCCGACTTTATTGCTTAACGCGTAGTAGTCGCGGTCACGATGCTCTGCCCGCGTCAACGGCGCAGCAAGCCAAGGGCCTCGTCTGTCTTTATCTGGATTCGTATATGTCTCTACTTGTTCTTCGCTCCTTTCCAGCAAAGCCCCTTGGAAGGTTTCGGACTTCGAGTAGATAAGCACGTGATTGTGCGTCTCGGCCATGCCGGAACTATTGTTTCCTGGCGTGTCCTTCGACTGCCACACGATGTTGGCGATGAATCGCTTCTCGCCAAATATTTCATCGAGAACGGCTCGCAATCGATGATCTTCGTTGTTGTCAATGGTTAGGGCGATAGTTCCGTCGTCGCTCAACAACTCATGCAGCAGCTTCAACCGCGGCCACATCATGCAAAGCCACTTGTCGTGGCGCAGCATGTCCTCGCCGTTGACCGGGTTGCCGCTCAGCCAGTCCTTGATCAGCGGGCTGTTGACGTTGTCGTTGTAGGCCCAGCCCTCGTTGCCGGTGTTGTAGGGCGGGTCGATGAACACCAGGTCCACCTTGCCGGCGTAGCGCGGCAGCAGGCTCTTGAGCGCGTGCAGGTTGTCGCCTTGGATGATCAGGTTTTCAGGATCGTCGCCGCAGGACTTCTTCGCATCCGGCACCAGCGGCCGGAACGGCACGGTCAAGTGGTGGTTGTAGACGAATTCCTTGCCCTTGAAGTGCAGCTCCGGCATTGCGGTCCCCTGGTGGATCGTGCCGATGCGGGATCGGCTGGCATGGCCCGGGTTACGGGCAGATGAGTTCAAGCTTCGGATAATACGTGCGGTAGCGCTTCGCATCCCGCGTCAGCAGCGCCATGCCATCGATGGCGGCATGGGCGCCGATGTAGAAGTCCGGTAGAGGCGAGGTGCGCGCGCCCTTGGCACGGCGGTACTGCAGGAAAGCCTTGCCGGCGAGGAAGCCGGCCTCCCACGGCAGCTCCAGCCGGGTAAAGGCATTGGCCGGCAGGGCCGCGTCCAGCTCCTCGATGCGCTCGAAGCCGACCGAGACCTCGGCATAGATGATGGGGTTGATGCACAGCTCCGCGCCGTCGGCACAGGCATCCAGCTGCGCCGCCGACCATTCATACCAGTCCGGATCGTCCGTCAGCACGTCCAGCAGGACGTTTGCGTCCACCAGCACGCGCCGGCCCGCGGCCGGCATCGAGGCGGGCGGGTCAGTCGCCACGAGTCAGCTTCATGATCTCGTCGGTGCCCATCCGCGCCGTCGCGCGGCCGCGCAGGCGGGCAGCCAGGCTGCCGCTGCGGGCCTTGGGCGGATGGGCGATGGTGGTCTCGGCCTCGCGCAGTGCGGCTTCGCGCACGAAGGTGGCCACCGGCAGGCCATGCAGCTCGGCGGCGCGACGCAGGCGGTTCTTGTCCTCGACGCTCAGGCGCAGGTCGAGGCGGTCGGCGATGGCAGTCATGTCGGGCCTCCTTGTACGGCAGCGTACCGTACCGAAAGCCGAATCGCCAGCCGGGGCGAAGCGTTGGCGGAAGGCCAGCGAGCAGGCCTGACGCTCCCCCGGGGTCATGGCCTGTACTGCCTCACAGGCCGCCGCCATCCGGTCGAACAGGAAGCCGCGCTCGGGCCAAGTCAGGGGTTCGGCCGAGGGGCTTCCGGAGAGGACGGCATGGATGCGCGCCAGCAGGAATAGTTCTTCGGCCTCGGTTCGCATCGTCGCCCCTTGCATACCCTGGTCGGCAGTCGTGTCGCATCCGTGACCGAATCGCGGCCACCGGCGTGACCCTATCCCGGCCGTCCGGATACCGCCGGCGCTGCCATTCTCATGCTCCAACCGGCGCGGAAACCTCGTCACGCCCACGGATCGGAATCCGACCCGCCCGCGTCTTCGACCATGTCAAATTCGGCGTCGCCATCGATCATCGACGCGGCGAGCTTGTCGAGCAGCGGCCGGTCCTGGACCAGCACCTTCTCGACGCTGGCAATCAGCGCATTGTAGAAGCCGTTGCCGGCCGCGCGTGATTCCTCGGTGGGCGATGGCAGCCGCTGGAACAGGTTCCTGGTGGTGAGCGTGGTCAGTTCCACCATCACGCGATTGGCGAAGTTCACCTGCCCCACCTCGCGGCGCAGCGCCCGCACTTCCGCCAGCAACGCGGCGTCCTGCCGCTGCGCCGCCACGGGGTCGTAGCGCTCCCTCACGGCCGCCTCGACGACGGCCCGTACTGAAACGTTCCGCTGGTCGGCCTCCCGTCGGACGACCTCCATCAACCGCGCGTCGATGCGGGTGTGGAGGTTTGCCGCCCCGGCCGCTGCGCTCATGGCGCTACCCCCACCACTGTCGCCGGCGAAGCTCCGATTGGCAGCCGGATCAGGCCCATTCGGGCATGTGTCGGATTGCAACACGCCCCCGATGGTATGCAGCAGGATTTCTGCTTTGGTGCCAACAACTTGCGCGATTCATACACACACACTTTTATCTTGCCGTCCATCATCTCCTCTCCATTTCCGACCTTTTGCCCGCCTACAACGAACCAGGGCTTCGCAGCGCCGCCGCGATCTCGGCGAGCTTCGCCTTGGCCAGTTCGGGACTGCGCTGCGGTCGCCGCGCCTTCGCCTCGCTCCGCTTTCGGCCTTCCTCGGCCTCCTGGGCGCGCCTGGCGGCCACCGCGTGGCCTTGCGCAGGAACGAACGTCCCTTCCCTTGCACGCGCCACCAGCGCCCTCAGGAGCGCGATACGCGACGACTTGACCCTGTTGGCGGCCATCAGCCCTGCCAGCTCGTCCAGCACCGCCTGGGCGGCGCCCTGCTCCAATCCTTCGATCAGGCTTTCGACTACTACCTGCTCGGCCTCTGGCAGCCCTCGCGGCCACGCCAGCGGCGCGGTAGTAGTTGTTCCAGATAGTTCTTGGTGCTTGTTAGTACTTAGTAGCGTGCGGTTTTCCACTTGTGGATTTCCCACTTGTGGAAAACCGGAAACTGGATGGGCTTCACACTTCGCGGGCTCGGGGCGGTCGGTGACCCACCAGACCCAGTGCAGGAAACGTCCGCGGTCATCCCGGTGCGCATCGATACCCATGTAACCGAGCGCCTGCAGCTGCTGGATCGCCGCCCGGATGGCGTACTTCCCCGTGCACTTCTGGCGCGAAATCCACTCGATGGTGACGCGGAAATCGGGCGGCAGATGCAGCAGGAAGGCGAGCACGCCGAACTCCTTGAAGCCCAGCCTCTGGTCGCGGATCACGGCGTTCGGAATGATCGTGAAGTCACGCTCCACGCGGTGCCGAAGGATCGCCTGACCGCGTTCCCAGCTGCCACCATTCCTGGCCTGTCTGGACGCACCCATTGGTCAGGAGTTGTCGATCAGTTCGGCGATCTGGTGGGTGCGGAAGTAGACCCGTCGCCCGATGCGGATACGCGCGTTGTCGAGCACCTGCGCGGCACTGGAAGTCCGCCTGGCCATCGTCACCCGAAGGCCCGATTCGCTGCGCTTGAGAACGCCGGCAAGCTGTTCGTAGGTCATCAGCTCGCCGTAGCGTTCGATCATGTGTTCGGCTGTATTCATATCGGTTGCGTTGTTGTCGGCGCTGGTTTGCGTCGAGCAACAACGTATTGCCTCGGATAAGGCGACGCGATGCGAAAAAGTCAACAAGCTGTCATTGCGGCATTGCGGCATTGCGGCATTGCGGCACGACGGCATGAAGGCATGAAGGCATGAAGGCATGAAGGCATGAAGGCATGCCAGCTTGATCGCTTGCCCACTTGATAGCTGCCCGCTTGACAGCTTCCGCTGCTGCAGATCAGTCACAGCGACGTGCATGCGATTGCCAAGCTTGTCCCGGTTGTCGAGACTTGCCACCAGCAAGATCGGGTCATCCCGATCAGGTTCTGCAAGCATGTCCAAGCCGCACTATCGCCGCGCGACCCTCTGGCTGCGCGGCCAGGACGAAGAAGGCTTCGCGCCCGGCTGCCATGTTGGGCCGGACTTCGATCGCCTGTACTGCAAGCTCTGCGGAGAATTCACGGAAGCTTTTGCGGCGCAGGTGCTGAGCGTCGATTTGGTCGGCCTACGTGCCCGTCTGCACCACTGGCCACTGCAGGACGGGCTTCGCATCCGTGTGGAAGGAGCCAGTCAGCGGTTCTGCAACGCGCACGTCAGCCGCAACCGAAAGCAGAACGATTACGCGACGCTGCAGCAGCTCCGCCGCCGCCAGGCACCGGGCCGGGACGCTCTTCTACGGGCCCTGTCGATCAAGTATCCCGAGCTGCGCCAGCCGCAAGGATTCGAGCGCGCGAAGGCGCTGGCGACCAGCCAAAGCGTCGCAAGGATGTATGGCCGTCGGCGAAGCGAGGCCATCGAAGCCACCACGCCGGCACGGTTGTCTCTGCTGGAAAACCTGTGCGTGCCGGCCGGCGTAGTGACCCGCCCGGAGTCACTGCTTGCGGTGGACATCAACCGGGACCGCATCGCGCTGCGCAGCTCGCAGGGCGAGGACTGGTCAGGCCCCGCCGCGCCGGGCGCTCCCTGGCTGCAGGCCGGCGCGGCGCTGGCCGCGCAGGTCACTACGGGCAACCGTACTGACGCGCCCGCGGACCGCCTGCTGCTCGACCTTCCGGACCTCTGGGCTCATGCCCGGCTGCGCCCCGGTGCGGTCAGCTTCGACTTCGCCAGCGTGGACCTCTGGCCCGAACTGGAGGAGGTGGTCGCCGCCACCTCCGCCCGGCAGCTTCCGCTGCACGCGGTCCAGGCGGCCTACCAGGTCCTCCGCGCGTAGGTGCGTATAGCGCTTGAGCATCTGCATGGACTTGTGGCCGCTGATCGCCGAGACCTCCTGATCGCTGAAGCCGGCTTCCACCAGCCGGCTGACCGCTTCGTGCCGCAGGTCGTGGAAGTGCAGGTCGGCCAGGCCCAGCGCCAGCTTGGTGTCGTTCCAGGCTTTGGTGAAGGCATAGGGTCGTCGCTTGCCGTCCTTCCCGGGTTCGCCAAAGAACACCAAGTCGCACTCCTTCGGCCGCGTCGGATTGGCCAGCGCTGCACGGAGAACCTGGGTTGCGCGTTGGGTCAGTGGCACGGTCCGAGCGCTGTCGTTCTTGGTGACGGACAACCGCACAACGCGGCGCGCCAAGTCCACCTGGTGCGGGCGCAGGCCGAGGATCTCCCCCGAGCGCATGCCGGTTTCCAGCGCAAGATTGAAGATCCAGCACAGCATCGGGTTGGAATGGGCGCTGACGGCCGCCTGCAGCCGCGCTTCCTCGTTCGCCAGCAGGCGCCGGGACCGACCCTCTCCCGGCGGCGGCTTGCGGATGCCGGCCACGGGGTTGTGGACTAGCCCGAGCCGCCATTCGCGGATGGCGGTGTTGAACAGGTGGCTCAACAGCGCCAGCTCCAGGCGCACGGTGTTCGGGCTCAGTGGCGTCACCTTGCCGGCGACCCGGTGCACGCGCTGCCCGGGAGTGACCAGACGCTCGTCGCGGTAGCGCGCGACAAGGTCCGGCGTGATCGCCGCCAGCGAGTACGCGCCAAAGAATTCGCGCAGCCGTTCGGCGCGGGGCGCCTCCGAGCGCTGCGTACTCGGCTTCTTGGTCGGCAGCACCTCGGACAGGTAGCGGTCGAGCGCATCGGCGAAGCTCATGCGCTCCGAGCGCGAGCGGTCGATGTACACCCCGCGCACCATTTCGTCCTCTGCGCGCCGCGCCCAGTCCTCGGCGTCGCGCTTGGTGCGGAAGGTCTTGGCACTGGTCGGCCAGCCCTTCTTGCGGATGAGCGCTTTCCAGGTGCCGGAGGGTGTCTTGCGGATCGTCGCCATCGGTCGCTGCGCCTCGGTGGTGTACCGAAACTGTACCGATGGCGTTTCTCGAATCCCGAGACTTCGCGCAAGTCACTGATTGTATTGGTGGGTCGTGATGGATTCGAACCATCGACCAGCGGATTAAAAGTCCGATGCTCTACCGACTGAGCTAACGACCCGGTGCTGCCTGGGCGATGGCGCCCTGCCCCGGCCTTGCGCCGGGGGCGTGCATTCTAGCGCATGGGACGTGGGCGCGGCATACCCATGGCGGTCACGCGTATCGGGTCGGGTCGGCCGCACCGGCAGCGCGGAAGCCGTCGGCCCGCAGGCGGCAGGCGTCGCAGTGTCCACAGGCACGGCCGTCGGCATCGGCCTGGTAGCACGACACGGTCAGGCCGAAATCCACGCCCAGGCGCAGGCCCTCGCGGACGATGTCGGCCTTGCCCATGTGCTGCAGCGGCGCATGCACGCGGATGCCGGCGCCTTCCACGCCGGCCTTGGTCGCGAGGTTCGCCAGCGCCTGGAAGGCCTCGACGAACTCGGGCCGACAGTCCGGGTAGCCGGAGTAGTCGACGGCGTTGACGCCGCAGAAGATGTCCGCGGCGCCGAGCACTTCGGCCCAGCCCAGCGCCATCGACAGCATGATGGTGTTGCGCGCCGGCACGTAGGTCACCGGGATGTGGCCGGCCGGGGCATCCTCGCCGACCGGGTGGCCGTCGGCATCGGTCGGCACGTCGATGTCGTCGGTCAGCGCGGAGCCGCCGATCGCGCGCAGGTCCACGTCCACCGTCTTGTGCGCGGCCACGCCCAACGCTTGGGCCACGCGGTCGGCCGCGTCCAGCTCGGACGTGTGGCGCTGCCCGTAGCGGACGCTGAGCGCATGGACGTCGAACCCCCGCTCGCGGGCGATGGCGATGACGACGGCGGAGTCCATGCCTCCGGACACGAGGACGACGGCTTTCTTCATGGCGGTACGGCGGTTCCTGGGCGAAGGGCGTTCGGGGACGACATCAAGTGCTGGAAGCGATCAACGCCCCGGCGCGTCGTCCCATAAGAGCTTGTGCAGTTGCAGTTGGAAGCGGACGGGCAGGCGGTCTGCGACGATCCAGTCCGCCAGCGCGCGCGGGTCGACCTGCTGGAAGCTCGGCGAGAACAGTACGTCGCAGCGATCGACCAGCCGGTACTCCGACAGCTTGGCGACGGCCCAGTCGTAGTCCTCGCGCGAACAGATGACGAACTTCACCTGGTCGCGCGGCGTCAGCAGCCCGATATTCGACCAGAGGTTGCGATGGACTTCCGCCGAGCCGGGGGTCTTGATGTCGAGGACCCGCGACACGCGCAGGTCCACGCCGCCGATGTCCAGCGCACCGGAGGTCTCCAGCGACACGTCATATCCCGCGTCGCACAGGCGGGACAGCAGGCCCACGCAACGCTTCTGCGCCAGCGGCTCGCCGCCGGTCACGCAGACATGGCGGGCACCCTGCCGTTCAACTTCGGACAGGATGTCGTCGAAGGTCCACCAGTCACCGCCGTGGAAGGCGTACGCGGTATCGCAGTACTGGCAGCGCAACGGACAGCCGGTCAGGCGCACGAACACGGTCGGCCACCCGATGCTGCGGGATTCGCCCTGCAGCGAAAGGAAGATCTCGGTGATCCGCAGCCGGTCCGGCGCCACGGCGGCCGCGTCGGCGCTCAGTGCATTCATGCGCGGATTTTACCGGAGCGGGCCGACGGCCGCGCGGGTCAGCGGAGGCGGTTGAGCTGGATGGCGCTGAGTCGATCGGCGGCGGTGCGCGCGGCATCGGTGCCCGGATAGCGCTGCGTCACCGTGCCCAGCGTGGCTTCGGCCTCGTCGACGCGCTCCAGGCCGTACTGGGAAAGCCCCAGCTTCAGCAAGGCACCGGGCGCCTTGTCATGGGTCGGATAGCGGTCCAGGAGGGCCTGGAACTGGGTCATCGCCAGGGGATAGTTGCGGGTGACGTAATAACTCTCGCCGAGCCAGTACAGGGCATTGGGCGCATAGGCGCCATCGGGGTACTCGACCAGGAAGGCCTGGAAGAGGTTGGCGGAGTCGTCGTAGCTGCCGGCCTTCAGGGCATCGAAGGCCGCGTCGTAGGCGGTCTGTTCGTCCGCCCCCATCGCCAGGGTGCCCGCGTCGCCGTAGACGGCAGGCGGGGTATCGCGGACCGCCGGTGCGGTCGCGCCCACGGAAGCCGACGGGACGCCGGCCTCCACGGGGGCTGCCTCGCCACCCTCCAGGCGGTTGAGGCGGCTGTCCAGGTCCATGTACTGCGCCTTGCCGGACTCCTGCTGGCGCTGCATCTGGTGGTTGAGCTCCTCCACCTGCGACCGCAGGGCCTGGACCTCGGCCTTGAGCTGGTTGACCTGGTTCAACAGCTCGATGCTGGCCTGGTTGTCATTGGCGCGGGCTTCCAGCGCGGTCACCCGGTCCGACAGGCTCATGCGCTGCGCGTGCACGGGTGCGGCGGCCACCAGGGCCGCCGCGAGTGCCATGCATGCGATCAACGGACGCATCGACACGTACCGCATCACTTGGCGGTGTAAACGATCTCGACGCGACGGTTCTTCGCCCAGCAGTCCTCGCTCGAGTCGGTGCAGACCGGGCGCTCTTCGCCGTAGCTGACCACGGTGGTCTGGCTGCCGTTGCCGCCGCTGGCCTGCAGGGCCGAGGACACGGCGTTGCCGCGGCGCTCGCCGAGGCCGACGTTGTAGTCGCGGCTGCCGCGCTCGTCGGCGTTGCCTTCCAGGGTCATGCGCGAGGTCGGACGGTCACGCAGGTACTTGGCGTGGCAGCTGACGATGGCCTGGAACTCCGGACGCAGGCTGTCCTGGTCGAGGTCGAAGTAGACGGTGCGCTGGCGCAGGCAGGCGTCGGTGTCCAGGTCTTCCGGCGAATACACGTTCGACTGCACCGGGGCGGTCGGGGTGGTGGTCGTCGGGACCTGCGGCGGGACCTCTTCCTTCTTCTTGTTGCTGGAGCATGCGACGACGGTCGTGCAGAGGGCGACGGCCAGGAGGGTCTTGCCAAGGGTGGCCGGGGTGATGCTGTTCATTGGTGTTCCTCGTCTTTAGCGTGGGACAGATCAAACTGCGAATGGGACTGCTATCAAGTACGTGTGTGCTTCTTGTATCGAGACCCGGTACTCCTCCGGGGCGCATGCTTCCTTCCATTCATGCATCAGTGCCCGTGCACGTCGGGTAAAAAGGGATATCAGCGCTTCAAGCGGTAGGGTCCCCAGGCCGGTTCGCGCACGTCACCGTCCGACAGCACCAGGCGCTGGCGCACCCGGGCGTCGGCAGAGACGGCATACAGCACCCCTTTCCGGCCTTCCCGCGCAGCATAAAGGATCATGCTGGCATTGGGGGCAAAGCTGGGCGACTCGTCCAGCGAGCCGGGCGACAGGGTGGTCCAGCGGGGGGAGCCCAGGCTGCTGTCGCGCAAGGCGATCCGGTAGGTGTTGCCGCTGCCCTGGGCCGTGACCAGCTTCTTGCCGTCGAACGAGACGTCGGCGCTGGCGTTGTAATTGCCCTCGAACGTGACCCGGGTGGCACCGCCGCCGGTCGCGGGCACCTGGTAGATCTGGGGACGGCCGCCCCGGTCGGAGGTGAAATAGATGCTGGCGCCGTCCGCGGACCAGGTCGGCTCGGTGTCGATGCCGAAGTGGTCGGTCAGCTGGGTCAGGGCACGGCTGCCCAGGTCCATGACGTAGATCTCCGGGTTGCCGGACTTGGACAGGGTCAGGGCGAGGCGACGGCCGTCCGGCGAGAACGCCGGGGAGCCGTTGATGCCGCGGAACTTCGCGATCATCTCCCGGCTGCCCGAGCTGATGGTCTGGATGTAGATGGAGGAATTGCCGCCTTCGAACGACACGTAGGCAAGGCGATCGCCGTCGGGGCTCCAGGACAGCGAAAGCAGGGGCTCGGAGGAGCGGACGACGGTCTGCGGGTTGAAGCCGTCGGAGTCGGCGACCAGGAGCGCGTACTGGGTGGACTGGCCGGTGCCGGTGGCGGTCACGTAGGCGATGCGGGTGAAGAAGGCGCCGGGCACGCCCAGGATCTTCTCGTACACCGCATCGGCGACCTGGTGGGCCACGTCGCGCATCGCGCCGGCGCGGGCGGTCAGGGCGAAGCCGAGCAGACGCTCCTGGGTGGCGACGTCGAACAGCTCGTACTCGACGCGGTAGCCTCCGGCGGAGGCATCCAGTACCCGGCCGACCAGCAGGTAGTCCTGGTTGAGGGCGCGCCACGTGGGATAGTTGACTTCGCTGCCACGCGAGGGGCGCTCGACGACCTGCGCGTCCGGCAGGCTGCGGAACTGACCAGAGCGGTTGAGGTCGGCGGCGACCACCGCGGCGATGTCGGTTTCCGGGGTCGCTCCGCTGCCATGGTACGGCATCGGCACCACCGCGATCGGCAGCGCGGCGGCATTGCCGCCCACGATGTCGAACTCCAGCCCCTGCTGGGCGGAAGCGGCGAACGGCAGCACGAGAGCGAGCAACGCGGCGAACCAGCGCAGGGGTCGTTTCATGATCGATTCCGGTTGGGGTCTGGAAGTCTTAACAGCTTCGGCGTTAAGGCCGTCTCAAAGATGAACAGGGACGAAGCGACGGATCAGCGGTCGCGTGCCTCGAAGTTGATGGTGAGGGTGCGCTGGAAGACGCTTTCGAAACCGGCGTAGGGCAAGGGCTGGGCCTTGAGTACCGCGGCTTCGATCGAACGCTGCCCCTGTTCATCATAGGCGCAGGGCGACCCCACCTCGACGCTCATGACATTGCCGCCCGGGGACTGTCGGATGGTCAGGCGGCAGCGCGCGCCGATCGGCACGGTCTCGGGCCGCGTCCATTTCGACAGGATCGCCTGCTGCAGGGCCGACTGGTATTTCGCCAGCAGGCCGTCGTCGGTGCCACCCTGCCCCGGCGGCGCGCTGGCGGCCCCGGCCGACGCGGTGCGCGCCTGGGCATCCGCGACCTGCCGGGCGCGCTGCTCGGCCAGCTCCACCTCACGCTGGGCGGCCTCGCGCTGGCGGCGGATCTCGGCGAGCTTTGCCTGGCGGTCCGCCTCGGCCTGCTGCTCGGCCAGCCGGCGCTGCCGCTGGGCCTCCTGCTCGCGCTGGCGCTCGGTCAGGTCGATCTGGTCCTGCCGGCGCTTGGCCTCCTGGATCCGTGCATTCTCTTCAGCGGCCAGGGCGGCTTCGCGGTCGGTAACCGCGTCCTGGTTGACGTCGTCGGGCTCGATGACGAAATCCTGCGGCGTCGGCTGCGGCGGATTGGGCGCATCCTGCGGTACCGGCTCGGGCAGGGGCTGCGGTGGCGGGGTGGTCGGCTGTTCGACCGGTTCGGGCGGCTCCGGGGGCGCCTCCACCGGTTCCGGCCGTTCGGCCAGCGCGCGCTGGACGCTCGACGTCAACGCGTTGGCGTCGACCACGTCGGCCGCGATCGGCTCGCCCGCGGCCTGCACCTGCGGCGTCCGCGTCCACCAGGCCCCCACCAGCAGCAGGACCATGAGGACGACGTGCAGGCCGACCGCGAGGACGACGGCGATCGTGGTGTCGGACCGGGTTTCCCGCATCTAGCGACCGTCCTCGCCGCGGCTGATCAGGCTGACCCGGGTCACGCCGGCACGGTTGATGCGGTCGATCGCCGACATGACGTGCTGGTAGCTGGCTGCACGGTCGCCGTTGACCAGCACGCTGCCATCGGGATTCTGCGCGTGGATCGCGGCGAGGCGGACCTCCAGGTCCTCCCCGGTCACGCTCTGGTTCTGCCCCTCGACCATCAGGGCGAGGCCGCCATCGGCGTACACGCTGACGACGACCGGATCCTTCGGCGTGCTCAGCGAGCGCGCCTCGGCATCCGGCAGTTCGATATCCGTGCCGAGGTTCATCAGCGGGGTGGTGACCATGAAGATGATCAGCAGCACGAGCATCACGTCGATATAGGGGACGACGTTGATCTCGGCCTTCAGTTTGCGTTTGCGCTTGCGTCGCGCGGCGATGCCGGACATGGCGCTCCTCTCGTGTTCGGTTGACCCAACGGCTGGACGACGACTGCGGGGTCAGTCCTGCACCTGGCGTTCGAGGATGGAGGCGAATTCGTCGGCGAAGGCGTCGTAGCGGCCGCCGATGCGCTCTACCTTGGTCGCATAGCGGTTATAGGCCCAGACCGCCGGGATCGCGGCGAACAGGCCCATCGCGGTCGCCACCAGGGCCTCGGAGATGCCCGGCGCAACGGTGGCGATGGTCGCCTCCTTCATGTTGGCCAGGCCGTGGAACGACACCATGATCCCCCACACCGTGCCGAACAGGCCGATGTAGGGCGAGATCGAACCGACGTTCGCGAGGAACTCGAGGTTCTGCTCCAGGTCATCGAGCTCGCGCGAGGCCGCGACGCGCATGCCGCGTTGCGCGCCCTCGAGCTGGGTCCGGCTGTCGATGCCGCGGCGCTGCCGCTGGCGACCGAACTCGCGGAAACCGGCTTCGAAAATCGCCTCCATGCCGCCCACCGCGCGATTGCGCTCGGTCGCGCCGGCATAGAGCTTGTTGAGCTCGGTGCCGGACCAGAACCGCTCCTCGAACTGTTCCGCCTCGCGCTCGGCGCGGTCGAGTACCCGCTTCTTCCGGAAAATGATGACCCAGGACGCGACGGACGCGAACACCAGGATCAGCATGACCAGCTGCACCGGGATGCTGGCGTGCAGGATCAGTTCGAGGATGCTGAAGTCGCCCGAAGCGGCAGCCAGCTCGCTGGCCTGACCGAGGGCATCGCCGACGGCTTGGCCGGCCTCCTGCGGCAGCGGTTCGACGACGGTGGCCAGCAGCGTGCTCGGCATTGGGATCATGCGATTTTTCTCCGTGCCCCGCGGGGCGTGAATCGGTTGCGAATCAGTTGTCCTGCGTTTCCAGCGACTTCAGGTGCGCGTAGAGCCCTTCCGGGATCGCACAGGGCCTGAAGCTGGCCGCCTCCAGCGCCGCGACGCGCACCCGCGCGGTCAGCAGCACCTCGTCCCCGCGCCGGACCTCCTGCGCGAACACCGCGCTGGCACGCCGGCACCCGGCCAGTGCCACCGTGACGTCGAGGGCGTCGTCGAGCCTGGCGGGCTTGAGGAAATCCAGCTCCATGGCCCGTACCGCGAATACCAGCCCGAGCGATTCACGCATGCCGCCCTGCTGGTAGCCCAGGGTGCGCATCCACTCGCTGCGCGCACGCTCGAGGTAGGCCACGTAGCGAGCGTGGTACACCACCCCGCCCGCGTCGGTATCTTCCCAGTAAATCCTGATCGGAAGGCTGAACATTGGTTTAAGGCCCGATGAAGTCAGGGGGCGACCGCGCGCCGCCGCCCTCATCCGGGCGGCCCTGCGCGTTCCGCATCGAAAAGATCGTCGGCACCCGCGCGCGGCTTGAGCCCAAGGTGCCGGTAAGCGCGGTTCGTCGCCATCCGGCCGCGGGCGGTGCGGACCAGGTAACCCTGCTGGATCAGGTAGGGTTCGACCACGTCCTCGAGTGTGCCGCGTTCCTCGCTCAGGGCCGCGGCCAACGACTCCACGCCAACCGGGCCGCCGTCGAAGTTCTCGATGATCATGGCGATCAGGCGCCGGTCGAGTTCGTCGAAGCCCTGCGGGTCGACCTTGAGCATCGCCGTCGCCGCGTCGGCGACCTCGCGCGTGATCGCCCCGCCCGCCTTGACCTGGGCGTAGTCGCGCACGCGTCGCAGCAGGCGGTTGGCGATGCGCGGCGTGCCGCGCGACCGGCGCGCGATCTCGGCAGCGCCCTCGGCGGCGCAGTCGATGCCGAGGATGCGGGCCGAGCGCCGGACGATCCGGGTCAGCTCGTCGGTGTCGTAGAACTCGAGCCGCTGGACGATGCCGAAGCGGTCGCGCAGCGGCGCGGTCAGCAGGCCGGCGCGGGTAGTCGCGCCGATCAGGGTGAAGGGCGGGAGGTCCAGCTTGATCGAGCGCGCCGCCGGGCCTTCGCCGATCATGATGTCGATCTGGAAATCCTCCATCGCCGGGTACAGCACCTCCTCGACGACGGGCGACAGGCGGTGGATCTCGTCGACGAAGAGCACGTCGTGCGGCTGGAGGTTGGTCAGCAGCGCCGCGAGGTCGCCGGCCTTCTCGATCACCGGCCCGGAAGTGACCCGCAGGTTGACCCCGAGCTCGTTGGCGATGACGTGGCTCAGCGTGGTCTTGCCCAGCCCCGGCGGACCGAAGATCAGCACGTGGTCGAGCGCTTCGGCCCGGCCCTTGGCCGCCTCGATGTAGATCTGCATCTGCTCGCGCACCGGCGCCTGGCCCAGGTACTCGTCCAGGCGTTGGGGCCGGATCGATGCCTCCAAGGCGTCGTCCTCGCGGGTGGCTCCGGCGTCGATGAGGCGCTCTTCGGTCATTCGGTCATGGTCGCACGCGGTCCCCCTCGCCGCCCAGCCTGACGAAGGTCGCCCAGCCTCAGATTTCCACCTGGGCCCCGAGTTCCACCAGGCGGTTGCCGGGGATGTGGAAGTATCCGGTGGCCGGCGCGGCGTTGCGGTGCATCAGCGCGAACAGCTTGTCGCGCCAGACCGGCATGCCCCGGCGGCGCATCGCGACGATGGTTTCGCGGCTGGAGAAGTAGGTCGTGTCCATCGGGTCGAAATAGACCCCGCCCTCGTCGCAGGACCGCATGAGCGCCAGCGGCACGTCCGGCGTCTCCATGAAGCCGAAGCGGATCACGACGCGGTAGAAGTCGTCGCCGATCGCCTCGATCTTCAACCGCTTGTGCGCGTAGGGCACGGTCAGCGTGTCGACGGTCAGGAACACGTTGCGCTCGTGCAGCACCTTGTTGTGCTTGAGGTTGTGCAGCATCGCGTGCGGCACCACGCCCTTCTGCGCGGTCAGGAACACCGCGGTACCCGGCACCCTGACCGGCGGCGCCAGCATCAGCCCCGGGAGGAAGGTATCGAGCTGGATGCCTTCTTTCTGGATCTCGTCGCGCAGCAGCTTGCGCCCGCGGCGCCAGGTGCGCAGGAGGGTGAACAGCACCACGCCGACCACGACCGGGAACCACCCGCCATCCAGTACCTTGGCGCCGTTGGCGGTGAGGAAGGCGAGGTCGATGAAGAAGAACGGCACGCACAACGGGAGCACCCACAGGCGCCAGCGCGGCCACAGCGCGCGGGCCACGATGGCCAGCAGCAGCGTGTCGATCAGCATGGTCGCCGACACCGAGATGCCGTAGGCAGTGGCGAGCGCGGTCGAGCTGCCGAAGCCCAGCACCAGCGCGATGACGACCACCATCATCGTCCAGTTGATCGCGGGGATGTAGATCTGCCCGATCGTCTCGCTGGAGGTGTGCTTGATGTTCATCCGCGGGATGTAGCCCAGCTGCATCGCCTGCCGCGCGACCGAGAAGCCGCCCGTGATGACCGCCTGCGATGCGATCACCGTCGCCGCGGTCGCCAGCACGATCATCGGGATACGCCCCCACTCGGGGACACCGAGGTAGAACGGGTTGCGGATGGCCGCCGGGTCTTCGAGCACCAGCGCGCCCTGCCCCAGGTAATTGATCATCAAGGCAGGCAGGACGAAGAAATACCAGGCGTAGCGGATCGGCTTGGCGCCGAAATGGCCCATGTCCGTGTAGATGGCTTCGCCGCCGGTCACCGCCAGCACCACCGCGCCGAGGATGAAGATCCCGTGCCAGCCATGGTTGGCGAAGAACTGCACCGCCCACATCGGGTTGATCGCGTGCAGGACCTCGGGCTCATGGGTGATGTTGAACACGCCCAGGACGGCCAGCACCAGGAACCATGTCCCGGTGATCGGGCCGAACACCTTCCCGACCTTCGCCGTGCCGAAGCGCTGGGTCGCGAACAGCGCCGCCAGCACCACCACCGAGATCGGGACGATCCAGTTGTGCAACTGCGGCGCCACGACCTCCAGGCCCTCGACCGCCGACAGGACCGAGATCGCGGGCGTGATCACGCCGTCGCCGAAGAACAGGGACGCCCCGAAAATGCCGAGGATGCCGACCAGGTAGGCCGAGCGCGAACCGGTGGGCAGGCTTCGCTGGGCCAGCGCCATCAGCGCCATGATGCCGCCCTCGCCGTGGTTGTCCGCGCGCATGATGATGGTCACATACTTGAGCGTGACCACCAGCATCAGCGACCAGAACACCAGCGACAGGACCCCGAGCACGGTGTCGTGGTTGGCGACCAGGCCGTAGTGCGGCGAGAACGCTTCGCGGATGGTGTAGAGGGGGCTGGTGCCGATGTCGCCGAACACCACGCCGATGGCCCCGACGACGAGGCCGAACAGGCCGATATTGCCGTGCCCGTGCCCGCCGCCGTGTCGCTGCACGTCGTCGCCAGTCGGATTGTCTACATTGGCCATCGCGGATTTCCGGGAAACAGGGCGTGCCGGCTCAGCGGAGCGCGGACTTTAGCGCCTTTCGGATGATGGTGGCGGCATCGTCGCCGGCCTCGGTGGCAGCCTTGGCCATGCGCACGGCCTCGGCGGGCTTGTAGCCGAGCTGCTGCAGGGCGATCACGGCCTCCGACTGGGGATCGCCCGGAAGGCCGGCGCCCGCGAGGGTCGCACCGCCGCCGGCGAGGTCCGCCGCGCGGTCGCGCAGCTCGACGACCATGCGCTCGGCGGTCTTCTTGCCGATGCCGGGGATGCGGGTCAGCGCGGTGACGTCGCTGGCCTGCACCAGACGCGCGAACTCGTCGACGCTGACGCCGGACAGCACCGCGAGCGCGATCTTCGCGCCGATGCCGCTGACCTTCTGCACGTCCCGGAACAGCCGTCGCTCGGACTCGCGCATGAAGCCGTACAGCGAGACGCTGTCTTCCTTCTGCGCGTAGTGGGTGAACAGCGCGACCTCGCGCCCGACGTCGGGCAGGTCGTAGAAGGTGCTCATCGGCGCCTCCAGCTCGTAGCCGACGCCATTGACGTCGACCACCAGCCACGGCGGCTGCTTGTGCACCAGGATGCCTTTCAGGCGACCGATCATGGCAAGCCCCCTCCTGCCCGTGTCGAAGCGTGCGCGCTCACGTGCGCCTCCGCAACTGGTTGACCGCGATGCCGGTCCGGCCCGCGGTGGCGCTCATGTGCGCATGGGTGAGCGCGATCGCCAGCGCATCGCCGGCATCGGCCTGCAGCTTCGCGTCGCCCAGGTTGAGCAGCAAGCGCACCATGTGCTGTACCTGCTGCTTGTCGGCGGCACCGCGGCCGACAAGCGACTGCTTGATCACGCGCGGCGCGTATTCGCTGACCGGCAACCGGCGGCGGACGACCGTCGCCAGTGCGGCGCCCCGCGCATGACCCAGTTTCAGGGCCGACGTGGCGGACTTGTCCATGAACACGGTCTCGATGGCGACCTGCTGCGGCTGCCATTCGTCCAGCGCCGCTTCCAGCCCTTCGCAGAGCAGGCCGAGCCGGGACGGGAAGTCCTCGGCATCCAGCAGTTTCAGCACCCCGGCGTGCACGTAGCGGCAACGGCCGTCGGCCCCCACGTCGATCACCCCAAGGCCAGTACGTTGCGAGCCGGGGTCGATACCGAGGATGCGGGTCACGCGCTGGCCTCCGCCGGATAGAACGGGCGGCGGGCAAAGCGTCGCAGGTAGCGGGAACGTGGCACGGTCAGCAGCCTACGCCTCAAGCGTAGGCGTCCTCGCCCAGGTCGGCGTTGGAATAGACGTTCTGCACGTCGTCCAGGTCTTCGAGCCAGTCGAGCAGTTTCGCGACCTGCCGGGCCATGTCGCCCTCGACGGCGATGTCGTTGTCGGCGCGGAAGGTCACTTCGGCCTGCGCCGGCTCGATACCGGCCGAGGCCATTGCGGCCTTCACGTCGTCGAAGGCCTCCGGCGGCGCCAGCACGTCGATCGAGCCGTCTTCCGGATAGACGACGATGTCCTCGGCGCCGGCCTCGATCGCCGCTTCGGTGACCGCATCCTCGTCGCTGCCGGGCGCGAAGCTCAGCACGCCCAGCTTGCGGAACATGAAAGCAACCGAGCCGTCGGTGCCGAGGTTGCCGCCGAACTTGCCGAAGGCATGGCGCACGTCCGCAACGGTGCGGACCTTGTTGTCGGTCAGGCAATCGACGATCACGGCGACGCCACCGGGGGCGTAGCCCTCGTAGCGGATCTCTTCGTAATTGACGCCCTCGAGCTCGCCGGTCGCCTTCTTGATAGCGCGCTCGACGACGTCCTTGTTCATGTTGGCGCCCAGCGCTTTGTCGATCGCGGTGCGCAGGCGCGGGTTGTTGCCGGGGTCGCCGCCGCCCGCCCGCGCGGCCACGGAGATCTCGCGGATGATCTTGGTGAACATCTTGCCGCGCTTGGCGTCCTGGGCGCCCTTGCGATGCTGGATGTTGGCCCATTTGGAATGACCGGCCATGACGTTCCTGGTATGCCTGCTGGCAGGGGTTTGCTGCGGTGCGCAATTATAGGCAAGGCTCAGGCCGCGTGCAGGAACCGCCCTTCCTCGAGGAAATGGACGGCCTGGCGGGCAGCGTCGTGGGACAGCAGCAGGCTGGAGTGGCTGGCGTGGACGATGACGTGGTCCTGCAGCCCGGGGGGTCGGGTTTCCGCCAGCGACACGGTGCCGTCATGCGGGCCCTCGACCCGGCCAAAGAGCTGGCCCAGCCCGAGCGGACGATCACCGGCGACCATGCCGACCTCGACCCCGACCGGAAGCTCCGGGCAACCGACGTCGAGCACGGCCGCGCTCTCGCCCACCGTGAAACGCCGGAGCGGGCGGGTGCCGGCGTCACGGGCGACGCCGCTCCCGCACAGCGGCGAGCCGAGGCAGACCACGCGACCTCCCCCCAGGCCGGGCCGGTCCCGCATCAGGCCGAGCGCCAGCACGCCACCGAGGCTGTGCGCCAGCACATGGCAGGGCGAGCCGGCCAGGCACGCTTCCAGCCTCGGCCGCGCATCGGCGGCCGATCGCGTCACGCTGGGATAGTCGAAAAGCTCCGGCTGGAACCCCGCCGCCTTCAGGCGCGCGCCCAGCCAGCGCATGGAGAAGCTCCGCATCCACAGGCCGTGCAGCAGGACGACCCGCCGGACCGGAGTCCCCACGCCTCAGCGCCCTGCCGCGGCGACTTCGCGCGCGACCCAGTCGTCGATCATGCGCTTCTCGTAGGCGAGCGCATCATTGTGGTAACGCAGGTTCGAGCGCGACAGGTAGGCCATGTCGCTGAGCTTCCGCTCGCCCTGGTCGATCACGTCCCCGTCGGCGCCGGTGCGGGTGAAATCGAAACGCAGCCGCGGCGGATAGATGTCGCGCTGCAGGCGGATGCGGTCGCCATCGATGCCGCGGCCGGGCTCGTAGTCGCCGGCGAGATCGATGTCGGTAATGTGGATGGCGACGCGCTGGCCCTCGGGGAGAACGCGCCCGACCCGCTCGGCGAGGTATTCGGCCAGGTCGTTTACCCAGTCGCCCTGCTCGGCCTCCCAGCGGTTGCCGCTGCCGCGCAGTTCGCTGAAGCTCGAGGGGTCTTCCCAACTGACCTGCACCGGTCCGGTCGTCTCGAGCTCGCGAGGCAGGTCGGGGTCGGTCACGGTACGCACGGCCCCGGCGGGACCTGCGACGAGCAGTGCCAGCATCGCGCCAGCAAGGACGGTTCGAATCTTCATGGACGGCCTCCGGTCGAGGGGCGGGCGACAACGCCCTGCCTTCATTCTCCCACTACGTTCGACCCGGGGCGATCCGTCGCACCCTGCGCACGGCATGCGCGATCCGTTCAGGCTCGTGACGTGCGCGCACCCCCATCAGGGACCGGACAAACCCGGCCCCGATCCGGCGATCAGCGCTCGGGCTGCGCCCGGACCGCCACGTGGACCTCGGCCAGCTGCGCGTCCGGGATCGGCGAGGGGGCACCGGTCATCAGGCACTGCGCGCCAGTGGTCTTGGGGAAGGCAATGACGTCGCGGATCGATTCGGTACCGGCCATCAGCGCGGCAATACGGTCGATGCCGAAGGCGATGCCGCCGTGCGGCGGCGCGCCGTACTTCAGCGCGTCGAGCAGGAAGCCGAACTTCGCCTCCGCCTCCTCCGCACCGATGCCGAGCAGTTCGAACACCGCGGACTGCATGGCCGAACGGTGGATGCGGATGGAGCCGCCACCGATCTCGTTGCCGTTGAGCACCATGTCGTAGCCTCGGCTCACCGCGGTCCGGGCATTGGCGCGCAGGTCATCGATGCTGTCGACCGCCGGCGCTGTGAACGGGTGGTGCAGAGCCACGTGGCGCTGCGCCTCCTCGTCCCATTCGAACATCGGGAAATCGGTGACCCACAACGGCTTCCAGCCGGCCTGGACGAGGCCGAAGTCCTTGCCGGCCTTCAGGCGCAGCGCGCCCATGAAATCGCTGACGGTCCCGCGCGCACCGGCGCCGAAGAACACGATGTCGCCATTGACGGCGGACACCTGCGCAAGCAGCGCGGCGAAGGCCCCGTCGCTGAAGAACTTGGCGATCGGCGAGGAGACCTCGCCCGTTTCGGACAGCTTGATGTAGGCCAGGCCCTTGGCGCCGAACTTCGCGGCGTGCGCGGCGTACTCGTCGATCTGCTTGCGGCTGAGCGATGCGCCGCCCGGGATGCGCAGGGCGCAGACACGGCCGCCTTCGACGCCCGCCCAGTCGGTGAACACCTTGAACTCCGAGCCCTTCACCGCGTCGTCCACGTCGACCAGCTCCAGGTCGATGCGCAGGTCGGGCTTGTCTGAACCATATCGGCGCATCGCCTCGGCCCAGGTCATGCGCGGGAACGCGCCGAGATCGACGCCGATCACCTCGGAGAAGACGTCGCGGATCATCGTCTCGGTGGCATCCTGGACGTCGCGTTCCTCGACCCACGCGAATTCCATGTCGAGCTGGGTGAATTCCAGCTGGCGGTCGGCACGCAGGGCCTCGTCGCGGAAACAGCGCGCGATCTGGTAGTAGCGGTCGAAGCCCGCCATCATCAGGATCTGCTTGAAAAGCTGCGGCGACTGCGGCAGGGCGTAGAACTCGCCTTCGTGCATGCGTGCAGGCACCAGGAAGTCGCGCGCGCCCTCGGGCGTGGCCTTGGTCAGGATGGGCGTCTCGATGTCCTGGAAGCCACGCGCGTCCAGCCAGCGGCGCAGCGCCTGCACGAGCTTCGTGCGGGTGCGCATCTTGCGCTGCATGTCGGGGGTGCGCAGGTCGAGGTAGCGGTACTTCAGGCGGATGTCCTCGCCCGGGTTCTCGTGGGCGTGGAACGGCAGCGGCTCGGCCTTGTTGAGCACTTCGATGCGACGCGCGACGACCTCGACCTGGCCGGTCGGAATCTTCGCGTTCGGGGATTCGCGGCGACGCACTTCGCCGGTGATGCGCAGGCAGTCTTCGTAGCCAACATCGGCGGCCATCGCGATCACCTCGGCATTGCCGTCCACGCCCTGCTCCGGCTCGGCGACGACCTGGACGATGCCCTCATGGTCGCGCAGGTCGATGAAGCACAGGCCACCCAGGTCGCGGGCGACATCGGCCCAGCCGCACAGGGTGACGGTCTGGCCAATGAGCGAGGCGTCGATCAGGCCGCAGAAGTGGGTACGCATGGAAACTCCGGACGGTGGCCGCGGGTGGGCGCGGAAAGCCGTCTAGTTTAACGGGTCGAGGGGCCCTGGGTCGGGTTGGCCGCCTTGGGGCGGGCGGCGGGTGAATCGGGGGCGATCCGTCCAGGCTCAGGGTGGGAGCGGCGCTTGGGGGCGGTGTCGGGTCGAGACTTCGGGAGAGGGCGGCGCGCGAAGCGGGCATTGCGTACAGGCGGACAGGACGTCCGCCGGCGGCGAGTCGGGCCATGGATGGATACGACCGAGCCGGGGAGCAATGCCCGGACAGGGCGCCGCTCCCTCCGAAGACAACGAAAACGTCCGCCCGGGACAATGCGTTACGCCGTCCGAAGCCCGCAACTATCCCGACTTCGTATCCGTCTTGGCTGCCGCGGGCTTCGCGTCGGACTTCGCCGGGGCATCGGCCTTCTTCGTCTCGGCGCCCTTGTCGCCACCGCCACCGGCATCGCCGGCCAGGTTGCGTTTCTTGTCGCCGTCCTTCTTGAAATCGGTTTCGTACCAGCCACCGCCGGCCAGACGAAACTGCGGTGCAGTCAGCTTGCGTCCCACCGCCGACGCGCCACAGGCCGGGCACTCGGTCGGGTCGGCGTCGGACAGCTTCTGCAGGCGGTCGAAGGCATGGCCGCAGGCGGCGCATTCGAAGGCATAGATCGGCATGGCGCAGGCTCTGGAACTTGCGGTGTGGCTGGGCCTGCCAGTGTGGGGACACCCGACCCGGAATCAAGCGCGCAGGCCCTCCCTGCAACGCCGGACGGGACGCGTTACCCTGTGATGCAATGCAGCATGGACGCGCATTTCACGAAGATGACGCCAGAATCGCCGCACGTAGCAGGAATTAAGCCCCACCCGACTTTTCGATGATTGCCTCGGTCCGCCCCCTCGCCGCCCTGCTGGCCGGTGTTGCCCTGCTGCTGATGGGCAGCGGCCTGCTCGGCACGCTCCTGGCGGTGCGAGGCCGGCTCGAAGGCTTCGACGACCAGACCCTCGGCCTGGTGATGTCCTGCTATTTCGGCGGCTTCTTCTTCGGCACCTTCTTGGCGCCCAGGTTGATCCAGCGCATCGGTCACATCCGGGCATTCGCGTTCTTCGCGGCGCTATGCGCCGCCACGGTGGCACTGCACGCGGTGTTCGTGACCCCCTGGGCATGGGCCGGCCTGCGCCTGGTCACCGGGATCGCCCTGGTCGGCCTGTACACGGTCATCGAGAGCTGGCTGAACGTCCAGGCGCCGCCCGAACAGCGCAGCCAGGTGTTCGCCACCTACATGGCGGTGAACCTGGCGGCGCTGGCGGCGGGCCAATGGCTGATCGGCCTCGCGCCCGCGGCGTCTTTCGAACTGTTCACCGTGGTGACCGTCCTGATCTGCCTGGCCGCGCTGCCGGTCACGGCCAGCCGCATGATCCAGCCGGAGCTGCCCGCCGTGCCGCGCCTCGCGCTGGTGGCGCTGTACCGCGCCGCGCCCGCCTCTGCCCTCGGTGCCCTGCTGGCGGGACTCGCGATGGGCGGGTTCTGGGGCCTGGGCGCGGTCTATGCCACCCGGATCGGGCTCGACGTGACCGGCGTGGCTGCGCTGATGAGTGCCACCATCGTGGGCGGCGCGCTGTTGCAGTGGCCGATCGGCCGCCTCTCCGATGGCGGCGACCGGCGTACGACGCTGGCGCTGGTGGCGGCGGCCGCGGCCGTCGTGGCCGGCGTGCTGCTCTGGCCCGCCATGCGGTCCGGGCCGGCGCTGTACGTACTGTTCTTCGTATTCGGCGGGTTGTCATTCGCCCTGTACCCGATCTGCATCGCCCACCTGCTCGACCACCTGCCACCGGAGGACACCCTGTCGGCCGGAAGCAGCCTGCTGCTGCTCAACGGCGTCGGTTCGGCGCTCGGGCCCGCCCTGGCAGGCATGGCGATGGCGGCCGTCGGACCGGAGGCGTTGCCGGCGTTCTTCGCCACCACGCTGGGCCTGCTGGCGCTGATCGCCGGAGGCCGCCGCCTGCTGCGTCGTCGCTCGCTCGACAACGCCGGGCAGTTCCATCCGATGCTGCGCACCACGCCCGCCGCACTGGAGCTGCTGCCCGAAGTCGACGGCGATACCGACCCCACGACCCCGCCCTCTGCCACCCAGGACGCACGACACCCCGGACGATGACCGATACCTCGCCCCTCGCCACCCCAAGACTCCTCCTCGCTACCGACCTCGACGGCACCTTCCTCGCCGGCAGCGCCGAACATCGCCAGCACCTGTACCGGCTGGTCGACCGACACCCCGAGATCCAGCTCGTCTTCGTCACCGGCCGCGGCCTGGAGGCCGTCATGCCGCTGCTCTCGGACCCCACGCTGCCACGACCGGACTACGTCATATGCGACGTGGGGGCGACCGTGGTCGATGGCCGTTCACTGCAGCCCGTGCACCCGCTGCAGGGCGAGATCGATGCCCGCTGGCCGGGCGAACTCGCGGTCGCGGACCTGATAGACGACTTCGCGGGCCTGGTCCGGCAGGACGTGCCACAGGAGCGGCGATGCTCGTACTTCTGCGACCCGGAGACGCTGGCCGGCATCCGCACGGACATCGAGGCGGCGGCGGGCACCCTGGGATGCTCGGTGTTGTACTCCGCCGACCGCTACCTCGACATCCTGCCTCCGGACACTGACAAGGGACGCACGCTGGTCGCCCTCGCCGCGCACCTTGGCATCCCGCACGAACGCGTGCTGGTCGCGGGCGACACGCTCAACGACCTGTCCATGTTCACCGCGGGCTTCCAGGGCGTGGTCGTCGGTGATTCGGAGAAAGCGCTCGCAAGCGCCACGCGTAGCCTGGCCAACGTGCTGCATGCCCGTGACGCCGGATGCGGCGGCATCCTCCAGGCGATCCGCCATTTCAAGCTCCTGCCCGAGGAAGAACTCCGGCTGGCCACCCCGGCATCGCGCAATTTCGGACCGTCGGAACTGGTGATGGTCTACCACCGGCTGCCATACGAGGAGTATCTCGAAGACGGTGAGCTGAAACGCCGCCAGCCGCGTTCACCGAACGGCATCATCCCTAGCCTGCTGGGCTTCTTCGCGGGGGGGCGCAAGGGTTCCTGGGTGGCGTGGAGCATCGACGACCCGAAACGGGGGCCCTTCGAGACCCACACCACCGTCGACCCCGAACGCTACCCCCACCTGACCGCCGCGCGGGTGCCGCTGACCAAGGGGGAGGTCGATGCGTTCTACAAGCGTTTCTCGAAGGAAGCGTTCTGGCCGATGCTGCATACGTTCTGGGAGCGCGCCCGCTTCCGGGAGGCTGACTGGAAGACCTTCCTCAAGGTCAACCGGAAGTTCGCCGAAGCCACCGCGTCCGAATCCGCGCACGGTGCCACGGTCTGGCTGCACGACTACAACCTGTGGATGGTGCCGGCCTTCCTGCGGGAACTCCGTCCGGACCTGAAGATCGCCTTCTTCCACCACACCTATTTCCCTTCCGCCGACGTGTTCAACGTGGTGCCGTGGCGCCGCGAGATCCTCGGCAGCCTGCTCCAGTGCGACTACATCGGCTTTCACATCCCCCGGCAGGTCGAGAATTTCGTAGACGTGGTCCGGGGCGCGATGCCATTCGAAACGATATCGCGTGAAGGATGCGCGCCGCGCTTCCTTACCTACGGCTGCGCGGTCGGACTGGACCGCATGACCACCGCCATCCGGGTCGGCGATCGTCAGGTCGCCCTCGGGGCGCACCCGGTGGGCACCGACATGCAGCGCATCCGCGGGATGCTCGCCCGCGGGGAAGTCCGCGATCGCATCGAACACATCCGCATGGAGTTCCATGGCCAGAAGCTCGTGCTCTCCATCGAGCGCCTGGACTACACCAAGGGCACGCTGGAGAAGCTCCTGGCGTTCGAGCGCCTGCTGGAACAGCGCCCCGAACTGCGGGGCAGCGTGACCCTGCTGATGGTCTGCGTGCCCGCGGCGGCCGAGATGACGATCTACCGGCAACTGCAGACCCAGATCGAACAGGCCGTCGGCCGCATCAATGGCCGCCACGCCCGCCTGAACTGGACCCCCGTGCGCTTCTTCGCCCGTGGCCTGCCCTTCGACCAGGTCGTCGCGCACTACGCGGCCGCCGATGTCATGTGGATCACGCCCCTGCGCGACGGCCTCAACCTGGTGTCCAAGGAGTTCATCGCCGCGCATGGCATCGAAGGCAGCGCGGGTGTCCTAGTCCTGTCCGAGTTCGCCGGTGCGGCGGCCGAGCTCAAGGGCGCGGTGCTGACCAACCCGCACGACACCGCGGACCTGATGATCGGCCTCGAGCAGGCCCTGGCGATGCCCGTGGAAGAAGCCGAGGCCCGGCAACGCCAGCTGTTCGACATCGTGGAGCGCTACGATGTCGAACGCTGGGGACGCGACTTCCTGCAGGCCGTGGAAGCCACCGGCAGCGGCCTGCGCGGGCATGTGTACGAACTGGAGCGGGACTGACGCGAACGTGAGTGCGGGAGCCGGTGGCCGTGGAGGCGCGGGATCGTACGCGGTATGGATGCCGCGTCCGAGCCTACATGGATGTATTCATGGCGTGTCCCGCGATTCCACGGCCACCGGCTGCCCTGCAACGGAGTGCACGCGAAACAGGTAGCCCTGGGACCGGAGTGCTACCAGAACACGACGACGACGACCGCTGTCAGCGCCGCGACCAGCGCGGCGCCCAGGCGGATTCCCCGCGAGGCCCCGCGCCTGGCAGCGGCATCGACAGTGTCCAGTTGCGCCCCTGAAGGCCGGATCCTCATCGCCGCTTGCCACAGGGCCGCGGCCAGCAGCGTCACTGCGAACAGCGCGCCGGCGACGATGGTGAAATGGACGGCGAGCAGGCCTGCCTGCGTTGCGACGAACCACGCCGCGCTCACGGCATGGCCGGTCACCAGCGCGCGCAGGGCCGGTCCCGCCGCCAGGCGCTTCCACCACAAGCCGAGCACGAACACCGCGACCAGCGGTGGCGTGACGTAGGCAAAGGTCTGCTGCAGGTAGGCGAACAGGCCGGGGAAGCGGTCGATCATCGGTGCCCAGGTCGCCGCGACGGTCACCAGCAGGAGCGTGGTCACGCGGCCGATGCGGGCGAGCAGGCGTGCATCCAGGTGGGGGCGCCGCGGCTGGATGAAGTCCAGCGTGATCAGGGTGGACGCGGAGTTCAATGCCGAGTCCACGCTCGACATGATGGCGGCGAGCAGTCCGGCCAACACCAGTCCGGCAATCCCGACCGGCGCGTACTCCAGCAGCAGCCGTGCGAAGACCTCGTCGCCGCGCTCGAGGTCCGGAAGCAGCGCCACCGCCATCGCACCCGGCAACACCATCAGGAACAGCGGCAGCAGCTTCAGCACGGCGGCAAGGAGCGCGCCCCTGCCCGCCGCCTCCACGCTGCGCGCACCGAGCAGCCGCTGGCTGACGTACTGGTTCATCGTCCAGTAGTAAAAGCCCAGGATGGGCAGGCCGATGAGCGTCCCGAGCCAGGGCAGGTCGGGGTCGTCGAGCGGGCGGACCAGCGAGAGGTGGTCGGCCGGTACCGCCGCCACCACCTGCTCCCATGAGAAATCGAACTGCGCGAACACCACGATCGCCAGCACCGAGGAGCCTGCCAGCAACACGATCGACTGCAATGCGTCGGTGTACACGACCGCGCGCAGGCCGCCCGCGGCGGTGTACAGGCCCGCGAACAACGCGATCGCGGCGATGGTGCCCGCCAGTGGCAACGCCGGGAAGAACACCTTCAACACCACGGCGCCGGCATACAGGCTCCCCGCGGTATCGAGCACGATCGACAACAGCACGCTGACCGCGGACAGGTAGCGCCGCAGGCGTCCATCGAAGCGACGCTCAAGCAGCTCAGGCACCGTCCGGATGCGGTTCCCGAGGAACACCGGGACCACGAACAGCGCCGAGAACAGCAGCACCAGCGCGGCCATCCATTCGTAGTTGGCCACGGCGATCCCCGAGGACCACGCCGCACCCGGCAGGCCGATCAGGGTGGTCGAGGAGATGTTCGACGCGAACAGCGACAGGCCGACCACCCCGGCGCCCAGGCTGCGCCCCGCGAGGAACAGCTCGTCGGCGTCCGGACTGCGGCGCGCCACCCGGGCGCAGACCACCACTACCAGTGCGAAATAGACAGCGAGGACCGCATAGTCCCACCCGTGGAGCGTGCCCATCCGGAAGCCGCCTCCTGCCGGTCACGAAGGGCGTCCAGCCCAACATGCCGGGCGGCGCGCGGTCAAACGCGCCCGCCGGCGGGTCCGGCACTCAGTCCAGGGAAACGGTCCGTGGCGTGTTGCGCCCCGCGTCGTCGGCGATCGCATCCTCGGGATGCCGGGGGGCCTTGCGCGTATCCATCGGGTCGACGTCGAACGGCGACCGGAACACGAGCGACGGCAGGATGGTGTTGAGCGTCGCGTACAACAGCAGTGCACCGAACAGCGTGTCGCTGAGCGCGAACCGGTCGCGCAGTATGCCGGCCAGCACGAGCGTGAAGATCAGCGTGGGCGCCAACGCGACCGAGACCCGGAGGCTGCTTCGATGGTCCTCTCCGAACATGAAGCGGCGCTGCAGCCAGATCGTGCCGATCCGGAACGGCAGCACCAGCGCGGTCAGTGCGAGCCCCATGAGCAGCGCCTCCCAGCTCACGGCCCCTTCCGGCACCTTGGTGCCCGCGTTGAAGAAGTAGAACGGCACGAAGAACGTCGCGAACAGCCGGACCGCGTGCAGGTTCTGGTCGGACGCGAGCCGCGGCATGCGGATCCTCAGCAGGCGTGCGACCAGGCCCGCGACGAACGCGCCGACGAGGTAGTACACGCCGAGCTTGGCCGTGGCGAAGGCCGCCACCAGCCCGACCATCACCAGCAGCGAGAACTCCGAGCCCGGCGCATGCGGCACCACCCAGCGTCCGAGCGCGATGAACACCAGCGGCAGTCCGAACAGCATCGCCACCAGCGCACCCGTCGAGAGCGCCAGGTGTCCCGGATCGTCGGCCAACAGCACGAAGAACAACGCAGCCAGGGCGAACAGTTCACCGGCGATCGCCTTGCTGGTAACCCAGAAACGCTCCGCCTCATCCAGCCCCAGGCGCTCCAGCGTGTCAAGGATGAAACCGGTCGATGGCGTCAGCAACGCCAGGGCCAGCAGGACGGCGGGACGCCACTCAAGGGCCAGGTAGTGCCACGCCAGCCACGCGGTGCCGGCGAGCGTCAGGGTGCGGATGGCCAGGTGGGCGAGCAGCGGTTTCAGGCCCTTGCGCAGCTCGCGCGGATCGACCTCCAGCCCTGCGAACAGGAACAGCGACGAGATACCGAGCGTCGCCAGCCAGCCGACCAGGGGGTCATGCGATTCGTCGCCCCAGGCCAGCATCGCGACGGTGCCGAAGACCATGCAGGTCAAGGGCGCAGGGATCTTGAAGCGCTGGAGTGCCCGGGGCAGGACCAGCAGGCCAAAGATCAGCACGAGGTAGATCAGTTCGTTTCGCATCCAGCTTCCGGTGCGGGCCAGGCCGCAGGAGGGCCAAGGCAATCGGGCGGCCGGATGTCCGGCCTCGTGTGCGCGGCACTATACCGCCCGGGATGTCTACGCCGCATCGTAGAGCGACGACCACTCCGATTCGGCCGTCGCCAATGCCGTGGCCAGCGCCTCGCGCTCGCGGGTCAGCTTCTCGACCTGTCCACTGTCCTGGTAGCTGCCCGGGTCCGCCAGCGCGTCGTCGACCTGCTGGAGCTGGCGCTCGAGTTCGGCGACGCGCGCCTCGGCCTGCGCGAGCTTGACCGGATTGACCTTCTTCGCCTTGCCCTTGGGCGCTTCGGCGACCGCAGGTTCGTGGCCCGGCGTCGAGGCTCCCTTGCGCTTGCCGGCCTTGCCATCCTCGCTGGCGTCGCGGTTGCGCAGCCAGGCGGCGTATTCGTCGAGGTCGCCGTCGAAGGCCTGCGCCTTGCCGTCGGCCACGCGCCAGAAGGTGTCGCAGACCAGGCCGATCAGGTGGCGGTCGTGGCTGACCAGCACGATCGCGCCGTCGAAGTCGGCCAACGCCTCGGCCAGCGCCTCACGCATGTCGAGGTCGAGGTGGTTGGTCGGTTCGTCGAGCAGCAGCACGTTGGGCTTGCGCCACGCGATCAGCGCCAGTGCCAGGCGCGCGCGCTCCCCACCGGAGAAGCCGTCGACCGGCTCGAACGCGCGGTTGCCCGGGAAGTTCCACTTGCCGAGGAAGTCGCGCAGCGTCTGCGTCGCCACGCCCGGCGCGATGTCGCCGAGGTGGTCGATCGGGCTGCGGCCCTCGTGCAGCGATTCGACCGTGTGCTGGGCGAAGTAGCCGATGCGCAGGTCCGGGTGGCCGCTGCGCTCGCCCGCCAGCAGTGGCAGTTCGCCGACCAGCGACTTCACCAGGGTCGACTTGCCGGCGCCGTTCGGTCCCAGCAGCGCGACCCGGTCGCCGGCTTCGAGGATGAAGCCCACGCCCTCGAGGATCCGCGCCGTATCGCCGCCCGCCAGCGCATAGCCGCAATCCGCGTCGGTGAGGCGCAGCAGGGCATGTGGCAGCTTGTCCGGCACCGGCAGGTCGATCCGCAGCGAGCGCTCGACGCGCACGGCCTCGGTCCCGGCCAGCTTCTCCAGTCGCTTGACCCGGCTCTGCGCCTGCTTGGCCTTGCTGGCCTTGGCCTTGAAGCGGTCGATGAAACGCTGCAGGTGCTCGCGCTCGGCCTGTTCCTTCTCGAAGGCGATCTGCTGCTGGCGCAGGTGCTCGGCGCGCTGCCGCTCGAACGCGGTGTAGTCGCCGGTGTACAGCTTCGCCCGGCTGTCGTGCAGGTGCAGGGTGTGGGTCGACAGGCCGTCGAGGAACTCGCGGTCGTGGCTGATCAGCAGGAGCGTGCCGGGGTACTTCAGCAACCACTGTTCCAGCCACAGCACGGCGTCGAGGTCGAGGTGGTTGGTCGGCTCGTCGAGCAGCAGCAGGTCGCTGGGGGTCATCAGCGCGCGGGCGAGGTTCAGGCGTACCCGCCAGCCGCCGGAGAAGGCCTTGACCGCGCGGTCATGCGTGTCAGCGCTGAAACCCAGGCCGTGCAGCAGCTTGCCGGCACGGGCACTGGCGTCGTAGCCGTTCAATGCCTCCAGGCGCTGGTGGGCCTCGGCAACCGCCTCCCAGTCCTCGTTCGCGAACGCGTTCGCTTCGGCCTGGATGGCCGCGTGGACCTCCGCATCACCGGACAGGACGAAGTCCAGTGCGGTGTCGTCCAGCGCCGGGGTTTCCTGGGCGACACTGGCGATGCGGACGCGGTTCGGCACGTCGATGTCGCCACGGTCGGCCTCGACCTCGCCGCGGATGGCGGCGAACAGCGACGACTTGCCGGTGCCGTTGCGGCCGATGACGCCGACCCGCCAGCCCGCGTGCAGGGCGACGTCGACGTTGGACAGCAGCAGGCGTTCGCCACGCCGCAGGGCGAAATCTCGGAAAGCGATCATGGCGCGCATTGTACGGGGCGCCCGGCCCCGCGCCCACGCGTTGACCCGACGTGGATGCCGGTTCCGGCATGATGTTCAACTTCATGAATCGCCCCTGGAGGGCCGGTGCACCACACCTCCCTGATCGTGCTGCTGGTCGGCGCCTTCGTCGTAGCCTTCGCCTTTGGCGCGCTGGCCCACCGCCTGCGGATGTCGCCGCTGGTCGGCTACCTGCTGGCCGGCGTGGTCGTCGGGCCGTTCACGCCCGGCTTCGTCGCCGACCAGTCGCTGGCGCCGCAGCTGGCCGAGATCGGCGTGATCCTGCTGATGTTCGGCGTGGGCCTGCACTTTTCGCTGCGCGACCTGATGGAGGTCAAGGCGATCGCCGTCCCCGGCGCGCTGCTGCGCATCGTGTTCACGATGGCAATCGGCTGGGGGTTCGGGGAAGTCATGGACTGGCCCCGGGGCGCGGGCATCCTGTTCGGGCTCTCGCTGTCTGTCGCCAGTACCGTCGTGCTGCTGCGCTCGCTGGAGGACCGCCGGCTCATCGAGTCCGAGAAGGGGCGCATCGCCATCGGCTGGGTGATCGTCGAGGACGTCGCGATGGTGCTGGCGCTGGTGCTGATCCCGGCCTTCGCCGACGTCTTGCGCGGCACCGGCGGGGAGGACTCCCCCTCGGTCGTGTACGTGTTGACCCGCGTCGCGATCAAGATGGGTGCCTTCCTCGCTTTCATGTTCCTGATCGGGCGACGGGTGATCCCGTGGATCCTCGAGCGCGTGGCCGGCACCGGCTCGCGCGAGCTGTTCACCCTGTGCGTCCTCGCCATCGCGCTGGGCGTGGCCTATGGCTCGGCGGAGATGTTCGGCGTCTCCTTCGCGCTCGGGGCCTTCTTCGCCGGCATGCTGCTCAACGAATCGGAGTTCAGCCACAAGGCAGCCAGCGAAACACTGCCCCTGCGTGATGCGTTCGCGGTGCTGTTCTTCGTGTCCGTCGGCATGCTGTTCGACCCCTGGATCATCTTCGAGCGGCCAGGGCAGGTGCTGGCGACGGTGTTCATCATCATCGTCGTGAAGTCGGTGGCGGTGTATGCGATCGCGCGGGTGATGGGGAAGTCCAATGCGACCGCGCTGACCATTACCGCGAGCCTCGCGCAGATCGGTGAGTTCTCCTTCATCCTCGCCAGCCTGGGGCTTGAACTGGACTTGCTCACCGAAGACGGACAGGACCTGATCCTCGCCGGGGCCCTGATCTCGATCGTGCTCAATCCCCTGCTGTTCGGGTGGATGCACCGCCGCGAACGCCGCCTGGCGGAGGAGGACGAGCGGCGGGTCACCCCGGAGGTGGAGCCTCCCATTCCGGAAGGACTGTCCGGCCACGTGATCCTGATCGGCTTCGGCCGCGTCGGCAGCGAACTCGGACGGCTGTTGACGGCCCAGGGGATTTCACTGGTGGTGATCGACCGTGACGAGGACCTCGTGCGCCACTCGAGGGATGCGGGCCTGCCCTCGATCCGGGGCAACGCGGCCAATGACGTCGTGCTCGAGGAAGCCCACCCCGAACGCGCCAACACCGTGATGCTGGCCATCCCCAACGTACTGGAGGCGGGCGAGATCATCGCCACCCTGCGCCGCCTGAATCCCTCCCTCACCATCGTTGCCCGTGCGCACAGCGACAATGAGGTCAAACACCTGCTGGCACATGGCGCCGACGGCGCGGTCATGGCCGAGCGCGAGCTGGCGCACAGTCTGGCGGAAATGGTGATGGCGACGCCGGCCTTCCGGGGCGGCCGGCACCTGCCGCCCGCCAGCGGCCCGGCCTGACCCGGCTCAGCCCGCGAGGCAGGCCAGCGCGAGCAGCACGGCGGCCTCCACCGCCTCTGTCTGGGCGCCGCAGGTATCGCCGGTGATGCCACCCAGGCGCCGGCGACACGCACGCCGCCAAGCCATGGCCACCACGACCGTCGCCAGCAGCGCGACCACGCCCGGCAACAGGAGCGGCAGGCGCGGGGGCCAATGCAGCACACCCGGCACGATGCAGGCCGCCAGGGTGGCCACCAGGCTGGCATGGCAGGCGGCCCGCGACGCATCGGGCAGGCCCTGGCCAATGCCGTTGGCGCGCACGTAGGGCAGGTGCAGCAGCGCCTCGACCAGGCTGGCGCGCGCCAGCATCGGCGCAAGCAGCAGCGCGAGGACGGCGAGATCCGGGCGGAGCGCCAGCAGGCTTGCCAGCGACGCGAACTTCAGCAGCAGCACCAGCACCAACGCGACCACGCCCGCCGGTCCACTGCGGGGGTCCTTCATGATCGCCAGCGTGCGTGCGCGGTCGCCCAGACCGCCGACCCACGCATCGGCGCTGTCGGCCAGGCCGTCGAGGTGCAGGCCGCCGGTCAGCCAGGCCCATGCCGCGACCACGACGGCCGCCGTGAGCAGCGGTGCCTCTGACGGCAACAGCCACGCCAAGCCGGCGAGCACCGCGCCAAGCAAGGCGCCGACTGCCGGGTACCAGGGCAACGACCGGGCCTGGCCGTCGGCCAAGGCGAACACGGCCGTCGGCACCGGCATCCGCGTCAGGAAGCCCAGCGCGAACAGGAATCCGCGCATCAGGCCCCGCTCCCCGAGGCACAGGGCCAATCCAGCCGATGGAGCGACGCGTGAGGCACGTTGACCATCGCCATTTGCGACGCTGGCCGGCCCTCGGCCAGGCAACGCAGCAGTCGGATCGCTCCGCCGTGGGTCACCACCAGCACCGCTTCGCCTGCATGGGCCCGCGCGATGGCATCCAGCGCGGCCGTCAGGCGGGCGCGAAAGGCCGGCACGGTCTCGCCACCGGGGGGTGGATGCGTTTCCGGGTCGGCCCAGAAACGGCCAAGCGCATCGCCATGGGCAACAGCCAGGGCTTCCATCGACATCGATTGCCATTCACCGAAGTGGAACTCCATCAGCCGCGGATCGACGTGCAGCGGGACGCCGTCCAGGCCCGCCTTCCAGCGCGCGAACGCGACGCAACGCGCCAGCGGCGAGCTGACGATGGCATCCCAGCGCCGTCCTGCCACGGCCTCCCGCATCTGCTCCCGGCCCGCGTCGGTCAGCACATCGTCCAGTTGCCCGCGGAACCCCGGGCAACCGGTGTCGCCGTGGCGCAACAGGTCGATGGCGACGACGTCGCTCATCCGCTCGACACCCCCGCCTGCTCGAAGGTCGCCATGCCCGCATGCAAGGCACAGGCCAGCCGCAGCAGGGGCACGGTCGTGGCCGCGCCACTGCCCTCGCCCAGGCGCATGCCCAGGTCCAGGAGCGGGGACGCCTGCAGCACGTCGAGCAGCACCGCGTGGCCGCGCTCGTGCGAGCGGTGCGAGAACAGCAGCCAGTCGCGCACGCCGGGCTGGAGGTGTACGGCGGCAAGCGCGGCGGTGGTCGCGATGAAGCCGTCCACCAGGACAGGCAGTCCCGACTGCGCGCCCGCGATGCAGGCACCGGCCAGGGCCGCGATCTCGAAGCCCCCGAGGCAGCGCAACTGTTCGAGCGGTGCGTCCGCACCGGCATGGCGCCGCAGCGCGCGGTCGACCACGTCGATCTTGCGCCGGACGCCCGCGGCATCCAGCCCCGTGCCGGCGCCGGCCAGCGCGGTCGGCGACGCGCCGAGCAGCGCACAGGCGAGCGCCGTGGCCGCCGTGGTGTTGCCGATGCCCATCTCGCCGCCGATGAAGAGCTGGGCACCGGCGGCCCGCGCCAGGGCGACGGACTGCGCACCGGCATCAAGCGCAGCCTGCAGCTGGGCGGCGGTCATCGCGGCATCCGTGCAGAAGTTCGCGGTCGTCGCCGCGATGATCGCGCGACGCACGCCTTCGATGGGCCCGGGGTCGTTGACGGTTCCCAGGTGCACCACGTCCAGGCGCGCGCCCAGATGCCGTGCGAGCACGCTGATGGCGGCGCCGCCGCTGGCGAAGTTGCGCACCATCTCGCCGGTCACCGCCTGCGGGAAGGCCGACACGCCCTCGTCGGCCACCCCGTGGTCCGCGGCGAACACGCTGATCCACGCCGCATCCAATGTCGGCAGCGGCGTGCCCTGCATGCCGGCCAGCGTGATCGCGGCCTCTTCCAGCCGTCCCAGCGAACCCGGTGGCTTCGTCAGCGTGGCCTGCCGCGCGCGCGCGGCCGCCATCGCGGCGGTGTCGATCGCCGCGCAGGGCGCATGGATGTCAAGGACGGGGTTCATCCGTTCTCCCTCGGTTTCAGTCGATTCGGCCCTTCAGGACCAGTGGCAATCCGGCGGCGACGAACACGACGCGATCGCAGTGCTGCGCCAGCGCCTGGTGCAGGCGTCCGGCCTCGTCCACGAAACGGCGGGTCAGCGCCCCCATCGGCACGATGCCCAGGCCGACCTCGTTGCTGACGAACAGCACCTGCCCGGGCAGGCCCGGCAGCAGGGCGAGCAGTGCCTCACGTTCCCGTTCGAAGCGGCCGGTATCGGCATCGCCCAGCAGGTTGCCCAGCCACAGTGTCAGACAGTCGACCAGCAGGCAGCGGTCGGCGGCGGCATGCGCGCGTAGCGTCGCGGCCAGCGCAAGCGGTTCTTCGACGCAGTCCCATCCCGGAGGACGACGCGCGCGGTGGTGGGCGATGCGCTCGGCCATCTCGCCGTCACCGGCCTGCCCCGTCGCCACGTAGGTCACCGCACGCCCCGACGCCTGCGCGAGCCGTTCCGCCAGCGCGCTTTTGCCCGAGCGCGCGCCGCCCAGGATCAGGCTGTGCATGGCAGCTCCAGCAGGGTCGACAGGAACCGGGTGTCGAGATGCGCCTCGACCGCATCCGCCAGGCGCTCGATCGCCTCCTCGCGCAACCCGGCCATGTCCAGGGCCTGGGCATCCCGCACGCCCGCCCATGCAAGCAGTGCGGCCAGGGCTTCGGGGGCATCGAACACACCGTGCAGGTAGGTGCCGAGCACCTGGCCGTCCGCGGACAGGGCGCCATCGACGCGGCCGTCGTCCAGCTCGGCGACCGGACGATCGAACGCGGGACCGTGGCTGGTGCCGCAGTGGATCTCGTAGCCACGCACCGCGGCACCGCCCAGGCACAGCCGGCCTGCCGTCGTGCGCAGTTGCTTGTCAGGCATAAGCGTCGTCTCGAAATCGAGCAGGCCCAGCCCTTCGCTGGACCCGGCGGGTCCTTCGATGCCCTCCGGGTCGTGCACCGCATGCCCGAGCATCTGCAGGCCCCCGCAGATGCCGATGAGCTTGCCGCCGTAACGCAGGTGCCGCGCAATCGCCTCATCCCACCCCTGCGATCGAAGCCATGCCAGGTCGGCGCGCGTGGCCTTGCTGCCCGGCAGGACGACCAGGTCGCAGGGCGGCGGCGTCTCGCCGGGTCCCACGTAGCGCAGGTCCACGTGCGGATGCGCGCGCAGCGGGTCGAAATCGGTGTGGTTGCTGATCCGCGGCAGCACCGGCACCACCACCCGCAGGCGCACGCCGTCCTTCGCCACCGTGTCCCGCGGCAACGCGTCTTCGGCCTCGAGGTGGAGGCCGTGGAGATAGGGCAGCACGCCGATTACCGGCTTGCCGGTCTCCTGCTCCAGCCAGTCCAGGCCGGGCTGCAGCAGGGCGATATCGCCCCGGAACCGGTTGATGACGAAACCCGCGACCCGCACCCGCTCGCTCTCCGACAGCAGTGCGAGCGTCCCGACCAGGTGGGCGAACACGCCGCCACGGTCGATGTCGGCGACCAGCAGCACCGGACAGTCGACGGCCTCGGCGTAACCCATGTTGGCGATGTCATTGGCGCGCAGGTTGATCTCGGCGGGAGACCCTGCCCCTTCCACCACGACCGCGTCGTAGGCGTCCACAAGCCGGCGGTGCGAGGCCATCACCGCGTCGAAGGCGACGCGCTTGTAGTCGTGGTAGCCGACCGCGTCCATCTGGCCGACGGCGCGCCCGTGCAGGATGACCTGCGCGCCCTTGTCGCTGCTCGGCTTCAGCAGGACCGGATTGAAGTCGGTATGCGGCGCGAGCCCGCAGGCCTGTGCCTGCACCGCCTGCGCGCGGCCGATCTCGCCGCCATCAACGGTGACCGCCGCATTGAGCGCCATGTTCTGCGGCTTGAAGGGCGCGACGCGGACATCGCGACGCCGCAGCCAGCGGCACAGCGCCGCCACCAGCGTGCTCTTGCCGGCATCGGACGTGCAGCCCTGCACCATCAGCACGCGTGCAGTCATGGGGCGACCTCGCGCATCGCGGCAGCGAGTGCCATGTCGAGGCGTTCGAAGCCGGCCTCATCGGAGGGAAGGCCGAACCTCAGGCTGGCGACGCCCGCTTCCGCCTCGCCGAACACGCGGGTCAGCACGCCACGGCGCGCGAGGGCCGCGTGCAGGCGCTCGGCACGCGGATCGCGACGCCACTGGAAGAACCCGGTGCCACCGCCATCCGAGAGGCCCCGCGCATCCAGCAATGATGCGAGCCGGCTGCTGCCGGCGGCCAACCATGCACGTGCCCGCGCCTGCCAGTCGCGGTCGGCCAGCGCGAGCCGCAGCACGTGGCGCGTCGGCCCGGTCAAGGTCCATGGCCCAAGGCGTTCGCGGAGTCCATCGAGCAGCGCCGGCGCGGCGCAGGCGAACCCGGCGCGTGCCCCGGCCAGGCCGAAGAACTTGCCCGCCGAGCGCAGGACCACCAGGCCTTCGCGTGCGCTGTCCGCGCACAGGCTGTCGCTGGGCGTGGCGTCCATGAAGGCCTCGTCGACCACCAGCCAGCCCCCGCGTGCCGCCAGCCCGGCGTGCAGGCGCAGCAGGGCATCGCGGTCGAAGCGGCCGCCGCCCGGATTGTTCGGATGGATCAGGACGACCACGTCGAAGCGCCCCGCTTCATCCAACAGCCGCGCGCCCGCGAGGCGCTCGACGGCATGGCCGGCCTGCTGCCACGCATGCGCGTGTTCGGCATAGCCCGGCAGGATCACACCGACCCGCGACCGTTCGCGCAGCCCCGGCAGGGCCTGGATCGCGGCCTGCGACCCGGCGACCGGCAGCAGGTGGGGCGCGCCGTAGTAGGCGCGAGCCGCATCGGCGAGTCCGTCGTCGTCTTCGGGCAGGCGCTGCCAGGCGGATGCTGGCAACGCCGGGACGGGCCAGGCGAACGGGCTGATCCCGGTCGACAGGTCCAGCCAGTCCCCGGCCGGGATGCCGTGCTCGCGCGACGCGCGCAACAGCCGTCCGCCGTGCTCAAGCATGCGTCACGCCCTCCCCAGCAGGAGGGCACAGGCGGCCGCCAGCCCCGCTACCGACAGCCACAGAACCGTCGCTCGCCTGACCAGGCGCAGCGCGCCCGTGATGGCCGCGGCGTCCGGCGCGCGCCCCTCGCCGAGGCACGGCCGTTCCACCCACGCGCCGTGGTAGGGCGCGGGCCCGCCCAGGCGCACCTGCAGGGCACCGGCACCGGCCGCCATCACCGGGCCCGCGTTCGGGCTCTTCCAGGCCGGCGCCTGCATCCGCCAGCAGCGCACGGCTGTGCGGGTCCGGCCCACCAGCGCATACGCCAGCGCGGTCAGCCGCGCGGGGACCCAGTTCAGCACATCGTCGATGCGCGCCGCCGCCCAGCCGAAGCGCAGGTAGCGCGGCGTGCGGTAACCCCACATCGCGTCGAGCGTGTTCGCCAGGCGGTACAGCACCGCACCCGGCGCACCGAGCAGGAAGAACCAGAACAGCGCGCCGAACACCGCGTCATTGCCGTTCTCCAGCACCGACTCGGTCGCGGCGCCAGCGACCTGCGACGCATCGAGCGCGGCGGCATCGCGGCTGACCATGCGCCCGACGGCAACGCGTGCGGTATCGAGGTCATCTGCCTCGAGTGCAAGGGCCACGGGCCGTGCGTGCTCGCCCAGGCTTCGCAGGCCGAGCGCCAGGTAGAGGACCACGACCTCCACGGCCGCCAGCACCCAAGAGGACAGCCACCCCGCGACGACGGTCAACAGCGTCACCGCCGTGAACGCAGGCAGCACCGCGAGCAGCCAGGCCACCACGCCACGCCTGCGAGTGTCGGCATGCAGGGCACGTTCCGCGTGCCGCGTCCATCGTCCGAACGCGACCAGCGGGTGACCCCGCTTGGGCTCGCCCAACAACGCATCCGCCACCACCGCGGTGCATGCCACGGCCACTGGCCACCAGGCGCTCATGGCCGGAGGCTCATGGCAGGAACAGCGCTACAGCCGCATCCGGGTTGGACGCGAAGTAAAAGTGGACGAACGATGCCGTCAGGCCACCGTCCCGATAGACGGCTTCCGCCGTCGGGCCGCGGTTCGGATTCGTCGCGGCCAGGGTCGAAGGCGCATCGATCGTCGCGCGCGCGTAATGGAAGCTGTGACCCCGCAGTTGCCCCGCCGGAAAGCGCACCGCCTGCATGCCAAGCGCGGCGAAGCGCTTTTGCATCTCCGCTTCACCCTTGAGTAGACCCGCCATCGGCGCGCGGTTGCCCTCGCGGTCGGTCAGGCCATCGAGCAGCGCCAGCAGCCCCCCGCACTCCGCGAGGATCGGCCGACCCGCGGCGTGATGCGTCTGCAGCGCCGAATGCAGTCGACGATTTGCCGACAGCGCCTGCAGGTGCAGCTCGGGATACCCGCCCGGCAGCCACACCGCATCGCAATCGGGCAGCGACTCGCCGGCCACCGGCGAGAAGAAGCACAACGCGACGCCGGCTGCCTGCAACAGCTCGAGATTCGCCGGGTACAGGAAACAGAACGCCGCATCGCGTGCGATCGCGATGCGCCGCCCCTCGAGCGTGCGCGGCACCGGCAGGCGATCGGCGGGCTCGAATCGCACCGGCGGCGGCAGCGCGGTGGCGGCATGCGTCGCCCAGGCATCGGCCAGCGCGTCCAGGCGCGCGTCGAGGTCGCCCAGCTCGGCCGCGGCGACCAGTCCCAGGTGCCGCTCGGGCAGGGCAAGTGGAGGATCGCGTGGCAGTGCCCCCAGCCAGGCCAGCCCGTCGCGCAGGCTGTCGCGCAGCAGGGTCGCGTGGTGGGCGCTGCCGATACGGTTCGCCGCCACGCCATGCACCTGCAGCCCAGGACGGTAGGCCGCGAGCCCGGTCGCCAGTGCGCCGAAGGTCTGCGCCATCGCCGAGCCGTCGATCACCGCCAGCACAGGCAGGCCCAGCGCCGTCGCGAGGTCGGCGCTCGACGGGTCGCCATCGAACAGGCCCATCACGCCCTCGACCAGGATCAGGTCGGCCTCGCCGGCGGCCTCGTACAGGCGCGCGCGCACGTCGGCCTCGCCGCACATCCACAGGTCGAGCTGCTGGACCGGTGCGCCGCAGGCACGCTCGAGGACCATCGGGTCGAGGAAATCCGGGCCCGTCTTGAACACCCGGACGCGCCGCCCCTGCCGCGAATGCCAGCGGGCCAGCGCGGCGGTGACGCTGGTCTTGCCCTGCCCCGACGCCGGTGCGGACACCAGCAGCGCGGGACAGTCGCGGCTGTCGCTGCTCACAGCTCGATGCCGTGCTGGGCCTTGATGCCGGCCTTGAACGCATGCTTGACCAGGCGCATCTCGGTCACCGTGTCTGCCACTTCGACCAGCGCATCCGGCGCGCCACGGCCCGTGATGCACACATGCTGGCGTTCCGGTCGTGCCGCGAGCGCCGCGAGCACGCGGTCCAGCGGCACGTAGTCCTTGTTGAGCGCAATGTTCAACTCGTCCAACAGCACGTAGTCGAACGCCGGGTCGGACAGCATCCGCTCGGCGACGGCCCACGCGGCCATCGCCGCGGCGATGTCGCGTTGGCGGTCCTGGGTCTCCCAGGTGAAGCCCTCGCCCATCACGTGGTACTCCAGCCGGTCGGCGAAGGCCTCGCCCATCTGCCGGAAGAAGCGGTCCTCGCCGGTCGAGAAGCTGCCCTTGATGAACTGCACCACGCCGCAGTTGAAGCCATGCCCCAGCGAGCGCGCGAGCATGCCGAAGCCGGAACTGCTCTTGCCCTTGCCGTTGCCGGTGTTCACCACCAGCACGCCACAGTCGATCGTGGCGCGGGCGATGCGGCGGTCGACGAGCGCCTTCTTGCGCTGCGCACGCTCCCGGTAATGCTCGTCCTCGGTCCGCCCCAGGCGGTCCGAGCCGCGGCTCACGACCGGGCCTCGCCCAACTGGCCCCGGAGCCGCCCGACGATGCCGCGCCACACCGCACGCAGGATGAAGACCGCCCCGACGTAGCCGGCGAGCGTGCCGATCGCACGCGGGTAATAGCGCGGGATCCGTTCGACGAAACCCGCCAGCGTCGGATCGGTGTAACGGCCGGAGAAGAACCAGTAACCGCCCTTGGACAGCAGGTAGGCCAGGCTGCCGGCCGCCAGCAGGGTCAGCACCAGTCGCGGCACCGTGCGCCAATGGTCGATGTGCAGCCGGCGGTAGTAGTGGCCACCCAGCCACAGCGATGCATAGGCGAACGCCAGCGCCCAGTAGGCCGGTGACAGGCACCAGTCGGTGATCGTGCCCATGGCGAAGCTGCCAAGGTCAAGCGCCGTCGCGAGCACGAAGAACGCCGGCAGCGCCCACATCGGCCGCAGCAGTGCCCCGGCGAGGAAGAACACCGCCCAGGACGCACTCGGCAGGGCATCGACGCTGGCGAAATGCTGGCCACGGGTGGCGATCATCAGCGCGGCCAGGCCCAACCCCACCGCCCACTGGTCGCGGACGGATGCCAGGGGCAAGGTGCTTTCACGGACGGTATTCATGTCGATCTCCTCAGGACCGGCCGGCGTCGGCCAGGTGGCGGCCACGGCTGGCGTACGCGACGAGTGCGTGCACGACCAGGGCCACCGCGACGTAGGTCATCGTCGTGCGCACGAACAGCGGCCCCCACTGCCACAGGCGGGCGACGTACTCGGCGAAGTGCGGATCTGCATAACGTCCCCCCAGCCAGTAGAAGGCGCCGTTCGAGATCAGGAAGGACAGGCTGGCCGCGAGCAGCGCCACGCCAAAGCCGCCGAGCATCGACAGCCAGCCCACCTGCAGGCGCGGAGCGTACAGGCGTCCGGCATACCAGAGCACCGCATAGGCGGGCAGCAGGAAGGAGTACGCGGGCGTCACGCAGAAGTCGCTGGCGCCGGCCAGCTCGATCGCCGCCCAGTCGACCACCACCGCGAGCCCGATGAACGCCGCGAACTGCCAGTGCTGGCGCAGGTACAGGCCGCCCAGGAGGAAGATCGCCATGGACGCATCCGGCAGGTGCAGGGCGTCACCGAAGTGATGGAAGCGGGTCGCGACCATGAAGGCCGCGAACGCAGCGAACAGGCCGAGGTTGGCGGGCTTGGAAAGAGGCGGCATGGCGGCTTCCTGGGACGGGTGGCGGGGCCTCGTCACGACAGCCCCGCGGGTCGGGGTTAACGGACGGGGCGGTAACCGATGCTCAACAGCCAGGTGCGACCGGGCTGATTATAGAGCGCGGCGGTTTCGTACGGCTTGTCGAATACATTGTCGACGCTCAGGCGCAGCTGCCAGGCCTCGCCGAGCGCATAGCCGACGCGCAGGTCGGTGAGCCCGTAGCCGCCCAGCCGCACGGTGTTGGCGACGTTGTCGTACCGCTCGCCGACGCCGGTCACCGACGCGCCGGCACTGAACGCGCCGAAGCTGCGGTCGAGGTCGATGCGGGCGCTCTGCTTCGCGCGACGCGGCAGCACGTTGCCGGCATTGCCCGCGTCGTTCTCCGGCTCGATCAGGGTCACGCTGCCGGACATGTCCCAGCCCCACACGTTCGCACCCACGACCGCCTCGACGCCCCGGATGCGCGCCTTGTCGATGTTGTTGGGCCCACCGAACGGACCGAAATTCGCGTCGTAGACGATCAGGTCGTCCACCACGGTCTGGTAGCCATTGAGGGTCCAGTAGCCCCAGCCGTGCTCGCCGCGCAGGCCGAGCTCCACGCTTTCCGAATTCTCCGGCCCCAGCGCCGGATTGCCGTAGCCGGGGAAGTACAGCTCGTTGAAGGTCGGCGCCTTGAAACCGGTGCCGTAGCTCGCCGTCAGCCGCAGCGCGTCGGTGAAGTCCCAGCCCCACAGCAGCGCGCCGGTGGTCTCGCCGCCGAACTGGCTGTCGTCGTCGCGACGCACGCTGGCCTGCAGCGAGTGCGCGCCGAACGTCTGCTGCCATTGCGCGAACAGGCCGCGGTTGATCCGGCTGTCGACGTTGTATGCCGTGGTGCTGTCGACCTCGTCGCGCTGCCAGTCGAAGCCGACCGTCAACAGGCCATCGCCCAGGCCGAGGTCGGCCTGCACGCCGCCAAGCTCGCGCCGGGTGTTGAACGACGACGAGAACACGCCGTTGAAGAAGTTGTCGCTCAGGTCCGAGCTCCTGCCCAGGTTGAGCGACAGGGCGACCGCGTCGGTCGGCCGGTAGCGGAGCTTGCCTCCGACCACCTGCTGCACGGTCTCGGCCTCGCTGGCCGGGCCACCGTCGTATTCGTTCTCGCCCTCGGTCCGGAACACGTTCAGCTCGGTATCCCAGCGCGGGTTGAAGCGGTAACCGCCACGCGCGCTGATCGAGTCGTTGCGGTAGCCGTCCAGGTCCGGATCGAAGTTGCGGGTGCCGCGGTAGGCGTTGATGCCCTCGGTCTGCTCGTGCGCCAGCTGCAGCGCGTACCAGCCGCCGCGCTCGTCGTTGCCACCGCGCCCGGCCAGGCCGGCATTGGCACGCAGGGTCTCGTTGCTGCCGACGGCGACGCGCGCATTCGGCTCGAACGGGCCCTGCGGCCGGCGCGTGAAGATCTGCACGACACCACCGATCGCCTCCGACCCGTACAGGCTGGAGAACGGCCCGCGCACGATCTCGATCCGCTCGATCTGTTCGACCGGGATGTCCTGCAGCGCGGCCCCGCCACTGGTCGCCGAGCCGACCTTGACGCCGTCGATGAGCACCAGCACGTGGTCCGACTCGGTGCCGCGCAGGTACAGGGACGACGCCTTGCCCGGGCCGCCATTGTTGGTCAGCGAGATGCCCGCGCGGCCGCGCAGCAGGTCGGGCAGCGTCGGCGGCTGCAGGCGGTCGATCTCCTCGCGGTCGATCACCGTGACCGATGCCAGGGTCTCGTCCTGGGTCTGGGCGGTGCGGGTGGCGGTGACGACGACCTTGTCCAGCGACATGGCCTCTTCGTCCGGCTGCTGGGCCACGGCGGCCGGCGACAGGACGAGGGAAAGGGACGCGGCCAGTACGGCACGGCGGAACGGAACGGGACTGCGCTGCACGGAATGACTCCTATCACCGCGCACGCCCGCGCGGCTGTGGTTTCAGGAGGCAGGCGGAGGCAGGCATCGGAACGGCGCGCAGGGCGCGGCCCGTGGCATGTCCCTCCGCATGCCGGGTCGTGCCTGGGGCCGGTCTCCGGGCTCGCGAGAAGGACGATGGATCGTCCGGGGTCCGCGCCTTCCCATGCATCAAGCACAGTGGCCGTGTACGGACCTTGTCTCGCCTACCGTTGCGGGGGCAGCTCCGGAATTGCCGGTTCGCGCGTCCACCTGCATGGACGCGCGACCCGGCGCACCGGATTCCCGTTTCAACCACCGCCCCGGTCGGGGCGGCGGTCACCTCAGGCGGCGGGGATTCTAGCAGGGCCGCGGCGCCCCCGGGGCAACCGGACACGAAAAGGCCCCGGACACTCTCGGCGCCCGGGGCCCGTCATCGACCGCACTCAGCCCTTGCGGAACACCAGCTGGCCACCCTCGGCATCGGCGACGATGGTGTCGCCGGACACGAACTCGCCCGCGAGGATCTTCTGCGCCAGCGGGTTCTCCAGCTGCTGCTGGATGGCGCGCTTGAGCGGCCGTGCGCCGTACACCGGATCGAAACCGACGTTGCCCAGCAGCGCGATCGCGTTGTCCGACAGCTCCAGCCTGAGCCCCCGCTCGGCCAGGCGCCGGTCGAGTCCGGCCAGCTGGATCTTCGCGATCTCCCGGATCTGCGACTTCGTCAGCGGATGGAACACCACGATGTCGTCGAGCCGGTTGATGAACTCGGGTCGGAAGTGGCTCTGCACCACGCCCATCACCGCCGCCTTCATCTTCGTGTAGCCCTCCGGGGAGTCATCCTCGGACATCTCCTGGATCATCTGGCTGCCCAGGTTCGAGGTCATCACGATGACGGTGTTGCGGAAGTCCACGGTGCGGCCCTGGCCGTCGGTCAGGCGGCCGTCGTCCAGCACCTGCAGCAGGATGTTGAACACGTCCGGGTGCGCCTTCTCGACCTCGTCGAGCAGGATCACGCTGTACGGCCGGCGGCGCACCGTCTCGGTCAGGTAGCCGCCCTCTTCATAGCCCACGTAGCCCGGGGGTGCGCCGACCAGCCGCGACACCGCGTGCTTCTCCATGAACTCGCTCATGTCGATGCGGACCATCGCGTCCGGCGAATCGAACAGGAAGCCGGCCAGCGCCTTGCACAGCTCGGTCTTGCCCACGCCGGTCGGGCCGAGGAACAGGAACGAGCCGCTTGGACGGTTGGGGTCCGACAGGCCCGCACGCGAACGGCGAACCGCATCGGACACGACCTTAATCGCCTCCTCCTGGCCCACCACGTGCGTGTGCAGGTGGTCCTCCATCCGCAGCAGCTTCTCGCGCTCGCCTTCCAGCATCTTGGACACCGGGATCCCGGTCCAGCGCGCCACGACCTCGGCGATCTCCTCGTCGGTGACCTTGTCCTGCAACAGGGTGAAGCCCTGCTTCTCGGCCTCCTGCGCGGCATGCAGCTGCTTCTCCAGTTCCGGCAGCGTGCCGTACTGGATCTCGCTCATCCGGCCGAAGTCCTGCTTGCGCTGCGCCGCCTCCAGCTCGAGCTTCGCGGCCTCGATCTGCTCCTTGATCTTCGTCGCACCCTGCAGGGTCGCTTTCTCGGCCTTCCACACTTCCTCGAGGTCGTTGAACTCGCGCTCCAGCGTGGCGATCTCGGCCTCGAGGTCGGCCAGCCGCTGCTTCGACGCGTCGTCCTTCTCCTTCTTCAGCGCCTCGCGCTGGATCTTCAGCTGGATCAGCCGGCGCTCCTTGCGGTCCAGCTCCTCCGGCTTGGAATCGATCTCCATGCGGATGCGGCTCGCGGCCTCGTCCATCAGGTCGATGGCCTTGTCCGGCAACTGGCGGTCGGTGATGTAGCGGTTGCTGAGCGTGGCCGCGGCGACGATCGCCGGGTCGGTGATCTCCACGCCGTGGTGGACCGCGTACTTCTCCTTCAGCCCACGCAGGATCGCGATGGTGTCTTCCACCGTCGGCTCGCCCACGAACACCTTCTGGAAGCGACGCTCCAGCGCGGCGTCCTTCTCGATGTACTTGCGGTACTCGTCCAGCGTGGTCGCACCGATGCAGTGCAGTTCGCCGCGCGCCAGCGCCGGCTTGAGCATGTTGCCGGCGTCCATCGCGCCGTCGGCCTTGCCGGCACCGACCATCGTGTGCAGTTCGTCAATGAAGAGGATCACCTGGCCTTCGTTCTTGGCAAGGTCATTGAGCACGCCCTTCAGGCGCTCCTCGAACTCGCCGCGGAACTTGGCGCCGGCGATCAGCGCACCCATGTCGAGCGAAAGCACGCGCTTGCCGCGCAGCCCCTCCGGCACCTCGCCGTTGACGATGCGCTGGGCCAGGCCCTCGACGATCGCGGTCTTGCCGACGCCCGGCTCGCCGATCAGCACCGGGTTGTTCTTGGTCCGGCGCTGCAGGACCTGCACGGTGCGACGGATCTCCTCGTCGCGCCCGATCACCGGGTCGAGCTTGCCGGACTCGGCACGCGCGGTCAGGTCGACGCAGTACTTCTCCAGCGCCTGCCGCTGGTCCTCGGCATTCTCCGACTGCACGGACTCGCCGCCGCGCGCCTTGTCGATGGCCGCCTCCAGCCGCGCCTTGTCGGCACCTGCGGCCTTGAGCAGCTTGCCTGCCTCGCCGCTGCCGTCCAGCGCGGCAAGCAGGAACAGTTCCGACGCGATGAACGCATCGCCACGCTGCTGCGCCAATTTGTCGGTGACATTGAGCAGTCGCGCCAGGTCGTTGCCTGCCGACACATTGCCGTCCTGTCCGCTCACTTTCGGCAGCGCGTCAAGTGCCTCGCCGATCCGCTCGCGCAGCAGCGGCACGTTGACGCCGGCCTGCGCCAGCAGCGGCCGCGTGCCGCCGCCCTGCTGGTCGATCAGCGCGGCGAGCAGGTGCACCGGCTCGATCACGTTGTGGTCGCGCCCGACCGCCAGCGACTGCGCGTCGGCGATCGCCTGCTGGAAGCGCGATGTCAGCTTGTCCATCCGCATGTTGGAACCTCATGGAATCAGGAGCGGCCGCAATGCCGCGATGGCACTGAAATGCGGTCCGCGCAGCGACGATTCAAGCGAGGTTCAAGGATGGCGGCCCGGCCGTTCAGCCCGCGTGGAGGGGCCCGGGTTCGATCCAGACCAGCGAGGCCATGCGCCCGGTGCGTGCGTCGCGGCGATGCGAGAAGAAACGGTCGGCATCGCTGATCGTGCACAGGCCACCGCCGTGGATCCGCCCGGGCGCGATCCCGGCCGCCTGCAGGCGGCGTCGCGCCAGGGCGTACAGGTCGACGTGCCAGTGATGCTCACGGGTGCTGGTGAAGGCGCTGCCGCAGGCCCAGTCGCGGGAGACGAAGGCATCGTAGACCTCGACACCGACCTCGTAGGCCGCCGGCCCTGCCGCTGGACCCAGCCAGGCCATGACCTGGTCGGCCGGCGTACGCATGGCCCCCACCGTGGCCTCGAGCACGCCGCCCGCGAGCCCGCGCCAGCCCGCGTGCGCGCCCGCGACTTCGCTCCCGTCCAGCGCGCAGAACAGGACCGGCAGGCAGTCGGCGGTCTGGATCGCCAGGACCACGCCCGGCACCCCGGTGACGGCCGCGTCGGCGCTCGGCTCGTCCGCACCTGGCGGGACATCGAATCGATGCACATGTACGCCATGCACCTGCCTCAACCAGCCCGGTTCGCCCGGCAGCGCGGCCCGCTCCTTCAGCGTGCGCCGGTTGGTCAGCGCATTTGCAGGGTCGTCGCCGCAGCGCGTGCCGAGGTTGAAGTCGTCGAAGGGCGCGGGCGACGCGCCACCACCATGGCGGACGGTGGACAACGCGCGGACGCCCGCAGGCGCGGGCCAGTCGGCTTCGATCCAGGGCCGGGGCGCGTCCACCTCAGCGCGCGGCCGCGTCCGCCGCCCGGCTGTCGTCCTGAAGGGCCGCCACCAGCGCCTGCATGTCGGCAGGGATCGGCGCGCTGCAGCGCACCGGCTCGCCGCTCACCGGATGGCGGAATTCCAGCACCTCGGCGTGCAGCGCCTGCCGGCGGAAGCCGCGCAGCGCGTCGACCAGTTCCGGCGTCGCCCCCTTCGGCAGCTTCAGCGGTCCGCCATACATGGGGTCGCCGACGATGGGGTACTTGGCATGGGCCATGTGCACGCGGATCTGGTGGGTGCGGCCCGTCTCCAGCCGGCACTCCACCAGGGTGTGGGCGCGGAAGCGCTCGCGCAGGCGGTAGTGGGTCACCGCCTCGCGGCCGTCATCGCGCACCGCCATGCGGATGCGGTCGCGCGGGTGGCGGTCGATGGGCGCGTCCACCGTGCCTCCCGCCACCATCGCCCCCACCACGACGGCCAGGTACTGGCGGTGGACCTCGCGCGAGGACAGCTGCTCGATCAGCGCGGTGTGCGCGACCAGCGTGCGCGCCACCACCATCACCCCCGAGGTGTCCTTGTCGAGGCGATGGACGATGCCGGCACGCGGGAGCTTGTCCAGTGCCGGGTCGCGGTGCAGGAGCGCGTTCACCAGGGTCCCTCCCGGGTTGCCCGCGCCCGGGTGCACCACCAGGCCGGCCGGCTTGTTGATGACGAAGACATGTGCGTCCTCGTACAGGACCTCCAGCGGTATGGCCTCGGGTGCCGAATGGGTCTGGACCTCCTCCACCACGGACAGGGTCACGGCTTCGCCGCCCCGGACCGGATCGCGCGGGCGAACCTCGCGTCCGTCCAGGCGCGCATCCCCGGACTTGATCCAGCCGGCCAGGCGCGAGCGCGAGTAGTCCGGGAACAGCTCGGCCAGCACCGCGTCGAAGCGGCGGCCGGCGGCGTTGTCGGGGACGGTTGCGGTCAGCAGATTGTCGGATGGCGGCATGTCGGGGCCCTCCTGGGGCAGCAGCGGGGGCGATTCAGGCCCGGGGGGCACGGACTGCTATTATCGACACTTCGTGCCCCAGGCGCCGCAGACCGACCCATGACCGCAAGTTTCCGCCCCGCCCGCCCCCTGCCCCGGCTGACCGCCCTGCTGCTGGTCGCCGTGTTCGTCGCCACCGGCTGCTCCCGCTTCAAGGACAAGGACAGCGACGAGGGCCAGCCCGTGGAGGCGCTGTACGAAAAGGCGCACCAGTCGATGCAGAACGGCAACTGGTCCGGCGCCGAGGAAACCTTCCGCCGGCTGGTCGCCCAGTACCCGTACGGGCGCTACACCGAGCAGGCGTTGATGGAAACCGCCTACGCGCAATACAAGGCGGGCAAGCACGACGACGCCGTGAGCAGCGTCGACCGCTTCCTGCGCACCTACCCGACCCATCGCAACGCCCCCTACATGTACTACCTGCGCGGGCTCGCCAATTCGAGCCGGGATGCGGTGTTCCTGCAGCGCGTCTGGCGTCTGGATGCCAGCCGTCGCGACCTGGCGGCGCCGAGGCAGGCCTACAACGACTTCCAACTGGTCGCCGAACGCTACCCGAACAGCCCCTACGCGGCGGCGGCCCAGGAAAAGATGGCGGAACTGCGCGATACCTTCGCCCGGCACGAGATGGACGTCGCGCTGTATTACCTGCGCCGCACCGCCTACGTCGCCGCCGCCAATCGCGCGAGCTACCTGCTGGAGACCTATCCGAACAGCATCTACCACGACGACGCCATCGCCACCCTGGCACTCGCGTACGACCGGATGGGCAATGACGCACTCGCCGCGAGCGCCCGCACGCAACTTGAGCAGGCGGCGCCCGGGCACCCCTACCTGACCGACCGCAGCTGGCCGGACTACCCCAGCAACTGGCGCAAACTGAACCCGTTCGCAGGCGAGAAATCCGCGCTGGACAACATGGACTGAGGCCGCGACGACCGGGTCCTGGACAAAAAGCCGGGGGTCACCCCGGCTTTTTTCTTGCCCGTACTCCCGGCCCGGCGGGAGCCGGCGGCCTCAGCGCCCGTACCCGTTGGTAATGGGATAGCGACGCTCGCGGCTGAAGGCCCGGCGCGAGATCTTGGGTCCCGGGGCCGACTGGTGCCGTTTCCACTCGCTGATCCGCACCAGCCGCAGCACCTTGTCGACCGTGGCGGCGTCGTAGCCGGCGGACACGATGTCGTCGCGTGACTGCTCCTGGTCCACGTAGCGCAGCAGGATCGCGTCGAGCACGTCGTAGGGCGGCAGCGAGTCCTGGTCCTTCTGGTCGGCGCGCAGCTCCGCCGATGGCGGCCGGTCGATCACTTCCTGCGGGATCACCATGCCCCCGTGGGGGGCGCTTCCGCCCACGGTGTTCCGCCAGCGCGAGAGCGCGTAGACCTCGGTCTTGTACAGGTCCTTGATCGGCGCGTAGCCGCCACACATGTCGCCGTAGATCGTCGCGTAGCCGACCGCATACTCGCTCTTGTTGCCGGTGGTCAGCAGCAGCCCGCCGAACTTGTTCGACAACGCCATCAGCAATGCGCCCCGGGTGCGGGATTGCAGGTTCTCCTCCGTGGTATCGACCGGCTGGCCCTCGAAGCGCTCCGCCAGGGCGTCCAGGAACCCCTGGAACGGCTTCTCGATCGGCAGGGTCAGCAACTCGACGCCCAGCGAACGGCATTGCACCTCGGCCAGGTCGTTCGACAGGTCGGCGGTATAGCGCGAGGGCATGCGCACCGCGGTCACGTTGTCCGCGCCCAGCGCATCCACCGCGAGCGCCAGCACGACCGAGGAATCGATGCCGCCCGACAGGCCCAGCCAGACCTGGGTGAATCCGTTCTTACCGCAGTAGTCCTGCACGCCGCGGACGATCGCGCGCCAGGCCAGCGCGTCGCGGCTTTCGTCGCCGTCGTCCATCCACAGCACCGGCAGGAAGCTCCGGGTCTCGCGATTGAAGTCGACCACCAGCCACTGGTCGGTGAACGCAGCGGCGGCGGGGTGGACGCTGCCGTTGGCGTCCGCCACCACCGACGCACCGTCGAACATCAGCGCATCCTGGCCGCCGACCACGTTCAGGTACGCCAGTGCGACGCCGGGGCCGTGGCCGCTTTCGCGGCTCTCACGGATACGACGACCGATCATCGCGTCGCGGTCGGCGTGCTTGTCGCGCTCGAACGGCGAGGCGTTGGGCACGAGCATCAGCTCGGCTCCCGCGGCCACCGCCTCGGCCATGGGCTCGGCGAACCACAGGTCCTCGCAGATCACCAGGCCGATGCGCACGCCGTCCACTTCGAACACGCAGGTTTCGCCGTCCGGATCGACGGTGAAGTACCGGCGCTCGTCGAAGACCGCGTAATTGGGCAGTTCGCGCTTGCGGTAGGTATGGGTGATGCGCCCATCGCGCAACACGCTGGCCGCGTTGTACACCACGCTGCCCGCCGCCTGCGGCCAGCCGACCACGGCGGTGATGCCGGCGACGCGCGTGGCCAGCTTCTCCAGCTCGAGGTGGCAGTCGGTCAGGAAGCCGGGACGCATCAACAGGTCCTCGGGCGGGTATCCGCTGAGGGCGAGCTCCGGGAACAGCACCACGTGGGCACCGTACTCGTCGCGCGCCTCGTTGATCATGGCGAGGATGCGTTCGGCGTTGGCGTTGACCGCACCGACCGGGAAATCGAACTGGGCCAGGGCGATTCGAAGCGTCTGGGGCATGGGGGACCATCGCTGGGGCGACCCGCCGCCGAGTGACACGGGCCACAGTGGGGATGCGCCATTGTTCCAGATGTGGCCCGACCCGGACCAGTCGGCCTCAGGGCGCCGTAGAGGCGAGCTGCAGGCGGAGGTCGTCGAGCGTGAGTTGCAGATGGGCGGCCAGAAGCGCGCGGACGAGCGCCGGGTCCCGTGCCAGCCAGGCGTCGAGCAGGCGCTGGTGCTCGTCGTCGGCGCGCCGGTAGCGGCCTTCCGGTTCCAGGTGCTTGTGGACATAGCGGTCCGCAAGCAGGTGAAGGCGCTCGACCAGTTGCGCGGTGACCTGGTGCCGCGTCGATTGCACCAGCAGCAGATGGAAGCCGCGGTTGCACGTCGCCAGGGCCGCCTTGTCACCCCCGTCGACGGCTTCCAGTGCGGCCAGGGCGGCCCGTGCAGCGGCGTGCTGCGCATCGTCGGCTTCGAGGCAGGCATCCGCGGCCGCGTCAGGCTCCAGCTTCAGGCGGAGCGCGAACACCTCCTCGGCCTCCAGCGCGCTTAGCGCGGGCACGAAGAAGCCCCGGTTGGGCAGCGACCGCAGCAGGCCGCTCTGCTCGAGCCGCGTCAACGCCTCGCGCAACGGGATCTTGCTGATGCCCAGGTCCTCGGCCAGCGCTTCCTGCCGGATCGGCGCGAGGGCCGGGATCTCGCCGGACAGGATCCGCTCCCGGATCACCTCGAAGGCCTGATCGGAAAGGCTGCGACTGACGATGCTCATCCGGCCAGTCTACCGGCCGCGCGCGCCTCGCACCCCCTGCCGAAGCGTCGTGCGCGGGCGCCGAGCATCGCGCATTGACACGCCGCCCCGCCGCTCGACGGCCGTGAGCTGCCGGAAAAGCGACGCCCCTCTCAAATTGTATACTGTATCTTTTATAAATTACCCGTGTTTCCACTGTATGACGGCCGCCGAGGCCGCCTCTCCGCCGGACCGCTGCCATGCCTGACCTGCCTCCCGCCCCCCTCCACGCGCGCCCCCATCGGGGACCCGATGCCGTACCCCGGAGCGGGATCCTCGGCCCCGCGCCCATCGCCCGCCCCGAATACCTGCAACGCATCGCGCACGCACGGATGCTCATGCAGCAGAACGGCATGGACGCCTGCGTGATCCACGCCGGCGCCAACCTGCGCTACTTCAGCGGGGTGTCCTGGGGAGGGACCGAGCGCATGGTGGCGTTGCTGCTGTTCCCCCGCGGCGAGCCGGTGCTGGTGTGCCCCGAGTTCGAAGTGGGTTCGCTGCAGGGCGTGCTGCAGATCGAAACGGCGCTGTGCACGTGGCAGGAACACGAACCTCCCGCGCAGGCCGTGGCCACGCTGCTGCGCGACAACGGATGCCGTCTCGTGGCGGTCGATCCGCTGGCCCCCTGGTTCATGGTGGAGGCCCTGCAGCGTGCGATGGGCGCGGTTCCGCTGTGCAGCGCCGCGCCCGTCACCGACATCTGCCGGATGCAAAAGTCGCCGGCCGAGCTGGCCCTGATCCAGCAGGCCATGTCGATCACGATCGAAGTGCAGCAACAGGCCTTCGAATCCCTGCGCCCCGGCATGACCACCCGTCAGGTCCGGGCCTTCATCGACGAAACCCATCGCGCGCTTGGCGCCGACGGCGGAAGCACCTTCTGCGCGGTCCAGTTCGGCGAGGCGACCGCCTATCCGCACGGCATCGCCGGCGACCAGCAACTCCAGCGGAACGACCTGGTGCTGGTCGACACCGGGTGCCAGGTCGAGGGCTACCACTCCGACATCACGCGCACCTATGCCTTCGGCACGCCCAGTGACGAACACCGCCGACTCTGGGACCTCGAACGCGATGCGCAGCAGGCGGCGTTCGATGCGGTCCGGGTCGGCGTGACCTGCGAAAGCATCGACAACGCCGCGCGCTCGCTGCTGACCCGCGCCGGCCTGGGGCCGGACTACCGCCTGCCCGGCCTGCCCCATCGCACGGGCCACGGCATTGGCCTGGCCATCCACGAACCGCCTTACCTGGTGCGCGGCGACCGCACGCCCTTGCAGGCGGGCATGTGCTTCAGCAACGAGCCGATGATCGTCGTCCCGCGCCGCTTCGGCATCCGCCTCGAGGACCACTTCCACGTGACCGACACGGGCGCGCGGTGGTTCACGCCGCCGGCCGAATCGATCGCGCGGCCCTTCGGTTGAGCACCGCGCAGCCACGCAGATGACCGGGCCGGCGGGAGCGGCGCCGGCCTTCGAAAGACCACGCCAGCGATGCGGCACCGGGCCGCCACGCGGGCCCGGGGGACCGTCCCCCGGCTGCAGGACCCCGGACCCGGACGGACAGGCAGTACGGGACCGGCCATCCATCGACATTGCGCAAGGGGGGCGTTGTCGGCGGCGGATACATCCGCCTCACTCATCCAAGGGAGACACCGCAATGCAAGCACCACGTACCCGCCGGGCCCGTCGCCTGGCCGCGATCGCCAGCATCGCCGCGATCGCTTCGTTCATCAGCTATGCCAGCCAGAACGGGCTGCCCGCGTTCGTGACCGGCCCCATGCCGGACAAGGCGGCCCCCAATGCCACGCCGGCACCTGCCGCGCGGCAGGTCGCCCAGGGCCGCACGCAACCCCGCAGCGCAAGCTTGCGCGCCGCCGATCCGTCGGCCCGCAGGATCAGCCGCCTGCGCGCAGTGGAAAAGTCGCCGCAGACCGAACGCCAGGTGTTCGGCCAGCACGTCCAGTCCGAGCGCCTGCCGCCTTCCCGCCGCATGCCCACGCAGAGCCCGTTGAGCCAATGGGTGGATACCGCCTACGACCACGGCGACGCGCGGGCCAACATCCTCCAGCGGCCGTCGCTGGAATCGCAGGGGACGATGCGTGCCGCCGCGACGACGGCCGACTGCACCAGCACCCAGTTCGCCTCGCTCAGCGGTGCGTCGCTGGTCGCGGCCGTCAAGGGCGCCACCACGAGCTGCATCAATGGACTGTTCTCGCTCACCGGGACCACCGCGCGCGACACGTTCAACGAGTCCAAGATGGTCACGATCGCCAACGCACTGGCGACTTCGTCCGGCCGCTATGACGGCACCAACCAGGACAGCACGCTGCAACTCGTGCTGTTCCTGCGTGCCGGCTACTACGTGCAGTACTACGACCCCGCCGTGGGCGACTACGGCGCGGCCTTGCGGAACGCCATCCGACCCGCGCTGGACGCCTTCGCATCCAACGCCAACTTCGGGCGGGTCGACGACGTCCACGGCGAAACGCTCGCCGAGTACGTGACCCTGATCGACAGCGCCACCGAGAACGCGCGCTACCTGTACGTGGTCAAGCGCCTGCTGAATGCCTACGACAACCGCTACGACGCGTACTACTGGATGCGCGCCGCGACCAACAATGCCTACCTCGTGCTGTTCCGGGGACACCAGAACACCGACTTCCAGCAACTCGTGCAGGCCGACATGTCGATCGTCGACACCCTGTACGACTTCGCCAACAGGCATTTCAGCCTGATGGGGAGCGAGAACGACTATCTGGTCTCCAACGCCGGGCGCGAACTCGGCCGGTTCCTGCAGTACGGTGGCGCGCTCAAGTCACTGGCCCGGTCCCGTGCGAAGGCGCTGCTGGACCGCTCGTCGGTCACCGGCGTCACCGCACCCTTGTGGGTGGGCGTCGGCGAGATGGTCGATTACTACGACAAGGCCAACTGCAGCTACTACGGCCTGTGCGACTTCAGGGAGCGTGTCGAAGCGGCCGCGCTTCCCATCCGGCACACCTGCAGCGCCACGCTGAAGATCCGCGCCCAGGCGATGAGCAGCAGCGAGCTGGCGGAAACCTGCCAGATCGTCGGCGGCCAGGAGGCCTACTTCCACGACCGCCTCGGCACCGCCGGCCGGCCAGTTGCCGACGACAACAACGCGGCGCTGGAGATGGTGGTGTTCAACAGCAGCACCGACTACGGCACGTACGCCGGCGCGATCTACGGCATCGACACCAACAACGGCGGCATGTACCTGGAAGGAGACCCGTCGGCGAGCGGCAACCAGGCGCGTTTCATCGCCTATGAGGCGGAATGGCTGCAACCGGAGACGTTCGAGATCTGGAACCTCACCCACGAGTACGTCCACTACCTCGACGGCCGGTTCAACATGCATGGCGACTTCGGGGACGCGATCTCCCAGGACACCATCTGGTGGATCGAAGGCCTCGCCGAATACATGTCCTATTCCTACCGCGGCATCCCCTACGCCGCGGCGGAACGCGAGGCGGCCAAGGCCACCTACGACATCAGCACCATCTACGGCAACGACTACGGCAGCGGCCAGACCCGGGTCTACAACTGGGGCTACCTGGCGGTGCGCTACATGTTCGAGGAGCGTCCCGGCCAGGTGGATTCGATCCTCGCCCGCCTGCGTATCGGCGACTACACCGGCTACGCCAGCTTCATGGCCAGCCTGGGCACCAGCAACAATGCGGGCTTCCGGAGCTGGCTGCCCTGCGTCGCGACGCCCGACGCGCCCATCTGCGGCGGGTCCGGCAACACCCCGCCGGTCGCGGCGTTCGGCGTGACGACGAATGGCCTGACCGCGCAGTTCTCCGACACCTCGAGCGACTCGGACGGCCGCATCGTCTCGCGGGCCTGGAACTTCGGCGACGGCACGTCCTCCACGTCCACCCACCCCAGCCATGCCTATGCGAGCCCCGGCACCTATACGGTCAGCCTGACCGTCACCGACGACGCGGGCGCGTCCCACACCCGCCAGCAGAACGTGACCGTCAGTAGCGGCGACGGCGGCGGCGGCTTGCCGGAATGCAGCGGGGGCAGCCAGGTGCTGGGCAAGGACTGCGCGCGCCGCAACGTATCCGTGGCCGCCGGGGACCATGCCTATCTGTACCTGTATGTCCCCCAGGGCACGCGATCGCTGCACATCAGCACCGCCGGCGGCAGCGGCAACGCCGACCTGTACGTGAACACGCTGGGCAGCTGGGCCACGCGTAGCTTTCATAACTACCGCTCGACCCAGGCCGGCAACAGCGAAACCGTCGTGGTGGACTATCCGCCCGCCGGCTATGTCTACGTCAGCCTGTACGGCCGGACGGCGGCGTCGGGCGTGACCGTCAGTACCCGCTACTGAGCTGCAGCCAGTGGTTTGGCGCCCGTCCAGATGGCGGGCGGGCCGGGGTGGAGGCCATGCCCTCCCCCCGGCGTTTTTTTGTTGCTACCCTTCCGCACGCCTCCGCCCTCGCCAACCCCGCAGCCCGGCGCCATGTCCCGCATCAAGATCTACGGCCTCAAATCGCACCTCGATCCCATCCGTGGCGCGCTTTCGGACACCATCCACGGCTGCATGATGGAAGCCTTCAAGCTCCCGGCCCATCACCGCTACCAGCGTTTCATCGGCCTGCAGGCGGATGAGTTCTACTTCGGCGACGGCCACTCCGACCGCTTCCTGGCGCTGGAGATCGCCTGCTTCGAAGGACGTTCGATGTCGGCGAAGAAAACCCTGATCCGGCTGCTGCAGGAACGCCTCGAGGCCCAGCACGGCATCCCGCGCAACGACATCGAGATCTCGATCACCGACACGCCTCGCTGGAACTGGGGCCTGTACGGCAAGGCCGGCGACGAAGTGATGGTGGACTACCCCGTCGGGGTCTGATTGCCCCACGGGACGTGGTCCTTCACCCGGTTGCGGGGAGGCGTCAAGAAGTAAGCCGGTGACCCTGGGGTTCGCGTGACACGCCGTAAACCCATCCCTGGGGGCTCGGGCGCGGCATCCATGCCGCGCACGGTCACGCGAACCCCAGGCCCACCGACTTCTGGACAGTAGCCTGGCGCTTTCGAAAGCAACCGAAGCCCTGAGCTGCACGATCGCGGTAGGCGCCGGTCGACGGGGTGGGGGTTGCGGAGAGCAGACCATGGATGGTCTGCGACCCGACTTCACGACAGGACGTCGTCAGGAGGGCGGAGCAACCCCCACCCCGGCGGGCGGCGACTCCTTCCGAAGTTGCCCCCACCCAGGAAAAGACCCACGAAAAAGGCCACCCGGAGGTGGCCTTTTCCTTGTCACGCTGGCGGAACCGCTCAGCCCGCGAGGCGCTTGGCGATCGCCGCGCCCAGGTCGCCCGGCGACTTCACGGTGGTCACGCCCGCCTTCTCCATCGCGGCGAACTTGCCCTCGGCCGTGCCCGAGCCGCCCGACGCGATCGCGCCGGCATGGCCCATTCGCTTGCCCTTCGGGGCCGACGCGCCGGCGATGAAGCCGACGACCGGCTTGGTGACGTGCTTGGCGATGTACTCCGCCGCCTGCTCCTCGGCCGAACCGCCGATCTCGCCGACCATGATGATGCCCTCGGTCTGCGGGTCTTCCTGGAACAGCTTCAGCGCGTCGATGAAGTTGGTGCCATTGATCGGGTCGCCGCCGATGCCAATGCAGGTCGACTGGCCCAGGCCCACGTCGGTGGTCTGCTTGACTGCTTCATAGGTCAGCGTGCCGGAACGCGACACGATGCCGATCTTGCCCGGCTTGTGGATGTGGCCCGGCATGATGCCGATCTTGCACTCGCCCGGGGTGATCACGCCGGGACAGTTCGGGCCGACCAGCACCACGTCCTCGAAGCCCTTCAGCACGTTCTTGACGCGCAGCATGTCCAGCACCGGGATGCCCTCGGTGATGCACACGATCACCTTGATGCCGGCGGACGCCGCCTCGAGGATCGCGTCGGCCGCGAACGGCGGCGGCACGTAGATCACCGAAGCGTCGGCGCCGGTGGCCCGGACGGCCTCGGCGACGGTGTTGAAGACCGGCAGGCCGAGGTGCTCGGTGCCGCCCTTGCCCGGGGTCACGCCACCCACGACCTGGGTGCCGTACTCGAGCATCTGCTCGGCGTGGAAGGTGCCCTGCGAGCCGGTGAAGCCCTGGACGATGACCTTGGTGTTCCTGTTGATCAAAACGCTCATGTCAGTCCTGCCTCACTTGCCCGAAACGGCGGCGACGGCCTTCTTGGCGCCGTCGTTGATGTCATCGGCCGGCGTGATCGCCAGGCCGGAGTTCTTCAGCAGGTCCTTGCCGGCTTCGACGTTGGTGCCTTCCAGGCGCACGATCACCGGCACCTTGACGTCGACTTCCTTGACCGCGGCGATGATGCCCTCGGCGATCATGTCGCAGCGGACGATGCCGCCGAAGATGTTGACGAAGATCGCCTCCACCTTGTCGCTCGACAGGATCAGCTTGAACGCCTCGGTCACGCGCTCCTTGGTGGCGCCGCCGCCGACGTCGAGGAAGTTCGCCGGCTCGCCGCCGTTGAGCTTGATCACGTCCATGGTCGCCATCGCCAGGCCGGCGCCGTTGACCATGCAGCCGATGTTGCCGTCCATCGTGACGTAGTTGAGGTCATGCTGGCTGGCCAGCACCTCGGTCTCGTCCTCCTGGCGGATGTCGCGCATCGCGGCCAGGTCCTTGTGGCGGAAGGTCGCGTTGTCGTCGCTGTTGATCTTGCCGTCCAGCACGGCGAGGTCGCCGTTGGTGAGGATGGCCAGTGGGTTCAGCTCCACCAGGGCCAGGTCCTTCTCGTTGAACAGGCGGTACAGGCCCAGCATGATCTTGCTCAGCTGGCCGACCTGCTTGGCGTTCAGGCCCATCGCGAAGCCCAGCTCGCGGCACTGGTACGGCTGCAGGCCCTCGACGTAGTTCACGTTGAGCGTGTGGATGGCCTCCGGCTTCTCGGCGGCGACCTGCTCGATGTCCATGCCGCCTTCCGCCGAGGCGATGAAGGTGATCGACTGGGTGTCGCGGTCGACCAGCACCGACAGGTAAAGCTCGTTGGCGATGTCGGTGCCCTCGGAGATCAGCACCGTGTCGATCGGCAGCTCGACGCCCGCCGTCTGGTAGGTCGCCATCTTCGTGCCGAGCATGGCCTTGGCGTACTCGCGGACCTCGTCGAAGCTCTTGGCCAGCTTGACGCCGCCGGCCTTGCCGCGGCCGCCGGCGTGGATCTGGGCCTTCACGACCCACAGGTCGCCCGGGATTTCCTTGGCCGCCGCGACGGCTTCGTCGGAAGTGCGGGCCACGCGGCCGGTCGGCACGGCAATGCCGTAATCGGCAAAGAGCTGCTTTGCCTGGTATTCGTGGAAGTTCATGCGTCACCGAGGGGAGTTGGACGAACGCCCCGCGCAGGCCCGGCCCTGAGGCCGGCAAAGACGCGAGGCGGCCCGCCATTGTCGCCGATCCCACGGCCCCGGGCAAAACCGCCCTTGGCCGGAGGCAGGGCGGAGACCGGGGGCCACTCGCAAATCCTTGATCCACGTCCCTATACTGCAGCGGAAACCGCCGCGGGAGTGACGCGCTTGCCGTTCAGAATCGCGCCATTGCAAGTCGCCGACGCCGACAAGGCGCTGCGACGCGAACTCCATTTCTACACCCTGTACCGTCTCCTCGAAGCGGCCATGCTGCTGCTGGTCCTGTTCGGCCCCTTCGCCGAGCAGTTGCCCGATCCGCGCCACCTCCCCTTCGCGATGGCGATCGCGATCGCCTATGCCTTCGTGGCCGTGCTGCTGTTCGTTTTCGGCCGCAAGGGCAACTTGCGCATCTGCACCCTGGCCGGCATCTCCGCCGACCTGTTCTTCGGCATCCTCGCCATCCATGCGATCCCGGCCGCCGGCACCGGCATCGCGCTGATGTTGATCTTCAACATCGGCGCCGCTGCGTTGCTGCTGCCCACCCGCTACGGCATCGGCTTCGCCCTGGCCGCGGTGGGCGGCCTGATCGCCGAGCACCTGTGGTCGAGCATGATCGACGAGCTGCCCGGCGTCTCCCTGGTCCAGCCGCTGATGTTTTCCGTCGGCTACATGGCGATGGCCACCCTCACCAGCCTGCTGGGCCGCCAGATGCGTGCCAGCCACGCCCTGGCCGAAGAGCGGGGGGAGCAGACCGCGCACCTGGTCGAAGTCAACGAGCTGATCATCCGGCGGCTTCGTACCGGGGTCCTGCTGGTGGACGGCCACAACCGCATCACCCTCGCGAACGAAGCGGCGATCGTCCTGCTGGGCGGCGCGAAGGAAGAGGACTGGCAGCTCGATGCAGTCCTGCCGGAGCTGGCCCGGCGCCTGACCGCCTGGCGGAACGGCGCCAAGCCGGACGAAACGCCGTTCCAGCCCAGCCCCGAGTTCTCCGAGGTAGTCCCCCGCTTCACCCGGCTGCTGGCGGGCAGCGACCAGACCTTGATCTTCCTGGACGACACGTCCCTGGTGTCCAAGCGGGCGGAGTCCATCACCCTGTCCACGCTCGGCCGCTTCTCGGCCAGCCTCGCCCACGAGATCCGCAATCCGCTGGCCGCGATCAATTACGCCGTCCAGCTGCTGGAAGAGTCCGACGACATCCGCCCGGCCGATCGTCGCCTGCTGGAGATCATCCGCCAGCAGGGTGGCCGGATGAACGGCATCGTGGACAACGTCCTGGGCCTGGCCCGGCGCGAGCCGGCCAAGCCGGAACATGTCGACCTGGTCCTGCTCACCCGGCAGTTCATCAACGAGTACCAGGCCGGCCATCCGCTGGAGGACGACAGCCTGACCAGTACCTCCACCCGGCCCGCGCTGCCGGCCATGGTCGACCCCCGCCAACTGCACCAGGTGCTCACCGTCCTGGTCCACAACGCCCTGCTCTACGGTCGAAAGCCCGGCGAGGCGGCCCGGATCACCCTCCATGTCGCCACGGAGAGCAATGGCGGCGTCCGAATCGACGTGCTCGACCGCGGCCCCGGGATCCCCGAGCGCCAGGCCACCCAGCTGTTCAAGCCCTTCTTCACTACCTCCCCGCACGGGACGGGGCTGGGCCTCTATATCGCCCGTGAATTGTGCCGCGCCAACCAGGCCACGCTCGAGTACGTGCCCACCCCGGGCGTGGGCAGCTGTTTCCGCATCCGCTTCCCGGCCAGTGCCGCCCGAGCGGCCGCATGATGGCCGCGGAACCGGCATGAATGATGTCTGACCGCTTGGCCGTGCGGGGGCCATCGGCTATCTTGGCGGGCGGAGGACTCGATGCCAGACACCCGTAGCGCCCTCATCGTCGACGACGAACGCGACATCCGCGAGCTCCTGGTCATGACCCTGAGCCGGATGGGGCTGCGTTGCGACACGGCATCGAACCTCGGCGACGCGCGCAACCAGCTGCAGCGCAACACCTATGACCTGTGCCTGACCGACATGCGCCTGCCGGATGGCTCCGGCATCGAGCTGGTCGGCGAGATCAGCCAGAAGTACCCGGACACCCCGGTGGCCATGATCACGGCCTTCGGCAACGTCGAAGCCGCCGTGGAGGCGCTGAAGGCCGGTGCCTTCGACTTCGTCGCCAAGCCCGTGGACCTCCCGGTGCTGCGCGACCTTGTCCGCCACGCGCTCGACCTCAAGGAAGCCCGCAAGGCAGACGCCAGCGCCGTGTCCTCGCGGCTGTACGGCGAATCCCCGGCGATGACCACCCTTCGCCAGACCATCGCCAAGGTGGCCCGCAGCCAAGCGCCGGTCTACATCGCCGGCGAGTCCGGTGTCGGCAAGGAACTGGTGGCCCGCACCATCCACGCCGAGGGTGCGCGCGTCGAGGGCCCGTTCGTGCCGGTCAACTGCGGTGCCATCCCGTCCGAACTGATGGAAAGCGAATTCTTCGGCCACAAGAAGGGCAGCTTCACCGGCGCGCATGCGGACAAGCCCGGCCTGTTCCAGACCGCCGACGGGGGCACCTTGTTCCTGGACGAAGTGGCCGAGCTGCCGCTCCCCATGCAGGTCAAGCTGCTGCGCGCCATCCAGGAAAAGTCGGTCCGCGCGGTCGGCGCGAACACCGAAAGCCCGGTGGACGTGCGCATCCTCTCCGCGACCCACAAGGACCTCGCCAAGCTGGTCGCCGAGGGCAAGTTCCGCCAGGACCTCTATTACCGCATCAATGTGATCGAACTCGCGGTGCCGCCGCTGCGCGAACGGCTCGAGGACCTCCCCGGCCTGTCCGCCAAGATCCTGGGCCGGCTGGCCGAACACCAGGGACGCAACGTTCCCGCCCTCGGTGACGACGCCCTCAAGGCCCTGAAGGAATACCCCTTCCCCGGCAATGTCCGCGAGCTCGAGAACATCCTCGAGCGCGCACTGGCCCTGTCCGACGGCGACACCCTCGCCGCCAGCGACCTCCACCTGCCGCGCGCCGCCGCCGGGGGCGATGCCGGCGTCGCCGCAGCGGCAGCCGGCGTGGCGGCGGCAGGCCGCGATCCACGCACGCTCGACCCGCGCGACACCGCCACCAGCGCCCTGCCCTCCTACATCGAGGAGATCGAGCGCGCCGCCATCCAGCACGCGCTGCAGGAAAACCGCTACAACAAGACCCGCACCGCGCAGGCCCTGGGCATCACCTTCCGCGCCCTCCGTTACAAGCTGAAGAAGCTCGGCATCGATTGAGCGCCCCGGGCCGGCCACGGCCCGAGACCCATCCATACCCACTCCCCTTCCGTGGCGGGAGCCGCCTAACTCCGTCTTTCCGCTGGCGTGCCCGCACGCCTGGCGGCACACCCCTGCATGCGCCTCCTGCGCATCGATTCCATGCATCCCCGCATGCCCGACAGGCGCCTCAGGGAACGTAATCGAGCGACCCCGTCACATGACGCGCCCACAGAATCTGACGCTATGCGTCACTTTCTCACCCGCCTGTGACGCGACACGTCACGGCAAATTTGACGACCGTCACGAATCCCGGCCATTCAGGCATTCCAAGCGTGATACAGCCCACGTTCATCGACTTGGCACGGCCCTTGCGTCTATTCCCCTGCACGTGCAGCACGCACGGCAAGCCGATGGACCGGGGACCCGGGCCGGCAGGCACGTGATATCAACAACTCCTAGGGGATACACCATGAAGAAGCAGCAAGGCTTTACCCTGATCGAACTGATGATCGTCGTCGCGATCATCGCCATCCTGGCCGCCATCGCTCTGCCGGCTTACCAGGACTACGTGGCCCGCTCGCAGGTCACCGCTGGTCTGGCCGACATCCGTGGCGGCGTGACCGCTGCCGAAGAAATCATCAACAAGGGCAGCCCGACCACGTTCAACACCGCTGCAGAAATCGGCCTTCAGGCCAACACCGCGCGCTGCAGCGCCATCACCGTGAACGGTAGCGCCACCACCGGCGTGGGTACCATCAACTGCAATCTGGAAGGCAACCCGAAGGTGGCTCCGTACGCCGTCCAGCTGACCCGCAACACGTCGGGCGCTTGGGAGTGTGAAGTCTCCGGCGGCATGGACGAAAAGTACGTTCCGCAGGGTTGTGCGCGCACGCTGTAATCGCTAGTGAACGGGAGAAAGGGCGGGCGGTAGCTCGCCCTTTTTTCTGACGAAGACTTTAGCAACCCGGCTCGTTTCCGGACAAAACCGACTCAAGCCCAAGCAGGACATTCCGGGCAGACAGCCACAGGGGGAATGGACATGAAGCAAGCAAAGGGTTTCACCTTGATCGAGCTGATGATCGTCGTGTCCATCATTTCGATCCTGGCGGCAATTGCGATACCCCTTTACCAGGACTACGTCGCCCGCTCGCAACTCAGCGCTGGTTTGAGCGACATCAGCGGCGGCCGCAGTCCTTTCGAGTCCCAGGTCGTCGCTCAGAACAAGACGACCTTCACTCTGGATGAGATCGGGCTCAAGTCCCCGACGCCCCGCTGCAATCCATTGACGTCGCAAGTGAACGGTGACGGGAGTGGCTACATTCGTTGCGTGGTCGTCGGCACACCCAAAGTGGCCGGCGAGACCATTCAACTGACACGCAACACGAGCGGCGCGTGGACATGCGACGTATCGGCTGCCATCGAGAACAAACACAAGCCCACAGGGTGCCAATGACCGCTCCCGGCAGCTTCATGCATCAGGCAGGCACTCCACCTCTCCCGTGTAAGGTGGTAGAAGCCGGTATTCGGCTCGACCAGTAGGAATTATCAATGTGAAGTGGAAAGCCTGGCAGGCATGGCCCGCTTGGGTAATGATGGTGCCCATTACGATGCTTGTCGCGGCAGCGTTTTGGCCGGGCTTGAGTGGGCGTTTCATCTTCGATGACTACCCCACCATCGTCAGCAACCCCGGAATCCATATCGACTCGCTTTCCTGGGAAGCCATCCAGAGAGCGGCAGGCTCGTTCAGTCAGGGGTACTACGGCCGCCCACTCGCCACCATCTCCTTGGCATTGAACTATCTGGCGGATGGGACCGACCCTTGGGGGTACAAACTGACAGGACTGTGCATACATGTCCTGAATACCCTGATCGTCTGGATCCTCCTCAGGCAGTTGCTGGGTATCCGGTCCGAGGAAGGCGAGAACTGGCCGAAACAAGCGGCCGCCGTCATCGCTTTCATCTGGGCAGTACACCCCTTGCAGGTCTCTCCTGTGTTGTACGTCGTACAACGCATGGAAACGCTTTCACTGTTGTTCGTGCTGCTGGCGCTCGCTTGCTACGTCAAGGCCCGGCGCAATCAGCTTTCTGATAGACCCAGCGCTTTCTGGTTTGCTGCCTGCCTGCCTCTGATGCTGTTGGGGCTCGCTAGCAAGGAAAGTGCCGCACTGTTGCCGGCGTACACCCTTTCACTTGAGATCGCAATCTTCCGCTTCCGTGCGAGTTCCTCTGCAAGTGAACGTCTCCTCAAGCGAACCTATGCTGTCGCGGTCTCACTCGCGTTGGGCGTCTATCTCCTCGTTGTCCTGCCTCACTACCTGACTGGCGATAGCTACGCTCTTCGAGACTTCTCTGCCTCTGAGCGCCTCATGACCCAGATGCGGGTGCTCCCCATGTACCTGGGCCAAGTCCTGTTCCCGCGCCCAGACCAGCTTACGTTTTACTACGACGACATTATTGTTTCCACGGGACTGCTATCGCCGCCGAGCACGGCTCTGGGAGCCTGCCTGCTTCTCTCGCTTGCATTCGTTGCCTTTTTCGTTCGACGCAAGGCGCCGATCGTGTCACTCGGGGTGCTCTGGTTTTTCGCGGCGCATGCAATCACGAGCAACGTGTTCCCGCTCGAGCACGCATTTGAGCATCGCAACTATTTTGCTTTGCTGGGTGCTCTCCTTGCATTGGCCGACATCGTCCGGCGCATCCCCATGCGTGACGGGCCTGCGCTGAAGTACGTGGCCATTGGCGGCATCTGTACCTTCTTGTTCGCTTTGACGCTGGTACGTAGCGCTACGTGGGGAAACCCACTTAATCTTGCGATGGAGTTGGCCAACGCAAACCCTCGATCAGCGCGCGCCAGCGTCGACTTGGCAGAGAAGTACGAGATGCTCGCCGGCGGAGATCCAGAATCCCCGTTCTACAGTCTCGCAATGACCGAGTTCCATCGGGGAGCAGGCTTAGCGTCTGCGTCTTCCCTTCCCATCCAGGGCGCCATCATGCTTGCCGCAGGCCAAGGGCGACCCGTACCGGAGGCATGGTGGGCCACCCTCGAAAGTAAACTTTCCACTGGCACCATCAGTCCGCAGGACCACTACGCCATGTCCGGGCTCCTCACAGCCCGTGCGCGGGGGATGGCATTGGACGATGAGCATCTGGCAGCGGCTTACGAGGCGATGGCGAACCGGAGCCAGTTGCCCGCGGGCATGTATGCGATGTTTGCGAATCACGCGCTGACCCGGCTCGAAGATCACGACCTCGCCGCGCGCCTGTTTGCAAGTGCGGTCGAGGCGGAGAAAGACGACCGGCATTATGCAGAGCGACTCGCTTCTGCCCTCCGGGCTGACGGGCATAACCAGGAGGCCCAAGCCGTTGAGGCGAAAGCCGCGGCGCTGAGGCTGGCAGATTGATCCGAACCTCACTAACAGGCCAGAAGCCGTGATCAACTCCCCCTATATCGTGTTCGCCGCACCTGATATACACGACGAAGAGATCAACGAAGTCAGCGCATGCCTTCGTTCGGGATGGCTAGGGACCGGGCCGCGGGTGGCAAGGTTCGAAGCTGCCTTCGCGGGGTACAAGGGCGTCGACGCTTCGCAGGTCGCCGGCCTCAACTCCTGTACCGCGGCTCTGCATATCGCCATGTTGGCACTCGAACTGGAGCCCGGCAGCGAGGTCATTACCACGCCACTGACGTTCTGCGCCACCGCCAATGCCATCATCCACGCAGGTCTCGTGCCGGTGCTGGCGGACGTCGATCCCGTCACCCAGAACATCGACCCGGCGGCGATCGAAGCCGCCATAACGCCACGCACCAGCGCAATCCTGCCGGTGCACTTCGCGGGTCGCCCTTGCGAGATGGATCGCATCACGGCCATCGCGGAGCGACATGGACTTGCCCTGATTGAAGACTGCGCGCACGCCATTGAAACGGAGTACAAGGGACGGAAGGCGGGCACGTTCGGCGATTTTGGATGCTTCAGCTTCTATGTCACCAAGAACGTCGCCACCGGCGAAGGCGGCATGGTCCTTGGACGCGACGCATCCCGCATCGCACGAGCCAAAGTGCTTTCACTCCATGGCATGAGCAAGGATGCGTGGCATCGTTTCAGCGACTCGGGCTACAAGCATTACCAAGTCGTTGAGAGCGGCTTCAAGTACAACATGATGGACCTCCAGGCGGCGATCGGGATCCATCAGCTCGCGCGCGTCGAGGCGAGCTGGCAGCGGAGGCAAGCGATCTGGTCCGTGTACGAGACCGCGCTGGCGCACCTCCCGGTGACCCTACCCGCGCCTGCCGCACCTGAGACGAAACACGCCCGCCACCTGTTCAATCTCCTGATTGACCCGGAAGCGAGCGGTATCACGCGTGACCGTTTCCTTGAGGCCATGCATGAAGCCGGCATCGGGACAGGTGTTCATTACCTATCGTTGGCGGAGCATCCCGTCTACCAGGAGCGATTCGGCTGGAGGCCCGAGCAATGGCCCCATGCTATGCGGCTGGGACGTACGACGGCCAGCCTCCCCTTGTCCCCCAAGTTGACGGAACACGACATAGCACGTGTTTGCAGAGCCACGGAAAATTGCTTGACTGGCGGATAGTTCCACGCGCTGTTCAGGAGACAAACCTCGCTACGCACCGCCTGAGCCATCGCGCCCGGACCCCGGGAAGCGAGCACGACCACACCGACACCATGGGCTTCTTTCGGACGGCGAGCGCAAGCGCCTTCAGCGTCTCTCGCCTGGGCACTCCGTCTCCTTTGAGAAGCTTCAGGAGGAACCGCTCCAGACTGATCCAGGAATGGACGGCGACATCAGTGTCCGCCCCCTGCAGCGCGCCTCCCAAGACCACTGCCCGCATGTCCGACAGCACGTCGAAGCCGGAGGCCTGCAATAGTTCGATCTGAAGCCATGGGCGCGGGTTCAGTTCGAGGAGCTTCGGGTTTCCGTCTGCATCTGCGAGAAAGGAAAGCTCAGCCACCCCGACCAGATCCAACGCGCCGACGATCGATTCGGTAGCCTCCCTGAGCACTTCGGACCCCGGGCACGTCTCCACCCAGCACGCACTCCCTCCCTTCCCAGGGAACTTCATCCGCTCTATCACCTCCGCGTAACGATACTGTCCGCTCGCGTCGCGAACGACACAGGCACTTCGCTCGCCTCCGCTAATGGGTTGCAGGAGAGGCTGCGCGACCCAAGTCTGGCCACGTTCGAACTCGGTTCGCAGCAGCTGTCGGACCCGGGCGAGTTGAAGATCGTGTTCGCGAAACAGCTTCACACCGCCGGGTAGCGTGTCGCCCCATGGCTTGTGAACGGGCTTCAGCACAAACCGCGGGCCAAGAGTGTCAGCCACCCTCTCAAGATCGTCGAGACATCTAACTTCCTGCGTCACGGCAAGAAAGCGACCAAGCTCTTCGCGCTGCAGGAACTGGAATACCTCTGCCTTGTCCAGCCCGCCCTTGGACAGCGCTCTGCAACGGGAGAGCCGGAGGTCCTGCCCTCGTGCTTCCATCGCATCGACGAGAATGCCCAAAGAGTCGTCTTCCGTTGCGATAGCCAGTACACCGGAAGTGCCGAAGCGCGAACGTAGCAGGCCTTCGAGATCCTCGAGTACAGCTTCGCGCGGCCCCGCAGGCGCAAAGTGCACTTCGCACCGCGGCACTCCCGCCAGCAAGGAGCTCGAACCCAGCGCGTAGACGAAGGCATACCCGTCCAGGGACACGCATCGCTCGACGACGGCCAACGATACCGCCTCCGCACCACCGGACACGATCACGGTGGGCGTGCTCATGAGCGTTTGGTGAAAACCCAAAGATAATTGGCGTATTGCCATGAGAAGGGTCCGGCGAACCGCTCCATCAGCCGTCGCTCCAACCTGGACAGCATGGGAAAGGCGCTTGTCGGAATGAGGCCGTAGCGGACCAGATAGATCCAGGGCCAGCGCGCGCCTCGTATCGCCCGCCTGCTCGCCAGCTCAAGTCCGCCTCGCGCGAATATCCCCGTCAAGTCTTCTTCGCGCATGTAGCGAGCGTCGCCACGCCTCAGGTTATCGATGACGACCACGTGCCCCCCCGGCTCAACATATCTGGCGACGGACTCGGCTATGCCTGCCACCCCCATCAGATGTAGCGAACGCATGACGTTCAGCAGGAAAGCGCAGGAAACCGAGCCATGCTCCAACGGCAGGTCGGGCAACGCCCCCACGCGGAAATCAGGCGTCGGGAAAAGCGCCCGGGCGGCTTCGATGACCCGCTGGGACGGATCGATGCCTACTAGGGAGTCGAATCCCAGCTCTGCGAGGCGGGCGGTCATCCTGCCATAGCCGCACCCGACATCCACCGCGACCCCGCCCGTCCGACCGAGCACCGACCGGATCGCATCCAACTGCAGGAGGCTGATGTACGCAGTCTTTCGACCCGCGCTGTCATGTGGGTCGAAGATATTGATCCCGGCATCGTCGAATACCGGCACGCTCCCCTTATCCATTCCGCACCCCTGGCAGGAACAAAACGCCCAACAAAAGGTCCCCGGCAAGCATGGCGGCGCGAACCAGAACGGCGATACCCGCGACCACCGGATCCGGAAAGCCGGTGGCAAAGGCCGCGAACGTGAGTTCCCGGACACCCAGCCCGGAGGGCGTCACCAGCGCAACGAAGCCGACGACCCAGGAGATCGAGTAGAAGGCACACAATCTCAACGCGCCTTCCGTCGATACGTCGTCGCTCGCGAGCGAGAAAGCCAACCACGCGCTGACGTACACCGCCCAGGAGGTCGCCATGTACAGGATCGCCTTCCAAAACCTTGGACTGCGCGTCGTGCGATGGAGATGGTTCACCCACCCAGCCATCCCTTTCCGCCGCAGGCGCGCCAGCAGCAGGTACGCGGGTCCGGGGCCAAGCAACAGCAACAGCAAGGCCGATTGCACCACCATCGGACGGTCCGGGCCGACGCCCAGGATAAGGATGACGGCCACGAGCAACGACATCCAGATGGTCAGCCCCATGAACGCGAGGTTCGCCGCGACCCACTGGCCAGGCGAGGCCAGATGTGCGGCATTGGTGGCCTGATAGGCCACGCCCAGGAAGCGCCCGGGTATGTGCTTCATCAGTTGACCCGCGAAGTGGAACCCGCCCAGAGCGTAGAATCCAAGGGAGCGGCCCGAAGCGCTCTCCATGATCTCACGGAAAGCCGCGAAGGAAAGCAGCAAGCTCAAGAGCAGGAGTAAGAAGCTCCCGAGCCCGTATCCAGGCTGGATACTCCAGACGAAGCCCGCGATTCGTCCCCACGCGCCGTTCAACAGCCACGCTGCCCACAGCAGCGTCACGATGACCAGGCACAGCGAGACGATCCGCAGCCACAAGGGCCTTGGCCGTCTCGTGGGGGAGCCCCGGCGACCTCGATCCTGCCCGATCATGTCCTTGAGGCGAACCTGCGGGGTGCTTTGATCATTGCTCATCCGAGCAGCTTCCCAAGGAGACTGCGAGCCGCGACGTCGACGTCAAAACGCGCCGCCATACACTCCATGGCAGGCTGGAACGAGACGGGGTTCCTTCTAAGGATTCTGGAGATGGCGTCCGAGAATGCCCGCGCTGTTACGTCCACCGCCAGTTCGCCGACACCCTGGCCCACCAGCGCAGGCAAGTCGCCGACCGGCATTGCGACCACGGGGCAACGAAGCTTCATTGCATCGGAAAACACCAGGGGAATGCTCTCGATGCGGGAAGGAATGAGCAAATAGTCCGCGTCGTTGATCGACGCCTCTGCAGCCTGCTTGTCGAGGAACCCTCCTGCATGTACCGGCCTCCCCGCACCCTGAAGGTCGGAAACCCTTCGGCGCACGGTCGCCTCCATCGGGCCACCTCCATTGATGCGAACCGACTCGATGCGATTCCAGTCCTCATCGGACAACAAGCCCAAGGCCTCAAGAAGAATGTCGACGCCCTTGTTGGCGTGCCAACGCCCCAGGAACGTCAGCACGAAAGGGGCGCCGCCGGTACGGGATGCCGGTTGGCTGAGGATCCGCCGGGTGCTGGGGAGGAAAATCACCTCGCGATCTGCCAGCTTCTGCGTTTCCTGCGCCAACCCAAGCCCGTCAGAGAAGCAGTAGCGTCCCTGCCTGAGGACGAGCCTGAGAAACCACCGGACTACCGGCACGCGTCCCAGCGACCAGATGTCGCTTCCGAGAGTCCAGGTCGAGTACGGAACCGCGTGCTTCCCAGAGCAGCGCTTGGCCCAATAGCCGCACGGCAGGGCCCAAAGGGCCAGCACATGAGCCGTCGGACCGGAAGTCACCGCCCGCTCGGTCACCCGTGACCCGGAACGCATGACCCGGAAGGCCGCCACCAGATCCCTGAAGGACATGAAACTCAGCGTGGAAAGCGGCTTGTCCGGCGCGCGAAAGCGGAATACCTCGACACCCGGAGACCAGGTTTCGATGCATTCTCTTTCGCCCGGAGCCACGACCTTCACGCTGACCCGCTCCCCCAGGAGCTCGGCGAGATCCGATACGAAAGAGCCCGCGGCCTCGCGCCCGTCCCCCCGGATGGGAAACGACGTGGTCACCAGGACAATTGCACCCGGACCGAGGGTCATCCGCGACTCGCCAACACGGTGTAGCCACTGGTCATCGCGTCCCAGTCCGGGCAGCATTTCCCTCCGATCCAGGCAAGCAGGTTCACCACCGGCACCGCACAGACAAGGAGCGGCAACAGCAGGACGGCGGGAGACCGGCGCCTCAACGCCTCACGCGCGACCCCTCCCAGCGACAAAGAGGCAAGAAGGCCTGCCGTCTCCAGCGCACCCAGGCCCGGCGTGGTCGCCTTGAGGATGAACCCCGCCGCCCGGAGTTCACGTTCCAGCCCATGCCGGGTGTAGCGTTGATAGTCGTGGGGTGCATCATGGATCGGGTAAAGGAAAGGCATGCTCAAAAGCAGAATGCCACCAGGACGCAGCACGCGTGCCGCCTCAGCACATGACTCCCGAGGACATCGCAGATGCTCGAGGACCTCCAACATCACCACGGAGTCCACGCTCGCGTCGGCAATGGGCAGTCTCGAAGCATCCGCATACAGTGTCGGACGTGCCCCGTACAGTTCTCTTCCCGTCGCGGGGTAGTCCAGTCCCAAGTACGTGCAGTCGCGCGGCAAACACCGCTCTACCCAGCGATCCGCGCACCCAATGTCCAGTACGCGGCCAGGTGGCAGTGTAGCCAGCAATCCCCGGAGTTCTTCGGTACCACGGAGCAACCATTGCGGATGCAGTGGGGTCGCCTTCAGGCGCCGCACCCAACGGTTCAAGCGGGAAGCCACCTCACTCCTCGTCCCGGCGTGCCGCCAGGTAGGTCAATCCGGTGATCTGCTCGCTTACGAGCCCGATCAGGAAGATGATCACCGCAGCGCTGAACAGCAGGGCGCTCATGTTGGTGAACCGCCCCATCGTCGCAAACGTCCAGGCGTAGTAACCCGCGCCCAGCAGGAAAAACGCCGCCGCCGCAGGGGCGAACAGTTTCAAGGGTGAGTACAGCGTCGCGATCCGGAAGATGATCAGCAGGAAACGCACCCCGTCGCGAAGCGGGCGTATGTGACTGCCGGTGCCGACCCGCTTGGCAACGGGAATGGGTACGTACGTCACTGGGTAGGCACTGCGGAAGAACGCCATCGTGCTGGTCGTGGGGTAGCTGAAGCCGTTCGGGAGCAGGTGTAGGAACTCCCGGAAGCGATCCGCGCGCACCGCGCGGAAGCCCGACGTGAGGTCCATGACCTTGTGCCCGGTCATCCAGCTGGCGAGCGTGTTGTAGAACCGGTTCGCCAGTCCCCGGTGCAGGTTCGCCTGGCCACTGCCGTCCCGCGCGCCCACGACCAGGTCGTAGCCTGCCTCGATCTGCTCCAGCAGCAGCGGGATATGCGCCGGATCGTGCTGGCCATCGCCGTCCATGAAGACGATGACGTCGCCCCCGGCCGCACGCGCTCCCCGCTTGATCGCCGCGCCGTTGCCCATCGAATAGGGGGATGACAGCACCCTCGCGCCCAGGCGCGTGGCCACCTCGGCCGTATCATCGGTGGATCCGTCATCAACCACGATGACCTCCGCCCCCGGCACGGTGGCGGCCAGCCCGGGCAGGGTCCGGGCCAGGCCGGCGGATTCGTTCTTTGCGGGCAAGACCACGGTAACGCGCATGCATCCCCCTTTCATCGAGCGAAAGAGTACCCTGAAACGGCGTTCCGGAAAGGTGCGCTGCGTCCGTTCGCCAAATGCCGGGATTGCGGTAAAGTCGTCCCGGGGAGAGTGCCTGGGGGCCAGATGAATACGGTTTCGACCGCCAACCTGGTGGGAATCACGGGTATTGCCCGTCGGCTCGTCATGGACGGGGCCCTGGACGAGGCCGCCGCCCGCGAAGCCATGGCCGCATCCACGGCGGACAACCGGCCCTTGTCCCTGTACCTGGTCGAGAAACGGCTGGTCAGCCAGCAGGCGCTGGCCGCCGCGAACTCGATGGAGTTCGGCATGCCCCTGCTGGACCCTGGCGCGCTGGACCCGGCGCAGACGGCCATCGGGACCGTGCCCGAAGAGATGCTCCGCAAGCACAACGTGCTGCCGCTGTACAAACGCGGCGGGCGGCTGTTCCTCGGCATCGCGGACCCCACCAACATCCATGCCCTCGATGAGATCAAGTTCAGGACGAACCTGGCCGTCGACGCCGTCCTGATCGACGACGAGTCCATTCGCCGGAACCTCGACCGCTGGCTGGACAACGCGGACGTCATGGAGGGGGCCAATGACGAAGGGCTGGAGAACCTCGAGGTCGGTGGCAGTGACGATGAAATCGGCGACAGCGGTGTCGACGCCAAGGGCGACGACACCCCGGTGGTCAAGTTCGTCAACAAGGTGCTTGTGGATGCGATCCGCCGCGGCGCCTCTGACATCCACTTCGAACCCTATGAAACCGAGTACCGGGTTCGCCAGCGCATCGACGGCCTGCTGAAACAGGCGGCGAAGGTGCCGGTGAAGCTGCAGGCCCGCATCGCGGCGCGCCTGAAGGTCATGTCCCAGCTGGACATCGCCGAGAAGCGCGTGCCGCAGGACGGCCGCATCAAGCTGAACCTGTCCAAGACCAAACAGATCGACTTCCGCGTCAGCACCCTGCCCACGCTGTTCGGCGAGAAGATCGTGCTGCGTATCCTCGACGGCAGCGCCGCGAAGCTCGGCATCGACAAGCTGGGGTACGAGGACGACCAGAAGGATCTGTACCTGAGCGCCATCGCCAAGCCCTACGGCATGGTGCTGGTGACCGGCCCGACCGGTTCCGGCAAGACGGTGTCGCTGTACACCGCGCTGAACATCCTCAACGACGAAACGCGCAACATCTCCACCGTCGAGGACCCGGTCGAAATCCGCGTGCCCGGCATCAACCAGGTGCAGATGAACGTCAAGCGCGGCATGACCTTCGCGGCCGCGTTGCGCAGCTTCCTGCGTCAGGATCCGGACGTGATCATGGTCGGCGAAATCCGCGACCTGGAAACCGCCGAGATCGGCATCAAGGCGGCCCAGACCGGCCACATGGTGCTCTCCACCCTGCATACCAACGACGCCCCGCAGACCATCGCCCGCCTGATGAACATGGGCGTCGCGCCCTTCAACATCACCTCTTCGGTGACGCTGGTGATTGCCCAGCGACTGGCGCGCCGGCTGCACGATTGCAAGCGCCCGGTGGACCTGCCCGACCACGCGCTACTCGCGGAGGGGTTCTCGCAAGAAGAGATCGATGCAGGCCTGAAGATCTACGAGGCCGTCGGCTGCCCCGACTGCACCGAGGGCTACAAGGGCCGGACCGGCATCTACCAGGTGATGCCGATGAGCGAAGAAATCCAGACGATCGTCTTGGCGGGCGGCAACGCACTGCAGATCGCGGAGGCAGCGCAGAGGTCGGGCATCCGCGACCTTCGCCAGTCCGCGCTGCTGAAGGTCAAGAACGGCGTTACCAGTCTTTCCGAAATCAACCGCGTGACCAAGGACTAAACCATGTCCGCAACCCGAACCGCAACGACCAACCAGACCGTCCGCCGCGCCAACCCGCTGGAGCTTTTCGTATGGGAAGGCACCGACAAGCGCGGCGTGGTGATGAAGGGGGAGCAGCCGGCCAAGAGTGCCAACATGCTACGGGCTGAACTGCGCAGGCAGGGCATCACTCCGAAGGTGGTCAAGGCCAAGCCCAAGCCGCTGTTCGGCGCCGCGGGCAGTCGCATCACCCCCAAGGACATTGCGGTCTTCAGCAGGCAGATCGCGACGATGATGAAGTCCGGCGTCCCGATCGTGACCGCCATGGAGATAATCGCGCAGGGGCAGAAGAACGTCCGGATGAAGAACCTGGTCAACACGGTCAGGAGCGACATCGAAAGCGGCTCTTCCCTGTACGAGGCCATCAGCAAGCACCCCGTACAGTTCGACGAGCTCTACCGGAATCTGGTCCGCGCCGGCGAGAGCGCCGGTGTACTGGAGACCGTCCTGGACACCGTGGCGACGTACAAGGAGAACGTCGAAAGCCTGAAAGGCAAGATCAAGAAGGCCCTGTTCTATCCCGCGATGGTGATCGCGGTGGCCCTCGTCGTCAGCTCCATCCTCTTGATCTTCGTGGTGCCGCAGTTCGAGGAAGTCTTCCAGGGCTTTGGTGCCGACCTGCCGGCGTTTACCAAGCTGATCATCAAGTTCAGCGACTTCATGGTGAGCTGGTGGTGGCTGATCCTGCTTTCGGTGGTGGGCGCCGGCGTGGCATTCGTCATGCTGATGAAACGGTCCACGGCCTTCGCCCGTTTCGTGGACAGGATGCTGCTCAAGGTGCCGGTGGTCGGCCAGATCATGCATAACGCGGCGATCGCCCGTTTCGCCCGCACCCTTGCCGTGACATTCGCCGCGGGTGTGCCGCTCGTTGAAGCTCTGGGTACGGTGGCGGGCGCAACCGGCAACAGCGTGTACGAGAGTGCCGTCCTGCGCATGCGCGATGACGTGGCGGTGGGTTACACGGTCAACATGTCCATGAAGCAGACGAACGTGTTCCCCCACATGGTCACCCAGATGGTCGCGATCGGCGAGGAAGCCGGTGCGCTGGATGCGATGCTGTTCAAGGTGGCCGAGTTCTACGAAGAAGAGGTCAACAATGCGGTGGATGCGCTGAGCAGCCTGCTGGAGCCGCTGATCATGGTCATCCTGGGTGTGCTGGTGGGCGGCATGGTCATCGCGATGTACCTGCCGATCTTCAAGCTGGCAGCAGCCGTCGGCTGACACATGGCATTCCTCGACCAGAACCCGGCCATCGGGTATCCGCTGGTGGCCGGACTGGGGCTGCTGGTGGGCAGCTTCCTGAACGTGGTGATCCTCCGCCTGCCCAAGCGGCTGGAGTGGGAATGGAAGCGGGACAGCCGCGAGATCCTGGGCGAGCCCGAGGATTACGACCCGCCACCGCCCGGCATCGTGGTGGAGCGCTCCCACTGCCCGAAGTGCAAGCGCCAGCTCCGATGGTACGAGAACGTCCCGGTCGTGAGCTGGGCCATCCAGGGCGGCAAGTGCCGGGGCTGCGGCGAGAAAATCTCCATCCAGTACCCGCTGGTGGAGCTGGTGACCATGCTGCTCGTGGTCGCCAGCGTGTGGCAGTTCGGGTTCGGCTGGCAGGGTTTTGGCGCGGCGCTGTTCAGCTGTTTCCTGGTGGCGCTGTCGGGCATCGATTTCCGCACCCAGCTGCTGCCCGACCAGCTCACCCTGCCCCTGATGTGGCTCGGCCTGATCGCCAGCGCGGACAGCCTGTACATGCCGACCAAGCCCGCCCTGCTGGGGGCCGTGGGCGGCTACCTCAGCCTGTGGACGGTGTGGTGGATCTTCAAGCAACTGACCGGCAAGGAAGGCATGGGCCATGGCGATTTCAAGCTGCTCGCCGCCATCGGCGCATGGGTGGGCTTGAAGGGCATCCTGCCCACGATCCTGATCTCCTCCCTGGTCGGCGCCATCATCGGTTCGGTCTGGCTGGCCATGAAGGGCCGGGATCGGGCGACGCCGATCCCCTTCGGTCCCTACCTGGCGATCGCCGGCTGGATCGTGTTCTTCTGGGGCGAACCCATCGTAGGCGGCTACCTGCGCTATTCCGGGCTGGGCTGACCGTCACGCGGGATCGCGCGACAATGCGCGCATGAGCGACACCATCATCGGCGTCACCGGGGGCGTCGCCTCCGGCAAGAGCACGGTCACCCGCCTCTTCGAGGCGCTCGGCGTCGAGGTCGTTGACGCCGACGTCGCCGCGCGTGAAGTCGTTGCGCCAGGCAGCGATGGGCTGGCCGAAGTCGTGACGGCTTTCGGCGCCGGGGTTCTGGACGGCAGCGGGGCGTTGGACCGCGCGTCCATGCGCCAGCGCGTCTTCGCCGACGAGGACAGCCGCCATCGCCTTGAGGCCATCATCCACCCGCGGGTCCGCACCTGGATGCAGGAACGTTGCTTGGCAGCCACCGGTCCGTACGCGATCGCCGCGATCCCCCTGCTCGCGGAAGGCGGCGGACGTGCCACTTGGCCCTGGCTGGCACGCATCCTGGTGGTGGACGTGCCGGAAGCCGTGCAACGCGAGCGCCTGATGGCGCGCGACGGCGTGGACGAGGCGCTGGCGCTGCGCATGATAGCGGCGCAGTCCGATCGTGCCGGGCGACTGGCGATCGCCGACGACGTGCTCGTCAACGACGGGCCGCTTGAAGCGCTGGATGCACACGTGGCGGCCCTGGACCGCCGCTACCGGGCGCTGGCCAGCGTCTGAGCGGAGCGGGCGGACCGGGGCGGATTCAGGCCGTCATCGGCCACAGGCTGCGGATCGCAGCGATGCCCTGGGCCCCGTGGCGACGCGCTTCATCGAGATCGTCCAGCCCCAGGCCCCCGATCGCATAGATCGGCAGGCTGACCTGTTCGCGCAGCTGCGCAAAGCCTGCCCAGCCGATGCCGGCCACACCGGGATGGCTGGGCGTTTCCCGCACCGTCCCGAGCACGGCGAAATCGCAACCCAGGGCCTCTGCCTGGCGCAGCTCGGCAAGGTCATGGCACGAGGCGCCGACCGGCACCGACCCGGGCAACGGGCGTTCGTCGAGCTCCCCCAGCTGGGCGGCAGTCAAGTGCACGCCGGTGCCGAGCAGCCGGGCCAGTGCGATGTCACCGTTGAGCAGGCACTCCACCCCGGCTTTGCGGCAGCGCCGTGCCACGGCCGACGCCAGTGCCCGGATCCGCTCGGGCGCCAGCCCCGGCACCCGCACCTGCACGCGCTCGATGCCGGTCTTCAGCGCGGCATCCAGCCCCGCCAGCCAGCGACCGTCGTCTTCGCCGGGCAATGGCGTCACCAGGTAAAGCGGGGGCTGGCCCAGCGCGGCCACCACCGGCACGTCGGCCGGTGGCATGGTGTACCGGTCGAGCTTCTCCGGAGGCACCCAGACCAGCGCCTGCTGCTCGCGACCGCGCGGCGCCCCGTCCCAATCGTCGATCTCGCGGACTTCGAGGCGCAGGCGCTTGTCGGGATATTCCTGCGGCACGGTGATGACGTGCGCGCCCACGCGGGCCTCGATCCCCAGCTCCTCGCGCAGTTCCCGGACCAGCGCCTCGTCGGGCGATTCACTGGCCTTGCGCTTCCCGCCGGGGAACTCCCAGCGACCGGCGAAATCACGGCCCTCGGTACGCCGGGTCAACAGGACCCGACCTCGCGCGTCGCGGAGCACGCCGGCCACCACGTCCACGTGGCGCTTGCTCATGCCATGCCGCATCCCTGCCGGTGCCACTCCCCCCCCCCTGCCCTCCGGCCCGGCCTTCATGGCCGTGGGCGGGCAGGGCCGACTGGACGCCGGGTCAGTCGAGCTGCCCATGGCAATGCTTGTACTTCTGGCCGCTACCACAGGGGCAGGGGTCGTTGCGCCCGACCTTGGGCAGGGCACGCGCGGCCTGCTGGAAACGCTGGCCCGGCGCGGCCACGTCGGCCGCCTCCTCGTCAGCGCCGTAACCGCCGGAGTCGGCATGCCGGAACTGCATCTGGCGCGCCTTGGCCTCGGCGGCGGCGCGCTCCTGCGCCTCCATCATCGCGATCTCTTCCTCGGTGCGGATGCGCACGCGGGCCAGCAGCGTCACGACCTCGCTCTTCACCTTGTCGAGCATCTGCCCGAACAACTCGAAGGCCTCGCGCTTGTACTCCTGCTTGGGCTGCTTCTGCGCGAAGCCGCGCAGGTGGATGCCCTGGCGCAGGTAGTCCATGCGTGCGAGGTGCTCCTTCCAGCTCTGGTCGAGCACGTTGAGCATCAGGTGCTTCTCGAGCTGGCGCATGGTGTCGCTGCCCAGCTGGGTCTCGCGTTCGTCGAAATGGCGGTCGACCGCCTGCACGACGAGTTCCTCGATGCCTTCCGCGTCGATGTCGTCGCCATTGGACACGCGCGACTGCAGCTCCGTCTTGACGCCCAGTTGCGCCTCGAGCGCGGCCTCCAGGCCCGGCAGGTCCCACTGCTCGTCCACCGAATCCGGCGGCACGTGGCGGGCGACCAGCTCGGCGACCACGTCGTAGCGGATCCCGTCGATGTTCTCCTTGACGCTCTCGGCCTCGAGCAGCTCGTCGCGCTGGCCGTAGATGACCTTGCGCTGGTCGTTGTTGACGTCGTCGAAGTCGAGCAGGTTCTTGCGGATGTCGAAGTTGTGCGCCTCGACCTTCCGCTGCGCGTTGGCGATCTGCTTGGTGACCAGCGCGCTCTCGATGATGTCGTCTTCCTTCAAGCCCATCCGCGCCATCACCTTCTGCACCCAGTCGGCGGCGAAGATGCGCATCAGGTTGTCTTCCAGCGACAGGTAGAAGCGCGAGGAGCCCGGGTCGCCCTGGCGACCGGCGCGGCCGCGCAGCTGGTTGTCGATGCGGCGGCTCTCGTGGCGCTCGGTGCCGATGATGTGCAGGCCACCGGCCTGCTTGACCGCGTCGTGGCGGACCTGCCACTCCGACTTCAGGCGCGCGCGCGTCAACTCGTCGACCGGCGCTCCGGTGCTCTCCGCCAGGGCCTCCAGCTCGGCCTCCAGCGCGCCGCCCAGCACGATGTCGGTACCGCGGCCGGCCATGTTGGTGGCAATGGTGATGGCTCCCGGCCGGCCCGCCTGCGCGATGATGTGGGCCTCGCGCTCATGCTGTTTCGCATTGAGCACCTCGTGCGGGATACCGGCCTTGCGCAGCTCTTCGCTGAGCAGCTCGGAAACCTCGATCGAGGTGGTGCCGACCAGGACCGGCTGGCCCTTGGCGTTCGCCTCCTTGATCTCGCCGACAACGGCGCGGAACTTGCCGTTGCGGTTGAGGAACACCGCGTCCGGGTGGTCCTTTCGCTGCACCGGCTTGTTGGTCGGGATGACCACCACTTCCAGCCCGTAGATGTTCTGGAACTCGTAGGCCTCGGTGTCCGCGGTGCCGGTCATGCCGGCCAGCTTGTTGTACATGCGGAACAGGTTCTGGAAGGTGATGCTGGCCAGCGTCTGGTTCTCGCGCTGGACAGGCACGCCCTCCTTCGCCTCGACCGCCTGATGCAGGCCGTCGGACCAGCGGCGCCCGGCCAGGGTGCGGCCGGTGAACTCGTCGACGATGATGACCTCGCCGTCGCGGACGATGTAGTCGACGTCGCGCTGGTAGATCGCGTGCGCGCGCATCGCCGCGTTGAGATGGTGGACCACGCTCAGGTTGGCGCCGCTGTAGAGGGAGTCCTCGTCATCCTTGAGGATGCCGGCCTCGCGCAGCAGGTGCTCGGCATGCTCCTGCCCGCTCTCGGACAGGTGGACCTGCTTCTGCTTCTCGTCGACCCAGAAGTCGCCCTCGCCGTCCTCGGTCGCCTGGCGGACCAGCTGCGGCACGATGCGGTTGACCTTGATGTACAGCTCCGGCGACTCGTCGGCCGGGCCGGAGATGATCAGCGGCGTGCGTGCCTCGTCGATCAGGATCGAGTCGACCTCGTCGACGATCGCGAAATTCAGCTCGCGCTGGTGCTTGTCCTGCTTCGACAGCGCCATGTTGTCGCGCAGGTAGTCGAAACCGAATTCGTTGTTGGTGCCGTAGGTGATGTCGGCGCCATACGCGGCGCGCTTGTCGCCGTGCGGCATGCCGGGGTACACCACGCCGACGCTGAGGCCCAGCCAGCTGTACAGCTTGCCCATCCACTCGGAGTCGCGGCGGGCCAGGTAGTCGTTGACGGTAACGACGTGCACGCCCTTGCCTTCCAGCGCGTTGAGATAGACCGGCAAGGTCGCGACCAGGGTCTTGCCTTCGCCGGTGCGCATCTCGGCGATCTTGCCCAGGTGCAGCACCATGCCGCCGATCAGCTGCACGTCGTAATGGCGCATGCCCATGACGCGGCGCGAGGCCTCGCGGCAGACCGCGAAGGCTTCGGGCAGGACCTTGTCGAGGGTCTCGCCGTCCTGGATGCGCTTCTGGAATTCCGGGGTCTTGGCCTGCAGCTCGGCGTCGGAGAGTTTCTCCATCTGCGGCTCGAGCGCGTTGATCTTGTCGACGGACTTCTGCAGTTGGCGCAGCAGGCGTTCGTTGCGGCTGCCGAAGACACGGGTAAGCAGGCTGTTGAGCATGGACGGACCGATGGTGTTCGTGGACGGAACCCGCAGGGCGGACGCCGGAAAAAAGAGGGGGGCGCAAGCGCCCCCCGGCACTCCGATTGTAGCTGGGGGCGAGGAAGCCTGCTTGCAAGGCACTGCCTTGCAGGCGTCCGAGCGCCCGGAGCGGCTGTGACGCGCAGGGCCGGAACGAGGAAGCCTGCTTGCAAGGCATGGCCTTGCGGGCTTCCGGGTGCCCGGAGCGACGGCGTGCCTGCGGGCGGCTCCCCGCGCGGATCGGCGCGCCTTCGGCCGCCCGGAATACAACGAAGGCCGCCCGGGGGCAGCCTTCATCGCATCGATACGGGATTTCAGCCCTGCAGCAGTGGCGACTGCTGGCTGAGGAAGTTGCGGGGGTTCACGACCTTGCCGTGTTCCCACACTTCGAAGTGCACGTGGGCGCCGGTCGAGCGACCGGTGGAGCCCGCCTTGGCGATCTCCTGGCCGGCGCGGACCAGCTCGCCAACCCGGCGGGACAGGCGCGAGTTGTGCGCGTACCGGGTCACGTAGCCATTGCCGTGGTCGACTTCCACCACCTTGCCGTAGCCGGAACGGACACCCGAATAGCTGATGACGCCGTCCGCGACGGCGTAGACCGGGTCACCGGTGTTGGCGTCGAAGTCCAGGCCCTTGTGCAGCGCGCGACCGCCGCGGAAGGGATCGGCACGGTAGCCGAAACCCGAGGTGATGTAGCTGCGACCCACCGGTGAACGCGAGGGCACGGCGTTCAGGTCGAGCTGGCGGCTGAACAGCAGCGACTCCAGTACGGAGAGCTGCTCGCCCGAGGCCTTGAACTGCGCATCGAGCTGCTGCAGGCCTTCGTCGAGCTCGGGCTTGCTGATATCTTCCACCGGGCCTGCACCACCGACGCCGACGGGCTTCTCGAAGTCGAATTCGCCGTCCTGGAGCTGGCCGATGCGCGTCAGGCGCTCGCCCAGCGCGTTCAGGCGGTTCGCCTCGGCCTGGAGTTCGCCCAGGCGGGCAGCGAGCGCGTTGACCTCGCGCTGCGCCTCGCGCCGGGTATCCTCGATCTGCGCCTGTTGCGCCGCCACCTCGCTCCGGAGCGAGGACGTGGACAACGCAGCGACGCCCAGGCCGATGCCGAGACCGGCCACCAGCAGCGCCGAAGCGTACACGCCGGGGCGGCTGGCGCCGAGGCGGTGGCCCCGGTCGAGCAGGCCGACGTTGCGAAGTCGCGGCGAAATGTATTTGTCGAAGGTCATGTGTCCGATGTCTGATTCCAAAGCCAAGTCGCGAAGTGCCCGCCAATCGGCTCCGCAGGAAGCGCTGGACGCGCTGCTTGCCGAGCCTTCTGGCGATCCGATCCGCCGGGCCATATGGCTCGGCGAAGTCGACCGTCGCCTACATCCCCACCTGCCCCCTTCACTCGCCGAACATGCACGGCTTGCGAACATCAAGGGAAGCACGCTGGTTTTTGTCGTCGACGCTCCGGTATGGAGTGCGAAACTGCGCCTTGCCGCACCGGACCTGCTCGACGTGGCCCGATCCATCGGGCTTGTCGCCACCGACGTGGCCATCAAGGTTTCGACGGATGCCCGCCTGCCCCCCGTAACGCCACCACGCCGGCCCATCCCCCTGTCACCGCGATCCGAACAGGCATTGCGGTCGGCCCTCGACAGCCTGCGGGACGACGAGGCGTCGCGCGACTGAAGGTCGGACCAGGCGACGCGTCTCCGGGACGCACACGCCATGACAAAGCGATGTGAAATCCTACTGAGCGAAACCGGGCTGTTTGTTAACTATTCGATAACAAAAAAGAAATTAATTGTTAAAATTTAGTTAACGCCCGGGAGAGTGTTCACGTCTGTGACGGCGGCACGTTTCATTCGTGAACGGATCACGCGCCCACCGGCATCGCGGATGCCGGCATGGCCAAGGCACTTCCGATAGGGCACAGGGCGCCGGTGCCGCGGGCCCGGCGCAATCGCCGGCGCAATCGGGAACGGGGGGCAGGCCGCCGCCCCGTCAGGCGTCTCAGGCCCCCGCAGGCGCGGGTGAATAGGCCACGGGCTCGGCCACGTCGTCTTCGAAGGTCACTTCGTCCCAGGCGGACGTTTCCGCCAGCAGCGCGCGGACCAGGGCGTTGTTGAGGGCGTGCCCGGACTTGAAGCCTTCGTAGGCGCCGATGATCGGATGGCCGGCCAGGTAGAGGTCGCCGACCGCATCCAGGATCTTGTGGCGGACGAACTCGTCGGCGTAGCGCAGCCCGTCTTCGTTCAGGACGCGGAACTCATCCAGCACGATCGCGTTGTCCATGGAGCCACCCAGCCCCAGGTTGCGCTCGCGCATGAACTCCAGGTCGCGCATGAAGCCGAAGGTCCGGGCCCGGCTGACTTCCTTGATATAGGCCGCGGTCGAAAAGTCCACTTCGGCCCTCGACTGCGAGTCGGGAATCGCGGGATGGTCGAACTCGACTGTAAAGCCGAGGCGGAAGCCATCGTGCGGCTCGAAGCGGGCGATCTTGTCGCCGTCGCGCACTTCCACCGGGTGCTTGATGCGGATGAAGCGCTTCGGGGCGTCCTGCTCCAGGATGCCCGCCGACTGCAGCAGGAACACGAACGGACCCGCCGAGCCATCCATGATCGGGACTTCCGGCGCGGAGAGTTCCACGATTGCGTTGTCGATGCCGAGGCCGGCCATCGCGGAGAGCAGGTGTTCGACGGTCTGGATCTTGGCCGGGCCGCAGCTGAGGCCGGTGCACAGCACGGTTTCGCTGACCAGCTCGGCGCGCGCGGGGATCTCCGCGACCGGATCGAGGTCGACCCGACGGAATACGATCCCGTGGTCCACCGGGGCGGGCCGCAAAGTCAGGAACACCTTCTCGCCACTGTGCAGCCCCACGCCGGTGGCGCGGATCACGTTCTTCAGGGTGCGTTGGCGCTGCATGTCGGGAATCGGTGCCTGTGCGGGGCGTGGGGACGCCGAAAACACGGGGGAGAATATCACGCAGGTGGCTGAACCTGAACGGAAAGACGGCACTGTCCCATGCCTGTCATCCGACCCGGGGAAACTGACCGACCCGACGTGACGGGCCGGTCAAGAAGCGGTCGCGCCATGCGACGCGCCGCGAAATCCCCACCGGCCGGGGACGAGTCCGGCCGGAGGCATGCCGGGTTCCGGGTCAGTCCGCCTGGCGGCGGAGGAAGGCCGGGATGTCCAGGTAGTTGCCGTTGCCGCCGAAGTCGGCCACGTCCGCCTTGCCCGCGCCCGCCGTCTCGGCCTGGCCGGCCTCGCGGCGAAGGCTGTTGCCGAAGCTCGGCGTCGCCGGCTGGACCACCTCGTCCATGGCGCTGAATTCCGGTTGGCCGGTGGTGCCGTTGCGGACCAGCTGGATGTTGCGCTCCTGCGGGCGCGACTGCTTGGCCGCGACGCGGTTGAGGCCCGTCGCCACCACGGTGACACGCACTTCGTCCTGCATGTCCGGATCCAGCACGGTGCCGATGACCACGGTGGCATCCTCCGAGGCGAACTGGTCGATGGTGCGGCCCACCTCGTCGAACTCGGCCATGGTGAAATCCGGGCCGGCGGTGATGTTGACCAGGATGCCGTTGGCGCCGGTCAGGTTGACGTCGTCCAGCAGCGGGTTCTGCACCGCCGACTCGGCGGCGGCCTGGGCGCGGTCGTCGCCGCGGGCGGCGCCGGTGCCCATCATCGCCAGGCCCATCTCGGACATGACGGTGCGGACGTCGGCGAAGTCGACGTTGATCAGGCCGGGGCGCACGATCAGGTCGGCGATGCCCTGGACGGCCCCCTGCAGCACGTCATTGGCGGCGCGGAACGCCTGGATCATCGTCGCGTTGCGGCCGAGCACGGTGATCAGCTTCTCGTTCGGGATGGTGATCAGCGAGTCGCAGTGGTGGCTCAGTTCCTCGATGCCCTTGAGCGCGACCTGCATGCGGCGGCGACCCTCGAACGGGAACGGCTTGGTGACGACGGCGACGGTCAGGATGCCCATTTCCTTGGCCAGCTGCGCGACCACCGGCGCGGCGCCGGTGCCGGTGCCGCCACCCATGCCGGCGGTGATGAACACCATGTCGGCGCCTTCCATCGCGTCCATCAGGCGTTCGCGGTCCTCGAGCGCGGCCTGGCGGCCGACCTCCGGGTTGGCGCCGGCGCCCAGGCCCTTGGTGACGTTGCTGCCCAACTGGAGCTGCAGCTTGGCACCGCAGTTCTTGATCGCCTGGGCATCGGTGTTGGCGGTGATGAATTCGACGCCATCGACGTTGCTGTTGACCATGTGGGCGACGGCGTTGCCGCCGCCACCGCCGACGCCGATGACCTTGATGATGGCATTGGGCGCCATGCTCTCGACCAGTTCGAAATGTGCCATGTCCTCGTCCTCTTCTGTGCAGTGCTTTGTAGTTGTGTGTGTGGTGCGTGTGCTTGCCCTGCGTCCTGGTTCGACCTTTCCGCCCGCCTGCTCGCCCGCGACGCCCTCGCCGCGACCGCTTGGTGTCAGAACTCCCCGCGATACCAGTTCTTCAACTTGGTGAAGAACGTGCCCGCCCGGCCGGTGGAGATCACCGGTCGGCGCGGATTCTCGATCTGGCTGCCCATCAGCAACAGGCCGACGCCGGTGGCATGCACCGGATTGCCGACCACCTCGCCCAGGCCGGTGACGTGCTGTGGAATGCCGACCCGGACCGGCATCTGCAGCATTTCCTCGGCCAGTTCGACGACGCCCTCCATCTTCGAGGCGCCACCGGTCAGGACCATGCCGGCGCGCACGTGCTGCTCGAAGCCGCTGCGGCGCAGCTCGGCCTGGACCATCTCGAACAGCTCCTCGTAGCGGGCCTGCACGGCCTGTGCCAGGGAGTGGCGGGGCATGCGGCGTGGCGGGCGGTCGCCCACCGACGGCACCTGGATGGTTTCCTCGGCCGTGGCCATCTGCGCCAGCGCGCAGGCATAGCGCACCTTGATCTGTTCCGCCTCCGGGGTGGGCGTGCGCAGCATGTGCGCAATGTCCTCGGTGACCTTGTCGCCGGCGATCGGCAGGCTCGCGCTATGGGCAATCGCGCCGTTGACGAACACCGCGATGTCGGTGGTGCCGGCGCCGATGTCCACCAGCACCACGCCGAGTTCGCGCTCGTCGCCGGTCAGTACCGCCTGGCTGGAGGCGAGCACCCCGAGCACCAGGTCATCGACCTGTAGGCCACAACGCTGCACGCACTTCCTGACGTTGGCCGCCGCGGACTGCGCGCAGACCACAAGGTGGGCGTGGACCTCGAGCCGGACCCCGGTCATGCCGACCGGGTTGCGGATGCCCTCCTGGGAATCGTCCAGCACGTAGTCGCGCGGGATCGCGTGCAGGATGTTCTGGTCCGCGGGGATGGCGACCGCCTTGGCGGCGTCGAGCACGCGGTCGAGGTCGCCGTGGCTGACCTCGCCGTCGCGGATCGGGGCGATGCCCTGCGAGTTGCGGCACTGGATGTGGCTGCCGGTGATCGAGGCATAGACCGAGCGGATCTCGCAGCCGGCCATCAGCTCGGCCTCCTCGACCGCACGCTGGATCGACTGCACGGTGGATTCGATGTCCACCACGACGCCCTTGCGCAGGCCGCGCGATTCGTGGGAGCCGATGCCGATCACCTCGATCGGGTTGCCGGAGTGGCCACCATCGGGCGAGTACTCACCGACCAGCGCCACCACCTTGGAGGTGCCGATGTCGAGTCCCACGATCAGCGACTTGTCGCCCTTGCGGTTCATGATTGTCCTTGCGATTGCGTTGGCGACGCGTTGCCGTCTTCCGGCGCCCACGTCAACGAGAAGCCATTGGTGTAGCGGAGGTCGGCGCGCAAAAGCGGCGCCACCCGCTGGGCCGTCAACTGGGGCAGCACCCGCACGAAACGCGCCAGTCGCTGGTCCGCCCCGGAACGGCCCACCACGACCCGGGTGCCATTGCGAAGCGCCACGCTCCAGCTGCCCCGCGCGTCGAGCTGCACTTCGTGCACGGCCAGGCCGAGCGGCGCGAAGACGCCACGCGTGCTGTTGTAGAAGCGCACCACCTCGGAAAGCCGTGCGTCGGGCCCGCGCAGCACCGGAAGGCCGTCGGGCACTTCCACGCCGTCGGCCGGGAACAGGCGACCCTGCTCGGAAAGCAGCCGTCCATCGCCCCAGCGTGCGAACGGACGGTGCTCCACGACCTTCACTTCGAGCACGTCGGGCCAACGCTTGCGAACCTCCGCGCTCTCCACCCATGGCAGGCGGGCGACGTCGGCCTGCGCGTCTTCCAGCCGCACCGCGAAGAAGCCCTGCCGGGCATACGGCAGCAGGGTTTCACGCAGCTGCGCGGCATCCACGCGCTGGAATTCGCCGGTCGCACGCAGGCGGGTCAACGGCCACTGATCCTGGCCGACCCAGCCCTTGAGCACGGCGACGACCGGCAGCACCACCAGGGCGACCGCCAGCGTCCAACCGAGCACGCGCACGAGGCGGTTCACGGGCAGGCACCTCCCGGCATGGTCGTCTCGAGGATGCGCCAGCACAGCGTCGGGAAGTCGATGCCCACCTGCGCCGCGGCCTTCGGGACCAGCGAGTGGCTGGTCATGCCCGGTGCGGTGTTGATCTCGATCAGCTGGAAACCGAGCTCACGGTCGCGCATCACGTCGACCCGCCCCCAGCCGGTACACCCGGCCGCGCGGAAGGCGTCCAGCGCCAGCTCGCGGACCGCGGTCTCGTCGTCGCCGTCGAGTCCCGGACACCGGTACTGCGTGTCGTCGGCAATGTACTTGGCGTGGTAGTCGTACCAGGCGCCGGCCGGGACGATGCGGATCGACGGCAGGGCCCGCCCGTCGAGGATGCCCACGGTGTACTCCCCGCCCTGCACCATGCGCTCAACCAGCAGCTCACCCCCATGCGTCGCGGCAAAGGCCACGGCCGGCGCGAGGTCGCCCTCCTCGAGAATGCGGAACACGCCGACGCTGGAACCTTCGGTGGAGGGCTTGATGAAGACCGGCAGTCCGACCTCGCGCGCCGCGGCCACCAGATCGCCGCCCGCGGGGACACGGACGAAACGCGGCGTCGGCAGGCCCGCCGCCATCCAGACCTGCTTGGTGCGCACCTTGTCCATCGTCAGGGCGGAGCCGAGCACGCCAGGACCGGTGTAGGGCACGCCCATCGCTTCGAGCAGCCCCTGCAGGACGCCGTCCTCGCCGCCTCCCCGGTTGCCGTGCAGCACGTTGAACACGCGGTCGACACGCCGGTCACGGATCGCGTCGACGAGGGCGGGAATGCCGTCGATCGCATGGACGTCGACGCCCTTGCCCGACAGCGCGTCGAGCACCGCCGCGCCGGAGTCCAGCGACACCTCCCGCTCCGCACTGGTGCCGCCCATGAGCACCGCGACCCGGCCGAAGTCCCGCGGATCGGCATGGCGCAACGGGGCCAGCGAGCCGCTCATGCCCGTCCTCCTGTGAACCCGTCGTTGGCGATCGCCTGCGCGACCTGCCCGATGTCGCCCGCCCCCATGACCAGCACCAGGTCGCCGTCCTCCAGAACGTCTCCGAGGATCTCCGGCAGGTCCGCCGCGCCGCCGACCACCACCGGGTCGATGCGGCCCCGGGCGCGGATCGCCCGGGCGAGGGCGCGCGCATCGGCACCGGCGATCGGCGCTTCGCCTGCCGGGTAGACCTCGGTCAGGACCAGCGCGTCGACCGATGACAGCACCGCGGCAAACTCGTCGAAGAGGTCGCGCGTGCGGGTATAGCGATGCGGCTGGAACGCAACCACCAGGCGACGATCCGGCCAACCGCCGCGGGCGGCGGCGAACACGGCTTCAAGCTCTTTCGGATGATGGCCATAGTCGTCGACCAGCTGCACCGAGGCCCCCTTCGGCGTGGTCAGCGGCGGCAGCAGGTTGAAGCGCCGCCCGATGCCCGCGAAGCCCTTCAGGGCACTCGCGATCGCGGCCGGCTCGACGCCCAGTTGCCAGCCGACCGCGGCGGCCGCCAGGGCGTTGAGCACGTTGTGGTGGCCGGGCAGCGCGAGTTCCACCGCCGTGCGCGTGGCGTCCGGCAGGCACAGGGTGAACTGCATCGCCCCGCCCTGTTGGCGGATGTCCTCGGCGCGCACGTCGGCATCGGCATGGGTGCCGTAGGTCATCACGTGGCGCGGCGTCTTCGCCGCGAGCGCGGCGACTTCATCGTCGTCGATGCACAGGATGGCCAGGCCGTAGAACGGCAGCCGGTGCATGAACTCCTCGAACGCGGCCTGGACCTGGGCGAAGTCACCGCCGTAGTTCTCCAGGTGGTCCGCGTCGATGTTGGTGATGATCGCCACCTGCGGATTGAGGCGCAGGAAGCTGCCGTCGCTTTCGTCGGCTTCCGCCACCAGCCAGTCGCCGCTGCCCAGGCGTGCGTTGGCGCCCGCCGCGAGCAGTTGCCCGCCGATGACGAAGGTGGGGTCGACGCCGCCCTCGCCCAGCACGCTCGCGGTCAGCGAAGTGGTCGTGGTCTTGCCATGCGTGCCCGCGACGGCGATGCCACGCTTGAAGCGCATCAGCTCGGCGAGCATCTCCGCGCGCGGGACCACGGGGATGCGCTGTGCATGGGCTTCCATCAGCTCCGCGTTGTCGGCCTTGATCGCACTGGAGACCACCACGCAGTCGGCCCCCAGGACATTGGCCGCGACGTGCTCGCGGTGCACCTTGATGCCCAGTCCCTGGAGGCGGCGGGTAACCGCGTTGTCGGCCCGGTCCGTGCCGGACACGCGGTATCCCAGCGTGTTCATGACTTCCGCGATGCCGCTCATGCCGGTACCGCCGATGCCGACGAAATGCACGCGCGGCGGCAGCCCGTCGGCGCCGGTGCGTGCGGGATCGCCATGGTGTTGCAGCCGCCGGCTGCGCACGGTCGCGCTCATGCGGCGGACTCCTGGGTCTTCGATGCAGGGGAAACGCCGAGCACGATGTCGGCGACGCGTTCGGCCGCGTCCGGCCGCGCCATCGCGCGGGCCGCACGGGCCAGTTCGAGCAGGTCCACGCGCTCGTTGAGGATCTCGATGAAGGCCGACAGACGCTCGTGCAGGGTCGGTCCCTGCTCGAGCACCATCGCGGCGCCGCGCGCGCGCAGGTACTCGGCGTTCTTGGTCTGGTGGTCGTCGACCGCCTGCGGGAACGGCACCAGGAAACTGCCGACCCCCACCGCGCACAGCTCGGCCAGGGTCAACGCGCCGGCCCGGCAGATGACGAGGTCCGCCCAGGCGTAGGCCTCCGCCATGTCGCCGATGAACGGCTCGACGCGCGCCTCCACGCCGGCATCGCGGTAGGCCGTGACGGCTTCTTCGTGCAGTTTCTCGCCGCTCTGGTGACGCACGGTGCAGCGGATGGAGCCTGGCAGGCTCGCAACCGCACGCGGCACCGCCTGGTTCAGCGCACGCGCGCCCTGGCTGCCGCCCAGCACCAGCAGGCGCAGCGGGCCCTCCCGCCCTTCGAAGCGCACGTCCGGACCCGGCACGGCGGCGATCACGTCGCGTACCGGATTGCCCACCCATTGTTCGTCGCGTCCCGGGAACGCACCGGGAAATCCGACCAGGAGGTCCCGGGCGAACCGGGCCAGCACCCGGTTGGTCAATCCGGGCGCGCGGTTCTGCTCGTGCACGACCAAGGGCAGGCCCATCATCCTCGCAGCGAGGCCACCGGGACCTGCCGCGAACCCGCCGAACGCCACCACGGCCCGCGGCCGCAGGCGTGCCAGCACGCGACGCGCCTCAGCGACCGCGCGCCAGAGGCGCCACGGTGCGGCCAGCTGGGTCGACAGGCCCTTGCCGCGGATGCCGCGAACGCTGAGGGTGTCGATCGCAATGCCCTGCGGCGGGACCAGCCGGGTCTCCATCCCGCCTTCTGAACCGATCCAGTGCACCGGCACGCCCCGCCCCTTCAGTGCGGCGGCGACCGAGAGGCCCGGGAAGATGTGGCCGCCCGTTCCGCCGGCCAGGATCACCACGGGTGCACCGCTCATGACGGCCTCCCGAAGATCGGTTCGATGCGCTGGCGCAGGCGGCTGGTACCGTGCGCCATGGCAGCCGGCCGTGCCACCGGTGCGTCCTGCGCGGATGCCTTGCGATCGGGCGCGCCCGGGACGCGCGGCGATGTCGCGACGGCCGGATCGCCCGGTCCTCCGCGCAGGCGTGCGACCTGGCGCTGCGCCCGGTCGAGTTCATAGGACACCCGGAGCAGCAGGCCCATCGCCAGGCAGGTCATCAGTACGCTGGAGCCGCCCGAGGAGATCAGCGGCAACGTGAGTCCCTTGGTTGGCAGCAGCCCCAGGTTGACGCCCATCGAAACGAAACTCTGCAGGCCGATCCACAGGGCGATGCCGAACGCCAGGTAGGCCGAAAAGTAGCGGCGCATCTCGACGCACTGCAGGCCCAGCCAGAGCGCCCGCCCGACCAGCAGCGCGAACACGGCGATCACCGCGCACACGCCGACGAAGCCCAGTTCCTCGGCGATCACCGCGAGGATGAAGTCGGTGTGCGCCTCGGGGAGGTAGTAGATCTTCTGGATCGAGCCGCCCAGGCCCACCCCCAGCCATTCGCCACGGCCGGCCGCCATCAGCGCGTTGGTCAGCTGGTAGCCGCTGCCGAAGGGGTCGGCCCACGGATCCATGAACGAGGTCAGGCGGCGTGCACGGTAAGGCTCGGCAATGGCGACGAAGGCGAGCAGCGGCAGGATCGCCAGTACCGGCGCGAACATCTTCGGCACGTTGGCGCCGCCCAGCACCAGCATCCCGGCGGTAATGGCCAGCAACAGCGCCGATGACCCGAAGTCCGGCTGCGCCAGGAGCATGACGACCAGTGCGAGCACGACGCCGATCGGCTTGAGCATCGCCGCCCAGGTCGCATTGACCTCGTCCCGGAACCTCACCAGGTAGCTGGCCAGCCACACGATGAAAAGCACCTTGACCGCCTCGACCACCTGGAAGTTGGACACGCCAAGGTTGATCCAGCGGTGCGCGCCCTTGACGCTCACGCCCAGCCCGGGGATGAACACCAGGCCCAGCAGGACCACGCAGGCGAGCAGCATGAGCTGGTTGTAGCGCTCGACGCTCTTGAGTTCCGTGCGCATGGCGAACCAGGCCAGCACGCCGCCCGCGGCCAGGAACATCAGGTGGCGGGTGAGGTAGTGGAAGGGATTGCTGTCCTGGTACAGCGCCGCCGAGCCCACCATGACCACGCCGAACGACACCAGCGCCAGCACGGCGCCGAGCAGCCACGGGTCGAAGCGACCCTGGATGTCGTCGATGCGGGTGGCCTGGCGTGCGAAGTCGCCCATCAGCGCACCTTCAGCGTCGCCAGGCCGACGAGTACGAGGATCACCGAGATGATCCAGAAGCGGACGATCACGCGGGGCTCCGGCCAGCCCTTCAGCTCGAAGTGGTGGTGGATGGGGGCCATCCGGAACACGCGCTTGCCGGTCAGCTTGAAGCTGGCGACCTGGATCATCACCGACAGCGTCTCGATCACGAACACGCCGCCCATCACGACCAGCACCAGTTCCTGGCGCACGATCACCGCGATGGTGCCCAGCACCGCGCCCAGCGCGAGCGCGCCGATGTCGCCCATGAAGACCATCGCCGGGTAGGTGTTGAACCACAGGAAGCCGAGGCCCGCGCCGGCGATCGCCGCGCAGATGATCACCAGCTCGCCGGCACCGGGGATGCGCGGGATCTGCAGGTATTCCGCGAACTGCGCATGGCCCGAGGCATAGGCGAACACGCCCAGCGCGCAGGCGACCAGCACGGTCGGCATGATCGCCAGGCCGTCCAGGCCATCGGTCAGGTTAACCGCATTCGAGAAGCCGACGATCCACAGGTAGGCGATGGCGATGAAGCCCAGCCCGGCCAGCGGCAGCGCCACTGACTTGAAGAACGGCACGAAGAAGCTGGTCGCGGCCGGCACGTCCGCGGTGTAGAAGAGGAACACGCCGGCGCCGAGTCCGAACAGCGACTGCAGCAGGTACTTCCAGCGCGACTTCATGCCGTTGGGGTCGCGCTTGACGATCTTGATCCAGTCGTCCCACCAGCCGATCCAGCCGAAGGCGACCATCACCGCGAGCACCAGCCAGACATAGCGGTTGCGCAGGTCGCCCCAGAGCAGGACCGCGGCGAACACCGCGAGCAGGATCAGCGCGCCGCCCATGGTCGGCGTGCCGGCCTTGGAGAAGTGCGACTCCGGCCCGTCCTTGCGGATCGGCTGGCCGCCCTTGAGCTGGGCCAGGCGGCGGATGACCCACGGCCCCCACCACAGCGACAGCCCCAGCGAGGTCAGCGCCGCGAGGATGCCGCGGAACGTCAGGTAACCGAACAGGGCGAAATGGCCCTGCAGCTGTTCCAGCCAGCGGAAGAGTTCAAGCAGCATCGTCGCCCCCCTTGTCAGCGGCCGGCACGAGGGCGTCGACGACCTGTTCCATCGCGCTGCCGCGCGACCCTTTCACCAGCACGTGTACGCCCGGCGCGAGCGTCGCCCGCACCGCCTCGGCGAGGGTGGCGTGGTCGGTGAACGCCTCGCCGCCTTCGCCGAACGCTTCGGCGGCCTTCGCGCTCAGCGGTCCCAGCGCGAGCAGCCGGCGGATCCCGGCGGCGCGCGCGCGGCGTCCGACCTCGGCATGCATGGCCTCCGCGTCGGCGCCGATCTCCCGCATGTCGCCGAGCACCAGCCAGCCCTCTCCCCCCATCGACGCCAATGTCGCGATGGCGGTGGCGAGCGATCCGGGATTGGCGTTGTAGCTGTCGTCCACGATCACCGCCCCGTTCGCGAGACGGTGCGCGACCAGCCGGCCGGCCACCGGACGGGCCGCGGCAAGGCCGTCCAGGATCGCCTCGAGCGGTGCGCCCGCGCCCATCGCGAGCGCGGCGGCGGCCAGCGCATTGGCCACGTTGTGGCGACCGGGCATCGCCAGTACCACGTTGCCGCTGCCCAGTGGCGTATCGAGGATGAAGCGGGCACCGCCGGCATCGAGCTCGATGTCCCGCGCGATCACGTCGGCGCTCGCGTCCAGGCCGAAGCGGATCAGCCGGCGGCCATGGGCACGCTCGGCGAAATAGGGGGCGAAGGCATCGTCCGAATTGATCACGGCGACGCCGTCGGCCGGCAGCGCGTCGTAGATCGCCGCCTTGGTATCGGCGATGCCGAGCAGGCTGCCCATGCGCTCCAGGTGGGCGGGCGCGACGTTATTGACCACCGATACGTGCGGGCGCGCGATCGCGGTCAGGTAGGCGATGTCACCCGGCTGGCCCGCCCCCATCTCATAGACGGCGAAGCGTGCATCGGCGGGGGCCTCGAGGACCGCCAGCGGCAGGCCGATCTCGTTGTTGCGGTTGCCGGGCGTGGCGTGGGTCGGCCCGACCCGGCGCAGGATCGACTCCACCAGCGCCTTGACGCTGGTCTTGCCGTTGCTGCCGGTGATGGCGACGACGCAGGTCTCCCGCGCCTTCTGCACGAAGGCGGCCAGGTCGGCCAATGCACGCACCGTGTCCGCCACGACGACCTGCGGGATGTCGGTGGCGACCGGCTCCGACACAAGCGCGGCGATGGCACCCGCTTCGGCCGCGGCCGCGACATGGGCGTGGCCGTCGAAGCGTTCGCCCTTGATCGCGACGAACAGCGTCCCGCCGGACGCGGGCAGCGCGCGGCTGTCGGTGGCCAGGGTATCGACCACCCGGTCCTCGCCGACGAGCCGGCCGCCGGTGGCGCGGGCGATCGCGTCGAGCGCCATCGGCGTCATGCGCGCACCTCCAGCGCACGGCGCGCCTCGTCGGTGTCGTCGAAGGCATGGCGGACGCCGGCGACTTCCTGGTACGGCTCGTGGCCCTTGCCCGCGACCAGCACGATGTCGCCCGGCCCCGCCTCGCCCACCGCGCGCCGGATCGCCGCGCGGCGGTCGCGCTCGACGACGATGGCCCCCGGGTCGGCGAACCCGGCGAGGATGTCGGCGACGATGGTGTCGCCGTCCTCGCCGCGCGGATTGTCGTCGGTGACGAAGACGCGATCGGCCAGCCGCTCGGCAACCGCGGCCATCTCCGGCCGCTTGCCGCGATCGCGCTCGCCGCCACATCCGAAGACGCAGCTCAGACGTCCTTCGACGTGTGCGCGCAGCGACGACAGGGCCTGCTCCAGCGCATCAGGGGTGTGTGCATAGTCGATCACCACCAGCGGCAGGCCGTCTTCGCCGCCCAAGCGGTTCATGCGGCCATGGATCGGCTGCAGGCGGCCCAGCACGCCGGCGATGTCAGCCGTCGGATGGCCAAGGGCCCACAGCGCACCGGCGACCACGAGCAGGTTGTCGACATTGAAGCGTCCGACCAGCGGCGAGCGGACCGGGTGCGACTCGCCCCCGATGACCAGATCGAATGCGAGGCCGCGGCCATCGAGGCGCAGCGCGTGCGCCTGCACCGTCGCGTCATCGCCCCGGGCACTGACGGTCACGCCCTCCAGCGGCGCTTCGATGCGTCCGGCGAGCGTGCGGCCGAACGCATCGTCGATGTTGATCACCGCCGCGCGCAGGCCCGGCCATGCGAACAGGCGCGCCTTGGCCTCGCCGTAGCGCTGCATGTCGCCGTGGTAATCCAGGTGGTCGCGGGTGAGGTTGGTGAACACCGCCACGTCGAAGTGGATGCCGGCCGTCCGGCCCTGGTCCAGCGCGTGCGAGCTGACTTCCATCGCCAGCGCACGGGCGCCATCCGCGTGCAGGTCGGCCACCAGTCGATGCGTGCGCAGCACCAGGGTCGTGGTGAACCCGGTGGGCTGGGCCGCGCCGTAGAGCCCGGCGCCGAGGGTACCGATCGTCGCCGCCGGGGTCCCCAGCAGCGTCCAGGCCTGGGCCAGCAGCTGCACGGTCGAGGTCTTGCCGTTGGTGCCGGTGACACCCACCACCGCCATGTCCGCACTGGGCTCGCCATGGAAGCGGTCGCCCATCGCGCCGAGCCGCGCGCGCAGGCCGGGCACGGCGATGGCGTCGTCCGGCGGCGGGAGGTCCGCGGGCGCGGGTGGCTCGAACAGCACCGCCACCGCACCGCGTCGCCGGGCTTCGTCGACGAACTTGAGGCCGTGCTCGCCGAAGCCGGCGATCGCCACGAAGGCATTGCCCGGCTCGACCTCGCGGCTGTCCATCACCAGCCCGGTGATCTCAAGGCCGGCCGGCACGCCGGCGACGTCCGGCAGCAGCTCGGACAGGCGCATGCGACGGCTCATTGAACGCCTCCGCTGGCCGGAAGCTGCGCGGCGGGTACCGGCGCACGCGCAAGCGGGGCAACCGCTGCCCGGCGTGCGTCGTCGGCTTCCTGCTCCGCGAGCCAGGTGTCAATGTCGTCCGGCGGGACATCCATCAGGCGCAGCGCACCTTCCATGACGTCCTTGAACACCGGCGCCGAGACCAGGCCGCCGAAGTAGCCCTTGTCCGGATCGGGGTCGTCGATCACCACGACCATCGAGAAGCGCGGGTCGGCCACCGGCACCAGTCCGGCGAAGAACGAGGTGTAGCGGCGCGAGTAACCGCCGCTGGCGTTGAACTTGCGCGCGGTGCCGGTCTTGCCGGCGACGTGGTAGCCGAGGATCGCCGCCTGGGTCGCGGTGCCGCCGGGTTCGGTCACGGTCTGCATCATCCGCAGCACTTCGTCGGCGACCGCCGGCTCGATGGCCTGGCGCGGTTCGTTGCGCTGCCCCTTGACGAAGGTCGGCTGCACCCGGCGCCCGCCATTGCCCAGCGCGGCGTAGGCACTCGCGATCTGCAACGGGGTGGCCGACAGGCCGTAGCCGTAGGACATGCCCTGCTTGGTGGTGCCGCTCCAGCGCGCCGGCTCCAGCAGCACGCCGGGCGACTCTCCCGGAAAGCCGCTGCCGGTGCTCTCGCCGTAACCGAGGCGGTGCAGGTACTCGTAGAAGTAGCCGCTGTCGAGGCGGTGGACGATCTTGGCGGCACCGACGTTGGAGCTCTTGCGGATCACCCCGGTGGTATCGAGCACACCGTAGTTGCGGTGATCGGTGGTCCGGTAGCGGCCGTTCGGCATCCAGCCCGGGTTGGTGTCGAAGGTGGTGGCGGGGGTGATCACGCCCGCTTCGAGCCCCGCGGCGACGGTCACCGGCTTCATCGTCGAACCCGGCTCGATCACGTCCGTCACCGCGCGGTTGCGACGCGCGTCCGCCGGCTGCCCGCCCAGTGCGTTCGGGTTGTAGGTGGGCAGGTTGGCCATGGCGAGGATCTCGCCCGTGTCGACGTCCATCACCACCGCCGATCCGCTGGCCGCACCGGTGCGCTCCAGCGCCTTGCGCAGTTCGCGGAACGCCAGGTACTGGATGCGGCGGTCGATCGACAGCGTGAGCTCGTGCCCCGGCTGCGCGGCCTCGACCAGTTCGACGTTCTCGACGATGCGGCCACGGCTGTCGCGGATCACCCGTTTGCTGCCCGGGGTGCCCTTCAGCCACTCGTCGAAGGCCAGCTCCAGCCCCTCCTGGCCACGGTCGTCGACGTTGGTGAAGCCGAGGACATGCGCCATCGCCTCGCCCTGCGGATAGAAGCGCTTGAACTCCCGCTGGCTGTAGACGCCCGGGATGCCACGGTCGAGGATGGCCTGGGCCTGGTCGGGGTTGATCCGCCGCTTGAGGTACATGAACTCGCGGTCGGCGCGCTGGGTGATGCGCTGCATCAGCTCGTCGGCGGGCACCTCGAGCGCGGCGGCGAGCTCGGGGATGCGGTCCGGCGCGTCCACCAGTTCCTGCGGGTTGCCCCACACCGACTCGACCGGCGTCGACACCGCCAGCGGTTCGCCATTGCGGTCGGTGATCATGCCGCGCGAGGTCGGGATCTCGATGTCGCGGAGGATCCGCTGGTCGCCCTGGTGCCGGTAGAACTCGTTGTTCCAGACCTGCAGTGTGAAGGCGCGGCCGACCAGCGCCAGCGAACACAGCCCCAGCACGCCGCCGACCAGCAGCAGGCGGTTGCGCGGGTTGTAGCGGGCACGGCTGCTGCGCGGGCGGTCGCCGGAGCGCACGCCACGGATGCGGTCGAACAGGCCCTGCATGAAGGCAGCGGGCGCGGCCGGGCGGCGGTTCATGGGCGCACCACCACGATCTCGTCGCCTTCCGGGAACTTCATCCCGAGGCGATCACGGGCGACCTGGTCGATGCGGTTGCTCTCCGCCCAGGTGGCCTGCTCCAGCTGCAGGCGGCCGAACTCGATGTCCAGCTCGTCGCGGGTCTTTTCCAGCCGCGACAGCTGCACGAACAGCTGGCGGTTCTCGTGGCGCGCGTAGACGACCATCAGCGCGCTGGCCAGGTTGGCGACCACCAGGACGACCAGCACCAGGCGCAGGCTCATGCGGCCTCCCCGAGCTTCTCGGCGACGCGCAGCACGGCGCTGCGCGCGCGCGGGTTGGCGGCGGTCTCGGCCTCGTCGGCCTTGATCGCGCCGCCGATGGCGCGCAGGGTCGGGGTGAACGCCTGCACGTCCGGCAGCCGGCGGTTGGCCGGCGGCGCCTTGGCGTGGCGTGCGATGAACTGCTTGACGATGCGGTCTTCCAGCGAATGGAAGCTGATCACCGCGAGCCGCCCGCCGGGCTTGAGGCGGGCCATCGCCGCGTCCAGGCCCTGCTCGAGGTCGGCCAGCTCGCGGTTCACGTGGATGCGGATCGCCTGGAAGCTGCGGGTGGCCGGATGGATGCGACCGTCGCCGCGCGGCATCGCCCGGGCGATCAGCTCGGCCAGCTGGGCGGTGCGGGTGATCGGCGCCTCGCTGCGGGCGGCCACCAGGGCGCGGGCGATGCGGCGGCTCAGCCGCTCTTCGCCATAGGTCCACAGCACGTCCGCGATCTCGCGTTCCTCGGCGCGGGCCAGCCATTCGGCGGCGCTCTCGCCGCTGTCCGGGTCCATGCGCATGTCGAGCGGGCCGTCCTTGCCGAAGCTGAAACCACGCTCGGCCACGTCCAGCTGCGGCGAGGACACGCCAAGGTCGAGCAGCACGCCATCCAGGCCGGCGACGGTCGCGTCCCAGTCGGCCATCCGGGCGAAGCTGCCGCGGAAGATCGCGACGCGGGCGTCCGCACCGAACTCGCGTTCGGCCACGGCAATCGCGTCGGGGTCCTTGTCCATCACCAGCAGCCGGCCTCCCGGGCCGAGTTTGTCGAGCACCCCGCGCGCGTGTCCGCCGCGCCCGAACGTGCCATCGAGGTAGGTGCCGCCTCCATCGACGCGCAGGCCCTCCAGGACCTGTGCGTACATCACGGGGAGGTGGCCGGATGGCGCCGCGGCGCGCTCCACGCCACCCCCCGTCACAGCTGCAGGTCGAGCAGCTCCTCGCTCAGATCCTCGTCAGACACCGTCTGCTGGATCTGCGCGTGGTGCGCCTGCTCGCTCCACAACTCGAACTTGTCGCCCATGCCCAGCAGCACCGCCCTGCGCTCGATGCCGACCGCGGCGCGGTGGCTGGCGGGCACGGTGATGCGCCCATTGCCGTCCAGTTCGACGAAGGTCGCCGCGCCCACCAGCTTCAGCTGCAGGTTGCGGTTGACCTTCTTCGCCTTCGGCAGCTTGTTGACCTGGTCGCGCACGCGTTCCCAGGTGGCATGGGGATACAGGTACAGCGAGCCGGACTCGAAGGGGTTGTAGGTGAGGACCAAGCGGTTGCCGCACGCGGACGCGACGAGCTCGCGGTGGGCGGTGGGCACCGCCAGCCGGCCCTTGTCGTCGATCGTGATGGCGGTCTCGCCCTGGAACATCGATTCACCTGTGGGAGCCCGCCTCTCCGGGCGGGTCTGCCTGTCGATGGAACCGCCCAACCCGGGCGACTCCGGCCACGGAAAACCACCAAATTCCCGGTTTTCCCTCGGATGTCCACCTTAGGCACGCCCCCTACCCTTGTCAACAGGTTTCCGGGGCGAATTTCACCAGTCGCATCAAGGGCTTGCGAAGAAGTTCACAGACTTGTTCAAGACTTATCCACTAAGCCTTGTTTCGTCTCATATTTTGAGATTGGACCGTGTCGGTCGTCATGGTTCAGGCCACCGACCGGGGCCGGGGCCTGGGATGCTGCAAAGCAACATCCCTCCCCGGCCTGCGTCGGGCCGGGTATCCCCGCCGCCGGAATGACGGGCAGGGAAAAGGGGCGGAGCCGGCCTGTAAGCCGGGTTCTGTCGTGGGCAACCATTCCTCTAGGCGCGCCGTCACCGGCGCGCTCAAGCAACCTACCCGGAGACACCGCGGGCCACGGCATCGTCTCCCTATTTGGTCTTGCTCCCGATGGGGTTTGCCGTGCCGGTCTGTTGCCAGACTCGCGGTGCGCTCTTACCGCACCGTTTCACCCTTGCCTGTGCCCTCGCGGGCCATCGGCGGTCTTCTCTCTGTTGCACTTTCCGTCGGCTCGCGCCGCCCAGGCGTTACCTGGCACCGTGCCCTGTGGAGCCCGGACTTTCCTCGGCATGCCTTCGCATGACGCGGTTGCCCGGCCGACTCCGCCGGGCGCCATTCTAGCGGTTCGAGGGCCGAAGCAGGGGCCGCGGCGACGCCCGGGCTAACCGCCGTACAGGGCCTTGCGCGGCGCGCCGCTGAGTTCGGCCGCCAGCTTGGCCGCGGTCGACGGCGGCAGGTGCGGGGCCAGCAGGGCATACACGCGGCGGCCCTCGGCGACCTGGGCCTCGCCGTCTTCGCCCGCGCCCTGCACCACCAGCACGAACTCGCCCTTGCGCTGGTCGGCGTCGGCCTCGACCCGCTCGAGCAGGGTGCCGAGCGGACCGTCAAGCACGGTCTCGAACAGCTTGGTCAGCTCGCGGGCCAGCACCGCCGGGCGCTCGCGGCCGAACACGGCGGCCATGTCATCCAGGCATTCGACGATGCGGTGCGCGGACTCATAGAAGACCAGGGTGCGCGGCTCACCGGCCAGCCGCACCAGCCGGTCACGCCGCGCGCCGGCCTTGGCCGGCAGGAATCCCTCGAAGGCGAACCGGTCGGATGCCAGGCCCGCCACGCTCAGCGCGGCGATCGCGGCGCAGGCACCCGGCACCGGCGAGACCCGGATGCCGGCCTCGCGCGCGGCGCGGATCAGGCGGAAGCCGGGGTCGCTGACCAGGGGGGTGCCTGCATCGGACACCAGCGCCATCGACTCGCCCGCGCGCAGGCGCTCGACCAGGTTCGCCGCCTGCGTGTCCTCGTTGTGCTGGTGCAGCGCCTGCAGGGCCTGTTCGACGCCGAAGTGGGCCAGCAGTTGGCGGGTGTGCCGGGTGTCTTCCGCGCACACCAGGTCGACCGTGCGCAGGACCTCGAGCGCACGCGGGCTGAGATCGCCGAGGTGGCCGATCGGGGTGGCGACGACATGCAGGGTTCCGGCCGGGGCGCTGATGGCGGATGACTCCACGAAGGGGGCAGGTAGAATCGTACCCGGTTCCCGGATGACGCCGCTTTGCGGTGCTTGCTGCCCATGACTCCAAGCACGTTCTTCCTCCGTTCGCGCCCGCCCGCCCTGGCGCTGGGCCTCGCGCTGGCGGTGTCCGCCTGCGGCGGTGTCGCCACCCGCTCGACGCCGGCCGAGGTGGTCTACAGCCCGGCGACCACCCAGGCCGCCGAACTCGCGCGCAGCGGCGCGGTGCTCACCGGCCAGGCACGCATCGACAACGCCCACCAGATCCGCCAGCTGCTGTCGCAGCTCGACGACGCGACGCTGGCCCGCGAAGCCGCGGCCCTGCCGGCCGGCGACCCGCTCTATACCTACATGGGCGAGGCACTGATGGCGCGCGGCCTGCCGCTGCCGCGGCCGTTCGACCATGCCGCCTGGACCTTCGACGCCAACGGCCGCCCGCCGGCCGACGGCGATGGCTACCGGCCGCCGGTCAAGCTGGCCCTGCTGCTGCCGTTGAGCGGCGACATGGCGGTGGCGGCCTCGCCGGTGCGCGACGGCTTCCTCGCCGGTTACTACGCCGAGCACCGCCGCCGCCCGGAGGTCAGCTTCTACGACACCACCGGCAGCATCGCCGGCACCCTGTCCGCCTACGACCGCGCGGTCGCCGAGGGCAACGACTTCATCGTCGGCCCGCTGGACCGCGCCGCGGTCGACGCGATCTTCGCGCGCGGTGCGTTGCCGGTGTCGATGCTGGCGCTGAATGCCGGCACCGAATCGCCACCGCCGGGCAATGCCAGCTTCGCGCTGGCGCCTGAAGACGAGGGCCGCGCCGCCGCGGACTTCCTGCTGCGCCGGAACGCGAAGCGCGTGCTGGTCGTGGCCGGCGGCGACGACAGCCAGCAGCGCGCCGTGAACGCGCTGCGCACCCGGCTGGAGGAGAACGGCGGCACCGTCACCGACGTCGCCGGCGAGGGCATCGCCGACCTGACGCCGTTCGCGACCCGCGAGGGTGGTGTCGACGCCGTGTTCCTGGCCGTGCGTGGCGCGAGCGCGCGCGAACTCGTGCCGAAGCTGTCGCTGGCCGGGCTCGCCGGCAAGCCGCGGGTGGCGACCTCGCAGTTGCTGTCCGGCACCGGCGACGCCGAGAAGGACCGCGTGCTCGACGGCATCGCCTTCCCGACCGAGACCTGGACCGCACGCGGCGCGCGCGGCCTGCCGATGGCCTCGACCACCGCCGAGCTGCTGCCGACCGCGCGCGGACCGGCGGCGAAGCTGTTCGCCTTCGGCCATGATGCCTGGAGCCTGTCCGCCTACATGGAGCGCCTGGTCACGGTCGCCGACGCCAGCCTGCCCGGCGCCACCGGTACCCTGCGCGTGGACGGCTTCGGCAACGTCCTGCGCACGCCGACCTGGGCCACCTTCATCAGCGGCGTGGTGATGCCGCTGCCGGATGGCAGCGACCGTCCCTGACCGCCGCGCGCGCGGCGCGGCCGTCGAGTCCGCGGCGCTCGCGCACCTCCGTGCGGCCGGCCTGCGCCCGCTGGCGCGCAACGCCGGCAGCAAGGTCGGCGAGATCGACCTGGTGATGGACGACGCTGGCACGGTGGTCTTCGTCGAAGTGCGCTACCGGCGCTCCGCCGCGTTCGGCGGCGGCGCCGCCTCGGTCGACTGGCGCAAGCAGGCGAAACTGGTGCGGGCCGCGCAGGTGTACCTGCTGCGCCGCCCGGCGTTGTCGGCGCGGCCCTGCCGCTTCGACGTGGTGCAGGCCAGCGGCGATCCGGACGCGCCGGTGCTGGACTGGATCCGCGACGCCTTCCGCGCCGACGGCTGATGGCCGCCCTGCCCCCCGCGCTCGACCACGCGCTCGCCGATCTGCTCGGCGACGGCTGGCGCACCGATGCCAGCGAGCGCCTGACCTACGGCTACGACAACTCGCGCCGGCACGCGATGCCCGACGCCGTCGCCCTGCCCACCACGGCGGCGCAGGTGCAGGCGCTGGTGCGCGCCTGTCGCGTGCATCGCGTGCCGATCGTCGCGCGCGGGCGCGGCACCAACACCACCGGCGCCGCGGTCCCGGCCGCGGGCGGCGTGGTGGTGTCGTTCGAGCGCATGGACCGGGTCCTCGCCATCCGCCCCGGCGACCGCTGCGCGGTGGTCGAGCCCGGCGTGCTCAACGGCGACCTGCAGGCCGCCCTGGCCGCGCACGGCCTGTTCTGGCCGCCCGACCCGACCAGCGCCGCGTTCAGCACGGTCGGCGGCAACCTCGCCTGCAACGCCGGCGGCCCGCGCGCGGTCAAGTACGGCGCCAGCCGCGACAACGTGCTGGCCCTGACCGCGGTGACCGGCGCCGGCGAGCTCGTCCACTGCGGCAGCGCCACCACCAAGGGGTCCACCGGCTACGACCTGCAGCGCCTGCTGGTCGGCAGCGAAGGCACCCTGGCCCTGGTCGTCGAGGCCACCCTGCGGCTGACCCCGGCGCCGCAGGCCCGCGGCGCCCTGCGCGCGGTCTACCGCGACGTCGCCAGTGCCGCGCGCGCGGTCGCCCGGCTGATGGCCCAGCCGGTCACGCCGTCGATGCTGGAGTTCATGGACCACCACGCCGTGCGCCTGGCCCGCGACGTCGGCGGCGCCGATCTGCCGCACGCGGCCGGTGCACTGCTGATGATCGAGGCCGACGGCGACGCCGCCACCCTGCCCCATGCCCTCGAAGCACTGCGCCACGCCGCGCATGGCCACGGCACCGGCGATGGCGTGATTTCGATCGACGCCGCCGACGACGAGGCGGCCCGCAGCCGGCTGTGGGCCGCGCGCAAGACGCTGTCCCCTGCCCTGCGCACCCTCGCCCCGGGCAAGATCAACGAGGACGTGGTGGTGCCGGTTTCGCGCATCCCCGACCTAGTCGACGGCGTGCAGCGCCTGGCCGCGTCGTTCGACCTGCCGATCGTCTGTTTCGGGCACGCCGGCAACGGCAACCTGCACGTCAACCTGATGTTCGACCCCACCGACCCGGCCCAGTCCACGCGCGCCCACGAAGCCATGGCCGGCGTCTTCGACCTCGCGCTCGAACTGGGCGGGACCCTGTCCGGCGAACACGGCATCGGCCTGGCCAAGCGCGATTTCATGCCGCGCGCGATCGACCCGCCGACCCTCGCGCTGATGCGTGCGATCAAGGCCCAGTTCGACCCCGACGGCATCCTCAACCCGGGCAAGCTGCTGCCGCCCTGAGCCTCACATCATCGCCAGCTCGGTATTGCTGAGCGTGCGCTTGTAGTGGTCACGCAGCGCCACCTTGCGTTCCAGGTCGGCGATCAGGTGGCCGCTGAAGTCGATGCCGGTCAGGTCGTCGGCCATGCTCAGGCCGCCCGGCGTATCGACGTTGATCTCCATCATCTTGTCGCCGACGATGTCGAGCCCGGCGAAATACATGCCATCGCGCATCAGCTTGGGGGCAACGATACGCGCGATGTACAGCGCGTCGGCGTCAGGCTCGGCCATTTCGTACTTGCCGCCGGCGCTGATGTTGCTGCGCGCGTCGCCACTGTCGTTGTAGCGGCGGATGCAGGCATAGCGGCCGTCGATCTGGAACGGACGGCCGTTGAGGGTCAGCAGGCGCAGGTCGCCGTCCTTCGCGCGCGGCAGGTACTCCTGCGCGATCGCGTAACCGTCGCGGGTCACCGCATCGATCATCTGGTTGAGGTTGCCCTCGCTGTCGGGCGTCACCACGAACACGCTCTGCCCACCGGAGCCCTGCAGCGGCTTGATGACGGCGTGGCCGTCGTGCGCGGCGATGAAGGCCTTGATCTCCTCGGCGTCGAGGGTGATGCAGGTGACCGGCCGCACCTCCTCGGGGAAATGCTGGAAGTAGGTCTTGTTGGACGCGTCGGTGAGGTGGGTGGGGTCGTTGAGCACGATCACGTGCCGCAGCGCCGCGAGTTGCGCGAACAGCAGGCCGCTGTTCGGCGCCCACGGGCGCTCGTTGAGTTCGTCGGCCGGGTCGCTGCGCAGCATCAGCACGTCGAGCGCCTCCACCGAGATGCGTTCGATGCGCGCCTCGTCCGACTGCAGCTCCGCCAGCAGCGCCGCGTCGTCTTCGTGATCGCGGCCGGCGGGCACGTGCGCATGCGCCCGCACCACCCCGCCGCTGTCGTAGATGAAAGCGCCCAGACCGATCAGCGCCACCTCGTGGCCGCGCTCCAGCGCCCGTCGCGCCAGCCGCAGGGTGGTGTAATTGGCCTTTTCGGTGGCGATATCGTTGATCACGAAGCCGATGCGGATGGCGCGCCCGGGCGCGGCGGGGCCCTTCGAAGAACCGGCAGGGGGCGTGGCGGTCATGGCTCGGGTTCTCCCTGGAAGAAAGCGGTGACGTCGCCGTCGCGGCAGCGGGCCAGGCGCCGCGCGTGGTCGGGGTGCTGGACGTAGCGCGGCAACAACCGCGGCGGCACCACCCAGCCTTCGTCCGCCAGCGCGTCGAGGACGGTGTGGTGCGACAGCGCGAACTTGCCGCGCAGCAGCGGTTCCAGCGGCTCGCCGGCGGCGAGGTGGTCGAGCAGGTCGCGCAGGCCGCGCAGGTAGACCGCATCCTTGGTCAACCCGCCGCCGCGCATCGCGCGCACGGCGATGTCGAAGGCCTCGTCGGTCGGCAGGCCGTGTTCGTTGTGCAGGCAGTCGAAGATGCCCGGCACGCCCTCGCCCTCCAGCGCGAGGTGCACGGCCAGCACCCGCGCCGCCAACACCCGCAGGCGGTTGCCCGGCAGGTAGCCGGCCAGGTACTCGGCCAGCACGCCGAGCCCTTCCTGCAGCGCGTCGTAATGCGCGAGGCCGACCTCCAGTTGCCGCAGCGGCTGCGCCGCACCGTTGTGGCGGGTGACCACGTGGGTGCCGATCTCGTGCTGGACCAGCGGCTGGATGCGGGCCCGCGGCAGGCGGATGTTGCCGTCCACGTAAAAGGTGCCGTGCGACACCATCATCATCGAGCCGATGTCGGTGTCGACCACGAGGTCGGCGTGGAAGCCGGGCTCGCGTTCGCGGTACCACGCGAGTTCGGCCTCCACCGCCTCCACCAATATTTTTTATCTAACGCATTGTTTTAACGAGAATATTTTGAGTTCGATTTCCAGTCCGGCACAGATCGGTCTGGACGGCACGGGATTTACTGCGCTTCCCCCGTCCGGATCGAG
>NZ_JACHTE010000006.1 GCF_014145395.1 Marilutibacter penaei
CCTGCGCCACGCCCTGCTGCTGGTCACCGGCGGCCCCGGCACCGGCAAGACCACCACCATCGCCCGCCTGCTGGTGCTGCTCGCCGCCCAGGCCGACGGCGAAGGCCGGCCGGCGCCGCGCATTGCCCTGGCCGCCCCCACCGGCCGCGCCGCCGAACGCATGGCCGGCAGCCTGCACGCCGCCCGCGCGCGGCTCGCCGACGACGGCATCGACCCCGCCCTGCTCGAACGCCTGCCGCTCACCGGCACCACCCTGCACCGCCTGCTCGGCCCGCTGCCCGACAGCCCGCGCTTCCGCCACCACGCCGACAATCCGCTGCCCTTCGACCTGGTGGTGGTCGACGAAGCCTCGATGATCGACCTGCCGCTGATGGCCAAGCTGGTCGACGCGGTGGCCGACGGCGCCCGCCTGGTCCTGCTCGGCGACCCCGACCAGCTGCCCTCGGTCGAAGCCGGCGACGTGCTCGGCGGGATCCTGCGCGCCGCCGGCGACGGCGAGGCGCTGGCGGCCGACGACACCGACGCCCTGCGCCCGCTGCTCGGCCGTGGCATGCCCGGTCCCGGTCCCGGCCCCGAGGCCGCCGCCGATCCGGTTCCGGGCCACAGCGGCGACCTGTTCGCGCCGCCGGCCCCCGCGCCCGAACCGGTGGCCGCAGTGGCCCATCCGCCCGCGCCCGGCTTCCCCGGCGCCCGCGTCCACCTGCAACGCGGCTACCGCCAGCACGACAGCCTGCAACTCGCGCCGCTGGCCGACGCCGTCCGCGCCGGCGACACCGGCCGCGCCCTCGCCCTGCTGCGCGGCGGCGGCCTCGCCGGCATCGACTTCCACGAAGGCCAGCCCGACCCGCTGGCCGTCCACCGCGAGCGCCTGCTCGCCCACGCCCGCGCCCTCGCCGACGCCGACGGCCCCGCCGACGCCCTCGCGATTGCCGGCCGCCTGCGCCTGCTCACCGCCCTGCGCGACGGTCCCGCCGGTGCCCTGACCCTCAACGCCCGCATCGAAGCCCTGCTCGCCGAGGCCGGCAGCGGCGGCGGCACCCGCCGCGACGGCCGCCGGCACTTCCACGGCCAGCCGCTGCTGGTCACCGAGAACAGCTACCGCCACGGCCTGTTCAACGGCGACATCGGCGTCTGCCTCGCCGACGGCAGCGGCGCCCTGACCGCCTGGTTCCCGGGCCACGCCGCCGACGCCGACGGCGGCCCGGCGCCGCCGCGCCCCTTCCACCCCGCCGCCCTGCCTGCCCACGAAAGCGCCTTCGCGATGACCGTGCACAAGGCGCAGGGCAGTGAGTTCGACGAGGTCTGGCTGCAGCTGCCCGCCGGCGACAGCCGCGTGCTCTCGCGTGAACTGGTCTACACCGGCCTGACCCGCGCCAAGCGCCGCCTGCACCTCGCCGCGACCGCCGACGTCCTCCGCGCCGCCCTCGCCCGCCACGTCAGCCGGGTCTCGGGCCTGGACTGGCGGCTGGGGGCCGGCGCGCGCGACTGACCGCACCGCTGGCCCCCCGCCCGGCCGGCCTTCGTTCGCTCCGAAAGACCCGGGAAAACCGGGGTCAGAGTCGACTTTTCCTGGAGATGCCCCGGCTGCGGAAAACCGGGGTCAGAGTCGACTTTCCCTGGAGATGCCCCGGCTGCGGGTGTTCCCCGGGGGAAAAGTCGACTCTGACCCCGGTTTTCGACCCCGGTTTTCCCCCGCGCAAGGAGCCACCGATGTTCATCGTCACCAACCGCGACGTCGACGAAAGCCGCAACGACCCCGGCGCACTCGGCGACACGCCCAACCCCAAGGGCCCCAACGAACTCCGGCTGGCCGAGGCCACCCGCAAGGGCCGCGGCTGGCACGTGCAGGTGCTGCCCGACCTGATGACCCCGGCGATGGCGCGCGAGATCGGCCTCGACAGCCTGACCGTGCCCGGCACCGGCGAGCCGGTTCCCTCCAGCCGCTACGTCGCTTCGAAGATCCTCGAACGCATCAACCGCTCCATCGACGCGAACGGCACCGTCGCCAGGCGCAACTTCCTGTTCTTCATCCACGGCTTCAACAATGACGTCGCCGCGGCGCTGGACCGCGCCGAGCGGCTGGAGAAGGCCTACGGCGTCGAAGTGCTGGTGTACTCGTGGCCGGCGAACGGCGGCGGCGGCGTCCGCGGCACCCTCAGCTACAAGTCCGACAAGCGCGACGCACTGGCGTCGGTCGGCGCGCTCGACCGCTGTTTCGGCCGCATCAAGCACTACATGGACGAAGCCCACCGCGCCAACGTCGCCCGGATCGAGGCCGAGGCCTGGCGCCTGTACCCCGACGACGCCGAGAAGTGGGACCGCCATTTCACCCGCCAGTCGCAGAAGGCCTGCCCGTTCAAGCTCACCCTGATGACCCACAGCATGGGCACCTACCTGTTCAAGCACCTGCTGATGTCCACCGTGTACCGCTGGAAGGAGCTGATCTTCGACAACGTCGTGCTGGTCGCCGCCGACACCAACAACGAAGACCACGCCCACTGGCTGGACCGCATGCCCTACCGCAACCGCATCTACGTCACCCTCAACGAGAACGACTCGGCGCTGAAGGCCTCGCGGATGAAGATGGGCGAGCACCAGAAGGCCCGCCTCGGCCACTACCCCTACGAACTCAGCGCCCGCCGCGTCGTCTACGTCGACTTCACCGGCGAACCCCGGGTCGCCGACTCGCATGCCTATTTCGAGGGCAACGCGCTCAAGCACCCGCCGGTGCGGCGCTTCTTCCTCGACGCCTTCAACGGCCTCAACGCCGAAGCCGCGATGGCCTACGACCCCTCGCGCAACCTGCACCGGCTGGGGCGGTGAGGGTGTGACCTTGCTGCCCACCGCTGACCTCCGGCAATGCCGGTGTCCGGTGCCCTTGGGGGCGAAATAAAGGAGGAGGCCTCGGCCGGGCGCCTTTCCGCCCCGCCCGCGGCGGGGGTGCGTCCCCCCGCTCGCCGCCGGGCCCGGTCAGTGGCGGTCTTTTGTCCACCCGGTCGGCTTTCTGAGCCGTCGCCGGTGATCTTTTGTCCACCGGGTCGCCTTTTTGCTCCGGCGCTGCTGATGTTTTGTCCAGCGGGCCGGCTTTTTGCTCCACCGGTGGCGATATTTTGTCCATCGATGGTGAAACTTTGTCCAACGGTGGCGGGTTTTTCACCATCGACTCGGCTTTTTGCTGCGCGAAGTCGGCAAAAAGGCCCGTGGGGCCCGCCGGACAGGGCCGGAAGGCCGCCCGGCGACCGGTGGGCGGCCTTCACGCGCGGGATGTGACCCCCGGCAGGCACTGTGACGGGGTCCGGATGATAGCGTTGTCATCGATGCGCCCCCACCGCCCCGTGCAGGCGCCGCATCCCTATCGAAATGCACGATCCCATCCAAAGGAAGGAGGACGGCAACATGAAGTTCCGAAAGCAGTGCATGGCATTCCTGCTCGCATCCCTGGCCTCCGGCGGCGCGCTGGCGCAGGACTGGCAACTGGTCTGGAGCGACGAGTTCAACGGCGCGATCGGGCCGGACTGGGTGTTCGAGACCGGCAACGGCAGCGGCGGCTGGGGCAACAACGAGCTGCAGTACTACCGGCGCGAGAACGCCGGCATCGAGAACAACGCCCTGGCGATCACCGCCCGCCGCGAGGACATGGGCGGATTCCGCTACACCTCGGCGCGGATGAAGACGCAGGGGCGCAGGACGTTCCGCTACGGCCGCATCGAGGCGCGGATGAAGCTGCCCTCGTTCATGGGCGCGTGGCCGGCGTTCTGGATGCTGGGGGCGAACCTGCCGCAGGTCGGCTGGCCCGCGTCCGGCGAGATCGACGTGATGGAGCACGTCAACAACGAGGACCGCAGCTACGGCACGATCCACTGGCGCGACCACACCGGCACCTACGCGCAGTACAGCGGGCACACCGACGTCAGCGTGCAGGACTGGCACGTCTATTCGGTGGAGTGGGACGCCAACGCGATCCGCTGGTACGTCGACGGCGACAAGTTCCACGAGGCCAGCATCCAGGGCGGCGTCAACGGCACCGAGGAGTTCCACGCCGACCACTTCCTGCTGCTGAACTTCGCGATCGGCGGCAACTGGCCGGGCTTCAACGTGGACGAGAGCCGGCTGCCGGCGAAGATGCTCGTCGACTACGTGAGGGTGTACTCGGCCGGCGGCGGCACGCCGGGGGTGGCGTCGGTGCACGAGCACTGCAACTTCGGCGGCCAGGGGGTGTCGTTGCCGGTCGGCAATTACACGCTGGCGCAGCTGCAGGCGCGCGGCATCGGCAACGATGCGATCTCGTCGCTGCGGGTCACGCCCGGCCACCAGGCCACGCTGTTCGCGGACGACCACTTCAACGGCGCGAGCGTATCCAGGACCGCCGACACCGCCTGCCTGGTCGCGGACGGTTTCAACGACCGGGCGTCCTCGGTGGTCATCGCGCCCTTCACCCAGGGCTGGTCGCGGACGATCGAGGCGGAGAGTTTCAGCGCGCAGCAGGGGGTGCAGACCGAAGCCTGTTCCGAAGGCGGACTCAACGTCGGCTGGATCGATACCGGTGACTGGCTGTCCTGGGGCGGCGTGAGCTTCCCGGCCAGCGGCACGTATCGGGTCGAATACCGCGTGGCCAGCCCGTCCGGCGGGAGCCTGTGGCTGGACCTCAACGCCGGCGGCGTCGTGCTCGGCAGCCGCGCCGTCCCGGCCACCGGCGGATGGCAGAACTGGACCACGGTGTCGCACACGGTGACCGTGCCCGCCGGCACCCACGACCTCGGCCTGTACGCGTCGCAGGGCGGATGGAACCTCAACTGGCTGCGGATCACCCGGCTCTGAACGGCACCCGCGGGCCAGGGAGGGCCCGCGGGGGTGGGCTCAGGCCCGGTCGCTGGGCCAGGTGATCCGGATCTTCCGGTGGTTCACCATGCAGTCGCGCAGGTACAGGTCGATGAGGCTCTGGTAGGGAACGCCAGCTTCGCCGGCCATGCCCTTGAAGTATTCGACCACGTCTTCCGACAGGCGCATGGACACCGGCTTCTTGAGCTTCGCGGCGTAGGGATTCTTTCGGGACTTCAGGCTGGAGAGGTCGTATTCGGCTTTCATGGTGATGTCTGCCCGTAGTGGGTGCTTTCCCGCCGCGTGGCTTTCCGTGCCGAGATGATGCGGATGACGTCGCCACTGCTGCGTTCGCAGTGACACACGAGGAGCAGGTTCGCGTCGCGGCTCATGCCGAGCATCAGGAAGCGGTCCTCTCCCGAGTCGTCGTCTCCGTCGAAGAACTGGACGGCGAACTCGTCGCGGAAGACGGTCTGTGCCTCCTCGAATGAGACGCCATGCTTCCTGAGATTCGACGCGGCCTTCGTCTGATTCCATTCAAACGTGATCATCCATACATTGTATGGACCGAGCAACCGTCTGCAAGCGCGGGTCGGCGCCTTTCATTCCCCGTTTCATCGCCCCCCACCCCGGTCCGTCGCATGCCCTCTTGCCGCCCCGTCTGGTCACCCGCAGGGTGGAGGCGCGGGGTTTCGTGCCCCCGCGCCCGTTCCCCGTGGAGGATGTCGATGAACACGCTGTTCGCCCTGGTCGCTTGGTGCGTGCTGTTCGTGCTGTGCTGGCCGCTGGCGCTGCTGGTACTGGTGCTCTACCCGCTGGTGTGGCTCCTGCTGTTGCCGTTCCGGCTGGTCGGGATCACTTTCTCGGCGCTGTTCGCCTTCCTGCATGCGGTGCTGATGCTGCCTGCACGCATGCTGGGTGGCCGGCCGGCGGTCGCCGGCTGAGCTCGCAGGCCGGCGTCTTCGCGCCGACCCGTTTTGCGTCACGCGCGGGCGCGCCTCACGCGCCGCCGGGCAGGGGCGCGTCGGGCGCCACCAGGTCGGCACTGCGCAGGTCCTGCCAGAAGCCGGCCGGCACGGCCTCGTCCAGCGCGGCGCGGTCTTCGGCGATCCGCGAGGGCTTGCTCGCGCCGGGAATCACCGCAGCCACGGCCGGGTTGGCCAACGCAAACTGAAGCCCCGCGGCCTTCATGCTGATGCCGTGGCGGTCGGCGATCGCCTTGATCCGCGCGACCTTGTCGAGGATCGCCGGGGTCGCCGGGGCGTATTCGAAGTTCGGGCCGCCGACCAGCGCGCCGGAGCTGTAGGGCCCGCCGACGACGATCCCGAGGCCGCGCTCGGCCACCTTCGGCATCACCCGCTGCAGCGCGCGCGCATGGTCGAGCAGGGTGTAGCGGCCGGCGAGCAGGAAGCCGTCCGGCCGCGGGCCTTCGAGCTCGAGCAGCAGCTCGATCGGCTCGACGCGGTTGACGCCCAAGCCCCAGGCCTGGATCACGCCTTCGTCGCGCAGGCGGTCAAGCGCCTTGAAGGCGCCTTTGCGCGCGCTTTCGAACACGCCCAGCCATTCGTCGCCGTAGAAGTCCTGGGCGACGTCGTGCACCCAGGCGATCTCGATGCGGTCGGTGCGCAGGCGCTTCAGGCTGTCCTCGATGGAACGCAGGGTGGCGTCCTCGGAGTAGTCGTTGACCACGCGGTTGCGGCGGCCGTGCAGGAACACGCCGCCCTTCTCGCCCTGGTCGCGCGCGGCGGGGTCTTCGTGCTCGTCCAGCACCAGCCGGCCGACCTTGGTGCTGATGACGTAGGCATCGCGCGGCTTGCCGGCGAGCGCCTCGCCCATGCGCAACTCGGCGAGGCCGGCGCCATAGAACGGGGCGTTGTCGAAGTAGCGGATGCCGTCGTCCCAGGCCGCCTCGACGGTGGCGAGGGCCTCGACCTCGGGAATGTCGCGGAACATGTTGCCCAGCGGCGCGGTGCCGAAGCCGAGCTTGCCGGGGAGCAGGGATTTCAGGGACATGGCGAGGCCTTGGGGGAGGGGGACTGGCAGTGTCCGCCTGCCGCCCTGCCGGCGCCACCCCGGCGGCGGCACGCTGTGTTGCGGGGCCCGCTCGGCACGCCTTGCCGTGCGCCCGCCACGGGCCTAGGCTCGACCCGACGCCGGCGGGGGTCGCCGGTCACCGTCCAATTCGGGGAGGAAGGCCATGCATCCCATCGTCCGCAACGTGCTCGGCGTCGTGCTGGGCCTGGTCGTCGGCAGCGCCGTCAACATGGCGATCATCAGCTTCGGCCCGATGCTGGTGCCACCGCCGGCCGGGGTCGACGTCATGGACCCTGACAGCCTGGCGCAGGGCATGCACCTGTTTGAGCCGAAGCACTTCCTCGTGCCCTTCCTCGCCCATGCGCTGGGTACCCTGGTCGGCGCGACGATCGCCAGTGCCGTCGCCGCCCGCCGCAAGGGCGTGATGGCCGCCGTGGTCGGTGTGTTCTTCCTGGCCGGCGGAATCGCCGCAGCGACCATGATCCCGGCCCCGGCCTGGTTCATCGCCCTCGACCTGCTGCTGGCCTACCTGCCGATGGCCTGGCTCGGCCACTGGATCGCCGGGCGGTTCGGGCCGCGGCGCGGGTAGTCGGCCCGTTCGACGGCCTGTTCTTTCAAGGGCCGGGTGGCTGACCAGAAGGGGGAGCCCCGGGGATTGGCGTGACCGTGCGCGGCATGGATGCCGCGCCCGAGCCCCCATGGATGGGTTTACGGCGTGTCACGCCAATCCCCGGGGCTCCTCCTTCCTCGCTATATGGAAAGAAGAAGGGCCGGAGATCATCCGGCCCTTCCCTGTTGAAGCCCGCGGCGACTGGCCTCAGGCGGCTTCGGCCGTGCTGCCGGCCTTGGCCTTCTCGGCATCGACCCAGTGCTGGACGCGCTTCTCCAGCAGGTCCAGCGGCATCGCGCCACCGCCGAGCACGGCGTCGTGGAAGCCGCGGATGTCGAAGCCCTCGCCCAGCGCCTCTTCGGCCTGCCGGCGCAGCTGCTGGATGCGGATCATGCCGACCTTGTACGCGGTCGCCTGGCCTGGGTTGACCAGGTAGCGGCGCACCTCGGACTGGATCGCGGCTTCCGGGATCGAGCTGTTGGCACGGAAGTAATCGATCGCCTGCTGCTCGGTCCAGCCCTGCGCGTGCAGGCCGGTGTCGACCACCAGGCGGATGGCGCGCCACATCTCCGAGGTCAGGCGGCCGTACTCCGAGTACGGGTCCTGGTAGGTCCCCGGCATCTCCTTGGCCAGCCACTCCGAATACAGGCCCCAGCCTTCGGAGTAGACGGTGGTGCCGTACTGGGTGCGGAACTTCGGGATGCCGGTCAGCTCCTGCGCGATGGAGATCTGCATGTGGTGGCCCGGCAGGCCCTCGTGGTACGCGATCACCTCCAGCTCGGTCTTCGGCATGGCGTTCATGTCGGACAGGTGCGCGTAGTAGATGCCCGGGCGCGAACCGTCCGGCGTCGCCGGGTAGTAGTGCTGGGCGGCGCCGTCCTGCTCGCGGAACGGCTCCACGCGCTTGACCTCCAGGTCGGCCTTGGGCAGCAGGCCGAAGTACTCCGGCAGGTGCTGCTTGATGTTGTCGATGACGCGGGTGGCCTCGTCGATGTAGGCCTGGCGGCCTTCGTCGGTGTTGGGGAACAGCCGCGCCTTGTCGGCCTGGACATGGGCGAAGAAGGCCTGCAGGTCGCCCTCGACGCCGATCTGCTGCTGCAGGGCCTCGAACTCGCCGCGCAGGCGCGCGACTTCGGACAGGCCGAGCTGGTGGATCTCCTCGGCGCTCATGGCGGTGGTGGTGTTCTGCCTGAGCTGGTAGGCGTAGTACGCGGCGCCGTTGGACTGGGTGCTGCCGACGCCGGTGGCATTGTCGGCGGCCTGGGGCAGCTCCTCCTCGGCGAAGGCGATGACGCGCTCGTAGGCGGGCTTGATCGACTCCAGCAGGGCGGTGCGGGCCTGGTCCTTCAGTTCGGCGGCGCGCTCGGCGGTGACCGTGCCGGCCTCGGCCAGTGCGTCGGCCTTGGCCTGCGCGTCGGCCCACAGGGCGCTGTCGGGGCCGTCGGTGAACGGTGCGCCGGCGATCACCTTCTTCGACTGGTCGATGACACCTTCATAGGCGAACTTCGGCGGGCGCACGCCGTTGGCGGTCGCGGCGCGCGCACGCTCCAGCAGTTGGTCGAAGGCGGTCGCGGACTTCTGCAGGCGGCTGACGTAGGCGAGGTAGTCGGACTCGTCGTCGACCTTGTGGAAGTTGATCAGGAACATCGGAACGATGTTCTGTGCACCGTTCATCTGGTCGAAGGCGTAGCCGTTGCCGAGGAAGGGCAGGCCGGCGGTCGCCTCCTCGGACTGGTGCTTCCACAGGTCCCAGGACAGCTTCGTCTCGTCGTCGAGCTTGTCGTAGTCGAACTGCGATTCCATCTGCGCGACCGAGGCGGCCAGCCACTCGACCTGCTTGCGCGCGCCGGCTTCGGACAGGTCGTCGATCTGGTCGTACAGGTCCTTGCGGCCCTGGAAGGTCAGCTGGATCGGGCTGAATTGCAGTTGCGCTTCGTACTGCTCGTCGAACCAGGCGTTGAGGCGCTGCGACTCGGCGGCGATCTCCTCGGCGCTGGCCGGGGCGGCCGTCGCGGCCGGTGCATCGGCACCCTGCGTGGACGGCGAGGGGTTGCAGGCCGCCAGCCCGAGGGCCAGGGCAACGGCAAGGGTGGTACGGAGGGGCAGTGCGCGCACGGGGAAGCTCCGGTGTCGGGTCGTCGCCCATTCTGGCGTGTCCGACACCGGGGCGCCCCCTGTGGATCGTCATGTCACCGGCATGACGCATGCGGGTGGCGGCCGCGCCTGCCACAATCCATGACATCCTTCGTTCAGCTCCGCGCCGCCATGCTCGGCGGTCGTCCCGCTCCCAAGCCGCCATGACCCAGCCCGCCCCCATCGTCCGCCTGCAGGACGTCCGCCTCGACCGTGGCGGGCGCACGATCCTGCGTGGGCTGGACCTGTCGGTGTCGCCGGGCCAGGTGGTGGCGGTGCTCGGCCCCTCGGGCAGCGGCAAGTCCACCCTGCTGGCGGCGCTGACCGGCGAGCTGGACGCCGCCGCCGGCACCGTCGAGGTGTTCGGCCGGCCGATCCCGACCCGCCATCGCGAACTTCTGGAGCTGCGCAAGGGCATCGGCGTGCTGCTGCAGGGCAACGGCCTGCTGACCGACCTCAGCGCCGCCGAGAACGTCGGGCTGCCGCTGCGCGCGCACACGCGGCTGCCGAAGCCGGTGATCGAGCGCCTGGTCGACATGAAACTGCACGCCGTCGGCCTGCGCGCCGCCCGCGACGCCTATCCGCGCGAGCTGTCCGGCGGCATGGCCCGCCGCGTCGCGCTGGCCCGCGCGCTGGCGCTGGACCCGCCGCTGATGATCTACGACGAGCCGCTGACTGGCCTCGATCCGATCGCCAGCGGCGTGGTCATGGCCCTCGTGCGCCGGCTCAACGACACCCTGGGGCTGACCAGCATCGTGGTGACCCACCACGTCCACGAGACCCTGCCAGTGGCCGACCACGCGCTGGTGATCGCCAATGGCGGCATCGTGTTCTCCGGCACGCCGGAGGCGCTTCAGGCCACTACCGACCCGCTGGTCCGGCAGTTCCTCGACGGCCAGCCCGACGGCCCCATCGGCTTCGACGCCGCCCCCCGGACGGAGGCCGCCTGATGCCCTTCATCGACGCCACCCGCGCCGTGGGCCGCGCCGGCCTGTTCTCTCTGGCGGTCCTGCGCGCCTCCAAGCCGACCGCGGACTTTTTCCGCGAACTGGTGCGCGAAATCTACAAAATCGGCGCACGTTCGCTGCCGATCATCGCCGTTGGCGGCGCGTTCGTTGGACTTTCCGTGACCCTTCTGGGCTGGCGGGCCCTCGACACCTACGGCGCGGCCAACCAGGTCAGCGCCATGCTCGGCCTGGGCCTGTACCGCGAACTGGGCCCGGTGCTGACCGCCCTGCTGTTCATCGGCCGCGCCGGCAGCTCGATCGCCGCCGAACTGGGCCTGATGCGCGCGACCGACCAGATCACCGCGCTCGGCCTGATGGCGATCGACCCGGTCGGCAAGGCGGTCGCGCCGCGGTTCTGGGCGGCGGTCCTGTGCGTGCCGCTGCTGACCGGCTTCTTCTGCAGCTTCGCGATCACCGCCAGCTATTTCGAGGCGGTCCACGTGATCGGCATCGACGGCGGCGTGTTCTGGCAGGTGCTGAAGGACAGCGTCGACTTCGGCAAGGATTTCGGCATGGCTTTCGCCAAGGCCGGCGTGTTCGGCGCGATCGCCTCGCTGGTCGCCGCCTTCGTCGGATTCCACGCGGAGCCGACCATCGAGGGCACCTCGGTGGCCACCACCCGCGCGGTGGTCAACGCCTCGCTGCTGGTGCTGATGTTCAACTTCGTCATGTCGGCGCTGCTGTTCCAGTGAACATGCGCCCGGCTAATGGAAACGTGGGAAAAGAATTCTGGTGCCTTGTCGGCTGGCGGGGCGGGCCATGCCATGCCAGGACTCGCCGTGAATACGTCCATGTAGGCTCGGGTGCGGCATCCATGCCGCACACGGTCCTGTCACGGCACAGCCCACCCCACCTACCAGAGTTTCGCTCTGCCCCCGCGTCGACCGCATTGCGCGCTTCGCCAAGCATCAGGACGCGGCCGGGCTTGGCTTTGCACGACCGTATGCGGCATGGATGCCGCATTCGAGCCTACAAGGAGGTATCTACGGCGTGTCGTGCAGAGCCAAGCCCGGCCGCGTCAACCCGCATCCACAAGGTGAATTGAAATGAGCACCCGCGCCCCCCGCATCGAGTTCGCCGTCGGTGCCTTCCTCCTGCTGGCCCTGGCCTCGCTGCTGGTGCTCGCCCTCGCCTCCACCAACGGCCGCTTCGGCTTCGGCGGCGACACCTATGAAGTCACCGCCCGCTTCACCAACCTCGGCCCGCTGCGCCCCAACGCCCCGGTCAAGGTCGGTGGCGTCGCCATCGGCAAGGTGGCCGACATCGGGCTCGATCCGGTGAAGCTCGACTCCGTCGTCACCCTCGCCATCGACAGCCGCTACGACGACCTCCCCGCCGACACCAGCGCCGCCATCCTGACCAGCGGCCTGCTCGGCGAAAGCTACATCGGCCTCGCGCCCGGCGGCGACCCCGACCCGCTCAAGGACGGCGACGAGATCTTCCTGACCCAGTCCTCGGTCGACATCATCCAGATGGTCGGCAAGTACATGTTCAGCGGCGGTGCGGCCGGCGCCGGCAATGATGCCGCCACGGGTGAAGGGAACGCCACGCCCGCCGATGCGGGCGACGACGACGTCCCCGACTACCTGAAGTGACCCTTTCCCGCACGAGCCCTCCCCACAGGAGCCGCCCATGACCCGCCTTGCCCGTCCCCTTCCGCTGTTGCTGGCCACCGCGCTGGCCTTCGCCGCCCCCACCGCCGTGCTCGCCCAGGCGACCGCGGTATCGCAGGCGCCGGCCAATTCGCCCAGCAAGCTGGTGCTTGACAACAGCACCCGCATCCTCAACACGCTCGAGGCCCGCCGCGCCGAATTCACCGCCGACCGCAGCAAGCTGCGCGACTTCATGAAGAGCGAGTTCGACACTGTGTTCGACCGCGACTATGCGGCGCGCCTGGTGCTGGGCACGCATGGCCGCGGCGCCTCCGACGCCGACGTGAAGCTGTTCGCCGACGCCCTCGCCGACAGCCTGATGCAGCGCTACGGCAGTTCCCTGCTCGACTTCAACACCCGCCTGCAGGTGCGCGTGAAGTCCGAGACCCCGATCCGCGGCGGTGCCATCGTCAAGGTGTCCAGCGAGTACGTGCGGCCGGCCGGCGAACCGATCCCGGTCGACTACCTGATGCGCCAGAGCGGCGGGCAGTGGAAGCTGTTCGACGTGATGGTCGAAGGCGTGAGCTTCATCCAGACCTTCCGCAACCAGTTCGACGCGCCGCTGCGGCAGAAGTCGATCCCGCAGGTCGCCGCCGACCTGCGCGCCGGCACGCTGAGCCCGGGCGCCGGACGCTGATGGCCGGGGCCGGCGTCCGTCGCGACGGGGCGCGCCTCGTGTTCGAGGGTGCGCTGCTGCGCGATGTCTGCGCCACGCTGTGGGCGCGCGCACGGCCGCTGGCCGAGGGCGCCGACCGCTTCGACCTGCAAGGTGTCGAGCGGATCGACAGTGCCGGCCTGGCCCTGCTCGCCGAGCTCGCGGGCCACGCCTCCGCAACGGCGATCGACGGCGAACCCGAGGGCTACGCGCCGCTCTGCAACGCCTATCGCCTGGACCGCGCGACGCTGCGTTACGCCGGCTGAGCCCCGGCCCCCGACACGGACCGTTAGACTGCCCCCATGCGAATCCCCCGCTCGCACCCCACCGCCCGCCTGCTGGCGGGCCTGCTGCTGACGCTGGCCGCCACGGCGGCCAGCGCGCAGATCGTCCTGCCGCCGGCGTCGGCCCGCCAGCAGATCGCCTTCCAGCAGTGCATGGAGGCGGCCGGCAACGCGCAGGAGGCCTTCCAGCGTTGCTGGAACGAAGCCGCGGGCGACGCCCCGCCCACCGCGCGCCCCAGCACACCGCCTGAGACACCGCTGCCGCCCGAGGGGCCGGATGCGGTGGATCCCGCCGACGCCCCGGACGCGCCCACCCAGGCCGAACTCGACTACCAGGCGATCTACGGCAGCCCCTACGACCCGGTCGCCGACCCGACCCTGCCGGCCCCCGCGGAAATGACCGCGGCCTACGACCCGTGGGAGCGCTTCAACCGGCCGATGCACCGCTTCAACAATGCAGTCGACCGCCATATCGCCCAGCCGCTGGCCCGGGGCTACGTGAAGGTCGTGCCGCGTCCGCTGCGGCTGGGCATCAGCAACTTCTTCAACAACCTCGGCCAGCCCGTTTCGGCGGTGAATGCGCTGTTGCAGGGCAAGCCCCGGCAGGCGGGCCAGACCTTCAGCCGTTTCCTGCTCAACTCCACGCTGGGCATCGGCGGCATCTTCGATCCCGCCAGCGACGCCAAGCTGCCCAATCGCCGCGAGGACTTCGGCCAGACCCTCGGCGTATGGGGCTGGGAACGCTCGCGCTATGTCGAACTTCCGCTGTTCGGTCCACGCACGCTGCGCGACAGCCTGGGCATGGCCGCCGACGCACCGCTGAGCCCGCTGCGCCAGGTCGAGGAAGACGCGGTGCGGATCCCGCTGCAGGGCCTGCAACTGGTCGACGTACGCACGCAGTTGCTGGCGACCGACAGCCTGCGCGAAGGCGCGGCCGACGATTACAGCCTGGTGCGCGATGCCTGGCTGCAGCGCCGCAACTACCAGATCTTCGGCGACCGCACGCTGGAGGAGGACGACTCGCTGCCGGAATACCTGCGCGAGGAGAACAACCCCACCGTCCCCATCGATGCGATGCCGGTGCTGCCACCCGACGTAGGCGGTTGAGCTGCTAAGGTGGCACCCGGATTGGCCCCCACCCTGCCTAGAAGGACCTGGATGATGCTCATGAACGCCGCCCGCCCGCTGTTGCTCGTCGCCGGCCTTGCCGCGACCACCACCGCCTGCGCCACGACGCCGCCCGCTCCGACGACGACGGTGCGTGGCCAGTACGTCTACATGGACGGTTCGCACGTGCTGCGGCCGTGCGGCAATGCCACCGCGCTCTGGGTGGTGGGCGACGAGGACGCGCTGGAGCCGTTGCGCACGCGCTCGACCGCCAAGTCGATGGCGGTGGGCCTGCCCAACCAGGGCGTGTATGCCGAGGTCAGCGGCGTGCTGGAACCCAGTGACGCGGTCGGTTATCCGCAGAAGCTGCGCGCCACTGCCGCGGACCGCCTCTCCGACACCCTGCCGGAGACCTGCGCGGCAGGCTGAGGTCCCCCGGGCGCAGGCCCGCAGCGCGCGGTTCTGCGCCGTAGCGTTCAGTCCGGCTCGGCTTGGTCCGGCTCGGCTTCGTCCGGTGCGACGAGACCCGACGCGCCGCCGGCACCGGTGTCGGCCGCGGCAGGCAGCGCCTTGCGACCGCGTGCACCCATCGCCTCCAGCCGGCGCGCGCGTTCCAGCACCGACTGCGGCGATTCGTGCAGGCGTCGGCGAGCGCTGTCGTAGCTGTCGCGTGCCTGCTTCAGGCGCTCGTCGACCTTGTCGAAGTCCGCCAGGAAACCGTTCAGCGCATCGATCAGCAGGCCACCGCTGCGGCTGATCTGCATCGCCTGCTTCTGGATGCGGTCGCGCGTCCACAACCGGTCGACCACGCGCAGCACCGCCATCAGGGTATTGGGCGAGGCCAATACCACGCGCCGGTCGAACGCATAGGCCTGCAGCTCGCCGTCCGCCCCCAGCGCCGCCGACAGCGCGCCTTCGATCGGCACGAACAGCACCGTCACCTCCAGCGTGTCCTCGCCCAGCGCCCTCGGGTAGTCGCGCTCGGCCAGGTCCTTGACGTGCTGCCGGAGCGCCACGGCATGGCGACGCAGCGCCTCCTGCTGGACCTCCGGCGCCTCGGCGTTCATCGCGTCCTGCCAGGCGATCAGGTTGACCTTGCTGTCCACGACGATGCGACGCTCGTCGGGCAGGCGGACCACGATGTCCGGACGCAGGGTGCGGCCGTCCTCGTCGCTGGTGCTGTGCTGGCGCTCGTAGTGCTCGCCTTCCTCCAGGCCGGAGCCGCGCAGCACGCTCTCGAGCATCAGTTCGCCCCAGTCGCCGCGCACCCGCGCGTTGCCGCGCAGGGCGCGGGTCAGCTCGTGGGCACGCTCGGCCATGTCCTGGTTGAGCGACTTCAGCTCGTTGACGGCGCCCGCGAGCGCGGCACGTTCCTTCGCCTCCTCGGCGTACAGCACGTCGACCCGCTTGCGGAACTCGCCGATGCGCTCGGCGAAGGGCTTGAGCAGCACTTCGATGTCGCTGCGCGAGCGCTCGGCACTGGTCTTCACCGTATCGGCGAAGGTCTTGCCGGCCAGTTCGCTGAAGGCGGCGGACAGTTTCTGCTGGGCCTGGTCCAGGAACGCCTGCATTTGTGCATGCGCACGCTCGCGGTGTTCAAGGTGGGCGCGGGCCGCGGACAGCTCGCTGTCGAGCGCGGCGCGCGCCTCGCGCAGCTGCCGGGCTTCGTCCTGGAGCGCGGCGATGCGTGCGTGTGACTCATCCAGGCGGGCCTGCAGCGGCTGCAGTTCGGCGTCGCGGGCCTGAAGGCGTTCCTGCAGGCGGGCGACGTCCGCGGCCAGCGCGTGCCGGGCGCTGCGTTCCTCCTGCAGCTCCGCGTGCAGGCGTTGGCGCTCGCCATCGCCGGCGGTGTCCGGGCGGCGGCGCAACAGCACCAGCAACAGGACAATGGCGGCGGCGACGGCCACCAGCAGGATCAGCACGAGGGCGTGGAGGTCGGGCATGCGCCCAGTGTAACGGCCGCCATCGCACGGGCTGCGACGGCCCCTGTGATCCCGCCGGCACGAGGCGTATGGTCTGCAGACCCCAACGAGGAAGGAGTCCGAGGATGGCGACGCATACCGGCAGCTGCCACTGCGGCGACGTGACGTTCGAGGTGGAGGGCACGATCGACGCGGGCATGGCCTGCAACTGCTCGATCTGCCGGCGCAAGGGGGCGCTGCTGTGGTTCGTGCCGCGCGAGGCGCTGCGCGTCACCGCGGGCGAAGCGAAGCTGAAGGACTACACGTTCAACAAGCACGTGATCCACCACACGTTCTGTCCTGCGTGCGGCATCCACGCGTTCGGCCATGGCACGGGACCGGATGGGCGTGAGATGGCCGCGATCAACCTGCGTTGCGTGGATGGCGTCGACCTCGAGGCACTGAAGGTCCACCACTACGACGGCGCCGCCTTGTGAACCCCGGCGGCACGCGGGCCCGCCCGCTTGCCGGCCCCTGCGCCTGCGACGAGGTCCACTTCCGCGCCGACGCCGCGCCGCGGGTCGTCCATGGCATCCACTGCAGCGGGAGCCGGCGCGAAGCGGGACGCGCGTTCGCCCTCAACGGGATGGTTTGACGCGACCGGGACGCGAAGATGTGCCTGGGCTGTAGCCAGCGCGTTGAACCGCCCGGCCGGCCACGCGCGGGCAGCGACGGTCAGTCGCCCAACAAGGCCAGCAGGCCCTTGCGGCGGGCCGGCTTGAGGGCGCGGAAACGGTCCAGCAGCAGGGCCTCCTCGGCCGTGCGGACGGCGTGGGCCGGATAGGGGGTGGCCCGCTCGCGGACACGGCGTCCGGCGGACGACGCGCCCGTTACCTCTCCCGCCAGTCCTTCGATCAGCGTATCCAGGCTGAGCCCGTGTCGGGCCAGCAGGGCACGGATCTCGGCGAGGCTCTCCAGGCGCGGCTGTGCCTGGCCACTCTCCCATTTGGAGACGGTGGCCTTGGAAACGTTGAGTTCGAAACCGAGTTGCTCCTGGGACCAGCCCTGATCGTCCCGGAAGCGTTTCAGCCGCACGCCGAAGTGCTCCATGGCCGGATTCTGTGGCCATCGCCACGGCGTGTCGTTTCTACTTGTTGACACTGGATGTTTCTTTATGGAAACATCAGGCTTGGCTTCAGGGAATCGATGCAATGCACGGACCGCTCGACATCCGCCACGTCGCGACGCCGCCGGCCCCGCCGGGCGGTGCCCCTGGCCGTTGGCGCTTCGCCGGCACCCGACCGGACTGACCGTCCCCGCCCTGCTCCGCGGATGCCGGCACGCGGGGTGGGACAGCCCCCCGACCTGCCGGGACCGCGCGCGAGGCCGGTGCGCGGGCCTCTGGATGGAGGCCACCCGGTCCACGGAGACCCACCCCGCTCGAAAAGGAGTTCGAACATGCGAGAACGCCCCTATCTCACTCCCGGCCTGCTGGCCTTCCTGGGCCTCATGGCGGCCTCGGGCGACGTGCCCGCGGGCGGCGTGGTGGTCTGCAACAACTGCACGTCGGTCACCCGTGCGGCACGGCAGGGTGGCAGCGGGATCGTCATCGTGTCCGACTTCAGCCGTGGCCAGCTCTGGGGCTTCCGCAACGAATTCGACCGTGGCACCGGCGAGCACCTGCCGCTGCCGGCGGCGATTCCCGCCCCGATCCGCCACAGCCATGCGCTCACTCTCGCCGCGGCCGCGGGTGCCCAGGCCGACCTCGTGCTGCGGCAGGGCGATCCCAGCGGCAATGCCTTCCCGTTTCCCGACGGCTTCGACGGCTGGACCGCGCACGACGTGGCCACCGACAACCGCATGCGGGTCCGGTTCGGCCAGGCGCTCGCGGCAGCCTATGCCGGCGCCATCACGTCGTCCGCGGCCTGGAACGACCTGGCGATGTCACTGAAGTCGCTGGCGCTCAACTGGCTCGCCGGCCATCACGCGATCACACAGGTCACCCTCGCCGTGCACTGGCGGGACGGCAGCACCTCTCCCATGGCGATCCGTCGCGGCCGCAGTGCCCGGGCCACGCTGCTGCCCGTCCCACGCGCCGCGCCGCAGCGCAGTCCCCACGCGAAGCACGCCGTTCCCCCGACCCTCGAACCCTGTCGTCCACCCACCGGTCGCCGTCACGGCATGCCGGGCTGAGCAGACGCCGCCCCCGTCATCCGGACCAGCGTTCACTGCGTTCCACCCCGCGTTCCACCCACACGCCCTTCGATTCACCCACACGCCCTTCAAAAGGAACAGGAGGCTTTCCATGCGTCATTCGTCCCCCTTCACACACCCCATCCTGCAGGTCGCGGTCGCCGCTGCGCTCCTGGCAGGCAACCCCATCTCCGCCGAGGCAGCAGGGGTCGTGGTCTGCAACAACTGCGCCGCCCCCCAACAGGCCGCGCGGCAAGGCGGTCCCGGCATGGTGTTCGTGCCGGATTTCCGGAACAAGAAGCTCTGGGCGTTCGAGAACGAACGCGATCGCGAGACCGGGCAGCTGATGCCGATGCCGCGCCAGGTGCCCGGCAGCGTCTCGTCCTCGTACGGCCGGGTCGTCAACATTCCCAATCCCGCGGGGGCCGAAGTCATCATCCGGCAGGACGGCACGGGGCGGAACGCCAATCTGTTCCCGGACGGCTTCGAGAATGCCAATGCCGCGCTGGTGGCCGGTGACGTGAACCTCCAGGCCGCCCTTGGGCGCGCACTGGCCGCGAACTACGTCGGCGCCACCACCAGTTCCGTCGCGATCAACGACCTTGCCTTCGAGCTGATTTCCCTCGGCATCGACTTCATGGGGGCGGCGGTCGGCTTCGAGAGCATCACGATCACGCTGGTCTGGAACGACGGGAGCCGGACCGTCATGAGCATGTCAGGCGATCACACCACCGAAGCCGCCTATGTGCGCGGCAAGAGCTACGACAGGGACGGCAACCGGCTGCCCGACGCAAGTGCCATCCATGACGGTGACAACTACATCGGTGGCTACACCTTCCGCCGGGAGTCCACCATCGAGGACTGGGTGAATACCGCCAGCCAGTACGGCATCCCCGTCAGCGGCACGCGCAGCAACCGCATGTCCTGCAGCTGGGACGGCAACCGGCTGACCTGCCGGTTCTACTGACGCGCGCGGACTGGACCCCCGCACGCACCGGTACTGCAACACGCCGTCACTGCAGGACCGGGTACGCCCCCGCAACCCCTCACAGGCGCCAGCGACGTTTGGCCGCGCCTGCATGCGTCCCATGGCGCATGCATCGCGCGGCCTTTTTTCTTGGTTCATCTCCCCACTCCGGGGAGACGGCTTCGGAAGGCGTCGCCGCCCATCGGGAGATGAACCTTTTTCTTCCAGCGGACGCGTGCGTCTGTAGCGGGTCTCAGTCGACCACGCGGCAGAACACCGCCTTGAGGTAACGGGACTCCTGCACGCCCGCGATCCACGGATGGTCTGGACCGGCGCCGGCGACCTTGAGCACCTGCACGGTGCGGCCGGCATAGAAGGCGGCGCGGCGCAGCATGTCGAGGAACTGCTCCTCGCTGACGAGGCCGGTGCAGGAGAAGGTCGCGAACAGTCCGCCCGGCTTGACCACGCCCAGCGCGAGCTTGTTCATGTCCAGGTACTTCTTGAGCGCCGGGATGACCTGGTCGCGGTCGCGGGTCATCTTGGCCGGGTCGAGGATCACCATGTCGAACTGCTCGCCCGCATTCGCGGCATCCCGCAGCCACGGGAAGATGTCGGCCTGCACGAAGCGCGGACGCACGTTGTTCAACTTCGCGTTGCCCTTGGCGATCTCGATGACGTCGGCGTCGATGTCGATGCCGACGACTTCGCTGGCGCCACGCACGGCCGCGTACACAGCGAAACCGCCGGTGTTGCAGCACAGGTCGAGCACCCGGCGACCTTCGGCCTGCCGCGACAGCCACTCGCGATTCTCGCGCTGGTCGGCAAAGAAGCCGGTCTTGTGGGCGCCGGCCGGATCGGCGCGGAAGCGGATGCCATGCTCGGTGATGACGGCCGGCGGCACCGGCGGGTTGCCGCGGAAGTCGAAACTCTCCTGCTTCTGCACGTGCTCGTCGGCGAAGCTGTAGAAACGGCAGCCGGGGAACTGCGCCGAGAGTGCGTCGTAGATCCACTCGCGGTGGCGGAACATGCCGGCGCTGAAGAACTCGACCACGACGAGATCGTCATAGCGGTCGACCACCAGGCCTGAGAGCCCGTCACCCTCACTGTGGACCACCCGCCAGGCATTGCTGGTTGCGTCCAGCTTCAGCGTGTCGCGGCGCAGTGCGACAGCCTCGCCGATCTTGCGGGCGAACCAGGCGGCGTCGACCGGCACGTTGGGGTCGGTCTCCAGGATCCGCACCGAGATCCGCGAGTGGCCGTTGTAGAACCCGCGGCCGATCCACTCGCCGTCCACGCCGATGACGTCGACGATGCTGCCGGGCTTCGGCCTCGGATTCGGCTTGTCGACCAGGCGCTGGAAGATCCAGGGGTGGCTGGACTTCCAGGCGTTCTTCAGATGGACGGTGGGGAGCGGCGCATTCATCCCGCCATTGTACCGGCGCGACCTGCACCGCCGATTGACGCAGGGCCCGCGGGCGCCCAGAATCGCGGCCACAGAAGGGGAGTAGCTCCCAACTTCGCCGTCGTCATTACGAGTTGCCGGGTTTCATCCGCGCGACTCCGGCCCGAAGGCGACCCGGCTCCTGCAGGAGCGGGCTCGCGAGCAAGACCTTCGCCGCAAGGCGGAGGTCTGTCCGGAACCCACCGAAACAGCCCGAGCCACGCGGTTCGGGCTTTTCTTTTTCCGGAGACGCATGGCAATGGAAACGATCGGCAGTCCCCTGCTCTGGGGTGTATTCGCGGTGCTGGTGATCCTGGCGCTCCAGGCCGACCTGGTGCTGATGCGGCATGGCGGACCCCACAAGGTCACCGTGCGCGAAGCGGCCTGGTGGAGCCTGGGCTGGGTGGTGCTGGCCCTGGCCTTCAACGCCGGTCTGTGGTGGTACCTGAAGGGCACCGCCGGGCCGGAGGTCGCCAACCGGATCGGGCTGGAGTTCCTGACCGGTTATCTGGTCGAGAAGTCGCTGGCAGTCGACAACATCTTCGTCTTCCTGACGATCTTCACCTTCTTCGCCGTCCCCGAGATCCAGCGCCAGCGCGCGCTGGTGATCGGCGTGCTCGGCGCGATCGTGCTGCGCGCGATCATGATCTTCGCCGGCGCCGCCCTGCTGGCCCGCTTCCACTGGATGCTTTACGTGTTCGGCGTGTTCCTGCTGGTCACCGGCGTCAAGATGTGGATCGCCGCGGGCCAGGAGCCCGACCTCGCGGAGAACCCCGTCCTGCGCTGGATGCGCGGGCACCTGCCGCTGCTGAAGCAGTACCAGGGCAACGCGCTGACCGTGGTCCGGGGCGGGCGGCGCCTGTACACGCCGCTGTTCGTGGTCATCGTGATGATCGCGATCACCGACGTGATCTTCGCGGTCGACAGCATCCCGGCGATCTTCGCGATCACCTACGACCCGTTCATCGTGCTGACGTCCAATGTCTTCGCGGTGCTCGGTCTGCGCGCGATGTTCTTCCTGCTCGCCGGCATGGCCGACCGCTTCCACCTGCTCCCCTACGGCCTGGCGCTGGTGCTGGCGTTCATCGGCACCAAGATGCTGGTCATCGACCTGTACAAGATCCCGGTCCTGGTGTCGCTGGCCGTGGTCGCGGTGATCCTGGCGGCCACGATGCTCCTCAGCGTGCTGGTGCCCGCGCGCGAAAAGGGCCATTAGCCCCGGGCGGGACACAGTCGCCCGTGGGCGGGACTTGCAAACCCGCCCGCGGGCTGCCATCTGGATTCCATGCACCTGCCCACCGACGCCGAGATCGCCGACACCCCCGACCAGCGCCAGGCCGACAAGCGCCGCTGGCTGCGGGCCTTCAACCTCAGCCTGGGTTTCGTAGGCCTGCTGCTGGGCGTGTTCCTCGCCCAGCCGCACTTCGATGTCAGCCGCTGGACGGTGAACCCGGGCGAGCTGTCGGGCCTGTTGGGCGTGTTGACCGCGCCGCTGCTGCACGGCTCGTTCGAACACTTCGCCGCGAATGCGGTCGCCCTGCTGATGCTCGGCACGCTGGCCGGCGGCATGTACCCCAAGGCGACGCTGCGCGCGCTGCCCTTGATCTGGCTGGGTTCGGGCCTCGGTGCCTGGCTGCTGGGCGATGCCGGATCCCATCACCTGGGCGCGAGCGGCCTGACCCACGGCCTGATGTTCATGGTGTTCCTGCTGGGCCTGCTGCGGCGCGACCGCCCGGCTGTTGCCGCGTCGATGGCGGCGTTCCTGTTCTACGGCGGCATGCTGCTGACCGTGCTGCCACGCGAGCCCGGCGTGTCCTGGCAGGCCCACCTGGGCGGTGCACTCGGCGGCGTCTTGGCGGCATGGCTGTTCCGCCGGCTGGACCCGCAGCCGCCGCGCAAGCGCTACAGCTGGGAAGACGAGGATGAGCTCGATCCCGTGGCCGAATCCGACCGCCGCGAGTTCGAGCCCGAGGGCCCACGCGACGTGCCGGTGATCTGGCAGCGGCCAACGCCCGCCGACGAGCGCGGCAAGGTGCTGCCGTTCCCGCGGCGCGACTGAACACACCTCCCGCCAGGCCCGTCTCCGGCGGGCTCGCGGCAACCGCACGGCCTTGGCGCGCCGCCCGAAAGGACGCCGCCTTTCCCGACGAGGGCGGGAGAGGCGGCATCGGACCGGCGTGCTGGCCGGCGGGTACGTGCCTGGGCTCGCGGCCGGCGTCGCGCGGGATCAGCCGGCCAGGCCGTCGATCACCGCGTTGAAGGTCGCGCTCGGGCGCATCGCCTTCGCCAGCTTCGCGAAGTCGGGGTGGTAGTAGCCGCCCATCTCCACCGCGCCGCCCTGCGCGCCGTTGAGCTCGGCGACGATGGTCGCCTCGTTCTCCGACAGCGCCTTCGCCACCGGGACGAACGTCGCCTTCAGGTCGGCATCCCCGTCCTGCGCGGCCAGCGCCTGTGCCCAGTACAGGGTCAGGTAGAAGTGGCTGCCGCGATTATCGAGCTCGCCCACCTTGCGCGACGGCGACTTGTTCTCGTCGAGGAAGCGGCCGTTGGCGGCATCCAGCGCGTCGGCGAGGACCTTGGCGCGTGCATTGCCGGTGGTCTCCGCCAGGTGCTCGAACGAGGCCGCGAGCGCGAGGAACTCGCCCAGCGAATCCCAGCGCAGGTGGTTCTCCTCGGCGAACTGCTGGACGTGCTTGGGCGCACTGCCGCCGGCGCCGGTCTCGAACAGGCCGCCGCCGGCCATCAGCGGCACGATCGACAGCATCTTGGCGCTGGTGCCCAGCTCCATGATCGGGAACAGGTCGGTGAGGTAGTCGCGCAGCACGTTGCCGGTGACCGAGATGGTGTCCTCGCCGCGGCGGATGCGCTCGAGCGAGAGCTGCATCGCCTCGACCGGCGACAGCACGCGGATGTCGAGGCCGGCGGTGTCATGGTCCTTGAGGTACTGCTCGACCTTGGCCGCGAGGTTGCGGTCGTGGGCGCGCTGCGGGTCCAGCCAGAACACCGCGGGCGTGCCGCTCAGGCGCGCGCGGGTGACCGCCAGCTTGACCCAGTCGCGGATCGGCGCGTCCTTGGTCTGGCACATGCGCCAGATGTCGCCGGCCTCGACCTCGTGCGACATCAGCACCTGGCCGGCATCGTCGAGCACCTCGACCACGCCGTCGGCGGGGATCTGGAAGGTCTTGTCGTGGCTGCCGTACTCCTCGGCCTTCTGCGCCATCAGGCCGACGTTCGGCACGCTCCCCATGGTCGCCGGGTCGAACGCGCCGTGCGCCTTGCAGTCCTCGATCACGGCCTGGTAGATGCCCGCGTAGTTGCGGTCGGGGATCACCGCCTTGGCGTCCTGCAGCTTGCCCTCGGCGTTCCACATGCCGCCGGAGTCGCGGATCATCGCCGGCATCGAGGCGTCGACGATCACGTCGCTCGGCACGTGCAGGTTGGTGATGCCCTTGTCGGAGTTGACCATCGCCAGCGCCGGACGGTCGGCGTACAGCGCGTCGATCTCGGCGGTGATCTGCGCGGCGACGTCCTGCGGCAGCGACGGCAGGCGCGCATACAGGTCGCCGATGCCGTTGTTCGGGTCGAAGCCGGCCTCGTCCAGCACCGCGGCATGCTTGGCCAGCACCGGTGCGTAGAACTCGCTGACCACCACGCCGAAGATGATCGGGTCGGAGACCTTCATCATCGTCGCCTTCAGGTGCAGCGAGAACAGCACGCCCTGCGCGCGCGCGTCCTCGATCTGGGCGCGCACGAACGCGGCCAGCGCCTTCTGGCTCATGCGGGTGGCGTCGATCACCTCACCCTCGCCGACCTTGATGCCGGTCTTGAGCATGTTCGACCGGCCGTCGGTGCCGGTCAGGCGAATCTTCACCGTGCCCGCGTCGGCGATGACCACCGACTGCTCGCTGCCGTAGAAGTCACCATCCTCCATGTGCGCGACGTGAGACTTCGAGCCGGCGCTCCACGTGCCCATGCGGTGCGGGTGCTTCTTCGCGTAGTTCTTGACCGAGGCCGGCGCACGGCGGTCCGAGTTGCCCTCGCGCAGCACCGGGTTCACCGCGCTGCCCTTGGTGCGGTCGTAGCGCGCCTTGATGTCGGCCTCTTCCTCGCCCTTGGGCTCTTCCGGGTAATCCGGCAGCGGGTAACCCTGCGCCTGCAGTTCCTTGATCGCGGCCTTCAGCTGCGGCACGGAGGCACTGATGTTCGGCAGCTTGATGATGTTCGCTTCGGGCGTCTTGGCCAGCTCACCCAGCTCGGCGAGGTGGTCGCCGATCTTCTGCGTGTCCGACAGGCGCTCCGGGAACTGCGCCAGGATGCGGCCCGACAGCGAGATGTCGCGCGTCTCCACCGCCACGCCCGCGGTGCCGGCGAAGGCCTCGATCACGGGCAGCAGCGACTGGGTCGCCAGCAGCGGGGCTTCGTCGGTCAGGGTGTAGATGATCTTCGGGGTGTTGGCCATGCAGGGAACTCGCTGAGGGGGGGCGGCCGCAGCCGCGGGCACGCGCCGTGGGCGCGGATCAGGCCCGCCATTGTCGCAACCGTACGGTTTCGGGGCAAAGGGCAGGGTCTGGCTGAATGGCATGGCGGCATGACGCGGGGTGATGACCCGGGCCATTCAGGCACAGACCATGGCGTTGCGCGGCTAGAGCAGGCCGTCGCGCTTGACCGCCAGGTAGCGCTCGACCAGGGAAGCCGCCAGCTGGTCGCAGGTGACGTCGAGCACCAGTACGCCGTGGTGCCGCAGCGCCTCGTGCGCCGCGCTGCGCTGTTGCAGGTACTGGGCGGTGGCACCGGCACGCAGGGCGCCGGGCAGGTCCTCCACCTCGCGGGCCAGCGCGTCGTCGAGCGCCTTCTCGCGCAGGCTGGCCACGCACACCAGGTGGCGCTTGCGCAGCAGCTGGACCGCTGCGAGCACATCGTCCATGTCCTCGTCGCGCAGGTTGGTCACCAGCATCACCAGCGAACGCCGGCGCTGGCGCACCGAGAGCTCGGTGGCGGCGGCGAGGAAGTCGGTGGCGACCGCGCTGGGCTGCAGCGCGTAGCTGCCGCGCAGCAGCCCCTCGATGGCGCCGGCACCGCGCCGCGGCGGGACCCACGCATGGTCGCCGCCGGCGGCCAGCAGGCCAACCGCATCGCCCTGACGCAAGGCGAGGTAGGCCACGACCAGCGCCGCGTCGAGCACATGGTCGAAATGGGCCAGGCCGCGGCCGTCGTCGCCGGTGTCCTGGGCGAGCAGCCGGCGGCCGGTGTCGAGCAGCAGCACCAGCTGCTGGTTGCGCTCGTCCTGGTACTCGCGCGATATCAGCTTGCGCGCCCGCGCGGTGGCCTTCCAGTCGACCTGGCGCAGGCTGTCGCCGAGGCGGTACTCGCGCATCTGGTGGAAGTCGGTGCCCTCGCCACGCCGCCGCTTGAGGTGCGCGCCGACCAGCCGCGAGGCCTGCTCGGCGGAGAACATCGCGAACTTCGCCAGCGGCGCGAAATTGGGGAACACGCGCACCGGCTGCGCTTCGCCGACGATGCGGTCCTGCCACCACAGGCGCCATGGCGCATGCAGGCGCAGCTGCACGCCATCGAAGGCGAAGTCGCCGCGTTCGCCGGCGCGCAGGCGGTAGTCGAAGCGGGTCGATTCGCCCCGGCGCAGCCGCAGGTATCGCGGCAACCCGTGGGCCGTCCAGCCTTCCGGATGGAGATCGAACACCTCCACGCGCTGGGAGCGCACCGGTTGGAGCTCCAGGCTCACGGGGCGTTCGATGCCGATCGGCCAGGTGTCGGCCACGTGGCGTTGGACCCCGGGCGCGGGCGCGCGCCACAGGCGCAGCAGGTCGAGCAGGGCGACGACGGCCAACGCGACGCCGCTCCACCTCCAGACCGGCGTGGAGGCGGCGTGGAGGCTCGCCACCAGGCCGAGCGTTGCCCATGCGCCCAGGGCCCCCAGCAGCGCCGGGGCAGGACGCGGCAGCGCGCGGCGCGCGGCCGTGCAGCTCACTGGCGCGGCGCCTCGACCTTGGCCAGCAGGGCTTTCAGCACGTCGTCCGGGCGTTGCCCTTCGATCTGCAGCTCCGGAGCGAGTGCGATGCGGTGCCGCAGCGCCGGCAACGCGATTTCGCGGATGTCGTCCGGGGTGACGAAGTCGCGGCCCGACAGCACCGCCTGCGCGCGCGCGGCCCGCACCAGGGCCAGGCTGCCGCGCGGGCCAGCGCCCAGTGCGATGCCGGGCCAGTCGCGCGTGGCCGCGACGATGCGTACGGCGTAGTCGATCACCGCATCGTCCACGGCGACCTGTGCCGTCCCCGCCTGCAGCGCAACGATGTCCTCCGGCCCGAGCACGCGCTGCACGGCGGACAGGTCGAAATCGGCCGCGTTCCGCCCGCGGCTGACCGCAGCCACCATGCGCTTCTCGTCCTCGCGGTCGGGATAGTCGATCAGCACCTTCAGCAGGAAGCGGTCGAGCTGCGCTTCGGGCAAGGGATACGTGCCTTCCTGTTCGACCGGGTTCTGCGTCGCCATCGCCATGAACGGCGGCGGCAGCGGAAAGCTCTTCCCCTCGATGGTCACCTGCAGTTCGGCCATGGCCTCGAGCAGCGCGGACTGGGTCTTGGCCGGTGCGCGGTTGATCTCGTCCGCCAGCAGCAGGTTCGTGAAGACCGGGCCGCGACGGATGGTGAACGTCTCGCTCTTCGGGTTCCACACCGCATGGCCGCTGATGTCGCTCGGCATCAGGTCGGGCGTGAACTGCACGCGGGCATGGCTGCAATCCAGCGCCTGCGAGAGGGCCCGCACCAGCAGGGTCTTGCCAAGCCCGGGCACCCCTTCCAGCAACACGTGGCCGCCGGCCAGCAGTGCGACGAGGATCTGGTCGAGCACCTCGGGCTGGCCGATGAAGGCCCGGCCCACCTGTTCGCGCACGGCCGCCGCCCGCTCCATCAGGACGCGGGTGGCCTCCGGAACAGTGCCCGGAGCGGGTATCGAGGGTGGGTCCTGCACCGGCGGTGCGGTCGGGGTGTCGGGAGGCAGGGGCAGGTCGTTGGAGGTCATAGCTGATTCCTCAACCGGATCAGGGTGGCAATGCGGGTGTGCAGGGCCAGCGCATCGCGCCGGGGCGGTGTCGAGAGGGCCTGGCGGATCTCGTCCGAAGGCAGGCCGAAGCGTTCGGACAGCAGGCGGGCCTGAAGGTCGCCGTCCAGCGCCGCCAGGCGCGGATCGCGGTGACGCAGGCGGGTCAGGAAGGCTTCGCGGGCGGCGGCATGCAGGACGGCGCCCTGTCCATATCGCCAGTCGTGCTCGCCGGTGGCGGTCACGTGTTCCATCAACGAGCGCCGGCCCTGCGGGGGCGACGGCCGCAGCGGACCGAGTCTGGCCGTGCGCGCCCACAGCCATGCCAGCAACGCCAGCAACGCCGGTCCCCAAGCCATCCAGCTGTTCTCGAACAGCCAACGCCACAGCGACGGCATCTCGGCGGCGTAGAGCAGGTGCGCGGTGCCCGCCCCGTGGTTGGGCTCGAACAGCTGGCGGGTCAGGGTGACGTGCGGCGGTTCGGCCAGGCTGTCGTTGGTGAGGAAGTCGAGGTCGGCCAGTACGTCGACGGTACCTTCGCCATGGCTGACGCGGGCATAGACCAGGACTTCGCCGGCGTCGGCCTCGGCCTCGGCGTCGTCGCTCCCGACCTCGCTCCCGGCTTCGCTTGCGCCATCGCTCCCTGCATCGACAGGGGCATCGCCCGCGTCGCTGCGTTCCCGGAAACGGCTGGACGCGGGGGCATCGTCGCCGGTCGCCGTGCGATCCGTGTCCTTGCTTGCGTCCTTGCCCACGTCCTTGCGCAGGGCGGTATCGCGCTTCGGCGCGTGCGTGTCGCGCACCGGTGCCGGGCGGGGCCGCGTCGGCGTCGGCACGGGTGCCAGGTCGGCGAGATCGCCGGCCTTGTCGTCCGACTCGCTGCCGTCCTTCGCCCCCGCTACGCGCGCGATGAAGCGGGACGCGGCTTCTTCACGGGCGGGATGCCACGCATGCTGCACCGGCGCGTCCACCACGAAGCCCTGGCCCTGGCAGAACTCGACATGGGGATCCTCGCCGGCCACCTGCATCGGCGTGCAGCCCGAGCTGCCCTCCAGCGCCACGCCGATCGCCTCGAGCAACGCGGCATTGGCCTCGGGGGTGAAGGTCTCGGGCGGCGGCGTGCGCATCACCAGGTGTCCGCCGCCTTCGACGAAGTCGAGCAGGGCGCGCGTGTCGGCCCCGGACAGGCGGCGCGGATCGTTGAGCAGCAGGACGGTGTCACGTGCGCCCAGCGCGACGGTATCCGGCGTCAGCCGCTGGCGCATGTCCACGGTCCAGCCGGTCTCGCGCAGGGAAAGACCCAGCACGTACAGGGGGTTGTAGGTGATCTCGCCGATGCGCGGCAGGTCGACGTCTTCCTCGACCCGCTCGAAGTGGGTCGACCAGTACCAGGCACCGAGCAGCAACGCGACTGCGAGCAGCACGAAGCCGGCCACGTAGAGCAGGATGCGACGGCTCACGCGGAAGCCTCGACGGGCGGGGGTGCGCGGTGGCCCCAGCCGAAGCGGGCGGCGATGCGGTCGAGCATTGCCTCGACATGCGGCGTGTCCGGCCAGCGGTCGGCGTACGCCGCATATTGCCAGGTGCGCACGACGGTCTCGAACGCGTCGCGGTCGGCGGCGTCGGGAAGGCGGCGTGCGGCGCGCAGGCAGGTCGCCTCGGTCGCGCCCGGCACCAGGTCGACCCGCGCCCGCGCCGCCATGCTTTCCACGCTCGCGCGATAGAGCAGGGCCAGTGCATCGCGGCGACGGCCGTCCTGCCACAGCGCGCGGACCGCACCCGGCACGTCATCCGGCAGCGGCGCGTGTTCGGGCAGGGCCGCCTGGACCGCCTCGGCATCGGGCCGGCGTTCGCGACGCGTGGCGCCCTGCAGCCACGGCCACCAGTGCCGCGCGGTCAGCGTGAGCAGCAGGGCCACGGCAGCGAGCACCACCCACAGGCCGATCTCACCCAGCAGGCCCAGCGCCTTCCCCATCGCACGCGAGAATCGCTGGAGGGGGCCGGTATCGAGCTCGGCCTCGTCTTCCTCTTCGCGATCGATCCGCTTCCAGCGCTGCACGGTGCGTTTCGGCGTGACGCTGGGATCGGCCATGGCGCGTTCCACCCCTTCGCGCAGGGCCGCGTCATCGGCCAGGGTGCCGAACACCGGCGGCAGGGTGGGCGGGGCTTCCTTCGCGCCTGCGTCATCGTCCGCATCGCGCGTTTCGACCGGCGCGGGTGCACGCGCGGGCCCGGGCGTGTCCTGCGCGTGCGCCCACTGCAGCGGCGCGAGGCACGCGAGCACCAGCACCACTGCCGCGCCGGTGCGCGCCAGCCGGGCCGCCAGGCGCCGCAGGGCCACTTCGATGTCCCACCCTTCGATTTCGGTCCGGCGATTGAGGTACAGGCCGAACCCCGCGCCCACGTAGAACGGCGACACCAGCGTGATCGCCAGCCACGTGAGCAGGTTCTGCACCACGTCCAGCCAGGTCGGGGGTTGGAGCATGGCCTCCCACAGCGTATGTGCCGTTTCAGCCAGTTGTTCGGCGGGGATGAACAGCACCGCGAGGAAGTTGAAACCGAGGTACAGCGCAAGCTCGAAATGCAGGCACAGCAGCGTGGTCAACGTCGCCACCCCGTACGCCGGACCGACCAGGGCGCGGCGGCGTTGCCGGGCCGATGCGGCGTTGCCGCCTTCGAGCAGGTCCACCGGGAGGTTCAGCGCCCGGACCGGGCTCAGGCGTCGCCAGGTGAGGTAGGCCGGCATCCAGCGCAGGCCCCAGTGCCATTGCGCACGCAAGGTCTCGCCCGTCCCGGGCACGCTGCCGAACACCGCGCGCGACAGGACGTACAGTGGGATTCGGTCGAACACCGGCTTCAGCCACCACATCAGCAGCGGGACCAGCCACATCGCCTGCAGCGCCCAGCCCAGCAGGTGCAGTACGGCCAGCACCCCGACGCTCTGCACCAGCCAGGGCCGCCAGATCGCGCCGGCATGGCGCCGGGTCAGCGCGGTGCCCAGTTCGACCGCCTCCCAGGCGGTGCGTGGCCGCAACGCGACGGTGATCGACTCGACGTTCATGCCGCGCCCGCCGCCGCATCGTCCGTCGACGTCGGGCCGAGGTGGCGACCGCCGAAGAACAGCCAGCCCAGGACCCCGCCCCACAGCAGGGCCGCGACTGTGTATTTGATCCACGCCGGCATCCACGCGATCGAGGACCAGAAGGCCTCCACGAAGGCCGCGAACAGCAGCATCACGAAAATGCCCAGGCACAGCCGCGCGCCCCGCATGCCGCCATCGACGAGCGCGTCGATCCGCCGGCGCCGGCCCGGCGCGATCAGGTTCAGTCCCAGCCGCAGCCCGGCACCGCCCGCGATGACGATGGCGGTCAGCTCCGGGGCGCCGTGGCCGCACACGAAGCGCCAGAACGGATCGCCATGCCCCACCGCCTGCAGGTGGCCGGCCACCCCGCCGAACAGCACCCCGTTCATCAGCAGCACCACCACGCTGCCCAGTCCCGCGAGCAAGCCGCTGGCGAACGTGCGGAAACCGATGCTGATGTTGTTCCAGATGTAGTACCCGAACATCTGCAGGTTCGTGCCGCTGTCGCGGCCGAGCGCGCGGTCCGGGTCGTTGGGGTCATACATCCGTTCGAATTCGGCCAGCTGCGCCGGATCGAACAGGCTCGATGCGATTTCCGGTCGCACCTGGATGGCCACGTAGATCGCAACCAATGGCACCGTGAACAGCAGCAACGAGGCCAGCATGCAACCGCGCTCGGCCCGTACCAGGCGCGGGAACCCGGACACCAGGAACTCCAGCACGAGGCGCCAGCGGGGCGGCGGCGGCCGGTACAGCACCGCGTGCCCACGCTGCATGATGGCTTGCAGGCGCGCGGTCAGGACCGGGCTGTAGCCGCGTCGCCGCGCCAGCGCGAGATGCTGGCAGAGACGACGGTAGCGGGCAGGCACCTCATGGTCGGGCAGGCCATTCCACGGCTTGGGATCCCGGCGCGCCTTGCGCGCGGACGCCCGTGCATCGAACCACTGCTCGAGGGCCTGCCACTCCGCTTCGTGGCGCCGGACGAACTGCGCCTGCTTCATCGGCCGAGCAATCCGTTGGCGATGGCGAACAGGCGCTGCACGGCGGCATGGCCGCGCAGGCCCAGCCACGGCGTGGCGAGCTCGGCGATCTCGACCTGGCGGGCCGGCGTCAGGTGGGCGGCCCGCTCGGCGAACGCGACCAGCGCCGCCTGGTCGGCCGGCAACAACGTGACCGGCGCGGGAAACGCTTCGGCGGCAGGGAGGGTGGGCGCGTCGCGATCCTGCACCTCGTGGACGACCAGCGTGCCCGCGACCATGTCGCCCAGGCGTCGGCCCCACGGATCGGCGAAGCTCGCCAGCAAGCCGACGGTGTAGCCGAACGGCAGCATGTCGACCACGCGCAGGAGGTTGCGCGCGATCGCCGCCAGCCAGCCGACCGGTGCCCCGTTGCCGGCGATCACCTGCAGCCGCAGCAGGCGCTTGCCCGGCGTGCGGCCGTCCCACAGGCATTCGAACAGGATCGGATAGCACCAGAACACCACGAACAGGCCGATCAGGTACACGCCCGTGCCGCTGCGCCCCATCAGGCCCAGCACGACGCCGATCGCGAACACCAGCGCCAGGCGGATCGCGAAGTCCACCAGCCACGCGAGCGCGCGCGGCATCGGTCCGGCGGCGGGCAGCCGCAGCGCAACGCCTTCGGGCGTCACCACCTCACGACAGGTATCCAGCATGGGCCTCGCGTGACCCGCGTTCGTCATGCCGCCTTCCGCTGTACCCAGCACGCGTCCCCCTGCTGCCCGTCCCTGGTGGCGTTGCGCGTCCGGCTCAGGCGCCACCGCCCTCTAGATAGCGGTTCTTCAGCCGCACGTAGTGCTGGGCACTGTACTGCAACTGTTCGATCTCGCGCTCGCTTAGTGTCCGGACGAAGCGCGCCGGGTTGCCCAACCACAGTTCCGCCTCGCCGACCGTCTTGCCGGGCGACACCACCGCACCCGCGCCGACGAAGCCGAAGCGCGACACCGTGGCCCCGTCCAGCAGGGTCGCGCCCATGCCGATCAGGGCGAACTCGTGAATGGTGCAGGCATGGACGATCGCGCCGTGGCCGATGGTCACGTCGTTCGCGATCACCGTCGGCAGGCCGCCCGGGCGCGTGAACGGCCCTTCGTGGGTCACATGGACGATGGTCCCGTCCTGGATGTTGGTGCGTGCGCCGACTTCGATGTGGTTGACGTCGCCGCGCACCACGCAGCCGGGCCAGATGGAGACGTCGTCAGCAAGCCGCACGTCGCCGATGACGGTGGCGGCAGGATCGACGTAGACGCGCTCGCCGAGCGCGGGAAAGGTGTCCAGGTAAGGGCGCAGGGTCATGGCCCGATTCTATCGCCGGCGCGTGGTCGGTGGTGGGCGGCCGCGCCGGCGGGCAAAACCGGCCAGCAATGGACGACCGGATTGCCCCTTATCCCGCGGTACATGGCCACTACACTGGACCGCATGGATACCCGAACCGACAACACCGGCGAACGCCTCCCGGCCACCCTTCGGACCCTCCGCGACGCCTGGCAGGCACGCGTGCCGGACCTGGCGCAGCGCCGCACGGACCTGCAGCGGCTGCGCGACGCCTTCCGTGCCGAGCAGGCCGCGATGGACGCGGCGATCCGTGCGGATTTCGGCCATCGTTCGGAGCACGAGAACCTGATCTCCGAGTCGATGGTGGTACTCGCCGAGATCGATCATGTGCTGAAGCACCTGCGACGCTGGAGCCGGCGGCGGCGGGTGGGCAGCGGCTGGCGCTTCTGGCCGGCGCGCGCGTGGATCGAGCCGCGCCCGCTTGGCGTGGTCGGGATCCTGTCGCCCTGGAACTACCCGGTAAACCTCGCCCTGATGCCCTTGGTGTCGGCGATCGCCGCTGGCAACCATGTCTATCTCAAGCCCTCCGAGCACACGCCGGCCACGAGCGCGTGGCTGCGCGACCTGCTGGCCCGCGTATTTCCCGCCGACCGCGTGGCCGTCGCTCTTGGGGGGGCCGATGTCGGCGCTGCCTTCGCGGCCCTGCCCTTCGACCACCTGCTGTTCACCGGCTCGACGGCGGTCGGCCGCAAGGTGATGGCCGCGGCCGCGCCGAACCTGACCCCGGTGACGCTGGAGCTGGGTGGCAAGGCGCCCGCCGTCGTCTGTCCCGGTTTCGACCTGGCGAAGGCGGCCGCCCGCATCGCCACCGGCAAGTGGATCAACGCGGGCCAGACCTGCATCGGCGTGGACTACGTGCTGGTGGAGGCCTCGCGACGCGACGCCTTCATCGACGCGGTCCTGGACGAGCTGCATCACCGCTATGGCGACATCTCGGCGTCGCCCGACTACACGCGGATCATCAATGACGCGCAGCTGGGCCGCCTGCGCGGCTATATCGACGATGCGCGCCAGCGCGGTGCCCGGGTCATCGAACCCTTCGATGGCACGGAAGGCGTCGAGCGGCTGCTGGCCCCCACCCTCGTGGTCGACCCACCGCTCGAAAGCGAGGTCATGCGGCACGAGATCTTCGGTCCGATCCTGCCGGTGCTCTCCTACCGCACGCTCGACGAGGCGCTCGCCACCCTGCAATGCCTGCCCCGGCCGCTGGCGCTGTATCCCTTCACCGATCGCAAGGCGGACGTCGGGCGCATCCTCGATGCCGCGCTACCCGGCGGCGTGACGGTCAATGACACCCTGTTGCACTTCGGCGTGCACGACCTGCCCTTCGGCGGCGTCGGGCCGAGCGGCATCGGCAGCATCCACGGCCGCCACGGCTTCGACACCTTCAGCAAGCTGTTGCCGGTGGTCCACCAGGCACGCTGGGCCGGCAGCGACATGATCCGGCCGCCGTACACCGGTCGCGTGGATACGCTGATCCGCTGGCTGTCGAAGTAACCGGGTAAGTTCCGCCGCGGACAGCGGAATGCAGAACGGCGGGCCCAGGCCCGCCGTTCTGTTTCAACCAGTCGAATGCAGCGATCAGGCCTTGGCCGGCGGCGCGTCCGCGTACTTGCGGATCATGTACCACTGCTGCAGCAGGCCCAGCGCGCCGTTGGTGACCCAGTAGAGCACCAGGCCCGACGGGAAGAAGGCGAACATCACGCCGAACACCAGCGGCATGAACTGCATCATCTTCTGCTGCATCGGGTCCATGCCGGTCATCGGTGTCAGGCGCTGGGTCGCGAACATCACCGCGGCGTTCAACACCGGCAGCACGAAGAACGGATCGCGCGCGGTCAGGTCCTGGATCCACAGGATCCACGGTGCATGGCGCAGCTCCACCGACTCCAGCAGCACCCAGTACAGCGCCAGGAACACCGGCATCTGCACCAGCATCGGCAGGCACCCGCCGACCGGATTGATCTTCTCCTTCTTGTACAGCTCCATCATCGCCTGCTGGAACTTCTGGCGGTCGTCGCCGTAGCGCTCCTTCAGCTGCTGGATGCGCGGCTGGAACTTGCGCATGCGCGCCATCGACTTGAACTGCGCGGTCGACAACGGGAACATCGCCAGCTTGATCACGACCACCAGGCCGATGATCGCCCAGCCCCAGTTGCCGACCAGGCCGTGGATCTTCTCCAGCAGCCAGAACAGCGCGTTGGCGAGGGCGGCGAAGATGTCGAAGCGGCTGTAGTCGACGGCGCGGTCGAGGCCCTTGACCCCCTGTGCCTGGATGCCCTCGACCAGCTTGGGGCCGACCCAGAGCCGGGCGTCGGTCACCACGCTGTCGCCACCGGCGACCGTGAACGACGGTCCGCGTGACTCGATGCCGTAGCGGCCGCCCGCGTTCTCGAGCACGAACAGCGACGCCTGGTCCTGCTGCGGGATCCATGCGGCGAAGAAGTGGTGCTGCAGCATCGCCACCCAGCCGCCGGTGACCGTGCGGTTCAGCGGGCCGTCGTCGATGAAGTCGTCGTACTTGCGGCGGTCGTACTCGCCGTCGTACCAGACCGCGCCCTGGAAGCTGTAGCTGGCGGCGTTCATCGGGCCACCGCCCTGTTCCGCGGCCGGCACGCGGTCGAGCTCGCGGTAGATGTAACCGGTCCAGGGGCTGGCGCCTGCGTTGCGGACTTCGTCACGCACCTCGATCGCGTAGTCGTTGCGCTTGAAGATGACCTCGCGGCGGATGGTCACGCCGTCGGCGCCGGTCCAGGTGTAAGGGACGACGACCTGGTCCTGGCCGTCGGCCAGCACGAAGTCGCGCGCCTCTCCCTCCAGGCGGAAGGCCTGCGCGTCGGGCGCACCCTGCTCGCTGGCCCAGGCGCTGCGCGCCACGAAGTACTGCGTCGGGTCGGTGTTGAAAAGCTGCACCGGCGGGCTGTTGTCGTCCGCGGTCTGGCCGTACTTCAGCAGGTCGACCTGGCGGAGCTCGCCACCGGCCAGCTCGGCGCGCACCACGTCGGTGGTCACGGTGACCACGGGAGCGGTGCCGGCCACGGGGGCGGCACTGACCGCAGCTGGCGTGCCCGGCGTCGCGCTGGGCACGCCACTGGCATCCACCGCATCCGGGACCGTCCCCGCCGAGGGCACGCCCGCCGCCGTCGTGGCGGTGGTCGTGGGGGCCGGTGCAGGCGCCTGCTCCTTGTTCCACTCCATCCACAACAGGGTGGCCACCATCAGCCAGGCGATGATCAGGAAGATGCGGGTCTGGTTCATAGCGACTCGGGAAATGGAAAGGAGGAGCGCGCGGCCCGAACCTGAGGTATGCGGTCGCGACGGGGCCGGGACAAGTCAGGGGTCCTGGCGCGGGGCATCCGGGGACACCCGGTCGGCGCGCATTGTGCCGCCCTGCCCCGGACGCGGCAACGCGCCGGCCCGCTGCAGGAGGTTCTCGAACGCCTGCCGCAAGCGGTCCCCCGTCTCACGGGCGGCGGCGGGACGGGCCACCACGACATAGTCTCCGGCGGGCAGGCGGTGCCGGTGGCCGCGGAAACTTTCGCGGAGCGCCCGCTTGATGCGGTTGCGGCCGACCGCGCGCGGATCGACCTTGCGCGATACCGCCAGGCCCAGGCGGGCGCCAGCCGGGCGCGCGTAAGCGTCCGCCGCCGCTGCCGGCGTGGACGCCTCGTCAAAGCTGTAGTGCAACGCAAGCACGGGCAACGCCACGCGTCGCCCGTGCTTGAAGATGCGGTCGAAGTCCCGTTTGGCGCGGACCCTCGCACTGGGCGGGAATCGCGACGCCATCAACGCGGACGGCGGCCGGTCGGTGGTATCCACCGTGTCGGCCGGAGGCCCGACGGCCTCAGGCGGTCAGGCGCTTGCGGCCCTTGGCGCGGCGGCGGGCCAGGATCTTGCGGCCGTCGGCGGTCGCCATGCGGGCACGGAAACCGTGGTCGCGCTTGCGCTTGAGGTTGCTGGGCTGGAAGGTGCGCTTGGTGGCCATGGTGGCGACTCTGCAATCGGATGCGAAATGAACCGCGAACTTTAACGTGGTGACCTCCCCCGGTCAAGTTCGTCGCCACCAACGCGTCTGTACTACGGGTGGCCGTTCAGGCATTCCCGCCGGTGTGCCATCCGTCGCTTCGGCTGCGCTGGCCTCGCGCGGACGCTGTTCCGGCCCCCGGGCGGGTGATAGTCTGGCCCACCCCCGTCCCCTGCCGTGTCGCGTCGCCCGCGGGCACGCGCGCCGGTGGACGTCGCGCCCACGCATCACCGGAACACCGCTCGCACCCTATGGACGCCTGGCCCCGCTGCCTCGAACGCCTTGAAGCCGAATTCCCGCTCGAGGATGTCCAGACCTGGCTGAAACCGCTGCAATCCACCCGCCGGGACGACGTCACCGTGCTCTATGCGCCGAACGCGTTCGTCGTGGAGCTGGTGCGCGATCGTTATCTCGCGCGCATCCGCGAACTGCTCGAGTACTTCGCGGGAAGCCCGGACGTCAGCCTGGAAGTCGGTGAGCTGCCGCGCGCGCATGCAGCCGCGCCGGCCCCTCGGGCGGCCCCTGCGATCACCAGTCCCGCCGCCCCTTTCAACGGGCACATGGACAACCACTACACCTTCGACAACTTCGTCGAAGGCCGCAGCAACCAGCTGGGACGCGCCGCGGCCTGGCAAGCGGCCCTGAAGCCGGGCGACCGCGCCCACAACCCGTTGCTGCTGTACGGCGGCACCGGCCTTGGCAAGACCCACCTGATGTTCGCGGCCGGCAACCAGATGCGGGCCAACAACCCGGGCTTCCGCGTGCTCTACCTGCGCAGCGAACAGTTCTTCAGCGCCATGATGAAGGCGCTGCAGGACAAGACCATGGACGCATTCAAGCGCCAGTTCCAGCAGGTCGACGCGCTGCTGATCGACGACATCCAGTTCTTCGCCGGCAAGGACCGCACCCAGGAAGAGTTCTTCCACACCTTCAATGCGCTGTTCGACGGCAAGCAGCAGATCATCCTGACCTGCGACCGCTATCCCCGCGAGGTCGAAGGCCTGGAGCCGCGCCTGAAGTCGCGCCTGGCCTGGGGATTGAGCGTCGCGATCGAACCGCCGGATTTCGAGACCCGCGCACAGATCGTCCTCAGCAAGGCCCGCGAGCGGGGGGCGCAGATCCCGGAAGACGTGGCCTTCCTGCTGGCCAAGAAGATGCGCAGCAACGTGCGCGACCTCGAGGGCGCGTTGAATACCCTGACGGCCCGCGCCAACTTCACCGGACGGGCCGTCACTGTGGAGTTTGCCCAGGAGACCCTGCGCGACCTGCTCAGGGCGCAGCAGCAGGCCATCGGCATCCCCAACATCCAGAAGACCGTGGCAGACTACTACGGCCTGCAAATCAAGGATTTGTTGTCGAAACGGCGGACCCGCTCGCTCGCTCGCCCACGCCAGATGGCGATGGCGCTGACCAAGGAGCTGACCGAGCACAGCCTGCCGGAAATCGGCGACGCTTTCGCCGGGCGCGACCACACCACGGTGCTGCATGCCTGCCGGCAGATCCGCACCCTGATGGAGACGGACGGCAAGATGCGCGAGGATTGGGACAAGCTGATCCGTAAGTTGAGCGAATAGGCTTGTCAGGCACCGTCGAGCTGGCGCATCTGCGCCGCGCCGGAAGCCGTGGACAGTCCATCATGAACAGGGAAAGCGAAAAGGTCTGGACGGACGCGGTACAAACTGTGGACAAGTGGAGTCCGACAGCAGGGCCGAAAAGTTGTCCACAACATGTCCCAAGGCCATCGCCCAGTTCTACCGGGCTTCATGTTCCAAATAAACTTAGTAAAAACAAGTATTTACATCGGTTTTCCAGTGGTTTTCGGGACACCACCACCACCACGCTTTTGATTTATCCAATCTTTTGTCTTGGGCATAGGGGAGCGGTTGAGCATGCGTTTCAGCCTGCAACGTGAAGTGTTTCTCAAGCCGTTGGCGCAGGTCGTCAACGTGGTCGAACGGCGCCAGACGCTGCCCGTACTGGCCAACCTGCTGGTCCAGGTGCAGGACGGCCAACTCTCGCTGACGGGCACGGACCTGGAAGTCGAGATGGTGTCGCGGATCCCGGTGGACGATGCCGAAGACGGCGAGACCACGATCCCTGCGCGCAAGTTGTTCGATATCGTCCGTGCGCTCCCCGACGGCAGCAAAGTCACCATCAGCCAGACCGCCGAGAAGGTGACCGTCCAGGCCGGCCGTTCACGGTTCACGCTGGCCAGCCTGCCGGCCAACGACTTCCCCGCCATCGACGAAGTGGAAGCCACCGAGCGCGTGCGCGTGCCGGAAGCCTCCCTCAAGGAGTTGATCGAGCGGACCGCGTTTGCGATGGCGCAGCAGGATGTCCGCTACTACCTCAACGGTCTGTTGTTCGACCTGCGTGAGGGCAGCCTGCGCTGCGTGGCCACCGACGGCCACCGACTGGCGCTCTGCGAAGCCGCTCTGGAAGGTGGGAACGGCACGAAGCGTCAGATCATCGTGCCCCGCAAGGGCGTCACCGAGCTGCAGCGCCTGCTTGAGGGGGGCGAGCGCGAAGTGGAGATCGAGATGGGCCGTGGCCATATCCGTATCAAGCGCGATGACGTGACCTTTACCAGCAAGCTCATCGACGGCCGCTTCCCGGATTACGAAGCGGTGATTCCGATTGGCGCCGATCGCGAGATCCGCATTGACCGGGAAGTGCTGAGGGCCTCGTTGCAGCGTGCAGCCATCCTGTCGAACGAGAAGTACCGCGGCGTGCGGATCGAAGTGTCCCCGAACCAGCTGAAGATCAGTGCCCACAACCCCGAGCAGGAAGAGGCGCAGGAAGAGGTTGAAGCGGATACCAAGGTCGATGACCTGGCGGTGGGCTTCAACGTCAACTATCTGATGGACGCGTTGACGGCACTGCGCGACGAGCAGGTGGTCCTGGCGCTGCGGGACGCCAACTCCTCGGCCCTGATTCGCGAGGCCGGCAACGAGCGCAGCCGCCATGTCGTGATGCCGCTGCGACTCTGAACATCCCTGTTCCACGTGGAACATCGAGACGCCCGGCTTCTTGCCGGGCGTTTCCGTTTCCAGCGTGGTGACGTTCGGAGGGGGCGACTGGGCTTCCCTGCTCCATCGCATCCCTGCCCTGCCACCATCCGATTCCCGATTCCAGGGCCCAATCACCCTGGGTCACAACCCTGCCGGGTCGGCTTCCGGCCCGCCTTGACCGCTTAAGCTGTGACGATGCAGATCACCCGCCTCGACCTCCATCAGTTCCGTCGCTTCGAACACGTCCGCTTCGAACCGGCCGATGGGATCAACCTGATCCTGGGAGAGAACGGTGCGGGCAAGACCTCCCTGTTGGAGGGCATGCACCTGATGGCGCACGGCCGGAGTTTCCGGGGTCGCGTGCGGGACGGCGTGCTGCGGGCCGGGGCGGATGCGCTGGAGGTGTTCGTCCAATGGAACGAGCTCACGCCCACCGGGCTCAGAGAGCGAAAGGCCGGCCTTCGCCACAGTGGACAGGCCTGGAGCGGCCGCCTGGATGGGCAAACCGTCGCCCAGCTCGGGGATCTCTGCGCGGCGCTGGCAGTGGTGAGTTTCGAGCCTGGAAGCCATGCCCTGGTCACCGGCGCGGCCGACATGCGGCGTCGCTACATGGATTGGGGTTTGTTCCACGTGGAACATGAGTTCCTGCCCGTATGGCGTCGTTACAATCGGGCGTTAAAACAGCGCAATGCGTTGCTGAAGACCGGCCGCATACAGGACGGCCTGGACGCCTGGGAGCGGGAGCTGAGCGAGGCGGGCGAAGTCCTGACCCGACGCCGGCAGATGCACCTGGACGACCTCCAGCATCAACTGGGTCCGGTGGTGAAGGCGCTGGCGCCGAGCCTGGGTCAGCTGGAGCTCGAATACCTGCCCGGATGGCGCCGGGAGAGCCTCGCCCTCGGCGATGCACTGTTGTTGTCGAGAGAGCGGGATCTCCAGGCGGGCTTCACCTCGGTCGGGCCTCATCGCGCGGATCTACGCGTGCGATACCCCACCCTGCCCGGTCGGGAAGCGCTCTCCCGGGGGCAAGCGAAGCTCAGCGCACTGTCGATGATCCTGGCCCAGGGGGCGGAACTCGCCAGGCATCACGGGCGGTGGCCGGTCATTGCACTTGATGACCTGGGCTCGGAGCTCGACCGGCAGCATCAGGGGCGGGTCCTGCAGTGGCTGGCCACAGTGGGTGCGCAGGTCTTCATCACCGGCACGGAAGCCCCATCCGGCTTCGGCGCGATGGCCGCGACGGTAGCCCGGTTCCACGTGGAACATGGCACGGTGCGGGCGAGCCCCGCGGGTACTTGAACCGCCGTGTCTGCGGGGGCTGCGCCCCGGCGTCGGGAGGGTCCCGCCTGCTATACTCCAGTGTCGCCTTTTCGACACCGTTGTCCTGATTGCGCCGTCGCCATGACGTGTCGCCCGGAGCCTGTTGCCGCAATGACTTCATCCGAGCACGACCCCCAGACCGAAACCCCGCAGGACGCTGCCAACCCCGCCTACGATTCCAGCAAGATCACGGTACTCCGTGGCCTTGAGGCGGTGCGCAAGCGTCCCGGCATGTACATCGGCGACGTGCACGACGGCACCGGCCTGCACCACATGGTGTTCGAGGTGGTCGACAACTCGGTGGACGAGGCCCTCGCCGGCCATGCCGACGACATCGTGGTGACCATCCACGAGGACGGCTCGGTCTCGGTCTCGGACAACGGCCGCGGCATCCCGGTCGACATCCACAAGGAAGAAAACCGTTCGGCGGCCGAGGTCATCCTCACCGTGCTGCACGCCGGCGGCAAGTTCGACGACAACAGCTACAAGGTGTCCGGCGGCCTGCATGGCGTCGGCGTCTCGGTGGTCAATGCGCTGTCCGAGCACCTCTGGCTCGACGTCTGGCGCGACGGCCACCACTACCAGCAGGAGTACGCGTTGGGCGAGCCGCTCTACCCGCTCAAGCAGCTGGAAGCCACCGACAAGCGCGGCACCCGCCTGCGCTTCAAGCCGGCGGCCGCGATCTTCACCGACACCGAATTCCACTACGACATCTTGGCCAAGCGCCTGCGCGAGCTGTCGTTCCTGAATTCGGGCGTCAAGATCACCCTCATCGACGAGCGCGGCGAGGGCAAGCGCGACGTGTTCCAGTACGAAGGCGGCATCCGCTCCTTCGTCGAGCACCTGGCCCAGCTCAAGACCCCGCTGCACCCGAACGTGATCGCCGTGTCCGGCGAGCAGAACGGCATCAGCGTCGACGTCGCGATCCAGTGGACCGACGCCTACCAGGAAACGATGTTCTGCTTCACCAACAACATCCCGCAGAAGGACGGCGGCACCCATCTGGCCGGCTTCCGCGCCGCCCTCACCCGCACCCTGTCGAACTACATCGAACAGAACGGCATTGCCAAGCAGGCCAAGATCAGCCTGTCGGGCGACGACATGCGCGAAGGCATGATCGCGGTGCTGTCGGTCAAGGTGCCGGACCCGAGTTTCTCCAGCCAGACCAAGGAGAAACTGGTCAGTTCCGATGTAAAGCCGGTCGTTGAGAGCACGTTCGGCGCACGTTTGCAGGAGTTCCTGGAAGAAAACCCGAACGAAGCCCGTGCCATCTGCGAAAAGGTGGTCGACGCGGCGCGTGCCCGCGAGGCCGCGCGCAAGGCCCGCGACCTGACCCGCCGCAAGGGCGCGCTGGACATCGCCGGGCTGCCCGGCAAGCTTGCCGACTGCCAGGAGAAGGATCCGGCGCTCAGCGAACTGTTCATCGTCGAGGGTGACTCGGCGGGCGGCTCGGCCAAGCAGGGCCGCAACCGCAAGACCCAGGCGATCCTCCCGCTCAAGGGCAAGATCCTCAACGTCGAGCGCGCGCGCTTCGACCGCATGCTGTCCTCGGCCGAGGTCGGCACGCTGATCACCGCGCTCGGCACCGGCATCGGCAAGGACGAGTACAACCCGGACAAGCTGCGCTACCACCGCATCATCCTGATGACCGACGCCGACGTCGACGGCAGCCACATCCGCACCCTGCTGCTGACGTTCTTCTACCGGCAGATGCCGGAGCTGATCGAGCGCGGCCACATCTATATCGGCCTGCCGCCGCTGTACAAGATCAAGCAGGGCAAGACCGAGCTCTACCTGAAGGACGACGCGGCGCTGGACGCCTACCTGGCCAACCACGCGGTCGAGAACGCCAGCCTGGTGCCTGCCGATGGCGAGCCGCCGATCAGCGGTGCGGCGCTGGAGCAGCTGCTGCTGGCCTATGCGTCGGCACGCGAAGTGATCGCCCGCAACCAGCACCGCTTCGATCCGCGCGTGCTCGAGGCGCTGATCGACTACACCCCGCTGGACGCCGAACAGCTCGCCGCCAACACCGATGAGCAGCATGAGCTCGACGCCCTCGCCGCCCGCCTCAACCGCGGCGGCCTCGGCCAGCCGCGCTATGCCCTCGCGTTCCAGCCGGCCAACGACCTGCAGCCGGCGGCATTGCGCATCGAGCGCACCCACATGGGCCAGACGGTCACCCAGCTGCTGCCGCTGGCGGCCTTCGAGGGCGGCGACCTGCGCGCCCTGCGCGAGGCGGCCAACCAGCTGCACGGCCTGGTCCGCGACGGGGCGCAGATCATCCGCGGCAACCGCGCGCAGCCGATCGACAGCTTCGCCCAGGCGCAGGCCTGGCTGATGGACGAAGCCAAGAAGGGCCGCCAGATCCAGCGCTTCAAGGGCCTGGGCGAAATGAACCCCGAGCAGCTGTGGGAAACCACGGTCAATCCCGAGACCCGTCGCCTGCTGCGCGTGCGCATCGAGGACGCGGTGGCCGCCGACCAGATCTTCAGCACCCTGATGGGCGACGTGGTGGAACCGCGCCGCGAGTTCATCGAGGACAACGCGCTCAAGGTCGCCAACCTCGACGTCTGACCGGTGCCGGACGTGCGCATGGACGCTGGATCCCCGGTCGCGGTTCCGCCGCCGCTGCCCGTTCACCGGCAGTCGCCGCTCGTCGGTTTTTTCATCGACCTGGGCCTGGCGCTCGGCCTCATTTTCGCGCTGAGCATGGTGTTCACGCTCGGGCTGGCCGTGTGGGAAGGGTTCGCCGCGCTGCGCGAGGGGCGGGGCGACATCGACCGCCTGCTGCAGGAGGTGGCCCAACCCGACGGTGTCGCCCTGGTCTGGCTGACCCTGTTGGCAACGGGCAGCGCCGCGCTGATCGTGTATGCCCTGCGGGGGCGCGCCAGCACGCCCGAACGGCAGGCGTCGCGAGCGGCCCTGCGCCGACCGGCGACATGGGGCTGGACGCTCCTGGTGGGGCTGGGCGTGCTGCTGGGGAGCGCCGCCATCGGCTGGGCCGGAGAGCAGCTGGGCTCGCAACCGGTGCCCACCAACGAGGCCCTCATCAAGACCGCCTTTGCCCAGAGCCCGGTTTTCCTGGTGGTGTTCGCGGCGCTGCTTGCTCCCGCGTACGAGGAACTGCTGTTCCGCCGCGTCCTGTTCGGACGGCTCTGGCGCGCCGGTCGCACCGGTCTGGGGTATGCACTGAGCAGTGTCAGCTTCGCCCTCGTGCATGAACTGCCCGGCCTGAGCGCCAATCCGTGGCCGGCCACCCTGCAGCTTTGGCTGACCTATGGCCTGATGGGGTGGGCGTTCGCCTGGGTGTACCGACGGACTGGCACCCTCTGGGCGGCGATCGGCGCCCATGTCCTGAACAACGCGCTCGCCGTCGCGCTGCTGGTCGCGGGTACCGGCTGAGCGGTCTACACCCACCCTCCACGGCCGGCGGATTACACCGTGTTAATCCGCTTTCCGCTACAAGGGCCTGTCCCTGCCTGGAGGTTGCATGCACCCTGCCCGTCCCCAACCCGCTTCCTGTCCCGCCTGGTACGCACTTGCCGTCGGGGGCGTGTTGACGCTCCTGCTGGCCGGCTGCGCCACCACCACCTCGCCGACCGGCCGCACCCAGGTCGTGGGCGCGGTGTCCCAGGAACAGTTGCAGCAGATGGGCATCCAGGCCTTCGACCAGGCCAAGCAGCAGGGCCGGATCAGCGGCAACGCCGCGCAGACCCGCTATGTCCGCTGCGTGGTCGACAGCCTGACCCGGCAGTTGCCGGCAGGACAGGCCAGCGGCTGGGACGTGGCCCTGTTCATTGACCCCTCGCCCAATGCGTTCGCGTTGCCGGGCGGCAAGATCGGGGTCAACGACGGCATCTTCAAAGTCGCGAAGAACCAGGACCAGCTGGCGACGGTCATCGCCCACGAGATCGGGCACGTGATCGCCCACCACCATGATGAACGGATCACCCGCCAGGTCGGCGCCCAGACCGGCCTGGGCCTGCTGGGGGCCCTGGTCGGATCTCAGTACGGCCAGGGTGCCGCAAGCGCCACCCAACAGTTCGGCGGTGCCGCGGTGCAGGGCGTGTTCCTGTTGCCCAACAACCGTACCCAGGAGAGCGAGGCCGACGTCGTGGGCCAGCGCCTGATGGCCGAAGCCGGCTACGACCCCCACCAGGCCGTCGACCTGTGGCAGCACATGATGGAAGAAGGGGGTGGCCAGCCGCCTGAATGGCTGTCCACGCACCCCAGTCCCGGTACCCGCATCAGTGAACTCGAGCGTCGCGCCGATGGCCTCGCGCCCACCTACCGCCAGGCCCAGGCCGCCGGCCGTACGCCGAAGTGTGGTTGATGGGAGTCACGAATCCCCCGTGCAACACCAGAATCCGAGCCAGCGCAACCCCGTAGCACCCTGTCATCCGTTTCTGGTAGCGTGACCGCCCCCGACGGTGCAGGGTTTTTCGAAGCCCCGCCCGGAACGATATGGAGAAGGTAGCCCGATGAGCCCATCCAACGCCCGTCCCCTCAACCTGCTGGCCGCCGCGGTTGGCGCGATCCTGTTGCTGGGCAGCGTGTCCGACGCCAGTGCCCAGAGTGCCCGCGAGCGTTCCGAGCAGCGCCGCGAGCGCCAGGGCGAGAACAGCAGCAGCCAGGCCACCGAAGACGCCTACCCCGACGCCACGCGCGAGGAGCCCGGCACGAAGGCGTCCTCGCGCATGAGCCAGCGTCTCCAGCGCATGGTCGACTACTACGACAAGGACGAGGGCGACAAGGCGCTGGAAGTCGCCAACGAGATCATGGCGAGCGACAAGGCCAACGAGTACGACAAGGCCTTCGCCGCGCAGATCAGTGCCCAGGTCCACTACGACCGGGACGACAGCGCCGGCGCGATCGCCAGCCTGCAGCAGGCCATCGATTACAACGGTCTCGACAACAACGGCCATTACGGCGCGATGCTGATGATGGCCCAGCTGCAGCTGCAGGAAGAGCAGTACGACGCCGCGCTCTCCACCATCGACCGGTTCTTCGCCGAGACCCGCAGCACCAATCCCGAGCACCTCATCGTCAAGGGCAACGCGCTGTACCGCATGGAGCGCTATCCCGAGGCTGCCACCGTGCTCAAGCAGGCCATCGACGCCAGCCCCGAGCCGCGCAACGACTGGCAGCAGATGCTGATGGCGACCTACTTCGAGACCGGGCAGACGGCCGAGGCCGCCGCGCTCGCCGAGTCGATCGCCGCGAAGACACCGGATGACAAGCGCGCCCAGATGAACCTGGCCGCCACCTACCAGCAGGGCGAGCAGTTCGACAAGGCCGCCGAGGTCCTGGAGGGCCTGCGCGCGTCCGGCCAGCTGACGACCGACCAGGAATACCGCCAGCTCTACAGCACCTACCTCAACATGGACGGCAACGAGGCCAAGGCCGCCGGCGTGATCCAGGAAGGCTTCCAGAAGGGCATCCTGGAGAACAGCTTCCAGAACAACCTCGCCCTCGCCCAGTCGCTCTACTTCTCCGACCAGGTCGCGCCCGCGATCGAGGCCTACAAGAAGGCTGCGCCGCTGGACGACGACGGCGAGACCTACCTCAACCTCGCGCGCATCCTCTGGCAGGAGGATCGCGTTCCCGAGGCCAAGGAAGCCGCCCGCCAGGCCAAGGCCAAGGGGGTGCGCAGCGCCAAGGACGCGGACACGATCCTGGCCCTCCCGGGGGGCTGATCAATACGACCAAAAGACGGCACGCAGTCTGGTTCATCACGCCGCATTTTGGTATAACCTAGGAGGTTCGGGCAGCGTGCAAGCGCTCTCCGGATCGGTTCAACGCCCGCGGCGTCAGACGTTGCGGAAACACCTCCCCGAGCTGACGGCGCATGACGCAAGACCTCGAAATCCAGCACGCCCATTACAACGACGATCGCGACGACGGCCTGAACTGGGCCCGCATCGCGGGCATCACCATGGCGATCACCGTGCACGTAGCAGCCCTGCTGCTGCTGCTCGCGCCGATGGCTCCGCCTCCTGCCAAGCAGGAGAAGGAAGAAGTCACGCTCGTCAACATCATCAAGCCACCGCCGCCGCCGCCGCCGCCGCCGCCGCCGCCGCCGGAGCCACCGAAGGAGCTGAAGCCGCCGCCGAAGATCGCGCCGCCGCAGCCGACCCCGGTGCCGCCGCCGCCGGAGGATCCGCCGGTGGTGTTCGACGAGCCCAGCCCGGTCGACGTCCAGGCTCCGCCGCCGGCCCCGCCGTCGCCGCCGCCGCCCGCCACCAATATCGGTTCCAGCGTCGATCCGTCGTCGCGCCAGCGCAATCCGCCGCGGTATCCGCCGCAGGAGCTGCGCCGGGGCGTGGGTGGTACCGTCGTCCTTGTCATCAGCATCGATGCCCAGGGCAACGTGCTCGACGTCTCCGTCGAGCAGTCCAGCCGCAACCGAAATCTGGATCGTGCCGCGATGGAAGCCGCCCGCAAGTGGCGCTTCAATCCGGAGCAGCGCAACGGTGTCAACGTTCCGTCCAAGGTCCGCGTTCCGGTCGACTTCGTTCCGCAGTAAGCCTGCGTCGGATTCGAGCAACACCCGAGCTGTACCCGTTACACCTTTTCCAGTAACAGTTATTCCTTCCACGACATTTCAAAGGTAAGCGTCATGCTGCAGGAAACCACCACCGCCACTGCCGGAGGCTCCAACGCCGAAGCCCTCCAGCAGATGAGCTTCGCGAACATGATCCAGCACTTCGATCCGCTGGCGTGGATCGTGTTCCTTACCCTCATCGCCATGTCTGCCATGTCGATCTACTGGATGATCTACAACTTCGTCCGCAACATGCGCCTGCGTTCCAGCACGGACCGCGTCATGGCGACGTTCTGGGAAACCCCGAACGCGCAGGATGCGATCCGCTTCATGGAAGAGCAGCCCAAGAGCGAGCCGTTCTCCAAGATCGCGCTGGACGCTGCGCAGGCCGCGTCGCACCACCAGCGACACGAGGGCTCGCGCCTGGTCGAGTCGCTGAACCGCTCCGAGTTCGTCGACCGCGCCCTGCGCCAGGCTGTCACCCGCGAGAGCTCGCGCCTCGAGTCGGGCCTGACACTGCTGGCTTCGGTCGGTGCGACCGCCCCGTTCGTCGGTCTGCTCGGTACGGTCTGGGGCATCTACCACGCCCTGATCCGCATCGGTATGACCGGCAACGCATCGATCGACGCCGTCGCCGGCCCGGTGGGTGAGGCGCTGATCATGACCGCGATCGGTCTGTTCGTCGCGATCCCGGCCGTGCTCGCGTACAACTTCTTCACCCGTGCCAACCGCGTGACGAACAACAAGTTCGACACGTTCGCGCACGACCTGCACGACTTCTTCGCCACGGGTTCGCGCGTGGGCGACCTCGGCGCCAAGCGCTGATAGGTCCACTCGTCACACACGCGATCCGGGAGTTCTACGATGGCTATGAGTTCTGGTGGTAGCGGCGGCGCAATGGCCGACATCAACGTCACGCCCCTGGTGGACGTGATGCTGGTGCTGCTGATCATCTTCATGATTACCGCGCCGCTGATGACCCACAAGGTCAAGGTGGACCTGCCGGAGGCCAACCTGGAGAAGAAGCAGGATCCGCTGGACACGGCACCGATCACGGTCGCCATCCAGGATGACGGCTCGCTGTTCTGGAACGACGAGCCGGTCACCCAGGAGATGCTGGAGAGCCGTCTGTCGGTCGAGGCCCAGAAGGTCCCGCAGCCCCAGGTGAACGTGCGTGGTGACAAGACCACCCGCTATCGCATCGTGGATGAGGTCGTGAAGACCGCGCAAGCCCAGGGCATGCGCAAGGTCGGCTTCGTCACCATTGCCGATCGCGAAAACTAACGGAGCGCAGCCATGGCTTTTACGACTGGTGGCAGCGGTGCGATGGCCGACATCAACGTCACGCCCCTGGTGGACGTGATGCTGGTGTTGCTGATCATCTTCATGGTCACCGCACCGATTGCCAGCTATCCGGTGGATATCGCGCTGCCGCAACGCAGCACCAATCCGCCACCCACCACCACTGATCCGCCGCCGCCGATCCGGCTGCGGATCGACGGCACCGGCACGGTCTACTGGAACGACTCGCCGGTTCCGCTGACCCAGCTCCAGCAGCGCATGTTGCAGGAAGTGGCCAACGACCCGACCAACCAGCCCCTGCTGGAGGTCGACGCCAGCGGTGATGCCGCGTACGGCGTGTTGGCCAAGGTCCTGACCGCGGCCAAGAATGCCGACATGCAGAAGATCGGGTTCGTCCAGAACTGATCAGACAGAACCCGATCGACGTCTTACCGTCGTGTAGCAGGAATTGAACGCCGCCCCACCGGGGCGGCGTTTTTTATGGCGAGGGTCCGCGGCCCGGCACCGGGGCCCGGCCTTCGCCCTGGCCGGCGCTGCCTGGATTCGTCCAGCGCGTGTTCATCTTCGAGGGCGCAGCGTGGATCCAGGCGGGCACACGCCCGTCGTTCCCGACGGATCAAGGAGGTGTTCGATGGCAAGCACGCTCTACGCCGACGGCAGCCGTGGTCAGGCCGCCCTCGCCGAGATCAACATAACCCCGCTCGTCGACGTGATGCTGGTCCTGCTGGTGATCTTCATGGTCACCGCGCCCATCGCCAGCCAGACCCTCCTGACACGCCTGCCGCAGCCCAATACGGAGGCCACGCCGCCGACGGACTCGCCCGTCCAGCTGCTCGCGACGGCGGACGGGAGCTACCTGCTCGACGGCGTGGCGCATGACCGGTCGACGCTGGGCTCGGCACTGGCGGATCGTTTCGCGGGCCATCCCGAGCGCGTGCTGCAGATTGCGGCGAGTGGCGATGCCGAATACCAGGCCTTCGCTGGAGCCCTTTCGGCGGCACGGGAAGCCGGCGTCACCCACATCGCCCAGGGGCGCTGACCGGTTGGAGGTGGCGGGGTGGGCGTGCCCACCCCCAAGCCGATCCGGCTGACGCCGACGTCTGGACCCGGGGCGTCGCTCAGCCGTCCCCGAGCAGGCGGAGATAGCGGGACACCGTGGTCGACAAGCCCGCATACAGGGCCTCGGCCACGAGCGCATGACCGATTGAGACCTCCAGCACGCCGGGCACGGCCGCCAGGAACGCCTGCAGGTTCTCCTGGTTGAGGTCGTGGCCGGCGTTGACCCCCAGACCTGCGGCCTGCGCGCGCATCGCGGCCCCGGCGAAGCGCTCCAGCATGCGCTCCGGCTCACCCTGCGCAAACGCCTCGGCCCAGGGCCCCGTGAACAACTCGACGCGGTCCGCGCCGCAGTCGCTGGCGCGCGCGATGGTGCAGGTCGCCGGGTCGCCATGGGCGTCCGCGAACAGACTGACCCGGCAGCCCATGCCCTTCAATTGCGTCACAAGCGGGCGCAACTGGACGGCATCCTTCACGAAATCGAATCCGTGGTCCGAGGTCAGCTGTGCATCCCCGTCCGGCACCAGGGTGGCCTGGGCCGGACGGGTCCGCTCGCACAGGGCGAGGAAGCCGGGATAACCGGGGCGGGGCGGCGCAAACGGGTTGCCCTCGAGGTTGAACTCGACGCCTCGCGCACGCGTGAGCTCGGCCAGCGCGTATACGTCGTCAGCGCGGATGTGGCGGGCATCGGGACGCGGGTGGACCGTGATCCCGTGCGCGCCGGCATCCAGGCAGGCCCGCGCGGCGGCCACGACATCCGGTTCCCGTCCGCCGCGCGAGTTGCGCAGCACCGCGATCTTGTTGACGTTGACGCTGAGGACGGTCACGCGGCCCTCAGTTCGAAGGGGGCGCGGGGGGCGGCGTCACCGCCTCGGCGCGACGCCGGGCCTCGGCGGCTTCCCGCAGGCGCTGCAGCTCGGCGGTATCGACGATGGTGGCCACGTCGCGACTGGCATCGCCGACCCGACGTGCCAGCAGCCCCATCACCCACGCGACGGTGAAACCAAGCGACAGCAGCAGGCAGAGGGCCAGCACGCCGGGCGAACTGGTCAGGAAAGCCGCCGCCAGCGCGGCGAAAGCGAGCAGCAGGAACAGCCAGGGCATCATCTCGGTGCGATCCGGGCGGGGTGTGGGCACGAGTGTACCCGGGCCGTGCCTGCCCTCGCGCCCGGCCAGCCCGGTGCTGCGGCCATCCGTCGGTCGCCGGGCTTCCCCCTCACAGCAGCGGCGACACCAGCCGCGCGAGGGCCTCGGGCAGGCGCACGCGCCACAGGGCACGGTCGCGTTCGTCCTGGACCTGGCAGGCATAGTCGCACTCGCCTTCGATCAGCTCCGCCACCTGCGCGCACAGCCCCTTGTCCCGGAACAGCACGGACACTTCGAAGTTCAGCCGGAAGCTGCGGTGGTCGAAGTTCGCGCTGCCCAGCAGCACCAGGTCGTCGTCGCACAGCAGGGCCTTGGTGTGCAGCATCCGCGGGCCGTACTCGTAGATCTTGACCCCGGCCTGCAGCAATTCGTCGAAGTAGGACCGGGCGGCATAGGTCACCAGGTGGCTGTCGCTCATCTTGGGCACCACCAGGCGCACGTCCAGTCCGCCGAGCGCGGCGGACGTGAGCGCCATCCGCGCCGCTTCCCCGGGCACGAAATAGGGGGTGACCAGCCACACCCGCCTGCGCGCATCGTGGATCGCGCTGACATGCAGCCGATGGATGGCCTCCCACGGCGAATCCGGGCCGCTGACCACCACCTGGGCGGGCACCTTGCCGATCACCCGGTTCGGGTGGGCGAGCTGGAGGGGCGGTTCGCCCGTGGCGTAGGCCCAGTCCTCGATGAACACCAGCTGCAGCTCGAGCACCACGTTGCCCTCGAGCCGCATGTGCAGGTCGCGGTAGGCGTCGTCGCGCCGCCGCTCGTCCTCCTCGTCGGTGATGTTGATGCCACCGGTGAAGGCCACCCGGCTGTCGATCACCACGATCTTCCGGTGCGTGCGCAGGTTCAGCCACGGCCGTTTCCACAGGAACTTCAGCCGCATCGGGTGGAACCAGGCCACCTCGCCACCGGCGTCCAGCAACGGCTTCAGGAAGGTGTGCTTGCACTTCCCCGATCCCACCGCATCGATCAGCAGGCGGACCTTGACGCCGGCCTGCGCGCGGGCGACCAGCGCATCCCGCAGCTCGGTGCCGATGCAGTCCGGATTGAAGATGTAGTACTCGAGATGGATGTGTTCCCGCGCTTCGCGCACGGCGTCGATGAGGGCCGCGTACTTGGCCCCGCCGTCCACGAGCAGCTGGACCTCGGACGCGGTCGTCGGCGGCAGGCCGGTCACGGACTGGCCGAGGCGGGCGAGCTCCACCGCGTCGGGATCGGGCGTCAGGCCCGCCGGTGGGGCCGGGAGCGCAGCGCGCGACAGCTGCCGCTGCGCGGAACGGCGCCGGATCTTCTGCGGACCGAGGAAGTAGTAGATCAGGAAGCCGAGATAGGGCAGGGCGGCCAGGCTGATCAGCCAGCTCAGCGTCGCGACCGGCTCCCGCTTCTGCAGGATGATCCAGCCGCCGATCCACACCAGGTACACCAGCCAGCCGATCGCCAGCCACAGCTCGATGCGCGGAAGTTCGAAGAACGAGTGCCAGAATGCGATCAGGGGGAACCCTCCGGTGCATGAACGAGCCGTCCCCGGTCGCGCAGGGTGCGACGGGCGCGGCGTAGCCTAGGTGCATGGATGATGCCCGGAAACCGCGCGAACCGAATCCACGCCGCGTGAAGGGGCGCGGGGCGCCCTCGCAGGTGGACGGACGCTTCGCGGTGACCCGGGTGGAAGGCGCCGACGATGGCTGGGGCTCGCTGGGCGAGGCCCTGGCGGACACGCCCAACCCGGCGACGCGCGTCAGCGAGGAACGCGCCCGCTCCATCATCAGCCGCAACGCGTCGCCGGACGTCGGCTTCAGCCAGTCGGTCAACCCGTACCGCGGCTGCGAGCACGGATGCGCGTACTGCTTCGCGCGCCCCTCCCATGCGTACCTGGACCTGTCGCCCGGCCTGGACTTCGAGACCCGGCTGTTCGCGAAGACCAATGCCGCCGAACGGCTCCGCGACGAACTGGGGCGGCGCGCCTACCGCTGCGCACCCATCGCGCTCGGCATCAATACCGATGCCTACCAGCCCAGCGAGCGCCGCTACCGCATCACCCGTGCCTGCCTGGACGTGCTGGCCGAGTGCCGGCATCCGGTCAGCATCGTGACCAAGAGCGCGGCGGTCCTGGACGACCTCGCGCTGCTCGCGGACCTCGCGCGCGACCGGCTGGCGACCGTCTACCTGTCGGTGACCACGCTCGACAATCGCCTGTCGGCCCGCATGGAGCCCCGCGCGTCCGCCCCGCATGCCCGGCTGAACGCCATCCGCGCGCTCCATGAGGCGGGGGTGCCGGTGGGCGTGCTGGTGGCGCCGGTCATCCCGGGCATCACCGACCACGAGCTCGAAGCCATCCTCGAAGCCGCCCGGGAGGCCGGCGCCGCTTCGGCCGGCCACGTGCTGCTCCGCCTGCCGCACGAACTCCGGCAACTGTGGCGGGAGTGGCTGTCGGTGCACTATCCGGAGCGCGCGGCGCACGTCATGAGCCTGGTCCAGCAGATGCGCGGCGGCAAGGATTACGACAGCACCTTCGGGACCCGCATGCGCGGCGAAGGCCCGTTCGCCGAGCTGATCGCGCAACGCTTCAAGCGGGCGCACCGGCGACTCGGATATGCCCGCCTGCCGCCGCTCGACTGCAGCCGTTTCGTTCCGCCTCGGCCCGACTCGCCCCAGCGCGAGCTGTTCTGAGCCGGCGCTCAGACCCCGCCGAAGCCACCGGGCATCAGTGGACCGCCCAGCCATAGCCAGCGGGCGATCCAGGCGCTGGTCAGCGCGAGCAGGATCGACAGCGGCAGGCCGATGCGGATGAAGTCGCTGAAGCGGTACTGGCCCGGCCCGAGGATCAGCAGGTTGCCGTGGTGCCCGATCGGGATCAGGAAGGTCACGACCGCGCCAAGGGCCGTGCAGACCACGAAAGGCGTCACCGGAAGGCCGAGCGACTGCGCCAGCGAGATCGCAATCGGCCCGAGCAGCACCGTGGTCGCGGCATCCGACAGGACCTGCGACAGCAGCCCGGCCGCGGCGAACATCACCAGCAGGATCGACAGTGGCGACCATTGCGAGACCACCTGCAGCAGGCCCTGGGCGAGCAGGGCGGCAGTGCCGGTCTGCTCCATCGCGATGCCCAGCGGGATCACGCCGGCGATCATCACGAAGATGCGCACGTCGACCTCGCGGTAGGCCTGTTCGATGTCGACGCAGCGCGTGGCCACCATGGCCACCGCGCCGAGCAGGAACGCCAGCGGCACCGGCAGCCACTCGGTGGCGGCGGCGAGGATGGTGGCGCCCATCACCATCAGGGCGATCGGCGCCCGGATGCGTCGTTTGGCCTCGCCGGCGAACGGCACCAGCATCAGGAAGCCGTGATGCGCGGCCAGTTCCGCGAAGCGCGCGGGCTTGCCCCACAGGACCAGCAGGTCGCCTTCGCGGAGGCGGGCATCGGCGATGCGCGGCGCGATCGTCGCGTCGCGTCGCCACAGCCCGGCGATCACCGCATGGAAGCGGCGCGAGAAATCCAGTTCGCGCACCGAGTGGCCGATGAACTCCGAGCCCGGTGCCACCACCGCCTGCACCAGCTGTGCCTCGCCGTCGCCGGTCACGGTGCTGCCGAACCGCGCCACCGCGTTGAGGTCCAGGCCCGGGTCGTCGTGCAGCGACGCCAGGGTGTCGGCCGAGGCCTCCACCAGCAGCACGTCGCCGGAGATCAGCGGGCTGGACTCGCCCAGGTCCTTGCGCAGCCGGCCGTCGCGCATCCAGCCGACCAGGCGGAATTTCTCGCCCAGCGCCTTGCGCAGGTCGGACAGGGGGCGCGTGCTCCAGCGCGATCCTTCGACGACCAGCAGTTCGGTCCGGTAGCGGTCCAGGCGCAGGTATTCGTCGTCGCTGCTGTCGGAGCCACGCTTGGGCAACAGCCAGTGCGTGAGCAGCATGTAGACCATGCCGATCAGCACCAGGGCGATGCCGATCGGCGTGATCGAAAAGATCCCCAGCCCCTCGGTGCCGGTGCGCTGGATCAGGTTGTTGGCCAGCAGGAACGCCGGCGCACTGACGAGGGTGAGCGTCGTCCCCAGCGAAGCGGCAAAGGACATCGGCATCAGCAGCCGCGACACCGACAGCCCGCGCGCCCGCGCGAACCGGCTGAGGATCGGCAGCATCATCGCCGTCACCATCACGTGGTGCGTGAACGAGGACAGCGCGGCCACCACCGGCATCACCACCGCGATCGCCCGGCTCTCGCTGTGGCCGCCGACACGGGCGATCCACTGGCCGATGCGCTCGGTGATGCCGGTCGCGGCGAGTCCGCCTGAGATGATGAAGACCGCCGCGACGATGATCGCCGGCTCGCTGGCGAAGCCCGACAGCGCCTGCTTCGAGTCCAGGATGCCCGTCACCACCAGCGCCAGCAGGCTCAGCATGGCGGTCACGTCCACGCGCAGGCGCTCGCTGACGAACAGGTACAGCGTGCCCGCCAGGATCAGCAGGAACGCCACCTGCTGCCAGGACACCTGGCTGAGCAAGGTCTGCGTGAACGGGGAGGCGACGGCATCCATGGGGCGCATTGTGCGGCATAAGGCGCCGTTCGCCTGCACCGGGCCATCACGACCGTCCCGGCTACACTGGCATCGACCCCGGAACCACGATGCCGATGCAAACCACTGCAACGCTTTCCAGCCTGCCGGGCGATACGGCACTGCGTCTGGTCATGGCGGCGTCGGGCATCGGGATGGCAATCGTCTCCATCGACGGCCACTTCGTCGAAACCAATGCCGTGTTGTCGCGAATGCTCGGTTACGCGGGCGAAGACCTCGCTGGCCGCAGCCTCCAGGACGTGACCCATCCTGACGACCGCCCGCTCGTCGAGCAGTTCACCCGGCGCCTGACCCACGGCCCGGACGGCCTGCTCGATGCCCGCAAGCGCTATCTCCGCCGCGACGGCTCCATGTTCTGGGCGCAGTTGAACAGCGCGGTCATCCGCGACGCCGACGGCGAGCCGATGTACCTGCTCTCCCAGGTGCGCGACATCAGCGACGAAGTCCAGCGGGAGGAGGCCCTGCGCGCGCGCGCCGACCAGCGCGGCCTGGAGCTGGAGGCCTCGCATCACCAGCTGCAGCTGTTCGCCGATGCCGTCGCGCACGACATGCGCGCGCCGCTGCGGTCGATCGAAAGCTTCTCGCAGCGCCTCGGCCAGCGCCTGGCCCCGCACCTCGACGACGAGGCCCGCGAGCACCTGCAGCGCATCCACTCGGCGGCCAACCGCATGTCCAGCCTGCTGGACGGGCTGGGCCGGCTCTCGCGCGCCACCCGCGCGCCGCTGAACCCCAGGCGCGTCGACCTCAGCCTGCTGGCCGAGTGGGCGCTGGCCGAACAGCAGGACGCCGATCCGGACCGGCAGGTGGAGATCAGCGTCGAACCGGGCCTGCTCGCCGAGGGCGACGAACGCCTGCTCAAGCTGATGCTCGACGAACTCGCCGCGAATGCCTGGGTGTTCACCCGCGGCCGCGAGGCGGCTAGCATCGAGGTCGACGGGCGCTGCGAAGGCGGGCGGCTCCGCCTGCGGATCCGTGACAACGGCACGGGCTTCGACATGCGTTACCTTCATAAACTGTTCGAGCCGTTCCAGCGCCTGCATGGCCTGGAAGACGGCGCGGGACACGGGCTGGGCCTTGCGATTGCCCAGCGGGTGGCGGAACGCCACGGGGGGCGCATCACGGCCGAATCACGGCCCGGACACGGCAGCACGTTCACGCTTGAACTGCCGGTGCCACCCGCTGGAACAGGGGGAACGTGATACGTGGACAAAGTGATACTGCTGGTCGAAGACAATCCCGACGACATCGAGCTGACCCGCCTGGCCTTCGACGAGGCCAAGGTCGCCAACCAGCTGGTGGTGGCCGGCGATGGCGTCCAGGCGCTGGATTACCTGTTCGCGCGCGGCCCCCACGCCGACCGCGACCCGCACGACCTGCCGTCGATCATCCTGCTGGACCTCAACCTGCCCAAGGTGGACGGCCGCGAAGTGCTGGAAGCGATCCGCGCCGAACCGCGCACCCGCACCATCCCGGTCGTGGTGATGACCACCAGCTCCGAACCGATGGACATCGACGCCTGCTACGCGCTGGGCGCGAACAGCTACATCCGCAAGCCGGTGGACTTCGAGCAGTTCGTGTGGGCGGTGAAGCAGGTCGGCCTGTACTGGTTGGTGCTCAACCAGGCCCGCACCGCCTGAGCCGCGCCGGCGCGCCTCAGCCGCGCGCCCCGGCGCCACCGCCGTAGAGCGTCTCCGCGCGCTGGAACAGCACCCAGCTGGTGGCGATGTACTTGTCGCCGCCCTCGGGGCGGTTGCCGCGATGGGTATGGGTGAACGCGGCCGGCGCGATCAGCAGGCTGCCGGTCCGCGGCGCGACCTTGCGTCGCTGGTGCAGGAACTCGGTCTCCCCGGCCCCGAACCCCTCGTTGAGGTACACCGTCCACAGCAGGTGGCGATGCAGGGTCTCGCCGTGGGCATCGCGCGGGAACAGCTCGCAGTGCCAATAGGGATAACCGCCGCGCCCCCCGGTGTAACGCTGCAGGTTGATCGCGCCGGGACGGAGCACGGTCTGGGCGACCCCGGCCAGCGCCTCGTCGTCCATGGCCTGCAGGCGTTCGGCGGTGAGCCGGTGGCGGCGGCCGTCCGGATCGGCCACCTCCAGCATCAACGGCGCGATCAGGGTGTAGGGATGGCGGCGCAGGTAGGCCATCACGCCCTTGAACACCGCGGCATTCAACTGCTGCTCGATGTCCTGCCACTCGGGCTTGCCCGCCAGCGTGATGTCGCGGCTGTCCTTGAGGTCCGGGCGGTGCCCGCCGCCGACCAGGCCGGGCTGGTCGGCGCCGCTGCGCTCGAAGCGCTCGATCATCGCCGCGCACTGCGCGCGGTCGAGCGCATCCGGGAAGACTTCGATGAAGTCGGGGGCGGTGTCGTCCATGCCAATGCCGGTGTCGGAGCCGGCCTGCATCCTCGCATGAAGCCCCGGGGGAGGGCCAAACCGTGCGCCCGGGGCAGGGGCCTCAGCCGGCGTCGTGGCGGGCGTGGTAGCCCACCGCGGCCTCGACCTCGGCCTTGGAGCCGAGGAACACCGGCACGCGCTGGTGCAGGCCGGTCGGCTGGACCTCGAGCATGCGCTGGCGGCCAGTGCTGGCGGCACCGCCGGCCTGCTCGACCAGGAAGCTCATCGGGTTGGCTTCGTACATCAGCCGCAGCTTGCCGCCCTTGGCCGCGCACTTGCTGTCGAGCGGATAGCTGAAGATGCCGCCGCGGGTCAGGATGCGGTGCACGTCGGCGACCATGCTGGCCACCCAGCGCATGTTGAAGTCCTTGCCGCGCGGGCCTTCCTTGCCGGCCAGGAGGTCACCGACATAGGCCTGCATCGGCGCTTCCCAGAAGCGCTGGTTGGACATGTTCACGGCGAATTCCTTCGTCTCCTCGGGAATCGTCATGCCGCGCTGGGTCAGCACGAAGCTGCCGATCTCGCGGTCCAGGGTGAAGGCATGGGTGCCGTGGCCGATGGTCAGCACCAGCATCGTGCTGGGCCCGTAGGTGCAGTAGCCGGCCGCGACCTGCGCGGTGCCGGGCTGCAGGTAGTGCTCGTCGGCCGGCGTGGTGACGCCGTCGGGGCAGCGCAGCACCGAGAAGATCGTGCCGACCGAGATGTTCACGTCGATGTTGGAGCTGCCGTCCAGCGGATCGAACAGCAGCAGGTAGTTGCCGCGCGGATGGACGTCCGGGATCGGCTGGCTGTGGTCCATCTCCTCCGAGGCGAGGCCGGCTAGGTGCCCGCCCCAGGCATTGGCCTCCATCAGGATCTCGTTGCTGAGCACGTCGAGCTTCTTCTGCGCCTCGCCCTGGATGTTGATGCTGGCCTCGCCGGCGGTGCCGGCATCGCCGAGCACGCCGCCAAGCGCGCCCTTGCCGACCGCGATCGAGATGCTCTTGCAGGCCCGGGCCACGACTTCGATCAGCAGGCGGGCATCGGCATTGATGCGCCCGGCACGCTGTTCCTCGAGGAGATGGCGGGTCAGTGAAACGGTGCTGGACGGCGACATGGCGGGTGCAGGCCTGCGGAAACGGGGCGCCATTGTCGCCGAAAGCCACCGGCGGTGCTGCCTTCGGGCGGAGGAAAAACCCAGCAAAAACAATGACAACGATGTCAGCTGGCATGCCCGGTAGGCAGCGCTCCTGCCGCGACGCCGGGGCAGGAGCGGTCCACGTACTCGGGTGCGGGCGCCGTGCACGGGCCAGCGCGGCGCGCAAGCGGACACGGGACCGTCTCCGAACGGGGCACCCCGGCCCTGCGGCCGGCCCGCCGGGCGTCCACGCGCACCGCGCCGGCCCCGTCGAGGTCCCCGTCGTGCCCGCCGATGGACCTGGCGGGGCCCCGGCCGGACGCCCGCGGTCCGCAGGCGAACCGCGCTGGCCCTCGCGCGAACCCGATGCGGTCCATGCGAGCGCTGTTGGGACGAGTCGTCGGGCAGAAAGGCATTCGTGATTGCGGGGTGGGGGGTCGTAGGAAGCCGGTGGCTCTGGAAGTCGCGTGACACGCCGTGAATCCGTCCTTGGAGGCTCGGGCGCGGCATCCATGCCGCGCACGGTCACGCGACTTCCAGAGCCACCGGCTTCTGACCGGCTGATCGGCGCCTGTGATGAGAAGCAACCGAAAACCCGGAGCTACACGTTCGCGATAGGCGCTGCCCGGCGGGAGGGGGGTTGCGGAGAGCAGACCACGAAGGTCTGCGACCCGACTTAAAGACAGGACGTCGTCAGGAGGGCGCAGCAACCCCCCTCCCGCCGGGCGGCGACGCCATCCGAAGCCCGTGCCTCGAGAACCTCGCAAGCCTCGAACGCCCGCACTCCGGAAACGCCGCCCACCCCACTCGCGGCGGCGACCTCAGGCCGCGATGCGCATCCGGTGGGCATGTCGGCGCACCGCGCGGGCGAGCGCGTCGCGGGCCATGGCCAGCATCAGCAGCGGGGCGGCGGGATCGGCCGAGGTCATCACGCGCCTCGCCGCTTCGATCGCATCGCTGGCGAGATCGGCGTCTTCGCCCAGGAGGGCCCGCAGCTGGCGCTGGTGCCGGTCCAGACGCCGCTCGAACGCCGGGTCGAGTCCGACGCCCGCATGCGCCACCACATGCTGGAACGCGGCTTCGATACCGGCGTGGACGTCTTCGAGGGTACGGTCGGGTCGGGTCATGCCCACACTCTTGGCGGATCGGGTCGCGGAGCTTGCGACGGGCGGAGTGTGGGCGGCGTGCATGACACCGGCGTGCGTTCAGGGTGACGGTTGCGCTCGGTTCAGACGCGCCGGGCTGCGGCCGACGGCTGCTGCCAGCAGGCTGGCAGGAGGCAGGTGGCAGGCTGGACCGGACGCCATCACACGGAGTGACACGATGCGCCCCGCTTTCAATTTCGATCCCGTGGCAGCGGATGCCCGGGTTTCCCCCGCGACCGCCCCGGGCGAAGATGCCGCATGCGCCGCGCCGACCGCCTGTTCCTGCTGATCCATGCGTTGCGTGGCCGCCGCCGTGCGATCACCGCCCAGCAGCTGGCCGACACGCTGGAAGTCTCGCTGCGCACGGTCTACCGCGACGTCGCCGACCTGCAGCGCTCCGGCGTGCCGATCGAGGGCGAGGCCGGTGTCGGTTACCTGCTGCGCCGGGGTGCGGACATCCCGCCGCTGATGTTCACCCCGGACGAGCTCGAAGCCCTGGTGGTCGGCACGCGGTTCGTCCGTGCCTTCGGGGGCGTGCGGCTGGGGCGCGGCGCGACGTCCGCCCTGCTCAAGATCGAAGCGGTGCTGCCGCCCGGGCTGGCCGACATCGCCGACCGCAGCCGGATCTTCGCGCCCGAGGTCGAGCGGCTCGAGAACAGCGGCCTGATCGACGGCCTGCACGAGGCGATCACCGCCCGCCGACTGTTGCGGCTGGCGTACCGCGACGAAGCGGGACAGCCGAGCGAGCGGGACATCGAACCCCTGTGCCTCGCCTTCTGGGGCGGCAGCTGGACGCTGGGGGCCTGGTGCCGGCTGCGCGCCAGCTTCCGCAGTTTCCGCCCGGACCGCATCGTGGGTTGGCGCGAGACCGGCGAGGTGTACCCGGACGACCCGGCCCGCGGGCTGGACGCCTACCTCCGTGCCATGCGAGCGGATGAGGCACGACCGGCCGGCTGAGCACCGCCCGTCGGCCCCTGCAACCGCCGCGTCGATCCACGCATCCCTTCGTTCGTCGCCGTATACCCGGGTTCGTCGCCTGCCCCCTTTTCCCCGCCGGGGGGCTGGCTATGCTCGGTCCATCGTCATTGCCAACGTCTTCCCGGTCGCCTCCCATGAGCTTCGGTTTCTTCTTCATCGCACGTCGCGTCGCCGCCTGGGCGGCGGTCTTCATCGTGCTGACCATCCTCTGGGACGAGTTGCCGTTGCCGGACGTGGTGCCGTTCTTCCTGTTGTTCCTGATCGCGGCGATCGCGGTGGTGTCGCTGGGCACCTCGCACCTGCGCCGGGTGCGCATGATCGCTGGCGACGTCGACGCGACCACGGTGGCCAGCCGCCAGCGCCGCCAGATCGAGATCCCGCTGGATGCCGACGAGGCCTTCGCCCTGCTCGATGCCGCGATCCGCGACCTGCCCGGCGTGGTGCATGTCGACACGGCACGCGACAGCCTGCAGGTGCGGGCGCGGGTCGCGACGCAGAAGCCGGCGGAAGGTTGGGTCTCCCGCGTGCTGGCCTTCCTCGACGGCCTGGTGCGCGCCTCCTGCGGCCGCATCGTCGCCACCCTGGCGCCGGGCGACGGCAGCAGCCGTGCGACCGTGCTCTGTGAACCCGACACCGATGCCTGGAGCGACTGGTTCCGCATCGACGACGGCAGCAACCTCGACAACGCCGAAGCCCTGGCCCGTGCGATCACCCGCCGCGTGGCCGAACACCGGCGCCGCGAACAGGCCGCCGTCCGCCAGACCGAAACCGAGAAGGAACTCACCGTGGCCAAGCTCAGCCTCCTGCATGCGCAGGTCGAACCGCACTTCCTCTACAACACCCTGGCGAGCGCGCAGGTGCTGACCCGCCACGACCCGCAGCGCGCCGACGTGATGCTCGGCCACCTGATCGACTACCTTCGCCGCTCGCTGCCGCGTGCCGACGAGTCGATGTCGACGCTGGGCGCGGAGCTGGACCGCTCCACTGCGTACCTGGAGATCCTCAAGCTGCGCATGGGGCCGCGCCTGCAGGTGCAGGTCGACGTGCCCGCGGACCTGCGCGGCGTCGCGCTGCCGCCGATGATGCTGCAGACCCTGGTCGAGAACGCCATCAAGCACGGCCTGGAGCCCAAGCCCGGTGGCGGCACCGTCTGGCTGCTGGCGCGCGCCTCCGACCACAAGCTGGCGGTGACCGTCGCCGACGACGGCATGGGCTTCAACACCCAGAACAGCGGCACCGGCATCGGCCTGAAGAACGTGCGCGAACGCCTGCGGCTGACCCATGGCGAGGCCGCGCACCTGGCCGTCGTCGCCAACTTCCCGCAGGGCGTCGCGGCGACGATCACCGTGCCGCTGGACCGCCCGCTGCCGCCGCCGGTGCCCGCCGCCGATGCCGAGGAGGCTCCCCATGCCTGAGTTCCGCGCCATCGTCGCCGAGGACGAAGCCCTGCTGCGGCAGTCGCTGGTCGAGCAGCTGATGCGGGCCTGGCCCGGCCTGGAGATCCTCGCCGAGTGCGAGGACGGGGCCGAGGCACTGGATGCGATCAGTGAGCATCGCCCGGACGTGGCCTTCCTCGACATCCGCATGCCGGGCCTGACCGGCCTGGACGTCGCCGCCGCCGCCGCCGAGGCCAGCCCGTCGACCCGCATCGTCTTCATCACCGCCTACGACCAGCACGCGATCGAGGCCTTCGAGCACGGCGCGGTCGACTACCTGCTGAAGCCGGTGGACAGCGAGCGCCTCGCCACCACCATCAAGCGCCTGCAGGCGGCCCCCGCCAATCCGGTCGATGCCGCGCTGATCGAGGCCCTGGCGGCGCGCCTTAGGGGCGGCGGCAGCCTGTCGCCGGCTGAGCCGCTGACCTGGATCACCGCCAGCGCCGGTCGTGAGACGCGGCTGATCCTGGTCGACGACGTCGCCTATTTCCGCGCCGACCACAAGTACACCGTGGTGGTCACCGCCGAGGGCGAGTCGGTGATCCGCAAGCCGATCCGCGACCTGCTGCAGGTGCTCGACCCCAACGTGTTCAAGCAGGTCCACCGCTCGACCATCGTCAACCTGCGCGCGGTCGCCGCCATCGTCCGCGACGACAGTGGCCGCGGCAGCCTGCGGCTGCGCCAGCGCGACGAGACCCTGCCGGTCAGCGCGCCGTTCATGGCCCTGTTCAAGCACATGTGACCGCGGACCGCCGCGGAGGAAGGAATCGAAATGCTGATGCGCCACATCGTCCTGCTTGCCCTGGTCGCGCTGTCGACCGCCTGCACCGGCACGCCGGGCACCACGGTCGTGCTGCGTCGCGCCGACGACGGCCAACTGGGCTTCCACAGCGTGACCGAGGCCTTCCCGGGCAGCGCGCGCTTCGAGTGCCACGCCAGCGAAACCGGACGCTGCCATTACGCCGTCTTCGGCGGGGCCTGTGGCGGCCTGACCGCCGCCTTCGGCGACCGCATCGTGCGTTGCGCCGAGACCGCGTCGCCACGGCTGCAGTTCGATCTCCAGGTCGGCGAACAGCGCGACGTCAGCGACCTGCCGCTGGACTTCCGCCATTGCGTGCGCGAGCAGTCCGGGCCGCTGACCGCTGCCTGCCTCGGCCAGCGCGTGGGTTGAGCCTCAGCGCGCGGCCGGACTGACCTGCACCACGCGGATTGCGTCGCGGCCCTGCTCGGCGATGAGCTGGCGCGAGGCGTCGCGATCGGCCGCGGTGGCCGCGGCGACCTCCACGTCGCGGGCGCGCAGCCACTCGGCGACCGCGTCGGCCCGGGCCTGTGCCAGCACGATTTCGCCCCCGGCGTGGCCGAGCACGTCGACCCGGTCGTACTGCCATCGCTGCAGCGCCCACAGGATGTCGGCCAGGCGTGCTTCGGCGTCGGCGTCGAGCACGCTGCTGTCGTCTTCGAAATGGAGCATCGGCAGGGGCTGGAAGGCCGGGACGACCTGTACCCGCGTCGCATCGTCCACGACCATCGCCTGTTCGAGCCGCCGCGCGGCTGGCACGTCCAGCCCGGCCTGGGGGCTCAGGAGCCAGCGGGCCTGGCGGCCCTGGTCGACCACGTCGAACTGCCCCAGGGACGCCATCGCCCGTTGGGCCAGGGCCTGGGTCTTCTCGACTTCCGCATGCTGCGCCGCGCTGGAATCGCGCTGCGCGGTCTGCAGGCGCTGCACGCTCGCGCGCAGCTCCGCGAGGGTGGCCTTGTCCCGCGCGAGCGCCGCCTCGTCCGCGGTCAGCACCTCGCTCAGGGTCACCCGGACCGGCCGCTCGAGCACGTCTTCCAGCTGGTCCTCCAGGCGTTTCGCCATCCGCGGCTGGGCGGACGGCGTCAGCAGCACGGCGTCGACCAGGATGGTCTCGTCCGCGCGCTCGACGCGCAGGGTGGTGACGCGGGCATTGGCCTCGCGGGCGGCGTCGTTGAGGGTGGTCCGCACGGTGCGTTCGGCCAGGCCCCGGGCGGCGATGTTGCGCAGCGCGATGCCAAGCGGGATCGACAGCAGCACGAAGGTGGTGACGATCAGCGCGGCCTGCCATGCGGTCTGCTTGGGCGAGTCGTGCCGGCCGAAGCCGTACCAGCGCGCCATGATCGTCACCGACAGCGCGATTGCCAGCAGGTTGGTCATGAACAGGAAGCCCGCGCCGCCGGCGATGCTTCCGTTGCCCACCGCCAGCCCGAAGCCGGTGACCGCGAGCGGCGGCATCAGGGCGGTCGCGATCGCGACGCCGACGATGGTCTCGCCCTTGCGCGTGACCGTCGCATAGGCGCCGGCGAGGCCGGAGAAGATCGCCACCAGCAGGTCGAACAGGTTGGGTGCGGTCCGCGCCAGGATCTCGGGGGTCGGTTCCTGCAGCGGCGACACCAGCACGATCAGCGCGGCGATCCCCAGCGAAAGCAGCACGCCGACCACCAGCGTCTTCAATGCTTCGCGCAGGCTGCGCAGGTCGAAGGTCGCCAGCGACATGCCCATCTTCACGATCGGCCCCATCAGCGGCGATATCAGCATCGCGCCGATGATCACCGCGACCGAGTTCTGCAACAGGCCCAGCGTCGCGATGCCGCATGACATCACGATCATGAAGGCATAGCGCGGGCCCAGCGCACCGGCTTCGTCCACGTGCGCGACCACGTCGCTGCGATCGGTATTGAGGTGCGTGGTGCGCCACTGGCGCAACCAGCGCCACAGGGTCTCGGGGTGGGTCAGGACGGACAAGGGCGGGCGCCGGCAACCGGATTGCCGGCAAGCTTAGCCAATTCCTTCCCGCGTGGAAGCCGCCCGGCGGGCCCGGTGCGCGGGCTCAGACGTCGCCGTCGTCCAGCCAGCCCTCGCCGGTGCCGGCGTTGAAGACGGTGTCGGTGTCGAGGACGTTGCCGGCCGGGATCGAGTCGAGCGCGGCCAGCTTCTCGTAGATCGGTGCGAAGTCCGGCCCGGTCGCCTCCATCAGCTGCTCGTAGCTGTCGATGACGAAGTAGGTCTTCTGGTAGGTATCGATGCGGTAACGCGTGCGCATCACCCGCTCCAGGTCGAAGCCGATCCGGTTGGGAGCAGCGCTTTCGAGGCAGTGGATCGACTCGCCCTTCGAGGAGACGATGCCGGCGCCGTAGATGCGCAGCCCGTCCGGCTGGCGGATCAGGCCGAACTCGACCGTGTACCAGTACAGACGGGTCAGGTTGACCAGCGCGGCCTCGCCGATGCCGTGCGCCTTCACGCCGCCGCGGCCGTAGGCCTGCATGTAGTCGGCGAACACCGGGTTCATCAGCAGGGGCACGTGGCCGAACAGGTCGTGGAACAGGTCCGGCTCGGACAGGTAGTCGAGCTGCTCCGGCGTGCGGATCCACCAGGTGACGGGGAAGCGGCGGTTCGCCAGATGATCGAAGAAGGTCAGCTCCGGCAGCAGGCCCTCGACGCCGACCAGCTCCCAGCCGGTGGCCTTGCGCAGCATGCGGTTGAGGTCGTCGAACTTCGGGATGCGGTCCGGGGCCATGCCCATCGCGCGCTGGCTGGCGAGGAACTCATCGCCGGCGCGGCCGACCAGGAGCTTCTGCTGGCGTTCGAACAGGGTCGCCCAGACATCGTGGTCGATCGAGGTGTAGGTATCCCAGGGCTGGTCCACCACGGCGGTCGTATAGACCGGGACGTAGCCCTTGTCGGTCATCTGGTGCTCGACGCGTTTGGGGGCGGTGTCCATGGCGGTCTCCTTGCGCGGGTGCGTATCCGGGGACCTTTCACTGTAGGGCCGGGACCGCGCAAGCGGATTGCAAAGTTGCGCGCCACGGCTGAATGAGCGCAACATGATTGCGACATTATGTAAATACACGCACCGAATGGCCGCCATCGAGCTCGACCGCATCGATCTGTTGATCCTCGCCGAACTGCAGCGCAGCGGCCGTCAGGCCAATGCGGAGCTGGCCGAGCGCGTTCACCTGTCGCCCTCGGCCTGTCTGCGCCGGGTGCAGCGGCTGGAGCGCGACGGCGTGATCGCCGGGTACCGCGCGGTCGTCGAGCCCGAGGCCATCGGGGTGGGCCTGCAGGCCTTCGTGCGGGTGCAGCTGGCCGACCACGGCGTCGAGGCGATCGAGGCATTCAGCCGTTTCGTCAACCAGTGGGACGAGGTCATCGCCTGCCATGCCCTGACCGGCGACATGGACTACCTGCTGCACGTCGCGGTGCAGGACCTCGAGCACTTTTCCCGCTTCCTGCTGGACCGCCTGCTGAACCAGGCCGGGGTCGACGACGTCAATTCCAGCTTCGTGCTGCGCACGGTCAAGCCGTTCCGCGGGCTGCCGCTGCCGACCCTCGCGGGTTGAGGGCGTATGCTGGTCGCGTCCACGATCCGGGAGTGTGTTGCCCATGCGACGAGTGCCCACGGTTGCCGTGTCCGTCCTCTGCGCTCTGCTCGCGGCCTGTAGCGCGCCGCCTGCCGACCCGCCCGCTTCCGGCGACTCCAGCGGGACTCCTGCCGCGGACGCGCCCGTGGGGGGCGACCGCGATGCCCAGGGCTGCATTCCGTCGGCGGGCTATCGCTGGTGCGAGCGCAGCCAGGCCTGCGAACGGCCATGGGAGCTGGCCGAGCGCGAAGGGTTCCCCAACGAGGCCGGGCGCTTCGAGGAGTGGTGCGCGTCGACGCCGGGCCCCGCGGCTGGGCCGGTGGCCGGCTGAGCGCGCACGGCCGCGGCCAGCGACGGGAACGGCCGCATGACGCGGCCGCTCCCCGGTCAAGGCACGGACGGGCTCAGAAGCGCCATTCGCCGCCGATGCTGACGGTGTCGACGTCCACGTCCACGCCGTCGAAATCACCCTGGCGGCGGTCGTAGTTCAGGCTCAGGCCCCAGTTCTGGTTGAAGTCGTAGCCGACGCTGACGCCGTAGTACGGCTTGGTGGAGCTGATGTCGTCGACGACGTCGAAGGTGTCTTCGCGCACCTGCGCGGTCAGGCGCGCCACGCCGGCGCGGCCGCCGATGAAGAAGCCGGTGTTGTCGGGACCGAAGTGGGTGCGGCCCGCGACGCCGATGCCCATGGTCACCAGGTCGGCTTCCTGGTCATCGCCGAGGTCGGAGTTGTACAGGGTGCCGACATGGCCTTCGATGGCGAAGTTGGGGTTGAACCAGTAGCCGCCGCCGAAGATCGCGGAGGTGTCCGAGTCGTCGGCACGCACGCCGGCGTAGTCCAGCTCGGTCTCGCTGTTGCCGATTTCCGCGCGCAGGAAACCCTGGCCGGCCACGGCGGTGCTGGAGAACAACGCGAGGGCCAGGCTGGTGCCGGCGAGGATGAGGGTCTTGTTCATGCAATCGTCCATAAATGTTGATGTCGCCCCGTTTGGGCGCCGGCATCCTGCCGGGCGGCCTGCATGATGTCAATTTTGTGTTAACCGTGCGGACGCGGACGCGGACGCGCTGCCGGGCGACTCACTGGACGCAGGCATCACGCCGCAACCAGCGGTCCACCGTCCCCTGCCGGGCTTCGCAGTCGGCACGTGCCTGGGCCGCTTCGCGCTCGGCGCGGGCGGTCGCGGCACGCTGCGCAGCGTTCGAGCGTTGCAGGGCCTGTTCGGCCAGGCGGGCGCGGATGACTGGCAATGCGGCGAGCGCGGCGCGTTCGCCGGCCATGATCGCCGCACTGCGCTGCTCGAAATCCGCCGGGCCGATCTGCTGCACTTCGGGGCGGATCACCACGTCGGCGCGGGCCAGCTCCTCGGCGCCGGCACGCTGGCCCATGATCGCGATCGACCGGTTGACGATGCCGAGCATGTCGCTCGGTGCGCTGCCGTTGGCCTTGGTTGAGATGTCCACCGCGATCACGAAATCCGCGCCAAGTTCGCGGGCGGCATCGACCGGTACCGGGCTGACCACGCCGCCATCGACGTAACGCTTGTCGCGGATGGCGACCGGCTCGAACACGCCGGGGATGCTGCTCGATGCGCGCACGGCCTGGCCGGTGTTGCCACGCACGAAGACCACGCGCCGCCCGGTGTCGAGCTCCGTAGATACCGCGGCGAACGGGCGCGGCAGCGCGTCGATCGCCTTGCCGCCGACCTGCGCGTTCACGTAATCCTGCAGCGCCTGGCCCTGCACCAGGCCGCCCGAGAACAGGCGCACGTCGCGGATGCTGGATTCATCCAGCGCCACCGCGCGGTCCTGCATCTGGAACGCGTCCATGCCGCTTGCGTAGAGCGCACCAACGACACTGCCGGCGCTGGTGCCGGCGACCGTATCGACCCGGATGCCGTTGGCCTCGAGCATCTTGATCACGCCGATGTGCGCGAACCCCTTGGCCGCGCCGCCGCCCAGGGCCAGCCCGACCTTGAGTTCGGGCGGCGGCGGTGCCACCACTGCAGGCGGGGGCGCCGGGCGCGTCGGGTTGCCGCCACAGGCGGCCAGCACCGCGACGGCGGCGAGCAGGGCGGCGGGACGGAACAGGCGGCGGGCAGGCGTGCGCATCGGACAGGGTGGCATGGGCGAGCGGCCAGCATAGCGGCCCGCCCACACCCTTGGCCTGCTGCAGGCCAAACGGCCGTCAGGCCGCTGCCCAGTGGCCGCGGAACATGAAGAACACCGCGCCCATCAGGCACAGGCCGGCCCACAGGTAGTCCAGTTTCAGCGGCTCCTTCATATAGAAGAATGCGAAGGGCACGAACACCGACAGCGTGATGACTTCCTGCAGCACCTTCAGCTGGCCGAGCGTCAGCACGGTGTAGCCGATCCGGTTGGCCGGCACCTGCAACAGGTACTCGAACAGGGCGATGCCCCAGCTGGCCAGCGCCGCGACGATCCACGGCTTCTGGCTCATGTCCTTGAGGTGGGCATACCAGGCGAATGTCATGAACACGTTGCTGAGTGTGAGCATCAGCACCGTCAATCCGATCGCGCGCATCCGGCCATCTCCCGCAGGGCGGCCGCAGGGCGACCGCGAGCCGGCGGAAAGGGGCATCGGGCCGCGCCGGCACGGCCCGATGCCGCTGGATCAGAAGCTGTTGTCGCCGTCCAGCAGGCGGCCGAGGCCCCCGAGCATCGAACCTTCCCCGCGGGCCTGGCCGCCGCCCTGCGGCGCCGCGGCCAGCATGCGGCCGGCCATGCGCGAGAACGGCAGCGACTGCAGCCAGACCTTGCCCGGGCCCTTCAGCGTGGCCAGGAACATGCCCTCGCCACCGAACAGCATGCTCTTGATGCCGCCCACGCGCTGGATGTCCATGTCGACGCTGTCGTGGAACGCGACCACGCAGCCGGTGTCGACGTCCAGCCGCTCGCCGGCCTTGAGGTCGCGCTCGACGATGGTGCCGCCCGCGTGCACGAACACCCAGCCGTCGCCTTCGATCTTCTGCATGATGAAGCCCTCGCCGCCGAACAGGCCGGTGAGGATCTTGCGCTGCAGGTGGATGCCCAGCGACACCCCGCGCGCGCCGGCCAGGAAGCTGTCCTTCTGGCAGATCAGCCGGCCGCCGTGCTCGTCGAGCTTCATCGCCAGGACGGTGCCGGGGTAGGGCGCCGCGAAGGCGACATGCGCCTTGCCGCTGCCGGTGTGGGTGAACGTCGTCGTGAACAGGCTCTCGCCGGTGACCACGCGCTTGCCGGCCGACAGCAGCTTGTCGAACACGCCGCCGCCCTGGCCGCTGTGCGAGCCGTCGCCGAAGACGGTGTCCATCTGCACGCTGGAATCCTTGTACATCAGCGCGCCGGCCTCGGCGATCGCGGTCTCGCCCGGGTCGAGCTCGACTTCGACGAACTGCATGTCGGTGCCGACGATGCGGTAGTCGATATCGTCGCTGCGGCCCTTCATCGGCGGGGGCGCCGGCGGCAGGTGCGCGGGCGCGCTGCCGGTGGCCTCGGCGAACTCCGGCATCGAACGCGCCGGCTGCCAGCCGCTCATGCCCTCCCGCCAGCATTGCGCGGCCGGGTTCTGGCGGACATAGGCCTGCGCGGCCTCCATCTCGAGCGGACCGACGCGTTCACCGTTGGGGGGGACGAAATACCACGTGCTCATCGGGCAATCCTTTGTTCGGGGGAGCGATGGAGTGTATATGGACGTGAAGTTCGCGCATCGCCCGGAGGTCACCCCGCGATGCGAACTGCCTGCCCCCTGGCGAACGGAAGATGGCCATGCACCCGGATACCTCCGCCTACAACACGGCCCTGCCACCGGAAACGCGGGAGATCTGCAGTCTCCTCGCACGGGAGATCGACGCCCACCTGCCGGAGGCCGCGAACCGGATCTGGCACGCGCACCCGGTCTGGTTCCTCGACGGCAATCCCGTGGTCGGCTACAGCCAGCTCAAGGCTTGCGTGCGCCTGCTGTTCTGGAGCGGCCAGTCCTTCGACGAGGAGGGCCTGTCGAAGGAAGGCACGTTCAAGGCCGCCGAGCGGCGTTACACCGCGGTCGAGCAGGTGGACACCGCGGATCTCCAGCGCTGGCTGTCCAAGGCACGCGACATCCAGTGGGACTACAAGCACCTGGTCAAGCGCAAGGGACGGTTGGAACGCTTGAAGTGACGAGGCGCCGCGCGCACCCGCCGGGCCGGTCCGGACTCACTCGCGCGGCGTGCCGAACGCCTCGCCGAAGAAGTCGCCCTCGTTCCAGCGGGGCCGGTCCGGCGCGTCGGCGATGCGCTGGCCGATCACCGCGTTGAGGCGGGCCAGGCGGGCGGCATCGTCGTAACGGATCGGTTGCGAGGCGTCATCGCCGGGTCGGTGGTAGTGCTCGCGCATGAACGCGCCATTGATCGCCTTGGCGTCCACGCCATCGCGGCCCTGGTGACCGCCGACCAGGTAGACGGCGGGAATGCCGGCGCGGATGAAGGCGTACTGGTCGCTGCGGACGAAGATGGAGGCCTCGGGCACCGGATCCGGCGACAGTCCGACACCGACCTCGCGTGCGGCGGCTTCGACGAGCGGCGCGAGCGTGGAGTGCTCGATGCCGACCGGCACCACGTCGGTCGTGGGCGCCAGCAGGACCGGCATGTCCATGTTGACGTTGGCGACCAGCGTGCCGGGGGCGACGGTCGGATGCCGGGCGAACCACTCCGCGCCAAGCAGGCCTTTCTCCTCCGCGGTGACCGCCACGAACAGCAGTGAGCGCCGGGGCGCGGTGTCCGACTGCACCAGCCGCTTCGCCGCTTCGAGCAGGATCGCCACGCCCAGCGCATTGTCGAGGGCGCCGTTGTAGATGGCGTCGCCATCCACCGGTTCGCCGATGCCGACATGGTCGAGGTGGGCGCTGAACACCACGTGCTCGGCGGCGAGGGTGGGGTCGCTGCCGGGCAAGAGGCCGACCACGTTGCGCGAGGCCACGGGCGTCACCCGGGTGCGCGAGGCCAGCGTCACCCTGCCCGGCAATTCGAACGCCCGCAACGTGCCGGCCTCCGCATGCGCGAACAACTGCCGCGCGCTGTGGCCGCCGGTGTCGAGCAGCTGTGCCGCGACGCCTGCCCGGACCCGTGCGACCACCTGCAGCCCGGGGAAGGTGTCGAGCGCCGTGCCGTCTTCGCTGCGCAGGCGCATCGACGGCCTTCGCCAGTTGAGCGTGCCGTGCGCCCACGGGCTGCGCGCCTCGTCGGCATCGGTCGCGACGAAGATCGCTCCGATCGCACCGCGGTCGGCCAGCGTGCGCAGCTTTTCGCGGTTCGAGGCGTGGAACGCCCGCCGGTCGGTATCGAAGGTGCGCGGCGCGCCTCCGAACAGCACCGCGATCCGGCCCGTCACGTCGACGCCCGAAAAGTCGTCGTGCCCGAGCGCGGGGGCATGCACGCCCTGTCCGACGAACACCAGCGGTGCGGTGACCGATGCCGTGCCGCGGTTGAAGTCGACGTCGGGCAGGAAGTCGTCGCCGAAGCGCAGCGCGGTGTCGGTGCCATCGCGGTGGATCACGAAGGCCGCGTCCTCCTCGCGCCGCTCGCCCTTCAGCAGCGGCACCGTCTGGTAGTAGCCCCCCTCGCCCGCAGGTGCCAGGCCGGTGGCGCGCATCCGCTGGGCCACGTACAGGGCCGCCAGGTCGAAACCGCGGGTGCCGGCCTCGCGTCCTTCCAGCAGGTCGTCGGCGAGGAAGCGGACATCCGCCTCGATGCGCCGGGCATCCGCGCCCGCGGTGGCGTCGTAGGGTTCGGGCGCCGGGCGGGGCGCGTCGGGCGTACAGCTGGAAAGTGCGACCAGGCAAAAGGCCAGGGAAAGGACGCTCGAACGGGGCATGGCGGGATCCGGCGGCGGACAGGGGGCAGCGTACAGGGGCTTCGCGCGGGCTGCGATAAGCTCGCCGCATGTTCGAGCTGCATGGCGTGAGCAAGCAGTATGGCCCCCGGTTCGCCCTGCGCGACGTGTCGCTGTCGATCGCGCCCGGCCGCACCACGGCGCTGATCGGGCCCAGCGGGGCGGGCAAGTCAACCTTGTTGCGCATGCTGGTGGGGCTGGAATGGCCGGACGCGGGCGAGGTGGTCTTCGATGGCGCGCCCCTGCATCGGAAGGGCCTGCTCGAGCACCGGCGCCGGATCGGCTACGTGATCCAGGAAGGCGGGCTGTTCCCGCATCTCGTCGCCGCGGACAACGCCGCGCTGCTGGCGCGGACCCTCGGCTGGTCGCGTCCGCGCATCGCGAACCGGCTGGAGACGCTCGCGGCGTTGTGCCAGCTGCCGGAGGATGCGCTGGAGCGGTATCCGGCGGCGCTGTCGGGCGGCCAGCGGCAGCGCGTGGGGCTGATCCGCGCGCTGATGCTCGACCCGCCCGTGCTGCTGCTCGACGAGCCGCTGGGCGCGCTCGACCCCATCATCCGCCATGCACTCCAAGCGCAGATGCGGGGCCTGTTCGAGCGCCTGGGCAAAACGGTGGTGATGGTCACCCACGACCTCGCGGAGGCGGCCTATCTTGCCGATACCCTGGTCCTGCTGCGCGACGGTCGCGTGGTACAGACCGGAACCGCGCGCGAATTGCTCGATGCGCCGGTCGAACCCTTCGTCACGGACTTCCTCCATGCCCAGCGCAGTCTGGAGGCATGCCTGTGAAGCGCTGGCTGGGATGGCTCATGGCCACGCTGGTGCTGTCGGCCCATGCCGGCGAGCCCGTGCGCATCGGCAGCAAGAACTTCACCGAGTCGGTGCTGCTGGGGGAGATCGCAGTGGGGGTGGGCCGCGCCGAAGGGGTCGAGGTCGAACATCGCCGCCAGCTGGGCGGCACCCGGATCCTGTGGCGCGCGCTGCAGGAAGGCAGTATCGATGCCTATCCGGAATACACCGGCACGCTGGCGCGCGAACTGCTGCGAATGCCCGACGCCGACATCGATGCGCTGGAGGCCGCACTGGCGGAGCGCGGCCTGCGCATGACCGGCCCGCTGGGCTTCGACAACACCTACGCGCTGGGGATGCGCGCCGACCGCGCACTGGAACTGGACATCGATCGGATTTCCGCACTGGCCTCGCACCCCGGCCTGGTGCTGGGTCTCAGCAACGAGTTCATGCAGCGCGAGGATGGCTGGCCCGGCCTGCGCGAGGCGTACGGCCTGCCCCAGTCCGCCAACGGACTCGACCACGACCTCGCGTATCGCGGGCTGGAGAGCGGATCGGTCGACGTGATCGACCTGTACAGCACCGATGCGGAGATCGCCCACTACAACCTGGTCGTACTGGACGACGATCGCCGCTACTTCCCGTCCTACCAGGCGGTCTACCTGTACCGCGCGGACGTGGACGCGCGCGCGCCGCAGTGGAGTGCCGCGCTGTCCGCGCTGGCCGGTACGATCGATGCGCCGTCCATGCGCGCGATGAACGCGGAGGTGAAGCTGGAGCGGCGCCCGGAAGCGGCGGTGGCCGCCGCCTGGCTGGGGCAGGCCGCGCCCGTCTCGCGCGGGCGGCTTTCACGGATCGCCCGCCGCACGCTGGAGCACCTGGGCCTGGTCGGCGTGTCGCTGGGAATGGCGCTGGTGGTGGCGCTGCCGCTGGGTGTGTTTGCCGCGCGCAGGCCGAAGGCGGGGCAGGTCGTGCTGTCGCTGACCGGAGTGTTGCAGACCCTGCCGTCGCTGGCGGTGTTCGTCTTCATGATCCCGCTGTTCGGGATCGGCGCCGCCCCGGCCATCGCCGCGCTGTTCCTGTACAGCCTGTTGCCGATCGTCCGGAACACGCACGCCGGCCTCGCCGGTATTCCGCGCGACCTGCGCGAGACCGCGGCGGCGATCGGCCTGCCGCCGCGCACCCGCTTGTGGCGGGTCGAACTGCCTTTGGCCGCGGGCACGATCCTGGCGGGCATCAAGACCGCCGCGGTCATCAACGTCGGGACCGCCACCCTCGGTGCGCTGATCGGCGCGGGCGGCTACGGCCAGCCGATCCTGGCCGGCATCCGCCTCGACGACATCGGACTGATCCTCGAGGGGGCGATACCCGCCGCCCTGATGGCCCTGGCCGTGCAGGGCCTGTTCGAGGTGCTGGAGCGCCGGGTGACGCCCCGCGGGCTGCGCCTGGCCGCGCGCAGCTGAGCCGGGAGCTGCTCAGCCGGAGATCGCGAGCTTCTCCTGCTTGTAGCGGTTCACCGCGAGTACCCACAGCAGGGCCGCGAGGCCCAGGCCCGCGATGAGATAGACCGCCCAGACGTCCGGACCGATCCACTCGCCGCGGATCACCTTCAACAGCATCTGGTTCTGCGCGAGGAAGGGGACGGCGTACTGCCACAGCTCGGACTTGACCGGGTTCACCATGAGCACGAAGGTGGGCACCATCGGCATCAGCATCAGCCACACGGTGTGGCTCTGCGCTTCCTTCATGCTTTTCGCGGAGGCGGCGAGGAAGGTCAACAAGGCGGTGCCGATCAGCAGCATCGGCAGCAGGATCACCAGCATCCGCAGGATCGCCATCAGGCTGACATCGACCATCCTGGCGACGCTTGGTGCCAGCATCGCGCTGCCCTTGAAGGCGAGCAGGGTCAGCAGCAGGGTGGTGAGTCCCAGCAGGCAGGCGGCGGCGATCTTGCCGCTGACGATGGCGCCGCGGGGCGCCGGCGTGGCCAGCAGCGGTTCGAGCGACTGGCGCTCGCGCTCGCCCGCGGTGGCGTCGATGATGAGGTAGGCGCCGCCCAGGAACGCACTGAGGATCAGCAGGTACGGCAACATCACCGCGAGCAGCCGGCCCTGCTTGGCCTGTGCGCTGGCCAGGTCGCGGTTGCCCACGGCGATCGGCGCCACCACCGCCGGATCGATGCCGCGCACCATCAGCCGCAGCGAGCCGACCTGGTTGCGGTAGGTCTCAAGCGCACGCCGGACCCGCGCGACCGGGATCTCGGCATTGCGGCGGGTGCTGTCGGCCAGGATCTCCACCTGCGCGCTCCGGCCCTGCGACCAGTGCGCGCCGTAGTCCTCCGACACCACCAGTCCGACATCATGGTCCTGGCGCACGATCGCGGCTTCCAGGTCGTCCGGGGCCGGGACCGCCTTGATGCTCTGGGTGGCGAGATGGGCGACCAGGTTCGGCGCACGTTCCGCACCGACCACGGGCAGCTCCAGTTCGCCCTCGAGCTGGGTGCGCGCCCGCGACTCGGCCAGGTGGCCCATCCCCATGATCATCAACGGGTACAGCAGCGGTGCCAGCAGCAGGGTCATCGCGAGGGTGCGGCGGTCGCGTGCGATGTCGCGCAGCTCCTTGCGCATCACGGACACCAGCGTGGCGAAATACCCCGGCGCCTTCGTCTTCATGCCGTTCATGCGTGCAGGCCCTCCGGTGAGCCGATGGCCTTGACGAAGGCGTCCTCGAGGTTGGTCTCCGCGAAGCGTTCCCGCAGCTCGTCCGCGGTGCCCGCGGCGACCACCTGGCCCTTGGCGATGATGACGATGCGGTCACACAGGGCCGCGACCTCCTGCATGATGTGGCTGGAGAAGATCACGCAGCGCCCTTCCGCGCGCAGCTTGAACAGGAACTCGCGCATCGCGCGCGTGGTCATCACGTCCAGGCCGTTGGTGGGTTCGTCGAGGATCACGTTCCTCGGGTCGTGGACCAGCGCCCGCGCGATCGCGGTCTTGGTGCGCTGCCCCTGGCTGAACCCCTCGGTCTGCCGATCGAGGATGTCGGTCATGTCCAGGGCTTCTGAGAGCGTTGTGGTACGGCGGGCGACGTCGCTGCGCGACAGGCCGTGCAGCTCGCCGAAGTACGCGATGTTCTCGCGCGCGGTGAGGCGCTTGTAGACGCCGCGCGCATCCGGCAGCACGCCCAGTGCACGTCGCACCGCGGTCGGTTCGGCGGTGGCATCCAGGCCGTCCACTTCGACCGTGCCGCTGTCGGGCGTCATCAGGGTGTAGAGCATGCGCAGGGTGGTGGTCTTGCCGGCGCCGTTGGGGCCGAGCAGGCCGGTGATCTGCCCGTCGTGGGCCTCGAAACTGACGCCATCGACCGCCTTGACCGTGCCGGTCCGGGTCTTGAACGCCTTGTGCAGGTCGTGTGCGGAAATCATGGGGTATGCGGTCTCGTATGCGGGTGGACGGTTCGGGAGTCGCGCGCGGCGCGTCAGGGCTCCCAGCCGTTGTAGCCAGTGAAGGGCGGGACATAGGACAGCGTGTCCAGGCAGTCGGCATCCAGCGCCGCCGGATCGGCCGACTCGACGAACTGCGCGACCAGCCGCGGCATGCAGCCCACGCCCATCACGCCGTGGCCCTGGCCCTTGAGGGCCAGATGGCGGGCGTTGCCGAGCGCCGCCGCGACTTCATCGCCGTACTCCGGCGGGGTGACCGGGTCGAGGTCGCCGGAGATCAGCAGGGTGGGGATGTCGCCGCTGTAGGCGTCGTTGAAACCGGCGGGCGCGTCGCCGGCGGGCCAACCTTCGCAGCCGGCAAAGAACTGCGGGCCGAGGTCGGCGCCCATCAGGGTGCCGGCATCGGCATCGTCGGGGGTATAGCGTGGCGCGTCCTCGGCGCAGACCACCGACAGGCGCATGCCGAGGTTCATCATCCCCTCCATGCGGCCGCTCCAGAACTGCGCGATCGACATCAGCGGTCCGTAGCGGCCTTCCTCCGCCTCGTCGATGACCAGCGGCAGCAATGCGCTGAGCTGCGGCACGTAGGACACGCCGTGCACCAGTCCGACCAGCGTGTCGGCGTCCAGCGTGCCGGTTTCGGCGGCGAACGTCGTGGGGTGGCGGTAGCCCACTTCGAGCGGCTCGGCGCGCAGCTTGGCCTCGAGTGCGCGGATGCGCCCCACGAGGTCGTCGCCGAAGCGCTCGCGGCATGCCGGCTGCTCACCGCATTGCGCGTCCTGGCGGTCGAGCGCGCGGTCGAGCATGCGCGCGAACTCGCCGCCCACCACCAGCCGGTTCGGGACCACGCCATCCAGCACCACGGTGCGGGTATGCGACGGGTAGCGCATCGCGTACTGCTGGGCGACGCGCGTGCCGTAGGACCCACCCATCACGTTGATCCGGTCGACGCCCAGTGCGGCGCGCACCGCGTCCAGGTCGGCGATCGCGTGCGTGGTGGTGTAGAAACGGGTGTCGGCCCGGCCTTCCAGCGAGCGCAGGCATTGCCGGAAGTAGGCCTTGACCTCCTCGACGTCACCGCTCGCCGCGGCGTCGAAGCCCAGCAGCTCACCGTCGGCATCGCGGCAATCCAGCGGGTTCGACTGGCCGGTGCCGCGCTGGTCGACGAGGATCACGTCGCGCTGCTTGAGCACGTCCTTGAGGGCCATCTCGACCATCGGCGCCACCCCGGTTGCCGCCTGTCCGGGGCCGCCCGCGATGAAGAACAGTGGATCGTCGCTGCCACCGCCCTTCTCCGCCTCCAGCCAGGCCAGGTTGAGGCGGATCTGCCGGCCCCCGGGACTCGCCGGATCCTCGGCGACTTCGAAGCCGCCGCACTGGGCTTCCACCGTCGGCATGCCATCCTCGCCGCCCAGCACGCAGGGCTGGAACGCGATCTCGCCGTAGCGATGGACCGTTGTGTCGTCTTCCAGCGGCGCCTCGGGGCCCGGTTGGCAGCCGGCGGCCAACAGGACGGCTGCGGTGGCGGCCGCGAGGGCGGCGCGAGGCCACGCCCGGCGGCCCGGGCGGTTCATAGAAGAGTGCTGCATGGGTGTCCCGTCAGGTCGTTGGTCGATCACCAACAGCATGACAGACGGGAGCGACCGCTTGAATGTGACCGAAGGCACCGGGCCGGCCGCGCCGGCGATCCCCGGCGCGGCGGCGGACGTGCGGGAGACGGTGAAAGCCAGTCGAGTTACTTGCTGCTGACGTACTTCTCGCGACGGATGCGCTTGATCTCCAGCCCCCCGTCCTTGAGTGCTTCGAAACAGGCATCCACCATGTCCGGGTTGCCGCACAGGTAAGCGATGTCCGCGCCGGCATCCGGTTCGATCTCCGCCAGGTGCTGCTGCACGTAGCCATGGCGGACATCGGCATGCGCATGCGCGCTGCCCGCGGCCGGGAGTTCGCGCGAGAAACACGGCATGAAGCGGAAATTCGACGGATGACGGTCGGCGAACGCCCGGAACTCGTCGCCATAGAGCAGCTCGTCCGGCGTGCGTGCGCCGAACAGCAGTACGACCTTGATGCCGCGCTCGCGGATCGCGGCGTCCAGCTGCGGCAGCATGGCGCGGTAGGGCGTGACGCCGGTCCCGGTGGCGATCAGCAGGTAGCGGGCATTGTCGTCGCCCGGCAGGAGGCAGAAACGCCCGAACGGGCCACTGGCATCGACGGTGTCGCCGACATCCAGCCCTTCGAACAGTGCCGTCGCCGCACCGCCCGGCACGTAGCTCACCGCGATCTCGACCGCTTCGCCCGGTCCCATCGCATGGTCGTGGATGGTCGCCAACGAGTAGCTGCGCTTGGTCGCCGTGCCATCCGCATAGGTGAAGTGGACCTGGATGAACTGCCCGGGGATGAAGTCCAGCGGCTGGCCGTCATCCCGCACCAGCGTGTAATGGCCCACGGCGGGCGCAAGCATGCGGCGCGAGACGAGCTTGAGCGGGAAATGCGGAATGGCCACGTCGGCAACAGGCTCCTCGGGTGATTCGTCCGGACCGGGCACCCCGCCGCGGTCGCCGCCGGGGACGGGGGTGGAACACAGTAGCCCGGACCGGGGACGTCGGGCCGCCTATAATAGCGGTTCGCGCCGCGACCTCCGTCACGGCGCCCCCCACAGCATGGCTTCCGCGATGACCCCACCCCCCGATCCTGCGGGCTCGCCACCGGCTCTCTCGGTCCGCGACCTGCGCAAGACCTATGACACCAAGGTCGAGGCGCTCAAGGGCGTCTCCCTCGACGTCGCCCAGGGCGACTTCTTCGCCCTGCTCGGCCCCAACGGCGCCGGCAAGAGCACCCTGATCGGCATCGTCAGCTCGCTGGTGAACCTCAGCGGTGGCGAGGTCCGCGTGTTCGGCACCGACCTTGCCAGCGACCGCGCGGCGGCGATGCGCCTGATCGGCCTGGTGCCGCAGGAAATCAACTTCAACATGTTCGAGAAGCCGCTCGATATCCTGGTCAACTACGCCGGCTTCTACGGCATCCCGCGCGAGGAAGCGCTGGTCCGCGCCGAGCAGGAACTGCGCCGCGCCCACCTGTGGGAGAAGGCGCGGATGATGAGCCGCACCCTGTCCGGCGGCATGAAGCGCCGGCTGATGATCGCCCGCGCGATGATGACGCGGCCGCGGCTGCTGATCCTCGACGAGCCCACCGCCGGCGTCGACATCGAGATCCGCCGCGGCATGTGGCACACCCTGCGCGAGATCAACGCCGCCGGCACCACGATCATCCTGACCACGCACTACCTGGAGGAAGCGGAGAGCCTGTGCCGCAACCTCGCGATCATCGACCGCGGCAGCATTGTCGCGGCCGGGCCGATGAAGTCGCTGCTGGCGCGGCTGGACGTGGAGGGCTTCCTGCTCGACATCGATGGCCAGCTGCCGGCGCGCCTGCCCGCCATCGAGGGCGCCACGCTGAGCGCGGCCGACGACCACACCCTCGACATCGAGATGCCGCGCGCGATGGACCTCAACCGCGTGTTCGCCGTCCTCGGCGAGGCCGGCATCCGCGTGCGCTCGATGCGCACCAAGTCCAACCGCCTGGAAGAACTCTTCGTCCGCATGACCGGCGACAACGCCGCCGACGGCACCGCCCAGGTCGCACCGGAGCCCACCGCATGAGCGCCATCGACACCGGCGCCACCGCGCCCAGCCCCTTCCGCCTGCACCTGGTCGCGCTGGGCACCATCGTGCGCCGCGAGATCAGCCGCATCCTGCGCATCTGGGGCCAGACCCTGGTGCCGCCGGCGATCACCATGACGCTGTACTTCCTGATCTTCGGCGGGCTGATCGGCTCGCGGATCGGCACCATGGACGGCATCAGCTACATGGACTTCATCGTCCCGGGGCTGGTGATGATGAGCGTGATCCAGAACAGCTACGGCAACATCTCGTCGAGCTTCTTCGGCGCCAAGTTCGGCCGCCACGTCGAGGAACTGCTGGTCAGCCCGATGCCGAACTGGGTGATCCTCACCGGCTACGTCACCGGCGCGGTCGCGCGCGGCCTGGCGGTCGGCGTGATCGTGCTGGGCATCGCCATGCTGTTCACGCCGGTGCGCATCCCGCACCCCTTCGTCACCCTGACCACGGTGCTGCTGGGCGCGACGATCTTCGCCCTGGCCGGCTTCGTCAACGCGGTCTACGCCAAGAAGTTCGACGACATCGCGATCGTCCCGACCTTCATCCTGACCCCGCTGACCTACCTCGGCGGCGTGTTCTATTCGGTCAAGCTGCTGCCGGACTGGGCCGAGGCCGCCACCCACGCCAACCCGATCTTCTATATGGTCAACGCGTTCCGTTATGGCCTGCTCGGGGTCAGCGACGTGCCGCTGTGGGTGGCCTACGTGCTGATGCTCGGCTTCGTCGTCGTGCTGGCCGCGGTGGGCCTGACCCTGCTGAAGAAGGGCGTCGGCCTGCGCAGCTGAGCGGCTTCGCGCGGGCGCCCGTCATGCGCGGGCGCCCTCGCGCTTCCGCGTCCCCGGTGACGATGGGCGAAGGTGTGACGCAAACCGCGTTGTCCGCCTCCGAAAGGTGACGAATCCGACACTCCCCGCGTGCGGATGCGTGTTGTCGTCGCGGCATCGTTATGATGCTGCGCCAGAACCCATCGGAGGAACGGAATGGAGATCTGTCGGTCAACGAGCACGATGCAACGCGGGGCGGGAATCATCCTGGCGCTCGCATTGACGGCATGTGGCAGCGCCGATCGGCCCGATGCCACTCCCGCCACGACAGAGGGCACGACGCCCGACGCGGCGGCCGAGGCAGCGGATACGGTGCCGGACGCGCCCGTCGCGGCGACGGATGCCGGGCCAACGGGTTTCGAGCTCGGCTCGGTCCCCGTCTCGGACCGGGTGCTCGGCGCCTTCCCGTTCATCGCCCTGCCTGACGGCTACGAAGCCATCAACGAACAGACCCTGAACCTCGCGCGCGTGCCTTTCTGGACCGGCGACCGTCTGGAGGAGGTCGAGGGCAAGGCCTACCTGGCGACGCTCCAGGCCCGCGAAGACCATGCCTATTCCGACCTCGAACTCGAGCGCAACATCCAGCATGTCATCGAACAGGCCGGCGGCGTGCGCATCACCGATTCCGCCATCGCGCCGGACATCCTGCAGGCCGTGCCTCGTGACGTCCGCAAGAACCTCGTCGACGGCTGGGGCGACGTCTACAACAACCCGGTCCAGACCTACGTGATCCGCACCGCGGAGCGCACGGTATGGCTGCACCTGTGCGCCGACAGCGCCGGCGCGGGCCTCATGATCGTCGAGGCCCAGCCCTTCGAGGCCACCGCCAGCCTGCTGCCGGCCGACCGGCTCAAGCGCGAGATCGAGGCGCACGGCAAGGTCGCGATGCAGGTCAACTTCGCGGTCGACAAGGCCGACATCCTGCCCGGCTCGATGCCGCAGATCGAGCAGGTAGCCGACCTCATGGCGAACGACCCCGCGCTGCAACTGGCCATCCACGGCCACACGGATGCGAGCGGCGACGCTGTCCACAACCAGATGCTGTCCGAATCCCGTGCGGAATCCGTTGTCGCCGCGCTGGTCAAGCGCGGCATTGACGCTTCGCGGCTCCAGGCCAAGGGCTTCGGCCAGAGCGAGCCGGTGGCCGACAACGCGACCGGGGACGGCCGCGCGAAGAACCGAAGGGTGGAGCTGGTCAGGATCTGATCACCTCTGCACACCGTTCCACGACGTCGACCGGGGTCGCCGTCGCGGAACGGACCCGACGACAGTCGATATAGAAAGATCGGGACACATGCCATGCCTGTGCCGTGGCGCTTTTGCTATCTTCGGGATGTGCAGGCGTGTTCGACCGCGTTTGAGCCGCGATCACCGTCGCACCCGACACAGGACGAGGTTGGCACGTGAAGGAACACATTCCGCACATTGGCACGGCCCCGACATGCCTGTCGGGGCGCCTGCAGCCCGCCGTGCGTTCCCCAGCCCAGCAAGGTGTCGCTGCGTGTCGCCAGCGGCCACCGCGGCCCTGTCCAAGTCCTGCCCCGTTCCCCTGATCCCAATCCCCCACCCCCTGACTGGAGTGCTCTTTCATGTCGAATGCCTTCAAGCCCCTGATCTGCGCGATGACCGTGACGCTCGCCTCGCTGGCAATTCCCCCCTCCGTATCCGCTCAAGGAGGAGACCTCGCCGCGATCGGCGAACAGATGGGGAAAAGCGTAGGCGCGATGAACACCATCGCCGGCCTGTGCGGAGATGCCACGGACAGCGAGCTCGCAATGCTCAAGCAGAAACAGCGCGCCCAGCACCAGCAGTCCGGCATGGATGCCGCCTCGTTCGATCGCGGCTTCTCGTCCGGTGAGCAGCAGGTCCAGCAAAAGTGGCAGACCCTCTCCGCATCCGAGCGGACCAACGCCTGCGTCGAGGTCAAACAGCAGTTCGAGGAGATGGCCCGGCAGCTCGGCCAGACCTACGGCCAGTGAGCCAAACCCCATAAAATTCCATGAATGCGCTGGACGTCGGCGATCCTGTCGATTGACCGACGTTCGTCAGGGAGACACCTGGAAGTGAACGAACGACTTTCCCTTGCATTGGGCCGCAGCCTCGCGGTCGTCTTGCTGGCCGGCGCGCTAGCGGCCTGCGGTAGCGACCAAGGCGCCGATGCCGAAGCGCCGACTGGCGACGGGACTGCAGAGCCGGGCCCAAGTCCGGTGGTCGAGCCGCGTCAGGAGGCGGCGGATATTGCCGCCGGAGCCGCACCGGGGGATGCGCCCTTCACGATCGAAGATGTTCCGGTTTCGGCCGTGCCTCTTGGAGCGTTTCCCTACTTCTCCATCCCGGACGGCTACAAGGAAGCCGCGCCGCGCAATGTCAGTCGCCTCGACTTCGGCCAGGCGGCGTTCTGGACAGGGGACCGTTTCGAACGGGTCGAGGGCAAGGTTTACGCAACCGGGATCCGCGTGGATCGCGACAGCGGAAAGCAATTCTCGCCACTGGAGGTGGCACGCAACCTCGAACACGTGGTGAAGCAGGCAGGCGGCGTGGAGGTCTTTTCGGGCGAAACCCCGACCGAAGTCCGCAATGATCCATCCATCGAGGCGCTGATGAAGCCGTATCACGCCGAGGCCCGGTGCTGGGCCCATGCGCCCATCCAGACCTTCGTGATTCGACGGGAAGGCGCGACGATCTGGGTCCGCACCTGCCAAGCACAGAATTACGCCGGCTTGATCGTCGCCGAAGAGGAGGCCTTCGTTTCCACGTCCCGGCTCCTTCCCGCGGATGCGCTCAAGCAGAAGCTGGATGCGGACGGCCGGGTCGCCCTGCAGATCCACTTCGCCACCGACAAGGCCGACATCCTGCCGGAATCGCAGCCGCAGATCGCGCAGATCCTGGAATTGCTGGAGCAGCATCCGTCGCTGGAGCTTGCCGTCAACGGCCACACGGACAACACCGGCGACGCCGAGCACAACCAGGCACTGTCGGAGGCGCGGGCAGGCGCGGTCGTGACCGCACTGGCCTCCAAAGGCATCGAAGCTGCGCGTTTGCAGGCACAAGGTTTCGGCCAGAGCCAGCCGGTTGCCGACAACAGTACCGAAGTGGGCAAGGCGGCGAATCGGCGCGTGGAACTGGTGCGACGCTGACACGATCAAGAGGTGCAGCGTGGACTTTTTCAATCGAGTCCGCGACCGCACATGCCCGAACTGAACGTCACTTCCTACGGAACCAAGGAGCCTCCTGGTGTCGCTGAACGAAACTCGACCCCGCCTCGTACTCCTCACCTTCATTCCCCTCGCCGTCGCAGCGGCCCTGGCAGGCTGCAAGCGTCCGGCTGACGACGGCACAGCCCCGTCGGCCGTGCAGGCACCCGTTGCCGCGACCGCGTCCGCGGAGGATGACAGTGGGCGGCCCCAAGCCACGGAGCCGGACACCGGCGCGGACACTTTCGACGTGACCTCGGTGCCGGTTTCGCAAGAGACCTTGGGCGAATTCCCCTACTTCACCCTTCCGGCCGGTTACAAGCCGCAGAGCCGCGAGACCCATGATTACAACCGTTTCCCGTTCTGGGTTGGTGACCGTTTCGAGTGGGTAGAGGGCAAGCTGTGGGCCAGTTTCATCGGCACCGAAGCCGGCAAGAAGATGTCGCAGTACGAGATCGCACGCAATCTCGATGCGATCATTGCCGGTGCGGGCGGTGTCAAGGTGTTCGAGGGGCAGGTGCCGGCACAAGCGGTGGAGTCACTCGGAAACGATGTGATGGTCGAGTACAACACCGGCCTGGGCAACATCGCCGGCAGACCCAGTGTGGTCTGGCTGCTACGCCAGCCCGAGCGCAACATCTGGGTGTATCTGAACACCTACAGCGCCGGCGGCAGCCTCGCCATCGCCGAGTCGGAAGCTTTCGTGCCGACCGCGACGCTGATCCCCGCCAGCGAGTTGCGTCAGCTCCTTGACGACGATGGCCGCATCTCGCTGCAGATCCACTTCGCCACCGACAAGGCCGAGATCCTGCCCGAATCCCAGCCGCAGATCGATGAAGTGCTTCAGCTGCTGCAGCAGGATCCAGGCCTCGCGCTCTCGGTCGACGGCCACACTGACAACACAGGCAGTGCGACCCACAACCGGGCGCTCTCAGAGGCGCGTGCGCAGGCGGTCGTGGCTGAGTTGAACGAGGGTGGCGTCGACGCCTCCCGTCTCAAGGCCCAGGGATTCGGACCGGACCGACCCATCGCCGACAACGCCACTGAATCGGGACGTGCGCAGAACCGCAGGGTGGAACTCGTGAAACGTGGGTAAATCGTGATGAATGTCACGAAGCCAAGTGCGATCCCTGACTTTCGACATTGGCCATACGGTCAAGTCTTGATCTCGTCATCGTTGACGGTTACCTTTCGCGTGCCCTCAGGCGTCACTAAGTGGCGTTCCGTGTCGCGAAATGTCCGCAGGGGGCCGGAACAGCCGTATACGTCCGACCAGACCCTGCATCTGGAAACGTCGCGGAGCAGGGAATCACTATCGAGAAGGAGAGGCCACTCATGGAACTCAAGCAGCGCAAGTTCGGCAAGCGTCAGACCGGTCAGGGCATGACCGAGTACATCATCATCGTCGCGTTGATCGCGATCGCTTCGATCACTGTTGTCAGCTTCTTTGGTGGCACGGTGCGTAACCAGATGGCCGGCATGGCCACTGAGCTGTCCGGCCAGAAGGCCACTGACGAGATCTCCGCAGCGCAGAATGCAGCGGACGTTGCGTCGGGCGACGCCCAGACCGAAAAGAACATGGGCTCGTACGAGAACACCGTTAGCCAGTAACGCCCGAGAGACCCTTGGCGACAAGGCCAAGGAGTTGACGTGCTTGCAGCACCGACCCGCATGCACGATTGAGGTGCAGCCCAACTGCAGGACCCGTGACCGGGCGTACATCCGTGCGCCCGTGACCGGGCTGCGGTCCGGGTCTTAGGTGTTGGTCGGCACGTGACATGGAGTGACGCGCTATGCAGCCAAAGGATCTCTCCCCGACAAGGGACTCGCGTGGGCCCGTCGCACGCGCACGCCTTGTCTCGGCCATGCACAAGCATCGCGGGCAAGCCATGGTGTTGTTCCTGGTGTTGGTCGGGATCCTGTGCCTTGGCGCCATCCTGATGTTCAACACCGGGCAGGCGGTGAACAAAAAGGTCAGCCTGACCCATACTGCCGACGCCGCGGCCTATAGCGTCGCGGTGCAACAGGCCCGGGCGATGAACTTCGCCGCCTACATGAATCGTGCCCGCGTCGCCAACGAAGTCGCGATCGCGCAGCTGGTCAGCATGTGGTCCTGGATGAACATGTTCCATTCGCATGCGGTCATCGGCCACAACCTGATGACTTACCTGAGTTTCGTCCCTTACATCAACATCGTCGCCAGACCCATGGCGCAGGTCTACAAGCAGGTGGAACGGGTGATTGGCCGGGCGCGCGACGCCTACCATCCGTTCGCGAACGGGGTCATTGGGGCCGTGGACGGAGTGAACGGCATTCTTGCAACCGCGGCCAGCGCGACGCTGCGGTTCGGAGGGGGTTCCAATGGCTTCATGATCGCCCGCGAGGTGGTCGAAAAGAACGATCCCACCGCGAGGATCGCTCCGTTGGGTCATGCACTGCTGCTGAAACAACTGTTGGAGGCGTCGGCGCTGCCCGGCGGCAAGCTGTTTGACGAGCATCGGGCCAGAAGCCCGAATCCGGGGATGGATCGTTACCGTAACGTGGTGATGGCCTCCCGTGATCGCTTCACGGCGGACCGCAACGACTTTCTCGGGATCGATTTCTCGGTGGTCAAGATCGGCTTCAACGAAGCCGGTGGCACCGACATGGTGCAGTACAACCGCTGGGTGGCCGCCGATGGCCTGGATTTCACCGCGGAGATCGACCTCGGACTGTTCGACATCGATTTCGACGTCCCGCTGGGTTTCGGCGGTGCCCAGGCACTGGAGAGCCGCAATCGCCAACCGGGTTTCTTCCAGGGTGGCTGCCCGAACAATCGCAACGGGGGCATCTGCGCCGGTGGCCGGAATCGCCGCGGCAAGGGCTGGTACTCCGACTACCATCCCGGCGAGCGAACCTACAAGCAGTACAACGGCGCCGGTGACACCTTCGGCGGACGTCGCGGCTTGATCGACCGGTATCCCTCGGTGAACGCGCCGGCCAGCGTGCCGTTCTTCACGCCGATGCGCCCCACCGGTCAGCGCAACCGGAAGAGGGACGCCTACTTCAGCGGCTATCAGGGACTTCGGGATTACCACGACGTCAAGCAGGACGTCGTGGATTCATCGAGCGAGGAGCATCCAGGGCCCACGTTTACCGTTCTGGTCGAAAGCGAGCGTCAGGCCGCGCGCACCAGCGAAGACATCGATGGGATCGGCGGGCCCGAAGGCGGTCAGCTGGAACTGGACAATGCAATGAGGGGCGACAAGCTCACGGCGATCGCGTCAGCCCAGACCTACTTCGTGCGTCCTTTCGATCCTGCCAGCAGCACCGCTAGATGGTTCATGAGGAAGGTGCCGAGGCAGTGGGGCGGCGAGCCGCAGGCGGTGAACGAACTGGAGAAGGGCAGCGTATTCAGCCCCTACTGGCAAGCCCGCCTGGTGGAGACCCCCAAGGAGGACTACATCGCCGCGGGGCTAGACGCCTTGATTTCTGGGGGTTGAGTTGAAGATGGCCGAGAACATCATTTCAGGCAGGCGTGCTCGCCCGCATGCGATGGCCCCGGGGTTCGCTGCCTGTGCCGCGCTGGTGGGGTTGACTCTGGTGGCCTGCTCACCGGATGCCGGGGACAGTGATGCTGGCCCGGCAATCGCGGACATCGACGAATCGGGCCGGCACTTGCCGTCGCTCTACGTCGATCGCTGGGTTGAAGTGCTTGAAGCGGACGGCAGCAATGGCCCGCAGAAAGGATATCGGGAAGCGCTTTCTGCATGCCAGGAAGCCGGGTTGCCAACTCGACCGCTTCCCGAGGATGACGCCGGACGCGTCGGCACCGAACGCTGGCAACTTTGGCGCACAGCGGGCCAATCGGCCTATCGCGTCGAGGAATGGGGGTACACCAGCGGGGACAGCGCGCGCCAGGAGCATTGCCTGTTCCGGTCGCAGCGCACGGGGTATCACGAGTTCTTCGATGCCAACCAGTCCATTGTCCTGGACCTTGAAAGCGGGACACGGGACGTATCGCCCGCCAATCCCGACGAACTGGAACCGATGCCGGTGGAATCATCCGAGGCCGAATCGGTTGCCGGATGGACCGGTCCACAAGAACAGGCCGTGCAGGGACAGCCTTGCATGGAATGGCGTTCTGCGGACGGCGCGGTGGTCTGCCGCTGGTCTGGCGGGGCCGAATGGGGGTTCGACGCTTCCAACCCCGGCGAGTTCGAGGCCAACCTCGGCCCTGATCGATACAGCCTCGTCCTCAAGGCGGAGCCTGCACCGGGCCAAGCCGGTTCACGGCTGAGGACCGAACAGTTCGTGCTCGATGGGGCCATCGATACCGCCGCGATGCGGCCCGAATGAAACCGGGCTTACCCCGGGCATCCTGGAGATGGCTATGAAAGGACACCTTCCAACGACTTCGCAGCCGGCGTGGCGCCTCTCGCACTCACCGGGTCCGCGATCGCAACGGGGTCAGGCGTTGACTGAGATGGCCATCCTGGCGGTCGTGCTCGTGCCCCTCTTCCTGCTGATCCCTATGCTCGCGAAGTATGCCCACATGCGCCAGGTTGCCCAGCAGGCGACGCGTGCGGCCGCGTGGGAGGCGACGGCAGTTGATGCTTATGACTGGGATTCGTCCCTGAAGAGCTCCGCATGGAGAAGTCGCCAGCGCAACCTGCTCGTGGACCGGCACTTCGCGCTTGCCGAAACTCGGATCCTGAGCACGCCCGAACAGGCGCAGCAGGATGCCGGCGTTCCGGCAGCGATGATGAACACGTTCTCGGACCAGCCTCTGCTGAAGCGCAACGGCATCTCCCTCGAGCCCTTTGGCAACGACGCCGGCGGGCCGCTGTCCGGGTTTCTGGAAGGCGCAGGTGGCCTGCTCGATTCGCTGCCCGGTTCCAGTGTCCCACCCAACAGCGACGGGCTGGTCACCGCGCGAATGGTGGTCACGCCGGAAAACCTGAAGGCCAGCGATGGATCAGCTGCAACGTTTGTAGCGCCTTTTGACAGCCTCGACCTTTCGATCGAAAGCCGGCACGTGTTGCTGGCGGACACATGGGGTGCGTCTGGCAGCGGCTTGATCGACGCAGGGTCCAGGAACAGCCGACGCGTGAAAGACCAACTGGCGGGTCCTCTGGTACCCAGCTCCTGGTTGAGCGGCGTGACCGATGTGCTGGAGAAGATCGAGTTCATGGAGAAAGTCCCCCTGGTCGGGGTTCCCTTCCGCATCCGCCCAGGCTACATGGAGCCCGACATCGTGCCGCGTGACCGCCTGCAGGAGTACCAGCAGTAGATGGCGCGCGCGACGGGTATGCCGCTCAAGGGGGCGATCATCGCCTGTGCCTTGCTTTGCAACTCGGCGCAGGCATGGGCGTGGCCGAACGTGCGCCTGCCGGCGGGGAGCACGGGGGAGATGGTCAGCGAGCACATGAAGTACAACGGGCTCGACATGCAGTCGAGCCGGTTCGTCTCCCGACAGGGCGTCGACGACATCGTTGCCTTCTACGCGGAGCAATGGCCCGGGCAGCATGTCGTGGACAAGGTGGAGTCGAAGACGATCATCGGGCATGCCGAAGGGGATCACTTTGTCACGGTGGAGCTTGAGGACGTCGGTGGAGGCACACGCGGCACGGTCGGCATCATGAAGATGCCCGCCGACGGCCAGGTTCCTACTTTGGGCGAGGGTTTCTATCGACCAGCGGGAACGGAGGTGGTCAGCGACATCGTCTATCTCGATACGCCCGGCAAGACGCGCACGCTGGTGCTGCAGAACGAACTTTCGCCCTACGTCAACCAACAGCGCTATCTACAGCGGATGCGCGCGGAGGGCTGGAGCGTGGTCGAGTCCGCGGGCTGCAGGCCGAGTTCCACCCAGTGCGTCGCCCGCTTCGAGCGTTCGCAGGGCGGGAAGATGGCGCTGGCAATCACGCGTGACGAACGGATGGTGACGTCAACCGTGGTGACCATCGAATGAAGACTGAAGATGTCTGGCCGATGAAACGAAGGATGCCTCGCCTGGGAACGCGGCATCAGCGCGGCAGCGCAGTTATCGAGTACAGCATCATCGCCATGCTGGTCATCGTCGTGCTGGTCGCCAACGAGAACGTCGTCGGCCAGCTGATGCAGGCGATCAAGGATCTGTACGGAGCGTTCACCCACGCACTGTCGGTGACGTTCCCATCGCCATGAACAAGAATTCCTGAAGAAATCAATGCAAAGGGGAGCGCGTGGCATTACCTAAACTCAACAAGAATGTCCTGTTCCTTGGGGGGGCAATCGTACTGGGACTTATCGCTGCGCTGTTGAGCGTCAGCTACATCCAGGAACGCGTCGCCGAGGCTACCGCCGCGGCGCGCGTCACGGTCACGGAAACCGAGGTCGTGGTGTCTCGCCGGAACCTGGAGGTGGGCGAAACCATAGCGGAATCCGACATGGTCACCCGCACGGTTCCCGTGGATTTCGTTCCGGCAGATGCCGTGACGACCGAGAACTACACCGGGTTCATCGACCGCATGGTCCGCTCGCCGATCAAGCAGGGAACGCCCTTGAGCGCGAGCGCGCTCGTGCCGATGTACGACAAGTTCTCCCATGTGATCGTGCCTGGGAAGGTCGGCTATACGCTTTCCGTCAACGAGAACAACTCCATTTCCGGGATGATCGCCCCGGGCGATCGCGTTGACATTCTGTTGACCTACGACGCCGATGCCGACACCGGGAATGGTTCCGCAACCAAGCAGAAGCAAGGCGAGCGGGTTGCCCCCCTCCTTGAGAACATCACGGTCCTCGCGACCGGGACGCAGATTGGCGACCTCCCGGACGGGACTGAAAGCGCGGCGTTCTCGAGCGTCACGCTGGAGCTCGATCCGGACCAGGCGGAGCTGCTGACGGTAGGCCAGAAGGCCGGCGAAGTACGCGTTCTGTTGCGCAACTTCGAGGACAACACCCCCTTCGGCCTGTCGGGAATTTCCGAGAAAACGTTGATGAGTCTTTTCGGTGGCGACGGTGGCGATGATGTCGAATACATCATCGGCGGGAACTAATAATCGAAATGGATAGATCATCAATGCGAAGGGACAAGATTCTCGGACTTTTGGCAGTGTTCGCAATGGCTGTCGCAGGGGCGATCGCGCCCATCGGACCAGTTCGCGCGCAAGCAGCCTCGTTGCCCAGCCAGCTCGATCTCTACGGAGGGCAGGTCAAGGTGTACACCAGCAACCGCCCGCTGGCGCGCGTGGCGGTTGGTAACGGTGACCTCATCGAAGTCACCACGATCGAGAAGCGGCAGCTGGTCGTCATAGCCGGCGCCGGGCAGGCCGGAACCACGACCTTGCACCTCTGGTACGAGGACGGAGGACAGCGTTCGGTCGACGTCAGCGTGAGCCCGGTGGACACCAGCAGCACATCGCTGCTCGTACGTGACCTGCTGGCGCTTGAGCCCGATTCAAAGGCGCGCGTCCAGGACATTGGCGACAGCGTCGTCGTAACTGGCGAGCTGACGGCACTGGAGGCCGAGCGCGTGGGTGTGATCGCCAAGCTTTATCCAAACGTGGTCAACCTGAGCACGCCCGACCTCGTCGCGATGCAGCCCATGGTGCTGATGGACGTCAGGATCATGGAGTTCAAGCGCGATGCCCTCCGCGACCTTGGCATCGACTGGCAGGACAGCATCGATGGGCCGGCCGGTGGCGCCATCAAGGATTTCTCCAGTTCGTTCTTCCGGATCCTTCCGGACGGCAGTCCGTTCGAGGACCTGCCGCTGCCGGCCCGCATCAACCCGATGGAAACCTATTTCGGGATCGCCACCTCCATTACGTCCCGCATCAACCTGCTGACGCAAACCGGCAATGCCTACGAGCTGGCCTCACCACAGCTGAGTGCACGCAGCGGCGGTAGCGCCGACTTCCTCGCCGGGGGCGAGATTCCAATCCCGCTGACCAGCAGCTTCGGTGCCACCAACGTCGAGTTCAAGGAGTACGGCGTCAAGCTCAACATCGAGCCGGTCGTCAATGACAACGACGAGATATCCACCGTCATCATGACCGAGGTCAGCAAGATCGATCCGGCGGTCTCGGTGCAGGGCATCCCCGGGTTCCTGACCCGACGCACGGGCACGGAGCTCAACGTTCGCTCGGGCGAAACCATCGTGATCTCGGGACTTGTCGACATCACCGGCTCAAAGGGCTTCGGCGGCATACCGGGTCTGGCCAACATCCCGGTCCTGGGCCGGCTGTTCCGGTCGGACAACTTTCGTGCGGGACGGACCGACCTCGTGGTGTTCGTGACGCCTCGAATCGTGCGTCCGGGGGATCCGGCCAATATCGATGGCATCCAGAAGAGCGAGCGCATGCTCGAGGACTTCAAGGAAACCATCGGTACGGACATATTTGACTGAGCAGCCACATGTTCAACGTCGTAGTAGAAGCTCCCAGAAGCGAGCCGAGAAAGATCCGATGCCTGCACAACGAGTGTGGGGTCGGCCGCGGGGAGGAAAATCTGGTGATTCTCCAAGGCTGGAGCATTGCCAAGCAGCACGCGCTCATCCGCGCTCAGGACGAAGGCATGTTCATCGAGTCAACCGGCGGACGCGCCCAGGTCCGGTTGAACGGAACCGCCATCAAGGACCGCCAGGGTCCCATCAGCAGCGCCGACATCATCGAGATCGGGGACTACCGCCTGCGAATCTTCTCCGATTCGGGCACCCGAGCCCCGGCAAGGGTGCCAGATCCGGCGCCTGTGTCGGTTGCGTCCATCCGGCCCGCTTCCGACGACGGGCTCCGGGCCACGGCGCCAGTCACGAGCGAGTCAACCGAGATCGCCACCACCGCGGACACGCCGCCGGACATCGTGATCTGGCGGGAGCGCGTCCACGCGTCCCTGGTCAAGCAGATGGACCTGCGCCGCGTCGATGTCCGCGGCCTGACGGACGCCGCCCTCCGTGAGAAGACCATCGAGCTGATCGAAGCCGTTCTGGACAAGGAGTACGCAGAGCTTCCGAAAACGATCAACCGGCGGATGTTGGCCAAACAGGTACTCGATGAAGCGATCGGGCTGGGTCCTCTCGAGGACCTCATCGACGACAACACCGTCACTGAGATCATGGTCAACGCCCACGATCAGATCTATATCGAACGAAGCGGTCGGATCGAGAAATCTGCCGTGTACTTCACCAATGATCGTGCCGTACTGTCGGCGATCGAGCGCATCGTAGCGCCTCTAGGCCGCCGGATCGACGAAAGCTCCCCGATGGTGGACGCACGACTCAAGGACGGTTCCCGAGTGAATGCGATTATCCCGCCGATCGCGCTCCGGGGCCCCAGCATCAGCATCCGAAAGTTCGCCAAGAAGAAACTCGACGGCCGCGATCTCCTGGGATACGGCTCGATCGACGAAAGCATGCTGGCATTCCTCGAGACGGCGGTAAGCGAACGCAAGAACATCGTGGTGACCGGGGGCACGGGCTCCGGCAAGACGACCCTGCTGAATATCCTGTCGAACTTCATCCCGAACCACGATCGAATCGTGACCATTGAGGATGCGGCGGAACTCAAGCTGGTGCAGCCCAACCTTGTTTCCCTGGAGGCGCGTCCGCCGAACCTGGAAGGCAAGGGGCAAGTCACCATCCGTGACCTCGTGAAGAATGCGCTACGCATGCGTCCCGATCGCATCGTCGTCGGCGAGTGCCGCGGGGGCGAAACGCTCGACATGCTGCAGGCAATGAACACGGGCCACGAAGGCTCGCTCACCACCGCTCACGCCAACTCACCGCGAGACGCCATCTCCCGTATCGAGGTCATGGTCCTGATGGCGGGCATGGAGTTGCCGATGGCCGTCGTGCGCGAGCAGATCGCATCGGCCGTAGACCTCATCGTGCACCAGCGCCGCTTCCCCTGCGGGTCCCGGAAGGTGACCCACATCACCGAGATCACCGGCATCGAGAGCGGGACCATCCAGCTGCAGGACATCTTCCATTTCAGGGTCCGGACGCATCATGGCGAGGATGGCAAGGTGAGTGGCGCCTTCGAGCCGACGGGGGCGATCCCCGAGTTCATGGAGGAACTGGCGGATCGCGGCGTAAAGATCGACTTGTCGATCTTCCGCAAGCCCGAGGAGGAGTTCTAGCCATGGAAGTCTGGTTGATTGCCATCACCGCGTTCACGGCGGTGGCCCTGGCAGGCATCTACGCCATTCGTGCAGGCGACGTCTTCATGGCCCGCTACCACGAGGCCTTCATGGAGCAGGCCCGGGTCAACCTTGCGGACATGTTCCTTTTCATTGATCCCCGGCAACTTTACATCGCCAACATCATGGTGCTGGTGATCGTGCCCCTGCTGCTCTGGGCCGTTACCGGAAACCCCCTCATCGCGATCGTCGCTGCCGTCCTGCTGGCGGTAATGCCGAAGAAGATCTACCGATGGCTCAAGCAGCGACGCATCAACAAGATCCAGGAGCAGCTGCCGGATGCCTTGATGATGCTCTCGGGCACCATGAAAGCAGGACTTGGCTTCTCCCCGGCCATGGAAAGCCTGGTCAAGGACGGTTATCCGCCTCTGGCGCAGGAGCTGGCCCTGGTGCTGCGCGAGCAACACCTTGGGGTGAAGACCGAAGATGCACTCGATCATTTTGCCGAGCGGGTACCGGTGCTCGACGTGAAGCTTTTCGTGTCGGCGGTATCCATTTCGCGCGAGGTGGGCGGCAACCTTGCGGAGAGCCTGAAGATCCTTGCCGAGACCCTTCGCCGACGCCTGATCATGGAGAACAAGGTCAAAGCACTGACGTCACAGGGAAAGCTTCAGGGGATCGTGATGGCGATGTTGCCCATCGCAATCACTGCCTATCTGGCGTCGGCCTACCCGACGACCATGGAGCCGATGTTCAACACCTGGCTGGGATACGGCGTGATCGCGCTTTGCGCGATCCTCGAGTACATCGGCTACAAGTTCTGCGTCAAGATCATGACGATCGACATATGATCCAGCTGTCACTTCTAGCCTTGTGCGTCATCGCCGCGATCGTCATGGTCATCATCGGCACGCGCGGCCTGTTGAACCAGGTGCCGCAGGACGAGCGTGATTATCAGGATCCCTTGCCCTTCGGCCTCAAAGTGATCTGGCCGCTGGTGACCGCTGCGACGTACATCATTGGCCCGAGGATGAAGTCGAGTGACCTCGAGAAGGCTCATCGCAACCTGCAGGCGGCCGGACAGGACTACCTCGTGACCCCGGAGGAGCTGGCCGGCTTGCGTGTGGTATCCGCTGGGCTGATGGTTGCTTTCTTCCTGCTCGCGGTGGTGCTCCTCGAGCAGCTCAACCTGGCTACGTTCGCATTCTGCGTCGTGTTCGGCCTTCCCTTGGGCTGGCTCTATCCCAGTCTCTGGCTGGGGGAACGACGCAAGACCCGACAGAAGCACGTGATCCGTGACCTCCCCATTTTCCTCGACTTCATCACGATGTCCGTCGAAGCCGGCCTCAACATCACCGGGGCCATCGAGCAGGCGGTGATGAAAGGCCCCGCCGGTCCACTGTCCCAGGAGTTCGCGCGGATGCTGCGCGACCTGCGCGCCGGCCTGCCACGGTCGGAAGCCCTCAAACGTCTGGCGGATCGCATGGATATCGCGCAGATTTCCAGCTTTACCAGCGCGTTGATCCAGGCCGACCGGGTGGGCGCGAGCCTGGGCGAGACGCTGCGGGCCCAGGCCATGCAGCGCCGCGAGGAACGCTTCCTCCGGGCGGAGAAGCTTGCGCTTGAGGCGCCGGTGAAGATGATGGCGCCTCTGGTCATGTTCTTCTTCCCTTTGATCTTCATCATCCTCGCGTACTTCATCTACCTCAAGATGGTGGAGGACGGGATCCTGTGAAACGCATGAGCTTCTATCGGGGCGGGGAATGCCTGGTACCGAATGGCTGGGCTGCGCTTTCGTGGTGGGCGCGGCTCCGGGGCCTGCTGTTCCGCTCACCGCTTGCAAGCGATGGCAGCGAGGCCATGTTGATATCGCCATGTGGCAGCATCCACACCTTCGGGATGGGTTATGCCATCGATGCCGTGTTCGTGGACGGAGCCGGCACCGTGCTCGGTGTCCGCGAGCACGTCTCGCCCTGGCGCGCACGCATACAGAAGGGTGCGCGCAGCGTCATCGAGTTCCACGCTGGTGCTGCACGCCGGCTCTCGATCAAGCCTGGAGACGTGATCGAATGGAGATGAAACATCCATCCCTGCTTGCGCTGCTGCTAGCCCTCTGCACGACCATGGCGGCCTGCGCGGGCAACGAGCACAGGACCACTCCGGATGCGGTCGACCTGCTAGAGGTCGAACGCCGGGCCAACGATGCCTATGCGAATGGTCGTGATGAAGAGGCGGCGCAACTGTACCGCGATCTGGTTGAGCAGTTGCCCACGGAGGGTCCTTACTGGTACCGGCTCGGCAATGCCTTGGTGAGGACCGGTCGCCATGATGATGCCGCCTTCGCCTACCAGAAGTCCCTTCAGCTCGACCCCGACAACGGCAAGGCCTGGCACAACCTCGGTCTGGTACGCCTGCATCAGGCACAGACGTCGTTCGCGGCTGGGGTGCAGAACTCCACTTCAGGGGAGCGCGTGTTCGACGAGAGTCTGAAGCTGTCGGCGGCAGTGTTCTCCCTGATTGCACCGCCGTCGAACCAGGGGGCGACACCCCGACCGGACGACGGCGGAGGTAAGACCGCGGGACCGGAAGACGCGATGACACCGGCAACGCCGACAAGGCCCCGTACCGGGAGCTGAGGCAGCACACGGAGCGCATGCCATGGAACGCAAGAACTCCACTCGACGCAAGAGGCCCAACGCCGCCAGCCCGCAGCGTGGACAGTCACTGCCCGAATTCCTCGTGGTGGTGCCCGTGTTCCTGTTCCTGGTGCTTCTGGTGTTCCAGATGGTGCTCATCTACCGCGCCAAGACGACGCTTGATTACGCCGCACTCGAAGCCGCGCGTGCGGGAGCGGTGAACGGCGCCAATATGGAGGACATGCGCGACGGCCTCATTCGTGGACTGACGCCCCTGTACGCGAGCTCCAGCGACGTTGCCGGTCTGGTGCGGGCGTATGGTGCTGCGGCCCTCGACGTAAACGGCGTCAGCGGATATGGGGGGAACGCCGAGATCGAGATCATCAGTCCGACCAAGCAGGCTTGGGAGGAATTCAAGGAGCGGCAGTACGACGGTCGCGAGGCGCTTCCCAACGACAACCTCGCGTTCCGGGCGAACGGAATAGGCGGTAGCGGTGTCAACATCCAGGACGCGAACATCCTGAAGATCAAGGTGCGCTATGACTTCCCGCTGATCGTCCCCTTCGTCGATCGCGTGCTTCGCGGGAAATCGGACTACGTGAAGCGAAATGGCCTCTTCGACACCGGCACCGTCGACATGAAGGATCCGCTGCTGAGCGGTCCCGATCCCATGCATGGCGAATGGGTCATGGGAAGGCACTTTCGCATTCCTCTGGAGTCCACGGCGATCGTACGCATGCAGTCGCCGATTTACAGTGCCGAGCTGCTGGCCGATGCAGGTGGCGGGACTCCCCCCGGTGGTGGCAATCCCCCCGGTGGCGGTGATCCCCCCGGTGGCGGTGATCCCCCCGGTGGTGGTGATCCCCCCGGTGGTGGTGATCCCCCCGGTGGTGGTGATCCCCCCGGTGGTGGTGATCCCCCCGGTGGTGGTGATCCCCCCGGAGGTGGTGATCCGCCTGGTGGTGGTGACCCCGAACCGCCCGTTGAGCCCGATCCCTGGGAGCCACCGGTTTGCGCATGACCCTACCCGTTCACCCCCGCGGGAAACGACTCGGTGCCCAGGTGGGTTCCCTCGTGATTGGCTGCGTGCTTCTGGCGTGGTTGGCCGCCGCTCCCGTCGCAGCAGCGGCGACAACGGCACACGAAATCGTCGCACCGAAAGTATTGCCTGCCTCCGCGTGGGACCACGTCAAGGGTACGCCGGGGATCGTGTTCGGCCGAACGACGCCCGGAATCCCGGACGTGCAAATGATTTGCGACGTTCATTGTCCTTATTGCGCGCGGGTGTATACACAGCTCGTTGAACGCCGGCCCGCACTTCGCGTGAGGTGGGTTCCCATCGCCTACTTCAAGCCGGATAGCGATCGGGTGGCCGCGGCGATCCTGGCGGCACCGGATCCCCGGGCGGCCCTCGACCGGAACTATCGGGCATACGATCATGCGGCACGCCGCGGTGGGTATGGCGACGCATCCGCAGACGTCCTCAAACTCGATGCATCACATGCGGCGCTCAAGGAGCGCTGGAGGGGTTGGGGCCGCTTCACGCCGATGGTCCTTGTCCGGGCCGGGGACGGCACTGTGCTGCAGGCCGCCGGAACCTCTCCTGCTTTCCTGGATCCCGTACTGGATCGGGCAGGGCGGAGCAAACAGGCGTACGACGCATGGTGACGCCCGGAAAAGACTCGACTGCTTCCCCCCGGGCATTCGCGCGGGCGGCCAGGCCTGAGTCCCGGGCGACGCATCGTCATTTGCGGGGTTCGCTGTCCCCGCTCTTCTTCCTGCTGATCGGCCTCGGCGTCGTCGTCCCCGGTGCTTGGGGCCAGGACGTGCCGGAATGCCCCGACCCGGGAATGTGCTTCCTCGACCAGGACGCGAAGGATGCCTGGGCCGCGGAGCGCGGGTGTGCATTCGCGGGCCCGGAGGAGAACGGCGACTGCACGGTAACCGCGGAGATGCTGGGTGAGGTGTGGCCCAACGCGGATGCCGATCTGTTGCAGGATTTCGCGGATCAACTGGACGGCAACCTCGTCGAGTACAACCTCGACACGCCGGAACGGCTGTCGCATTTCTTCGCGCAGGTCCGGGAGGAAACGGGCCCCCGGCTCCGCTTGCGCGAAAGCATGAATTACACGTCTGCCGCGCTGAAGGCGACCTTCAGCTACTTCGCCCGTAACCCTGACGAAGCCGACCGGTACGGCAGGCTGCAGGATGCCAACGGCCGGGTGACCCAGGTTGCCGATCAGGAAGCAATCGCCAACCGGGCGTATGCCGGCAGGATCGGCAACGGCGACGTCGCCAGTGGCGATGGCTGGGCCTTCCGCGGCGGCGGGCTCCTGCAGACGACGGGTCGGGACAACTACCAGTCGCTGCAGGACGCTTACGAGAACTCCTCGGGAGACGACGGTATCGACTTCGTAGAGAATCCCGAGCTGCTCGAGCAGCCGCAGTATGCGCTCGCATCTGCGGCGCACTACTGGACCGAGAATGGCCTGCACTTGTCCGCGGATGCCGGCACCGGGGGTGGCGACGTCGACGCGATCACGCGGGTCATCAATCGCCACACAAGCAGTTACGGAGATCGGCGCGACCATTTCGATGCCATCTGGAGCAACAACGTGTTCGAAGACGTGGATTGCGGAAGTTGAACATCAAGCAGACATTGCAGTTGGCCTCCCTGACCCTGTCGGCGTTCCTGGCAGGGTGTTCGGGCGCGGTACCGGCCCCTGAACCGGCCAAGCCAGGTCCGGTGGCGACGGCGCCCGCCCAGGCCGACGTCGCCGCATCACTCTGTGCGCTGCTCGGACCGGGCATCGCCTACGAGGATGTGCCCGCGCTAGGGCCCGACTTCTCCGGGTCCTCGCTCAAGGTACTGAGGGTGCGTTCCGGTTCCCGCCTGCAATATGCCACCCGGCCACGGCCCATCGATCTTCCCTCCGGCGAAGGCGTCCTCCAGCTTGCCTACGGCTTTGACGTCAATGACGAACTGCAGCTCGAGGTTTGCCTCAAAGGGTCCGACGGCCATGCCACCCACTCGGCTGCCATAGGCTCCCAAGGCGGGCAACACCCCGAGGTAACGCGGATATTCGTCGCCAATGCCGACGCGAACCCCGCGGGCGAGCTCATCGTGCTCGTTGCATGGAAAGTGGAAAACGCACTGGGCAGCGTCGGGACCATGTATGAGCCCCATGTCTTCAAGATCGAAGATGGCCGAACGTTGATGCAGCGGGTCGAACTCGCTGACCCCAGCCTTTCCTTCGGCTTCGATGGCATCAGGGAAGGCGAGAAGGTGGAGTATCCCTTCGCAGACGAGCGCGCGTTCCGGACGCGCCTGCAGGAACTTGGCTACTAGGCACGCGGGCAGCTCACCTGTTTGCGCAGCTCGCCGCTTAACACATGTACATGACGAAAGACTGGAGTCCACGACGATGAAAACTTGCCTTGAGCTCGTTCGCGCCGTTCTGCTGGCAGGTTTGCTCTCGATTCCGTGGGCTGCCGATGCCCAGGTCCGCCAGTACCGTCCGCTACCCGACGACGCCTGGCGGACGCTGGAGGCGGCAAGCGGCATCCGGTGGATGGGAGCCAGCGGTCTTCAGGCGAATGTACAGGTCATATGCGATGCGAACTGCCCGTACTGCGCCCGACTGGACCGCACATTGCGGGAAAAGTACCCGAGCCTGGCGGTACGTTGGGTTCCGACGGCCTATTTCCAGAGGGACAGCGAAGCGGTCGCCGCGTCGCTGCTCTCTTCAGAGGACCCCGTTGCCGCACTGATAGCGAACTACCGAGACTACGACTTCGACGCGCGGCACGGCGGACATGTCCCGGCTTCCAACGGCCTGCGCCTAGGTGCCAGCCACGGGGCGCTCGAGCAGGCGTGGAAGGAATGGGGCGGGTTCACGCCGATGATCGTGGTGCGCACTCGGGACGGTCGCATCTTGCAGGCACTGGGCTCCAACGAATCGTTCGTGGCGCCCGTGCTGGAGATGGCGGCACCTTCTGCCCGGCGCTACGAAGCATGGGGCGGCACTCCATAGGAAGGAGCAAAAACGCAATGAGCGCAGTTCTTGACGACCAAAGGAATCCAGGATCGTTCCGGGGCCGTTTCGCCCTGGGACTTTCATGCTTCCGGACCATGCTGTTCGTCTTCGCGGCAACCCTCGCGGTATCGCCGCTGCATGCCCAGCAGAACAGTACGCTTCCGCCATGTCCGGATCCCGGGATGTGTTTCGTCAACCAGGAAGCCAAGGACGCTTGGGCCGAAGCTCAGGGTTGCGAGTTCGGAGAGGAGGAAGATCCCGCGGCCGAGGCCTGTACCGAAGCCTGGCGCCTGGACGATGACTTCCTGGAGGAAAGCGAAGGGGCGCTTGTCCTGGACGGCTACATTCCGCGCCGGAACGGGGAGATCCTCGGCCAGAGCGGTGTCACCATCAGCACGGGCATCGACCTCGGCCAGCAGAGCGCTGCCGGCACCCGCACGATCATCGACAATTACATCGCCGAGCACGGTAACGCCGGTAATGTGGACGTGGATGCCTTGATGGATACGCTGGACCCGTACTTCGGCCTCAGGCGGCAGGCGGCCGCGGATGCCTTGGCTGCCCAACCCCTGACAGTGACGGAGGCCGAGGCGGAGTTACTCGCGGAGGCATTCAAGTTCCATTTCCTCAACGAGATCGCGGACCAGTTCGACGCGGAGAACGAACTGGGCATGACGTTCCGGCAATTGCCCGCCGCGGCGCAGACGGTGATCATGGATTTCGCCTACCAGTACGGGCTCTCGGACACCCGCGGCAATATCCGCCAGACGTTCTGGGGACACGTGTACCGCGGCGAATGGCTGGAGTTGGCCGAGTGGCTCGACAGCAATCCGGATCCCTACACCAGGCGACGACGGCGTGAAGGCGAGCTGCTTCAGGATGCCATCGACAATCATCAGATCCCGAACACCGGTGACCCATGCCCGGGGGAATGACAATGCCTGCCACGGGCTTTCGCCGGCTGGAAGGAATGAGAGGGGGTACGAAGTGAACCGATTGATCGCAACTTGCCTGGCAACGGCGCTCCTGTCGGGAGCTGCCGCATGCAGTGCCACGCCCGGGAGCAACGATGACCCCACCGCCGGTCCGGATGAGAACGCGGCGCCGAGCAGGACCAGGGCCCCATCGGCCGACGCGTTCAAGGCCTTCATCGATGAGATCCGACAGGTGGCGGGCGGCGCCCGGATGACGTCGCCCCACGGTGCGGAAAGCGCGAATCCGATCCCGGTTGCCGACCGGATCGTGGCCGGGTTCGAGCAGGACCCTCCCCGGCAATTGCGGCTGGAAAGCGGCGTAACGATCTACTGGGGATGGCAGCAGGGCCAGGCCTTCGTGAAGTCGATCGCTATCCGGGGCACCGGTGGCGATCTTCAACTGCTCGGCGCCATCGATGACCTTCCAATGCTCTATAGCCGCCGGTCCGGGCGTGCCATCGCCGACCAGACCGCGTATGACGCGTATGCGGCTGAACGCGCGGAGCGAGGAAGCACCCCCGCCGTGACCCTGTTCGCGCGTGATGACGACGCCCTGGCCGTCCACCTCCCGTTGGTCCAACGCTGGTTGCAGGCTGGCATGCTGGGATTCAACGCCGATTGCAATGACCCAGCCCAGCGACCGGTCTGTACGTTCGTGGAGACTGTGCGTCTTCCGATCGACGCCTACGCACTCGAGTGCGCGGGAACCGGCACGGGCGGTGACTGTGAGATGCCGGTGCCCACCGTTCCCCCGGCGCCGATTCCTCTGGGTGCGTTCAGGCAGTGACGGCCGGCGGCATGCGAGGGCGTGGGCGCGCTTGGGGATGGGGCCTGCTACTCGTGGGTATCGCGGCCTCGACCCCGGCAGCTGCGGAAGAGGCGCCCCAGCCCGTCTCTTTCGTGATGCGGGCGACGTTGACCGGGGACAGCCCCTACCGAGGGGGCTACGATCCAGAGCCGTATCCGGTCACCATACACGCGCAAGGGCCAAGCACTCGGATCGACTTCACCGGGCCCGCTGGCGAGCATGGCCTCGTCATGCAAGACGCGGAAACCGGTTCTGGCTGGCTCATCAGCCTGGGCGAGAACATCGCCGTGCCACTTCAGGCTCCCGTGCTGGGCCAACTGGTTGTCGATCCGGGGCAGCCCTGCCAGCACATGCGTGTACAGTGTCGGCCCTCGGGACGGCGTTACCTGGCCGGGAGAATCGTCGAGGGCTGGCGATATCGCGATGCCCATGGCCGGGGCCCTGCCGGCACCAGCGACGGCGAGGTGTGGGTGGATCCGGAGCAGGGGGCGGTCCTGGCCTACAGCGGCAGGAGGCGCGGCTGGGACAGGACGTACGGTATGGAGGCTTCGACCATCACCTATGGTGCGCTGCCCGACGCGCTTTTCACGCTACCCGAAAGCGTCTCGATTCCGGAGGGTGACGCCGGGCGTTGACGCGCTCCCGTTATCATCGTGGTGCGGGAACCCTTTGTAGGGGTCACTGCCTGTCTGCTGCTGTTCGCCGCTGCCGGCGCCGATATGTCGGCGCCACTGCATGGCCGCGCTGTCAATCCAAACTCCCCTAGGATGTAACGATGATTCCGCGTTCCTTTCCTATAGCTTGCTTTGCCGCGTGCCTTGTACTGGCAGCCTGCGGCGAAGTCCCGGCGCCGGTGACGCCCCCCGAAACCGACCCGGCCACTCAAACCCCCATCGAGCCCGAGCCCGAGAAGCCCAAGGGGTTCGACGTCAGCGGCATTCCGGTGTCCGACGCACCGTTGGGCAGCTATCCCTATTTTCCGCTTCCAGATGGCTATCACACGAGCGAACAATTCTCGTCGACCATCGAGGCAGGCCGGTTCCCGTTCTGGGTCGGCGAACTGTTCATTGGGGTGGAAGGTCGCATCCATCAGGCCAACATCCGTGTAAACGAAGGCAAGACGTTCTCCACGAGCGAAGTGGAGCAAGCGGTTCGCGACACCATCCTGGGAGTTGGCGGTGTCGAGGTCGCAAACATGGAGATCCCCCGCTCCAGGAGCGAAGAGGTACTGACGCGTTCATTCACCCAGGAGTTCAGGAACGGACTGTGTTGGCCAAGCGAGCCGGTGCAGACGTACGTCGTCCGCCGGAGCGACAAGGACATCTGGATCCACGCCTGTACCTACGGAGGCATCGGCGCCGCTTGGGTGATCGTCGAGGCTGAGAACTCGCTGCCTGATCCGGAACCGCTCGATGCGGGCGGGTTGGCCTCCCGTCTGCGTACCGACGGCCTCGCCACCGTCCCGTTTGCCTTTCAAAGCGCGGCCGCCGATATCCTGGAGAACGAGGCTCCGCGGATCGACGCTATTGCCGAAGTACTTGATCAGGAGGCTGATTGGCGGTTCGCCGTCAGCGGGTACGCGGGTGCGGGCGTCGGTCCCGCGCAAGCGGCCCAGCTCGCTGACGCCCGTGCACAGGCGGTGGTGTCCGCCCTCGTTGCCGCGGGCATCGATCCGGACCGACTGTCCGTGGTACCGAGTGCCGATACGGAGCCATCCCGGGAGAGCGGACGGAACATTGAATTGACGCTGCTACCTGCCGAGTCCGGTGCCAGCGCTCCAGCCTCGCTTCCCTGATCTGTCCGCCAGTCCTCAGCCCCCCGGCAACCCGAAGAACGCGCGCGTCGTCGCCGTCGCGTTCGCCGCTGTGACCGCGACGTCCTCGCCGCGGTCACGGGCCAGTTCCTCGACGATGTGCGCCAGGTACATCGGCTCGTTGCGGCGGTGTGAGGGCGCGGGTTTGACGGTGCGCGGCAGCAGGTAGGGGGCGTCGGTCTCGATCATCAGGCGGTGAGCGGGGATCGACGGCACCAGCTCGCGCAGGTGCTGGCCGCGGCGCTCGTCGCACAGCCAGCCGGTGATGCCGACGTGCCAGTCCTGGTCCAGGTAGTCGAACAGTTCCTCGCGGGTGCCGGTGAAGCAGTGCACCACGGCGGGGCCGAGCTGGCCGTCGAATTGCTTCATGATCGCCATGAAATCGGCATGCGCGTCACGCTGGTGCAGGAACAGCGGCTTGCCGGTGTCGACGGCGGTCTGCAGCTGCATCTCGAACGCCCGTCGCTGCGCCGGACGCGGCGAGAAGTCGCGGAAGTAGTCGAGCCCGCACTCGCCCACCGCCACGATCTCGTCATGGGCCAGCAGCGCGCGCATCTCGGCATCGCACTCGGCGGTGTACTCGACGGCATGGTGCGGGTGCACGCCGGCGGTGGCGAACAGTTCACCGGGATGCGCCTGCGCGAGCGCGAGGGCCTTCGGCGAGTGCTCGCGGCTGGCCCCGGTGATGACCATCTGCACGACACCGGCCTCGCGTGCGCGCTGCATGACGGCATCGCGGTCGTGGTCGAAGCTGTCGTGGGTGAGGTTGGCGCCGATGTCGATCAGATCGCACGTCGCATGGGTCCGACACGTCATGGCGGATTGTTGCGGATAAAGGGAGGACCGTATGCTAAGCCAATGCCCTTATGTCTGCATCGAGTGGTTGAGCGACCGCAGGTGTTGCAAGTAGCTCGTCATCAAGCAAAAGGAAGCGGTTGCCTCCCTTAACAAGGCGATGCAAAAACATACCAATACCGGCGCTGCCGCTCGCGTAGTCGCTGCATATCTTGTAATGATCGACACCGCCGAAGGCCATGCCTTCCGGGCGCGTTAGACCATGAACCAGGATAGCTTCGGCATGATGAAACGCCAAATCCCGATAGCGGGAGTCGCCCGTGAAGTGGTGCATGTCCAGCAAGAATTCGCCGTAGCCTGAAGAGCCTTCATCCTGCCAGATTTTGTTAGAAATCCTCGGCCTTATGGCATGGGCGCACTCCTCGGCGTGGTCTAGAAAGCGCCTGTCACCCGTCTCAGCGAAGTACCTTATGCACGCGGATCCAACGCCGGCTGATCCGAATCGCATATGAGGGAGGTTGGGGGAGCCTTCGCGGGCTTCTGTATGAGTCTTCCAGACAGTCCTTCCAGCCACCAGAACTCCGTAAGAACAGTCAAACTCAATCGCCTTTTTTGCTGTAGCGAGAAATACTTCTTGGCCCGTTGCCTTAAATAAGGAAAGTAGAAAGATGGCAATGCCACATTGACCGTCACCGAGGCCCAGGTAAGTCGCCTTGGCCGTTGGCCATGAAAGTCCTCTGTCATTGCTTGCAGCAGACGCGAGGAGTCGGGAGCCTACATTTTCAGCCAGATGCAGGAACTTACTATCCCCAGTTGTCTTCCAGAAGTGCAGGTACGCCATACCCATGCCGGCCGCACCAAAGTAAAGACTTGAGTTTGTCGACAGCAGGGGGCTTTCCTCCGCTACCGCCAGGATCTTGCGGGCTGTTTGTTCACGACCCGAGTAGAGAAGTAGCAACGAAACACCAGATAGACCGGAGTAGAGTCCCGGCGGACAATCGTGCTCACCAAGCCTGGCTTCGATCCAATCAATGATTCGGGTATCCAACGTCCCTGATCGACGCAACAAGTACCATGCTATGCCGCTCGCGCCATATTGGATAGAGATGGGATTGGTAGAGAATCCTTCAGGCGAAACCGGCCACAATCGATCGCTGCGAGCGAAGCAGACCTTTGCCTCCAAGTACCGTGCAACTCCCCGTTCTGCTGACGTTACCGATGCAAGCAGGGATTCACTGGGGTGCTCAATCGCTAGCAAACGGGATCTACTGGGGAGGACATGCTGCTCCGCCCGGGGCACAGCGAGTAACTGCAGTTCTGCCATGGCTTTTTCTATGTTCCAGCGGGTAGCCCGATCTTCGTCCATCAAACCGGTGACGATGTCGTAGAGTCCAGCTGGCAGCCCCATGTCCTCGAGAACGAGTCTGAGCTTGGCGAATATCGCGAGCCTGTTCAGCTCCAGTCCCGCAGCGCAGAACGTGAGCATGTCAAGGATGAGAACTCCGAATGCGTAATAGTCGTCAGTCTTGGCGGGACGCTGCGACGCAGTCTGGTCAGAGGATCCGTAGCCAGGTGTCCAGCCATTTATCCATTGATCGTCGGAATCCAGATCGTACGCAAACTCAAGGTCGATAAATTTTACGCGATCCTTGTCCTTCGCGAACATGACATTGTTCCGTGTGAGATCTCGCAACACGACATTGCGCGTATGCACCTCTTGGAGCCCGCGACCAATGTCAATCGCTGTCTCGACGATTTTATCCGTTGAAAGCGCCGAACTTTGGAACTCTTCCGAATAAAAGAACTCCATTGAGTGCCCCCAGAGCGATATCGCGTCGATTCGCTCTACCACGAGGAACCAGCTTTTCCAGCATTTGAATATATCGACATACTCTGGTACGTAGCCGGTGCTGGAGAGCTTCTGGATAATTCGAGCTTCTCGTTTGAGGACGTGGGCAGGATCCTCGGGGTTCTCATTCTCAAGGTGCCCCAGCGTTTCGCGGACCTCACGTAGCACTATCTCTTGACCCGTAACGAGGTCCCTGCCGGCATAGATGCCGCCGCTTGCGTTGAATTTTAGGGCGCCTTCTACCTTGTAACGCCCAACCAGCACGACCGGAGCCTGATCATCTGGATTGCCGGAGTTCGATCTCGAAGGTTCGGCCGATACGGAGAAGGGATCAATGATGCCTGGAGGCAAACGAAACCTTGCATCCCTGATGTCTTCCTGCCACTCGCCGTCATCGCGCCGAAAGCCAGACGTATGAACGCCATAACAGTCTACTCGACTGACATCTGTAAACGCGCCATAGCGATAGTAGACAACGTTGCTGCCGGGAACGGCTCGGTCAGTAAGGACATGTGGTCCGTTCAGATGGGCCGTCGCTTCCGCGAGCTTCTGTGCGAGATATTTGAACTCCACCTCGTCACGAGGATAGGCGGCAATGAACTTCCCGGATTGGAACCGCGACCATGACTTGCTTAGTGACATGCCCAGCATGGCCTGGTCGGCACAGAACTTGAAGCCCACCCCGGCTTCGACCAGCACTTTACATGCGAGCCTTAACGTCTGTTCTGCATTCTCGGACGTGGACGACACATGGATCTTCCATCCATGACTCGCTCCATTCCAGTCGTCGGGGAAACAGTTGGTCCAGAAGCCTCGTCGTGTAACTGACCACGTGTCCGTCTTAAGTGACCGTACAATTCTTTCATACTCATCTCCAGCATCATACTGATCGATGTTCTCGTAGAATTCGGGGTCAAGAAACGAATAAATAAGGTAAGGAACGGAGTTCATATCTCTTCCATGCAAGATCGTCCTTGAAGTCACATGGAGCCGCGCCCATGGCCTTCTGCTCAGTCGAAAGATGGGCGGCATTGCCGCCCATCCGGTCTTCCTACTTGGTTTTCAGCGTCGGCCAGCTGTTGGTGGTGCTTGTAGTGCTATGCATGGAAAGACACAGCGAAAGCTCCTCGGTCTCAACAGCCATTTTCTGAAGGTTCATGACGCTTTCCATCTCTGTTAACCCGACAGAATAATTGCTATCCATGTTTGCATCCTTTCATAAAGTTAGTTTCATCGAAGCTCGACCCTATAAGGGGCGTGCTCTGAGGTGGGCCGACGGGCCCACAGAGACGCTACTCCAATAACAACGATCGTGTCTACTCATCTGAAGGCTCAGGCGACCAGCTGAAGTTCGACCAACTTGCGATAGGCGCTGGAATCCCGGAGTAGCTGGTCATGCGTTCCGACTGCTTGTAGCCTCCCCTGATCCATGACGACGATGCGGTCAGCGCTGACGACAGTCGATAGCCTGTGCGCAACCACGATTACAGTGGCGCTCCGCTTCAGGTCCTGCAAAGTTTTCTTGACGGCCTCTTCGCTGTTCGTATCCAAAGCACTTGTAGCTTCATCCAGCAAAAGAATAGGCCTCGCTTGACGAAGTGCTCTTGCGAGGGCGATTCGTTGCCGCTGGCCACCTGAAAGCCGCGTTCCGCTCTCTCCAAGGGGTGTTTCAAGGCCTTCGGGTAGCGCGCGTACAAAGCCCGCGGCATAGGAGCCTTCGAGCGCACTCCAGATCTCGCTCTCCGGACTCGCTTCTGGGCCATACATGACGTTGTCGCGGATGGAACCTTTGAAGATTTGCACGTCCTGCGGCACATAGGACAGAACGCGTGAAAGGCCCTTGCGCGACCAGTCCCGAACGTCGATGCCTCCGACCAGGATGTGGCCGCTATCAACATCGTAGTGACGCAGGATGAGGGATAACAGCGTGCTTTTGCCGGAGCCGGAATGACCGACAATTGCCACCTGCTCCCCTTCCGCAACTTCGAAGCTTATACCTGAAAGGGCCCGGGGCCCGCCGACGTGGTAGCTGAAGTCCACATTGTCGAAGATGATTGGTCGCAGATTTCCAGGCACGGGCGTGGAGCTGGAGCCTTGTACCAACGTCGGCTCCGACTGCAGGTGTTTAACCACCTCAGCCAGTCCTCCCCGAGCCTCCTGTATCTCTGACCATGCTTCTACGAGCGTGCCTGCGGACATGCCAGCGAGAATCAGGTACGCAAGGAACTGAACAAGGTCGCCACTGCTTTGAGTGCCTTCTGCAACCTGCTCAAGACCCTTGAACGTCACGAAAGCGATGAGGCATGCCATCAAGGTCAATGAGCTTCCTGCGACGCTGGCTCTAAGACCTGCCTTTTTCCTCTCTGCCTCGACAAATGAACGCTGAAGCGATTCGAACTTCTGTTTCTCGCCCTGTTCGTTCCGGAACGCCCTTACCACTCTGATTCCCTTGAAAGTATCGACGGCGCGTTCACTGAGTCGCGCCTGAGCGCCCTGGCAGCGCGCTGAGGTGGAGATCAGGGCGGTCTTCGCCAGTGTAAGTGGAAGGAAGACGACACCGACGCCTATCATGGCCACTACGGTCATCCCGGGGTTTGTCACGAACAATACGCCAGCGGTGCCGATCAACACGACACCCGACCGCAAGCAGTTGATGCTGGTGGACGCTACAAGGTCGCGCGCCAGGAGCGAATCGGCAAAGAGTCTAGATGCGAGTGTTCCGGAGTGATTTTCGTCGTGAAATGCTATGTCCTGCTCAAGAAACCTTGAGTAAAGCAGTTCCCGGGTCCTGCAGGACACCCGTGTCCCGAGCATCGTTAATGAATAATTGCGTGCGCACATGCATAGGACCATCGCCACGGCCAGGACGAGTGCGGTGGTCAATCCCCACATCAAGTTCCCTGTACCGTTGCTCAGGTGGCCATCGATTATCGATCTGATGGTAGGAGGGACACTTAGCGTCAGTAGCGCCGAGCAAAGCACCAATACAAGGGAGGCGGCAAATAGTGATCGGCTAGGCGCAACAATGGCCGCAAGATACTGGCTGATTCCCAGCCACGTGGAACGCTCCGAGGGCCTCACAGATCTTCTCCTTCCTTGAGTTGAGGTGCCCGCTCACGGCTTTCCGCATCGCCGATTTGGTAATGGATGGGGGCATGGGCATCATAGCCCGTTCTTGCTATTTCAAACTCGGGTGCACTAGAAATGATTGCTTATGGAGCGCTGCTATAGCCTTCCCCATCGATCCCCTGCTGCCGCAGATCCGCGACAGTCTGGCCGCCCATCCCCGGCTCGTGCTCGAAGCCCCGCCCGGCGCCGGCAAGACCACCCGCGTCCCGCCCGCCCTGCTTGACGCCCCCTGGCTGCGGGGCCAGCGCATCGTCATGCTCGAACCGCGCCGCGTCGCCGCACGCGCCGCCGCGATGTTCATGGCACGCGAGCGCGGCGAGCCGGTGGGTGAGACCGCCGGCTACCGCATCCGCTTCGAGAACAAGGTCTCCGCGCGCACCCGGATCGAAGTCGTCACCGAAGGCATCCTGACCCGGATGATCCAGGACGACCCGATGCTGGACGGCGTCGGCGCACTGCTGTTCGACGAATTCCACGAGCGCCACCTGGCCGCCGACCTCGGCCTCGCCCTCGCCCTCGACGTGCAGGCCCAAGTGCGCGATGACCTGCGCATCGTCGTGATGTCGGCCACCCTGGACGGCGAACGGCTGGCGGGCTTTCTCGACGCGCCGCGGCTGTCCAGCGAAGGGCGCGCCTTTCCGGTCGCCATCGAACATTTCCCCGGCCGCCGCGACGAGGCGCTGGAACACCAGGCGCGGCGCGCCGTGACCCAGGCGCTGGCCACGCACCCCGGCGACGTGCTGGTGTTCCTGCCCGGCCGCCGCGAGATCGCCCGTACCGCGTCCGCGCTGGGCGACTGCAGCGCCGAGGTGCTGGAGCTGCACGGCGACCTGCCGGTGGAGCAGCAGTCGCGCGTGCTGCAGCCGGCGGCCGATGGCCAGCGCCGCGTTGTGCTGGCAACCAACGTGGCCGAGTCCAGCGTGACCCTGCCCGGCGTGCGCGTCGTGGTCGATGCCGGCCTGGCGCGCGAACCGCGCTACGACCCCAACAGCGGCTTCGCCCGTCTCGACGTGGTGGCGATCGCGCAGGCCTCCGCCGACCAGCGCGCGGGCCGTGCCGGCCGCGTCGCCGAAGGCTGGGCCTACCGCCTGTGGCCGCAGTCGCAGCGGCTTGAGCCGCAGCGCCGCCCGGAGATCGCCCAGGTGGAGCTGGCCAGCCTGGCGCTGGAACTGGCCGCCTGGGGCGATGCCGAACTGCGCTTCGTCGATGCTCCGCCCCCGGGCGCACTCGCCGCGGCGCGCGACCTGCTGGAACGGCTAGGCGCACTGGACGGCGGCGCGATCACCCCGCTGGGTCGGCGCATGCTGTCGCTCGGCACCCATCCACGTCTGGCGGCGATGCTGCTTGCGCCCGACGATGCGGCCGAGGCCGCCCTGGCCTGCGACCTCGCCGCCCTGGTCGAAGCCCGCGACCCGCTGCGCAGCCGCAGCGACGCGCTGGCCGAGCGCTGGCAGGCCCTGGCGGCATTCCGGCTGGGTCGGGTTGGCCCGGATGCCTCGCGCCCGGCGCTGGCCGCGATCGACCAGGCCGCGAAGCAGTGGCGGCGGCGCCTGCGTGTCGACACCCTGCCGCCGGCGTCGGCACCCGCGCATGCACTCGGCGACCTGCTGTTGCACGCCTATCCGGACCGCATCGCCCGCCAGCACCCGACCGAGCCGCTGCGCTATGCGCTGGCCAATGGCCGCATCGCGCGGCTGTTCGACGACAGCGCGCTGTACGGCGAACCGTGGCTGGTGGTTTCCGAACTGCGCGACGACGTGCGCGAGGCGCGCATCCTGCGCGCGGCGCCACTGGACGAGGCGCGCCTGCGACGCGAGTTCCCGCGCCGCTTCGTGCAGGACGACCGCGTGCTGTGGGATGCGGAGAAGCGCGGCATCGCCGCCGTGCGCGAATCGCGCTTCGACCGCATCGTGCTCGACAGCCGCCCGCTGGCCCGCCCCGACCCGGCCCGCTACGCCGACGCGCTGGTCGATGCGGTGCGCCAGCTCGGCCTGGATGCACTGCCGTGGACCGAAGGCCTGCGCCAATGGCGCGCGCGCGTGCGCAGCCTGCGACGCTGGATGCCGGAGTTGGCCGTTGCCCTGCCCGACCTGTCCGACGCGCAGCTGCTCGACACGCTCGACACCTGGCTGCGCCCGGCACTGAGCGGCAAGACGCGGCTCGATGCGCTCGACGAAGCCGCGCTGGCGGAGGCGCTGAAGTCCGGCGTCGACTGGGCCACGCGGCAACGCATCGACACGCTGGCGCCTACGCGCATCGCGGTGCCGTCGGGGCTGGAGCGCGCGATCACCTACGGCTGGGACGAGGCTGCCGACGCGCCGCTGGAACCGGTGCTGGCGGTGAAGCTGCAGGAGCTGTTCGGCCTGGCCGACAGCCCGCGCATCGCCGACGGGCGACACGTGCTGACGCTGCACCTGCTGTCGCCGGGCGGCAAGCCGCTGCAGATCACCCGCGACCTGCGCGGGTTCTGGGACCGCACCTATCCCGAAGTGAAGAAGGAAATGAAAGGGCGGTATCCGAAGCATCCGTGGCCCGACGACCCCTGGACGGCCCAGGCCACGCACCGCGCCAAGCCGCGCCCGCGCTGAGGCGACCGCTACACTGCCCCGATGACCCCCGAACCGCTGCGCGATCCACGCTTCCTGCCCTTCAAGCTCGACCTGGTCGGGCAGCGCGCGCTCTGGGTGCGGCTGGACGCCACGCAGCGTCGCGATGCGGCCTTCCTCGACGAACGTGCGCTGCCGCCGTCGCCGGAAGGCGGCTGGCTGTCGCTCGAGGCCTGGCGACAGGCCGCGCCGGCGGCGAGCGCCCCGGCGGCCGACGCGATTTTCCACATCGGCCATTGCGGCTCGACCCTGCTCTCGCGCCTGCTCGAGAGCTGGCCCGAGGTCGAAGCGCTGCGCGAGCCCCTGCCCCTGCGCAGCCTTGCGGAAGTCTGGGACAGCCGCGGCGACGCGCTGTCGCGTGTATCCGCGGACGATGCGGAAGCGCTGCTCGATGCCGCGTGGGCGGCGTGGTCGCGTCCCTTGCCGCCGCGCTCGCGCTCGCTGGTCAAGGCCACCAGCGGCTGCAACGGTCTGGTCGAGCCCTTGTTGCAACGCCAGCCGACGCTGCGCGCGGTGCTGCTCGACATGCCGCTGCGGCCGTGGCTGGCGACGCTGTTCAAGTCGCCGGATTCGATGTCCGATGCCGCATCGGCGGCGCCGTCGCGCCTGCGCTACCTGCAGTCGCGCGGACTCGCGGACGGGCTGGCACTGCATGCGATGTCGCTGCCCGAGCAGTGCGCGATGGGCTGGCTGGCCGAGCGCCTGCGCTTCGACGCGCTGGCCGCGGGACCGCTTGGCCATCGCGTGCTGCGAGTCGACTTCGAAACGCTGCTGGACGCGCCGGGACCGACGCTCGCCACGATCGCCGATCACCTCGGCCTGGCCGCGGAGGGCGTGGCGGTCGCCGTCACCTCACCGGCCTGGGGCCGCTATGCCAAGGCGCAGGCGCACGACTACGGCCGCGACGACCGCGCGCACGACCTGGCCTTGTCGCTGCAGCGGCATGCTGCGTCGATTGCCGAGGCGGAAGCCTGGCTGGGCCGCTGGCAGGCGGCGCATCCGGACGCGTCGTTCGGCGGCACGGTGGGCGGTTAGCCCCGCATCCGGCTCAGGTATCGGACCACATCCGGAACAGGTTCGCGCGCAGCGATTCCAGCAGCACCTGCAGCCGCATCTGCTGCTCCTGGCCGACCGCGCCCCGGGCGACCAGCGCGCGCGCTTCGTCGATCTGCACCATCAGCTCGCGCTGCTGGCCGTCGGCGATCCAGCTGTGCAGCCAGGTGATCGCGGCGATGCGCACGCCTCGGCTCACCGGTGACACGCGATGGATGGTGGTCGAGGGGTAGAGGATCGCGCTGCCGGCATCGAGCTTGTACGCGAGCTCCTGGCCGCCCATCTGGATCGTCAGTGCGCCGCCTTCGTACTCATCGGGATCGTTGAGGAACAGCGTGCAGGAGAGGTCGGAGCGGATCGGCGGCTGCGACGGGAACAGCGCCTCGTCGACATGCCAGCCGTAATCCATGCCGGGCTCGTAGCGCACGGTGGTCAGCCGCGCCATGGAGCGTGGCTGCGCGAAGCTCCGCAGGTCCGGATTGCGGAACAGCGCCTCGCGGGCGATCTGCGCGATCCGCGCATTGGCCGGATCGTCCTGGGGCGCCTGCAGGTTGTGCTTGACCTGCGAGCCGGGGTTGGTCGCGCGGCCGTCGCCGAACCCCACTTGCGGCACCAGCTCGCGTACCGCCTGCAGCTCGGCGGCAGTGAGGACGTTGGGCAGCATGCGGATCATCGGCGGGCTCGGCGGTGGGCTGCGGCCATGATCGGCATTCAGCCGCGGGCCGGCAACCGCTCACGGCGGTTCGACGCGCCCTGAGCGAGACTCCGGTATCCCCCGCCTACGGAAGCCGACCATGAACAAGCCGTCGATCCACGACCACGTCGAACACGCACGCCGCGTCGCCAGCGATACCGCGCACGACGCGCAGGCCTGGGCCAGCGACGTCGGCCACGCCCTGCGCCGCTCCGACGCGGCCAAATGGCTGGAAGCCGGGCTGAAGATCGGGGCCTTGCGCACCGGCGCGAAGGCCGTCGGCAGCGTGGCCCGGCGCCATCCGGTGGTCGCCGTGGCCACCGTCGCCGGCATCGGCCTGGTCTGGTACGCCGCGCGGCGGCGCAAGCACCAGCAGGCGGTGCTCGAACACGACGCCGGCACGGGTGCGGCACGGCCCGTGGAAGGACGGGCCAAGCGGGTGGAGGCGCGCCGCGGACGCAGCCGCACGCGTGCGGTGACGCCCAGCGGCGAGTAACGGAGTCGAGTAAGCGGAGCAACGGGGCGAAAAACGGCGAACGGCGCACCGCGCCGGGGGGCGAAAGCCCGGCGCGTCCCGGACGACGGCCGCGCCGCCGCCCCCTACAGCCCCTACAGGCCGTGGATCGTCAGGCCGCGGTGGAGTCTTCCAGCCGCATGCGATCCTGGCGGCGCGCCACCGGCAACTCCACGATGAACCGGGAGCCGCCGCCGCGGCGGGGCTCGTACCACAGCTGCCCACCCGCCTGGGCAATGATCTGCCGCGCCAGCGACAGGCCCAACCCGCTGGAAATGTCGTCTTCCTCGTCGGTCAGGCGAGTGAAGGGCTTGAACAGGTCCCGTTGCTTCGCTTCCGGAATGCCGGGCCCCCGGTCCGCGACCTCGATCTGCCAGTATCCCGGCGCGGCCGCGTAGGCCGTCATGGTCAAGGGTGCGTTGGGTGCGTACTTGATCGCGTTGGTGACGAGGTTCTCGGTGACCTGGCGAAGCACGCGTTCGTCGATCGCGACCGCGGCGTCCGCCAGGGGCAGGCGCAGCTCCACTTCGATGCCGCTCGCTTCGAGCTGCATCTCGTAGCGCTTGTGCAGCCACTCCAGCGTATCGGACAGTCCCGCACGGGCGTCGGCATTGTTGCGGTCGCGCTGGTGCCGGCTTTCGAGATAGTGGTGGATGTAGCCGAGCGCATCCGAGGCGCTCTCGTGGATGATCTCCAGGTAGCGCGGGATCCGCTCCGGCTTGCAGTGGTCCTCGCGCAACAGCTCGCTGGCGAACATCACGCTGGTCAGGGGGTTTTTCAGGTCGTGCGCGACCAGGTTGACCAGTTCCTCGCGCTCGCGGGCCACGCGTTCCAGCCGGTCCACGGTCAGTTTCAGGCCGATATGGGCGTTGACGCGCGCGATCAGTTCTTCGGGCAGGAAGGGCTTGGTGACGTAATCCACCACGCCGGCATCGAAAGCGCGCAACAGCAGGTCGCGGTCGTGCGCGGCGGTCACGAAGATCACCGGGATCCGGGTTTCCGGCGACTGTTCGCGCAGGGCGGCCAGCACTTCGAAGCCGTCCATGCTCGGCATCATCACGTCGAGCAGGATCAGGTCCGGACTGGCCTCCTCGTACAGCTCGAGGGCCTGTCCGCCCGAGGATGCGGTGCTGACCGCGTAGCCCTGCCGGCTGAGCAGGGCGCTGACCACGCGCAGGTTGGCGGCCTGATCGTCGACGACCAGGATGCGGCCTTGGTTGCTGGCGGGAGTCGTCATGCGTGCTGCCCCATGAGCCCTTGCGTCCGTCCCCCCAGGCGCGGAGCGGTCTTAACCTGAATGGAAGCCAACGTTAGCAGATTGTGAGACAAAATCGATGCGCCTTTGGTCCGGCAATACGGATGGAACGACCGTTCGGAGGGTCATTCCGACAGGGTGACCGGCCGATGTTCGCCGGGTGCGAGGCCGTCCAGCGCGATAGGCCCGATGCCGACGCGCACGAGGCGGAGGGTGGGCAGGCCGACCGCCGCGGTCATGCGCCGTACCTGGCGGTTGCGGCCTTCGGTGATGGTCAGTTCCAGCCAGGCGTCCGGAACCGTCCGGCGGAACCGTACCGGCGGGTCCCGCGGCCACAGCCCGGGAGGCGGGGTGAGCGCGCGGACGCGGGCGGGGCGTGTGCGTCCGTCCTTCAGCTCGACCCCCGACCGCAGCGACGCCATCGCCGCGGTGTCCGGTTCCCCTTCCACCTGGACCCAATAGGTCTTGGGCTGCTTGTGGCGCGGGTCGGTGAGGCGGTGCGCCAGCGGCCCGTCATCGGTCAGCAGCAGCAGGCCTTCGCTGTCGTGGTCCAGCCGCCCGGCCGGGTAGACGCCGGGGGGCAAGCCGAATTCCGCCAGAGTCCGTCGCGGCGGATCGCTGCGGTCGGTGAACTGGCACAGCACGTTGAAGGGCTTGTTGAAGGCGATGAGCACGTCGGGCCGGGGCGTGGGGTCCGTGGAACCGGGGGCGAGGCCGTGAAACCCGTGCCGCAGCAGCGTCCTCCGCGACACGGGCCATCCGGCGATGCCCACGTTAAGCAATAATTTATTTAAAAAACAATGATTTACACGCTTCCGTCATGGGCAATGCGCGATCATCCATCGCGTGGCCAGACGGCATGTCGCCGTGCAGCATTGCGACGCCGGCCGGCCCTTCCCCACAGGATACGGAGACTCCACATGAATACCACGAGCCACATCCGCGACGAGAAGATCGAGACCCTGAACGAGCTGATCGAAGTCAGCCGGGACAGCGCCGAGTTCTACGGCGAGGCGGCCGGCAAGGTCGACAATCCGGAGCTCAGGCAGTTGTTCAACGGCATGGCCGAGTCCAAGCAGGGACTGGTCGGCGCGCTGTCCCGCGAGGTCCGCGCCGAGGGCGGCAAGCCGGCGAGCGGCGGTACGTTCCGCGGCCGCCTGCATGAGTTCTATGGCGATATCCGCGCCAAGCTGGGCAACAAGGACTATGCCTACGTAGCCGAGCTGGAGGAGTCCGAGGACCGCATGCTCGATGCCATGAAGGACGTGATCGGCGACGACGGCACCCCGGCCCCGGTCAAGAGCGCGGTGGCCACCTACCTGCCGAAGGTCAAGGCCCAGCATGACCTCATGCGCGACCGCAAGTGGTCGATGAAGGCGCACTGATCCCGCTCGCACCGGGAGCCTTTTGAAGGATCTCCCATCCCCGAGTCCATCCCCGGGGCACGGGGTGGAGGGTGGATGCGGAAACAACGACGCCGGCCCCCGGGGCCGGCGTCGTCGCGTGCGGGCTGGCGGGCTGGCCTCAGTCGTCGGCCACCACGGTCGCCTTCAGCGTGAAGGCGCCGGACGCGCTGTCCCCGGAGCCGTAGGAGTTCACCCGTACACGGTAGGTGCCGGCTTCCCCGGTGCCGGTGACCAGCAGGGCGTTGGTGTCGTCGTCGCCGCGGTCGTCGTTTTCGCCCACGAGCTGCCCCTCCGGCCCGAACAGGATCACGACCGGGTCGAAGTCGTCGGACTTCGCACTGATCGCGACCAGCTGGTCGGCGGCGAGCTCGAGCATGAAGTCCTGGCTGCGTCCGCCGCCGTCGCTCGGTCGCGAGGTGTTGTCCAGACGGCCCTCGTGGGTCTGGCCGACCCGGAGGTTGGGGTCGCCGGCATGGGCGGTGGTGGCAATGGTCAGCGCCGAAAGCGCCAGAACGGTCTTCAGAGTGGAACGCACGCGATCTCCTTTGGTTTCCCCTGTGGTGGTCTCAAGCGGCCCCGGCTGCCCGGGGCCGATGCATTATGCGCGGGACGGGATCCGATCCCTCAGGCGCCCGGCTTGCGGAAGCGCAGCGTCATGCGGTCGCTCTCGCCGATCGCCTCGTAGGTGCCGGCGTCGGCTTCGTCGTGGCGGTTGCTCGGCGGCAGCGTCCAGACCCCGTTCGGATGGTCGGCGGTGTCCTTCGGATTCGCGTTGACCTCGCTCTTTTCCTCCAGGCTGAAGCCGGCACCGGTCGCCAGCTCGACGACGACATCCTCGGTCAGGTAGCCCGAGTCGGCCATCGTGGCCGCGTCGGTGCCGGGCTTCGCGCGATGGTCGACCACGCCGAGCACGCCGCCGGGCTTGAGCACGTCGAAGAACGCCTTGAAGTAGGCTTCGCCATCGCCCGACGCGACCCAGTTATGGGCATTGCGGAAGGTGACCACGGCGTCGGCGGAGCCGGCAGGGCCGAACCCGGGCGCCTTGGGGTCGAACACGCGGACCTCCGGCGTGCCGTAGGCCGCGGCGTTGCCGGCGAACTTCTCGCGCAGTTCCTTGTTGAGGCGGTAGCGGTAGTCCGGCTGGCCTTCGATCGCGTCGTCCCATACCGCGGCGACGTACTGGCCCTCGTCACGCAGGTAGGGCGCCAGGATCTCGGCGTACCAGCCGCCGCCGGGGGTGATCTCGATGACGGTCTGGCCCGGTTCGATGCCGAAGAAGGCCAGGGTCGCGGCGGGGTGGCGATACGTATCGCGCGTGACGTTGGCGGGCGTGCGCCACTCGCCCGCGACCGCATCGGCCAGGGCCTGCTCGGCATTTGCGGCCGGGGTGTCGGCGACGGGCGCGGTCGCCGGGGTCGCGGCCGACGGTGCGTCGGGTGTGGCCGCATCATCGGTGGACGCGTTGCAGGCGGCCAATGCGGGCAGCAGCGCGACGGCGATCGCCAGGGTCAGGGGGCGTGGCATGGCAGGGCTCCGGTCGAATGGATGTCGAAGGGCGTCCAGCCTACCCCAGCCGGGCCGGGTCCGTTCAGGTGTCGGCGGAGAGTTGGGCCGCGTACGTGCGGGCTTCCTCCTGGAGCCAGCGGCGGAAGGCCTGCAGCCCGGCGTGATCGCTCGCGCGGGCCGGGTAGACCAGGTAGTGCGCGTAGTTCGTGCGCATGCGCTCGCGGGTCAGTCGCACGAGTTGCCCGGATTCCAGCAGGAGCCGGGCACGCGTGAGGCGGCCGAGGGTGACCCCCACGCCGCTGACCGCCGCGCGCAGCGAGGCCTCGGTGTCGTCGAAGTTGGCGGCGTAGCGCTTCGGGGGGCGTCCGCCGAATTCCGCGAACCAGGCCAGCCACTGTTCGTTGCCGTCGTCGGGCTCGCCGATCAGCGGCCAGTCCCCCAGGCGTTCCAGGGCCGGCGGGCCGCCGAGCCGTTCGACCAGGGCCGGGCTCGCCATTGGCGCCGCCCACTCGTCGAACAGGTGCTCGCTTGCCACGCCCGGCCAATGCCCGTTGCCGATGCGCATGGCGGCGTCCACGTCGGGATCGCGCTCGAAGTCGACCACCGCCACCGTGGACTGCAGGTTCAGTTCCAGCTGGGGTTGCGCGGCGAGGAAGGCGCCCAGCCGCGGAACCAGCCAGGCGGAGGCCATCGAGGGCGTCACGCTGAGGGTCAGGACGTCGTCGTGGCGAGGTCCGTACGGACGCAGCGCGTCTTCCAGCGCGTCGATGTGCGCGGCGACCCGTCCCAGCAGGTGGCGCCCCTCGGCGGTCAGGTGGACGCCGCGCGCGCTGCGCTCGAACAGCTGCCTGCCCAGGCGCGCTTCAAGCCCGCGGATCTGGTGGCTCAGGGCGCTGACCGTGAGATGCATGCCCTCGGCGGCGCGGGTCAGGTTGCCCGCGCGTGCCGCCGCCACGAACCCCATCAGCGCATGCAGCGGAGGACGGGACATCGGGACTCCAAGACTTGAATGAAATTCAACATTGGCTTGCGTAAATGTCGCTTTTTACTGAAACAGGCCAAGGCTATCTTGCGTCCTGCCCAACAAGGCTGTCCATTCCGGGCGGCCGGCATCCTGGAGTTCCCCATGAGCATCTACAAGGATCTGCTGTTCCTCCACGGGCATGTCACGGATTCCCGCATCCTCGACGACGTACCCGTCCGTCCGGACAGGAAGGACGCTGCGACCGTGAACGCCCGCCGTGCACGCGCCGCCCGCGCGCACCCTGCGGGCGCGGCTCCGTTGCGCTGGCCAGGGGCGGTACGGAACCCCCGTCCCAGCTGCAGCTGAATCCGGCCATACGGCCGGGCATTGAAGCCGGGTGGACGTGGGCACTAAAATTCAGAATGATTCTTGATTGCGGTTGAGGTCCCGGCGCGGCCGGCACGACCGTAGAAGCCCAGGGAGGGGCGCATCGCCCGCCCCCTCGAGGTTTCCCCATGCCCTCCGGCACCACTGCCCCGTCCCTCGCGGCCCTTCCGGCCGCGCTTCGTATTGCCCTGTCCACCGGCCTGCTGCTGGCCGCATCCAACGTCGGGGCCCAGTCCACCGACGGCAACGCCGACGATGCCACCACGCTCGATCGCCTCGAGGTGGTCGGCATCGCGCCCAGCACGGACACTGCGACCAAGACCGATACGCCGATCCGCGAAATCCCGCAGTCCATTTCCGTGGTGACGGCCGAAGACCTGCGCGATCGCGCGGTGCACGGCGTCGAGGAAGCGATGTGGTACGTGGCGGGCGCACAGGGCGGCGGTTACGGCAATGATTCGCGCAGCGACTGGATGCTGTTGCGGGGCTTCACCCCGGCGCGCTACCAGGACGGGCTGGCACTGGCCGACGGTTCGGGCACCGGCATCACCCGCATCGAGCCTTATGGCCTGGAGCGCGTCGAGGTGCTGAAGGGCCCGGCATCGGTGTCCTACGGCGCGATGCCGCCGGGCGGCATGGTCAACTACGTCAGCAAGCGGCCGACCGCGGAAACGCTGCGGGAAATCGAACTGCAGGCCGGCAGCTTCAACCTGTTCCAGGCCGGGGTCGACTTCGGTGGCCCGCTGACCGATGACGGCCGCTGGCGCTACCGCCTGACCGCGATGGCGCGCAACAGTGACGACCCGGTCGACTACATCCATGACGACCGCTACTACGTCGCGCCGGCCCTGACCTGGGCACCGGACGCAGCGACCTCGCTGACCCTGCTGGCGTCCTGGCAGGAGGCCGACACGATGTCCGGCGCCGGGTTCCTGCCGGCCGAGGGCACCCTGCTGCCGAACCCGAACGGCAAGATCCCGCCGAACCGCTTCACCGGCGAACCGGATGCCAACGGCTACGACAAGACCCGCCGCTCGGCCGGCTACGAGTTCAGCCACGACTTCGGCGATGGCACGCGCTTCCAGCAGAGCCTGCGCTACGCCAGCACCGACGTTGAAACCGGTCCCACCGTCGGCCCGTTCGGCTATCTGGGTGACCAGCGCACGCTGTTCCGCTACCTGTTCCCGACCGAGGAGCATTCGGACAACCTCGGCCTCGACAACAACCTGCAGTTCGCGTTCGGCGACACCGTGCGCCACGAAGTGCTGGTGGGCCTCGACTGGCGGCGCGGGCGCAATGACTACGCGTCGGCCTTCAGCTTCAACGCACCGACGCTGGACGTGTTCGATCCCGTCTACGGCGCGCCGGTGGTCCGGCCCGACTACACCAGCCGCACCCTGCAGACGCAGTCGCAGCTCGGCCTGTACGTGCAGGACCAGGTCAGCGTCGACCGCTGGCGCATCACCTTCGGTGGACGCCAGGACTGGGTCGGCACCGACACCGACGACCTGATCAATGGCGGCAGTGCGCACCAGAGCGACGAGAAGGCCAGCGGCCGCGTCGGCGTGAACTACCTGTTCGACAACGGCTGGGCCCCGTACGTGGGCTACTCGCAGTCGTTCCAGCCGACCGTCGGCACGGATTTCGACGGCAACGCCTTCGTGCCGACGACCGGCGAGCAGGTCGAGCTCGGCCTGAAGTACCAGCCGGCCAGCGGCCGCGTGCTGGCCACGCTGGCGGTGTACGACCTGCGCCAGCAGAACACGCTGGTGGTCGACCCCAACCACACGCTGTTCCAGATCCAGCAGGGCGAGGTCACCGTACGCGGCGTGGAGCTGGAGGGCCGCTGGAACGCGGGCAATGGCTTCAGCCTGTACGGCGCCTACGCCCAAGTCGACTCCGAAGTGACCGAGACGACCGACCCGCTGTCGCTGGGCGCGGAAATCCCGCTGCAGCCGAAGCAGGCGGCATCGCTGGGCGCGGATTACACCATCCCCTACGGCGTGCTCGCGGGCCTGGGCTTCGGGGCCGGCGTGCGCTACACCGGCGAGCATTACGGCGACGCCTACAACGACTGGGAGACGCCGTCCTACACGCTGGTCGATGCCGCCGTGCACTACGACCTCGGGAACTGGCGCCTGCAGCTCAATGCCAGCAACCTCGCCGACAAGGAATACATCAGCGCCTGCAACAGCGCCGCGTGGTGCTATTACGGCTACCCGCGCGCGGTCACCGCAACGGCCCGCGTGCGCTGGTGATGCCGCTGCTCGGCCTGCTGCTGGGAATCGCGTCGGCGCTGGCGCTCTATGCCGGCTCCGGCCATGCGCGCGTCGCATGGCTGGGCCGTTGGCAGCGCGGCGGCAGCGCGGCCGGGCTCGTGCTGGCGGGCGCGTCATTGGTCGCGTGGTGCCTGGCGCTGGGCATCGGCGCCGGGCTGTGCGCGATGCTCGGTGGCTGGATGCTGGCGATGATCGCGGTGCCCTATGCGGCCAGCCTGCCGGAGGCGACGCGCTGATGTGGGCGCGTGCACTGGCCGGTGCCGTGCCGGGCTTCTTCCTCGCGGCCGGTCTGGTCGGGCTGGTCGGCTGGTCGCTGCCCGGACCGTGGACGGCGGCGCTGGTGCCGGGGCTGGTCGTGTTCTTCCCGCTGTGGATGGGCCTCGCGGCCGGCGCGTTCTTTTTCCGCGATGGCCTGCGCGCGTGGCTGTGGCTCGGCGGGCTTGCGGTCGCCAGCCTGGCACTGCTCCGGGGCCTGCAGGTTGCCGGCTGGGTGATGTGAGACCGCTTCGATGAAGATTCCAGCCGCCACGCTCCGCCGCTTCACCACCGTCCACACCTGGACGGGCCTGGTCGCGGGCTTCGCCCTGTTCGTCGCCTTCTATGCGGGTGCGATCACGGTGTTCCACCACGACCTGCAGCTGTGGGAGTCACCGCAGGGCCTGCACGCGCAGGCGCAGACGCTGGACGACGCGCAGCGCCTGCTCGACGAGACGCTGGCCCGCCACCCGGCGGCGCGCGTGCACCTCGGCATGGTGTTCCCGGGCCATGAGTACCCGGTCGCGACCAGCTACTGGCAGGAAGCCGACGGCACCTGGAAGTTCGCCACGCTCGAGGACCTCGAAGGCAGTACGCAGCCCATTGGCGGCGTGCTTTCGGAACTCGTCAACGCCCTGCACTACTCCCTGGGCATCCCGGTCGCCGGCACCTGGCTGATGGGCATCGTGAGCCTGCTGTATGGCGTCGCGCTGTTCTCCGGCATCGTGATCCACCTGCCGAAGCTGCTCGCCGACCTGTTCGCGTTGCGCCCGGGCCGCAACCTCAAGCGCTTCTGGCAGGACGCCCACAACGTGATCGGCGTGCTCGGCCTGCCGATGCACCTGATGTTCGCGGTGACCGGCGCCCTGCTGTGCCTGATGTTCCTGGTGATGCCCGCGCTGGATGCGCTGGTTTACCGGGGCGGGCTGATGCCGTCGCTGGCGGGCACGATGGACACCGCACCGATCGTCGCGCCCGCGGGCCGCGCGGCGCCGACCGGGCCGATGGCGATGTGGCATGCGCGCTCGGTCGAGGTCGCACGCGAACGGGGTCTTGCCGACTTCGAGCCGGCCTACCTGAAGCTGGCCAACGCCGGCGATGCTCATGCGATCGTCGAAGTCACCGGCGCCTCGCCGGGTGCGCTCGGACCGCTGGGTTCGATCGCGCTGGATGCGTCCACCGGCGTGTTGATCGCCGACCAGTTGCCGGGCGCGCGCGATGCCAACCACGCGACCCTCGCCGCGGCCTACGCGCTGCATTTCGGCGAGTACGGCAACGCGTGGGTGCCATGGCTGTACTTCCTGCTGGGGCTGGGCGGCGCGTTCCTGTTCTATTCCGGCAACCTGCTGTGGATCGAATCGAGGCGCAAGCGCCGCCAGGCCACGCAGGACCGCGCTCCGTGGTGGATGGCGCGGATGACCGCGGGCTTCTGCATCGGCAGCTGCGTGGCGATCTCGGTGGCGTTCTGCGCGGTCCAGCTGTTGCAGTGGCCGGCACTGGGTTACACGGGCTCGCTGGCGACCGGCGTGTCCGTCGCCTGTTTCGGCAGCTGGGCGCTGTGCCTGCTGTGGGCCGCATGGCGCCCGCCGGCGCGCGCGGCAATCGAGCTGCTCGGCGTCGCCGCGGTGGCGACCGCGCTTGTCCCGGTCGCCCACGGACTGGCCACGGGGGCCTGGTGGTGGCGCTCCCTTTCGGTGGGGAACGGCGCGCTCTTCGCGATCGACGCGGGCGCCCTGGCCCTGGCCGCCGGCTTCGCCTGGCTGGCCCGGGTGACGGGGCGGCGTGCCCGCAGCGGCGAGCCAAACAGCGTCTGGGCCGGCATGGCGGCGCGCCCGGGCTGAAGCCTCGCGGTTCCGCCCCGGGGGCGGAATGGGTACGATCCCCCTAGCCGCGCGGCGCCCGGGGGTTCGGGGGCCGCGCCCATGCCTTGGGGAAGCATATGTCGCAACGTGTCCTGATCATCCTCCTGTCGCTGACCCTCGGATTGGTCAGTGGCGCGTTCGGCTACTCGCTGTGGATCGGGAAGCGCCATGCCGAAGCGCTCGAGGCGGCGCGCGGCGAGGCACGCGAGGAGGGGCGGCTGGCGGGCCGCGAAGCGGCGGAATCCGAGCTCGAGGCGGAAATGGCCGCCCTCAAGCCGCTCCGTATCGAAGAAGCGCCCGCGTCGGAGAACAAGCCCGGCGGCGTGCATTTCGAATATGAATACGTGGAGCCGCGCGACGAGGCCCTGCGTCCGCTCTACGACATGGCGGTGCAATCCGACCTGCTTCACCAGCAGCCGGAAATCCAGGCCATCGACGGCATGTTCATGCTGCCGCGGCCGATCCGCTACACGACGGCGGAGTGCGGCGAGAGCGGCGCGTTCTACTCGGACGAGCGCGGTGAAGTGGTCATCTGCTACGAGACCATGCAGGTGCTGCAGCAGCGCGGTGCCGAACTGGCCGAGGGCAACAAGCTCGATGCGGGCTTCGCGCAGCGCTACCTGGACGCGAACGTCCGTTTCATCCTGCTGCACGAGACCGGGCATGCGCTGATCTCGATGTTGGAGATCCCGATCACCGGGCGCGAGGAGGATGCGGTCGACCAGCTCGCGACCACGCTGATGCTGCGCTTCGCGGGGATCAACGAGCCGACCGAAGTCGTGGCCGAGAACCTGCGGATGGCCTCCAACTGGTTCCTGGCGCGCAGCACCGGCCAGTACAACCTGGACGTGTATGCCGACGACCACGCCCTGGGCGAGCAGCGCTACTTCAACCTGCAATGCCTGCTGTATGGAAGCGATCCGGCGCGTTACCTCGACATCGTGACCCGCGGCGACCTGCCCGAGGCGCGCGCCAAGGGTTGCCCGGAGGAGTCGCGGCGCGTCAGCCGCGCATGGCTGCGCCTGCTCCTGCCCTACGTGGCGCCGAAATTCCAGATGAGCGAGGACCAGGCCGAGCGGGTATTCGAGGAACGCGCCCGGCAACGCGAGCGCAATGCGGATGCGCCGTACATGAAACCGCAGGGCGACGAGGCCGGTGCCGGCGGCGATGCCCCGGTCCCGCCCGCCCCCGCGCGCGGCATCGAGAACTGAGTCGCGGCGGACGTCGCGGCGGAGGCATCATCCCGGCCCCGAACGGCCAAGCGCCCCGGGTGGGGCGCCTGGCGGAGCCGGAGCGGGACGCGTGATGCGCCGCCCGGTGGCGTCACCGCCGGTGGGCGGTGACGGTACGCGGCGGCATCAGCCGCCCGGGTTGAAACCGATGGTGCGACGGGTGGTGACGGTGTTCGGGATCGGCTGGAAGCGCCATTCACGAACGGCGGCCACCGCCTCGCGATCGAACACGCGGGCCGGATTGGAACGCACCACGCGCGCGCTGGTCACCGAGCCATCCGTCCCTACGGTGAACTCGACCTGCACTTCACCCGAGGTCCGCGCACGCATCGCCGCGGACGGATAACGCGGGGCCGGCGTCGAGATCGGACGCAGGTCGGCCGCCGTCGCACGGGCGGGTGCTGCCTGCTGGGCCGGGGCCGGGGCGGGCGTCGCAGCCGCTGCCTGGGCGGCTGCCTGCTCCGCGGCGGCCCGTTCGGCGGCCTCGCGCTCGGCCTGCTGGCGCGCGGCTTCCTGCTGGGCGGCGAGCTGCTGCGCGGCTTCCTCCTGCTGGCGCTGCTGGTCGGCCACGCGCTGGCGCTCCAGCTCTTCCTGGCGGCGGGCCTGCTCCTCGGCGCTGACGCGCTCCTGCTCGAGTCGCTGGGTCATCGCCACCTGCTGCTCGGCGATGCTGGCCTTCAGGCGCGCGACCGCGGGATGCTGCGGGTCGGCGCGTTCCAGCAACGCCGCGAGGCGCGCTGCTTCGGCGAAGTCTTCGCGCTGGACGCTCTGCTCGATCGCGATGACCGTCATCGGCAACAGGTCGGTGAGGGCGCTGGAGGCCGCGGCATCGCCCGGTGCCTTCTCGCGCAGGGCGAGGTAGTACTCGACCGCGTTGTCGCCCGCCGGGGCGTACAGGCGGTTCTCCGCATACGCGGTGCGACCGGCCTCGCGCAGTTCTTCGGCGCTCATCGCGGCCAGCTTGCCGGCGGTGGCGGCGGCCTCGGCTTCTGCCTCGGCCGTGGCATCGGCCACCGGTGCGGCGGCTTCGGCGGGTGCTTCGGCCGCGGGTCCCGCCGCAGTATTGGCGTCGTCCTGGCCGCCACAGGCGGCGATCCCCAGCCCGAGGGCCAACAGAAGTGCGGTCCGGGCGGCCACGGCGGCCCGAGACCGTTCGGATGATGGTCTGAATGTCATTGGTGAAACTCTCCCCTGGAATTCGCGTGCTGCGAACAGGAGCATTAGATCGCCTCCGGCGCGGGGTTTTGTCAAGCGCATAGTGAAATCCATCACAGTTTCGATACCGCGTCTGCCGCAAGCGCGATTCAGCTTCGACCGCATGCCCGCTTCGATGTGGACCGCCCCGCGGGAGGTGCCTTACTTGCCGATGCAGAAGCTGGAAAAGATGTGGCCCAGCAGGTCGTCGGCGTGCACGCGTCCGGTGATCCTGCCCAGTGCGTCGTGCGCACCGCGCAGGGCCTCGGCGGCAAGTTCGAGGGCTTCGTGTTCCAGGTGGACGCGCGCATCGGCCAGTTCTGAGCGCGCTTCGCGCAGGGCCTCCACGTGGCGCGTGCGCGCGGTGAACGCCCCGCCGGCCTCGCCGCCGGCGCGGTCCGCCGCCAGTTCCGACAGGCGCCGGTGCAGGGCTTCGATGCCCTGGCCGGTACGGGCGGACAGCCACAGGGTGTCGTCGGCCGGGGCGGGCGGTGCGTCCAGCAGGTCCGCCTTGTTGTGCAGCCACAGCCGGCGCGGCACGGTTGCGATCGCCGCGTCGACGGACCGTCGCCCGTGCTCCGGATCGCGCGCATCCAGCACGATGATCGCCAGGTCGGCCCGTTCCAGCTCCGCCGTCGCGCGACGCATGCCTTCGCGTTCGATCGCATCGCCGCCATCGCGCAGTCCGGCGGTGTCCACCAGTGACAGCTCCATGCCGTCGACGCGGATGACTTCATGCAACAGGTCGCGGGTGGTGCCGGCGACATCGGTGACGATCGCCCGGTCGCTGCCGGCGAGTGCGTTGAGCAGGGAGCTCTTGCCGGCGTTCGGCGGACCGACGATGACGGCGTGCAACCCGTCGCGCAGGCGACGCCCCCGTTCGGCATCGACGAGCAGCACGTCGAGCGCTTCGTCGAGCGCCGCCAGCCGGGTCCTGAGCGCGGCGCCGCCGAGGGTGTCGATCGGTTCGTCGGCGAAGTCGATCGCGGCCTCCACGTGCACGCGCACGGCGAGCATCGTCTCGGCGATCGCCTCGACGCGGCGCGAGAACACGCCGTCCAGTGCGCGCCGCGCGGCGCGCGCGGCCTGCAGGTCGGCCGCGGCGATGAGGTCGGCGACCGCCTCGGCCTGGGCCAGGTCCAGCCGACCCTCGAGGAAGGCGCGTTCACTGAACTCGCCGGGCCGGGCCCGTCGGGCGCCCCGCGCGACGCAGGCGGCCACGAGCGCATGGAGCACGGCCGGGCTGCCGTGCGCCTGCAGTTCGACGACGTCCTCGCCGGTATAGCTGGCCGGTGCGCGGAACAGCAGGGCGATGCCGTCGTCGAGTGCCCCGCCGTCGCTGTCGCGGAAGCGCACATGGTGCGCATGGCGCGGGCGCAGCGCGCGAGCGCAGACGGCCTCGCCGATGGCACGGGCCCGGGGGCCGGAGAGCCGCACGATGCCGACCCCGCCACTCCCTGCGGCGGTGGCGATGGCAGCGATGGTGTCGCGTGCGTCCGGCTCCATCCGCCCATGGTCGCACGCCTCCAGTGCATCACGTCGTGGCGACGGCGATCGCGGCATGGTCTGGCCGGCACGCCGCAGGAGTCCCGCCATGCCCGTCGAAGCCCGCTCTGACATCCCGGTCCCCCTGCCGGACGAGGTGGACGTCGCCATCATCGGTGCCGGTACGGCCGGGATGGCCGCCTATCGCCAGGTCCGCAAGCACACCGATCGCGTGGCCCTGATCGAAGGCGGTCCGTTCGGTACCACCTGCGCACGGGTCGGGTGCATGCCGTCCAAGTTGCTAATCGCGCCCGCGGAGGCCCGGCACCGGCTCGCGGTGTTGCCGGCGTTCGGCATCCACAGCGATGCCGGCACCGTGGACGGGCGCGCGGTGATGCAGCGGGTACGCGACGAGCGCGACCGGTTCGTGGGTTTCGTGCAGGCGGCGGTGGAGGGCTTCGACCCGGCCCATGTCATCCGGGCGCGGGCCCGTTTCGAGGATCCCCACACCCTGCGCCTGCAACTGCCCGGCAACGGGACCGGGGGTGCGGTGGCACGCCTGAGGGCGGGACGTATCGTGATCGCCACCGGTTCCCGCCCCGCGGTGCCCGACATGTTGCGTGCGGCGGGCGACCGCCTGCTGACCAGCGACGACATCTTCGACTGGGACACGTTGCCGGGCTCGGTCGCGGTGTTCGGGGCGGGCGTGATCGGGCTGGAACTGGGCCAGGCCCTGCACCGGCTCGGCGTGCGCGTACGGCTGTTCGGGCGGGGCGGCGAACTCGCCGGCATCAGCGACCCGGCGGTGCGCGAACGTGCGGTCGGGATCCTGTCCGATGACCTCCCGATGAGCCTGGATGCACGCGACGTGACGGTGTCGCGCGATGGCGACGCGGTGGCGGTCCGCTTCCGGGACCCCGGCACCGGGCCGTGCAACGAGCCGTTCGAGTGGGTGCTCGCCACCACCGGGCGCCGCCCCAATGTCGACGACCTGGGACTGGAGCATGCTGGACTGGAACGCGACGGCCGCGGCGTGCCCGTGTTCGACCGCCACAGCCTGCGCGCGGGCGACAGCCACGTCTTCGTGGCCGGCGATGCCAACGACGACCTGCCCCTGCTGCACGAGGCGGCGGACGAGGGCCGGATCGCGGGGGAGAACGCCGCGCGCTTCCCGGAAGTCCTGCGACAGGATCGCCGCACGCCGCTCGGGATCGTCTTCTGCGATCCGCAGATCGCCTTCGTCGGACAGCGCCATGCGGCGCTGGAGCAGGCGGGGGTGGAGTTCGAAGTGGGCGAGGTGGCCTTCGAGGACCAGGGGCGGGCGCGCGTCATGCAGGTCAACCACGGCCTGCTGCGCGTGTACGGCGAGCGGGAGAGCGGCCTGTTGCTGGGCGCGGAGATGATCGGGCCGGCCGGTGAGCATCTCGCACATCTCCTGGCCTGGGCGATCCAGGCGCGCCTGACCGTGGGCCAGGTGCTGGAAATGCCGTTCTACCATCCGGTGATCGAGGAGGGCGTCCGCACTGCGCTGCGCCTCCTGAACGAGGCGCTGGGCATGGGGCCGCACCCGCCCCCGCGCTGCATCGACTGCGGCCCGGGCGCCTGAGGGCCCGTCCGGGGGCTTGCGCTAGCATGTGGGCCCGCGCGCCGCGCGGGTTCCCCTGATCCCCGGGCACACAGGCAGATTCCGATGCGCATCGCCAGCTGGAACGTCAATTCCCTCAACGTCCGCCTGCCGCACCTGCATCAATGGCTGGCCGACGCCACGCCCGACATCGTTGGCCTGCAGGAAACCAAGCTCGAAGACCCGCGCTTCCCCGACACGGCGTTGCTGGAGCGGGGGTACCGCAGCGTGTTCTCGGGGCAGAAGACCTACAACGGCGTGGCCCTCCTCTCGCGCGAGCCCGCGCTGGACGTCCAGATGGGCATTCCCGGGTTCGAGGACGAACAGAAGCGGGCAATCGCGGCGACGGTCGGCGACCTGCGCATCGTCAACCTGTACGTCGTCAACGGTCAGGACGTCGGCACCGACAAGTATGCCTACAAGCTGCGCTGGCTGGCGGCGGTACACGACTGGCTGGCCGCCGAGATCCAGGCGCATCCCCGGCTGGTGGTGATGGGCGATTTCAACATCGCACCGGACGCGCGTGACGTGCACGATCCCGAGGTCTGGAACGAGGACCACATCCTTACCTCCACCGCCGAGCGGGACGCCCTGCGGCGGCTGTATGCACTGGGCCTGCACGATGCCTACCGCCTGCACCACGAGGCCGGTGGCGTGTTCAGCTGGTGGGATTACCGGCAGGCGGGGTTTCGTCGGGACCGGGGCCTGCGCATCGACCTGACCCTGGTGTCGGACGCGCTGAAGCCAAAGTGCCGCGATGCCGGCATCGACCGCGAACCGCGGACCTGGGAACGCCCGAGCGACCACGCGCCGGCGTGGGTCGCGCTCGACGTCTAGCCGACCGCAGGCCTGCAAGGGCCGCCCTGGAGGGCATTGGCGGGCGGACGAAAAAAAGCCCGGGTTTCCCCGGGCTTCACGGATCAGGCCAGCCGTTCGACGCGATCAGCGCACGCGGCCGCGCCGGAACAGGTTCACGATCGCCAGCAGGATGATGGCGCCGATCAGGGCGGTCACCAGGTAACCGATCCAGCCGCCGAACTGGAGGCCCACCATCGGCAGCAGGAATCCGCCGAGGAAGCCGCCGATGATGCCGACGACGATGTTCAGGATGATGCCTTGCTGGCCATCGGTCCGCATGACCATGCTCGCGAGCCAGCCGGCAATGCCGCCGACGATCAACATGATGATGAATTCCACGGGTTTCACTCCTCGGGCTTGGGGTGGGGGGTGGGACCCGCCGCGGCGGGCTGGCGACACTCTCTCCCGGGGCACGTGACGGAAGCGTCTTGTCTGTCCGGCCCGCCCTTCAGGTTTGTGAGGCGCCCTTCACCATGGCCAGCAAGGCCTCGCGGGGCAGCTTGCCGGTCTCGTTGCGGGGCAGCGCGTCGACGCAGAACAGCGGACGCGGCAGGAACACCGGATCGACCGCGGCACGCAGCGCACGGATGAGCTCCGCCGGCTGCCGGCCCGGCGCCACCACCAGCGCGGCGATCCGCCGCACCCCGGCGGCATCCGCCTCGTCGAGCTGGAACACCACGCCATCGCGCACGCCCTCGACGTCGAGCAGCTTGCGGGTGAGGTCGCCGAGTGAGGCACGCTTCCCGGCGATCTCCAGCAGGTCGCTGTTGCGCCCGTGCAGGACGAATCCCCCCTCCGGGTGCAGCGCCACCAGGTCGGCCAGCACCACGGGTGCGGCCAGGTGCGGGGCCGTGACCGCCGTGCCGTCGGGCCGGGGTTGCAGGCGGACCCCGGGCAACGGCTGCCAGGCCGCCTCGCGGGCGGTGCGCCGTCGCGCGATCACGCAGGTTTCGGTCGACCCGAACAGCTCCCGCACTTCGGCTCCGAACCGCTGCTCGGCGCGCTCCGCGAGGGCGACCGGCAGCGGGGCAGTGGCCGAGACGATCCCGGCCAGGCGCGGCAACCGGAGACCCGATTCCACCAGCGCCCGGAGGTGGACCGGGGTGGTGACCAGCAGGGGCGGGCTCGGCGCGTCGGCGAGGGCGCCGGCGACGTCGCCGGGAAAGAACGGGCGTGCCGTGTGCAGGGCCACCGGTGCGAGCAGGGGCAGCAGCACCGACATCTCCATGCCATACATGTGCTGCGACGGCACCGTGGCCACCAGGGGCGTCGCCGGGCCGTCCAGCAGGTCGGCCAGCGCCGCCAGGTTCTGCGCCGTGCTCGCCCGGAAACCCGCCCAGGTCTTCGGGTTCGCACCCGGCTGGCCGGTGCTCCCGGAGGTGAAGCCGACCGCCACACGCTGCGTCCCGGCAATCCCCGGCGCGATGCGCGGGACGGCGGGCACCTGTCCGGCATCGGCGGCGCACAGGGCCTCGACCGCGGCATCGTGCAGGAGGTGGTGGCCCGGGTGGCGGCGACGGATCTCGTCGATCGCGGCTTCGGTACGGGCCGGCGGCAGCAGCGTGGTCTGGCCGCGGAGGGCAGCGGCGCCGAACGCCAGCAGGAAGCGGTAGCGGTCCTCGCACAGGTTGATCGCGTGGGGGCTGTCCGGCAGGCACGCGGCCAGGCGCGTCGCCTCGGCCAGGAAGGCGCCCCGGGTGATCGTCCGCTTGCCGTCGAACGCGAGCGTCGCCGACGGGTCGCCGACCACCAGGGGGTCGCGCGGCGCCGAACGTGGCGTGGCATTGGATGCGGCTGGCATCATGGGTCGGCCCTGCAGATTGTCCCTGGCGGCCAGGCCGCTCCCCTGCGCCTAGCTTACGCTGGGCAGACCCCGCCATGCCAAACCGTCCCATGCCGCTTCCGCCGCCGCCGTCCGTCGCCCTGCCGGTCCGCTGGACCTGGCTGCCGCGCCAGGCCGCCCGGCCGGCCGAGGCGCAGGTGCGGGACTGGCTCGCATCCGAACTCGGTGCCCCGGCCGCGAGCCTGCCGTTGCGCCGCGATGCCTGGCGTCGGCCCTGGGTGGACGCCCCCTTCGAGCAGCGCGATGTCAGCTGGAGCCACAGCGGCGACGGCCTGCTGGTCGCGCTGGGCCAGCAGGTGCGCGTGGGCATCGACCTGGAGCGTCGCCGGCCCCGCCCGCGCGCGCTGGCGCTGGCTGCGCGCTACTTCGATCCCGCCGAACACGCCTGGCTGGCCACCCTGCACGAGCCGCTGGCGCGTGAGCAGGCCTTCCTGCGCCTCTGGTGCGCCAAGGAGGCGGTGCTGAAAGCGCACGGTCGCGGCATCGCATTCGGCCTGGACCGCCTGCGCTTCGAGGAGGGCCCCGGGGGGCTGCGCCTGGTCGAGAGCCACCCCGACCTCGGATCGCCGGAGCGCTGGGCACTGCGCGAACTGGTGCCGGCGCCGGGCTACCTGGGCGCGGTGGCCTGGCGCCGCGAGGCCTGAACGCCGCCAGCCTTCATACTGATGCCGATGACCGCCGACCCGCTGCCCCCCGACCTCCGCCCCACGCTCGAGCAGGGCCTCCGCGCACTCGACCTGCCGCCGGCCCTGGCGCCGGCGCTGCTGGATTACCTGCGCCTGCTGCTGCGCTGGAACCAGACCTACAACCTCACCGCGATCCGCGACCCGCGCGAGATGCTGGTCAAGCACCTGCTGGATTCGCTGGCGATGCACCGTCACGTCGCGGAAATCGCCGACGCGGGCGGCGAGCTGGCCGACCTCGGCACCGGTCCCGGCCTGCCGGGCATCCCGCTGGCGATCGCCCGGCCCGGCCTGCGCGTGGCGCTGGTGGAAAGCAATGGCAAGAAGGCGCGCTTCCTGCGCGAAGCGGTGCGCAAGCTGGGGCTCGCCCCGCGCGTGCGCGTGCTGGAGTCGCGGATCGAGGCGGTGGACGAGGCCGGCCGCTTCGACGCGATCACCGCGCGCGCGCTGGCCACCCTGCCGCTGATCCTCCAGCTGGGCGGCCACCTGCTGCGTCCCGACGGACGGTTGCTGGCGATGAAGGGCGTCCATCCGGTGGATGAGATCGCCACGCTGCCCGAGGGCTGGGCGGTGCAGGCGAGCGAGCCGCTGTCGGTACCGGGGCTGGAGGCTGAACGCCACCTCGTGATCGTCGCCCGCGAGGACGCCCCCGGCTGAAGCTTCGACGCCCGTCAAGCGGTCCGAGGTGGGACACACCGGCCGAGGCGGGCATAATCCCCAGTCCGGCCCGTGGCCGGCCCGACGCCACCGGGCCTCCCGCGGGTGGCACGGACCGCCGACGAACCGCACCGCATGCCCGCAGGGGCACCCTCCGCACAGCAGGCGCTCACGCCAGGGGATACCGCCGAATGGCCCGCATCATCGCCATCGCCAACCAGAAGGGCGGGGTCGGCAAGACCACCACCGCCGTCAACCTGGCCGCCGGACTGGCGCGCACGCCGAAGAAGGTGCTGCTGATCGACCTCGATCCGCAGGGCAACGCGACCATGGGCAGCGGGGTGGACAAGCGCGAGCTCGAGAACTCCATCTGCGACGTGCTGCTGGGCGAGGCCACCGCGGCCGACGCCATCGTGCGCACCGTCGAGGACTTCGACCTGCTGCCGGGCAACATCGACCTGACCGCCGCCGAGATCCAGCTGATGGAGCGCGACGGCCGCGAGCAGCACCTCAAGCGTGCGCTGGCCGATGTCGCGGGCAACTACGACTACGTCCTCATCGACTGTCCGCCGGCACTGTCGCTGCTGACCCTCAACGCGCTGACCGCCGCCGACTCGGTGATCGTGCCGATGCAGTGCGAGTACTACGCGCTGGAAGGCATCAGCGCGCTGCTGGAGACCATCGAGGCGATCCGCCAGCGGCTCAACCCGAGCCTCGAGATCGAGGGCGTGCTGCGGACCATGTTCGACGTGCGCAACAACCTCGCCAACGCAGTCTCCGCCGAACTCACGAACCATTTCGGCGACAAGGTGTTCCGCACCATCGTGCCGCGCAACGTGCGCCTGGCCGAGGCGCCCAGCCACGGCCAGAGCATCGTCGGCTACGACCGCGGCAGCCGGGGCGGCATCGCCTACCTCGGCCTGGCCGGCGAAGTCATCCGCCGGCAGCGCGAGCGTGAGCGCGCCGCGACGGCGCCGGAGGTCGCGGCATGACCACGTCCAGGACGGCGGCGAAGGGCGCGGCGAAGAAGAAGGGCCTGGGCCGCGGCCTGGAAGCCCTGCTCGGGCCGAAGGCCGCCGAAGCGCCGGCGCTGGAGGCCGCGCCCGGCGACGTCCTGCGCAGCCTGCCCATGGATGCGCTGACCGCGGGCAAGTACCAGCCGCGCAAGCACTGGGACGAAGACAAGCTCGACGAGCTGGCCGAATCGATCAAGGCCCAGGGCGTGATCCAGCCGATCGTCGTGCGCGAGATCGCCGAACGCGGCGGCAAGACCTACGAGATCATCGCGGGCGAACGGCGCTGGCGGGCCAGCCAGCGTGCCGGATTGCTGGAGATCCCGGCGGTGGTGCGCGAGGTCGACGACCGCACCGTCGTCGCGATGGCGCTGATCGAGAACATCCAGCGCGAGGACCTCAATCCGCTGGAAGAGGCGCAGGCCCTGCAGCGCCTCATCGACGAGTTCGACCTGACCCACGCGCAGACGGCCGAGGCGGTGGGCCGTTCGCGCGCCGCGGTGTCCAACCTGTTGCGCCTGCTGGAGCTGCCACCGGAAATCCGCGTACTGGTCGAGACCCGCGCGCTGGAGATGGGCCATGCCCGCGCCTTGCTGACGCTGGCCCCGCAGGCCGCGGTGGCGCTGGCACGGCAGGCGGCCGAACACGGTTGGTCGGTGCGCGAGGTGGAGCATCGCGTGCAACAGCTCGCCGCGGGCAAGGTGCCGGCAGGCGGCAAGCCGAAGCCGGCGAGGGTCGCGCCGCAGGCCGATATCGTCTCCCTCGAGCGCCAGCTGTCGGAAAGCCTGAACACCCGCGTCAACGTGCTGCACGGTCGCGGCGGAAAGGGGCGCCTGGTCATCCACTACAGCGATCTCGACGCACTGGACGGCGTCCTCGAGAAGCTGCGCGGCCCGCAGCCCGACTGAGCGTCTGGCGCCACCGGAGCCTCGTGACGTGACCGAACGCCGTTATCGCGTGGCCCTGCGCGCCACGCATCCGCGCGCCGACCTGGCGCCGCTGTTCAACCGGCTGGGGCTGCATCCCAGCCGTCATTGGCGGGCGGGCGAGCCGCGCGCCCGCGGGGGCGTCCACGGCGACAGCTACGCCACTGCGCCGCTGGACACCGCCGGGACTGCGGGCCGGGAGGCGGTCGACCTCGCCCAGCAGCTGCGCCTCGAGCTCGACCGCCTGGCCCCGCACCAGCCACTGCTGCAGGCACTGGTCGCCGAAGGCGGCCGTTGCGAACTGGCGATCAGCCTGCCCGCCGATCCCGGCTACGGTTTCGATCTCGGCCCATGGCTGTGCGAGGCCGTCGCGCGGCTGCGCCTGTCGCTGTCCTTCGATATCCAGCCCGCTCCGTCCGGGCGCCTACCCTGACCCGAGCGCCATGAACGACACCGTCCCGCCCGTCCTCGTCACCGGCGCCGCCGGATTCATCGGCGCGCACGTATGCCGTGCACTGCGTACGCGCGGCGAGGCCGTCATCGGCCTCGACAACTTCAATGCCTATTACGATCCCCAGCTGAAGCGCGACCGCGTCGCCGCGCTGTGCCCGGATGTCGACATCCGCACGCTCGACCTGACCGACCGGGAGGGCCTCGCCGCGCTGTTCGATGAGTGCCGCTTCGTCCGCGTGGTCCACCTGGCCGCGCAGGCCGGGGTGCGCTACTCGCTGACCCATCCGCACGATTACGTCGACAGCAACCTCGCCGGCTTCGTCAACCTGCTGGAGCTGTGCCGGCACCGAGGCGTCGAACACCTGGCCTATGCCAGTTCCTCGTCGGTCTACGGCGATTCGGCCACGCCGCCGTTCTCCGAAGACCAGCGCATCGACAAGCCGCGCTCGCTGTACGCCGCGACCAAGGCGGCGAACGAGCTGATGGGCTACACCTACGCGCAGCTGTATGGCCTGCGCGCCACCGGCCTGCGCTTCTTCACCGTCTACGGACCGTGGGGCCGGCCGGACATGGCGCCGCTGCTGTTCTCGCGCGCGGTGCTGGCCGGACGGCCGATCGACGTGTTCAACAACGGCCGCATGCGTCGGGACTTCACCTGGATCGACGACATCGTCGACGGCGTGCTGGCCGCGCTCGACCACCCGCCGCCGGCCTGCGTGGACGGCGTGCCGCCGCACCGCGTGTTCAACCTCGGCAACCACACGCCGGTGGAGCTGGAGCATTTCATCGCGGTGATCGAACGCGCCGCCGGCCGCGCCGCCGAGAAGGTCTACAAGCCGATGCAACCCGGCGACATGGTCGAGACCATGGCCGACACCGCGCGCGCCCACGACGCACTCGGTTTCGAGCCGCGCACCGCGATCGAGGACGGTTTGCCCGAGGTGGTGGAATGGTGCCGCGCGTATTTCGGCGAGCGCGCCTGATCCGTCGTCCATTGGGGCGCCGTTCGGCCAATCTCCCGCCAGGGCGGTAGGATGTGCGCGCCATGCCCGCGAGGGCCCGGCGCATCGCCCGCCGTCGCCAGGACGGCCCCTTGAGCGTCCATCCCGATGAGCCAGACCGATCCCCAGCTCTCCGTCGTCGTGCCCGTGTTCAACGAGCGCGACAACGTCGCCCCCCTCGTGCACGAGATCACGGCCGCGCTGCGCGGCGTGGTGCCGTTCGAGATCGTCTACGTCGATGACCATTCGCGCGACGACACGTTGGACGTGCTGCGCGCGCTGAAGGCCGGGGTGCCCGAGTTGCGCGTGGTCCACCACGTCACCCAGAGCGGGCAGAGCACCGCCGTGCGCAATGGCGTCAAGGCCGCGCGGGCGCCGTGGATCGCCACCCTGGACGGCGACGGCCAGAACGACCCGGCCGACATCCCCAAACTGCTGCGTGAACGAGACCGTGTCGACCCCACCGTGAAGCTGTTCGCCGGCTGGCGGGTCGACCGCCAGGACAGCGGCAGCAAGCGCTGGGCCTCGAAATGGGCCAATGCGATCCGCACCCGCATGCTGCGCGACGACACTCCGGACACCGGCTGCGGGATCAAGCTGTTCGAGCGCGAGGCCTTCCTCGAGCTGCCGCATTTCGACCACATGCACCGTTACCTGCCGGCGCTGATGCAGCGCGCGGGCCACGGGACCGTGAGCGTCCCGGTGAACCACCGCCACCGCACCGCGGGCGTGTCCAAATACAACAACCTGGGCCGCGCGCTGGTCGGCATCAGCGACCTGCGTGGCGTGGCCTGGCTGATCAAGCGCGGCAAGGTGACCCGCACCGAGGAGTTCTGAGCCATGGGCGATTTCATGAACGACCCGATCGGGTGGCTGGAGTGGACCGGCATCCACATGTCGCCGTGGAAGCTGATCGGCCTGACCGGCGCACTGATGTTCGGCGGGCGCTGGGTGGTCCAGTTCGTCGCTTCGCGCCGGCACGGCAAGCCGGTGATCCCGCGGCTGTTCTGGTACATGAGCCTGTGCGGCAGCGCGATGACCCTCAGCTACTTCCTGTTCTCGCAGAAGCAGGATGCGGTCGGCGTGATCCAGAACCTGTTCCCCTCGTTCACCGCCGCCTACAGCCTGTACCTCGACATCCGCCACCGCGGCTGGCACCGCGACCGCGCCAGCCACTGAGCCGGCCACCGGGCCAACCGCCCGGCCGTTCCGGCACATCCGGCGCTGCTGCCGGGGTGAGAGAATCGGGTTTTCGTGCCGACGAACCCGAACCCCGATGCGCCGAGCTGCCCTGTTGCCCCTCCCGCTGGTCCTCGCGACCGCCCTCGCCAGCGCGCTGGCCCTCGCCACACCGGCGACCGATGTCGCCGCGGACGGGTCCACGACCGCCGCCACGGCCAGCGCCGCCGACACCCGCTTCGAGTCGATCTACACGAAAGAATGGGAATGGCGCCAGCGCGAGTTCGGCGGCGCGGACGAGGACAACGAGGGCGAAGCGGCCAACCGCACGATGCCGCGCGTGGATGCCGCGAGCCAGCAGGCACGCCTCGCCGTCTGGGAGGGCGTGATCGCCGAGCTGGACGCGCTGGACGCGGACGCGCTGTCCGCCGCGAACCGGATCAACTATGCCGTGTACCGCCGCCAGGTCGAGGACCTCGCCGCGGAAGTGCGCATGCGCGACTACGAGATGCCGTTCAACTCGGACTCCTCGTTCTGGTCGAACCTCGGTTTCATGGCACGCACGCGTTTCGATGATGCCAAGGACGCCGAGGCCTACATCGCCCGCCTCGAGGACGTGCCGCGATACTTCGATGACCAGGTCGCCAACATGCGGGCCGGGCTCGCACGGGGCTTCAGCGTGCCGCGCGCCGTGCTCGACGGCCGCGAGGTGTCCATCGCCGCGACCGCCGACCTCGACGATCCCACCCAGGCGAACGTCTATGCGCCGTTCCGCGAGTTGCCGGCGCGGATCCCCGCGGCCGAACAGGGGCGCCTGCGCGCCGCCGCCCAGGCCGCCATCCGCGACCGCGTGATCCCGGCCTTCCGTGATCTGCGGGTGTTCTTCGTCGAAGAGTACGTGCCGAATGCGCGGACCACGCTCGGTGCCTCGGAGATGCCGGGCGGCGCAGCCTGGTACCAGCAGCAGATCCACCACTACACGACGCTCGACCTGACACCGGACCAGATCCACCGCATCGGCCTGGACGAGGTCGCGCGCATCCAGGCGGAGATGGACGCGATCATCGCCAAGGTAGGCTTCGAGCCGCCCGCGGGCCAGGAGACCTCCCCGGCCTTCCTGCATTTCCTGCGCACCGATCCCCGGTTCTACGTCGACACCCCGCAGGCGCTGCTGGAGCGCGCGGCGTGGATCGCCAAGCGCGTGGACGGCGAGGTCGGCAAGTTCATCGGCACCCTGCCGCGCGCGCGCTTCACCATCATCAAGGTGCCGGACGACATCGCCCCGTTCTGGACCGCCGGCCGTGGCGGCCCCGGCACCTACTGGCTGAACACCTACGACCTGCCGTCGCGCCCCCTGTACAACCTGCCGGCGCTGACCCTGCACGAAGCCTCGCCGGGCCATGCCCTGCAGGGGGCGCTGGCGCGCGAACAGACCGGCCAGCCGGCGTTCCGCCGCCAGTCCTACATCTCCGCCTATGGCGAAGGCTGGGCGCTGTACACCGAGAAGCTCGGGCAGGAGATGGGCATCTACGAGACGCCCTACGAGGAGTTCGGGCGCCTGACCTACGAGATGTGGCGCGCCTGCCGGCTGGTGATCGACACCGGCGTGCACGCCCAGGGCTGGAGCCGCGACCAGGCGCTGGCCTACCTGCGTGACCGCACCGCGCTGAGCGAGCACGAGGTCACCACCGAGGTCGACCGCTACATCTCCTGGCCCGCGCAGGCGCTGAGCTACAAGCTGGGCGAGATCGCGATCGTCCGCCTGCGCGGCGAGGCCGAGCGCGAACTCGGCGATCGCTTCGACATCAAGGCCTTCCACGATGCCGTGCTGCGCCAGGGCTCGCTGCCGCTGCCGGTGCTGGAGGCCGAAGTGCGGGCCTGGATCGCGGAGACGAAGGCCGCCGGGGACGACGCGCAGGAAAGCGCCGCCGGCTGAACCGTCCGGCTGGGCTCCCCGGCCCCGGCTTGTGGATAAGTCTTGCGCCGGCGGGCGGGCACGTGCATAATGCTCGGCTCGCTGTGTCCGGTGGGTTCCTCCGTGGGAACCGCCGGGTGGCCCGGGAATGCGATCCCGACCACCGCTGGCAGCGCGATCCGTCCACCTGCATCGCATGTCGCCCCGGGAATCCGGCCGGCGGCGGGGCCGACGCCTCCCTGGCCAAGGGAAGCTCCATACACCTACGAGGTGCGTAATGTCCCGAGTATGCCAAGTCACCGGCAAGCGTACGACGACCGGCAACAACGTCTCGCACGCGATGAACAAGACCCGTCGCCGTTTCCTCCCGAACCTGCATGAGCGCCGGTTCTGGGTTGCCAGCGAAAACCGCTGGGTGAAGCTGCGCGTTTCCACCAAGGCCCTGCGCACCATCGACAAGAAGGGCATCGATGCCGTTCTCGCCGAGCTCCGTGCCCGCGGCGAAAAGATCTGAGGAGACCTGACCCATGCCTTCCAAGCGCGACAAGATCCGCCTGATCTCCTCGGCCGGCACCGGCCACTTCTACACCACCGACAAGAACAAGAAGAACACGCCGAACAAGATGGAGGTCAAGAAGTACGACCCCGTCGTCCGGAAGCACGTGATGTACAAGGAAGGCAAGATCAAGTGATCTGACGGGCCGTCGAGGCCCTGCCGACCTGCCCCGGTATTCCCGGGGATGCAATGGCCCGCCTTGGCGGGCCATTGTCGTTTTCGCGGGGCCTGCCCGGCGGGGCATGGAGGGGCGCCAGCGCGGCCGGCAGGGGCATCCCCGATGCGGGGTGCCCCTTCGCCTGTCAGGGCGTGTCCAGCCAGAGGGTGTAACTGCCGCTGCCCGCATAGGCCAGCACGCGCCAGTAGTAGTAGCCCGCGCTTCCGTTGTAGGTCACCGACTCTTCGCTGGTGGGACCGGCCGATGATGCGACCCGGGACCAGCCCGAACCGTTCCAGCGATACAGCTCCAGGTCGAAGTCGCTGCCGGCCGGGCCCCGCAACCACGCCCTCTGGGCGCCCGCCACCGAGGTGTAGTACGTGCCATTGGGCTGTACCGCGGTGCTGCCGGTGCCCGACAGGCTGCCGGTGTAGGCATCGCAGCCGGTGCAGGGCGCGCCCCCCGAGGTCGCGTGGTTCGCCAGCAGCGTCAGGCCGTTGAACGCGCTGTAGCCGCGGAGCATCACGTGCCAGGTGCCGGCTTGCGGACTGGCGAAGCTGCAGCTTTCCGCGTTGCCGTTGCGATACGGGCGGCAGTCGTAGGCCGAGGCGGTGGGGGCCGCACCGAACCGGACGTACAGGTCCGCATCGCCACTGCCGCCGCTGGTGGTGAACGTCAGGTTGCTTGCGCCGGCCGGCACGGCAAGGGTGAAGCGGGTCTCGCTGCCGGAGACCCCGTTGACGGTGACCGGCACGCCCCGCTGCAGGCTGCCGGGCGTCGGATCCGGGCCGGGCGTGCCGCCGCCATCGTCACCGTCGGGCACTTGGTTGTTGAAATACCCGGCGACCTGCGGCCAGATGCGCGAGATCTTGGCCCCCTGGTTGTTGCAGCCGCCCAGGTGGTGCAGGGCGATGACCTTGTTGGAGCTGCGCGAGATCACCGGCGAACCGGAACTGCCGCCCTCGGTGTCGCAGGTGTAACCGATGTCGCTGCCGGGGCTGCCGCTGGTGCCCGAGCCATTGGTGCTCTTGACCGCGCACATGGCGCTGCCGTCCATCACGCCCAGCTCCTTGCGCCGCCCTCCCGGATGCTGCGCGATGTAGAGCCCGTCGCCGACCGACAGCGCGCCGGTATCCAGGCCGAGGTAGCCGAACGGGGCCAGCGACGCGAAATCGTTGACGGTGAACAGGGTGTAGTCGAGCGGGGCGTCGGTCTTCAGCATCTGGTCGCCCGTCACCTTGGTGACGGCGCCGGTGGTGCTGCCGCTGCAGGTCGCGAGCTGGTAGTTGAACCAGAACTCCGCCCCGCTGACACCCGACTGGGTCGAAATGCAGTGGTTGTTGGTGAACAGGCGGTTGTCCGGTCCCACCCGCCACACGGTGCACAGGCTGCCGCTGCTGCTGAGCATGCGCCCGACCGGCCGCGAGCGGTCGTGGGCGGCGGGGTCGCTGTCCACGTAGCAGGCGACCGGCCGCTTGTCGTCGGTGCCACAGATCGACTGCGTGCCGATCTGTCCGGCGGGCGTCAGCAGGCCGTCCCCCTGCAGGCCCTGCAGCATGTCCTCCGGATAGCCTTCCAGGTAACTGCTGATGTCCACGCTGTGGCGGGTTTCCCAGGGCTCGGTGGCGGTTCCCACCAGGCGCAGGATCGCGACCGGTCCGCTGATCGACATCGCGGAGAAGCTGCTGATGCCGTTCTGGCCCAGCGAGGCATCGACGGTGTGGGCATCCCGATGCGACTGGCCATAGCGGTAGACCTCGCTGCCATCGGCATTGGAAACCTCAAGCACCACGCCGGCGGGCAGCTCGAAATGGTCGAAATGCACCTTGATGAACGCGGCGTCGGGCGTCTCGATCACGGTCTGGTCGGCGGTGGAGGCCGTTGAGGTCGTGGCCCCGGCACTGGCGGGGCGGCGAAGGACCACGCGCTTGTTGCGCGGGGTGCCCACCACGATCGGCGCGGGCCGCGGTGCCGAAGTCGGCTTGATGTCCGCCGCGTGGGCGGGCGTCACCGTGCCGCCCAGGGCCAGCGACAGGGCGAGCGACAGCGCGGCCGCGGGTGCGGCGAGGATCGCCGCTGGGATCGGCGTCTGGTTCGGATTCATCATGTTCTCTCCCTATTCACAATGAACTGTCCATGCACCCGGGCGCGGGCATGCCGGTCTGCGGTCCACGGCATGCATGCGCGCCTGGCCATCCCCCGGGAGGCAACGTTGTACGTGGCGACGTCGGTGCGGAATCGATCGGGCTCGACGGGCGGATCCGCTGGATGCGGTCCCCTGCCCTGTTCGACTAAGACACGGACGCGATGGCCCGGTCAAATCAAATAGTTCTCATCCCCCGGGCGGGGCGGGCGGGCCGGCCCCGCGCCGACGTCATGTTGCGATGCAGCATCCGGGCTGCGCCGGGCCGGGGCGTCCAGCACCAGCCAGCATGCCGCCGCGGTCATCGCGTCGCCCAGCGCGGAATGCCGCGCGAGCATGGGAACGCCGAGTGCGGCGGCCATGTGCTCGAAATCCACCTCTCCGCCGATCGCGTCGGGCTGGCGGTGGCGCGCGCGCGCGCGGAAGCGATCGACCAGGTCGATGCGGCGATGGGGCAGCCGGAAGCCCGTGATCGTGGGCACCACGCGGTCCAGCATCGCGATGTCGAAACCGATCCGGTAGCCCACCAGCACGCGTGGCCCCAGCCAGTGGAGCAGCGCCGCGACCGCGTCGTGCAATGCGACGCCGTGCTCGAGGTCCTGCGGACGCAGGCGGTGGTGACGGATCGCATCCAGGTCGGGCGGGGCATCGGTCGGGTCCGGCCGGACCAGGGCCTCGAAGCGCGCGCCCAGCTGGATCCGGCGGCCGGCGATCGGCACCGCGGCGATGCTGAGGATGCGGTCGCGGCGGGGGTCGAGGCCGGTGGTCTCCAAATCCAGGGACACCCATTGGCTTGCCGGCGGCGGCGCCAGCAACGCCGCCCAGGGTCCGCGGCGGTGGCGGTGGCGATCGCGCCAGACGCGCAGGGCCCGCATCATCCGGCCCTCAGGTGGAAGCTGTCGCGCACGTGATCCTTGAATGCATTGACCACGCGGAAGGCGTCGCGGAGCAGTTCGCGGTCGAGTCGCCGCAGGCTGGCCGGATGCACCCGGTTGTCGACGGGCTCGCCGGCGGCCAGCGCCTGCAGCTGTGCCCCCAGCCGCAGGCGCAGGAACACCGCCAGGGCCTGCGGCAGGTCGCGACCGAGCTCGCTCGAGAGTGCGCCGGCCGCACGCAGCGCCTCGCAGCGGTCGAAGGTGTTGTGCCGCCTCACGCCATGGCGCAGCGCGAGGACGCGGATGCCGTGCACGATGGGGAAGACGCCCCCCTTCTTGAGGTCCATGCCCGCGCCGCCGTCGCGCATGCGCCCGAACAGGTCCAGCGGCGTGGAAAACTCCAGGGTCGCGCGGGCCAGCGCCCGCAGCAGCAGCTCGTCCCGGCCCAGGGCGTGAAGCGCGTCTTCGACGCCCGCGAACAGCGCGGTGTTGCCAGCGACCGGTCGCGCGTCGAGCATGATCGACAAGGCCATCGCGTGGGCGCCGTCGGGCTCCCGCGCCCAGCCCGCGATGCGTTCGCGCCAACGACGTTCCGGCATCCGCCAGTCGGGACGCGTGGCCATCACCCCGCCCGGGCACGGCGGGTAGCCGATGTCGCGAAGGGCTTCGCCGAACCGCGCCATCGCCGCCGGCAGGCCGTCCCAATCGTGGCCATCCGCGATGACCAGGGCGTTGTCCTGGTCCGTCTTGAGGATCTGCTCGCGGCGACCCTCGCTGCCGAGCACCAGCAGGCACAACGCGTCGCGGCGGTCGGCCGGCACCACGGCGTCGAAGACGCGCGCCAGGATGCGGCTGTTCAGGGCGGAGACCAGCTCCATCAGATAACTCATGCGAGCGCCCTGGGCGTGCAACTGGCGCACCAGCGCGGTCATCCCGCGTGCGGCCTCGGCCACGTCGTCCAGGCTTCGCGCCCGCTCCAGGCGCAGCTGGATGAGATGGGAATGGCTGGTGTAGTGGGCCAACACCTCGGCCATCCCGAGCGTCCCCAGCAGGTTGCCATCCCCGTCGTCCCGCACCGGGACCCGTTCGATGCCGTGCTCGGTCATCGTCACCAGGGCCTGGAACAGGACGTCCCGGGCGCGCACTTCGATCAGCGGCCGCCGGGCGAGTGGCCCCACGGCAGCGTCGCGCCCCTGGGCTTCCAGCGCCATCGCCTCCAGCAGGTCGGTACGGGTGACGATGCCTGGACCGTCGTCGCGCCCGCGGCGACCCTCGACCAGCAGGCAGTCCACCCGTGCTTCGCGCAACCGCTGCGCGGCTTCCTGGATCGTGGTGGTGGCGGGCACCTGCACGGCCGGCGCCAGATGGGCGTCGCGGACCCGGGTCAACATCAGCTGCGACAGTTCGGACGGCTGTTGTTCGTCGGCCGCGACGCGGCGCTTCAGGGCCAGGCCTTCATGGAACCAGGCAGCGAACCGCGGGTGGGCGTCCAGCAGCTCGCGGAACAGCGCCGCCGGGATCAGGAAGTCGAGCACGTCCTCGACCGCCTGGTACCGGTGCCGGGCCCGTCCCGCGATGACCGCCCATGCCCCGAACATGTCGCCGCTGTCGAAGTCGGCGAACAGCCGCGCGCCCTCCGCGTGGAGGTCCCAGGCCCGCACCACCCCTTTCAGGATCACGTGCACGTGGGACGAGGCGGTGCCGGCCTCCAGGATGACCTCGCCGGCGGGGTGGAAGCCCATGTCTACGCTGCGCTGCAGCCGCCGCCGTGCCGCCGCGTCGAGCAGGTCGAACGGCGGGGCGTCCAGGTCGAGGCCGGGAAGCGGTTCCATGGCCGCAGCCTGCCACGGCGGTCCCGGCAACACATCCGGACTTTCGATGCAGGCGCCGCACGTAAGAACGCCCCGGCAGGGGACCGGGGCGTCAAGGGCCGGCGATCCGGCGCAATCGAGCCTAGTCCGGGCCCGGAAAGAGAGGTGATGCCGACGCACGCCCGCAGGCATGGCCGGCCCCGGTGGGTCTCGCGACGAGCGCTCTGTCGGCCTCCATCGCGTCCCCCGGGTGGCAAGCGTCCTTTTCCGGGGCGCTGCGTGAGCGGCATTCCCGGAAAAGCAGGCATCCGTGCCCATCGTTTCCGTGGGAGGGCCGGGGCCGTCGCGTCCCGCGACCGCCCCGGCCGGAAATCCATTCCCGAAGATTCCTGGGCCACCGCATCCGTGTGGGTGGCAGGCGGCCTTCACGTGGGGCCTGATGCATGGGTCAGGCGGGTCATGCGTGAAGTCCGGGACCAGATGTACGCCGGTCACCCCTCCGTAAACTTCTACGGCGTATTCAAATACTTCTAAAAAACCCCTCTTTTCTTACATTTTGTCTATATGGACGCGACAGACACGGCATCTTTGTAGAATATGTTCTGAATCTGGAACGATGGGGTCGCGTTCGGCCCGGCACGTCAGGCCCCCATGCCGCCGCTACAGGGCGATGCGCCGGCCCATCGTGCCGCCCGGTGAACGAGGTGCCCGGCGCGACCGTTTCGACGACGCTGCGATCCGCGCGGGCCCGGTCTACACTCGGCGCACTCGAACGGGGGAGGGTGCCGGTGATCGCGGGCTGGGTGCTGCTGCTGGTTTCACTGGGCTACGTGGTGCTGCTGTTCGCGGTGGCCCACGTCGGCGACCGGCCGCATGGCTGGATGGCGCGGCATCGCTGGCTGCGCCCGGCCGTGTACTCGCTGGCCCTGGCCGTGTACTGCTCCTCCTGGACCTTCTACGGCGCGGTGGGCACGGCCGCGCGGACCGGCATGGGCTTCCTGCCGATCTACCTGGGGCCGCTGCTGCTGCTGTTCTTCGCCTGGCGGATCCTCGAACGGCTGGTGCTGATCTCGGGCGAGCACCGCATCGTGTCGATCGCCGACTTCCTGTCCTCGCGCTATGGGCGGGCGCCGGGCCTGGCGGCGCTCGTGGCGCTGCTGGCGCTGGTCGCGGCGGTGCCTTACGTCGCCCTGCAGTTCAAGGCGGTGGCGATGAGCGTGGACGTGCTGGCCGGGCTGCCCGCAAACGCGCCGCCCCTCTCGGACCCCGCCTTCTACACGGCCATCCTGCTGGCGGTGTTCGCGATCCTGTTCGGCACGCGGCAGATCGATGCCACCGAACACCACCGGGGCATGGTGCTGGCGGTGGCACTGGAATCGGTGGTGAAACTGGTGGCGTTCGTGGCCATCGGCACGTTCGCGCTGGCCCACCTGCCCGGCACCGGCCACCTCGGCCAGCGCATGGTGCAGGCCGCGGACGTGGTGCTCGCTCCCGGCCTGCCGACCGGCTTCGTTGCCCAGACCCTGCTCGCGTTCACCGCCATCCTGTGCCTGCCTCGGCAGTTCCACATGGCGGTGGTCGAATGCCAGAACCCGGCCGATGCCCGCACCGCGCGATGGTTGTTCGGGGCCTACCTGGCCGTGATCAGCGTCCTGGTGGTGCCGATCACCCTCGCCGGCCAGTCGGTGCTGTCCGGCACCGGCGTCTCGCCCGACAGCTACGTGCTGGCCCTGCCCCTGGCGCTGGACCAGGAACTGCTGGCGATGGTCGTGTACATCGGCGGTTTCTCCGCCGCCACCGGCATGGTCATCGTCACCAGCGTCGCGTTGGCGACCATGGTCAGCAACGACCTGGTGATGCCGCTGCTGCTGCGCGCCGGGCACCTGCACCAGACCCCGGCGATCGACCGCCAGGTCCTGTGGGTCCGCCGGCTGACCATCGTGATGCTGGCGATGCTGGCCTACGCCTACCACCGCGGTGACCTGTTGCGCGACGGCAGCGACGCCGGGGGCCTGGCCCAGCACGGCCTGCTCGCGTTCGCCGCGGTCGCCCAGTTCGCCCCCGCGCTGATCGGCGGGCTGTACTGGCGCGGCGCCAGCCGGGTGGGCGCGTTCAGCGGCCTGGCCGCGGGCGCGCTGGTCTGGACCTACACGCTGCTCTTGCCGGCGCTGGCGCGGGGCGGCTGGTTCGCGGCCGACTGGATCGAGCAGGGCCCGTGGGGCGTGGCGTGGCTGCGTCCGGAACAGCTGTTCGGCCTGCAGGGCTGGGACCCGCTGACCCACGGCGTGTTCTGGTCCCTGCTGCTGAACGTCGGCGGCTTCGTCTTCATGTCGATGCGCAAGCGCCCCCGCCTGCAGGAGCAGCTGCTCGCGACCCCGTTCCTCGATCCCTATGCACAACGCCCGGCACTCGGCCCCGGAGGCTGGGCCGGCAGCGTGCGGGCCGGGGAACTGCTGGCGCTCGCCGAACGCATCGTCGGCGAGCGCCATGCCCGCCGGGCCTTCGAGGCGCATGCGGAACAGCAGGGCCACGCCTGGCAGCCCGGCCTGCCGGCCGACCGCGCGCTCGCGCAGTTCACCGAACGCCTGCTGGCCTCGGCGATCGGCGCGGCGTCCGCCCGCCTCACCCTCACCAGCGCATTGCGCGGGTCGGGCATGGAGCTGGGCGAGGTGGTGGCCCTGCTCGACGAAGCCAACCAGGAACTCCGATTCAACCGCCAGATCATGTCCACCACCCTGGAGAACATCAGCCAGGGCGTCAGCGTGGTCGATGCCGAACTCCGCCTGGTCGCCTGGAACCGCCAGTACCAGGAGCTCTACGACTATCCCGACGGCATGCTCTACGTGGGTCGGCCGGTCATCGAACTGCTGCGCTGGAACGCCGAGCGCGGCGAGATGGGCAACGGCGATGCCGACGCGCACGTGCAGCGTCGCATCGAGCACCTGCGTGCCGGACGGCCCTACGTGTTCGAGCGCCTGCGCGACAACGACCAGGTGGTCGAAGTCCGCGGCCGACCGCTGCCCGGCGGTGGCTACGTCACCAGCTACAGCGACATCACCGACTACAAGCGCGCCGAACAGGCCCTGCGGGAGGTGAACGAAACCCTCGAGCAGCGCGTCGAGCAGCGAACCCGCGAAGCCGAGGCCGCGCAGCAGTCCAAGACCCGCTTCCTCGCGGCGGTCAGCCACGACGTGCTGCAGCCGCTTAATGCCGCGCGCCTGTTCACCACCGCGCTGCGCGAGAGCAACGACAGCGACGAACAGGCGCGCCTCGCCGAACGCGTCGATGCCGCACTGCGCGCCGCCGAGGACCTGCTCGACGGCCTGCTCGACATCTCGCGCCTGGACGCGGGCGCATTGCGCCCGGAAATCACCGACTTCGATGTGAATGAACTGTTGCGCGAGCTCGTCGCGCAGTACGCACCGGTTGCGGCCAACCATCGCCTGCAGTTGCGCGTGCGCGCGCCGCAGCGCCCGCGCCCGGTGCGCAGCGATCGCCGCCTGCTCCGCCGCGCGCTGCAGAACTTCCTGGCCAATGCCTTGCGTTACACCCGCACCGGGGGGGTGCTGATCGCCGCCCGCGTGCGCGATGGCGCCATCGAGCTACAGGTCTGGGACACCGGCCCGGGCATCTCCGAGCACCACCTCACCCAGATCTTCGACGAGTTCCGGCGCTTCGATGCGCCCACCGAAGGGGGGGAGCGCGGCCTGGGCCTCGGCTTGTCGATCTGCCAGCGCATCGCGCGCACGCTCAACCACCCGCTGCGCGTGCGTTCTCGCGTGGGTGCGGGCAGCGTGTTCTCGATCACCGTGCCGTTCGGCCAGGGCCTGGCGCCGCCGGAGCCCGTGCCGGCCCGCACGCTGGGCGACACCGACGCGATCGCCGGCCTGCGCGTGCTGTGCGTCGACAACGACCGCGAAATCCTCGAGGGCATGCGCACCCTGCTGCAGCGCTGGGGCGCGATCGTGATCACCGCGGCGAACGTCGACGAGGCGATGCAGGCCGCTGGTGCCGACATCCCGCCCGATGTGGCCCTGGTCGACTACCACCTGCACGACCGGCTGGACGGGCTCGGCGTGATCGACGCGCTGCGCGCGAAGTTCGGGCCCGGCTTCCCGGCCGCACTGCTCACGGGCGATGGCTCAGACGCACTCAAGCACGCCGCGCGCGAGCACGACTGCCGGGTCCTGACCAAGCCGGTCAAGCCGGCGTCGATGCGTGCGTTCCTGGCCGCGCAGCGGCAGTCCAAGCGGGCCTGATGTCAGCCCGGCGCCGCCGCCATGCCAGCCGCGCCGCCGGGATGCAGTTCGACCCGGTCGCGTCCTTCACGCTTGCCGCGATACATGGCGGCGTCGGCATCGGAGAAAAGGCGCTCGAACTTGGGTCCGGAGCGCGACACCGAGGTGCAGCCGAAACTAGCGGTCACCACGTCCCGATAGCCGATCGCGCTGCCGTCGATCGCTGCAAGACCCTGCTGCAGCCGCTCGGCGATCCGGCGCGCCGCATGGACGTCTCCTCCGCACGAAAGCAGGCCAAACTCTTCACCGCCCAGCCGCCCGCACACGTCGCCATCCCCGCACACGCGCCGGCAGACTTTCGCCACCTCGACCAGCAGCCAATCGCCGGTTGCATGTCCGTGGTGATCGTTCACGTCCTTGAAATGATCGAGGTCGAACAGTACCAGCGCCGCATCCCGCCCTGAGCTCGTGCACTCGCGCAGCAGCGCTTCGGCGCGCTCCCTGAAATGGCGGCGATTGCTGATCCGGGTCAGGTCGTCGGTCTGCGCCTGAGAACGCAGCCTGCCCTGCAGCCGTTTGATCTTGTAGATCCACAAGACGATGGCCGCCAGCACCACGGTCAGGAGCGCCAAGGCGAGGCGAGTGTTCTGCTCCGACTTTCGAGCCACTTCCTGTTCCAGTGTGAGCACCTCGTTCTGCTTGCTCAGCAGCTCGATCGCCTGGTCCTTCTGGCGAACTTCGTTGCGGCTCTGCTGGAACGCCAGCTCCCGGACCATTACGTCGTCGAGGTAGGCCTTGTCTGCTTCCGCATAGCGGCGATGGTAATCGAGCGCAGCCGCGGTATCCCCGCTCTGGGACGCGGCTTCGTACAGTACCCACCAGGCCTGGACGCGTGGAAGCGATGCGCTGCTCGCGGCATCGACGTCGATGGCGGCGCGCGCGTGTCCGCGCGCCGCCTCAAGCTCGCCCGCTTGGAGCCGGGACGCGGCAAGCATCGAGTGGAACTCGCTGATCAGGCGCGGGTACCCGGCTGAACGAGCTCGCTCGAGCTCGGATTCAAGCAGCGCTTCCGCCGCGGCAGGCCTTCCATCGCTTACCAGCTGGCGCGCCGCGTCGAGGTGCAGGAAGCCCGCGAACACCTGTTCGCCGATCTCCTGGCACAGGTGAAGGGCCGCATCGAACTCCTCGCGCTCACGCGACCAGCGGCCGAGCGCTTGCAGCGCGGATAGGCGCTGCTGCATCCCGATGCAGCGCGTCCGGTCATCGATGTCGAGCGCAAGCAATCGATCAGCGTACTGGAGGCCCAGTTCGGGCTTCTCCAACTGGTTGTACAGCAGCGTCGCAACGGCCAATACGTTGCTTTGCTCTTCGACACCCAGTGTCTCGGTCTCGAGGATCGACAAGGCTGCGCCGAGATGCTCAAGGCCTGATGCGAAGCCGCGGGTCGCGGCAGAGGTGTTGGCGATCAGGAGCGAGGCGCGAAGCCTGATCCGCGGGTCCACCGCGCTGGAATGCAAGCCCTCCGCAATCCTGATCGATTCGTCGACGCGACCGCTGAATCCTTCACGGTAGGCCCGGAGCAGCTCGATGTGCTGCCGGTCCTTGAGCGAAGCACCCGCCATCGATTGCTCGAGCTGTTCCAGTGCGATGACGAACGCCTGTGGATCCGAGCTGCGCACAGCATCGATCTCGGCAATCCGTCCGGCCAGGTCCTGTTGGCCAAACAGCGGAAACGGGCTGGCGGCCACGGCGAGCAACACGGCGAGTTGTAGCGAGGGGCGGATCAGCATCACGCGTGTTCTTGAATCCAGGCATGCTGGTCGGGCTTTGTGCCACCACCGGAATGCATCCGGTGGTGGCGGGGGCGGGGCCCATACAACCGGTCGAACGTGGCGATCAGGCCGCGATCGATGCCTTCTCCTCGTCCGGTGCCTCGTCGGGCTCGGCGGGCTCGTCTTCGCGGGCAGGTGCGTCTTCTTCGGGTGAGAACAGGCCGCAGAAGACGATGGGAGGCGCAGCCGACAGGCGCGCGATCGCATTGGCTTCTCCGGTTGCGACGGCCTTGGCCGTCTCCGGGTCCAGTCCTGCAGCGCATGCCGCCGCCTCGACATCCACGCTGGATGCCAGTGCGGGGTTACGGCCCAGGGACTCCAGGAATTCCACGATGTTCGACATCAGACAGCTCCTTGTTCTCTCCAGTGGTGGGTGTCACACGGCGGCCGGGATGGCCTCCGAGCGTGCGAGGGCGTCGATGCGTGCCTGCATCGAAAGATCAGGTTGCAACGCAATGGCAGGCGGCAGCACAAGCGTACTGTGCGGATTCAACACCGCTGCCTCCAGCCGGTCCAGGCGGAGGCGCTCGATGCGGGGTGATCCGACCGGCAGGGTCGCGGCTTCGTAGACGATGATTTCGTGGTCTGCCGGATAGTCCTCGCGCAAGCGCTCGACCAGAAGTGCGCGCTGGGCCGGACCCGTCGAGAACCGCAGGCATTGGCGGTCACCCACCCAGCCCGCCTGCCACACGACGAGGTGCGCGGACGGATCGAGGCGACGGCGGTAAAGCAAGAGTTGACTGGCTTCGTGGTGCTGGCAGCCGAAGCGACCTGGATCGATGCCGAGGTCCGCGTAGAGGCAAGCCTCGGCGGACACGCCCGGTTCCATGTACGCGATGAAGCCTTCGGCTCGTGCCTGGGCGATCGCCTCGTGCGGCGCGCGCGCGAAAACGCCCGGGTGGCCATAAAAGGCACCGCAAACGAACCGGCCAGCGCGGACCGGCTCAAGCATGGCCTCGACCATCTGCCGGTAGGTCTCCCGTCGCGGCTTGCCTTCGGCGTAGTACACCTGCAGGCTGCGAACATCGTCGTTCATGCCTTGCAGCCACTGTTCGACGAGGGGGTCGGAGACGGCGGCGAAAACGACGTTTGCCTGTTCGACATGGCTGCGTGCACGGGGCCCGATATGGGCGCCGAGCATCATCCCCAGTCCGACACAGGCCAGCCTTCCGCCCGATCCATCCGCTGACGCGGCCATGCTCCCTCGCTCCCCGACGGCAGACCACGACGATACCCTGTCACCCCGCAGATGGAAATGCCGGCAGTCAAGGACGTGCGGCCCACTTCCAGCGCGACAGCTCCCAACGGCATGCGTCGGGCGCACGTGCTTTCCCCGTGACGCGGGCCAAGCCGAGCGGCGCGAACAGGCGGTCGATGATCCGGGCATGGTCGTCGTCTGGCCGTTCGCCGAAGACCAGGTCGATCCCGGGCGTCTCGAAGGCATGCTGGATCACTCGCCCGTATGCCTCGCGGGAGACGCGCCGGTTCCACCACTCCGGCAGCAGAAGCCCGCCCAGCTCCACGTCCGCGCCCGTACGCAAGAGACCGACGATGCCGATGCGATCGCCACTGTCGCGCGCACGGACCGACCAGTGCCTGTGGCCTGGCCGGTCCGTGCCGTTGAAGCGGGCGACGCGGCCGAACGCGCGCCGGGCACTGCCTTCGTCCAAGGGGGGCGCGATCCGGGCCATGACCTCCGCGCTGGTGTACAGCGTGAGATAGAGCGCTTCGTCGTCGGGATCGTCCGGACGAAGGAGTTCCAGGCGAAGTCGCCCCGTCTCGAGCGTTTCGCCGGGAGCCGCGCCCGGCGTCAGTCCAGCTCCTCCGGCGGCGGCGTGATCGCGCCCGGGTCGACCGCGAGGCGGCCGGCGATCAGCACGGCCTGGGTGCGGTTGTTGGCGCCGAGCTTGCGCAGGATCGCGGTGACATGCGCCTTGATCGTCGCTTCGGACACGCCGAGGTCGTAGGCGATCTGCTTGTTCAGTAGTCCCGCGCCCAGCATCTGCAGCACGCGGAACTGCTGGGGGGTCAGGTCGCGCAGGCGCTGGGCGGCATCGTGCTCGGCCTCGTCGGCGGGGGCGGCGGACAGCGCGGCCTCGGGCGCCCAGCGGTCGCCGTCGAGCACGGCGGTGATCGCCTCGCCCAGGGTGCCGGCATCGGCGGACTTGGGAATGAAGCCGACCGCGCCGTGGTCGAGCGCGCGGCGCATGACCGCGGGCTCTTCCCGCGCGGAGACCACGACGATCGGCAGTTGCGGGTGCAACGCGCGCAGGTGGACGAGGGCGCTGAAGCCCTGGGCGCCGGGCATGTTGAGGTCGAGCAGGAGCAGGTCGGCGTCGGGCTCGTCCTCGACCAGGGCGTAGAGCGAGTCGACGCCGTCGGCCTCGCGCAGGCGGGCGTCGGGCAGCACGCGCGCGACGGCGCCGCGGAGGGCTTCGCGGAACAGCGGATGATCGTCGGCGACGATGACGGTGGGCATGGGGGGGCTGGGCATCGGGGGCCTTGGAAGCGACAACATACCCCGCGATCGCGGGGTCCGTGGGGGTGGGGGCGGCGGTGCCGGCATTCAACGGCACCGCCGGGTGGCCCCGTCGGGGCCAATACGGTCAGGCGTCGCGGCGTTCCTTGACCAGCGAATCGACCACCGACGGATCCGCCAGGGTCGAGGTATCGCCGAGCTGGTCGGGCGCATTCTCGGCGATCTTGCGCAGGATGCGGCGCATGATCTTGCCCGAACGCGTCTTCGGCAGGCCGGGTGCCCACTGCAGGTGGTCCGGCGTGGCGATCGGGCCGATCTCCTTGCGCACGTGCGCGACGAGTTCCTTGCGCAGTTCTTCGCTGCTGGCCTCGCCGGCGATCAGGGTGACGTACGCGTAGATGCCCTGGCCCTTGAGGTCGTGCGGGAAGCCGACCACCGCCGCTTCGGCGACCTTCGGGTGGCTGACCAGCGCGCTCTCCACCTCGGCGGTGCCGATGCGGTGGCCGCTGACGTTGATCACATCGTCGACGCGCCCGGTGATCCAGTAGTAGCCGTCGGCATCGCGACGGCAGCCGTCGCCGGTGAAGTACATGCCCGGATAGGCCTTGAAGTAGGTGTCGATGAAGCGTTGGTGGTCGCCGTACACCGTGCGCATCTGGCCCGGCCAGGAATCGAGCAGGACCAGGTTGCCTTCGGCCTCGCCCTCGAGGAAGGCGCCGTTGGCGTCGACCAGCGCCGGCTGCACGCCGAAGAAGGGCTTCGTCGCCGAACCGGGCTTGGCGTCGATCGCGCCGGGCAGCGGCGAGATCAGGATGCCGCCGGTCTCGGTCTGCCACCAGGTGTCGACCACCGGGCAGCGGCTGTCGCCCACGGTCTCGTAGTACCAGCGCCAGGCCTCGGGATTGATCGGCTCGCCGACCGTGCCCAGCAGGCGCAGCGAGGCACGCGAGGTGCGCTTCACCGGCTCGTCGCCATCGCGCATCAGGGCGCGGATCGCGGTCGGCGCGGTGTAGAACAGGGTGACCTGGTGCTTGTCGATCACCTCCCAGAAGCGCGAGACGGTGGGGTAGTTCGGCACGCCTTCGAACACCACCGCGGTCGCGCCGTTCGCCAGCGGCCCGTAGACGATGTAGCTGTGCCCGGTGACCCAGCCGACGTCGGCCGTGCACCAGTACACGTCGTCCTCGCGCAGGTCGAACACGCACTCGTGGGTGTAGCTGGCGTAGGCGAGGTAGCCGCCGGTGGTGTGCAGCACGCCCTTCGGCTTGCCGGTGCTGCCGGAGGTGTAGAGGATGAAGAGCGGGTCCTCGGCATTCATCCGTTCGGGTTCGCAGGTGTCGGGCTGGCCCTCGACCACCGCGTCGTACCAGCGGTCGCGCGGCATCTGCATGTCGACCGCGCCGCCGGTGTGGCGCACGACGAGGACGGTCTCGACCGAGTTCGTGCCCGGCAGCTTCAGGGCCTCGTCGACGTTCGCCTTCAGCGGGATCTTCTTGCTGCCGCGCAGGCCTTCGTCGGCGGTGATGACGAGCTTGCTGCCGCAGTCCGCGACGCGGTCGGCGATCGAGTTCGGCGCGAAGCCGCCGAACACCACCGAGTGCACCGCGCCGACGCGTGCGCAGGCGAGCATCGCCACGACCGCCTCGACGATCATCGGCAGGTAGATCGTGACCCGGTCGCCCTTCTGCACGCCGAGCGCGCGCAGGGCATTGGCGAGGCGGCACACGCGTGCATGCAGTTCGCGGTAGCTCACGCGCTTCGAAGGCGTGTCCGGATGGTCCGGTTCGAAGATCAGCGCGGTCTTGTCGCCGCGCGTGGCCAGGTGGCGGTCGAGGCAGTTGACGCTCGCATTGAGCTCACCGTCCTCGTACCAGCGGATGTGGAAATCCTCGACCGCGAAGCTCACGTCCTTGATCTTCGTGGGCGCCTTGAACCAGTCGAGGCGCTGGGCGACCTGCTTCCAGAAGGCCTCCGGGTCGGTCACCGAGGCGTCGTAGAGGCGCGCATAGTCATCCCGCCCGATCCGCGCGTTCGCGGCGAAGTCGTCGGGGACCGGATACAGGGCATTGGGGTGGTTCATGCGGCGCTCCATTGGCGTGAATTCGTGTTGCAGTGCGGCGTAAATGTCCCGCCGGACATGCAGTTTGACGCATCGTTCCGCGTCGCCGGTATGGATTCCGTTAGACCTTGGTCGAAAAATCACCGCCGTGGCGGCAGTGCACCGCTGTTTACGACCAATGGCGAATGGTTCCGCCTGAATCGGCGCGCGCAGGCTGCCTCCACCGTGCACAGACACGGGCATTCCTGGGAGGGAATCATGTCGATACGCAACGCATCGTGCAGTCGTGCCGGTGGTTCGCCGGCATTGGTCCGCCGGCGACCGCTGGCCGCGGCCATCGTCCTGGGTCTGTTGCTACCGCTGGGCGCACAGGCGCAGACCGCGAAAGAGATCGAACTGGAGGCGCGCGTCGCCGAACTCGAACGCATGGTCCAGCAGCTGGTGGAACAGCAGGCCGCGCCGACCGCCACGCCCGCACCGGTGGCGCCCGTGGGCGTCGCGCCCGCGGCGACCAGCCCGGCGCAGGCGGAAGCCACGCCGGCGATCCAGACGCAGCCCATCCTGACCGGCAGCCCGGAGGGCGCACGCTTCTCCTACGGCGGTTTCATCAAGCTGGACGCGATGACCACCGACACCAGCGACGGCGAGATCGTCGACGGTTCGGCCGGCCGCCTGTTCTACGTGCCGAGCACGATCCCGGTCACCGCCAACGGCGCGGAGCCCGACAGCGACCCGTACACCGACTTCACCGCGCAGTTCTCGCGCTTCTGGTTCGCGGCCGACTACACCAGCGACGAGGGCGACAAGTTCCGCGGCTACATCGAGGCCGACCTGTTCGGTGGCGGCAGCAACAACATCGGCAACGAGACCTCGACCAACACGCACGGCATCACCATCCGCCATGCCTTCGTGACCTGGAACAACTGGCTGGCCGGCCAGACCTGGACCAACTTCCAGGACACCGCGTCGCTGCCCGACACGGTGGACTTCCTCGGCGTCACCGACGGCACGATCTTCGTCCGCCAGGCCCAGATCCGCTACACCAACGGCCCGTGGTCGTTCTCGGCCGAGAACCCGCAGACCCTGCTCAACGCCTACCAGGGCACCGCGCGCGGCAACACCGGCGACGGCGTCGTCCCGGACGTGACCGGTCGCTGGACCACCAAGGGCGACTGGGGCCATCTGAGCGTCGCCGGCATGCTGCGCCAGTTCAAGAACGACGACGAGACCGCGGGCGGCGGTGCCGTCAGCGTCGCCGGCAAGTTCAACCTCGGCGCCAGCGACGACATCCGCTACATGGTCAACGCCGGCCAGGGCATCGGCCGCTACATGGCGTTCGGCATGGGAGCCGACGTGGTGGCCGACGCCGATGGCGACATCGAGCCGATCACCGCCTATGGCCTGTTCGCCGGCTGGCGGCACGTGTTCAGCCCGAGCCTGCGCGGCAACCTGATCTACTCGGCCGCCCACTACGACAACGACCCCAGCCTGACCGGCTATGGCGTCACCGAACGCTCGCAGTCGATCCGCGCCAACCTGATCTACACGCCGTTCCCGAAGCTGGATATCGGCGCCGAGCTCAGTTACGGCGAACGCATGCTCGAGGACGACCGCGAGGGCGACCTCAAGCGCATCCACACCACCGTCAAGTACAGCTTCTGAGCAACGGGGAGGCAGCACCATGTCTGGCAAGCACATCAACGCCAAGGAGTACTGGCGGAAGAACCTGCGGCTGATGGCGATCCTGCTCGCCATCTGGGCGCTGGTGTCGTTCGGCGCCGGGATCCTGTTCGCGGACGCCCTGAACAACATCCGCTTCATGGGCTTCAAGCTGGGCTTCTATTTCGCCCAGCAGGGCTCGATCTACGTATTCGTGCTGATCACGTTCTATTACGCGTGGCGCATGAACCGACTCGAGCGCGAGCTCGACCTGCACGAAGACTGAGGGGCGACCATGTCTGTTCAAGCCTGGACCTACCTGCTCGTCGGCCTCAGCTTCGCGCTGTACATCGGCATCGCGATCTGGAGCCGCGTGGCGAGCACCAAGGAGTTCTACGTCGCCGGTGGCGGCGTCCACCCGGTCGCCAATGGCATGGCGACCGCGGCCGACTGGATGAGCGCCGCGTCGTTCATCTCGATGGCCGGCCTGATCTCGTTCATGGGCTACGACGGCGCCGTGTACCTGATGGGCTGGACCGGCGGCTACGTGCTGCTGGCCCTGCTGCTGGCGCCGTACCTGCGCAAGTTCGGCAAGTTCACCGTGCCGGACTTCGTCGGTGACCGCTACTACTCCGACGTGGCGCGACTGGTCGCGGTGGTGTGCGCGATCTTCGTGTCCTTCACCTACGTCGCCGGGCAGATGCGCGGCGTCGGCATCGTGTTCAGCCGCTTCCTCGAGGTGGACATCACGACCGGCGTCATCATCGGCATGGCGATCGTGTTCTTCTACGCCGTGCTCGGCGGCATGAAGGGCATCACCTACACGCAGGTGGCGCAGTATTGCGTGCTGATCTTCGCGTTCATGGTGCCGGCGATCTTCATCTCGATGATGATGACCGGCCACGTGATCCCGCAGATCGGCTTCGGCAGCGAGCTGGCGGATGGCTCGGGCATGTACTTGCTCGACAAGCTCGACGGGTTGAGTACGGAGCTCGGATTCGCACCCTATACAGAGGGCAGCAAATCGACCATCGACGTCTTCGCGATCACCCTGGCGCTGATGGTCGGCACCGCGGGCCTGCCGCACGTGATCGTCCGGTTCTTCACGGTGCCGAAGGTGCGCGACGCGCGCCGTTCGGCCGGCTGGGCGATCCTGTTCATCGCGCTGCTGTACACGACCGCACCGGCGGTGGCGAGCTTCGCCCGCGTCAACATGATCCAGACCATCAACGGCCAGGACATGCAGGGCACCGAGTACGCGACCGCGCCCAGCTGGATCAAGAACTGGGAGAAGACCGGGCTGATCACCTGGGAAGACAAGAACAACGACGGCCGGATGTTCTACGCCAAGGACGACCGCAACGAGATGACGATCGACCGCGACATCATGGTCCTCGCCAACCCGGAGATCGCGCGCCTTCCGGCGTGGGTGATCGCACTGGTCGCGGCGGGCGGTCTCGCGGCGGCGCTCAGCACCGCGGCGGGCCTGTTGCTGGTGATCTCGGCGGCGATCTCGCATGACCTGATGAAGAAGGTGCTGATGCCGGACATCACGGAGAAACAGGAGCTGATGTACGCACGCATCGCGGCGGGTGCGGCGGTGGTGGTGGCCGGGTTGCTGGGCATCTATCCACCGGGCTTCGTGGCCGAGGTGGTGGCCTTCGCGTTCGGCCTGGCGGCCGCCTCGTTCTTCCCGGCGATCGTGCTCGGCATCTTCGACAAGCGCACGAACATGCAGGGAGCGGTGTCGGGCATGCTGGTCGGCCTGGCGTTCACGGTCTGCTACATCGTGTACTTCAAGGGCGTGTTCATGGCGCCGATGGCGGAGAACATCCCGGAGAACTGGCTGTTCGGGATTTCGCCGGAAGGCATCGGCGTGATCGGCATGCTGTTGAACTTCGTGATCTCCTTCGTGGTGTCGCGCATGACGCCGCCGCCGCCGCAGGAGGTGCAGGACCTGGTCGACGAGATCCGCGTGCCGCGCGGTGCGGGACAGGCCACCGCGCACTGACGTTTTCTCCAGAGCCGCGTGCTCTCTCCACGGCCCGCCATCGTCCTGATGGCGGGCTTTTTCTTGGCTACTCGCGACGAAGCCGGTGGCCGTTTCAAAAGCGTCCGAAGCCCGGAACTCCACGGTCGCGGAAGGCGCCGGTCGACGGGATGGGGGTTGCGGAGAGCCGGACAGGACGTCCGGCGACCCGACCTAAAGACAGGACGTCGTCAGGAGGGCGTAGCAACCCCCATCCCGGCGGGCGGCGACTCCTTCCGAAGCCGCCCCTTCCGAAGCCACTCCACGTCACCCAGGAAAAGCGCCTTCCCGATGCCGCTCAGAGCGGCGGCGCGGACAGCTCGCGTGCGTCGAGGTAGCCGTTGCGGTCCTGGTCCTGGCGGTTGAACGTCCGGGCCAGCTTCGCGCGGTGCTCGACCAGGCTGACCGGCTTGCCGCGTCCGCCCGGCAACTCGTCCGGCGTGAGCGTGCCATCGCCGTTCGCATCCATGCGTTCGAAGGCGTAACTCATCCACGCCTGGTATTCCTCCAGGGACACCCGGCCATCGCCGTCGGTGTCCATCCGCTGCAGGTAGTCACTGGTGGCCTGCACCTGCGCCTGCGCGGCGCAGACGGCCAGCAACAGGAACGGGGTGGCAAGAAGTAGGCGTGTGCGTGGCATGCGGGCAGGCTACCCCACGGGAGCGCGTGCGCGCATGAAAAAGGCCCGCAACACGTGCGGGCCCCGGGAGCGTATCAGGTGGCGTTCAGCGCCGTGCGGGCGCCAGCGCGTAGCCCTTGAGCCGATGCGAGAACGCCTGGAGGGCCTGGATCCCGCTCGCTTCCGCGTCCGCGCACCAGGCGTGCAGGCGCTGCAGCGTGGCCTGGGCATCGTGCGAGCGGTCGTCGAGCACCTGCGCGAGGCGTTGGCGATGCTCGGCCAGCGTGGCCATCTTGGGCCGCTCGGCCAGCCAGGCCTGCAGGCGTGCGCGCTTGCCGTCGTCCAGCCAGCGGCCGCCGTCGGCCAGTCCCTTGCGGAGGGGGCGCGGCAGCGTGTCGCGGCCTTCGCGCAGGGTCGGCAGGGTGACGTTGCGGTAGAAGTCGGTCATCGCCTGGAAACGGATCGCCAGCAGCGCCTTCAGGGTCTCGCCGTCGGGCATCGCGATGTTCGGGCGCACGTCCAGGGTGGGCGCCACGCGCAGGACCTTCGCCAGGCGCAGCTTCTCGAACACGCGGATGGTGGCCCAGCCGATGTCGAACTCGAAGCGGCGCAGCGCGAACTTCGCCGAGCTCGGGAAGGCGTGGTGGTTGTTGTGCAGCTCCTCGCCGCCGATCCACACGCCCCACGGGGTCAGGTTGGTCGAGGTGTCCGCGCTCTCGAAGTTGCGGTAGCCCCACCAGTGGCCCAGGCCATTGACCACGCCTGCCGCCCAGAACGGGATCCACGCCATCTGCAGCGCCCAGATCGCCACGCCGGCGAAGCCGAACAGCGCGAAACTGATGAACAGCAGCAGGGTGGGGCCCATCGTCGCGTGCGGGGTGTAGAGGTGGCGCTCGATCCAGTCGTCGGGGCAGCCCTTGCCGTACTTCTCGATCGATTCGCGATCGCTGCGCGCTTCGCGGTAGAGCTCGACGCCACGCCAGAACACGGTCTTGATGCCCTTCACCTGCGGGCTGTGCGGGTCTTCCTCGGTCTCGCACTTCGCGTGGTGCTTGCGATGGATCGCCGCCCACTCGCGCGTGATCATCGAGGTGGTCAGCCAGCTCCAGAACCGGAACACGTGGGCGACGGCCGGATGGAAGTCGACCGAGCGGTGCGCCATCGAGCGGTGCAGGTACAGCGTCACCGAGAAGATGGTGAGCTGGGTGGCGACCAGGAAGTAGATCACCAGCGTGCCGAAACCGGCCTGCAGCAGTCCGCCGGCGAGGAAGTCGAGCAGTGAAGCGGGCATTTCAAACTCCGGGGACCGCGGTCCTGTTGGGCGAGGCCGGCCGCGGCGCGGCCGGACAGCGGGCGCGGGTGCATGCGCCCGGGGCCATCATGCCATCCGGACCTGTCCGTTCGCGCCCGTATGGGCAGGGTGTGTACAGGTAACGACGTGGGGCGCATCGGGGCGGAACACAAGCCGATCCGCCGCCCGCCGGTCCCGGCCCGTGCAGGCCGCGATCGCCTTCCAGTACCCTTCGCGGATGCCCGAGCTGCCCGAAGTCGAAACCACCCGTGCCGGCCTGGCGCCGCACGTGGAGGGCCGGCGCGTGGTGGCCGTGACCCTGCGCCGCCCCGACCTGCGATGGCCCATTCCGCCGCAGGTGGCGGCATCCCTGCCGGGACAGCGGATCGCGGCCGTCCGGCGGCGCGCCAAGTACCTGTTGCTGGACACCGCCGCGGGGAGCGCCCTGCTCCACCTGGGCATGTCCGGAAGCCTGCGCGTGCTGCCGGGAGACACCCCCGTGCGGGCGCACGACCATGTCGACATCGTCCTGGACGACGGGCGGGTGCTGCGCTTCAACGACCCGCGCCGGTTCGGCTGCCTGCTGTGGCAGCCGCCGGGGGCGCTGCATCCGCTGCTGGCCACGCTGGGACCGGAGCCGCTGTCCGCGGCCTTCGACGGTGCCCATCTGTTCGCGCTCAGCCGGGGCCGCAAGGCGGCCGTGAAGACCTTCCTGATGGACCAGGCGGTGGTCGTGGGGGTGGGCAACATCTATGCCGCCGAGGCGCTCTTCGCCGCCGGCATCTCGCCGCTGCGCGAAGCGGGCAAGGTGTCCCGGGCCCGTTACGAACGCCTGGCGGACGAGGTCAAGCGCGTGCTCGCGCATGCCATCGCCCGGGGCGGCACCACCCTGCGCGACTTCATCAGCCCGGACGGTGCCCCGGGCTACTTCGAACAGGAACTGGCCGTGTACGGTCGCGCCGGCGGCGCCTGCACCGTCTGCGGCAGCCGCCTGCGGCATGCGTCGGTGGGCCAGCGCGCCACCGTGTGGTGCCCGCGCTGCCAGCGCTGAAACGGCGTGGAACAGGCGGATCGGACCCGCGCGGAACCCGCAATTTCCATGCCATCCCGCCCCCCTCCGGGGCCGCGTGAACGCGCTATAGTCGCCCCATGATCGAGGACGAGACCCCGGCGCAACGCGCCGACATCACACGGATGCTGGGTGCCGCGCGCGGCGGTGATCGCGCGGCGCTGGATAACGTCCTGGCCACCCTCTACCAGGAGCTGCATGGCATGGCGCGCCGCCAGCTGGCCGGCCAGCATGGCCAGACCCTGGACGCGACCGCGCTGGTCCACGAGGCCTACATCAAGCTGATCGGGCGGCGCGAAGCGCAGTTCGACGACCGCGCGCATTTCTTCGCCTATGCCGCGTCGGCCATGCGCAGCGTGGTCGTGGACTATGCGCGCCAGCGACTGGCGCAGAAGCGCGGTGGCGACCTGCACCGGGTGACCGACCTGCCGGAAGACCTCGAAGGCGGCCTGCGGCTGGACGAGGAAACGCTCGGCCTGGACATCGCGCTGACCCGCCTCGCCGATGTCGACGCACGGCTCGCCCAGGTGGTGGAGCTGCGGTACTTCGGCGGCCTCTCCGAGCTGGAGATCGCGGGCCTGCTCGACCGCTCCGAGCGCAGCATCCGCCGGGACTGGCAGAAGGCCCGGATGTTCCTGCTGGCCTCGTTGAAGGACGACTGAGCGCCGACCGCGGCGAGGGGGGCGGATGGACGCCGAACGCTGGCAACGCCTGTCGCCGCTGCTGGACAAACTGCTGGAACTGGAACCGGAGGCCCGCGCGCGGCGGCTGGCCGAACTGCGCGAGGAAGACCCCGCGCTGGCCACCGACCTGCAGGCGCTGATCGCGCTGGAGGACGACAACAGCGACTTCCTCTCGGAGCCGCTGGTGGTGCCGCCCGCCGGCCCGGCCAGTGGCATGGAAGTGGGGCCCTACCGGCTGGAAAGCCTGCTCGGCGAGGGCGGCATGGGCCAGGTCTGGCTGGCCTCGCGCGCCGACGGCCTGTACCAGCGCCGGGTCGCGCTGAAGCTGCTGCGGCCGGGACTGACGAGCCAGGACCTCAGGCTGCGCTTCACCCGCGAGCGGGAGATCCTCGCCCGGCTGGCGCATCCCAACATCGCCCGCCTGCTCGACGCCGGCGTCAGCGCCGAGGGCCTGCCCTACCTGGCGCTGGAATACGTCGACGGCACGCCGATCACCGATTACTGCCGCGAGCACCGCACCCCGCTGGACCAGCGCCTGGAGATGTTCCGGCAGGTCTGCGATGCGGTCAGCCACGCCCATGCCAACCTGATCGTCCATCGCGACCTGAAGCCGTCGAACATCCTGGTGACGCCGGCGGGCCAGGTCCGCCTGCTCGACTTCGGCATCGCCAAGCTGCTGGACGGCGAGGCGCCCGCGCCCGAACAGACCGGCACCGGCATGCGCGCCTTCACCCTGCACTACGCCGCGCCGGAACAGATCCTCGGCGAGCCGGTCACCACGATGACCGACGTCTACTCCCTCGGCGTGGTGCTCTACGAGCTGCTGGCCGACCGCAAGCCCTATCGGCTCAAGCGCCACAGCGACGCCGAATGGGAGGAGGCGATCCTCAACGCCGACCCGGTCCGGCCGTCGCAGGGCGTGTTGCAGGACACGTCGGCCGGCGGGGAGCGGCAGGCGCTCCGGCGGCACAGCCGGCGCCTCGCCGGCGACCTCGACAACATCGTCCTGAAAGCGCTGGCCAAGCGGCCCGAGCAACGCTATCCCTCGGTGGAGGCCCTCTCGCAGGATGTCGGCCGCTACGAAGCCGGCCGGCCGGTGCTCGCGCAGCCGCAGCGGCTGGGCTATCGCTTCCGCAAATACGTGGGCCGGCACCGCTGGGCGCTGGCGACCGGGCTCGTCGTCGCCCTGGTGCTGTCGCTGTCGCTGGGGCTGGTCGCGTGGCAGGCGCGCCAGGCGGTCGCCGAAGCGGCGCGCGCGCAGGCCATGCAGGACTTCATGATCGGCCTGTTCGAGGATGCCGGCGTGCGCGAGGGCGAGCCGCTCGATGTCGACCGCCTGCTGGATGGCGCGGTCGAGCGCGGCAACCTGCAGCTCGCGCAGGAACCGCGCGCGCGCGCCGAACTGCTGGGGGTCATCGCGCGCCTGCGGCTCGGACTGGGCGACACCGAACGCGCGCGCGGGCTGCTGGAGCAGCAGGCCGCCCTGCTGGCGCAGACCCCGAATGTCCCGGCCAGCCTGCAGCTGGAGTCGCTGACCCTGCAGGGGCGCCTCGCGCGCGAAAGCAGGGACTCGGCCGCCTGCAGCGCCCTGCTTCAACCGGCGCTGGCCGATGCCCGCCGCGAGCAGGCGCGCCTGCCGCACCAGGTGGCCGATTTCTATTCCGAGCTGGGGCGTTGCCGCCAGGCCGCCGGGGCGCTGCAGGGCGCCCGGCAGATGTACGAACGCGCGCTGGCGGTCCGGCGGGGCGTCGACGGCGACCCCGGCGGCATGGTCCAGACGCTCGTGGACCTCGCCGAACTGCAGGCCGATGCCGGCGACATCGACGCGGCCGTCGCGGGCTATGGCCAGGCCGTGCGGCAACTGCGCGACCAGGTCGCCACGCGCCCCGGCCAGCGGGTGGAGATCGGCCACCGCCTCGCCCGCCTGCAGGGACAGCAGGGCCGGACCGATGCCGCCATCGACACCCTGCGCGCGACCCTGCCGGTGGCGATGCAGGCGCTCGGCCCGGCCGATGGCGCCACCCTGGCCCTGCGCGAGGACCTCGCCGGAGCGTATCTCGACGACAGCCGCTTCGCCGATGCCGCCCGCCAGCTCGAGGAGGTGCGCCAGCAGCGCGAGGCCGCGAAGGGGCCGGACCAGGCGGCGCTGGTCCCGGTGCGCCTGCAGCTCGGGCGCATCGCCTGGGAGCGCAACGACCTGGCCGCGGCGCTGGTCCACATGCATGAAGCGGTGCGGACCGCGCGGCTGGATGCCGGACAGGCCCCGGCCGGTTCCGCCGTCCTGGCCGATGCCCTGTTGGAACTGGCACGCCTGCTGCACCAGGCCGGCCGGGACGGGGACGCGCGGGCGCCGCTGGAGGAAGCGCGCAAACTGCGCGCCGGTGCGGCCGGCGGCACCGCGACGCTGGAGCCCATCGACCGGCTGGCGGCCGAGATCCGGATCGCGCAGGGCGAACGCGACGCGGGCCTGGCCATCCTGCGCGGCCTGCTCGGCGACACCCGCCCGCAACCGGACGATGCGCTCGAACGCCTGCGCACCCAGGTGGCCCTGTGGCGCTGGGAAGCCCGGGCCGGCGACCCGGTCGCGCTGGCCCGCCTGCAGACCCTGGCCCGCGGCGAAACCGGCATGGGGCCGGCACGACGCGCCCTCGGATGGCGCGCCGCGCTGTACGCCGCCCAGGCCCGTTGCGCCGCGGGCGACGGCCCCGGCGGCGACGCCCTGCTGGAACAGCTCGACACCGAACTCGCCTCCCGCCAGCGCGACGGCAGCGCCCTCCGCCGCGAAGTCGACCTGGCCCGCCAGGCCTGCCTGCCGGCCAGCCCGGTTGCGGGTTAGCGCGGCGGAACAGGGGCGTCGACCCCAAAAGGTCGGGCGTTGGATCTCCAGGGGTCGAAGCGTGGAGCCCGAGGGGTCGAACCCTGGAGCTCTGGAGGTGGAAGCTTGGACCTCGGGAGGTCGAGGGTTGGACCTTTAAAGGTCGAAGCTCGGACCTCAAGAGCTCGAAGCCTGGACCCCAAGAGGTCGAACCGTGAACCCCTGAAGGTCGAACCTTGGAGCTCAAGGGGTGGAAGCTGGACCCCAGGAGGTCGAACGTTGGACCCTTGGAGCTCGAAGGCTGGAGCTATGGAGGTCGGAGCTTGGACCCCTGGAGGTCCAACCGTAGAGCTCGGGAGGTCGAAAGTTCCACTGGGTGAGGTGGAAGGCGGGGGAGTGTCCGATTTTTTGTGTGCAGGGCGGTGATCACTTGCCTGCAGCGGCGATGCGTTCCGGAGAGCATCTCGAAGAGCCAGTCACCTCCTACCGGCTGAAATCGGCCAAGAGCAGACGCTCAGCGTCTACGGAACTCCGGCCGATCCACTATTGTCGACCCTTGCTTCGGATGCCCACTAGACGTCGCAGGATTGCCCATAGAGTTCCACAATGCCCGAAGCTCCCCTTCACAGTATTGGGAAACCCGCTGTGACTCATCGCTCCCTTCCACCCCCTCCAGCAGATCTGAAATGTGCGCCGCAACGTCGATGCCTGCTGAGTTAGATGCGAGCACGCCATCTGGCAAAGAACTGGAGTCTTGTACGCGACCGATCGCCAACCACGTGGGATCGATTCCCCCAAGGACATTCCAGGCCGCGCAATAGCCAGCCGTGTGCGCCAACCGTTCTTCGTCAGTCTTCTTAATGGAAGATCCAGCTAAGTCGATAGCCAGATGAACAAATTCATGTGCCAGCGTTATCGTTACTGCTCTTTCGATATCCAATCGCATAGAGCTCTCGCGATAGCCTTTGGCATACAAAGGACGGATCGGCCTCCATGCAATTAGTGAGAGATCACGCACCTCGAAGCCCCATCCGCCCGGCGCTAGACGCATGCGTGGCGAAATTGCTTCTCTGGTGATCCCAGTGACGTCCGCCATGTATGACAACGTGCTCGCGCCGTGTCGACAGGCCTGCGTCGCAGTTTCGGTAGGGACGTCGCTTTCTATCCAAGATAGTTCAAACGCTGCATTCTGGGCGAAGCACTCAAGGGTGCGAGTACCCGACCAGCTTCGGTGCCCCGGGCCAGGCAAGACAGAGTAGGTCTCGATGTATGCAAGCGGTCCGATAGACTTCTTGCTAGTGGCGACGGCGCCTTGTTCGGCTACCTGTTCCAAAACTCGGGGTGGCATGGAGATGCACCCCGATGCGAAAGCTGTCGCCACACCGACGGTAAGGAACGCCAGGTAGCGCCTCACTGAAGACTACGATGCCCAGTGGTTAAGCGCCCCTTGTCGCCCAATGCGCGAAGGTCGCTCAACTCAAACGGCTGTACGCGGCCCATAGATTACCTTCTCCTCATTGAACGCGCCCATGAGATCGCGCCTTCCTTGGCACAATCACGATCAAGCTACTGGCAGATCGTAGCTTCCTACACCTGGACCGACCAGAGTTCCGTAGACACTCGGTTGCCGCTTTGCGCGTAGCGCCGTTCGAACTTTACGGGTGACACCCCAGTTCGGACGCCGAGCGTCCGCTTTGGGTCGGAAGCTGCCCGTCCGTATGGCAAGTGGTCAGGTCCTGGCGCCTCCGTGATCGAATCATATGCACACAGGGGCTCTGATCGCAGGGCACGCTGACTCGGATCGCACCAAGGCTTTCGGGCCCGTAGTGACGACGGGCACCAGCCCGGCGCTCTAAGCGATTTCGCTGCCAGTGAGATGTCACGCGGCATATGTGGGCTTTCGAGCGTCAGACCCGCTAGGCACCCAGCCCTCAATCAAGAAACGTCCAGCTGTCCGCGCCGTCGAAGCGCCTGATGGTGACGGCCTCCAGCAGCGCCGGTTCGAAGTTGCGGAGGTTCACGCCGTGGCGGGCGCCGGGGGTGGCGTCGAGGGGCTCCCAGTGAGTGATGATCCCGCAGGTCCGGCAGCGGACGTTCCGGAGGGTCCGGTCGCCCCAGACGTAGCTTTCGGTGTGCTCCGGGTGGCCCTGGATGAGGACGGTGCCGAGTTCGAAGTAGGCCCAGATGCCGCCGGTGCGCCGGCACCAGGAGCAGTTGCAGGAGGTCGCGGTGTCGGGCGCTGCCGGCAGCGTGAGGCGCACGGCGCCGCAATGGCAGGCGCCGTGCAGGGATGCGGGGGGCTGACTCTCGTCCATCGGCAACACCGCCAGGTCTGGTTCGGCCTGCCGCATCAGTCAGGCCGGGCCACGGGGCGGCTTCTGCTTGGCTGGTGCGTCATGGGCGGCTCACTGAAGCCCGAGGACAAGCTTCAAGCCGCTGTCCACTTTGTCCATCGCGGCACCCGCCAATGATTTGACCTTGTGGGTGAGGACTGACCGATCCAGCGTGATCAGCTGCGACACGTTTACGACGGAAGGCTGGGGGAGGCCGGAGTCCGACTTGGCAACGCGCACGTTGCCCGGGGCTTCTGCCAGTGCCAGGTTGGACGTGATCGCTGCGACGACCACGGTGCTGATCCGGCTGGCATTGAATGGGTTGGACTGGACGACAAGAACTGGACGCTTGTATCCAGGACCCGAACCCATGGGGTTGGGCAGACTGGCCCACCAGACCTCACCACGCTTCATGGCCGACAGCTCCAAGCTGGGCAGCGGCCAGGGCGGGATCGACAGGCTCCTGCTCCCCGGCATATACGGCGTTGAGTCGCTCGGTCACGAGCGCATCCTGCCGCTTGCCAAGGTATTCCTCGAGAGCCTGCGCGTAGAGCTGACTGCGGGACACGCGCAGGCGATGGGCAAGCTTCTCCGCAGCGGCGAAGACCGGGTCCGGGAGCGAGATGGCGACTTTCATGGCCGAACGGTATCACCATGGTATGAACATCGCAACGCCCGGTGCTGGATCAAGGCGTGCTGCCCCGCGCCCCCGGGCTACAGCAGCAGCGGCGGCTGCGCGGGTTCGATGGTGCCTTCGCCGCGCATGACGCGCTTGTACTCGGCGCGCGACACCGACACGTAGCGGTCGTTGCCGCCGATTTCGACCTGCGGGCCGTCCTGCACCGCGCGGCCGGCGGTGTCGACGCGCACGGTCATGGTCGCCTTGCTGCCGGTGTGGCAGATGGTCTTGATCTCGCTGAGTTCGTCGGCCCAGGCGAGCAGGTGCATGCTGCCTTCGAACAGTTCGCCGCGGAAGTCGGTGCGCAGGCCGTAGCACAGCACCGGGATGCCCAGCGCGTCGACCACTTCGCTCAGTTGCCAGACCTGCGCGCGGGTCAGGAACTGCGCTTCGTCGACCAGCACGCAATGCAGGCGGCCGTGCGTGTCGATGTCGCTGCGCACGCGTTCGAGCAGGTCGTCGCGCGGGCCGAAGGCGAGCGCGTCGGCGGCCAGCCCGATCCGCGAGGCCACCCGCCCTTCGCCGGCGCGGTCGTCCAGGCGCGGCGTGAGGATCGCCACGCGCATGCCGCGCTCGCGGTAGTTGTGCGCGGACTGCAGCAGGGTGGTGGTCTTACCGGCGTTCATCGCCGAGTAGTAGAAGTACAGCTTGGCCATGGCGGCAGTGTAGGGCGGGCCACCGCCCGCCGTCACCGCGCCGGCTCAGGCCGTGCGGCGCCGCGCGCGCGCCGCCATGCCTTCGGCCCAGCGCTGCGCCATCGCCGGCGACGTGGTGCACACGGCGTCGTCGGTGACGGTGGTGACCGCGCGTTCGAGCAGCTGGATGTCGGCCTCGTGCTGGCGCGCGACGTGCGGGTCCTCGAAGAACACCACGCGCTGGCAGCGCTTCTCCAGCACGCGGTCGGCGATCTGCGCGTCGCCGCCCAGCGGGCCGCTCTCGTAGCGATGCACCCACGGGGTGTCGGCGGGCCAGCCGCGGCTCCAGGCCAGCTCGTTGAGGCGTTGTCCGGTGGTACCGGTGCCGACCCGGCGCGCGAACCGCGACAGCAGGTCGAAGTGCTCGCCGGCGAAGGCCAGCATGGCCGCCTTCATCGCGTCATGCGCGATCAGCGCCAGCGTCTGCCCTTCCGGACTGAAGAAGCGGTCGGCCGCCGGGTCCGGCTCCAGCCCCGCCAGCACCCGCTCCTGTTCGATCCAGTCGCGCGCCGAGGCCACGGTGGAAATGAAGGGCTTGCCGTGGATCACGCACTGCCGCTTCAGCGCCACCGCCTCGGGGAAGGTCGAGGAGGGGTCGACCGGGTCGATCAGGTAGATCGCACCGTCCAGCCGTCGCGTGTCCTCCTCCAGCCCGACCACCTCGGCGACCAGCTTCATCAGCCCGCCTTCGCGGCCATACGGGTAACGCTTCAGCCCGCGATACCCGCCCAGCATGCCGGCGGCGACGATCGCATCGTGCGTCCGCCCGACCGCATGCAGGTCCAGCTGCAGGTCGCGGATGCCCGACTCGCAAGCGCGCAGCCATCTGAACAGGGCGGCGTCCTCGGTGGCGTGGTGCAGGCGGTTGGCGGCCAGGCCGATGCGCATGGGCGGTTCCGACAGTGGGGTGGGGCCAGTGTACGGGCCCACCCGCTACACTGTCCGCCGCTCCAGGAAGTCCCGCATGCACGGCCTCAACCCCCCCCAGCGCGCCGCCGTCCTCCACACCGACGGCCCCCTGCTCGTGCTCGCCGGCGCCGGCAGCGGCAAGACCCGCGTCATCGTCGAAAAGATCGCCCACCTGATCGCCAGCGGCCGCATGCCCGCACGGCGCATCGCCGCGATCACCTTCACCAACAAGTCCGCCAAGGAGATGAAGGAGCGTGTCGCCAAGCGCATCAAGGGCGACGCTGCCGAGGGCCTGACCGTCTGCACCTTCCACGCGCTCGGCCTGCGGATGCTGCAGATCGACCATGCCAAGGTCGGGCTGCGCCGCGGCTTCTCCGTCTTCGATGCCGACGACACCGCCGCCCAGCTCAAGGACCTGCTGCCGCCCGGCAGCAAGCCGGACGTGCTGGACAACGCCCGCAACCTGGTCTCGCGCGCCAAGAACGCCGGTCTGTCGCCCGAACAGGCGCTGGCGGTCGCGCGCAGCCCGCGCGAGGTCGAGGCGGCGCAGCTGTACGCGCGCTACCAGGCGCGGCTGACGACCTTCAACGCCGTCGACTTCGACGACCTGATCCGCCTGCCCGTGGAACTGCTGGAGAACGACGAGGACGCCCGCCTCGGCTGGCGCGAGCGCATCGGCTACCTGCTGGTCGACGAGTGCCAGGACACCAACGACGCCCAGTACCGGTTGCTGAAGGCGATTGCCGGCCCGGCCGGGCTGTTCACCTGCGTCGGCGACGACGACCAGTCGATCTACGCCTGGCGCGGCGCCAACCCGGACAACCTGCTGTCGCTGGGCACCGACTACCCGGCGCTGAAGGTGGTCAAGCTCGAGCAGAACTACCGCTGCTCCAACCGCGTGCTGCGCGCGGCCAACGCGCTGATCGCGCACAATCCACACGAGCACCTCAAGACCCTGTGGAGCGACAACGCCGACGGCGAGCGCATCCGCATCTGGGAATGCCGCGATGGCGCGCACGAGGCGGAGAAGGTCGCCGCCGAGATCCACTTCATCGCCACCGCGAAGCAGGCGCCGTGGAGCGACTTCTGCATCCTGTTCCGCAGCAACCACCAGAGCCGCGCGCTGGAAAAGGCCCTGCAGCTGCTGCGCGTGCCCTACCACCTGACCGGCGGCACCGCGTTCCTGGAGCGGGGCGAGGTCAAGGACGCGCTGGCCTGGCTGCGCCTGGTCGCCAACCCGGACGACGACGCGGCCTTCCTGCGCGCGGTGCAGGCGCCGCGCCGCGAGGTCGGTGCCACCACGCTGGCCAAGCTGGCCGAGATGGCGCAGAAGGTGCACATGCCGATGTCGCGCGCCGCCGAGTCGGTCGGCGTGCTCAAGCAGCTGGCGCCGCGCGCGGGCAACGCGCTGGATGGCTTCGTCGGCATCGTCCGCTCGCTGCGTGCCGACGCCCAGCGCCTGCCGCCGTCCGAGCTGGTGCGCGTGCTGGCCGAGAAGAGCGGGCTGCTCGCCTCGATCCGTGCGCAGTGCAAGGACGAGGCGACCTTCCAGCGCCGCAAGGTGAACCTGGAAGAGCTGGCGGACTGGTTCGAAGGCGGCAAGGCCAGCGGCCCCGGTGAACTCGCCGCGCAGCTCGCCCTGCTGTCGCACGCCGACAAGGGCGAGGCGGGCAACCAGGTGCGGCTGATGAGCCTGCACGCGGCGAAGGGGCTGGAGTTCCGCTACGTCTTCATCGTCGGCATGGACGACGGCACCCTGCCGCACGAGGTCGCGGTGGAAGAGGGCAGCCTGGAAGAAGAGCGCCGCCTGCTCTACGTGGGCATCACCCGTGCGAAGGAACAGCTGTGGCTGTCGCACAGCCGGGAGACCCAGCGCTGGGGCGACCGCATCCGGCTCAGGCCCAGCCGCTTCTTCGACGAGTTGCCCAGTGCCGAGATCCAGCGCGATGGCGCCGATCCCGAGGCGGACGCCGTGCGCAAGCAGGAGCGCGCACAGGCCGGGCTGGCGGCGATCCGCGCGCTGCTGGACGAGGGCTGAGCGGCGCGTCGAAACGTTGTCGTCGGGATCGGCGGCTACACTCGGGGGCATTCCCGATCCCGGATGTTCCATGTCGAAGCACGCCCTGGCCACGACCGGCCTCCTCGCCAGCCTCCTCGTCCTTGCCGCCTGCCAGCGCGCGCCGGCGCCGGTCGCGCCGCCCTCGCAGTCCGCGCCTGCGGGCGCCGTGGACGCACCGGCCGACGACAACCTCAATGCGGTGCTGTGGGTGCAGGCCTCGGCCGAATACCGGGCGCTCACCACGCAGACCTACAAGGCCGCCGCCGACCACCTGGATGCCGCCCTGGCCGAGGCGCACTGGGATGCGCTGGTCCCCGAAGAGCGCGCCAACGCAGGCACCGGACTCAAGCCCGCCGTGATCATGGACGTCGACGAGACCGTCCTCGACAACGCGCCCTACCAGGCGCGCCTGGTGCGCGACGGCGCGAGCTACGACGAAGTGAGCTGGGCCGCCTGGGTGGCCGAGAAGCAGGCCGAGGCGGTGCCGGGCGTGGTCGACTTCGCGCGTGCGGCCGCGGCCAAGGGCGTGACGGTGATCTACCTGTCCAACCGCGCCGAGCACCTGCAGGAGGCGACACTGGCCAACCTGCGCGCCGTCGGCCTGCCGGTGGCGGATGAAAGCGTGTTCCTCGGCCTCGGCACCCATGTCGAGGGCTGCGAGCAGAACGGCAGCGAGAAGGCCTGCCGCCGCCAGCTCGCCGGCCGCGAGTACCGCGTGCTGATGCAGTTCGGCGACCAGCTGGGCGACTTCGTCGAGATCAGCGACAACTCGCCGTCGGGCCGCGCCGCCCTGCTCGACGAATACGGCGACTGGTTCGGCGAGCGCTGGTGGATGCTGCCCAACCCGACCTACGGCTCGTGGGAGCCGGCCGTGTTCAACAACGACTGGGGCCAGCCGGCCGCCGAGCGCCGCCGCGCCAAGCGCGCAGCGCTCGATGATGCGCGATGAAAATCAATGGCTTGCAGTCGCTTCATCAAGTGATTGCATAAGATGGCCGGGGCGGCTAGGCTGTCCTCGTCCGGCCCGAGGGCCGGCGCCATGTCCAAACTGACGTCATCCGGCTCCGGCCGGATTTGAGAGGAGGCTCCGGCCTCCTTTTTCTTTGCGCGCTACCGGCGACCGGACGTCTAGTACGTCACCGTGACCACGATGGTGTCGCTGTAGCTGCCGGCGGGCACGCTCTGGGGCGCCGGCACGCGGCCGTAGACGGTGATCGACTGCGCCGTTCCGCTTCCGGTGCCCAGTTCGGTGTCGAGGTTCAGGGTCCTGCCCCAGCGCTGGCTGCGGGCGGCGTTCCGGTAGAGCTCGTAGCGTACGAACTGCCCGCTGCCGCTGCGCATGCGACGCTGCGTGCCGTTCGCATGCAGGCCATCGTTGAGGCCGAGCTGCCAGGGAGTGCGGCGCGTGCAGGTCAGGCTGATGCTGGAGCTCTGGTCGCGGTTGGAGGCGATGAGTCCGGGGACGTTGCCGAAATCCAGGTCGCTGGCGATGCCCAGCTCGCACCGGTCGGGCACGTTCGCGGTCGCGGTGAACGGGAAGCTGCCGCTGGTACCGCCCCCGTCGCCGCCGGCGGTGCAGGATGCGGGATAGGTGCCGCCGCCCGTGAACAGGCTGACCTCGTTGTACCGGTACGACAGGCGCGCGTGGCCGGCGCTGAACGTGCTCTGGTAGTTGCCGGAGGCAAGGCCGCTCTGGGCGGGGATGCGGCCGTACAGGGTGAACGTCCGGGTGTAGCTGCCCCCGAAGTAGACGCCGTAGGCGAACTGGGCCTGGTACGCGGGCGGCATGTAGGCCGATCCGCCCCACGCCCGGCTGCGGCTGCCGTCCTCGTAGAACTCGAAGGCGAGGCCGTCGGAATACCCGTTCAACATCCGGCGACCCGCGCTGCTGCCCCCGCTGCCGATGCCGATGTCCAGGCAGGCGGACACATAGCTGGCCACGAACAGGGCATTCGTGGTGCAGGTGACCGTGATGGTGGCATCGGAGTCGGTATTGCCGGCGGAAGCGACGTTGCCGAACGCCATGTTGGTGGCGGTCGCGCTGCAGGTCGTCGCCGCCTTCGCGCTGGAGACCAGCCACAGTTGCGAAAGCAGGACGATCAGCCCCAGCACCAGCAAGCGGGGGGTTTTCGACCACAGGCGTTTCAGCAGGTTCATCGGGGTTCCTCGGTCGAACAGGTCAGGGGGCCGAGCCGCGGGATGTCCCCCGGGACCCCCGGGTGTTCGAATCGCACGTGGCAGGTGCCCGCCGGGGACGCGACATCGAGCACGTTTACCGCATCCAGGCCTTCCACATAGGTTTCGCCGTCGTAGCCGACGATGGCGGTCTGGTCGCTGCCGCGCAGGCGCACGCGGGCGCCCAGCGGAAGCGGTTCGCCAGCGGCATCCCGCAGCACCAGCAGGGCACTGCGGACGCGCGTCATCCGGAACTCGACCAGGGCGCCGCCGCGGTCGGCGGGCGTCACCTGTTCGGAGATGTCCGGCAGGCGCACGTCGGCGGGAAGCGACATCGGGTCGATCGCCAGCGTGTTCCGTTGCCAGGCGTTGAGCCGGGTGACCAGCATCATGCCGTTGGCGTCGGTCCGGCCGATGGCACGGTTTTCCAGTTGCACGGGCACGTCGGGAAGGCCGGTGGAGACCACCGCGAACGCGTCGTCGACGTAGCGGGAGGCGAACAGGTGGCCGCCCATGAGGACCAGGCCGCCGCTCGCGCGACCGTAGGCCTGGTCGCCCGAGGCCAGCCTCGCCACCCCCAGGTCCAGCCGTCCGGCCTGCCCCAGCCATCCGAGTTCGGCGAGGCCGGTGCTGCCCTCGTCGTTGTGGCGGAGCTGTGCCCGCCAGCCATGTCCACCGTCGCCCGGCACGGGCCGGGTCATGTCGATGGCGAGGTCGCGGCGGTCGCCGTTGCGCTGGTAGGACGCGGTCGCGGTGCCGCGAGCCTCGAAGCTGTACGTCGCGCCGACGAACACGCTGCGGTCGCCGCTGTCGTCCAGGTTCTGGTTCGCCGACACGCTCAGGTACCAGCGCCGCCCGAGGTTGCGCGACCAGTTCGCACTCGCATACCGCGCATCCGACTGCTGCTCCGGGTACGCGAGGCGGACGTAGCTGAGGCTGAAACTGCCGGCGACGCCATGCGACCAGCCCAGCAGCGCGCGGTCGCTGACTGACGGCGGCCGCTCGTCGTACAGCGATGCGATGTCGCGGTACTCGCCGTGCGTGCGCAGGCTGTCGATGGAGGCGTTGAAGCTGCGGTTGCTCCACTGGTAGCCGAGGCCCACCTGCCAGCCTGCGTCGCCGTTCGCGCGTCCGTGTGCCGCGGATGCGTTCACCACGCCGAACTGGCCGAGGGCCCAGTACGCGCCGCCGCCGGCGTTGGTCAGGCCACCGCCGGCTTCCGCGTGGGCTTCCAGGGTCAGGCTGTCGCTGGCGCCATGGCGCAGGCCGGCGCTGGCCACCGGCTCGTCGTGATAGGCAAAGGAGCGCAGGCCGTAGTCGTCGCGGACCAGGCCCAGGTCGACGCTCCAGTCGGTCAGGCCGTCGGCCAGCAGGTTCCGTGCGGCGTAGAAGGGGAAGTCGATGCTGCGGGTCGCGCCGTAGGCATCGGTCACGACCATCTGTGCGACGCCCGCGCCGGAAATCCCCGGCATTGCATTGACCTGGAACGGCCCCACCGGCACCTCGCCGCTGTACTGGCGAATGCCGTCCACGTATAGCTCGACCGAGGACGGCACGGCCGCATCGCCGACGAAAGCGGGCAGGGGCGTGGTCACCCGGTAGGGTTGGAGGCTGAAGTCGCGGGCGATGCTGACGCCGCCCAGGCGGACCGGACGCGTCCAACCGAGCCCGCCGCTGATGGTGTCGCCCGCGGTGACGCTGAGCATGGAACCGGGATCCGACCATCGCCACTGGGTGTCGAGCCGGACCGAGTCGCCACGCCAGTCGTCGCGGGGGTCCTGGTCGCGCCGGAACGCGCGGCTCACCGCGGTCTGGGTGAACACACCGGCCGCGGTCGTCAGGCGCAGCTCGGCGAACGCGGAGGCGTTCTGGCCGCTGTCGTCGTGGCTTGCGTAGAGGTCGTAGTTGAGCAGGAGGCCGGTGGAGCGCGTCGCCCGGGGGATGTCTTCGGCCGTGGCATTGGCCAGGGTGGTTTCAAGCGCCAGCGCCGTCAGCGGGGCATCGATGGCGACGCGTTGTTCGGTGGCGTCGTACGCATACTCGACGCCGGGAATCGCATCCAGCGCCACCGTATCCGCCGCATCGCGCCCGGGCAGGGAGAAACCGGCCTGGCGCAGCGTGGCCACGCTGGCGGAGAGGCGGCCGTCATGCAGGGTGAACGGCAACAGGAGGCCGGAGCGCGCCTGGTTCAGGCGAACTTCGAGGTACAGCGGTAGGGCGTCCTGCTGGGCGGTGTCCTGCGGGGCCTGGGCGTTCGCGAGTGCGGTCGGGACCAGGAGCGCCAGCAGCAGCGCCTCAGCGAGCCGGTGCCGACGACGGCAATGCGCGGGCCTCGGGCTCACCATTGATCCTTGCTTCGAAGTGGCCGCCCGGAGACTCCAGGAGGCCCGCGGGTGCGTCCAGTGGCCAGCGCATGCGCTGGCCCGGCAGTACATAGCCGATCAGGCCGGGCTTCAGGCGGTGGCGTTGGCCGTTGCCGTCCACGTAGTCCAGATCCGCGAGTTGCGCATGCATGCGCCCGTCGTTGACGACGTCCAGGGCGGGCCGTCCGTCGTATCGGGACAGCCGCGCCTCCAGGTCCGGCGCGATCTCTCCCTCCGGCGCCAGGAACACCGGCACCGAGTAGCGCAGCACGAACTGCAGGCCCGGGTCGCGTTCTCCATCCGGCAAGGGCAGTTCGTCGACGACCACGCGGAACGCCAGCTCCCGGTCGATGGCCGGTGCGCCGGTGCGGATCACCCGGACCAGCTGACGGCCGCCGACCGGGATGGACACCATCGGCGGGCTGATCGCGATGGCCTGTGCGGGCTCGAGCGTGTCCTCGCCGTCCACCTGGGTCCAGGCATAGACCCGGACCTGCGCCTGGAGGGGCGCGTCCCCGGAATTGCTCAGCCACAGGCCATCGGCCGCCTGTTCGGCCTGCAGGGTCAACGACGTGGGCGACACCTGCAGGCCGCTGGCGGAGGCGAACGCCGGGGCCAGCGCGCAAGCCACCGCCAGCGCCGCCAAGCGGCAGCATCGGGCGAACGGTCGGGCGGGCATGATCGGCATCGTCTGCAGCTCCGGGTGCGGTCGGATCAGTAGGTTACCGTCGCGGTCACCACGTCGTTGTAAGCACCAGCGGGAAAGTTGGCCGAGGGCACCCGACCGAACACGTTGACGGTCTGCGCGGCGCCGGTGCCGGTGCCCGCCAGGCGGCCGGTGCCGGTGTTGTCCCACACGTCGCTCGCGCCGCGTGCGGCGGCCTTGTACAGCTGGTAGGGCACCAGGTTCGCGCCACTCTTCATCTTGCGGGAGGCCGCATCGGTGCCGTTCTGGCCGAAGCCGAGGCCGATGTTGTAGGGCGTGCCGCTGGTGCAGTTGACGGTCAGGGTGCCCTGCTGGTCGACGTTCGTCGCCGTGGAAGCAACGGAACCGAAGTTCACGTCGGTGGCGGCCACGGTCTTGATGTCGCAGGTGCTGGTGATGGTGATCTTCACGTTGAAGGTGGTGCTGTCGTCGGCAGCGGTCGCCGGGGCGGCGAACAGGCCGAGCAGGGCGGCGGCAAGCAGGGTGCGGGACATGTTCATGAGGAGCTCCAATACGTAATCGAGGAATGCGTTGAGGTCGGGCGCCGTACAGCGGCGTGAAGCTCGCGTGACGGCTTCACCGGGGTAATCGCAGGATCCGTGCCAACAAATGCGAACCCCGTCACAAACAGCCTTTGCCGTACGCCAACGCATGCAACGAAAGTCCAATGGCCGTCGCCTTGACCCGGAGACGCCGCTCAGCGCCGTGACGGCGGTCATGAAGTGACGCGGTGGGTCACTTCCCAGCCCCTGTTCATGCGCGTGGGGTTGCGTTCCGCGTGTTCATTTTTGTCAAGAAAACCGGTTGCTTAGCGGTGGCTTGTGCCTGTCGCCAGGCCGCGCCAAGATGAACGTGGACCCGACAGGCCCTCCCGAATGCCCCGAGTCATGACCCTGATCCGTGCTGTCTGGCTGGGCGCCCTGGGCGCGCTCCTGCTGGCGGCGTGCACGGAGGCGCCCGCTCCGGATCCGGTCGAGGCCGCGCCGACGAAACCGGCGGACGCCGTGACAGTACTGGTCGCGGACCTCCGCAGCGACGACCTGGCCGCCTATGCGCGGCACGCGGTCCCTCCCGACCTGCATGCCCGCCTGGACGCGGCCTGGCGCGAAGGCCGCACCCGATGGCCCCTGACCGAGCTGCCGCTCGATGCCCAGATGCCGGCGATGCTGGCGGCACTATCGGCCCCGGACGCCGAGAAGACCCTCATGGCCAGCTACAACCGGCAGTTCGCGGGCGCGCGGCGCGAACTCGCCGCCAGCGCTTCGGCACTGGGATTGTTCGCGGCCCAGTACATCGCCAACGAACCCGAATACAGCGAATCGGAGCGAGACCATCTGGTCCAGCTCGTCCAGGCGGTGAGCGGATGGGGCCAGCAGGCGCCGCTCCACGACGCCAAGCGCGCGCGCCCCGCCCTGCGGCAACTGATCGCCGGCGCCCGCCTCAGTGGGCTGGACAGCCCCGAGGCGTTTGCCGCCGCCGGGATGGACGACGGCCTGGCGCGTTTCGCCCGCTTCAGCGCGCGCCTGAAACGCGTGATGGCCGAGTACGGACTGGATCTCGACGCGGCGCTGGACAGCGTCCAGGCCACGCTGGTCGACCAGACGGGCGACACCGCCCGGGTACGCGTCCGCTACCGGCTTGCCGGTCGCGATATCGATGCGATCCTGCCGGTGGAGCGGCATGGCGACGCGTGGTACCTCAGCGACCTGCTGCGCCACGCCCGCCTGGAAGCCGGCCTGCCCGCCACGCCCGCCGACGGGCCGGCAGGGGCGCCGGTGGAGGGGGAAAGCGTGGCCCCGCCCGCCGACTGAAGGCATCGCCGTGCGGTCTGGCCACGACAGGCATAATGGCCGCGATGCCGAAACAGACGCCCCTGCTGTTCCCCGACGAACCCCGCCCTGACGGGTCCCGCCCCGATGCCGACATTGAAGCCAACGGGCTTGAACGTGCGGCCGCCGGCGAGGCCACCGAAGCAGCGCCGGATGGCGTGCGGCAGGAGGCGGCTCCGCCCGCTACGCCGTCGCTGTTTCCCGAGGATGCGTCCGGCGCCGGATCGCCGCCGCAGGGGGGCGAGGATCGGCGGCCGTCGCAGCCCGCGGGCCCCGAAACGCCACGCAGACGTCCGTGGTGGGCCCGGCTGCTGGGCTGGGTGCTGTCGCCCTGGGTCGCGATCACGATCGAGCCGGAAGATCCCGCCTCACACGCAGATGGCCGCGGCCGCCCCGTCTGCTACGTGCTCGAGGACTACGGCCTGTCGAACGCGCTGATCCTCGACCGCGCCTGCGAACAGGCGGGCCTGCCGCCCCCGCTGCAACCGTTGCCCGGCGATCCACTGGGACGCAAGCGCGCCTATGTCGCCCTGTCCCGCCGCAACGCGACCCTGTCGCCGCTTGGCGCGCCGCCGAAGAAGGCGAGCAGCCATTCCGAATCGCTGGCGCGCCTGCTCGATGCCCACCGCGAGGACCCGGCGCTCGACGTGCAACTCGTGCCGGTGTCGATCTTCGTCGGGCGTGCGCCGGACAAGGACAGCGGCTGGTTCTCGGTGCTGTTCTCGGAGAACTGGGCGCTGGTCGGGCGTTTCCGCCGCCTGCTCGCGATCCTGCTGAACGGCCGCGACACCCTGGTCCGTTTCGCACCGCCGGTATCGCTGCGCGAAGTGGCCGACGAAGCAATCGGCCCGGAACGTGCGGTCCGCAAGCTGTCCCGCGTGCTGCGCGCGCATTTCCGCCGCATCCGCACCGCCATCATCGGCCCCGACCTCTCGACGCGCCGGCTGCTGATCGACCGCGTGCTGGCCAGCGAGTCCGTCAAGGACGCCATCGCCGACCAGGCCCGACGCGACAAGACCTCGCTCGCGGATGCCTGGCGGAAGGCCCATGCCTACGCCTACGAGATCGCTGCCGATTACTCGCATCCGTTGGTGCGTTCGGCCAGTTTCATCCTCGCGCCGGTGTGGAACCGCATCTACCGCGGCGTGCTGGTCCACCACCTGGAGAAGCTCAAGCAGGACGCGCCGGGGCACGAAGTCGTCTACGTGCCCAGCCACCGCAGCCACATGGACTACCTGCTGCTGAGCTACCTGCTGTACACCAAGGGCATCGTGCCGCCGCACATCGTCGCCGGCGTCAACCTCAACCTGCCGGTGGTCGGCAGCATCCTGCGCAAGGGCGGTGCGTTCTTCATCCGCCGCAGCATCCGCGGCAGCGCGCTGTACTCGGCGGTGCTGTCCGAATACGTCGCGCAACTGGTGTCGGGCGGCTACTCGATCGAATGCTTCGTGGAAGGTGGACGTTCCCGCACCGGCCGCCTGCTCCAGCCCAAGGGCGGCATGATCTCGATGGTGCTGCGCGGTTACCTGCGCCGCCCGACGCGCCCGGTGCTGTTCCAGCCGGTCTACATCGGTTACGAGAAGCTGATGGAAGGCAACAGCTACCTCGACGAGCTCACCGGCAAGCCGAAGGAAAAGGAGTCGATCTGGCAACTGCTGGGCGGCATCCCGAAGGTGTTGCGCAGCAACTACGGCCAGGTGGTGGTGAACTTCGGCGAGCCGATCCGCCTCAATGACGTGCTCGCCGAGCACGCACCGGAATGGAACGGCGAGGCCGTCGGCGAGGACGAGAAGCCCGCGTGGCTGTCGACCACCGTCGACGTGCTCGCCCAGTCCATCCAGGTCAACGTCAATCGCGCCGCCGACGTCAATCCGATCAACCTGCTGGCGATGGCCCTGCTCTCCACGCCCAAGCACGCGATGAGCGAGAGCGACCTGCTCGCGCAGATCGCCCTGTCGAAGACCCTGCTCGACGAAGTGCCCTATGGCGAGCGCGTCACCGTCACCCCGCACACGCCCGAGCAGATCGTCGCCCATGGCGAAGAGATCAACGTGCTCGCGCGCGTGGCCCATCCGCTCGGCGACGTGCTCGGCGTGACCGGCGACAACGCAGTGCTGCTGAGCTATTTCCGCAACAACGTGCTGCACCTGTTCACCGCCGCCTCGTGGCTGGCCTGCTGCTTCCAGCACAACCGCCGCATGAGCCGCCAGCGACTCGTGCGCCTGGGCCGCAGCGTGTACCCCTTCCTGCAGGCCGAGCTGTTCCTGCCCTGGACCGAGGACGCGTTCGCCCAGCGCATCGAGCGCACCATCGAGGTGTTCATCCGCGAAGGCCTGCTCGAACAGGTGAGCGAGGACGATGGCGGCATCCTCGCGCGCAATGCCGGGCAGACCGACGAAGTGTTCCGCCTGCGTGCGATCGGCCACTCGCTGCAGCAGGCCTTTGAACGCTACTACATCACCACCTCGGTGCTGGCCAAGAACGGTGCCGGCACGCTGACCGCCGCGCAGTTGGAAAGCCTGTGCCAGCTCGCCGCGCAGCGCCTCAGCCTGCTGTACGCCCCGGCCGCGCCGGAGTTCTTCGACAAGACCTTGTTCCGCGGCTTCATCCAGAAACTGCGCGACCTGGGTCTCGTCTGGACCGACGAGAACGGCAAGCTCGCCTTCGACGAACGCCTCGAAGGCTGGGCGCGCGACGCCAAGTTCATCCTCGGCCGCGAACTGCGCCACACCATCGAGAAGATCAGTCCGGAGATGGTGCCGTCGGAAGGGGACCGTAAAGTTAGCGATGGAGGTGGGCAATGAGCCTCGAACGCTCCGCGTTTCAGAACACATGACGTGAATCCCCGGACCGGATCTCCCTGCTTGATGTGACAGGGCAGCGTTTGACTCGGGGAAATCGCCTCGCATAGATTCGACGCAACGGAGCCATGTCTCCACTGCCTAATGGACGGGCTCGAAAGTCAAGGACGATGAACTACGCTGCCGCCACCACATTCCGGACGCCCCGTAAGTTGATGTCTCTGAGGGGTCTTCGCGCGTCCGCTCTGCCGACGTGGCCCATGCATGCGGATTTTCCAAGGGCTTTCTCTCCATTTGCGGAGCGTCCCATCGCGAATCTGTGTTCGATCCACCTCCACGGAGCGGGTCGAGAACAGCGAGTTGCCGATCATCCGATCGGTGTTGTCATTGTGTTTACAAACAACAAAGGAGAGGCAAGATGAAGGAGCTGACCATGACGCAATCCTTGGCCGTATGTGGAGGCGCCGCAGGCGACATAGAGTGCGAGGTGTCTACGGACAAGGTGGGTTGTAACGGGACACTGTCGGACTTCGGTGACCTGGCGAAGCAGTATTCGAAGATTGCGCCCTTCAGTGGACTCGGGCTGATCGGTTTGGGGTTGAGGTTGATCTGACCGACCGTCGAATCGGCGCCGTGAACGCGGCGCCGATCTTCGCGCGAAGGATGAGCATGAGTTCCAGGCATTGGAATCAGCCGAGCGAGCCGGCTGTTCTTTTCGCAGCGAGTATAGGAATACTCCTGATCGGGAGCGTGTCGATCAGGCTGCTGTCGCTCCTGGGCTTCCCTTTCGCCAAGGTGCTGGTCGAGCTTGTTCTTGTTATCGCACTGTACGGCGCGTTTCCGGAAAGAGGGGGAAGAAAGTGGAGCCTTCGATCAGTAGTGGCCATGCTTGTGCTCGGCTCAGCACTGGTATCCGGTTGGGTCTTCTCTCTCTCACCTTCTCATAACGAGCAAGCCAGTTTCGACCCGGCCGGTCCTTTGTCCGGCACTGATCTCGTCCATCTTCTGGTGGGCGTTGGGGTCGTTGCGCCGCTATACGAAGAAAAGCTTGTGCGGTTCCTTATGCTCAGGGGACTTGTCAGCCTCGGACCGGTTGCCTCCACGCTGCTGGTCTCTTCGCTGTTTGCAATCGCCCACGAAAAGGCGATGGTTTGGTCGTTCCTGGCGTCAGTCGTCTTCTGCATCGCTGCGTTTCGTGGTTTCACGAGCGGACAGAGGGCTGTCGCCCACGGCCTATGCAACCTTGGAATCCTTGCCTGGCATCTGGGGTAGGCATCAGGCTCTTTCGAAGGCTCAGCGAGTGCACACCCGGTATTCTTCGTTGACGCTTCCGGAGCGCGCCGCTTAGCATTGCTTTCAGTAGAGAAGCGCGATCCTATGGATGGGTCGGCATGGTCAAGGACGATGACGCAACCCCTCTTCCGACCCGAAGTCATGCAAGCGCGCCGCGCCAGTTGGCTGGGCGGCATCTCCCTCGCTCAGCCGCTGCGGCTTTGGATCCTGACTGCGCTCGCCGGCTTTGCCGCGCTGGCCATCGTGCTGTTCCTCGTTTTCGGTACCTACACGCGACGTGCCCGCGTCGTCGGCCAACTGGTGCCGGTGAAGGGCATGGCGTCGGTGCTGGCGCCCGCGACCGGGATCGTGACGCGGATGGACACACCCGAAGGCGGTCGTGTAGAAGCTGGCGAGACGCTCGCCGTGGTCACCGTGCCGCGGGCTACGGTCACCGGCGGCGACACTCTAGCCGCCTTGGAAAGCCGACTGCAGCGCCGTGTTACTGGACTGAAGGATGCGCGCACGGCCCAGCAGCGGTTGTTGGATGCACAGGCCGCCGGCCTCTCCGGCCAGCTGGGGGCGGCTCGCCACGAGTTGGCCCAGGTCGCAACCGGAATCGCCACCCGTCGCGAGCAGATTCGTATCGCCGAGGAAACCTTGGGGCGGCTGCGGGAGCTGGAAGACGAACGCTATGTCAGCCTGCTGCAGATCAAACAGCAGGAGTCAGCCGCGCTGGCCCAGGTTGGCGATATGCAGGCACTGCAACGCCAGGCCACCGCCACACGTCGTTTGATTGCCCAGCTGGAGCAGGCCATCAGCGAGCTGCCCGGCCAGCGTGACGCTCAGGATGCCGGTTTCGCGCGCGACCTCGCCTTGCTGGAGCAGGAGCAGGTCGAGACCCTCGCACGCGGCGAACTGGCGATCGTCGCCCCCGTTAGCGGCGTTGTGGCCACCCAGATGCTCAAACCCGGGCAGGCCGTACAGGCCGGCGAAGTACTGATGACCGTGCTACCCGGCGACGGGACGCTCGAAGCCGAGCTGTTCGTGCCCAGCCGCGCGATCGGCTTCATCGAGCCCGGCGATGCCGTGCTGCTGCGCTACGAGGCCTACCCCTACCAGAAGTTCGGCCACCAGCCCGGCCAGGTGTCGCGCGTCAGCCGCAGCACCATGGCCACCGCCGATGGGAACGGCGGGGCCGGTGGTGAACCCCATTACCGCATCAACGTGACCCTGGACCGCCAGGCCATCACCGCGTACGGCAAACCCGAGCCGCTGAAACCGGGAATGCTGCTCGAGGCCGACGTGCTCGGCGAGCGCCGCACCCTGATCGAATGGGTGCTGGAACCGCTGTATTCGATTCAAGGAACTGTGTTCGACAGATGACTGCAGCGTGGGGCGAAGCAGGAACCTGCAGGTTGTTCCTTCGATTGGCGCTGCTGCGCAACTAAGGGAAAAGATGGTAGAGCGAGATAATCGAACTATAGAGAAATAGTACTAATATTCTGCTGATTTGGGAATTTAAGAACTAACCATGAAGATCAATGAAAAAATTATGTACGCGATAGCCGCAAGTATAGTTGGCGTGCTGGTTCTTGGCTTGTATATAGGAACAAGGATGGCTGAGCGTGATAACTCAATTCAGGAGCGGGAAGGCGCGTTGCGTCAAGAGCGGATGAAGCCTTAAGTGAAAGGAAGATTTGTAGGCTTGATGGCACAACTGTTGTGCGCAAGAAGGCATCAGATGAGTGGGTACTTCACGACTGCGCATCGCAGATCCTTCTTTGGTAACGCCGTGAGTGCGCTCGAGGTATGAGAGCAATCATCCAGTCCGAAGCTGCGGAATGCGGGTTGGCGTCCCTTTCGATGGTGGCTGCTGCGCATGGTCTGCCTATCGACCTGGCGGCGATGCGTCGTCGTTTCTCCCTCTCCCTGAAGGGCGCCAAGCTCACCCAATTGATTCAAATTGCGCAACAGCTGGGTTTTAGCGCGCGGGCACTTCGGCTCGATATGGAAGAGCTGGCGCAACTTAAGTTGCCCTGCATCCTGCACTGGGATCTGAATCACTTCGTAGTGCTTTCCCGGATAAGCAAGGGCAAAGTCACCATACTCGACCCCGCAAGAGGAAAGAGGATACTGGCTCTGTCGCAAGTCTCCGATCGTTTCACCGGTATCGCGCTTGAGCTAACGCCTGCCGAAGAGTTCAAGCCGCGGAAGGCGGTGCCTGCGGTGAGCGCCCGTCAACTGGCGGGCCGGGTTACTGGCCTCTGGCGCGCACTGATACAGATCCTGCTGCTGTCCATGGCGCTGCAGGTGTTCGTGGTGCTGGCGCCATTCTTCATGCAGTGGGTGGTCGATCAGGTGCTGGTGTCGGCCGACCGCGACCTCTTGGTGGTGCTGGCCCTAGGCTTTGGCTTGGCGATGCTGCTGCAGGTAGCGATCGGGCTGCTGCGCGGCTGGTCGGTGGTGCATTTGTCGTCGCGACTGGGCCTGCAGTGGATGGGCAACGTCTTCGCCCACGCGCTGCGGCTCCCGCTGGACTTCTTCGAAAAGCGTCATCTGGGTGACATCACGTCGCGGATGTCGTCGGTGCAGGCCATCCAGCGGACTCTGACCACCAGTTTCGTCGAGGCGATCATCGACGGGCTGATGGCGGTGGTCACGCTGGGCATGATGCTGCTCTACAGCTGGAAGCTGGCGCTGGTGACCTTGCTGGCGGTCGCGCTGTACCTGGGCATCCGAGCGGTGGCCTACCGGCCGATACGCGACCGCACCGAGCAGCAGCTGGTCGCGGCGGCGAAGCAGCAGACCCACCTGCTGGAATCGCTGCGCGGAATGCAGAGCCTGAAAATCGCGGGTCAGGAGTCACTTCGCCGCTCCACCTACGACAACCTGATGAACGAGACCGTCAACAAGGATGTCAGCCTGGCGCGCATGGGGCTGGGCTTCTCGAGTGCCAGCCAGCTGGTGTTCGGTATCGAGCGCATCGCGGTGATCTGGATCGGCGCGCTGCTGGCACTGCAGAACGTGTTCTCGGTCGGCATGCTGATCGCCTACCTGGCCTATAAGGACCAGTTCGCAGGACGCATGGGCGCGTTGATCGACAAGTGGATCGAGTTCCGCATGCTGAGGCTGCATGGCGAGCGACTGGCCGACATCGTGTTGAGCGAGCCGGAGGGTGGCGACCGCCTGCCCGAGGTCGCGGTACCGGAGACCGCCCGGATCCAGGTCGACAATCTGTCATTCCGCTATGCCGATGGCGAGCCATGGGTACTGAAGGATTGCAGCTTCACCGTCGAGGCGGGTGAGTCGCTGGCCATCATCGGCGCCTCCGGGTGCGGCAAGACGACCCTGGTCAAGCTGATGCTGGGCCTGCTCAGGCCAACTTCTGGCAGCATCTCAATCGGGGGGCTGGATCTCCACAAGGTCGGCCCGCACAACATCCGCAGCATCGTGGGCGCGGTGATGCAGGACGACCAGTTGTTCGCGGGGAGCATCGCCGACAACATCAGCTTCTTCGATCCCGACTTCGACCTGGCCCGTGTAGAGGCCGCGGCCCGCCTGGCGGCCGTTCACGATGAGATCGCGTCCATGCCAATGGGCTACCACAGCCTGATCGGTGACATGGGGAGCTCGCTGTCCGGCGGCCAGAAGCAGCGGGTGATCCTTGCACGCGCGCTCTATCGTGACCCCAAGCTCCTGTTCCTGGACGAGGCGACCAGCCATCTGGACGTGATGAAGGAGCGTCTGGTCAACGACGCCGTCAAGCAGCTCAGCCTGACCAAGGTGATCGTTGCTCATCGTCCGGAGACCATCAACAGCGCGGACCGGGTGCTGGTCATGGAGCAGGGGAGGATCGTGCAGGAGCTGCGACCCGGCACCTTGTCGAATGTCTCGGGGGAGGCGGTCGAAATCGAGGCCTGACCCACGGGGGTGCGCTAAGCCGGCTCGTCCGGGATCATCGCGCTCTCCAGTCGCGCGATGCAGTCCTTCAGCCAGAGCTTGCGCTTCTTCATGCGCTTGAGGGCGAGGTCGTCGTGGGCGTCGCCGTCAAGGAGGATCGCCAGGCGTTCGATGGCCGCGTCGAGGTCGCGATGCTCCAGCCGCAACTCGGTGAGGCGGCGGGCGGTCTCGGCGGGGTCTTGGGCCTCGGACATGGGCCGAGCTTAGCGCGGGGGCGGGATGCCGTCATGACGCAGGCCGGCAGGCGGGCAGGTCGCGTCCCTGCAGTAGAATGCACGGTCCATGAGTACCGTCCTGCCCCTGCTTGAACCCCGTTCGCGCCGCGAGGCCGACCCCTGTGATTCCGAACGGGACATCCGCCGGCTGGCGCAGCGCCTGCGCCACCAGGTCGGCCGCGCGATCGCCGACTACGGGATGATCGAGGACGGCGACCGGGTGATGGTCTGCCTGTCGGGCGGCAAGGACAGCTACACGATGCTGGACGTGCTGCTGCAGCTGCAGAAGAAGGCGCCGGTATCGTTCTCGATCACCGCGGTCAACCTTGACCAGAAGCAGCCGGATTTCCCGGAGCACGTCCTGCCGGAGTACCTGCGCTCGATCGGCGTCGACCATCACATCATCGAGCAGGACACCTATTCGGTGGTCAGCCGCGTCGTGCCCGAAGGCAAGACGATGTGCTCGCTGTGTTCGCGCCTGCGACGCGGCGCGCTGTATACGTATGCCGAAGAGCACGGTTACAACAAGATCGCGCTGGGCCACCACCGCGACGACCTCGTGGCCACGTTCTTCCTCAACCTGTTCTTCCACGCCAAGCTCTCGGGCATGCCGCCCAAGCTGCTCAGCGACAATGGCAAGCACGTGGTGATCCGCCCGCTGGCGCTGGCCAGCGAGGCCGACATCGCCCGTTACGCCGACCTCCGCCGGTTCCCGATCATTCCCTGCAACCTGTGCGGCTCGCAGGAGAACCTGCAGCGCAAGCAGGTGCAGAAGATGATGGCCGCCTGGGAGGCGGAGACGCCGGGCCGCATCGAGACCATCGCCCGCGCGCTGGCCGACATCCGGCCGTCGCAGCTCAGCGACCCGAAGCTGTTCGATTTCCTGTCGCTCGGCCGAACGGCCGGCGACCTGCCGTCCGCTGCCGGGGCCTGGGCGGATGCCGATCCGTCCGCACGTGACGACGATTGAGCCGCACCCGCGATGGCCCTGCCTTCCGACACACCACCTGGACCCTGAATGTTCTTTCGCAACCTGACGCTGTTCCGCTTCCCCACGTCCCACAAGTTCGATGGCCTCGATGCCGGCCTCGACGAATGCCAGCTGAAGCCGGTCGGCCCGCTGGAACTGTCCAGTCGTGGGTTCATCTCGCCTTTCGGCCGTGATGCCGATGCGATGTCCCACACCGCCGGCGACGCGATGTGGCTGACGGTCGGTGGCGAAGACCGGCTGCTGCCGGGCAGCGTCGTCAACGACATGCTGGCGAAGAAGCTGGCGGAGATCGAACAGAAGGAGGGCCGCAAACCCGGCGGCCGCACCCGCAAGCGCATCAAGGACGAACTGATCACCGACCTGCTGCCGCGCGCCTTCATCAAGCCCAGCCGGACCGATGCCCTGATCGACCTGGGCCACGGCATCGTCGTCGTCGACACATCGAGCCGCAAGAATGCGGAGACGGTGGTCAGCGAGATCCGCCGTGCGCTGGGCAGTTTCCCCGCGCTGCCGCTCAATGCCGAAGTCGCCCCGCGGAGCGTGCTCACCGGCTGGGTCGCGGGCGAACCCCTGCCGGAAGGCCTGTCGCTCGGCGACGAATGCGAACTGCGCGATCCGGTCGATCAGGGCGCGGTAGTCAAGGTGCAGCGCATGGAGCTGCAGTCGGACGAGATCAACAAGCACCTGGAATCGGGCAAGCAGGTCACCCGCCTCGCACTCAACCTCGACGACCACGTGAGCTTCGTGCTCGGCGAGGACCTGGTCATCCGCAAGTTCAAACTGCTGGACGGTGCAGTGGACGAACTCGAGCACACCGAGGCCGAGGACATCCGTGCGGAACTCGACGCGCGATTCATCCTGATGGCCGGCGAGACCAAGCGGTTGTTCGCCGTGCTGGAGCAGGCGCTCAAGCTCAGCCGCGTCGACGCCTGATCGCGTCATCGTCCTGACATCTCTGCGCGGCGCCGTGGCGCTATGATGGGTGCGCCCCCAGGGATGGGGCGTGCCTGGCACCCGCGCCCCGCTGCATCCGAAGATCCCATGACTCCTCCGTTCCGCCTGTTGGCTTCCCCGCCCCGGCCTGCCGCGCGCGTTGAGCGGGACGTCGTGCCGCACGTCCTGCCCGATGGTCGCGTGATCGAAGTACTGCGGGTACGCAACCCGCGTGCGCGGCGCCTGCGCCTGTCGGTGGACGAGCGCGGCGCGCGGCTGACGCTGCCGCCACGGCTCTCTGCGGCGACGGCGGATGATTTCCTGCACACGCATTCGGCGTGGCTTTCCGAGCAGGTCACCCGCTTTACCGTGGATGTCCTTCCGGCGCTGGCCAGGGACGAGACCGCCGTGTTGCCCCTGCGCGGCACGTTGCAGCCGGTGGCCTGGCAGACGGGGCGCTTCACCCACCTGGCCGCGTCCGGCGAAGGGCTGTGCTTCACCACGTCCGCACGCGCCGGCGAGCCGGCCCTGCGACGCGCGTTGCGCGAGTTCTACGAAGCAGAGGCCCGGGCCGACATTGGTCGCTGGCTGCCGCGGTACCTGCCCACGTTGCCACGTGCGCCACGGCGCACCCGCCTCAAGCTGATGAGCTCCCAATGGGGTTCACTTGCCCCCGATGGCACCCTGGCGCTGGACCTGTCGCTGGTGCTGGCGCGGCCTTCGGCCTTCGAGTACGTCCTGGTGCACGAGTTGTGCCACCTGATCCACGCCGACCATTCCCCCCGCTTCTGGGCCGAGGTGGAAGCGCGGTGCCCGCGCTGGCGGGACGAGCGCGACTATTTCCGGACAGAGGGTCGCCGACTGAAGGCCGAGGCGCGTGCGCTGCTGGGCTGACAGGGCTGGCCGGCCCCTCCCGCGGATTGCGTCATTCGTAGGACCGGCCCTGTCGCGGCCCTGCCCCTGGATACCTGCCATGCCCGTCCCGATGTCGACCGTATGCAAGCCCCTGGCCGCCTCCTGCATGCTTGCCGGAGCGCTGGTGCTGGTGGGTTGCCAGCAGTCGGTCGAGGAACGCCTCGCCGAGAGCGCGATCAAGGCCGCGTCGGGTCAGGACGTGCAGGTGGAACAGGACGGCGAACGGATGACGATCTCCACCGACCAGGGCGAGATCAGTGTCGCCAGCGGCGAAGGTGTCCGTTTGCCGGAAGACTTCCCCGACGACGTGTTCCTGCCCGTGGATTACCGGGTCGAAAGCATGCTGGAGATGGCCGGAACCCAGGTGCTGTCGCTGACGGCGAAGGGTGACCCGCTGTCGCTGTATGCCGATGCGCGTGCGCGCATGCAGGACCAGGGCTGGAAGGAAACGCTGACGCTCCAGCAGGACGACCGGAGCGCGATGTCGACCTTCGAGAAGGACGACCGCAACGCGGTGATCTCGGTGGGTGCCGGCGAGGACGGCGACGTCCAGGTCGGCATGCAGCTGCGCGACCGGCAGTAAGCCGGCCTCAGCCGCGCAGGAATTCGCCGATGGTCGCGGCCACGGCCTCCGGCTGCTCCATGTGCAGGTGGTGGCCGCCTTCCATCACCACCAGCCGGCCGTCCGGGAGCAGCGCGGCGCGTTCCCGCCGCAGCGCATCCGGCAGGTACGGCTGGGCCGGGTCCGCGAACAGCGCGAGCGTGGGACAGGTGATCGCGGCGACCAGGTCGCGGATCTGGGCTTCGGTGGGACGCAGGAAGGTGGGCAGCATCAGGCGCGGGTCGCTGCTCCAGCAGTAGCCCCCATCGACGGGGCGGGTCCCGCGCTCCACCAGCAGGCGCGCTGCGTCCTCTTCCAGGCGGCTGCCGACGCGTTGCCCGCCGGCCATGCGTGCCCGCGCCGCGACGGCCAGGTCGGGGAAGGTGCGCAGTTGCTTGCCCCGGAGTGCCCGCGCGGCGCTGATGGCATCGCGCATGCGCTCGGCGGTGCGGGCCGGCTCCTCGGCCAGCGCGCCCAGCGCTTCGATCACGACCAGGCGCGACACACGCTCCGGACAGGACGCCGCCAGCAGGCTGGCAATGCCCGCTCCCATCGAATGCCCCAGCAGAACGAAGTGTTCCCAGCCCAACGCGTCGGCCGCGTCCAGCACGGCGTTGACCGAACCGGGGAAGGAATAGTCGGCGCCATGCGGCAGGTGGGCGCTGCACCCATGGCCCGGCAGGTCCAGCGCGACCAGGTCCAGGCCCGGCAGGTGAGGGGCGATCGGCAGGAAGCTGGCGGCGTTGTCCAGCCAGCCATGGAGGGCCAGCACGCGGGGGCCATCCGCGGGGCGGCGTGCCGGGGGTGTCCGCAGGGCCGCCACCGTGCCCAGCGGGGTCTCCAGGGAGAAGGGGTCCATCAGGCCTGCTCCGCGAGGGCCGGGGCGGCGATCGCCGCGAGGGCGGCCGCGTGCGCGGGACGGTCGTTCAGGCATGGGATGTAGTGCAGGCGCCCGCCTTGGGCGTGGAACGACTCGGCCAGCATCATCGCCACTTCCTCGAGCGTTTCGATGCAGTCCACCGCGAAGCCCGGCGCGACCACGTCCACGTCGTTCACGCCGCGTGCGGCGAGCGCCTGCAGGGTGTGTTCGGTCGAGGGCTCGAGCCAGCGGTCGCGGCCGAAGCGCGACTGGTAACTCAACGACCAGGCATCCTCCGGCAGGCCGAGGGCGTCGGCGATCGCGGCCGCGCTGGCTTCGCACTGGCGCTGGTAGGGATCACCCGCGTCGACGAGGCGTTGCGGCAGGCCATGGAAGGAGAACAGCAGGTGGCGGTCGTGCGCGCCGCGGTGTTCGCGGATCGCCGCCGCGACCGCCGCGACCCAGCCCGCATCCACATGGTAGTCATCGACCATCGTCACCCGCGTGTCGCGCGCGCGCGCGCGGAACGCCGCGACCACGTCGCCGACCGACGCCGTGGTGGTCGTCGAATACTGCGGGTACAGCGGCAGCACCCCGATCGTGCGGATGCCGGCCTCGCGCAGCCCGTCCAGGGCCGAGGCGAGCGATGGCCGGCCGTAGCGCATCGCATGCACCACGCGTACGCCGGGCAGCTCGGCCTGTACCGCGCGCGCCAGCCGACGGGTGTATGCCGCCAGAGGCGAGCCGCCGTCCTCGCCCGGCAGCCAGATGCTCGCGTATTTGGCGGCGACCGGCCGCGCCCGCAGCGGCAACACGGCCAGGCGCAGGATCGGTTGCCACACCAGCGGCGGCAAGCCCACGACGCGGCGGTCGCCGAGGAACTCGGCGAGGTAGCGACGTACCGCGGCGGGCGTCGGTGCGTCGGGCGTCCCGAGGTTGACCAGGACCAGGGCGGAGTGGGGGGCAGGGCTCATGGGTTCGTCAAGGGTGCGTGGACGCGCATCCTGCGCCGGAGAATGCGAACATTGTCGCGGATTTCGTGACGATTCATTCGAGCGGCCGTAGCCTGCGATGAACCGGACCGACGCGAAGACCGGCCCACCTTCGCACGCGCCGCCGTCGCGTGCCACGACGCCATGACGGAGTTGACCCATGCCCCACGCCCCGATCCGCCGCCTGTCCGCCGCGTTGCTCCTGTCGGTGTCCGCGCTGCTCGCCAGTGCGCCCGCGTTCGCCGGTGCCCAGGAGGACGAGCGCGCCCAGAACGCGGTACGCGTGCTCTCGCAGATCCAGGCCATCCCGGAGTCGGCGATCCCGGACAAGCTGCTGGACGAGGCGAAGGGGATCGTGGTGGTGCCGGACACCCTCAAGATCGGCCTGGTCCTCGGCGGTCGTCGCGGCCACGGGCTGATGTCGGTGAAGAACCCCGACGGCACCTGGTCCAACCCCAGTTTCGTCAAGTTGACCGGCGGCAGCATCGGCCTGCAGGCCGGCGTGCAGTCGGCCGACGTGGTGCTGGTGTTCCGCAGCGAGCGCGGTCTGGATTCGATCGTCAACGGCAAGGTCACGCTGGGCGCCGATGCGGGTGTCGCCGCCGGTCCGGTCGGGCGCAACGCCGCCACCGCCACTGATGGCCAGCTCAAGGCCGAGATCTGGTCGTGGTCGCGTGCGCGCGGCCTGTTTGCCGGCATCGCCCTGGATGGCGCGGTGCTGAGCATCGACGACGACGCCAATCTGGCCGTGTACGGGTCCGGCACGACCCCGCGGATGGTGTTCGAGGGGCGTGCCCCGCAGGCGCCGTCGGACGCCGTGGTCGCGTTCCGTGACCAGCTGGAAGAAGCCACCGCCTTCGCCCGGGCCAATCGCAGCGATGGCAGCGCCGAGCCGGCGCAGTACACGATGCCGGCGACGACGGTGCAGCCGGAGGCCGCCACCGCCCCGGTGGTACCGCCCGCGACCGGCCAGGCGCCCCAGCCGGCGCCGTTCGAGACCGTCGAGCAGCCCGTGCAGGCCGAGCCGCTCCCGCCGGAAACCTGAACCGGCCGTGTGATCGGCGTGCGCATCGGCTGTCATCGGGCTGCGGTATCCTGAGCGTCCTCTCTCCACGGGCAATCCCATGGGCAGTTTCAGTATCTGGCACTGGCTGGTCGTCCTTCTGATCATCGTGCTGGTGTTCGGCACCAAGAAGCTGAAGAACGTCGGCAAGGACCTCGGCGAAGCCGTCAAGGGCTTCAAGGACGGGGTTGGCGATGACAAGCCGTCCGCGCGCATCGCGCAGGACGACGCGGCCGACGAGGCCAAGCGCACCGAACAGCCCGAGGACCAGCGCACGCCGCGCTGAGTCCCTCCGGGTCAAGCCTTCCAGCCGACCATGTTCGACATCGGTTTTTCCGAGATCTTCGTGATCGCGGTCGTGGCCCTGCTCGTGCTTGGCCCCGAGCGCCTTCCCAAGGCGGCCCGTTTCACCGGCCTGTGGGTGCGGCGCGCGCGCGCGCAGTGGTACTCGGTGAAGTCCGAGTTCGAGCGCGAACTCGCCGACGATGAGCTGAAGCGCAGCCTGCGCGACATGCAGGACGACATCCGGGATGCCGGCCGCGTGATGCGCGACGGCGGCGAACGCCTGAAGCGCGACATCGAGGGCTCCGCCAGCGATGTGCGCGATGCGGTCCGCGACGCGACGGGCACCTTGCCGGATGCCAACGACCCGCCGACCGTGGAGCAGGGTGACGGCCCCCGGGACGACCGCCCCGGCGCTGCCGACGAGAAACGCGATGCACCGCGCGCCTGACGCCAGCGACGGCCATGCAGACGCGGACGAGCCGCGCCTGATCGACCATCTGGTCGAGCTGCGCAGCCGTCTGATGCGCGCCGTGCTGGGCCTGCTGGTGGCCCTGGTCGCGCTGCTGCCGTTCGCCAATACCCTCTATGCGTGGTTGTCGGCGCCGCTGCTGGCGAAGTTGCCGGAAGGCGCGCACATGATCGCGGTCGAGGTCGCTTCGCCGTTCTTCGCGCCGCTCAAGCTCGCGTTCTTCGTCGCCCTGGTCCTGGCGATGCCGTGGCTGCTGTACCAGGCCTGGGCGTTCGTCGCGCCAGGGCTGTACCAGCGCGAGAAGCGGCTGGCGATGCCCTTGCTGGTGTCCGCCGTGCTGCTGTTCTACGCCGGGTGCGCGTTCGCGTTCTTCCTCGTGCTGCCCACCGTGTTCGGTTTCCTCACCGGGGTCACGCCGGAGGGCGTGGCGATGATGACCGACATCAACGCCTACCTCGACTTCGTGCTGGTGATCTTCCTGGCCTTCGGGCTGAGCTTCGAATTGCCGGTGGCGCTGGTGATCGTGTCGCTGCTGGGCTGGGTAACGCCGCAGCAGATGCGCGATGCGCGTGGCTATGCGGTCGTGGGTGTCTTCGTTGTGGCGGCGATCGTGACGCCCCCTGACGTGATTTCGCAGTTCATGCTCGCGGTGCCGATGATGGCGCTGTACGAGCTGGGTATCCTCGCGTCGCGCTGGCTGGCGCCTTCGCCCGCGCCCGATCGCACGCCGGAGTGACGGCGCCGGCGCGTTTCTGGCCACGCAGCGTGGCGTGGTCGCTGGACATGCTGCTTGCGGCCCTGCTGTGCGCGCCATGGCTGGCAGGACCGCTCGCGCGGGGGCTGGCCAGGCTCCGGGCGGACCTGCTGGCGTTCCTGACCGCGGCATATCGCGAGATGCACCTGGCGTTTGCCGGCGGCGAGGCGCCGCTGGCCTTCCTGCCGCGGGCGCTGCGTGCGCCCTGGCTGCACGAGGGCATTGCCGCCCTCCATGCGGATGTGTGGACGACGTTCGCCATGCCGCTGCTGTTGTTCGTCCTCGTTGCGATCATCCTGCAGGCGCTGGGCGAGGCGAGTCCGTGGCAGGGCGGCCCCGGCAAGCGGCTGCTGGGGTTGCGGGTGGCCACGTCCGAGGGCGGGCGGCTCACGCCGGGCCGGGCGCTGTCGCGCCAGCTGGCCGGCGTGCTGTCCTGGCTCACGCTCAACGTGGGTCATGCGCTGGCCGCGGTGCCCCCCGCGCATGCCGCCCTGCACGACCGTCTCACGGGCACCCGTGTCGTGGGCGGACCGCAGCGCCTGCCTGCATGGGGCCGTGCATGGCTGGCCCTGCTCGGCCTGGGCACGCTGGCGCTGGTGGTCGTGCTGTCAGTCTCGCTGTCGCAGCTCGCGGAGGCGGCCCTGACGGCCGCGCTGGGCTGAGCCGGTGAATCGCTGCTCCCGGGATCAGGCCTCGATCCCGGTACTGGGCATCGGCGGCGGTGCGACGCCAAGACCCGCACCCGCACCCAACAGGTAACGCCACGCCGACAGCAGCGTGCCCCCGAGCAGGGGCAGCAGGACCGCCGTCAACAGAAGCTGACCCGTGAACACCGCGAACGCCTGGCCGAGCATCCACTGCAGCAATGCCACCAGGATCTGCACGGCGAGGGTGATGGCGAACAGCATCACGACGAACAGCAGCATGAACACCAGTACCGCGCCAAGGTTGCGCAGGCACGCGCGGAAGCTCAGGCCCATCGCGGCGAAACCGCCACGGTCGCCCAGCATCACTTCGGGTACCGCGACGAAGGTGAAAAAGCCCGCGACCACGCTGACCACGAGGACCGCGATCAACCAGGCGAACAGGGCGTTGAGCGGGAGCGACTCGACCAGCGCCGGATCGGGCTCGGGGGAGGCCTGCAGCTTTTCCATCACGTCGACCATGTGCTGCAACTGGTCGCCGCCGACCATCACTACCAGCAGGACCGCCAGTACGATCAGGGCGACGACCTGCGGCAGCAGGAGGGCGAGGAAGTGCACGAACTTGCCGTCCCGCAGGCCCTGCAACAGGTGCAGCGGATGGGCGTTGCGACCCTGCTCGACCTCGCGTGCGGCGAATACGACGCCCCCGAACAGGACCGGGCCCAGCACCGTCAGGATGGCGTTGAGCCAGAGCTGGCCACTCACGGCGACCAGTGCCGACACCAGGCCCCACGCCAGACCGATCATGCCGAGCGCGAGCGGCGCCTTGCGGAGCGTGGCGAAGCCATCGAGCAGCCATTGGGCGCCATTGCTGGCGGGAACCTTGTTGATCTGGGACATCATGACGCCTGCATGCGTTGCGGGGGTTCAGGGGGAGCCGGTGCGAGCGGGCACGGCCGCTCCGGCGCCAGTGTGCCAGCACCGGAGCGACGCCGCGATGGCCGCATCAGGCGCGGGCCTCGCGCGCCACGTGGACGAACCGCTTCAGCACCCGGCGACCCTGCGGCGCGGCACCGACCGCCTTCGACAACGCGTCGGGATCCTGGCCCTCGCGCATCAGCGCCACCCGCCGTGCCCGGATGTAGCCCCGCATGTGGGTGGCACTGAACTCCGGGTGGAACTGCACGCCCCAGGCCGCCTCGCCCCACCGGAACGCCTGCACGGGCTCATGGGCGGAGCGGGCCAGGACGGTCGCGCCATCCGGCAGGCGCAGCACGCTCTGCACGTGGGTCAGCTGGGCGTCGAAGCGGGACGGGAGCGGGCCGAGCACGGCATCGTCGCGGGCCGCGTCTTCAAGGACGATCTCGAACGTCCCCATCTCGCGACCGCCCGGGTGGTCGCCGACCTCGCCACCCAGCGCGTGCGCGAGCAACTGGTGGCCGTAGCAGATGCCCAGCACCGGGATGCCGGCACGCGCCACTTCGGCCAGCCAGGCGGCGGTGCGCTCGCTCCAGTCGAGCCGGTCGCTGACCATCGCCCCCGAGCCGGTGACGATCACGCCCGCGAAGCCGTCGGCGGCGGGCAGCGTTTCGCCGGCCTCGACGTCGACCGTGGCGGTGTCCCGTTCCGCGAGCCCGGCCGCCACCCGGATCCAGTGGGGAAAACCGCCGTGGCGGCGCAGCGCGGGCAGGGGTTGGCCGGTTTCGACGATCAGGAAGCGCTGGGGCACGACGGGATCCGCACGGAGAAGGGCGTCCATTCTCGCGCATGCGCGCCGCGTGCGCGCAGCCGCGGCCTGGGCGCGGGCCCGCGCCGACGGGGCCGCTATACTGCCCCGTCCCCCGATCCATCGCACACGCATGGCCGCACCGACCTTCCAGGAACTCATCCAGCGCCTCAACGCCTTCTGGGCCGAACAGGGCTGCGTGCTGATCCAGCCGCTCGACCTCGAGGTCGGCGCCGGCACCTTCCACCCGGCGACCTTCCTGCGCGCGCTGGGCCCGGAGCCGTGGAACGCCGCCTACGTGCAGCCCTGCCGCCGACCGACCGACGGCCGCTATGGCGAGAACCCCAACCGCCTGCAGCGCTACTACCAGTACCAGGTGGCGATGAAGCCGTCGCCCGACAACATCGTCGAGCTGTACTTCGACTCGTTGAAGGCGCTGGGCATCGACCCGCGCGTGCACGACCTGCGACTGGTCGAGGACAACTGGGAGTCGCCGACGCTCGGTGCCTGGGGCCTGGGCTGGGAGGTCTGGCTCAATGGCATGGAAGTCACCCAATTCACCTACTTCCAGCAGGCAGGCGGCCTTGAATGCCGGCCGGTGCTGGGCGAGATCACCTACGGCCTCGAGCGCCTGTGCATGTACCTGCAGAACGTCGACAACGTCTTCGACATCGTCTGGACGCACGGCCCCGACGGCACTCCGGTGACCTACCGCGATGTCTACCACCAGAACGAAGTGGAGCAGAGCACCTACAACTTCGAGCATGCCGACGTCGCCGAGCTGTTCCATCGCTTCGACGCCTGCGAGGCCGAGGCGGCAAAGCTCATCGAGCTCGAACTGCCGCTGCCGGCCTACGAGCAGGTCTGCAAGGCCAGCCACAGCTTCAACATGCTCGATGCGCGTCGCGCGATCAGCGTGACCGAGCGCCAGCGCTACATCCTGCGCGTGCGCAAGATCGCGCAGGGCGTGGCCCAGGCCTATTTCGCGCAGCGCGAGAAACTCGGGTTCCCCGGCGTGAAGCAGGCGGCCACAAGCGCGGAGGTGGCGGCATGAGCGCCAAGCTGCAGCCCCTGCTGATCGAACTGGGCACCGAGGAACTGCCGGTCAAGGCACTGCCGGGCCTGGCCCGCGCATTCTTCGACGGCGTGGTCGCCGGGCTGGGCAAGCGCGGCATCGAGGTCGATGCGACGGACGCCAGGCCGCTGTACACACCGCGCCGGCTCGCGGTGCTGCTGCACGGCGTGGCCGTCGAGCAGCCCGAGCAGCGCGGCGAAGTGCTCGGCCCTTACCTCAACATCGCGCTGGATGCCGACGGCCTGCCGACGCGCGCGCTGGAGGGTTTCGCGGCCAAGGCCGGCGTCGACTGGAAGGCCCTGGAGCGCACCACCGACGCCAAGGGCGAGCGTTTCGTGCACCGCTCGGTAACGCCGGGTGCGCGCACCGCTGACCTGCTCGGCGAAGTGATCGCCGAAGCGGTCGCCGGCATGCCGATTCCCAAGCCGATGCGCTGGGGCGCGCACGCGCACGGCTTCGCGCGGCCGGTGCACTGGCTGGTCGTGCTGCTGGGCAAGGACGTGGTGGAGGCGCCGCTGATGGGTGTCACCGGCGACCGCATGAGTCGCGGGCACCGCTTCATGCACGACAAGCCGGTGTGGTTCTCCGCGCCGGAGGACTACGTGGAGTTCCTGCGCGGCGCGAAAGTGCTGGTCGACCCGGACGAGCGCCGCGCGCGCATCGTCGCCGAGGTCGAGGCGGCGGCGCGCGAGGTGGGCGGCACGGCGCGCATCGATGCCGGCAACCTCGAAGAGGTCAATGGCCTGGTCGAGTGGCCGAAGGCCGTGCGTTGCGGCTTCGAACCGGAGTTCCTCGCGGTGCCGGCCGAGGCGCTGGTGGCGACCATGGAAGCCAACCAGAAGTTCTTCCCGGTGCTGGATGGCGACGGCAGGCTGTCGGAGCATTTCGTCGGCATCGCCAACATCGAGTCCAGCGACGAGGCCGAGGTCCGCAAGGGCTACGAGCGGGTGATCCGTCCGCGTTTCGCCGACGCGCGTTTCTTCTTCGTCGAGGACATGAAGCAGGGCCTGGCGGGCATGGGCGAGGGCCTGAAGCAGGTCACTTACCAGGCGAAGCTGGGCAGCGTGGCCGACAAGGCCGCGCGTGTCGCGTCACTGGCCGCGTCCGTGGCGACGGCGGTGGGCGCCGATCCGCAGCTCGCACGTCGTGCGGCGGAGTTGTCGAAGAACGACCTGCAATCGCGCCTGGTCGGCGAGTTCCCGGAGTTGCAGGGCATCGCCGGACGTTATTACGCGGTCGCGGCCGGCGAGCCGGTCGAGGTGGCCGATGCCGTCGATGAGGCCTACCGCCCGCGTTTCGGTGGCGACGACATCGCGCTGTCGCCGGCCGGCAAGGTGCTGGCGATCGCCGAGCGCCTGGATACGCTGGCCGGCGGCTTCGCCGCGGGCCTGAAGCCCACCGGCAACAAAGACCCGTTCGCACTGCGCCGCAACGCGCTGGGACTGGCGCGGACGATCATCGAGAGTGGATATTCACTGAACCTCTTCGAGTTGATCAACGATGCTTTCAGATTGCTCCCGAGTCAGGTTCAGGCGAGCGCTGATCAGAATTCGGACACGATTCAGCTGGAGCTCCATGACTTCGTCATCGAACGACTTCGTAGCTACTACGCCGATAAGGGCGTGCCGGCACAGCACTTCAACGCAGTAGCTGCCTACGCATTGGCGGACTCCGAGGTGCGGGCTGCACGACACATTCCTCTTGGCGGCGTGCATTTATACGACTTCGACCGCCGCATCGACGCGATCGGCGGCTTCGCGCAGCTGCCCGAAGCCGAGGCACTCGCCGCGGCGAACAAGCGCATCGGCAACATCCTGAAGAAGGCCGACATCGAGGTGCCGCGCATGGAGGATCCGGCCCTGCTGTCGGAGCCGGCCGAGCGCGCGCTGGCCGAGGCGGTCGAGGCGCTCTACGGCGAAACCGCCGGCGCGCTGCGCAGCGGCGACTACGCCAACGTGCTCACCCACCTGGCGCGCGTCCGCCCGCAGGTCGATGCCTTCTTCGACGCGGTGATGGTGAACGCCGACGACCCGGCGGTGCGGGCCAACCGCCTGGCCCTGTTGCGGCGCCTGGGCGAACGCCTGGGCAGCGTGGCGGCGATCGAACACCTGTCTGCCTGACCGGACGCCGCAGGGCCGGATCGACCGGCCGGCGGCTTTCATGGACGATTGACACCCGCCCGGTATCCTGCGGCCATGCCCCCTCGCCTGCCTGCCATCGCCGCCCTGCTGCTCGTCGCGAGCGTGGGGCCGGCATGGGCGGCGAAGGTCGGCGAGGTCACGATCGTCGGCCTCGACGACGAGGCCATGGAAACCAACGTCCGCGAGTCGCTGTCGCTGGTCGACGCCGAGGGCGAGGAGATGCGGCCGCGGCGACTGGGTTTCCTGGTGAGGCAGGCCGAGGACGAGACCCGCACGGCGCTCGAGCCCTTCGGCTACTACGACCCCGAGATCGCCGTCGAGCGCGAGCGCGTGGGCGAAACGGTCTCCGTCACCATCACCGTGGCACCCGGCGAACCGGTGAAGGTGCGCCGTTCCGACATCGCGATCATCGGCGAGGGCGCCCAGGACCGGTACCTCAAGGAGGATCTGGCCAAGTTCAAGCCCGCGCCGGGCGAGGTCTTCAACCATCCCGCGTACGAGGCGAGCAAGGTACGGATCAGCCGCCGCCTGGCCGAGCGCGGTTACTTCGATTCCGACTACCTGTCGCACCGGGTCGAAGTCACCCGCGCCGCGAAGGCCGCCGACATCGACCTGGTCTGGGAAAGCGGCATCCGCTACGACATGGGGCCGATCACCTTCGTGCAGGACCCGGAGACCATCATCCGCCCGGGCATCATCGAACGGCTCGTGTACTGGGAGCAGGGCAGCTACTACCACCAGGGCAAGCTGGACCGCCTGCGCCAGTCGCTGTCCGCGCTGGACTATTTCTCGACGATCGATATCGCTCCCGATCCCTCGCAGGCGGTGGACGGCGAAGTCCCGGTCACGGTGACACTGACCCCGGCCAAGCGCACCGTGTACACGGCCGGCCTGAGCTATGGCACCGACACCGGGGCCGGCATCCGCCTCGGACTCGACCGCCGCTACCTCAACGACCGCGGCCACAAGCTCAAGAGCCAGATCGACTGGGCCGAGAAGAAGAAGACCGCCACGGTGCAGTACCTGATCCCGGCGTTCGCCTGGCTGGACGGCTGGTACACGATCAGTGGGCAGTACGCCGACGAACAGACCGATTACGTGGATTCGCGGCGCGTGGAATTCGTCGGCTCGCGCAGCGGACAGATCAACCGGCACTGGAATGCAACCGCATCGGTGCACTTCCTGCGGGAGCGCTGGCGCTATGCGGTAGCCGATGACGGCGGCGGCGCGCTCGCTCCCTTGCCCGAGTATCTCTACGGGACCTATTTCTATCCGTCCCTGCGGGCGACCTACAGCGACGTCGACAACCCGCTGTTCCCGCGCGACGCGGTCAGCATCACCGGCCAGGTCAAGGGGGCGGTCGAGGGCGCCGGCTCCGACGCCAGCTTCGCCCAGGTCTACGTGCTCGGTCGCTGGTATATCGGCCTCGGCGACATCGACCGCTTGATCCTGCGCGGCGAGCTCGGGAACACCTATGGCGACGATATCGTCAACCTGCCGCCGAGCCTGCGCTTCTATGCCGGTGGCGACAACAGCATACGCGGCTATGCCTACCAGGAAGTCGGGCCCTCGTTCGAGAACGACTTCGGCGAGTACTACACCGGGGCGAAGAACCTGGTGACCGCCAGCGTCGAGTACGAACACTACTTCAACGACACCTGGGGCGCGGCGGTGTTCGTCGACAGCGGCTCGGCCTTCGACGACAGCCCGGACTGGCGCACCGGCGTCGGCATCGGACTGCGCTGGATCTCGCCGGTGGGGCCGCTGCGCCTTGACGTGGCGCATGGCCTGGACGACCCGGATTCGGACTACCAGATCTACATCAACATCGGCGCGAATCTCTGACGATGGCCGCGAACACGCCCAGCCCGACGCCGGAAGAACGCGAAGCCCGCATCCGCGAGCTGCGCGAACGGCGACGCGCGCGCCTGCGCTGGCTGGCCGTGCGGGCGGCCATCCTCGGCGTCGTGCTGGGCGGGCTGGTGGCGATGCTGCTGTACTGGCTGCTGATGACCGTCGGCGGCCGCGACATGCTGCTGTCGCAGGTCAAGGCCCGGCTGCCCGCGAACGCCAGCCTGGAGTGGCGCGAGGCGGAGGGCCCGGTCGCCGGGCCGATGACCCTGCGGGGCATCCGCTTCGAGATGGACGGGCTGGTGTTTACCGCCGAGCGCGCCACCGTGGACCCGGCGATCCGCCCGCTGATCGGGCGCACCCTGCGGCTCGACGCGCTGGAGCTCGATGATGCGACGCTGCAGCTGCCGCCGTCGGAGGACGAGCCTTTCGAGCTGCCGCGCTGGCCCGACGTGCTCCCGGCAATCGAGCCGCCGCTGGCGCTCGAGGCCGACCATGTGCAGGTCGATGGTTTCGTCGTCACCCGGTTGGAGGCATCCCCGGGTGGCGCGGTCGAAGCGGTGCCGGTGGTCGGCATCCGCCAATTGCGTGGTGGCCTGCGCGCGCGCAGCGGAATCCTGGAAGTCGAACGCCTCGACATCGACAGTGACCTGGGCCTGTTCCACGTGCACGGCGAGTACCGGCCGGGCGACAACTACCGCACCGACCTGCTGGCCACTGCGGTGCTGCCGGCCGCCCCTGGCCGTACCCCGGGCCGCCTGGGCCTGGTGGCGCGCGGCGACCTCGCGCACATGGATGTTGGCATCGGCGGTCGTGTACCCGGGGCCCTGCGCGCGACCGCGACGCTGCGTGGCGAATCGCCGGTGCGCTGGAATCTCGACGTCGACGCCGACGCGATCGATCCCGGCCTGCTGGCGGGCAGCGATGTGCCAGCCGAAACGCCGCTGCAGGTGGAGCTGCGCATCGCCGGCGTCGATGGCGAGGCGCAACTGCAGGGCGAGGTCGTCCAGGGCGAGCTTTCGGCGCGCGTGCTGCCTTCGACCGTGCGCCTGCGCGACAACGTGCTCGACGTCGATCCGCTGGTGGTCGAGGCGCTCGAGGGACGCGTCCGTGCGGAGGGCCATGCCGATTTCAGCGACCCCGGGCACACCCGCCTGCGCGTCGCGGTGAATGCACGCGGGCTGACCTGGACCGGTGCCGCACCCGCGGCAGGCGAAACGGCGGCCCCCGCCATTCGCGCCGACGCCGATCTCGGCGTCGCCGGCACCCTGGACGCCTGGGCCGCGGTCGGCCGCGCCACGCTGACCCGCGACCTCGAGCAGGCCGACATGCACTTCGATGCGCGGGGTGATGCGGAGAAGGCACGCATCCAGCAGCTCGAAGTCGAAATGCCGACCGGTCGCCTCGACGTCGAAGGCAACGTGGCGTGGGCGCCCGCACTGGCCTGGCAGGCGGAGGCACGACTGGCGGGCTTCGACCCTGGATACTTCCTCGCCGACTGGGCGGGCGCGGTTGATGGCCGGATCGCCAGCGAAGGGCGCGTGCTTGACGGTGGCGCGTTGCAGGCGACCGTCGACATCGAGGACCTCGGCGGCCGCCTGCGCGACCGACCGCTCGACGGCGAGGCCCACGTCGCGATCGAAGGGGACACCTACAGCGGTGACATCGCGCTCGGTCTGGGCGGCAGCCGGATCGAGGCCGAGGGCCGGATCGCCGACACGCTCGACATCGATGCCCGCGTCGCACCCCTGCAGTTGGCCGACCTGCTGCCCGATGGGCATGGCCGGCTCGAAGGCACGATCCAGCTGGAGGGTCGGCGCGACGCGCCAGACCTGAGCGCCAACCTTCGCGGCGATGCGCTGGGTGTGGCCGGCTACGCCGCCGAACGGCTGTCGCTGCAGGGCGACCTGCCCTGGCGCGGCGGCGGCGGACGCTTGTCCCTGCAGGCCCAGGGCGTGCAGGCAGGCGTCGCCCTGGACACCCTCGACGTGCAGGCGCGCGGTGCGGTGGAAGCCTTGCAGCTCGACGCCGAGGCCCGCGGCGAGATCGGCGAGCTGTCACTGGCCGGCGGTGTCGACCGGCGGGGCGCGGCCTGGCAAGGCCAGCTGGCCCGCCTGCGCCTGGCCCCGGCACGCGGCGCCAGCTGGACGCTGGAGCAGCCCGCGGGCTTCCGCATCGCGGGTGCGGACATCCGGCTCGACCGGAGCTGCCTGGCCGCCAGCGAGGGCGGCCATCTGTGCGCAAGCGCGGACTGGCCGCGGCAGGGTGTCGCCGTGCAGGGCGAACAGTTGCCGTTGCTGCTCGTCGAGCCCTACCTGCCCGAGCGCGGGGATGGTCGTCCCTGGGTGATGCGTGGCGAGCTGGCGCTGGATGCCCGGTTGCGCCCAGTCGGCAACGCCTGGGACGGCCACGTCGAACTGAGTTCGCCCTCCGGTGGCCTCAAGTTCCGGCCCGAAGCACAGAACGAGCCCTTCCACTACAGCGGCCTGCGCCTGTCGGCCGAATTCGACGCCAACCGCATCGAAGCCACGCTGGACAGCACGATCAACGATGACGGCCGGCTCGACGCCCGGCTGCGGACGGGCTGGGACGCGCAGTCGGCGCTCGACGGCAGCATCGGCATCGACATCGACGACCTGGTCTGGGTCGAGATGTTCTCGCCCGACGTGCTGGAGCCGCAGGGGCACCTGGTCGGCCAGCTGGCCCTGTCCGGCACCCGCGAGGCGCCGCACCTGGGCGGCCAGCTGCGCCTGACCGACTTCACCACCGAGGTGCCCGCGCTCGGCATCCTGCTGCAGGACGGCGACATCACGCTCGCCGCGCAGGGCGACGGCAGCGCGCGACTCAGCGGCTCGGTCTTCAGCAGCAATGGCGACGAGGCCGGTGGACGGCTCGACATCGACGGCGTGCTTGGTTTCCGCGAGGGCGTGCCGCCGCTGCAGTTGAACGTGCGCGGCGACAACGTGCTGGTGTCCGATACCCGCGACCTGCGCGCGGTCGCCAGCCCGGATTTGCAGGTGCGCATCGCGGCGGACGAGCCGATCACAGTCACCGGCCGGGTCGAAGTGCCGTCGGCCCTGCTCGACCTGGAACGGCTGGACGGCGCGGTGTCGCCGTCGGACGACGTCGTCGTGCTCGACCCCGTCGATCCGGAAGACACCGGCGCGTCGCCACTGGCACTCGATCTGGAGGTCGCCCTCGGCGACGACGTGCGTCTCAACGGCTTCGGGCTGACGGGCAAGCTCGACGGCGGCATGCGCGTGCGTGCGGTTCCGGGGCGCGAAATGACGGCGCGCGGCGCCCTGCAGGTGTCCGGCCGCTACAAGGCCTATGGGCAGGACCTCACCATCACCCGGGGAGAACTGGGCTGGTCCGGTGGACCGGTGTCGGATCCGCTCCTCGACGTGCGGGCGGAGCGCGGCATCGGTGACGTGACCGCGGGCGTCGCCATCACCGGGCGCGTCAGCAGCCCCAAGGTCGAGGTCTGGTCGGACCCGGCATCCACCCAGTCGGAAGCCTTGGCCTACCTGACCCTGGGACGCCCGCTTTCGACCGCCAGCGACAGCGAGACCGAAAGCCTCAGCGCCGCCAACGCCGCGCTGGCGGCGGGCGGCAGCCTGCTGGCCTCGCAGCTGGGCGACAAGCTTGGCCTGGACGATGCCGGCATGATGGAGAGCCGCACGGCCGGCGGTGTGTTCGGCTTCGGCAAGCGCCTGTCGCCGCGCCTGTACGTCGGCTACGGCGTCTCCCTGCTCGGCAACGGCACCGTGCTGACCCTCAAGTACCTGCTCGGCATGGGCTTCGACGTCGAGGTCGAGAGCAGCTCGATCGAGAGCCGCGGTTATCTCAACTGGCGCAAGGAGAAGTAAGCTCGGCCGATTGTCCCGCGCGGAGTGCGCCCATGAGACCGTCGTCCTGTTTCATCCTGTTGCCGGTGCTGTGCCTGTCCCTCGCCGCGGCTCGCGCGGGTACACCCTTGCCTGACGCACCGCACATCGTCGTGAGCGGGTCCGGCGAGGTCAGCGTGAAACCGGATGCCGTTACGGTCACCTTCGAGTTCCGGAGCCTGGCCGATGCCCCCCTGCCCGCCAAGCAGCGTGTGGATGCGGCGGTCAATCGCTTGCTGGAGGGCCTGCCGGGATTCGAGGTCGACGAGGAAGACGTTGTCGCATCGTCGCTCGACACCGGAGAAGAGGTGGATTACGACGACGAGGGAAATTCCGTCCGCAAGGGTTACTACGCCCGCCGCGAAGTAACGGCGACCCTGCGCGACCTGGAACGGTTCAACGCCTTTCGTGACAGTGGACTGGAAGCCGGTGCGACCTCGATTTCTTCCGTCGCATTCGAGTCGAGCCGGGCGGATGCGCTGCGCCAGGAAGCCAAGTCGAAGGCGGTGGAGGATGCCCGGCGCGAGGCCGGCGAAATGGCCCGCTCGTTCGGAACCACGTTGGGGCCGGTCTACAGCATCGACAGCGTCGGCTCACGCGTCATGGATGGCTATGGGGGTACCTCACTCGACCGGATCGAAGTGAGCGGCTCCCGCCTGGACCCCGGTCGCTACGTCCAGCCGACGGTGGAGTACAGCGCGTCGGTCCGCGCGGTGTTCGAACTCCAGCGCTGAGTGCCGGTACCCTGCGCGCGGATGGCAGGGTTGGCCGGGGCCATCACGCCACCCGGCTGCGCCGCTGCCGGGTCAGGTGCACCAGCAGCAGCGAGATGGCCGCCGGGGTCATGCCGGGAATGCGCTGGGCCTGGCCGATGGTCTGCGGGCGCACGCGGTCGAGCTTGCCCTGCACTTCGGCGGACAGCCCGCGCACCGTGGCGTAGTCGAAACCGGTCGGGATCGCGGTGTCTTCGTGGCGGCGCGCGCGTTCGATTTCCTCGCGCTGGCGATCCAGGTAACCGGAATACTTCACGTCGATCTCGACCTGCTCGGCCACTTCGGGGTCGTCCACGCCGGGACCGATGCCGGGCACCGATGCCAGCTTCGCGTAGTCGAGTTCCGGGCGCTTGAGCAGGTCGCGTGCGCGGGTCTCGCGGCTGGGTTCGATGCCCAGCGTGTCGGCCAGTGCGCGGCCCAGCGGGTTGTTCGGCGCTGCCCACAGGGCGCCGAGGCGGGCGCTCTCGCACGCGATGGCGTCACGCTTGGCTTCGAAGCGCGACCAGCGCGCATCGTCGACGAGGCCGAGGTCGCGGCCGACCGGCGTGAGCCGCAGGTCGGCGTTGTCCTCGCGCAGCTGCAGCCGGTACTCCGCGCGGCTGGTGAACATCCGGTACGGCTCCGACGTGCCGTGCGTGGTGAGGTCATCGACCAGCACGCCCAGGTAGGCCTCGTCCCGGCGCGGTGACCAGCCGGCCGCCTCGCGCACGAAGCGCGCGGCGTTGACGCCGGCCAGCAGGCCCTGTGCCGCCGCTTCCTCGTAACCAGTGGTGCCATTGATCTGGCCGGCGAAGAACAGGCCGGCGATCGCCTTGGTCTCCAGGGTGGTCTTCAGGCCGCGCGGGTCGAAGTAGTCGTACTCGATCGCGTAGCCGGCCCGTGTGATGTGCGCCTGTTCGAAGCCACGGATGCTGCGCACCAGCTCGAGCTGCACGTCGAAGGGCAGCGAGGTGGAGATGCCGTTCGGGTAGATCTCCGCGACCTCCAGGCCCTCCGGTTCGACGAAGATCTGGTGGTTCGCCTTCTCGGCGAAGCGCACGACCTTGTCCTCGATCGATGGGCAGTAGCGTGGGCCGGTGCCCTCGATCTGGCCGGTGTACAGCGGCGAGCGGTCGAGCGCACCGCGGATGATCTCGTGGGTGCGTTCGGAGGTATGCGTGATCCAGCAGGACACCTGGCGCGGATGGTCGGCGGCGCTGCCCATGAACGACATCACCGGGCGCGGATCATCGCCGGGCTGTTCTTCCATCACCGCATAGTCCAGCGTGCGCCCGTCGATGCGCGGCGGCGTGCCGGTCTTCAGGCGGTCGACCACGAAGGGCCCTTCACGGAGGCGCTGCGCCAGCGCCTGCGCGGGCGGGTCGCCGGCACGGCCTGCGGCATGGGTGGCCTGGCCGATGTGGACCTTGCCAGCGAGGAAGGTGCCCGCGGTCAGCACCACGGCCGGGGCCTCGAAGCGGAGGCCGGTCTGGGTCACCACCGCGCGTACGGCGTCGCCCGCGAACTCGATGTCGTCCACCGCGGCCTGGAACAGGGTCAGGTTCGGCTGGCCTTCCACCGCGCGCCGGATGAACGCCCGGTACAGGGACCGGTCGGCCTGGCAGCGGGTCGCGCGTACCGCCGGGCCCTTGCTTGCGTTGAGGCGCCGCCACTGGATGCCGGCCGCGTCCGCGGCGCGCCCCATGAGGCCGCCGAGCGCATCGATCTCCTTGACCAGGTGGCCCTTGCCGATGCCGCCGATCGCCGGGTTGCAGCTCATCGCGCCCACCGTCTCGACGTTGTGGGTCAGCAGCAGGGTCCTGGCACCGGCGCGCGCGGACGCCAGCGCGGCCTCGGTGCCGGCGTGGCCGCCACCGACCACGATCACGTCGTACTGGTAGAAGGATTTGCCCATGCCTCTGGTCTCGGAAATTGGTGGGCGGGTCCGCCCGATGGCAGCTTGTGACCCGGCCCGGCCACGGGTGTCGCAATCGGTCACCCCAAGTGGCCGTGCATACCTTGGATGCGGGCCGCAGCACGCGGCGCGGATGCAGGGGTCAATGGGAAGCCGGTCACGGAACGCAAACCGCGAGCGCCCATTCTAAGGCCTGGAGGGGCGGATCGCCTGTTCCCACAAAAAGTTGGCACGCATCCTGCATCGTTATACATGCACCCGACGGGGCAGGCGCTTCACGCGCTGGCCGGAATTGGAACAGGGGCTGGCCAAGTGCCCGCCGGGGAAGCAGAGGGCCGAATGTCGGGGGACGTTCGGCCCTTTTTTTATCTTTCGTCGCGCTTCTCGTCGCGCGCGAGGTCGCTTCTTCCAGGGCCGTTGCTGCCCGCTTATCCGTCTGCGGGGTTCCCGGGGGAATGCCCAAAAAGAAAATGGCCGCATTTCGCGGCCAAGTCAGTGTGGTGCGTTGCAAGGCGCCGACGCTCGACGGGGACGGAACAGGGGGGATCCGTGATTCCTCGTCGAACGCCGACATCGACGCTTGCAGTTTCCAGTTTCCCTGACCCATTCAACGTCGCAATGCGACGATTTAGGTCAGGTGGCCCTACTTTGCGCCTCCGGGCGGCAGGCCGTCAAGCGACGGCGGTCACGTCCCCGACGTGCGGTGCCGCAGGGTGGGTCAGCGTTCCTGCTCCAGCGCACCCCAGGGGCTGCGCTCCCGATTCCCGCCGCTGCGCGGGGCCGAGGGACGCGGGGCCGGCCTCGGGGGTGCTGTCTGGACCTCGCGGGCGGTCCGGTCCGGCACCATCCTGGGCGGTCGCTGCTCGCGACGGTTGATGTTGTTGACGTGATCCCAGGGCGAATCGGGGCGGTCGCCACGATCCGGCCTGCCGGGACGGTCGGGCCGATCAGGCCGATCAGGCCGATCAGGGTGATCCGGCCGGTGCGGGGGGCGGATCACCACCGGCGGGCGCGGGTAGTAGGGGTAGTAGGGATTTCCCGGGTAGTAGGGATTGCCCCAGCCCGGCCGGTTGTAATAGCCCCAGGGGGCGTACCCGTAACCGTAGCTCCACGGGCCATAGCCGTACCCGTAGCGACCGTAGCCATAGCCGCCGTACTGGCGGTACTCCACCGACGGTTGGCCGTAGTAGTAACCGCCACCGTTGCCGGTCGGGCGGTACGAATAGGTACTGCATGCGCCCAGCAGGAGCAGCGCTGCGGCGGGAAGGGCGATGGTGCGGATCATGACAAGGATCCCCCTTTTGGGATGGGTCCACCATGCGCGTAAGTCATTGAACTCGCGCTTAATTCGTCCCTCTCCGAACGGTCCCGGGCGTACGGGTCGCGAAGCGGGCGGACGAAGGCTTGTGGGGGGTGCGGGAGGGTGAGAGCATGCGCTCCCCGCGTCGATGCATCCCACCATGAACCTTCACCGTGCCTCAGGCAACTGGCGTCTGGGCCTGGGTCTCTCGCTGACCACCGCCCTGTGCTGGGCGACCCTGCCGATCGCCCTCAAGGTGGTCCTGGACGAGCTGGACGCGATCACCCTGACCTGGTTCCGCTTCCTGGTCGCGACCGTGTTCACCGCGGCGTGGCTGGGCCTGCGCGGTCGCCTGGGCGGCTATGCCCGGTTGGGAGGCGTGGGCTGGGGGCTGCTGGCCCTGGCGGGTGTGATGCTGCTCGCGAACTACGTGTTCTACCTGCTGGGGATCCAGTACACCTCGCCGGCCAACACCCAGTTGCTGATCCAGCTGGCGCCGCTGCTGATGGCCCTGGGCGGGATCTGGGTGTTCGGCGAGTCGTTCCGGGCGGCGCAGTGGATCGGCTTCGGCATGTTGGTGGGGGGGCTGGTGGTGTTCTCGCTGGACCAGTGGCAAGGGGCGCGCGGCCCCGGATACCTCACCGGTTCGCTGCTGGTCGTGGTGGCCGCGGTGACGTGGGCGATCTATGCGCTGCTGCAGAAACAGCTGTTGCTCAAGCTGGGCTCCATGCAGATCCTCCTGTTCATCTATGCGCTGTCCACGCTGGCCCTCTGGCCCTTCGCGACGCCCAGTGCGCTGTTGCGCCTGGATGGCCTGCACTGGCTGCTCCTCGGCTACTGTGCGTTCAACACCATCGGGGCCTACGGCGCGTTTGCCGAAGCGCTGGCGCACTGGGAAGCGTCGAAGGTGTCCGTCGTACTCGCCACGACGCCGCTGCTCTGCATCGCGGCATCGGCGGCCGTCGCGGTGCTCTGGCCCGGCTGGCTGGCGCCGGAGCGCATCGACACGCTGGGGTGGGCGGGTGCGCTGCTGGTGGTCGCGGGTTCAGTGACGGTGAGCCTGCTGGGACGGCGCAGGGCGGCACCGGTCGTGACCACCCTGCCGCCCTCGATCCCCCCGGAACCGACTGCGGGCGAGCTCCGCTGAGTCCGCGTTGAAGGTGCTGGCGCGACGGGGCTGGGATACGCTTCGGGGATGAATCCAGCGACTCCTCCCACGGCCTCCGACGTCCTGGCCGCGGCTGCCCGCATCGCCCCCCATGCCCATGTCACGCCGGTGCTGCGCTCCAGCGCGCTGGACGCGATGGCGGGCTGCGAGCTGCATTTCAAGTGCGAGAACCTGCAACGCGTCGGAGCGTTCAAGTTCCGGGGTGCCTGCAACGCGGTGTTCTCCCTGGATGATGCCGAGGCCGCGCGCGGCATCGTCACCCAGAGTTCGGGCAACCATGGCGCGGCGGTGGCGCTGGCCGCACGCTTGCGTGGCACCCACGCGACCGTGGTGGCGCCGCGAAGCACGCCCCGGGTGAAGCTGGCCGCGATCGCCGGTTACGGCGCGCGGATCGTCCCCTGCGAGACCGCCCAGGCGTCCCGCGATGCGACGACCGCCGAGGTGCTCGCCGATACCGGCGGCGTGCTGGTGCATCCGTTCAACGATGCGCGGGTGATCGCCGGGCAGGGCACGGCCACGCTGGAGTTGCTGCGGCAGGCCCCGGGGCTGGACACCGTGGTCGCGCCGGTCAGTGGGGGCGGCCTGTTGTCGGGCGCCTGCATCGCGGCCCACGCCTCCGATCCCGACATTGCGATGTATGGTGCCGAACCGCTGGGCGCGCGGGATGCCCACGATTCGCTTGCCGCCGGAGAGCGCATCACCGGACGCATCGCCGATACCGTCTGCGACGGCCTGCGCGCCGAGCTGGGGAGCGTGACCTTCCCCATCCTGCAGGCGCACCTGCGAGAGGTCCTGCTGGCCGACGATACCGCGGTGATCCGGGCGATGCGGCTGGTGTGGGAGCGCCTGAAGCTGGTGGTGGAACCGTCGGCGGCGATCCCGCTGGCCGTGGTGCTGGGGCATCCGCAGCGCTTCGCCGGGCGCCGGGTCGGCCTCGTCCTCTCGGGGGGCAACGTCGACCTGGACGCCGTGTCGGCGATGTTCGTGACGTCCTGAAGCAGTGGCATCATGGCGGCCTTCCCGTTGCAGGAGCCCGCCGTGAGGATCGACGGAACCCGCAGCCACGACCGTGCCACCGAGCTTCTGCTGGCCTACTACGCGGCTTTCAATCGCGGTGACTGGGCCGGCATGCTCGAGCTGTTGGCGGACGACGTCGTGCACGACGTGAACAACGGGCCGCGTGAAAGCGGCAAGGCGGCATTCGAGGCGTTCCTGGGGCGCATGGCGCGCTGCTACCGCGAACGCCTTGACGACGTGGTGGTCCTGGTGTCCTCCGACGGCTCGCGGGCCGCGGCCGAATACGTGGTGCATGGCGAATACAGGGCCGACGACGAAGGCCTGCCGCCGGCGCGCGGCCAGCGCTATCGGCTGCCGGGCGGCGCGTTCTTCGATATCCGGGGCGGGTGCATCGCCCGCGTGACCAACTACTACAACCTGCAGGACTGGCTGGAGCAGGTCAGCGGCTGAGGGCGTCGCTGGAGGCCGCGCCCGCCAGCATGGCCACGCCTTCCATCAGCAGCAGGCGGGTGACCGCGGCGCGTTCGGCCTGCGGCTGGTCTTCAAGGGCGGCGGTGAGCTGGCCGACCGCCCGGCAGCGGGCGTCCGCATCGTTTCCGTTGAGGGCGGCGGTGAACCCGTCGTTGAGGATGGCCGCACGCACCGCGGCGGCCTTGAGCGCCTGTCGCGCCGCGTCGACGTCCCACGGCTGGGCCACGCCCTGCGCCGCACTCATCAGCACCAGCACCACCGCGTTGGCGAAGCGTTGCCGGCTGGTATCGCTGAGGCCCGCCGCGACGCGGTTCAGGCCGTCCAGGCTGCGGTCGCCGCCGGGCTCGAAGGCCGCGCACAGCAGGCGGGCCTCGCGTGGGTCCTGCAGGCTGTGGTGCACCGCCTGGTAAAGCGTGTCGACCGCCGGGTCCGGCGTACGCAGCAGGAGCTGCGAGGCATTTCCGCTCAGCACCGCGGGGTCCAGGCCCCAGGCCTCCATCATCGCGCGGGTATCCGGACCGGGCGGCGGCGTGGCCGACGCGGGTCGCGCGCTGGCCACCGCCAGTCCGATCGCCAGGCCAAGCGTGCACAGGGTGGAAACGGCGAAGGGGCGCATCGGGACGATCCGGCAAGGGCGAAACCCCGAATCTATCCGCGGGCGGCTGAACCGTCATGACGCGTTGCCGCGCGGCGGGGCGTTCGTTCAGGCGCCGCGGTCGCTGCGGAGCTGGCGGGTCGCGCGGCTCGAGCCGGCCGCGCTGCGCGCGGCGACCGCACTGAAGGCGACGATACCGATGGCCACCAGTACCGCACCCCATGCGCTGCGTCCGTGGGGCCAGGCTTCCCCCAGCCACATCACGCCGAACAGGGTTGCGAACAGGATCTCCGCCGCCTGCATGGCTTCCGCCGCCGCGAGCGCGCTGGGATCGTTCCGGACCATCCCCGTGGCCTGGAAGAACAGCACCGTCGCGATGATCCCCGCGCCGATCGCGACGCCGATCGCGAGGCCGATTTCCGATCCCCCGGGCGGGCCGGCCCTGAACCAGGCGAACGCGGCCAGCGCAAGCCACGCGGGCTGGCTGGCGAGGGTCATCCCGAAGACCCGCTGGGTCGCGTTGAGGGGCTCGCCGGTGCGCTCGAGGTGCAGCAGCAGCCCGCGGTTCCCGAGCGGGTAGGCGAAGGCGGCCACCGCGACGCTGGCCAGCGCGATCCAGCCCGCGGCATCGAGCCCGCCGTCGGCTTCGCCGAACTGCATCAGCATGACGCCGGCCACCACCACCAGCCCAACCCCCAGCGCCGCGCGTGGGATGCGCCGACGCGCATCGCGATACAGGAAGGGAGCGCACAACATGCCCGCGACGACGGTCAACTGGAACGTGCCGGCCACCAGCCACGACGGGCCACTGGCCGCGGCGAAGCTCAGGCCGCAGTAGAACAGGACGAAGCCGACGGCGCTCCATGCCAGCCAGGGCAGCGGGTGGCGGCGCAGCGCCGTGAGTACGGCGCCGCTGCCTCCCTGCCAGCGCATCAGCGGCCACAACAGCGGCAGCGTCGCGAGGTAGCGCAGCGATGCGGTCCACGCCCAGTGGCCCCCATCGACCGCTGCCGCACGGTTCATCACGTAGGTGCAGGTGAAGAACAGGGCGGACAGCAGTGCGATTGCGACGGCAAGCAGGGCGGTGCGGCGCTCGGGCATGCCGCCAGTGTGCGCGCCGTGCGGCATGCCCGTCATGGCGGCTGGAACTCAGCGCCGGCGAACCGGGATGCCGTGCGCGGGCAGGTGGACTTCGTCGATGCCGTCGAGCTTGATCGGCGTTCCCGGCGGCGGTGCCCAGGCCTGCGCGTAGATCACCTCCCAGGTCGCGGGCAGCAGGCCCGCCAACGGGCCCCCGGCGGCCCCGCGGAGCGCCTCGTAGGCGTCCGCCGCGCGAGCGAACCGGGCGCGACCGGTCAGGCTGCGGCGCCGCTCGACGCTCGCATTGGTGGCGCCGAGCGTGCGCAGCTCGCGCATCAGCCCGCCGAGCGTCCCGTGGCCGTGGACGAACAGGTCGCGGTCCAGCACCGGGTCGCGGAACCCGGCGGCGACCAGGGCGTCGCCGAACTGCGCGATCGAGGGAAACAGGCTGACGTGGGGCGCGGCGTCGGCTTCGGCGAAGGCGCTCCGCATCTCGTGCAGGGTGTCGGGCCCGAAGGTGGAGACGAGCAGGCGTCCGCCCGGGCGCAGCACGCGACGGAACCCGGCGAACACCGCGGGCAGGTCCTCGACCCATTGCAGGCAGAGGTTGGAGAACAGCAGGTCGACGCTGGCATCGGCCAGCGGAAGCGCGCGGGCGTCGGCGCAGACGGGCAGCGGCGCCGCGCGACCCCCCAGCCAGCGGGGGCGGCCGGCGCCGGGTCGCGTGGCGGCGTTGCCACGGGTCGCCTGGAGCATGGGCGCGGCCAGGTCCAGGGCGACCACGCGTGCCTTCGGCCAGCGGGCCTGCATGGCGATCGCGGCGTGGCCCGGTCCGCAGCCGACGTCGAGCACGCAGCCGGGCGTCATCGCCACCGCGGGGTCGGAGAGGTAATCCAGCGACTCCATCAGTCGTGAGGCGACTTCGCGCTGCAGGGCCGCGGCTTCGTCGTAATGGTCCGCCGAGCGGGAGAAGGCGCGGCGGACCTGGCGGTGGTCGAACAGCGGAAGCGGGGGCGACGTGCTCACGGGACCACCGGTGCGGGCAGCGACTGGACGAACGCATCGATTTCGGCGGCCACGGCGTCGGCCGCGCCGAGGAAGGGTGCATGGCCGGCATTCGGGATCACCACGCTGCGGCCACCCGGCGCCAGCGCCGCGGCAGCGGGCATCGCGCCGGAAGGCACCAGGCGGTCGCGCCGGCCGCTGAGCCACAGGCTGGGGACCTGGAGTTCCGGCAGCTCCACCCGCAGGTCGAGCCGGTCGAGCAGGACCAGCCCCTCCTGCAATGCGCGTTCGGCCGGTTCGCCCCGTTCGAATGCCCGTGCGCGGAGGGCGCGAAGCTCCTCCTGGGCGCTGGCCGAACCCAGTGCCTCGAGCGCGAGGAAGCCCTCGAGCGTGCCCCGGAAGTCGCGGCGCAGCGCGTCGCCGAAATCACGGAACAGGTTCGGGCCGACCCCGTGCGGCCAGTCCTCGCCGGCGACGAAGCGGGGCGAGGCCGCGACCATCACCAGGCCACGGACGGCGTCGGGATGGTCGAGTGCCGCGCGCAGGGCGAACTGGCCGCCCAGCGACCAGCCCAGCCAGACCGCGTCGGGCACGGCCTCGACCAGCGCCCGGGCCAGGGCCGCGGGGTCCAGGGGCGTGGCGCTGTCGCGCGCATGGCCATGGCCGGGCAGGTCGACCAGGTGCAGGGTATGGCGGTCGGACAGCCGTTCGACCAGCGGGGCGAACAGGCCGCCGTGCATGGCCCAGCCGTGGATCAGGGCCAGTGCCGGACCGCGGCCGTGGGTTTCAATGTGCATCGGGACAACAGGGGTGGGGGAAAGGGGCGGACAACCGGCCGCTATGAGGCGTGGGCGGCTTCGATGGGGTGGCGGTCGCGGGCATGTGCGAGGGCGTCCACGAGTCCGTCGACATCCCCTGGGCCGTGCAGGGCCGACAGGGTGATGCGCAGCCGTGCACGGCCATCGGGCACGGTGGGCGGGCGGATGGCCGCGACCCAGTAACCAGCCTGCTCGAGCGCGGCGGACATCGCAAGCGCACTGGCTTCGCTGCCGCACATCACCGGCTGGATCGGGGTGTCGCTGTCCAGCAGCGGCAGCCCCGCTGCCAGCGCACGGGCGCGGAAGCGCCCGGCGAGGTCCCGCAGCTTGTCGCGGCGCCACTGGTCGCTGCGTGCGAGCTTCACCGCGGCCAGCGTGGCGGCGGCCTGCGCAGGGGGCAGCGCGGTGGTGTACAGGTAGGGGCGGGCGGTTTCGGCGAGATGGCCGACGAGGTCGGCATCCCCGGCCACGACGGCGCCATAGCTGCCGAGCGCCTTGCCCAGCGTGGCGAGCTGCAGCGGGACATCCTGCACCCCCAGCTTGGCCTCGGCGACGCTCCCGCGTCCGTTGGGTCCGACCACGCCGATACCGTGGGCATCGTCCACGTACAGCAATGCGCGCTGCACGCGCGCCACCAGCGCCAGCTGGCGTAGGGGGGCGATATCGCCATCCATGCTGAAGACGCCATCGGTGGCCAGCATCGCCAGGCCGTCCGGCAGGCTGCGCAGTTGCCGGATCGCACCCTCGGCATCGGCATGGGGATAGCGGCGCAGGCGGCAGCCGGCGAGACGCGCGGCGTCGATGAGGCTGGCGTGGTTCAGGCGGTCCTGGACACAGATCGAACCGTCGTCCAGCAGGGCCTGCATGACCGCGAGGTTGGCGGTGAAACCGCTGCCGAACAGCAGCGCCGCGGGTACCTGCAACCAGTCGGCCAGCTCCCGTTCCAGGGCCTCGTGGTGGGCATGGTGGCCGCAGACCAGGTGGGAGGCGGTCCCGCCCGCTCCCTCGCGGGCGGCGGCATCCTGCAGCGCGCCCACGACGGCGAAGTGCTGTGACAGGCCCAGGTAGTCGTTGCCGCAGAAGTTGAGCAGGGAGTGGCCGTCCACCTGGCAGCGGGCGCCGTCGCGCTGGGTGACGCGCCGGCGGTGGCGGCGGCGTTGCCCGGCGTCACGTTCGGCACGCTCCCGCTCGACCCGTTCATGCCAGGACGGGCGGCTCACGGACGCACCCCCAAGGGGGCGGCGTCGAGGAAAAGGCATGGATCAGGCTGCGCAGCCGCGCGCCTGGGCATCGATGATGTCCGCATGGACGGTGTCCCCCTGTTCGACCACGGGCATCGGTCGCAGCCCGAGTCGGTCAAACAATGCCATATCGCGCTCGGTGTCGGGGTTGCCGGTCGTCAGCAATTTCTCGCCGTAGAAGATGGAATTCGCCCCGGCGAGGAAGCACAGCGCCTGCAGTTCGTCGCTCATCGCCTCGCGGCCGGCCGACAGGCGCACCATCGAGCGGGGCATCAGCAGGCGGGCCACGGCGATCGTGCGGACGAATTCGAAGGGGTCCAGCTCGGTCGTCCCGGCCAGCGGCGTGCCCTCGACCTGGACCAGCCGGTTGATCGGCACCGAGTCGGGGTGCGCCGGCAGGTTGGCCAGGGTCTGCAGCAGGCCGGCGCGCTGTTCGCGGCCCTCGCCCATGCCGACGATGCCGCCGCAGCAGGTCTTCATGCCGGCATCGCGGACATGGCCCAGCGTGTCCAGGCGGTCCTGGAACTCGCGCGTGTGGATGATCTCGTTGTAGAACTCCGGCGCGGTGTCGAGGTTGTGGTTGTAGTAGTCCAGCCCGGCCTCGCGCAGCGCGGTGGCCTGCTCGCCACTGAGCATGCCCAGGGTGGCGCAGGTTTCCAGGCCCAGCGACTTCACCTCGCGGATCATCGCCGCGACCTTCGGGATGTCGCGATCCTTCGGCGAGCGCCAGGCGGCGCCCATGCAGAAGCGGCTGGCGCCGGCGGCCTTGGCCTGGCGGGCCTTCTCGACCACCGCCTCGGTGCTCATCAGCTTGGTCGCGTCGACGCCAGTGTGGTAGCGCGCCGCCTGCGGGCAGTAGCCGCAGTCCTCGGGGCAGCCGCCGGTCTTGACCGACAGCAGGGTGCTGACCTGCACCTCGGCCGGGTCGAAGTGGGCGCGGTGGACCTCGCCGGCACGGCGCAGGAGGACCGGGAAGGGCAGGTCGAACAGCGCGCGGACCTCGGCGCGGCCCCAGTCGTGGCGCAGGGCGGGCACTTCTCTGACGGCAGGCATAGGACTTTTCTGACAGACATGGCCGGGCGGGGCGGCCAGTCTGGAAACCATGCAGATTCCTGTCAACCAGCATCGTCTCCGCGAAGTTTACGGCCGGGTCGGCCAACTGCTGAGGCAATGCCGGGTGCGCGGGTGCCTGGTGTGCGGGGAGCCGGTCGACGAAGCCGGCGAGGGCGGGCTCGACAGCCTCTGCGCCGTGTGCGCACAGGTGCTGCCGTGGAATCGCCACGCCTGCCCGGCCTGCGCGCAGCCGCTGCCCATGGAGGAAGCCGGCCGCGCCTGCGGGGCATGCCAGCGCTGCCCGCCGCCGCTGGCGAGCTGCCATGCCACCTTCGCCTACCGCTGGCCGATGGATCGCCTGCTGCCGGGGGCGAAGTTCCACGGGGACCTCGCCGCCAGCCGGGTCCTGGGCGAATGGATGGCCGCGGCGCTGTGGCGGCACCTGCCGACGGTTCCATGGCCCGAGGCGATCGTGCCGTTGCCGCTCCACCGCGCACGCCTGCGACGCCGCGGTTACGACCAGGCCTTGGAGTTGGCGCGGCCGCTGGCGCGACGCCTGCGCCTGCCGCTGCGCCACGACCTGCTGTTGCGGACCCGCGACACCGTGCCGCAGTCGCGGCTTGACGGCCCGGCCCGGAGGCTCAACCTGCGGAACGCATTCGAGGTCCGGGGTGGCGTCGGCCTGCCGCGGCACGTGGTCCTGGTCGATGACGTGATGACCACCGGCACGACCCTGCACGCCGCGGCCAACGCATTGCGGCGCTCCGGCATCGAGCGCGTCGATGCCTGGGTCTGCGCACGGGTTCCTTGACGCCGGGCTTACATGGCCTCGCGCATCCTGCGACGGGGGTCGGCGCCGCTGCCAGGCCCACCGTCGAGTCCATCCGGGGAGGATGCGCATGAGCACGTCACAGAACACCACGGTTCGCGCCGCGGTCGCAGGGTCGCCGCTGGTACAGGAGTTGGCACGCAGTTGGTGGTTGCTCGTCATCTATGGGCTGATCGCGGTCGCGTTCGGTCTGTTCGCGTTGTTCCGCCCCGCCGCGGTGACCCTCAGCCTGACCTGGCTCTTCGGCTTCATGGCCCTCGTTGAAGGCATCTTCGCGGTCATCGCGTTGTTCACCGGCAAGCATGCGCTGTCGAAGGGCTGGCAGGTGGTCTATGCGTTGGCCTCGCTGGCCCTGGGCGTGCTGACCATCGCCAATCCTGTGGCCACCGCCGGCGTGCTGGTGATGTTCCTGGCCGCCTGGCTGATCGTGGGCGGGGTCTATCGGCTCGTGTTCGCGATCCGGGTCCGCAAGCAGATCTCCGGCGAATGGCTGGTTGCGCTGAGCGGCGTGCTTGCGATCGTGATCGGTCTGCTGTTCGCGATGAGTCCCGTGGTGGGCCTCGCTGCGGTGGGCCTGTGGATCGGCATTGGCGCGCTTCTCTACGGGCTGGTGCAGCTGTTCGCAGGCTTCAAGCTGCGCTCGCTCAAGGCCGGCTGAGCTGGGCGGGTACGGGGGAGGGAACGGTGCGTTCGATGCTCCGCCATGGCCATGCCCGACGCGCGGCCGGGGCGTTGTTGCTTGGCCTGTTGCTGGTCCTGTGGGCACCGTTGGCATCGGCGCAGTTGCCGGACCTCGTCGATGGCGGCGAGGCGACCCCCGCCGAATCCACGGACGGGGCGACGCCGGAACGCGAAGCCACCGTCACCTATTTCAATCGCGACATCGTCACGTTCCGGGCACCCTTCCTCGGAATCCCGCCGGAGCGCCGCGCACGCAACGCGGAAAGTGCCATCGCCACCGCGGTGGCGCAGCCGGGCGTGGCATCCCTGGGCGAGCGAAAGGTCCCGCAGGGCGTGGTCATCACCGTGGGCGGGGCCGCTGCGCTGGTGCTGACCCCGGGCGATGTGGACCCGCTCTCCGGCCAGGATTTCGCGCAGGCGCAGGCGGATCTGGTATCGCGCCTCGGCGCCGCGATCGCCGCTGCCGAAGAGCAGCAGGAACCCCGCCACCTGCTGCGGGGCGCGCTGTTCTGCCTGCTTGCCACGGCCATCCTGGTCGGCGTGCTGTGGGGCTACCGCTGGCTGGTCCTGCGCCTGCACCAGTGGCTGGAGCGGCAGGTGCAGAAGCGCCTGTCCGCGACCCGCGCCGAGGCGGGCCGGCAGTTGATCCGCGGCATGGTCACGGTGCTCCGATGGACCGTGCGGATCATCGAATGGGTGGTGGTGCTGGTGCTGGTGGAGGAGTGGTTGCGCTTCTGCCTGGGCCAGTTCGCCTATACCCGTCCCTGGGCGGATGCGATGACCGGCTGGATCGTCGCCCGCCTGAAGGATTTCGGCAGCGGCGTGCTGAGCGCCATCCCGGGGCTGCTGACGGTGGTGCTGATCTTCCTGCTCGCACGTGCCATCACCAAGACGCTGGGCCTGATGCTCAAGGGCGTCGAGCATGGCCGCTACAACCTGCTGGGCATCGATGCGCAGCTCGCCGAGCCCACCCGCAAGCTCATGGTCGCGGTGATCTGGCTGTTCGCGCTGGCCATGGCCTACCCCTACCTGCCTGGCGCGCAGACCGACGCCTTCAAGGGCCTGAGCGTGCTGGTGGGCCTGATGGTCTCGCTGGGCGCCTCCAGCATCATCGGGCAGGCGGCGGGCGGCTTTACGCTGCTGTATTCGCGGACGATGCAGAACGGCGATTTCGTCAGGATCGGCGATACCGAGGGCGTGGTGCTGCAGATCGGCCTGTTCACCACCCGACTGCGCACCTTCACCGGCGTCGAGGTGAGCTTTCCCAACACCGTGGTGCTCAACGGACGGCTGGAGAACTATTCCCGCCATCCCGACGGTGCGGGGCTGTGGATGGATACGAACGTCACCATTGGCTACGACACGCCGTGGCGCCAGGTGCAGCGGCTGCTGCTCCAGGCGGCTGCCGCGACCGAAGGCGTGCAGGAGGCCCCCGAGCCGTTCGTCCTGCAGACCGCCCTCAGCGATTTCTACGTGGAGTACACCCTGCGCACGCGCCTCGCCGACCCGATGCGGCGCAATGCCATTCGCACGACCCTGCTGTCGAACGTCCAGGACGCCTTCAACGAGGCGGGCGTGCAGATCATGTCGCCCAACTACCGTGGCGACACCGAAGCGCCGAAGCTGGTGCCCCGTGAGCATTGGGAAGGATTGCCGGTACCCGGCACGCCGGCGAAAGCCGACGCCCCGGACTGATCTCAGCCAGCCACGGGCGACCGCCACACTGCGATCGCGATGCCGGCGAACAATGCCAGCCCCACCCAGTGGTTCTGCAGGAACGCCCTGAAGCAGGCGGCAGGTTCGCGCCGGCGGCAGATCCAGAACTGCCAGCCCACCAGCAGGGCCGCGGCCATCCAGCCGATCCAGTACGGCACCCCCAGCGACGCGCGCTGTCCGACCAGCGCCATCGCCAGCAGGAACAGCCCGAACAGCACGCCCTGCGCGATGAGGTCGGCCTGCCCGAACAGGATCGCGGTGGACTTGCTGCCCATGCGGATGTCGTCCTCGCGGTCGACCATCGCGTACCAGGTGTCGTAGGCCGTGGACCAGACGATGTTGGCGATGTACAGCAACCACGCGAGCGGCGGCACCTCGCCCTGGATCGCGGCGAAGCCCATCGGAATGCCCCAGCCGAACGCCAGCCCGAGGTACACCTGCGGGAGGTAGGTGTGGCGCTTCAGGTAGGGATAGCTCGCGGCCAGCACGACGCCGACCACGCTGAGCAGCACCGTCAGCCGGTTCATCGTCAGCACCAGCGCGAAGGCCGCCAGCATGAGGACGGCGAACACCCACAGGGCCTCGCGTCCGGAGACCGCACCCGTCGCGAGCGGGCGGCCGCGGGTGCGTTCGACATGCGGGTCCAGCCAGCGGTCCGCATAGTCGTTGATCACGCAGCCTGCCGAACGCGTCAGCCACACGCCCGCCGAAAACACGAACAGCGTCCACAGCGGAGGCACCCCACCCGCCGCCAGCCACAGACCCCACCAGGTGGGCCAGAGCAGGAGCAACCAACCGATGGGCCGGTCGCCGCGCACGAGTGTCCAATACAGGCGCAGCCTGCGTCGCCATTCGGGTTCGACGGGGGTTTCGAAGCGTTCGTAGCTCATCGGACGGGGCCGGTGGGCACCCTGCGGCACGTCGTGCCGGGCGACCCTGGACGGATATTGGCGGGCACTATGGCGCGAAACCTCGCAATTGTCGCTAGAATGCCTCCCCCGGGCGAGCGACGAGCGTTTCCGTCGCCCGCCGGGTACCAGCCAGGCGCCTGTAGCTCAGCCGGATAGAGTAGTGGCTTCCGAAGCCATTGGTCGGGGGTTCGAATCCCTCCAGGCGCGCCACCCCCGCCAGGTAGAGGGCGGGGGCGGTCGTATACTGGCGCGTGGGCCGCGTGGTGCGGTCCTTGTTGATGGCTTCGCGCCGCCTCCGGGGCGGCGCCACACAGGTGGATCGTGCGCAACTACGACCTCGAATTCCTCAAGCACTTCTCGATGGTGATCGGCTTCCTGATGCTGGTGACCGTGGGCCTGATCGTCGGGGCCGGCATCCTGCACAACAAGATCCCGCCTGAAGTGGACCCGGCGGTCGCGCAGCGCACCGAGCGTCGCATCGCCCCGGTCGGCGCCGTGTATGCCGGCAGCACCGGCGCCGCCGCGCAGGCCGCCGCCGCCGCCGCCGCGCAGGCCGCCGCCGCGTCGCAGGTGGCCTACGGCGGTACGCTTGACGGCTCGGTGATCTACAACAGCCTGTGCATGGGCTGCCACAACACCGGCGCCGGCGGTGCGCCCACGCTGGACCACAGCCATTGGGACGCGCGCCTCGGCAAGGGCACCGACACCCTGCACCGGCACGCCATCGAAGGTTTCACCGGCGACGCCGGCGTGATGCCCGCCAAGGGGGGCAACCCGGCCCTGACCGACGAGCAGGTCATCGCGGCCGTCGACTGGATGCTGGACAACCTGCATTAAGTCGTCTGCAAGCTGAACCGCGACGCCGCCTCCGGGCGGCGTCGTCGTTTTAACCCCCGGGCCTGCCGATAATGGCCGGTGATGCTTCCGAGGCTTTCAATGCGCTGTTGCCGTCCCCAGGCCCTGCCCCTGACGCTTTTTCTGGCCGCCCTTGCTCTTGCCCTTGCAGGATGCGGAGATGCCCTGCCAGGGGATGACAACAGTGCCGTCCACGCCTCGGCCCCTTCGGAGCTGATGATCGGCGAGGTGCAGGGACATCGTGCGCGCAGCCGGCGGGTCGGCGAGGACGTCCTCGTGCAGGGCGTGGTGACGGCGGACTTCAGTGAAGCGGCTGGGCTGGGCGGGGTCTACCTGCAGGACGCCGGGGATGGCGATCCGGGTACGTCCGACGCGATTTTCCTCCAGGTCGACGCCGATGCTCCGTTCCGCGCGCAGGTACGGCAGGGCGCCCGGCTGAGCGTGCGCGGCCAGGTCACGGAACTGGATGCGGGCGGTGGGGTTCGACTGACCGCCCTGGTCCCGATGGAAGTGGAGCAGCTGGGCCTGGGCGAGGTTGCGCCCACCGTGCTGCGCAGCCCGCCGGCGGACTGGGAGCCGCTGGAGGGCATGTGGGTGCGGATCGAGGCCCCGCTGACCGTGACGACGCTGGCGGACCTGTCGCGCTTCGGCGAAGTGGGCGCGAGTTTCGACGGGCGTCCATGGCAACCCGCGGAGCGTGCAGCGCCGGGCAGCGACGCGGCCCGGGCGATCGCCGCCGACAATGCGCGCCGCCGCTTCGTCCTCGACGATGGCCGCGGCGGCCGCGACCTTTCCGTTGCCGGCAGCGTCTGGCCGGAGGGCGTGGAGCGCCTGCGCAGCGGCAGCGAGGTCACGCGCGCCGAGGGCATCATCGACCATCGGCATGGGCGTTACCGCCTCCAGCTCACCGTGCCGCCGGTCCTGCAGCCGCAGCCCCGCCCCGCCGTGCCCCGCGTGGCCGGCGACCTGCGCGTGGCATCCCTCAACCTCGAGAACCTGTTCAACGGGGACGGCGCGGGCGGCGGCTTCCCGACGCCACGCGGTGCGCGGACCGCCGACCAGCTGGCACGGCAGCAGGCCAAGCTGGTCGCGACGCTGCACGCGCTGGATCCCGACATCGCGGGCCTGATGGAACTGGAGAACGACGGGTACGGTCCCGACTCCAGCCTGGCCCGGTTCGTCGAGGCCCTCAATGCGGACGGCGGTGAATGGCGTTTCGTCGATGCCTGCGACCGCCAGTGTCGCCGCAGTGGCCGAGGCCCGGGCGACGACGCGATCCGCGTAGGCCTGGTCTATCGCGGTGATCGCGTGCGTGCGGTCGGACGCCCGGCGACCCTGTCGGACGGGCCCCTGGGGCCGCGCAGCCGGGTGCCGCTCGCCCAGGCGTTCGAGCCGCTCGCCGGCGGCCCGGCGCTGGTGGTGGCGGTCAACCACTTCAAGTCCAAGGGCTGCAACGAGGCCGCTGGCGACGACGCCGACAATGGCGCCGGGTGCTGGAACGCGGTGCGGGTGGACTCGGCAAGCCGGCTCGCCGCCTGGCTCGACGGCGATCCCACCGGCAGCGGGACGGACCTGGGGCTCATCATCGGTGACCTCAACAGCTATGCCGCCGAGGCACCGATCCAGCTCCTCCTCGATGCCGGCTGGCAGGATGCGTTCGCCGTCGCCGGCGTGCTCGAGCCCTACAGTTACGTACACGAGGGTGAGGCGGGCCGGCTCGATCATGCCCTCGCCACCCCTGCGCTGGCCGCGCGGCTGGCGGGCGCCGCGATCTGGCACAGCAATGCCGACGAGCCGCGCGACGCGGGCTACTTCGGCCGACTGCATGAGGCCGGGCCCTGGCGCAGCTCCGACCACGACCCGATCGTGGTCGGCTTCGACTGGACGCGGCCGCCGGCCTCGACGGGGAATTAACGCCGCCCCGTATCATGGGCGGATGAAGACGCCCCGTTTCCCCGCAGACGCCGCTGAAACCCTCTCCCTGCCCGGGCCGGCAGGTGCGATCGAGCTCATCGCCGAGCCCGCCGACGGCAGTGCCCGGCGCGCCACCGCGATCATCTGCCACCCGTTGCCGACCGAAGGCGGCACCATGCACAACAAGGTCGTGACCATGGCGGCCCGCGCGCTGCGCGAGTCCGGCATCGGCACCGTGCGCTTCAATTTCCGCGGCACCGGCGCGTCCGAAGGCGTGTTCGACGAAGGCCGCGGCGAGCAGGACGATCTTCGCGCGGTGGCCGCCTGGGTCCGGCAGCAGCGGCCGGCCCACAGCCTGTGGCTGGCCGGCTTCAGCTTCGGTGCCTACGTCTCGCTGGCAGCGGCGGCCGAACTGCAGCCGGGCATGCTGGTCTCGATCGCCCCGCCGGCCGGCCGCAACTGGGATTTCGACGCCATCGACCTGCCCGATTGCCCTTGGCTGGTGATCCAGGGCGACGCCGACGAGGTGGTCGATCCGGAGGCCGTGTACGCCTGGCTCGACGGGCTGGAGGGGCTGCGCACCGCGCCCGAGGTCGTGCGCATGCCCGATACCAGTCACTTCTTCCACCGCCGGTTGATGGACCTGCGCGGCGCGATCAAGAACGGCATCCGCCCCTACCTGCCCGCCGAGATCGCGACCGCGAATGGCTGAGTCCCTTCGGGATCCGGCAATGGCCGCGCTGCCGTCGCAACGGTATGCGGACGGGGTGGCGCGTGGCGACTGGAACGACGACCCGGCCCAGCGTCGGGTGCTCGACGAGCTCGACCGGCTGCACCGGGCGCTGCTCGACCCCCCGAGGCAGGGCCTGTTCGATCGACTGCGCGGCAGGGCGCCCGGGGCGCCGACCGGCCTGTACCTGTGGGGGGGCGTCGGTCGAGGCAAGACCTTCCTCATCGACCTGTTCTTCGATGCCCTTCCCCTCCGCGAGAAGCGGCGCACCCACTTCCACCGCTTCATGCGGGAGATCCACGCGGCGTTGCGCGCGCGCAAGGGTGAGTCGGATCCACTGGCGTCGATCGCCCGCGAGTGGCGCCATGACCTGCGCGTGCTGGTGCTGGACGAATTCTTCGTCAACGACATCGGCGATGCGATGCTGTTGGGACGCTTGCTCGAACGCCTGTTCGCCGAGGGCGTCGCGCTGGTCACCACGTCCAACATCGAACCGGCCGGGCTGTTCAAGGATGGCCTGCAGCGCGAACGTTTCCTGCCGGCGATCGCCCTGCTCGAGCAGCACTGCCGGGTCATGCACATGGACAGCGACACCGACTACCGCCTGCGTGAGCTGACCCGTTCGCCCACCTACCGCGCGCCCCTGGACGCCGGTTCGGACGCCTGGCTCGAGGCGCGCTGGCGCACGCTGACCGCCGGCTGCCCGCGCGACGAGGCACGGCTGGTGATCGATGAGCGCGAGATCCCGGTGCGGGGCCTCGCCGAAGGGCATGCCTGGTTCGACTTCGCCGCCCTGTGCGACGGGCCGCGGGCCGCCAGCGACTACATCGAGATCGCCACCGAGCACCACACGGTCCTGCTGGGCGGCATTCCGGTGTTCGACGGCGGAAACGACGATCCCGCGCGGCGTTTCGTCCACCTGATCGACGAGCTCTACGACCGCCACGTCAATCTGGTCTGCACGGCCGACGCGCAGCCGGTCTCCCTCTACCAGGGGCACCGGCTCGGTCATGCCTTCGAGCGCACCACCTCGCGCCTGATCGAGATGCAGAGCGCGGAATACCTCGCGCTGGAGCACCGCGGCTAGGCGTGGGTCCTGACGCCGCGCCAAAAAAAAGCCCGGCCGTTCGGCCGGGCTGACATCGCGTTGCGGGAGGGGGAGAGAGACAGCGCGATGGATACTCGATGGAGCGGTTTGAGGGAGCCGGTCGATCAGAACGTGTAGCGCGGGCCGACGAACCATTCGGTGTAGTCGTCGCTGACCTTCACGTCGCCATTGATCGACCAGTTCGGGTTGAACTTAACGTTGGCGCCGACGCGGCCATAGAAGTTGCCGTCGGTGCGCTCGTAGTCCTCGTAACCGGCCATGGCGTACCCCTCGAAGTTCGGGGTGAACGCGCCACGCACGCCGGCTTCGACGTCCCAGCCGTCCAGGTCGACCGGATTGGCGTCGAACTTCTTGTAGGCAACGCGGGTGACCAGGTCGAGGTTGCGGTTGACCTCGTGGTTGTAACCGACGCCGAGGCGCCACTGGTCGACGTCGACGTCGACGCGGTCGAGTTCCTGGCTGTTGTACTCACCGAACAGGTGGAAGTTGGGGGCGATCGCGCCGGAGCCCTTGATGGCCCAGCCATCGGCGTCCTGGCCTTCATCCGGGTTGGTGGCGATGTAGCCGCCTTCCACGTAGCTGTAGGACACGCCATCGGCGGCGCTGGCGGCGAAGGGGAGGGCGGCGATCAGGCCCAGGGCGGCAAGCTTCGAAATGGGGGAACGCTTCATAAGGTCTTGGCCTCTTGTAGTCCGTTATGGGCCGGCGAAGGCTTCTGCATGGCCGTCGTCCGGTGAGGGCCAGTATCCCGGGGCGAACCGAATCGCAACTTAATACTGAACCGGACGGTTCAGGGTTGGTTTCCCCTGTTCATGCCCATGTGAAGTCGTGGGATCAGGCCCCGCCGTCGTACGCCCGTTGGCGCCAGGCCTCGAACACGACCACGGCCACGCTGTTGGACAGGTTCAGGCTCCGGTTGCCAGGGCGCATCGGCAGGCGCAGGCGCTGGTCCTCTGGCAGGCGTCCAAGCACCTCGTCGGGCAGGCCGCGGGTTTCGGGGCCGAACAGGAAGGCGTCCCCTGGCCCGTAACGGGGGGTGTCAAAGCGGGTGCGGCCGCGCGTGCTGAGGGCGAACACGCGTGCAGGCCCGATCGCCGAGAGCGCCGCATCCAGGCCGTCGTGGACCTGGACGCTCGCGTATTCGTGGTAATCGAGCCCGGCACGCCTGAGCTGCTTGTCCTCGAGCGAGAAACCCAGCGGGGCGACCAGGTGCAGGCGGGCGCCGGTGTTGGCGCATAGCCGGATCACGTTGCCGGTGTTGGGCGGGATCTCGGGCTGGTAAAGGATGACGTCGAACATGGGTTATTCCGGCGACTGCGCGCCAGAATAACTGTTGCCGTTGATCCGGACAGGGTCCGGATAACGCCAACGCGACCCTGCGTGGGCTCGAAATCGACCGTCACCAGGGTACGGCGTTACCGCGCCAGTCGAGGAAGCGGCCGTTGTCGGCGGGGGTGGCGGTGTCGATGACGTGCATCAAGGCTTCGATGGCCTCGTCGATCGAGTGCTCGGCGCTGCCGCCGCCCATGTCGGTGCGCACCCAGCCCGGATTGAGCGCCAGCACCACCACCTCCCTCGCCGCGAGCGCCTTGGCCAGCAGCGCGGTCACCATGTTCTGCGCCGCCTTGGAAACCGCATAGGTGGGCGTGCGGAAGGCGTCCAGCTCCCCCGTCGAGCCCAGCGACGACGAGATGTTGGCGACACGGGCGCCCGGTGCGAGGTGCGGTGCCAGCGCCTGCGTCACCAGGAACGGGCCGGTGGCGTTGGTCCGCAGGCTGTCGTCGAAATGCCCCGCCGGGACCGTCCCGAAACGCTCCCCCGCGTGCAGGATCCCGGCGTTGTTGACCAGCAGGTCGAGCCCGTCGGTGACCAGCGGCAGCTCGTGGACCAGGGCGTCGATCGAACGCGGATCGCCGACATCGAGCGGCACCACGTGCAGGCGGCCCGGATGCTCGTCGGTGAGCGCGTTGAGCGCCGTGGCCCGCCCGGGATGGCGGCAGGTCGCGATCACCGCGTCGCCCCGGGCAAGCAGGTGCCGGACGAAACCCAGGCCGAGGCCGCGGTTGGCACCGGTCACGAGGCATCGGCGTTGCGCGGGCATGGGAGGGCTCCGGGTGGTGGCCGCAGGCGTGCCTGCAGCGTACTGGCGGGGGCGTGTGCGCCGGGTCAGCAAGGGCATGCATGCGAGCCGCGGCCCTGACTTGTGACCCTGTGGCCCCCCCGCCGTTCAGGCTAGGATCGTGGACGCACATGCATCCCGCGCCACGGTCGGCGCGGGCTCACCATCGAAAAGGGGAAGTACCGATGTCCAAGCACCAACGGCCGCAGGGCCGCGCCGTGTCCCGTTCCAATGCCGGTCGACGCCTGTTGGGTCGCGGCGTCCTCGCGGCCGCGCTGGCCACCTCGCTGGGGGGGTTCAGCTTCGCCGCGCCGGAGATCGCACGCGCGCAGACGGGTCCGCAGGTCGATATCCCGTACGAGTCGTTCACCCTGCCCAACGGGCTGCGGGTCATCGTCCACACGGATCGCAAGGCGCCGATCGTCGCGGTGAACATCTGGTACCACGTGGGCAGCAAGGACGAGCCGGCTGGTCGAAGCGGATTCGCGCACCTGTTCGAGCACCTGATGTTCAACGGCTCGGAGAACCACCGCGGCGAATACTTCGAACCCTTCGAACTGGTCGGTGCGACCGACATGAACGGCACCACCAACTCCGACCGCACCAATTACTTCCAGAACGTCCCGTCCACCGCACTGGACATGGCGCTGTGGATGGAATCGGACCGCATGGGCCACCTGCTCGGGGCGATCGACCAGAAGGTGCTGGACGAACAGCGCGGCGTGGTCCAGAACGAAAAGCGCCAGGGCGAGAACCAGCCGTACGGCCAGGTCTGGGAGAAGCTCGGGCGGGCGATGTACCCGAAGGGACATCCGTACCACCACAGCACCATCGGTTCGATGGCCGACCTCAACGCCGCGTCGCTTGACGACGTGAAGACCTGGTTCCGCACCTGGTACGGGCCGAACAACGCGGTGCTGGTGCTGGCCGGCGACATCGACGTCGAGACCGCGAAGGCGAAAGTCGCGCGCTACTTCGGCGACATCCCGGCCGGCCCGACCATGGCCCAGCCCGCGGTCGACGTGGCCCAGCGCCCGGCCGACACGCGCGAGGTGATGCAGGACCAGGTGCCGCAGGCGCGCATCTACCGTGTCTGGAACGTCGCGCAGACCGGCACGCGTGACCTCGACCAGTTGCAGGTGCTGTCGCAGGTGCTGGGCGGCAGTGCGTCCTCGCGCCTGGACAAGCGCCTCGTGCATGGCGACAAGCTCGCCGACAGCGTCAGCACCGGGGCTTACGGGTCGCAGCTGGGCTCGAACTTCATGGTCATGGTCAACGTGAAGGAAGGCGTGGACGTGGCGAAGGTCGAGGCGATCGTCGACGAGGAGCTGGAGCGCCTCGTGGCCGAGGGCCCCAGCGCAAGCGAGCTGGCGCAGGCGAAGACGGTGTTCCGCGCCGGTTTCATCCGCGGCATCGAGCGCATCGGCGGCTTCGGCGGCAAGGCCGACGCACTGGCCGAATGCGCGGTGTTCGAGGGTGACCCGGGCTGCTTCCGCGAGTCGCTGGCGAACGTCCAGGCGACGACCGCGGCGGACGTGCAGGCGGTGGGCCGGACGTGGCTCGGTACCGGTTCCCACACCCTCGTCGTGGAACCCGGTGCGCGCACGCCGCTGGCCGAGGAGCCGGCAGTGACGCCGGCACCGTTCGAGCTTCCGGCCGTGGACCCGAAGTACGCCGTATCGCCGTCGTCTGTGGACCGCAGTGGCGGCGTGCCGATGCCGACCGAGTTCCCGGACCTCGAGTTCCCCTCGCTGCAGCGGGCGACCCTCGAGAACGGCACCCGGGTCGTCCTGGCCCAGCGCCATGACATCCCGGTGGTGCAGTTCAGCTACATGTTCGACGGTGGCTACAGTGCCGATCCTTCGGACCGCCTCGGCGCGTCGAGCTTTGCGATGAGCATGCTCGACGAGGGCGCGGGCGACTACGGTGCGCTCGAGTTCCGCGACCGCGCCGAATCGCTGGGCGCCAACCTCGGTGCCGGGGCGTCGCTGGATGGCGGCAGCGCCTACCTGTCGGCATTGAAGGAGAACCTGGATCCGTCGCTGGACCTGTTCGCCGACATGCTGCGCGCACCGCGCTTCGAGCAGGCGGAGATCGACCGGGTGAAGGCGAGCTGGATCGCCGGCATCAAGCAGGAGAAGGCGCGTCCGAACTCCGCCGCCCTGCGCGTGTTGCCGCCGCTGCTTTACGGCGACGGCCACCCGTACGCGATGCCGTTCAGCGGTTCGGGTACCGAGGCCTCGATTGCCGCCCTCGAGCGCGATGAGCTGGTCGCCTACCACCGGGCCTGGGTGCGTCCGGAGGGGGCGACGCTGGTGGTGGTCGGCGACACGACGCTGGACGCCGTCGTGCCCGCCTTGAACCGCCACTTCGGCGACTGGCGCGGCGCGGGCCAGGCGCCGGCAGCCATCGAGGTCCCGCACGTCGATCGCCCGTCCAGCGCCAAGGTCTACCTGATCGACCAGCCCGGTTCGGTGCAGGCCAACATCTTCGCCGGCGAGCTGATGCCGCCGACCGGCAGCGATGGCGAGACCCTGCTGGCGATGGCCAATGAAGTGATCGGTGGCTCCTTCGTCGCGCGCCTCAACATGAACCTGCGCGAGGACAAGCACTGGTCCTACGGTGCGCGCACGGTGCTGGTCGACGCGCTGGGCCCGCGCCCGTGGCTCGCGGTCGCGCCGGTCCAGATCGACAAGGCGGCCGAGTCGCTCGCGGAGATCCAGCGCGAGGTGTCGGACTACGTCAGCGGGAAGGCTCCGCCGACGCAGGCGGAGATCGACCGGATCAAGGCCAACGAAAGCCGCAGCCTGCCCGGTGCCTATGAGACGGCCGGTGCGGTGATGGGCACGATCGGTGGCATCGTCCGTTACGACCGTCCGGACGACTACGTCGTGCAGCGCAACGAGGCGATCCAGGCGATGACCCCGGCCCAGGTCGCCCAGGCGTCCAGGGCGATCGACCCGTCGCAGCTGGTCTGGGTGGTGGTCGGCGACCTCGCCCAGATGGAAGCCCCGATCCGCGCGTTGGACCTTGGCGAGGTGACGGTGCTCGACGCCGACGGCAAGCCGGTAGCGGCTCCGTAACACCTCGCTTCGGGAATGCCCCGCCGTTCAGCGGCGGGGAGGGCAGGGGGCGCTATGAATGGCCCTCTGCCCCAAGGGGTGGCGTCCAAGGGCGCCGCCCGTCCGTTCCGTGTCGTCCGGCATGGCCTTTTGCCGCGGCCGGACGCACGGTATCGTCGCCGTGAACGCCTTCCGAGGATTTCCATGCCCCGCATCCACCGCACACCGTCCCTTCTTCTGGCCGTTGCCACGCTGTCCCTGATGGCGGGCTGCACCTGGGTCCACATGGCGCCGGGCGCGAGCGCGGTACGCGTGGTCTCGGCGGGCACTGCCCCGGCCGGATGCCAGAAGCTGGGCGAGATCAGCGTGTCGGTGAAGGACAACGTGGCCTTCTACGACCGTAACGAACTCCGGGTGCGCGAGGAACTGGAGACCCTGGCCCGCAACGAGGCACCGGGCCTGGGCGCGGACACGATCCAGCCGCTCGGCCACCCCGACGACGGCAGCCAGCGGTTCGCCGGCTTCCGTTGCAACGGCTCCACCGCGGCCCCTTCGGCGGGCACGACCACGCACCCGATCAGCGGCTGAGCCGACCATGCGGTAGCGGATGCACGGGGGCTCCCGACGCGGTATGCTGGCGTGCTATCACGATTCCGGTACATGCCGTCATGCTGTTCCAACACGTCGCCATCGCGGGCCTGGCCCATATCGACGCCCCGCGTCGCCTCAGCTCGGACGAGATCAACGAGCGGCTGAAGCCGACCCTCGATCGTCTCGGCATCCGCATCGACGTGCTCAAGGACATCGCCGGCATCAATGCCCGCCGCCTGTGGGACGGTGAGATGCAGGCTTCCGATGCCGCCACCCTGGCCGGCGTGAAGGCGCTGGCCGATGCCGGCATCGAGCCGGACCGCGTCGGCCTGCTGGTCAACACCTCGGTCAGCCGCGACTACCTCGAGCCGTCCACGGCCAGCATCGTCGCCGGCAACCTCAAGCTGACCGAGCACTGCCAGAACTTCGACGTCGCCAACGCCTGCCTGGCCTTCATCAATGGCATGGACATCGCCAGCCGGATGATCGAGCGCGGCGAGATCGACTATGCGCTGGTCGTCGACGGTGAAACCGCCGGCCTCGCCTACGAGAAAACGCTCGAACGCCTGTCGTCGCCCGACACCACCGAGGAGCAGTTCCGCAACGAACTCGCCACCCTCACCCTGGGCTGCGGCGCCGCCGCGATGGTCCTGGCCCGCGCCGAACTCGCTCCGGGCGCTCCGCGCTACCGCGGTGGCGTGACCCGTGCCGCCACCCAGTGGAACGGCCTGTGCCGGGGCAACCTCGACCGGATGGTCACCGATACCCGCCTGCTGCTCAGCGAGGGCCTCAAGCTGGCGCAGGCGACCTGGACCGCCGCGCGCGGGGCGCTGGGCTGGGTGGCGGACGAGCTGGACGAATTCGTGATCCACCAGGTGAGCCAGGTCCACACCAAGGCCTTCGTCAAGGCGTTCGGCATCGATCCGAAGAAGGTGCTGACGATCTTCGGCGAGCACGGCAACATCGGTCCGGCCTCGGTGCCGATCGTCCTCAGCAAGCTGCGTGAGATGGGCCGGCTGAAAAAGGGCGACCGCGTCGCCCTGCTGGGCATCGGGTCCGGCCTGAACTGCTCGATGGCCGAAGTGGTCTGGTAAGCGCTGCAAGCGGCGTCACCGCCGCGTCCTGCTGAACGCCCCGATGCGAATGCGCCGGGGCGTTCTCGTTTCTGTCTTCGTCGCGCTGTATATCCGGGGGATGGCCTGTCCAGGCGCGAATCCGCGTTGCTGGGCATGTCCCGCTGCAGGACCGCCGTTCGACGACCCGTGGTTCGGCCCCGATAGCGGCAGCCCCATGCCCGCCCGGACACGCCCACCCAGGAGTACACCGTCATGCAGGACAATCCCGCGCACAGCGCCGAGGCCGAGCGCCCGGACACCGTCGAGGAGGCGCCCCGCCGTCCCTGGGGCTTCGTGGTGTTCGCGCTGTTGATGCTCGCCACTGGAATGGCCGTGGTGCCGACGCCCTGAGCGGCCTGCCGCCGGGCTCGGGGAGCGAAGGTGCAGCATCCAGCATCCCCCGCCGCGGCCACGCGAGCGTGCCCGCGCGACGCCTGCATCCGGGCAACGATGACGCTTCACGGTCCGTGTCCGTCTCGCCGCCCACCTTGCGCCGCGCGCGAAAGGTGGGCCCATGCGCCGTCCACGGGGCGCGCCGCCGCGATCACGGGCGTTACCGCTCCCGCAAAGGATAGACGGCCGAGCGAGGCTGCCGGCGTCATCCGGCCCTTGGGTGGGACCAGCCGGTCTGAGGTCGCTCCGGCGCTCACATGTAATGCGGATATCACACCACATGTAATGTGTTGACAGATGTCACATGTGATGTGTAGAGTCGACCCATGGAACGCAAGACCTCCGCCTACTACCAGCGCCGGCATCGCGAGCGATTGCGCGAGATGGGGCTGGTGAAGAAGGAGCTTTGGATCCTGCCGGAGTTCGCTGACGAACTCGCGGCAGTGGAGCGACGCATGCGCCAGCCGCGAGGCTCGGTGCCTACCCAGAAGGAGAGTGGTATGAACGAGCCCAAGGTCTGGACCGCCACCGCGCTGCACGAGGCGTTGTCGGCCACGGACGCCTTCCGCAGCGGTGCGGTATCGGTGGAACTGCTGGACGGAGCCACCCCCAGCCTGCATCTGGTGATGCATGACTATGGCGACCTGCCGGTGTTCCTGGCGGTCGTGGGCGAGCAGATCGTGGTGGAAGCGCTGCTCTGGCCGCTGTCCCAGGTGGAGGATCCCGCCGCCTTCAACGAGGAAGTGCTGCGTACCCACAAGCTGTTCCCGCTGTCGACCATCGGCATCGAAGTGATCGACGGCGATCCCGTCTACATCATGTTCGGCGCACTGGATGCCAATTCCAGCCTGTCCAACGTGGTGTTCGAAATTGACACCCTGGCCGACAACGTCATCAAGGTCACCGAGGCTTTCGAACCCCGCCTGCGCGCGGCGTGACCGCAGCGTCCGACTTTACGGAGAGACACCATGAACATCTGGAGCAAGCTGTTGACCGCACTGCGCGGCGGTGCGAACGAGGTGGGTGAGTCGATCGTCGACGGACAGGCGCTGCGCATCCTCGACCAGGAAATCCGTGATTCCGACGCGGAGTTGCGCCGTTCCAAGGAAGCGCTTGCCGGGATCATGGCCAAGCACAAGCTGGCCGAGGCCCGGCTGGCCCAGTCCAGCGAAAAGGTGGCCGAATACGAGGCGTACGCACTGAAGGCCCTGGCCTCGGACGACGAAGCGCTCGCGCGCGAAGTGGCCGGCAAGATCGCGGTGCTCGAGGGGGCGCGCAATGGCGAGCAGGCGCAGGTCGAGCAGTTCGCGGCCAGCATCGCGGAGCTTCGCAGGGCGATCGGCCAGGCCGAAACCAATATCCGTCGCCTGAAGCAGCAGGTGGACACGGTCAAGGCCACCGAGAGCGTCCAACGGGCGCAGGCGACGGTCGCGCACCGGTACAGCGGCTCGCAGAGCCGGATGCAGACCGCCGTGGATTCGCTGGAGCGCATCAAGCAGCGCCAGGCGGAGCGGGGCGCCCGGATGGACGCGGCCGCGGAACTGGCCCGGGACGAAGGCCAGGATGCCGTGGACGCCAAGCTCAGGGATGCCGGCATCATCGCGGACGATGCCAGCGCGGAGTCGGTGCTGGAGCGGCTGAAACAGCAACAGGCCGGCTGAGCCCCCACGGGCACTGCCTGCACGCACACGTACGCAGCGGCACGGAGGCCGCCCTCAAGCCGGGCATGGATGCCCGGCGACCCGACCGGTACCGCCGGCTCCGGGGCCCGCACGCCGGCATCAGGGGAGATCGCCGATGGACGTATTCCTGCAGATCGTTCTGTCCTACCCGACCGTGGTCTACAGCGTGTTGCTGGCCGTGGTGGTCGTGTACTGGCTGGTCGCGATGCTCGGCATGATCGACCTGGACGCGGTGGACGGCTGGTTCGAGGCCGACCTTGACCTCGATGCGGCGGAAGCGGTCGACAGCGGCGGTTTCGCCGGCATCATGGCGCGCTTCGGCCTCGCCGGCCTGCCCCTGATGATCGTGGTCACCGTCCTGGTGCTGGTGGGCTGGCTGCTCAGCTACTTCGCCGACTACCTGCTGCTTCGCCACCTGCCCGGCGGGCTGTTCCGCCTGCTGCTGGGCAGCGGCGTGGTGCTGGCGACGCTGGTGGCGGCCGTGCCGGTCACCGGGGTGTTGCTGCGTCCCGTCCGGGCGCTCTACGACAGGCTGCGCCCCGAACCGCCGCGCTCGCTGCTGGGCATGGCGGGCACCGTCCGCAGCCCGGTGGTCGATGCCGGACAGGGCATCGCCGCGGTCGAGGACGGTGGCGCCGGGCTGGTGCTGCAGGTGCGCAGCGACGCCGCCAGCGGATTCAGGCGCGGCGACCGCGTGGTACTGCTGGAATACCTCGAGGACGTGAACGCCTACCGTGTCGTCGGCGAGGATGAATTCAGGGGGTCGTGACCACGGTGTCGCGATCCATCGGATGGACAACCCGTACTTAGGGAGATGGGGCAATGGTGCTTGAACAGTTGATGCCGTTCCTGGTGGTCGTCGGCGTGGTGATCGTGGCGATCTTCGGGCTTTTCGGCCTGGTGAAGGCCTTCTACGTGAAGGTGCCGCAGGGCACCGCGTTGATCGTGAACGACCTGTCGGCCACGCCGAAGGTCCACTTCACCGGTGCCATGGTGCTGCCGGTGATCTACAAGCAGGAGTTCATGAAGATCTCCCTGATCACGCTGGAAGTCGACCGGCGTGGCAAGGATGGACTCATCTGCCAGGACAACATGCGCGCCGACATCACGGTCGCCTTCTACCTGCGCGTCAACGAGACCCAGCAGGACGTCCTCAAGGTGGCGAAGGCGATCGGCGTCGATCGCGCCTCCGACCGCGTCGCGGTCAACGAGCTGTTCAACGCCAAGTTCTCCGAGGCGCTGAAGACCGTCGGCAAGCAGATCGATTTCGTGAAGCTGTTCGAGAACCGGCAGGAGTTCCGGGACCGCATCATCGAGGTCATCGGCAACGACCTGAACGGCTATGTCCTCGAAGACGTGGCGATCGACTACCTCGAGCAGACGCCCAAGGCCTCGCTCGATCCCAGCAACATCCTCGACGCCGAGGGCATCCGGAAGATCACCGAGCTGACCGCGGCGCAGAACGTCATCACCAATGAGCTCTCGCGCAACGAAGAGCTGGCGATCAAGAAGAAGAACGTCGAGACCCGCGAGGCCATGCTCGCGCTGGAACGCCAGCAGGCCGACGCCGAGGCGCGCCAGAAGCGCGAGATCGAGACGATCCGTGCGCGCGAGGAAGCGGAGACGCTGAAAGTGCAGGAGGAAGAGCGCCTCAAGGCCGAGCAGGCGCGCATCGGCGTGCAGGAACAACTCGACATCCGCGAGGAGAACCGCCTGCGTGAAGTCGAGGTTGCCCAGCAGAACCGCCAGCGGGCGGTGGTCATCGAAGTCGAGAAGGTCACCCGCGCGAAGGACCTGGAGGTCGTTTCGCGCGAGCGCGAGGTGGAGCTGCAGAAGATCGAGAAGGAAAAGGCGCTGGAGGAACAGCGCAAGGAGATCGCCAACGTCATCCGCGAGCGCGTCGCGGTCGAGAAGACCGTCGCGCAGGAAGAGGAGCGCATCAAGGAGGTGCGCGAGGTGTCCGAGGCGGACCGCCAGAAGCAGGTCACCATCCTCGATGCGCAGGCCCGTGCCGAGCAGGAACTGGTGCGGCAGGTGAAGCAGGCCGAGGCCGACGAAACGGCGGCACGCCACAAGGCGGTCGAAGTGACGGTGCTGGCGCAGGCGGACCTGGAGGCGGCGGCCAAGCAGTCCGAAGCCAAGAAGAAGCTGGCGGAAGGTGTCGAGGCGGAGCGCGCCGCGCCGGGCCTGGCCGACGCACGCGTGCGCGAAGTGACAGCGGCGGCGCTGGAGAAGGAGGGCCTGGCCGAAGCGAAGGTCATCGCCGAGAAGCTGACCGCCGAGGCGCGGGGCGACAAGGAGAAGGGGCTCACCGAGGCCAAGGTGCTGGAGGAGAAGCTGTCGGCGCAGGCGCGCGGCGAGCAGTCGCTGGGCGAGGCCAAGGCCAAGGCCACGCGCGACGTCGGCCTGTCCGAGGCCGAGGTGCTGCTGACGAAGTTGAAGTCCGAGGCCGAGGGACTGGAGGACAAGTTCGCATCGCTGGAAGCGCTGTCCGAGAACGCCCGTTCCCACGAAGAGTTCCGCATGCAGCTTGAGAAGAGCTTTGAGCAGGCGATTGCGGGGATCGAGGCCAACAAGGACATTGCCCGTGAGCAGGCCGAGGTGCTGGCGACCGCGCTGGGCAAGGCCAACATCGACATCGTCGGGGGCGAAGGCGAGTTCTTCAATTCCTTCGCGAAGGCGCTGTCGGTCGGCAAGGCCATCGAGGGCGTGGCCGGCAAGAGCCCGATCGTGCAGGAACTGCTCGAGAAGCTGGCATCGATCAAGACCGGCGACCGCAAGGACGGGTCCGCGCTGGATCCCTGATCCGGCGTCCGGCCGGGGCGGCGCGCCGGCCGGACGGGAGGGCGGCACGGCCATGCGCCGTGCCACGACATGACGTGGCCCCGGCAAGGGGTGGGGAAGGCAGGCGATGGCGGAACGGGACGTACAGACGGAAGGCGCGCCGGAACGGCCGGGCTCCGCGGTCGACAAGGCAGTCGCGGAAGGCGGTGCCTACGAGGTGTTGCAGCGCCGCCTGGTGGAGCAGGGCCGGCAGTTGGACGCGCATGCGGCGACGCTCAATGCCCGCCGCCTGGAGACCTTCGGCAGCAGTCGCATGGAGCTGCTGGGGCGGTTGAGGGTCCGCACCGGGCACAACTGCGTCGCACGCGACCTGGTCCAGGTCGGCGACCGGCTGCTGTTCGGCTACAACGTGTTCCTCGGGCTGAAGAAGGAAACCCGGGTCGAGGACGTGTTCTCGCTGTATCAGCTGGTCGAGACCGCCGAAGGCCACGACGTCACCCCGGTGGCGATCGCGGACAGCTTCCTCGGCAACGACGCCTTCGTGCAGGATTTCCGCGAGCTGTACGCCTATTACAAGGACACCCGGCTGGTGCAGCTGGCGGTGCGGGACGGCAAACTGCTGGCCGCGTTCCAGATCGGCGAGCGCCTCGACGACCTGCGCGTGTTCCGCTGGACGCTTTCGGACGAGGGCCGGGAGGTCCGGTACATCGACAATCGCGGCGAGCGCGACATCGCCCTGCCCGCGCCCTATGACTTCGAATGGACCGAAGCCACCCGGGAGATGGCCGTCAACGGCCGCCATCCGCACCTCAACATCCTCGACACGGTGTTCGTCGAGACCCTCGGCGGCGACCTCACGATCAAGATCGAGGACAACACCGAGGACGGTGCCGGTATCTACACCGAGCCGGTGGAGGACGCGACCCAGTCGCTCGACGATGCCCGGGTGGCATTCGCCCGGCTCGGCAGTTTGCTGCTGCTGAAGATCCTCCCGTACCGGGAGCGCGATTGGCGCTACCTCGTCTACAACATCCACACCCGCCAGGTGCGCCGCATCGACGAGATCGGCCAGGCCTGCATCCAGTTGCCCGAGGACCACGGCATCGTGTTCCCCGGCGGCTACTACCTGCAGAACGGCGAGTACAAGGCGTTCGAACAGTCCATGCAGGGCATGCGCTTCAGCCGTTCGCTGCGCTCCCCCAATGGCGAGGACGTGCTTTACGTCTTCTATGAGCCGGCAGCGGGCCGCACCGCGCTGTTCACCTACAACATGATCGAGCGTCGCTTGCAGACGCCGATGTTCGGCCACGGCATGGCGCGGCTGTCCGATGGCCGGATGGTGCTGTTCTCCTCCGAGAGCGACGAACCGACCCGCGTGCACCCGATGCAGGTCTGGCAGACCCCCTTCACCAGCGACGAGTTCGCGGCGCGGCAACCGGCCGACAACAGTGCGTTGGGGCGTATCGGCAATGCCGAGCTGGTACGCGGCATTTCGGACCTGTACGGGCTGGCGCGTGCGATCGGCGGAGGCGAGGTATCGGCACACCGCTACGAGCAGCTCGCGCACGACGCCCGCCGCCTGTTCGACCTGCACCACTGGATCGCGGAGGCCCAGTCGGGCGGGATCGCTTCGCTGTTGCACGAGATCGTCGCGACGAGCGAGTCGGTGCTGGACGAGTACGAGAAGGTCGAGGGCATACGCCGGCAGTCCGCGGAGGCGATGGCCTCGGCCGAAGCGGCGCAGAAGGCGCTGCTGGGCGGACTGCGGCCGGACGACTGGGACGAGGTGCAGCCGTTCGTGGAAGCGCTGAACGCACTCTCCCGCCACCGGGGCCGCCTGCTGACGCTGCGCGAGCAGCGCTATGTCGACACGGTGCGCATCGATGAACTCGAAGCGCGGGTGCAGGAGGCGCAGGCAGGCATCGGCAGCGCCACCGGGCGCTACCTCGCCAGTGAACGGTCCCTGCAGCCGTTCGAAGCGCGCCTGGAAACGCTGGATGCGGAAGCGCAGGCCGTGGGCAGCGTCAACGGGATCGATGCCCCGCTGCAGGCCATGCAGTCCATGTCGGCCGACCTGGACATGCTGTCGGAACTGATGGCGCGCCTGAAGGTCGAGGATGCCACCCAGCGCACCCGCATCGTCGAGTCGATATCGGCGTTGTATGCGCGCCTCAACCAGGCCAAGGCGCGGGCATCGCAGCGACGGAAGCAACTGGGTTCGGCCGAATCGGTGGCGCAGTTCGGCGCGCAGTTCAGCCTGTTCTCGCAGAGCATTGCCAGCGCATTGGCGCTGGCGCAGGATCCCGAGGCCTGCGACGAGCAGTTGTCGCGGCTGATGGTGCAGCTGGAGGAGCTGGAGAGCCAGTTCGGCGAGCACGAACAGTTCCTCGACGACATCCTCGCCAAGCGCGAGGAACTCCTGGAGACGTTCGAGGCGCACAAGCAGACGCTCGTGGACGTGCGCCAGCGCAAGGCGCAGGCGGTCGCCGACGCGGCCACCCGGATCCTCGACGGACTGGGGCGCCGCACGGAACGCCTGCAGGGCGCGGATGAGCTCAACGCCTTCTTCGCCGGGGACCCGCTGATCCTCAAGCTGCGGGAACTGGTCGAACGCCTGCGCGATCTGCGCGACAACGTGCGGGCCGACGACATCGAAGCGCGTCTGAAGGCCACGCGCGACCAGGCGGTCAGGGGCCAACGCGACCGCAGCGAGCTGTTCGAAGCCGGCGGCGATGTCATCAGGCTGGGGCCGCGCCATCGCTTCAGCGTGAATACCCAGCCCCTCGACATCACCGTGCTGCCCCGTGGCGACGGACTGGCCCTGCACCTGACCGGGACCGACTTCTTCGAACCGCTGCATGACGACGTGCTGGAGGCATCGCGCGACTACTGGCAGGTCTCGCTGGACTCCGAATCGCCGGCGCTCTACCGCGGCGAGTATCTTGCGGGCCTGGTGCTGGACGCCGCCCGCGAAGGCCGCGACGGGCTGGACATGGCGCTGCTCACGCAGGCGCTCGCGCAACCCGATGCCATGGCGGCGCGGGTCCGGCAGTTCGCTGCACCCCGGTATCGGGAAGGGTACGAGAAAGGCATCCACGACCACGATGCCGCGTTGATCCTGCAAGCGCTGATCCCGCTGCAACAGAGCGCAGGCGGCCTGATCCACGCGCCGGATGCCCGCGCGCTGGCCTGGCTGTCCTGGCACGCGCTGCGGGGTACGGAGCCGGGCGAACGTTGGCCCGGGCGTGCCCGAACGGTCGCCGATATCGCGCGGCTGCTGGGACGCCGCGAGGGCATCGCCGCGCTGGAGGCGGAGATCGCCGAGACCATTGCCGGCCGGATCGAAGCGCTGGACTGGCCCTTCGCGCCCGCCCTTGCGGCTTCTGCGGCGGCGTATCTTGCCGCCGAATTGTCGGCCCCGCATCCGCGCCTGTGGGCGAGCGGCCCGGCCCGCGACCTCCTCGAAGCGCTGCGTTCGCGATTGACCGCCAGCCATGCCTGGGAGGGCCTCGAGCAGGCGCTTGCAGTCCTGCAGGCGCGTCCCGGCGCGCAGTGGGCGCTGGCGCGCAGCTGGCTCCAGGCGCTCGCCGCGGAACCCGGGCATGCCCCATCGGCACGCCACGTGGACGAAGCGGTGGGCCTGTTGCTGCTCGGGGAGCCGCTCGGGTTGAAGGTGTCGGAAACCGCGTTGTCGGTCCGCGTGGATGGCCTGCTGGGGGAGCATCCGCGCATCGAGGACGGTGGCATGTCGCTGGCCGTGGACGACTTCGCCACGCGCCTGCGGCAGCACCGCGACCGGTTCGTGCCCGGGTTCCAGCGCTACCAGGCGCAGCGCCAGGCCGTGGTCGAACGCGAGCGCAAGGCGATGAAGCTGGAGGCGTTCAAGCCGCGGCCGCTGAGCTCGTTCGTACGCAACCGGCTCATCAACGAGGTCTATCTGCCGGTGATCGGCGACAACCTCGCGAAGCAGATGGGCACCGTGGGCGAATCCAAGCGCAGCGACCTGATGGGGCTGCTGATGATGATTTCGCCCCCCGGCTACGGCAAGACCACGCTGATGGAGTACGTGGCGCACCGGCTGGGCCTGAATTTCATGAAGGTCAACGGGCCGGCGCTCGGGCACCACGTGCGTTCGCTGGACCCGGCGCAGGCGCCCGACGCGACCTCCCGCCAGGAACTGGAGAAGCTCAACCTGGCCCTGGAGATGGGCAACAACGTGATGCTGTACGTGGACGACATCCAGCACACGAATCCGGAGTTCCTGCAGAAATTCATATCGCTGTGCGACGGGACGCGTCGCATCGAGGGCGTGTGGAAGGGCGATACCCGCACCTACGACATGCGCGGAAAGAAGTTCTGCGTGGTGATGGCAGGCAACCCGTACACCGAGTCGGGCGAGGTCTTCCGGATCCCCGACATGCTGGCCAACCGGGCCGACATCTACAACCTGGGCGACGTGCTGGGCGGCATGGAGGATGCCTTCACCCTCAGTTACATCGAGAATTGCCTGACCTCCAATCCCGTGTTGGCGCCGCTCGCCACGCGGGATCTCGCCGACCTCTACCGTTTCGTGGACAAGGCGCGTGGCCTCGCGTTCTCGGCCAATGCCCTCAGCCATGCCTACAGCGGCGCGGAGGTCAACGAGATCACGGCGGTACTCGAGCGCCTGCTCAAGGTGCGTGACACCGTCTACCGCGTGAACCAGCAGTACATCGCCAGTGCCGCGCAGGCGGACCGTTACCGCACCGAACCGCCGTTCAAGCTGCAGGGCAGCTACCGCAACATGAACAAGCTGGCGGAGAAGCTGTCACCGGTCATGAACGATGCGGAGCTCAAGCAGTTGATCGACGACCACTACCTGGGCGAGGCGCAACTGCTGACCACGGGGGCGGAAGAGAACCTGCTGAAGCTGGCCGAACTTCGGGGGACGCAGGATGCCGACCAGCAGCAGCGCTGGGCGCAGATCAAGCGCGACTTCATGCGGAACAAGGCCATGGGCGGCGAGGACGCCGACGTCGGCCAGCGCGTGGTCGCGCAGCTGGCCGACCTGACCGAGGGCGTGCGCGCCTGGAGCGCCGATGCGGACACACGGCGGAGCGCGGTAGCCGACGCGCCGTGGCCTGCGTTGCTGGAGGTGCTGGAGCGCATCGCGAAGCCACAGGGGGAGAACGCGGTCGCGGCCGCGCCGCCGACCGAAGCATCGCACGCGTCGGAGGCGCCGGGTCTCGCCGCGGCGGTGGTCGCGGCCTTCGCCCCGCTGGTGGACAGCCTGCAGGCACGGGCGGAACAGCAATCACGGCTGCTGGCCGAGCTGGTGCGGCTCGCCGATCGCAGTCCGGATGCCGTCGTCCTCAGCGAAACCGAGCGGCAGATGCAGTTGGAACAGGCGTTGAAGGAGTTCGCCGATCGCCTGCACGGCCGGACATCCCGCTAGGATCGGCGAAATGGACTTCGACGCACTCGACCGGCAGCTCCGGGACAGCATCGCCGACCAGCGGCTGGACAACGAGGAGCGCCATGAACTCCGGCAGCTGGGTGAACGCATCGATCGCGAGCAGGTGCGCTTCCTGCGCAACCGCGCCTTCGCGATGGTCCGCGAGGGCCTTGAGGCGAACCCGGGCGACGCGCGGGCGCTGCTGAAGTGGCTGGAGCAGGTGGTGCGGACGCTGGACGGCGCCACCGCCGTCTCCACGGTGGCCTCCACGGCCTGTTTCACGCCGGGCGACGCCTGCCTGCGCAAACTCCGGGAACTCTGCCGCGACGCACGCGCGTCGATCGACATCTGCGTGTTCACCATCTCGGACGATCGCCTGCGCGAAGCCATCCTCGATGCCCATCGGCGTGGCGTCCGGGTGCGGGTCATCAGTGACGACGAGAAGGTGCTGGATACCGGCAACGACATTGCCTGGTTGCGGGATCGCGGGGTCGCGGTGCGACTGGACGACAGCCGCCACCACATGCACCACAAATTCGCGCTGTTCGACGGCCGGCTGCTGGCGAACGGCAGTTTCAACTGGACGCGGAGTGCCAGCGTGTACAACCAGGAGAACCTGGCGGTCACCGACAATACGCACCTGGTCCGCTGTTACGCGGGCGAATTCGAAGCCCTTTGGGCCCGCTATGGGCACCGGCCTGTGCGGGGGGCCGCCGGCACGGGATAATGGCGCCCCCGCCGTCCCCGAGCTGCCGATGCCCGTCGCGTCCTATCCCGAGTACCCCTTCACCCCGAAACGCCTGGAGGTGCGGCCGGGCATCGGCATGAGTTACCTCGACGAGGGCCCTCGCGACGGCGAAGTGGTCGTCATGCTGCACGGCAATCCATCGTGGAGTTACTACTGGCGCAAACTGGTGTCGGGTCTGTCGGACCGCTACCGCTGCATCGTGCCGGACCACGTCGGCATGGGATTGTCCGATCGTCCGGACGATGCCGCCTACGCATACACGCTGCAGTCGCGTGTCGACGATCTCGAAACGCTGCTCCAGCACCTGGGCGTCACCGGCCCGGTGACGCTGGCGGTGCACGACTGGGGTGGCATGGTCGGCTTCGGCTGGGCGCTGGCACGGCGGGAACGGGTGCGCCGGCTGGTGGTGCTGAACACCGCGGCGTTCCCGCTGCCTGCGGCGAAGCCGATGCCGTGGCAGCTGTCGATGGGCCGCGATTCTCGCATCGGCGGCTTCCTGATCCGCGCGTTCAACCTGTTCGCGCGGGGTGCGACCCGGTTCGGCGTCGAAACGAAGATGCCGGCCGGCGTGCGCCATGCCTTCGAGGCGCCGTACAACGGCTGGACCAACGCGATCAGCACGCTGCGTTTCATGCAGGACATCCCACTGGCGGAAGGCGACCGCGCGTGGTCGCTGGTGGCGGAGTCGGGCCGGGTGCTGCACGAGTACGCCGACCGGCCGGTGTTCATCGGCTGGGGGCTGCGCGATTTCGTGTTCGACCGGCACTTCCTCGAGGGCTTCAAGGCCGCGCTGCCGGGCGCGGAGGTGCATGCGTTCGAGGACGCAAACCATTACGTGCTGCAGGACAAGGCCGAGGTGCTGGTGCCTGCGATCCGGGCGTTCCTCGATCGGCATCCTCTGTAAAGCAGAGCATGTCTTGTCGCGAAGGACGTTGCCGGGTGGGCAGTCGCTGCGATGACGCAGGTGGCCGTGCCAGCGTGGGACACGCCGTGAATACGTCCTTGTAGGCTCGGACGCGGCATCCATGCCGCGTACGGTCCCCCGCTGGCACGGCCACCCACGTCCCGGCACCAGGCCGGTTGTTGCGGCAAGAAAGCGGACCGTCGTATGGGCACGTGCGCGGGCTGATGGGTCACCAAGACCGAGCTGCTTTTCTCTTGGCTGTCCAAGCCCACTGGATGGACGTGGGTGGGCATGGCAGTCCGGAACCGTACGCGGCATGGATGCCGCGTCCGAGCCCCCAGGGATGGGTTTACGGCGTGTTCCGGACTGCCATGCCTGCCCGCGTCACTCGCTGATGCTTCACTCCAAACGCGTCGAACTTCAGGCCGCCAGCGGCGCGATCGGCGCGGGCGGTTCGGTCGGGGGTTCGGTGGGTTCGGTCGGGAAATCCCAGTCCGCCTGCGTCAGCACTGGCATCCCGTGCGCCAGGCGCGCCTTGTCGCATTGCGGGCTCGGCGCACCGTACTCCCACGACGCCGGCACTTCCCGGCACACGCTCGGCTTGATCGCGTGGATGCTGCAACGCGCCCGCACCCCGATCTCCGCGTCCAGCGCCACGCAGCGCGGCGATGGCTCCCACGTGCCGCGCATCACCACACGATGCGGGTCGAAACGCTCCGTCAGCGCTTCGGGCACCGTGCCGCCCAGCGTCGGCATGGTCTCGGCCCAGTGGAAGGACACGCGGAAGTGGGCGCAGCAGGCGCCGCAGGTCAGGCAGGGGTGGCTCATGGCCGGTCGGGTCAAGAAGAGGCGCGGCCGGGATGCGGCGCCGGGTCGCGGCATTGTCGCGATTGCCGGGCACCGCGCAAGTGCCGCCCTTCTGACGGTTCAGGCACGGGGCAGACGTGGCCATGCATCGATCGGAACGGCGACAATGGACTCATGGACGCCAGCTCTGATCTCCCCGGGCGCTCGCAAACTGCTCCGACGCCCTGCAACATCGCCGCCAGCCTGCCCCGCCTCGCCGCCGAGGCGCCGGACCGGGTCGCCATGCGGTGTCCCGGCGGGCGGGGGCCCGACGGCTTCGCGCGATACGACCAGGCCCTGACCTACCGCGACCTCGACAACCGCAGCGACGCGATCGCGGCCGGGCTGGCCACCCACGGCATCGCGCGCGGCACGCGCGTCGTGGTCATGGTGCGCCCGTCGCCCGAGTTCTTCCTGCTGATGTTCGCCCTGTTCAAGGCCGGCGCGGTGCCGGTGCTGGTCGATCCCGGCATCGACCGGCGCGCGCTGAAGCAATGCCTGGACGAGGCGGAGGCGGAGGCGTTCATCGGCATCCCGCTCGCCCAGGTCGCGCGGGTGCTGCTGCGCTGGGCCGGCTCGGCGCGGGTGCGGATCACCACTTCGCGGCGGCCCTGGCTGGCCGATGCCACCCTCGCCCATGTCGAGGCCGCGGGTGCGGGCAGCGGCCCGCAACTCGCCGACACCGCACCGGACGACGTCGCCGCGATCCTCTTCACCAGCGGCTCGACCGGCATCCCCAAGGGCGTCGTCTACCGACATCGCCATTTCGCCGCGCAGGTGGACATGCTGGGGCGTGCCTTCGGCATCGAGGCCGGCGGGGTGGACCTGCCGACCTTTCCGCCCTTCGCCCTGTTCGATCCGGCGCTCGGCCTGACGTCGATCATTCCCGACATGGACCCGACCCGGCCCGCCATGGCGGACCCCCGACGGCTGCATCAGGCGATCGAGCGCTTCGGCGTCGACCAGCTGTTCGGGTCGCCAGCCCTGATGGGCGTGCTGGCGCGCCACGGCCAGCCGCTCCCGACCCTGAAGCGGGTGACCTCCGCGGGGGCCCCGGTGCCCGCCGAGGTCGTCGCCCGGATGCGCGAACTGTTGCCGGCGGATGCCGGCTTCTGGACGCCCTACGGGGCCACCGAATGCCTGCCGGTGGCGGTCATCGAGGGCCGCGAACTGCAGGCGGCGCGTGCGGCGACCGAGGCCGGCGCGGGCACCTGCGTGGGCCACCCGGTCCCGCCCAACGAGGTGAGGATCGTCCGCATCACCGACGAAGCCATCGCCGAGTGGCCGGACGCCGAAGGGCTGGCGGCCGGGCAGGTGGGCGAGATCACCGTCGCCGGTCCCACCGTCACCGACACCTACTTCAAGCGCGACGTGCAGACCCGTCTGGCGAAGATCCGCGAAACGCTACCGGATGGCAGCGAACGCGTCGTCCACCGTATGGGCGACGTGGGCTACTTCGATGGCGACGGGCGGCTGTGGTTCTGCGGGCGCAAGTCGCATCGCGTCGAAACGTTCGCTGGCCCGCTGTACACCGAGCAGGTCGAGCCGGTCTTCAACGTGCATCCCCGGGTCCGGCGCACGGCACTGGTCGGGGTCGGTCCACGGGGTCGGCAGGTGCCGGTGCTGTGCGTCGAACTGGCCGAGGGCGTGCCGAAGCGGGAATGGCCCGCCATCGAACAGGCGCTGCGGGCGATCGCCGCCACGCATGCCCACTGCGTCGGCATCGACCGTTTCCTGCGCCACCCGCGTTTTCCCGTCGACATCCGCCACAATGCGAAGATCGGCCGCGAGACGCTCGCGGCCTGGGCGGCGACGCGTTGATACGGGGGGACGTGCGATGAAGATCCTGGTGACCGGGGGCGGTGGCTTCCTCGGGCAGGCGCTGTGCAGGGGGCTGCGCGCGCGCGGCCACCACGTAGTCAGCTACAACCGTGGCCTCTATCCCGAGCTCGAGGCGATCGGCGTGGACCAGGTGCAAGGCGACCTGGCGCGTCGCGATGGCGTGATCGCCGCCGCCGAAGGCTGCGTGGCGGTGTTCCACAATGCCGCCAAGGCCGGTGCGTGGGGGGATTACCAGGGCTACCACGATGCCAATGTGCTGGGCACCGACAACGTGATCGCTGCGTGCCGCGTGCATGGCATCGGCAAGCTGGTCTACACCTCGACGCCCAGCGTAACGCACCGTGCAACCCATCCGGTCGAAGGCGGCACCGCCGACACCGTGCCCTATGGCGAAGACCTCAAGGCGCCGTACGCCCAGACCAAGCTGATCGCCGAGAAGGCCGTGCTTGCGGCAAATTCCAGCACCTTGGCGACGGTCGCCTTGCGGCCGCGGCTGATCTGGGGCGTGGGTGACAACCAGCTGCTGCCGCGTCTGGTCGAACGCGCCGAGGCGGGTCGGCTGCGCTTCGTCGGCGGCGGTCGCAACCGCATCGACACCACGTACGTGGACAACGCGGCCCAGGCGCACTTCGATGCCTTCGACCACCTTGCGGTCGGCAGCGCATGCGCGGGCAAGGCCTATTTCATCAGCAACGGCGAACCGCGCGAGATGCGCGACATCGTCAACGGCCTGCTGGCCGCGGCGGGCGCGCCGACCGTCCATGGCTCGCTGCCGTTCGGCGCCGCCTACGCGATCGGCGCGGCCTGCGAAGGCCTTTGGCCGCTGCTGGGGCTGAAGGGCGAGCCGCCGATGACGCGCTTCCTCGCCGAACAGCTCGCGACCACCCACTGGTACGACATGGGGCCGGCCCAACGCGACTTCGGCTACGTGCCGCGGGTCGGCATTGACGAGGGGCTCACGAGGCTGAAGGCGGACTGGACGTCCCGGCGGACGCTCACGTCGTCCTGATGCGGCCGGGGCGATGCTTCAGCCGTGCCAACGGGGCACGAGAGGAGCCACTCCCATGCTTCACTACGCCATCATCTTCCTGGTGATCGCCCTGATCGCCGCCGTGCTCGGCTTCACCGGCATCGCCGGCGCGGCGAGCAACATCGCCTGGATCCTGTTCGTCGTCTTCCTGATCCTCGCGATCGTGTCGTTCTTCCGCAAGCGCGTCTAGCGCGGCGTTCGACACCCCGGGTCGCCGTGCGGCACGGCTACAATGCCGCATGGCTTCCTTCCCTCATTCGCTCCTGACCGCGATCAAGCCCGTCGCCGGGCGTGCGCTGGAGCAGGCGCTCAACCGGGCGCTGGCAATGGACCCGGATACCCGCGACGCACTGGCGTCGCTGGACGGTCGCTCCGTCGCCCTGCATGTCGCCGCGCCGCCGCTCGCGCTCCAGGTGCGCGTGGCCGGCACGCGGCTGGAAGTCGGGCCCGTCGTCGAGCAGGACGGGTCGCCCGACCTGTCGGTCCGCACCAGTCTCGCCGGGCTCGTCAGCCAACTCCCGTTCCTGCGGAACGATGATGCCCCGCCGGTGGGCCAGCTGCGCGTCGAGGGCGATGCCGAGCTCGCGCGGCGCCTGCAGCGCCTCGCACAACGTTTCGATCCGGACTGGCAGCAGCCGTTCGTGGCCGTGTTCGGTGACGTCCTCGGCGTGCAGGTGGCACAGGCCCTGGCGGCGGCGCTGCGCCATGCGCGCGCGGCCGGCGGCGCATTCGCCACCGCTGCCACCGAGTTCCTGACCGAGGAATCACGCGACATCGTCGGCCGGGACGAACTCAACGCGTTCCACGACGACGTCGATTCGATCCGCGACGACGTCGAACGGCTGGCCTCGCGTGTCGCGCGGCTGCGCGCCGGGACGGCCGGGGGCGCCACGTGAGGTCCGCGTTGCGCGCGTGGCGGATCGGCCGCGTACTGCTGCGCTATCGCCTGGACGACCTGCTCGACGGCACCCCGGCCGAACGCTGGCTCAGGCTCGCGCGGCCCTTCGTTCCGAAAGCGCCGCGAGAGGTGGCGAACGAATCGCGTGGCGCACGCCTGCGCATGGCGCTGCAGGAACTCGGGCCGATCTTCGTCAAGTTCGGGCAGATCCTGTCGACCCGGCGCGACCTGGTGCCGCCCGACGTCGCCGACGAGCTGTCGCTGCTGCAGGACCGTGTCGCGCCGTTCGATGGCGAGCGCGCCCGCGCCATCGTCGAGGAAGCGCTGGAGCGGCCGATCGCCGAGGCTTTCGCCTCGTTCGACACCACTCCGCTGGCGTCCGCGTCGATCGCCCAGGTGCATGCCGCGACGTTGCCGTCCGATCGGGGGCGGCCGGGACGCGAAGTGGTGGTCAAGGTCCTGCGACCGGACATCGAGAAGCAGATCGCCGGCGACATCGCGCTGCTGGGTGCGCTCGCCGCGCTGGTCGAACGCACGCACCCCAACGCCGACAAGATCCGGCCGCGCGCGGTGGTGGACGAAGTCCAGAACACGCTCGCGGCGGAGCTCGACCTGCAGCGCGAAGGCGCGAATGCGAGCGTGCTCCGGCGCTTCTGGAAAGACCACCCGGACGACCTGTACGTGCCGGAGGTGATCTGGACCCACACCGCGGAGCGCGCGCTGACGCTGGAGCGCGTGCATGGCGTCCCTTCGGACGACGTGGAAGCACTGGACGCCGCCGGCATCGACCGCAAGGCCCTGGCCGCCAAGGGCGTGCGCGTGTTCTACACGCAGGTCTTCCGGGACAACTTCTTCCATGCCGACGCGCACGCGGGGAACATCTGGGTCGACAGCGACCCGGCGCGGCGCGCGAACCCGCGCTTCATCGCGCTGGATTTCGGGATCATGGGCCAGCTCTCGGACGAGGACCAGTACTACCTGGCCGAGAACTTCATGGCGATCTTCAACCAGGACTACCGCCGCATCGCCGAACTGCACGTGCAGGCCGGCTGGATGCCGTCGACGATCCGCATCGACGAGCTGGAGGCCGCGGCACGCTCGGTGTGCGAGCCCTACTTCACCCGCCCGCTCAGCGAGATCTCGCTGGCCGAGGTACTGCTCAAGCTGTTCCGGGTCGCGCAGCGCTACGAGCTGACCCTGCAGCCGCAACTGATCCTGCTGCAGAAGACCCTGCTCAACATCGAAGGCGTGGGCCGGCTGCTGGATCCGAAGCTCGACATCTGGGCGGTCGCGCGGCCGGTGCTGCAGAAGATCCTGGTCGAGCGTTACAGCCCGGCGCGGCTGGCGCGCGAGTTCCGCAAGCGCCTGCCGGAGCTGGTGACGCGCGCGCCGGAGATGCCGCGGCTGCTGCACGCGTGGCTGCAACAGCAGGTCGATGGCGAGCATACGCTGCGCATGCAGTCCCGGGACCTCACCGAACTGACCCGGGCGGTCAAGGACCTGCAGCGCCGCACCGTCGCCGCGCTGCTCGGGACCGGCCTGCTGATCGTGGCCGCGGTGATGTACGCGCTGGAGGCCGGCGGCCCGTCCTGGCTGTCGGTGCCGGCGTCCAGCTGGATCGCCGGCCTGGGGGGCGTGTGGGCCCTGCTGGCGGCGTGGCCGCGGCGGCGCTGACTGCCACCGCGGTCCCGGCGATCAGTCCGCTCCGTCGAAATCCCCGGCCACGAACATGCTGAAGCGCTCCGGCACCAGGTGGCGCCGGAGGGCAGCGTTCACGTCCTCGACGGTCAATGCGGCCAGGCGTTCGTCGAACGCGGCCCAATGCGCCATGGTGCGTCCCAGGTAGAGGTTGCGGCCCAGCGTGCCGACCAGGGTGCCGTCCGACGCCAGCGCCTGTTCGCGTTCGACGCGCAATCCGTTCACGGCATCGGCCAGTTCTTCGGCGGTGATGCCGTCCGCGGCCAGCCGCGCGAGTTCCTCGCGGATGCCGGACGCGAGCGCGTCGATGTTCCCGGGCGCGGCGCTCGCCTGGACGATCCAGCGGCCGGCGTCGTCCCGTCCGGTCCGGCTGGCATCCGCGCTGAGGCCGCTGCCGACGCCATAGGTCAGGCCCTCGCGCTGGCGCAGGCGGTCGCCCAGGCGCGACTTGAGGGGATCGCCTCCGAGGATGCGGTCGGCGACCACCAGCGCAGGGTAGTCGGGGTCGTCCTCGTTCAGCGACAGGTTCCCGCGGGCCAGCAGGACGGCGTTGGCCTTGTCGGGGGTTTCCAGCCGCACGTCCACCGGCTCGACCGCGGTATGGCGGGTGTGGATGGGCGCGTAGGGATGCGCGGACGTCCAGTCCGGGAACAGGCGTTCGATCTGCGCCTTCATGGCGTCAGGATCGAAGTCGCCGGTCACCGTGATCTCGCCCTGCGCCGTGCCGTAGAACTCGCGATGGAACGCACGCAGCTCGTCGACGGTGGTGGCGCGCAGCATCGCGAGCGTCTCGTCGGTCGACTGCGCATGCAGGGGATGGCCCTCGGGCCACGGGTCGAAGTGCAGCCCCATGGCATTCGAGGCAACCGGTCCCGGTTCCTTGCGCGACGCCTCCAGGCCGGTGATCGCCTGGCGCTGGAACTGTTCGAACTCGGCCTCGGGGAAGGCCGGGTGGCGCAGCACGTCGGCGGCGAGCTCAAGGGCTTCGGCCACGGTGTCGCGGCGCGACTGCAGGGTGAACCCGGCCGATTGCAGCCCGCCGTTGACGCCCCCGGTCGTGCGCAGGGCATCGAGCCTGTCCGCGATCTGCTGGCGACTGAGGGTGGTACTGCCGCGCATCAGCATCGCGCCGGCCAGGGCGCCGGCCTCGCGCCCCCGCAGGCTCTCCGCATCGCCGAAACGGAAGGTCGCGTTGACGGTCACCACGTCGCCCCGTGTCTCCTTCGGCAGCAGGGCGACATCGAGGGTGCCGATCCGCAGGTGTTCGGTGCGCGCGTCGATGTTGGCGGGCGTCGGGTCGAAGGCCTCGCCGGAGGCGAGCGCCTCCCGGGCGACGTACCCCTCGAGCGCGTCCGCGGCGGTCGGTGCCTCGGGGATGGCGGCGCGATCGGGCGCATCGGTGGGCACGAAACGCGCGAGGGTGCGGTTGCTGCGCTTGAAGTACGCCGTCGCGACGCGGTTGACGTCATCCGCCGTGACCGCCGCGATGCGGTCGCGGCGCAGGAAGTACAGGCGCCAGTCACCCGCCGCGACGGATTCGGTCAGCGCCATCGCGACTGCGTTGACGTTGTTGAAATTCTGCTCGTAGCCATTGGCGATGCGTTGCCGGGCCAGGGCGACCTCCGCGTCGGTGAAGGGTGCCTCGGCCAGCGCTTCGACCTGGGCCAGAAGGGCCTCCTGCAGGGCATCGGCGTCGCCGTCGCGCTGGGTCACGGCGATGACCGTGGCGAGGCCCGCCGCCTGCAGGGTGTCCATTCCGGTGCCGGTGCCGGCCGCGAGGCCGCCCTCGACGAGGGCCTTGTGCAGGCGCCCGCCCGGCGTGTCGCCGAGGATGTTCATCGCCACGGCGAGCGCCGCGCTGTCCGGGTGCGTCGCGGCGGGCACGTGGTAGCCCGCCGCGAGGAGCCGCATGTCGCCGCTGCGGCGCACGGTCACCTCGCGTTCCCCGTCCTGGGTGGGTTCCGTCGTCCAGGCCACCGGCAGGGCCGCCTCCGGACGTTCGATGCCGGCGAAGTGCCGCTGGACCATGGCCAGCGTCGTTGCGGGGTCGATGCGGCCCGCGACGATCAGGGTCCCGTTGTCCGGGCGGTACCAGCGCCGGTAGAACGCCTGCAGGCGCTCGATCGGAACGTGCTCCACGTCCGAGCGGGCTCCGATCGTGGACTGGCCGTAGTTGTGCCACAGGAACGCCGTCGAGCGCAGTCGCTGCATCATCACCGCGCCGGGGTTGTTCTCGCCGCGTTCCATCTCGTTCCGGACCACGGTCATCTCGCTGTCCAGGTCCGCGCGGGCGATGTTGGAATTGACCATCCGGTCGGCTTCCAGGCCGAGCAGCCAGTCGAGCGTGGCGTCATTGGCCGGGAACGACCCGTAATAGTTGGTCCGGTCGAGGGAGGTGGTCGCGTTCTTCTCGATGCCGCGGCGCTGCAGCTCCGCGGGAATCTCCGGATGGGTCGGCGTGCCCTTGAACATCAGGTGTTCGAGCAGGTGCGCCATCCCGGTTTCGCCGTAGTTCTCGTGCACCGAGCCCACGCCGTAGGCGATGTTGACGGTCACCGTTGGCTTGCCCGGATCGGGGAACAACAGCACGCGCAACCCGTTCTCGAGCCGGTATTCGCAGATGCCTTCGATGCACGGGCCCGCATCGATGCCACGAGGGGGATCGATGCCCTGGGCGGCCAGCGAGGGCACGCACAGCGCCAGCGCGATGGCGAGCAGGGCGGGTCGGGTACGGCGGAGCGTCATCGGGACTCCTTTTCACGATGGGAGGGACAGGGGCGACCGGGCACGCATGGCCGCCCCGACGCTACCGGGGGACAATAGACCAGGCCCCCGTCCGAACGAAGCCGGTTCCATGAACGAAGACCCGACCCCATCCGCCGCGCTGCACCTGGATGTCCTGTATCGCGACGAAGTGCTGGCGGTGGTCGACAAGCCGGCGGGCCTGATGGTCCACGACAGCGCGCTGGCCCGTGGGGAGAGCGACTTCGCCGCCGATCGCCTGCGTGCGCAGTTCGACCGGCCGATCTTCCTCGTGCACCGGCTGGACCGCGCCACCAGCGGTTGCCTGCTGTTGGCCTTCGACCGCGACACGGCGTCGGCGCTGGGCAAGGTGCTGATGTCGCGCGAGGTGGAAAAGGCCTACTGGGCGATCTGCCGGGGCTGGCCGGATGAGGCGTTCACCATCGACCATCCGCTGGACGGCGGCCCCGGCAAGCCACTGAAGAAGCCTGCGACCACGCATTTCCAGCGGCTGGCCACCACCGAGCTCGACATCCCGTCGACGGGTTTCGCGACCTCCCGGTACGCATGGCTGGAGGCCCGCCTGGAAACCGGCCGCTACCGGCAGATCCGCCGGCACCTGAAACATGCCAACCACCACCTGCTGGGCGACACCAGCCATGGCGATGGCCGCCATAACCGGACCTTCCGCATGCTGGGTATCCACCGCATGCTGCTGCATGCCCGGCGGTTGGCGTTCCGGCATCCGGACACCGGCAGGCAGGTCGAAGCGCTGGCCCCTCCGGACCGGGCGTTCGCGAAGGCCCTGGCGCTGTTTGGACACCCGGCCCCGGACTGAACTTCAGGGCGTGCCGTCGGCGGGCGTTCCGCGTTGCGCGGCCGTCGCCTGGATATCCTGCTGCATCTGCTCGATCATCGGTCCGAGCAGCTTCTGGGTCGCCAGCATGGTGTTCTGCATCAGCAGCGGCGTCTTGGCCACCAGGTTCTGCCCGGCATCGCTCTCGTAGAAGGCGATCATCGCCTCGACATCCGCCGCGTCGAAGGTCTGCTGGTAGATCTCGCGGTAGATCGGCTGCACGCGCTCCCAGCTCATGGCCTCGCGCATGGTCGCGGTCTGGCGGCGCAGCAGGGCGTCGAGTTCTGCCTGTTCCTCCGCGCTGGGGCTGACCCCCTGTTCGGCCTGTACCTGCGCGACGATCTGTTGCTGCATGGCTTCCAGCTGGGGCCACATGCCGTCCAGCGTGCTGCGCACGCGGGTCAGCTCCATCAGCCGGTCGACCTCGGCATCGCTGGGCGGCGCGGCCCGGAGGGCGGGGCTGGCGCAGGCCAGCAACAGGGCGAGCAGCGGGGTGGCGAGCAGGCGTCGCGTCATCGGGACGGGTCCTTGTGAAGCCGGAGCGGCAGGCTCGCATCCTCGCCGCGTTCGTGATCGGGGTCAAATTCCCCAACGCTGGGCCGTTGCCGGTGGTTCGAACTACAATCGGCGCACTTCATAGCATGTTGGCGGCGTGTCCCTGCAGGTTGGACCCTTGAGAATCGATGACGCGGAACTGGTGGAACGCTTCGTGCGGTCGGCCGGTCCGGGCGGGCAGAACGTGAACAAGGTGGCGACCGCGGTGGAGCTGCGCTTCGATGTCGCCGGTTCACCGTCGCTGCCGGAGGCCGTGCGCGAGCGCCTGTTGGCGCGCCGTGACCGCCGCGTGACCGGCGATGGGGTGCTGGTCATCAGCGCGCAGCGGTTCCGCACCCAGGAGCGCAACCGCGAAGACGCCCGGCAACGGCTCGCGACCTTCATCGAAGCCGGCCTGCACGTACCCAAGCCGCGCATCGCCACCCGTCCGGGACGGGGTGCGAAGGAGCGGCGCCTGGGCGAGAAACGCCAGCGCAGTACCATCAAGCGCGGCCGCTCGCCGCAGAACTGGGAGTAGTCCCCTTGCCCGACCCGACCCCCCTGTTGCCGGCAATCCCGCCGTCCATGCCGCGCGTGCGGCCAAACCGCTTCACCCGCTGGCTGGGCCGCAGCGTGCTGCGCCTGGGTGGGTGGCACGTGGTCGGTCCGGTGCCGGACGTCGCCAAGGCGGTGGTGATCGCCGCGCCGCACTCCTCCAACTGGGACGGAATCTGGGGGTTTGCCGCCAAGCTGGCGCTGGGGCTGGACGTGCGGGTGCTGGGCAAGCACCAGTTGTTCTGGTGGCCGCTGGGGCCGCTGCTGCGCCGCCTGGGCGCCATCCCGATCGACCGCCGGGCACCGCGCGGCACGGTGGAACAGGCGGCCCGCATGATCCGCGACGCGGAGCGGATGTGGTTCGTGATCGCCCCGGAAGGCACCCGCAAGCGGGTGGAGAAGTGGAAGTCCGGCTTCCTGAAGATCGCCCGCGCGGCCGACGTGCCCGTGGTGCCGGCCTATTTCCATTACCCGGAAAAGCGCATCGGTCTGGGGCCCCTGTTCGAGATCGGCCCGGACCTGGAAGCGGAGATGGCACGCATCCGGCAGTGGTACCGCCCGTGGGTGGGGCGCAACCGCGATACCTGCTGACGGCACCGGGCGGATGGCCGGCCGTTTTTGAACCGGGATGCGCTTGCAAAGTGTGCGGAATGGCACGTTTTTTGCGTGACGTTTCGTATGGCCCGGTGCGCCCGTGTGGCGTGGGTCGCCATGGAACGCAGCGATGCGTGCAAACAACCACAACCGGTGGCCCCCCGGTGGCGCGAAGGCGTCGCCCGGGCGGGTTCGCGCCGGGTGACACGGAATGTCGATCATGGCCCACTCGGTGTGCGCACTTGGACCCAATACGCTGCTGAGCGCCCTGGGGCTGTGGTTCGGTCCCAGCCCCGTATCGCCGGTGCCCGGCGAGGACTGGCGGGAGGCCCGCGTCGACGTGCTCATCCATGTCAACCGCCACCAGCCCGACATCGTCTATTGCCTGGCGTCGTTGCTGGCGCAGGACCGGCCGCCGGGACGCGTCATCCTGGTGGATGACGGTGGTGCGGAGCGCGACCACACCGTGCAGATCGCCCGCGAGTTCGCACGGGTCAACGGGCTGGCGCTGGTGGTGGTGGAGCGGGTGTGGTCGATGGGGTGGGCGGCGACCCTGAAGCGCCAGGCGCGTGAACTCGACGGCGACGTGCTCTTCGTGCTTGATGGCAACGTGGTGCTGGAATCGCCCGATTACATCACCCGCTGCGTCCAGACCTTGTACGAAGGGGCGGGGACCGCCAGTGTCCGCGGCCTGCACCGGCCCAGCCGACCGGCAGACCGGGTGCGCTGGGCGGGGACGGAGAGCTTCCGCCATTGGGTCGCGGGTGACGTGTACCGCGATCCGCGGCAACCGGGGGGGCGCATCGGGCGTGCGCTGCATTGGCTGTCGACCTCGGCGCGCGAATGCACCGCGATGTTCCAGCAGCGCTTCCTGGACCGCGGACAGATGGCGCTGTTCGGCGGGGTGGGGGCGCCGACCTTCACCGCGACCGCCTATCGACGCCGGTACCTGAAGGACATGTTCGACCGTTACGAACCGCTGTACGGCGACCGCCTGACCGCGCGTCCGGACCTGTTCATCGCGATGGCGCTCTGCCACGAGGGCTATCACAACAGCCAGGTGGCCGATGTCGTCGCGCATGCCCCGGCGCCCGGGCCGCATGCGTTGCCGGTCGAGCACCACGGTGCCACCGCGGCCTTCCTGCAGGGCTGCCATGCGTTCGATGCCCTGCTGCGCACGCCGGTGAAGTGGCCGCGTTACTGGTGGCACCAGCGCAGCCCCGAGGCGCGCCGGCGACAGGAAGACATGCGCAATGCGCGCCGGGTCGTGGAGGCCTATCGCCAACCGTTCGGCGAGCGCCTGACGCAGCGGCATGGGCGCCCCGTCGGCTGGGTGCTGTTCTTCGCGGTGCTGGAGAAGCTCGCGATGCCGGCGGCGGTGCTGGCGCTGGCCTTCATGGCCGCATGGGGATGGCTGCTCGCCCTGTTGCTCATCGATGCGGCGGTGTGGCTGGCCGTGCTCTGGGCAGTGACCCGGCGCGAAGATCGCCTGGTGATGCTGGGCAAGGGGGTGGCGTCGCTGCCGCTGCGCCACGGCCTGCAGTGGACCGATCTGTTCAGCGTGCTGGTGCTGCCCTGGCGCTGGCCCCGCAAGGCGCTGGTGCGGCCTGCCTGAGTCGCGAGCTCAGCGCTCCGAGGGGCCCGTGTCGTCGTAGCCGCCCCGCACGAACAGGGCGGGCTTGATCAGTTCGGTGAATGCCCGCGCCTGCGGACTCAGGAACTTGCCCTTGCGCACCACCACGCCGTAACTGCGGTCCGGGAACCAGCCGGCCAGCGAGCGTGCACGCAGCCGGTCACGGTCGGTATCGGTGAGGCAGATCGCGGTGACGATGCTGATGCCCAGGCCCATCGCCACGTACTGCTTGATGATCTCCCAGCCGCCGACCTCCAGCGCCACCGTGTAGGGCACGCGCGCGCGCTGGAACACCAGGTCGACCATCCGGTAGGTGGTCAGCCGCTGCGGCGGCAGGATCAGCCCATACGGCGACAGGTCCTCCAGCGCCAGGTCGGGCTTGTTCGCCAAGGGATGCCCGGGCGGCGTGATCAGCATGGGCTCGAAGCGGTGCACCGGGGCGTAGTCGAGGTCGGCGGGCACGTCCAGCATCGAGCCGACCGCGAGGTCGACATCGTCCGAACGCAGCAAGTCCAGGCCACTGGCGCCGGTCACGTTGTGCAGGGTCAACCGCACGTCCGGATGTTCGGCCTTGAAGCGCTCCACGATCGGCGGCAGCAGGTACAGGATCGTCGAGGTGCCGGCGGCGACGTTGAGTGCCCCGGCGTCCATGCCCTGCATGCGTTCGCGGAAGGCGCCGTCGATGCCGTCCAGCCCTTCCACCAGCGGGCGCGCCAGTTCGTACAGCGCCTCGCCCTCGCGGGTCATGACCAGGCGCCGGCCGCTGCGTTCCAGCAGCTTCACGCCCATCTCCCGTTCCAGCGCCTGCAGCTGCAGCGTCACCGCGGGCTGGCTGACGTACAGCGCCTCTGCCGCACGCGACACCGAGCCCAGGCGGGCGGTCTGGCAGAACGCCCGGAGCGGCTTGAGGCGGTCGGCCTTGTAGGAAAACCGCGGCACGCTGGCGCTTTTGCGTGGCATTGGAACTCCGTATAAGCAGAACTTATGTTGTGCATTGCAAAAACTTGATTGTCAAATACCCGACGCCGCCGCATGGTGCCAGACACGGCCGGGAGCTCCCGTCCGCGTTATCCGGAACCGCAGGAGATCCATGATGTCGGCAGTGATGGCAGACCGCCGGGCCCCGGCCCGCGACGACACCCCCGCCCTGGCGGGCATCGAAGTGCTGGCCCGGCACCCCGGGCAGGACGCGCTCCTCACCCCGGCCGCCCTCCGGCTGCTGGCCGACCTGCACCGCGGTTTCGAAGCCCGCCGCCAGGCACGCCTGCAGGACCGCCGCGAGCGCCAGGCCTTCTTCGACGCCGGCGGCGTACCGGATTTCCGCGAGGACACCGCCGGCATCCGCGCCGCCGACTGGCGCGTCGCGCCCATCCCCCGCGCGCTGCTCGACCGCCGCGTCGAGATCACCGGTCCGGTCGACCCGAAGATGGTCATCAATGCGCTGAACTCCGGCGCGCAGTGCTACATGGCTGATTTCGAGGACAGCACCTCGCCGACCTGGGGCAACCTGGTCGAAGGCCAGCAGGCGCTGCAAGGCGCGGTCGCGGACACGCTCACGCACACCACCCCCGGGCGCGACGGTGCGCCGGGCAAGCACTACACGCTCAAGCCCTTCGCCGAGCAGGCGGTGCTGATCGTCCGCCCGCGCGGCTGGCACCTCGACGAGAAGCACGTTCGCGTCGACGGCCAGCCCATTGCCGCCAGCCTGTTCGATGCGGCGCTGTTCTGTTTCCACAATGCGGACGTGCTCGCCGCGAAGGATCGCGGACCCTACCTGTACCTGCCCAAGCTGCAGTCGATGGAGGAGGCGGTCCTGTGGGACGACGTGCTTGGCCACGTCGAGCAGGCGCTGGGCCTGCCGGCCGGGCAGGTCAAGGTCACGGTGCTGATCGAGACCCTGCCGGCGGCGTTCGAGATGGACGAGATCCTGCACGCCCTGCGGGGCCGCATCGTCGGCCTGAACTGCGGGCGCTGGGACTACATGTTCTCGTACATCAAGACCTTCCGCGCCCACCGCGACAAGGTCCTGCCGGAGCGCGGCCAGGTCACCATGGCACAGCCGTTCCTGCAGGCCTATGCCGAGCTGCTGGTGCAGACCTGCCACAGGCGTGGCGCCCACGCGATGGGTGGCATGGCCGCGCAGATCCCGGTGTCCGGCACCGACCCGGCCAGCGTCGAGGCCAACGCCGCCGCACTCGCCAAGGTGCGCGCCGACAAGCTGCGCGAAGTGACGCTCGGCCACGACGGCACCTGGGTCGCGCACCCGGCGCTGATCCCGGTCGCCCGCGCGGTGTTCGACGAACGCATGCCCGGTCGCCACCAGCAGAACGTGCTGCGCGAGGACGTCAGCGTGTCGCGCGACGACCTGGTACGCCCGCCGCTGGGCACGATCACCCGCGCCGGGTTCGAGGGCAACGTCGATGTCTGCGTGCGCTACCTCGCGGCGTGGCTGGACGGCAATGGCTGCGTGCCCATCCACCACCTGATGGAAGACGCCGCCACCGCCGAGATCGCCCGAGCGCAGCTCTGGTCATGGCTGCACAGCGATGGCCTGCACCTCGACGACGGCACCGAAGTCGACTTCGCGCTGCTCGAGCGCGCGCTGATCGGCCTGCCCGCCCGCCTCGGCGACCGCGCCGCGCTGCCCGGCGGCAGCCGCATCAACGAGGCGATCGGCGTGCTCGACCGCCTGACGCATGCCGACACACTCGAAGAGTTCCTCACCCTGCCGGCGTACGCACGGCTGGACTGACCGCCCGACCCGATGCCGGGGCATCCGCTCCGGCGCCCCCGCCACGCGCCGCGCACCGCTGTCCGTTTCCGCCGTTCGCCCCGCGACACACGAAGAAAGGACCACCGCCATGAGCCACCACCAGACCACCGCCGACCAGTTGCGCCAGGCATGGGCGAGCAGCCCGCGCTGGGCCGGGATCACCCGCCCGTACTCCGCCGAGGACGTCGTCCGCCTGCGCGGTACCGTGCAGGTCGAGCATTCGCTCGCCCGCCTCGGTGCCGACAAGCTGTGGCACTCGCTGCAGACCGAGGACTTCGTCAACGCCCTGGGCGCGCTGACCGGCAACCAGGCCATGCAGCAGGTCAAGGCCGGCCTCAAGGCCATCTACCTGTCCGGCTGGCAGGTCGCCGCCGACGCCAACCTCGGCGGGCAGATGTACCCCGACCAGTCGCTGTACCCGGCCGACTCGGTGCCGGCGGTGGTCAAGCGCATCAACAACACCCTGCTGCGCGCCGACCAGATCCAGTGCGCCGAACGCAATGGCGGCGAGGGCGGCGGCGACGTCGACTTCCTGCAGCCGATCGTGGCCGATGCCGAAGCGGGCTTCGGCGGCGTGCTCAACGCCTTCGAGCTGATGAAGGGCATGATCGAAGCCGGCGCCGCCGGCGTGCATTTCGAGGACCAGCTGGCCTCGGCCAAGAAGTGCGGCCATCTGGGCGGCAAGGTCCTGGTGCCCACACGCGAGGCCGTCGACAAGCTGGTCGCCGCGCGCCTGGCCGCCGACGTGATGGGCGTGCCGACCCTGATCGTCGCCCGCACTGACGCGGAGGCCGCCGACCTGCTGACCAGCGACATCGACGACAACGACAAGGACTTCTGCACCGGCGAGCGCACCGTCGAGGGCTTCTACAAGACCCGCAACGGCCTCGACCAGGCGATCAGCCGCGGCCTGGCCTACGCGCCCTATGCCGACCTGGTGTGGTGCGAGACCGGCAAGCCCGACCTCGAGTTCGCCCGCAAGTTCGCCGAGGCGATCCACGCGAAGTACCCGGGCAAGCTGCTGGCCTACAACTGCTCGCCCAGCTTCAACTGGAAGAAGAACCTCGACGACGCCACCATCGCGAAGTTCCAGAAGGAAATCGCGTCGTACGGCTACAAGTTCCAGTTCATCACCCTGGCCGGCTTCCACGCGCTCAACTACGGCATGTTCAACCTCGCCCATGGGTACGCGCGCCGCCAGATGAGCGCCTTCGTCGAGCTGCAGGAGGCCGAATTCGCCGCCGCCGAGAAGGGCTTCACCGCGGTCAAGCACCAGCGCGAGGTCGGGACCGGCTACTTCGATGCGGTCACCCAGACCATCCAGGGCGGACAGTCGTCCACGGTCGCGCTGAAGGGATCGACCGAAGAGGAGCAGTTCCAGGGCGACGCCAAGGCGCTGGCCGCCTGATCGTAGCGCCGCTGCCGTGCCGGCCCGACCCCGGGTGGACCGTTCGTCCGCCCGGGGCCGGGCCTTCCATTGTGTGACGCAGGTAGTGCTATCCTCGGTGGGACTGCGTCATTCAGGTTCGCAGGCCCTGTACATGGACCACGGCGTCAAAGCCCCGGGGGATGGAGATGAACCGCGGTACTGCTGCGCTGACAGGCTCGGCTCGCCCGGTGCGTAGCGCGATGAGCGCCGCACCCCTGTCCCTGCGCGCGTCCGAAATGAGTTCAGCCGTACTCAGTGCCGGCGAGTTCGGCCTGTTCGCCCATGCCGGGCGCATGCGCGAGGCGCGCGCCGGCGAGCCGCTGTTCCGCCGCGGCGACCTGGGTACCACCATGTTCGTCATCGAGGATGGCGAGGTCGACCTGCACTTCGGTGACGACCTGGTGGGCAAGCGCCTGGGGCCGTACGAATTCTTCGGCGAGCTCGGCCTGTTGATCGGCAACCACGCACGCACCGCCGATGCCGTCGTCGCCCGAGATGCGCGCCTGCTTGAACTCCACCACCAGGAATTCGAGTCCCTCGTGGACCGCGACCCGATCATGGTCGGCGCGTTCCTGCGGCGCGCGATCACCCGCGTGGTGCTCAACGAGCAGTCGCTGATCCGCCGCCTGCGTCGCCGCAACCACGACCTGCAGGCCGCGCTCGACACCCTCCACGCCACCACCCGCCAGCTCAACCAGACCGAGGAGCTGGTCCGCACCGACGAGCTCACCGGCCTGTACAACCGCCGCGGCCTGATGCTGCACCTCGACGAATGCCGCACCATCGGCATGCCGCCGACCATGGGCCTGGTGCTGGTGGACTGCGACCGTTTCAAGCAGGTCAACGACCATCACGGCCACGTGGCCGGCGACCGGGTCCTGCAAAGCGTGGCCAGCATCCTGCGGGCGGTCGTCGGGCCCGATGACATCGCCTGCCGGCTCGGCGGCGACGAGTTCTGCCTGGTGGTGCGCGCCGGTACGGCCGACGAAGTCATGCGCTTCGCCCATTACGTGGTACGGACCGCGCAGAGCCTGCTGGAGCTCGATGGCGAGCCGGGCGACGATGCCGATGCGCCCCCCATCATCTGCCCCTTGAGCGTCGGGGCCTGCCTGGTGGCGGGCAACGCCGACTGGACGGACTGGTACGGACGCGCCGACCTGGCGCTGTACCGGGCCAAGCGGTCGGGCGGCGACCGCGTCGAGTGGCAGGACGCCCACGCGCCGGAGGATTGAGGATGGAAGGGGTTAGGGACGACGCCGGACACCATGAGGGCCAGGGGCCGAACGACGGCCATGCCCAGGAGAATCCTCGCAGCCCGCAGCTGCGCACCTTGCTGCTGCTCGACATCTGCGATTCGACCCAACTGGTCGAAGTGCTGGGGGATACCGCCGCCGCCCAGTTGTTCCGCGAACACGACCGCCTGGTCCTGCGCCTCCAGCAGCAGTGGCGTGGACGCCTGATCGATCGGTCCGACGGCTTGCTGCTGCTGTTCGAACGCCCCATCGACGGCCTCGGGTTCGCGCTGGACTACCTGCTCGGCCTGCGCGACATCGGCCGCTTGCGCGAACTCGACCTGAAGGCCCGTGCCGGCCTGCACGTCGGCGAAGTGCTGACCTGGCGCAACAGCGACGAAGCCGTGCGCCTGGGCGCGAAGCCGCTCGAGGTCGAAGGCCTGGCCAAACCGATGGCCGCGCGGCTGATGTCGATCGCCCGCCCCGGCCAGATCCTGTTGTCCGCGGTCGCGGAACCGCTGGTGCACCGCGCCGTGCGCGACATCGGCGAGCGCGGACAGTCGCTGGTATGGAAATCCCACGGGCGCTGGCGCTTCAAGGGGGTCACCGAACGGCAGGAGATCTTCGAGGTCGGCGAGCCCGGCCTGGTGCCGCTCAAGCGGCCCATCGAAAGTCCCAAGGCGCGACGCGACGTCCCGTCCTGGCGCCGGCCCGCGGCACTCGCGGCCGAAGCGGCGCTGGTGGCGGCCATCGCCGTGGGGGGCTGGTTCGCGACCCGGCCACCGCCTGCGATCGCGTTCAACGAGCGCGACTGGGTCGTGGTGGGCGACATGCGCAACCTGACCGGCGACGCCCGCCTCGACGACTCGCTCGAACAGGCCTTCCGCATCAGCCTGGAGCAGTCCCGCTTCGTCAACGTGCTGTCCGACCTGAAAGTGCGCGATTCGCTGGGACGCATGGAACTGGATCCGGGCACCGTGGTCGATCGCAACGTGGGCGCGGAGATCGCGCTGCGCGAGGGCGTGCGCGCCGTCGTGCTGCCGACCGTTTCCGAAGTCGGCGGCAAGCTGCGGGTCAGTGTCGAAGTCGTCGACCCGGCCACCGGCAGCACGGTGCACGCCCTGCAGGCGCAAGGCCAGGGCAGCGATTCCGCGCTGGCGTCGATCGACCGGGTGGTGGCGTCCCTGCGGACCGACCTGGGCGAGGCGCTGGCCGCGGTCGACGGGACCGCCGCGCCCCTGCCACAGGTGACGACGTCGAACATCGATGCCCTGCGTGCGTATGCGCTGGGACAGACCGCTTTCGCCGAGGACCGCGCGGACGAAGCGATCCGGCTGTACCGGCAGGCGATCGAACTGGACCCCGATTTCGCACTGGCACACCAGGCGCTGGCCCGCGTCCATACCGCGTTGAGCGATCGCCAGCGCGCCCTCGTGCACCTGCAGCGGGCGCTGGAGCTGAAGGCGCACCTGCCGCCGCGCGACCGCCTTTACCTGGACGCGTGGCATGCGGAGCTGCTCCTGCCCGGCGAGGCGCTGTCGCGCTGGAAAGTGCTGGCATCGATGTATCCGGACTCGCTGCCGGGACAGGCGAACGTGGCGGGACACCAGTTCAAGCGCAACGAGTACGCCGCGAGCCTGGCGGCGCTGGAAGACATCAACCTGCCGCAACAGCCGATGCAGGGCGTCGTCGCCGACATGATGGGACGCGCGTTGCTGGCCCAGGGGCGGCTGGACGAAGCGAAGCTGCGTTTCGATGCCGCCGAAGCCGTGACGCCGGGCATCTCCCTGCGGCGGCGTGCCTGGTGGCTGGCGGCCCAGGACAAGCCTGGCGAGGCACGCGCGCTCATCGAAGCGATGCCGTCCCGGGGGGTCGTCACCGAGGACCTCGTGCGGTACATCGATCTCGCCACCCTCGCTGCCGACGAGGGCCAGTGGGACACGGCAGGCGCCGCATACGCGCGTGCGCGCGAAGCGCTCGACGGGTCCGACAGCCCGCTGGCCCGGCAGTTCGAGCTTGAAGTGGCCGCACTCGACGCGCTGCGCAACGGCGATGGCGGTGCCGCCCCGTCGCGGCTCGAGGCCCTGGCCCGCCGCCAGCTGGAGGCGTTCGGGCAGCCCGACAATGCGAACCGCGTGGACGACGCGTTCATGGCGCTGGTCGCCGCGTACCTGGCGCAACGCGGTGGCGACGCGACCGTCGGCCGCCAGGTGCTGGCCGCGCTCCACGACGACCTGCCCGCGCTGGAGGGCACGCAGGTCGAAGACATGGCGGCGGTGGTCGAGTCGGGCCAGGCGCGGCTGTCGGGGGATGCCGGGCGCGCCATCGCCCTGCTGCAGCCGCAGGTGCGCGGGGCCGGCCTGGTCCAGGCCCACGTGGCGATGTGGGAGGCACTCAACGCGGCAGGCCGCCATGACGAGGCGCTGGAGCGCGCGCGCTGGCTGCAGGCCCAGCAGCCGCGCGCCTACGCCGAAGCCAACGCCTCGCAGGTCCTGCAACTGATGAACGTGGTCGATACACGCCTGGCGCACCTGCAGGCGGCACGGTCGCTGCAGGCGGGGGGCGACGCCGAGGGCGCCCGCGCCGAGGTGGACCGGCTCCTCGACACCTGGCCGCGGAGCCGGTGGCCCGATTACTTGCTGCGCAGCACCGAGTCCATCTTGCCCGCCTCGAAGGCGAACACCACGATGTGATTGGTCTGCGCGGTCAGGTGGCTCTTCAGCGCCTCGCGTGACTGCTGGATTTCTTCCTTGGAGGCCAGCGTGCCGGTCGTCATGCAGTAGAACGCCTCGCCCTGGGCCGGAACGCCGCTGGCTTCGCCGAAGCTGGCCGGCGCATAGCCGATGCCCGCCATCGCCGCACGCGGGTTGGCCTGGAATTCGGCACGGAAGCGATCATCGTTGCCGAGCAGGTCGAGCAGCTTGTCGGCCTCTGCAGCCGACAGGGTGGGGTGCTGTCCCCCTTTCGAAGTATCGGTCATCGCGCAATCTCCCCGTTGCGGCCCGGCGGGCCGTAAGCTTGCGAATCTAAGGGCTGGGCCGCGTGCCGACAAGCAGGCATGCCGGCATGGGCACGCGGGCATCGCGGTCGCCCGGCCATTCTTTATCTTCAGGACACAGGAGGCCTGGATGCGGATCCGCCGCTGCGCGATCCTGCTGATCGAGCCGCGCGAGTCGGCCGTCTTCGACTTCGGCAGTCTGCTTCGTGGCGGCGATGGCGTGGCGCGGCGTCGCCGTCTGGTCGCGCTGGCCGCCCATCTCGACGCCGAGGTGGAGATCGATGCCGAAGCCTGCCGCGTGCTCACCGCGCTGAGCCCCGGCGAATGGACCGGGGCCGCCGCCGCGGACGTCCCGGAAGCATGCCTGGCCTTCCTCCTCGAGTCGGGTCTGGTGCTGTCCGATGCCCCCGCCCATGCCACCATGGCGGCGCGGGACCAGCGCATGCGCGACGCGCATTGGCACCCGCTGGCGGCCACCCTCCATGCCTTCACCCGCTGGGACGGCGTGGAAGCGGTGGCGCACATGCGCGAAAGCGGGCTGGACCGGGCGGAGGGCCTGCGTGCCTCGCTGGGCCCGCCGCCGGCTGCCGATCCCCCCGGCGACGGAGAGGGCGTCGTGCTGCCCTGGGCCCCGCCGACCGCGTTCGACGCGCTGCTGGCACGCCGTACGACCTGCCGCAACTTCGACACCGCGCGCGCGCTGCCTTTCGACAGCTTCGCACAGGTGCTGCAGCGGGTGTTCGCGGCACAGGCGCAGGTCCATGTCGCGGAAGACACCGTGTTCATGAAGAAGAACGTGCCGTCCGGCGGCGGCCTGCACCCGATCGATTGCCACCTCGTCCTGCAGCGCGTGGAGGGCATGGCGGACGGGATCTATCGCTACGATCCCTTGCGTCATGCGCTGCACCCGCAGCCCGCACCGGACGTCCCGGTCCGTGCGTTCCTGGAGCAGGCGATGGCCGGCCAGCACTGGTTCGCCGACGCCCATTGCGCGGCGGTGCTGGTGCCCCGTTTCGACCGCAGTTTCTGGAAATACCGCCAGCACGCGAAGGCCTACCGCGTGGTGCTGATGGAGGCGGGCCACCTGTCCCAGATGCTGTACCTGGCGGCGACGGAGGCCGGCCTGGGCGCCTTCGTGACAGGGGCGGTCAATGACCGCCAGCTGGAGCGCGCGTTGGGGCTGGATCCGGCCCGGCAGGGTATCCTGGCGATCGGCGGCTTCGGCTGGCGGGCCCCCCGGATGGAAACGGCCGAGTTCGACCCCGCCGGTGAAGTATGGGCGCCGCGAGGGGAGTGAAACCGGGCACTCGACAGGCCCCTTGCGGCTCGGCTAGCCTCGCTTTTCCGCAATCGTGCAACGAAACAGGGGACCCCCATGTGCAGGAAGCTCGTTACCTTCGTCGTGGCTGCAAGCCTGGCCATGGCCTCCTCGGCCTGGGCGGGGGAGACCGAATCGCTCAACCTCGATGAAGTACGCAGCCAGCAGGCCGATATCCGTGCCGGCGTCAATGCCGCCACCGGCATCTACGAAGACATGAGCGAAGCGAACCGGCGGCAATTGCTGGAGCGCCAGGACCGCGTGCTGCGTGCCATCGACGGAAAGACCCGCGGCGCCGAGCTCACCGAAGATGCGCAGATCGCCGTGTTCAACGATCTCGAGTGGATCGAGGCGGCCATCAACAGGGCGGAAGACGAGCGCATGGTCTGCGAACGCCGCAAGCAGCTGGGCAGCAACCGCAAGGAACGGGTCTGCATGACGGTCGCCCAGCAGCGCGAGATGCGCGAGCGCGCCCGTGCCGAGATGATGCGGGGCGACCGCAACATGCGCGTCGGCAACTGAGGGCCTGCGCGGCGCGGGTCGTCACTGACCGGGCAAGACGAGCAGGGGCTCGGGCCGGCTGGCTTGAGCCCCCGTTTTTTGCGGCGTATCTTCGAAGCTTCCCCCGCTTCGGAGCATGACCATGGGCAAGTCCACGTTGTTCTTTGGTGCCGTCGTCCTCCTGGCCCCGGCCTTGGCGCTGGCCAGCGCCGACAAGGTCGGGCAGATCCTCGAGCAGCAACGGTACATCCAGGAACAGACCGAGAAGTCGACCGGCGACTACGCCCGCTTCAACCCCGAGGCGCGGCAACGCATCGAGAGCGCGCAGACGCAGATCTTCGACCTGCTGGACGGCGTGACCTCGGTCGACCAGTTGCCCGGCAGCGAACAGGCCGAACTGTTCAACGCGCTCGAGGAGGTCAAGGCCGTGCTGACCGAGAACGAGGACGATCGCCAGGAATGCTGGCGGGAGCACAAGGTCGGGACCAACATGAAGGAGACGCGCTGCGCGACCGTGGCCGAACTGCGGGCCGTCCAGCAGGACACCCGTGGCTACCTGGATCGTGCGACCCGCTGCAGCGGCGATTGCGGAAGCGGCAGGGGGCTGGAAGGCGGGCTGTAGGCGAGCCGCGCGTCGCGCGGAGGTTCACGCCGGCCGCTCCAGCGTGCGGTAACCGATCGCCTCGGCCAGGTGGGGCGTGGCGATCGACTCGGCTGCGTCGAGGTCCGCGATCGTCCGGGCCATCCGCAGGATGCGCTGCATCGAGCGGGCTGAGAGCCGCATGGCGTCCACCGCACGCTCCAGTAGACGCTGGTCGGCGCCGTCCAGCTGGCAGTGCCGGTCCGTCTCTGCCTGCCCAAGCCGGGCGTTGAGCTGGCCGCAGCGGTCCAACTGCCGTTGGCGTGCGGCGGCCACGCGTACCTGCACGACGGAGGAGGACTCGCCGCGCCCGGCGTGCGGCCGCAATTCGGCCGGAGGCAGTCGCGGCACCGCGACGTGCAGGTCTATCCGGTCCATCAGCGGTCCCGAGATCCGCGCCCGGTACCGGCGCACGGCGTCGCCGCCGCAACTGCATCGCCCGTCCGGGTCTCCGGCCCATCCGCAGGGGCACGGATTCATGGCGGCCACGAGCTGGAAGCGCGCCGGAAATTCCGCGCTGTGCGCCGCGCGCGACACCGTGACCGTGCCGGATTCCAGCGGTTCGCGGAGCGTCTCAAGCGCATGCCGGCTCCATTCCGGCAGTTCGTCCATGAACAGCACGCCGTGGTGGGCCAGGGAGACCTCCCCGGGACGTGGCCGGCTGCCTCCGCCGATCAGCGCCACCGCGCTTGCGGAATGATGCGGTGCCCGGAAGGGACGCTGCCGCCAGCAGGCGGGATCGAAACCACGGGAGCCGATCGAGGCGATCGATGCCGACTCCAGCGCCTCGGCCTCGCTGGCGGGCGGCAGCAGCCCCGCCAGGCGGGAGGCGAGCAGGGTCTTCCCGCACCCGGGCGGACCGACCAGCAGCAGGTGGTGCGCGCCCGCGGCTGCCACTTCCAGGGCGCGCCGGGCCTGCGCCTGGCCGCGCACGTCGGCGAGGTCCGGCAAGGCGGCGGGCTGTCGGAGGGGAGGCGTGGCCCGGGCGAGCGGCTTGCCCTGTTGGAGGTAGGCGCAGACCTCCAGCAGCGTATGTGCGGTCAGGACCTCCGTGCCGGCACTCAGGGCCGCCTCCGCGCCGTTGTCGGCGGGCACCACCAGACGCCGTCCGGCCTCCGCTGCCGCAAGGGCCGCCGGCAGTACGCCGTCCACCGGGCGCAGCATGCCCGTCAGGCCCAGTTCGCCGATGAACTCCAGGCCGTCCAGTGCATCCAGCGGCAGTTGTCCGCTGGCCGCCAGCAGCCCCACCGCGATGGGCAGGTCGAAACGCCCCCCGTCCTTGGGCAGGTCGGCGGGGGCCAGGTTGACGGTGATGCGGCGCGCCGGGAACTCGAACTGTGCGCACTGCAGGGCCGCACGCACCCGGTCCTTGGATTCACGGACCGCGGCCTCGGGCAGGCCGACGATCGACATGGAGGGCAGGCCGCCGGCCAGGTGCACTTCCACCCGCACCGCGGGCGCACGCACCCCCGACCGCGCACGTCCGTGCACGAGGGCGAGGTTCATGCGGGGTGGCCTCAGTGGTGCGGGGGGTGAGCCCGCTGGGATTCCAGCTCGTCGACCGTCCGCTGCAGCGCTTCGAGTTTCTCGCGGGTCCGCTGCAGTACCGCCCGCTGGACCTCGAACTCCTCACGCGTGACCAGGTCGAGCTTCTGGAGTCCGCCCTGCAGCACGCTGCGGAAGTTCTCCTGCAGCTCCTCCCGGCCTTCCCGCATGCCGGGCGGCACCAGGTTGCTCAGGCGGCGTGCGAGTTCGTCGATGTGGCTCAGGTCGATCATGGGCATCCTCCGGCGATGCATCCAGCTTGGCCCGTCGCGCGTGACGGCGCAGTCGGCGGATGCCGCGCCGCGATGTCAGGAAAATCCTACGGCAGGCCGCGGGCCGGCACTGTAGCCGATCCCGGCGCTGCCGGCATGCGGGTATCCTGCCGGGGCCGGTCCCATGCCGGCCGGGACACACGAGGAAAGCGATGAAAATGGTCATGGCGGTGGTGAAGCCGTTCAAGCTCGACGACGTACGCGAAGCGCTGGCCGAGGTCGGCGTGGCAGGGATCACGGCCACCGAGGTCAAGGGGTTCGGCCGCCAGAAGGGCCACACCGAGCTCTACCGCGGCGCCGAGTACGTGGTGGACTTCCTTCCGAAGATCAAGCTCGAGGTGGCGGTGGTCGACGACCAGGTGGACGCCGTGGTCGAGGCCATCATGAAGGCAGCCGGGACCGGCAAGGTCGGGGACGGCAAGATCTTCGTTTCCAGCCTGGAGCGTGTCGTGCGGATCCGCACCGGAGAACTGGACGGCGACGCCCTCTGAGGCCTCCGGTGGCCGGTTGTTGTCCCCTTGACCGTTGACCGGAGTGCCCCGGATGCCGGGGGACCGGAGCGGAGGGGGACGTGAGGGCACTGAGCGGGATCGATGAAACCCAGGCGCGGACCTGCCTGGATCGCAAGGCATTCCTGTTCGGGCATACGCTGGAAGCGCACCCCGCGATGTCCCTGGCGAACCTGGCCGAGGTCATCCCGGCCCTGCCGGCGAACCAGGTGTTCCACTCCAATGGTCGCCTGCAGAACGGCGACGATTTCGACAATGCGCACAACCTGCACAGACCGGAAGAAAGCCTGGCGCAGGCGCTGGAGCAGCTGCGTACCACCGACGCCTACATCATGGTCCGCCAGCCCGAGGTGCACGCGTCCTTCAAGCCGCTGTACGACGCCCTGTGCGCGGATGTCGCCCGGATGGCAACGGCGGCGGGGCTGCCGCCCGTGGTCGACGATGCCATGCTGTACCTGTTCCTCGCTTCGCCCGGCAGTGTCACGCCCTTCCATATCGATCGCTACTCGACCTGCCTGATGCAGGTGCGTGGCCACAAGGAAGTGGTGGTCTATCCGCCGTGGGACCCGCGGGTGGTGGCCGATCGGGACACCGAACAGTTCTTCGCCCGCACCGGTGACCGTCCGCCGTGGCGGCCGGAAGCGGAGCCGCTCGGCGAGCGCTTCGCGTTCAGCCCCGGCCAGGCGCTGCACATCCCCTTTGCCGCCGGGCACCATGTGCGCAACGGCGACGATGACGTGTCGATCTCCGTGTCGATCATCTTCAAGACGGCCGAGAGCCGGCGCCTGATGCGCGCGCTGCTGTTCAACCAGCGCGCGCGCCGCTGGCTGTCGCGCGTCGGCATGGAACCCCGTCGCGTGGCGATGGGCGCGCCCGGCGTGGCTACCAAGGCGGGCCTGTGGAACGCGGCGCGGGGCATTGCTTCGGTGCTGGGGGCGCGCGGCGTGGCATGAGGGGTGCATGGCTCCTGCTCTTCACCGGGGTCCTGCTTCTGGTGGGGTGCCGGGCCGACGTCGCATCGCCGGGACCGGACGGTCGCTGGGCGCTGGCGGTGGTGGGGGACTCCGACAGCCACGGTTACCAGGACAGCGTGCATTTCCCGCCCTCCGGCGGACTGCGCGGCGGCGCCTACCATGCCGTCAGCTTCAACTGGCATGAGCTGGTCGGACGGCTGCGCGGCGAAGAGGTCGATACGGGCGTCCGGGGCATCCGGGGCACCCGGGGCCGCATCGCACGCGTGCTCAATGCGGTGGGGATTCCCTCACGCTCTCCCCGCAAGGACGACCGTGCCTACAACTTCGCCGTGACGGGCGCGGGTTGCGGCGACCTGCTGGAGGGTCACCGCGAAGTGCGAAGCCTGGTGGCGATGATGGATGCCGATCCGGCGCGCTGGCGGCGCGGCGTGGTGGTGTTCCGGATCGGAGTGAAGGATTTCGGCATGGGCAGCGAGTTGCGTGCGCTCGCACGGGATCCGCGGGATCCGACGTTGGTTCCCGTCATCGATGCCTGCATCGAGGCGATTGCGCGATCGGTGGCGTTGATCCATGAGACGCATCCCGACACGCGGATCGTGCTCGTCGGGATCTTCGACAACACCCACTGGGCGCGCTACTTCGATGAAGGCTGGACCGGGGCCGAGCATGCCCGCGTCGCGACCGCGCTCGACCGCTTCGATTCGGGCCTGGACAGGATGGCTGCCGCCGATCCGCGAATCGCCTTCTTCGACGACCGTGCCTGGTTCCACGCGCAGTTCGGTGGGGAGATCGTCGACGGACAGGCCGTCTACCACGATGTCTCGCTGCCCGGTGGGGTCAGGGTCGACAACAGCATCGGCAACGCACCCACGCATGCGACGCTCGCGGACGGTCATGCCGGGACCGTGTGGAACGCCCGTTGGGCCAATGCCCTGCTGGGGCTGGTGCGCGATACCTGGCACCTGCCCTCGACACCCATCACGGACGACGAGATCGGTGACCTGGTCGCATCGTCCCGGCATTGACGCCCTGCGCCGCTCCCAAGGCCCCAAGGCTCCAGAGCGCGCAGCCCCCCCAAAGCGCGCAGGCCCCGCCGGAGCGGGCCCCGCACTCCGCAGATGCGGACGGCGTTACTCGCCGAGCGCCGCGGCCACGAACGGCGGCGTCGACAACGCACCGGCGTGGATGTCCGCGGTGTAATACAGCGTCGGGAAGGCCTTGGCGCGCGCGTCGGCGGTGCGGAAGTCGAAACCTCCGCCCTTGCGCGCCAGGGTGCAGCTCCACCAGCCAGTCGGGTAGCACGGCTGCGGGAACGGCAGGGTCTTGAAGGTGGTGAACCCGGCCTTGCCCATCTCGCCGCGCATCTCCTTGATCAGGTCGAGCAGCATCAGCGGCGACTCGGACTGCTGGACGAGGATGCCGTCGTCCTTGAGCGCCTTGAAGCAGCTCTCGTAGAAGGCCTTGTTGAACAGGCCTTCGGCCGGACCGACCGGGTCGGTCGAGTCGACGATCACGATGTCGACGCTGTCGGCGGGGCAGTTCGCCATGTAGGCCACGCCGTCATCGAACAGCAGCTCGGCGCGCGGATCGCCGTTCGACTCGCACAGCTCCGGGAACCACTTCTCGGCCATGCGCGTGACCTGCTCGTCGATGTCGCACTGGGTCGCGCTCTCGACGCCCGGGTGGCGGAGCACTTCGCGCAGGGTGCCGCAGTCGCCACCGCCGATGATGACGACCCGCTTCGGGGCCGCGTGGGTGAACAGCGCCGGGTGGGACATCATCTCGTGGTAGAGGAAGTTGTCCTTCGTGGTCAGCATCATCGCGCCGTCGATGAGCATCAGGTTGCCCCAGTCGGTGCTCTCGAAGATCTCGATCTTCTGGAACGGCGATTGCACCTCGTCCAGCTTGCGGGTGATGCGGTAGCCGATCGACGAACCGGTCGGTTCGAAGTTCTCGTGGTGCCACGTCGTCTGGGTGTTCATTCCACTCGTCCTGCGATGCCGCCACGTCGTTCCGAACGGATCCCGGCGTCCGGCGTGGCATCCGGGAAGCAGGGTGTCCGGCGGGCGGCGATGCGAGCCAGTCCGGCGGACCTTCAAGGCCGCGAATTGTAGCGAACCCCTGCGAACATGCCGTGACCGCGCGCTGACCGCGGCCGGACCCCACACGCCGGCATCGCCCGCCGGGCGGTAGAATGCGCGTCCCCTTGGTTCCGCCGACAGGTGCTCCGCCGATGACCGCATGGTCCCCCGATCAGGCCCGCAAGACCTACTCGATCCCCCACTGGTCCGAGGGGTATTTCGACGTCGACGGGTCTGGCCGCGTCACCGTGCAGCCGCGGGGCGGGGAAGGGCCGGCGGTCCCGCTGTCGACCCTGGTCGACGAAGCGCGCGGGAACGGTGCCAAGCTGCCGCTGCTGCTGCGCTTTCCCGACATCCTCGGCGACCGCCTCGGCCGCCTGCAGGGCGCCTTCGCCCAGGCGATGGCCGACTGGAACTACGCCGGCGGCTACACCGCCGTCTATCCGATCAAGGTCAACCAGCACCAGGGCGTGGCCGGCACGCTCGCCTCGCACCGCGGCGAGGGCTTCGGCCTGGAGGCCGGCAGCAAGCCCGAACTGATGGCGGTGATGGCGCTGTCGCGCCCGGGTGGGCTCATCGTCTGCAATGGCTACAAGGATCGCGAGTACATCCGCCTGGCACTGATCGGCCGCAAGATCGGGCTCGACACCTGGATCGTGATCGAGAAGCCCTCCGAGCTGCCGCTGGTGATGGCCGAAGCGGAGGCATTGGGCGTCAGGCCGGGCATCGGCGTGCGCATGCGCCTGGCCAGCCTCGGCGCCGGCAAGTGGCAGAACAGCGGTGGCGACAAGGCCAAGTTCGGGCTGTCGCCGCGGCAGGTGCTCGACCTGTGGAAGCAACTGCGCGACACCGGCATGACCGACTGCCTCGGCCTGCTGCACTTCCACATGGGCTCGCAGATCTCCAACGTCCGCGACATCGCCAGCGGCATGCGCGAGGCGGTGCGCTACTTCGTCGAACTCTCCGCGCTGGGTGCGAAGGTGCGCTACATGGACGTTGGCGGCGGCCTTGGGGTGGATTACGAGGGCACGCGCTCGCGCAGCTACTGCTCGATCAACTACGGTGCCAGCCAGTACGCCAACACCATCGTGCAGCCGCTGGCCGAGGCCTGCGAGGCGCATGGCCTGCCGCAGCCGCGCATCGTCACCGAATGCGGGCGCGCGATGACCGCGCACCACGCGGTATTGGTCGCCAATGTATCCGAGGTCGAGCAGGCGCCGGAAGGCCGCGTGCCCGACGTGCACGACGACGAGCCGGCGGTGATCCGCCACCTGCGCGAGGTGCACGCCGAGCTGGGCGAGCGCCCGGCGGTGGAGCTGTTCCACGAGGCGCAGCACCACCACAGCGAGGGCCTGAGCCTGTATGCGCTGGGCCAGATCGACCTGGTCCACCGCGCGCGCATCGACGACCTGTTCTACGCGATCGCGCATGGCGTGCGTGCGCGGCTCAATCCGGGCGAGAAGAGCCACCAGGCCGTGCTTGACGAACTCGACCAGCGCCTCGTCGACAAGTACTTCGTCAACTTCAGCGTGTTCGAGTCGATGCCGGACATCTGGGCGATCCAGCAGGTGTTCCCGATCGTGCCGATCGAGCGCCTCGACGAGGAACCGGCGCGCCGGGGCGTGATCGCCGACCTGACCTGCGACTCGGACGGCCGGATCGACACCTATGTCGGCAACGAGACGCTGGACACCTCGATGCCGCTGCATGCACTCAATCACGGGCAAAGCTACCGGCTGGGCTTCTTCATGGTCGGCGCCTACCAGGAGATCCTCGGCGACATCCACAACCTGTTCGGCGACACCGATGCGGTCGAGGTGCGGGTGGATGCGGGCGATGCCCGCGGCTACCGGATCAGCCAGCAGCGCCGCGGCGACACCACCGATGTGATGCTGGATTACGTGGGCTACCGGCTCGACGACCTGCGCGCCGCCTACCGCGAGCGCGTGGCCGAAGCCGACCTGCCCGCAGGCGAGGCCGCGCACATGCTCGACGCGCTGGAAGCGGGCCTGACCGGCTACACCTACCTCGACGACGGTGGCGCGGCCGTCGGTCGCGCGATCTGAGACGACGATGCTCAAGCATTACCTCGTGCTGGCGATGCGTGGACCGGACTTCGATCCGGCCGTGGTCACGCCCCACCGCGATTACCTGGCCCGGTTGCGCGAGCAGGGGCGCCTGCAGTTGTCCGGCGGCTTCGCCGACGGCAGCGGGGGTGCCTATGTGCTGCGCGCTGAAGACCTGGCCACCGCGCAGGCGCTGGTCGAGGCCGATCCGCTGTACCAGACCGGCGCGTCGCGCCTGACCCTGCATGAATGGAGTGTGTGAGACATGGGTGTTGAAGTTCCGCCGCCGGCGCTGAAAGCCGGTTTCATCGGACTGGGCGCGATGGGCGCACCGATGGCACGGCACGTCCACGCCGCTGGCTTGCTGTGCGCGGTGGGCAATCGCACCCAGTCCCGCGCCGATGCCCTCGCCGGTGAACTCGGGGTGCGCGCTGCGCGTTCGGCGGACAATTTCGCCGACTGCGACGTGGTGGCCCTGTGCGTCTCGCTGGACGCCGACGTGCTCGAGAACGTGGCTGCCCTGGCGAAGGTGCTGAAGTCCGGTGCGATCGTCGTGGACCATTCGACGGTATCGGTGCAGACGGCACGCAAGGTCGCTTCGCTGCTGGCGGCGGAGGGCATCGGTTTCCTCGATGCGCCGGTGTCGGGCGGTGTCGAGGGCGCGCGCAACGGCGCGCTGTCAGTGATGGTGGGCGGCGACGCCGACGTGCTCGAGAAGGCGCGTCCGGTGCTCGATGCCTATGCGGCCCGCATCACCCACATGGGCGAAACCGGCGCCGGCCAGGCGACCAAGGCGGTCAACCAGGTGCTGGTGGCCGGCATCAACGAAGCGGTCTGCGAAGGCCTGGCACTGGCCGAGAAGCTCGGCCTCGACCCGGAGCGTTTGCTGCCCACGCTGGGCGCGGGCGCGGCGGGCAACTGGTTCCTCGACAAGCGTGGCGCCACGATGCTGCGCAATGCGTTCGCGCCGGGCTTCAAGTCGGCGCACATGCTGAAGGACCTGCGCATCGTGCAGGGCATCGCCCGCGACACCGGCATCCGCACCGCGACCCTCGACCAGGCCGTCGCCGATTACGCCGAACTGGTCGAGCGTGGCCACGGCGAGGCCGACACCTCGGTATTGATCACCCTGAAGCGCGGCGGTTGACGCCCGCGCCAGGACAGGTGTTTACCGGGCCTCCAGAGGTCCCGTCCGGCGGGTGGCGAGGCGTTCACCGAGGACCGCGCCAAGCCACGCCATGAGAACCTGGGCCAGCATGGCCAGGCCGCCATAGCGCAGGATGTCGCCCAGCGCGAACGGTGGCCCGTCCGGGCTCAGGGCGCCGCTCAGCTGCAGGCTGGCCGTCGTTGCCACGGCGATCACCACGGCCAGTACGATGGCCGGCACTCGAAAACCCTCCCGCGCGATCCAGCCACCGAGCGCCATCGCCGCGCAGGTGATGAAGAGGCCTGCCACGGGAAGTTCCCCCAGTGGCGTCCGCAATGGCAGGTCGAGCGCGTGTCCGCTCAGGCGGACCATCAGTTCGAATGCAAGCAGCAGGGCCAGCGCGGCAATGCAGCCCAGCAGGGTGCGTTTGTCCATGGAAGCGGGGTACGGGGGCGAAGACGCGAGTCTAGGCGGCCCGGCCCGCGGTGGGGGCGGCGTCCGGATGGTCGGGCCGATGGGGTGCGTGTCCGGTCGTGATTCCCCGGGATGTCGCTACTGGACCTTGATGGCCAGCGGCTTGATGCCGCCGTTCTCCAGTTTCTGCTTGGCATCGGCCAGATCCCCGGCCGTGCCGTAGGGCCCCATCCGCACCCGGTAGACGGTCTGCCCACGGCTTTCGGCCGCTTCCACGCGAGCGCCGAGCCCCAGCATGGCGATCTTCGCCTTCAACTCTTCCGCCTGGCCCGATGCCTGGAAGGCGCCGGCCTGCAACAGATAGCGGCTGCCGTCGCCGATACCGGCAGCGGTACGGGGATTCTCATCCGCGGCCACGGTGGGAGCAGGCTCGGGCCGCGCCGGCGCCGCGGCATCCGGATCCAGGGGCTGGGGCAGCGCCGTCGGGGTTTCCTGGCCGCTCGCGTCCTGCTGCGCGCGTGCGAGGGCGGCTTCCCGCTCGCTTTCCGCGCGCTGGGTCGCCGCGAGCTCGGCGTCGGTCATCGGTACTTCCTTGCCCGACAGGACCTCATAGAACGTGTAGCCCTCATCCGCCTGCTCCGGGGCCGCGGGCTGCACCGTACCGGTCGGAGCGGGTGCGGGCAGTTCGTCGTCGGCGCTCGCGCTCGGTGCGGGCCGGGCATCCGGGTTGGGCTGGGGGCGGAAGAAACCGTCGCCGTCGCCCGTCTTCATGTACTTCGGCGCCACCAGCACCACGAGCACGGTCAGCACGATGCCCAGCACCATCCAGGCCCAACCGGGCATGCCGGAGCTGTCGTTGCGACGGGCCTGGGATTTGTTGCGTCGTGCTGCCACCGTGGGACTACCTCTGTCGGGATCGGGCCGCGCGGCCGCGCGGCGTGGGTTCGGGCCAGTGTATGCGAAGCCGGCGACCGGCTTGCATGGCCGCGTTTACATCACTTCGGGTGCGTCGATGCCGAGCAGGCCGAGGCCATTGGCGAGGACCTGGCGGGTGGCCAGCGCCAGCGCCAGGCGCCCATTGCGGGTGGCTGCGTCATCGACCAGCACCTGGTGGTCGTTGTAGTAGCTCTGGAAGCTCTGCGCGAGCTCCAGCAGGTAGCTGGCGACCTGGTGGGGTTCGAGATCGCGCCCGGCCGCCTCGACCACGTCGGGGTAGCGCAGCACGTCCGCGACCAGGGCGAGGGTGGTCGCATCGTCCAGGTCCAGCGGCTGGGCCAGTCCGTCCTCGCGGTCGAAGGACAGGCCACGCTCCTCCAGCTGGCGCACCAGTCCGCACATGCGCGCATGGCTGACCTGCACGTAGTACACCGGGTTGTCGAGCGACTGGCTGCGCGCAAGGTCGATGTCGAAGGTCAGTTGCGAGTCGGGCTTGCGCGCGACGAGGAACCAGCGCGTCGCGTCGCGCCCGGCTTCGTCGACCAGGTCGCGCAGCGTCACGTAGCTGCCGGCGCGCTTGGAGAGTTTCACCTCCTCGCCACCCCGCATCACGGTGACCATCTGGTGCAGCACGTACTCCGGCCAGCCCTGCGGAATACCCTGGTCAAGCGCCTGCAGGCCGGCGCGCACGCGTGCCAGCGAACCGTGGTGGTCGGCGCCGAGCTCGGTGATCGCACGCACGTAGCCGCGCTGCCACTTGCTCATGTGATAGGCGACGTCGGGCACGAAGTAGGTGTAGCTGCCGTCGGACTTCCGCATCACGCGGTCCTTGTCGTCACCGAAGTCCGTGCTGCGCAGCCACAGCGCGCCGCCGTCCTCGTAGGTGTGGCCGTGGGCCACCAGTTCGCGCACGGTCTCCTCCACCTTGCCGTCGGTGTACAGCGAGGACTCGAGGAAGTAGACGTCGAACCCGACGCCATAGGCTTCGAGGTCGAGGTTCTGCTCGCGGCGCAGGTAGGCGACGGCGAACTGGCGGATCGCGTCCAGGTCGTCAGCGTCCTTCTTGCCCGTGACCACGTGCCCGTCGACCTCGACGCTGTCGCCGCGCAGGTACGCGGCGGCGACGTCCTGGATGTAGGCGCCGCGGTAGCCGTCCTCGGGCCAGCCGGCGTCGTCGGGACCACGGCCCTGCGCACGCGCCTGCACCGAGATCGCCAGGTTGTCGATCTGCGCCCCGGCGTCGTTGTAGTAATACTCCCGCGTCACGTCCCAGCCATTGGCGGCAAGCACGCGGCCGATGCAGTCGCCGATCACCGCGGCGCGGCCATGGCCGACGTGCAGCGGTCCGGTCGGGTTCGCCGAGACATACTCGACGCCCGCCATGCGGCCTTCGCCGCCCGCGTTGCGACCGTATGCGTCGCCCTGGGTGAAGACCTCGGCGATCGCGCCGCGCCATGCGCCGTCGGCAATGCGGAAGTTGATGAAGCCGGGTCCGGCGATTTCGACCGAGGCGAGTGCATCGCTGGCGGGCAGCGCAGCGACCAGCGCCTCGGCGATCGCCCGTGGATTGGACCTGGCCGGCTTGGACAGCAGCATCGCGACATTGGTCGAGAAGTCGCCCTGCGCGCGGTTCTTCGGCCGCTCGATCACGAAATCGGGCGTGGCGAGGTCGGCCGGCAGGGTGCCGGCGGCACGCAGGGCGTCCAAGGCCTGCATGACGAGGGCGCGGAGGGCGGTTTTCACGGGCGTTTCCGGGTCGTGGTGCGAACCGTCCATTGTACGCGAGCCCATCCCCCTGGGACGGGTCGAACATGAATGACCGCGCCTTCACAGCCAGCCGCGTGCCGCCAGCGAGAGAGGCGGCCCGTCGGCCACGATGAAGTGGTCGAGCAGGCGCAGGTCCACCAGGGCCAGGGCCTGCTTGAGGCGGGCCGTGACCGCGCGGTCGGCGGCGCTGGGCTCCGGGTTTCCGCTGGGGTGGTTGTGGCCGACGATCACCGCCGCTGCATTGTGGGCCAGTGCGCGGCGCACCACTTCGCGCGGGTGCACCTCGGCACTGTCGAGCGTGCCGTGGAACAGTTCCTCGAATGCCAGCGCCCGGTGCCGGGTATCGAGGAACAGCACGGCGAAGACTTCGTGGGGCCGTCCACGCAGGCGCTGGGTGAAGTAGCGTCCGGCCGCGCCGGGATCGCACAAGGTTTCGCCGCGCTCCAGTTCCGCAGACAGGTGCCGGTGGCCGAGTTCCAGTGCGGCGGCGAGTTTGCACGCGCGGGCGGGCCCCAGCCCCGGCAGGCGGGCCAGCGCTTCAGGCGGCAGGTCCAGCAGCGCGCGCAACGGGCCGTGCTGGGACAGGAGGCGCCTCGACGTGGCCACGGCATCCATGCCGCGCAGCCCCGAGCCGAGGAAGATCGCCAGCAGTTCCGCGTCCGAAAGGGCGCCCGCGCCACGGGCAAGCAGCTTCTCCCGTGGGCGTTCCGCGGCGGGCCATTCGCGTATCCGCAGGGCGGGCAGGGGGGCGGGGTTCGACATGGGGCCCTTCCTTGGGCAGGTGTCCAGTGAGCGCGACGGGTGACCGGCTGCGGAACGCGGCGGGGAAGGAGCCGCGGGGCAGTATTCCGTTGGAGCCGGCCACCCGCCGTCAGGGTCATTGAAGCGCGTCGGGGCCTCCTCCGGAACCGGACAGTCGCCCGTCATCGGGTAAGCTAGGCTCCCGTTGCGTTGTAGGATTTTTCCGACCCCATGCCCAGCGCCCGCCACCCTCTGGACGGCCAGAACGTGCTGCTCTGCGTCTGTGGCGGGATCGCGGCGTACAAGGCGGCCGACCTGGTGCGCCGTCTGCGAGGGGTGGGGGCGGAGGTCCAGGTGGCCATGACCGCGGACGCGGGTCACTTCGTCGGAGAGGCGACCTTCCAGGCCGTGTCGGGCCGCACCGTCCGTGCCTCGTTGTGGGACCCGGCCGCGGAGGCCGCCATGGGGCACATCGAACTCGCCCGCTGGGCGGATCGCGTGGTCGTGGCGCCGGCCACCGCGAACACGCTGGCGAAGATGGCGCACGGCATGGCGGACGATCTCGTCACCACGCTGTACCTGGCGACCACGGCGCCGGTCGCGGTCGCGCCCGCGATGAACCACCGCATGTGGCTGCATCCCGCCACCCGGGCGAACGTCGAGACGTTGCGGGCGCGCGGCGTGCAGGTGATCGGTCCCGAGGACGGCGCGCAGGCGTGTGGCGAGACCGGCCCCGGGCGCATGAGTGAGCCCGAAGCGATCCTCCTTGCCCTGGCCGGGGAGGGCTGAGCCATGTCCGGGGCTGCCGACCTGGCCGGGTTGCGCGTGGTGATCAGCGCCGGTCCGACCTACGAGGACATCGACCCGGTGCGTTTCATCGGGAATCGCAGCAGTGGCAAGATGGGGTTTGCGCTCGCCGCTGCCGCCGCGCGTCGCGGCGCCGACACCGTGCTGGTGGCGGGTCCGGTCTCGCTGCCGACGCCGGACGGCGTTTCACGGCACAACGTGCGTTCCGCGGCGCAGATGCACGCAGCGGTGATGGCCGCGCTGCCGGCGGATATCTATATCGGTGCCGCGGCCGTCGCCGATTTCACGCCTCGCCAGATGTCGGCGAGCAAGATCAAGAAGCGCCCCGGGAGCGACACGCTGCAGCTGGAGCTGGTGCGCACCCGCGACGTGCTGGCCGAAGTAGCGGCGCATGCGGTGCTGCGCCCGCGGCTGGTGGTGGGTTTTGCCGCGGAAACCGACAACGTGGAAGGCTATGCACGCGGCAAGCTGGTCAACAAGAAACTCGACCTGATCGCGGCCAATCGCGTGGGCGTGGCGGGCAGTGGCTTCGAGTGCGACGACAACGCGCTGGCGGTGTTCTGGGACGACGAGACGCGCGCGCTTGGCCCGGCGGCCAAGACCGAACTGGCGGGGTTGTTGCTGGACCTGGTGAAGGAACGCCTCGAGGCGCCGTCGCGTGGCGCATGAAGGCGGGGACGGTGGCCTGGACGAGGCGACGCACGGCGTCCAGGGGCGGGCGCGTGGTGCTGTGCAACCCGAGGATGCAGGAAGATCGATGCAACATACGCTTGAACTGAAGGTGCTGGATGCCCGTTTCGGCGAGGTCTGGCCCCTGCCCGCCTACGCCACGGAAGCGAGCGCGGGCCTGGACCTGCGCGCCGCCCTGGAGGCGCCGCTGTGCCTGGCGCCGGGCGATGCCGCGCTGGTGCCGTCGGGGCTCGCGATCCACATCGGCGATCCGGGCCTGTGCGCGGTGATCCTGCCGCGCTCCGGGTTGGGCCACAAGCACGGCATCGTACTGGGCAATGGCACCGGGCTGATCGATGCCGATTACCAGGGGCCGTTGATGATCAGCGTCTGGAATCGCGGCGCGGGGCCTTTTACGATCGAGCCCGGGGATCGCATCGCGCAGCTGGTCGTGTTGCCGATCGTGCGGGCGCGCCTGCAGGTGGTGGAAGAATTCGAAGCCAGCGCACGGGGTACCGGTGGTTTCGGCCATACCGGCGTGCGCTGAAGGGGAACGGACGATGGTGGACTTGAAGATGGAACGGCCGCAGCTGTCGGCTGAACACGGGCGACTGCTGAGGCGGGTGCTGGCGATCCTGTGCGTGCTGCTGGCCGCATGGTTCGCATGGAGCGGCTGGCAGCAGCACCGGGACGAAAGCCGGCGCCAGGGCATCCAGAGCGCCCGGGACGCGTCCGCCGAAGCCATTGGCGCGGCCCTGAAGGCCGAATTCACACGCATGCAGGCCCAACTGGACAAGGCCGACGTGCGGCAGGCCGTCGCGGCAGGCGACTTCGCCAACGCCGGCATCCGTCTTGCCGAGGGCTGGGACGGGGCCGATGCCGCGCGGGTGTTCGGTCCGGACCTCGACAGCGCTTACACGGTGCTGACCGCGGAGGGGGCCCAGGCCGGCGGATACGGCCGGCTGGCGGCACTGGAGGCGGCGATCGCCCAGAACGCGCCGGTGGCGTGGATCGTCGGCGATGCCGGCAAGCCGGGCGTCGAGGTCGCAGCGCCCCTGCACGCCGACGATGACCTGGTCGCCGTGGCGGCGGTGCGGATGCCGCTGACGCGCGTGACCGCCCCCATCGAGCAGGCGCCGTTGCCCGCAGGCACCTACCTCGCCCTGCGCCAGGGCTCGCACAGCGTGCTCGAGCGCGGGGATGACACCCTGAAGGGCGGCGCCGAATCGCTGGCCCGCAAGATCGCCGGCAGCGAGTGGCGGATCGCGGCGGCGGTCCCCGACGTCGCAGGCGGGCCGTTCGGGCTCGGCGCAGTGGGGTGTTGGGGCGCGGCCCTGGCCTTCCTCCTGCTTGGGGCCTTCGCCAGCGTCGCCCACAAGTTCCAGCTTCGGCGCAAGCCGGCCGAGGCCGCGGAGGAGGTGTCCGAGCAGACCCTCGCCGAATCGCTCCAGGCGGCGCCCGTCGCCGAGCCGCCGCCGGTCCCGGCAGCGGGTGTCGAACCCGCGGCGCCCGCTGCAGGCAAGGTCATGATCGACGCCGGCATCTTCCGCGCGTACGACATCCGTGGCGTCGTGGGCCAGTCGCTCGACGCGGGCATCGCCGAACTGATCGGCCATGCCGTGGGTTCGGTCATGCAGGAGCAGGGCCTGGACGACATCGTCATCGGCCGCGATGGCCGCCTGTCCGGCCCCGAGCTGACCGAGGGGCTGGTCCGGGGGCTGCGCACGGCCGGACGCAATGTCATCGACATCGGCCTCGCGCCGACGCCGCTGACGTACTTCGGTGCCTACCACCTGCGCGCAGGGTCCTGCATCTCGGTCACCGGCAGCCACAATCCTCCGGATTACAACGGCTTCAAGATCGTGGTCGGCGGGGAGACCCTCTCCGGCGACGCCATCACCGACCTCTACGCACGCATCGCCGAGGACCGCCTCCATACGTCGGACGTGCAGGGTCGGCTCGAGCAGCGCGACATCAACGACGACTACATCGAGCGGGTGTCCTCCGACGTGCAGATCGAACGGCCGCTCAAGGTGGTGGTCGATGCCGGCAACGGTGTCGCGGGCGAACTTGGCCCGCGCGTGCTGGAGGCGATCGGCGCGGAAGTCACCCCGCTGTACTGCGAAATCGACGGCACGTTCCCGAACCACCATCCGGACCCGAGCGAGCCGCACAACCTCGCCGACCTGATCCAGATGGTGGACCGTCTGGACGCCGATCTCGGCATCGCGTTCGATGGCGATGGCGACCGGCTTGGCGTGGTCACCCGTACCGGCGAGAACATCTTCCCCGACCGCCTGCTGATGCTGTTCGCCGCCGACGTGCTGGAACGGAATCCCGGTGCCGTCATCATCTTCGACGTGAAGTGCACCGGACGCCTTCCGGGCTACATCCTGCGCCATGGCGGCAGCCCGCTGATGTGGAAGACCGGGCATTCGCTGATCAAGGGCAAGATGCGCGAGACCGATGCGGAGCTGGCCGGCGAGATGAGCGGCCACTTCTTCTTCAAGGAGCGCTGGTACGGCTTCGACGACGGCATTTATGCGGCTGCGCGCCTGCTGGAAATCCTCGCCATGCACCCCGAAGGCCCGGGCGAGGCGTTGGCCGCACTCCCCGACGGCATGTCGACGCCCGAAATCAAGGTCGACGCGCCCGAGGGCAATCCGCATGCGTTCGTCGACGCATTCCGCGAGAAGGCAAGCTTCGAAGGCGCGCGGCTGTCGACGATCGACGGCCTGCGCGTGGATTGGCCGGATGGCTGGGGTCTGGTGCGTGCATCCAACACCACGCCGGTGCTGGTGCTGCGCTTCGATGCCGACAGCCAGGACGCGCTCAAGCGCATCCAGTCGGAATTCCGCACCCAGCTGCTCGCCGTTCGCCCGGACCTGAAGCTGCCGTTCTGAGGGCTGCCCGCCTACAGGGGCAAACAGCAGAAACCCCCGGTCGCCTTCGCGCCGGGGGTTTCGTTTCGTGCGGCCGTCGCGTGTGCGCCGGCGGGCCTCAACCGCGGCTGCTGTCGCCGTCGGGATTCTTCAGCTCGCGATAGCGCTCCAGGGCGGCCTGGAACTCCCCTTCGACCTCCTCCCGCTCGCGCTCCTGCTGGCCGAGCAGGTCCTGCTGGCGGAGCAATTCGAGGTGCTGGCCGCGGATGTTGTCCGCAAGCGCCTTGCCGACATTCTGCCCGCCCAGTTCACGTTCGCCGGCCTGCCGCAGCAGTTGCACCAGGCTGCGCCGCAACCCCTCGATGCCCATCTGGGAGCCCTTGAGGGTCTCGTCCAGCAGCTCGATGCGGTTCTGGTAAGCGCGCCGCAGCTCGGTCTCTGTGGTGTAGGACTCCGCCATCGCCATTTCACGGCGTACCCGGGCCGCTTCCTCTGCCTTGGCCAGCGCGTCCGCGCGGGCGGCCCGTTCAGCCTCCGCGCGCTCCTCGTTGCTGAGCGCGCGTCCCACCCGCGCAGTGGTCATGCCACTGTTGACGCTGATCTCGGTGCGGGCGCTGTCCACCGCGGCGGCGGGCAGCGCATCGCCACAGACCTTGCGTCCGCCCTCTTCCCAGCAGTACAGCTTCTTGCTCGCGTTCTGCGCCGACGCGATGGCGGGCCCGAGGGCGACCAGCATCCCGACGGCGAGCAGCGTGCGGCTCATGTGCATGACGTTCTCCCCAACTTCATCCGTGGCGCATTCCCCTGACAATGGGAACGCAAGAGTCGGGCCAATCCCGTCATGACGCTGCAACAGCGCGGATTATCCGGGCGTGACGCTTCCGTAAGCATCACGGTAGGCCAGCAGGCGCGGCCGTTCGGCGTCCAGCGCCGGGTCCGTCGCGGTGAGGGCCAGCAGGTCGTCCAGCGTCGCCACCCGGACCACCGGCAGCGAGTGCTCTTCTGCGACAGTTTCTGACGCTGAGCGTCGGGAGGTCGCCGGGTCCACGGCCTCCTGTCGGTCCAGGGCGATGACGATGCCGGCCGGGATGCCGCCGGCGTCGCGGATGAGGCCCAGTGCCTCGCGGATCGCCGTTCCCGCGGTGATCACGTCGTCGACGATCAGCACTTTCCGGCCCTGCAGCGGCGCACCGATGAGCGTGCCGCCCTCGCCGTGGGACTTCGCCTCCTTGCGGTTGAAGGCCACGGGAAGGTCGCGGCCACGGCGGGCGAACTCGCAGCCCAGGGCGGTGGCCAGCGGGATGCCCTTGTAGGCCGGTCCGAACAGCAGGTCGAACCCGATCCCGGCCGCCTCGACCGCATCGGCATAGCAGCCCGCGAGCTCGGCGATCGACGCACCCGTGTTGAACAGGCCCGCATTGAAGAAGTAGGGACTGGTCCGGCCGGACTTCAGGGTGAAATCGCCGAAGCGCAGCGCCTCGGCGCGCAGGGCCAGTTTCAGGAAACGGGTCTTGTGGGACACGGTCGCGCGCAACCTTGGAATCGGGGGCGCAAGGATACCGCCATCGCGCCGGTGGGGTCGGGGCCCGGGGATGAGCTAGGCTTGCCCCATCGTGTCCTTCGTCCGTGCCTGCCCGTGAAAATCATCAGCTTCAACGCCAACGGCATCCGCTCCGCCGCCAACAAGGGCTTCTTCGACTGGTTCCATGCCCAGGACGCCGACGTCCTCTGCATCCAGGAAACCAAGGCGCAGGAAGACCAGCTGACCGATCCCTGTTTTCGCCCCGAGGGCCACCACTGCTTCTATCGCGACGCCATCACGAGGAAGGGCTACAGCGGCGTGGCCATCTACGGGCGTGAAGCGCCGGACGAGGTGCGGACCTCGCTCGGTTGGGCACCCTTCGACGACGAAGGGCGCTACATCGAAGCGCGTTACGGCAACCTGAGTGTCGTGTCGTTCTACATCCCGTCCGGCTCGTCGGGAGACGTACGCCAGGGCTTCAAGTTCGAGGTCATGGACTGGCTCAAGCCGATTCTCGACGGCTGGCTGGCCAGTGGCCGTGACTATGTCCTCTGTGGCGACTGGAACATCGTCCGCAGCGCCCTCGACATCAAGAACTGGAAATCCAACCAGAAGAACTCCGGTTGCCTGCCACCCGAGCGGGCCTGGCTCAGCGCCCAGATTGGCGCGGATGGCGGCAGCGACGGCACCCCGGGCCGCGAAGGCGGCTGGGTCGACGCCTATCGCGCGCTGCGTCCCGAGGGCCAGGACTACACCTGGTGGAGCAACCGCGGCGCCGCTCGCGCCAAGGATGTCGGCTGGCGGATCGACTACCAGTTGGTGACCCCGGCGCTGGCGAAGCGGCTCGAGGCCTGTTCGATCGCACGTGAGCCGCGGTTCTCAGACCACGCGCCGTTCTCGGTCCAGTACGCGGGCGGGCTGCGCGGGTGAGCTCGCCGGTCGACGCTGCCGCCAAGCCGGCGCGCCCCGGGTGGCGCGACGTCCTCGCGCGCCTGCGCGAGCCGAAGGTACTGGTGATGCTGTTGCTCGGCTTCAGCTCCGGCATCCCGATCTACCTGGTCGGCAATACCCTGGGCTTCTGGATGCGCGAGAACGCGATCGAGCTGTCGACGATCGGCTTCCTGTCCTGGGTCGGGCTCGCGTACTCGCTGAAGTTCCTGTGGGCGCCTCTGGTCGACAAGCTCGACGCGCCGCTGCTGGGGCGTTGGCTGGGTCGCCGGCGTGGCTGGATGTTCCTGTCGCAGGTGGTGATCGCCGCGGCGCTGGTCGGCATGGCCCTGGTCGAACCGCAGGAGGGCAGGCTGCTGCTGTTCGGTGCCGAGATCGACCAGTTGCTGGTGTTCGGCGCGATGGCCCTGGTGGTCGCGTTCGCCTCGGCCACCCAGGACATCGTCATCGACGCCTGGCGCATCGAGAGCGCGGACAGCAACGAACAGCAGGGCCTGCTGACCTCGGCGTCGACGCTCGGCTACCGCGGCGCCCTGCTGGTCACCGATGCGCTGATCCTGATCCTGGCCGCGCAGGTTGGCTGGGTCATCTCGTATGAAGTCATGGCGGTGCTGATGGGCGTGGGCATCGCCGCCACCCTGTTCGCCCGCGAGCCGGCGAGCAGCGCCAGCGCCGCCGCGGTCGCGCATCCGGCGCTGTTCACGCCGCGCGGCCTGTTCGATGCACTGCTGGGTCCGTTCATCGCTTTCTTCCGCGACCATGGCAAGTGGGCCCTGCTGATGCTGCTCGCGATCAGCCTGTACCGGCTGCCCGACTTCCTGCTCGGGCCGATGGCCAACCCGTTCTATGCCGACCTGGGCATCGGCAAGGAAACGGTGGGCGCGGTGCGTGGGTCGGTGGGCCTCGTGGCGACCATCCTGGGGATCGCGGCCGCCGGGCTCAGCGCGGTGCGCTTCGGCTTCGTCCCGACCCTGATCGCCGGTGCGGTGCTGGGGCCCGGGTCCAACCTGGCGTTCTCCTACCTGGCCCTGCACGGTGCCGATGCCGGCGTGTTCACCGCGGCCATGGTCATCGACAATTTCTGCAGCGGTTACGCGGGCGTGGCGCTGATTGGCTACATGTCCAGCCTCACCAACGTGGGGTACACGGCCACTCAGTACGCGCTGTTGAGCTCGTTCTATGCACTGCCCGGCAAGGTCCTCAAGGGCCTTTCCGGCGTCGCGGTCGAACACCTCGAGGCAGGGCGCACGCTGCTTGAGGCCTATTCGCTGTTCTTTGCCGGCACCGCCCTGGTTGGCCTACCCGCGGTCCTGTTGTGCATACTACTGGCCGTCCGCAGGCCGCGGACGCCCGTGGGGGGCGGGTCGACAGCAACCGACTGACTGCCAGGCGCCGCATGCCGCCGACGACCATGAGTGAAATCATCCTCCGTGACATCGATGCCGTACTGCTGGGGCGTGTCAACCGTGTCGCCGAAGCCCACGGGTGGAGCCTGCAGGCGGCATTGCTGAACATCCTCGAGCAGGGCCTGTTCGTCTGCGAGGGCGAGTTGTCGCGGAGTTTCGACGAATCCGATTCGCGCGCGCTGCAGGACGCCATTGCAGCCATGGAGTCCGTCCCCAGCGACCAGGGCTTCGCGCGCATCGGGCGTGCCGGTGACGGCGATGCAGCGCCGGTGGCGCCCCCGGACCAGTCGATACGCCAGGACCTGTTTCCCAACACCGCACCGCTGCCCTCGAAGGACGAAGGCGACGCCTGAGCGCACGGCGCCGCTCCCTGGGGAGGAAGCCTACGCGGGGTGCACGACGCCCAGCACGCGTGGCCCGCGCGCACCGCTGACGCTCGGCAGGTTGCCTGGCAGGCCTGCCAGCGCCTGGCGCGCCAGCCACGCAAAGCCCATGGCTTCGATCAGGTCGGGATCCATCCCGTGTACGGCCGTGCTGGCGACGACCGCGCCCGGGATGCGCGCGCCCAGCCGCGCCAGCAGCAGTGGATTGCGCACGCCCCCGCCACAGGCCAGCACGCGCCGGGTGCCGGGCAGGGTCGCCATGAGGGCATCCGCCACCGTGCATGCCGTCAACTCCAGCAGGGTCGCCTGGACGTCTTCGGGGCGCTCGTTGCCGCGCAGGCGCGGTGTCAGCCAGTCCAGGTGGAACTGCTCGCGTCCGGTGCTCTTGGGCGGGGGCGCCGCGAACCAGGGTTCATCGAGCAGTCGCGCGAGCAGGTCCGGATCAACGTGTCCCGAGGCAGCGAACGCGCCCTCGGCGTCGTAGGCATGGCCGGTGTGGCGCACGCACCACGCGTCCATCAGACAGTTTGCGGGCCCGGTGTCGAAGCCGCGCACCGGCGCCTCGGCGTCGCCGGGCAGCAGGGTCAGGTTGGCGATGCCGCCCAGGTTCAGCACCGCGCGGTCCTCGTCGGCCGTGCGCAGCAGCGCCTCGTGCAGCGCGGGCAGCAGGGGCGCACCGTGCCCTCCGGCAGCCACGTCGCGACGGCGGAAGTCGGCGACCGTGGGAATGCCCGTGCGCTCCGCGATCACGTGCGCATCGCCGATCTGCCACGTGAAGGGATGGCACCCGTCCTGCAGCGCGCCTGCGGGGCGGTGCCGTACCGTCTGCCCATGCGATCCGATCGCAACGATGTCGCCCGGCGCGACCCCCGCCTCCGCCAGCAGCATGCGGGCGGCCTCGGCGAAATGTTCGCCTACCTGGACGTCCAAGGTGGCGATCTCGTCCAGGGAGCGCGCTGCCCCGCCCTGACCGAGTTCAACCAGCCGCTCCCGCAGCACGCCAGGCCAGGGCCGCGTATGCCCGGCCCTGAGCTCGCAGCCGCCATCTTCATCGAATGCCACGAGCGCCGCGTCGATGCCGTCCACACTGGTGCCGGAAATCAGGCCGATGTAGAGGCCCGGACGAGGGTTCGGCGTCGTGTCCATGCACCAGCCTGCTGGGAAAAAGGAAAGGCCCCAGAGCCTAAGCCCCGGGGCCTGTCACGGCCAGCGCCGCTGGCGCGTCAGCCCTGGGGCTCCGTCCCTGGCGCTTCCGTCGTCGCGACCCGGCGGTCCGATCCAGGGTTCGCGGCCGCGTAGTGGATCTTCTCCACCTGCTCGATGCGCGCCAGCGCCGGTGCGGCCTGTGCCTGGAACCGCGCCAGCATTTCACCCTTCAGCGGCTCCGGCGGCGGCATGGTGACCGAGAGTGGGTTGCGATGCACGCCATTGACCCGGAACTCATAGTGCAGGTGGGGCCCCGTCGACAGCCCCGACGTGCCCACATACCCGATCACCGAGCCCTGCGGCACGCGGTCGCCCGCCTTGTACTTGCCGAAGCGCGACATGTGCGCGTACAGGGTGGTGTGGCCGCGTCCGTGGTCGAGGATCACCGCGCGTCCGTACCCGCCGCGCCAGCCCGCGAAAGACACCCGGGCGTCGCCCGCGGCCATGATCGGCGTACCGGTGCGGGCCGCGTAGTCGACGCCCTTGTGCTGCCGCACGCGACCCAGGACCGGGTGGCGGCGGGCACCGAAGCCCGAAGTCAGGCGCGCATAGGGGATGGGCATGCGGATGAAGCTCTTCTTCAGCGGCCGGCCGTCGGCGGTGTAGTACTCCGCCTTGTCGTCGTGTTCGAAGCGGAAGCCGGAGTAGGTCTTGCCCCCGGTCGTGAAGGTCGCCGCGAGGATCGTCCCGCGACCGATGCGCTCACCCTCGCGCCAGGTCTCGTCCATCACCACGCTGAAGCGGTCGCCGCGCTGGATGTCCGTATTGAAGTCGATGTCGTACTGGAAGATCTGGTCCGTGAGCACCGCGATCTCGGTCGGCGACAGTCCCGCGCGGCGAGCCGCTGCATACAGGGAACTGTTGATCTCGCCGGTAGCGACCGTGGTGCGGGTCTGGGTGGGCCGCTCGATGACCGTTTCGTTGATGCGGCCTTCTTCGAAACTCAACTCCACCCGGTGCAGGTCGTCCCGGTCGAAGCGGAAGGTGCGGAGCGTGCCGCCGACCGGCAGGTCGAACGCGAGTTCCATGCCGGGCTTGAGCCGTCCGAGCGCCGTCTGCGCACTCGGCTGCTCGAGGATCTGCTGGAGCGTGGTCGCGGGAATGCCCAGGCCCTGGAACAGCTCACCCAGGGTCTGCCCCGGCTGGACGCTGACCATGTGCCAGCTGTCGCGCTGCGCCTCTTCCGGTGCACGCTTCGGCAGCGGCGGGAGCGGCAGCGCCATCGAGTGGTGCGCCGCGGCAGGCGTCGAGGCCGTCACGTCGTGGTTGAAGCCCGGCACGATCGCCGCGACCAGCAGGCCCATCGACGCGAACAGGCTGGCCGTCGCCCATTGGCGACGCGACCATCGGCCGTTGAATCCGTCGGAGAGATGTCGGGCCAGCACCGGTCGGTGCAGGGCGGCTTCGCGCAGGGCTTTGAGGCGCTCGCGCCGGCTTTGGCCGGAACCCGGTACAGTCATGAAACGTCTCCCGCACGCGGATGTGAAGAATGCGTGTCGGAGGTACCATAGTCACGCGAGCAACCCGCGTCAAACCCTTGATGCTGAATGAAATTTCCCGGCGTTCAGGGGTTAACGACTACTTAACTCCCCAACCGTGCCGGCCATCGCATTCAGGTGCGTCCGGCGTCGCAGAGAAATGCCGTGTCCATCGCAGAATCCATTGAACTGATCGGCCGTGGCGCCGACGAGATCCTCAAGCACGACGAGCTCGCAACCCGCCTGAAAGAAGGCCGTCCGCTCCGCATCAAGGCCGGATTCGATCCCACCGCGCCCGACCTCCATATCGGCCACACCGTGCTGCTGAACAAGATGCGGCAGTTCCAGGACCTCGGGCACCAGGTCGTCTTCCTGATCGGCGACTTCACCGGGATGATCGGCGACCCGACCGGCAAGAACGCCACCCGCAAGCCGCTGACGCGCGAAGACGTCCTCGCCAATGCCCAGACCTATGCCGACCAGGTGTTCAAGGTGCTGGACCGTGACCGCACCGAAGTGCGCTTCAACAGCGAATGGTTCGGCAAGATGACGGCCGCCGACATGATCCGCCTGGCGGCCCAGCACACGGTTGCGCGCATGCTCGAGCGCGACGACTTCGCCAAGCGCTATGCCGCGCAGCAGTCGATCGCGATCCACGAATTCCTGTATCCGCTGGTCCAGGGCTATGACTCGGTCGCCCTCCAGGCGGACGTCGAGCTCGGCGGCACCGACCAGAAATTCAACCTGCTGATGGGCCGCGGCCTGCAGGAGGCGCACGGGCAGAAGCCGCAGATCGTGCTCACGATGCCGCTCCTGGAAGGCCTCGACGGCGTCCAGAAGATGAGCAAGTCGCTCGGCAACTACATCGGCATCAACGAACCGGCGATCGACATCGTCACCAAGACGATGAAGATCGATGATGCGCTGATGTGGCGCTGGATCGAACTGCTCAGCTTCGAGATCGGGATCGCCGAAACGGTGCGGCTGAAGGCGGATATCGAGGCAGGCCAGCTCAATCCACGCGACCTCAAGCTGCGCTTGGCGCGGGAACTCGCCGCGCGTTTCCACGATGCCGCCGCGGCCGAGCAGGCCGTCGCAGGCTGGAATGCGGCCGTGCGTGGCCAGGGCGATACCGCCCAGCTGCCCCTCAACGACGTGTCCGTGCCGGCCGACGGGCTGCGCATCGCTGCCCTGTTGACCGCGGCGGGCCTGACGCCGAGCAATTCCGAAGCGAACCGCAAGCTCAAGGAAGGTGCGGTCCGCATCGATGGCGAGGTGATGGAGGATCCGCAGCGGCTGTTCCAGCCCGGTTTCGAGGGGGTGCTCGCCGTCGGAAAGCGCACCTTTGCGCGTGTCCGCCTCGTGCATGCCTGAACCGTTCGCGGGCGCTCGCGGAAAAGTTTCGAAACCCCCTTCCCAAACGTCTCGAAGCTGTGCAGAATGCGCGCCCCGCTGCCGGGAAGTTCGAGTTGGCGGGGCGTGTTGGAGGCGGTTTTTCGGGACGTGTTGACGGCTTGGGAAGTTGCTGTAAGATGCGCG
>NZ_JACHTE010000007.1 GCF_014145395.1 Marilutibacter penaei
CCGGCTTCGGCTTCACGCAGGAAGCCGATGATCTGCTCTTCGGAAAAGCGCTTCTTCACGTCCAATCTCCTTCTGCTTGGGGATTGGACTCCAAATCGCCGTGCTACTCAAAGGCGGGGGGGCGTCGCGCCCTGCCCGATCCGCCAGGGCTACGGTCTGGGCTTTGAAGTCGCCCACTTCGCCGAGGGCTCAGCCTTGGGCCATGGCGGCAGCGACTGGGCGGAAGACACGCTGGCCTATCTCGACCAGCCCTCGGGCGATGGATTGATCATCCTGCTCAACGCACCCAACCCGCGTGGCACGCGGGCCATGGCGGACCTGATCGCCCTGCTGGACCCGGATTCGCCCTACCTGCCCCGGTATCGCGCGAGGTAGGTAGGACAATGGGAAGGGTCGACCTACCCTCGGTCGAGAGTGGAGTCAGGTCCATTCGCTACCTGTGCGCACGCAACTTCTCACTGCGTGGACATCACCTCTTCCTATGACCGCATTTGTCAGGCAACGGAAGAGCACTTGGGCAGACCACATACCCTTTCGTATTTGACAATCGCGGTACAGCTGAACAATGCCAAAGAAGGTCGACTCTGCCGTCACTTCGGGCTAACATCGTAGTCGCCTAGCGACTTGGGTGAAAAGCCCAAAGTGATACGAGGCGTATCACTCAGAGTATTGCTCCACTTCTGACGGAGACCGGCTGCGCGCCGACCCGTCAGTCGACCGGGTCGGCGCGCAGCCGGTCTCCGTCAGCATCAAGTAGGCGAATACATGCTGGAAAAGCACCTTCGTTCCGAAAAGTCAGCTCTACACCGGCATCTTAGCCGGCTCAAATCAGCGGTCGAAAACGATCGCATTCAGCCGAACGGAAAACACGCTACGTCATTCGTCTTCATCTGCGGCGCAAATAGGCGTGCGGGTGGTGCGTCCGCGCGCAGGCTAGCCGTTGAAAGATTCATAAAGAAGACTTCGCCAGATTCCAAAGCAATCATTGCCGAAAGATTTTTTGAGTTTCTGGAAAATAGCAAAAAGAAACAGAATCTTTACGACATTGAACATGCGCTGAGCGGATTCGCGGACCTAATTGTAATTATTCTCGAAAGCAACAGCGCGTTCACGGAACTAGGCGCCTTTGCCACAAGGGAGCTGAGAGAAAAGCTATTCATTATAAATGATAGACAATTTGAACTGCAGCAATCCTTCATAAACCTGGGGCCGCTAAGCGCAGTCAAGGAAGTGGATAACCGCGCCGTTAGTTGGTACGACATGGCTGCTGACGGAATTGAGAACGGCGACGCAATCGGCGGGACATTTCCCGACCTAATTCAGGCCATTCGCAAGAGATCTCCGAAGACGGAAGTTCTCGACAAGAGCAAACTGACTCCCATCGGAGGTCTTAACAGATGGGCTTTCGCCTTCTGTCACGACATCATATTTTACTCGCGAAGCATAAACGCGAAGGACCTAGTTGCCGTTTACACCTTTCTGTTCGGGAAGGCAGACTTTGACAGCTTGGCCACGTACAAAGCTCTGCTAGTTGCGCTAGGACTTGCCACAAAATCGGGTGACAAGGTCGCTTCTACACAGGCGAGTCCAATCCTTAAATCGCCGGTCGATCACGTGCCCCTTCAGGCAGCGTTCTATGCTGCAAACTATCGATCGGAGCGTCGCTCATGAGGGACTTGGTAGAGGTATGTTCGGCAGATCTTGGGATAAGTCGCCAAGAAACGCTTCACCTTGCGAAGAGCGCGCCCTACCGCATGAAACGTTTCGAACTGAGTAAAAGAGGCGGCGGCAGGCGGACGATTTGGCGAGCAGCGATAGAAACGAAGGGTCTTCAGTACTCCTTGATAAAGAACTATCTAGAGCATCTTCCCGTTCATGCAGCCAGTCAGGCATTTTCTCCAGGCTCATCCATTAAGAAGAATGCCAGCATTCATGTTGGCAACCATTACTTTCTGAGGGTCGACCTGAAGGATTTCTTCCCTTCGTTAACCTTCGAGAATCTTCGCAAGGCCACCTTGTCAAGCAACGCCAAGTTCGACTTCTCATTAGAAGGCTCCGACTCATTTGCGCTTATTCAAGGCGCGTGCTTCGACCGCGACGGCAAACTGCCTATTGGCTATTCTACGTCTCCATTTATCGCGAACGTCGTCATGTTCGAGTTTGACGAGAGTTTAGAAGTCACTCTTCAGTCTGAGTTTGGCGCTGGTAATTTTAACTACACGAGATACGCAGACGACATGGTGTTCTCAACCTCTACCAGAGGTGTCTGCAGGAAGGCGTACCGAAAGATCAAGAACTTCGTGGCCGATTTTGATGGAGCAAGCCTGTCAGTGAACGACCGTAAGACGCACTTTGGCAGCACAGGCAAAGGGACTGCCTTTGTGACAGGAGTTCATATGCTTCCAAATGGAAAGCTTGCTGCAACAAGGCAGCTTCGAGAACGGGTAAAATTCTTGCTCTACTTGCTGACAAAGAAGAGAATTCCAGAGAAAGAGTACTCTCAACTCATCGGGTTGCTAGCACACTTAAGGAGCGTTGATCCCGCCTATCATACGAAGCTCTCGACAGATTTTTATTCTGTTTTTCCTCGCTTAGGGAAAGATCGGACCGCTACAACCAGCTCAGAACGCACATAGAGCGGGAGATTAGTCACGATTGAGGTCCCGAACCCTTGCGGAACCGCGCTGTGCACGGCTGACCTGACAGGGGCTGTAATTCTTTTCGGCCTCGATCAGAGGTTCAAGGGAAATCGGACCAGGCACATTTCCTACCCGTTCGTGTTTCACCTTTCTGGAAGTGAATCCAACCTCTATCCAGAGGCGATAGCTTGGTCGACTGTCCCGAGACTCTTTCTCGCACGTTCCGCAAGGGCTCAGCCCGCTGAGTTTGGCGACCTCGTCGTAGGCCGCCAGGGTATTGGTCGCGTACATCAGCAAGGCGCCACCGCCCATCTAGGCCGCCACCCCCCAGCATCTCGCCCCCCCCGGCGCGGTGCCCATCCGGAGTAGCGCGTTGGCATGAAAGCCCAGGCAACCGTCGCAACGTCGGCAACGCCAATGGCCATGGCAATCAGCTGCTTGGCCTTCTCGTCCAACGCGCCCGGCGCCATCACCGCCTTGCTCTGGGCATTGAAGCCCTGGCTGACGCCAGCATTGTGGATGCGCAGCGCGTTCATGTCGCGAGAGACCTCGCGGGTCAATTCCCGGTAGGACGGCGTGCTCATGGTGGGATCGAACGGCGGCCGGGCCGGTGGTCCGGCCCTTAATCAAACTAAGAGCTTTGCCGATCCTTCCCCAAGCACAGCAGGTTTCACTCCGCGGCTTGGACGCGCGGGCTCAGCCCACGAACCGCCAGCCCAGCGTTTCCCCATAAGCCAACGGCGCGATCTCGCGGTCGCCGTAGGGCAGCGCAGGGGGAATCGTCCAGTCTTCCTTGCGCAGGGTCACGGTGCCGGTGTTGCGCGGCAGGCGGTAGAAGTCCGCGCCGAAGTGACTGGCGAAGCCTTCCAGGCGGTCCAGCTTGCCGGCGGCCTCGAACGCGGTCGCGTACAACTCCAGCGCGTGCAGGCCGGTGTAGCAGCCGGCGCAGCCGCAGTCGGCTTCCTTGTCGCCGCGCGCGTGCGGGGCCGAGTCGGTGCCCAGGAAGAAGCGCGGGTCGCCGCTGGTGGCGGCTTCGAGCAGCGCCTGGCGGTGGGTCTCGCGCTTGAGCACCGGCAGGCAGTAGTAGTGGGGCCGCAGTCCGCCGGTGAACAGGGCATTGCGGTTGTACAGCAGGTGGTGCGCGGTGATCGTCGCGCCGATGTCGCCGCCCGAGTCGCGCACGTAGTCGGCGGCATCGCGGGTGGTGATGTGCTCCAGCACCACGCGCAGGCCGGGGAAGTCGCGGCGCAGCGGGGCCAGCACGGTCTCGATGAACACCCGCTCGCGGTCGAACACGTCGATGTCGCGGTCGGTGACCTCGCCATGAACCGCCAGCACCAGGCCGAGCTCCTGCATGGCCTCCAGCGCCGGGTAGGCGCGCTTGGGGTCGGTGAGGCCGGAATCCGAATTGGTGGTCGCGCCGGCCGGATACAGCTTGACCGCGTGCACGAAACCGCTGGCCTTCGCGCGGTGGATCTCCTCGGCCGGCGTGTTGTCGGTGAGGTATAGCGTCATCAGCGGATCGAAGTCCGAACCCGCCGGCCGCGCGGCGAGGATCCGCTCCCGGTAGGCTGCGGCCAGCGCCGTCGTGGTTACCGGCGGTCGCAGGTTCGGCATGACGATGGCCCGGTGGAACTGCGCCGCCGTGTGCGGCAGCACTGCCGCAAGCTGCGCCCCATCGCGCAGGTGCAGGTGCCAGTCGTCAGGGCGGGCCAGCGTCAGGGTGGTGCCGGCCGGCGCCTGGGCGGGATCGGGGATGTGGTGGGCGAGCGGGGTCACGGGGCGTGGGGGGTTGGGTGGGTGGGGGCGACTACCCTACCGCAGAGGCTGCGCTCACTGCAGCCCTAAGGCACAACTCCCAACTTGACTGGACCGATGAACCTGAAACTTTTCCTTAATCACCGGGGAGCGGCAGATGATTCGTAAAGAACCCGATAACAACCTTATTGTCCGATTGTTCGACCGGCGGGTGGAAATAAATTCTATTCTGATGTGGCTCAAACTTCTCATGCCACTCGCAAAAAAGCGTTCGGCCCTTCACCAGCAACTCGCGCGCGCGCCTGCTCGTGCCATCTAGGCGCACTTCAATTGCCTCGGGAGATACTGTCAGGCCGAGGCCAGTGAATCTCTGTTGCATTAGCAGATTCGTGGGTGAACCACCCTCATCTCTCTCAGGTTCGTTGGGAGAGAGGTTCGGCGGCGGCGTTGTGAAGACCCATCGCCCGTGATCGTTAAGAACGCTCAAAGCTCGCCGCAGCTTCATGCTCACTGCACGATAGCCCCCCTTGAAGTCACCTATTCCCCGCCAAACATTATCTCCAAAAAAAAGGCTAGGGAAGGCATTGGCTGCGTAGCGTTGAAGCTGCACTTCACTATCGTTCGTTGCGATTACGTCACGCCAAAAACCAACATGACCAACCTCGTCTCGCACCCAGTGGACAAGCGCAGCACCCGCAGCTGACTCAGTCTGAAGAACTCCCGTCCTCATAAGACCCAGGCAGGCGATAGGCCGCTGCACGAGCACACAATGATGAACCCAAGACACGTCAGCGCTCTCGATGAGCTCACCTGCTACCACTACCTCAAACGAGTCGAATCCTGCAGGCCAATTCTCATCATCAATGTAAAATTGCGCACGCCCTAACCAGCCCGCCAGTTCCTGCATCAGCTCTACAGGTAGATTAATTCCCGCCTCACTGAGACTCCAAAGATCATAATTTTCAAATATCGGCTTGCTTTGCAGATCGTCGCCGATCCAGACCATCTCATCACGTTCAATCGCAGCGTTCACGCGAGCCACCAAGGAATCCAAGGCACTCACAAATGCTTCTGGCGAATCGAACTTATCGACTTGCCACTCCGATCCGTCCACGACAAAAGCCATTTATCACCTCTGTCGCCGGATTCGACCAAGAGTTGCCACATCAAGCTGATACTGATCGAAGAACCCTTTCGGCCAGTGAGAAATTCCGCCAACTGACGTAAACGTAAGCTCATCCACAGCCACTTCATCGCCATCGCCATCGGCGAAGTAGTGCGCGACCGCATCGCAATATGGCAGCAGCTTCTCGGCACCGATCGCCAATCGGATGCCATTCAACAAATGATCAGAGTGAGTTTCAAGCACAACCTGAACCCCGCAACTGGCAATCCATGCTAGAAACCTACCCATCTGAGATTGGCCAGCAGGATGCAGGTGGGCCTCGGGGTTCTCGACAATAAGCAAGCCACCGCGCTCAGCTATGAGCCCAGCCAACACAACCGGCAAGGCATAGGAAACGCCAAACCCCATATTCGTAGCGCGAACCCAGTCCCCACCAGGAGAACGAAACTTAAGCGCAGTGACACCACTATCGGGAAACCAACCTGCGTCGATCTCAACTGGACGAGCTATCGCGGATAACCACCCCTCTATCTCATACTTTAGTAATCCAACCGACGACTCACCGGAAGTTGGCCGCACTCGATCTGAATGCTGTAATGGTTGACTACCAATCGTCGCGATGATCTGAGCGCAGTATTCGCCCCGGACCCCAACCTGCAATTCTGAGAATGGCACCGGATCTGCTGGCAGATGCGCCCTCGGGCCAAGTCGCTCTGCGCACAAATAGGTCAAAGCGCGACTGACGCGCTGGAACGGAAAAGGTACAGCCGTTGGCTTCGATATGACATTCAAATATAGACTGTCTTCGGCCGGTGACTGAATCACCCATGTCGACAAACCCTCGGTCGAATCAAGCTCGATGCGAATGGTATCTTCCGACTTCCAGTTCTGTACATCCTTAGCTGCACCCAACTCGAACGATCGGTCGTTGAGCCGAATAGTTCCCGCGACTGCAGACGATTCGGCTTCTGCTGCAAGTAGCAATGATTGAACGAACGAAGATTTTCCAGCTCCATTCAAGCCCGCTAATATCGTCAAAGGGGCAAGGCGAAATGTTCTATCTGTGAATCTTTTGAATGCTAAAACGCGGACAGAACTAAGCATCTAATATTCTCCGCAAAATCAGTCTAGGCTGATCTAATCGGTAAGCGACGGCATTAGGATCGCCGGTGCCAACGGTCACTGCTTTTGAATATTTCGCGTCGTCGAATGCTTGGCGGAACTTTCGTTCGATCTCTTGCGCGAAAGGCCGCAACTCCGTTATAGGATACTCGGAGAGCGCGATCGCTTGAGACTCAAAAACTGCCCGATTAATCGGGCCTCGTCGACTCTGACCAGGTGGCATCCTCCGGAAGGCCGCCCTCCCGAGAAGAACAGCAGCAGCCTCCATTGCGCGATCAAACCGGTTTCGAAGCGCTCCTAGCTCAGGCGCAGAAATGCTTCTCTCGCTCTCTGAAGTTCCGTCAAGCCGTCTTGTGACTTCAACGAGAAAAGCATCCAAGCTCGAATGACTTCGGTATTCATCATAATTGAAATCAACAAATGCGCAGAATCGAAGCGCCAGCTCGCGATTGGTCATGCGTCCGCTATCTCGAATACGCGCACCAGTTGAGGGATCCTTTCTCCAAAAATGCCAATCTGTCGCAATATCGAAGGAGGCCAACTCCGAAAGCTCTCGAAGGAAGGCGCGAGACCTGGGCTTGCTCATTGCATGACGAATTTCTTGAGCAGAGAGAGGGCTGCCCAATGTATTCACACGTCCGAAGATATCGTACTTGACCTCATCTGGAGTTTGAGGCTCGATGACGTGGACGACGATTTGCGTGCTTCTGAAACGACGAAGAGCGGCTGGCTTAAGTTTTGAATAATTGGAGCCATGCAAGTCATCAAGGTACTCAAGATCCCTTCGATCAAGTAGATGACCATCTCGCATAAACAATGAAATGGTCGACAGCCGCTGGACCCCATCGACCACTTGATAGGATCCGTCGCGATCCTGATTGAAATAGAAGGCCGGCAGTGGAATGCCCAACAAAACCGACTCGATAAGCCTAGTTCTCTGCCTCTCTTTCCAGACGTAGTCGCGCTGAAAATCCGGCGCCAGATCAACCTCGCCATCGTTGATCTGCTGCACGACTTCTCTTAAAGAGAAATTCTTCGTGGTAATCCGAATTTTAGCCGGATCCCAAGGTTTAACACTAAGGGCTCCTGCGGAAAGATCGGAATCGTCGACCTCATCCGCGGCGAATTCCTCTTCTTGACTCATAGTTAATCGCGCTCAATTGAGGGGATGCAAAAAGCATTACATATTCCGCCGATACTCCCCACCCACGTCATACAGCGCATGGCTGATCTGCCCCAGACTGTGGGTCTTGACGGCTTCGATCAGGGATTCAAACACATTCCGGCGCTCGCGGGCGGTGGCCTGCAGGCCCTTTAGACCTTGGTCGGCGTGGCCGTTGCGGTTGCCCTGGTAGCCGGCGACGTTGTCGATCTGCTGGCCCTTCTCCCCTTCCGTCGAGCGGATCAGTTCAATCTCGGTGACGATGTCGCCGCCGTGGTCCTTGGGCAGGAAGGTGTTGACGCCGATCAGCGGCAGGCTGCCGTCGTGCTTCTTGTGTTCGTAGTAGAGGCTTTCTTCCTGGATCTTGCCGCGCTGGTACATGGTGTCCATGGCGCCGAGCACGCCGCCGCGCTCGCTGATGGCCTCGAACTCCTTGTAGACGGCCTCTTCGACGATGTCGGTGAGCTTGTCGACGATGAAGCTGCCCTGCCAGGGGTTCTCGCAGAAGTTCAGCCCCAGCTCCTTGTTGATGATCATCTGGATGGCGACGGCACGGCGCACGGATTCCTCGGTGGGCGTGGTGATGGCCTCGTCGTAGGCGTTGGTGTGCAGGCTGTTGCAGTTGTCGAACAGGGCGTACAGGGCCTGCAGGGTGGTGCGGATGTCGTTGAACTGGATCTCCTGCGCGTGCAGGGAGCGGCCGCTGGTCTGGATGTGGTACTTCATCATCTGGCTGCGGGCGCTGGCGCCGTAGCGCTCGCGCATGGCGCGGGCCCAGATGCGGCGGGCGACGCGGCCGATGACGGTGTATTCGGGGTCCATGCCGTTGGAAAAGAAGAACGACAGGTTGGGCGCGAAGTCGTCGATCTTCATGCCGCGCGCGAGGTAGTACTCGACGATGGTGAAGCCGTTCGACAGGGTGAAGGCGAGCTGGCTGATCGGGTTCGCCCCGGCCTCGGCGATGTGGTAGCCGGAGATCGACACGGAATAGAAATTCCGCACGCCGTGGTCGACGAAGTACTGCTGGATGTCGCCCATCATGCGCAGGGCGAACTCGGTGCTGAAGATGCAGGTGTTCTGGGCCTGGTCTTCCTTGAGGATGTCGGCCTGCACGGTGCCGCGCACGGTCTTGAGGGTCTCGGCCTTGATGCGGGCGTAGGTGTCGGCATCGACCACCTGGTCGCCGGTGACGCCGAGCAGGCCCAGGCCGAGGCCGTCGTTGCCGTCGGGCAGTGAACCGCTGTATTCGGGCCTTTTCTTGCCTTCAAACAGCTTCTCGATGCGGTCGTGTGCGGCGTCCCAGCGCGCCTGGTCCTCGCGCAGGTACTTCTCGACCTGCTGGTCGATGGCGGTGTTCATGAACATCGCCAGGATGATCGGCGCGGGGCCGTTGATGGTCATCGACACGCTGGTGGTCGGCGCGCACAGGTCGAAGCCGGAGTACAGCTTCTTCATGTCGTCGAGCGTGGCGATGTTGACGCCGGAGTTGCCGATCTTGCCGTAAATGTCCGGGCGTGGCGCCGGGTCCTCGCCGTAGAGGGTGACCGAGTCGAACGCGGTGGACAGGCGCGCGGCGGGCTGGCCGACGCTGAGGTAGTGGAAGCGGCGGTTGGTGCGCTCCGGGGTGCCTTCGCCCGCGAACATGCGGATGGGGTCCTCGCCGGTGCGGCGATACGGGTAGACGCCGCCGGTGTACGGGTACGCGCCCGGCAGGTTCTCCTTCTGCAGGAAGGTCAGCAGCTCGCCCCAGCCCTTGTAGGTGGGCGCGGCGATCTTGGGCACCAGCTGGTGGCTGAGCGACTCGCGGTAGTTCTCGACGCGGATGGTCTTGTCGCGGACCTTGTACTCGTTGACCTCGTCGGTGATCGACTTGAGGCGGGCCGGCCACTCGCGCAGCAGCTTGAGCGCCTCGGACGACAGCGACTGCACGGCGTCGTTGTAGCGCTGGCGCAGGGTCAGCAGGGTGGCGTCGCCGCCGTCGGTGAGGTCGGCGGCATCGAACAGGTCCAGCGCCTTGGGCAGCTTGGCGTCCTCCAGTGCTTCCAATGCCTGCCAGCAGGACTGGGCGCGGTCGGCGACCTCGGCCTCGGTCTCGATCTGGCGGTTGATGGCGCGGCCCTGCTCGGCGATCTCGGCCAGGTAGCGCACGCGGCTGCCGGGGATCAGCACGGTGGCGCGCGGCTCCTTCAGCGAGGTGTCGATGTCGGGCGTCCAGTTGTCCTCCGGCAGCTCGAGCTTCGTGCGCAGCAGGCGGCACAGGTTGGCGAACATCCAGCTGATGCCGGGGTCGTTGAACTGGCTGGCGATGGTCGGGTAGACCGGGACGTCCTCGTCCTTCAGGTCGAAGGCGACGCGGTTGCGCTTCCACTGCTTGCGGACATCGCGCAGGGCGTCCTCGGCGCCGCGCTTGTCGAACTTGTTGAGCACGACCAGTTCGGCGAAGTCGAGCATGTCGATCTTCTCCAGCTGGCTCGGCGCGCCGAAGTCGCTGGTCATGACGTACATGGGGAAGTCGACCAGGTCGACGATTTCCGAGTCGCTCTGGCCGATGCCGGCGGTCTCGACGATCACCAGGTCGTAGCCTATGCCCTTCAGGAAGGCGATGGAGTCGACGAGCACGGCGTTGGTGGCCGAATGCTGGCGACGGGTGGCCATCGAACGCATGTAGACGCGCTTGGAGCGCAGCGAGTTCATGCGGATGCGGTCGCCGAGCAGCGCGCCACCGGTGCGGCGGCGGGTTGGGTCAACCGAGATCACCGCGATGCGCATCTCGGGGAAGCTGGCGAGGAAGCGGTTGAGCAGCTCGTCGGTGACCGAGGACTTGCCGGCACCGCCGGTACCGGTGATGCCGATGACCGGGGTGGCGCGGCCCTCGCCCGCCTGCGGCTTGGCCCAGGCCTTGCGCAGCATGGCCATCTCGGCGTCGGAGAAGCTGCCGTCCTCGATCGCACTGAGCATGCGGCCGAGGGCGATTTCGTCGTCGATGGCGGGCAGCGGCTTGCTTTCCAGGCCTGTCGGCGCGTCGCCGGTCTGGCGGGCGTGCTCGGCGCGGCGCACCACGTCCTCGATCATCGCCACCAGGCCCATGTGCATGCCGTCGTTGGGGTGGTAGATGCGCTCGACGCCGTAGGCCTGCAGCTCGCGGATCTCCTCGGGCGTGATGGTGCCGCCACCGCCGCCGAACACGCGGATGTGGCCGGCGCCGCGCTCCTTGAGCATGTCGACCATGTACTTGAAGTACTCGACGTGGCCGCCCTGGTAGGACGACAGCGCGATGCCGTCAGCATCCTCCTGCAGCGCGGCGCGCACGACGTCCTCGACCGAGCGGTTGTGCCCGAGGTGGATGACCTCCGCGCCCTGCCCCTGGATCAACCGCCGCATGATGTTGATCGCGGCGTCGTGGCCGTCGAACAGGCTCGCCGCGGTGACGAAGCGCAGCGGCGTGGTGTCGGGTTCGGCGGCAGGAAGCTGGTTGGCGGGCGTGCTCATGGCGGACTCGCGATACGTCAGGGTCAATTCGACGATTGTAGCGCGCGGCCTTTGATGGTTTCCCGTGCAACTGCGTATGGCGACGGGGATGGCGGCGCATGGGCACCCATGTACGCTTGGGCCGATGGAAGCCACGCCACGCCCCGACGCACACGCCGTGCAACGCGCCGAAACCCTGCACGCACAGGCCACCGCCGCGCTGGCCGCGGGCAATCCCGCGGAGGCGGCGACGGCCTTCGGCGAGGCCGCATCGATCGGCCACCCCGGCGCGCAGCTGGAGCTGGCGCGGCTGCATCTGTACGGCATCGGGATGCCCTCCGATCCCGCCCAGGCGGTGCACTGGCTGGAGCGCGCCGAGGCGGCGGGCCATCCGGGTGCGGCGTACCTGCTGGCGCTGGTGGCGGTCGGCGGCACCACCCTGCCCCGCGACGGCCGCATCGACGCGCGCGTCCTGCGCGCCGTGCAGCAGGGGGTCACCCCGGCACTGCGTGCGGCCGCGCTGCACTTCGGCCGCAAGCCCGACCCTGCCGACCAGACCCGCTGCGTGCAGCTGCTCGAACACGCGGCCGGCCAGGGCGACATCGTTGCCGCGCAGCTGCTGGCCGAGCGCCTGGTGCGCGGCGAAGGCTGTCCGGCCCAGTCGGACGCTGCGCGCGACCTGTGGACGCAGCTGGAACGCGCCGGGGTGCCGCGTCTGCCGGCCATCGAGACGCCCCTGCCGGTGCAGGCCGCCGGACCGGCGGGTCAGCTGGCGCTGCTCGAGGCGCTGGTGGCGCCCGACTGGGCCGTGCTTTCGGAGACACCCGCGGTACGCAGCATCGACGGCCTGCTGTCCGCCGACGAGTGCCGCCTGCTGGTGGCCTGCGCCCAACCGCAGCTGCGCGCCTCGATGACGGTCGACCCGGTGACCGGCGAGGCGTTGGCGAACCCGCTGCGGACCAGCCATGACGCCAGCTTCGACCCCTTGCGCGAGGACCTCGCACTGCGGCTGGTGCAGCTGCGCATCGCCCAGGCCGCGCGGATGGAGCTGGTCCACGCCGAGCAGCTGATCGTGCTGCGCTACACGCCCGGCCAGGAGTACAAGCCGCACCGCGACTACCTGCCCCCGTCCAGCCTGGCGACCCATGCGCCCGGCGCCGGCAACCGGACCCGGACGATCTGCGTCTATCTGAATGCGGTGGACGGTGGCGGCGCGACGGCCTTCCCCGAGGCCGGGGTGTCGGTGGCGCCCGCGCCAGGCCGCGCGGTGGTGTTCGACAGCCTGAAGGCGGACGGATCGCCGGAGCCGGCCTCACTGCATGCCGGCGAGCCCGTCAAGGCCGGCGAGAAGTGGCTGGCCACCCTGTGGCTGCGTGAACGCCCCTACCGGGGCTTCTGAACGGGCGGGAAACCGCTTGCGGATCAAGGCGCTTATGCCGCAGCGCAGCATTCTTCCGTACCTATCCGTATCCGACTAATGGATTAGACTACGCCGCGCCGGCCGGACCCCCGGGCCCCTTCGCCGGCGGCGACACCCCCACGGAACCACCCCAACAAACCACGGTCGACACGGCGCCGTCCGCGTGCCGATGCCGACACGGAGCACCCGATGATTTTCGAAACCCTCGAGAGCTACGGCCACGAGCAGGTCGTGTTTTGCCACAACAAGGACGCGGGCCTGAAGGCCATCATCGCGATCCACAACACTGTGCTCGGCCCCGCGCTGGGCGGCACCCGCATGTGGCCGTACAAGACCGAGCAGGAGGCGCTCAACGACGTGCTCCGCCTGTCGCGCGGCATGACCTACAAGAACGCGGTCGCCGGCCTGGACATCGGCGGCGGCAAGGCCGTGATCATCGGCGACCCGGCCACCGACAAGTCCGAGGCGCTGTTCCGCGCGTTCGGCCAGTTCGTGCAGTCGCTGGGCGGTCGTTACATCACCGCCGAGGACGTCGGCATCGACGTCAACGACATGGAATACGTGTACCGCGAGACCGAGTTCGTGACCGGCGTGCACCAGGTCCACGGCGGTTCGGGCGACCCGTCGCCGTTCACCGCCTACGGCACCCTGCAGGGCCTGATGGCCGCGCTGAACAAGCGCTTCGGCGACGAGGAAGTCGGCAAGTACAGCTACGCCGTGCAGGGCCTGGGCCATGTCGGCATGGAGTACGTGAAGCTGCTGAAGGAGCGCGGCGCGAAGATCTTCGTGACCGACATCAACCAGGGCCTGGTCGACAAGGCCGTGTCCGAGTACGGCGCCGAGGCCGTCGGCCTGGACGAGATCTACGACGTCAACGCCGACGTGTACTCGCCGTGCGCGCTGGGCGGCACCGTCAACGAGCAGACCCTGCCCCGCCTGAAGGCCAAGGTCATCTGCGGCGCGGCCAACAACCAGCTGGCCAACAACGCCATCGGCGACGAAGTGGCCAAGCGCGGCATCGTGTACGCCCCGGACTACGCGGTGAACGCGGGCGGCGTGATGAACGTCGCGCTTGAGATCACCGGCTACAACCGCGAGCGCGCGATGCGTTCGATGCGGACGATCTACCACAACCTGATCCGCATCTTCGAGATCGCCGAGCGCGACGGCATCCCGACCTACCGCGCCGCCGACCGCATGGCCGAGGAGCGCGTCGAGGTGATGGGCAAGCTGAAGCTGCCGATGGGTCGCACGACCCCGCGCTTCCAGGGTCGCATTCGCGGCGGGCACTGAGTAGCAGACACGACGGGGCCCAGCGCCCCGTCGTTTTTTCCGGGTTCCGTGATCCACCGGGCCCGACCGACAACGAGGATCCACCATGCGTCCGTTTCCCCTGGGTGACGAACTCGATGCGCTGCGCGAGGCGGTCCGCCGGTTCGCCGAGGCCGAGATCGCGCCGCGCGCCGAAGCCATCGACCACGACAACGCCTTCCCGCAGGACCTGTGGCCCAAGCTGGGCGAGATGGGCCTGCTCGGCCTGACCGTGCCGGCTGCGTTCGGCGGCAGCGAGATGGGCTACCTCGCCCACCTGGTCGCGATGGAGGAGATCTCGCGTGCATCGGGGTCGGTCGGCCTGAGCTACGGCGCGCATTCCAACCTGTGCGTGAACAACCTGTTCGCCAACGGCACGGACGCGCAGCGCGAGAAATACCTGCCGAAGCTGTGCAGTGGCGAGTGGAAGGGCGCGCTGGCGATGAGCGAGCCGGGCGCCGGTTCCGACGTGGTCGGCTCGATGGGCTGCCGCGCCGAGCTTCGCCCCGGGAAAGGCGGCGGCGACACCTGGATCGCCAACGGCAACAAGATGTGGATCACCAACGGCCCCGAGGCCGACGTCCTCATCGTCTACATGCGCACCGCGAGCCGCGAACTGGGCTCGAAGTGCATGACCGCCTTCATCGTCGAAAAGGGCATGAAGGGCTTCTCCACCGCGCAGAAGCTCGACAAGCTGGGCATGCGCGGCTCCAACACCTGCGAACTGGTGTTCGAGGATTGCGAGATCCCCGCGGAGAACGTGCTGGGCGACGTCAACAACGGCGTCAAGGTGCTGATGAGCGGCCTCAACACCGAGCGCCTGGTGCTCAGCGGCGGCCCGCTCGGCCTGATGCAGGCGGCGCTCGACATCGCCCTGCCCTACGTGCGCGACCGCCGCCAGTTCGGCCAGGCGATCGGCACCTTCGGAATCATGCAGGCCAAGATCGCCGACATGTACACCGCGCTGCAGTCCAGCCGCGCATTCGCCTACCAGGTCGCGCGCGATTACGACGCCGGTCACAAGAGCCGGATCGACGCCGCCAGCTGCCTGCTGCATGCGTCCGAGGCGGCGGTGCAGGTCGCGCTGGAAGGTATCCAGGCGCTGGGCGGCAACGGTTACATCAACGAATTCGCCACCGGCCGGATCCTGCGCGATGCCAAGCTCTACGCGATCGGCGCCGGCACCAACGAGATCCGCCGCATGCTGATTGGCCGCGAGCTGTTCAACGGCAACAGCTGACCCGCGGCGCCGGGGCGCGAACCCTTCGCGCCCCCTGTACCTTCGGCCAAGAGGGCCGTCGCACGTCCAATTTCCGGGCCTCCGGCGTTTGTCGCGCTGCAACACGGAGGCGCATAATCGGGACTTCGGCCACGGCCGTCCCGCCCACGTCAGGAGACCCCCATGAGTGACGTCGTCATCGTCGGTGCCAAGCGCACCGCCATCGGTTCCTTCCTCGGCCAGTTCACCGGCACCCCCACCCCGGTGCTCGGCGCCGCGGCCATCACCGGCGCGCTGGAACAGGCCGGCGTCGCCGCCGACCAGGTCGACGAGGTCATCATGGGTTGCGTGCTGCCGGCCGGCCTCGGCCAGGCGCCCGCCCGCCAGGCCGCGATCGGCGCCGGCCTGCCGACTTCGGCCGGCTGCACCACCATCAACAAGGTCTGCGGCTCCGGCATGAAGGCCGTGATGCTCGGCCACGACCTGATCAAGGCCGGTTCGGCGACCGTGGTGGTCGCCGGTGGCATGGAGTCGATGACCAACGCGCCGCACCTGCTCAACGGTTCGCGCACCGGCGTGCGATACGGCAGCGCCGAGTTCCTCGACCACATGGCGTACGACGGCCTGACCAACCCCTACGACGGCAAGGCCATGGGCGTGTTCGGCGACGCCACCTGCGCCGAGTACAAGCTGGATCGCGAGAAGGTCGACGCCTACTCCACCGAGAGCGCGGACCGCGCGCGCAAGGCGCAGGAAGACGGCGTGTTCAAGGACGAGATCGTCCCGGTGACGGTCAAGACCCGCAAGGGCGAGGTCGTGATCGACAGCGACGAGGAACCCGGCAAGATCGACACCGCGCGCATCCCGACCCTGCGCGCCGCGTTCGGCAAGGAGGGCGTGCTGACCGCCGCGTCTTCGTCGAAGATCTCCGACGGCGCCGCCGCGACCGTGCTGATGAGCGCGGAAGAGGCCGGCAAGCGCGGCCTCACGCCGATCGCGCGCATCGTGGCGCACGCCGGCCATGCGCAGGCGCCGGAGTGGTTCACCACCGCGCCGGTCAAGGCCATTGCGAGCGTGCTCGACAAGGCAGGCTGGAAAGTCGAGGACGTCGACGTGTTCGAGGTCAACGAAGCCTTCGCCTGCGTGGCCATGGCGCCTATGCATGACCTTGGCATTCCCCACGACCGGCTGAACGTGCATGGCGGCGCGTTGGCGCTGGGCCATCCGATCGGCGCCAGCGGTGCCCGCCTCATCGTCACGCTCCTGAACGCTTTGCAGAAGCGCGGAGGCAAGCGCGGCGTGGCTTCGCTGTGCATCGGCGGCGGCGAAGCGACGGCGATCGCCGTCGAACTTCACGACGCTTAACCAATTGTTAACTGAATAGGGGGTGGCGCGAGGCCATTTCCTGCGATAGAACGTTTGCCAAGCCGCTTGACACGCGTCATTGGCTTGTCATCATGTTATCGGCGCGCACTTGCGCGTTGCCAAAATTAACGACGAGGAATCTGCAATCATGACCATGAACAAGGCACTGCTTGCCCTGGCCCTGGGCTTTGCCCTGGCCGCCTGCACCAACCAGCAGCAGGCTGAGGACGCTGCTGCCGACGCGTCCGAGGCTGCTACCGAAGCCGCCGAGGCTGCGACCGCTGCCGCCGAGACCGGCGACAACATCGCTGCCGACGCTGCCCAGGCCGCTGCCGACGAGGCCGCTGCCGCCGCCGAGGCCGCTGCGACCTCCGCTGACGCTGCTGCCGGCGCTGCCACCGGCGACGCCGCCGACATGGCGGCCGACATGGCCGAAGAAGCCGCGAACGTCGCCGAGGACGCGAAGGACGCGGCGCAGGACGCCGAGGATGCCGCCGAGGACATCCAGGACGCCGTCGAGCACTAATCGGCTGTCTGTTGTACCCGGAAGGGCCGCCGGCTGGCCGGCGGCCCTTTCTTGATTCCGGGCTGAACGCGCGGCCGGTTCGCTGACGCGGCGTTCGCATCGACATCCCTACGCTGATTCCAGTTTCAACCGACCTTGGAGACACCATGAACAAGAACCTCCTGATCCTGGCCGCCGCTGCCACCTTCGCGCTGGCTGCCTGCCAGAACGAGACCCCGACCGCCCAGAACGCTGCCTCCGAGGCCGAAGCCGCTGCCGAGCGCGCCGGCGACGAAGCCGCCAACGCCGTTGATGCCGCGGGCGACGCCGCTGCTGCCAGCGTTGACGCCGCTGCCGCCGCGACCGGCGAAGCCGCCGCCGAAGTCGGCAACGCGGTCGAAGACGCCGCCGCCGAGGCCGAAGCCGCTGCCGACGAAGCCGCTGCCGCTGCTGCCGACTCCACCGCCGACGCCGCGAACGCCGTCGCCGACGAGGCGCAGGAAGTCGCCGACAAGGCCGAGGCTGCTGCCAACGAAGCCGACCAGTAATCGGTTCGCACGCAGTACCCGCCGTACCCGGGGCCGCGCACTGCGCGGCCCTTTTTCGTGTGCGGCATCGATCGTGGCGGGACGCGGCGCCCGCGCGTCCACGGTCCCCTACCCGCAGCCGGTATCATCGACGGCTGGCTACACGGAACGTCATTGCTCATGCCCGCCATCCAATCGCAGCTCGATCCCCGCTCGCAGGACTTCCTGGACAACGTCGCGTTCCATCGCGCCCTCGTGGACGAGCTTGATGCGCGCCTTGCGCGTGCCGCCGAGGGCGGTGGCCTGACGGCACGGGACAAGCACACGGAGCGCGGCAAGCTGCTCGCGCGCGACCGCATCGCCGCCCTCCTCGACACCGGCTCGCCTTTCCTCGAGATCGCCCCCCTCGCCGCCGAGGACATGTACGAAGGCGCCGCCCCGGCGGCTGGCATGGTCTGCGGCATCGGCCGGGTGATGGGCCAGGAAGTGGTGATCGTCGCCAACGACGCCACGGTCAAGGGCGGCACCTATTTCCCGATGACGGTGAAGAAGCACCTCCGCGCGCAGGAAGTCGCGCGCGAGAACCGCCTGCCCTGCGTCTACCTGGTCGACTCCGGCGGCGCGTTCCTGCCGCTGCAGGACCAGGTGTTCCCGGACAAGGAGCACTTCGGCCGCATTTTCTACAACCAGGCACGGATGAGCGCGGAGAACATCCCCCAGGTCGCCGTGGTGATGGGCAGTTGCACCGCGGGCGGCGCCTACGTGCCGGCGATGTGCGACGAGTCGGTCATCGTCAAGGAACAGGGCACGATCTTCCTGGGCGGCCCGCCGCTGGTGAAGGCCGCGACCGGCGAGGTGGTCGATGCCGAGACCCTGGGCGGCGCCGACGTGCACACCAGCGTCTCCGGGGTGGCCGACCACTTCGCCGAGGACGACCGCCACGCGCTGGAGATCGCGCGCGACATCGTCGGCACGCTCAACCGCAGCAAGACCCTGCCGGTCACGGTGCGCCCGGTCGTCGAACCGCGCTACGCGGCCGAGGAGCTGTACGGCATCGTGCCGCGCGACACGCGCCGGCCCTTCGACATCCGCGAGGTCATCGCACGCGTGGTCGACGGCAGCGAGTTCCAGGAGTTCAAGGCCCGCTACGGCAAGACCCTGGTGACCGGCTTCGCCCACCTCCATGGCTACCCGGTCGGCATCGTCGCCAACAACGGCATCCTGTTCGCCGAGAGCGCGCTGAAGGGCGCGCACTTCATCGAACTGTGCAACCAGCGCGGCATCCCGCTGGTGTTCCTGCAGAACATCACCGGCTTCATGGTCGGCAAGAAGTACGAACAGGCCGGCATCGCGAAGGACGGAGCGAAGATGGTCACCGCCGTGGCCTGCTCGCATGTGCCCAAGTTCACCGTGGTCATCGGCGGCAGCTTCGGGGCCGGCAACTACGCCATGTGCGGCCGCGCGTATGGCGCGCGCTTCCTGTGGATGTGGCCGAACGCGCGCATCAGCGTGATGGGCGGCGAGCAGGCGGCCAGCGTGCTCTCGACGGTGAAGCGCGACGGCATCGAGGCCAAGGGCGGCCAGTGGAGCGTCGAGGAGGAAGAGGCCTTCAAGCGTCCGATCCGCGACCAGTACGAGTCCCAGGGCAGTCCCTGGTACGCGACCGCCCGCCTCTGGGACGATGGCATCATCGACCCGGCCGACACCCGTCGCGTGCTTGGACTGGGGATTTCCGCCAGCCTGAATGCGCCGATCGATGACCGCACCCGCTTCGGGGTGTTCCGGATGTAGCGTCAGCCGTCACGACGACGGATGGATCGGGGGAAAACAGGGGGAGTTGCAGGGGATGATCGTAGGTATCGACTTGGGGACCACGCATTCGCTGGTCGGCGTGTATGGGGATTCGGGCAGCACTCTGTTCCCCAACGCATTGGGGGATGTCCTGACCCCCTCGGTGGTAAGCCTGGACGAGGATGGCGTGCTGGTGGGACAACCCGCGCGCGAGCGCCTGATCAGCCATCCGCGGCGATCGGTGGCCAACTTCAAGCGCTGGATGGGCTCGTCCCGCGAGACCCGACTCGGCGACCGCGTGTTCCGGCCCGAGGAGCTCTCGGCGATCGTGCTGCGCGCCCTGGTCGCCGATGCGGAGGCAGCGCTGGGCGGGAAGGTCCGCGAAGCCGTCATCAGCGTCCCGGCGTACTTCTCCGACGCCCAGCGCAAGGCCACGCGGGCCGCGGGCGAGCTGGCCGGGCTGAAGGTCGAGCGGCTCGTCAACGAGCCCACGGCGGCGGCCCTGGCCTATGGCCTGCAGGATCGCGAAGGCGAAGGCCGCTTCCTGGTCTTCGACCTGGGCGGTGGCACCTTCGATGTGTCGATCCTCGAACTGTTCGACGGAGTGGTCGAAGTGCATGCAAGCACCGGCGACAATTACCTCGGCGGCGAGGATTTCCTCGAGGTCATGGTGGATGCCTTCGCCCGCGACCACGCGCTCGCACCCGGCGACCTGGCGCCGCACGAACATGCGCAGCTGCGCAGGCGACTCGAACAGGCCAAGCGCACGCTCGGCCAGGAGGGCACCGCTTCCGTGGAGATGGCCCTGCAGGGGCGTGAACTGGAATGGAGCATCGACGAGGCGCGATTCTCCTCCCTCGCCGAGCCGTTGATCCAGCGCATGCGCGCGCCGGTGGAGCGGGCGATGCGCGACGCGCGGATACAGCCGGGGCAACTGGACGAGATCGTACTGGTGGGCGGTGCGAGCCGCATGCCGCAGGTGGCGCGGCTGGTGTCGCGGATGTTCGGACGCCTGCCGCTCCGGCACGTCAATCCGGATCAGGCGGTCGCCTTGGGCGCCACCGTCGCCGCGGGCCTGAAGGCACGCGACCAGCGCCTGGAAGAGGTCATCCTCACCGATGTCTGCCCGTACACCCTGGGCACCCAGGTATCGCGCCGGGAAGAGAACGGGCAGGTCCGCAACGGGTACTTCCATCCGATCATCCCGCGCAACAGCACGGTGCCGGTCAGTCGCGAAGACGACTTCTACCCCATGACCCCCGGTCAGTCGCAGGTGCTGATCGACGTCTACCAGGGGGAAAGCCCGATGGTGGCGAACAACATCAAGCTCGGCGAGATCAACATCCCGATCGCTGCCCACGCCGCACCCGGCGAGCGTGGCGTCACCGTCCGGTTCACCTATGACGTGAACGGCCTGCTGCAGGTGGAAGTCCGCGAGCATGCCACGGGCAAGGTGCACGAGCTGGTGCTCGAACAGAACCCCGGCATGCTGGGTGCCGACGAGATCCGCGAACGGCTCGCCGCGCTCGAGACACTGAAGATCCACCCGCGCGACCAGCAGGAGAACCTGCAGGTCCTGGCGCGCGCCGAACGCCTGTACGAGGAATACCTGGAGCAACGGAACCTGCTGCAGGAGTGGATTGGCCGCTTCCGCAACGTGCTGGAAGGCCAGGACAGCGACCTCGTCGAAACGCACCGTCGCCAGTTCCACCAGGCGCTGGACGAATTGGAGGCCCGGGCCTGATGTGGGCATTCGCCGAACTGGGACTCGAGTCCGGGGCGGACGCGCGCGCTGTCAAGCGCGCATATGCCCAGCGCCTGAAAACTACCCGGCCGGATAGCGATCCAGCGGGGTTCCAGCGCCTGCATGCCGCCTACCAGGCAGCGCTGGCAGCACTGGTGTCGGTCCAGCATAACGACACCCGGCGCCCCGCAGCCGGGGCACCGGGGAGCGAGGAGCCGCCGCCCTCGCCCGCGGCAGCCAGCAGGGATGGACCGAGGGACACGCCCTCCCCCGGGATCGCGGACACCCGACCCGGGCCCGCGACGGACGTCTTCGATGCCGACGCGTTCCTGGCGGGCCTTATGGAGCCTCTGGTCCGGGGCGAACCGGCGGACGTCCGTCGCTGGCTGGAGGCACAGCCGGCGCTGTGGTCACTGCAACTCAAGGGCCGGCTCGGCTATTGGCTCCTCGACCGCCTGCATGAGCGCAGTCCGCCGGTAGCCGAAGACAACCTGGACGTGCTCCTGGACTTCTTCGACCTCGACCACGTACTGAGCGGGGTGGATCCGGACGCGCTAATGCGGCTGCGCAACCGCCTCGGGTTCCGTCACGACCTGCAACCAGGCCGCGAACGGGCGCTCGGCGACCGGATCTTCCACGGCCGACCCCGCCACGACCGCCACGCGTGGGCGCTCAAGGCGATGCGGCAGTTGCGCAGGCGGCTGGGCTGGCTACGCGCCCTTGCTTTCGCGTTGCCCTCCCGTCGACCTATCGAGATGCGCCACCTGGTGCTCGCACTCGACGATGGCGACCTCGACAGCCTGGGCGGCCTGGTCGACCTGCGCCAGACGCGCTTCTGGCTGGCCGCCGGCGACGGCAGCCGGCAATCCGTCGCCCGTCGCCTCGTCGCGCTCACGCGCTGCATGGCCGTCGCCGCCGGCATCGGTCTGGTGTTCGGGCTGGTGCACTGGCTGACCGGAGACCTGCCAGGCTGGAATACGGTGGCTCCCGCGGTCGGTTTCGGCGCCAGCACGTTCGCCTGGCTCGTGATGGGCCTTTACGTGGTCTGGGAAGCCTGGGTGGCGATAGCCGGATACTTCAACTGGCAGTCCGCGCCGGAGGAGATCCCAACCCCCCGGCCCCGGTTGCGCCTGTTCTGGGTCCCCGTGCTTTCGGGCCTGGCCCTTCTGCTGGCGCTGCCACCCCCTCCCTTCGACGTGCTCGCGATGCCGGTCGGCAGCCTGGCCGCACTGACCGGTCTGGTGCGCTGGGTGCGCCGCTCCGGCCTGCGCCTGAACTTCAGCGGTTGGCGCCTGATCCTGCTTCTCCCCTTCCTGAAGGGATCCGCAGCCCTCGTGGCGGTGATGATCACCGCCGGCGGTCCTCGGCTGGGGGTCGGCATGGCCGTGGGTGGGCTGCTGTTCTGGTCGATCGACGCATGGCTGCGCCGGAAGTCATGGTGGCCGATGCTGCGCCCCCACCTCCCCGCGAAGACCATCGCCGAACCTGGCCGATGACGGGGTGCGATGCCTTTCAAGTCCCCGCCCGCCAGGAAGGGGCAAGGATGTGATCCCGGGCGCGCCGGCAGGCGGCGCCGGTCACGACTACGACCGCTCGTCGACGAGCCCCCGGGAATACCGAGAACTCCTGCACGAAACTGCCATCGGGGCGGTGCTAGCCTCGATGGGACCGGCCTCCCCTGGGCCGGACCAGTCCCGTGAGAGGAACCGCAGCATGGCCATTTTCGGCAATCCCCCCGCTTCCCAGAAATCCGACGCGTCCAGCGCGGTCCCGCCGGCCAAGGCGCCGCCCCGCGAAGACGAGCCGCGCGCGAACGTCGCCTCGTTCACCGCGCCGGAGCCCGCCCGTCAGGCCAGCACGCCCCAGCGCAGCGCCACCCCGGACGCCAAGGAATCGGTAATCGCCTCGGACCTGACCATCGAAGGACGGATCGAGGGCTCGGGGCACGTGCGCCTCGCCGGCCGGTTCAAGGGCGACGTCAACGTGCAGGGCGACCTGACCATCGAAGTGGGCGCGAAGCTCGATGGCGGGGTGAAGGCCCGCAAGGTCATCATCGCCGGCGAGCTCGAGGGCAACATCGAATCGGCCGAGCGCGTCGAGCTGCTCGACAGTGGCGCGATGACCGGCGACATCAAGGCCGGGACGGTCACCGTTGCGGCGGGATCGCGCATGAAGGGCCAGGTCGAGTTTGGCTGGAGCAAGGACGGCAAGGGCACTGGCAAGGGCCGCGCCGGGGAGAACGGCGCCGACGCATGAGCGGCCCGCGTCCGGGCACCCCGGGCGCGACCCGGACGTGCCCGCACTGCAAGACCACGATCCTGGAAAGCGCCAGCGTCTGCCCGGCGTGCAAACACCACCTGCGCTTCGACCCGGAAACCGCCGGTGGCCAGCGCGAGCGGACCGTGCCACTCAAGGTCGAGGGGGCCATCCGCCCGCAGGCCAGTGACGCTGCGCTCGAATATTCGGTGGTGGTGACGGTACGCAACGAACGCGGCGAGGAGATCGACCGCCAGGTGATCGGCGTGGGTGCGCTCTACCCGGGCGAGGAGCGGACCGTCACCCTCGCGGTGGAAGGGTTGGAGATCAAGGGCTATCGCGCCGGACGCGGGCGCCGCCACTAGCGTCCGCCCGCCCTGCTGCAGCCGCGCGCGGTGTCAATGCCGCCGCGCGCTACCCTCGTCGGCGTCGCAACTGTTACATCCACCGCACGCCCCGCCGGCGCCGCCCTGCAGTGCCGGGGGCGCGAGCCAGCGCCCGATCTTGCGCGCCCACGCGGGGCGGCCGTCCCGCAGCAAGGGCGCGGCACAGGCGATCCGCCAGCGCCGTACCTGCGACGGCATCTGCCGCTTCAGTACGTACAGCGCACTGGCCACCACGGCCAGCGCGATCACCACGTACTGCAGGAGCAGGCCACCCTCCATTGCTCAGCCCGCGCCCAGGGCCACGGCAAGCTGGTAGGTCAGCATTGCCATCAGGTAGGCGAGCGCGAACAGGTAACCGGTGTTGATCGCCATCAGCTTCCACGATCCGGTCTCGCGCTTGACCGTCGCCAGGGTGGAAATGCACTGCGGCGCATAGATGAACCACACCAGCAGCGCCAGCGCCGTCGCCAGCGACCACTCGCTGCCGATGATGGGGGTCAGGGCTTCCGCCGCCGCTTCGTCGTCGGCCGCGGACAGCGCATAGACCGTCGCCAGCGACGACACCGCCACTTCGCGCGCAGCCATCCCCGGGATCAGCGCGATGCAGATCTGCCAGTTGAAGCCCAGCGGTGCGAACACGGCGGCAAGCGCGTGTCCGATGCGACCGGCGAAGCTGTAGTCGATGGCCGGTCCGGTCGCCCCCTCGGGCGGTGCGGGATAGCTGGCCAGGAACCACAGCAGCACGGTCAGCGCGAGGATGATCCCGCCGACCCGGCGCAGGAAGATCCAGCCGCGCTCCCAGAGGCCGATCAGCACGTCGCGCGGATGCGGGATGCGGTACGAAGGCAGTTCGAGCATCAGCGCGTGCTCGCTCTTGTCGCGCCGCCACTTCTTCATCACCCAGGAGACCACGAGGGCGCTGAGGATGCCGGCCATGTACAGCCCGAACAGCACCAGGCCCTGCAGGTTGAAGACGCCGACGTCCCGTGCCGGGATGAAGGCGCCGATCAGCAGCGCATAGACCGGCAAGCGGGCCGAACAGGTCATCAGCGGCGCCACCATGATCGTGGCCAGGCGGTCGCGCGGATCCTGGATGGAGCGCGTCGCCATGATGCCGGGGATCGCACAGGCGAAGCTCGACAGCAGCGGGATGAAGCTGCGGCCCGACAGGCCCGCCGCCGCCATCATCCGGTCGAGCAGGAACGCCGCACGCGGCAGGTAGCCGGACTCCTCCAGCACCAGGATGAAGAGGAACAGGATCAGGATCTGCGGCAGGAACACGATCACCCCGCCCAGGCCAGCGATGATGCCGTCGACCAGCAGACTGGCCAGCGGGCCCTCGGGCAGGACGCCCGACACCGTGCCGGCCAGCCAGCCGGTGCCCGCGTCGATCAGGTCCGCGAGCGGCGTCGCCCAGGCATAGACGGCCTGGAAGATGAGGAACATCACCAGCGCCAGCGAGAGCAGGCCGATCACCGGATGCAGCAGCCAGCGGTCCAGCGCATCGTCGATCGCGGCCGTGCGTCGCGGCATGGTGACCGCGACGTCGATCAGCCGGCGGGTCTCCGCATGCAGCACGTCGGCATCGCCGGCGGCCCCTTCGGGCAGCTGCCGCGTGGGCGGCTGGCGCAGGGCGGGCTCGCCCTCGATCGCTTCCACCAGCGCTTGCGCGCCATTGCGGCGCACCGCCACGGTGGGCACCACGGGCACGCCGAGTTCGCGCTGGAGCGCCTCCAGGTCGACCTTGATGCCGCGGCGTTCGGCGGCATCCATCATGTTGACGGCGAGCACCATGGGCTTGCCGAGCGCCCGCACCTCGAGCGCGAACCGCAGGTGCAGGCGCAGGTTGGTGGCATCCACCACGCACACGATGGCATCCGGCGCCGGCTCGCCCGGATAGAACCCGCGGCAGACGTCGCGTGTCACCGCCTCGTCCAGGCTCGCGGCATGGAAGCTGTAGGCGCCCGGGAGGTCCAACACGGCGTACTGGCTTCCGGAGGGCGCGAAGAATCGCCCCTCCTTCCGCTCGACCGTGACGCCGGTGTAGTTGGCCACCTTCTGGCGGCTGCCGGTCAGCTGGTTGAACAAGGCCGTTTTGCCGCAGTTCGGGTTGCCGACCAGGGCCAGGCGCATCGGTGCGACGTCGCTCATGCCGCCTCGCCTCCATTGGACACCCGAACGCGTGCCGCCTCGCTGCGACGCAGTGCGAAGCGGGTGTAGCCGACCTGCACCAGCAAGGGGTCCGCGGAAAACGGACCCGCGGCCATCATCTCCACCCGTTCGCCGGCCACGAAACCCAGTTCGCGCAGGCGACGCGCGATCGGGTCATTGGGAGCGGCTTCTTCCACGCACTCCACCCGGGCCACGGTGCGCCGCGGCAGTTCGGAAAGCTTCAAACGGACACCCGTGCACAAATGGGAACTGTTCTCAATTCTAGCATTGCCGCGCCCTGCCCGGCGGGCCGTCGCCGCAAGCCGCTATCATGGCAAGGTTTCGTGACCGGAGTGGCATGCTCAGCCCATGGACGCCCCCCTGCAGACCCGAATGGACGGCCCCGTCGCGCGCGTTCGCCTGACCCGCCCGGAGGTTCACAACGCCTTCGACGATGCGTTGATCGCACGCTTGACGACGGTCCTGGAGGGCCTGGGGGCCGACCCGACCGTTCGCATCGTGGTGCTGGAAGCGGAAGGCGCTTCATTCTCGGCCGGCGCGGACCTGAACTGGATGCGTGGCATGGCAGCGGCCAGCGAGGCAGAGAACCGCGAGGACTCGCTCGCCCTCGCCCGCCTGATGCGGACCCTGGACGAATTGCCCCGGCCGACCGTGGCGCGCGTGCAGGGCGCGGCATTCGGCGGCGGCGTTGGCCTGGTGGCCTGCTGCGACATCGCGATCGGCGCGAGGGGCGCGAAGTTCGGACTGACCGAAAGCCGGTTGGGGCTGCTGCCGGCGGTGATCTCGCCTTATGTCGTCGAGGCGATCGGCGCCCGGCAGTCGCGACGCCTGTTCGCCACCGCCGAAGTGTTCGATGCGGACGAGGCCGCGAGCATCGGCCTGCTGCACCAGGTCGTCGAGCCGGATGCGCTGGACGCCGCCGTGGACGCGCAGGTCGCGCTGCTGCTCAAGGCCGGTCCCGTGGCCAGTGCCGGCGCGAAATCGCTGGTGCGGCGGGTGGCCGCCCATGCCGACCGCGACCGGCATGACCGCGACAACGCCGCACTGATCGCCGCCCTGCGCGTCTCCGCGGAGGGCCAGGAGGGTCTGTCGGCCTTCCTGGAGAAGCGCAGGCCCGACTGGGCCGGGTGAGCCCGGCACCCCGAAACGGAGAGAAAGGAACACGATGTTCGAGAAGATCCTGATCGCGAACCGAGGCGAGATCGCCTGCCGGGTCATCCGGACCTGCCGCGCCCTCGGCATCCGGACGGTGGCCGTCTACTCCGAAGCCGACGCGGATGCGCAGCATGTGCGCCAGGCGGACGAGGCGTACTGTATCGGCGGTCCGCGACCGGCCGACAGCTACCTGCGCGGCGACGCGATCCTCGAGGTGGCGCGCCGCGCCGGTGCCCAGGCCATCCATCCCGGCTACGGCTTCCTCAGCGAGAACGCCGACTTCGCCGAGGCGGTGGAGGCCGCCGGCGTCGTCTTCATCGGGCCGAAAGCCGCTTCGATGCGCCGGATGGGCAGCAAGGCCGGCGCCAAGGAACTCATGCAGGCCGCGGGCGTCCCGGTGGTGCCGGGCTACACCGGCGAAGACCAGACGCCGTCCGTGCTGCAGGCCGAGGCGGACCGCATCGGTTACCCGCTGATGATCAAGGCGGCGCACGGTGGTGGCGGCAAGGGCATGCGGATCGTCCGCGAGGCCGGCGAGTTCATCGCCCACCTGGAAAGCTGCCAACGTGAGGCGGCCAGCGCGTTCGGCCGGGACCGGGTGCTGCTCGAACGCTATGTCGAGAAGCCGCGTCACATCGAGATCCAGGTGTTCGGGGACGCGCACGGCGGTGCCATGCACCTCAACGAACGCGAATGCTCGGCCCAGCGCCGTTACCAGAAGGTCCTGGAGGAGTCGCCCTCGCCGTTCATGACCCCGGCGCTGCGTCGGGAGATGGGCGAGGCGGCCGTGCTCGCCGCGCGTGCGATCGACTACGTCAACGCCGGCACCGTCGAGTTCATCGTCGGGCAGGACGGCCGGTTCTATTTCATGGAGATCAATACACGCCTGCAGGTGGAGCATCCGGTCACCGAGCAGGTCACCGGGCTGGACCTCGTCGAGTGGCAGTTGCGGATTGCCGCGGGCGAGGCGCTGCCGCTGGCCCAGGACGCGGTCCGCCAGCATGGCCATGCCATCGAGGTGCGCCTCTACGCCGAGGATCCGGAAGCGGGCTTCCTGCCCGGTTCGGGCCCGCTGCGCCGGCTGCGCCTTCCGCCACCGGGCCCGCACGTCCGCATCGATGCCGGCGTGGTGGAGGGCGACACGGTCACCATCCACTACGACCCGATGATCGCCAAGCTGATCGTCTGGGACGAGGATCGCCCGCGAGCCCTGGCGCGCCTGCGCACGGCGCTGGCCGGCTGCGCGATCGAGGGACCGAAGTCGAACATCGCCTTCCTGGAGCGGCTGGTGCGGCACCCGGCGGTCGTCGAGGGCACCATCGATACCGGCTATCTCGACCGGCACCCCGAAGCATTCATGCCGGCCGAAGACGCGCCTGACCCCGACCTGCTGGTCGCCGCAGTGGTCGCCCGCCTGCTGGCCGGGGAGCGGGACAGCCTGCGGTTGGCCGGCACGTCGGGGGATCCGTGCTCGCCCTGGGCCATCGCCGATGGCTGGCGCCTTGGACATGGCGGTCGCCGGAGCCTGGCGATGCGGCTCGGCGACCGGCGACTGGTATTCCACGCGCGTGGCAGCGAGGGGCGATACCACGTGGAACACGACGGTACGGCTTGGGACGTGGCTGGCGCACGGTGGTTGGCCGATGGCCCGCTTGCTTTGCGTATCAACGATCGGGGCCTACGCGTGTCGGTGCATGTCGATGACGGCATGTGGGTCGTACATGACGGCCGCACGCGCCTGCGCCTGCAACCCGTCGCCTTGTACGAGCGCGAAGGCACCGGGGAAGGTGCCGCGGCCGACAGCGTGCTGGCGCCGATGCCCGGACGCGTGGTGGTGGTCAAGGCGGACGCAGGCGATACCGTGGAGGCGGGCCAGGAAGTGATGGTGATCGAAGCGATGAAGATGGAGTTGAGCCTGAAGGCGCCACGGGCCGGCACGATTGCCCGTATCGGTGCCGCGGCCGGCGACTTCGTCGAGGCGGATGCCGTGCTGATCGCCCTGGAGCCGGCATGAGCTTCCGCGTCGCTGCCCAGATGCCGTGGCGGGGCATCGCCCTGCTCGCCGCCCTGTTCGCCACCGCCTGCGCCCTCCCGACACCGCAGGATACGGCCGAGGTTGACGACGAATGCGACGACAACCCGATCGCCGCCGCGTTCCCTGACACCCCGGCCATCGCCACCGAACCCCTGCTCTGGATGCAGTGCAGCGCCGTCGAGGTGTCGGCCCGCTACGGCCAGGAGGACCCGGATACCGGTGAGGGCGAGCATTGCACGATCAGCATCCATGACACGGGCGCATCCCTGCCCGACGATATCCTCGGCATGGGCACGGATGAAATGGTCCTGCATGCGCGGGAGGGCATGCTGGCCTTTGCCCATTTCAACGTCGATGCCCTGGTGGAGTACCGTGCCTACACCCTCCAGGATCCCGTGTTGCTCCACGAATATGGTGGGCCCGATCACCTGCCGGTGGTGGGAAAAACCCGCACGGGCGACGACTATGGAATCACGGTCCCGCTCCGCGATGAAGAGCCCGCGCCGCAAGCCCTCATCTCGGTGATACGGGACCGTCATGTACTCGAGATCGAATGCACGCATCCGGTCGCCAACCACGACGAGGCGCGGGATCTGTACGCGCCCTACCTCGGCGTGCTCAGTCTGGGGGCACTGCCATGACCCCGGATGTCCGCATCGTCGAGGTCGGCCCGCGCGACGGGCTGCAGAACGAAAGGGCGATGGTCGCGACGGCAGACAAGATCGAGCTGGTCGACCGGCTCTCCGCGACCGGGCTGCGCAGCATCGAGGCAACCAGTTTCGTCAGTCCAAAGTGGGTGCCCCAGCTGGCCGACGCGGCCGAGGTCTTCGCCGGCATCCGCCGCCGGGCGGAGGTGCGTTACCCCGTCCTCGTTCCCAACGAGAAGGGCTACGAGCGGGCGCGCGCGGTCGGCGTGGAGGAGATCGCGGTGTTCACCGCCGCGTCCGAGGCCTTCAACCAGCGGAACATCAACGCGTCGATCGATGCATCGCTGGAGCGCTTCGCGCCGGTGCTCGCCCGGGCACGAGAAGACGGCGTGAGCGTGCGGGGCTACGTGTCCACGGTGCTCGGCTGCCCCTACCAGGGCGAGGTCCCGCTCGCGGACGTGGTCCGCGTCGCCCGCGCCCTGCACGCCATGGGGTGTTACGAAGTGTCGCTGGGCGACACCATCGGCGTGGGTACGCCGGGCAAGGCACGCGCGATGCTGGAAGCCGTCGCGGCCGAGGTGCCGATGTCCGCGCTCGCCGTCCATTTCCACGACACCTGGGGCCAGGCCCTCGCCAATATCCTGGCCTGCCTGGAGGCCGGCGTCGCGGTGGTCGATGCGTCGGTCTCGGGAGCGGGCGGCTGCCCTTACGCGAAAGGCGCCAGCGGCAATGTCGCCAGCGAGGACGTGGTCTACATGCTGCATGGGCTGGGCGTTTCGACCGGCGTGGACCTGGACGCCCTGGCGGAGACCGGGCGCTGGCTGGCCGCCCGCCTGGGCCACGAGAACGGCAGCAAGGTGGGCCGAGCACTGGACGCCGGGACCTCGACATGAACCGCCGCCCGCCCGCATCGCTGCCGAGCGCGTTGCCGGGCGACGGCCCCACCACGGTCGATGCGCTTGACCTGTACCTGTCGCGCGATGACCTGCCTTCCGAAACGCGTGCCCTGCTCACCCGCGCCCGCGACGCGCTCCAGATCGCACTGGAAGAGGCAGCCGGCGCCCGGCAACGCTACGACGCCCTGTTCAACGCGGTACCGGACCCGGTCAGCATCATCGACCACGACGGGATCGTGCTGGACCTCAACAAGGCGGGTATCGCGGCGTATCGCCGCAGTCGCGGCGAGATCGTCGGCCGCCCGATCCATGTCCTCAACCCCGACCTGCCACGCGACCACATGGCGCCGGTGGTCGAAGCACTCGAACGCGGCGAGACCTACGTCATCGAGGTCTCGAACATGCGGGCCGACGGCACCCGTTTCCCGGTGGAAGTGCATTCGGCGGGCATGGAGTACGAAGGTCGCCCCGCCCTGGTGGCGGTGGCGCGCGACCTCAGCGGCCGCCGCGATGCCGAACTGCGCTATCGCGAACTGGTCGAGGCCCTGGACCAGGGCATCCTGGTCCAGGACGCCGGGGGCCACTACCTGTTCGCCAATGCCGCGGCGCTGCGGATCTTCGGCATCGGGAAGGGCCGTCCGCTCGAGGAAGAACTGCAGCCGCAACACTGGCGGATCATCGACGAGCACGGTCGCGAGATCTCCGCCAGCCAGTTGCCGGCGCAACGCGCCCTGCAATGGGGCCGAACCATCGAAAGCACCCTGCTGGGTTTCTACCACCGGGAGCGCCGCCATCTGTCGTGGCTGTCCGTGACCTCGGTGCCGCACTATCCGGCGGGTGGCGACCGTCCGCGACAGGTGCTGTCGCTGTTCACCGATGTCACCGCGCTCAAGCGCGACAGCGCCCTGTTCGACCGCGCGCAGTCCCTGGCGCAGATCGGCGGCTGGGAATGGGACACCGGCCTTGACCACCTCTACCTCACCGATGAAGCGCAGCGCATCCTGGGGTGCCAGCCTGCCCCGGCCACCATGGACGGGCTGCTGGACTGCCTGCGGGACGCCGACCGCCGCCAGCTCCAGGACGCGATCGCGCGAGCGCTCTCGACCGGCTACGGCATCGACCTCGAACTCGAAGGCGTACGCGGCAGCGGCAAGTCGTTCTGGGTCCGCGTGATCGGCGAAGCCATCATCGGATCCGCCCACAGCGCGCGCCTGACCGGCACCCTGCAGGACGTCACCGATCGCAAGCATTCGGAGGAGTCGCTGCGACAGCAGGCCCGGACCGACCCGCTCACCGGCCTGCTCAACCGCGATGCCATCCTGCAGGAACTCGACACCTGGCTGCAGGAGGATGCCGAGCATGCACGCATCGCCGTGCTTTACATTGACCTGGACCGCTTCAAGGTGGTCAACGACGTGCTGGGCCACGCCGCGGGCGACCGCCTGCTGGCCGCCGCCGCGCGTCGCATCGAGAACGTGGTGGACATCGAGGGCCTGCTCGCGCGTTTCGGCGGCGACGAGTTCCTGGTGGTCTGCATGGTGCACGACGACGACACCCGCCCCGAGCGTCTCGCCGATGCCATCCTGGCGGCCTTCGGCACCACGTTCCGCGTCGACGGAGAGGACTTCAGCATCACCGCCAGCATCGGCATCGCCCGAGCGCCCCAGGACGGCATGGGCTCGCCCCAGCTCATCCAGAGCGCCGACGTGGCGATGTACGACAGCAAGCGTCGCGGGCGAAACGGACGGCAGGCGTACACGCCGGAGCTGGCGGAGCAGCAGTTGCAGCGCCTGCAGCTGGAAACCCACCTGCGCCGCGCGGTTCGCAACGACGAGTTCCACCTCGTCTACCAGCCGCAGGTGATCCTCGCGGACGGCAGCCTCGCGGGGGCGGAGGCCCTGATCCGCTGGCGCAACCGTTCACTCGGCGAGATGCGTCCGGACCGCTTCATCGATCATGCCGAGACCACCGGGGACATCGTGGGCATCGGTCGCTGGGTCCTGAAGGAGGCGTGCCGGCAACTGCGCAACTGGCGCCAGCAAGGGATGGCGATCGAACGCATCGCCGTCAACGTGTCCTACCGCCAGTTCCTGAGCGAAGACCTGATCCTCAGCGTGCGCGAAGCACTGGGGGAGACCGGGCTGGAAGGCCGCATGCTGGAGCTGGAGTTCACCGAACGCGTGCTGATCGAGGACGACACCGACACCCAGCGGGCGTTCCGGGAGCTGCGCGACATGGGTGTCGCCCTGTCCATCGACGATTTTGGCGAGGGTTACAGCGCCCTGAACTACCTGCGCCGGCTGCCGATCACCGGGCTCAAGCTGAGCCAGTTGTTCGTGCAGGGCATCCCCGGGAACGAATCCGATGTCGCCGTGTGCCAGGCCGTCACCGGAATCGCCAACAGCCTGGGCCTGGGGGTCGTCGCCGAAGGCATCGAGCACGAGACCCAGCGCGACTATCTGGTGTCCATGGGGATCACGACCGGCCAGGGCTTCCTGTACGCACCCGGCCTGCTGCCGACCGAACTCCTCCAGCGGTATCCCGGCAGCCTGCGCCGCTGAGTACGCTTCCAGGGCCGCCTTGGGAGGCCCGGCTCAGCGCCAGCGCCCGGTTCCCACCCGCCGGAGCAGCCCGGCGCCTGCATCCACGGCGCCGTCGCAGGCGCGCATGAACTGGCCCGTGTACCGACGCTCGACCCCGGCGTGCACCAGCCACGAGGCGAACAGCACGAGCGCAAGGGTCCCCCAGAACACGAGGTGCGGGTCCAGCGCAGGATGCGCCAGGTTGAAGATCATGTACCCGATGTTCTGGTGCAGCAGGTAGAGCGGATAGGTGAGTGCGCCGGCGAGCAGCCAGCGCCGCCGCAGCAGTGGACCGGTCCAGCGCAAAGCGACCATGCCCATCGCGACGAAGTAGGACACGATGATCGCGACGACGGTACCGCGGCTCATGCGGGTGTCGTATCGCTGCTCGAACAGCGGCAAGCCCCCGAGCGCGTCCCGCAGGGCCAGGCCCAGGCACGCCGCAAGCATGCCGCAGCGAACCCCATTGGCGCCCGACGACCAGACCAGGTAGAACACCGCGCCGGCGATGAAATACGGTGCATAGTCGGTGATCAGCAGGAACCGCAGGACCGGGTTCGGGACGATGGCGAGCGCCACCGTGGCGGCCAGCCAGGCGAGCAACAGGGCCTGCGCGCGGCTGATCAGGCCGAGCATGAGCACGGCGGACACCATGGCGTAGAACTGGATCTCGACGAAAAGCGACCAGTACACGCCATCGATGGAAGCGACCCGCACGAACCCGTTCAACATCGTCATGTTGACCAGGTACTGCATGAACGTGGCGGAGAAACGCGGCCCGCCGATCAACAGGATCGCCAGGAAGGTCAGCGAACAGCAGACCCAGAAGGCCGGGTACAGACGGGCGATCCGCGATACCACGAACTTGCGGAGGCTGCCATTGGCCGCCGTCATCAGGATGACGAAGCCGCTGATCATGAAGAACAGCTCGACCCCCATGAAGCCGTACTTGGCGACCGACTCCAGCAGCGGATACGCCATCGTGGTCCGGTCGCCCCCGGCAAAGCCCCGGAAGGCGTAGTGGTAGAACACCACCGCCATCGCCGCCACGAAACGCAGCAGGTCGATCTCGTTGACCCGCTGCCCGCCACTGCACCGCCCACTCAGGCCCTCCTTTCCCACGCATGCTCCTGGTCGCTGATCCGGGACGTTCCCCGATGGATGAACGCGACAAGCGGCTCGACCGGGCCACGCCGGGGTTCCCGCGGGGCGCCGGCGCCGTAAAATGGGCGGCCCAAACGCGCGGAGCGCCACCGACATGCAGCTTGCCTCTTCCCTCGCCCTCATCACCGGCGGTGTATCCGGTCTCGGCCTGGCGGTGGCCAAGCACCTGGTCGCCCAGGGCGCCAAGGTGGCCCTGTTCGACGTCAACGACGAAAAAGGCGCTGCCGCCGTGGCCACCCTGGGCGAGGCCAACGCGCGCTATTTCCGGACCGATGTCACCTCCGAGGCGGACGTCAGCGACCAGGTGCAGGCGGCACGCGAGTTCCTCGGCGGGCTGAACACGGTGGTGAACTGCGCCGGCATCCTCGGCGCCGGCCGGGTGCTCGGCCGCGAGGCGCCGATGCCGCTGGCGAACTTCCAGTCCACCGTCATGGTCAATCTGGTCGGCAGTTTCAACGTCGCCAAGGCCGCCGCGAACCTGATGCAGCACAACGACGCCCGAGACGATGGCGAGCGCGGCGTGATCGTGAACACCGCATCGGTCGCGGCCTACGAGGGCCAGATCGGCCAGGCCGCCTACTCGGCGTCCAAGGGCGGCGTGGTCGGCATGACCCTGCCGATGGCACGTGAACTCGCCCGCTTCGGCATCCGCGTGATGACCGTGGCACCCGGCGTGTTCTGGACCCCCATGGTCGACGGCATGCCCGAGAGCGTGCAGGAATCGCTGGCGGCGTCGATTCCGTTCCCGTCCCGCCTCGGCCAGCCGGAGGAGTTCGCCGACCTCGTCGCCTACATCCTCGGCAACACCTATCTCAACGGCGAAACCATCCGCCTGGATGGCGCGACCCGCCTCGCGCCGAAGTAAGCCCCCATCCCGACCCACCCGCCCCTGCCCTCCCCCGAACAGGGCGAGGGCGCCAGCAAGAGCGTCCCATGAAGGCATCCGACATCAAGAAGGGCAACGTCGTCGAGCACAACAACGGCGTCTACCAGATCCGTGACATCGAGCGCAGCTCGCCCCAGGGCCGGGGCGGCAACGTGCGCTTCCGCTTCACCATGTACAGCGTCCCGGGCGGCATCAAGACCGATGCGAGCTTCGACGCCGACGACGACCTGCGCGACGTGGAGCTGAGCCGTCGCCAGTCGACCTTTTCGTACATGGACGGCGACGACTTCGTGTTCCTCGACGATGAGGACTACACGCCCTATACGCTGCCGCCCGCGGCGCTGGGCGATGCGGCCGGCTACATCGTGCCGGACCTCTCGGGCTGCTACGTGCAGTTGATCGAGGACCAGCCGGTCGCGCTGCAGCTGCCGCAGACGGTCGCGCTGGAAGTCACCGAGACGCCCCCGGAACTCAAGGGCGGCACCGCCACCAAGCGCCCCAAGCCGGCAACGCTCTCGACGGGCATCGAGATCATGGTCCCCGAGTACATCACCACCGGCGAACGCGTGCTGGTGAACACCACCACGGGCGAGTTCTCGGGTCGCGCCGACTGACGCCGCGACGGCGGCCCGGAGCGATGCAGCGCATTGCCCGGGCCCTTGCGGTCATCCGGCAGGCCCGGCCGGGCCCGCCTGGCGTGCGAGCCACTTCCGCGCCATCCGTGCCATCGAGGCGTCCGTGGCCGCATCCGCGGCCAGCGCCGCGATATCGCACCATGCGAGGTCCAGCGACTCCTCGCTGACCACGAAGCGTTCGTCCTCGCCGGCCCGCACGACGTAGCGGACGTCATAGTGCCAGTGACCCGGGACGTCGCCACGCGCGGGGATCCAGTGGCGGTCGACGTCGAACGGGTCGGGCTCGACTTCGAGGTCCTGCAGTCCCGACTCTTCTTCGGCTTCGCGCAGCGCCACGCGCGCGAGCTCGACGTCGCCGTCGGCGTGGCCGCCCAGTTGCAGCCACCGTTCCAGCTTGCGGTGGTGGGTCAGCAGCACGCGCCGCCCGGTGCGATCGACCAGCCATGCCGATCCGGTGAAATGCCCGTCCAGTCGTGCCCGGACGAACGGATCCGCCGGATCGTCGAGCAGCGACATGAACAGGCCCGGATCGGTTTCCTCCGGCCAACGGGCCGCATAACGGCTGAGCGCCCTCGCCAACGATTGGCGGCCGGAAGCGTCTTCGGGGCGGAACGTCATTCGGGTCCACGAAAGGGGTCGAAGGTCGACGAGTATGCGCGATTCGCGCGTGCTGCACCCTCCCTTGCTCACGCTTTCTTCACTGGGGTATGGTGGCCCGCGCACGCCGCTGCACGCCCCCACGGGCCCTGCACCGGCATTTTTCGTTCTGGGGAACAGGATGCCGTACACACTGCTTGATCAGGGCCGCAATGCCCGCATCCCGACCCCGGGGGCATGTCGATGACCCGTTCCCCGTCCCTGCTCCAGGCCTTCCTCCCGCTGGCCGTCCTCGCCACCCTTCTGGGCTGGGCGGTGTACGTCTACGGCGCCGACGCCTCGTACGGCGCCAACCAGGTCTCGCTGATGATCGCCGGCGGTGTCGCCGCCCTGGTCGGACTGCGCAACGGCCAGCGCTGGGCGGAGATCCAGGACAGCCTGGTGCACGGCATCTCGCTGGCGATCGTGCCGATCTTCATCCTGCTGGCGGTCGGCGCGCTGATCGGCACGTGGGTGCTGTCGGGCACGGTGCCGACCCTGATCGTGTACGGCCTCAAGCTGTTGCATCCGTCGTTCTTCTACCCGGCGGCATGCCTGATCTGCGCGATCGTCGCGCTGGCGATCGGCAGTTCCTGGACCGTCGCGGGCACGCTGGGCATCGCCCTGATCGGCGTGGCCCAGGGCCTCGACCTGTCGCTGCCGATCACCGCCGGCGCGGTGATCTCCGGCGCCTACTTCGGCGACAAGATGTCGCCGCTGTCCGACACCACCAACATCGCACCCGCGGCGGCCGGCAGCGAGCTGTTCGCGCACATCCGCCACATGGTCTGGACCACCGGTCCCAGCATCCTCATCGCCCTGGTGCTGTTCACGCTGATTGGCCTGGGTTCGCAGGGGAGCGACCCGGGGGCGCCGTCGCTCGACACCCTGCCGTCGGTGCTTGGCGAGCAGTTCAACATCGGCCTGCACCTCCTGATCCCGCTCGTGGTCGTGTTCGCGCTGGCGATGCTCAAGTTCCCCGCCTACCCGACGATCTTCATCGGCGCACTGCTGGGCGGCCTGTTCGCGGTGGTGTTCCAGCCCGAGCTGGTGGTCAAACTGGCGGACAAGGCCGAGCTGTCGCGCCCGATGGCGATGATGACCGGCGTGTGGAGCGCGCTGGCGGACGGCTACAAGGCGGATACCGGCAACGCCGCAGTCGACGAGCTGCTCAGTCGCGGCGGCATGAGCAGCATGCTCAACACCATCTGGCTGATCTTCTGCGCGATGGGCTTCGGTGCGGTCATGGAGAAGACCGGCCTGCTCGAACGCATGATCCGCAGCGTGCTCAATGCGGCGAAGTCGACCGGCGCGCTGGTGACCGCGACGCTGGCCACCGCCATCGGTTCGAACGCGGTGGCGGCCGACCAGTACATGTCGATCGTGCTGACCGGACGACTGTACCGTCCCGAGTACGAACGCCGCGGGCTGGCGCCGGTGAACCTCTCGCGTGCGCTCGAGGACGCCGGCACGATCACCTCGCCGCTGATCCCCTGGAACACCTGTGGCGCCTACATGGCCGCCACCCTGGGCGTGGCCACGCTGGACTACCTGCCCTTTGCCTTCTTCAACCTCGTCAACCCGATCGTGTCCGCGGTGCTGGCCTATGCAGGCTTCAAGATCCTGCACACCACGCCCAGGGCCAACGTGGTGACCCACCCCTGACCCGCCGCCCCGCGGCCCCAACCGAAACGGCAGTCCTTCATGGAAAAGACCTCGATCCACGGCATGTGGTCCTCCCGCATGGCCTTCATCCTCGCGGCCACCGGGTCGGCCGTCGGACTGGGCAACATCTGGCGTTTCCCGTACATGACCTCGGACAACGGCGGCGGCGCCTTCGTCCTGGTCTACCTGGGCTGCATCGCGCTGGTCGGCCTGCCGATCCTGATGTCGGAAATCCTGCTCGGCCGCCACGGCCGCCGCAGTCCGGTCAACGCCCTGACCGACCTGGTCCGGGAACTGGGCGCCTCCAAGGGCTGGATCAGCATCGGGTGGATCGGCATGGTCGCCGGCGTGCTCATCCTCAGCTTCTACAGCGTAGTCGGCGGCTGGACCCTTCATTACAGCTGGCTGTACATCTCCCAGTTGCTGGGCGGCAACGGCATTACCGACCCCGGCGCCACCTTCACCGGGCTGCTGTCCAGCCCGGGCGAGCTGACCCTGTGGCATGCGGTCTTCATGGTCCTCACCCTGGGCGTGGTCGCGCTGGGCGTGGAAAAAGGACTTGAGCGTGCCGTGCGCTTCCTGATGCCGGCGCTGTTCGTGCTGCTGCTGACCCTGGTGATCTACGGCGCCACCACCGGCCACCTGGGCGAGGCCGCTGCGTTCCTGTTCAAGCCCGACTGGTCCAAGATCTCCGGCCGCACGTTCCTGGATGCGATGGGGCAGGCGTTCTTCACCCTGAGCCTGGGCATGTGCACGATGATGACCTATGGCGCCTACCTGCCGAAGGGCGTCTCGATCCCGCAGGTCGGCGTGACCGTGGCACTGGCCGATACCGGCGTGGCGCTGATGGCCGGCCTGGCCATCTTCCCGATCGTGATCTCCTTCGGCCTCGATCCCCAGGGCGGCGGCCCGGGCCTGATCTTCACCTCGCTGCCGCATGCCTTCAATGCGATGCCCTTCGGCATCGTCTACGGGCTGCTGTTCTTCGCCCTGCTCTCGGTGGCCGCCTGGACCTCCTCCATCTCGCTGATGGAGCCGGCCACGGCCTACCTCGTCGAGCGGGCGGGGCTGGGCCGGCGTGCGGCCGCTGCCGTCGTCGGGGCCGTCTGCTGGGTGGCCGGCCTGGCCACGGTGCTGTCCTTCAACGTCTGGGCCAGCGTGCGCGTTCCCGAACACCTGCGCGTGATCGGCGGCAAGAACATCATGGACATGATCGAGTTCGTGTCGAACAACCTGATGCTGCCCCTCGGCGGCCTGCTGATCGCGCTGTTCACCGGTTGGGTGGTCAAGCAGACGCTGTTGAAGGACGAGCTGGGCAGCCTGTCGCCCGCGGCGCTGTCGCTCTGGCGCTGGCTGGTGCGGCTGGTGGCGCCGCTGCTCGTCCTCGCAGTGCTCATCACCCCGTTCCTGCTGGACTGAATACCCGCCGTCCGGCATGCGCCTGGCCTGCCGCTGGCGGGCCAAGCGCGTAAAATGGGGGTATGGATACCCTTCCCTTCGATGGCGGACGCCTGTCCCGATGCGCCGACGACCTGATCGCCGGCATCCGCGTGCTCTCCGAGCGGGGCTGGACGCCCGCGACCAGCAGCAACTTCTCGATGCGCCTCGACCCCGGCCACGTGGCCATCACGGTGTCGGGCCGCGACAAGGGACGGCTGGAGCGGGACGACATCATGGTAGTGGACCTCGAGGGACGCCCCGTTGCCACCTCGCTGCGGTCCTCGGCCGAGACCCTGCTGCACACCCAGCTGTACGCGCGCTACCCGGAGATCGGCTGCGTGCTGCACACGCATTCGCTGGTGCAGACGGTCGCCTCGCGCCTGTTCGCGGGGGCCGGCCACGTGCATCTGGAGGGCTATGAGCTGCTGAAGGCCTTCCACGGCAACCACACCCATGAAATGGCCGTGGAACTGCCGGTCCTGCCGAACAGCCAGGACATGCCGGTGCTCGCGGCCCAGGTCGACGCGCTTCTGGACCGCCAGTCGATGTGGGGCTACCTGATCGACGGCCACGGCCTGTATGCCTGGGGACGCGACCTCGCCGAGGCGACACGCCACCTGGAGGCCTTCGAGTTCCTGCTGGCCTGTGAACTGGAATTGAGGAAACTGAGATGAGCCGCCTTCGCATCTTCGACGACGGGACCCCGGATGCCCCGCGCCTTTCGACCGACGACCATGCCGCGATGGCGCGCGAACTGGCCACGATCGGCGTTGCGTTCGAACAATGGGAAGCCAGCGCGCCGGTTCGGCCGGGCGACACGCCGGAAGCCATCATGGAGGCCTACCGCGCCGACATCGACCGCCTGGTCGCCGAGCGCGGATTCCGTTCCGTCGATGTCGTCAGCATCGCGCCGGACAACCCGCAGCGCGAGGCGATGCGCGGCAAGTTCCTCGACGAGCATTTCCACAAGGAAGACGAGGTGCGTTTCTTCGTCGCCGGTTCCGGGCTGTTCTCGCTGCACGTCGACGGCAAGGTCTACGAGGTCCTGTGCGAGGCCGGCGACCTGATCGCCGTGCCCGACAGCACCACGCACTGGTTCGACATGGGGCCGGAGCCCAGCTTCATCGCCATTCGCTTCTTCACCGAGCCGGACGGCTGGGTGGGCCATTTCACCGGCACCGACATCGCCCAGCGCTTCCCGCGCTACGAGAAAGGCCAGGCACTTCAATGACGCGGCCGGACCTGCCCAAGGCGATCCTGACCGACATCGAAGGGACGACCAGCAGCATTTCCTTCGTCAAGGACGTGCTCTTCCCCTATGCCCGGCGCGCGTTGCCCGGTTTCGTGCATGCCCGCGGCCAGGAGCCGGGTGTACGGCGCTGGCTCGATGCGGTCGCCACCGAGATGGGCGGCATGTGCAGCGACCGGATGATCGTGGAGGTCCTGCAGGGCTGGATCGACCAGGACCGCAAGCACACGGCGCTGAAGGCGCTGCAAGGCATGATCTGGGCCGACGGTTACCACAGTGCCGACTTCACGGCGCACATCTACGGCGACGCCGGGGACGCGCTGAAGGCCTGGCATGCGGCCGGCATCCCGCTGTACGTCTACTCCTCCGGCAGCGTCCCCGCGCAGCGCCTGTTTTTTGGCCACAGCGATGCGGGCGACCTGACGCCCCTTTTCTCGGGCTGGTTCGACACCGAGGTGGGCGGCAAGCGCGAGGCCGGCAGTTACCGGCGGATCATCGAGGCGATCGGCCAGCCCGCGGACGAGGTGCTGTTCCTCTCCGACGTGGTCGAGGAACTGGATGCCGCGCGCGATGCCGGTCTGCGCACCGTGCTGGTCGACCGGCTGCAGGACTACCCGGCGCCACGCACGGGCGAGGCCTGCCATGGTCATGCACGGGTCGAAGGTTTCGACGCGCTCGGGCTGCCGGCCTGACGGCCCGGTCCGCCGCAGCTCAGGGCGAGGCCTCGTCCAGCCGATAGGTGGTGGACGCGTGCTGTGCGCCATGCCACCGGTCGAATGCGCGGACCTCAACGCGGTGCACGCCCACCGCCAGGTCCGTCGGCAGGTTGATGCGCCACAGGTGGGTGGACGGCTTCGCCTCCGGCGCGCGGTCGTAGCCCCGCAGCCGGTCGCTCGCATCGTCCCCTGCGTTCTGCGCCACCAGCCACGGGTCCGCCACCTCCACCCGTCGCATGGCCTCCCATTCGCCTCCGTCGATGCGGTATTCGACGCGCGTCGCGGCATCGCCCATGTAGACATTGGCGAAGAGCCCGGTGCCCGGCCATGAGCCCCTTCGCAGCACCCTCGGGCCATGCAGGCGCATGGCCGCGGTGGACGCCGACGTGTCCTGCTGGCGCGAGGGTTGCCACGACAATGCGTAACGACCGTCGCCGAAGACCTGGAGCCGGGCATGGCCATTGGGGGTGCCGTCGGCCATGGTCGCATCGGGAATGCCGTCGGCATCCTTGACACCGGACCAGAAGGCCCCGCAGGCGGCCCCCACGTTGTACTCGTGCAGGGGCTCCGCGCCTTGCCAGCCACTTTCACCGTCGTGCCAGACGTGACGCTGGATGTGCCCATGCGCGGTCAGCAGCAGGACCTTCGGGAACGGGCGGAGCATCCCGAACAGCCGTGCGCGATCCCCGTGCCGGAACGTCTCCTGCCCGGGCGCCACATCGAAGAACGGGATGTGCGCGGCGAGGACCAGCAGCCGGTCCCGGCGGGCCGTCGCCAGGTAGGCCTCGAGGAACGCGAACTGGTCTTCCCGGATACCGCCGACATAGGCCGGTCGTTGGTCCGGCTGGTACACCACGTTGTCGAGGACGACGAATGAAGCCTCCGGCTCCTCCCAGGCAAGGGTGTCCGGCCCGTACTGGCCTTGGAACGTCGCAAGCGAGCCGATGTCGTGGGACGAATCGAAATCGAGGTCGTGGTTGCCGGGCGCGTGCAGCCACGGCAGGCCCAGACTCGCCGTGACGGCATTCATGGCCGGGTACAGCGAAAGGTCGTCGTGCACCACGTCGCCCAGGGTCAGCCCCAGCCCGGCACCCGCGGCTTCGCCCGACGCTCGCAGCGGGTCGACGATGTCGCGCCGATAGTAGTCGACGTCGACGGCGGACTTCGGCTGGGGATCCCCGAACACCAGGACCTCGAGCGCGGGCCGGGCAACGCCTGCAGCAGGCTGCAACCCGAACGCGGGACAGGCGCTGCCGCGGACGTCCTGCCAGTGCGCCGGCAGTCCGTCTTCACGGCGCGGCAGGTCGAACGCGGGCGGCTTGACGACGAAAACCATGCCCCCCTCGCCCACCGGAAGCCGGTACCGGCCGGAGGCGTCGGTCCGGACCAGCGTGCGCCCATCGGACACGGCGACGCCGTCCACGCCGGGCTCGTTGGGACTGCGCCGTCCGTCGCCATCGAGGTCCGAGAACACAGCGCCGGGTTCGCAGGGCGGCGTCGCGGCGCCAGCGGTGCCCGCGGCCAGGCATGTGAGGAGTCCAGCCAGACAAGGCAACAGGCGGGGCATGGCAATTCCGGTGGGTCGCGGCCCCTGATTATGCCGCGGGCGTCCGCCTCATGAGAGCCGATGGCGCTGCTTCAGCACGTCCAGCACATCCGCGATTGAGCGCTCCCTTGACCGCAACAGCACGAGCAGGTGGTAAAGAAGGTCCGCCGATTCATTGCACAGCGCGCTGTCGCTCTGCACGACCGCGGCCAGAGCGGTCTCGACGCCTTCCTCGCCGACCTTCTGCGCGATCGCACGCGTACCCGCGTCGAACAGCCTAGTGGTGTAGCTGTCTTCGGGACGCTCCTGCCGCCGCGTGTCCACCAGCGCGTCGAGCTCCGCCAGGAAGTCCGACGGGGCCGCGGGGAAGCAACTCGCGGTACCCCGGTGGCAGGTCGGTCCCTGCGGCCTCACCATCGCCAACAACGTGTCGCTGTCGCAGTCGGCCTCCAGCGACACCAGGTCGAGGACGTGCCCGGACTGCTCGCCTTTCATCCACAAGCGCTGCCGGCTTCGGCTGAAGAACGTCACGCGCCGCGAGGCCAGCGTCGCCTGCAGCGCGTCCCGGTTCATGTAGCCCAGCATCAATACCCGCAGGGTGGCGACGTCCTGGACGATGACCGGCAACAGCCCCCCCTGTTTATCCCAGTCCATCGCCTGGAATTCATCCTGCATCTCTCACCTCGATATCTTCTTGCCGCAGTTGCTTCTTCAACGCAGGAATCGGCACGGCCCCGGAATGGAACACGCTCGCCGCGAGCGCGCCGTCGACGTCCGCCTGCCTGAACACCTGCGCGAAATGCATCGCCTCCCCGGCGCCTCCGGATGCCACCAAGGGTACGTCGCAAAGATCGCGCACCTGGCGCAGCTGTTCGATGTCGTAGCCACCGCGCACACCGTCGCTGCCCATGCAGTTGAGCACGATCTCGCCCGCGCCGAGCCGCTGCGCTTCGCACACCCAGTCCAGCGTACGCCGGGACAGCGCACGGGTGCGCGAAGGATCGCCCGTGTACTGGCGCACCCGCCATTCGCCGTCCTCGTCGCGCAGGCTGTCGATGCCCACCACCACGCACTGCACGCCGAATGCGTCCGCCAGTTCACCGACGAGGGCCGGCCGCTCCAGCGCGGGCGTATTGACCGAGACCTTGTCGGCCCCGGCATGCAACACGTCGCGCGCGTCCGCAACGCTTCGGATGCCGCCCGCCACGCAGAACGGAATGTCGATGATCCGGGCGACCCGCTCCACCCAGTCGCGTTCGACGCGACGCCCCTGGGGGCTGGCGGTGATGTCGTAGAAGACGAGTTCGTCGGCCCCCTCGTCGCGGTACCGCATTGCCAGGGTAGCGATGTCCCCCATGTCGACATGGTCGCGGAAACGCACGCCCTTGACCACGCGGCCCTCGCGCACGTCGAGGCAGGGAATGATCCGCCGGGTCAGCATGGCGCGTACGCCCCGAGGGCTTCGACAAGGTCGAAGCGGCCTTCGAGCAGGGCCTTGCCCAGCACCGCGCCCGCGCAGCCGACGTCGTGCGCGGCATGGATGTCCTCGATCCCGCGGATTCCCCCGGACGCCTGCAGGCGCAGTGACGGCGCCACGGCGAGCACGTGCCGGTACAGGGCGAGATTGGGGCCGCGCAGGGTGCCGTCGCGTGCGATATCGGTGCACAGCAGGTGCCGGGCGCCCGCCTCCATGTAGTGCTGCAGCAAGGCGTCCAGGTCGTATCCGGCGTCCTCGGTCCATCCCGCGACCGGCAGGCGCCAGCATCCTTCCGCATCCTGCCGGGTATCCAGGGCCACGGTGAGGGACGACGCGCCGCGACGGGCGAGCCAGGCCGCCACCGCATCGGGCGACTTCACCGCCAGCGAGCCGACGACCACCCGGTCGGCACCGCAGGCGAGGATGCGGTCGACGTCGTCCATCGCACGAACGCCCCCGCCGGTCTGCACCTTCAGGTGCGTGCAGCCCTTGATCGATTCGAGCAGCGCACCCAACGTATAGCCGCCGTTGCGCGCGGCATCCAGGTCGACGAGGTGCAACCACTCGGCTCCGGCATCGGCGTAGCGCCGCGCGGCTTCCAGTGGATCGATCGGATAGCGGGTTTCGCGTTCGTAGTCGCCCTGGTGCAGGCGCACCACGCGCCCTCCGCGCACATCGATCGCGGGATACAGCCGGTAAGCCGTCATGCGAGTTCCATTCCGATGAAGTTGCGCAGGATCCGCGCCCCAACCGACGCCGAACGCTCCGGATGGAACTGCGCTCCGAAGCAACGGCCGCGTCCCACCACCGCGGCGAAACGCTCGCCATGTTCGCTGGTCGCCAGTGCGTCCACAGTGACCGGCGCGGCGAAGCTGTGCACGAAGTAGGCATACGCCCCCTCCGCCACACCCGCCAGCAAGGGCGACTCCTGCTGTTTGCGAAGCGCGTTCCACCCCATGTGGGGCACCCGGATTCCCGGGCCGCCCTGCAGTTTCCGGACCCTGCCGGGCAGCAGCCCGAGACAGGCCACGTCGCCCTCGTCGGAGTGATCGAACAACAGCTGCATGCCCAGGCAGATGCCCAGCATCGGCTGCTGCAGCGAGCGGATCACCTCCACCAGCCCATGCTCCTGCAACCGCGCCATGGCGGTCGCGGCCGCCCCCACGCCAGGCAGGATGACGCGCTCGGCCTGCCGGATCTCGCTGGCGTCCGCCGTCAAAGCCGCGTCGATACCCAGCCGCTCCAGGGCATAGATCACCGAGCCGATGTTGGCGCCTCCCGAGTCGATCACCGCTACCCGCATCAAAGCGTCCCCTTGGTGCTGGGCAGTTCGTTGCCTTCCCGGCGGACGGCTTGCCGGAGCGCACGCGCGAGGACCTTGAAGCACGCCTCCACCTTGTGGTGGTCGTTGTCCCCCCGCACCGACAGGTTGAGGTTCATGCCCGCCGTCTCGCACAGCGAGCGGAAGAAGTGCGGCACCATCTGGGTCGCGAGCCCTCCCACGCGTTCGCTGTCGAAACGTCCCTCGAACACGAGGTACGGCCGTCCGGAGAAGTCCAGCGCGGCACTCGCGAGCGCCTCGTCCATCGGGACGGTGAACCCGTAGCGGCCGATACCCCGCTTGTCGCCGAGTGCCTCCCGCAGCGCCTGGCCAAGCGCCAGCGCGCAATCTTCCACGGTGTGGTGCTCATCGACGTGCAGATCGCCGTCGCACGTGACCTCCAATGCGAATCCACCGTGTTTTCCGATCTGCTCGAGCATGTGGTCGAAGAAACCCAGGCCCGTCGCGGCGCGGGGCTCGGCCACCTGGTCGAGATCGATGCTGACGCGGATGCGGGTCTCCCGCGTATTGCGCTCGACCACGGCGGTCCGCGGCCGGTCCACCAGCGCATGCGCGATGCCCGGCCAGTCCCACTCGCCCCCGAATTCCGCGGTCCTCAGCTGGAAGGCCCGGATGCCCAGGTTATGGGCGAAGCCGTTGTCGGTCTCGCGATCCCCCACCATGGCCGAACGGCTCCAGTCGATGCCCCGGTCCTTGAGGTATCCCATGGCGAGTCCTATCCCCGGTTTGCGCGTATCCGCCCTGTCGTCCGGGAAGCTCGTGTCGATCAGTACGTCATGGAAGTGGATGCCCTGGCTTTCCAGTACCTGCATCATCAGGGCATGGGGGCCATCGAAATCGGCCTGCGGAAACGACGGGGTGCCCAGTCCGTCCTGGTTGGTGACCATGACGAAACGGTAGCCGGCGTCGCGCAGGCGCAACATGGCCGGGATGACGCCTTCCACGAAACGCAGCTTCTCGAACCGGTCGATCTGGTGGTCCGCGGGCTCTTCTATCAGCGTACCGTCGCGATCCACGAACAGGACGGGCTGCAGGGCGCTCATGCGCGCACCGCCCGCATGCCATTGCAGGGCGCGACCAGTGCGTCCATCACCCGCCGGTTCTCCCGGGCCGTCCCCACGGTGATGCGCAGGGCGTCCTCCAGCCCCGCGACGCTACGCATGTCGCGCACCACCACCCCCGCCTCGATCAGCACGCGCCAGGCTGCCTCGGCATCGGCGAAGCGCACGAGCAGGAAGTTGGCGTCCGACGGATGCACCTGGCGCACGCCCGGCAGCCGCGACAACGCGTTGGCCATGGCGTCGCGCGCACCGCGCACCTCGAGCACCCGCGCGTTCGTCTTCTCCAGCACCCCAGGCGCCAGGGCCGCCAGCGCGGCGTCCGTGGCTGGCGCCGCCAGCGGATACGGCGCCTGGCAACGTTGCAGCACCTCCACCAGCGCCGGATCGGCCATCACCGTCCCGATGCGCGCAGCCGCCAATGCATGCGCCTTGGAGAGCGTGCGCAGCACGGCCACGTTCCGGGACTCCGCGAGCAAGGCCACGGCCGACGGGCCGCTGGCAAACTCCTGGTAGGCCTCGTCGACCACGACCACGGCCCGCGACGCCACGGCCGCGGCAAGTCGCCGCACGTCCTCGATCGGCAATGCCTGCCCGGTCGGATTGCCGGGCGAGCACAGGAACACCAGCCGGGCGTCGGAGCGTCTGACGGCCTCTTCGACCTGCTCGACATCGCAGTGGAAGCGCTCGTCCCGCGCCTGCAGGGGCGCCTCGACCAGCTGCACGCCATGCAGGCGGGCACACACGGCGTACATGCCGAACGTGGGCGGCGTCACGACGATCGCCCCCTGTCCCGGCGGGCACAAGGCCCGGACCAGCAGGTCGATGGCCTCGTCGCTGCCGCGGGTCACCAGCAGCTGTTCCGGCCGGGCGCCGTACAGTCTGGCCAACCCTGCGCGCAGCGTGTCGGGCTGGGGTTGCGGGTAGCGGTTCAGCCGCGCTGCGCCATCCCCGTCGCTCTCCCATGCCGACTCGTTCGCATTGAGCCAGACGTCGCCGGTGACGCGCGCCTTGCGAGCGGACTGGTAGCCGGCGAAGTCGCGCAGGTCGGGGCGTACGAGGTCGCGCACGCTCATGCGGCCGCCTCCAGCCTCAAGGTGACCGCACGCCGGTGCGCATCGAGCCCCTCCGCCGCGGCGATCTCCGCCGCGCAGGGCCCGATGCCGGCCAGGCCGCTACGGCTGACTTCCTGCACGGTGATGGTCTTCTGGAAGCTGGCGACATTGACGCCACTGTAGGCGCGCGCCGCCCCCGCGGTCGGCAACACGTGGTTGGTCCCGCTGCAATAGTCGCCCAGTGCCTCCGGCGCCCAGTCGCCCAGGAATACGGAGCCGGCCGCGCTCACGTCCTGCAGCCGGCCACGGGCATCCCGCAATGCCAGGATCAGGTGCTCGGGCGCATAACGATTGCTGATGGCGAATGCGTCATCGAGTGTCTCCACCCTGACCAGGGACGAAGACGCGAGTGCCTGGCGGGCCACGTCGGCACGCGGCAGGCATTCCAGCTGCCGTTCGACTTCTGCTGCGACCGCGTCGAGCAGCGGCGCGTGGTCACTGAGCAACAGTACCTGGGAGTCGGGGCCATGCTCGGCCTGTGACAACAGGTCGGCGGCCACGAAGGCGGGACGGGCACCGGCATCGGCGATCACCAGCACCTCCGAGGGACCGGCGGGCAGGTCGATCCCGACGGCTCGCGGGCCGGCCGCCACCTGCCGTTTCGCCTCCGTCACCCACCCGTTGCCCGGCCCGAACAGCTTGTCGCACGCCGGAACCGACCCGGTCCCCCGCGCCATCGCCCCGATCGCCTGCACGCCCCCGAGGGTGAACACCCGGGATATCCCGCAACGGCGCGCGGCATACAGCACGGCGGGGTCCGCCGCGCCATCGGGACGGGGGGGCGTGCACAACACCACGGTCGGGCAGCCGGCCAGCCGTGCGGGGACCCCCAGCATCAGGGCCGTGGACGGCAGCGGCGCGGTCCCGGCGGGCACGTACAGGCCGACGACATCGATCGGCCGGATCACGCGCTCGCAGAGTACGCCGGCCGCCGTTTCCACGGCGTAGGGCGTGGCCATGCCCGCCTGATGGAAGCGCTCGATTCGATCGGCCGCATCGTCGATCGCCTGTTTGAGCACGGGCGACAGCGCCGCTTCGGCGGCATCGAACGCCGCGGAATCCACTTCGAAGCTCGCCAGGTCCACCCCGTCGAAGCGGCGGGTGTAGTCGCGCAGGGCGGCGTCGCCGCGCAGCGCCACGTCGGCCAGGATCCTGGCCACGTCGTCGGCACGCCCCGGCGCTTCAAGGGCATCCGGCCGTGCGAGCACCTGTTCGCGTGCGGCCGCGTCAAGCACCGACCAGTCGACACGCCTCATGCCAGCATCCCCTCCACGGGTACCACCATCAGCCCCCGCGCGCCGGCGCGCTTGAGTTCCTCGAGCCGTTGCCAGGTGACCGCTCCGTGGCACAGCGCCTGCAAGGCGAGTCCGTCGTCGCCGTCCAGGCGCATCACCGTGGGCGACTCCGCATCGGGCAGCAGGGGAAGCAACGCCGGCACGTCGTCGCGTGCCGCCTGGAACATCAGCAACTTGCTGTTGCGCATCCGCAGCACGCCATCGAGGCGCCGTAGAAGCAGTTCCGCGAGCGCGCCACGGGCATCATCGAAGGCATGCGCGGGCCCGGCCAGCACCGCTTCGCTCTGGAGCAGCGTGGTGGCAGGCCTGAGCTGGTTCGCCGCAAGGGTCGCGCCACTCGAGACGAGGTCGCAGATCACCTCCGCCTGTCCCAGCTTCGGCGCGATCTCCACCGAACCGGACAGCTCCACCACGCCCGCTTCGATGCCCTGATCGTCGAGCCAGCGCTGCAGGATCGCGGGATAGCTGGTCGCGATGCGCAGTCCCGCCAGCTGCGGGGGACCTTGCCAGTCCCAGGTGTCCGGCACCGCGATATCCAGCCGGCAGGCCCCGAAGCCAAGGGCACGCAGCTCGGCGAACGCCGGCCCGGCGCCCGTCCGGGTGAGCGCGATGTCCTGCTCGACCAGTACGTTGCGCCCCACTACGCCAAGGTCGCAGACGCCATCGCGGATCAGGCCGGGGATGTCGTCGTCGCGTACCAGCAGCAGGTCGATGGGGAGGCTTTCGCCGTAGCAGAACAGCCGATCCCGGCTCTCCCGCCAGCTCAGGCCGCACGCGGTCAGCAGGGCACGCGCCGGCTCGGCCAAACGCCCCGACTTCTGGATCGCGATGCGCAGACGGTCCCGGCCGCCTCCGATGTTCTGCTTGCTCATGTCACGCTGTCCTCTGGAACACGGTCGCGGCTGCATTCCAGCGCCGCGTGATAACCGCCCGCCCCCCGCTCCAGGGTCCGCGCGACCCGGCCGATGGTGGTCACGCTGACGGCGGTGCGATCGTGGATCTCCCGGTACGGCACGCCCGCGGCGATCAGGGGCACCACGCGCCAGCGGTCGACCATGGCTTCCAGCTCCGCCGGCGTACACAGGTCTTCCAGGAACGCCTGTATGTCCGCCGGGCCCTGCAGCCGCCCGATAACCGTCGCCAGCCCGCCAAGCGCTGGACCGTCTTCGTCGTCGCCATGCCGTTTTTTCATGTCGGACCATTAATGTATTAATGCGCTAATACATTAGATCGCGAAGCCGGCCGGGCGTCAACCGTTACCGGCCCACCGACATCTCGCACCGCGCCAGGGCGCATCGGATCGCCGCGACGCTGGAGTAAACTGGACGCGGCGCCGTACATGCGCCCGGGGGAACTCCGTACTTCCAGGGATCAGGGCATGGGCACACGCGGCCGTCGCGCCATTCCGCTGCTGGCGTTCATCGCTTGGCTGCTCGCCAGCCTGCCCGGCCCTGCGGTCGCCATTGACACGGCCCCGCCCAGGGCGGTGCTGGACGGCAGCCGCACCACCTATCCGCTCGCTGGCCATCTTGATTACCTCCACGACGAGACGGGCACCCTCGCTTTCGACCAGGCGCGCCGCCTGCAACGCGAGGGCGCCTTCACCCCTCTCCCACCGGCCACCAGCTCGTTCGGTTTCCAGCCGGGGGCCTTCTGGTTCCATGCGCACATCACCAATGCCGCCGCGGGCGAACCACGCTGGCTCCTGGTCCAGCAGTACGCCCTGAGCGACGAGATCGAGCTCTACGTCCGCTATCCGGACGGGCGGACCGTCCATGCCGAAGGAGGCGACCACCGCAGCTTCGGATCGCGCAGCATCCGCTACCGGCATCCGAATTTCTGGCTCGATCTCCCGCGCGACACGCCGGTCGATCTGTTCTTCCGGGTCAAGAGCGAAAGCTCGATGCAGGTCCCGCTGGTCCTGTACACGCCGACGGCGTTCAGCGAGCGCTCGCGCGATGCACAGTTCGCGATTGGGCTCTACTACGGGATCCTGGTCTCGTTGTTCTTCTACAACCTCGTCCTGTGGCTGACCACGCGCGACTCCAGTTATTTCTGGTACGTGGTGCATCTCACCGCGTTCGGACTGGTGCTGTTCACCCTCAATGGGCTGGGTTTCGAATACCTGTGGCCGGAGTCCGCCTGGCTTGCCGACAAGTCGGTGCCCATTTCCATCTGCCTGTCGCAGATGGGCGTCCAGCAGTTCGCCCGCAAGTTCCTGGACCTCTCCAGCCGCTGGCGCATCGGCGACCTGATCGGCATTGCGATGATCGCCGCGTTCGCACTGCTGGGCGTGGCTTCGGCCTTCCTCCCCTATCGGATCTCGGTACCCACCGCCTCGGCGGCCGTGTTCATCAGCATCGGATGGGTGGTCACCCAGGCGATCGTGATCCTGCGGCGTGGCTACCTGCCTGCGAAGATTTTCCTGCTGGCCTGGGCCGCGTTCCTGCTGGGCACCGCGATGTTCGCCGCGGTGGCGTTCGCGCTGCTGCCCAAGACCTTCGTGACCGAATACGGTGTGCAGATCGGCTCCGCACTGGAAATGCTCCTGCTGTCGGTCGCGCTGGGTTACCGCTACGCCTCGCTGCGCAACGAGAACGAACGGATCATCCGCGACGGCAAGCAACAGCTGATGCACGAGGTGACGCAACGCACCAGCGAGCTGCAGGAGGCGCTGACGCAACTGGGCGACGCACATGCACGCCTGCGCGAATCAAGCCAGCGGGATGCGTTGACGGGGCTGCATACCCGTCGCTACTTCCATGAACGGCTGCCCGCGCTGCTGGAAAAGGCCCGGGACACCCGGGGCGCCCTTTCGTTGCTGATGATCGACATCGACTACTTCAAGGCGATCAACGACAGGCACGGCCACCTGGTGGGGGACGCCTGCCTGAGGTGGGCGGCGCGGGTGATCGGGGGGACGCTGCGGCCGCATGGCGCGCTGGTCGCGCGTTTCGGTGGGGAAGAGTTCGTGGTCGCGCTGCCGGGCCAGGACCTGGATGCCGCGGTCCGCACGGCCGAACACGTCCGTACCGCACTTTCGGCGACCCGCTGCGATGCCACCGAAGGCGGCGTGCGGATGACCACCAGCATCGGCGTGCACGAGGTCGCCTGCGAAGACGACGAAGGCCTCAACCAGGCGCTGGAACGCGCCGACCAGGCCCTGTACCGGGCCAAGTCCGACGGCCGCGACTGCGTGCGGACGCCCGGGGCACCCGCAACGTCCTGAGGGCCCTCAGGCCAACGCAGCGCGTGCGGCCGACAGCACCGTGCCCTCTTCGACCAGATGGACCGCCAGCGCCACCTCACCGTCCATCGCACGGTCCCGTTCGAGGAATGGAATCGCCTCGCGGATCGCCGCATGGGCCGCGGCCACCGCGACCCCCGGCCGGAACTCATCGGCACCGGCCAGTTCCGCGCGCAACCCCTCGGTTTCGGCCATGAACGCCGCATGCGCAGCCGCCCGTTCTCCAGGCGCACCCAGGACCTTGGCTGCCAGTGCCTCCGGCCCATTCCGGCGCGCGAGATCGCGCGCGGCGTTGATCATGTCCCTGCGCAGGTCCAGCGCCTGCGCCGCGGTATACAGCTCAAGCCCCAACACCTTCCCCAGGTCCGCCACCATGCCGAGCACATGCCGCGCTTCGTTGGCGCCCATCGATACGTGGTCCTCGGCGTTCGCGCTGGTGGGGATCGAGTAGACGGAGGCCGGCATCGCGCGGCTCGAGAGGTCGTTGACGATCGCCGCGGCGGTGTACTGCACGATCATGTGGCCGGACTCGGTCGAGTCCTCGTTGCCGATCAGGAACGCCGGCAGGCCGTCATTGGTCGCGGGATCGACCAGCTTGTTCAGCCGGCGCTCGGAGATGCTGGCCAGCACGGGGATGGAAGCCTTGACGTAGCTCATCGCCAGCGCGAGGGGCATGCCATGGAAATGCCCGGCCGAAATGACCTGTTCCTCGACATGCGGCTTGTCCGCGTCGGGGAACACAATCGGGTTGTCGGTGAGCGCGTTCAGCTCGACCTCCAGCACGCGCGCCGCCTGCGCCGCGGCATCGCGCACGGCCCCATGCACCTGCGGGATGCACCGCAGCGAGTAGCTGTCCTGCGGCTGGTGTTTCTTGCCCCCCCGGAAGGGGCGGAAGCGCTGGTAGAACTTCTCGCGACCGTGGCGCTGCTCCAGCGGCACCCAGTCCCAGCCGATGTCGAAGCGAAGGGCCTGCGATTCCGGCGTGTCCCAACTGCCGGGCTGCCAGGGCCGGAAGCGCGGCACCAGGTGATAGGGAATGTCCGAGAGCGTCGAACCCTCGAGCAGGCGGCGCAGGTGGGCCGCCACGTGCACCTGTCCCGGATGCGGGCGCAGGGCATGCACCTCCTCGGCGAAGGCCCCCAGCCGGCCCGCGAACGCGTCGAGGGTCATCGCGGCGGCGAGGTCGGCGGTATCGAGCATTTCCTCCAGCCGGTGCAGCGCCAGCACGCCGCATGCAAGCATCTGCGCCGTGCCGTTGTTCAGCGCGAGGCCTTCCTTGTAGGACAGCCGAACCGGCTCTAGCCCTGCATTCTCCAGCGCCTGTGCGCCGGGCAAGCGCTGCCCTTCGTACCAGGCCTCTCCGCCCCCGAGCAGGACGATCGCGAGGTGCGACAGCGGCGCGAGATCGCCGGACGCACCCACCGATCCCAGCTGGGGCACCACCGGCACCACTCCTGCGTTGAGCATCGCGGTGAGCGCCTGCAACACCGCCACGCGAATGCCGGAATGGCCCCGCAGCAGCGTGTTGATGCGGATGCACAACATGGCGCGCACGACCTCGGGCGCGAACGGTTCGCCCACGCAGACCGCATGGGTGATGATCAGGTTGCGCTGCAGTTCCTCGTGCAGGGTTTCGCCGGACTTCGGCTCGCCGGGCAACTGTTCGCGAAGGCGATGCGCGCCCAGCAACCGGTCGGCGTTGCTGCCGAAACCCGTCGACACGCCATAGATCGGCTCCTCGCGACGTACCTGTTCGGCCAGGAAGTCGGCGGCACGCGCCACCGCCGGCAAGCGGGTTTCATCAAGTTCGACATGGGCCCCATAGGCCACGTCCACGAGTTGCGCGCGGGTCAGCGAACGGCCATCGAGTCGGATCGGTTTCATGGTCATTTCCAGCGGTTGCGGGCGCGATCGCATGGCGACGCCGCCCAAGGTCCGGGTCAGCGTCCTGCCAGGGCGCGCGCCTGTTCGAGTTCGACCTGCAACGTGCTCGCCAACTCGTCCCGCGCGACCTCGAACTGCAGCTCCCGTTTCAGGTCCTTGACCGCGACCACGCCGCGTGCACGCTCGTCCTCACCGGCCAGCACGACGAACCGGATTCCCGCACGCGACGCATACTGGAACTGCTTGGCGAGCTTGCGCGGCTCCATCTGCACTTCCGCATTGATGCCAGCGGCACGCAGGCGGCGCGCGATGTCCAGGCCGTCGGCCAGTTCATCGGCGTCCATCAGGGCCACCAGTGCCTGCACCGTGCTCTCGGCGATGTCGATGACGCCCGCCTCGCGCAACTGCCAGAACAGGCGGGTCAGGCCGATGGAGATGCCGACCCCCGGGAGCTTCGACTTCGTGTAGTGGCTGGCCAGGTCTTCGTAGCGACCGCCCGAGCAGATTGAACCGATCCCGGGGTGCGCATCCAGCGTGGTCTCGTAGACCGTGCCGGTGTAGTAATCGAGGCCGCGCGCGATCGAGAAGTTGAGCGCGTAGTGGTCTTCCGGGACGCCCAGCGCACGCACCAGTCCCAGCACCTCGCGCAGCTCGGCGACGCCCGCCTCGAGCGCGGCATTGCCGCCACCCAGGGCCTCGAGCCGGGCCATCGCATCCGCATGCGACGACGAACGCACCTTCACGAACTCGAGGATCTGCCCGACGACGCCTGCGTCGATGCCGAAGCCCTCGCCCACCAGGGTCTCGCGGACGTGCGCCTCGCCCCGCTTGTCGAGCTTGTCCACCTCGCGCAGCACCAGCGCCTGGCGTTCGCCGTCCGCGATGCCGAGCGACTCGAAGAAACCGCGCATCAGCTTGCGGTTGTTCATCTGGATGGTGAACTTGCCGATCGCCATCTCCGAGAACACCGCGTGGATCACCGCCGGCATCTCGGCATCGAAGCGCACGCTCAGCGCGTCCTTGCCGATCACGTCGATGTCGCACTGGTAGAACTCGCGGAAGCGGCCACGCTGGGCACGCTCGCCGCGGTATACGCGCTGCATCTGGTAGCGGCGGAAAGGGAACGCGAGCGCGTGCTCGTGCTCCGCCACGTAGCGGGCCAGCGGCACCGTGAGGTCGAAACGCAGGGCCTGCTCGGGGCGGCCTGCATTGTCTTTCTCCAGGGCCCCGGTGGACTGGACGAAATAGACCTGCCGTTCCGTCTCGCCGCCCGACTTGGTCAACAGCACCTCCGACAGCTCCATCACCGGCGTCTCGACCGGCAGGAAACCGAAGCGCTCGAAGTTGCGTCGGATCAGGTCCAGCAGGCGCTGGAAGGCGATCTGCTCGGGCGGCAGCAGCTCCATCACACCGGGCGGGGTGCGAGGCTTGATCGGGGCGTGGGCCAAGGCCGGACTCCTGTCGGATGCGGGCCCGGGACGGGCCGAATGACGTGGCCGCACAGTTTAACGGTTGGCGGGCACGCGCCCTACCCCGCCAGAAAAAGTTCAGCCGGGCCGCTTGCCTGCCACCCGGCTCATCGATACAATGTCGCGCTCCCGTCGGGGTGTAGCTCAGCCTGGTAGAGCGCTACGTTCGGGACGTAGAAGTCGCAGGTTCAAATCCTGTCTCCCCGACCAAATGGATCCACGAAGAAGCCGGCCTCGAGCCGGCTTTTTCGTTCGCCCCTGTTCGATGTGGAACCGCGCATTCCGCCCGGGAAGCACCGCATCGCCCGACCCCTGTGGCCGGGCGATGCAGCCGGTATCAGGTGGCGCGTGATTCGGGGTGCCGGACCTGGCCATCGCCGCGGACCACGAAGCGCTCGATGGTCAACGACTCCACCCCCATGGGCCCATAGGCATGCAGGCGGGTGGTGGAGATGCCAATCTCGGCGCCCAGGCCCAACTGGCCGCCATCATTGAAGCGCGACGACGCGTTCACCATCACCGCGGAGCTGCGGGTGCCCCGCACGAAGGCCTCGGCGGCCGCGGGGTCCTCCGTCACGATCACCTCGGTGTGGTCCGAGCCATGCCGGCCGATGTGGACCAGGGCTTCTTCGATGTCGTCGACGACGCGCATCGAGACCACCAGGTCGAGGAACTCCGCCGCATGGTCGTCCTCGGAGGCCGGCTTGACGCCCTCGGAGGACGCCTGCACGCGCGCGCAGCCACGGACTTCGACGCCCCGGTCCTGCAACGCGCGGACGATCCGCGGCAGCACCGTACCGACCAGGGCCGCATGGACCAGGATGCCCTCGAGCGCATTGCAAACGCCAGGACGGCTGGTCTTTCCGTCCACCGCCAATTGGACCGCCTTGTCCGGATCCGCGGCCTTGTCGACGTACAGGTGGCAGACGCCCTTGTAATGCTTGATGACCGGCACGCGCGCGTTCTCGGCCACGAACCGGATCAGGCCCTCGCCACCGCGCGGGATGGCCAGGTCGACCAGCTCGGCAAGCTGGATCAGCTCCAGGACATGCTCGCGGGCCGTATCGGTGATCAGCGACACCGCGGCCTCGGGCAGGCCCTCTTCGCGCAGCGCAGCGTGCAGGCACGCGGCGATCGCCGCATTGCTGCTGCGGGCCTCGGAGCCCCCGCGCAGCAAGACCGCGTTCCCGGCCTTGAGGCACAGCGCAGCCGCGTCGGCGGTCACGTTGGGACGTGCTTCGTAGATCATCGCCACCAGCCCCAGCGGCAATCGTTGGCGTTCGATGACGAGCCCGTTCGGATGTGTCTGGCTGCGCGTGACTTCACCGACTGGATCGGCCTGGGCGGCGACTTCGCGCAGGGCATCCGCGATCGCGGACACGCGCGCCGGGTCAAGCCTGAGGCGATCGAGCATCGCGCCGGTCGTGCCATTCGCCGCGGCCCGGGCCATGTCCTCTTCGTTCGCGGTCAGTATCTCGTCCGTGCGGGCGTCGATCAGGGCCGCCATGCGGTCGATCAGCCGGCGACGCTGGTCGCCCTCCAGGGCGGCGATGGATGCCTGGGCCTCGCGGGCCGCTTCGGCGAGTTGTCGGACGTATCCGGTCATGCGTTCTCCTCGGGATTGAGCAGCACCAGGTCGTCGCGGTGAATCACCGATTCACCGAAGCTGAAGCCCAGCACCGATTCGATTTCATTGCTGTGCCGGCGCACGATGCGCCGCATGTCGGCCGAGCCGTACTGCGCAAGCCCACGTGCGAGCGCGGGCCCGTGCCGGGACTCCCCCACCACCTCGACCACGTCGCCACGCCTGAACTCGCCGTCCACCCTCACCACGCCGCCGGGTAGCAACGAGGCCCCCCGTCGCTGGACCGCATTCGAGGCACCGCTGTCCACCACCAGGCTCCCGCAGGAGGGCGCATGGCGGAGCCATTGTTTGCGTGCGGTGAGCGGGTCCGACTCGGGCGTGACCAGGGTGCCGTGCAGGCGCCCGTCGGTCAGGGCCCGGATCACGTCGGCGTCGCGGCCGCAGAACAGCACCGTCGGGATGCCGGCCCTCGACGCCTTCGATGCGGCCTCCAGCTTGGTCAGCATGCCGCCGGTACCCAGTTCACCGGGATCGCCCGACGCCGCCGCCAGCACTTCGTCGGTGATCCGATCGAGCTTCAGGATCGGCTGCGCTGCCGGTTCGTACTTGGGGTGCGCGGTGTACAACCCGCCGATGTCGGTGGCGATCATCAGCATGTCCGCGTCGACCAGCGACGCCACCGCCGCCCCGATGTTGTCGTTGTCGCCGAGCCGCAGCTTGTCGATCGCGACGGTGTCGTTCTCGTTGACGATGGGCAGCGCACCAACCCGCAGCAACTCGCGCAGCGTGTTCCGGGCATTCAGGTAGCGTCGACGGTTCAGCATGTCGTCGTGGCTGAGCAGGACCTGCGCAGCGGGTATGCCGGTCAGGCGCTGCCAGAACGTCACCAGGGTCGCTTGCCCGAGCGCGGCCAGCGCCTGCCGCTGGATCGGACCGCTGTTGGTGGATTCGATGCGGCGCCGGCCAGCGGCGACGGCGCCCGACGAGACCAGCACGATTTCGCGGCCCTGGGCGCGGGATTCGATGATGAAGCGGGCCAGCACGGCCGCATACCGCGGGTCGAGGCCGTCCTCGCTCGGCAGTTTGTCCGAACCGGCGAGCAGGCTGCTGCCGACCTTCAACACCGCACGCTTCCAGCTGGGCAGCGCCTGTGCCTTGAAGACCTCGCGGACATCGCTCATTGCAGGCCCTCCAGACGCGCGGCCAGGACATCCAGGCGAAGGTCACCGGCGGCACCGGGCGATACGCGCGCCGCCAGGCTGCCGGCAGGATCCCCTTCGGCCCAGCGTGCCGGATCCGCGGCCAGCCGGTAGGCCTCGCGGAACGGCAGGCCCTCGCGCGCCATGTCGACCGCAAGGTCGGTGGCGTACATGGAAGGCTCCAGCGCGGCGCGCATGGCGTCCTCGCGCCACTCCAGGTGGCGCAACAGGTCGGGAAGCAGTTCGAGCGCGCCCATTCCGCGCTTGAAGGCATGCACGAGGCCGCCCTTGGAGAACTGAAGGTCGCGGTGATAGCCGGACGGCAACGACAGCACCTGTTCGATCTCGACGCGCGCGGCGGCAGCCGACGCGTAGGTGGCGCGCATCAGTTCGATGACATCGGGATTTCGCTTGTTAGGCATGATCGAGCTGCCGGTCGTGTACTGGGCTGGCAGCCTGACGAAGCCGTACTCGCCGCTGGTGAAGAGGCTCAGGTCCCAGGCGATCCGGCGAAGATCCAGCAGCGCCGAGCACAGGGCCTCGATGGCCGCCATCTCGAACTTGCCGCGCGACAGTTGCGCATACGTGGCGGACACCTGCATCCGCCCGAAACCGAGTGCCGTGGTGGTGTGATCCCGGTCCAGCGGCAGGTTGACACCATAACCCGCGGCACTTCCCAGCGGATTGGCATCGATCCAGCCAGCGGTCTGCAGGGCGCGCTGCGCATCGTCGATGAAGGCTTCCGCCCAGGCCGACCACCACATGCCCAACGACGAGACCACGGCCCGCTGCAGGTGGGTATACCCCGGCAACGGGACGGCCTGCTCTGCTTCCGCGCGCGCCAGCGCGACCGCGGCGCACTCGCGCGACACCGCGGCGAGGTCCATCAGCTGCCGTTTCAGCCACAAACGGGTCGCGACCAGCACCTGGTCGTTCCGGCTACGGCCGGTATGGATCTTCTTGCCGGTATCGCCCAGGCGCTCCACCAGGTGCGCCTCGATGGCGGAGTGGCCGTCTTCGTGGCGGGCGTCCAGCACGAAGGTCCCGGACTGGAAGGCCCCGGCGAGCCCGTCCAGCTCCGCCACGATGTCGGCGAGCTCACGATCGCCCAGGATGCCGATGCGCTGCAGGCCTTCGGCATGCGCGCGACTGGCTTCGATGTCGTGCAGGAAGAACTCGCGGTCGAGGACGACATCCTCGCCGGCGAGGAAATCCTGTATGCGGGTGTCGATCTCGACACCCGGCTTCTGCCACAGCAGTGGACTCATTCAGCCGTTCTCCATGACGGGAATCCCCGTCCATTCGTCCAGCCCGAAGGCCAGGTTGAGGTTCTGCAGTGCCTGGGTCGCCGCGCCCTTGAGGAGATTGTCCTCGGTCGCCACGGTGACGAGGCGACGGCCGTCGCCGGACATCGTGAAGCCGCCGATCTCCACGTGGTGACGACCGGCGATCCTCGACACCCACGGGGCCTCGTCCAGGACGCGGACCAGCGGCTCGTCGACGTAACGCGCGCGATAACGTTCCACCACGTCGCCACGCGCCACCGACCGCGACAGCGGCATGTTGGCGGTGATGGTCAACCCCCGGAAATGCGGGGCGACATGCGGCATGAAGTGGATCGGATGACCCAACTGGGTGGAAACCTCGCGTTCGTGGATGTGCCCGGCCAGCGCATAGGGCATCAGGTTGTCGCGCAATGCGTCGGGATCGTTCTTGTCCGACGGCGTGGTGCCTGCACCCGAGTAACCGGAGACACCGAAGCACTGCACCGGCCCGGCCAGCAGGTCGAGCATCGGCGCCACGGACAGTTGCATCGCCGTGGCATAGCAGCCCGGATTGCTGATCCTGCGCTGGCCCGCAAAGCGGTCGCGCGTCAGTTCCGGAAGCCCATAATACCATCCCGCGTCGAAACGATAGTCCGCGGACAGATCGACGATGACCGGATCGACGCCTTTCCCCACCGAGACGGCCGCGTCGAACGCATCCACGCATACCCGCGCCTTGCCGTTGGGCAGGGCCAGCACGACCGCGTCCGCGCCCAGTGCCGGCAGGTCTTCGTGAGCGGGGGCGCTGTAGCGAAGTTCGCCGCGATAGACGTCGATATGCTCCGCCACGCGCTGGCCGTCCAGCTCGCGCGACGACACGTAGTCAAGCTCGAAGACGGGGTGACCCGCGACCAGGCGAATCAGCTCGGCGCCCACGTAGCCACGTGCACCGACGATTCCTACGGAGATGCTCATTACGGAAGATTCCTCTGGCCCGTATCGTGGGCCGGCCCTTGCAGGGGCGCCGGGGCACCCCGTCCTGTCCAGGTTGATGATGCCGCGGGTCCGGTTGCGTACGGGTGACGGCCCGCGCCGTGCGGACTACGCGACGCCGCGTTGCACCGGGTTGGAGAGCGTCACCGGCCGGGTGGCGCAGTGGCCGACGCATTTCGCGATCGCATCGAACCCCTGCATGCCATACCAGAACACCCGCCACGCGTCCTGGCGCAGGCAACCATCGGATTCAGAGAAATAGAACGGATTGACCGCGTTGCCGTTGCGCGAGCGCCAGAACAGGCTCGGATTCTGCTCGCGCATCACCTGCCAGACCGCGCGTCCGAGGCCCTCGCCCTGCGCATCGTCCAGCACGGCGAACTTGTCGAGATAGGTCCCCGCGTCCTCCGCCGTCAGTATGACGGCCGCACGGTAGTTCTCACTGACGTACGCACGGTGCAGGCGGGTACGCTCGAAGTAATCCGGTACCAGCTCGCGGCCGAAGGCCGACTCGATCAGCGAACGCAGGCGTTCGAGATCCAGCTCGTTCCAGTCCGACACTTCAAGCACGCGCTCGCCACGGCGGACCAGGGTGCCCGAGCCCTTGTGGGTGAACAGCTCCTTGGCGAGCTCGGACGGCTGGGTGATCGACACCGAGGACGTCGGCGGCAGCGTGTCGAGCAGGGCCTTGATCTGCTCGATCTTGACCTTCATGCCGCCATTGACCCAGGGCTGCGCGACCAGGTGCTCGTACTCGGTGGTCAGGTTGATTGAATCGATCACCTTCCCGTTGGCGCCTAGCAACCCGCCGGTGCCGGTGAGGAACACGATCTTGTAGGGCTGCAGCACCTGCACGAGTTCGTTGGCGGCGAAATCCGCATTGACGTTGAGGATCTGCCCCCCCACGGTCTCGCCCAGGCTGGCAATCACCGGGATCGAGCCGGCCTTCAGGCTGGCTTCGATCGGTGCCAGGTCGACGCGCTTGACCTCGCCCACCAGCCCGTACGTGTCGCGGTCGATGTAGTCGGCCTCGAACACCCCGGACACGATCGACGTCGCGCGCGCATCGAAGGCCTGCAGCGCCTCGACCAGCTTCAGGTTCTGCGAATGGAACACGCGTCGCACGATGGCCAGCGCCTCGGGCGAGGTGACGCGCAGACCGTTGACCGTGGTCTTTTCGATACCGGCAGCGGACAGTTCCGCGTCGAGCTGCGGGCCGGCACCGTGCAGCACGATCGGCGTCAGGCCGACATCCTGCAGGAACGCCAGCGACGAGGTGAGCGCGTCGAGGTCGTCGCGCAGCACGGCGCCGCCCACCTTGACCACGGCGAAGCGCTTGGCGTCGAGCTGCGAGAAACGCTTGAGGTACTGGCTGATTTCTTTCGCGCTGGCCATGCTGGACAGCAGGCGCACGATGGTCTGCCGGGTCTGGATGTCGCGGCTGTCTTCGCGGATGTCGTCAATGGCGATGTTCACGCCGGCGTGCCCTGTCCAAGGATGCGGATGATGGAGTCGGTGTAGCGTTCAAGCTGGTCCAGTTCGACCCACTCGTCCGCGGTATGGGCCTGGGCAATGTCGCCGGGACCATAGACGAACGCGGTCAGTCCGGCGGCCGAGAACAGCGACGCCTCGGTCCAGAAGTCCACCGCGTTGCCGATCGGCAGGCCGAGTTCGTCGGCGAGGTCGCGCGCATCCAGGCGCTTGCGCTCGGCATCGGCGACGTCACCGCCCGGCAGCGACGGCCCGCGGAAGGTCTCCTCGTAGCTGTCGAGCGCGTCCGCGTCGGCAAAGCCACGGAAGTCAGCATGCAGGCCATCGATCGACATCGAGGGCAACGGACGGAAGCCGAAACGCACCTCGGCGCTCGGGGCGATCATGTTGGCCTTGATGCCCCCTTCGACACGGCCGATGTTGTAGCGCAGGCCCGTGAGGCCACCGAAACGCTGGTGTGCCTGGGCCTCGACATGGTCGAGGGCGCGACCGCCCCAGCGGATCGCCTGATGCAGCGCGCTCGCCTGCATCGCGTTCGCACCCGAGGCATGCCCTGCGATACCGCGGAACTTCATCAGCACCGAGCTGATGCCGCGATGCGCGAGCACCGCCTCGCAACGCGTCGGCTCGGCGATGATCGCTTCCTTGAACCCATGGTCGCTTGCGAGGAAGGCCGCAATGCAGCGGGCATCGTTGGCCTCCTCGTCCGTGCTGAACAGGAACGCCGCATCGCCGTCCGTCATCGACGCGGCGGTCAACAGGCCGGCCGCCGCGCCCTTGATGTCGCAGGCGCCCAGGCCGATCGCACGGCCGTCCTCGACCCGCAGCTTGAGCGGATCGGCCGACCACGCCTCGGACGACGGTACCGTGTCGAGGTGCACGTTGAAGACGCGTCGCGGCGTGCCGCGCATGGCGAGCATCGACACCGCACCGGCACCGTGGTCGGTGACGCGCACATCGAAACCTGACAGCTGCGCGCGCAGGTAATCGAAGATCCCGCCGGTGGTGATCTCACGCGGCGGGTTGCGGGTGTCGAACGACACCAGCGCCTCGAGGTGACGAAGCGTGGTGGCGAGCGCCGCGGGGGATTGCAGGTCGCCCATGCCTCAGTCGCCGCTCCGGTTGATCTCGGCCCACAGGGTGCTGCTCATGCCGAACAGCTTGATGAAGCCCTCGGCCTCGGCGACGCCCCAGTCGGCCGCCTGCGCGTAGGTCGCGCCCTTGGCGTTGAGGATGTGCGGCGACGCCACCGCGACCGCGTTGACGACGCCACCGCTGGTCTCCAGCGTGACCTCGCCGTTGACGGTGGACTGGCTCGACGCCAGGAAGGCTTCGAGGTCGGTCTTCAGCGGGTCATGGAAGAAGCCTTCGTAGACCAGCTCGACCCACTTGCGGGCCACGTCCGGCTTGAACCGGTTCTGCTGCTTGCTCAGCACCGCTTCCTCGAGCGCGCGATGCGCCGTAAGCAGTGCAAAAAGGCCCGGCGCTTCGTACACGATGCGCCCCTTCAGGCCGATCGTGGTGTCGCCGGTGTACATGCCGCGGCCCACGCCGTACTGCGCGAACAGCCCGTTGAGCTTCGCCAGCATGAGGTGGCCCGCCATCGGCTCACCGTCGAGCGCGACCGCTTCGCCATTTTCGAAGCGGAGCGTGACCTGCAGCGATTCGGCCGGCCACTCGGCGCGCGGCTTGCACCAGCCGCGCGCACCCTCGCCCGGCGCCAGCCAGCGGTCGATCTCGCCACCGGACAGGGTCACGCCCAGCAGGTTCTCGTTGATCGTGTAGGCCTTCTGCTTGGCGCGCACGCCGAAGCCACGCTCCTCGAGGTAGGCCTGCTCATAGGCGCGCACCTCGGTGTGCTCTTTCTGGATCTCGCGGATCGGCGCCACGATCTCGTAGTCGCCCAGCGCCTTGACCGCCAGGTCGAAGCGGACCTGGTCGTTGCCCATGCCGGTGCAACCGTGCGCGATGGCGCGGGTACCCAGCTCGGCGGCGCGCGCGAGCGCAGCCTCGACGATCAGGTAGCGGTCGGACACCAGCAGCGGGTACTGGCCCTGGTAGCCCTCGCCCGCCCAGACGAACGGCTTGACGAAACCCGACCAGATCGCCGGGCCGCCGTCGACGGTGACATGGGACGCGACGCCCAGCTCGGCGGCGCGCTGCTCGATGAACTCGCGCTCCTCGGCGTCGACGCCGCCGGTATCGGCGAACACGGTGTGGACGTTCCAGCCGCGCTCCTGCAGGTAGGGCACGCAGAAACTGGTGTCGAGGCCGCCGGAAAAGGCGAGAACGATGTCCTTGCTCATGGGATGGGGAGTTCCGGTAAGTCGTGGGGAAGTGGGGAGTGCCGGCTTGCGCCCGGCGTCAGGGATGGGCCAGCGCGGCCATGATCGCCTTCTGCACGTGCAGGCGGTTCTCGGCCTCGTTGATGGCGATGCAGTTCGGCGAGTCCATCACCGCGTCGGTCGCCTTGACGTTGCGGCGCAACGGCAGGCAATGCGAGAAGACGCCATTGTTCGTGAGGGCCATCTTGGCCTCGTCGACGATGAAGTGCTTGTACTGGTCGCGGATCGGCTTCTCGGGCGCCCAGTTGCCGAAGTACGGCAGCGCGCCCCAACTCTTGGCATAGACGACGTCGGCACCGGCATAGGCGCTCTCGATGTCATGGCTGACCTCGAGCGAACCGCCCGACTCGGCGACGTTGTCGCGCGCCCAGCCCATGTAGCGCTCGTCGAGCACGTACTCCGGGGTGGGGCACAGCAGGGTCACGCCCATGCCCATGCGGGTCGCGATGGTGAGCGCCGAATTGGCCACCGCGGTGTTGAGCGGCTTGGGATGGTAGGTCCATGTGAGGACGTACTTCTTTCCGCGCAGATCGGTCGTGCCGAAATGCTCCTGCAACGCCAGCACGTGCGCCAGCTCCTGGCACGGGTGGGTGATCGTTTCCATGTTGATCACCGGCACCGGCGAGTACTTCGCGAAGCTCTTGAGGACGATGTCCTCGCGGTCGTAGGCCCAGTCGACGAACTTCGGGAAGGCGCGCACGCCGATCAGGTCGACGTAGCGGCCCAGCACCTTCGCCACCTCGGCGATGTGCTCCTCGGTATCGCCGTCCATCACCGTGCCGAGGTTGAACTCGATCGGCCACGCGTCCTTGCCCGGCTGCAGGACGATGGCATGGCCGCCGAGCTGGAAGGCGCCCAGCTCGAAACTGGTCCGCGTCCGCATCGAGGGATTGAAGAACACCAGGGCAATCGACCGCCCCTTCAACTGGTCGCCCAGCTTCTCGCGCTTGAACGCCGCGGCCTGCGCCAGCAGCGCGTCGAGATCGGGACGGGACCAGTCCTGGGTGTTCAGGAAATGCTTCATCAGGGGTTCCAAGGCAGCGCACCCAGGGGTGCTCAGGTGGGTTTACCGGGCCTCGGAAACGAAAAAGCCCGGCGTCGAGGCCGGGCTTTCATGTGCCACCGTGGAGCCGGCGGCGCAGGAACAGGCGAAACCGCCTACCCGACCAGTCGTGGCGGGTACGGTCGGCGGGCACGAGACGTCATCCCAGCCGCCATCCAGGCGGAGGTCAGGATCTCGGCGTCGGCATAGCGCGTGTTCATCAGGGGGCGAATGCTCGCATGGCCCCGGGCTGGACGCAAGCGCTCACTGGCCGGGCACCACTGGCGTGATCGAGATCCGGATACGCAACCGGTTGCCAGGATCCTCGGGCAGTCGCGAGCGGAACTTGGCGCCCTTGTAGAGGTAGTCGACGTCGAACGCGATCGGGCGCTGGAACTGGCGCTCGACGGAGACCGAGCGACACGCGCCGGGGCCCGGCGTTTCCGTCGCGGCGCCCCCGTCGTCCCGATCTTCCCGGGTAAACACGTCCTTGACCGCACCCACCATGCGCGACAGGCGCGAATCCGCTTCCTCGTCCGGACGGGGCGTCTGGTCGCACTCCTGCTCCGTGCGGGTCGCCGTCAGGGTCTGGTACACGGGCGTGACGCGCAGCACCTGGGCGTAGTCATAGCGGACGTTCTCGGCCTGGATGACGACCCGGTCCTGGGCGGGAGCGGCGGCCGCGAAGGCGGCAATCGGCAGGAGGCAGGTCAGCAGGCGGGTCGGGGTCATCGCGCTCGCGGCTTCGGACTTGTTCAAAAATTGTAAGCGGAAGTCGCCGTACGGGCGTGAATCCCCGCTGTCACGAACGCTGCGCCACCGCCCCACCCCAACGCGAATCGCGCGGCATCCCGGACGCACCCTCGCTAGAATGGCCGCTCGCCCCGACGGACAGCCCATGAGCCTGCACCTCTACAACAGCCTGACACGCCGCGTGGAGCCGTTCGCGCCCGCCGATCCGGCCCGCGCCACGATGTACGTGTGCGGCCCCACGGTCTACAACTACGTGCACATCGGCAACGCGCGCGGCCCGGTGGTCTTCGGGGTATTGGCCGACGTCCTTCGCCGCCGTTTCGGCGCCCTCGCCTACGCACGCAACATCACCGACGTCGACGACAAGATCAATGCGTCGGCACGCGAACAGGGCGTACCGATCGGTACGATCACCGACCGCTTCACGGCGGCCTACCGGGACGACATGGCGGCGCTCGGCGTGGCACCTCCCGACCTGGAACCCGCCGCGACCGCGCACATTCCCCAGATCGTCAGGATGATCGGGCAGTTGATCGAGGCCGGCCATGCCTATGCTGCCGAAGGGCACGTGCTGTTCTCGGTGGAAAGCTTCAAGGGCTACGGGAAGCTCTCCCGCCGCGATCCCGACGACATGATCGCGGGCGCGCGCATCGAAGTCGCGCCGTACAAGAAGGGGCCGGGCGACTTCGTCCTGTGGAAACCCTCCTCCGACGACCTGCCGGGCTGGGACTCACCCTGGGGACGCGGACGACCCGGCTGGCACATCGAATGCTCCGCCATGGCGGCCGCGCACCTGGGCGAGACCATCGACATCCATGCAGGCGGTGTCGACCTGCAGTTCCCCCACCACGAAAACGAAGTGGCGCAGAGCGAATGCGCACACGGTGGCAAGCCCTTCGCGCGCTTCTGGCTGCACAACGGCATGCTCAACTTCGACGGCGCCAAGATGTCCAAGTCCATCGGCAACATCGCCCGGGTCCACGACCTCGTGCGGGACCACCCGCCGGAAGCGCTCCGCTATGCGCTGCTGTCGGCGCACTACCGGGGCCCGCTGGACTGGTCGGACGGGCTTATCGAACAGAGTGTGCGCACCCTCGACCGGCTTTACGGCACGCTGCGCGACCTGGACGACGTGACCGCGACGGCGGTCATCCCGGCAACGATCGAGGCAGCCCTGGACGACGACCTCAATACACCGCAGGCCCTGGCCACCCTGGCCGGAATCGCGGCAGAGGCACGCAAGGCCGCGGCTGCGTCGGAAAAGACCCGCCTGAAGGCGGAACTGCTCGGTGCCGGCCTGGCCCTCGGATTGCTGCAACAGGCGCCCGCCGACTGGTTCGCGCGCGGCACATCGGGCGAGGACGACGCCCGCATCCAGGCACGGGTCGATGCGCGGGTGGCCGCCAAGCAGGCGCGGGACTTCGCCCTCGCCGATGCGATCCGTGACGAACTCGCCGCCGAGGGCATCGTGCTCGAGGACACGCCACAGGGGGTGCGATGGGTCCGCAAGTGAGCGACGGCAACGTGCCCGCGACACCCTTCCCGCTGGAGCCGACACCGGCCGGTGCGCAGGCCGCGATCCGCGAGGAGTTCGCCTTCTTCGGCGACTGGTCCGAGCGCTACCAGTACCTGATCGACCTCGGCCGCAAGCTGCCTGGGCTCCCGGATGCATGGAAGACCGAGGAGCACCGCCTGCACGGCTGCCAGTCGATGGTGTGGATCGTGCCGGTGGGCGATGCGTCGCGCCTGGACTTCCACGCGATCAGCGACTCCGCGATCGTCTCGGGATTGATCTACCTGGCGCTGCGGGTCTATTCGGGCCGCAGCGCGGAGGAGATCGCCGCGACCGACGCCGACTACATCGCCGACATCGGCCTGGCCAAGCACCTTTCGCCGACCCGAAGCAACGGCTTGGCATCGCTCCTGGCGTTCATACGCGCCGAGGCCGGGAAGCACCTGCCGGGCTGAGCCAACCACCGTGCCCTGTCGAGGTGGAGACGAAGAAGCCCCGCGTTGGCGGGGCTTCCGGGGCATGCACGGACCGGACGGTCCCTACCGCTGAACGTCAGTCGCCCATCTGCTTCTGCAGGTGCTCCCAACGCTCCTGGGCGTCGATGGTGCGCTCCGCCTGTGGACGGGCTTCGAGGCGATCCAGGCCGATCTCCTCGCCCGTATCGACGCAGAAGCCGTAGTCGCCACTGTCGACGCGCTTCAGCGTGCTGTCGATCTTGCTGATCAGCTTGCGGTAACGGTCACGCGTACGCAGTTCGAGCGCGTTCTCGGTCTCCCGACTGGCGCGTTCCGCCTCGTCTCCGACGTCGCGCACTTCTTCCTTGAGGTTCTCGATCGTCTGCTTGGATTCCTCGACCAGCTCCTGCCGGCGATCCAGCAGCTTCTGGCGGAAGTACTCCAACTGGAGGAGGCTCATGTACTCCTCGTCCGCGCTGGGCTTGTAGCCGGCCGGCAGGACCGGACGGCCGCTTTCATCTGTTTTGTATTTCACGACTTTGTACTGTGTTCTGGGGGCGGGAGCCGGCGTGCGTGCCTTCACGGCGACCGCCACCTTGCCCACGGCACGCTTGGGAGCGGGCGCTGGGGCGGTGCGGGTCGCGGGGCGCGCGGCGGGCTTCTTGACCACGCCGGTACGGGACGGCGCGGTGGCCGTCTTCTTGGGTGCTGGTTTCTTGGCGGCGGCCGTCGAAGCGGGCTTTTTCGTCCCCGTCGCCGAACGGGCCGGTGCCTTGGCCGCGGGCGTCTTGCGGCTCGCAGCCTTGGCAGGCGCGGCCTTCTTCGCGACCGGAGCCTTCCTGACCGGGGCTTTCTTCGCGATCGCCTTCTTCGCCGGCGCCTTGGCCGCCGTGGCCTTCTTCGCCGAACCGCTCGCCGAGGCGGACTTGGCAGCGGTCTTCTTCGCCGGGGCCTTCTTCGCGACCGCCTTGGAAGCGGGCGCCTTCTTCGCCGGTGCCTTGGTGGCCTTCTTCGCCGGCGCCTTGCCGGCGCCGGCCTTCACCGCCTTGGCGGCTTTGGGTTTCACGGTCTTCTTGGCGGCCTTCGCGGCCTTCGCGGTTTTCTTCTTCACTGCCACGGGCGACGTATCCTGTTCGGGTTCCCTTGTGACGGGAAAGCGGGCTGTTATACCCTGCGACGGCCTACCGCGGCAACCGCACGCCCTGCGGCCAGAACGTGATCGACCGCCTCCTCATCGCCCTGCTGCGCTTCTACAAGCGGTGGATCAGCCCACTGCTCGGACCCCGCTGCCGGTTCCATCCGAGCTGTTCCGAGTATGCAATGGAGGCGATCGGACGCTTCGGCACGCTGAAGGGCGGCTGGCTCGCGGCGCGCCGGCTCGGTCGCTGCCACCCCCTCAACCCGGGCGGATACGACCCTGTTCCGCTCGCGGCCACCCCTTCCCAGGACGACGACCCGTGCCGATGCCCGCCTCCTCCCCCAGAACCCTGACCGTCCATGCCCGGCGGATGAAGGAAAGGCGCGGATACAAAGGCGGGCTCCGGATCGGCAAGCGGCGCATGGAACGGACAGCGGTGGGGCCTCGTCCGCCGAGCATGCGTGGGTGGCGGGGTCTGGTGGTTATCGCCGTTTCCTGGCTGGCGGCGATGCCGGCCGGCGCGGCGCTGCCGACCTTCCTGCCCACCTCCGTGCAGCAGGGTTCGCTCGTCGTCGGCCTGGCCGATCCCGACGCAAGCGTCCGCCACGACGGCCGAACCCTGCGCGTATCCCCCGAGGGCCGCTTCGCATTCGGTATTGGACGCGATGCCGCCGGCCCCGCTCGGGTCGAAGTGACGACACCCGGCCAGGCGACCGAGGTCATCGAGATCGCGGTGACGCCACGCGACTGGCCGATCGAACGCGTCGACGGCGTCCCGGCCGCGACGGTGGATCCCCCGAAAGCGATCGCCGAGCGCATCGCCCGCGAGCAGGCCGAGGTGACGCGCGCACGTACACGCGACGACGAACGAAGCGGTTTCAGCCAGCCGTTCATCTGGCCCGTGCAGGGTCGCATCAGCGGCCGGTTCGGCAACCAGCGGATCTACAACGGAACCCCGAAGTCGCCCCATTCGGGGATGGACATCACCGCCGCAAACGGGACCCCGGTCAAGGCCCCCGCGGACGGCGTGGTCAGCTACGCCAACCCCGACATGTACCTCACCGGCGGCACGCTGCTCCTCGACCACGGGCACGGCGTCAGCTCCAACTTCCTGCACCTGTCGCGACTGGACGTGAAGGTGGGCGACCGGGTCCGGCAGGGCGAGGTCATCGGTGCGGTGGGCGCCACGGGACGGGCCACGGGGCCGCACCTCCATTGGGGGATGAACTGGTTCGATACCCGGGTCGATCCGCTGCTGGTGCTGGAAAGCAGCGGCGCAGCGACCCCCTGACCCCGCCTGCGCTCAGGCCCGCTGCAGGATGCGCCTGACCTGCGCGGTCACCCGGTCGCGGCCCTGCGACTTGCTCGCGTACAGCGCCGCATCGGCCCGCTCCACCAGGTCCTCGGCACTTTCCCCCGGCACCAGTTGCGCCACCCCCAGGCTGAGGGTGATGTCCAGCGAGAGGCCGTCGATCGTGACGGGACGGCTGTTGACCGCCGAGCGCAGGTTTTCGGCGACCCCCACCGCCTCGTCCAGCGGCGTCTGCGGCAGGATCACCACCATCTCGTCCCCGCCGTAGCGGCCCAGCACGTCATAGGGCCGCAGGCGGTTGCCGGTCCGCATCGCGACCAGCTTCAGGCACTCGTCTCCCACCCGATGGCCGTGGGCGTCGTTGATGTGCTTGAAGTGGTCGACGTCGAAGAACACCAGCGACAGCGGCACGCCGCTCTTGTGCGCGTCGGCGACCCATTCGGCGAGCTGGCGCTCGATCACGGGACGGGAACTGGCACCCGTCAGGGCGTCCTGCGAGGCCATTCGACTGGCGTGGTCGCGGTCGCGGCGAAGTTGTTTCATCGTGCCCACCAGGCTGATCGTGACGATCAGGCCCGTGGCCAGGAACCCGGCCGGATAGGCATACGACAGCCACTCCGGCGCGCTCCAGGCCCCCAGCCGGTCCAGCAGACGCATCATCACCACCACTGCGGCGGGCGACAGGGCCAGCACCCGCAGGCCGGTACCCGGCGTGCGCGCCTGGGCCGAACGGAACAGGGCAAACGCGACCACCAGCAACGAGGCCATGACCACCCCGTTGCCGACGGTGGCGATGAGCGCGCTGCCCGACGCGATCCCCATGCCGATCAGGCCCAAGGCGGACAGGCTGCACGCGAGCAGGGCCCGATGGATGCCGGGGTAGCGATGGCGGAGGTCGAGGTAGTACGCCATGAAGCTGTTGCTGGCGATCAATGCCACCAGCCCGAACAGACGGCTCCAGCGGATGTCACGGCCCAGGAACTCCGCGAGATCCGGGAACAGGCGGAGATCGCCGCCTATCGTCGCCACGTAGAGCATCTGCGTGCACAGCGCGAGCATGAGGTACAGATAGCTTGGCTCCCGGACCGCGACCCAGAAGCCCACCACCAGCACCGCAAGCAGCAGGGTCATCGCCATCACCCCCACCCGCCAGCCCACGTAGGCCAGGTCCTTCCGGTGGGCCGTGGCCAGGGACTCGACCCCCACCGGGATGCGCATGGGGGCCAACGTGGACAGGCGAAGGTAGACGGATTCGCCGGCGTCCAGCCCCTCCGGCAGGATCACGAACAGGGCGCGGGCGGAGTGGCTGGGATCGGCATGCAGACCGGCAACCGCCAGCCGGTGCCCCTGCCGCACGCCGGGCCGGTAGGCGTCGACGCGGTTCAGGCCCGGAAACGCCAGTACCAGGTGCGGCACCGCATCGGCGGCAATGTCGCGTCGCGCCGTGACCCGCCACCAGGCCACGCCGGCCCGGGTTTCGGTGAGCGCGACGCCCTTGGGGTCACGATAAGGAACGAAGGCCGCGTCCAGCCCACCGGACACCACGCGTGCCGGCACCGCATCCTCCGCCAGGCGGCCCACTTCCAGAAGCTCCGTGCGGTCCGCATCCCCCACCACCGGACCCGCCTCCGCCAGCACCCGTGCGGAAAACAGCACGGCGACCAGGCAGCCGACGAGAAGCGGCAGGAGCGCGAGGCGCCTTGGCAATGCTGTCCCCTGTTCGTCGCAGACGCGACGCCCAAAGGATAGCGCTCAAAGTGTGACCCAGGTCAAGTCCCGGGCTGGCGCATCACACCGGTTCCGGACCGTGGCCGCTCACCCGCGCCACCGCGTCATGCGGGTGGAGGCTCTCGTAGTGCTCGACTTCAGCGTCGAAACGCTCCACGTGCGGATCCGCCGCCAGCACCGAAGCCACGCGGCGGGCCGCGTCCTCGCAGAACATGAGGTTGGCGGCGTTGAGCGCGGCGAACGCCTGTTCGTCCTCACGCTTGACCGCCGTCTGTACCGGCGTGCCCAGGACCGCTTCGAGTGCCTCGATCAGGCTGCCCAGCGGCAGCTCTTCGAACTGGGTCCGCAGCTGAACCCGCACGGACGCGCGGCTGCGCTGGGCATGCGGCGTGGCCGCCAGTCCGCGGTCCGATGCGAGCCAGTCTCCCACCACCCCGACCGAGATCGGCCGCGCATCGGCGAAGTCGGCGCTGAAGCGCTCCGCGTTGAGTTGGCGGGAAAGCGCGGCGGATGCCGGACAGGTGCTGGAATACTCGACCGAAAAGGCCAGTGCGAGCCGGAGGTGGCCGTGTTCCAGGCGCGCGTCGATCTCCACCGGATAACGCTTCCACCCCGCATTTCCGCTGGCCAGCGCCGGACGCAACAACATCTGGTCGTAACGCACCACCAGCCGCGCCGCGCCGGCGAGGCCCTTCTGCGAGTCGACCAGCGACTGCAGCACCCGGCGAAGACCGGCCGGTGTCACCGTTTCGCTCGCGAAGGCATCCTGCAGGTGCAGGTACAGGCGCGACATGTGGATGCCCCGCGCCTCGGCGTCCAGCAGGTCCACGCCCACGTCCACCGACGCCGCCACCTGCACCGGCTCGCCCCCCGGGGTGGCTACCCGGAGCGGAAGCGCGATGTTGGACATCCCCACCCAGTCGAGCGCACGCGCGGCGGCGGCGGCCTCGTGGGCGACGTCGGGCAGGGTACGTACGTTCTTGCGGGACATGGTCATCGTCTGGAAATGGGGATGCGATCCGCCCAGGTCAAACCCCGGCGGCCGGCGCCCATTCTACCGACCCCGTCCCCGGGCCGTGGAACGGGGACGGAACAGTCAGTTGCGCCGCGCGCCGCGCGCCGCGCGCCAGCCCACCCAGAGTGCGACCCACGGCGAGAGTGGGCGGGCCGGGTCGCCTCGCCGCAACCGGGCCCGGGCCAGGCGCGACCAAAGGCGGCGGGGAATGCCGGTGGGACGGCCGGTCGGCCAGCGCAGGCGCAACTGGTGGGCCCAGATGCGCAACGGCTCGCCTTCCCCCGCGCGAACGAGTACCGCACGCGGGACATGGGCGTCGTCCGCGTGGAAGAAGCGCGCATGGAGCAAGGTCGCACCGATCGCGTCCGGTGCCGCCGGGTCCGGGGCGCCCGCGCTGAACAACGCCGCTTCGATCGCCGCCGCCGCGGCGGTAAACGGCGCCAGCCGGGCATAGGCATCCGCGGTGTCGGCCGGTCGCTCGCGCGCCGCCCGCAACACCGGAAGCTGAAGCGCCAGGGCGTTCCAGGGAGCCGCCTCCCGCTGGAGCGCGCGCCCAAGCGGATGTCGACGGCGCCCGGCGGACCAGCCCTGCAGTTCCTCGGCCCACCAGGCCAGCTTGGCCTCTCCCGGACGCGCGTCCTGGCCGCCCCAGGCCGCCTCGGTCAGTTCCTGCAGCAGGGCCGCCCAGGCCAGTGCCACGGCGCGTTGTCCTGCGGGTACGAAAATCTCCACCACCGCCCATTCCGGCCAGCGAGCGCGCCATTTGGCGAGGAAGCTGTCCAGCTCGGCCTGGGCGGTATCGAAGGGCTGCGGTTCGCTCATGGAACGCGCGCCATGGGCCACGCACGGGGATCGAGCAGGTCGGCGGGACACTCGACCATCACGTCCCCACCCCAATCGGCCGGTTCGTCGCCCGGAAGGCGATAGCCCCACAAGGCGACGATGGAGCGCATGCCGGCGGCGCGCGCGGCGTCGATGTCGCGGCGATCATCCCCCACGTAGACACAGTCGGCCGGGGCGATCCCCAGCCTGTCCGCGGCCGTGGTGAGGGGCAAGGGGTCGGGTTTGCGCGTCGGCAGCGTATCGCCGCCGATCAGGACGGCGCAGCGCGTTTCCCAACCCAGATGGGGCAGCAGCGCACGCGCCAGGTACTCGGGCTTGTTGGTGACGATGCCCCAGCGGGTGCCCGCGTCTTCCAGTGCGCGAAGCACGGGCTCGATGCCGTCGAACACGCCCTCATGCCGTCCGAGGTGGCGCTGGTAACTGTCCAGCAGCTCAGGCACCCAAGACTCGCGCTCGGTGTCCCCCACGTCGGGAAAGGCGGCCAGCAGCATCGCCCGGGCGCCCCTCGACACGCTCGGCCGGAACGCCTCCAGCGGCATGGCCAGCCGTCCCCGCGCGGCACGCACTTCGTTGACCGCGGCCAGCAGATCGTGCGCGCTGTCCGCCAGCGTGCCGTCCAGGTCGAACAGCACCGCCGCGGGAAACGCCGCCACCGTGTCGATCCTGCTCATCCCGGCTTGCGCGCGCAGGCCAGGTAGTTCACGTCGGTCCGGCCCACGAGTCGCGCCGCGTTCCGCCAAGGCTCGTAGGCCAGCCCGCTGACATCCTCGAGCTGCAGGCCCGCCTGCCGCAACCATGCGGCCAGCTCGGAGGGCCTGATGAAGTCTCGGTACTGGTGCGTCCCCTTCGGCAGCAGGCGCGCGACGTACTCGGCCCCGATGATCGCCAGCGCGAACGCCGCCGGGGTCCGGTTGAGGGTCGACAGGAACAGTCGCCCACCGGGCTTCAGCGCCATCGCGCAGGCGCGGATGATGGCGCCCGGATCGGGAACGTGTTCCAGCATTTCCATGCAGGTCACGACATCGAAACTCGCCGGACGCTCGGCCGCGAGCGATTCGACCGGCTGCAGGCGATAGTCCACCTTGACCCCGCTCTCCAGGCCATGCAGCCGGGCCACCTTGACCAGTTCGGGCGCCAGGTCGAGCGCGGTGACGTCCGCCCCTGCGCGCGCCAGCGCCTCGCTCAGCAGCCCACCGCCGCAGCCGACGTCGAGTGCCGTCGCACCGGAGAGCTCGACGCGTGCGGACACATAACCGAGCCGCGCCGGGTTCAGTGCATGCAAGGCCTTCTGCGGCCCCTGCGGATCCCACCAGCGATTGGCCAGCGCTCCGAACTTGTCGAGCTCGGCCTGGCTGAAGTTGCGGTCCTCGGCGACGGTGTCCATCAGTCGATCCTTATCCGGGCGATGCGGGCGCGCCACTCGCGCGCGTTGGCGACCAGGGCGGCGGGCTCGAGATCGGCCAGCTCGCCGGAGCGCAGCTTGTGGGCGCCGTCGATCCACACGTCGGTGACCTGGTGGCGCCCGCAGGCATAGACCAGTTGCGAGATGACGTGGTGGAGCGGCTGCGTTTCGAGCCGGTCGAGGTCCACGCAGGCCAGGTCGGCGCGCTTGCCCGGCTCGATGGAGCCGATACGGTCCTCGAAGCCGACTGCCCTCGCACCACCCAGGGTTGCCGCGCGCAGGGCGCTGGCGGCGCTGAATGCCGCCGCGTCGCCCGCGACCGCCTTCGCCAGCTGCGCCGCGGTGCGCGTCTCCCCGAACATGTCGAGGTCATTGTTGCTGGCGCAGCCGTCGGTCCCGATCGCAAGGGTGACGCCCGCCTTCTCCAGCTTGCCGACCGGGCAGAAGCCCGAGGCCAGCTTGAGGTTGGACTCGGGGCAATGCACGACGGTGACGCCGCGCTCGGCGCACTGGGCGATCTCGGCATCGTCGAGCGCCGTCATGTGCACCGCCACCAGGCGATCGTTGACCAGCCCCAACCGGTCCAGGCGCGCGAGCGGGCGCTGGCCGTGGATCTTCCGCGACTCGTCGACCTCATGCTGCGTCTCGTGCGTGTGCAGGTGGACCGGCATGTCCAACTGGTCGGACAGCATGCGGATGCGCTCGAAGCTCGCGTCCGACACCGTGTACGGTGCATGCGGCACGAAGGCGGTGGCGATGAACGGGTCGTCGCGCCACTGGTCGTGCACTTCGATTGCGCGGTCGAAGTACTCGTCGTCGGACTGGGCCCAGGCCGTCGGGAAGTCGATGACGGGCAGGCCGACCCGGGCGCGGAAGCCCAGCTTCTTGTAGACCGCCGCCTGGACGTCCGGGAAGAAGTAATTCTCGTTGGCACAGGTGGTGCCGCCCCGGAGCATTTCCGCCACCGACAGGGCGATGCCGTCGGCGACGAACTCCGGACCGATCACCGCGCCCTCGACCGGCCAGATATGGCCCTGCAGCCACTCCATCAGCGGCAGGTCGTCGGCAACCCCGCGCATCAGGGTCATCGGGTTGTGCGTGTGGGCGTTCACCAGGCCGGGGATCAGCGCGGAACGCGGCCGCGACACCACCTCACCGGCGGTGAAACGCTCGCGCGCCTCGCGGACCGGCAGCACCGCGACGATGGCGCCGTCGCGAACCGCCACGGCATGGTCTTCCAGCACCACGCCGTGCGGGACGACCGGCACCACCCAGCCGGCCTCGATCAGCAGGTCGCAGGGCGTGGGGCCGGCTCCGGTCGTCATGCCGTCTCCGAACGGGTTACTTGACGCGGCCGACATACTCGCCGGAGCGCGTATCGACCTTGACGATCTCGTCCTGGTTCACGAACAGCGGCACGCGCACCACGGCGCCGGTCTCCAGCGTCGCCGGCTTGCCGCCGCCGCCGGAGGTGTCGCCGCGCACGCCCGGATCGGTCTCGGTGATCTTCAGCTCGACGAAGTTCGGCGGCTGGACCGCGATCGGGGTGCCGTTCCACAGCGTGACCACGCACTCCTCCTCGCCCTTGAGGAACTTGCGCGCATCGCCGATGCCGGCCTCGTCGGCCTGCACCTGCTCGAAGTTCTCCGGGTTCATGAAATGCCAGTACTCGCCATCCGAATAGAGGAACTGCATGTCGGTGTCGACGACGTCGGCGGCCTCCAGCGAATCGGTGGCCTTCATGGTCAGCTCGACCACCCGCCCGGACTTGATGAAGCGGTACTTCACGCGGGTGAAGGCCTGGCCCTTGCCCGGCTTGACGTACTCGGTGTCGGTGATGATGCACGGCTCGTTGTTGACGAGGATCTTCATCCCGTTCTTGACGTCGTTCATGCCATAGCTGGCCATTGCGGAACTCCTGCGATGCAATTGGATGACAGTCGCCGCCCGGTCACGGGCTGGCGGTAGAATGTCGGGCCGCGCGACCCACCGGCCGCCCCGCTCGAAACAGTCGTACATGATACCCGCAGCCCCGCTTCCCTTGCAGCCGCCCGCCCCTGCTCCAGCCCCGCGCTGGCAGGCGCTCTGGCGCGACGCGGTGCGCGACCCGGCCGAGCTGCTCGCCCTGCTCGGACTGGACCCGGCACTGGCAGGGACCTCGGCGGAGGCGGCACGGCAGTTTTCATTGCGGGTACCGCGGGGCTTCGTCGCCCGCATGCGACCCGGCGACCCCGACGATCCGCTATTGCGGCAAGTCCTGCCGCTGGATGCCGAAATGCGGCCCATGCCGGGCTTCAGCCTGGACGCGGTGGGCGACGCGGCCGCCAAGGCGGGCGACGGGGTCATCCGCAAGTACCGCGGCCGCGCCCTGCTGGTCGCGACGGGCAGCTGCGCCATCAACTGCCGCTATTGCTTCCGGCGTCATTTCCCGTACGCCGAAGAGGCCGCCGCGGCCGCCGGGTGGCAACGCACCGTCGCGCTGGTCCGGGACGACACCTCGATCGACGAGGTCATCCTGTCGGGCGGCGACCCCTGGTCGCTCGCCACCCACAAGCTCGCCGAGCTGACCGGGGCCCTGGCCGCCATCCCCCACCTGCGGAGGCTGCGCGTCCACACGCGCTTGCCGGTGGTGTTGCCGGAGCGCGTCGACGACGCCCTGGTCGAATGGCTGGCCGCACTTCCGTGGCCGGTGACCGTGGTCCTGCACGCCAACCACGCCCGTGAGTTCGACGCCAGCGTGGACGCGGCCCTGCACCGCCTGCGCCAGGCCGGAGCCACCCTGCTGAACCAGGCGGTCCTGCTGAAGGGGGTGAACGACTCCGTCGACGCGCTCTGCGCCCTGTCGGAACGGGGCTTCGAGGCAGGCGTGCTGCCCTACTACCTGCACCAGTTGGACCGCGTGCAGGGGGCGGCCCATTTCGAGGTGGACGACAGTCGGGCCCGGCGACTGCACGCGGCAGTGGCGGCGCGGCTGTCCGGTTACCTGGTGCCACGACTGGTGCGCGAAGTCGCGGGCGATCCCGGCAAGCGTCCGCTGTGAACGCGGTCGCGGCCGCAACCCCGACACACTGCCCAGTCCGCCCGTGGTTGCATGGACGCGCCGCCCGCTTCATGCCATAACGGAGATGGGGAGGAGTACCTGACTATGCAATTTGGCAAAGACGTGCCGCTGCGCCTGCTCGTGGTGGATGACAGCGTGGAAGACGCCGAGGCCATCGTGAATGGCCTGCGCAACCGTGGCATCGCGGTGCGCCCGGGCCGCCCCGAGGACGTGGATGCCCTGCAGGACCTGCTCGGCAACCAGTCCTGGGACGTGATCCTCGCCGCGCACGACGCACGCACCGTGCCCCTGGACACCCTCATGCAGCATGTCGACGCCAGCGGCAAGGACCTGCCGGTGGTCGTCCTCCATGACGACGTGGACAGCGCCCGGCTGGTCGCCAACGCCGCCTCCGGCGCACGCGGGTTCGGCCTGCGAGGTCAGCCCGAGCACCTGCACGATTGCCTGGTCCGCGAATGGACCGACCTGAGGGCCCGGCGCGCACTGCGCAAGCTGGAGGCCCACGTCCGGGAAACCGACCGCCGCTGCGATGCCCTGATCGAGTCCTCGCGCGACCCCATCGCCTACATCCACGAAGGCATGCACATCCGGGCCAACTCGGCCTACCTCGAGATGTTCGGGTTCGAGGACTTCGACGAGATCGAGGGCATGTCCCTGCTGGACATGGTCGCCTCGCAGGACGTGGACGCGTTCCGCGCGCTGCTGAAGGCGCTGTCCAAGGGAGAAGCGCCCCCGGAGCGCTACAAGCTCACGGCGCAGAACCTCGACGGCGACACGTTCCCGGCGGTCATGGAGTTCACCGCCGCGACCTACGAGGGCGAAGCCTGCCAGCAGGTCGTGCTGCGCAAGCAGGACCTCAACGCCGGCATGAGCGACGAGGAACGGCGCCACCTGCTGGAGACCGACCAGGCCACCGGCCTGCTCAACCGCCAGACGTTCCTCAAGCGGCTGGAGGACAGCGTCGCCGACGTGGCCGAACACGCCGGCCAGCAGGTGCTGCTGCTGATCGAGCCGGACCACTACAACCGCATGCTGCAGGACATCGGCCTGGACGCATCGGACGAACTGCTTGCCGCCTGCGCCGAGCGCCTCCGCGCGTCCCTGGCCGAAGGCGACATCGTGGCCCGCTTCAGCGACCACCAGTTCGCCGTCCTGCGCCGGGGCAGCGACCATGCCGCCTCCATGGCGCTGGCCGAGTCCCTGCTGAAGGCATTCGCGGACGCCGTGCTGACGGCCGGGCATCGCTCGCTCAACGCCACGGTCACCATCGGCGGCGTGCAGATCGGGCAGAAGATCGCCAATGTCTCCTCGATCCTCGGCAAGGCCAACCAGGGCCTCCAGTCCGCGATGGGCGTGGGGGGCAACCGGGTGGAGCTGTTCGATCCCGGTGCCGCCGACCGCGCCGAGCTGGAACGCGTGCAGGCGTGGGTGGACCGCATCCGCGACGCGATCGACAACGACCGTTTCCTGATGCACTACCAGCCGCTCGTAAGCCTGCACGGGGAGCCGTTGGAGATGTACGAAGCCTACCTGCGCCTGCTCAACGAGAACGGCGAACTGGTCCAGCCGATGACCTTCCTGCAGATCGCGGAGGAACACGGCCTGCTCTGGGAGATCGACCGCTGGGTGGTCGGGCGCGCGATCGCCGTGATCGCAGAGCGTGCCAAGGCCGGCCACGATACGACGGTGCTGGTCAAGATCACCGAGATGTCGCTCCAGGACGACACGCTGGTCAAGCACATCACCGAGCAGCTGGCCCGCCACGGCATCGACGGCAAGCGGCTGGTGGTCCAGCTGCCGGAATCCAAGGTGTCCACCCACCTGCGTGCCGCCCAGGGCTTCCAGGCGGACGTTGCGAAACTGGGCGTGCGGGTCGGACTGGAGCAGTTCGGCAGCGGCCTGAACCCGTTCCAGCTCCTCAACCACTTCGACGCCGCGATGATCAAGCTCGACCGGGCCTTCATGGAGGACCTCGGGTCGAATCCGGACAACCAGGCGAAGATCCGCGAGATCGCGGAGAATGCCCGCACCTCCGGCAAGCAGACCATCGCGGAGTTCGTGCAGGACGCCGCCAGCATGAGCATCCTGTTCGGCGCCGGCATCGATTACGCGCAGGGCCACTTCCTCGCCCCCGCCAGTCCGGAGATGGACTACGAGTTCTGACGAGAAAGCCCGCCATGGTGGCGGGCTTTTCCGTCATGCCGGGGCGGTCGCCCGGATCAGGCGTGGATCCCCGCGCTGGCCGGATCCAGCGGCGCATTGCGCAGGGCCTCGATGCGCTCTTCCAGCGGCGGGTGGCTCATCATCAGCCGCCGCAGACCATGCGCCACGCCGCCGCTGATGCCAAAGGCCGCGACCTGCTTCGGCAGGGTGCTGGCACCATAGGTCTGCGACAGCCGCTGCAGCGCAGCGACCATCTTGTCGCGCCCGGCCAGGGCCGCCCCGCCTTCGTCGGCGCGGAACTCGCGGCGCCGCGAGAACCACATCGCGATCATGCTGGCGAACAGGCCGAACACCATGTCCAGCACGAACACGATCAGGTAGTAACCGATGCCCGGTCCGCTGTCGCGGCCACCGCTGATGAAGCCGTCGATGACCCGGCCAACCACGCGCGACAAGACGATCACGAAGGTGTTCAGCACGCCCTGGATCAGCGCCATGGTCACCATGTCGCCATTGGCCACGTGGCTGACTTCGTGCCCCAGCACGGCTTCGGCTTCGTCGCGGCTCATCGCGCGCAGCAGGCCGGTCGAGACCGCCACCAGCGAATTGTTGCGGCTGGGACCGGTCGCGAAGGCGTTGATTTCCGGCGCATCGTAGATCGCCACCTCGGGCATCTTGATGCCGGCCCGTTCCGCCTGGCGGCGCACGGTGGCCACCAGCCATTGCTCCGCCTCGTTGCGCGGCTGTTCGATGACATGCGCGCCGGTCCCGCGCTTCGCGACCCATTTCGACATCAGCAGGGAGACGAAGGAACCGCCGAACCCGAAGAGGGCCGCGAACACCAGCAGGCCGACGTTGCCGCCCGCACCGCCGAGGTTGATGCCGAAGACACTCTGCAACACCGCCATCACGATGCTGATCAGCGCCAGCACGGCGAGGTTGGTGGCGAGGAAGAGGACGACGCGCTTGAACATGGAAAGCTCCTCCACGCGGGACTGCGTGACTTCGACGAAGTGTGGCAGGCTGCGGGGAATATCAAGTGAACGAAACATTGAACGGGCCCGTGCCGCACAGTCCCTCCCCCGAGCCCCCGCCCTCCCCCGGCTACCGCGGTCGCTTCGCGCCCTCCCCGACCGGTGACCTGCATTTCGGCTCCCTGCTCGCCGCCTTCGGAAGCTGGCTGCTGGCGCGCCATCAAGGAGGTGAATGGTGGGTACGGATCGAGGACCTCGACCCGCCCCGCGAGGTCGCCGGCGCCGCCGACCGGCAATTGCAGGCCCTGTCCGCGTTCGGGCTGCACGCCGACGGGCCGGTGGTCCGCCAGAGCGCCCGGACCGCGTGCTACCAGGCGGCCCTGCAGCGCCTGCTCGAGTCCGGCCATGCCTTCGAGTGCCACTGCACCCGCGCCGAGCTGGCGGCCCATGCCGGCATCCATCGCGAATGCGTGGGCCGCGCCCACCGCGACCTTCCCGCGATCCGCTTCCGCGTGCCCGACGGGGCCAGCCTCGCGTTCGAGGACGGGATCCAGGGGTCGCAGGCGCAGCGCGTCGACATCGAAGCCGGGGATTTCGTCCTGCGCCGCGCCGATGGCCTCTGGGCCTACCAGTTGGCCGTGGTCGTCGACGACGCCGCGCAAGGCATTACCGATGTCGTCCGGGGCGCCGACCTGCTCGACTCGACCCCCCGCCAGATCCTGCTGCAGCGCGCCCTCGGCCTGCCGCTACCACGTTACGCGCACCTGCCACTGGTGCGGGACGAAGCCGGGCGCAAGCTCTCGAAGTCCAGCAGCGCGTGGCCCGTCGACCCGACGACGCCCGCCGCAGGCCTGCGCGCGGCATGGCATGCGCTCGGCCAGCACGCGGACGCACTGCCCGCCGCAGGCGGCGTGGACACCGTGCTGTCCGCCGCACGGGCCGCATTCGACCCCACGCGCATCCCGCGCCGCCTGCGTCATCCCATCGTCTAGCGCGCGTCACATACTCCGGGGCTAAGATGGGGCGGTCGGCCCTGTTTCCAGAGGAGAGGATCCATGCAGTCTCGCGTTGCGCTCGTCACCGGTGGCACCGGTGGAATCGGCACCTCGATCGTCCGGCGCCTGGCCGGCATGGGCCACAAGGTCGCCACCAATTACCGCGACGAGGCGCGCGGCCGCGCCTGGCAGGAAAAGATGCGGGCAGAAGGCATCGACGTCGCGGTCGCCAAGGGCGACGTGACCTCGCCGGAACAGGCCGAAGCCATGGTGCGCGACATCGAATCGCAGCTCGGACCGATCGAGATCCTGGTCAACAACGCCGGCATCACCCGCGACACCACGTTCCACAAGATGCAGTTCGACCAGTGGAACGACGTGATCTGCACCAATCTCAATTCGGTCTACAACGTCACCCGCCCGGTGATCGAGGGCATGCGCACGCGCAAGTGGGGCCGCATCATCCAGATCAGTTCGATCAACGGCCTCAAGGGGCAGTACGGCCAGGCCAACTACGCGGCGGCCAAGGCCGGCATGCACGGCTTCACCATTTCGCTGGCGCGCGAGAATGCCAAGCTGGGCATCACCGTGAACACGGTATCGCCGGGGTATGTCGCGACCGACATGGTCATGGCGGTCCCCGAGGAAGTGCGCGCGAAGATCGCCGCGGACATTCCCACCGGTCGACTGGGCGAACCGGACGAGATCGCCTACGCAGTCGCGTTCCTGGTCGATGAGCAGGCGGGCTGGATCACCGGCTCCAACCTGGACATCAACGGCGGCCACCACATGGGCTGGTAAGGACGGGCCAGGCGACTCGCGCGCGACGTCCCGCAGTTGCAAGCCATGCCCTGCTGCGCCATGCTGCAGGGCACCACGAACCTGAGCTGACGTTTCATGGCCGCGACCCGTGTCATCAAGAAGTACCCGAACCGCCGACTCTACGACACGGAGATTTCCAGCTACATCACGATCGAGGACGTCCGCCAGCTGATCGTCGACGGCGAGTCCTTCGAGGTGCGCGACGCACGCAGCGGCGACGACCTCACCCGCCAGGTACTGCTGCAGATCATCGCGGAGCAGGAGCAGGACGGCGAGCCGGTGCTGTCGACCCAGTTGCTGAGCCAGATCATCCGGTTCTATGGCGACTCGCTGCAGGGCTTCATGGGCAGCTACCTCGAGAAGTCCATGCAGTTGTTCCTCGACCAGCAGCAGCAGTTCCGCAAGCAGATGGGCGGCGTCATGGACCAGACCCCGTGGGCGATGATGAACCAGCTGACCGAGCGCAACCTGGCGATCTGGAAAGAGTTCCAGCAGAACCTGTCCGGCAGCGTGGGACAGACCCCCTCTTCGTCCGCGCGCGGCAACCGCGACCCGAAACGCGGCAGCCGCTGAGGCCAGCAGGACTCCGAACGAAACGGGCGCCCCCAGGGCGCCTGTTTCATTTCAGGAAAACGCCGTGCGGGACGGGCTCAGGGAGCCGGCGAACCTGCCCCGGCCCCTGCCCCGCAGTACTTCGCCTTGAACGCCTCGGCCTGCGGCATCATCGCCTGCAGTGCGGCGATACGGTTGGCCGGATCCGGGTGCGTCGACGCGAACTCAGGCGGGCGCTGCCCCCCGCCGAGTTCGCCCATCCGCTGCCATAAGGGCACGGCTTCGTTCGGATCGAAGCAGGCCGCCGCCGCCAGCATCAGGCCCACGGCATCCGCCTGGCTTTCGTGGCTGCGGCCGTACGGGAGGATGAGCCCATACTGCGCACCGGCGCCCAGCGCGGCCATCACCGCCTGCTGCTGTTGCGGACTCATGTCGCCCACGGCGATGCCCGCCGCCATCTGCCCCATCTGCACCAGCTTCTGCTGGGCCATGCGCTGGGAGCCGTGGCGAAGCAGCGCGTGGGCGATCTCATGCCCCATCACGACCGCCATCGCGTCGGCGTTCTGGGCCACCGGGATCAGGCCGGTATAGACGGCCATCTTGCCGCCGGGCAGGCAGAAGGCATTGGCCTCGTCGGACTGGATGACCGCGACGTCCCACTGGAAGTTGCGATAGCTCTCCGGCGCCGCCTGGTTGTTCGCGGCGGCGAGGTCCGCCGCCACCTGCGGCACCTTCTCCACGAGTCGCTGGGCGATACCGCGGATCTGCTGGCTGACCTGCGCGTCCGGCGGAAGCAACGCGCCCTGTGCCTGCGCGTCTCCCAGCACCTGCTGGAACGCCTGCACGCCGAGCTGCACTTCTTCGTCCGCGCTCGCCCCGTAATGCGCGGTCTCGCCGGTGTAAGGATCGGTCTGGGCACTTCCGAACCACTGGCAGGCGGCGTAGCCGGCGAACACCAGCAGGATGAGCCAGCGCAGGTTGCCGAACCCCCGCCGACGCGGGCGACCCGTCTGGTATTGCGGCTCGACTCTCATGTTTCGCGTCCCCGGTTGGTCGGCGCAGCCCGCCGTCTTGGGGCGCCATCGCTGGCGCCGGTCATATCTCGCGCACGACCCGGAAGCCGACGCGTGCATTCGTGGTGTCCTTGCGCACCGACAACCGCCAGGCCGCACGGGTCTGCTCCGGCGAGCTCGCCCACGCCCCACCCCGCACCACGCGGTCGCGGCAGCCCGGGTTCACCCAGGCCTTGGCGTCGCGCGGGGCGCGCCGGTAATTGTCGTGCCAGCAATCGGCCACCCATTCGCTGACATTGCCAGTCATGTCGTGAAGCCCGAATGCATTGGCCGCGTAGCTCCCCGTCGCGGCCGGCCCCCATGCCCCATCGCCATAGTCCTCGAACGCGTTGCGCCAGCGCCGCCCGCTGGGCGACACGTCCGCACTCCCGGTGAAATTGCCGGTGCCATCCGGGGGGCGGCCCTCGCCCCAGGGATAGGGCGCCGTGCCCCCGGCACGCAAGGCGTACTCGAACTCGGCCTCGCTGGCCAGCCGGTAGGTCTGACCGGTCTGCTCGGACAGCCAGCGTGCGTATGCGTCGGCGTCGGAGGCGCTGACATGGATCACGGGCAGGTCATCGGCGGCGGGTTGCCCCGTGTAGTCCGACCGGGGCCCGACCCCACCGCGCCGGACCAGGTTGCCGCTGCGCTCGTCGTACGCGGTGGAGTAACCACGACGGTCCGCGCGCGACTCGAACCCGGGGGAGGCCTCCATGAACCGCCGGAACTCGGCGACGGTGACCTCGGTCCGGCTGAACGCCAGGCCACGGTCGAAGCGGATGTTGCGCACCGGACGCTCGGCATCGCTCGAACCGGCCTCACCAACGGGTGCGCCCATGGTGAACGCGCCATGCGGAACCACCACCATCGCCGGACCGCGCCCGCCGTTCTTCAGCGCGTCGGTGAACACCTGGCCCGGCCTGAACAGGCCGTAATGGGTTGCCAGCTCGATGCGCTCGCGCAGCTCGACTGCGGCGGGGTCGGCCCCGGGGGCGATCAAAAGCAACGCCGCCAGGCGCTCGCGGGCCGCATCCAGCCCATCCGCACGGGACAGCGCCGCGATGCCCTCGTCGCGCAGCGTTCCCACGCGCGCGGCGCGCTGCGCGGCAATCCGTTGCCTGACGTGGTCGACGGTCCCCAACGCGGCCTCGGGCCGGACTTTCGCGGCGTGGTCGAGCCATTGTTCGGCGGTGGCGTACGCGTCTTCGTCGGCGGCCTCTTCCGCGCGCCGCAGCAGGGTGCTCTCGGCCGCTGCCATGCCCTGCCGGGCCCGCACGTCATCCGGGTGCAGGGCCAGCGCCTCGCGGAAACGTGCCAGCGCGCCCTCTTTCCCAGACTCACCCACGTCGCCCTCCGCCAGCGCCTCCTCGCCCAGGCGGTTGGCCTGCTGCGCACGGTCCATGACGTCAAGGCGGTCGAGATACGCCGCGGTCGCTTCGGCATCCGGTGCGACGGTGCGCGCCACCATGCCGATTTCGTGCGCGTCCCGCAGGCGCATCGGATCCGCGTCCACCGCCGCCAGTGCCGCGTCGCCTCGCGCCAGCAATGCCGCGCGCGCGCGCTCCAGCGCCGCCTCGACCCCGGCGTCGTCGGGCTGCGCGGCGGCGAGAGCGAGCAGGATCGGCAGCGCCGCATCGGCGTCCTCGTACAGGCGACCCGCCTCCAGGGCCGCGTCCGCCTGCTCGCGCAGCGCCTGGATATCGGCGGGCTCCCCGCCCACGGTCACCTCGGGCACCTTCCAGGGGGGCACCGGAGACACCGCCTGGTCGGCACTCACGGTGACCTGCGGCGACACCACCGGCACCGGCTCGCGGCGGGGTCCGGCCGGCGCGTCGGGCGCAGCCGGCTCGCCCCCGGAGCAGGCAGACAGCAGGATCGCCAGTCCGCCGGCCAGCGCGAGGCAGGCAAGCAAGCGCATGGGATGCTGAGGGGCGTACAAACGTCCTCCGTGGTGCGAAAGGCAGGGCGCGGCCGTTCTCGTGCCCGCTGAAAGTAGGCTATTGTCGCCCGCATCAGCAACTTCCGCCGCCTCCACCCTACGTGCCCGACCTGATTACCGACCCCGCCGCGCTGCTGGCGCACTTCGAACCGAAGCCCCCCCGTATCGGCCTGGACACCGAGTTCATCCGCGAACGCACCTACTGGCCCCGCCTGGCGCTGGTCCAGATCTCGCTCGAACGCGACGGCGAGGTCCGGGTGCTGCTGGTCGACCCGCTGGCCCCCGGCATCTGCCAGGCGCTCGCGGGGCTGCTGGCCGACACGGCGATCCTCAAGGTCATGCACAGCCCGAGCGAGGACCTGATCGCGTTCCGCCACGCCTGCGACGCGATTCCGGCGCCCCTGTTCGACACCCAGCTGGGCGCGGCACTGGTGGGCATCGGCCAGGGCATGGGCTACCAGAAGCTGGTCGAACAGGTGACCGGGATCGTCCTGCCCAAGGGCGAGACCCGCTCGGACTGGCTCAAGCGTCCGCTCTCCGCCGCGCAGCTCGAGTACGCCGCCGACGACGTCCGCCACCTGTTCGAGCTGCATGACGTGCTCGATGCCCGCCTGGGCGAGCTGGACCGGCGCGACTGGCTGGCCGAGGACGCCCGCCGCACCGTCTCCAACGCCATCGATGACGCCCAGGACCCCTGGCCGCACCTGGCCATGCGCAGCGCGCAGTTCCTCGACGTGGACGCCCAGCGCCGGCTGCTGCGCATCCTGCGCTGGCGTGATCGTCAGGCCCGTGCGAGCGACCGGCCAAAGAGCTGGATCATCGACAACGAACTGGCCACGGCGTTGGCACGGAACCCGCCGATCGACCTGGCGGGACTCCAGCGCGAACTGGATGCCCACCCCAAGGCCCCGCGCAAGCTGGCCGGGCCCCTGTGGGAGGCGCTGCAGACGCCGATGGAAGACGAGGACGCCATGCCCGACGCCGGCGTCGCCGAGCGCCGCGACCGCAACCGGCTGCGCCAGCTGCAGAGCGCGGTGGCGGAACGCAGCGCCGAGCTCGGCCTGCCGGACGGCGTGCTCGCGTCCCGGCGCTGGCTGGAAGTGCTGCTGGACCACGGCATCTGGCCGGATGCGCTCTCGGGCTGGCGGCGCGACCAGCTCGAACCCTGCCTCACGCCGCTGCTGGTCGAACCCGGCTGAACGTGCGTCAGACCGGGCCAGCGGGGCCGGCGCCCGCCATCGCCAGGACCGCCGGCGGGCACGACGTGATGCACGTCGAAGGCGCAACGGTGTCGCGACTCGCCCCCCTGCTCGATCCCGCCGCCGGCGGCCACGTCTGGATCTTCGGGCACTGGCCCGAGCCCGCCCTGCGCTGGTGGGAGGCGACCGTTCCGCTCGACCGCCATTCCGGCACCACCTTCACCGGGCAGGTCCGCTGCCTGCGCTATGAACTGCAGATGCCCACCGCGGCCTTCCTCGAGCAGGCCCCCGCGTTCGACCGCCACGGCCTCTACCTCGTGCAGGCCGACCGGCCCATGCCGGACACCCTGTGGCTCGATCGCATCGACCCGTCCCGTCATGACGCGGTCCTGGTGGGCAATGGTGCGGTCATGAGCCTCAGCCTGCCACACGCGGTCGAGACGGCCCAAGTGATCGGTTTCACACCCGGCCTGCTCGCCGCCCGCGCACGCCACCTGCCCCCGGATTGAGTCCACGCGCCGCTGCCGGGGACTTGGCGCGCACCCGTCCGGCCGTTACACTTGCCGCCTTCGTGGGGCGGTAGCTCAGCTGGGAGAGCGTCGCGTTCGCAATGCGAAGGTCGGGAGTTCGATCCTCCTCCGCTCCACCACTTATTCCAGATGCGCAGGCCCCGGTCACCCCGGGGCCTTCGTGTTTCCGGAGGCCGCGCATTTCCGTCGGCCCGCCCATCCGTGCGAAAATGCCCGGCTTACGGCCCCGTAGCTCAGCTGGATAGAGCGTCCCCCTCCTAAGGGGAAGGTCGCACGTTCGAATCGTGCCGGGGTCGCCACTCGCGACGCGCCTTCCGTGTCCCTTCCGCGCCGGCGACCGTGGCAGCGCATCCCCGCGTCCGCCCGGCCGGCCATCCGCACTACAGGAGTTCCCATGACGCATCCCGTCCTCGCAGCACTCGGCCTTTCCGGCAGCGAATCCGGCACCTACCTCGGCAATGGCGAATGGTCCAGCACCACCGGCGCCGGCCTGCTGGAGGTGGTGAATCCGGCCTCGGGCGAGACGCTGGCGCAGGTGCAGGCCTCGTCCAAGACCGACTACGACACCATCGTCGAGCGCGCCCAGGCTGCGTTCAAGGTGTGGCGGACCACGCCGGCCCCGCGCCGCGGCGAGGCCATCCGCCTCTGCGCCGAAGCCCTGCGCGAGAACAAGGACGCGCTGGGCTCGCTGGTCGCGCTGGAGATGGGCAAGTCCAAGCCCGAGGGCGACGGCGAAGTGCAGGAGATGATCGACATCGGCGAGTTCGCCGTCGGCCTGTCGCGCCAGCTCTACGGCCTGACCATGCACTCCGAGCGCCCCGGCCACCGCATGTACGAGCAGTGGCACCCGCTGGGCGTGGTCGGCATCATCTCGGCGTTCAACTTCCCGGTCGCGGTGTGGGCGTGGAACGCCTTCGTCGCCGGCGTCTGCGGCGACATCTGCATCTGGAAGCCCTCGCCGAAGACCCCGCTCTCGGCGATCGCCTCGATGAAGGTCTGCAACGCGGCGCTGAAGAAGGCCGGCTTCCCGGACATCTTCTTCCTGTTCAACGACGGCGGCACCGAACTGGCGCAGCACTTCGTCGACGACAAGCGCATCGCCCTGGTCAGCTTCACCGGCAGCACCCGCGTCGGCCGCACCGTCGGCGAGCGCGTTGCCCGCCGCATGGGCCGCAGCCTGCTCGAACTGGGCGGCAACAACGCGATGATCGTCGACCAGACCGCGGACCTGAAGCTGGCAATCCCGGCGATCGCCTTCGGCGCCGTCGGCACCGCGGGCCAGCGCTGCACCACCACCCGCCGCGCCTTCATCCACGAATCGATCTACGACGACGTGCTGGCCAAGCTGGTCGCCGCGTACAAGCAGGTCGAGAAGAAGATCGGCGACCCGACCGACCCGGCCAACCTGATGGGCCCGCTCAACAGCCAGGACGGCGTCGATGCGTACCTGCACGCCATCGAGCAGGCCAAGGCCGCCGGCGGCACCGTCGAGACCGGCGGCGCGGCGATCGACCGCAAGGGCTTCTTCGTCCAGCCGACCATCATCAGCGGCCTCGACAACGACGCCGAGGTCGTGCAGCACGAGACGTTCGCACCGATCCTCTACGTGATGAAGTTCAAGGACCTGGACGACGCCCTCGCGATGCAGAACGACGTGCCGCAGGGCCTGTCCTCGGCGATCTTCACCGAGAGCCTGAAGGCCGCGGAGAAGTTCCTGTCGGCGGCCGGCTCGGACTGCGGCATCGCCAACGTCAACATCGGCACGTCCGGTGCCGAGATCGGCGGCGCGTTCGGCGGCGAGAAGGAAACCGGAGGCGGCCGCGAATCCGGTTCCGACGCCTGGAAGGCCTACATGCGCCGCCAGACCAACACGATCAACTACTCCGACGCGCTGCCGCTGGCCCAGGGCATCAAGTTCGACCTCTGATCGTCGACGTTCGACGCCCACTGACCACACGGGGTCGCACCCTGCGACCCCGTACTGGGGCACAATGGACGCCTGAACCGGCCCCGCCCTGGCGGGGCCTTCCATGACCCGGCACCCCCACCGTCGCGTGCACGTCGCGCCGCCGCCGAGGAGATCCCGCTGCCGATGTACGCGCTCGCCCGTCCGCTGCTGTTCCGCCTCGACCCCGAACGCGCCCACGGCCTGACCCTGCGCTCCCTCGACAGCCTGTACCGCGCCGGCATGACCGGCCTGGTCGCCCGCCCCAGCGCGCCGCTGCCGACGAAAGCCTTCGGCCTGACCTTCCCGAACCCCGTTGGCCTCGCCGCCGGCCTGGACAAGAACGGCGAACACATCGACGCCCTGTTCGAACTCGGCTTCGGCTTCGTCGAGATCGGCACGGTCACCCCACGCGCGCAGGAAGGCAATCCGAAGCCGCGCATGTTCCGCCTGCCGCGCCAGCGCGCGGTCATCAATCGCCTGGGCTTCAACAACCTCGGCGTCGACGCGCTGGTGCGCAACGTCGAGCAGGCCCGCAACCGCGACAAGGGCATCCTCGGCATCAACATCGGCAAGAACAAGAGCACCCCGAACGAAATCGCCGATGGCGATTACATGTACGGCCTGTCGCGCGTCTATCCGCTGGCCGACTACGTCACCGTCAACATTTCCTCGCCCAACACCGCCGGCCTGCGCGAACTGCAGGAAGAGCAGCAACTGCGACGGCTGGTCTCGATCCTGCGCGAAGAACAGGAGCGGCTCGGCGCCAAGCACGGCAAGCGCGTGCCGATGCTGGTCAAGATCGCCCCGGACCTGAGCGACGCCGACATCGACGCCTGCGCGCGGGTGCTGGCCGACCTCGAGGTCGACGGCGTGATCGCCACCAACACCACCATCTCGCGTACCGCCATCGAAGGCGCGCGCCATGCCACCGAGACCGGCGGCCTGTCCGGCAAGCCGTTGATGGGCCAGGCCACCACCGTGCTGCGGATGATGCGCACCCGCCTGCCCGAGTCCATCCCGCTGGTCGGTGTCGGCGGCATCCTCAGCGGCGCGGACGCGGTGACCAAGACCGCCGCCGGCGCCAGCCTGGTGCAGCTCTACAGCGGCCTGGTCTACAAGGGCCCCGCCCTGGTCCACGACTGCATCGAGGCCATGCGCCGGCGCAAGGAAGCCCCCAGCAGCGGTCCGCTGAAGCCTGCACGCTGAAACCCGCACGTTGAGCCCCGCGAGCCGCCCGACGCCCCCACCCCCGCCGTTTCGACGATGAGCACCCCCGTCACCTTCCACCGCGATGCGCCGCTGCGCGCGCGCAACACCTTCGGCCTCGACGTGCGTGCGCCGCTGCTGGTGGAGGTGTCCGATGCCGATGCCCTGCCGGCGTTGCTCGCATCCCCCGAGTTCAAGAATGCCCCGCCGCTGGTGCTGGGCGGCGGCAGCAACCTGCTGTTCGTCGAGCCGCCGGACCGGCCGCTGCTGGCGCTGACCGGCCGCCGGGTACGCCGCGTGGGCGAACCGGGCGACCGCCTCCGCCTGCGCGCCGAGGCCGGCGTCGACTGGCACGGCTTCGTCCTGGACACGCTGGCTCGCGGGCTGGGCGGGCTGGAGAACCTCGCGCTGATCCCCGGCACGGTCGGCGCCGCGCCCATCCAGAACATTGGCGCCTATGGCGTGGAAGTCCGCGAGGCGGTGCGGGCCGTCGAAGCCTACGAGCCCGCGGCCGATCGCTTCCATCGGCTTTCCAGCGAGGACTGCGCCTTTGCCTACCGCGACAGCGTGTTCAAGCAGCAGCCGGGACGTTTCATCGTCACCGCGGTCGAGTTCGAGCTCTCACGCAACGCGTCACCCCGGCTCGAGTACGCCGGCATCGCCGACGAACTCGCCGCGCGCGGCGTGGGCCTTCCCACCGCGCGCGACGTCGCCGACGCCGTCATCGCCCTGCGCCAGCGCAAGCTGCCCAACCCCGCCGTCATCGGCAACGCCGGCAGCTTCTTCAAGAACCCCATCGTGCCGGCTGGCCGGGCCGAGGCGCTGAAAGCCGACCACCCGGCCCTGCCCCTGTTCGCCAGTGGCGATGCCGACACCCGCAAGCTCTCGGCCGCCTGGCTGATCGACGCCTGCGGCTGGAAGGGCCATCGCATCGACCACGGCTCCGGCGACGCCGGCGTGTCCGCCGCGCACGCGCTGGTGCTGGTCAACCATGGCGGCGCCACCGGTCGCGAGCTGTTCGACCTCGCCCGCCGCATCGCCGACAGCGTGCATGCACGTTTCGGCGTCGCGCTCGAACCCGAGCCGCGCATCATCGGCGCGACCTGGACGCCCCCGGCGTGACCACCCACGCCCGCGCCGCCTGGCTGATGGTCGGCAGCACCGTGCTGTTCGCGTGCATGGTGATCATGATCCGGCTGGCCTCGGAGACCCTGCACACCTTCGAGGTCGCGTTCTTCCGCAACTTCTTCGGCATGCTCGCCACCGCGCCGCTGCTGATGCGCCACGGCGTCGGCATCCTCAAGACCGACCAGCTGCCGCGCTACGTGTTCCGCTGCGTCATCGGCGTCATCTCGATGTTCTGCGGCTTCTGGGCCATCGGCCACCTGCCGCTCGCGCAGGCCGTCACCCTGTCGTATTCGTCGCCGCTGTTCGTCACCATCTTCGCGGTGTTCATGCTCGGCGAACACGTCCGCGCACGCCGCTGGCTCGCCGTCGCCGTCGGCTTCCTCGGCGTGCTGGTCATCGTCCGTCCCGGCACCGACAGCTTCACCGCCGGCACCCTGATCGCCGTCGCCGCCGCCGTGCTCAGCGGCATCGTCGCCATCCAGATCAAGCAACTATCGAAGACCGAGCCCGCCGACCGCATCGTCATCTACACCACCCTGCTGTGGGTGCCGATGTCGCTCGTCCCCGCCCTGTTCGTCTGGGAGTGGCCCAGCGGCACCACGTGGATCTGGGCCATCTGCGCCGGCATCTTCGGCACCGGCGGCCACATGCTCTGGACCCGCGCCCTGAAGATCGGCGAGGTCTCCGCCCTCACCCCGATCAGCTTCCTCCAGCTCCCCATCGTCGCCCTGCTCGCCTGGGTGCTGTTCGACCAGGGCATCGACCGCTGGACCCTCGCCGGCGCCCTGATCATCCTCGCCGCGAACGCCTACATCGCCCATCGCGAGGCGGTGCTCGCGCGGCGTGCGGCCACGCAGGCGCCGGTGGAAGGGGCGAAGCCGGGGTTTTGAGGGGCTTGGAAGCGATCCACCCGGCGCCGATGTTCAGTCTTCGGCTTGGGGCAGGCCCTTCAGAAGGGTAGGCAATGCAGACTGCACCGTGTCCCAGACGACATCCAGGTTGATCTCGAAATAGCCGTGGGCAATACGGTTGCGCATGCCGCGCATGCTCCGCCACGGCACCTCCGGATGCGCGTCGGCAAACTCAGGGAACGCATCCATGATCTTGGTGGCTGCCTCGCCCACGATGACGAGATTCATGATGACCGCTTGCTGCGTGCGACGGTCCACGAGGAACTCGGCGTGGTCCATCCCCTCGACAAAGTCGCAGGCTTCAAGTGACGCACGGCGGATATGTTCCAGGTAGTCCGCCAGGCGCTGACTCATACCGGTCGAGCCTCGGCGAGCACCTGAGCCCGGAACTTCGTCGGCAGGTCGGTCGGTGTCAGCACGTCGACCCGCACGCCCAGCAAGCGTTCCAGTTCATCCTGGAGGCCTCCCAGATCGAACAGCGTGGCCCCGGGCAATGCATCAACCAGAAGGTCAAGATCACTGCCATCCCGGTCCGTCCCCTTCAGCACCGAACCGAACACCCTCGGGTTGGCGGCACGATGGCGTCCCGCGGCCTCGCGGACCGCGCTGCGATGGGGATCCAGTGCGATGGATGGACGCATGGGACAGCTCCTGGGGGCCTCGGCGCATGGTACACACAGGGCGGTTGCGCGGACAGGCTGGGCGCTGCGCCGACGCCAAGGCACAGCGCCCCATCCCCTGCAGACCTCCGGGCGGTCATGCTTCAAGTACGATCGTACGCATCCAACGCAGCGGGAGAGATGCATGACTGAAGCTATCCAGACCCTGCAAGACGCACTGAGCAAATTCGCGAAAGAACGGGACTGGGAGCAGTTCCACACACCGAAGAACCTGGCCATGGCGCTGTCGGTCGAGGCCGCCGAGCTGCTTGAGCATTTCCAGTGGCTTACCGCCGAGCAGAGCAAGGTGCTCCCGGTCGACACGCGTGACGAAGTATCGGCAGAGGTCGCCGACGTGTTCCTCTATCTCCTCCAGCTTTGCGCAAAGCTGGAGATCGACCCGGTCGACGCGGCTTGGAAGAAGATTGAAACCAATGCTGGAAAATATCCGGTCGAGCGGGCACGGGGCACGAGCAAGAAGTACTCTGACCTTTGACCAGCCAACCGGGGCTCTGGCTTGATCGTCTATCAAGGCACGAAGGCGTCGTTCATCGATGACCACGACAACTCGAGTATCGAGGACGTCATCGCGTCGCGCTATCTGCAACGGACGGGACGCTATGCGCCCACGCCCGAGATGCGCTCATGGAAGGCTTCACTTGCCGAGATGGCCAAGGTCCTGAGGGACACGGGGATTCCTGATGATATTGGTGTCGGCGTTGAGTTCGGGATCCCGCAGACCAGCAAGCGGATCGACTTCATCCTTTCTGGCCGATCCGAGGATGGCAGGCCCAAGCTGATCATCGTCGAACTGAAGCAATGGTCCGAGGCGCGGTTGACCAATAAGGACGGCATCATCATCGCCCGGCGAGGCGGCCCTGGCCGTGAGACGGAAGGCCCCCATCCCAGCTATCAGGCATGGTCCTACGCAGCTCTGCTGGAGGGCTTCAATGAAGCCGTCTACGAGGCAGGGGTCGAACTGAGTCCTTGTGCCTTCCTGCACAACTACGTCAGCGACAGCGTCATCGACAACGCCTTCTACGCGCCCTACATCGAAAAGGCGCCCCTCTTCCTGCGAGGCTCCGACGAGCTTCGGAAACTGCGTGACTTCATCAAGCAGCACGTCCGGAAGGGGGACAATGGCAACCTCATCTTCAGCATCGAGAACGGCCGGATCAGACCCTCGAAGATGCTGGCCGACAGTCTCGCTGGGATGCTCAAGGGCAACCAGGAATTCGTCCTGGTGGATGACCAGAAGACGGTGTTCGAGACCGCCGTTGCAGCCGCTGCCAAGGCCTCCGACCAGAAGAAGCAATGCGTGATCGTTCGCGGCGGCCCCGGCACCGGCAAGTCCGTGGTCGCCGTGAACCTGCTGGTGAAGCTCTCCCGCAACGGCCTGGTCAGCAAGTACGTCTCGAAGAATGCGGCGCCCAGGACGGTCTATGCCGCGAAACTGGCGGGCACCATGAGGAGGACGGTGATCTCGAACCTCTTCTCAAGCTCCGGCGGATTCCACTCCACCGACCCCAACGCCTTCGATGCCCTCGTCGTCGACGAAGCTCATCGGCTGAATGCAAAGTCAGGCTTCTACGGAAACTTCGGCGATAACCAGATCAGGGAGATCATCGAGAGCAGCAAGTGCGCGATCTTCTTCGTCGATGACGACCAGGTCGTGACCCTCTCCGACATTGGACGCGAGGAGGAGATCACGAGGCTGGCACGCGAGCGCGGCGCCGAAGTTGCCTCCCTGGAGCTTGCCTCCCAGTTCCGCTGCAATGGATCCGACGGCTACCTGGCGTGGCTGGACCATGTACTGGGCGTCCGGGAGACCGCCAATACATGCCTGGATGTCGATGAATTCGACTTCCGTGTCTTCGACTCGCCGGTCGAGCTGCACGATCTCGTCAGGCAACGCAACGCGCTCAACAATAAGTCGCGCGTCGTAGCCGGCTACTGCTGGGACTGGATCAGCAAGCGGAACCCGGATGCATTCGACATCACCTTCCCGGCGTTCGGTTACGCCAAGCAATGGAACCTGAGCCAGGATGGCAGCCTCTGGATCATGGCGACCACGTCCATCGAGGAGATCGGCTGCATCCATACCTGCCAGGGTCTCGAACTCGACCATGTGGGCGTGATCATCGGGCCCGACCTGGTCGCCCGTGACGGACGGCTGATCACCAATCCGTCGGCGCGATCCCGGATGGACCGTTCCATCCGGGGATGGAAGAAGATGATGAAGTCCGACCCCAAGGGCACGCAGTCCCGCGTGGACCGCATCATCCGCAACACATATCGCACCCTCATGACCCGCGGCATGAAGGGCTGTTACATCTACTCGCCTGATGCTGAGACCCGGGACTATTTCCGAGATCGGTTGGCCAGGCCTGCGCCCGTCGCTTCAGCGCCAAGCCAGAATTGAAAAAGGGGCCCCTCAAGAGGCCCCTCCCTTTCAACCGCTTGCCATCCGCCTCAGCCCGGCTGGGGCCCCGGCAGTGGCGTCGGGTCGTCGCTGCGCCGGCCGCCACCATCGAACCGACGACCCAAGCTGCGCTTCAGGCCGTGCAGGCCTTCGGCCTTGCCGTTGATCTTGAGGAAGGCATAGGCCTCGAGCGAGGCGGCCATGACGTCGCTGCCCAGCGCGATCTCGGTGTCGCGCACCTGCTCGGTCAGCCGGTTCAGGCGCACCAGGCGGACGTTGTAGGCGTCGTGCGCGACCAGGTCCCGGCGCATTTCCTCGACGTCGAAGTCGCGCGGCATCAGCCCGGCGTTCTGCGCGGCGGCTTCGACCGCGGTGCGGCAGAAGGCCTCCGAGGCCTCGCCCATCTTGGGCAGGCGGCGGCGCTGGTCGTTGCTCAGCGGCACCAGCAGCGGACCGAGCGCATCCTCCAGCGCCTGCAGGGCGGTGTCGACCTGGGCCCAGGTGGCATCGTCGGGGTGGGCATTGGCAATGTTCTGACTCATCGTTCCGTGTCTCCTTGGTCATGGATTCCTGAAGCCGGCCGCGCTTGGCCGGCCCGGGCATCCTAGCGGCCCGTTGCCGCCCGCCGCGCCTGTAGGGTCGCCCTCCTGTCGAAACTCACAGGGCTGGTCCGTCGTCGAGGACATCCCCATGGGAGTCACGCCATGAGCACGGCAGAGAAGGTGAAAGGCCCGGCCTCGTACTTTCCGTCCATCGAAAAGACCTACGGCCAGCCGGTGGCGCACTGGTTCGCGCTGCTGGACACGCAGCCCGGGCTGAAGCACGGCGAACAGGTCGCGTTCCTGAAGACCGGGCACGGGCTGGGCCACGGTCACGCCAACGCCCTGGTCGCGTATTACCGCCAGAACGCCGGCTGAGGGCGGGCGGCGCGGACTGGCGGCGCCCAGGGCGACGGCGACGCCCTGTCCTGGGGCGCTGTCGGCGTCCGGATTGGCATTCACGGAGCCCCAGGGCTCCGGCAGTGGTGATGTTTTGTCCACGCACGAGGGTCTGGACGCCGTCGACGATGAACATTTGTCCATTGACGACGCCCGGGACCGCGTCGTCGGAGACCTGGGGCTCCGTGCGTGGTGATGTTTTGTCCATTAATGGTGAAACTTTGTCCAACGACGCCGTCCAGGGCATCGACGACGCACCCCAGAGGTGCACGAATGGACAAACAGACGCCATCGCCGCCCTGCGGGGGCGCGACGGCGATGCCACGGGGTGGCCCAACCCTGTCGGGACCGGCAGTTGAGGGGCACCGGGCGGAGTGATATAACGTACGTTATAACACGGAGGGCCTGCAATGAAGCTCAAGATCACCACCATCGGCAATTCCGCCGGCGTCATCCTGCCCAAGGAGCTGTTGGCCCGGCTGCGGCTGGAAAAAGGCGACGCGCTCTACGCGCTGGAGACCCCGGACGGGATCCGGTTGACCACGTATGACCCGGAGCTGGCGGCACAGATGGAGGTGGCCGAAGAGGTCATGCGCCATCGCCGCACCCTGCTCCACAAGCTCGCGCAGTAACGGGAGGGATCAGGGATGATCATCTGGATCCGCAAACCCCTCATCCTCGCCATCCACGAGCGCCAGCTGGCCGAACACGGCGGCGGCAGCGGCGTGCGCGACGAGGGCCTGCTCGAATCTGCACTCGCGCGGCCGCTGCAGGCGCAGGCCTATGGCGATCCGCCCCCGGACGTGGCGGACCTGGCCGCCGCCCTCGCCCATGGGGTGGCCCGCAACCATCCGTTCGTGGACGGCAACAAGCGCACGGCGGCGGTGGCCTGCGAAACCTTCCTGCTGCTCAACGGCGCGCGTCTCGACGCGAGCGACCTTGAGCTGTACCCGATGTACATCGCCCTCGCCGACGGCAGCCTCGACGAGGCCGGCTTCGCCGCTTGGCTGCGCGACCGGATCAAGGTCAGTGCCGCGCGGGTGCAGGAGGCGGCGGCGGAATACGGCGAGCGCTGACTCACGGCGCGTCGTCGACTAGACGTTGGGACGTCGTCGGAAGAAGGAGGTGGCCTTGGTCCGCCTGGACACGCCGTGGATACGTCCTTGTAGGCTCGGGCGCGGCTTGCTCGCCTGCGCAATCCTGCGCAGGCGGCAAGGCCGGGGCGGGCCATCCATGGCCCACCCGTCCGGCGCGATGCGTCGGACCCCTGCCGCGCACGGTCCAGTCGCACCAAGGCCACCCCCTTCCCCAAAAATGCCTGGCGCTTGCGACCAAGGTCAAAAGCAACTCGCGAGCCCGCCGAAGCGACAAAACCGCATGCCGCGACGCCGGCGGTGGACGGGGCGGGGGTTGCGGAGAGTGGGCCACGATGGCCCACGGCCCGATTTAGAGGCAGGACGCCGCCCATGAGGGCGGAGCAACCCCCGCCCCGTCCGGCGACGACTCCGCCCGAAGCAACCCGCGGAACCTACCGCCGCAATGCCGCCAACAGCGACCGTTCCTCGTCGATGCGGGCCAGATCAGCAGTGTCGTCGGCGTCGCGCTGGTCGGCGGGGAGGTCCAGCAGCCACTGCACGTCACTGGCACGAATGGCGTCAGCCTCCGCGTCGCGGCCGAGGCGGTCGAGTGCCTCGGCCAGCGCCCAGCCCATCACCGGGTCCGGCGGCTCGTCGGGCTCTGCCTCGGCCTGCTGCAGCGTTCGGATGTCGGCCAGCGCCGCCGCCGCACGTGCGTCATGCCCCGCCTGCAGCCACGTCAGCGCCTGGATCCGCTCCGCCGCCCGCGTCTGCGGGTGGCCCTCGCCCAGCACCTCGCGCGCCAGCGGCAGCGCCCGTGCGAGCTGCGCCTGCACCTCGGCCGGCGGCCGGCCGGCGCGGTGCATCGTGGTGGCGTGGTTGACCTCGACGAAGGCCGTGTCCGGATGCCGCGGGCCGGGGTCGACGCGGCGCGCGGCCAGCACCTCTTCCTCCAGCACCAGCGCCTCCGCGGTGCGCCCGTCGCGCGCGAGCAGCGCGGCCAGGTTGAGGCGCGTGCGCAGCGTGGCCGGCGCGTCCTCGCCGAACTGACGGGCGCGGGCGTCCAGCACCTCGCGCATCAGCGGTTCCGCCTCGTCGATCCGGTGCGCGTTGAGCAGCATGTTGGCGAGGTTGCCGCGCTCGTTGAGGGTGAAGGGGTGCTCGGCCCCCAGCTTGCGCTCGCCCAGGGCCACGCGTTCGGTCTGCAGCGCGACGGCCTCATCGGCATCGCCGTCCATGTCGCGCATAACCGCCAGCCGGCCCATGACGACCAGGGTGCGGTTGTCCTCGGCGCCGCGCACGTCGCGCAGGCGCGCATACAGGTCCTCGTGGATGCGCCGCGCCTCGGCGATGTCGCCCATGCGCGCCATGCTCAGGGCCAGGTCGGCCTGCACGTTGAGCAGCGCCGGGTCGCCCGGCGCGCGGACGGCGGACGCGTCGTCGTACAGGGCCTGCTGCGCGGCGCGGGCGGCCTCGCGCTCGCCGAGGTTGAACATCGCGATGGCGCGGGTGCGCGCGGCCTCCAGGCGCAGGTCGTTCCACTCGGCGGCGTCGGCGGCGTCGGGGGGCATGGACCCGGCGCGCGCCAGCACGTCCTCGGCGAGCGCGCGACCGTCGGCAAAGGCATTCGCTTCGACGTCGGCCTGTGCCCACGCCTGGCGTGCCTGCAGGGTGTCGAGATGGTCGGCGCCCAGGCGCGCCTCGCGCTCGGTGGCGACGCGCTCGAACACGGTGGCAGCGGCCGCGGACAGGCCCAGCGCCAGTTGCACGTCGCCGACCGACAGCCGCAGGCGTTCGGCCAGCGCGGGCTGGTCGGCAAAGTCGCGGTCGATCGCGGCGAGCGCGTTGGCGAGTAGGTGGCGGTCGATCGCCGCGCGCGCGAGGTCGGCGGTGCTGGCCTTGGCGAGCACCGCGTCGAGCTGCGGCATCCGCTCGGGGGCGTGGTGCCCGATCTGTTCGCGCAGGCCGTCGGACAGGCCCAGGCCCATGCCTTCGATGTCGACGGCTTCAAGCATGGACTGCTGGAAGGCGGCGACCTTCTCCAGTTCCGCGCTGCGCTGTTCGGCGATGCGGCGCTGCTCGGTGGCCTGCTGCAAACCATAGAGCGACAGGCCGAGGCCAGCGAGCACGGCGAGCGCTACGGCGGCGGTGGCGGCCACCGCCAGCCGGTGGCGCCCGAGGAACTTGCGCCAGACATAGCGACGCGTGGCGGGCACGGCCTCGAGCGGGCGACCATCGAGGAAACGCTGCAGGTCGGCGGCCAGCGCGGAGGCCGACGGGTAGCGTTCGGCACGGTCGCGTCGCATGGCCCGGGCGACGACCCAGTCGAGTTCGCCGCGCATGATCCGGCGCAGGTCCCCACGCGGCGTGCCAAGCTGGCGCGCACGCAGGTCGGCGGCCTCCGGCGGCAGGGTGTCGAGGCCCTGCGACAGCGGCGTCGCGTCGCAGGTATGGATGGCGCGGTCGGTGGACAGGTCGGCCGCCGGACGGTGGCCGGCGATCAGCTCGTACAGCATGACGCCGAGCGAATAGACGTCGCTGCGGGTGTCGATTTCGACGCCGCCACCATCGAGCCCGGCCTGCTCGGGGCTCATGTAATCCGGCGTGCCGGCGCGGTCGTGGCCGTCGCTGCGCTGGCCGGCGGTGGCAATGCCGAAGTCGATGATCTTCGGCAGCGGCCGGCCGTCGACCTCGCTGACGAGGATGTTGCCGGGCTTGAGGTCGCGGTGGACGACGCCCTTCTGGTGGGCGTGCTGCACGCCTTCGCATACGCGGACGAACAGCGCCAGGCGCTCGCGCAGCGGCAGCGCGCGCGTTTCGCAATAGCGGGTCAGGGGCTCGCCTTCGATGTACTCCATGACGAAGTACGGGTGGCCGTCGCCGGTGGTGCCGGCGTCGTGGACCTGGGCGATCGCCGGGTGGCGCATCTGTGCGAGCAGCTGGCGTTCGATCTCGAAATGCGCGAGGTGGCGCGCGTCGAGGCGGCGCTGCCGGAGTCGCTTCAAGGCGACGGTGCGGTGCACCGGCTGCAACTGTTGGGCGCGGTAGACCTCGCCCATGCCACCACGCCCGAGCAGGGCTTCGATGCGGTAGTGGCCGATCATGGCGCCCGGCGGCAGCACGCCGTCGGCGCTGGCGGCGGACGGGCCGGCGCGGCCCGGCAGCCCTTCGGTCGGCGCGAGGTCGTCGCGCGGGTCTTCGTCGTGGTCGTGGCCCATCGTGTTCCCCCTGCCCTGTCCCCGTCGGTTCGCGCTCCGTGCAGGCCGATCCTACCGGATGCGCCGGGGCGGGGCCTTGCGGCCTTGGGCTACACTCGGGCGCGTTGCGACGCTGATCCCCATGAGCGACCAGAACACCGACCCCACCACCCTGCAACCGACCCAGCCGAGCCCCGGTCCCCGCCGGGGCGCGCCGCGTTCGGCCTGCGTGGTGGTGATCCACGGCGAGGGCCTGGGCAAGCGCGCGGACATCGACGGCACGCCGCTGCTGATCGGCCGCGCGCAGGAGGCCGACCTGTGCCTGCCGGGCAAGTCGGTGTCGCGCCGGCACTGTGAGATCCGTCAGTCGGGCGAGGACTACCTGCTGCGCGACCTGGGCGCGACCAACACGACGCGCCTCAACGAGCAGCCGGTCGACGAGGCGGTGCTGGCGGACGGCGACCACGTGACGGTAGGCGAAACGATCCTGAAGTTCATCAGCGACTCCAGCGTGGAGGCCCATTACCACGAGGAGGTCTACCAGCTGGCGACGCACGATGCGCTGACGGAGCTGTGCAACCGGCGGCACTTCATCGAGCTGGCGGACAAGGAGATCGCGCGGGCACAACGGCACGCGCGGCCGCTGGCGCTGTGCATCGTCGACGTGGATCTGTTCAAGCCGGTCAACGACCAGTACGGGCATATCGCGGGCGACGGGGTGCTGCGGCGGATCGCGATGGTGATGCGCGAGCTGGTGCGCGGCGAGGACCTGGCGGCGCGGATCGGCGGCGAGGAGTTCGCGGTGCTGTTGCCGGAGGCGGACCTGGACGCGGCGGCGCATTTCGCGGAGCGGCTGCGGGCGGCGGTGGCGGCGGAGCCGTTCGTGCTGGGCGGTGAAGCGCGGCGGCTGACGGTCAGCATCGGGATCGCGGGGCTGTCGACGGCGCACGGGAGTCGCAGTCGCTTGATGCAGGCGGCGGACGCGGCGCTGTACCGGGCGAAGGAATCGGGTCGCGACCGGGTGTGCGTGCAGGGGTGAATTCGGTACGGGCGAAGAGCCCTGGGCCTGCAGATACGCAGGTGTGAAGGGGGTGGGTAGGCCCTCCTTGGACACGCCGTAAATACATCCTTGTAGGCTCGAGCGCGGCATCCTTGCCGCGCACGGTCCAAGGACGCCCTACCCACCCCCTTCTCCGAAGCAGTGCGGCCGTTCGCGACATAAGGCTAAGGGCGGACATCGGATGTCCGCGACACGTCCAGAAGCCGGCAGCAACAAGAAACCGCGAAACCTGACGCCGCGACGCCGGCGGTGGACGGGGCGGGGGTTGCGGAGAGTGGGCCACGATGGCCCACGGCCCGATTTAGAGGCAGGACGCCGACCATGAGGGCGGAGCAACCCCCGCCCCGGCCGGCGACGGCCCCGCCCGAAGCGGCACGATCTTTCCCCGGCTGCGGTCGTTGGCCTGACACGGGCCACCCACTGTCGAGACGCCGGCGGGCTTGCCGTGGCGGGACCGTGCGCGGCATGGATGCCGCGCCCGAGCCTACATGGACGTATTTACGGCGTGTCCCGGCATGGCAGGCCCGCCGGCTTCCCACGCGAACCGTGCCGACCAAGGACTACGACGCCAATCGGGTACGTCCCCACGGCAATCGCCCCCGGAACACCACCAGATAGACCGATACCGTCCACAGGCTCGCGGCGGCCCAGCCGGCCAGGATGTCGGACGGGTAATGCACCCCAAGGTACAGCCGCGACATCCCGACCAGGAAGACGAACGGCCCGGCAACGCCCACCACCCACCATCGGGCGCGCGTCGGCCACGCCAGCAGCACCAGCACCCAGGCCAGCGTCATCGAACCCATCGCATGGCCGCTGGGGAAACTGTAGTTGTGCTCGGGTGCGATCGACTCCCACAGTGCAGGCCGCGCACGTGCGAACAACAGCTTCGTGCCCATGTTGAGCAGCCCCGAGCCCGCCAGCGCCACGCCCGCGAAGATCGCCTCCCGGTACCGGCGCGCGGTGGCCAGCCCCACCGTCAGCAGGATGTCGAACGGGACCACGAACCAGGTGTAGCCCAGCTGCGTCACCGTCACGAAGAAGCGGTCCAGGGTCGGGTGGGAGCGATCGTACAGCCAATGCAGGATCGCATCGTCGAAGGGAATCGCTTCGTTCTCGTGGATCTCGTCGGCCAGTTCCGCAAAGCCCCACATCGGCAACAGCAGCCCGACGAACAGCAGCACCACCATCCAGGCGCGTCGGCGGACGAACGCCGCGATCGCGGCGATCGCGTCGTCGAACCTGCCGCGATCCTCGTCCGGGGTGCCCTCAGGCATCAAGCGACGCACCACCGAACTTGCGCTCGACGTAGCGGTCGATCAGCTCGACGAACTCGCGGGCGATGCCTTCGCCGCGCAGGGTGACGGTCTTCTCGCCGTCCTCGAACACCGGGGCGGACGGCGCTTCGCCGGTGCCCGGCAGCGAGATGCCGATGTTGGCGTGGCGCGATTCGCCCGGGCCGTTGACCACGCAGCCCATCACCGCGAGGGTCAGGTTCTCGGCGCCCGGGTGCGTCACCTTCCACTCCGGCATCTTCGCGCGCACGTGGTTCTGCACCTGCTGCGCGAGTTCCTGGAAAAAGGTGCTGGTGGTGCGGCCGCAGCCCGGGCAGGCGGTGACCATCGGCGTGAACGCGCGCAGGCCCATGGTCTGCAACAGTTCCTGCGCGACGATCACCTCGTTGCTGCGCGCCTGGCCCGGCTCGGGCGTGAGCGAGATGCGGATGGTGTCGCCGATGCCCTCCTGCATCAGCACCGCGAGCGCGGCACTGGAGGCGACGATGCCCTTGCTGCCGATGCCGGCTTCCGTCAGGCCCAGGTGCAGCGCATGGCGGCCGCGGCGCGCGAGTTCGCGATACACGGCGATCAGCTCCTGCACGCCGCTGACCTTGGCGCTGAGGATGATGCGGTCGGTGGGCAGGCCGATCTCCTCGGCACGTGCGGCCGAATCCAGCGCTGAGCGGATCAAAGCCTCGCGCAGGACTTCCGCGGCTTCGCGCGGCTGCGCCAGCAGGTGGTTCTCGTCCATGAGCTTCGCCGCCAGCGCCTGGTCGAGCGAGCCCCAGTTGGCGCCGATCCGGACCGGCTTGCCGTGCTGGATCGCGAGTTCGATCAGGGTCGCGAACTGGCTGTCCTTCTTCTTGCCGAAGCCGACGTTGCCGGGGTTGATGCGGTACTTGGCCAGCGCTTCGGCGCAGGCCGGCTCGGCGGTGAGCAGCTGGTGCCCGTTGTAGTGGAAGTCGCCGATGATCGGCACTTCGATCCCCATCATCGCCAGCTTGTCGACGATGCGCGGCACGGCGGCGGCGGCCTCGACGGTGTTGACGGTGACGCGGACCATCTCGGAGCCGGCGCGCCACAGCTCGGCGACCTGCTTGACCGTCGAGGCGACGTCGGCGGTGTCGGTGTTGGTCATCGACTGCACCACCACCGGCGCACCGCCGCCCACCCGGACCTTGCCGATCTGGACACCCGTGGTGTCGCGGCGCGGCGCGGGGCCGAAAGCAGGCGTGGCGCAGGGCAGCGGAACGGGGTCGGCGGGCATGGCGGGAACGGCAGCAGGCATGGGCCCTATTCTAGGTTCTTCGCCCGCATGCGGCGAGGTGGGCATGAAAAAGCCCCCGCCGGCCGAAGTCGACGGGGGCACGATGACCGGCGCGCCGGGGCGCGGCATCGGACCGGTCGTTACTCCTTGACGACCTCGATCGCGGTGCCGTCCGCCTCGAACGCTTCGATGTACGCCAGCATCGACGGGAAGTCCGTGGGCCGGTAGAAACGGATGGTCACGTTCCAGGCCCCCTTTTTCGTGTCGATGTTGTTGGCCATGCCCGGGCAGTTGAAACGGAAGGTCACGCTGCCGTCCGGGTTGGCCTCGGCATTGCGGCTGCTGAGCGCGTAGTTCTCGGTGGCGATGAAGGCATCAGGCCCGTACGCGGTCGCCGAGAAGAAGCCGCCCTTGTCGAAGTCCAGCGGCGGTTCCTTCAGGGTCAACTGGGAACAGGCACCCTCCAGCGCTTCCGGACCCGGCACGAACTTGGGCCAGTAGACCGCATGCTCCCTGGGCAGGCCGGCCCAGCCACCGGCGGCCGCGATGATGAACTGCTCGGGATCGACCACGTCCTTGGTGCCGAAGGCCTCCCAGGAGTTGACCTTGGCGGCCTGGGTCAGCAACTCGGAGCGGACCGCGTCGAGGCTGGCACGGTCGAAGCCCTTGGTCGGATACGGAACCGCCGACTTGGCGTCGATGATGTAGGCATCCTGGTGGCGATGGGCATCCGCCCAGCCTTCCTCGCTGTTCGGCCGGACTTCGGTGCGGATGTTGAGCCAGACGTAGTTGCCGAAGCTGAGGTCGTCCGGGGTCAGGGTGATGGACTCACCCGGGTAGAGGTGGGCGAAGGAATACTGGTTCTCATCCATGATCTGGATGATCGAGTAGTTGGCCCATTCCGGGTTGGTGATGGTGGCGCCTTCGGACACGTCGACCACGGCATGGCTGTAGAGCGCGTCCTGGTTCTCGCGGATCACCACCTGGTTGTCGACGGTGGAGTACTCGCGGGAATGGCGGATCCTGTTGATCGGGATCTTCTCGCTGTGCTCGGCGAAGTACTTGTCGGTCTCGGCGACGACGAAGTTCTCCTCGGTCACGATGATCTTGCCGTCGGGCGTGCGACCGGCCGACGTGACCCACTGTTCGGTGTCCGCCTGGCCCATCTCCACCAGTGGCGCGGGCTTCGGGAAGTTGCCGGACTTCTCTTCCGGGGTCTGGGCCGGGCCCGATGCGGCTTGTTCGGCCGGTGCGGCGTCGGTCGTTTCAGCGGGGGCCACCGCGGGGCCCGCGTCGGTGTCGGTATCCGTCTTTGAACAGGCGGCGAGGACGAGACTCGCGCACAGTGCCGCCAACAAGGTCTTTTTCATGCAGGTTCTCCAATCCGGGGAGGGCAAGCGCCCGCGGCCGGCGACCCGATGCATCGGGACCTGGCTTCGTGAACGGGGCCGGGCCATGAAACGCGACGGAAGGTAAAACGGATGTGAACCCCGGCGCGCGCCCGCACATCGCGATCCCTACGTGCGACCGATTGACGCATGGGCGGCGTATGCCGGTGGCTTAGCATGTGCGCATGCCCGCGCCCGTCCCGTCCTTGCTGCGCTCCCTATGCACCCTGCGCTGGTGCGCCGTCGCCGGCCAGGCCGCCACCGTCGCCCTGGCCACCGGCCCGCTGCAGATGCCCCTGCCGGCCGCGCCCCTGTGGGGCGGGATCGCTGCGCTGGCGCTGTTCAACCTCGCGGCAAGCGTGCATGCCCGACGGCACCCGGATGGGGTCGCGCCGGCGGCGGTCTTCCTGCACCTGCTGGTCGACATCGTGGTGCTGGCCTGGCTGATCGCCTGGAGTGGCGGCATCGCCAATCCGTTCAGTTCCATGTTCCTGATCCCGATCGCGCTGGCCGCCCCCGCGCTGCCGCCGCGGTGGGTCTGGGCCACCGCCGCGGCCAGCCTGGGCGGCTTCGTCCTGGCCACCCTGCTCGCGCGGCCGCTGGCGCATGCCCATGGCGACGCCTTCAACCTGCACCTGTGGGGCATGGCGGTGAACTTCGTGGTGTCGGCCGCGGTGGTGCTGTTCTTCTCGCTGCGACTGGTCGGTGCGCTGCGGCGGCGCGAGCGCGAGCTTGCGGAGCTGCGCGAGAAGTTCGCGCGCAATGAAGGCATCGTCGCGCTCGCCACGCACGCGGCGGCGGTCGCGCACGAGCTCAACACGCCACTGGCCACGATGACCCTGCTCGCCGACGAGATCGCCGAGGCGGCGCGCCCAACCCTGCCGGCCGTGGTGGAGGACGCCACGACCCTGCGGCAGCTGCTCGACCAGTGCCGTGACCGCGTACGCGCACTCGCCTCGCAGGCCGACCCGCAGCGGGTGTCTCCCGAATCGCTGGCCCAGGTGATCGAGCGCTGGCAGCTGGTGCGCCCGGAAGTGGCCTTGTCCATCAATGACCGCCTGCCGGTGGGTTTCGCGGTCGAGCCTGCAGTCGGTCACCTGCTGCAGGCCCTGCTCAACAACGCGGCCGACGCCAGCGAGGCGGTCGACGACCCGCGGGTGGAACTGGACCTGTCCGAGCGCGACGGCTGGCTGGTCGGCGAAGTGCGCGACCATGGCCGTGGCTTCGAGGCCGGCCTGCCCTTCGCCCCGGATGCGCTGTTCCGCAGCAGCAAGCCCGACGGACTGGGGGTGGGCCTGGCGCTCTCGCATGCGACGGTGGAGCGGCTTGGCGGACGGCTGACCTCGCGGCAGGCCGCGCCCGGCCTGCGGGTCCGCTTCGAGCTGCCGCTGGCCAGGGAGGTGCGATGAGCGACACGATCCGTGCGCACGGCCTGATCGTCGATGACGACGTCCTCTACGCGCGCACCCTGCAGCGCGCCCTCGCGCGGCACGGCGTGGAGACACGGCTCGCGCATGATGCGGCGACGGCGCTGGTGCTGGCGCGCGAGGCGACGCCGGACTTCGCGCTCGTCGACCTGAAGCTGGGCGAGGACTCTGGGCTGGTCCTGATCGCGCCGCTGCGCGAGGTCGACGCCCACATGCGGATCCTGCTGGTGACCGGCTATGCCAGCGTCGCCACCGCGGTGGAGTCCATCAAGCGCGGGGCCGACGATTACCTGCCCAAGCCCGCGACGGTGCCGGCGATCCTGCGTGCGCTGGGACTGGAGACGGATACCGCCGACGCCGGGAATGAACCGGCGACGCCGGAGCGGATGATCCCGCTGCAGCGCCTGGAATGGGAGCACATACAGCAGGCGCTGCAGGAGACCGACGGCAACGTCTCCGCCGCCGCGCGCCTGCTCGGCATGCACCGGCGTTCGCTGCAGCGCAAGCTGGGCAAGCGCCCGGGTCCGGAGCGCAAACCGGACCCGGACTGAGGCCGGATCAGAAACGTGTGTGCACCGCCACTTCCAGCGCGCGCGGCTCGCCCAGGTACACCATGCTCGCGTTGTTGGCGTAGGCGATCCAGGTCTTGTCGGTGAGGTTGCGGGCGCGCAGGGTCAGCGTGGTGTTCTCGCCCCAGGCCCACTTGAGGTTCGCGCCATAGAGCGTGTAGCCGGCGCCGCGGATCGTGTTGGCGTTGTCGGCATAGCGCGAAGATACCGAACGCAAGTCAACGCCCGCCGACCAGCCCGGTGCGAACACATAGTCCAGCCACAGGTTGGCGACCTGCTCCGGGGTGTTGCGCGGGGTGTTGCCAGCGCGCGACACCGGCACGCCGCCGACCGTCTCGTAAAAGTCATCGAGGCTGGCGTCGACCCAGCCGAGGTTGCCCTCGACAGTCAGGCCTTCGAACGGGCGCATGCCGAAGGTCGCTTCGGCACCGGTGCTGGACTGCTGGCCCACCGGCAAGGTCTGGCCGGCGTTGTTGGGATCAGGCGTGGACAGGTTCTCGCGGACCAGGTCGTACACCGCGAGGCTGCCCCAGTAGCGCCCATCGGCACTCTGCAGCTTGGTGCCCAGCTCGAACTGGCGGCCGGTGGTCAGGTCGAAGTCGCGCACGGCGCCGAAGCTGGCGGTGCTGAGCACGCCGGACGGCGGGTCGGCCGCGGTAGCCACCTGCAGGTAGGCGTTGAAACCCGGGGCGAAGCGGTAGTCCAGCGCCAGGCGGCCGGTCAAGGCGCTGTAGTCGTGTGCAAAGCGGGCCGGGTTGCTGGCGCTCGGTGCCTGGTGGTTCTCCAGGTCGAGCTGGATCCACTCCTGCCGCAGGGCCGACATCAGCGACCAGCGCTCGTTGAAACGGGTCAGGTTCTCGACGAACAGGGCCTGGCCGTGGACGCGGTTGGTCCGCTGCGGGACGAAGGTCTGCGATGCACCGGGATAGTCGAACCAGCTGCCGGGCGTGACCGAATCGACCGGAACGACATCGAGGTCGCCGGACAGGGATTGCGGGAAACGGGTCTGCCGGTTGTAGTTGACGTCGAGGCCGGCGACCCACTGGGTCGGGTAGCTGCCGAGGGTGCCGTCCCAGGCCAGGTCGAGGCGATCGCCAAAGACCTGCTGGTCGTGCCGCTGCAGCAGCCCGCAGGAGCGGATCACGCCCGTCAGGTCGGCGGTGAAGCGGTAGCACTCGACGTTGCGGTAATCGCGCAGGGCGTCGTAGGTGTACGCGGTGTTACGCAGGCTGAGCGCGTCGGACAGCCGCCAGTCGAGCAGCGAGCGCGCCCACAGCACGTCCTGCTTGTAGTAACCGTCGCCGATGTTGTAGTTGCGGTCCCCGGTGCCGGGCAGCACCTTCAGTCGCAGGTCGTCGGTCAGCAGCGCGGGCGTGCCCCAGTAGATGCGGGCGCTGTCTTCCTGCTGGTACTCGACGGCCAGTGTGTGGACGGCGCGGTCGCCGATGCGCGCGGCCCATGACAGGGCCGAGGTCAGCGACTCGCGGTCGTTGCCTTCGATCCAGCCGTTGGTGTTCGACCAGCTGACGTCCCCTCGCAGCGCGTGGCGTCCGCTGGCGAAGGTCTGGTTGACGCCGGCGGCAAGCAGCACGCTGTCGTTCGACCCGTAGGACAGCTTGCCTTCGACCCGGTCGGTGTCGAGGTCGGCGACGCGGGTGACGTAGTTGATCGAGCCGCCCACTGCGCCGGCACCGTAGAGGAAGCTGGACGGGCCGCCGATGGCTTCGACGCGCTCGTAGATCCAGGCATCGACCGGGCGCGCGGCAATGGTGGCGTACTTCACGTCGATCCCGTTGAACAGCTGCGAGATCTGCGAGCCGGAGAAGCCGCGGTAGCTGACATTGTTGCCATTGCCGGGCGGGGCGACGGCATCCAGCCCGGGCACCGCGCGCAGGGCTTCTGCGGTGGTGCGTACGTCGCGTGCGTCGAGCAGGTCGCGGGTCACGACGGTGACCGACGCCGGGATGTCCTGCAGGCTGAGGTCGAGGGCGGTGCCGCCACTGGCGCGAACGTCGTTGCGGCCGGACGTGCCGGTCACTTCAATCGTGTCGAGAGTGGTGGCCTGCATACCGCCTGCATCGTCGGCCTGGGCCGGCATGGACAGGATCAGCAGGAGCGCGGCGGCCAGCGGGGCGCGGTGGAGGTTGACGTGGGGCATGGGGCTTCCGGGTGGGAAAAGCCCGCGCAGCCTAAGGATTCAGGCGCCGTTTGCCGATGCGACGCAGTGTCGCACCCTGACTGTGCGCTCGTTCCGGAAGAGCTCCAAATGCAACTTTCTTGCGGAGGGCCCATCGGAAGAAGCCGGTAGCCCAAGGCTTTGCGTGACACGCCGTAAACCCGTCCTTGGGGGCTCGGGCGCGGCATCCATGCCGCGCACGGTCACGCAAAGCCTTGGGCCACCGACTTCCCGACAGCGAGCGGGCGCTTTGTTAAGCATCCGAAGCCCCAACCTGCGCGGTCGCAGAAAGCGCCGTTCGACGGGGTGGGGGTTGCGGAGAGCAGCCCATGGGTGAACCAAGGCCGTTTGCGCGGCACTGCCGCGCGGCCTAAGGATTCAGGCGCCGTTTGCCGATGCGACGCAGTGTCGCACCCTGGCTGTGCGCTCTTTTCCGGAAGGAACCTCAACCAATGGAGAGCGGCTTCGGATGGAGTCGCCGCCCGCCGGGATGGGGGTTGCTCCGCCCTCCTGACGACGTCCTGTCGTGAAGTCGGGTCGCAGACCATCCTTGGTCTGCTCTCCGCAACCCCCATCCCGTCGACCGGCGCCATCGGCGAGAGTGGAGGTCTGGGTTTCGGTCACTCCTGATGGCTACTGCAGAACTTCGAGAAGCCGGTGGCCTAGGGGATCGCGTGACCGTGCGCGGCATGGATGCCGCGCCCGAGCCCCATGGATGGGTTCACGGCGTGTCACGCGGGCCCCTAGGCCACCGGCTTCCACCGATCGCTCCACGCCATTGAAACAGATGGCCTTGCAATCAACGTCAGTGGATACGCAGGCCGCCCAGGACGCTGCGGCCGTCGACCACGTCGGTCCACACCAGTCGCGCCTCGTCGCCTTGCACCGCGAGGCGCGGCATTCCGCTGGCGCGCCCGCGCACGGACAGCGTGGCGACCTGCGAGCGCAGGGGCTCGGCGGCCAGATCGTCGGCGTCGTACACCGCCAGCTGTAACGACTGTGTGTCCCCCTCCTCCAGCCAGGCCACCAGCAGGCGGTCGCCGGCCAGGGCCATCGCGGCGCGGCCCAGCACGGCGGGGCCACGGGCCACGGTCAGGGGCGCGGCGAAGCCATCGCCGGCATCGTCCGAGCGCGCGAGACGCACCTCGGGCTCGCCGTCGGCCATGGTGAACCAGGCCACCCAGACGGCATTGCCGCGCGCTTCGATCACGGGGCCGTTGACCGGGCAGCCGGGCATCACCCAGCCGTCGGTATGCACGTCGTGGGGTGCGGTCCAGGCGCCGTTCTCGAAACGGACGATGCGGGTGTCGCGCACCTCTTCGGCCGTACGTCCGCGATAGACCACGACCGGACCGCGGTCGGTCACGGCGGCGTCGGTGGTGCAGCAGTCGCAGGTGGACACGTCGAGCGGCCATTCGGCGGTCTGCGTCGCACCGGCGTCGTAGGTCGCGGCCCACAGCATCATCGCCGCGCCACCGCCGTGGTGGCCGTCGTCATGCCCGGTCACGCCGGCGGCGGCCTTCTGCCGGCTGTCCAGCCAGGCGATGCCGAGGGTGTCGTCGGCCTGCGGCCACAAGCTGACGAAGCCGTGGTCGCCCAACGAGTCGGCCAGGTGCACGAGTTGCGGCGCGGACCAGGTCGCGCCGCCATCGTCCGAGCGCACCAGGTCGATGCCGTAGTCCATGCGCGAAGGCCCTGTGCTACGCAGCCAGTGCGCCCACAGCGAGCCGTCCGGCAACGCATACAGATGGGGGGTGTCGGCCCAGTTGACGAACCAGTTGTCGCCCTCGGCGACGGTACGCGGCGCGCTCCAGTCGGCACCGGCGTCGGCCCGGCTGAAACGCAGGCGATGCGCAGGGGTTTCGTCGTCGCCGACGGCCTCGATCCAGCTGAGCAGCCAGACGCCATCGGGCGCCGCGACCAGGTCGGGCTGGGCGGCCGGGGTGCCGGACGGCAGGACCAGGGGCTCGATGCGATCAAAGCGCGACGCGTCCTCGACAGCGCCGGGCGTGCCATCCCCATCGACCACCGCCTCGGACGGCGCCGTCGGCCCGCTGCAGGCCATTGCGAGCGCAGCCGCACCCACCAGGCTGATCCAGGCGAGGGGTTTCAGGACGGGCATCCGGGTCTTCTCCACGAGCGGTCCGTATTGGAGCACGCACGGCCGCGCTGCCCCTGCGACATCTTGACGCACCCGTGCCACGGATGGGCATGGGTCGACGGTGCCGCGGCCCGGGTGTAGGGTGCCCCTCCCATGCCGACGCCCGACACCCTTACCCCCAGCCAGCTGAACGCGCTGGCCCGCGACCTGCTCGAAGGCAGCTTCCCGGCCATCTGGGTCGAGGGCGAACTGGGCCAGGTGGCGCGGCCGTCCTCCGGCCACCTCTACCTGACGCTGAAGGACGCGCGGGCGCAGGTGCGCTGCGCGATGTTCCGCCCCAAGGCGGGCTGGCTGAACTTCCAGCCCCGCGAGGGGATGCACGTGCGCGTGCGTGGACGCCTGACCCTGTATGAAGCGCGTGGCGAGTACCAGATGGTGCTCGACCACATGGAGGAAGCCGGCGAAGGCGCGCTGCGTCGGGCCTTCGAAGAGATGAAGGCGCGGTTGCAGGCCGAGGGCCTCTTCGACGACGCGCGCAAGCGCCCCCTGCCCCGCTTCCCTCGGCGGATCGGCGTGATCACCTCGCCCACCGGCGCGGCGGTGCGCGACGTGCTCAGCGTGCTTGGGCGGCGCTTCCCGCTGGTCGAAGTCGACGTGCTGCCGGTGCCGGTGCAAGGCGACGGCGCCGCGGCGCGGATCACCGCCATCCTGCGCGCTGCTGCCAGCGCCGGCCGTCACGACGTGCTGCTGCTGACGCGCGGCGGCGGTTCGCTCGAAGACCTCTGGGCCTTCAATGACGAAGCGCTCGCGCGCGCGGTCTCCGACTGCCCGGTGCCGGTGGTGTCGGCGGTCGGCCACGAGGTCGACTTCAGCCTGACCGACTTCGCCGCCGACCTGCGCGCGCCGACGCCCTCGGCGGCCGCGGAACTGCTGGTCCCCTCACGCGATGACCAGGCCCAGCGACTGGCCGCACTCTCGCGCAGCCTCGACCGTCAAATGGCCCTGCGCCTGCGGGATGCGGCGCAGCGCTCGGACCGCGCTGCCCTCCGCCTGAACGCCCAGCGCCCCCAGGCGCGGCTGGACGGCCTGCGCAGCCGCCAGGCCGAAGCCCTGCGCCGCTTGCAGGCGGCGTGGCGGCAACGCATGGAGCGCGAGCGCGCCACCCTGCGCCACGCGGATGCCGTCTTGCGGGCCAGTCACCCTGCACGCCGGATCGAGCGCCTGCGCGAACGCGTGGCCGCACTCGGCCCTCGTCCGCAGGCCGCCCTCGCCCGACGCCTCTCGCACGAGGCCCTCCGCCTGCGCGGCCTCGCCCGTTCGCTCGAAGCGGTCAGTCCACTGGCGACCGTCGCCCGCGGCTACAGCATCCTCCGCCACCCGGATGGTCGCGTGGTGCGGGGAGTGGGTGATGCGCAGGTCGGTGATCGGCTGGTGGCGCGGGTGTCCGATGGCGCGCTGAGCCTTAACGTCACCGGCTCCAAGCCTGACTGACCCGAACCGCGCGAGTTCCACGCGACGGGAACACGCATTGCGATAGTGTCGGGTCGATTGCGGTAGGCATTAGGTGGTGGGCCCTGGGTGCCCTGCCAATGCGTACCCACCCAGCGGCCGCTCCGACGCAAAGACGCAACGACGCACCCCGCACTGACGACAGAGAACGGAGAGGAACGTTGAAGAAGCGCTATCCCTACTACCTCGCCAACCGCCCCGTCGAAGGCAAAACCGAACTGGACGTCCTCGACAAGTACACCGGCAAGCGCGCCACCCGCGTCGGATTCGCCAACGGCGCAGCCGTGCGCAAGGCCATTGTCGCCGCGCACCAGGCCCGCGACGCCATGGCGACGTTCCCCCCGGACAAGCGACGCGACGTCCTGGAACACTGCGTCAAACGCTTCACCGAGCGCAGCGAAGAACTGGCGAAAGCCCTCTGCATCGAAGCCGGCAAGCCCATCCGCGACGCGCGCGGCGAAGTCACCCGCCTGATCGACACCTTCCGCATCGCGGCGGGCGAAGCGACGCGTATCGGCGGCGAAGTGCTCGAACTCGGCATCTCCGAACGCACGCGCGGCTACCGCGGCATGACCAAACGCGTGCCGATCGGCGTGTGCAGCTTCATCACCCCCTTCAATTTTCCGCTCAACCTCGTCGCGCACAAGGTCGCCCCGGCCATCGCCGCCGGCTGCCCCTTCATCCTCAAGCCCGCCGCGAACACGCCCGTCGGCGCGCTGATCATCGCCGAGGTGCTGGCCGAGACCGACCTGCCCAAGGGGGCGTTCTCGGTCCTGCCCTGTTCCAACGACGACGCCGCCGCGCTGGTGGAGGACGAACGCATCGCGCTGCTGAGCTTCACCGGCGGCCTGGTCGGCTGGGACCTCAAGGCCCGTGCCGGCAAGAAGAAGGTCACCCTGGAACTGGGGGGCAATGCCGCCTGTATCGTCGACGCCGACCCGGGGGCCGCGCTCGACCACGTGGTGCAGCGGCTGGCCTTCGGCGCCTATTACCAGAGCGGGCAGAGCTGCATCAGCGTGCAACGCATCTACGCGCACGTCGATGTCTACGATGCGCTGCGACGCAAGCTGAAAGCCGCCGTGCGCAAGCTCGCCATGGGAGATCCGCGCAAGGAGGATACGTTCGTCGGCCCGGTCATCGACGAGAAAGCCGCGACGCGCATCGAGGACTGGATCGCCGAGGCCCGCAAAGGTGGGGCGAAACGACTGGCCGGCGGCGATCGCGAGGGCAACATGGTGCCCGCCACGCTGCTGGAGCAGGTCCCCCGGGATTGCGAGCTGTATCGGAAGGAAGTGTTCGGGCCGGTGGCCTTCATCTCACCGTTCGACGACTTCGAAGCCGCACTCGACGCCGTCAACGACAGCGACTTCGGCCTGCAGGCAGGCATCTTCACCGGCCGCCTGGACCACGCATTGAGGGCCTGGGACCGGCTGGACGTCGGCGGCGTGGTGGTTGGCGACGTGCCCAGCTTCCGCGTCGACAACATGCCCTACGGCGGCGTGAAGGATTCGGGCCTGGGCCGGGAGGGCATCCGCTACGCGATCGAGGACATGACCGAGCCGCGCCTGCTGGTCATTCGCGGCTGAAGCCTGCCCCGGCGGACTGCGCCGGGGCGTGGCAGGATGGGGCCGACCGTCGGCGACGGTTGGCACCCACGAGCGCCAACCCCACTCCCCCTCGCCGTGCGTTCTGATGTCCACCACAACGGAACCACCGCAAGGGAGACTCGCATGCACCGCACCGTCCGCACGGCGCCACGCGCCGCCGCCCCCCGCGCCGCCCTGGGCGCGGCCATCGCCATCGCCTGCCTCGCAGCGGCCTGCAGTTCGCACAAGGAGGCGCCCCCGGCCGGGATCGCCGAGGAGGCCGCCCGCACCCGGGCCCAGGCGCGTGCCGAGGCGGATGCATCGGCGCAAACACGCGAGCTCCACAGTCTGCAGGTCACCGCGTCCCGGGCGCCCACGTCGATGCCGGCCCCACCCCCGCCGGTCGTCTTCGATGAGCCCAGCCCCGTCCATGGGTTGGGCATGCCCCCGGTGGCCAACACCGAGAACTACGACGAGATCGAGGACAATCCGGTCCATCGCACCGTGGAAGCACCGGTCTCCACGTTCTCGATCGACGTCGACACTGGCAGCTACACGAACGTCCGCGCGATGCTCGACGACGGCATCCGCCCGCCCGCCGACGCCGTCCGCGCCGAGGAATTCCTCAACTACTTCGACTACGGCCATCCGGCACCCAGCGACCGTGCCCAACCCTTCCGCGTCACCACCGAGCTGGCCCCGGCGCCGTGGAACGGTAAGCGCCAGCTGCTGATGATCGGTATCAAGGGCTACGAGGTGCCGAAGGCCGAACTGCCGCCGGCGAACCTGGTGTTCCTGATCGACAGTTCCGGCTCGATGGGCATGCCGGACAAGCTCCCGCTGCTCAAGCGCGCGTTCTCCCTGCTGGTACGCGAACTGCGCCCGCAGGATCGGGTGTCGATCGTGGTCTATGCGGGTTCGGCCGGCCTGGTGCTCCCGCCCACGCCGGGCGACCGCCAGGGCGAGATCCTCGCGGCGCTGGAGCGGCTGGAGGCCGGCGGCAGCACCAATGGCGGCGAAGGCATCCAGCTCGCCTATGCGATGGCGCGGCAGGGCTACGTGGAAGGGGGCGTGAACCGGGTGATCCTGGCGACCGACGGTGACTTCAATGTCGGCACGGTGGATCAGGGCGCGCTGGAAACCCTGGTCGCCGACCAGCGCGCGTCGGGCATCGCGCTGAGCACGCTCGGATTCGGGCGCGGCAACTACAACGACGCGATGGCGGAGCAGCTGGCGAACGTCGGCAACGGCAACCATGCCTACATCGACAACGTCCATGAAGCCCGCAAGGTGCTGGTCGAGGAGATGGGTTCGACACTCATGACCATCGCCAGCGACGTCAAGATCCAGGTCGAGTTCAATCCGGCGCGGGTCGCCGAGTACAGGCTGATCGGTTACGAGAACCGCATCCTGGCCCGCGAGGACTTCGACAACGACCGGGTGGACGCCGGGGAGATCGGCGCGGGGCACGAGGTCACGGCCCTCTACGAGATCACGCCGCCGGGCTCGGGCGTGGAGCGCCTGCCGCCCCTGCGCTACGGCGAACCCGCGCGACCCGGCACCCTGCAGGGCGAAGTCGCCCACCTGCGCCTGCGCTACAAGGTACCGGGACGCAGCGACAGCACCTTGCTGGAAACCCCGGTCAACGCCGCCAGCGCACGTGCCGAAGCGAGCGACTCCCTGCGCTTCGCCGCGTCGGTCGCGGGCTTCGCCGACCTGCTCCGCGGTGGAAGCCGCTTCGACGGCTGGGACTGGCAGGCGGTGCTGGCCACCGCGCGCGGCGCGCGCGGCGAGGACCCGCGGGGCGAGCGTGCCGCGTTCGTCGGATTGGTGGAGACCGCGGGCACGCTCGTGCCCCCTGCCTCCGGCGGTCACGCCGCCATCAGCGAATAGGATCGCCGTCAGGCCCGCGCCCGGTAAGCCGGCGCGGGCGCGGGGCGACCGTACAGGTAGCCCTGCCCCCGTTCGCAGCCCAGGTCGCGCAGGATCGCGGCCTGGCGTTCTGTTTCGATACCCTCGCCCACCGTGTAGATGCCCAGCGTGCCCGCAAGCGCCTGGATGGCCCGGACCACGGCCACGCTCTCGTGGCCTTCGTCCTCGGAGTCGAGCCCGGCCACGAAGCTCCGGTCGATCTTCAGGCACTCCAGCGGGAACCGGTGGAGGTAGGACAGCGCGGAGTAGCCGGTCCCGAAATCGTCCAGCTGGGCCAGCACGCCGTGGGTGCGAAGCTGCTTCAGCATGCGGATCGCACGCGGCGCGTCGTCCAGCAGCGCGACCTCGGTGATCTCCACGCGGAGGCGGTTCGGATCGGCGCCGCACTTCTCGATCAGCCGAAGCAGCCGATCGGCGAAGTCGTCGGAACGGAAGTGCCGGGGCGACACGTTGATCGACACGTAACTGTCGCCGGGTTCGTCGGCAAGCTGCCACAGCACGCGGCGGTACATCACCCAGTCGACCTCTTCGATCAGGCCGCTGTCCTCGCCCAGGCCGATGAATTCGCCCGGCAACAGCAGGCCGCGACGCTCGTGCTTCCAGCGCAACAGGGCTTCGTGGCCGACCACCTTGCTGTCCTCCAGCCGGATGATCGGCTGGTAGAACGCCACGAAGTCGTCGCTGTTGATCGCGCGGCGCAGGTCGGCTTCCAGGTCCAGGATGCGCACCGCTTCGTCACGCATCGCCTCGTCGAACACCGCCCAGCGGTCGCGCCCGCCCGCCTTCGCGCGGTACATCGCGGCGTCCGCGTCGCGCAGCAGGCCGGCGCCGTTGCGGTAGTTGCGCGTCCAGAATGCGATCCCGATGCTCGCCGACGGGAACACCTCGCGACCGGCCACCCAGCATGGTGCGCTCAACGCGGCGAGGACGCGCTCGGCGAGGCGTTCGGCGACGCTGCGGTCCTCCAGGCTCTCGATCAGGATCGCGAATTCGTCGCCGCCGAGCCGGGCGACCACGTCTTCCTCGCGCATGGCCGACACGATCCGCCGCCCGGCCTCGACCAGCAGGTCGTCGCCGGCCGAGTGACCGGCACTGTCGTTCACCAGCTTGAAGCGATCGAGGTCCAGGAACAGGACCGCGAACACGGCGTCCGGGGCCTGCCGGGCACGGCTGATCGCCATGCCCAGGCGTTCCAGCAGCTGGCTGCGGTTGGGCAATCCCGTCAGTGCATCGTGGCGTGCCTGGTAGGTGAGTCGCTGTTCGGCACGCAGGCGCTCGCCGATCTGTTCCAGGAGTTCCGCGTTGGCCTGGGCGAGTTCGTGCGTGCGGGCTTCGACCCGCTGCTCGAGTTCGGCATGGGCGGCCACCAGGCGGTCCTGGGCCCGCTTCCGGGCCAGGCCGATGCTGATGTGGTGCGCGACGAAGGTCAGCAACGCCTGGTCGCGCTGGGTAAACGTCACCGCGGAGGAGTAGCTCTGCACCACGATGACCCCCACCACGTTGCCATCGTGAAGCAGGGGCACCCCGAGCCAGCAATGCGGCAGGGCGCCGAACAGCACCGCTTCACCGGTCTGGTTCAGGTACGCGATCTGGTTGCTGTCCGCGAGCAGCGCCTCGCCGTGGTTGATCACGTACTCGGTCAGGCCGGGGCCGAGCGGACGGCTGTCACGCCGCATGTCCCGTTCATCGACGGTGTAGGGGAAATGCAGGGTTTCGCCGTCGTCATCGACGATGGCGATGTAGAAATTGCGCGCGTAGAGCAGTTCGCCGACCACGTCGTGGGTGCTGGCATAGAACTTCTCCAGCGTCTCGGAGGTGATCGACAGCTCGGCGATGCGGAACAGCGCCCGCTGCAGGCGCTCGCCCCGCTGGCGCTCGACGATCTCCGCCTGCAGGTCGCGGTTGCTCTGCCGCAGGGCACGGGTCCGCTCCTCGACCCGCTGTTCGAGCTGCTCGCGCGCCTTGCGACGGTCCACCGCGGTCAGCACGTGCTGGGCGACGAACTGGAGCAAGGCACGCTCTTCGTCGCCATAGAGCCCGGCATCGGTATAGGACTGCACGACGAGGGCACCGCACACCTGGCCGTCGCGACGCATGGTCACGCCCAGCCAGTCCTTGCTGTCGGGTCCGTGGCGATCGTCGCGCAGCACGCCCAGGCGACGGCGGACCTGCTCGGACGGGCCGTACTCGGCCTCGCCGTGCTTCAACAACGCGATGGTCACGCTGTTGGGCAGGTCGTCCTCGTGGATCTCGCGCTCGGGATCCGGCTCGTAGGAGTCGCTGGAATCCGCGAAATAGAGGAACCGGACACTGCGGCGGTCCGCGTCGTACAGGACGATGTACAGGTTCTCCGCGTGCATCAGCCCGCGGACGACGCCGTGGATCCGGCCCAGCATCTCGGCCATGTCCCGGTCCGATCCGGAAAGGTCGGCGATCTCGTAGAGCGCTTGTTGCAGGCGCTCGGATTTTTCCAGCGACACCACCCGCGCACGCGCACGCTCCGTCGCGAGGTGGGCGTCCACCAGCCGCCGCGCCATGGCCTGCCAGACCTCGCGCGCGGACTGCAGCATGGGCTCCCCGAGCTGGGCCGAGACCGCGGCGCGGATCCCATCCTCCGTCGTCCAGCTCACGCCGACATGCCGGGAGTCCTGCGTGTCGACCGTGCCTGACAGCAGGCGTTCGATCTCTTCGGGCTCCAGGGGCATGCCCGCCAGGCAAGGTCCGGGCGCACCGGGCACGTCCCAGCAGATCGTCAGGTGGGCATCGCAGAACAATGACTGCCGCAGGGCCCGGGCCAGGTCGGACGGCGTGACATGCGGGTCTTCCAGAGGCTGTACGACCTCGTTCTCGACGCTATGCACGGAAGCTCAGCCCTCTATTGCGACGCCCTGCGCCCCACCCCGCGGGCATGGGAAGGCGACACGCACAACCCCGAACCGGACCCGTGTGCGTTCGGTCTTCCATGAACCTCGTTGTCCCCATGCCCAGGCAGCCGCTGCTGCCTCCCTCCGTCACACAATGCACGAGCTTCTTCCCGACGGCAACGCCTCCACGTACCCTTCACGGGATGGATGCCGGGGCCCCGCCAGAAGCTGAACAGGACAACGACGCCACCCTCATGGCGGCCTGGGTGCGCGGTGACGATGCAGCGTTCGACCGCCTCTACGCGCGGCATCGCGGGCCCCTGTTCCGGTTCATGGTTCAACAGTTGCGCAACCGGGCGCTGGCCGAGGAATGTTTCCAGGACGTCTGGCAACGGGTGATTGGAGCGCGCGCGCGTTGGACGCCGGATGCCGCATTCAGCACCTGGCTGTACCGCATCGCCCACAATAGGTTGAACGATCACTGGCGTGCCCAGAAGCACCGCCCCCCCGCCCCGGACGATGCCGACCTCCGTGCCGCGCGCATTCCCGACCCCGTCACGCCGGAGCGCCAGCTGTCCGAGTTCGAACAGCGACGCGAACTGCAACGGGCGATCGATGCGCTGCCGGAAGAGCAGCGCGAAGTCGTCCTGCTACGCCTCGGCCGTGAGCTGAGTCTCGAGGAAATCGGCGAGATCACGGGGGCCGGCCGGGAAACCGTCAAATCGCGGCTGCGCTACGCCATGGCGAAGCTGCGCGAGAGCCTGAACCCATGAACCGCTTCCCGAACGATCCACTGACCCCCGAAGAGCGCGCGCTGGCCGCACGCCTCGGGGCGATGGGTCCACATGAGGGCCCGCCCCCGGAACTCGACGCGCGCATCCGCTCGGCGGCGCGCGCGGCGACCCGCGCCCGCCCGCACGCGCGGCGCCGTCGCTGGCTCGGGCTCAGTGGCGGCGCCGGCGGACTGGTGACCGGCCTGGGCATGGCCGCCTCGTTGACGCTCGTGCTGGGCGTGGTCTGGCAACTGCGACCGATGGAGAGCACCGTCCCGGTCCCCCGGGAATCGACCGACGGAGCTGCCGTGATGGTGGAGCACCTGCCGCGTGCGCCGTCGCGCTTGCGGCAACCGCCCCCGCCGCCTGCCGAGCCCACGGCTTTGCCCCCCGCCGCCCTGCCCTCCGGTGCGCCGGCAACCGACGAGACCGTGACCGCCATTGCGGACGACGTAGCGGCGGCGACGGCCGAGGCCGAGGGCGCCGCCAAGGCGGCACGGGAGGCCGAGCGGCAGGCGGCCGACGCGCGCAGCGCGATGCGCGATGCGGACATCGCTCGCCAGCAGGCGGTCGAGCGGGCGCACGCAGGACAACGCGCTCAACGCGAGGCAGGCGCCGCCGAGGACATGGCGGGGGTGGCCGAGGCCGCGGCGGCCGAGGACAGTCCTGCACCTGAATCTGCACCTGCCCCGGCGCGCCGAGCGACCTACACCCGCTCCGCGCGTGCGACGGCTGACGCCGCCGTGCGCCCCTTGAAGAACGTCGGGAGCGCCCCGCAGGCCGCTGCCGCATCCGCCCCCCTGGCTGCGACGGATGCCGCCTCCCTGCCCGACGTGGGCCTGGACCGCGACCTGGACGTGGACGATTGGCTGCAACGCATCCGTGACCGCCGCGACGCAGGCCAGACCGAGGCGGCGCGGGAGAGCCTCGATGCGTTCGTGCATGCCCATCCGGGGGTCACCCTCCCCGATGACCTCCAGGCCCTCGTCGACCCCGGCGCCCGATGACCCGGGACACGCTGGTGGCACGCGTCGAGCACGCGATCGAGGTCAAGCACAGTCGCTTCCTCGCGCAGGCGGCACCGGTGGCGTCACCCGAGGCGGCCACGGCGTTCTTCGAGGACGCCGGCGACCCGGCGGCCACGCATAACTGCTGGGCGTGGCGCATCGATGGCGAATACCGGTTCAACGACGACGGCGAACCCGCGTCGACGGCGGGACGCCCCATCCTCGCCGCCATCGAGGGCCAGGGGCTCGACCGCGTGGCCGTGGTGGTGACGCGCTGGTACGGCGGCATCAAGCTCGGCGCCGGTGGACTCGTCCGTGCCTATGGCGGTTGCGCGTCCGAATGCCTGCGCACCGCCGCGCGCGTGCCACTGGTCAGGATGGCGAAAGTGGACGTGCGCTTCGGCTTCGAGCACACCGGCGCGGTCCATGGCGTGCTCGCGCAGATGCCGGTCGACAAGGAGGCGGAATCGTTCGATGCAGGCGGGGCGCGCCTTCGGCTCCAGCTCCCGGCCGACGCCATGGAGACCTTGAAAGCACGCCTGCGCGACGCCACCCGGGACCGGGTACGCCTGGAGAACCTGGAACACGATGACTGAGTCCAAGACGCGCGATGCCGTGCGTGAGAAAGCACCGGTGGGCCAGCTGCGCACCCTGTGGCCATTCGTCGTCCGCCACAGGGGCCTGTTCGGCGCGTGGCTGCTCGCGCTCGCCGCCTCGTCGGCAGCCACGCTCAGCCTGCCTCCGGCCTTCCGCACCGTCATCGACCACGGCTTCGCCTCCGGCGGCGACGGCATCGATCGTGCGTTCGGCCTGCTGTTCCTGGTGGCCATCGCCCTGGCCTTCGCCACCGCCGCGCGCTTCTTCTTCGTCTCGCTGCTCGGCGAACGCGTCGTCGCCGATCTCCGCCAGCGGCTCTACGGCCACTTGATGGGTCTGGATGCGGCTTTCCACGACGCGAACCGCAGCGGCGAGCTGGTCTCGCGGCTGACCGCCGACGCCGAGCTGCTGCGCAGCGTCGTGGCCACCAGCATGTCGGTCGCCCTGCGCAGTACCGTCACCTTCCTCGGCAGCATCGCGATGCTGTTCGTGACCAGTCCGCGACTGGCGGCGTACGCGGTCATCGGCATTCCATTGGCGGTCCTGCCGATCGTCATGGGCGCACGTCGCCTGCAGAAGATCTCGCGCACCGCGCAGGACCGGATCGCCGATGCCAATGCGCTGGCGACGGAGACCCTGGGCGCGGTGCGCACGGTGCAGGCCCATGCACGCGAACCCTGGGAGCGCGGACGCTTCGGCGAGGCCGTGGCCCAGGCCGTGGCGACCGCACGGCGTCGCATACGGGTGCAGGCGATGGTGACGGCGATCGCGATCAGCCTGGTGTTCGGCGCGATCACCCTGGTGCTGTGGTCGGGCGCGCATGACGTCGCCGCGGGCCGCATGAGCGCGGGGACCCTGGGGCAGTTCGTGCTGTATGCGTTGATCGGTGGCGGCTCCGTGGGCGCCTTGGCCGAAGTCTGGAACGAACTGCAGCGGGCCGCGGGTGGCATGGGCCGGATCGGCGAACTCCTCGACGCCCGGCCCCGTATCCTCGCGCCCGATCCACCCGAGCCGCTGCCGACACCGGTTCGCGGCGAGATCCGCTTCGAAGGCGTCACCTTCCATTACCCCAACCGCCCTGACCTCCCCGCACTCGAACATTTCGACCTGCACGTCGCCCCCGGCGAAACCGTCGCGCTGGTCGGTCCGTCCGGGGCGGGCAAGAGCACGGTACTCTCGCTGCTGCTGCGCTTCCACGATCCCGACGCCGGGGCGATCCGCATCGACGACGTCGACATCCGCCGGCTCGACCCGGCTGGACTGCGCGATGCAATCGCACTGGTACCGCAACAGCCGACCCTGTTCGCGACCAGCGCACGCGAGAACATCCGCTACGGGCGCCTGGAGGCCAGCGACCAGGACATCGACGCCGCGGCGACCGCGGCGCATGCGGCCGAGTTCCTGGACGCGCTTCCCGAAGGACTGGACACCGAACTCGGTGAACGCGGCGCACGCCTGTCCGGCGGCCAGCAGCAGCGCGTGGTCATCGCGCGTGCCCTGCTGAAGGACGCCCCCCTCCTGCTGCTTGACGAGGCCACCAGCGCACTGGATGCGCAGAGCGAGCGCGCCGTGCAGGAGGCGCTGGACACACTGATGCGGGGACGCACCACCCTGGTGATCGCCCACCGGCTTTCAACCGTCCTGAAGGCGGACCGGATCGTGGTGATGGACCGGGGCCGCATCGTGGCCCAGGGCACGCACGCAGCCCTGCTGGCCGAAGGCGGGCTCTACGCCGAACTGGCGAAGCTGCAGTTCCTGGATTGAGGCGGCGGGGTCGCCCCGGAAACACGCGGCTCTTCAGTCCCGCCGATCAGCCATTGGCCACCAGCGGCGCCATGCGCGGCGGACGGCTCGGGAAGGCATGCCGCAGGATGCGCCAGGTCACCTGGCCGAACTGCCGCGGCAGGGAACCGGTGTTGTAGTGCTGGCCATACCGGCGACAGATGTCGCGCACCTCGACCGCCAGTTCCGAGTAGCGATTGGCGGGGATGTCGGGATAGAAATGGTGTTCGATCTGGTGGCTCAGGTTGCCCGACAGCAGGTCGATGACGAAGCCCCCCGAGATGTTCGACGAGCCGCGAAGCTGGCGCAGGTACCAGTGCCCGCGCGACTCGTTGCGCACCACTTCGCGCGGGAAGGTCTCGGCATGCGCCGTGAAGTGCCCGCAGAAGATGATCACGTAGGTCCATACGTTGCGGATCAGGTTCGCGACGACGTTGCCCAGCAGGACCGGCAGGAAGAACGGACCGGCCAGCGCCGGGAAGACGACGTAATCCTTCACTACCTGGCGGGCCATCTTGCGGCCGACCGGACGGAACTGGCGCCACAGCGCCGAACCGCTCATCTTGCCCTGCATCCAGCGCCCGAGCTTGAGGTCCTGGATCGCGACGCCCCACTCGAACAGCAGCGCGAACACCGGCGCGATCACCGGCTGCAGCAGGAAGAACGGCTGCCACTTCTGCTCGGGGAAGATGCGCAGCAGCCCGTAGCCGATGTCGTCGTCGAGGCCGCGCACGTTGGTATAGGTGTGGTGGCGATGGTTGTGCGTCTTCCGCCAGTTCTCCGACGTCGCGACGATGTCCCACTCGTAGGTCTTGCCGTTGAGCTGCGGGTCGCCCATCCAGTCGTACTGACCGTGGATGACGTTGTGGCCGAGTTCCATGTTCTCGAGGATCTTCGACAACGCGAGCAGCAACACGCCGGCGATCCACGCCGGGACCAGCACGTGGTGTACGAACGCGCCGAGGAACAACAGGCCGCGACCGGCCACTTCGGTGTACCGGACGGCCTTGATGACGTTGCGGATGTAGCGCGCGTCGCGCTCGCCCAGGGACGCGACGGTGCGCGCGCGCAACGCGTCGAGTTCGGCGCCGAAGGCGTCGAGTTCGGACAGGCTCAGGGGACGGTTCTTCATGGCGTTTGGCATGCGTCAGGCGTCGGTTTCAAAGGTCGATCGAAAGGTCGGTGGCGGCGCTGTGGATGCAAAGTTTCAGCGCCTGCGTGTTCTCGTGGACCAGCGCCCCGCTGGGCAGGTGGCGCACGCTGCCTGCGGACTTGCCGCAGGCGCAGGTGTTGCAGATGCCCATGCGACAACCGGACTTCGGGCGCAAGCCTTCGGCTTCCAGTACCTCAAGCAGCGACTTGCCACGGGGCGCGCGGAGGGTCCGGCCGCTGCGTGCAAGGGTCAGTTCCACCTCGCCCTCGTCGCCCACGGGCACCTCGGGCAGGCTGAAGGCTTCCGCCCGGAACCCGGCAACCCGGCCGTCGAGCAGCGCGCGCGCGGACTCGACGAAGCCCCCGGGCCCGCACGCCATCACCTGGCGTGCCGCGATATCGGGGACGGTCTCCATCAGCAGTTCCGAACGGATCCGGCCGACGCGCTCGTCGTCGGCACGCGCCGCTTCGCGGGTCAGGATGAAGTGCACGTCCAGGTTCGAGCATGACGCCGCCAAGGCGCGCAACTCGTCGACGAAACACAGTTCATCGCGCTGCCGGGCCCAGTACAGAAGGGTCACGGGCACGGGCATGCCGCGCGCGGCGAGGTCACGCAGCATCGCCCTCAGCGGCGTGATGCCGGAGCCGCCCGCCAGGAACAGCAGGGGCCCGGAGGGCGATGCGGGCAACGTCATTTCGCCGAATGCAGGGCCCAGTTCCACCACGCTTCCCAGCGCCGCCTGTTCGCAGAGGATCGGGCTGACACGCCCTCCGGGCATGCGTTTGATGGTGACCGCCAGCAGGCCGTCCGCACGGGGCGGTTCGGACAGGCTGTAGCTGCGGGTCAGTCGCGCGCCGTCGACTTCGACACCGATATTGAGGTGCTGCCCCGGCGTGAAGCCGCTCCAGTGCCGGTTGGGCTTCAACAACAGCGTGACGGCGTCGCGGGACACCGCCTCGCGTCCGACCACGCGCGCCAGCGGACGCTCCCAGGTCCACAGCGTATTGACCCTTCCCGCCCAGAAATCAAAGACCTGGGGGGAGACGAAAGGACGCAGCCAATGCCGCATGGGGGCTCGACGGCGGTGGCGGGGACGGACTCGGGCATTCATGCGAGTTACTATACCAGTGTGCAGACGCGCGTATATACAACCGTATATTAATTACGTGACTGCCGTCGACTCCGCCCCGCCAGCGTTCAGAATTGGTCATACTCGCCCCGTGAGCACCGCCGCCCTCTCCCCGTCGCACGACGACCACGGCCCTGGCCGGAAGCCGTCGATTTCCCGCGAGGACATCCTCACGGCCGCGCTCAAGCTGCTTGGGCCGCATCGCAGCGTGTCCAGCCTCAGCCTGCGCGAGGTGGCCCGCGAGGCCGGCATCGCCCCGAACAGCTTCTATCGCCACTTCCGCGACATGGACGAGCTGGCGGTGGCGTTGATCGACCTGGCCGGCCGTTCGCTGCGCCGGATCATCGGCGAGGCCCGGCAACGCGCCGCCGGCGGCAAGCGCAGCGTCGTCCGCAGCTCGGTCGAAGCGTTCATGGAGCAGCTTCGGGCCGACGACACGCTGCTCCACGTCCTGCTGCGCGAAGGCACGGTGGGCTCGGATGCATTCAAGCAGGCGGTCGACCGCGAGCTGGGATTCTTCGAGGAAGAACTGCGACTCGACCTGATCCGGCTCGCGCGCCTGGACCACGCCACCCTGCACGAGCCCGCGCTCGCGGCCAAGGCGATCACCCGGTTGGTGTTCGCGGTGGGTGGCACTGCGATGGACCTGCCGCGGGAGAAGGACCCCGAACTCATCGACCAGCTCTCCAGCATGGTCCGGATGATCGTCACCGGTGCCCGCACCCTGCGTGCCGACGAGGGCCGCGGCGACCGGTGAAACCGTTCAGCCGGCAGGCAGCACGCGGTCGATCGCGCGGCCCTCATCCAGACCGTCGGCCAGGGTGCCGAAACCCAACGCGTGGGGCGCCTCGATCCGGCTGCGGATGAAGTCACCGGCCAGCGGACTGGCCGCGCGCTCCAGCGCCACCGCCTGCAGGCCCAGGGCCAAGCGCTCGACCACGCACCTCGCATTCCGTTCGCTCGTGGCCGCCAGTGTCGCTTCGAGGCTTCGGCGGAATTCGTCCGGCATGCCGGTGCCGGCGCCGAGCTCATCATGCAGGGCGGCCCGGCACGCGGGTTCGCGCTCCAGCGCCCGCAGTACGTCAAGGCACTGGATGTTGCCGCTGCCCTCCCAGATCGCGTTCAGCGGTGCCTGCCGGTACAACCGCGCCAACAGCGACTCCTCGATGTAGCCGCCCCCACCCAGGCACTCCTGCGCTTCGCTCACGAAAGCGGGTGCCCGCTTGCAGATCCAGTACTTGCCGATCGCCGTGGCCACGCGCGCCAATGCCGCTTCGGCGGGATCCTGCGGGCCGGCATCCACTGCCCGCGCCACCCGCATCGCCAGAGCCAGCGCCGCTTCCGCCTCGATCGCGAGGTCGGCCAGCACGTTGCGCATCAGTGGCTGCGCCACCAGCGCCCGTCCGAACGCATGGCGGTAACGGGCGTGATGGATGGCCTGCGCCACCGCCATGCGCATCAGGGCCGCGGAACCCAGCATGCAGTCCAACCGCGTCAGCATGACCATCGGGATGATGGTCGCGACGCCCCGCCCTTCCTCTCCGATGCGCCACGCCCATGCGCCGTCGAATTCGACCTCGGACGACGCATTGGAGCGGTCACCGAGCTTGTCCTTCAAGCGGACCAGCCGGAACGCGTTGCGGGTGCCGTCAGGGCGCCAGCGCGGCATCAGGAAGCAGGACAGGCCGGCAGCCGCCTGCGCCAGCACCAGGAAACCATCGCTCATCGGCGCCGAGAAAAACCACTTGTGACCGACCAGTCGATAGCTGCCGTCCGGCATGGGCGAGGCGGTCGTGCGGTTGCTGCGGACGTCGCTCCCGCCCTGTTTTTCGGTCATCCCCATGCCCAGGGTGATGCCTGCCTTGGCCTCGATGGGGGCGTTGCGCGGATCGTAGTGGGGTGCACAGGCCTTCTCGGCCCAGGTCCCCAGTGCTGGGGCCATGCGAAGCACCGGCACGGCGGCATGGGTCATCGTCAACGGACAGCTGCTGCCCGGCTCGACCTGATAGTGCAGGTAGCTCAGCGCCGCGCGCGCGACATGGGACCCGGTCCGCGGCTCGTACCAGGAGAGTCCCGAGACCCCCTGCGAGACCGCCGCGTCCATCACCGCGTGGTAGTTGGGGTGGAACTCGACCACATCGATGCGCTGCCCGAAGCGATCGTGGCTGCGCAGTCGGGGGATGTCCCGATGCGCATCGAAGCCGAGCGCATGGAGCGTGCTCCCGGACAGTCGTCCATATGCGGCGATGCGCGCGCGCCAATGGCCTGCACCCTCGCGCATGACCGCCTCGCGCAAGGCGGCGTCATCCGCCCACAGGTCGCGCGGCGCGAATTCGGGTGGCTGGTTCCCGACGGGCGCGTCGTCCACGCGCCCGCCTACTGCACCGTGCAACCCAGCGAGAACGTCAGGCTGCTGCTGGGTGGCAAGGTCGCGAGGGTCACCCCTGCCGCGGATTGCAGTGCAGCCACCGACAAGCCGCCCGGACAGGCCGCGCCACCGGTGGCGCCATCACACGTGACGGACAAGCAGTCCACGCCGGTAGGCGCCGGATTCCGCAGGACGGCGCCGTCGCCGACATCGGGGCCGCCGTTGCGAACCACGAGGGTGTAGGTCACCGGCTCGCCGGCCACCACGGTATCGGCGGCCTGGTCCACGTCGTTGTTGACGCCCGGGGTGTTGGTGTTGGTGATCGACAGATCGGCGACGAGCGGCACCGAAACGCCGAGACCGAAGGAGTCCCCCGCCCCGGTATTGGTGCCGAGATAGGTGGCACCCGGCGTCCCGTCACCGCGCACGAACATGCGCAGGACCAGCGTACTGAAGGTGCCGTTGACCCTGACCGAGCCGCACGCCGCACCGGAGTCGCAACTTTCGTCGATATCGCTGCGACTGTTGTTGATCTGGCTGGCCGTCACCGCCAGGTTGGTGCCGGACAACAGGGTGAAGGTCGCGCTGGTGGGCGAGACCCGATTGAACTCGACGCTGTAACCGAGCCCGTTGACGGTACCGTTGGTCTCGCCCAACCCGACGAGATGGAGGACCGGATTGGTCACGGGCCGGCTGAAGGCGATCGTCAGGTCCGCCTGGCGGATCCGGTTCGTCGTGTTTGCGCCCGCGCCACGCGTCGCCGTGGCGAACGTGCGCAGGCCGGCGTTCGCCGTCAGGTCGTGACCGCTGCCGGCAGCCGACCCGGAGCTATACAGGGTCGAAGCCCCCACGGGGCTGCCAGAGGACAACGACCATTCGCGGAAGATCGGCACGCCCTGCACCGTGGTGCCGTTCGGGAAGTCGTTGGCGCCGAAGCGCGGCACGTCGTTGCCCTGGACCAGTGACCAGCTGAACGTGACCGAGACCGGGTTCGCCGCATTGGTAAAGGTATTGCCGCCGGGGTTGTCGGTGTTCAGACGCATCGCGACGGTCTGCGGGGTGGTCAGTGGACCCGAATTCGTCGGTCCACCCTGCCCCGTGGCGAACTCCCACATGCCTTGAGCGCGCGACTCTTGGGCCCACGCCATGCACAGCAGCAGGAGGGCGAGCGCTCGCCCTATCCATCCCGCAGCCGCGATCTCCCGCCCAACTCCGGTGACCCGTACGTCCATGCCCATGCCCAGCGCCCCGAATATCCGTCGAGCCAAGCACAGCCGCGGGCAAGACCACGTGAATTCACATCACTCAGGGGGGTGCACATTCCGCATCCAGGCGACGCCTCGGCGCTCGCACCCATCAACAGGGCCGTGTTGACGCTCCGTTCTGCAGCGGACCCCCGCCGCTGCGTTCCCGCTTTCCCATGAAAAAGCCCCGCCTGGCAAGGCGGGGCCCGGAATGCTCGGAAAAACAGGCAGGCCGTCAGGCCTCGGCGGCAACCATGACCTCGGAGGCCTGCGCGCCCTTGGGACCCTGGGTCAGCTGGTAACTCACCCGCTGGCCTTCCTGCAGGCTGCGGAAGCCCTTGGCATTGATGGCGGAGAAGTGGACGAATACGTCCGCGCTGCCGTCTTCGGGCGAGATGAAGCCGAATCCCTTGGCGTCGTTGAACCATTTGACAGTACCGTACTGCATGTCCTTGATGACCTCATGCTGGATGCGATGGGCGCGGCGGCGCGTCAGGTGCGCCAGCCGCACGGCCGAGTATGCAAACTGAACGGTCGCTTGACAACAGGCGACGCCTCAGTTCCGCAACAGCGCACGCAACAATGCAGGCAAACCCGCAGAGGCCGCAGCGACGTTGTCCAGTACGTCCTGCAGGGTGATCACCTCGTCCGGATCCGGTCCCGCGCCCGCCGCCCAGTTGGCGACGATGGCGAGGCAGGCATAGTCGAGGCCCAGTTCGCGTGCCAGTCCCGCCTCCGGCATGCCGGTCATGCCGACCAGGTCGCAACCGTCACGACGCAGGCGCGCGATCTCCGCGCGCGTTTCCAGGCGTGGGCCCTGGGTCGCGCCGTAGCAGCCGCCGTCAAGCAGCTCGACACCAGCATGGGCCGCGGCATCGACGACCGCCGCGCGCAGGCTGCGGGTATACGGTTCGCCGAAGTCGACATGCAGCACCTCGCCCCCCGCACTGGCCCAGGGCTCGCCCTCGCATAGCGTGGATACGCGCCCCCAGGTGTAGTCGATCAACTGGTCGGGACAGGCGAGCACGCGCGGTCCGCAGGCGACGGTGATGCCGCCCACGGTATTCAGCGCAAGCACGCGCCGCACGCCAAGGTCCTGCAGCGCCGCCAGGTTCGCGCGGTAGTTGATGAGGTGCGGCGGCACCGAATGACCTTCACCATGGCGTGCCAGGAACGCGACGCGCCGGCCCTCGAGGCGACCGACCCGGACAGGTCCGGACGGCAGGCCGAAGCGCGTCTCGACGACGTGCGACTCGATGTCCTCGAGTTCGGCCAGGCGGTAAACGCCGGTGCCGCCAATGACCGCCAGGTCGATCGCCTGCATGTTCAATCCTTCAGCGCATGAATGGCTGGCAGGTTGCGGCCCTGCTCGTGGTAGTCCATGCCGTAGCCGAACACGTACCGATCCGGCACTTCGACGCCCACGTAGTCCGCATGGATGCCCTCCACGCAGCGGTCGTGCACTTTCACCGCCAGCACGGCGACGCGGACGTCAGCAGCGCCTTCGGCACGACACCATTCGATGATGCCGGCCAGGGTGTGGCCCTCGTCGAGGATGTCGTCGGCGAGCAGCACGCGACGCCCGGCGAGTGGCGTCGCGGGCCGATGCTTCCAGACCAGATCGGCGCCCTGCGTCGCGCCGCGGTAGCGCGTTGCGTGGAGGTAGTCGAATTCCAGGTCGAGACCCCGGGCACCCAGGGCCATCGCCAGCCGTGCGGCGAACGGCAGCCCGCCGTGCATGACGGTCAGGTACAGGGGTGGTGCGTCGTAGTCAGCGCGGATCCCGTCGGCCATGCGCTCGATCGACGCCTCGACGACAGCGGCACCGACAACGACATCGGAATTTTCCAGCGCCCAAGCCAGGTCGTGTCCACTCATCAGCTCAAGTCCTCCAGCCGTTGCCGGCTGTCCATGTAGCGCGCGTCGGCCAGGAGCGCATCCCAACCGACCGCCCCGCGACCGACCAGGCCGGCCAGGGGCATCGTGTCCAGCACGCGACCGTGCACCGCGGCCAGCGCGTCCTCGACCAGTTCCGGATGACAGACCAGCACGGCGTCGCAGCCGGCATCGAGGTGAGCCTCGACGCGCGCTTTCACACCACCGGCGCTGTCCGCCGCCTTCATCCCGATGTCGTCGCTGAAGACGACACCGCGGAAGCCCATCTCGCCCCGCAGGATGTCGCGGATCCAGCGTGGCGCGAATCCCGCGGGCTCCGGTGCGACCTGCGGATAGCGCACATGCGCCATCATTACCGCGTCCGCACCAGCCTCGATCCCGGCGGCGAAAGGCACGAGGTCCAGCGCCCGGATTTCATCCAGCGTACGCGGGTCTTCCGCGTCCTCGAAGTGGGTGTCTTCCGGCACCGAGCCGTGCCCGGGGAAGTGCTTGAGCGTGGCGGCCATGCCGGCATCGTGCATGCCGAGCACGTAGGCACGGGTGAAATCGGCGACGACGTCGGGGGCATCGAAGAACGCCCGGTTGCCGATCGCGCGGTTGCCACGCCCCAGGTCCACCACCGGCGCGAAGCTCAGGTCGACGCCGCTCGCGCGCACTTCGCTGGCCATCAGCCAGGCATGCTCGCGGGCCAGTGCGATCGCCGCCTCCGGGTCGCGGGCATGCTGTGCCTTGAAGGACGCCAGGGGTGGCAAGGCACTGTAGCCGTCGCGGAAGCGCTGCACGCGTCCGCCTTCCTGGTCCACGCAAAGCAGCTGCGGACGCGGCGCGGCCTCGCGGATCGCCTGCGACAGCTCGGCGACCTGGGTCCGCGACGCGAAGTTGCGCGCGAACAGTACGACGCCGGCGCAGGCGTCCGCCTGCAGCCAGTCATGCTCGCGCGCGGTGAGTTCGGTACCGGCAACGCCGATCAGCAGCATCGGACACCTCGATCAGGGTTCATCGCCCGCCTGCTCCGCCGCGCTCCATTGCGCGAAGGGCCGCGAGGCCAAGGCCAGATTGTAGTAGCGTGCCTGCTCGGTGACCTCCTGGCCGAGCCAGGCCGGGCGCTCGAAGGCCTCGTCGGCATCGCCCAGTTCGATCTCCGCGACGACCAGGCCGGCGTTCTCGCCGAGAAACTCGTCGACTTCCCACAGGTGCGCGCCGTGGCGGACAAGGTGCCGGCGCTTCTCAATCCGCCCGCCCACGCAAAGCGCCAGCAGTGCGCGCGCATCGTCCACCGGCAGCGGGTAGTCGAACTCCTGCCGGGTATGTCCCAGCTCGCGCGACTTGATGTTGAGGAAGGCTCCCGTCGCCTCGATGCGTACGCGGATCGAGGCCTTCATCGGCACGCGAACGTCGACGCCCGCCTCCATCGCCGCGAGGTCATTGAGGTAGCCCTGCGCCATCGGGACCACCTCGTGCGCAGCCACGCGCCAAGCGTCGCCGTCGACCAGGAACTTGCGTTCGATCTCGATGCCCATGGCGGCCTCAGCGGGGTTCGAACAAGGCAATGGACTCGACGTGCGCAGTGTGCGGGAACATGTCCATCACGCCGGCGGCCTTGAGTTTCCAGCCCTTCTCGTTGACCAGATAGCCCGCGTCGCGCGCCAGCGAAGCCGGATGGCAGCTGACATAGACGATCCGGTTGAACTGCTTCAGCGGCAGCACGGAGAGCACGAAGTCCGCGCCCGAGCGCGGCGGATCAAGCAGCAGCTTGTCGAAGCCTTCGCGCATCCACGGCTCGGACGACAGGTCCTTGGCCAGGTCGGCGGCGAAGAAGCGTGCATTCGACAGACCATTGTGCGCCGCGTTCTCGCGGGCGCGCTGCACCAGGCCTGGTTCGCCCTCGACACCGACCACCTCGCGCACCTGGCGTGCCAGCGGCAGGGTGAAGTTGCCGAGACCGGCGAACAGGTCGAGCACGCGCTCGCCCGGCTGCGGATCGAGCAGGTCGAAGGCATGCCGGATCATCTTGCCGTTGAGCCCCGCGTTGACCTGGATGAAGTCCAGTGGCCGGAACTTCAGCTCGACGTCCCAGTCCTCGAGCCGGAACGACAGCGGCACGTCTTCGGGATACAGCGGATGCACGCTGTCCAGGCCGCCGGGCTGCAGGAAGATCGCGAAGCCCTGCGCCTTTGCGAACGCGACGAGCGCCTCGCGATCGCGTTCGGACAAAGGCTGGAGATGGCGGAAGGTCAGCGCCACCGCATCGTCGCCGGCGATGAATTCGATCTGCGGGATGTCCCGGCGGGCTTCGAGCCCGTCGACCAGCGCGGACAGCGCGCCCAGCTTCATCCCGATCGCCGGAATGACGGTGTGGCACTCCTGAAGGTCGGCCACGAAGCGCGGATCGGTCTCGCGGAAGCCAACCAGGGTCTTGTCCTTCTTCTCGACGCGCCGCACCGAGAGGCGTCCCTTGCGGCGATAGCCCCAGCTCGCGTCGGTCAGCGGCGCCAACCAGCGTTCGGCGCTGACGTGCCCGATGCGCTCGAGATTCTCGCGCAGCACCCGCTCCTTGGCATGGATCTGCTCGTCCTCGGCATAGTGCTGCAGCGCGCAGCCACTGCAGGTCCCGAAGTGCGGGCACTTCGGGACCACACGCTCCGGCGCGGCCTCGAGGACTTCAAGGGTGCTGGCCTCGTCGAAATTGCGGTGGCGACCGGTCCGCGTAGCCACCACGCGCTCCCCTGGCAAAGCACCGCGGATGAAGACGGTCTTGCCATCGGCGGTGCGGGCAACGCCGCGACCGTCGTGGGTCAGGTCGGTGACATGGGCTTCAAACGGCGTGCGGTCGAGTCGGGCCACGGGCTGGCATCAGGCTGGCGGGGGCAGAACCGCCTATTGTCGCAGATGGCGCCCGGACCGACGACCGATGGGGCTACTTCTGCTTCCAGCTGCCGCCGCTCTGGTACCACCAGCCCGGCCGGGCGCTGGCGATCCACTGGCGCGCGAACACGTCACGGATCTGTCCTTCCCATTCCGGATGGCCGTTGGCGACCGCCACCTCGCGGTAGACCGCCTTGCGGTCGCGGTTGTCGTCGGCCACCGCCTGGTTCACCGCGACACGGTCCTTCAGCGGCAGCTTCGCCGCATCACGCACGACGATGGTGCCGTCCTCTGCGAAACCCAAGGCGCCGGCGTCGAAGCCGGCGCGCAACTGGCTGTTGAAGCGTTGCGCCATGCGCGCCTGGATGGCCTGGATGGCCGGGGTCTGGATGGAGATGTCCGGCTGGTTCTGGGCCTGGGCGCTGCCCACGCCCACCAGTGACCACCAGTCAACCCGCGCGGCCAACGCAGCGACGGGATGTGCCTGCCGGGGCTCGATACGCGACTGCGGATCGCCTTCGGGCACGACGACCGGCACGGCCTCGTCGCCGATCACCTTCTCGACGAACTCCTGCGCGGCCTCCCGCGCCTCTGCGGCCGGGAAATACACATTGATCGTCACGCAGGCCGTCAACACCACGGCCGCCAACGGGGCACCCAACCATCGACGCATGCTCGCTCCTCCAGCGTTCCTCGGATCAATCCACCACGGGCGCGACCTCTCCGCTGCCCACCGCGGCCAGCCGTTCGACCAGCGTGGGCCAGTGTACACGGCGGTTGTAACCGACCACCGTGAGGCGCGGCACGCCCGAACCTTCGACGATAGTGAAACCGCGTCCGTCTGAACGCAGGCCCTGCATCTCGCAGACCTCGTCCGCCAGGGTGCAGCCGATACCGATCCGGGCGTAGCCGAAGTCGTCGAACAACCCGATCAGCTGCCCCTGCAGGCTGCCCATGAACGACGCGTCGCCCACGCTCGACAGGTCCTGGACGGCGCGCTGGCTGATCCGCTGGCGGACGCCGCGGGTCTTCTCGGTATGGAGTTCGGCATCGAACGCGACCGGCGACCAGTCGAGCAGGCGCAGATGGTCGATGCGTCCATGCAGGCGCCCGCTGATGCTGCCAAAGCCGAACACGCCGGTCAGGGACTCGAGGTCGAGGCCGTCCAGCGCGATGTCCGCCGACAATGTGGGCAGCACCCCGAAGGGCCGTTCCATGGAAAGCGAGGACACCGCCACCTCCCCTTCGAAGAGTTGCATGCGCAGCCCACCGTCGAGCGCGAGCCGGTCGTCTGCGTAATGCGCCTGCGGGATCCGTCCGCTGAGCTGGCCGTTGAACGCCGGCCAGCCCAGGGCGCCGCTCAGCGTCGCGATGTCGAGCGCCTCCAGCGCCAGCCCGAAGCGCACGTCGAGCCCGCCCTGCGCTCCCGGCGGCCGGATCCGGATGTCCTCGACGCGCATGCGCCCGTCCAGCACATCGAGCACCACGTCACCGCGGCCGGCCAGCACGCCGCCTGCACTGGACAGCGGCAGTTCGCCCGGGCCGAAGTGGATCCCGTATACATCGAGCCCCGCCCAGCGAACCCCGCTCGCGACGGAGGGGCCGCTCGAGAACCGCGCCTCTCCCTCCAGGCCCTCGAACGCGAAGCGGCCGCGCGGGTCCGCGATACCGGCTCGCTGAAGCTCCAACACTGCCGATTCCAGCCCCGCCGCGTCGAGCCGTACGCTTCCCTGCGCCCCACCGGACAGACGGATGTCGGCCAGGCCGAGCACGCCCAGCCAACCGCCGAGGTAACTCTCGCCGAGGCCCTGCAGCGATTCGCTCTCGAAAGCGGCCTCCAGCCCGGCCAGGCCGCCGTCCGCGGCCAGCTCGGCACGGCCGCGGGCGTCCAGACGATCGCCGTCGTGCCACTGCAGGCCCTCAAGGGCCCATCCGCCGCCGTCGACGCGGCGCGCCCCGATCTCGATGGGAACGTCACGATCGGCCAGGCTCACGTAGGCATTGCCGAACAGCATCTCGCCGCCATGCAGGACGCCGTCCACCTGCACTCGGGGATCGGCACCGAACCGGCCTTCGACGTTCAGGTGCGCCCCCAGCCCGCCCGCGGCGACCCGGCCATCGGGCGTGTCGAGCGCGAACGCCTCGAGCGCCAGGTTCGCGGCGACGCCCAGGCCGTCATCCTGCCCCGAGTCGACCCGCACCTCGCCCTCCAGGCGGCCCTCCCCCAACTGCACGTCGTGCCAGGCCGTCTCGGCCAGCGCCTGGGCCCACCGCGCCGGGACGTCTCGCAGATCGATACGCGTGAGCTCCGGAGAGGCGGCGGTGCGGTCCAGCGACAGCCGCGCACGTCCGCGCTGGAGCACCACCGACGTGGTCGCCTCATCGAGCCTGATCGCGAGCCGCGCGCTTCCGCTGCCTTCCGCGCGCACGGGCCCCTCGCATTGCCAGCCCGTACCTGACCGCTGCAGTGGACACCGCCACTCCAGCCGACGGAACCGATACCCCAGCGCAGGCGCGTGGGCGACACCTGCGGTCAGCCACAACTGCCCGGCATCCGCGCCCGTTGGCCACTCCAGCCGGACATCCACGTTCTCAAGGACAGCCACCGGCGAATCCACGCGTGCGACATGCAGCCGTGCCGTGCGCGCGTCGGCCGATCGTGGCATGCAGGCGAGCAGCAGCGTACCTGCAAGAAAGACTCGGGTTGCCAGGCAGCGGGACATGGCGCCAGCATACCGCCCTGCCGCGAACGCCCGGCCCATGGACGCCATCACGCGCAAGGAGACGCATCGTTGGAGACACTCCGCATCCTGCTGGTCGAGGACGACCCCACCAATCGCGGGTTCCTCGCCCATGTCCTCGAAGGGCTTCCCGCCTCCGTCCATGTCGCGGACTCTGTCCGCGCCGCGCTGTCCCAGGCACGCGCCCGCGCGCACGACCTCTGGCTGTTCGATGCGCGGCTCCCCGACGGCTCGGCCGCGTCGCTGCTGCAGCGTCTGCGCGAGATGGGGCTCGACACGCCTGCCCTGGCCCACACGGCGGCGTCCGATACGTCTGAGCTCGAGGCACTGCGCGGGGCCGGATTCGAGACGGTGCTGCGCAAGCCGATTTCTGCCACCGCGCTCCGCGATGCGGTTCGTTCAACCCTGTCCAGAGGCGTCCACGCCGACGCGACCGCGCATGGATCCGGCAGCATCCCCGCCATACCACGCCGCGAACGCCTGCTGTGGGATGACGTCGCTGCGCTCGAGGCGCTGAACCACCGTCGTGACCACGTGGTCCACCTGCGCGGTCTGTTCCTCGATGACCTGCCGGGCACCGCGGCATCCTTGTCCCGCGCATGGCGGGAAGATGCCTTCGATCGCGTCGTGGACGGATTGCATCGCCTGCGTGCCGCGTGCGCCTTCGTGGGCGCCGCGCGTCTCCTCGATGCGGTGGAGACCTGGCAGCGCGATCCTGCGCAGCCCGTCGCCCGCGAGGCCTTTGAACAGGCGCTGCGCGACACGCTCGATCACGCGCCGGTGGATCGCGAGCCGGCCTGAGACTCCCCGTTGGATCTCCGAAGAACGCGCCCAAGCTCTTCGAACAGCGTCCACGAGCGGAGCCGGCGGGGGCCCAGGTGATGGGCGAGCACCTCGCGCAGGGGGCGTCGCAACGAGGCCAGCCCTTCGCGTTGCGGCGGGCGATCCGCTGCCAGTGCCAGCAGCGCTTCTCCGGTCGCCGTGCCCTGCCGGTCCGAATGCCCACGGTCGACCACCTGCCGCCGCGGACCGTGCTCGGGATCCAGCCGGTAGCGCGCAGCCGGATCGATCGGCTGGCCGTCTCCGTCGCAATGCCATTCGAAACCGACCCCCAGCGCGTCCAGCAGGTCCCGCTCGTAGCGTCGAAGCGACCAGGCCAGCGGGTCGCTGGAACCCAGCCGGTGCCTCACGCGTGCATAGGCATCGAACAACTCGGGTTGGGGCACCTGCCTCGGAGCGAGCTGCAGCGTGAGTTCATTGACGTAGAACGCGGCCAGCGCGGCGTCGCCCGTCAGGCGAAGACCGGCATCGCTCGCTTCGGCAGCGACCAGCCGAGCCAGCTCTCCGCGCGAGACGGCATCGAAGCGGATGGCCTGCAGCGGTTGCAATGCAGCGCGAAGCGGGTGCCGCTTGCCGCCCTGCACGCCGCGGGCAAGGAGCCCGATGCGGCCGTGGCCTTCCGTCAACACCTCGACCAGCAGGCTCGTTTCGCGCCAGGCGCGCGCGTGCAGGACAAATCCGGGCTCGCCGATCAGGCGCATCGCAGATGTCCGACCGCCTCAGTCCCTGTAGCCGAAGGCGCGCAGCGCTGCTTCGTCGTCGGACCAGCCCTGCCTCACCCGCACCCAGGTTTCCAGGAACACCTTGCAGCCGAACAGCCGTTCCATGTGCTGGCGGGCTTTCGCGCCGATATCACGCAGGCGCTCACCGCCCTTGCCGATGACGATCGCTTTCTGGCCGTCGCGCTCGACCCAGATCACCGCACCGATGCGGTACAGCGCCCCATCCGCTTCGAACCGCTCGATCTCGACCGTCGTCGCGTAGGGCAGCTCCTTGCCCAGTTGGCGCATCAGCTGTTCGCGCAGCATCTCGCCTGCGAGGAAGCGCTGGCTCCTGTCGGTGATCTCGTCCTCGCCGTAGAGCGCGGGCTGCTCGGGACACAACGCCAGCACGTCCTTCACCAGCGCTTCGAGGCCCTTGCGCTTGAGCGCGGAGACCGGGTGTACGGCGGCAAATTCCCGGCCTTCGGTCACCTTGGCCAGGTACGGCAGCAGTGCGGTCTTGTCCTTCTGCCGGTCGACCTGGTTGACCACCAGGACCACCGGCAGGCGTGCGCCATGCAGGGCCTGGTAGGCGAACTCGTCCGCCTCGTCCCACTGGCCGGCCACGACGACCAGCAGGGCTGCGTCCACCCCCTCCAGAGCCCCGCGCGCGGCGCGGTTCATGGAGCGGTGCATGGCGGAGGCGGTGGCCTTGCCCTGGTCGCGATGCAGGCCCGGCGTGTCGACCAGGACCAGCTGGCCCGCGTCGAAGCTGGCGATGCCCAGCAGTCGGTGGCGCGTGGTCTGCGGGCGGTTCGAGACGATGCTGACCTTGGCCCCCACGAGGGCATTGGTGAGGGTCGACTTGCCCACGTTGGGGCGGCCGATGACCGCGACATGGCCGGCGCGATAGACAGGGGTGCTCATGACGGGATTGTACGGCGCGGAGAGCGGGAGCGCCGGAACCGGACGTCCGGGTTCAGCCTTCCAGCAGTGCGAGCGCGGCTTCGGCCGCACGCTGCTCGGCCGCACGTCGCGATCCGCCATCGCCTTCGGTCTCCACCTCGGGCTCGGCCAGGCGGCAGCTGACCCTGAAGGTCTTGGCATGTTCCTCGCCCGATTCGGACAGCAGCGCGTACACCGGCAAGGGCTTCCTGCGTCCCTGCAGCCATTCCTGGAGCCGGGTCTTGGCATCCTTGCCGACCTTGTGCGGGGGCGGCATGCGCGCCATCGCGCCCTCGAACCAGGGCAGCACGCGGGCGCGACAGGCGTCGAAGCCCGCGTCGAGATAGATCGCTGCGACGATGGCCTCGACCACGTCGGCCAGGATGGAGTCCCGCCGGTGCCCCCCCGACTTCATCTCCCCGGGGCCCAGGACCAGGCGATCGCCCAGCTCCAGGTCCCGGGCGATCGAGGCCAGCGACGACTCGCGGACCAGTTCGGCGCGGGCACGGGTCAACGCCCCCTCGTCCACCTTGGGCCAACGGTCGAACAGTGCCTCGGCGACCAGCAGGTTGACCAGCGCGTCGCCCAGGAACTCCAGTCGCTCGTAATGCGGCGCCCCGGCGCTGCGATGCGTCAGCGCCTGCCTGAGCAGCCCCGGGGATCGGAACGGATGCCCGATGGGGTCAGTCGATCCCACCGCGATTGATCTTCTGCTTCGCGGTGAAGTGACCCACCACGTCGAGATTGCCGATCAAGGGCTTGCGCACCTCGTAATCCACGGTGATCTCCCAACCGGCATCCTTGCGGGCGATCTTGAAGTCGTCTTTCTCCACGTTCTCGGCATAGCTCACGTAGAGCCGCCGGAAGAACAGGTCGCGGATCTTTGCCGGGTCGGCCACCTGGACCTCGGCGTCGGTGCTCATCTCGGACAGCGCGCGCTTGACGGAGTAGTACTCCGAATACATGGGGATCAGCTTCATGCCCATGTAAATGAACACACCGGCGACCGCCAGCACGATGATGAAGCCGATCAGCGTCATGCCACCTTGCATACGTTTCATTGCAGAACTCCCCTTTTATGGACCTTGCCCCACCCGACGCGAGCGTTACCGGATACTGTCTCCGATCCTGGACCACTGGACCCCACCGTCCCAGCTCATCCAGATCAGGAACGCCTTCCCACGGAGGTTTTCCTCCGGCAGGAAGTGCGACTGCCAGTAGCGGCTGTCCTCGCTATTATCACGATTGTCGCCCATGACGAAATAGTGCCCCGTTGGCACTTCCCACTCGCCGTCGCCCGGGTCGCGGAACGGGAGCGCCGTGCGCTCCAGCACCCGGTGCTCACGGCCCTCCAGGTTTTCGGACAGTTCCGCGGCCCCCGTCATCTCGCTGCCGCGACCGTGGCCCTGGTAGGTGCCGATCGGCGTGTAGTGCATCGCCTCGCCATTCACGAACACGGTGTTGTCGCGATAGGCGATTCGGTCGCCCGGCAGGCCGACGATGCGTTTGATCCAGTCCTGGTCCGGATGGTGGGGGGGCCGGAACACCACCACGTCACCCCGGGCCGGCGCGCCGATGGGGACCACCTTGGTATTGGTGATGGGCAGACGAAGCCCGTAGCTGAACTTGTTGACCAGGATGAAGTCGCCGGTCAGCAGGGTCGGCATCATGGAGTTCGAGGGAATCCGGAACGGCTCGGCAAGGAAGCTCCGCAGGACCAGCACCACCAGCAGCACCGGGAAGAAGGCCTTGGAGTAGTCGACGTACCACGGCTCATCCTCGTCCGTGAGCAGGCTGGCCCCGGCGGCACGACGACGGGCCAGGACCAGCGTATCCAACAGCCAGACCAGGCCCGAGACCAGGGTCAATGCCACCAGGGCGATTTCAAACCAGCGCATGCGTGCTCCTTGGCGGCATGGATCGGGGATCTTCAGGGCATCGCGGCGCGCGATGGGTACGTGCCCGCGAGTGTGCCCCACGGAGGATAGCCGGGGGCGTCCCGTTCGTCATGGCATGGCACTCCCCCGTCCGGGACGGGCGCGCGAAGGCAGGCACGAAGGTCCGCCCCTACTTGTTGCCGTCGGTCTGCAGCACCGCCAGGAAGGCCTCCTGCGGAATCTCGACGCGTCCCACCTGCTTCATCCGCTTCTTGCCTTCCTTCTGCTTCTCGAGGAGCTTCTTCTTGCGGCTGATGTCGCCGCCGTAGCACTTCGCGAGCACGTTCTTGCGCATCGCCTTGACCGTGGTGCGCGCGATGATCTGCGAGCCGATCGCGGCCTGGATGGCCACGTCGAACATCTGCCGGGGGATCAGCTCCTTCATCCGCTCGCACAGCTCGCGACCCCGGCGGTCCGCATGGCTGCGGTGGCAGATGATGCTCAGGGCGTCGACCTTGTCGCCGTTGATCAGGATGTCGACGCGAACGAACGGGCCCGGGTCGAAGCGCAGGAAGTGGTAGTCGAGCGACGCGTACCCACGGCTCACGGATTTCAGGCGGTCGAAGAAGTCGAGCACCACCTCGGCCATCGGCAGCTCGTAGCTGATCTGGACCTGGCTGGCCATGTAGGTGATGCCGATCTGGCTGCCGCGCTTCTCTTCGCACAGCGTGATGATCCCGCCGATGTAGTCCGGCGGGGTCAGGATGTTGGCGCGGATGACCGGCTCGCGCACTTCGTCGACCTGGTTCACCGGCGGAAGTTTGGCCGGGTTGTCCATCGGCACCACGGTGCCGTCGGTCTTGAGGACCTCGTAGACCACGGTTGGCGCGGTGGTGATCAGGTCGAGGTTGTATTCCCGCTCAAGCCGCTCCTGCACGATCTCCATGTGCAGCATGCCCAGGAAGCCGCAACGGAAACCGAAGCCCATCGCCTCGGAGCTTTCCGGTTCGAAGCGCAGCGCGGCGTCGTTCAGGCGCAGCTTCTCGAGGGCCTCGCGCAGGTCCGGGTAGTCCTCGGCGTCGACCGGGAACAGGCCGGCGAACACGCGCGGCTGCATCTCCTGGAAGCCCGGCAGCGGCTTCGGCGCCGGGTCCGCGGTCAGGGTCAGGGTGTCGCCGACGGGTGCGCCGTGGACGTCCTTGATGCTGGCATTGACCCAGCCCACCTCGCCCGCGCCCAGCTTCGACAGCTCCTTGCGCTTGGGGGTGAACACGCCGACGTTGTCGACCTGGTGGCTGCGCCCGGTCGACATGACCGTGAGCTTGTCGCCCGGCTTGATCTCGCCCTGCATGACGCGCACCAGCATGACCACGCCCAGGTAGTTGTCGAACCAGGAATCGATGATCAGCGCCTGCAGCTTGTCGGTGTCGCGCGGCTGCGGCGGCGGGATGCGGTTGACGATCGCCTCAAGCACGTCCTGCACGTTCAGGCCGGTCTTGGCGCTCACCGCGACCGCATCGGCGGCGTCGATGCCGATGACCGCCTCGATCTCGGCCTTCGCCTTCTCGATGTCCGCAGTCGGCAGGTCGATCTTGTTGAGGATCGGCACGACCTCGAGGCCCTGCTCCACCGCGGTGTAGCAGTTCGCGACGGACTGCGCCTCGACGCCCTGCGCGGCGTCGACCACCAGCAGCGCGCCCTCGCAGGCCGCCAGCGAACGGCTGACTTCGTAGCTGAAATCGACGTGGCCCGGGGTGTCGATGAAGTTCAGGAAGTAGGTCTGGCCGTCGCGCGCGGTGTATGGGAGCGACACCGACTGCGACTTGATGGTGATGCCGCGCTCGCGCTCGATCGGATTGTTGTCGAGTACCTGCGCTTCCATCTCGCGCTCGCTCAGGCCTCCGCACAGCTGGATGATGCGGTCGGCGAGCGTCGACTTGCCGTGGTCGACGTGGGCGATGATGGAGAAATTTCTGATCTGCTGCATGCGGACGGGGGACCGGTCAAGCCGGGGCCGGCGCCAGAAGATGGGCCGGACCGGGGATGGGCGCAAAGGTTAACGCGCGATTATCGCATGGCGACCGGGGAACCGGGCCCGTCCGCCCGGTTCCCGCGGTGCGTGGGTTCAGCCCTTCCCGTCGAGCGTCACCGCGCGGTACTGGGTCAGGCCGTTGCGGCTGCGGACCAGCAGCATCGCGGTGTCGCCGCCCTCCAGGCCCCGCAATGCGCGGTCCAGGCTGGCAGGCGAATCCACGGCCTCGCTGCCCACCGACAGGATCACGTCGCCCGGGCTGATGCCGGCCGCACGGGCCGCCGCACTCTCGACACCCGTGACCAGGACGCCCTCGTCGTCGTTCAGGCCCAGCTGCGCCCGCTGCGCTCCACTGAGCCCCTGCGTGCCCAGACCGAGCGGGTTGCCGCTGGCCGGGCGCGCCTGCGAGGGGGCGCCCGCTGCTTCGCCATCGTCGTTCGCCGCGACCAGCTCGCCTTCGAGGGCGTCGAGCGTCACGCTGACCTCGCGGCTGCGCCCGTCGCGCATCACGGTCAGGTCGACCTTCGAGCCCGGCGGACGGGCACCGATCAGCGGCGGCAGGTCGGCCGCCGACCCGACGCGCTTGCCGTCGACCTCCCGGATCACGTCCATGCGGCGGATGCCGGCCTTGTCGGCCGCGCTGCCCGGCTGCACGTTGTTGACCAGCGCGCCGGCGGTGTCGCTGAGCCCCAGTGCTTCGATCTGCTCGGCCAGGACGGGCTGGATGTTCACGCCCAGCATGCCGCGGCGCACGCTGCCGGTGGTCTTGAGCTGCTCGGCGGCGTTCATGGCGAGGTCGATCGGGATCGCGAAACTGACCCCCATGTAGCCGCCCGAATTGGAGAAGATCTGGCTGTTGATGCCGATCACCTCGCCGCTGGTATTGAGCAGCGGGCCACCCGAGTTGCCGCGGTTGATCGCCACGTCGCTCTGGATGAAGGGCACGTACTGCTGGCCGGAATAGGGGTTGCTGCGGCCGACCGCACTCACGATGCCGGCGGTCACCGAGTGGTCCAGCCCGAACGGCGAGCCGATGGCGACCACCCACTGGCCGGGCCTGGTCAGGTCGGCATTGGCGATGCGCAGGAACGGCAGCGCGCTGGCATCGACCTTGAGCAGGGCGACATCGTACTGCTCGTCGGTGCCGATCACCTTCGCGGGGTATTCGCGGCTGTCCGACATCGACACCGTGACGGTATCGGCACCGTCCACGACGTGGTGGTTGGTCAGCAGGTAGCCGTCCGCCGAGATCAGGAAGCCCGTGCCCTGCGAGACGCCACCGCCTTGCGGCCCCCGGGGCGCCTGCGGCAGCTGGTCGCCGAAGAACCGGCGGAAGAATTCCGGAATCTGGTCATCGGGCACGCCTCCGCGGGCCGCTCTCCGGGGTGCGATCTCAGCCCGGATGCTGACGACGGCAGGACCCACCTGTTGGACCAGGCGGGTGAAATCGGGCAGCCCGGACACCAGCGGCGCAGCCGGCGTCTGCGCCGGCGCGGGCGCGATGGAGCTGCCTTGGGCTCCTGTATCGGTTCCTGCATCCGCCGTGGCGGGAGGCTGCGCGGTGCAGGCCACCGGCAAGGCGGCAGCGATGAGTCCGGACAAAGCGATTGCGCGAAGCGGTCGGTTCATGGAATCGGCCTCGTGTGGAGGGAAACGGAAGAGGGGGAAGACCGCCCGGCCCGTTGGCGCCGGACGGTGGCCTTTCAATGGGTCCGCGGGGGTGGCTCGACGGGCGTCGAGGACGGAGGCGGATCCGCCTCGTCATGCACCCGGGGGTCGAACGGATAGAACGACGCAGGCGCCGCTTGGCCGTATTCCACGGTGAAGCCGCGATCGCCGTAGCCCGGCAACACCGCCTTGGGCCAAGGCCTCGCCTGCTCGCCCGCATCCATCCGGGGCGCCTGGAAGGGATCCTCCGGGATCGGCGTGCCGGCCTCCGCGATGACACGCTCCGCCGTGGCAGGCGCCACGGTTCCAGCGGAGGGAGCCACGGCCGGCGGGGCGGGATCTTCGATGCGTGATCCGGCGATGCGTGATCCGGGCGCCTCGACGCGTTCCCGTCCAGCCACCCTCCCTCCGGTCGAGGCGACGACAGCCGCATCCGCACGCTCTGACTCCACGCCCGGAAGCACGCCTGGAACCTCCGCAGCAGCCACCGCCGGGCGATCCGATGGTCCCTGGGAAGCGAGTCCGGAGGCCGGGGAGACCGGTTCATCGCCCGGACGCACCACGAAAAGCGCCGCCACCGCCACGGATGCCGCGAGTGCCGCCCCAGGGATCCACCGCCGCGCCCCGCGCGCACCGGAACCACCGCCCGTTCCGGTCCCCGCCAGCAAAGCGGGGGCCGCGCGTTCGTCTTCCAGCGCCAGCGCGACACGCGCGCCAAAACCGGCAGGTGCCACGCCCTGCGCCTGCTGCCGAAGCACGTCGCCGCTCAGCTGCCAGCGACCGACCGTCTCGCGCCAGGCGGCATCATGCTCGAGTCGCCGGTACGCGAAGCGTGCGGCGTCGCCATGCAACTCGTCGTCGAACAGGGCGCACAGCGCCTCCCGGTCGTCGGAATGGGGCGTCGTCGTGGATGTCATGAGGCTCGGGGCTCCCGCTCGGAGGTATTGTCCAGCAATGGCCTGAGCTGCTCGTCGATCGCCTCGCGCGCGCGGAAGATCCGCGAACGAACGGTGCCGATCGGGCAATCCATCTGCCGGGCGATCTCCTCGTAACTCAGGCCTTCGACTTCCCGGAGCGTGATGGCATCCCTCAACTCCGGGGGCAGCGACTGCACCGTGTCCATCACGGTCCGTTCCACCTGCTGGCGCATGAGTTCGTGCTCGGGCGTGTCGGTGTCGCGGAGCCGGATGCCTCCATCGAACTGCTCGGCGTCGACCGCGTCGACGTCATCGGTCGGCGGGCGGCGGTTCTGGGCGACGAGATGGTTCTTGGCGGTATTCACGGCGATCCGGTGCAGCCAGGTGGAGAACTGGGCGTCGCCCCGGAAATTGCCAAGCGCGCGATAGGCACGCATGAAGGTCTCCTGGGCCACGTCCTGGCACTCGCTCCAGTCGGACACGTAACGTCCGATGAGCCCGACGATCCGATGCTGGTACTTGCGCACCAGGGCATCGAAGGCCGCGCCATCGCCCTGCTGGACCCGGCGGACCAGTGCCTGGTCCAGCCCGCTGTCCCGCCCCTGGGCGTCGTCTTGAGCAAGTTTCTGTTCGGCCATGCCGCGCCGGCACTCCTGTCAGCTCGGCCTTGGCCGAACAATGGGACACGCCCGTGGGAGAAAAGTTCAATCCCTGTCATTAATGGGGGCGGCAGGGCGCGCCGCAAGCGTGGATCGTCATGGTGGCCCCGGCGCCCGCCGCATCCCGGAGCCGGACCGCTGCACGGGACTTTTACGGTGGCCACGGGACAATGACGCGGTATCGTCCCGCCGTCGCGCATTTGACGGCGATGGAACGCCCCCGGGATGATATCGCCCTTCCATACGTTAACGGATGGTGTACATGATCGCTGGCCTCGACGGTCTCCGCTTCCAGCACTGGCGCACGCGGCTTCGCGACGATGGCGTGCTGGTCCTCGCTTTCGACCGTGCCGACGCATCGGTGAACACGTTCGCCCAGGACGTGCTGATCGAACTGGACGGCCTGCTGGAGCGGCTGGCGATGGATCCGCCCAAGGGCCTGGTGCTCGTGTCCGCGAAGGACAAGGGGTTCATCGCCGGCGCCGACATCAAGGAGTTCGCGAGCTTCGGCGAGAAGGGCACGGTGGGCGATGCCATCCACCGCGGCCAGCAGGTGTTCCAGCGCCTGTCGGAACTGCCCTGCCCGACCGTCGCGGCGATCCACGGGTTCTGCATGGGCGGCGGCACGGAGATCGCCCTGGCATGCGACCAACGGGTCGCAAGCAACGACCCGTCCACGCGCATCGGCCTGCCCGAAGTGAAGCTCGGCATCTATCCGGGCTGGGGCGGCAGCGTGCGGCTCCCGCGCCTGGTCGGCGCCCCGGCGGCCTTCGACATGATGCTGACGGGCCGGACCCTGTCCGCCTCCGCGGCGCGCGCGATCGGGTTGGTCGACAAGGTGGTCGACGCCCCCCTCATCGAGGACGAAGCGGCGAAGCGCGCGTTGCGGGGGGGCGTGCGTCCGCTCAGGCAGCGCGCGCTCGGCTGGATCACCAATACCTGGCCGGTCCGCCAGGCGCTGGCGCCGATCCTGGCCCGACAGGTCGCGCGAAAAGCGCGCAAGGACCACTATCCGGCCCCCTACGCGCTCATCAACACCTGGAAGCGCGCCGGTGGCGGGATCCAGACCCTGCTGGCCGCGGAGCGGAAGTCGGTGGTCAAGCTCGCGGGCACCGCGACGGCCCGCAACCTGATCCGCGTGTTCTTCCTGCAGGAGCGCCTGAAGGCGCAGGGCAGCCAGGCCCACCGCATAGCCAGGGTCCATGTCGTCGGGGCCGGCGTGATGGGCGGCGACATCGCCGCGTGGTCGGCCTACAAGGGATTCGAAGTCACCCTCCAGGACCGCGAGCAGCGGTTCATCGACGGGGCGCTGGCACGCGGTCGGGCGATGTTCGACAAGAAGGTCAAGGACGACGCCAGGCGCGAGCAGACGCATGCACGCCTGCGTGGCGACCTGGCGGGCGACGGCGTTGCGGAAGCCGACCTCGTCATCGAAGCGATCATCGAAAATCCGGAGGCCAAGCGGGACCTCTACGCGACCGTCGAGCCGCGCCTGAAGCCGGACGCCCTGCTGACGACCAATACATCGTCGATCCCGCTCTCCGAGCTTTGCGAGCAGCTCCAGCACCCGGCCCGCTTCGGCGGCCTGCATTACTTCAACCCGGTGGCACTGATGCCGCTGGTCGAGATCATCCACCACGACCGGTTGGCGGACGAGACGCAGCAGCGGCTGGCGGCGTTCTGCAAGGCGATCGGCAAGCTGCCGGTGCCCGTCGCCGGAACGCCGGGCTTCCTGGTCAACCGCGTGCTGTTCCCCTACATGCTCGAAGCCGCGACCGCGTATGCCGAGGGCATCCCGGGGCCTGCGATCGACAAGGCCGCGGTGAAGTTCGGCATGCCGATGGGCCCCATCGAACTGATCGACACGGTCGGCCTGGACGTGGCGGCGGGCGTCGGTGCCGAGCTCGCGCCCTTCCTCGGCCTCGAGGTACCCGCTTCGCTGGGAAGCGTGGAGCCGGGCAAGCGGGGCAAGAAGGACGGCCAGGGCCTCTACCGGTGGTCGGAGGGCAAGCCCGTCAAGCCGGAGCTGCCGAAGGACTACAAAGCCCCCGCGGACCTGGAGCACCGGCTGGTCCTGCCGCTGCTCAACGAAGCGGTGGCATGCCTGCATGATGGCGTGGTCGCCGACGCGGACATGCTGGACGCCGGCGTGATCTTCGGCACGGGCTTCGCGCCCTTCCGGGGCGGCCCGATCCAGTACGTCCGCGACGCCGGTCCGGAGGCCCTGCTGGAGAAGCTGAAGGCGCTGCAGGCCGCGCATGGCGCGCGCTTCGCGCCGCGACCGGGCTGGGACAACCCCGCGCTCAGGGCCTGAACGACGCAGGCGGGCCAAGGCCCGCCTGCCTGATTGGCCACACGGTGACCACCGGGGCTACATCGTGAAGGTGGCCCGATCCGACTGCAGCTGGCCGGCCAGCAGCGCCTCGATCTTGCCGCGAACGACTTCGGCATCGTGGCCCTCGTTGAACTGCACCCCGACCCCGGCCGGCCGGTTCCCCTGCGCCCCCAGCGGCGTCACCCAGACGACCTTGCCCGCGACCGGCATGCGGTCGTTCGACTCCGGCAGCGTCAGCATCAAAAAGACCTCGTTGCCGATGAAGTAGCGGTTCGGCGTCTGCACGAAGATGCCGCCGCCGCGCAGGAACGGCATGTAGGCGTTGTACAGCTGCGCCTTGTCCTTGATCGCCAGGGTCAGGATGCCCTGTCGCCCTTTGCCACTCATCCGAATGTCCCCTGTTCGAGCCTGTCGATTGCGTCGTCCGCGTCCTGCATGGCGGTCTCCTTGTTCAAACCCCCTGGCGTCGCGCACGTTTGCGCCACGCCAGGAGCAGTTCCACGACCGCGAGGTCCGCGCGCACCGTGGTGCGCAGCAGGTCGCGTGTCCGGTTCGCCTTGTCGAACCACTCCGCCAGACTGCTCGCCGCGGCCGGGTCGGTCAAGCCCGAGGCATCCGCCAGCGCCAGGTCGGCGGCATGCCGCAGCCGCAAGGCGAGGCCATCGTCGGCGCTCCACCGCTGGGCGACTTCAGCCGGTGACGCGCGCCCCTTGCCCAGCGCGGCAAGGTCGCCGGCGACCTCCCGGCGCAAGGCCAGTCCATCGCCGGTCAGCCAGGCGTCGGCGAGGCCCGGGTGTCCGCGTGCGGCGTCCAGCGCCTCGCATGCGTCGCCCGCATCGTGCCCGCGCCCGACAAGCCAGGCCTCGGCTTCGTCCCGCGGCGGCAGGTGGAACTCGATTCGCTGGCAACGGCTGCGGATGGTGGCCGGGAGGCGCCCGGGCTGCGCGCTCAACAGCCAGAGGTAGCGGCCGGATACCGGCTCCTCCAGGGTCTTGAGCAGGGCGTTGCCGGCGGCGGTGTTGATGGCGTCCGCCGGGTCGAGCAGCGCGACCAGCGCCGTCCCGTATTGGGGCGTCAGCGACAGCCGCTCGGACAGCTGGCGGATCTGTTCGATGACGATTTCAGTACGCATCTTCGGCGGTCGCGCCTTCTCGTTGAGCACGTGGCCCACGAAGACCGCATCCGGATGGCCCGGGCGACCGAAGGGATGTGCCGGCAGGCCGTCCGGCCGCGTCTCCACGGGGTCGAGCTGGTGACGCTGCGCGAACAGCTCGCAGGCCCGGCAATGCCCGCAGGCATCCTGCCCGGGGGCACGATGCTGGCACAACACGCGCTGCGCGAGCCGCTCAGCGACGACCCGCTTGCCCAGCAGGGCCGGCCCGCAGAACAGCAGCGCATGTCCCAGGCGACCTGCATCGAGCGCGGCCGCCACGCGGTCGTATACGCGCTGCTGCCACGGGGCCAGGGCGGTGCGCGGCGGACTCATGCGCGGTTCGCCTGGATGTGCGCGGACAGCAGCCCTTCGGCGAGGTCGCCGACGATCTCCCGCGGCTGGCTGGCGTCGATCACACGGATGCGCCCGGGTGCCGCGCGCGCACGTTCAAGGTAGCCGGCCCGGACGCGCTCGAAGAAGGCGGTGTGTTCGGACTCGATGCGGTCCATCCCACCACGCCCCTGGATGCGGGCCAACCCCACCTCGACCGGCACGTCAAGGAGGAGCGTCAGGGCGGGCTCGATGCCGACGACCCGGCGTTCGAGTTCCGCGATGAAGCCTGCATCCAGGCCCCGGGCGGCGCCCTGGTACGCATAGCTGGCATCGCTGAAGCGATCGCTCAGCACCCAGGCACCGCGCTCGAGTGCAGGCAGCACCGTTTCCCGCACATGCTGGGCACGCGCGGCGAACACGAGCAACAGCTCGGTATTGGCCGCGGGTGCCTCATGGTCCGGATCGAGGAGCAGGCGGCGGACCTGTTCGGCCAGGGGCGTGCCCCCGGGTTCGCGCGTCACGACCACTTCATCGCCGGTGGCGTGCAGCCGTTCCGCAAGGCGCTCCAGCACGGTGGACTTCCCGGCCCCCTCGCCTCCCTCGAGACTGATGAAACGGGGCTGGCGGTGCAGGCTCACGGGGACTCCGGGCCGGTACCCGCGGCGGTCCCGGCGTCGGCCTCGCGGGCCGCGCGATAGCGACGCAGGTAACGCACGACCGCGGCGTTGTGCTCGGCGAGAGTCCGCGAAAAGGCGTGCCGGCCACTGCCGTCGCCCAGTGCCACGAAGTACAGCGCCCCGTCATCGATGGGGTTCGCGGTGGCCTCGAGTGCGCCGGCGCTGGGCATCGCGATCGGCGTCGGGGGCAGGCCGCCACGCGTGTAGGTGTTGTAGGGCGTGTCGGTGTCCAGGTCACGCCGCCGGATGTTGCCATCGTAAGCGGAGCCGAGTCCGTATATGACCGTCGGGTCGGTCTGGAGCTTCATGCCGATGCGCAACCGCCGCTCGAACACCCCGGCGACACGGGGCCGCTCGCTGGCGATCCCGCTTTCCTTCTCCACGATGGAGGCCAAAGTCAGCAGCTCATCCGGCGAACCCAGGACGCTGTCGTCGCTTCGCGTGGCCCAGGCGGCATCCAGCGCCTCCTGCATCGCCGCATGGGCCCGACGCAACAGATCCAGGTCGCTGTCGCCGCGGGTGTAATGGTAGGTCTCGGGCAGGAAACGCCCTTCGGGATGCTGGCCTGGCTGGCCCAGGGCCGCCATGACCGCACCGTCGTCCAGGTCCTCGATCTCCTGCTCCAGCAGCGACTCGCGGGCCAGCGCGGCACGCAGTTCGCGGAAGGTGCGCCCGGGGATGATCGCGAAGGCATGGCGGACGACACGCCCATCGCGCAGGGCCGCCAGGATGTCACGCGGCGTCATGCCGGGGTCGATCGCGTACTCGCCCACCTGCAGGCGCCCCGCGGCACCCATCTCGCGCGCGAGCAAGCGCCACTCGGCTTCATGCCCGCCGCGGACGCCGAGCGCGCGGAGCTTGGCCAGCACCACCGGCAACGAGTCGCCACGCTCGACCAGCAACGCGGCCGGCGCTTCGATTCCATGGACCGGGATGCCCGCGAAGGCCTGGTAGCGCTGCCATGCCCAGAACCCGGCCAGGGCCGCGAGCAGGACCAGCAACAGGATCAGCACGCCGATGCGGCGCAACAGGTTTCGACTCACGGGGTCTCCAGGGCGAACGCGGGAACATCGGCGGCGAACTGCGCGCGCAGGGCTTCCAGCCGTGGATGGCGCGCCCAGCACCGCGTCGCCAGCCGTGCCACGGGGAGGATACCGCGCACCGCGTTGCACAGGAAAACCGCGTCGGCAGCTTCGACGTCCCGGGGCGCCATGACCGCCTCGCCGGCAGGCGCGTGGGCGAGCACCCAGGCGCGGCAGATGCCGGCGACCCCGCAACCGGTCACCGGTGGCGTCCACCATTGCCCGTCGCGCAACACGAACAGGTTGGCACTGGTGGCACTGATGACATCACCCGCCGTACTGAGCATGAGTCCTTCGTCGCTGGGGCGCTCATCGCTGGAGGGCGCGTCGGTGCCGGGCATCCCGGCCTCCGCGCGCGCCAGCACCTGTTCAAGCCGGTTGCAGTGCTTCAGTCCGGCGAGGCCCGGCTGGATGGCCAGCCGGGTGTGGCACCAGCGCACCCGCAGCCCGGCTTCGGGCGGTGCTGGGGGCAAGGGGTGCCGCGAGACGACCCACGTAGGCACGGCGGCATGCGGCGGTGCGTAGCCCCGGCCGCCGACGCCACGGGTCAGCAGTACTTTGAGTACCGCGTCTTCGCCCCGCAGCAGCGCGCACGCGACATCCCGCACCTGGGCCTCCTCCGGCACCGGCAGGCCCAGGGCCCGGGCACCGCGACGCAGGCGTGCCCAATGCGCGTCCCACCAGGGGGCATCGCCGCGGTGTGCGCGCAGGGTTTCGAACACACCATCGCCGTAGGCGAGGCCGCGATCGGCAGCGTCGATGGCCTCGACCTCGCGTTCGCCGCGAAACACCCTGGCGACGGGGGTGGCGGTCGAGTCCCGTTGCTGTCCCGTGGCCATGGGCTACGTCGTCGCGCCGTCCGCACCCAGGGCGCGCATCATGCCGCGTGCCTTGGCCCGGGTTTCATCCAGTTCCCGCTGCGGCTGCGAATCGGCCACGATCCCTGCACCGGTACGGAAGCGCAGTTCGTCGCCGTGGACCTCGGCACTGCGGATCAGGATGTTGAGGTCGAGGTCGCCATCACGGTTCAACCATCCCATCGCCCCGGTATAGGCGCCACGCCCCACCCCTTCCAGCTCCGCGACGATCTGCATGCAACGCACCTTCGGGCAGCCGGTGATGGTGCCGCCGGGGAAGACGGCGCGGACCACGCGGCCGGGCGTGGCGTCCGCGCGCAGGCGGCCGCGCACGTTGCTGACGATATGGTGGACGTGCGCGTAGCTCTCGACCGTCATCAGTTCGTCCACTTCCACGCTGCCCGGCACGCAGACGCGTCCCAGGTCATTGCGCTCGAGGTCGATCAGCATGACGTGCTCCGCGCGCTCCTTCGGGTGACTGACCAGTTCGCGGATCCGCTGGATGTCGTCATCGCCGGCGTCGCGTGGCCGCGTGCCGGCGATCGGGCGGGTCTCGACCACCTCGCCACGCACTGAAACGAGGCGCTCCGGCGAAGCACTGACCACCGCACCCGACCCGGTATCGAAAATGCCCGCGAACGGCGCGGGGTTGTGGTCGCGCAGGCGCTGGAACAATGCCGACGGCGACACTTTCGATTCGAACGCCACGCGCCATGCACGCGACAGATTGACCTGGAAGACATCGCCTGCGTGCAGGTACGCGAGCACGCGCTCGACGCCCTCCAGGTAACGCTCGGGTGCCTCTTCCTCCACCCGAACCGGCGCCCGCCACGGCGGGAGGGGGGGCATCCGTGCGGCCTGGATACAGTCCGCATGCATCGCCGCGAGAAGATCCTCATGGCCCGGTTCGGCCACCACGACGCACTCGCCCGACACGTGGTCTCGCAGGACTGCGGCAGGGCATCTGAGGGCCGTTGCGACCGGCAGCGGGCCTGCCGCAGGGGGGAGTCGCAGGACCGGCTCGACCTGCGCGGCGAGCTCATAGCCCAGCAACAGTGCCCAACCGCCGCGGAACGGCCAACGCGGCTCGTCGCGTGGCACCCGGAGCGCCTCCCAGGCCCGGTCCAGGGCCTGCAGGAAGTCGTCGCCCAGGTCACGCCCGGCGTGGTCACGGACGCGGCCGTCCGCTTCCTGCCGGAACGCTTCTCCCCGCGTCGCCAGCACCATGTCCCAGCGGCCCTGCGCAGTGCCATGCGCGGTGGACTCGAGCAACATGGGATAACGCGCCGGATCGATGCGATGCAGCGCGAGCAGGTCGATGGGGTGGGACAGGGACCGGGTCAGCAGCATGCGGGCATTGTCGACGATCCGGCCGCTCGCGTCCCCTGCCCCGCCCGATCCGGGATCATCGGCATGGAACGGAAAACCCCCGCCTTGGCGGGGGTCCTCGAAACGTGCGGGGCCGTCCTCAGGTCCGCTTGAAAACCAGCGTTCCGTTGGTGCCGCCGAAACCGAAGCCGTTCGACACGGCCACGTCGATCTTCTTCTCGCGCGCGACGTTGGGCACGTAGTCGAGATCGCAGCCTTCGCCCGCCTCGTCCAGGTTGATGGTGGGCGGGATGATGCCGTGGTGCAGGGCCAGCACCGAGAAAATGGCCTCCGCGCCGCCGGCCGCACCCAGCAGGTGGCCGGTCATCGACTTGGTCGAGCTGACCATCGTCCGGTAGGCATGCTCGCCCAACGCGCGCTTGATCGCCAGCGTCTCGGCCAGGTCGCCCAGGGGTGTCGAGGTGCCATGTGCGTTGAGGTAGTCCACCTGGTCGGCATTGATGCCGGCATCGGCGAACGCCGCGGCCATGCAGCGCGACGGTCCCTCGCCGTCCTCGCTGGGCGCGGTCATGTGGAACGCGTCGGAACTGGCGCCGAACCCGGCCAGTTCGCAGTAGATGCGCGCACCGCGCGCCTTCGCGCGCTCGTATTCCTCGAGGATCAGCACGCCGGCGCCGTCACCCAGCACGAAGCCATCGCGGTCCTTGTCCCAGGGGCGCGAGGCCCGGGTCGGCTCGTCGTTGCGGGTGGACATCGCCTTCATCGAACAGAAGCCGCCCACCGAAGTCGGCGAGGAGCCTCGCTCCGCGCCGCCCGCGATCATGACGTCGGCATCGCCGTACTGGATCATGCGCATCGCCATGCCGATCGAATGGTTGGACGTGGCGCAGGCCGACACCGCGGAGAAATTCGGCCCCTTGGCGCCGGTGATCAGCGACACCTGCCCGGGCAACATGTTGATGATGGTGCTGGGAACATAGAACGGCGAGATCTTGCGCGGACCGCCCTCATGGTACTTGATGGTCTGCTCCTCGATGCCGAGCAGGCCGCCGATGCCGGAGCCGATCATCGCGCCGACACGCTCGGCGTTGGAGTCGTCCACGGTGATCGCGGCATCCTGCAGCGCCATGAGGGACGCGGCGACGCCGTACTGGATGAAGGGCTCCATCTTTCGCGCGTCCTTCGGGTTCACCCAGCGGGTGACGTCGAAGTCGCGGACCTCGCCGGCGATGCGCGTGGTGAAGGCCGAAGCATCGAAGTGGGTGATCGGACCGATGCCCGAGCGACCGTTGACGATCCCGTCCCAGCTGCTGGCGACATCATTGCCCAGGGGAGAAACGAGGCCGAGGCCGGTGACCACGACACGGCGACTGGAAGCGGAACGGTGCGACATTGGGAACTCCGGCAGCGGCGCGTCCCGCCCGTCGGGCCCAGGGCGCCACCGCGTGATCTTGGGGTTGTATATCGACGCAGGTGCGTCGACCCGCGTGCGCGACGGGATCCAGACGCGCGCCTGCGCGGCTTTCCCGGCCCCTTACCGGGGTCCGGGAAGGACGCGGGGCCGCGTCGCGACCCCGGTCATCCCGCGGCGGGGCAGGCCCACCGTCGCGAGTGGGCACCGGACCGTCCGGTGCCCGGGTCCGATCAGGCCTTGACGTGCGCCTTGACGTAATCGATCGCCTGCTGCACCGAGGTGATCTTCTCGGCCTCTTCGTCCGGGATCTCGCACTCGAACTCTTCCTCGAGGGCCATCACCAGCTCGACGGTGTCGAGCGAGTCCGCGCCGAGGTCGTCGACGAACGAAGCGTTGTTGGTGACTTCCTCTTCCTTCACGCCGAGTTGTTCGACGACGATCTTCTTGACGCGCTCTTCGATGCTGCTCATGGGTTCTCACTCCTCCCGGACGGGATATTCGACGGAATAGTCTAATGGAATCGGGGCAGCGGTGCGCCCCGGGTAAAGTGCTTGAAAATCAGCCGCTTGTCCCTGCGGCGCACGCCTCATGGCATGTACATGCCACCGTTGACGTGCAGCGTCTCTCCGGTGATGTAGGCAGCGGACGGACCGGCCAGGAAGGCCACCGCCCGCGCGATGTCGGCGGGCTCGCCGAAACGGCCCAGCGCGATCTGCCCGAGCATGCCGGCCTTGGCATCCTCCGGCAGCGCCTTGGTCATGTCGGTATCGATGAACCCCGGCGCGACCACATTGACCGTGACGCCGCGCGAACCGATCTCCTTCGCCAGCGACTTGCTGAAGGCGATGATGCCGGCCTTCGCCGCCGCGTAGTTGGCCTGGCCGGCATTGCCGGTCACGCCGATCACCGACGCGATGTTGATGATGCGGCCCTTGCGCGCCTTCATCATCCCGCGCATCACCGCCTTGCTGGTGCGGAAGACGCTGGACAGGTTGGTGTCGAGGATCGCCTGCCAGTCCTCGTCCTTCATCCGCATCAGCAGGTTGTCCCGGGTGATGCCGGCGTTGTTCACCAGGATCGAGACCGGACCGACTTCCTTGGCGATGCCGTCGATCAGCGCCTCGACCGCGGCCGCGTCGGCGACGTCGACCACGCGACCATGGCCACCGTGGGCGGACAGGCGCTCGCCGATGGCCTGCGCGCCGCCCTCGGACGTGGCGGTGCCGACGACGGTCGCGCCGCGCGCCGCGAGTTCGTCCGCGATCGCCGCGCCGATGCCACGGCTCGCGCCGGTCACGAGGGCGACTTCACCCTTCAAATCCTGGGTCATTGCTGGGTCTCCAATGGAACGATGCACCGGGCGGGCCCGCGGCTCCCCGCCGGCAATGCCACGCCTGGCACGTCTAGGGTCGGGGCCGGTCCGTCGGCTGCGAGGCCGATCTTACTGCCAATCGGCCAGCGCCTTGTCGAAGTCGGCAGGGTTGCCGAGGGCGCGACCATCGAGGGCCTTGTCGATGCGCTTGGCGAGCCCGGCCAGCACCTTGCCGGGGCCGCATTCGGCGATGCGCGTGGCGCCCGCGCCCGCGAGGGCCTGCACGCAGCCGGTCCACTGCACGGGCAGGTACAGCTGGCGCACGAGCGCATCACGGATCGCGGCGACGTCCCCCTGGACGCCCGCGTCGACGTTCTGCACCACCGGCAACGCCGGCGCCTGCCACGCGATGTCGTCCATGGCGACAGCAAGGCGGTCGGCGGCATCGCGCATCAGCGGCGTGTGGGACGGCACGCTGACCGCCAGCTTGACCGCCTTCTTCACGCCCTGCTCGGCCAACTGCACCAACGCCGCATCGACCGCGGCAACGTGGCCACCGATCACGATCTGGCCGGGCGAATTGTAGTTCGCCGGCACCACCACGGCGGTGTCCGTGGACACGGCCTTGCAGGCGGCCTCGACCAGCGCGTCCTCGGCACCCAGCACCGCGGCCATGCCGCCCACGCCCGCGGGTGCGGCATCCTGCATCAGCTGGCCACGCAGGCGCACGAGCCGGGCTGCGTCAGCCAACGAAAGCACGCCGGCCGCCACCAGGGCGGTGTACTCGCCCAGGCTGTGCCCGGCGAGGCGCGCCGGCATCACGCCGCCACGCGCCTGCCACAGTCGCCACACCGCAACGCCCGCCGCCAGCAGGGCCGGCTGGGTGAACTCGGTGCGGTTGAGCTGCTCTTCCGGGCCCTGCTGGGACAGCGCCCAGAGGTCGACACCCGCCCCTTCGCTGGCCTCGGCGAACGTGGAGGCAATCAGGCTGTCGGAGGCGGCCAGGTCGGCCAGCATGCCCACGGACTGGGAGCCTTGCCCGGGGAAGACGAACGCCAGCGAGGCGTCGGTATGCAATGCGGTGGAAACAGCAGTCACGCGTGAACCCGTTGAAGCGAAGCGCGCATGATACGGGCGATTCCGCGCCCTCGTCTGTACTCATGCGTACGGTGAATGGGGCGGACGTATGGTCTTGTGACGCCTGCAACGAAAACGCCCCGCATGGGCGGGGCGTTCGTTTCGCTGGCTTGTCGGGGCAACTCAGTACCTGAGCAGCGCCGACCCCCAAGTGAAGCCGCCGCCGAACGCCTCCAGCAGCAGCAACTGTCCGCGCTGGACCTTGCCGGTGCGCACGGCTTCGTCCAGGGCAAGCGGGACCGAACCGGACGAGGTATTGCCATGCCGGTCGACGGTGACGATGACGCGGTCCATCGGCATGTCCAGGCGCTTGGCCGTGGCCTCGATGATGCGCAGGTTGGCCTGGTGCGGGATCAGCCAGTCCAGTTCATGGCGGTCCAGGCCATTGGCCTCCAGCGCCTCTTCCACCACCGAGTCGAGCGCCTTGACGGCGTGCTTGAAGACTTCGTTGCCCGTCATCAGCACCCGGACGCCGGCGTTCTCCTCGTCGGGCTTGAAGCCCGCGGAAACGCCGACCGGGTTCCACAGCAGTTCCTTCTTCGCACCGTCGGCATGCATGTGCGTGCTGAGGATGCCGGTCTCCTCGTCGGCCTTGAGCACGACCGCACCCGCGCCGTCACCGAACAGCACGCAGGTCGAGCGGTCGTTCCAGTCCAGCATCCGGGTCAGCGTCTCGGCACCGACGACGAGCACCGTCTTCGCCGCGCCCGAACGGATGAACTTGTCGGCCACCGTCAAGGCATAGACGAAGCCCGAGCACGCCGCGTTGACGTCGAATGCCGGACAGCCGTTGGCGCCGAGCCGGTGCTGCAGCAGGCAGGCGGTCGACGGAAAGATGAGGTCGGGCGTGGTGGTGCCGACGACGATGAGGTCGAGCTCGGACGCGTCGACGTCCGCGGCCTCCAGCGCGCGCGCGGCGGCATGGAAGGCCAGGTCGCAGGTGGTCTCGCCCTCGGCCGCGATATGCCGCTCGCGGATACCGGTACGGGACGCGATCCATTCGTCGCTGGTATCGACGATCTTCGCCAGGTCGGCGTTCGTCAGCACCTTCTCGGGAAGGTAGCTACCGGTTCCGGCGATGCGTGCGTACACGCGCTCCGCCCCCGCCCCTGCTTGCCGCTGTGTCATTGCCACTCCGTACCGGCGACCGTTGCCGCCGACTGCATGCGATGAGCCCGCCAGTCTGGCGGGCCCGGGTCAGTCCCGCAACCGGAATGCACGACGCCGGGGACGCGGCGCCTCGAGCCCGGCGGCGGGACACTCCCGCTGAAGCCGCGGCCGCCCGCCAGGGCGACATCGCATCGCGCGGACGCGGGGCCCGCGCGATGCAGGAGGATCAGTCCTCGACGACGACGCGACCCTTCGGCTCCACGACCTTCTTGCCACGGTAGTAACCGTCTGCGGTGACGTGGTGGCGCACGTGGGTCTCGCCACTGGTCGGGTCGGTCGACAGCTGCTTGGCGGTCAGGGAATCATGACCACGGCGCATGCCACGCTTGGACGGGGAAACTCGGGACTTCTGGACTGCCATGGTCGTGCTCCGGAAAACAGTAGATGGAACTTGAAGGTGGTGCGTCGGGATGTTCGGCCAACCGCCAGGCGGTCAGTCCGATGGTTTCTTGAGTGCCGAAAGCGCCGCGAAGGGGTGGGCGCGCTCCCGGTCGGCCTCCGGGGCCGGCCAGTCACGCTCCATCGCCTCCGTGCCGGGCATCGTCGGCACCGCCGGCACGGCAAGGATCAGCTCGTCCTCCACCAGGTCGGCGCCCTGCAGCATGCCGTCCTCCGGCACCAGCAGGGGTTCGTAGTCCGCCGGCAGCGCGGCCTCGTCCGCCTCGTCGCGGATCAGGCCGAGCCTCTGCACGATCGATACCGGGAACAGGAAACGCTGCAGGGTCCGTTGGCACAGCAACGGCAGCTGTGCATCGACGCGAAGTTCGACATGGGGCACCTGCAACGCATCCCGGTCGAAATCCAGCGAGTAACTGACCTCGCCGTCGGTATCGACCAGACTGTCGGCCAGGCGGGTCAACGAGGACAACGGCAGCCGCCCCGCGACGCCGCGCCGCGCGGACACCATCCGCCAGGCATCGAGGAACTCGTGGACCTGGGGAGCTGGCACGTCAGCGGACATAAGCCGCTGAATATTATGGATACGCCCGCCCGCTGTCAAACCCGCGCGGCCCCGGCATTCAGGCCGGCGGGACCGGCCGCGGTTTGCCCGGACCGGCCGGCCGCGGCAGACTGTCGCTACATCCGTACCCGAGCGCCATGTGAACCCGATCCTGCTGTCCTGCCTGCTCGCGACGCTGGCCGTTGCCGTATTCATGTGGGTGAACAGGATCGCGCGGCGCCAGCGTGCGGTACGCGACATCCTCGACGCCGCCGATGCGCTCGAGGATCGCCTCCGGACCGCGCGCGCCGAGATCGAAGCGGTCGCCGGCAGCCAGGACGAAGACCCGGTGCAGGAGGCGATGAAGGAAATGCTCCGGCATCGCCTGTGGCTGCGCGACCATGGCAACGCCGCGAGCCTGTCCGAGCTGCGGGGCGTGCGCGAAGGCATCGAGGTGGCGCGCGCCCGGATCGAGCGCCAGCTTGATCGCATCGACGAAGCCCGCGCGCCGACGGCCTGACCGGTGCCGCCGCTCCTGCTCGCGTCCACGTCGCCCTACCGCCGCGAACTGCTGGCGCGGCTTCGGCTGCCTTTCGAGACGGCACGGCCGGAGGTGGACGAGACGCCCCGCGCGGACGAAGACCCGACAGCGCTGGTGGCTCGCCTGGCACATGCGAAAGCCATCGCGATCGCGCGGCAACGGCGCGGCGCCTGGGTCATCGGCTCGGACCAGGTGGCCCAGTTCGAGGGGCGTGCGCTGGGCAAGCCCGGTGACCGTGCCCACGCGATCGCGCAACTGTCGTCGATGTCGGGGCGCGCCGTGCAGTTCCGCACCGGGGTATGCGTACTCCGCATGGACGCCGACGGCGCATTCCATGCCCACGAGGCCCTGGACACGACGGTGGTGCGTTTCCGCGCCCTGGCTGACGAGGCGATCGCCCGTTACCTGGACGCCGAACAGCCCTTCGATTGCGCAGGCAGCTTCAAATCCGAAGGGCTGGGCATCGCCCTGTTCGACGCCATCCAGACCGACGACCCGACCGCGCTGGTCGGGCTTCCGCTGATCGCCACCGCTCGCCTGCTAAGGGCGGCCGGCTTCCAGCTGCCCTGAGCGCAACGACCGTCAAGGCGCCACCACCTCGAAGGGCTGCTCGGGCCAGGCCTCCACGCTGCCGTCCCGCCCATGCAGGCGCAAGCCCAGCCAGTGACGACCCGGGGCCACCCCCTCGAGCGGCACCTCGCCCTCGAAACCCACCGCGGGATGGTTCGGATCGGTGGACGTTTGCCAGTACGCGGCCACGCCGGTGTTGCGCAGACCGTAGCGGAGATCGCCTCGTGACGTCCCGTCCACCAGCAGTTCCACGCGTTCCAGTCCGACGCCCTCCTTGAAGGCCCATCCGGCGACCTGCAGCCGGCCGGAGGCCGACGCGCCCGAGGCGGGCTGCTCCACCCAGGCCATCGCAGGCGTCACGCAGGCGCCTTCCGCTGCAGCCTCCAGGCGGAACAGCAGGAAGCGCTGGCGCCCATGGTCGACGTTCAGCACGCGGGGCGGCGGCAGCGGCCCCACGCGCTCGCACAGCGACTGGTAGTGCGCCAACAGCTCGCGGTAGCGCACTTCGCTCGTGGCCACCACCAGCAACACGGGGTCTTCGGCCCAGTCCGCCCGGCCGGCCGTCTCGAGCCCCCAGAGCCGCAGCTGCGGGGCCCGGCCGTGCCGGTGGTTGAGCGGATGGTCGAGCACCGGGATCTCCGGATCCCCGAGCGCGAAACCGAGCTCCGCGCCCACCTTGAAGTTGTCCGCCACGACCCGCGTTCCCGCGGGCATCGTGGCGCGCTCGGCTTCGACCGCGCCGGCCAGCGCATCCCAGCCCGCGAAATTGGAGGGGTACCATTTCTCCGCCGCTGCCTGCATGCGCAGGCCCGGTACCGACACAGCGACGTAATACCCCAATACCGATACCAGCCCCAGCCCCGCCGTGGCCCAGAGCAGGCGCCGCCACACCTTCGGCCAGCGCCGGATGACCGCCGGCACCAGCGGCAACAGCGCCAGGTATCCGGGAAGCGGCCAATGGAAGCTCACCCGCTCGGTATCCGCGAAGAAACCCAGCCCGAAGAAGCCCAGCACCACCAGGCTGCCCAGCAGCGCGAAGTACCGCACCTGCGGCGTCCCGTCACGCATGCCCCGTGCACCGGCGACGGCCATCGCCGCGAACAGCAGCGGGGTCACCAGCAGCGCCTGCACGGCGAGGAACCACAAGCCTTCCAGATGAAACCGCCACGGGTGGCGATCGACCAGCTGGAACCGCAGGCCGGCATCGGCGTTGTCGAAGTTCCAGGCCACCAGGGGCGCCCAGGCCGCCGCACCGATGGCGATCGCCATCCATACCCGCGCGTCGCGCAGTACGCGCCGACCGTCGGCGAGCAACAGCAACGCAATGAACCCCACCCCGATCACCGCGATGAAGCGGTAATGGCTGAGCGCACCGATGACCAGTCCAAACGCCAGCACCAGCGCGCTGCCCGCGTCCACCTTGCGCAGCAGCCGGGCCCCGGCACTCATGCACAGCAGCGTGGCGAACGCCATCGCGACGTCGGGCAGGGCCAGCAGCCCCAGGGTGCCGGCCAACGGCAACAGCATCGCGAGGCTGCCGGCGATCCAGCCATCGCGTCCACCGAACTCGCGGGCGGTGATCCGTGCCAACAACCACGGAACCGCCATCGACAGCAGCAGGAACGGCATGCGCAGGGCCAGCCGATGGTCGCCGCCCAGTTCGACCCCGAGCCGCGTCAGCCACGCCGTCAGCCCCGGGAGGTCCGAGTACGCAGCAGCGAGATGCTGTCCTTCCTGCCAGTAGAACGCCTCGTCGACGAACAGGGGCAGGCGCCAGGCCACCCAGAGTTTCGCGAGGCCGACCAGGCCAAAAAGCACCCAGAACACCCTGCGTGCGCTGCGCGCCTGCGCGGCATCCGAACCGGTTCCAGCCACTGCTGCATCACGCATGCACGAACGACCTCGCTACACTCAAGTGACATCGGGCGCCGCGGCGCTCGCTCCAACGTTCGAGACACAGGAGACACGAATGGTCGCTTCCCCTGCACGGGCCAGCATGCTAACCGATGACCTGCGCAGCGCTGTTGACCGCGCCGTGAACCAGGTGAACACCCTCGTGCTCGGCAAGCCACGGGAAGTACGCCTGGCCTTCGTGGCGCTGCTCTCGGACGGGCACCTGCTGATCGAAGACCTGCCCGGACTGGGCAAGACGACCCTCGCGCACGCACTCGCGGCGACGCTGGGCCTCGGGTTCCAGCGGGTGCAGTTCACCTCCGACCTGCTGCCTGCCGATGTCGTCGGGGTATCGGTGTTCGACCCCCAGGCAAGGAAGTTCGAATTCCACCCCGGCCCCGTGTTCACCCAGGTGCTGTTGGCCGACGAGATCAACCGCGCCCCGCCACGCACGCAGAGCGCCCTGCTGGAGGCCATGGCCGAGCACCAGGTCACCGTGGACGGCACGACCCATCGGCTGCCGTCGCCGTTCTTCGTCATTGCCACCCAGAATCCCGTCGACCTGTCGGGGACCTACCCGCTGCCGGATTCCCAGCTCGACCGCTTCCTGCTGCGCCTGAGCCTGGGGTATCCCGGCGATGCCGCCGAACGCGACCTCCTGGCCGGGGTCGATCGCCGTGAACTGATCGCGCGGACCCGCGCGGAGCTGGACGACGCCCAGGTCATCGCCCTGCGCGAGGCCGCATCGTCGGTACATGCCAGCGAAGCGCTGGTCCAGTATGTCCAGGCACTGCTTGCCCGAAGCCGGCAGCACCCCGGCATCCGCGTGGGGCTGTCGCCGCGCGCCGGCCTGGCGCTGCTGCGGGCGGCCCGCGCGCATGCCCTGCTGCTCGGTCGCGGCCACGTGGTGCCGGAGGACGTGCAGAGCCTGTTCCTGCCGGTGGCGGCGCATCGCCTGGTCCCTGAAACCGATGCGGGAAGCGGCGAAGCCCTGGCCAAGTCGCTGCTGCATGCCGTGCCGGTGGATTGAACGGCATGGCGGCATCGAATCCCGCGTCCACCCTGCCGGCACGCGGCCATGCCCTGTGGCGCCGCGCGCTGGCGATGACCCGCCCACGGACGCCCGAGACCTTGCCGGTGCGCTTCGACCGCCGCCGCATCTATGTCCTGCCCACGCGCTTCGGCCTGTTCTACAGCGTGCTGCTGGCGACGATGGCGCTGGGGGCCCTCAACTACAACAACAACCCGGCGCTGATGCTGGCCCTGATGCTCGCGGGCACGGGTTTCGCGAGCCTGGTCGCCGCACAGATGCAGCTCAGCGGCATGGAGGTCGTCGCCATCGATGCCGAGCCGGTGCCCATGGGTCAGGTGATGAACGTGCGCGTGCACGTGCAGGCGCCCGCGGGGCGTACCCGGGTCGGGCTGGGCGTCGACCACGAGGGCGCCCCGCTTCGCCAACTGGACCTGACCGACCAGCGCGGCGAAGTCGACCTGCCGCTTGCCACGGCACGCAGGGGCTGGCTCGACCTGCCCCGCCTGCGCATCGCGACCACGCGGCCATTGGGGCTGGCCCGTGCCTGGGCCCATGTCTGGCCCGATGCGCCGGCCCTGGTATACGCGGTGCCGGAACGCGACGGCCCACCCCTGCCGGAAGGTCGCGGAGAAGGCGCCCGCGCCCGGCCCGTACCGGCGGGCGAGGACATCCACCAGTTGCGGGCCTATCGTCGCGGCGATGCGCGACGTGCGATCGCGTGGAAGGCATCCGCGCGGCGGGACGCGCTGGTCGTCCGTGACTACGAGAAGCCGCTGGGCGCGGAAGTGGTCCTCGACTGGCACGGCACCGCCCTGCCGTCCCGCGAAGCACGCATCTCGCGACTTGCGCACTGGGTGGATCTGGCCGAACGCGAGGGGCGCCGCTACCGGCTGGTCCTGCCCGGACAGCCCGCGCTGGGCCCGGACCGGGGCGCCCATCATCGCCACGCCTGCCAGCGCGCGCTCGCGCTGATGCCCCATGGCTGAGGCACCCGCGCTCGACGCGGTCTCGCGCCGCTGGGCCTACGCGAGCGGCGCCTCGTCGCTGCTGCCCCTGCTGCTGCAGTTGCCCTTTCGGATCGGCGCGCTGGTCGCCGGCACCGCGCTCGTGATGGCACTGCTCGGTTCGCGTGGGCGCCTGCCGGGCCTGCTGCGAATGCCGCTGGTGCTGGCGCTGGTGGCCGCCACCCTGGTGCTGGCGGGCTTCAACTTCGGCCGCGACACCGGCTGCGCGCTGTTGGCGGTGATGATCGCGGCCAAGCCCGCCGAGACTTCCACCCTCCGGGATGCCCGAAGCCTGGTCGGGTTCGCACTGTTCGCCCCGTTCGCGACCTTCCTGCTGGACCAGGGACCGTTGAGCCTCGCGCTGGGACTGGGGGCGGGCTTCGTCGCCCTGCTGGTGCTGCAGCGCCTGTCGGATCTCGAATCGGGACTGGCACGGCAACCGGTGCCCCTGCGCCGCCGCGCCCTCGCGATCGCGCGACTGGGCATGCTGGGGCTGCCGTTGGCGCTGGCGGCGTTCTGGCTGTTCCCGCGGCTGGGTTCCCCCCTGTGGGGCATCCCGGAGCGCGCCCTGGCCCGACCCGGCATTTCGGACAGCATGAAGCCGGGCGAGTGGATCGACTTGATGGGCGACGACAATCCGGCCCTCCGGGTGGTCTTCCACGGCGAGACGCCACCGCCGTCCAGCATGTACTGGCGCGGTCCCGTGCTGTGGGACTTCGACGGGCGCGAATGGACCCAGCCGCGCGGCGTTCGCGAGCTGCCACCCGCGGCCTTCGTCCCCGGTCCCGTGCAATGGGACTACACGATGTCCATCGAACCCACCGACAACCGCCTGCTGGTCTCGCTCGACCTGCCACTGGCAGCCCCGGACGACGCCTCGCTGTCGCTGGACCACGGCCTGTTCGCCGACCGCCCGCAGTACGGTGTCAGCCGTTGGCGGATGCGTTCATCGCCCCCTGCTCGCTACCAGGCCACGCTCGACCCCGTGCAGCGCGCTCGCGCGCTCGCGCTGCCCTCCGGCTTCAACCCGCGCACCCTCGCCCTCGCCTCGCAATGGCGAAGGGAGGCCGGTCCCGACGATGCCGCCATCGCCAACCGGGCCCTGCAATGGATCCGCGACGAGTTCGCCTACACGCTGACCACGCCCCTGCCGGGGCGGCATTCGGTCGACGAGTTCCTGTTCGACCACAAGGCCGGCTTCTGCGAACACTTCAGCAGCGCCTTCGTGGTGCTGATGCGAAGCGCCGGCATCCCCGCGCGCGTGGTGACCGGTTACACCGGCGGCTACTACAACCGCATCGGCGCATACTGGCTGGTACGCCGTTCCGACGCCCATGCCTGGACCGAGGTCTGGCTGCGCGGGCGCGGCTGGGTGCGCATCGACCCCACCGCCGCGGTCGCACCGGAGCGCATCTACGACACCCTGGCCGACCGCACCCCGGGCGCCGGCGGCCTGCTCGGCGGGCTGGGTGCCACCCCCGCCCTGGAGTTCTCCGACTGGGTGCGTCGTGGCTGGAACGACCTCGTACTGGGTTTCGATGTCGAACGCCAACGCCACCTGTTCCGGCCCCTCGGCGTCGACGACATCGCGCCCGGCCACCTGATCCTGATGTTCGGGCTGTTCGGTGCCCTCGCCCTGCTCTGGATGCTGTGGCTCAGCCAACGCGGCGAGCGCGATCCGGACCCGCTGCTACGGGCCTGGCACCTCGTCGGTCGCCGCTACGCCCGGCTCGGCCTGGAGCGAGGGACGCACGAACCGGCACAGGCCTGGGCGGCGCGGGTGGCCGCGGAGCGGCCTGACCTGGGGCCGGACCTGCTTGAACTCAGCCAACGTTTCAGCGATTGGCGGTACGCTGTCGCCACGGGCACCCAGCGCCGGCTCATCCGTGAGCTGCGCGCGCATCGCCCCCGCCGCCGTGACCAGGGAGAACGTCGATGAAATCCAAGCCCAGACGCATGACCCGCGTAGGACGCGCCGTGCTCGCCGCCGCCGCGGTGACGGTGATGGCCGGCTGCGTGACCCAGCCCGCGCCGCTGCAGGGCGAATACGCGGCGATCACGCCGCGGATGGCGGCTGAAAGCGACGTCGCAGGCAGCACCGTGCGCTGGGGTGGGCGGGTGATCCAGGTGGAGCCTCGCGAGAACCGCACCTGCTTCGAAATGCTCTCCACCGACCTGAGCGACAATGCGCGCCCGTACTGGGCCAGCGACAATACCGGCGGTCGCTTCATTGCCTGCCGCAACGGCTTTTATGACCCCGCCCTCTTCGAACAGGGTCGCGAAGTCACGTTCACCGGCCGCGTCAGCGGCTACGAGAACCGCCGGATCGGGGGCTACGACTACCGTTTCCCGACCGTCGAGGCGGACGTGGTGTACCTGTGGCCGGTGCGCGAGCAGGTGGATGTCATCAACAATTACGCCGCGCCCTGGCCCTGGTGGGGCTGGTGGTGAGGCTGCGTCCCGCGCGAAGGCGCGGGTCGCCACCGCGGTGATGTCCTGCATGTGACACCGTCCCGGTTTGCCGCTACGCTCACCGCCCCGCCACGCTCCCAGGGAAGGAAGCCTCTTGATCCAGCGCCTGCGCACCACCACGAGCCGACTGATCGCCGGGGCCGTCGCCCTCGCCGGCGCCACCGTACTGCTGACGGACGGCTATCGCCTGCTGCTGGGCTCGCGCGAGCCCGATCTGCCCGCCATCGGCCTGCTTGGGCTGATGGTCTACGGCACGTACCACTTCGGTCACTACTGCCTCCGGGGGCACCGCGCAGGTGGATACCGGCGCTGAAGCGGCCGGCGCGAGGCCAAAAATGTCAGGGCGTGCCGAAGTGGCCGAGCGGGGCCCCGGCGAGAAGATGCAGGTGGATCTGGAACACCGTCTGCCCCCCGTGTCCGTTGCAGTTCATGACGATGCGATACCCGTCCTCGGCGAAACCCTGTGCCTTGGCGTACCGGGCCGCGGCGACGGCCAGGCGGCCGAGCAGTTCCGCCTGGCCCGCCTCCACGTCATTGAGGGTCGCCACCGTTGCCTTCGGCACGAACAGCACGTGCACCGGAGCCTGCGGGGCGATGTCGCGGAAGGCGATCAGGTCGTCATCCTCGTAGACGATGTCGGCCGGGATCTCGCGGTTGATGATCTTGTGGAAAATGGTCTCTGCCATGGGCGTTTTCCTCGAACTCTAGATCGGGTCAAGGCACTTCGCTGCGGCTGCCGAAGGCATGCGAGAGCGTGCCACGATCGACGTACTCCAACTCGCCCCCCAACGGCAGGCCGTGCGCGGGCCGCATCGGCCGAACGCCGCGACCACGGGCAAGTTGCGACAGATAGTGCGCGGTGGCTTCGCCTTCCACGGTGGGGTTGGTCGCGATGATGAGCTCATGCACCTCCCCCTCGCCCAGGCGGGCATCGAGCGTGTCCAGCCCCAGTTCGGAAGGACCGATGCCGTCCAGCGGCGACAGCCGGCCCTGCAGCACGAAGTAGAGGCCGCGATAGCCGGTGGCCTGTTCGATCGCGAGGCGGTCGGCGGGCGATTCGACGACGCACAGCAGGTGGGCATCACGCGCGGCACTCGCACAGGTCGCGCATACCGGCGTCTCGCTGAAGTCGCGACAGCGGGAGCAATGCCCCACCTTCTCCACGGCATCGACCAGCGCCTGCGCCAGCCGGCGGCCACCCTCGCGTTCGCGCTCCAGCACGTGGTACGCCATGCGCTGGGCCGACTTGCGGCCCACGCCCGGCAGGACCCGGAAGGCGTCGATCAACTGCTCCAGCAGCGCCGAACTCATCGACGACTCAGAACGGGAGCTTCATGCCAGGCGGCAGCGGCATGCCGGCGGTTGCCGACCCCATCCGTGCCTGCGACTCCTGGTTGGCCTTGTTGACCGCGTCGTTGATGGCGGCGGCGATCAGGTCCTCGGCCATTTCGGGATCGGACAGCACGCTGGGGTCGATGCGCACTTTCCGGCACTCCATCCGACCGGTCAGGGTCACGCTGACCATGCCGCCGCCGGCGTTGCCGGTCACTTCCACGTTGGCCAGTTCTTCCTGCGCCTTCTGCAGGTTTTCCTGCATCTTCTGCGCCTGTTGCATGAGTTGGGCGATGTTTCCGCGCATGTTGGTCACTCTTGGTAGGGGTCCGCGGGGGACGGGGTCAGCCCTCGTCGAAGGGCCGGATCGAATCGGGGACGACGCGGGCGCCGCGTTGCTGGATCAGGCGCTGGACGTCGGGATCGTTCATGAAAAGCGCTTCTGCTTCGCTCTGGCGTGCATCGCGGGCACGCTCCCGGCGCGCATGCAGGGACTCGTCCAGGTCCCGTGCGGCCTCGAAACGGATCTCGGGCGATGCGCCCAGCACGGGGGCCAGCGCCTCGCGCAGTTGCTCGACCGCCAACGGCATCCGCAGGTGCGCGTCCTGGTCCGCCAGGGCCAGCACGAGGGCATCCTCCGCATGGGCGGTGAACACGGCGTGCTCGGCCAGCAGGCGTGCGGGCCCCTTGAGCACCTCCAGCCGGTCCACCACCCGATGCCAGTCGTCTGCATCGGCGATGATGCGCGTGCCCCACGCCGCTTCGGCCGGTGCGGCCTCCGCGACGGACGCGGCAACCGGCTCCGGTGTCCGGTCCGGTGCGGGATCCGGGCCCGGGAAAGGGACGGGACGTGGGCCGCCCGTCGACGGCGATTCGCCCGGCAGTGGGGCAGCGCGCGCGGTCGCTGCGGCCGCGCCCGGGGTACGCTCAATGTCGCCACCATCGCGCGGCCGGGTGGACCGGTCCCCGGCCGGCTCGGGTTCCGGTTCAGCGCTCGAAGCGCGGGATGCCTGCGACGCGGGCGCCGACGGCGCCGAGGGCTCACGCCCACCGCCGCCGGGACGGAACGCCAGCATCCGCAGCAGGGTCATCTCGAAACCCGCGCGGGGACTGGGCGCATAGCCAAGGTCGCGCCGCCCATTGAGTGCCATCTGGTACCAGAGCTGCACGACTTCCGGCCGCGTCGCCCCGGCTACCGACTCGACGTCGACACCGTCAGTCGCGATTTCGACGCCCGGGACCAGTTGCCGTACCTGCACGCGGTGCAGGGCTTCTGACAGGGCATCCAGCACCCCCGCCCAGTCGGGCGAGAAGTCGGCCAGCGTCGCCACCTCGCCCAGCAGGCGTTCGCCGTCGCCGTCCGCCAGCGCATCGAGCAGGGCGGACACGCGCGTCCGGTCGACCGTGCCGAGCATGGTCGCCACCGCCGCATCGCCGAGCACCATGCCGTCGGTCCCGGCCCCGGTATAGGCAATGGCCTGGTCGAGCAGCGAAAGCCCATCGCGCAGGCTGCCGTCGGCGCCATGCGCGATCTGGCGCACCGCGCCGCTTTCCGCATCAATGCCTTCCGCGGCGAGTATCTTCTCGATCTGGCCGGTGATCTGGGCCTCGTCCAGGCGCTTGAGGTTGAACTGCAGGCACCGCGACAGCACGGTCACCGGCAACTTCTGCGGGTCGGTGGTTGCCAGCAGGAACTTCACGTGCCCCGGTGGCTCCTCCAGCGTCTTGAGCAGCGCGTTGAACGCGCTCTTCGACAGCATGTGCACTTCGTCGATCAGGTACACCTTCACCCGCCCGCGGCTGGGCATGTACTGGGCGTTGTCGATGACCTCGCGCACGTCGTCCACGCCGGTGTTGCTCGCCGCGTCGATCTCCAGCAGGTCGATGAACCGGCCGGCATCGATGTCGCGGCAGGACGCGCACTCGCCGCAGGGGTCGGCCGAGGTGCCCTGCTCGCAGTTCAGCGACTTGGCGAAGATCCGCGCGATGGTCGTCTTGCCGACGCCACGGGTGCCGGTGAACAGGAAGGCATGATGGATGCGGCCCGAGTCCAGGGCATTGGTCAGCGCCTTCACCACGTGCTCCTGCCCGACCAGTTCGGCGAAGCGCCGCGGGCGCCACTTGCGTGCGAGGACGAGGTAGGACATGGAGCGGCGCTGGAACCTCTGCAGGGCCCGCGATGGCCGCGGGACGGGACGTGGACCCATAGTGTGCCATGCCCGCGCGGACCTGCCGCGCCTGAACGACACCGCTTGTGGCAAGCCCCCGCCAGCGTTAGACTTTGCGCCCCTCGGGGCGTGCCCTGCATGCCACGGGGTCCAGCGGAGAGGTGTCCGAGTGGTTGAAGGAGCACGCCTGGAAAGTGTGTAAGCGTCTAAACCGCGCTTCGGGGGTTCGAATCCCCCTCTCTCCGCCAAATTCCAAGCGTTCCGTCCCGTCCTCGCGCCCGCGGCGCAGTGACCGGCAGGAATCGCGCTTCCATGGTGGCCCCGTCGGCCCCTCGCGACGCTAGGTCGAAAACTCCGCCAGGGCCGGAAGGCAGCAACGGTATCGATCGACGCGGGCGCCGAGGATCGTTGGCGGGGCCGCCGCCTTTCCGATACCCGCGCCGTGAGCTGTCTGGCTTGTCCTGCCGGTCCGCTTTGCCGGTGTCGCCAGAACGGGATATCAGTGCGAGGCGCCGGGCACGACGCCCAGCGCATCGGGTTCGCGGCCGGTTGGCCAGCGGTCCACGACTTCCCAGCGCGCGGTATCGACCACCGCGATCTCGTCACCGCCGCTGATCGCGACGTAGGCACGCGGCCTCCGCGGATCGACCGCCACGCCGATCGGCAGGCCGGCGCGGCCCAGCAGCGTCTCCCGGTACGCGCCCCCTGTCTCCAGCAGTTCGACGGTCGCCACCCGCTGCTTCGTGGCGGTATCGAACACCGCCAGTTCGCCCGCGCGCGCGTTGGTCACCAGCGCGTGCCGGTCATCGGGCGTGAACACCACGCGGATCGGAAAGCCGGGGCTGTCCAGCGTGTGCAGGACCTCCAGGCTGTCGGGATCGTGCACGGTCACCGTGCCCGCCGCGCGATTGCTGACCCACACTTCGCCCGGTCGGGTGGCGATGCCCTCCGCGCCTTCACCGGCCGATGCCTCCACGGCGGCCTGCGTGGCGAGGTCGATCCGGGTCACGGTCCCGGCACCGATCTTGCTGACGTAGGCCACCGTCCCGTCTGGCGACAGCGCGACCATGTGGCCGGTGCCCTCGCCCACCGCGATCGCCTCGACGACCTGCCCGGCATCGAGATCCACCACCACCAGGTCAGCGGTCGCTTCCGTGGTCACGATCACCCGGCTCTCCGACAGGAACCGGATGCCATGCGGTCGCCCGTGCGGCGCGATGTCCACCGTGCGCGGCGCCTCCGCTCCGGTCAGGTCCAGCACGGTCAGGCTGTGGCCCGCCGTATCGGCGCCGTAGTTGGTCACCACGGCACGGCGCCCCTCGGCATCCACCGCGATCTCGTGAGGCGCCACGCCGGTGTCGAGCATCCGAGTGCGCTTGCCGTCCTCCAGCGAAAGGAACCACACGGTATCGGCCGACTTGTTGCCCACCAGCAATTCGTCCGCGTGCGTGGAAAGCGGCATGGACAGGAGGGAAGCGACGACGGACAGCGACAGGTACGGCAAGACGCGCATTGGGCTCTCCCGGCTCCGGACTGGACCGGACCAGCCTACCCCGCCAGCGCCGGTTCAGTCGCGCGGAGCGCCTTCGTCGGGATGTTTCCAGCCCGCGTCGCCGTCGGCATAGGACTCCCGCTTCCAGATCGGTACGCGGGCCTTCACTTCATCGATGATGTAGCGGCACGCCTCGAAGGCAGCCCCGCGGTGCGCGGCACTGACGCCCACCCACACGGCGAGCTCGCCGATCGCGACGGCGCCATGGCGATGCACGCAACGGGCGTCGAGGACCTCGAACTTCGCCAGCGCCTCGTGGATCACCGCCTCCCCTTCGCGCGCAGCCAGTGCCGGGTAGGCGTCGTAGTGCAACGCCACCACCGCACGGCCTTCGTGGTGGTCGCGCACCCAACCCTCGAAGCCGGCGTAGGCGCCCGCGCGGGCGTCCAGCAATGCCTCGCGCAGGGGAGCGACGTCGAAAGGGCGGTCGGACAAGTCGAACCGTCGCACCTCAGCCCCCCGACACCGGTGGGATGAAGGCCACCTCCGTGCCGGCGCGCGGCGCCTCGTCCCAGCTTGCGAAGGCGCCGTCCACCGCGACCCGCAGGCGTTCGACCGGGAACGCGAACCCGTGGCAGGCCTGCAGGTGCGCGTAAAGATCCCGAAGGGCAGGCGCATCGGTCTGCACGGTTTCCTCGGCCCGTCCCGCCGCGTCGCGCAGGCTGGCGAAGTACAGCACCGTCAGTCGGACACTGCTCACAGCGTCCCCACGTCGCGACGCCCGCCGCGCTTGCCGAGCAGCTTCGCCGGGCCCAGCACGATCCGGTGCGACAGGGCCTTGCACATGTCGTACACCGTTAGCGCGGCCACCGTCGCGCCGGTCAACGCCTCCATCTCGACGCCGGTGCGATGCGTGGTGCGCACGCTGCACTCGATCCGAAGCACGTTCGCGCCGTCCCAGTCGATGCCGATGCGACAGCCGTCGATCGGCAAGGGGTGGCAGAACGGGATCAGCTCATGTGTACGCTTCACCGCCATCGTGCCCGCGATCACGGCGGTGTCGACGATGCCGCCCTTCGCACTGCGAAGGCCGCTGTCACGCAACTGTGCGGCCACTCCGACCGGAAAGCGGACCCGGCATTCCGCGCGTGCCTCCCGCCGGGTCGATGTCTTGTCCGAAACATCGACCATGGCCGGACGCCCGTCCGGGTCGAGGTGCGTGAGCGTGCGCGATCGCGAGGTCATGGCTGCATTGTAGGCCGGCTCAGCCGCCCACCAGGTACATCTCCACGTGCCGGCGTCCCGCCGTACCGCTGCCGCGCAACTCGCTGTATCGATCGGCACGCGCCGACCAGATATCCGCGACACGTGCCGCCAGGGCATCCCCGCCCTCCGCCAGGGCCGGCCGCAGGTCGTGACCCGTACCCGCGAACAGGCAGGTGTAAAGCGTGCCGTCCGCCGACACCCGGGCGCGATGGCAGTCGCCGCAGAACGGCGCACTGACCGAACTGATGAAACCGACCTCCCCCGAGCCGTCCTCGAAGGCGTAGCGTTTCGCCACTTCGCCGCGGTAGTGGGGGTCCAGCGGCCGCAACGGCCAGCGCGCGTGGATGCGGTCGCGCAGTTCCGCCGACGGCACCACGCCTTCGGGCCGCCAGCGATTGCAGGTCCCCACGTCCATGTACTCGATGAAGCGGACCACGATGCCGCTGCCCCGGAAGCGTTCGACCAGCGGCAGCACCTCGCCCTCATTGACGCCACGCTGGACCACGCAGTTGAGCTTGATCGCGTCGAACCCCGCCAGGCGCGCCGCCTCGATGCCGGCAAGCACGTCCGGCACGCGCCCGCGCCCGCCGGACATCGTCGCGAAGATACCGGCATCGAGCGCATCCAGGCTGATCGTCACCCGCCTGAGACCGGCTTCGCGCAGGGCGGGGGCATGCCGGGGCAGGAGGACGCCATTGGTGGTCAGGGCCATGTCTTCGATGCCGTCGATCCGCGCCAGGCGCTCCACCAGCCGCGGCAGGTCCCGCCGCAGCAGCGGTTCGCCACCGGTCAACCGGAGCTTGCGCATGCCCAGCCGTACGAAGGCGCGCACCAGCCTTTCGATCTCGTCGAAGGACAGCCGCGATGCCGCGTCGAACCCATGGTCCTCGGGGATCTCGTCCGCGGGCATGCAGTACGGACAGCGGAAGTTGCACGCCTCGATCACCGAGAGGCGCAGATCGTGCAGTGGACGGGACAGCCGGTCGCGCGGCGGGACGCCCGGCACGGCCGGGTCCACGCCCGTCGGCGCGGCCGCGCTCACGTGTGCTCCACCGGCAAGGCCACCGGATCCGCCAGCGGCAGGAGCTCGCCGGGCCGCAGGATGCGATGGCCGCGCGCCTCCAGCGCTTCGCCATCGGCCTGGCTGGCATAGTGATACAACACGCAACGCGACAGCAGGGCCGCCGGATACTCGCGCTCGAGATCGTCGATGCCGCTGTGCGACGGGTTGCCGGTCAGGCCGCAGTCGTGCGCGATGAGTTCGCCCGCGTCGGCGGCGCGTGCGAGCTGTTCCGGAATCGGACGGGTGTCGCCGGTCCAGACCAGACTCCCTCGCAGGCGCAGTCCGAATGCCGTATCGGGCCAGTGGTGGCGCGTCGGGAATACCTCGAGTCGCTGGCCTTCGTGCCAGAAATGGTTGCCGACCGGGATCACGTGGAACGCGTCCCAGAAGTTCACGCCGCCCTCGGCGAGCGCGTTGGGATAGCTGCCGACCCGCTGGTGCAGCAGCGGGACGAGGGGCGCGGGCACGTAGACCCGTACCCGTCCCCGCCAGGCCGGATCGAACCAGCTCTCGACGAACAGCCGCTCGAAACCGGCCACATGGTCCAGGTGGGTATGGGTGACGAACAGTGCGCGCGGTGGCGCGCCGTAGTGGGCCAGGAACGCGGTCAGGCCCTCGCCGCCGCAATCGATGGACAGCCAGGGCAGGCCCTCGCGCTCGACGGTCGCCATCGCCGAGCCGAGCTCGACGGCGGACGCACTGCCCACCCCCTGCAACCGCAAGTGCCAGGCGGAACGCGCGCCCACTTCAATATCCCCGCGCCCACACGGCGTCGTAGGCCGACCGCAGCCGCTGGAAATCGTGCAGCACCTCGTCCGGGCTGCGTTCCCCGCGCAGCTTCAGCAGCGACCGCCGGAGCCGCGCGAGGTTGCGCTCGCGCCAGCCGGTGGCGGGAATGCGCAGCGCCCCCCGGTCGAGGTCGATCACCCACCCGTTGCCCGCCGCGTTGAACAGCAGGTTGTGTGCATTGAGGTCGGCATGGTCCAGGCCGACGCGGTGGGTCCGCGCGACCAGGCGGCCCGCGGCTTCCCATGGGGCGCCATCGGCGGCCACCGTGGCCCGGTCGGCCAGTGACCGCACGTCGTCGATGCGATCGAGCAGGATCGCCGCCTGGTAGCGGAAGCCCTCCCGACGGTAGTAGGCCGCGATCGGACGGGGCACCGGCAGCCCCCGCTTGATCACGCTGCGCGCCAGGCGGAACTCGGCGAAGCTGCGCGTGCGGTTCGAGCCGTGCCACAGGTAACGGTCGCGGCTCAACTGCGCGGCCATGCCCCCCCTCAGGTACCTGCGCAGCACCGCGGGGCCCACCGGCGTGTCCACGAACCACGCGCCGCCCCGGCCGCCGCTTTCGACCGCGCGCGCCTTGTCGCCCCAGAACCCAGGGGAGAACCATTCGGGTCCAACTTGCCGCAGGCGTTCGAGGTCGAAGAGAATCGCGCCATAGCCGTCGCCGTCGCGGAATGGCGTCAGGCCCTCGGTAGCGTCGTATCCGGTCATCGTCCCCGGAGTCTAACAATTCAAACGCCCCGTTCACCCATGCCCGAAGCCCTTCGTTCCCTTTGCCTGCTCAGGCTCTCAGCGCTCGGCGACGTGACCCACGTCCTGCCCCTCGTGCACACCCTTCGCAGTGCCCGGCCGGACCTGAGGCTGTCGTGGGTCATCGGACGCGGCGAGCATCGCCTGCTTGAAGGCCTGCCCGGGGTCGACTTCATCGAATACGACAAGAAGACGGGACTTGCCGGCATGCGCGCGCTGCACCGGACGTTGCGGGAGCGGCTGGGGCCCGACGGCCGCTTCGATGCATTGCTGCAGATGCAGCTGGCCCTCCGGGCCAACGTCCTGTCCGGCTTCGTCCCGGCCCGTCGCCGGATCGGTTACGGCCGCGAACGCGCGAAGGAACTGCACGGGCTCTTCGTCAACGAACGCATCCCCGAGCGCCCGCGGCAACACGTGCTCGACCTGCTGGGCAGTTTTTCGGAACCCTTGGGTATCGTGCGCGACGAAGTCCGCTGGGAACTCCCGGTGCCGGCGGAAGCCCATGCATGGGCCGCCGCGCAATGGGAACGGGACGGTCGCCCCACCCTGATGGTCTCGCCCTGCTCCAGCCACGAACGCCGGAACTGGCGACCCGAACGGCACGCCGCGCTGGCCGACCATGCCGCCGCGCTGGGCTGGCGCATCGTGATCTGCGGCGGCCGCAGCCCGCTGGAAAGGCAGACCGCCGACGCGATCCGCGGCGCGATGTCGCACCCGGCCCTCGACCTGGTCGGCAAGGACACCTTGAAACAACTGCCGGCCCTGCTGGCCCGCGCGGACCTGCTCGTCACCCCGGACTCCGGCCCGATGCACATCGCCAACGCCATGGGGACGCGCGTGCTGGGCCTCCACGCCGCCAGCAATCCGCACCGGAGCGGCCCCTACAGCGACCGCCGCTATTGCGTAGACCGTTATGACGACGCCGCGCGCCGTTTTCTCGGCAAGCCCGCGGACGCCATCCGCTGGGGCACCAAGATCGAGAACGAAGGCGTGATGGACCTCGTCACCGTCGAAGATGCGATCGCCGCGTTCGAGCGCTTCCGCGCCGACCACCCGACCCCGAAGGAGATGCGCTGATGGCATCCTGGTTCACCGTCATGGCCCCGCTGCTGCCCGAACTCGTTCGCGCGGCGCGGCCGATCTTCACCCGCAACGCGGAACCGTCGCAGGTTCCCAAGCAGATCGCGGAACTGCAGGACGCCGTGTTGCAGAACGACCAGGCGATCAAGACCCTGGCGTCCGAGATGGAGCAGACCCTGCAGGGCCTGACCGGCGCCTCGCAGCAGCTCGAAACGACCCTGCTCGGCCTGCGTCATGCGCTCGGCGCGCAGGAGAAGCGCCTGGCACGGGCACAGCTGCTGTCGACGGTCGCCGTGACCGCCGCGCTGCTTGCCTTCGCCGTGGCCGCCTATGCCTTGGCGCGTTGAGTCGCGCCTTCAGGCCGTCCCGCTGCCGGTACCATAGTTCTGGTAGGACTTCTCCTCGACGTAGGACGAGCCCAGTGCCAGGTTGATGTCCTTCTTGATCCGCGCGCGGGTGTCGTTCTCGAAGTAGACGCTGCGGGCCAGGCGGACGAATTCCTCGTCGAAGGCCTGGGCCTTCTCCTTGAGCCGGATGTCGTCCTCGATCTCCCACAGGCGCTCGTTCACTGCCTTGAGGTCGGCCCTCAGGCGGACGACGTCGTTGCCTGCCGCCGGATGCGCCATCCACGTCCGCTCCAGCGCCGACAGCTCGTTGCGCACGTTCGCGAGCTTGGCCTCGTCGGTCATCCGCTCCGACTTGATCTGCAGGATCGCGATCTTGTCCAGCAGCTCACCAAAGGATACGGGGACCAGGATCTCGGACATCGGAGCGACCTTCATGAACGGAGCGGCCAGTGTATCGCGCCCGGCTGCACCGCGGCTTGACGCCCCGGCCACGCCTGCATCGACACCCTTGCCGGCGTCCGCCGCGGACCGTATGATGGCGCCCCCGCGCCCGTTGGCGTTGCCGACGGGACACCGGAGAGGTGGCAGAGCGGTTGAATGTACCTGACTCGAAATCAGGCAGGCGTTAATAGCGCCTCGGGGGTTCGAATCCCCCCCTCTCCGCCAGATACCGGAACCGCCCCCGCAAGGGGGCGTTTTTCGTGGCCGCCCGGACCTGCGCGGCGGCGGCGGCGATGCCCGCGCTTGCGTCCCGGCCGGATGCCGTCGAAGATTCCGTTGACCCTTCCAGCGAGGCCATGACGCGACCGGCGTGCCCAGCCCATGATTGAATTCGGACACCTGACGCATGCCGGCCTGCGCCGTGAACTCAACGAAGACACCTATTACGGCGACACCGAGATGGGGCTGTGGCTGGTCGCCGACGGCATGGGCGGCCACGAGTACGGTGAAGTCGCCAGCGCGCTGGCCCGCGAGACCATCGTGCGCGAGGTCCGCGACGGGACGCCGCTGATCCAGGCCATCCGCATTGCCGACGAAGAGATCATCCGCAGTTCGCGGCGAAGGCACGATGCGCTCCCCATGGGCACCACGGTGGTCGCCGCGCGCGTGCAAAGCCACCGGTTCGAAGTCGCGTGGGTCGGTGACAGCCGCGTGTATCTATGGCGCGATGGCCAACTCGTCCAGCTTTCCCAGGACCACAGCTACGTGCAGGAGCTGATCGCGAACGGTGCGATCACCCATGAGCAGGCGCGAAAACATCCGCACCGCAACGTCGTGACCCAGGCCCTGGGGGTCACCGACCCCCGCAACCTGAACGTCGAGACCATGACGGGGGAACTGCGGCCGGGGATGCAACTGCTGCTTTGCAGCGACGGCCTGACCGAGGAGGTCGAGGACGGCACGATCAGCCGCGTCCTAGCCCAGCAGGACTGCAGCGCCCAGGAATGCGTCGACACCCTGGTGGCGGCTGCTCTGGACGGAGGCGGCTCCGACAACATCACCGTGGTGCTCGTCCGCAGCCACTGAGGTTCGCCCCGCGTGGCTGGCGGACCCGTCGCCCCTCAGCCCGCAACCGGCAGGTCCGTTTCCGGCGCGTCCCACACGGCGTGCCCGGCCTTGCTCCGCAGCGTGGCCAAGCGGGCCTGGTGGGCGGCCATGTCCTCTGGCGGCACTTCCACGCGCGGGCGTGGCTGTGTCCCCTGCCCCCTGAACATGCCCAGCCCGGCGCTCGCGGGACCGGCTGCCTCGGCCGTATCGCCGAAACCGATCTCTTCCTGCCCCGACGTCAGGCCGATATAGACCTCGGCCAGCAACTGCGCATCCAGCAGCGCGCCGTGCAACTGCCGGTGCGTGTTGTCGACGCCGAGGCGCTTGCACAGGGCATCGAGCGAGTTGCGCTGGCCCGGGAACCGCTGCCGCGCGAGCAGCAGGGAGTCCTCGATCGCGCAATGGTCCGCCAGCTTGCCGTACTCGCGACCGGCCAGGCGCAACTCGTTGTCCAGGAACCCGACGTCGAACGCGGCGTTGTGGATGACCAGCTCCGCGCCCTTCACGAAATCCAGGAACTCCTGGGCGACGTCTTCGAACACGGGCTTGTCGGCCAGGAACTCCAGCGTCAGTCCCGTGACTTCCTGCGCACCGGCTTCGAACTCGCGGCGGGGATTCAGATAACGGTGGAAGGTGCGACCGGTCGGACGTCGCTCCAGGAACTCAACGCACCCGATCTCGACCACGCGGTTGCCGCGTTCCCACCTCAGGCCGGTGGTTTCAGTATCGAGGATGACCTGGCGCATGGAATTCGTGGGTGCTTGGAGGCGCCCACTGTGCCCTGTCGGGCCCGGGCCTGTCACCCCGCGATCGCGTCGTCAGCGTGCCGCCTTGAACTTCAACGCCTGGTCGCGGGCGAGCCCATCGACGCGCTCGTTGTCCGGATCGCCCGAGTGGCCCTTGACCCAGCGCCAGTCCACCCGGTGCCGGCCGGCCGCGGCGTGCAGGCGCTCCCACAGGTCGCGGTTCTTGACCGGATCGCCACCGGCGGTCTTCCAGCCACGGCGCACCCAGTTCGCCATCCATTGGGTGATCCCCTGGCGGACGTACTGGGAGTCCGTGGTCAGGACGACGCTGCAGGACTCTTTCAGGGACTCCAGCCCCATGATCGCCGCCATCAGCTCCATGCGGTTGTTGGTGGTATCGGTTTCGCCACCGCTCAGTTCGCGCTCCCGGCCCTGGTAGCGCAGCAATGCCGCCCAGCCACCGGGCCCCGGATTGCCCAGGCAGGCGCCGTCGGTATGGACCTCGACGGACTTTTTCGATTCGGATGTCATCCAGACATTATGGCGGGCCGGGCGACGGCTGTGAGTCCACCCCCTCCGAGCGGGCCACGATCCGCAGCGGGGCGCGCATCGCGCCCACGCCGGGCTGCAGTCTGAGTTTGCGGACCGCCCCCGGGGGAATCGCGGCGTGCACACGCTTGGTCACGGTCAGCGCAATGCCCGCACGCAGCCGGTCGGCTGCACCGATGCCCGCGTCGTCGTCGTCCGGGTACCAGAGGGGCCCCAGCCACTGCAGGCTGACCGCATCGACCGAAAATCCGGCGCGCCGCAGGGCCGCCTGCCAGTAGCCCGGACCATGGGCGCCCAGGCCACTGCGCCACCAGCGTGTCCGGTACGGGCTCCAGGGGTTCAAAGTCGCCAGCCACAGCACCCCTCCCGGTGCGAGGACCCGCCTGCATTCCTCCAGCACCGCCCGCGTATCGCCATACGCGTCATCGAGCGCATGTTGCACCAGGATCGCGCCGAAGCTCTCGTTGGCCAGCGGCCACGGCAGCGCGGCCCGGACATCCCCCCTAAATCCCCGCGCCTCGCGCCGCAGGCAGATACCCCGGCCGATGTCGCGCTGGGGCGGCTCCGCGCCTGGTACCCCGAGCCAGACCCAAGGCAATGCAGGGATCCCCGCCAGCATGCGTGCCATCGCCCGGGACTCCGCCGCGAGCAGTCCTTGCCCGTCCAGGCCGGAAAACCACTCCGGTCCCGCTTTCGGGATGCCAGGTTGACGCAGGGGACGATGCGGGGGCATGGTCGGCGGTACCGGTCGGGCCGTATCGGAGCAGTCAGCCGCAGTACAGCCCGGATCCCGCGCAAATGCAACGGAGCGTCACCATGCGGCTGCGAGCCCTGCCTTCGCGACAGGACAATTACATCTGGACGCTGGCGGACGCTACCGGTCGCGCCATCGTGGTCGACCCCGGCGAAGCCGCCCCGGTCCTGGAGGCCGCCGCGGCCGGCCTGGAACCCGTTGCCATCCTGCTCACGCACCATCACTACGACCACGTGGACGGTACCGCCGCACTGCTCGCGCGCTGGCCCCACCTGCCGGTATTCGGCCCCGCGGACGGGCGCATCGAAGTCCCGGTGCGCACCTTGGCCGAGGGCGACCGGCTCGAGTTGTTGGGCCTGGAGGTCACGGTACTGGCCGTTCCCGGCCACACGCTCAGCCACCTCGCGTTCCATGTGACGGAACCGGACACGGGCGGCACCGGCGGCGGCTGGCTGTTCTGCGGGGATACCTTGTTCAGCCTGGGGTGTGGGCGGCTGTTCGAAGGTACGCCGGATCAGATGCACGCATCACTGATGCGCCTGGCCGCCTTGCCCGACGCGACCGCCGTCTGCTGCGGCCACGAGTACACCCTGTCCAACGCCGCCTTCGCGCGTGCGGTGGACCCCGACAATGCGGCCCTGCAACGCCGCACCGAGGAGGCCCAGGCCATGCGCGAATCCGGACACCCCAGCCTGCCCAGCACGCTTGCCAGCGAGCGCGCCTGCAATCCGTTCCTGCGTTGCGACGCACAGGCGGTGGTCAATGCGGTGGCCGGATGGCTGGGCCGCCCGGCAGGGGATGCGACCGGAACCTTCGCCGCCCTGCGGCGCTGGAAAGACGGGTTCGCCGGATGAGCCGGCTCCACGGGCGCCTCGCCCGCGCCGTTTCAGGCATCGGCCTGTGCCTGCTGGCCGGCAGCGGATGGGCCGCCGAATCCGCGCCCGCGCCCGCCGGCGCCGTCGAACCGCTTGCCGCCGTTTCAGGCGATCCCTCGCCCGCCCCCCTCCCGGCCGGCCAGCGCAGCGGCCGGGAGATCTTCGAGGCCTTCAGCAGCGGCCTGTCCGACCAGCAGTGCAGCACCGGCGTCAGCGAGCGCTGGAGCCGCCACTTCGCGCACGCGCCCGATCGTCTCGCCCAGCAGGGGGATGGCCTGCTGCCCCTCTTCGGGTACGTGGTGGATGAGCTGCGTCGCAACCACCTTCCCACCGAATACGCCCTCATCCCGTTCGTCGAGAGCGGCTACAAGCCCGCAGCCCGCAGCCCGGCAGGGCCCGCCGGCATGTGGCAGATGATCAAGGTCACCGCGCGCAACCATCAGGTGCCGATCACCGGCCAGTACGACGGTCGCCTCTCGCCGGTGGACTCCACCCGTGCGGCGGTTCGCTACATCAAGACCCTGCATGGCATGTTCGGAGGCGACTGGCGGCTGGCCGTGATGGCCTACAACGCGGGCGAGTACCGCGTGTTCGGGGCGCTCAAGCGGGCAGGCGTCGAAGTCCGCGATGCGAGCCCGCAGGACCTGCCGGGCATGCCCGGCATCACCCAGGCGTATGTACGCAAGATCCACGCCCTGTCCTGCCTGATCGTCGATGCCGGTGAAGACGCCGACTGGCTTCGCGCGGTCGACCGCCCGGTCGCCCGCTTGCAGCCCCTGCCCGTCCCTGCAGGCACGCGGAGCATCGAAGCCTTCGCGGCGGAAGCCGGGCAGAGCACGGCGCGGCTGGAACGCCTCAATCCGATCCATGCCGATGGTCGCATCCGCCGACCGGGCAGCGGCGAGACCTGGCTGCTCGGCGTGGCGGGGCCTGCCGACGCCGCGCGCACCACCACCCTGGCCGACGCCTCGGCCGCGGTGGCAGCGGACGCCCCCCTGGACGAAGCGGATGTCGATCGTACGGCCCACCCGCGCGTGCATACGGTGGCCCGGGGCGAGAACCCGTGGACCATCGCGCGCCGATACGATCTGCAACTGGACGAACTGCTCCAACGCAACAACCTGCAGCGCGACAGCGTGCTCCGGGTCGGCCAACGGCTCCAGCTGACCGCCGAAGGCGACCATACGGCTCCCCCTCGATAGTTCAGGCCAGTAGACTTGGGGCTCCCGGCGGACCGCATGCGCGTCCCGCCCCACCACCGAGGGAGTTTCCATGGGTTTCCTGCAAGGCAAGCGCGCACTCATCACCGGCATCGCCAGCCAGCGCTCGATCGCCAGCGGCATTGCCGAGGCGATGCACCGGGAAGGCGCCGAACTGGCCTTCACCTACCAGAACGACAAGTTGAAGTCGCGGGTCGAAGCCGCGGCCAGCGAGTACGGCAGTGACATCGTGCTGCCCCTCGACGTGACCGACGATGCCCAGATCGACGCCTGCTTCTCCGACCTGGGAAAGCGGTGGGACAGCCTGGACATCGTGGTGCACGCGATTGCGTTCGCCCCCCGCGAGGCGATCGCCGGCCAGTTCCTTGACGGCCTGACGCGCGAGAACTTCGCACTGGCGCACGACATCTCGGCGTACTCGCTGTCGGCGCTCGCCAAGGCCGCGCGGCCCCTGATGCAGGGACGCAATGGCGCGGTCCTGACCCTGAGCTACCTCGGCGCCGAGCGGGCACTGGCCGGCTACAACCTGATGGGCGTCGCCAAGGCCAGCCTGGAGGCCAGCGTGCGGTACCTCGCCTACAACCTTGGCCCGGACGGCACCCGGGTCAATGCGATTTCGGCCGGTCCGATCAAGACACTCGCGGCATCCGGCATCGCCGGCTTCCGCAAGATCCTGGGCCACGTGGAAGAAAACGCACCGCTTCGCCGCACCGTCAGCATCGAGGACGTCGGAAATGCCGCTGCCTTCCTGTGCTCGGACCTCGCGTCCGGTATCACCGGCGAGATCACCTACGTGGATGCCGGGTACAACATCCTCGGCATGACCGGCATCGGCGACGCCGACTGATGATCCGGGGTCCGGCGCACGCGCGCGTCGGACCCACCGTCGCCGGATGAAAAAAGCCCCGGTCCATGGCCGGGGCTTCGTCGTTCTACGTTGGAGGGCAAGCGCGCCTCAAAGGTTCTCCTCGAACACCCTGACCTGCATTCGCAGGCGCTGGCTGCGCGTGTATGCCTGCGCATCATCGTAGCCCCTGACCTGCTCGAGCTGGCCTTTCAGCATCTCGCTCTGTGCCGCATTGATCGCCGTGTCGTCGCCCGGCGTCACGGCCTCGATGACGAAAAGCGCGATGGTGCCGTCCTCCATGACTTCCATTCCGGGGGTCGGCGCCTCGCCCGAGGGTGCCTGCGCAGCAAACATCGCCCGGTTGATGGCTTCGTTGGGAACCGGCATGCCACGCTGCAGGCCCGGTATCGGGTTCGGCTCCGCCAGACCTTTCGATTCGGCCACCGAAGCGAGCGTCTCGCCCGCCTTGAGGCGCCCCAGCAACGCGGCCCCCTGGCGACGGGCGGCTTTCCGCGCACGATCCGCACGCACCGCGGCATCGACCGTCTCGCGAACCGCATCGAGCGGCTGGGTGGACGACGCCTGGTGGGCGGTCACGCGCAGTACGACATGGCGACCGGCTTCGATTTCGACCGGATCGCTGATCGTGCCGTCCTGGATCAATACCTCGTCGAACGCCTCGCGCTTGACGGCCGGGAACGCCAGTACGCCGTCGCTCGCATCCCGCGCGACCGGACCGACGGTCTGCACGTCCAGGCCCGTCGCGGATGCGACGCCGGACAGGTCATTGGGGTTCTTGTAGATCTGGTCGACGACGCGCGTCACCAACTCGTTGGCCGCGCTGGCGCGATCGGCTTCGGCCTGTTCGCGCGCCAGCGTGTCGCGGACCTGCTCGAAGGGCTCCTGCGCCCCCGCCTTGATCTCGCGCAGCTGGATCACGTGCCAGCCGAACTCGGTCTCGACCGGTTCGCTGACACCCGGGGCCGCCATCCCGAACAGCGCTTCCTCGAACGGCGCGACCATCATGTCCTTGCCCACCCAGCCCAGGTCGCCGCCCATGTCGGCCGAACCCGCGTCATCGCTGTTCGCCTGTGCCAACGCCGCGAAATCGGCGCCGTCGGCGCGGGCTTCGCTCGCCAGTGCACGCGCCTTGTCCTCCGCCGCCTTGCGCGCGGCGTCGTCGGCATCCGCCGGCACTTCGATCAGGATATGCGAGGCGAGACGTTCCTCGGGTTCGACGAAACGGGCTTTCTCGTCTTCGTAACGCGCGCGCAGGACCGCCTCGCTCGCCGCGGCGGGGGCCGGCAGGTTGCGCGCGTCCACGTCGACATACTCGATCGTCACCGTTTCCTGGGAAAGGAAATCCTCGGGATGCGCCTCGTACCAGGCCTGTGCGTCGGCATCGCTGACCGCCGCGGTATCCTCGGCCGGCGGCACCAGCAGCAACTGCACGTCCCGCCGCTCCCCGATAAGGCGGACCAGGCGCTCCATCTCCGCACGGGTCACGAAGCTGCTGTCCTGGACGCCCACCGGAACCAGCGTGACCTGCAGGCCGTCACGGATCGTCGCCTCGAACTGCTTCGGCGTCTGGGCCTGCGACGCCAGGGCCATCTGGTAACGCTGCGCATCGAAGCTGCCATCCACCTGGAACGCCGGGATGTCCTGGATCGTGCTGCGAACGAGCGCGTCGCTGGCGACCACGCCGTCGTCGTACGCGGCGATCTTCAGCACGCGCTGGTCGACCAGCTTCTCGAGCACCTCGCGCTTGCTGTCCAGGCTCTCGAATGCGCGCGGATCGAAGGCATCGCCCTGCTGGGCACGACGCTGGCTGCGTTCCTGGTCGAAAGCCTGGCTGAACTCCTGGACAGTGATGACTTCTTCCTGCCACAGCATCGAGGCCGGCCACCACGACGGCGCGGCCGGCCACCAGCGCGGCGGCGCCTCGATACGTGCCGCGGTGCTGTTGCCGCCCTGCACGAGGTACTGGTCGATGCCGAAAAGCGCCAGGGGCACGATCAGGATCGCAATGACGATGGTGCCGAGCAGGCCGGAGGATTTTTCGCGGAGTTTCTGCAGCATGTTTCGAGTCGCATCAATGCGGAAGCCCGACAGTCTACCGCGCTTCAGCGCCGGGCGAAGCCCCGCCAGGCCTTTGCATGGCCCGTGCGTCGGGCAGGTATCCACGGGCCGGCGATGCAGGGACGCAAAAGAAAACGGCACCCCGCGGGACGGGGTGCCGTTGCATGGAATGGCGGAGCGGACGGGACTCGAACCCGCGACCTCCGGCGTGACAGGCCAGCATTCTAACCAGCTGAACTACCGCTCCGCGCCTTGAACCTGCAGCATGGCGATGCCCTGGGGCCTCGCCCTGGCCGCCACTTCCCGCGCTTTCCAGCGCCAACGGGAAACAACGGCCCTCACTCAATGCGAAGGCGCCCGCAAGGGCGCCCTCGGGTACGACTGGCGGAGCGGACGGGACTCGAACCCGCGACCTCCGGCGTGACAGGCCAGCATTCTAACCAGCTGAACTACCGCTCCGCGCTTGAAACTGTTTCCGGGCTTTGCTTCCCGGACACTGGATGCCTGGTGGGTGCTGAGGGTTTCGAACCCCCGACCCTCTCCTTGTAAGGGAGACGCTCTACCACTGAGCTAAGCACCCGGTGTGTCCGTCGGCACCGTCCCGCGGGTTTTCACCCGCTTCGACCAGTGCCGCCGGCCGAGCTCGTTAGTTTACTGCATCCTTCAGCGCCTTGCCAGCCTTGAATGCAGGATTCTTCGAAGCCTTGATCTTGATGGTCTCGCCCGTCTTCGGGTTGCGACCCTGACGCGCGGCGCGCTTGCGGACCTGGAAGGTACCGAAGCCGACCAGCGTCACGGTGTCGCCCTTCTTCAGCGCCTTGGTGACCACGCTGACGACGCCGTCGACGGCGGCCGCGGCATCGGTCTTGGACAGTTCGGCGGCCTCGGCGACGGCCTCAATAAGCTCAGCCTTGTTCATTCGTTTTGACTCCCTTTGCGGACATGGCCGCATTGTTCTGAAGATCGACGCGCCCCTTGGCCCGGGTCATGCACCCGGAAGACGCGGTAGATCGAGGTGACCACGCTCTACATCATGCGGCATGACGACCGGCGCGGTTGCGGTCGTTATACCAGTGGCCGCGCGAAAGGCGCAAGCCGGAAAGCCAGCAACCACGCGGCTTTCAGCCCTCCGACGGCAATTCCGACCAGCGGACACGATCAATGCTTGACGTCCGCCTGCGAGGTCTGCTTGCCTCGCCGGCGCACCGGCACATCGGCGGGGCCGGAGACCGGGGCCGGCGACACCGGCCGTTCAAGCGCGATTTCCAGCACTTCGTCGATCCACTTGACCGGCTTGATGTCCAGGCCCTGCGTGACCGCCTTCGGCAGGTCGACGAGATCCTTCCGGTTCTCCTCGGGAATGATGACGGTGGTGATGCCGCCGCGCAGCGCCGCGAGCAGCTTTTCCTTCAAGCCGCCGATGGGGAGCACGCGACCGCGAAGCGTGATTTCACCGGTCATCGCCACCTCGGCCCGCACCGGATTGCGCGTGAGCATCGACACGAGCGAAGTCGCCATCGCGGTGCCCGCGCTGGGACCGTCCTTGGGTGTCGCCCCCTCGGGCACGTGCACGTGCACGTCATGCTTCTGCAGGAAGTCCAGGTCGATGCCCAGGCTCTCCGTGCGTGCCCGCACCACCGACAGGGCCGCCGATGCGGACTCCTTCATCACGTCGCCCAGGTGCCCCGTCAGCAGCAGCTGGCCCTTGCCGGGAACCAGGGTGGACTCGATCTGCAGGAGGTCGCCACCGACCTCCGTCCAAGCCAGTCCGGTCACCAGGCCGATCTCGTTCTCTTCTTCCGCGCGACCGAAATCGTACCGTCGCACGCCCAGGTACTTGTCCAGGTTCTTCGGCGTGATGCTGACGGCATTCTTCTTCGCCCCACCCTTCGGCGCGGCAGGCCCGGCCAGCGCGATCTCGGTGACCACCTTGCGACAGATCTTCGCCACCTCGCGTTCGAGGCTGCGCACGCCGGACTCACGGGTGTAGTAGCGGACAAGGTCGCGCAACGCGGCCTCGGAGACCTTGATCTCTCCGTCCTTCAACCCGTTCGCCTTGATCTGCTTGGGCAACAGGTAGCGCATCGCGATGTTGAGCTTCTCTTCCTCGGTGTAGCCCGGGATGCGGATGACCTCCATCCGGTCCAGCAGCGGGCCGGGGATGTTGAGCGAGTTGGAGGTCGCGATGAACATCACCTCGGACAGGTCGAGGTCGACCTCGAGGTAGTGGTCGTTGAAGGCGTTGTTCTGCTCCGGGTCCAGCACTTCCAGCAGCGCGGAAGACGGATCGCCGCGGAAGTCCATCGACATCTTGTCGATCTCGTCCAGCATGAAAAGCGGGTTCTTCGTGCCCGCCTTGTTGAGGTTCTGGACGATGCGGCCCGGCATGGAGCCGACGTAGGTCCGGCGGTGGCCGCGGATCTCGGCCTCGTCGCGCACGCCACCCAGCGACATCCGCACGAACTTGCGGTTGGTCGCCTTGGCGATGCTCTGGCCGAGCGAGGTCTTGCCCACGCCCGGCGGGCCGACCAGGCACAGGATCGGGCCCTTCATCTGCTTCACCCGGGTCTGCACGGCCAGGTACTCGAGGATCCGCTCCTTGACCTTCTCCAGGCCGAAATGGTCGGCATCAAGCACGTCCTGCGCGGCCTTGAGGTCCTTGCGCACCTTGCTGCGCTTCTTCCACGGCACGCCCAGCACCCAGTCCAGGTAGTTGCGCACGACGGCCGCCTCGGCCGACATCGGCGACATCTGCTTCAGCTTGTTGAGTTCGTTGCGTGCCTTGGCCTCGACCGGCTTGGGCATGCCCGCCTCGGCGATCTTGCGGGTGAGTTCGTCGACGTCGTTGGGGGCGTCGTCCATCTCGCCGAGCTCTTTCTGGATCGCCTTCATCTGCTCGTTGAGGTAGTACTCGCGCTGGCTCTTCTCCATCTGCGACTTGACCCGGCCGCGAATGCGCTTCTCGAGCTGTTGCACGTCGATCTCGCCGTCGACCAGGCCGACCAGCTGCTCCAGGCGCTCGCCGATGCCGTGGGTTTCCAGCAGCTTCTGCTTGTCGGCCAGGCGCACGCCCAGGTGCGCCGCGATGGTGTCCGCGAGGCGCCCCGGCTCGTCGATGCCGGCGAGCGTCTGGATCAGCTCGGGGGGCAGCTTCCGGTTGGTCTTCACGTACTGCTCGAACAGGCCCATCAGGGAGCGGCTGATCGCTTCCAGCTCGCGGTCTTCCCGGTCGAACCCGGGCTCGACGACTTCCGCCTGGCCCGCCAGAAAGCCGTCCACCGCGTTGATCGCGTCCACGCGCACGCGCGACACACCCTCCACCAGCACCTTGATGGTGCCGTCGGGAAGCTTCAGCAGCTGGAGCACGTGGGCCAGCGTGCCGGTGGCGTACAGGTCGTCCGCGGTGGGGTCGTCCACTTCGGCCGATTTCTGCGCGACCAGCAGGATGCGCTTGTCGGCCTCCATCGCCACGTCCAGCGCGCGGATCGACTTGTCTCGGCCGACGAACAACGGGATGACCATGTGCGGGAACACGACGACGTCGCGCAGCGGCAGCACCGGCAGGTCAAGTGTCTCGCGGTCGGGGGAATCGGTCATGGGAACTCCAGTACGGGTTTCGGGCCGCGCGGATCCGCACAGGCCGGTGGGCCAGGGCCCATGCGTCGGTTATGGGGGTAGCCGCCCCATGATGCAAGCAGTCCGGTCACGGACTCGCGGCGTGGCGCGGGAATGGCGCGTGAAATCGGACGGATGGCGCCCCGGCGACAGGCCGACCAACGAAAACGCCGCCCCTGGGGGCGGCGTGCCGGACAACAACGGACCCGGGCCTCAGTCGGCCGCGGCCACCTTGGGCGCCGCAGGCGGCGCCTCGTAGATCAGGTAGGGCTCGGACTTGTGGTCGATGACCGACTCGTCCACCACCACCTTGCTCACGTTCTCCTGCGACGGCAGGTCGTACATGGTGTCGAGCAGTACCGACTCGACGATCGTGCGCAGGCCGCGCGCACCGGTCTTGCGCTTGAGCGCCTTGCGCGCGATCGCGGTGAGCGCGTCGGGGCGGAACTCGAGCTCCACGCCTTCCATCTCGAACAGCTTGCGGAACTGCTTGGTGATCGCGTTCTTGGGCTCGGTCAGGATCTTGACCAGGGCCGCCTCGTCCAGCTCCTCAAGCGTCGCGACCACCGGCAGGCGGCCGACGAACTCCGGGATCAGGCCGAACTTGATCAGGTCCTCCGGCTCGACCTCGGCCAGGATCTTGCCGATCTCGACCTTGCGCTCCGCACTCTTGACCTTGGCGCCGAAACCGATGCCACCGGCCTCGGTGCTGCGCTGGCGGATGATCTTGTCGAGGCCCGCGAAGGCGCCACCGACGATGAAGAGGATGTTGCGGGTATCGACCTGCAGGAACTCCTGCTGCGGGTGCTTGCGGCCGCCCTGCGGCGGCACGCTGGCCACGGTGCCCTCGATCAGCTTGAGCAGCGCCTGCTGCACGCCCTCGCCCGACACGTCGCGGGTGATCGACGGGTTGTCGCTCTTGCGCGAGATCTTGTCGATCTCGTCGATGTACACGATGCCCTGCTGCGCCTTGTCGACGTCGTAGTCGCACTTCTGCAGAAGCTTCTGGATGATGTTCTCCACGTCCTCGCCGACATAGCCGGCCTCGGTCAGCGTGGTGGCATCGGCCATGGTGAAGGGGACGTTGAGCATCCGCGCCAGCGTCTCGGCCAGCAGCGTCTTGCCCGAGCCGGTCGGGCCGACCAGCAGGATGTTGGACTTCGCCAGCTCGACGTCGTCGTTCTTCTGCCGGCTCTCGATGCGCTTGTAGTGGTTGTAGACGGCGACGGCGAGGGTCTTCTTCGCACGCTGCTGCCCGATCACGTACTGGTCCAGGACCTCGAGGATCTCCTTGGGCTTGGGCAGGTGGCTGCGTGCCGACTGCGCCTTCTCCTCGAGCTCCTCGCGGATGATGTCGTTGCACAGCTCCACGCATTCATCGCAGATGAACACGCTGGGCCCCGCGATCAGCTTGCGGACCTCGTGCTGGCTTTTCCCGCAGAACGAGCAGTAAAGGATCTTGTTGCTGTCGGCGGGTGTGCGCCCCTGTCGGTCGTCGCTCATGCTCTTGCCCGGATGATACGTGTGGCGTGGATCGCGGGGCGGGCCGGTACACGGACCGCCGCGATTCGAGAATAGCACAGCGTCCCGGTATGGCAGCCATACCGGGACGCGTGCCTAAATGCTTTTGGAATCAACAACCTGGAACTGCCCTTCTGGCCCCGGTCACCCGGCCTGGATGGACTCTTCGGGGCGCCGCTCCAGCACCTGGTCGACCAGCCCGTACTCGCGGGCCGCCTCGGCGCCCTTGAAATTGTCGCGCTCGGTGTCGTGCGCGATGGTTTCCAGCGCTTGGCCGGTGTGCTTGGAGAGGATCTCGTTCAGGCGCTGGCGCATGCCCAGGATCTCGCGGGCATGGATGTCGATGTCGGTGGCCTGGCCCTGGAAGCCCCCCAGCGGCTGGTGGATCATCACGCGCGAGTTCGGCAGCGCGTAGCGCTTGCCCTGCGCGCCCGAGGCCAGCAGCAGCGCGCCCATGCTGGCCGCCTGGCCCACGCAGATCGTGCTGACGTCCGGCTTGATGTACTGCATGGTGTCGTAGATCGCCATGCCGGCGGTGACGATGCCACCCGGCGAGTTGATGTACAGGCTGATGTCCTTCTCGGGGTTCTCCGCTTCGAGGAACAGCATCTGCGCGACGATCACGTTGGCCACGTGGTCGTCGACGCCCCCGACCAGGAAGATCACCCGCTCCTTCAGCAGGCGCGAGTAGATGTCGTACGCGCGCTCGCCGCGGCTGGTCTGCTCGACCACCATCGGCACGAGGTTGAGGGCTTTGGTCCGGTTGTCCATCAGCATGGCACCTGCGGGAATTGGGTTTCGATGCGCCCAACTTGGGGCCAATCGCGGCGCGACGCAAGGGGCGCGCACCATGAAATGCAATGGCCGGCCCGGACCATGCGCGAGGCATGCCGGTGGGCCGGCCATGGCGGGGTCCGGCCACGCAGCGCGCGGCCGGCCTGGCGTTACTGGCGAATCGCTTCGCTGAAGGACAGCGGCTGCTCGGTGTGCTGGGCGCGCTCGGCGATCCAGTCGATCACCTGCTCTTCCATCACGCGCGCCTGCAGGCCGTTCATCAGCTGGCGGTCGTTGCGGTACAGCTCGATGACCTGCTCCGGCTCCTCGTAGGTGGACGCGATCAGGTTCATCGTCTCGTTGAGGCGCGCCGGGTCCAGCTTCAGTTCGTTGCGACGCGCGACCTCGCCGACCAGCAGGCCGACCAGCACGCGCTTGCGCGCCGGATCCGTGAAGCCCAGGTACGCGTCGTCGGGGATGACGTCGATCTTGCGTCCCTGGCGACGCGCCTGCTCGGCGGCCTGCTGGGCCATCGAACGCGCTTCGTTCTCGACCAGGTTCGGCGGCATCTCGACGCTGCTGTAGGCGGCGATCAGCTGCTCGCCGACCTCACGGCGCAGGCGGGTCATCAGGGCGCCCTTGAGCTCCCGCGCGAGGTTGCTGCGGATGTCCTTGCGGAACTGCTCGACGTCGCCGCTCTTCACGCCGAAGCTCTTGATGAAATCGGCATCGACCTCCGGCAGCACCGGCTCCGATACCTTGACCGCCTTGAGGTGCACCTGGACCTGCTTGCCGGCGAACGCCGGCACCCGCCAGTCGCCCGGGAATTCCACGTCGACCGCCTTCTCGTCGCCGGTCTTCAGGCCGACGAGCGCGGATTCGATGGCGGGGAACATCGTGCCCGAACCGATGATGGTGGTGCCGCGCTCGACGCCCTCGGCCGGGACCCGCTGGTCGCCCGCCTGTGACCAGGTTTCGACCTCGACCGCATCGCCCTCCGCGGCGGCACGCTCGACGGCGTTCCAGGTGCGGCGCTGCAGGCGGAGGTTCTCGATCATGGTGTCGATGTCCTCGTCGGACACCTCGGCGGTGTGGCGGACGACCGTCAGCTTCTCGACGTCGATGTCGCCGAAGTCCGGAACCACCTCGAACGTGGCCACGTAGGCCAGGTCATCGCCGGTCGCCGGCTCGATGCTGGGGTTGCCGGCGATCTTCAGCTCCTGCTCGCGCAGCGCGTTGCCGAAACCTTCGCGGACCATGCCGTCGAGGATCTCCGCACGCACCTGCTGGCCGAAGCGCTGTTCGATCACCTTGGCGGGCACCTTGCCCGGGCGGAACCCCTTGATCTTGGCGCCGCGCGCGATCTCGCGCAGGCGGCCACCCACCTGCTCCTCCAGGCGGTCCGCCGGGAGGCTGAAGGTCATGCGGCGCCCGAGGTTGCCGACGGATTCAACCGAAACTTGCATATCCACTCCTGCTACCGGGCTGCCTGCCGCGGCACGATGTTGTTGTGCTGTCCTGGAGCCGTCGCGGGCGCGGGCCACGCGGCGGCGGAACGGAATATTTTCGCCCATCTGCGCGCCGGTTGCCAGTCACGCCGTCCGGATCGGCGGACCGTGGCCGGGCGTCGGGGCCGGGATGGTGCGAAAGGGGGGACTCGAACCCCCACGCCTTGCGGCACTGGAACCTAAATCCAGGGCGTCTACCAATTCCGCCACTTTCGCGATGCCGACCGCCTCGCATTCTAGGCGCGGCGGGCCGGCGGGACACAAAAAAACACCCGGCCGGGGCCGGGTGTCTTCGATTTGGTGGGCCGTCAAGGATTCGAACCTTGGACCTATTGATTAAGAGTCAACTGCTCTACCAACTGAGCTAACGGCCCAAATGCGGAGCGGGACTATACCAGACCGTTCCCGTTTCGCAAACACTTTGCGACGAAACTCCGCCGCGTTCAATCGATGGGGTGGCTGAGGGGATTCGAACCCCCGACCACTGGAATCACAATCCAGTACTCTAACCAACTGAGCTACAGCCACCACAAAAACGGTTCCGACGATCATTGGCGCGCCCGGCAGGACTCGAACCTGCAACCGTCGGCTTAGAAGGCCGATGCTCTATCCGGTTGAGCTACGGGCGCGGGGCCCGCATCTTAACCGGCATTGGCCGGGGTTGGTCGGGGCAGAGGGATTCGAACCCCCGACCCTCTGCTCCCAAAGCAGATGCGCTACCAGACTGCGCTATGCCCCGAGGCCGGATCTTCCGTTGCGCGCCAACGCCGCGAAAGGCCGGCCATTCTGGGCCGTGGCCGGCATCCTGTCAACGCGGGGGACCGGTGCGGCTGAACGGGAGCCATCGTGTATGCTCCCGCTGCGGGTACTGCGCCCGTTCACCCGATCGATACCAGGAGCAAGCATGCGAAGCGGCAATCCGGCCCTGAAGGAATCCACCTTCCTCGACCTCGCCAGCGGCACCGTCGTCCAGGGCGACAGCCAGGCCATGACCCTCAACGGCACGATCAACAAGACCGGCGTGCTGCTGCTGTTGTGCGTGATCACCGCTGCGTTCGCCTGGAACCAGGTCGAATTCACCCCGGAGGGCCCCGTCGGCGCGGCCCCTTACCTGTGGGGCGGCGCGATCGGCGGGCTCGTGCTCGCGCTCGTCACCGTGTTCAAGAAAACCTGGGCCCCGGTGACCGCCCCGCTCTACGCGATCGTCGAAGGCTTCTTCCTCGGCGCGATTTCCGCGATGTACAACCAGTACTTCGATGGCATCGTCATGCAGGCGGTGATCCTGACCTTCGGCACCCTGTTCGCGTTGCTGTTCGCCTACCGCTCGGGGCTGATCAAGGCGACGGAGAACTTCAAGCTCGGCATCGTCGCGGCGACCGGCGGCATCTTCCTGGTCTACCTGGCGAGCATGGTGCTGGGCTTCTTCGGCATCCAGATCCCGCTGATCCACGAGTCCGGCATCGTCGGCATCGGCTTCAGCCTCTTCGTGGTGGTGATCGCGGCGCTCAACCTGGTCCTCGACTTCGACTTCATCGAGACCGGCGTGGAGCGCGGCGCCCCCAAGTACATGGAGTGGTACGGCGCGTTCGGCCTGCTGGTGACCCTGGTGTGGCTCTACGTGGAGTTCCTGCGCCTGCTGTCGAAGCTGCAGTCACGCTGACGCCTCCCGGCCCACGCTCGCACACGACAAGGCGCCTCCGGGCGCCTTTTCTATTAGTTCTTCACCCAAGTCCGGGAAGACGGCTTCGGACGGAGTCACCGCCCATCGGGATGGGGGTTGCTCCGCCCTCCCGACGACGTCCTGTCGCAAAGTCGGGGTGCAAGCCATCCATGGCCTGCTCTCCGCACCCCCCCATCCCGACCGTCGGCGCCTTCTGCAAGCGTGTGGAGACCTGCTTCTGTTGGCATTTCTTCAAGCGCCCGCCCTCTGTCCCAAAGACGGTGAGCCTGGGGTTTGCGTGACCGTGCGCGGCATGGATCCGGCGCACAGCGCCGGACGGGTGGGCCATGGATGGCCCACCCCGGCCTTGCCGCCTGCGCAGGATTGCGCAGGCGAGCAAGCCGCGCCCGAGCCTACATGGACGTATTTTCACGGCGTGTCACGCGAATCGCAGGGTCATCGGCTTCCTCCTGGCATCTCCCCTCCATCGGGGGAAGAACCTGTCAACTGAGGGCCCGGCGATGCCGCCGGGCAAGGCGGATCAGCTGCCTTCTGCACGCCCAGCCCGTCGCCGGGCCTTTTCGAGCGTGATGCAGCCCAGGCTCAGCTGGGCTGGACGACGACGGCCTGCTTCGAAGGCCACAGCATCACGACGATCGCCGCGAGGGCGAGCAGCCAGCAGTAGTAGACCTGACCCGCGATGGCGAGGGGCGAAAGCCCGGCGAGCGATGCGGCGAGCAGGATCTGCGCGCCGTAGGGCAGCAGGCCCTGCATCACGCAGGAAAACACGTCGAGCAGGCTGGCGCTACGCCGGCCACTGATGCCGTGCTGGACCGCGATGTCGCGCGCGAGGTCGCCGCTGATCAGGATCGCCACGGTGTTGTTCGCCGTCAGCACGTCGCTGCCGGCCGCGAGCGCGGCGATGCTGGTCTCCCCTGCCCGGCGCCCGGTATGCCCGCGGGCGAAGCGGGCGATCGTCGAGGCCAGCCAGGCCAGACCGCCGTTGGCCCGGGTCAACGCGGCCAGGCCGCCGATCAGCAGTGCCAGCAAGGTGATCTCGATCATCCCCAGGAAGCCGGTGTAGATGTCGTCGGCGAAGCTGATCGCGTCATAGCCTTCCTCGCCGATCCACGCCCCCATCAGGCCAGCCAGCACGAGCCCGATGCCAAGGACCACGACCACGTTCACGCCCGCCAGGGCCAGCGCCAGGACGGCCACGTAAGGCAGCACCAGCCACGGACTGGCGAGCGTGTCCGGGGCCGTCGTGGGCGCCGTATCGCCGAGCAGCGCCAGCAGGATCACGGTCGCCACGGCGGCAGGCAGGGCGATGCGCAGGTTCTCGCGGAACTTGTCGGCCATCCGGCAGCCCTGGCTGCGGGTGGCGGCGATCGTGGTGTCCGAGATGATCGACAGGTTGTCCCCGAACATCGCGCCGCCGACCACCGCTCCCAGTACCAGGCCGGTATCGAGGCCCGCCGCCTCGGAGACGCCCAGCGCGACCGGTACCACAGCGGCGATGGTGCCCATCGAGGTGCCGATCGCCAGCGCGATGAAGCCCGCGACCACGAACAGGCCGGGCAGGATCAGCGCGGGCGGCAAGGCGCCCAGGCCCAGGCCGACCACCGCATCCACCGCCCCTACTTCCTTGCTGACCGTGGCGAAGGCCCCGGCCATCAGGAAGACCAGGCACATCAGCATCACGTTGGGATGGCCCATGCCGCCCAGCAGCGTGTCCATGGCCGGGATGCCGCGCCGCCAGGCCATCCAGGCCGCCAGCGCCAGGGCCGGCAGCACCGCGACCGGCGCATGCAGTTGGTAGAAGCCCATCGCCTCGCCGCTGGCGGTGAAATACAGGCCGGCACCGAAGAACAGCGCGAGGAACACCAGCAGGGGCAGCAGGGCGGGCGCGCTGGGCTGCACGCCGGGTTCGATCGGGGTCGACATCGCCATATCCGGATACCACTCGAATGGGGATTCTGGGGGTGTCCCGGACGGCTGTCGAGGCGATGCTCGGTGGTCCGAATGCAAACGGGGCGCCCGAAGGCGCCCCGTGCTGCGTCAAGTGCTTCGGGACCGGCTCAGATGCGGCTGGCGATGGCCCGGGCAAAGGACATGGTGTCGCCGGTGCCGCCCAGGTCGGGGGTCAGCGAATCCTGCGCTTCCAGCGTCGCGATGATGGCTTCACGCAGCGCCGTCGCCTTGTCGGGCAGGCCGAGGTGGTCAAGCATCTGCGCCGCGCCGAGCAGTAGCGCACAGGGGTTGGCCTTGCCCTGGCCGGCGATGTCCGGCGCGGTGCCGTGGACGGCTTCGAAGATCGCCGCCTCCGAACCGATGTTCGCGCCCGGCGCGAGGCCGAGGCCGCCCACCAGGCCGGCACACAGGTCGGAGATGATGTCGCCGAACAGGTTGGTGGTGACGATGATGTCGAAGCTCTCCGGGTACATCACCAGCTTCATGCAGCAGGCGTCGACGATCATCTCGTCGCACTGGATGTCCGGATACTCCTCCGCCACCGCGCGCGCAGTCTTCAGGAACAGGCCCGACGTCGACTTCAGGATGTTCGCCTTGTGCACCACGGTGACCTTCTTGCGGCCGGTCTTGCGGGCCAGCTCGAACGCGTAGCGGACGATCCGCTCGGAGCCGCGGCGCGTGACCTTCTGGGTCAGCAGCGCGGTCTCGCCGTCGGCCGACAGCTCCTGGCCCTCGCCGATGTAGGCGCCCTCGGTGTTCTCGCGCACGGTGATCAGGTCGACACCGCCGGGGAAGCGCGACTTCGTGTTGGGGAAAGACTTGGCCGGACGCACGTTGGCGTACAGGTCGAAACGCTTGCGCAGCTCGACGTTGATCGAGCGGAAGCCCTCGCCCACCGGGGTGGTCAGCGGGCTCTTCAGCGCGATGCGGTTCTTGCGGATCGAGTCCATCGTCGCCTGCGGGATCAGCTCGCCGTGCTTCTCCAGCGCGGCCAGGCCGGCGTCGGCCTGCTCGTACTGCAGGCCCAGTTGCATCGCGTCGAGCACGTGCAGGGTGGCGTCCATGATTTCCGGGCCAATGCCATCGCCGCGGATGACGGTGATCGTCTGGGTCATAGGGGGTCTCTTCCGGCTGGGGGGCGGGCGTCGGGGAGGTACGCCGCCGAATGGTTAGCCCCGCAATTATGCCTGAGACGCGTGATTCTTTCAGATGCAACCACCGCGCCGGACCCCCGTTTGGCCCCACCGATCAGTCGTGCGCGTGCTCCGGGGGGGCTTCCTCGCCCTGCTCCAGCCGGTCGAGGAAGTCCACCGCCCGGCGCATGTGCGGGATGACGATTGAGCCACCGACGACCAGCCCGACGGAGAACGCCTCGAACATCTCGTCGCGGTTCACGCCCGCGTTGCGGCACTGGGCCACGTGGTAGCTGATGCAGTCATCGCAGCGCAGGACCAGCGAGGCGACCAGCCCCAGCAGCTCCTTGGTCTTCACGTCCAGCGCGCCGGCCTGGTAGGTCTGGGTATCCAGCGCGAAGAAGCGCCGCACGACCTGGTTCGGCTCGGCGAGGATGCGCTCGTTCATCCGCTTGCGGAAGGCGGTGAACTCCGCGATGCGATCGGCTTCGCCGGCGGCGTCGGACCCGCTCATGCCGCGCCGTCCAGCAGCGGCTGCAGCCCGCCGGCCCGGTGCAAGGCGATCATGTCGTCGTAGCCGCCGACATGGGTGTCGCCGATGAAGATCTGCGGCACGCTGGTCCGGCCCGTCCGCTCGACCATGCGCGTGCGCGCCTCGGGGTCGAGGTCGATGCGGACTTCGGTCCAGGACTGGCCCTTGCTCTTGAGAAAGTTCTTGGCGGCCACGCAATAGGGGCAGATGGCGGAACTGTAGAGGGTGATCGCGGGCCCCTCGGACCCGGCGGTGGACGCATCGCTGTTCATGGACACTCCTGCAGAAACTTCGTGGGTCGATTGTGGTCGAATATGGGCACGGCCCGCTGTGATTTCCAGCCGCACGGCCGTGGCAGGACAGTCGGCCCCGATTAACCGGCGGTTCACGCCGTCGCCCATCCTGCCCCGCATGCTCGACCTTTCGCCCTCACGAGATCCACGCTTGCGCAGCATCCTCTCCCTTGCCATTGCCGCCCTGATGCTCGGAGCCGCTGGAGCCGCACCGGCCCAGGACAGCCGCCTGCCGGACATCGGCTCGTCGGCCGGGGAACTGCTCAGCCCCTCCCAGCAGGAGGAGTACGGCGCGATGATGCTGGCGCAGTTGCGCCACTACGAGTACACCCTCGAAGACCCCTTGATCGACAGCTGGCTCGAAGCGATGGGGAACCGGCTGGCCACCAACAGCGACCGCCCCACCCAGCCCTTCACCTTCTTCATGATGCGCGAGCGCCAGATCAACGCGTTCGCCACCCTTGGCGGCTACATTGGCGTCAACACCGGCCTCGTGCTCGCCAGTGACCGGGAGGACGAAGTGGCAGGCGTGCTCTCGCACGAGATCGCCCACGTCACCCAGCACCACGTGCTGCGCAGCGTCGAGCGCGCGCAACGCGACCAGGTGCCCATCCTGCTGGCGATGCTGGGCGCGCTCGCGGCGGCCCAGGCCGCGGGCGGCAATTCGGCGGACGACGCGGCGCAGGCCGCGATGGTCAGCGCCATGGGGCTGATGCAGCAGCGGCAGATCAACTACACCCGCTCCAACGAGCAGGAGGCCGACCGGCTCGGCATCCGCACGCTGGCGCGGGCCGACTACGACCCAGTGGCAATGGCGGACTTTTTCGCGACGATGCAGGCCCGATCGCGGACGAACGCTGCAAATTACTGGGGTGAGATTCCCGACTACCTGCGCACCCACCCGGTCACCACGACCCGCATCACCGAAGCCAAGCAGCGCGCCGAGCAGATCCGGAAGGAACAGGGCGGCGCCGGGGAAGTGTGCGTGCGGGACGCGGCGGGCGACGTATGCCAGCAGGAGAGTCCGCACCGCCCCCGCTACGGTGGCACCGGCAGCACCAATCCGCTGCTTCCCGGCGGACTGGTCATCGACACGTCGTCCGTGGCATCGGCCAGTGGCACGGGCCTTTACGAGAAGGCCAAGGAACGCATGCGCGTGCTCAGCGCCGAAACCCCGGTGGCGGCCGTGCGGGAATACGAGCAGATGGCGTCGGTGGCCCCGTTGACGGACGCCCAGCAGTACGGTCGTGCGATCGCGCTTCTCCGCAATGCCCGGGCACGGGACGCTGCGGACGCGCTGGCGACGTTGCACACCCGCCATCCGGATGACACCTGGGTGACACTGGGACTCGCGGAGGCCGAAGCGCGCAGCGGGCGTCGCGAGCAGGCCATGGACCGCTTCGAAGCCTTGCTTCGCCATGCACCGGGCGACCGCGCGGTGGCCCTTACCTATGCCCGCAGTCTCTCCGAATACGGCACCCGCGACGCCGGGCAGCGCGCGCAGGCCATCCTCCGGCCCCTGATGGCACGGTCCGGGGACGACCCCGAATTCCAGGCTGTCTTCGCGCGCGCCTGCGAGATCGCCGGCGACGAGGTGCGCGCGGGAGAGGCCTACGCCGAGGCCGCTTACCTGAACGGCCGCGCCGAGCTTGCGCTGGTCCGGCTGGAAAATCTGAAGAAACGCGACGATCTCGACTACTACGCCCGTTCGCGCATTGAATCGCGCATCGCGGCGATCACCCCGACCGTGCTGGAACTGCGCCGCCAAGGCGTGCGCGACGAGGACGCCAAGCGGGACTGAGGCCACCGCGGGGGCTGTCACAAACGCGTCATCAAACCGTAGTCTACTGGGGCCGCTTCGGTGAGCTGGTGTTCAGCTCCCACCGCGCATCCAGGACGCGCGGTGCGTCCGCGGATCATTGCCGCGGGCGGCGGGGCCGGGACCGGCCTGCCGGCCCGTCGCCCCGGGGCTGGCCAGGCCGGCCTACCCCGGGATGGTTCGCATCGACCCCCACTGGTGACCGCGTGCAGAAACGCATCCTGATCGTTGAAGACGAACCCGCCATCCGCGACATGGTGTCCTTCGCCCTTCGCAAGGGCGAGTACGAGCCAGTCCACGCCGGCGACGCACGCGAAGCCCAATCGGCGATCGCCGACCGCGTACCGGACCTGATCCTGCTCGACTGGATGCTGCCCGGCACCAGCGGGCTCGAGCTGGCCCGGCGCTGGCGCAAGGAGTCGCTGACCCGCGAGATCCCCATCATCATGCTGACCGCGCGGGGCGAGGAGAACGACCGGGTGGGCGGTCTCGAAGCCGGTGTCGACGATTACGTGGTGAAGCCTTTCTCCGCCCGTGAGCTGCTGGCCCGCATCCGGGCGGTCCTGCGCCGCTCGCGCGAGGACGACGAGGACGGCAGCGTGTCGATCGGCCGCCTGCGCATCGACGGGGCCGCGCACCGGGTATTCGCCGGCGACCAGCCCGTGCAGATCGGCCCCACCGAGTACCGCCTCCTGCACTTCTTCATGACACATCCGGAGCGCGTGTACTCACGCACCCAGCTGCTCGACCACGTATGGGGCGGCAGCGTGTACGTGGAGGAACGCACGGTGGACGTGCATATCCGTCGCCTGCGCAAGACCCTCGAACCGCACGAACTGGATGGCATGGTCCAGACCGTACGCGGTTCCGGATACCGCTTCTCGGCTTCCGTGGAAGCCTGAGGGCCAGGCCGGCGCGGGTCACCATGCCCGCCCCGCTCCTTACCACCGACACTTTCGCGCAGGGACTACACTGCCCCCATGCCGCCGCGCTCCCGCTCCGCCTGGCTTCGCACGCTGGGACTGCTGTTCCTGATCCTGGCCGTCGCCACGGCCGTGGGCGTGCTGGTCGATCGCCTCTTCCCGATCCTCACGGTCACCGCGCTGGGCATCCTGGGCTGGCACTACTGGCGCCTCCGGCAGGTGCTGGTGCGGCTCACCGCGCGCCAGCGGCTTGCCCCGTCCAACAGCGACGGCGTGTGGAACGAGCTGGATCGCCTGCTCTACCGTACCCAGGCCGAGATGCGCGGGCGCAAGCGCCGCCTGATGGAGATGCTGCGCGCCTACCGCGCCGCCGCGGCCGCCCTGCCGGACGCGATCATCGTGGTGGAACGCAACAGCCAGCGCATCCAGTGGTTCAACGAAGCCGGCACCCGGCTGCTCGGCCTACGCTATCCGGACGACATCGGCGCTTCGCTCGTACACCGTTTGCAGCCGATGCCGCTGGCGCACTGGATGGCGGCGGGCCGCAATGCCGAGCCGCTGGAAACATTCTCCCCGCTCAATCCCGGCGCGACCCTCAGCCTCCGCCTGATCCCGTACTCGGACCAGTTGTGGCTGCTGGTCGCGCGCGACGTCAGCCGCCTCCTCCAGCTGGAGCAGATGCGCCGTGACTTCGTGGCCAACGTGTCCCACGAGTTGCGCACGCCGCTGACGGTGATCCATGGCTACCTGGACATGTTCGACCCCGACGAGCACCCGGAATGGGCGTCGATGCTGTCGGAAATGCAGCGCCAGTCGCATCGCATGACCCAGCTCGTCGAGGACCTCCTCACCCTGTCGCGGCTCGAGTCCCAGGACGAGCTTGCCACCGAGGAGCACATCTCGATGGCTTCGATGCTCAACACGCTGCGCCGCGAGGCCCTCGCGCTGAGCCAGGACAAGCACCATGTCTCGATCGAGGACACGGCCGGCGTCGACCTGATCGGCTCGGGCAAGGAACTGCACAGCGCCTTCTCGAACCTGGTCAGCAACGCGATCCGCTACACCCCCGCGGGCGGCCATATCCGCATCGCCCTCACGCCCGACCCGGACGGCGGCGCGGCGCTGTCGGTCATCGACAGTGGCTACGGCATCCCCGCGCAGCACCTGCCGCGGCTGACCGAGCGCTTCTACCGCGTCTCCACCAGCCGCTCCCGCGAAAGCGGCGGCACCGGCCTCGGCCTTGCCATCGTGAAGCACGTCCTCCAGCTGCACCAGGCCCGGCTGGAGATCACCAGCGACGTGGGCCAGGGCAGCACCTTCGCCTGCCACTTCGTCGCCGCGCGCGTGCGATCACGCCGCACCTCCTCCGTGCCGGCCGAACACTCCGAAGATCTCGCATGAACGCCGCCGACGCTCCGCTCGACACGCTTCCGTCCCTGCACGACCCCGCGCTGTATTTCAATCGCGAGCTGTCGCAGCTGGACTTCAACTTCCGCGTGCTGGCGCAGGCCCAGGACGAGAGCGTGCCGCTGCTGGAACGCCTGAAGTACCTGTGCATCTCCTGCACCAACCTGGACGAATTTTTCGAGATCCGCGCCGGCACCCTGCGCCATGCGCGCGACCTCGGCCTGATGCCCGCCCCCGATGGCCTGGCCCCTTCCACCGTGCTTGCGCGCATCCACGAGCGCGCCGCGGACCTGGTGGCGGCCCAGTACGACTGCTGGAACAGCGTCCTGCGGCCTGCCCTGTCCGATGCCGGCATCCGCGTGCTGGGCCGCGAGACATGGAACGCGCGCCAGAAGCGGTGGCTGCTGGCCTACTTCCGCGACGAAATCATGCCGGTCCTGTCGCCGCTGGGCCTGGATCCTGCGCATCCCTTCCCCAAGATCCTCAACAAGTCGCTGAACATCGTCGTGGTGCTGAAGGGCCGAGACGCCTTCGGCCGCGACGGCAACCTGGCGATCGTGCGGGCGCCCCGCTCCCTGCCCCGCATCATCCAGGTACCGGAGAACGTCTCCGGCGGCCCGAACGATTTCGTGTTCCTGTCCGCGGTACTGTCGACGTTCGTCGACGAGCTGTTCCCGGGCATGCAGGTCGAGGGTGCCTACCAGTTCCGGGTGACCCGAAACTCCGAGCTGCTGGTCGACGAGGAGGAGGTCGACAACATCGCGCTCGCCCTGAAGGACGAGCTGGTCGGGCGGGGCTACCTGCGCGCGGTCCGGCTGGAAATCGCCGAGCAGTGCCCGGACGAGATCGTCCGCACCCTGCTGGAGAACTTCGACCTCAACGAGAACGCGGTCTACCGCATCAATGGCCCGGTCAACCTCAACCGGGTCATCCAGGTCTACGACCTCGTCTCGCGCCCGGAGCTGAAGTTCCCGCCCTTCCAGCCGCGCCCGCTTACGGGCAGCGAAGCCATGTTCGACCGCATCTCGCGCGGCGACGTGCTGCTGCACCACCCCTTCGATGCCTTCACGCCGGTGCTCGAACTGCTGCGGCAGGCGGCCGAGGACCCGAGCGTGCTGGCGATCAAGCAGACCCTGTACCGCTCGGGCAAGGACTCGCCGATCGTCGAACAACTGGTGCAGGCCGCGCGCAACGGCAAGGACGTGACGGCCGTGATCGAACTGCGCGCGCGCTTCGACGAGGAGGCCAACCTCGGTTTCGCCGACCGCCTGCAGGAGGCAGGCGTGCAGGTCGTCTACGGGGTGGTGGGCTTCAAGACCCACGCGAAGATGCTGCTGATCGTCCGCCGCGAGGAAGGCCGGCTGCGGCGTTACGTCCACATGGGCACCGGCAACTACCACTCCGGCACGGCCCGCCTGTACACCGACCTGGGTCTGTTCACCGCGCATCCGGAGATCGGCAACGATGTCCACCTGATCTTCCAGCAGCTGTCCGGCCTGGCCCCGTCGATCAAGCTCAAGCGCCTGTTGCAGTCGCCCTTCACCCTGCATGACGGCGTGCTCAAGCGGATCGACCGCGAAACGCAGCACGCCCGCGCGGGCCGGCCGGCGCGCATCATCGCCAAGATGAACGCCCTCAACGAGGCGCAGGTGGTACGGGCGCTGTATCGCGCCTCGCAGGCAGGCGTGCAGGTGGACCTCATCGTCCGCAGCGCCTGCACGCTTCGGCCTGGCGTGCCGGGCGTATCGGAGAACATCCGGGTGCGTTCGATCGTCGGGCGTTTCCTGGAGCACCACCGGGTGTACTGGTTCGCGAACGACGGCCACCCGGACCTGCTGTGCTCCAGCGCGGACTGGCTGGAGCGCAACCTCCTCCGCCGGGTGGAGACCTGCTTCCCGATCCTCGATCCCGACCTCGCGGCCCGGGTGAAGGAGGAAGTGCTGGAGAACTACCTGGCCGACAACCTCAACGCCTGGGCGCTTCAACCCGAGGGCGACTACCTCAAGCTCGCACCGGCGGACGGCGAAGCGCCTCGCTCCGCGCAGAACCTCCTGTTGGCGTCGCTCTGCGGATGAACGAAAATCCCCGCATGAACGGTTTGTTGCATGCGGCGCGATTGCCCTTGAAGGATGGCGACCTGGTGGCGGCGGTCGACATCGGGTCCAACAGCTTCCACATGATCGTGTCCCGCTACATGCTGGGCCAGCTGCGCGTGGTCGACCGGCTGCGGGAGACCGTGCGCCTCGCCGAAGGCCTCGATGGGAAGGGCGGCCTGACCGGCGAGGTGCGTGCCCGCGCGCTCGACTGCCTCGCCCGCTTCGGCCAGCGCCTGCGCGACATCCCCCCCCAACGGGTCCGCGCGATCGCCACCAATACCGTCCGGCGGCTGTCGGCGCCGCAGGCCTTCCTGGTGCCCGCCGAAACCGCACTGGGCCACGCCATCGAAGTGGTGTCCGGGCGCGAGGAGGCCCGCCTGATCTACCTGGGCGTCGCCCATGCGCAGCGTCCCAAGCCCGGCCAGCTCCGGCTGGTCATGGACATCGGTGGCGGTTCGACGGAGTTCATCATCGGTTCCGGGTTCGAGGCGATCGAACGCGAGAGCCTGCAGGTGGGCTGCGTGGCGAGCACCCGTCGCTTCTTTGGAAACGGCAAGTTGTCGCGCAAGAAGTGGAACGCCGCGCTGGCCGAGATCAGTGCGGAGTTCCAGCAGTTCGCCAGTGCGTACCGGGAGCTGGGCTGGGACGAGGCACTGGGTGCATCGGGCACCTGCAAGGCGATCGGCGAGATCTGCAGCAGCATGAAGCTGACCAAGGGCGCGATCACCGCCGAGGCGCTGCCGCCCCTGTGCGACGCGCTCCTGGCGGCCGGGCACATCGATGCGATCGACCTGCCCAGCCTGTCCAGCGATCGCCGTCCGGTGATCGCCGGCGGCATCCTCATCATGCAGGCGGCCTTCGATGCGCTGGGCCTGCAACGCATGGCGGTCAGCAAGGCCGCGATGCGCGAGGGCGTCCTCTACGACATGGTCGGCCGAGGCGGCGAGCACGATCCACGCGAATCGGCCGTCAACGCGCTGATGCAACGCTACGGCATCGACATGGCGCAGGCCGCGCGCGTGGAGGCCACCGCGCTGCGCCTGTTCGACCAGGTGGCCGCCGCGTGGCACCTCGACGACGACGACCGCGCGATGCTGGTGAATGCCGCGCGCCTGCACGAGATCGGCTTGTCGATCGCCCACAGCCAATACCACGTGCACGGCGCCTACCTCGCCGAGCACACCGACATCGCCGGTTTTTCGCGCCAGCAGCAGCAGTTCCTGGCGGCGATGATCCGCAGCCACCGGCGGCGGGTCCCGAAGAACGCGTTCGAGGCCCTCCCCGACCGCCTGCTGGCATCCGCGCGGCGCAGTGCGGCGCTGCTGCGCCTGGCGGTGCTGCTGCATCGCTCGCACGAGGCCGATCCGGTCCCGAGCCTCGACCTGGTCGCCGAGGGTTCGCACCTGGAGCTCGCGCTGCCGCGTCGCTGGCTGGAAGCCCGACCGCTGCTGCAGGCGGACCTGGAAGGCGAGTCCGGCGACATCAGCGGCCTCGGCATTTCCTTCGGCTACCACGAGGCCTGACCCGCCGGTCCGGCGTCATCGCCCCGTCACCCCCGCGCAACCGCGCCTACACATGGGCGGCGCACCCTTTCCGGAACCGGGGAGGCGTGCATGCGTTATACCATCGTCACCGAGACCTATCCGCCGGAAATCAATGGCGTTGCGCTGACGGTGCAACGCCTGGAGCGCGGTCTGCGTGCACGCGGTCACGCCGTGACGGTGGTGCGTCCGCGGCAGGGGCGTCAGGACAGCGCGGCCGCCCATGAGCACCTGGTGCCAGGCGCACCGCTTCCGCGCTACCCGGGGCTGCGCCTGGGCTTCCCCTCCGCCCGGCGGCTGAAACGGCTGTGGCGGCAGTCCACGCCCGATGCGCTCTACGTGGCGACGGAAGGACCGCTCGGCTGGTCGGCCGTCCGCGCCGCTCGGCGGATCGGGATCCCGGTTGCGACCGGCCTGCATACGCGCTTCGACGAATACATGCGCGACTACGGCGCAGCGGCGCTGACCGGGCTTGCACTCGGGTGGATGCGCCATTTCCACAATCGCGCCGATGCCACCCTCGTGCCCACCCGCGAACTCGCCCGTTTCCTGGGCGGCAAGGGGTTCAGGAACGTGGTCCACCTGCCGCGCGCCGTGGATGGAAACCGGTTCTCCCCCGTCCACCGGGACCCCGCCCTGCGCGCGGCCTGGGGGCTCGCGGAGAAGGACCTGGCTGTCCTGTATCTGGGCCGGATCGCAGCGGAGAAAAACCTCGACCTCGCGGTACGGAGTTTCCGTGCGATCCAGCAGCACCGGCCCGACGCACGCTTCGTCTGGATCGGCGACGGCCCGGAGCGGTCGCGCATCGAGCAGGACAACCCCGACTTCGTGTTCTGCGGCATGCAGCGGGGCGAGGCGCTGGCCCGCCATTGCGCGAGCGGCGACCTGTTCCCATTCCCGAGCCGCAGCGAGACCTTCGGCAATGTCACCCTCGAAGCCCTGGCCAGTGGCGTGCCCACCGTCGCGTTCGACTACGGTGCTGCGCGCGAGCACCTGCGCGACGGGCTTGATGGACGTACCGTCCCGGACGGCGATGAAGCGGCCTTCATCGCCGCGGCGCAAGCGCTCGCCCTCGACGATGCACTGCGTGCGGACATGGCCATCCAGTGTCCCCGAGCAGTGGCAACACTTCGTCCCGAACAGGTCGCCGCCGACCTGGATGCCGTGCTCGAGGGCCTGGCGAATGCCCGGGCCCCGGCCGGCGCGACCGCCGAACCGTCATGAGGAGGCCTCCCATGCAACGCCTGCCCCTGCACAAACGCCTTCTGGATGGCGCCCAGCTCGGTGATTCAGGCTGGTGCCTGCGCGCCAACCGCTGGGGCGGGCGATGGTCGCTGCCCTGCCGGTATTTCGCCGCGATCAGCCGGCTCGGCGACGGCCTGTTCTGGTACGTGCTGATGGCCGCGCTGGTCATGGCGGACGGCTGGGCCGGCGTCGCGGCTTCCGCGCACATGGCCGCGACCGGCCTGATCGCGCTGACGCTGTACAAGCTGCTGAAACGCTGGACGCGACGGCCCCGGCCGTTCGCCTCGGACCAGCGCATCCACGCGCTGGTGGCCCCGCTGGACGAGTTCAGTTTCCCTTCCGGCCATACCCTGCACGCGGTGGCCTTCAGCCTGGTCGCCACCGCGCACTATCCCGTGCTGGCCTGGCTGCTGTTTCCGTTTACGTTGAGCGTGGCCCTTTCGCGCGTGGTACTCGGCCTGCATTACCCGAGCGACGTCCTCGCCGCGACCGGCATCGGGATCGCGCTTGCCACGCTTTCGCTGTGGCTGGTGCCCGGGATCACGCTGTTCTGAGCGTGGCGACCGGCCACGCGACGGACGCCCGTTCGAGCCCCGGTTGGCCCTGCGCGAGCCAGTCCAGATCGTTGGCGACCTGGGCCTGCCCGCGGCCGGCGTCCAGCGCATCGACCTCGAGGTCGGCCACCGCCCAGCGCTGCCCGCCCGAAGTCGCCGCCAGCACGCCATCGGCGGGCCAGCCCACGTCCATGGGCGCATAGATCGCGGCCTCGCCGGTGTTCATGTCCAGCGCCGGACTCCACGCCGCTTCACCCGCGGTAACCGACTGGACCACGAAGCAGCGGTTCTCCAGCGCGCGCGCCAGGCAGCCCACGCGCACCCGCGTGGCACCGGCTGCGGTATCGGTACAACTGGGGACGACCAGCACGCGCGCACCCGCTTCCCGCTGCGCACGCACGGGCAAGGGAAACTCCGCGTCGTAACAGACGGCAATTCCCGCACGCAGCCCGTCCAGCGGGATCACGCTCAATGCGTCGCCCGCTTCAATCGTCCCGGCGCGCCTCTCGAAGGCGGTCAACTGCAGTTTGTCCTGCCAGGCCACGCCACCGTCGGGCGTGAAGTGGTAGCACCGGTTGCGCCAGCGGTCCTCACCGCGCTTGAGCAGGAAGGTACCGGCGCTCACGTGGAGGTCCAGCGTGTGCGCGAGCCCCGCGAACAGCGCCATCCAGTCCGCGTGGTGCAACTGGATGGCCTCCAGCGAGGCCTGGAGATCGGCATGGACGGCAGGCGGGTGACAGGCCGCCAGCTCCAGCGACAGATACTCGGGCAGCACCGCCCAGTTTGCGCCCGCATCGCGTGCTTCGCCGAGCCATTCCGCCTGCTTGCGCGCAAACGCCTTGAAATCGAAACCCTGCGTCCGGGGCTCGATCCGGTACTTCGCGGCCGCCACGCGCCACCGTCCAGCCCGGGGCATCAGACGCGCTCCATCGGCCGCATCCAGTACGTCAACACGTGGTCCATCTCGCCGAGGTCCACCTCGTTCCATGGCAGGCGGACCTGCAGATCGGGCCGCGGCTGGTAGCCGCGCTTGCGCCAGAATGCCTCGTGGCCACGATGGAAGGGGGGCCTCCGCGGGTCGTCGTCGGACCGTTGGACAGCACAGAACGCCGTCCAGCGGAAGCCGCCCAGTGAGCGCGCGTGCGCTTCGCGTGCGTCGAAGAAGCGGTGGCCCACGCCGCGCCCGCGATAGGCGGGCAGCAGGACCGACTCCCCGAAGTAGAACACCTCTGCCGGATCGATCGCGCTGCCGTCGAAGGGCTTCCTGAATGCCTCGCTTTCATCCGCCAGGGGCAAGCCCGTGGAAGCGCCCACTACCCGCGCCTCGTCGAAGGCCAACGCGACCACGCTGAACGCCGATTGCAGGTAGACCTTGAGGTAGGCGGCTTCGTACTTCGCATCGCCGTCGTACACATACGGCCAGCCGCGGAAGACCTCGATGCGCAACTTCGCCAGGTCCACGACATGGGACTGGATGGCCTGTCCGGATACGAGCCGGAGGTCGATGCGACGCGTGGGAGTCTCCATCCGGCGATTCTAGATCCCGTGACGCAGGTCCAACGACCGTTGGGACGCCGGTCTCGACCGGCCATGCACCACGGTCCCGGAAACGCGGGTCACGCGTCTCCGGGACCGGTGGCTCAGGCGTGCGGCGCGGCCTGCCCGCCCCGGGCCAACTGGTACCAGTCCACCTTGCGCGTCACCGTCATCAGTGCGGCCAGCACCACGAACAGCAGGCCCGAGCCCAGCACCAGCGCGTTGTCTTCCGACACCAGCAGGCCATACAGGGCGGCGTAGAGCAGGCCCAGCATGGCCGCGAAGCCCCAGCCGCGCCATGCGCTGCGCAGCACCGCCGCCAGGTAGAAACCGATCAGCCCCAGGCAGGCCACGCTGGCCGCAAGGTAGGCCCAGCCAAAGGCAATGTGCTCGCTGAGACTGACCAGCAGCAGGAAGAAGATCGCGAGTGCGAGTCCGACCAGGCCGTACTGGATCGGGTGGATCGGCAAGTGCTTGACCAGTTCGAAGACGAAGAAGCCCACGAAGGTGAGCAGCACGAACAGGAGTCCGTACTTGGTCGCGCGGTCCGCCTTGGAATAGACATTGACCGGATCCACCAGCGAAACCTGCACCACGTCGAGCGTCCCCCGCGCATCGCCATGGGGGTCGCGGGTCGGCTCGCCCGGGAGCGACGCGCCGTCGAGGTACTGGCGCTGCGCCGCGGTCGCGACCGACGCCACCTGCCAGCGTGCGGTGAAGCCATCGGGCCGCACGTCCCGCCCCCGCGGCAGGAAGCTGCCGCCGAAGCGGGGATGCGGCCAGCCGGACGCGATCGAAAAATCATTCTGCTTCCCGAGGGGCGCGAGCGAGAGCGACTCGGTGCCCGCGAGCAGGAAAGCCATCCGGCTTTCGAACGCCAGCCGTGCACCGGGCAGTGGCGCATCCAGCCGCACGTGGATCCCGTTGCCATTGCGGCTGCCCAACCCTTCCTCGACCGCCACGGTGCGGCCGTCCAGGGTCACCGATGGCTGGCCCCCAAGCCCGCGGACGTCCGCAATGCCGTAGCTGAGCCAGGGCTTGCCTATCCTGCGGGCATCCCCTTCCGGCGTTGCGGGGATGGGGGCATCAAACCGCGCCTCCGCCACGCCGTCCCATTCGTAGACCCGGACCTCATGCAGGCCCAGACGCCGGGTATCCGGCTTCAGCGGCCCGCTGAGCTCAAGCGTCTCGGGGAAGAACACCCAGCGTCGGTCCTGCCAGCGTTCGACCTCCCGGACCACGCCGTCCTCGCCTTTCTCCTCGACCCAAGTGCGCTCGCTGTAGGGCACCACCAGCACCGGTCCCGCGAACGCCTGCGCCCCGGCATAGCTTTGCGCGACCTCCTGCACGGCTTCCATCCGGTGGGTCTGGCGCTCATTGATCACGCCGCGGATCATCGTCAGCGGCACCAGGATCGCGAGCGTCATGCCCGCGACCAGCAGGATCTTCATCCACAGTCGCATCGTCGTCTCCCAGGGTTGCGATGCGTGCAGGATCCGGGCCGCCGGGGTGGCCACGACGTCGGGACGGTGAAGCGACGGTGAAGTCGATCGCCGGGCTCAGGCGCCGGCCCGCAGCGGCAGCCACATGCTCGCGACGGCGCCCCCGCCTTCGCGATTGGCCAGCGACGCCCGCCCGCCGTGCAGGGCGGCGACCTCCGCCACGAAGGCCAGGCCCAGTCCGCTGCTCCGGCTGCCGCCACCGGGGCGCGCCAGCGAGTAGAAGCGTTCGAACGCGCGCCCCAGTGCATACGCCGGAACGCCCGTGCCGCGGTCACGAACCTCGATGCGACACCCGCCTTCATGCGGGCACACCACCAGCGCCAGCGCGCTGCCCGCAGGCGCGAAGTCCGTCGCGTTCTCGACGAGGTTCAGCAGCGCCTGGCGCAGCAGGAACGCGTCGCCCTCCACGATCACCGAGGCAGGCGCGTCCACCGTGGCGTCCAGGCCGGCAGCCTCCAGCCCCGGCCGCGCCAGCTCCAGGACGTCGTCCAGCAGCCGCACCACGTCCACCGGTCGTGGATCATCGAGGCGCTGGCGATGCTCCACCGCCGCCAGCGCCAGCAGCTTGTCGATCATCTGCGCCAGGCGCTCGCTCTGGCGACGGATGCGTGCTGCGAAACGCACGCGATCCGCTTCGCCCATCGGCACGGCGTCGGCATCGCCCTCGAGCAGTTCCGCGCTTCCCCGGATCGCCGCCAGCGGGCTCTTCATCTCGTGGGTCAGGGCATGGACGTACTGCTCCACGTACTGCTTGCCCTCCAGTCGCGCGCGCATCGTCTCCAGTGCCTCGCCCAGCGCGCCGAACTCACCGCTGACCGGCGGCGGCATCGCGCGCTCCCCGCGCGTGACCGCCTGGGCGTAGGCCTGGAGCCGGTGCACCTGGCGCGACAACCACCAGGCCGCCCCCAGTCCCACCGCCAGGGCCACCCCGAGCAGCACCAGCCCCCAACGCAGGACCGTCCCCTGGCTGCGCGCGATGAAAGGCGCCAGCGCCCGGTTTGGCTTGGCCACGGTCAGCGAGCCGACGATGCGACCGTTGGCATCGAGGATGGGCGCCGCGACATGCATGACCGTCGAACCCGGGTCGTCCGGGCGCTCCGGGCTGGAGCGCGCCCCATAGCGGCCGCGCAGGGTCAGGTAGACATCGTTCCAGCGCGAGTAGTCGCGCCCCAGGTCGCGACCGCTGGAATCGAACACGACGATGCCGTCCGCATCGGTCACGTAGACGCGGTACTGCGCGGCGCGCTTGCCGAAGCCCCAGATCTCGGCGCCCAGGTCGCGCTGGCCCAGCGCCCGGATGCGCGTGGCGAAACGACCGTCGTCGATGCGGCCGGCGAGGAAATCATCGGTGGCCAGCTCCGCCAGCACGTTGGCGGTATCGACCAGGGTGTCCTCCATCGCCTGGCGGACACCCGGCTTGACCTCAGCCAGGAAGACCCGTGCCAGCAGCACGCCGGTCAGCGCGACGATCACGAAGTAGCCGAGGAAGATGCGCAGCCCGATCCGCACGGCGCGCCCTCAGCCTTCGCTGTCCAGCGAGTAGCCCAGGCCACGGTGGGTGCGGATCGGGTCGATGTCGGCCGCCACCTCGCGCAGCTTCGCACGCAGCGTCTTGACGTGAGTGTCGACCGTGCGATCACCGCTTTCCAGCGCATCGCCCCACACCCGGTCCATCAACTGGGCGCGCGACAGCACCGCACCCGGCCGTTGCAACAGCGCCGCGAGCAGGCCGTATTCGTAGCGGGTCAAGTCCAGCGGCTGGCCGCGAAAGCGGATGCGATGGCCCTCGGCGTCGTGTTCGAACTCGCCCGCCCGTCGCAGCGGCGCGTCGCTCCCGCGCTGTTCCCGCCGCAGCACCACCCGGACGCGCGCCACCAGCTCGCGCGGCGAGAACGGCTTGGTGACGTAATCGTCGGCGCCCAGCTCAAGCCCGAGGATGCGGTCGATCTCGCCGCCCTGCGCGGTCAGGAAGATCACCGGGAGGTCGCGATGGCGACGCAGGCGGCGGCACAGGTCGAGTCCGCTGGTGTCCGGCAGTCCGATGTCGAGGATGGCCAGGCCATGCCGCCCTCCGACAGCCAGGCGCTCCGCGTCGCCACCCGTAGGCGCGTGGTCGACCTCGAACCCGGCGGCCTGCAGGGCATAGCGGACGGTCTCGGCGATGTCGGTTTCGTCTTCGACCAGCAGGATGCGCGTCATCGGGAATCGGCAGCGAACGTCGGTGATGCGCGACAATCTAGCCGGTCGGCACGCCCGCCGCGAGCAGCGCGCGTCGATCACCCCGTCCCACAGGCCCACGCATCGATGAACTACCGCCACGCCTTCCATGCCGGCAACCACGCCGACGTCATCAAGCATGTCGTGCTGCTCGCGGCCTGCGATGCGCTGCTGGCCAAGCCCACGCCGGTGTTCGCGGTCGACACCCATGCCGGCCGGGGCCTGTACCGTTTGGACGCCGAAGCGTCCAGACGCACCGGCGAGGCCGAAGGCGGGATCGGGCGCCTGGCCGACGTGGCCCGCCAGTGCGCGCCGGTCGAGCGCTACCTGCAGGCGGTGCAGGCCTGCCGGATGGCGCAGGGCCCCGATGCCTACCCCGGCTCCCCCTGGCTGCTGGCCCACGCGTTGCGCGAGCAGGACCGCATCGCGGCCTGCGAGCTGCAGCCGGAAGAGGCCCGCGCGCTCAAGGCCGTCTTCGCCGACGACCGCCGGGTCGCCGTGCATGCGCGCGACGGCTACGCCGCGCTGAAGGCCCTGTTGCCGCCCCGTATCGGCGAGACCCGCTTCGGCCGGGGCCTGGTCCTGGTCGACCCGCCCTACGAGGCCCAGCTCGCCGAGTTCGACGCCGCCCTCGCCGCACTGCGCGATGCGCTGCAGCGCTGGCCGCAGGGCATACAGATGCTGTGGTATCCGATCAAGCAGCGGCGCCTGTTGCGCCCGTTCCTGCGCCGCGCCCGGGCACTGGACGCCCGCTCGATCCTGGTCGCCGAACTGATGGTCCGGCCCGATGACTCGCCGCTGCGCATGAACGGCAGCGGCATGCTGGTCCTCAACGCCCCGTGGAAGTTCGACGAACCCCTGCGCGAAGCCCTGCCCGCGCTGGCAAAGGGCCTCGGCGAAGCAGGTGCCTCGTGGCACCTGGAGTGGCTGAAGGCGCCGGCCTGAAGCTCAGTTGCCGGCCTTGATGTCCGGCTCGAAGAAGCTCCAGCGCACCTCGGGGAAGGCCTGCTTCATTGCACGCTCGACGACGTTGATCTGCTCCACCAGCGCCGTGGCGTCGACGCCCTCCTTCATCCGCGCCTGCACCGACACCAGCATCTCGTTGCCGAGCTGCAGGGTGATCAGGCTGATGACCCGGGCGATCTCGGGACGGTTGTCGAGGAACTCGCGGATCTGCCGCTGGCGCAGCGGATCGACGCTCTGCCCGATCAGCATCGCCTTGACCTCCACCGCCACCAGTACGGCGATGACGATCAGCAGCACGCCGATGCCGATGGTGCCGATCGCATCCCACATCGGGTTGCCGGTCACCACCGCCAGGATCACCGCGACCAGCGCGAACACCAGGCCCAGCAGGGCGGCGAGGTCCTCGCCGAAGATCACCACCAGCTCGCTCTGGCGGCTCTCGCGGAACCACTGCCAGATGCCGCGGTCACCACGCGACTTGTTGACCTCCTGCATGCACGCCCGCATCGAGATGCCTTCGACGATGATGCCGAACACCAGCACGCCCACCGCCCACCACCAGGCCCTCAGCTCTTCGGGGTGCTGCAGCTTGTGGATGCCCTCGTACAGCGAGAACATGCCGCCGACGGTGAACAGCATCACCGCCACCAGGAAGGACCAGAAGTAGATGGCCTTCCCGTAGCCCAGCGGATATTCCGGCGAAGCAGGCTTCTTCGCCTGTTTCATGCCCAGCAGGAGCAGGCCCTGGTTGCCGCAATCCGCCATCGAATGGACGGTTTCGGCCAGCATCGCGCCCGAGCCGGTGAAGAACGCCGCCACGCCCTTGGCGCAGGCGAGCGCGAAGTTGGCACCCAGCGCGAAGAAGATCGCGCGCGTCGAATCACCACCACCGGCCATGCTCACGTTCCATTGATTGGGGCTGCGCGAGTCTAGCACCGTGCGGTGCGACGGCTGCGTCGCGAAGGGGAGGCAGGGGGCTCCCGCGGCCGGTTGCCCGCGATCAATGCGTTCTCCGCCGAAAGGGTCCGCGGACCCTCCTCCGCCCGTCATCGAGGTGATCGCCAGATGAAGACGCCGTCCACACCCCCTGTGTCAGGATCGCCCCATGGCCGCGCGTGACCGCCTCCCGCCCTGGCACGAGATCCAGCGCCTGCCCAATGGGCGCGAAGTGCTGATCCGGCCGATCCGGCCGGAAGATGCCGGTCCGATCCGCGCCGCCTTCGGTCTGTTGCAGCCGGAAGAAGTCCGGCAGCGCTTCCTGCACTCGATGAAGGAGCTGTCGCCGGAGGCCGCCGAGCGACTGGCGCGGATCAACCCCAAGACCGAATTCGCGCTCGTGGCCGCGGAGCCCCTCCCGCCGGGGGAGGCGCTGGTGGGCGCGGTTGCGCGCATCGCGATCGACCCGGACGGCCGGGACGCCGAGTTCGCCATCCTCGTCAGCCATTACATCGCCCACATGGGCCTCGGACGCTACCTGATGACCCGGCTGGTCAAGTGGGCCAAGGGCCAGGACATCCATCGCCTGTATGGCGACGTGTTCGAGCACAACACGCCGATGCTGCAGCTGGCGGAATCCCTGGGCTTCGTCCGGCATCGCCAGCAGGACGCCCCGGGGCTGGTGCGGGTGGTACTGGACCTCAGCCCACCGCCTTTGCAGGTGGCGTCCTGAGCCTCGCTCGGCCTTAGGGGCAGGCGTTGCTGCCGTTCCCGCTCGGCCCATCCGGGCCGGACGGCGCGTGGGCGGCGGTGCTGGGCGGCCGGTGGGCGCCAGCCCAGGCGCGAGATGCTCCCGCCTCACCCTGTCACGCACTGCTGCCAGGGGTTGGCAGGGCCTCCACGGTAGAATGCACGCCCCTTCCGCGCCGGCTACCCGGGTATCTGGCGCTGCCGTCGTTCCGTGCCGCCGATGACCCGATCCGATCCCTCCCACGTCCCGTCCCCGCCCCTGCCGCGCGCCGGCCAGTCGCGCGCCTGGTGGCGCGCCCCGCCGTCCGGCTCCGCGCTGGCCTGGCACATCCTGCAGGCCGCTCGAGTCCACGACGGCCCCGTGCTGGCGGTGGTGCGCGACAACCACGCCGCCCACCAGCTGGAGTCCGACCTGAGGACGCTGGCCACCGGCCAGGTTGCGGTGCCGGTGCTGCCGTTCCCGGACTGGGAGACCCTGCCCTACGACGTCTTCAGCCCGCACCCGGACATCGTCAGCCAGCGCCTGGCCGCCCTGCACCGGCTGCCGTCGCTGGAACGCGGCATCGTCGTGGTGCCGGTGCAGACGTTGATGCAGCGGCTGGCGCCAAAGCGCCATGTGATCGGCGGCAGCTTCGACATCGCCGTCGGCCAGCGCCTCGACCTCGACGCCGAGAAGCGCCGGCTCGAATCCGCCGGCTACCGCCACGTGCCGCAGGTGCTCGACCCGGGCGACTTCGCCGTGCGCGGCGGCCTGCTCGACGTCTATCCGATGGGCGCTGACCAGCCCTTCCGCGTCGAACTTCTGGACGACGAGATCGACACCATCCGCGGCTTCGACCCCGAGTCGCAGCGCTCGCTCGACCGCATCGAGGCGGTGCGCATGCTGCCCGGCCGCGAACTGCCGCTGGACGACGCCACCCTCAAGCGCGTCCTCGACAGCCTGCGCGAGCGCTTCGACCTTGATACCCGCGCCAGCGCGCTCTACCAGGACCTCAAGGCGGGCGTCGCCCCGGGCGGCATCGAGTACTACTTGCCCCTGTTCTTCGAAGCCGGCAGCCGCGCCCGCGCCGGGGACCCGCCGGCCACCACGGCGACCCTGTTCGACTACCTGGTCGAGGGCGCGTTGCCGATCATCGGCGAGGGCGTGAACGACGCCGCCGATGCGTTCTGGAAGCAGACCGGTGAACGATACGAGCAGCGCCGGCATGACATCGAACGTCCGGTCCTGCCGCCCGTCGAGCTGTACCTGGCGCCCGATGGCCTGCGCGAACGGCTCAATGCAGGCAACCGCGTCGAAGTCTGCGGCGCGGCGCACGCCCAGGTGGAACGCGCGTCGCCGCTGGGCGACCAGCCCGCACCCGCCCTGCCGATTGCCCAACGCGACCACGCACCGTCCGAGGCGCTGAAATCGTTCCTCGCCAGCTACCCGGGCCGCGTGCTGATCGCCGCCGATTCGGCCGGCCGTCGCGAGGCCCTCCTCGAACTGCTGGAGCCTGCCGCACTCAAGCCCGACGTACTCCCGGACTGGCCCGCATTCCGCGATGGCGACGCACGCTTCGCCATCGCCGTCACGCCGCTGGATGACGGCTTCGCCCTCGATGCGCCCACCCTCACCGTCCTGACCGAACGCCAGCTGTTCCCCGAGCGCGCCGGCCAGCCGCGCCGCCGCAAGCGCGCCGGCCGCGAACCCGAGGCGATCATCCGCGACCTCGGCGAGCTTCGCGAAGGTGCACCCATCGTTCACGAGGACCACGGCGTCGGCCGCTACCGCGGCCTGATCGTGCTGGAAGCCGGCGGCGAGCCCGGCGAGTACCTCGACATCGAGTACGCCAAGGGCGATCGCCTGTACGTGCCGGTCGCGCAGCTGCACCTGATCAACCGCTACTCCGGCGCCTCCGAGGACACCGCGCCGCTGCATTCTCTGGGCGGCGAACAATGGAGCAAGGCCAAGCGCAAGGCCGCCGAGAAGGTCCGCGACGTCGCCGCCGAACTGCTGGAGATCCAGGCCAAGCGGCAGGCACGCGCCGGCCTTGCCATCGACGTCGACCGCACCATGTACGAACCCTTCGCCGCAGCCTTCCCGTTCGAGGAAACCCCGGATCAGCACGCGGCGATCGAAGCGGTCATCCGCGACCTCGGTTCGAGCCAGCCGATGGACCGCGTGGTCTGCGGCGACGTCGGCTTCGGCAAGACCGAAGTCGCCGTGCGCGCGGCCTTCGTCGCCGCCAGCGGCGGCCGCCAGGTCGCCCTGCTGGTCCCGACGACCCTGCTGGCCGAACAGCACTACCGCAATTTCCGCGACCGCTTCGCCGACTGGCCGCTGCGCGTCGAGGTGCTGTCGCGCTTCAAGACCGCCAAGGAGATCAAGGCCGAGCTAGACAAACTCGCGGAGGGCACGATCGACGTGATCGTCGGCACCCACCGCCTGCTGCAGAAAGACGTGCGCTTCAAGGACCTGGGCCTGGTGATCGTCGACGAGGAGCAGCGCTTCGGCGTCCGCCAGAAGGAAGCGCTGAAGGCCCTGCGCGCCAACGTGCACCTGCTGACCCTGACCGCGACGCCGATCCCCCGCACGCTCAACATGGCGATGGCCGGCCTGCGTGACCTCAGCATCATCGCCACGCCGCCGGAGCATCGGATCGCGGTGCAAACCTTCGTCGTGCCCTGGGACGACGCCCAGCTGCGCGAGGCCTTCCAGCGCGAGCTGTCGCGTGGTGGCCAGGTGTACTTCCTGCACAACGACGTCGAGACCATCGGCCGCATGCAGCGCCAGCTGCAGGAACTGGTGCCCGAGGCGCGCATCGGCATCGCCCACGGCCAGATGCCGGAGCGCGAGCTGGAACGGGTGATGCTCGACTTCCACAAACAGCGCTTCAACGTGCTGCTGTGCTCGACCATCATCGAGTCCGGCATCGACATCCCCAATGCCAACACGATCATCATCCACCGTGCCGACAAGTTCGGCCTGGCCCAGCTGCACCAGCTGCGCGGCCGCGTCGGCCGCTCGCACCACCGGGCCTACGCGTACCTGCTGACCCCGGACCGGCGCTCGATCACCCCGGATGCGGAGCGCCGGCTCGAGGCAATCGCCTCGATGGACGAACTCGGCGCCGGATTCACACTGGCCACCCACGACCTCGAGATCCGCGGCGCCGGCGAGCTGCTCGGCGAGGACCAGAGCGGGCAGATGGCCGAGGTCGGCTTCAGCCTCTACACCGAGCTGCTCGAACGCGCAGTGCGCTCGATCCGCCAGGGCAAGCTGCCCGACGTCGATTCCGAAGAGGCACGCGGCGCGGAGGTCGAACTGCACATCCCCGCCCTCATCCCCGAGGACTACCTGCCCGACGTGCATACCCGCCTGACGCTGTACAAGCGCATCAGCGGCGCGCGCGACAAGGACGCCCTGCGCGAACTGCAGGTGGAGATGATCGACCGCTTCGGACTGCTGCCGGACCCGGCCAAGCACCTGTTCGCCATCGCTGAACTCAAGCTCGATGCCACCGCGCTGGGTATCCGCAAGCTCGACCTCGGCGAGAACGGGGGACGCCTGCAGTTCGTCGACAAGCCCAATGTCGACCCGATGGCGATCATCCAGCTGATCCAGGGCCAGCCGAAGCTCTACCGGATGGACGGCCCGGACAAGCTCCGCCTGACCCTCGACCTGCCCGATGCCCCCGCGCGCGTCGCCGCCGCCCGGGGCCTGCTGCTGATGCTCGGCAAGGGCGGCTGAGGGCGGTTCCTCCGGTCAGGCTTCCAAGGCCCCGCGGCGGCCGAGCCGCAACGGGGCCAACCACCGCTCCAGCCATCCACGCATGCCGTAAACCGGCCTCGGTTCCGCCACCCCCGGGCGGTCGAGCGGGCTCAGCACCGCCCCCGCCCCGCGCCCCAGCACGTGCGTGTACACCTGCGTCGTCGTCACGTCCTTGTGCCCCATCAACTCCTGCACCGTGCGGATGTCCTGCCCCGCATCGAGCAGATGCGTCGCGAACGAGTGCCGCAGCGTGTGGCAGGTCGCCGGCTTGATGATGCCGGCCTTCTCCCGCGCGGCCTTGACCGCCCGCTGCAGCACCGCCTCGTCCACATGGTGGCGCCGGCGCAGCTTCGTGCGCGGGTCCTCCGACAGCCGCGGCGCGGGGAACAGGTACTGCCAGCCCAGCGTCACGCCCGCGTTCGGGTACTTCCGCTCCAGCGCATGCGGAAGGTGGACACCGGCCACGCCGTCGCGACGGTCCTGCGCATGCACCACCTCGACCCGCTCACGCTGTCGCCGCAGGTCGTCCTTCAGCGCCTTCGGCAGCGGCACCTTGCGGTCCTTCCCACCCTTGCCGTCGCGCACGCAGATCTCGTTGCAGTCGAAGTCCACATCCTTGACCCGAAGCCGGTGGCACTCCATCAGCCGCATCCCCGTCCCGTACATCAACGCCGCCATCAGCCACTTCTGCCCGTCCAGCATTGCCAGCAGGCGCCCCACCTCATCGCGCGACAGCACGACCGGCAAGCGCGCCGGCCGCTTCGCCCGCACCACCGAGTCCATCCACTCCAGTTCCATGTCCAGCACCTGGCGGTACAGGAACAGCAACGCCGACAGCGCCTGGTTCTGCGTGCTGGCCGCCACCTGCCCCTTCGTCGCCAACTGCGTCAGGAACGCCTCGACCTCCCGCTTGCCCATCTCCCGCGGATGCCGCGTCCCGTTCGCTACGATGAAGCGCCGGATCCAGTCCACGTACGCCCGCTCCGTCCGGATGCTGTAATGCGCCACCCGGCACCGCGCGCGCACCTGGTCCAGCAGGCGTAGCGGCTTGCCCGGTCCGACGTTCCGATAGGTCCGTTTCGCCCGCTGTCGCCTTTTGCCTTTCTGCTGATCCTCGTCACCCCCCTCTGACGGGGGTTCCACGCGAGATAGCACCTCTTCCCTTCGCATAGCACTCCAGATCCTTTGGATATCCGGAGAGGTTTACGCACCACGCCTGCCCCACCAATCAGCCAAGTGATTGATCAGAGGTAGGATTTTTCTGATTGACCCGCCCCGTACCTGCCTGCATCCTTCGGATATCACCCCTTCATTGGGGTCCACTAGGTGTTAGCCCTCAATGAGACTTCTCATAGCTTTGATTCTATTTGCGGCGATTGCACCAGCCGCGTCCGCGAAGTGCGACTTCCGCTTTTTTGTTGTCTCGGGAGTGGTTCTTGACGCAGCCGGCGCTCCCGCCTCCAGCGCCTTGGTTGGCGTCTCATGGACGGAGCACTCGACTCCTGCCGGCCCAGCCATGGCCACTACCGGGCCTGACGGGCGTTACTCCATCCCCATCAGGGTCGACACCTACTCTGGTCCTTCGCTCCTCAGTGGGGACAAATGCCAGGGGCAGCTCAAGCAAGTGTCAGTGTCAGCCCATAGCGCTACTCACCGCTCGGCGTTCGCATTGGTTCCTGTTACTCGGTCAGACATTGATGTCGAGCCCTTGCAAATCAATACCCCGATACAGCGTGAGCCCCTGTGGCCCGACGAGGTTGAGGGCTAACAATTCATTCAAGCCGAAGCCGCTTCGCGGCTCGGCTTAATTCTGGTGTTAGCTGCCATGAAGAGCGATCAACGCAGCTTGGAACTTCTTGAGAAGCACCTAGATCTGCTACCGCTCGAGAAGCAAGGCGTCGCACGCTGGCTCTGTGAGGAATGGCGTGGCGGTGACAGCAAGCTACCTAGGCAGTTGCGTCATAGGGTCTGGAGGCATTTCAGCTATGACCTATCACTTCCGGACGCACCTGAGTGGCTCTTGCGAGAGCTATCCTTGGAGCTGTTGGCCGGTAGCAAGGTTGCAATCGCTCGCCGCAATCGCGTGGGTGCCAGCCGGCAGGTTCCGTCTGGCTCTCGCCGTCGGGGTGAGTCGCATGGCAGCTAACAAATCATTCAAGCCGAAGCCGCTTCGCGGCTCGGCTTAATTCTGGTGTTAGCCCTCTAGGAGAGGTCATGAGGATCGTTCTAGTACTGTCCCTTCTTCTTGCGATCGCTCCGGCCGAAGCTTCCGGCCCAGGTCCCGCACCTGTCATTGAGGTTCCGGTCCAGGAGACTTGTCGAGAGCACATCCTTGAGGAGCCGAAGATGACGGTAGATGACTGGCCTCGCAGAGCTCTTGGCAGACCAGTGAGTGCTTACGTGGTTGTCACGTATGACCTAGACGGCTCAGGCTCAGCCAGGAACGCTACCGTTTCAGACTCGCACCCCAATACGACGTTCGACAGAACAACTCTAAGCCTCCTTGAGCGCACTAGTTTCGCCCAAGGGGTTGTGGCACAGGGCTGCATCAATGTGCGGACTTATGGCGCTGTTCGTCGAGCAGAGGGCTAACAAATCATTCAAGCCGAAGCCGCTTCGCGGCTCGGCTTAATTCTGGTGTTATCCGTGGGGTAGCAGCTTTCAAAGTGGTGGCGTCGTAGCCGCACTTCCCTGCTCCACCTACTGCCTCGGCTCGGGTTAGGCGGCTTCGGTCAGAACACGCCGCACCGCCCTAGCTATGCGCCGCATCGGCTTCCAACCGTCGCCAAGACCTCGTGGTGCGGCGCTCGGACACTGGGTGCCGGGTGCCCGGATTGGCGGTGCTCATGGGCCCGGCGGGTGGTGTTCGCCAGCCTCTCCCTCGGGCGAACCTTCGTGGGCTATCCTCGGCTCACGACCGGCATCGGGCCGGGGTTGCGCGCCGGGCATCCAACGGCCCAGGGCGTATAACAACTCGTTCAAGCCGAAGCCGCTTCGTGGCGCCATCTGCGTGCCTAGCTACGCTAGCACGCACCTGTCACCACTCCGCAGCTCGGCTTAACTCCGGTGTTAGCGCCCATGAAGACCTACATCGCAGCTTTGGTCTTTGTTGCCGCAGCAGCAGCGCCTGCTGTAGTTGCACAGGAGACTCATACTCCCGCACTTGAGTCATTCGAGTTCATTGGCTGCAGCGGAGACTTTGAGGACATGGATGCCACCCCAGAGATCTGGCGTGTCACAGCCGACGGAAAGGTTTCTTTCCTCACACATACAGTTGGAGCTTGCGGGCTCGCTGGCCGCGCCCCTGCTGTTGCGGGTAACGCAGAGACGCTGGATCTGAACTATGAGCTGTTCTCCCCAACTGATGCTGCGATCATGTGCGAATGTGAGTACTGGGCCAGGTTCACCTTTGGCCCGGGGGCTCATACGGTCAAAACTGCAACGTTCGGCGGCAATCGGGCCGTGCTCAAGGGCACTTGGCCTGGGCGCTAACAAATCATTCAAGCCGAAGCCGCTTCGCGGCTCGGCTTAATTCTGGTGTTAGGTGCCGCAATGACTAGATTGGTAGTTCTTCTAATGGTGCTTCTATCAGGATGCGGCGGTAGCGTCAGTCCGGTCGACCTTGTAGCGAGCGGGCAACGGTTCAATGACACGCACATTGAGACATGTGGCTACATTCTTGCTGGTGGGGGTCAATGCAATCTCATTGCCTGCGCTGGTGCTGGTCCAGGCACTCAACCTTCCTCATGCCAGAACTTGGTTTGGCTATCTAGCTCCAGCAAACTCTGCGCAACGGACCACGCAACAGGCTTTTGGGCCAACGTTTCCGGCACGTACTCAGTTCTACCGCCTAGCGGACAGGATGGCCCTCAACTTGTCTTGCGAAAAGCCAAGATTGATCCAGCAGGTGCCGGCTGTTCCTCGGGCGGCACCTAACAAATCATTCAAGCCGAAGCCGCTTCGCGGCTCGGCTTAATTCTGGTGTTAGGGCCCGGAATGGCAGGGCTCAGATCTTGCGGAAGTAGCTGTGTTGCTGCCCTGCCCTCGTGGCCTGGTCGGTAGAGCGCAAGGGGAAGGTGCTGCTCACCGCGACCGGTCACAGGGGAACTAGGCGGTCTGCCTGGTCAGGGCTGTAGGGGAAGGTTTTAGTGATAGGTCTTGGGCTTGGGGCCAAGAGCCCTTGAAGGGTCTTGGGCCAAGGGTGGTACAAAGGCAGCAAGGCGGGCCCAGGTCGGCTAAGCACTCCAAGCCAAGACCGGGCCCTAACAAATCATTCAAGCCGAAGCCGCTTCGCGGCTCGGCTTAATTCCGGTGTTAGGCCGCATGAAACACATCCTCGGAGCTATTAGGTGGCTGCTGCTGTTTGCCTGCCTTATCTGGGGCGCACTACAGCTCAACGGGGCAGTTTTTGCTGCATGGGCGGCGGCCGGTCCACCCAGCGCAAATCCGGAGGGTTGGCTTTTTGTCGCGGGTAACCGTCTGGCGTGGGCGGGCGCCTCCTTCCTCGCTGGAGCGGGTCTGTTCCTCCTGGTTCGGGAGCGCCCCATCGGGAGGTTCGCTGCTGGGCTGTTGATCGCCGCATTCCTTCTTGTCGTCTTTCCTTATGCCCGTGAGTTCGTCGCAACGGACAAGTGCCTTGATTCCGGTGGTCGCTGGTCGGATCTGCGCTGTGTGCGCTAGCCTGCGGCCTAACAATTCATTCAAGCCGAAGCCGCTTCGCGGCTCGGCTTAATTCTGGTGTTAGGCCGCAGGAGCAGGCACCACGATGACCGCACAAGCGCAGCTGACCCAAGAGCAAGCGTATATGGCTATGTTTGTCTTCTTAGACAAACAGTTCTCGCTTGGCTGTGAGGAGCTTGGTGGCATTCTTGGGTCAATGTCCTTGCTCCAGGACGGGTCTCCCGCAGATCAGGCGTTTATTCAAGATTGGCAAGAGGCTGTCGCAGCAGCGCTGTCGGGCAACGCAGCTGCACAAGTGAGGTTAGGTTAGTGGGCACTAGCCAGCGGCCTAACAAATCGTTCAAGCCGAAGCCGCTTCGTGGCGTCATCTGCGTGCTTAGCTACGCTAGCACGCAGCCGTCACCACTCCGCAGCTCGGCTTAACTCCGGTGTTAGGGGCTGGAACAGCAGCTTCGCGATCTCGTAGAAGATCTGTGCAGCGGTTCCCTGCCCTGCCAGTTGTTCGGCCAAGCCCAAGCGCATGAGTGAAGGTTCTTGGGCAAGGGCCGAGGGGAAGGTTAGGCGCTCTTCCGGAGGGGTTCGCCCGGGGAGTTTTGGGTGAAAGATTGCGCGTCCTAAGGCAATGGGACGTGGGGGTTCTGGTACCAAGGATGGTACAAGTACCAGGCAAGGGGCTGGGTCATGCTCGGCAGGCCATGAGCAAGCCAGCCCCTAACAAATCGTTCAAGCCGAAGCCGCTTCGTGGCGCCGTCTGCGTGCTTAGCTACGCTAGCACGCAGCCGTCACCACTCCGCAGCTCGGCTTAACTCCGGTGTTAGGCCTCACATGGAGAGTCACAACATGGATCCAGTCATTCCCAACAGCCGCCGCTGGCTCTGGCTTGCTGCGCTTACTAGCTTTGCGCTCGCCTCGCTCTCCAACGGCAACTCGCTCTTGGCCTTAGGCTTTTTGTTTCTCGGCGTTTTCGCGTTCTTCAACAATCCGCTGGACCCAACATCCGTGCCAGCTTTCAAGACCAGCATTTCGGCACGGCTTTCTTGGGCCTGTGGTGTTCTTGGCATCGCTGCTGTCCTGGGATCAGCTCTAAAGGCATGGCTGTGAGGCCTAACAAATCATTCAAGCCGAAGCCGCTTCGCGGCTCGGCTTAATTCTGGTGTTAGGCACCGTATGCAGCTCATCGGCTTTTCAATTGCAGAAGATTTCATCGCGCTTGAGCGCGGACCTGACCGTTTTGATCTACACAACAACTTTGACTTTCAGGGCATGTCATACGCCCCTGCGCAACAGACGTTAGAGCTACATTGGCGCCGTGGCACCGGCGATTGGGTAAAGCCATCGGACCCACCTGAGCTCTCACTCACCTTTGCAGGGGTGTACTTGTTCAAAGCCCAGGAGCGAGACCCGGCAATTCCATTCACCGAGGATGACTGCTTGGACTCCCTTGGATTCATGTGGGATGACCTAGTAGCTGAGATGCATGCATTCACCTCAAATAGACCTGCTGAGGGCTGCAACCACCTCACGGCCCACTTCATGAGCGGCTTTAGCATCAAAGTGGGCGCCGTGTCCGCGACTCTGCGTGTCTAGGGCGGTGCCTAACAATTCATTCAAGCCGAAGCCGCCTCGCGGCTCGGCTTAATTCTGGTGTTAGCGCTCATGGTCGCCGCAATCCGCACCTTGATTGTCCTATCTCTGGTTTTGCTGATCGTGGCAATTCTGCTGCCACTCGAGCAGCCTTTGAGCGTGGACATTCCGCTAGATCAACCACCTCCGACCTGGCTGCTTGGCTCCGCGTTGCTCCTCGCGAGCTTAGTAGCAGGTGCCGCGGCATCCGTTGGTTTGCTACGGTTCCGCCGCTGGGGCCGGCTCCTTGCCACTGTTGCTTCAGTCCTAGTCCTAATGGCGTTATGGATCCTGGTGCAGTCGCCACTCGCAGACGCGACAAGTGCAATCGGAACCTGGCTGTTTGCCATAGGGGCTTTGTCTTGGCTGTGCGGGGTCGGACTGTCTTACCATCGGCTCGTCGCGCCACGCTTCCGGGCATGAGCGCTAACAAATCATTCAAGCCGAAGCCGCTTCGCGGCTCGGCTTAACTCAGGTGTTAGGGCCCGGAATCGCAGGGCTCAGATCGTGGGGAAAGACTGGGGTGGTGTCCCGCTCCGCCAGGCTTGATCGGCAAGGCGCCGCGGCTTCCGCGATAGCTCGCGATCGGCGGCAGGTGAAAGGAGGCGTTCTTCCTGTGCCAAGTAGCGGGGGAGGTTCTGAGTGAGGGTTCTCTTTGCTTGTGGCCAAGAGCCCTTGTGAGCTCCGGTGCCAAGGGTGGTACAAAGGCATCAGGTGGGGCCAAGGTTGGCGCAGCGGTCCAAGCACAGACCGGGCCCTAACAAATCATTCAAGCCGAAGCCGCTTCGCGGCTCGGCTTAATTCTGGTGTTAGACCATGTATTCAACATTAATCGCACTTCAAGGGCTACTCTCTTACGCTTCAACCATCTCGCTGGTGGTTTTGCTGATATATGCATGGCGGCGCCTAAAGTTTACTGGATTGCTAGTTGTAGCAATCGGCGGAACCCTCAATCTAATAAGCCGAGTCATCCAAGCATTTTCCCCGCCAATGCTCATGGGTCATCTTCCGTTTTCTCGAATGCTCACCCTTGAAGATAAATCAATGGCAACAGAATTTCTTCTTATCTATTCGTGCCACATTCTTGCTGGCTTGATGATAATAATTGGCACAATATTGACATTACGAACATGGTCTAACAATTCGTTCAAGCCGAACCCACTTCGCTCCGGCAACGGCGTGGCAGGTTAAGCTTGCCACGCCGTTTCCTGCGCTGCGCAGGTCGGCTTAACTCAGGCGTTAGGTCTTACTGGGAGTTCTCGCGTGGAATGGCTTGTAATCATCGCCTTAGTCGTGGCCGTCATCTACTTCCTGCGTTCGCGCGGAAAGCCGCAGGTCAGCCTCTCTCATCTTCCAGAACGATTCGTCGTCTTTGATCTTGAGACAACTGGCCTAGACCCAGAAAAGCACGAGATCATTGAGTTTGGTGCCATCCGCGTCAATCGAGACTCAATTAATCACGACACCTTTCAGTCACTCGTCAAGCCGTCCCGAAAGGTTCCTAAGAAAATCACAGAGCTAACCGGCATCAACCAAGCCATGCTTGACGCTGACGGCGAGCCCATTGAGGCGGCACTCCAAGATTTCTTGAACTTTGTCGGCGATCTGCATCTCGTGTCGTTCAACGCCGACTTCGACATGGCATTCCTACAAAACGCTGCTGCTAAACACTCCATCTCCATTCACAACCCTGTGTCATGCGCGCTAAAAATGTCACGCCGCGCATGGCCTGGGCGCAAGAGCTACCGTCTCGCAGATTTGGCCAAAGACGGCAACTTGGGCAACGACGGAACTCATCGTGCGCTCGGCGATTGTCAACGGGCATTGATTGTCTACACGGCTGCAGCGTCAAAGCTCGGGACTGTCAGGTGATAAGAGTAAGACCTAACAATTCATTCAAGCCGACACCGCTTCGCGGCGCGGCTTAATTCAGGTGTTAGCCAGCAAGATATGGCCCATCCGCTCCGTGAAGCAGTAAAGAGCACCTTCTACCCGTTTGCTGAGCGGGCCGGATTTGAGCGTTTGAAAGGCGGTGGGTCCCAATTCACCTACTTCCGCCGCGCGTCTGATGATCTTGTCGATTTGTTCGACATCCAATGGGACAAATACGCACGTCCCTACTTCGTGATCAATTTTGGGCAGTGCACTCCTGATGCGGAGCAGGACTGCTACAAGCCGTGCCGACTCCAACGGAAACGAAGCGGGTACTTGAGTAGCTGGTTCAACCTGCGTAAGCCATTGCTAGCGGCTCTCCGGTCTGGCCAATTGAAATACACTCCGGATGAGGTGGTCATGCAGTTGATCACGTGGTTCCCAGAGGTAGAGGCATGGTGGGCAACCCGAGCCGAGGGGGAGCATGTTTACGCTCCTTTGCTGGCTAACAAATCATTCAAGCCGAAGCCGCTTCGCGGCTCGGCTTAATTCCGGTGTTAGGGCCCGGAATGGCAGGGCTCAGGTCTTGGGGAAAGACGGGTGTGGTGCCCGCTCCGCCAGGCTCGCTCGGTAGAGCGCTACGGCCCATGAAGCTCGCCACGACCGGTCACAGGTGGAAGAAGGCGTTCTTCCTGAGCCAAGTGGTGGCGGAGGTTCTGAGTGAGGGTTCTCTTTGCTTGTGGCCAAGAGCCCTTGTGAGCTCCGGTGCCAAGGGTGGTACAAAGGCAACAAAGGTGGGGCCAAGGTTGGCGCAACAGTCCAAGCACAGACCGGGCCCTAACAATTCGTTCAAGCCGAAGCCGCTTCGCGGCTCGGCTTAACTCCGGTGTTAGCTGCCTAAGGAAAGTTATGCCGCAGAAGGAATGGAAAGCTCAGGTGACGGGCCGTGAGATCCGAGTCGTGAACTCGTGGACCGGCGGTACGCACCTCTACATTG
>NZ_JACHTE010000008.1 GCF_014145395.1 Marilutibacter penaei
AGGAGCGACCGAAGAAGGTCTTGGGCGGCCTGACCCCGACCGAATATGCCGAACAGTTGGCGGCCAAAGCCGCTACGATGAAACCCGGACTCTAAAGAGCTCCGCTACTGGAGGTGGGGGGGCGTCGGGCCCAGACTGAGAGGGACTTCCTGGCAGCGCTCATGATCCAACTAGGCAAAGAAACACGGGTGCCGGCTCGCATGCTGTTCTACTCCTTTCCGCTGACAACCCAACAATTGGCCATATTCGCATTCGCTGCGGCCTCAGATACGATTCGAGCGAACTCGGGGCCAGTAGTGCTAGCTAATCGAAATCGCCTGAACTGTCCGTCACTGCAAAGATACCCTAGTGCCAAGTCATGGTTATCCAGAAGGATCTTGAGTCGAGTTGCGGCTTCATCACCCCTTTCTGATTGGTAAAGAAACAGCGTCAGATTGTAGAGGGGCCAAATATTGTCTCCATCTGACAACTCCACTGCGTCACGGAGATGCTCCTCTGCTGCTTGCGCCAGCTGACTAGCGAGAAGTACGTCTTCTGCTTTTGTCCCCTTTCTTACCACGAGCCAATAACGATACTCGGAATAACCAAGATAATTTAGCGCCGAGGAATCTTCGGGCCTAAGTTCTAGAAATGCCTTGAACTCCTGGATAGCATTAGGATAATTTCTAACGAGCAGTGACCTGATGCCGGACTCTATGTGCGTCATTGTCTGTTTATTTTTATCAATCTCTGATGACAATTGTGCTAGCGTTGCGCGGTCCTGCTCTATTATTGACTTGTTCTCAGCAATAACTCTCTCTTGCTGAATGATGGTGTTCTTAAGTTTAATTGAATTGCTTGTTAGGTACCATATACCTATCACAATTGATATGACGAAAACCAGAGTGGTGAGTAAGGTGCGCCTACTCTTCGTGGCCAGTTCGGCGAGGCGATCCTCAAAACTAGCGCTCATCATTTGGAATTCCTGCCTCTGAGTTTATTACGGCGAGTATCGTTTGTATGCAATCCCTCCACATGCTAAGGATTCGTGATATGCAAATTCCGATAACGCCAGTTGCAGCAAAAAGCGGCACTAAGGATGCCGCTGACATGGCTCCTGTAAAGTAGGCATGCATACTCACGCTAATAAGCACAACAAATGCTGTTGTTGAAAGGGCGAGATATATTTTCCTTTCAAGTGCATTTGCTTTATGAATCCGAAGCAATGCGGACGTCGTTACGTCAATCTTGTTCCGTTCCCGCATTTCTTGGTTCCTCGCCGTCTTGAATCTTTAATTCAGTTCCGCGCGATTCATGTAAGTGATGAGCGGAGTTCGAGTTACCGAGCTCTGTGCTTGGCTGCTTTTATCTTCTCTGGACTTGTGATGTTTGCTCTATGGGATAACGGGCTTTCGCCGTGCTTCGACTAAGCGTAGCTATCGCCAACTTCGGCTCGTCGACGCAATTCAGCGAGCATTGACCGCTCCGACATATTTGTCGCCCACTCAGGTCGAAGTTGGAAGTGTGGTTGGTCTACCAATGTTTTCCAGTTTCCTCCCCATTCGAGCCCAAGCTCCATGCCAAGCGCTCCAACCGCCTTGTATAGAGGTGACTCGTTTAGGTAACGATTGCCGCTGAATATGCCAATGTCGAATGCGATCCCAAAGTTATGATTAGAGTAGCCGCCACGAGCGTTCGTTAATTTTTGTTTCGCGTTCTCACGCCCCTGTGCATAGAGGCGATTTTGCTCTTCATATGTGCGGGTCCCACTGATGACATTGATGTTGATGCCGTCGTTCTGCGCATTGAAGTAGAGCGCTCTTGCATATGGCCGGACATGCGGTAGCAAGGTTTCAATGACCTCCTCGCTGCGTTCGTTCGCTCGGTCGCCAGACCCCATGAATGCGATACGCGGCTTCAATTGAGGCTTTACGATCGCTTGGTGTATAGCTCCCCAGGTTTCTGGGCCGGCGCGACCATCAGCGTGAACCCCAAGCTTCTTCTGAACAGCACGAATCATCTCGTCGATCTTCATGCGAGGAGCCCTTCTTGGCCTCAGCACACGCCAGATGGCGTGGTCTAATTTGCACAACGCAAGGGCGGACGAAGGCCGGACAGCTCCTGAGATGGGCACGGCATGGCCTTGCTTCGAGATGCAAGATTCGGAGTTGACTGTCACCGCCATGCTCCAAGCGCAACGGCTTCCCAAGAGCGGCCGAAAATCCTGGGCGGGCCATTTTGACGACCTCTCTGAAGTGCTTGAGGGCGTCGACGCGGAGGTTTCACTGCTGCCAGCCTCCTGCGGAGCGATCTAGATGGAACGTCGAGGTCTCAGCCCAGCCGCTGGTCCAGCTCATGGTGGATCAGCACCACGCACTGCGACGCGAACAGCATCGTCCTGCCCAGCGAGATCCGCTTTGCGCCCAGCCGGTCCAGGCTGTGGAAGGTCTTCTTCGGCATCGGGATGTGGTCGGTCAGCAGGAAGCAGGCATTGCCGTCGAAGACCTGGTCACGGATCGGCGTGCCCTTGCGGTCCATCACGAACAGCGGGTGGTCCTCGGCCAGGCGCTGCACCAGCCGCTCGAAACTCAGGGTCTGCACGCTGATGCCGGGCTCGACCTCGCGCGACTGCTCCTTGTCCATGCCGCGCGATGCGTCGAGGGCGCGGGCCACCTTGGCCAGCAGCGCCTGTTCGTTGAAGCCACCGATGTCGCTCAGCGCGTTCGAATCGAAGCGAATGGTGCGGGAGAAGTCCGGGGTGGACTCCAGCACCAGGTAGACCACCACGTCGGCGCGGTGCGACTGCGCGACGAAAATGGCGTTCATCAGGGTGTGCGCGAGGATCTCGGCATGGGCGTCGCCTCCGACCTCGGCCAGCAGTTTGCGGCTGTCGGTGGGCGCGGCCCGCGCCTTCAGGACGAAGGTTCGCATCAGGTTTTCGAGTTGGTATCGGTGGTGTGGTGGGGGTCGTGGTCGGGTACGGCACCCGGGCCGTGGCGACGGTAATCCTCGCGGATGGCCAGGCAATAGGGCCCGCCCATTTCGAAGCGTCGGCAGACCGCCGGGCGGTGTTCGTAGATCGAGCATCGCATGTGCACGCCGTCGAGCGCGACGCACCAGCCGTCCTCGTCGCGCGCCATCACGTGCAGGCCGGCCTCGGTATGCGTGGTGAGGTGGCTGGCGATGCGGTCGCCTTCCTGCAGCACCACGGTCAGCCGGCAGCACACCGCATCGCAGCGGCTGCATAGCGGGCGATCGTCCGCGACGCCCGGCGTCGGGCCGTGCGGGTCGGTCGGATTGGGCGGGGCTGGGCGGCAATGGCCTGGCATGGGGGCTCCCGTATAGCGACGCCCACGAGGGGCGGTCACGCGTGGAGGGAGCGATCCGGCGACGACAGTCGGAGGGGACGCGCGAATGCGGCGATGGTGCGTGGGCAGCTTACACCCGTGCCGCGGAAAACCGGGGTCAGAGTCGACTTTTCCCCGGCGGGTCGAGTGGGGCGGGGCACTTGCGGGGACGGCCGATCTTCCTGGGGCCGGCGGGTCGGCCCAGTTGCGCTTCGATGGCGCGGCGGAATCGATCGGGGCCGTAGGCATGCTGGCGTTGCAGGTGCAGGCGGATGGCGTCGGTCTCATCCGGGTCCACGGCCTGCATGACGGCGGCGCGCCAGGCGCGACGGCATGCATCGGGCCCATCGCCCAGCGCCCGCCAGGCGGGGTGGGGATGGATCAGCGGGTCGGGGTGGCCGTCGGCGGTGTGGCGATGGCTGGACCAGCGGTAGTCGGCGGGGTCGGCGACCATGCGGGCCCTGACGGGGTTGAGTTCGATGTAGCGCTGGCACTGCAGCAGGGAGCGGTCGCCCGCCACGAGGCAGGACTTGTAGCGGCCCTCCCACAGCGTGCCGGTGCGATGGTAGTGGTCGTTGACGTAGCGGACATACCGGCGCCCGAGGTCCTGCATGAGGCGCGGGACCTGTCCCGTTTCCCGGGGTGTCGCGAGCAGGTGGACGTGGTTGCCCATCAGCACGTAGGCATGCACGGCGCAGCCATGGCGCAGTGTCAGTTCGCGCAGGTCCTGCAGGTAGCGGACGCGGTCGATGTCGGTGAAAAAGCACGGCTGGCGGTCGTTCCCGCGCTGGACGATGTGCTGGGCAATGCCGGGCAGGTCGATGCGGGCGTGTCGGGGCATGGGCGCGTCCGTGCGGAGGGAGAGCGCTCAGGCTAGTGCGGGGCCGTTACCGCCGGAACCGGTCAATGGCCCGCCGTCGTGTCAGAAAACTCCACTCTGACCCCGGTTTTGGTTCTCGTGCGTGACCGGCCTCAAATGTCAGGCTCGCGCAACGCTGTGCACACACAATCCCCACCACGACAAGACTGTTCCATGCCCCTCGCAACCGGCAGGATTCGCCCTGCCGATCGAAGAGGAGACGTGGCATGAAGAACTGGCTGTTCCTGGCCATCGCGATCATAGGGGAGGTCGTCGCGACGTCGGCGCTGAAGTCCAGCGAAGGCTTCACGAAGGCGCTGCCTTCCGTTGTCGTCGTCGTGGGCTACGGGGTCGCGTTCTATTTCCTGTCGCTGGCGCTGAAGGCCATCCCGGTAGGAATCGCCTATGCCATATGGGCGGGGCTGGGCATCGTGCTGGTGACCGCGATCGCCTGGGCCTTCCACGGGCAGAAGCTCGACGCGTGGGCGTTCCTGGGCATGGGGCTGATCGTCAGCGGAGTGGCGGTGCTCAACCTGCTGTCGAAAGCCGGCACGCATTGACATGCATCGCCCAGTCCCGGCCGGGAAACCTTCCGCTTTCCGGTGAGATTGGCAACAAGATGCGATCGTCTCTGGGATCGGCTTCGTCCTGATCGGGCGTGGACGCTGCTCAGCACGTGACGGTCAGTGCTTCATGGGCCGGCTACCGGACCCATGCGATAGTGGCGCGGAAACCGGGGAACACCATTGATCGACTTCTCGACGGGCCTTCGGATGCCCACCGTCAAGGGCGGGCGCGTGCCGGCCCGCCGCTTTCGCAACCTGCTGCTGGCCTGCCTGTTGGGGCTGGGCGTGGTGTCCGTTGCCCACGCGACCGACGGCACGCCGCCGCTTGCACCGGACCCCGCCGCGCCGGCACCGCCGGCCACCTGCGGCGAGCGCCTGCCCGGTGACGACCGGCCGCGCATCGGTCTGGCGCTGGGCGGTGGCGGTGCGCGCGGCATCGCCCATATCAGCGTGCTTGAGAAGCTCGAGGCGCTGCAGGTGCCGGTCGACTGCATCGCCGGCACCAGTGCGGGTGCGCTGGTCGGTGCGCTGTATGCGGCCGGGCGGACGCCGGCGGAGATCGCCGACATCGTCCGCGAGACCGACTGGGAGGCCACCTTCGCCGACGGCCTGCCGCGGCAGGAGCGCACCCTGCGACGCAAGGCCGAGGACTACACGCGGCTGACCACGCTGGGGCTGGGCCTGGACGGCGAGGGCGTGTCGATCTCCGCGGGGCTAAGCGAGGGCATCAAGCTGATGGCGCTGTTCGAGGACGCCACCGGCAGCACCCGCGTGGCCGGCAGCTTCGACGACCTGCCGATCCCGTTCCGCGCGGTCGCCACCGACGTCAACACCGGCGAGGCGGTGGTGCTGGACGGTGGCAGCCTGCCGCTGGCGATGCGCGCGAGCATGTCGCTGCCGGCGATCATGCGGCCGGTCGAAGTCGATGGCCGGATGCTGCTCGACGGCGGCCTCGCCAACCAGGTGCCGGTGGACGTGGTGCGCGCGATGGGCGCGGACCGGGTGATCGCGGTCGATGTCGGCACGCCGCTGGGCACGCACGGGCGGAACATCAGCCTGCTCGAGGTGATCGACCAGATGACCGGCTTCCTGACCACCCGCAACGCGGCCGAACAGCTGGCCACGCTGGGGCCCGATGACGTGCTGATCGCCCCCGACCTGGGCGACGACGTGGCCAGTGCCGACTTCGACAAGGCCGGGCTTGCGCTGCAGATCGGCCGCGAGGCCGCGGACGCCGCGGGCGGGTCGCTGGCGCGGCTGTCGGTGGATGCGTCGACCTATGCCGCATTCCAGGCGCGCCACCGGGCCGCCCGGCCGGACCCGCGCCCGGTCGCCTTCGTCGAGATGGACAACCGCACCGGCTACGACGACGCGGTGCTGCGGGCCTTCCTGCCGGTGGAGGAGGGCGAGGTGCTGGATGCCGACGCCATGCACCACGGTCTGGAGCAGGCCTACGGGTTGGGCACGCTGTCGAGCATCTCGTACCAGCGCATCGATCGCGACGGCGAGCAGGGCGTGCGGGTGACCGCGGTGGAGAAGCCGCACGGCCCGACCTACCTGGAGGCCGGCCTGTCGGTCAGCGATGACCTGCGCGGCAACCAGGAGAACAACCTGCGCGCCGCGCTGCTGTTCTCGCCGCTGTCGTCGATCGGCAGCGAAGGCCGGGTGGTGCTGCAGATCGGCAGCGAGCCGGGGCTCACCGGCAGCTACTACCACCCGTTCGACGTGCGCGGTCGCCATGCGCTTGACGTGATCGGCGGCTTCCAGAGCCAGAACATCAACATCTTCGACGACACCGGCAACAAGACCGACCGCTACCGGGTGAGGCGCTACGGGCTGACCTCGTCGCTGGTCCGCAATTTCGGCAACACGGTAGCGGTGTCGGTGGGGCTGTCGCGCTATCGCGGCAGTGCGTCGCAGGAGATCGGCAGCCCGCAGGCGCCCGACCTGTCCTTCGACGAAGGGGCGGCGACGTTCATGGTCGAGGTTGATGACATCGACAGCCTGTTCTTCCCGCGCGACGGCGTGTTCATGCGGGCGGCGTACACGACCTCGCGCGATTGGCTGGGCTCGGACACCGACTTCGACCAGGCGGACGTGGATGTCTTCGCCGCGCAGAGTTTCGGTGCGCACTCGCTCCAGCTGGGCGCCCGTTACCACGCTACCGTTGATGGCGTGGCGCCGGTGCAGAGCCTGTACCGGCTGGGCGGACGCTGGCGGCTGGCCGGTTTCCAGCACAACCAGCTGACCGGCCAGGCCTACGCGCTCGGCTTCGCCGGCTACACCTACGAGCTGGGCGAGTGGTTCGGCCGCTCCGCGCAGGTCGGCGGCACCGTCGAGTACGGCAATGCCTGGCAGGACCGCCACGACATGGCGCTGGACGACGGCCTGTTCAACGGCAGCCTGTTCATCGGCTTCGACTCCTGGGTCGGCCCGCTGATCTTCGGCATGGGCTTCAAGGAAGGCGGCGGCAACCTGTTCTTCCTCGAGCTGGGGGAGTCGCTGTAGGGGGAGACTGTAGAGGGACCGTTCCGCGACGTCGGGATGCAATTGCGGGCGCCCGGGTTTGCCTCTACTCTCCGGCGCAGGGACCGGCGGCGGAGCCGGAGCATCGGGGGCAAAGGTATGCGCAAGCTGGGTTGGGTCGTCCTGTGTTGGATCGGGATGACGGGAATGGCGATGGCGACCGATTTTTCCTTCGGTGTTGCCACCCGACTGACCCTGGCGCGCGAAACAGCCAGCAGCGTGGCGATCGGCGATGCCAACGGTGACGGGCGGGCCGACCTTGCCGTCATCAACGATATTTTCCCCGAGAAGCACCGGCTGGAGCTCTACCTTCAGCGCGCCGACGGTTCTCTGGCGCGACCGGTTGGACTGGACCTTCCGGAGGCGGTGGCCTGGGGATACCCCGTGGCGTTCGTGGACCTGGACGACGACGGGGCCCGGGAAATACTCGTGGGGACGACCGACCTCACGATCGTGAAGTATGCGTCGGACACCCTGACGGTAATGGAGAGCCGATGGGTCCGTTATGGCTGCGCCTACCTGGCGGACGGTGACGTCGATGCCGATGGCCACGTGGATGTGTTGTGCCATAGCGGCATCGGCACTCCCAGCAGCGCGACCGTGCTTTATGGGAATGGCCGCGGGGGATTCCGTTCGACCCTGCAGTTGCTCACGGGGGTCGGTACGTTCGGGAGCCAGCCGGATCTGGGTAGCGTAAGGTTGGCCGACGTCAACAACGACGGCCACCTGGACCTGCTTGTCACGGCGTCCCGTGTCGGCAATTTCTTCGTGTATCCCGGGGATGGCGCGGGGGGCTTCGGTCACGGGACGGGGTATCCGCACCCGCCGTCCTCCCGGGGCATCTGGGCGGCAGGGCTGGAAGTGCTGGATCTGGATGGCGACGGCATCAACGAGGTCGTCACGGCCAGTCCGGACAACCAGCCCGATGCGATGTTGAACATCTATCGCCTCCAGGCGAATGGTTATCTCGCACTCTCGGAACGGCGGCCGACTTACGACAGTACGACCGCACTGCTGACGGCGGACGTGGATGGCGATGGCGATACGGAACTGCTTGCGGGTCACTTCTACTTTCATGCCGTGACGGTATTGGGCGCGGGAGGTCCCGGCCTCACACAGCCGGTGCGCTACGAGTTGCCGGGGTTCGGGAACCAGGTGGAGTACGCCCGACTCCTGGGAACATCCAAGGCGCTCGCCCTGGGGGACCTGGACGGCGACGACTGCATCGATCTGGCTGCAGCAACGTATTCCGGTGTCCTGCTGTTGCAGGGTTGTCGTCCCCACATACGCCGGATTCCATCGAGCGACTTCGATGGAGATGGCGTCTCTGACCTGCTCTGGAGGTCCTTCACCTCTGAGGTGATGATGTGGCAGTGGGCGGATGTAGAGGCATGGCGACAATGTGCATTGCCATGCCCTGTCCACAAGGTCGGGGCATGGCAGGTGCAGGTGTTCGGCGACTTCAATGGTGACGGCACGTCAGACGTGTTCTGGCGCGACGCTGATACCGGTCAGAACGCGGTCCTGCTCTCGGGGTTCTACGAACGTCCGCTCAGGACGGTGACCAACCAGGACTGGCAGGTGGTCGGGTCCGGGGATTTCAATGGCGACGACGAATCGGACCTGCTGTGGCGGAATGGCCGCACGGGCGCCAATGTGATCTGGATGTCGGGCGACTACAGGCGCCAACAGGCCACCCGTGGCGTCACGGACCTGCGCTGGCACGTGGCTGGGGTGGGGGATTTCGACGGTGATGGGCGTTCGGACATCCTTTGGCGCCATGCCAGCTCCGGCAAGAACGTCGTCTGGCCCTCCGGACGCTTCGAGACGCGCCGCGCTGTCACGGCTGTCACCGATACGCGCTGGCAGATCCAGGGCGTCGGCGACTTCAATGGTGATGGCCAGGACGACATCGTCTGGCGCCAGACCGAAACGGGCGGCAACGTCATCTGGCTTTCCGGCAACTACAGGACCCGGAAGAACGTGGTCACCGTGACCAACCGGAGCTGGTCGATCGAGGCCGTGGGCGACTACAACGGTGACGGCGTGAGCGATCTTTTCTGGCGGAACAGCAGGACCGGCGCCAATGTCATCTGGAGGTCCGCTGATTACAAGACGCAACAGTCCGTGGCGCCCATGGAAGCGGGCGGCGCCTTGCGGTTGCTGCCATGAGTACGGGTTTGCCTGCGATGAGGATCCCCATTTTGATGCGACTCCTGTTTGCCGCTGGTTTGTGGCTCTCGGCGCAGCTCCCTCTGCATGCGGGTGGGTTCGAATTCGAGCCCCGGATGGACCTGAGGTGGGCCGGTGGTGCGTTCGCCGTTTCCACGGCGGATTTCAACGGTGACGGGCGGGACGACATGGCCGTCATCCAGCATGGATATTTCGAGGTCCTGCTGCAGGATGCGTCCGGCACGCTCGGATCCCCGGTGCGCTATGGCGAGGATGGTGTGTTCTATCTCACGGTCTCGCATGCGGACATCGACGCGGATGGGGTCCAGGAGATCCTGCTCGGGCACGCCGGTGGCCTGACGGTGTACCGCTGGAACGGCACCGGTCTCAGCATTGAGAACCATCCCTCGGCCAATGCGTGCTGGTTCATGGCCTCTGCGGACCTTGATGCGGATGGACGCTCGGACGTTCTGTGTCATGGGCGCGATGGCGATGCATCGATCTACTACAGCGCGCCCACCGGTCATCTGGGCGCGCCGGTTTACATGCAGACATCCGCGCACTGGCCACGTTTCGAAGAGCTGCGTTACGTGACCCAGGCTCGATTGAAGGACGTCACGGGTGACGACAAGCCGGACCTGTTGCTGGCCGCCAATACTTCCAGCACGTTCTTCGTCTATCCCCATGATGGGGTGCGCGGGTTCTTGCCGGGGACGTCGTATTCCTATCCGCCGGGCTACCACGTTCGTTCCGGCAGCATCGAAGCGGTAGACCTGGATGGCGATGGCGCGAACGAAGTGATCGTGACCATGCCCTGCAATACGCCGTGCGCGGCGATCCTGGTCTACGAGCAGGATGCGACTGGCCACCTGGCCCTCTCAAGGACGTTGACAACCCACGATATCCCGCGCGCTTTGCTGGCGTACGATTTCGATGGAAATGGATACCAGGATCTGCTGGTGGGGCACTCCGGTTGGATGTCAGTGGGCCTCTACAAGGGAAGCGCGAACGGCCTCTCGCAAGGCGAGCACCGTTTCCAGGTGCCCGTCGAGGCCTTTCCGGAAGGTTACTCGCTGGGAGACCTGAACCATGACGGCTACATGGATCTCGCGGTGGCGAACTCCTTTGGCATCAGCCTTATGTATGGGCGTCCGGGACATCCGATCGCCAACGATCTGGATGGCGATTACGTATCCGACGTGCTCTGGCGCCGGGTGACGGGCGCGAACGTGGCCTGGCTTTCCGCGGACAGTACGACCACCCAGACGATCGGCTTCGCCGATCCGGCATGGCAGGCCCAGGCCACGGGTGACTTCGACGGTGACGGGGTCGGTGAAGTATTCCTGCGGAACACGACGACGGGGGCCAACCAGCTTCGTGAGGCAGGTTCCGCGCCTACAACCATCACGGCCGTCAGCAACCGGGACTGGCAGGTCGTAGGGGCAGGGGACTTCGATGGCGACGGGCAGTCCGATCTCCTGTGGCGCAACGCCCGCAATGGTGCCAACGTCATCTGGAAGTCAGCCCACTACAAGCGCCAGCAATCCGTGCGGGGTGTGACGGACCTGCGCTGGCAGGTGGCTGGCGTGGGCGACTTCGATCGTGACGGGCGCGCGGACATTCTCTGGCGCCATGCCACCTCCGGTCGGAACGCGATCTGGCGTTCTGCGCACTTCAGGACACTGCAGCCCATACGGGCCGTGACCAATATCCAGTGGCAGGTCCAGGGCATCGGAGACTTCAATGACGATGGCGCCGATGACATCGTCTGGCGAAACGTGGGCACGGGCATGAATACCATCTGGCTATCGGCCGACTATGGGAACCAGCAAGGGGTCGTCGCGGTGACCAATACCAATTGGACCATCGCTGCGGTCGGCGATTACGATGGTGACGGCGTCAGTGACCTGTTCTGGCGCGACGAGCAGACCGGAAGCAACACCGTCTGGTTCACCGCGGATCGCGATTTCCAGAGGCCGGAGGCCACCGTCAACTCGATGTGGAACGTTGTCCGGTAGCGTCGCTATCGAGTTGCTCAAGCACTTCAGAAGGCGGTCCTTGGATGAAAGTACGCGTGCACGGATTGACCGCACTGGTCCTGGTTGGCCTTGTCGCAGGCTGCGATGTCGGCGGTGACGCGGCACCGGAGGCCCCGCATGACCCGGGCGTGCCCTCCGGTGATGCAGTGTCCCTGGCGTGCACCTCCGCCGATGCCGAGACCGGAGAGCGGATTCCGATGGGCGACCTGATCCAGCTGGACATGGAGCTGCGTTACGAGGCGAGCCACGAGATGGAGAGCGTGTTCCCCGACGTCCGGCACACGTTCTCCGGACGCTCGCGTGTCGAAGGCACGTCGAGCCAGCTCGCATGCATGAGCGAGCAGTACGGCTACACGCAGTTCGAGCTGCGCCCCTATGCGGAGGACGAGGTCGGCCCATTCCCGGTCGTCAGTCGCGGCGAGGCGATGGTCCAGGCCACGAGGACCATCGAGGTCGAGGGCACGACCATGCGCGAGGACGTCGACTTCAAGGGGCCGCTTGAACGCCTCGAGGTGGCGTCGGTCACCGTCCGGGACGACACGAACGCGAATGGCGCATGCGTCGGCATCCGCTTCATCGCGCCACTGTCAGGGACCTCACGCAGCAGCGGTCGCCTGAACGGGAAGCACCTCGAGCAGGACTCAGGTCCCGACATCGTGGGGGACGCGTACTCGGCCCTCGCCATCAAGACCTATGGCACGGATGACCATGAGTTCGGCACCCGGGGGCTCTCCATCTGCATGGGGGATCCGCACGCAGAACCGGGCGTGAGCGGCGCGCCGCCGCAGGGGATGAAGGTCAGCGCGGACAGCCGGGTCTGGAGCCGGGATGGCGAATGGACCGGTCATCTGTCGGGCCCCAACGAGACACGCCGCGTGTATTTCCGCATGCGGGTGGTGCCGCGGACATTGGACTTCACGCATCCCCAGCAGGACAGCCCACGTTGATCTCCGGCGGAGCGGGGGCAGAGACGCATGCCCCGGCCCCGCGCCTATCGAAGCACCCGATCCAATCCGACGCCTCGCTCAGTGCGCCGGCTTCCAGTCCGCCGACGGGATCGTGTTCACCATCCACGGCACGCCGAACTTGTCGACCAGTGCGCCGTAACCGGGCGACCAGAAGGTTTCCTCGAACGGCATGACCGTCTTGCCGCCCTCGGACAGGCGCTCGAACCAGCGCTTGGCCTGGTCGATGTCGTCGGTGTGCAGGGTGACGTCGAAGCCGTTCTTGGGCTTGTCGATGTCGGGCGCCCATTCGGTGTCCATGTCGGCGCCCATCAGCGACTGGTCGCCGGCGTCGAGCCAGCAGTGCATCAGCCAGTCCTTCTTGTCTTCGCTGATGGGCATGCCCGGGGGCGCCTCGCCATACGGGAAGGCGGCGGTGATCTTGCCGCCGAGCACGTCGGCGTAGAACTCGAACGCGTCGCGGCATTGGCCCTGGAAGCTCAGGCTGGTGACGATTTTCATGGGACTCTCCTTGGGAAGGGGCCGGACCCGCGCGGAAGGCCGCCGGGGTCGGCCGGGGGGCTCAGCCGCGGCGTGCGGCTTCGATGGCGGCGACGTCGATCTTGCGCATGGTCATCATGGCGTCGAAGGCACGCTTGGCTGCGGCGCGGTCGGGGTCGGTCCAGGCTTCGACCAGGACGCGCGGGGTGATCTGCCACGACAGGCCCCACTTGTCCTTGCACCAGCCGCATTCGCTCTCCTGCCCGCCGTTGCCGACGATGGCGTCCCACAAGCGGTCGGTCTCGGCCTGGTCCTCGGTGGCGACCTGGAACGAGAAGGCTTCGCTGTGCTTGAACGCCGGTCCGCCGTTCAGGCCCATGCAGGGAATGCCCATGACGGTGAAGTCCACGACCAGCACATCGCCCTGCTGGCCACTGGGGTAGTCGCCGGGCGCGTGATGGATGGCATCCACCGAGCTGTCGGGAAAGGTCGCGGCATAGAAGGTGGCGGCATCGAGCGCATCGCCGTCGAACCACAGGCACACGGTGTTCTTGGGGATCATCCGGGGTCTCCTGGCAGTGTCGGCGGGCCAGGGTGCCCGCCTGTCCATGACGACGAGCGGGGTGGGGGTGGATCGACATCCGGCCCGTGGATGTGTCGTCGGATCGTCCGGAGGTTACTCCGTATGAGCCGGGCGGGCCCATCGTGCGCCTCTACCGCGTGCCTCGGACGCGGTTTCGCGTGGCCTTGCCCGGCGTTTCGATAGGGTCGGGGCATCCCGCGTATGGAGGCCCTCATGTCCGACCTTGCCCGAACGGCGATCTGCTACCGCATGGTGATGCCCGACCACGTCTGCCCGTATGGGTTGAAGACGGTGCACCTGCTCAAGCGCAAGGGCTACCGGGTGGACGATCGCTGGCTTCGAACGCGTGAGGAGACCGATGCGTTCAAAGCGGAGCATGGCGTGGCGACCACGCCGCAGACCTTCATCGACGGGCAGCGGATCGGGGGCTATGACGCGCTGCGACGGTGGTTCGGGCTGTCCGTGCGGGACCCCGACGCCACGAGCTACCGGCCGGTGGTCGCCGTGTTCGCGGTCGCGGCCCTGCTCGCGATGGCGGTCGGGTGGTCCGGCGATGGCGTGGCGCCGGTCGCATGGGCGGAGGACTTCGTCGCATTCAGCATGTGCCTGCTTGCGATGCTGAAGCTGCAGGACGTCGAAACCTTCTCGACGATGTTCCTCAACTACGACCTGCTGGCGCGGCGCTGGGTGCCTTACGGCTACCTCTACCCGTTCCTGGAGCTGCTGGCCGGCGTGCTGATGGTGGCCGACGCGTGGGTCGGCGTCGCGGTGCCGGTCGCGCTGTTCATCGGCGGCATCGGTGCGGTGTCGGTGGTCAAGGCGGTGTACGTCGATAGGCGCGAGTTGAAATGCGCCTGCGTGGGCGGCGGAAGCCGCGTGCCGCTGGGGTTCGTGTCGCTGACGGAGAACCTGATGATGGTGGCGATGGCGGCGTGGATGCTGCTGCGGCCCTCGATGTGACGCTCGATACGAGGCCCGACACGACGCCCGCGCAGGCGGCTATATCCGGCGCACCCGGAACTTCCGCCCCTTGATCTTGCCCGCTTGCAGGCGCGAGAGCGCCAGCGCGGCCTTGCCCTGTGCGATGGCGACGTAGCTGCGGGTGGCGAAGATGTCGATCTTGCCCAGCGCATCGCCCGGCAGGCCGGCGTCGCCGGTCAGCGCGCCGACGATGTCGCCGGGGCGGAGCTTGTCGGTGCGGCCGGCATCGATGCGCAGGGTCGCCATTCGGGCGCGTGGAGCCATGCCGGGCCGCAGGGCGGCCATGGGCGCCTTGTGCCAACGCAGCGGCGTGCCTTGCCGCTCCTCGAGGTCGCGGGCACGGGCGAGTTCGCGCGGTGTGACCAGGCTGAGTGCGACGCCGGCCCGGCCGGCGCGACCGGTGCGCCCGATCCGGTGCACGTACACGTCGGGGTCGGTCGGCAGTTCGTAGTTGACGACGGCGCCGATGCCGTCGACGTCCAGACCGCGCGCAGCGACGTCGCTGGCCACCAGCACCTGGCAGCTGCGGTTGGCGAAGCGCACCAGCACTTCCTCGCGGTCGCGCTGTTCCATGTCGCCATGCAGGGCGGCGGCGGAGAAGCCCAGGTGGGCGAGCGAGGCGACGACTTCTTCGGTGTCGCGCCGCATGTTGCAGAAGACCACCGCCGACTCGGGGTTGTGCTCGATCAGCAGGCCGGCGAGGGCGGCCGGCTTGCGCGCAGGTTCGACTTCGAAGAAGCGCTGCTCGATGTGGGCGTGCGGCGCGTCGGCGTCGACGGTGACTGTCAGTGGGTCGCGCATCAGCCCGTGCGCGACCGCGTCGAGGCCCTCGGGCCAGGTGGCGGAGAACAGCAGGGTCTGGCGTTGTCGCGGCGTGCGCCCGACGATCTTGCGGATGGGTTCCTCGAAGCCCATGTCGAGCATCCGGTCGGCCTCGTCGAGCACCAGCACGCGCAGGTCGCGCAGGTCCAGTGCGGGCGCCCCTTCGATACGCGCGCCGAGCAGTTCCAGCACGCGGCCCGGCGTCCCGACGACGACATGCGGCGCATGCGCCAGCGAGGCGAGCTGCGGCGCCAGCGGAACACCGCCGGTGAGGGTGAGCAGCTTGAGGTTGGGGATGCCGGTGGCCAGCCGGCGGACGTGCTTGCTGACCTGGTCGGCGAGCTCGCGGGTCGGGCACAGCACCAGGGCCTGCACACCGATGCGGGACGGGTCGAGGTGGTGGAGCAGCGCCAGCCCGAAGGTGGCGGTCTTGCCGCTGCCGGTGGGCGCCTGCCCGATCAGGTCGCGGCCTTCGAGCAGCGCCGGAAGGCCCTGTGCCTGGATCGGCGTCATGTGCACGTGGCCGAACGCGTCCAGCCCCTGGAGCAGGGCCGGGGCGAGCGGGAGGTCGGAGAACTCGGCGGGGCGGTCAGTCATGCGGCGGCATGATACGGGGTCGCTGCGAGCGGTGCTGGCGGACGACGGCGTGGCGTGGCGTTCGCGTCGCCTTGCCACGCGGCACGCTAGCGTCGACCCTCCGTCCCATGGAACCGGTCATGTCCGATCCGGCACGCACGACGCCCGGCCGCAGGAAGGTGAAATACCGGTGCGTCCGACTCAGGGAATCCAGGCGGGGGCAGGCATGAGCGGGCAGACACCGGCGCCTGCACAGCGCGATCCAAGGGCTGCGAACGGGGGTGCTGGCCATCTCGGGGTGGTGCTGGCTGCCGGGGGCAGCCGGCGGCTGGGGATGCCCAAGCAACTGCTGCGTCGCGAAGGAGTGACCCTGCTTCGCCGCACCGTCGAAAAGGTCCTCGCCACGGGCGCTGATGCGGTGTTCGTGGTGCTCGGCGCGGGGCTGGAGCGGATGCGGGGGGAGCTGGACGGCCTGCAGGTCACCGTGGTGGTGAACCAAGGGTGGTCGAGCGGGCTGGCCTCCTCCCTGAAAGCGGGGGCCTGCGCGGTCGCCGCGCAGCGGGCCGGGCAGGTGCTGCTGGTCGGCGTGGACCAGCCGATGCTGGACGCGGCCCATCTGGCCCGGCTGCTCGCCGCCGCGCGCGAACGGCCTGAACATGAGGTCGTGAGCGGCTATGCCGGCACCATCGGCATCCCGGCCGTGGTAACCCGCGCGACCTTGCAGCAGGCCGGGTCGCTCACAGGTGATCGCGGTCTCAAGACCGTTCTCGCCGCGCGCCCGCGAACAGTCGTCGACAATCCGGCGCTCGCCGAGGACATCGACACCCCGGAAGCGCTGGCGCGCCTTCGGGCCTCCGGTGTGCTCGATTAGCCGGCGGTCACTCAGGCGTCGGCATGACGATACGCCTGCAACTGCGCGCCGATGCTCATCGCGATCGCCTCGGGGCCCTGTCCGCCCAGCGGCAGGCCGACCGGAGCGCGCAGGCGTGGCTGCAGGCGCGTGCGGTCACGGGGCGGGAGCAGGCGTAACAGATCGTCACGGCGGCGTGCGGGGCCCAGTAGACCGATGAAAGGCAGCGGGGTGCGCGATAGCGTTTCCAGCGCATCGCGATCCATTTCGAAGTTGTGGTGCATCACCAGGGCGGCATCCAGGGGGGGCGCCGCATCCAGGGCGTCCTGCAGGCGCTCGAAGGCCGCACCGCGATGGCCGACGTCGGCCAGGTGCGCGGCGCGCCAGCGGTCGCGCGGCTCGACCACCACGCAGCGCCAGCCCAGCTGGTCGAGCAGCGGCAGCAGGAGCGGAGCCTCGGGGCCGGACCCCGCGATGAGCACGGCCGGCGGACGTCCGATGCGCAGCTCCCACACGGGCAGGTCGCGCAGCGGCCAGGGCGGCGGCGAGGCCGGGACCCGCCAGGCACGGTCGCGGTTGCCAACGGCGAGGCGGACCTGCCCCGATGCGTCGACGCGCAGCGCGAGGGCGTCGCGCCCCTCGTCCCACGCGACCAGCAGATCGGCCAGTCCCGGCAGCCGTTGCAGGGGCAGCAGGGCGATGCGCAACCGCCCCCGGCAGCTGCTTTCGATTCCCCGCCGCTCCCGACACGCGATGGACCAGGTGCTTGACCGGCTCCTGGCCGACCTCAAGCCCGAGCTGGATGCGATCATCGACCAGCTCGATGTCGTCGTGGCACGGCGTGCACGCGAGGAACGCGACGACGCGATGCTCGCCCAATGGGTGGATACGCGCCAGGCGCTGGCACGGCATCGCGACGCCTTCCAGCCGGCCTTCGCCGACGCGCTGCGCCAGTCCTGCACCCTCGCGCATGACCATGCATCGCCCGCATCGAGCCCGGGGCTCCCGGACGGTGCGCTGCAGCCGCTGATGCTGCTGGACGAGGCCATCGTCGACGAGGACAACACACTCGGATCGATTGCGGCCCGCCATGCGGCGCGCGCGAGCCTGCCGCTGATGCTGCTGGGGCACCGCTTCGCGGTGCTGCTGGAGCGCCCCCCCGCTCGACGCGGCGTCGCTGCCGATCGGACCACAGGCCTGCTGCCGTGCCCTGCGTGATGCGGCCCACGCCATCGCATTGCCGGTGCATGCCCGGCTGGCGCTGTACAAGAGTTACGACGACCGGGTGGGACCGCATTACGAAGCCATGATGCAGGTGGCCAATGCCACCCTGGATGCCGCCGGGATCCTCCCGGGGCTGGAGTTCGTGCCGGTCCGTACCCGAGCGGGCGCCAGCCATCCGGACCGCGGACGCGACGACGCCGGCGCGGGGCACGAAGCGGACGGCATGCTGTCCGCGATCGAGGCGCTGCGTATCGTCAACGCCAGCCTGGACGACCTGGTACCACCGGGCACCTTGCCGGACAGCGGCCTTCGGGAGCGCGGCGAAGCGGTGGCGGCGATGGTGCGGCTGGTGTCGCGCTTCGGTCCGCAGTCCACCGAATGGCAGCGTTGCAGGATGGTGGTGGCCGAAGTCGTGGATGCCATGCGTACCGGCCAGGCGATCGATCCGGCCATCCACGCTTGGATCGTTGGCTCGCTGGGGCTGGTCGGACATGGTGAAGCGGAAAGCGAGCGGCTGGCGGGCGCGTTGCTGCACCTGGCGGGCGTGGCCGTGGCGGACGCCGCCGCGACGGACGCGCACCGGTGGCAGACCCGGTTGGAGGCCTTGCCCAAGGGCGCCCTCATCGGTTTCAGCCGCGCGGGTGGCATCGTGCGTGCACGCCTGTGCGATCACCACCAGGGCACGCATCGCGTGCTGCTGGCGGTGGAGGACAGCGGCCAGGAGGCATGGATCGACACGGACACCGTCTCGCACCTGCTGGCCGACGGGCAGGCGTGGCTGCTGACGGGGACCGGAGGGGCTCGATGAGCCCGGCCGTGGACGATCCGGGCGGTCGTCGCGCGCCGCGGGGGCGCGTGGACGCACTGGTGCCGGTGGTGAATGCGATGACCCAGCGCGCCCTCGGTTTCACCCGCGACATCTCGCGCGGTGGCCTCAAGCTGAAGGTCGCGGAGCCGCTGGTCGACCAGGCCGTGTACCAGGTCCGGATGGAACTGCAGGCGGGCGACCGGCGCTTTCCTCTTGAGGGCGGCGTGCAGGTCGTGCGTCAGCAGCGCGAAGCGGACGGCAGTTGCTCGGTGGGTTTGCGCTTCATCCACCTCGATGCCGCCAGCCGCACCGAGCTCGACGCCTGGCTGGCGGCGACCGATGTGGACGCGACACTGCAAGGCTAGCCGGGTGTCGGGGACACAGGGTGGTCGTCCTGCGTGGAGAGCGACAGGCGGCCGCGCTAGAACCGATGCCCGAAGTTCAGGTAGAAGCCGCGGTTGTCGCCATTGCCCTTGGCGAACTCCGCGCTGATGACCATGTGCGCTTCCGGCTTGACCACGTAGAACACACCGCCGCCGACCATCGGGTAGATCTCGTCGCCGCAGGACTGTCCATCGCCGTACAGGCAACTCACGCCCGCGAACGCCTTGGCGCCCCAGCGCGGCTTGAACATGTAGCGGTCCTCCGCTTCGAGCGTCAGCGCGTTCCGTCCGAGGTACTGCCCGCGGGTGTAGCCGCGCAGCTCGACGGTGCTCTGCTTGGAGGTGGGTGCATCCGCGGTCATGCGCAGCTTGCCGTGCAGGACCACGACGTTGACGTCGCTGGTGCTGGCGAACCATTTGATCTCGCCGGTGAGCGCGTCGTAGTCGTCGTCACTGCCGAAACCGTCGCGGAACGCGAAATTGTGCAGCTGGAAGAGCATGCCCTCGGTCGGACTGGAGGTGTTGTCGCGCGTGTCGTAGGAGGTGATCAGCCCAATGCCGGCTGAAACCGACCCGGTCAGGCCGGCGAGGTCGAGGATCTGCGACGAAGACGGATCACTGCCTTCGACGTCGTAGTTCGAGTACAGGGCCTGTCCGCCGAGGTACCAGTTCGGCCGGATCCGGTGCTGGTAGCGCAGGAAGTAGCCGCGCAGGTCCTCGTCGGACCGCACTTCCTCGCCGGTGCCGAGGAAGTCGAGGTAGTCGTTGGTGACCTTGCCGCCCACCGCGCCGAACTGCATCTGGTGGGCGTTGGCGCCCCAGAACAGCTTTCCGCCGAACCCCACGGTGCTGGACTCGGTATTGGAGCGCTGGCCCTGGATGGCCAGCATCGAGGGCTCGGACTCGGGATCGAGCAGGCGGACATACCCCACCATCGCGCCGAGCGAGGTGCCGAGCTTCGGGTTGCTGCTGACCAGCGGCACGAAGAGCCATGGCGAGTGCTTCTTCGCTTCGCCGGACGGGTCGTCCACGGGGTCGGCGACGGCCTCCGTGCCTTGCGTAGACGCGGCCTCCACCGCGGGTTGCGCGTCCTGGGCGCGTGCCTGGCCATGGGGCAATGCGAGGAGGAGTGGCAGCAGGGCCAACGGGCGGGACAGGCCGGTCACGGGCATGGGTGTGATCACAGAGGGGAGCGGGTTGCGTTCAGGGTACGTCGAGCATGCGTGAAGCCGAAGTCAGTGGGCCCCCCTCAACGCTTTGCGATCCAGCGATCCAGCTCGCGGGCGAACGCCTGGCGGTCGCGGGCATGGAACGCGGCGGGGCCACCGGTCTGGATGCCGGCGCCGCGCAGTTCTTCCATGAAGTTCCGCATCGAGAGGCGCTCGGCGATGGTGTCCGGGGTATAGCGCTCGCCGCGCGGATTCACTGCATCCGCCCCTTTCTCGAGCACTCGGGCGGCGAGGGGAATGTCCTGGGTCACGACCAGGTCGCCGGGTCCTGCGCGTTCGACGATCGCGCCGTCGGCGACGTCGAAGCCGCCCGCGACCTGGATCGACCGGATATGCGGCGACGCGGGCACGCGGATCCACTGGTTGGCGACCAGCGTCACCCGGACCTTCGCCCGTTCGGCGGCCCGGAACAGGATCTCCTTGATGGGCGCCGGGCAGGCGTCCGCATCCACCCATACCTGCGGTGCGTTCTCGATCGGTGCGGTGGTGGTGGCCATGGGCGGGTCCTGCGATGGGCGTACAGTCTAGGACAGTGCGCCGGTGCAGGACGGACGCCGGGCAGGACGGGATTCGCAGCGCTGAGAAGGTGAAGCGGAAGCGTTCTCATCCCGTCATCGATCGGCGCGATCGTGCAGACTGGCCCTGTTCCTGCCACGAGCCCCCACCATGAAAGGCCATCCCGAGATCGTCGATTACCTGAAGTTCCTGCTGCGCGGGGAACTCGCGGCGCGCGACCAGTACTTCATTCACTCGCGTCGCTACGAGGACCTGGGCCTGCAGGCGCTCTACACGCGCATGAACCACGAAATGGAAGAGGAAACCCAGCACGCGGACGCGCTGCTGCGGCGGATCCTGTTCCTGGAAGGCGACCCGGACATGCGCCCGGAAAGCTTCGAGCCGGGTACCACGGTCGAGGAGATGCTGCAGCGGGACCTCGAAACCGAATATGCGGTGCGCAAGCACCTGGCCGACGGCGTCGCGCTGTGCGAGCGTCACGGCGATTACGTCAGCCGTGCGGTGCTGGTGACCCAGCTCGCCGATACCGAAGAAGACCATACCTGGTGGCTTGAGCAGCAACTGCGCCTGATCCGCATGCTGGGGCTGCCGCTTTACCTGCAGCAGCAGATATCCGGAGACCCGAGCGGCGAGTAAGCACGCATGTTGCCCCTGTCCGTCCTCGACCTTGCCCCCGTCACCGCGGGCAGTACGCCAGCGGCGACGTTCGCCCACACCCTTGAGCTCGCGCGCGAGGCCGAGCGGTTGGGTTTCCGCCGTTTCTGGCTGGCCGAGCACCACAACATGCCGGGCATCGCGAGTGCGGCGACGGCGGTGCTGATCGGCCACGTGGCCCAGGGCACGCGCACGTTGCGGGTGGGCGCGGGCGGCGTCATGTTGCCCAACCACGCGCCCTTGCAGGTGGCCGAGCAGTTCGGCACGCTCGGCGCGCTGTATCCGGGGCGGATCGACCTGGGCCTGGGCCGGGCGCCCGGGACCGACCAGGCGGCGACCCGTGCGTTGCGGCGCTATTACCAGGGCGCGGACGAATTTCCGGCCGACGTGGTGGAGCTTCTGGCCTACTTCGAGCCGGTGAAGGCCGGCCAGCCGGTGCAGGCGGTGCCGGGCGCGGGGATCGAGGTCGAAGCGTGGATCCTCGGGTCCAGCCTGTTCGGCGCGCGGTTGGCGGCCACGCTCGGGTTGCCGTACGCATTTGCGTCGCACTTCGCTCCGACGATGCTGGAGGAGGCCTTGGCGGTGTACCGGCGCGAGTTCCGGCCCTCGCCCCGCCTGCAGGCGCCCCACGTCATGCTGGCCATGAACGTGGTGGCTGCGGACACCGATGCCGAGGCGGCCCGGCTGTTCACCACGCAGCAGCAGGCGTTCGTCAATCTGCGGCGCGGACGGCCCGGCCTGGTGCCGCCGCCGCTCGCGTCCGGCGACGCCATCCATGACTTCTGCGACCCGGCGGAGAAGGCCGGCATCGACGCGGCGCTGGCCTGTTCGGCGGTGGGCGCGCCGGACACCGTCCGCGCCGCGATGCAGGCCTTCAGCGACCGCCACCGGCCCGACGAACTGATCCTCACGGCCAACGTGTTCGACCCCGCCGCACGCCTGCGCTCGTTCGCGCTTGCGATGGATGCTTGGCAGGGCGGGTAACGGGCGTCTGCGCGGGAGGCCACGGTCTCCCGTAAGATCGGCTGCATGAACGACCTGACGCAGCCGGATACCGGCATGGCCGGCATCCAGGACGCCCTCGAGGATGCCGACGTCTACCGCACGCTGCTTGAATCGACGCGGGCCATCCCGTGGAAGATCGACTGGGCGACGATGCGCTTCGCCTACATCGGACCGCAGATCGAGGCGCTGCTGGGCTGGCCGCAAGGCAGCTGGACCACGGTGGAGGACTGGGCGACCCGCATGCATCCGGAGGATCGCGCACGGGTGGTGGACTTCTGCGTGGCGCAGTCGCAGGCCGGCGTCGATCACGAGGCCGACTATCGTGCGATGACCCGCGACGGCCACTACGTCTGGATTCGCGACGTGGTGCACGTGGTCCGCAACGCGGAGGGTGAAGTCCAGAGCCTGGTCGGCTTCATGTTCGACATCAGCGAGCGCAAGAAGGCCGAAGAGGAACTGTTGAGGCTGCATCGGGAGCTCGAACAGCTGTCGATGACCGATGGCCTGACCGGCATCGCGAACCGGCGCATGTTCGACACGCGGCTGGGAACGGAGTGGAAGGAGGCGCGTCGCAGCGGCCAGCCGCTCTCCCTGGTGATCCTGGATATCGATTGCTTCAAGCAGTACAACGATGCCCATGGACATGTCGCGGGGGACGAGTGCCTCAAGCGGATCGCGGGCATGCTGGGTGCGCTGGCGAGACGGCCCCGCGACGTGGTGGCACGCTTTGGCGGTGAGGAGTTCATCCTGTTGCTGCCGGATACCGACGAGAACGCCGTGCGCGGGATCGCGCAGGCCTGCGTCGACGGCGTTGCCCAACTGCGGATCCCGCATGGCGATTCCGAGGTCCATGATGTCGTCACCGCAAGCCTGGGCGTAGGCACCGCGAGGCCGGACGGCGACACCACCGCGCGCGAGTTCCTCGCCGGCGTCGACCGCCTGCTCTATGCCGCCAAGAGTGGCGGCCGGAACAGGATCGAAACCGGCAACTGGCATCGGCCCTCGGCCGCGCGGTAGCCGGAGGCTTGGAGAACGCGGGCCCGCACGATGGACGCAGGTTTGACAGGACGGTGTCGACAGTGGGGCGATGAACGGATCCGACCGTCATCGTGAGCGCGGCATGCGGGCGCTCCTGCTAGGGGTGTTGCTGGCGTGTCTAGCGGCGTGGTCGCTCCTGTCGGGCCGCTTGCAGGTGCCCGACGCGTGGAACCCGTGGGCACCCCTGCGGATCGATGATGCACCGAACTGGCTGACCGGCTTCAAGCTGGGGCGCGCCTCCGGCGACGAAGCGGCCTGCAAGACCGCATTGGCCGGGGCGCACATGGATTGGACGCCGCTGGAGGACCGCGTGACGGGCGAAGGTTGCGGCTTCGAGTCGGCGGTACGGATCGAACGCAGCAGCGTCGAGGTCGGGGAGGCGTTCGCGCTGAGTTGTCGTGCCGCCCTCTCGCTCGCCATGTGGGAGCGCCATGTGTTGCAGCCCGTAGCTCGCACGCAGACCGGCCAGACGGTGGTGGGGATCGAGCACTACGGGTCGTACGCCTGCCGTAACCTTTACGGCGAGCCGGGTCGACGCCGCAGCCGGCACGCCACCGCGGACGCACTGGACGTGGCCGCGTTCGTCCTGGCCGACGGTCGCCGGGTGCCCGTGACCGCGTACGCGCCCGGCGTGCCCGAGGCTTCCCTGGGGCCGGATGCGCGCCTGCTCAGGGATCTGCACGCCGGCGCCTGCCGCTACTTCGACGGGGTGCTGGGCCCTGGCTACAACCGTGCGCACGCGGACCACTTCCACTTCGACCGGGGCTCGTTCGGCATCTGTCGCTGAGCACCGCTGGCCGGTGCGCGGCCTGGACCGGACGCGTGGGCGTCACTCCAGGGCGATGCGTCCGTTCATCATCGGTGCGTGCCCCGGGAAACTGCAGAAGAACACGTACGGGCCGCCTTCCTTGAGTTTCGCGGAGGGGAAGGTGACCGAGGTGATGGCACCGCCGCCGACGAGGTCGCTGTGGGCGAGGATGCGATCGTCCCCCGGCTTGAGGTAGCCGGCGTCCAGCCCCGCGCCCACGCCGTCGGCCGCAACCGCCGGCATGTCGCTCTCGCGGGTGATCACGACGTTGTGTCCCATCGTGGCGACCGGCATCTGTCCTGTATGCCGCAGGGTGATGGTGAAGCGTTCACAGGTCGCCGGTACCGCGATCGCGTCGCGATTGAACTGCATGAGGTCGTTGCCCTCGATTTCGACGGCGCACGCGGTGTCCGTGGACGGCTCGGTGCCTTCGTTCGCTGCCGGTTCCACGGCGGCTACCGGTGCGGCGGGCGTGGAGGCGGACTCCGGGACCGGACCGCCTGCGGGAGGCGTCGGTGCCGGGTCGCCGCACCCGGCAAGTACAAGCAGGAATCCGGAAGCGAGCAGGGTGGGCCTGGCAGTCATGCAGAAGTCCTCGGCGCGCATGGAGGCGCACGATCGCCTGCAGCATGGTGCGGGAGGGTGAAGCCGTCGTGAAGTCAGGCCTGTGCATCGCTCGACCGCGCGCCGTGCATGCATGCCACGCTAGACTCGCGCACGACAGCGACGCTGCATTGAAAGAGGAGCCCCGCGTGCCCGATGCCAAAGGATCCATCCGTTTCACCGCGCGCCTGCATCGGCCCGCGGAACCGAAACGCGCGACCTGGACGTTCGTGATGGTACCGGAAGCGTCGAGCCGGAAGCTGCCGACGCGTGCCAGCACGGCCGTCGACGGGGCATTGGACGGCCACCCGTTCACGGCCATCCTCGAGCCTGACGGCGCAGGCGCACACTGGTTGAAGGTGCCGGCGGCGCTGCGCGAGGCCGCGGGTGTTTCGGAGGGCGACACGGTGAGCCTGGACATCCGACCCGCAGCGAAGCAGCCCGAACCCCGGGTTCCTGCGGATCTGCGCCAGGCGCTGCAGGCGGCGCCCGACGCCTTGGCGACATGGAAGGACATCACGCCCGCGGCGCGACGGGATTGGATCCTGTGGATCACCACCGCCAAACAAGCGACGACGCGGAGCCGGCGCATCGGGAATGCCTGCGACATGCTGGCCGGCGGCAAGCGCCGCGTCTGCTGCTTCGATCGCACGGGTATCTACGGCGGCAACATCCGCGCACCGGTGCCCGCCGGATAAGGCCAGCGCCCGGGACAGGCGTTCCCGCGAGGCGCATTTCGTTGGGATTCAGTCCCGCCGCCGCCGCCGCCCGCGTTTTTCACTTGCCGGCCACCCGGTGCTGCCTAGCGTGGACACTCCCCACGACGAGAGGTACCCCCATGGCAGGCAGGAAGGTAGCGCTTCTGGCGACCGACGGCTTCGAGCAATCCGAGTTGACCGGCCCGCGCGACGGGTTGCGGGAGGCGGGTTTCGATGTGGAAGTGGTTGCGCCGGAAGGCGGGCGCATCCGCGGCTGGAAAGGCAAGGACTGGGGCGAGGAGGTCGACGTAGACCGTCGCCTGGACGAGGTGGACGCCACCCGCTACGACGCGCTGGTCCTGCCCGGCGGGGTGATCAACCCCGATGCCCTGCGCATCAATGACGCGGCCGTCGGCTTCATTCGTGGCTTCAACGAGGCCGGCAAGCCGCTCGCGGCGATCTGCCATGGCCCGTGGCTGCTGGTGGAGAGCGGGGCGGCCAAGGGACGCCGGGTAACCTCGTGGCCTTCGGTACGCACCGACCTGGAGAACGCGGGTGCGCGCTGGGAGGATGCGGAAGTGGTGGTGGACGGCCACCTGATTACCAGTCGCAAGCCCGACGACATCCCCGCGTTCACGCGGGCGGTCATCGACGCCCTCGGCTGATCCGTGGGACCTGCCGGGATCGTGCCCCTCGTGTGGCTGCTCATCGCATGCGTTCTTTCGGGACTGGCGTCGGGAGGGCGGACCTTCCTGGCGCCGGCGTTGCTGGCCTGGGCGGTGGCGTTCGCCTGGCTGCCGCTCGACGGTACGACGCTGCACTGGGTGGACAGCGGTGTCTTCCGCTGGCTGCTGACGGTGCTGGCGGTACTGGAGCTGCTCGGTGACAAGTCACCCCGGGCGCCCAGTCGCAAGCAGCCCGCGGCGGTGGTCGCGCGCCTGCTGTCGGGGGGCGGGTGCGGGGCGCTTCTGGCGCTCGCGACGGGGCATGCGCCATGGGTGGGCATCGTGGTCGGCGCGGGGGCCGCCGTTGCCGGTACCTGGGGCGGATTTGCGCTGAGGCGGCGCCTCGCCGAGCGCTTGGGGCATGACCTGCCGGCGGCGCTGATCGAGGACGCGCTGGTGCTCATGCTCGCCGCCGCATCGGTCATCCTCGCGATGGGGGGCGGCGTTCCCGGTTGAACGAGGGGACGGGGCACCCTCCCTCGTTTTGCCCTCAATGGGTGCCAGTCGACCTGCACGTGGACGTCCGCCAGGCCTGATAATGGCGGTCCCACGTCGTGGTTTCCCTCCGCATCCCCATGCACGATCCGACCCTGTCCGCGCCCGCCCCGGTGGGCGTGCCGCGTCATCTCGATCCCCGCTTCATGGTGCCGCTGGCCCTGCTGACGCTGTATGTCGTCTGGGGTTCGACCTACCTGGGCATCCATTTCGCGCTGGAAAGCTGGCCGCCCTTCCTGCTGGCGGGGCTGCGTTTCCTCGCGGCAGGCGTGGCGCTCTATGCCTTCCTGCGCTGGCGGGGATGGGCGCCGCCCACCCGGCTGCAATGGCGAAACGCGGCGATCACCGGCTTCCTGCTGCTGGCCGTCGGGAACGGTCTGGTGTGCTTCGCGGAGCAGCGCGTGAGTTCCGGCATCGCGGCCGTGGCGGTGTCGAGCATGCCGCTGTTCGCTGCGCTGTTCGCCGGACTGTATGGACAGTGGCCGACGCGCCGGGAAACGGCCGGGCTGCTGGTGGGCTTCATCGGCGTGGTCGTGCTCAACTTCGGCAGCGGGCTCGCCGGAGAGCCCGTCGGTGCGATCGCGCTGATCGTCGCGGCGATGAGCTGGGCGTTCGGGTCGGTGTGGAGCCGGCGCCAGGACATGCCCAGCGGTCCCATGAATACCGCCGCCCAGATGCTCTGCGCCAGCGGCGCGCTGCTGCTGCTCGGGGTCGGGCTGGGCGAGCGCCTGCCCGCCGATCCGACCCTCAAGTCGACGCTGGCTCTGATCTACCTCGCGGTGTTCGGCTCGATCGTGGCGTTCAGTGCCTATCTGTACGTGCTGAAGAACGCGCGCCCCGCCGTCGCCACCAGCTATGCGTACGTGAATCCACCGGTGGCCGTGCTGTTCGGCATCGTGCTGGCCGGCGAGACGGTCGGTCCCTTCGACCTGGCGGGCATGGCGGTAATCGTCGCAGGCGTGGTGCTGATCACCCTGAAACGCCCGCGACGCGCGCCGCTCAGCCCCCCGACCCGGGAAGCTCCATGATCGGGACGAATCCGCCATAGATCAGGCGCTTGCCGTCGAACGGCATGGGGTTTTTCTCCATGTCCATGCGCGGGTCGTCGCTCTCCATCATCTTCTTCATCCCTGCGTCCCGGGTGGCCTTGTCCGGCCATTCGATCCACGAGAACACCACCGTTTCGTCCTCGCGGGCCTGCACGGCCCCGAAGAAATCGGTCTGCTTGCCGTGGGGCACGTCGTCCCCCCAGCACTCCACGACACGGAGCGCGCCGTACTCGATGAAGACCGAGTCGCCGGTGCGCGCGTGCTCGATGAATTTCTGCTTGTTGGCGGTGGGAACGGCGGCGATGAAGCCATCGACGTACGACATGGCGACCTCCTGCAATGAACGGGGGAAGGGGGCGCCCACTGTGCGCCCCCTGGACGACGACGAACGTGAAGGCCCGACATCGACGGGCGCCCCCCGGCATGCAGGCACCCGGAGGCGGGTGGTAGAGTGCCGGCCTTCCCGATACCCACCGGAGCCCTTGGATGACCCCGCAACCGCGTTTCCACCCGATCGGTACGCCCGGCCAGCCCTGGGGCGACGCCGAGCGCTCGGAATGGCGGTCGCGGCAGGTGCGTCACCGTCGTTACGACGAGGAGGTGTTGCCGGCCATCGAGCGCCTGCGCGCGGACTTCGACGTCGAAGAGTACGGCCGGCTGGAGTACGACGGCGAGGCCTACCCGCTGCTCGCGGTGCGTTCGCGGGCATGGGACCCGGACCTCCCCACGATGCTGGTGACCGGCGGTGTCCACGGCTACGAGACCAGCGGCGTGCACGGTGCACTGCGTTTCCTCGAACGCCATGCCCATGCCTATGCCGGGCGGGCGAACCTGCTGGTCGCGCCTTGCGTCAGCCCCTGGGCGTACGAGCGCATCCATCGCTGGAATCCGGATGCGATCGATCCCAACCGTTCGTTCGTGGAGGACAGTCCGGCAGGCGAATCGGCGGCGCTGATGCGCCTTGTCGCACCGATCCGCGACAGTGCCCGGCTGCATATCGACCTGCACGAAACCACCGACAGCGATGAAACCGAATTCCGCCCGGCACTCGCCGCGCGGGACGGCAAGCCCTTCGAACCGGGGGAGATTCCCGATGGCTTCTACCTGGTGGGCGACAGCGAGAATCCGCAGGCGGCGTTCCAGCAGGCCGTGGTCGACGCGGTCGCCGGGGTGACCCATATCGCGCCGGCCGATGGGCGCGGGGAGATCATCGGCGCGCCGGTGGTGGGTCACGGGGTCATCAATTATCCGTTGAAGGCGCTGGGCCTTTGCGCGGGCATCACCGAGGCGGCGTACACGACGACTACCGAGGTCTATCCGGACAGTCCCCGCGCGACGCCCGAGCAATGCAACATCGCCCAGGCGACGGCGGTCTGCGCCGCGATGGACTACGCGCTGGCGCATGACCCCGGGGGCGCCGCCGCCTGAGCCCGTCGTGGCGGCCGCGCCCGGCCGTCATTCGCGCGGGGCGGCCGGATCCAGCAGGTCGCGGCCTTCCGGCCCCGTCGCGTCCGTCTCCCGGTCCAGCTGGCTGTCGAGGTCGCGGGTGGCACGGGTGTCGATCCGCTCGTCCGTCGCGGCCGTGTCGCTGCGGGTTGCGGGGTGTGCGGGCAGGGCCCGCGCGTGGGGAGCTTCCTGCAGCTGCACGCGGTAGATCGGTTCGGGCATGTCCATCCCGGCCCGTTCGAGCGCCAGCTTGGTCTGGCGGATGGCCTCGCTTTTCACCTGCGCGTATTCATGGCTGCGCTGGTCCACCCAGCCCAGGAAGCGGAGCTGCACGTTGGAATCTCCGAGCGAGGTGATGAACGCGCGCGGCGGCGGGTCCTCCAGCACGCCCTCCAGCGTGGACATCGTCTGCAGGCCGATCTGCTGTGCCCGGATCAGGTCCTCGTTGACCCCGATGCCGACATCGAACTGGTAGCGCCGCGTCGGGTTGCGCGTGTAATTGAGGGTGACGCCCCGGAACACCATGGCATTCGGCAAGCGCAGGTGGTTGCCGTCCAGCGTCATCAGGATGGTGGCGCGCGAGGTCAGCGACAGCACGATGCCCTCGTTGCCGTCGATGACCACGTGGTCGCGCGGAGCGAACGGCTGGCGCAGGCTGAGCAGCACGCCCGCCAGGTAGTTCTCCAGGATGTCCTTGAACGCGAAACCCAACGCCACGCCGAGCACGCCGGCGGTGCCGAGCATGGCGCCGACCATCGCGGTGGCGTCCATGATCTCCAGCGCGACCAGCACGCCGCCCGCGAGCACCAGCCAGCGGACGGTGGTCCGCGTCAGGTCGCGCAGGAAGGGATTGTCGCGCGCCAGCCGGTCGACCACGGGGCGCCGGGACAGCCAGCCGCCCACCCACCACGCCGCCGCGACGACCAGCAGCGACAGGGCCAGCAGGGGGAGGGCGGCCAGCAGCGACTGGGCCTCCGACTCCAGGCGACCGGCGACCGGCGCCAGGTCGAAGCGGGTGCCCGGAACGCTCATCGAGGACAACGCCACGTGTCCGACGCCTCAGCGCAGGTCGACGTCGCCGACCTTGTCCTCGTAATCCTTCCGCGGATCCGCGCCCAGCAGCATCTTCACCCCGGCCAGCAGGTTGTTCTCGTTCAGCCAGACCTCGGCGTGTTCGACGTCGAAGCGCAGCAGCACCAGGCGCGGGTCGTCCTTGCCTTCGAACCAGGCCGCGATGAACGGATTCCAGAGGCGATCCACCATGTCGCGGCGCGTGTCCACCACCAGGTTGCCGTGGATGCTTGCGAACAGGTCGTGCCCCTTGGACGCGAATGCGGCGATGGCGCGACGGCCCGATTTCAGGTGGTCAACGAGCACGTTGGGCTGTCCGACGAAGAACCAGACCGGCCCGCCGGTATCGCCGTCGATCTGCGCGGTCATCGGTCGCGAATGGCCATCCTCCACGCCGTCGACGCCGAGCATCAGCGTGCGGTCGGACTTCAGGGCCTTCCAGAGTTTCTGTTCGAGTTCTCGGTTGTCGGTCATGGCGCGCCTCCGGGGATCGGGCCTCTTTTTTAGGCCCGGCCGCGTGGGGATGGCGTCCACGCAAGCTGAACCGGACAGGCGGCGTTCACCCCGGCACGCCGCGGCAATTGCCGGCCGCACGGGCTTCTGCGAGCATGGAACGATTCAGGGGAGAGTGCGTGGATGGATTTCGGCGACCTGTTCGACCGTTCGCCCAACCCGTACATGGTGTTGGACCGGAACCTGCGGTATGTCGCCATGAACCAGGCCTACGAGGCCGCGGTGGGGCATGGCCGTGACGCGCTGCTCGGGGTGGGCCTGTTCGAGGCATTCCCGGGAGACGGCAGCGAGTTGGGCAATGCCAACGTGGCCCTGCTCCGGCAGTCCCTGCAGCGGGTACTGCGGACCGGGCGTCGCGACGTCCTCAGCCTGATCCGCTATGCAATCCCCCGCCCCGGCCCCGATGGCATCGTGATGGAGGACCGGTACTGGTCCGCGACCCACACGCCGTTGTTCGATGCGCGCGGCGAGGTGGCCTGGGTGCTCCAGCACACCACCGACGTCACCGGGATGCGGCGGCTCAAGCAGGCGCTGGCCGAAGCGACCGGGGCCTCGTCCGAACAGATCGAGCAGGGCATGTTCGAGCGCGCCCGCGAGGTACAGGAACACAACCGGACGCTGGAACTGCGCCTGACCGACCTCGAGACCCTGTTCGCCCAGGCACCCGGGTTCATGGCCTATCTGTCGGGTCCCGAACACCGCTTCGCGCAGGTCAACCGGGCCTACGAGGAACTGGTCGGCAGCGGACGCCCCCTGATCGGCCTGCCGCTGGAAGAAGCCCTGCCCGAGGCGGTGGCGCAGGGCTTCCTCGACCTGCTCAACAAGGTGTACGTGGAGGGCAAGGCGCATGTCGGCCGGGGCGTGCGTATCTACCTGCAGCGCGAGGCCGGGCAGGAACCCGAGGAGGTCGTCGTCGACTTCGTGTACCAGCCGGTGCGTGACGCGCGCGGTCGGGTGAAGGGCATCTTCGTGCAGGGCAACGACACCACCACGCAGGCAGCGGCCCAGGAAGAACTCGCGCGCTTCCACGCCAACCTGTCCGAGCTGGTGGACGAACGCACCGAAGCCCTACGGGTCGCGGAGGAGGAGCGCCGCCAGGCCCAGGCGGCACTGCACCAGGCGCAGAAGCTGGAAGCCATCGGCAAGCTCACCGGCGGCGTCGCCCATGACTTCAACAACCTGCTGCAGGTGGTGGGCGCGAACCTGGAACTGATCGAGTCGCACGGCCTGCCCGATGCCGCCCGGGAACGCATGGCCTCGGCGCGCGCGGCCGTGCAGCGCGGTGCGAGGCTGGTGTCGCAGCTGATGGCGTTCGCGCGACAGGACGCGCCCAGCAGGACGTCCTTCAATCCGGCGCAGGTGGTGCGACGGCTCGCCGACATGATCGAGCGGGTGCTGGGCGAAGGTCACGAGGTTGTGCTCGAACTGGCGCTGGACGACTGCGAGGTCCACATCGAAGCCAACCTCCAGCAGTTCGAGACCACGCTCCTCAACATGGTCATCAACGCGCGCGACGCGATGCCCGAGGGCGGACGGGTGCGGGTGGAATGCCAGCAGGTCAAGCCCAGCGGCGACGCCTCGCAGGGCAGTGGCGAACTGCGACTGGTGGTGTCCGATACCGGTGTCGGCATGACGCCGGAGGTCAAGGCACGCATCTTCGATCCGTTCTTCACGACCAAGCCCCCGGGCCGTGGCACCGGCCTGGGCCTGGCCGCGGTGTACGGGTTCGTGCAGCAGAGCGGCGGGCGGATCGGGGTCGAGAGCGAAGCCGGAAAAGGCACGGTCTTCACCTTGCACCTGCCGGTAAGCAGCACCGGTACGAGCCCCATGCCGGCCGTCACCCCGGCCGCTCCCTTGCCGCGGGGCCGGCAGGAGACCGTGCTGCTGGTGGAGGACGAAGACGGCGTGCGCAAGGCCGGGGCGGAGATCCTGGAGGCGTTGGGCTACCGCGTGGTGCAGGCCACCCACGCCGCGATGGCACTGACCCTGCTGGAATCGGGCCTGCGTCCGGCACTGCTGTTCACCGACGTGGTCATGCCCGGTCCGCTGCACAGCTTCGAACTGGTGGAAGCGGTGCGTGCGCGCTGGCCCGGGATCGCAGTGCTGATGACCTCGGGCTATGCGGAGGGGCTGATGTCGCGCAACCGCGGGCCGCGTCCCGACGTGCTCCTGCTGGACAAGCCTTATGGAAGCGCCGAGCTGGCGCGCCTGGTGCGTGCGGCGATCGATGGCCATGGGGCGCCGGCGTCCTTGCACGTGCTGCTCGTGGACGACGATCCGGACGACCGCCTGCTGACCGGCGAACTGCTCACGTCCTGCGGCCTGACGGTCAGCACCGCGCGCAACGCCGAGGAAGCGATGGCCTGCCTCGCGTCCACGCCCTGCGACGTGCTCATGACGGACGTGGAGCTGCCGGGATGCGACGGGATCGAACTGGCCGCGCGTGCCCGCGCGCAGAGGCCGGACTTGCCGGTGGTGTTCGTCTCGGGCCACCAGGAGGACGTGATCCAGGCGCGCGGTGGGCAAGGAACGGTGCTGTCCAAGCCGTTCTCGCGCTCGCGCCTGCTGGCGGCCCTGGCGCTGGTCCAGCAACACGATGCTTCGGCGGGCGATGCAGGTGAATCGCAGCGGTTTCGGGAGTAGGGTGGAGGCCCGCTCCCATCCCGACGAGGTGCCCATGGCGACGCCCCCGCGCAAGACGGTTCGAGACTTCGACCCGGAGGTCCTGCGGCTTTTCGATCAGTACGTGCATGGCGTCATCGATCGGCGCGGGTTCCTGTCGGGAGCGGCCCGCCATGCCGTCGGCGCGACCACGGCGGCGGGCCTGCTGGCGGCGCTGGCCCCCCGGTTCGCCCACGCGCAGCAGGTCAAGCCGGACGATGCCCGCCTGGACGCACGCCACGTCGAGTTCCTGTCGCCGGACGGCTACGGCACGGCGCGCGGGTACCAGGTCACCCCCAAGGATGCCGGGGGGCCGCTGCCGATGGTGCTGGTCGTGCACGAGAACCGTGGACTGAACCCGCATATCGAAGACGTCACCCGGCGCCTCGCGCTGGAGGGATACCTGGCCTTCGCGCCGAATGCGCTGTTCCCGCTGGGGGGCTATCCCGGGGACGAGGATGCCGCCCGCGAGAAGTTCCGCGAGCTCGACCAGGCGAAGTGCCGGGAGGATTTCCTCGCGGCCGCGCACATGCTGCTGGCCTCGGATGAAGGCAATGGCCGCCTCGGGGTGGTGGGATTCTGCTACGGCGGTGCAATGGCGAACTTCCTCGCCACCCAGGTGCCGGAGCTGAAGGCCGCTGCACCGTTCTACGGCAGTGCGCCCGATCTCGAGGACGTGGCCGACATCCGCGCCGAGATGCTGGTGGTGCTGGCGGCGGACGACGAGCGGGTCAACAGCACCTGGCCCGGCTACCAGCAGGCCCTGGAGGCCGCGGGTGTCCGTCATGCGCTGGTCCAGCCGCCGGGCACGGTCCATGGCTTCAACAACGACACCACGCCCCGTTACGACGAGGCCGCGGCAACCGAAGCGTGGTCGCGGACGCTGGCCCTGTTCGAGCGCACCTTGAAGTCCGGGAACGCCTGAGCGGTATCAGCGCAGGTGTGGCGGCAGGGTGTCGGGCACCGTCCACAGGTACACCACCGAATCCCCGACGATGCGGTGGGCATCGGGCGCCCAGTCGCCCATGTGGTAGTTGTGGGTGACGATGCGGGTGCCGGGCGCGAGCCTGAGCAGTTTCGGACGCAGTCGCAGGTTGAGGTCCGGCAGCAGGTACAGCGTCACCACGGTGGCCTCGCTGATGTCCATCTCGAACATGTCCGCGACCAGGAAGCGCACCCGCTCGTGGACGCCTGCGTTGAAGGCGGCCAGGTTCGCCTCGCGCACCCGCATCGGGTGGATCTCGATGCCGATGCCGCGGGTGCCCCAGCGGCGTGCCGCGGTGATCGGGATGCGGCCGTCGCCGGAGCCGAGGTCGTACAGCACGTCGTCTTCGCCCACGCGCGCCATCTCGAGCATCACGTCGACCACGGCCTGCGGGGTCGCCACGTACACCACGTCCGGCGTGCGTTCGGGACGCGGCGTGTCCGTCGGGGCGATCGAGGTCAGCGTCGCGGCAGGGGGTGGCGCCCCGGTGGCGGACGGGCTCGCGCCCGGGGCGGGCGTGGAGACCTCGGGACCGGGTGCAGCAGGCGGAGGTGGCGCCTGTCCGGTGCCGCATGCGCCGTTGACGAGAAGCCCGCACGCCAGCACCAGGTGGGACGCAGCCCACGCTGGCGAGCGCTGGCGGGCGGTCATGGGCGTTCCGGACGGGGGGTGTCGGCGCCCGCGGCGGCGTTGCCGGCGACCCGCACCATCATCAGCTCCGGATGTTCGTCGCTGCCGGGCGTGACCGGCACGCGCGTATCGGTCACGAACAGCAGGCGGCCATCCGGGCCTCGCAGGGCGGCATGCAGGCCGTACATGCCGTTGTCGCGCAAGGCGTCGACGGGATAGGTGAGCTCGAAGGCGAAGGGCGGCGCCGCGATGCCGGTCACCGTGGTGTCCGCGATCACCGCCTTCGGGGTATCGGCCAGCAGGTTGTCGATCAGTTGCACCGTCAGCACCGAGCCTGGCGGCGGCAACATGCGCTCGCGATAGGTGGCGCGCCCTTGCAGGCGAGCCGTTTCGGAGGGGGTGTCCGAGTGGTCGCCGCCGGGCATGCCGGTGGCGGGTGCTGCGGATGCGGCGGGGGAGAGCGGCGTGCTTTCCGGCGGTTCGGTGGCCTGGCAGGCCGCGAGCAGTACGCAGGCCGACACGGCGGAGGCGATCAGGCGTGGCATGGCGGTCTCCATCCAGGGCAGGGCAGGGGAGTGTCCCGCATTCCGGGTCATGCCCGGGTCAAGGCGCGGGCACGGCATCGGTGCGAAGTACGGGGTACACGTTGTGGCGGTCGTCCCAGGCACTGTGGCGACGGTAGAAGAAATCGAGCCGGGCCTCGGGGCTGCCGGCGAAGTCGGCGTCCTCGCGCAGGCGACCTTCGAACGTGGCGCGGAGCGTAGGGTCGCTGGCGAGCATGTCGCGGGCCACCGCTTCGGCCACGTACGGCTCCATGTACTCCTTGCGCTCGAAATTGTTGTTGAATTCGCCCCAGGCCAGCAGGGCGTCCGGGGCACCGGGCTCCAGGAGCGACATCACCAGGCGCGCCGACGGCTGGCGGATCGGCACGAACAGGGCCCCGGCGATCAGGTCGCGCGTGTCCTCGCTCCACTGCCCTTCGACGTCAAGCCGCTGGTGGCCCTCCATCGGTTGTGCCGCGAACGTCGCGGTTCCGGCAGTGAACACCTCCACCCGGTGGCCCTGCACGCCGCTTCGCAGTCGCTCGAAGCGGATTCCATGTACGGCCAGGCGCGGTGCGACCCGGTCCGCGAACGCCGCCGGCACGATGTAACCGGCGCCCGGGGCCGGGACCGTCAGCGCAGGTGCGATGTCGTCGTACAACGGGACGCGCCAGGTGTCCGGGGTGGACTCGTCGTAGCGGGTCATCAGGGCGCCGGAGACCTCGGACGGGGTCCGGGTGTAGGCATAGCCGAGGAACTCGATCTCCCGCGCCTGCCCACTGGCCTCGTAGGTCAGGTCGACGGGGGTTCCGGCGAGCTCGACGGCCCGCTGGTCCGCTCCACGCGTCTCGCGTGCCCATGCCGGACCGTGCTCCGCCACCATCGACAGGACCGCCAGTATGGTGCGCCGGGTGGCGTCCACGCGCTCGGGATAGGGGCGCCAGGAGTGGGTCTCGACGAGCATGCCGAACCGGTTGCGCAGCCAGGCGTACCCGTGCGAGAAGCGCGGGGGCAGCACGCCATCCCGGAACCCCGACGCTGGATTGTCGTACTCGATGAAGGACGGGTAGAACGGCAGCGGGGCGGAACCCCCTTCGGCCAGGCGCGCGATCACGCCGTCGCGCAACGCCAGCCCGATCGACCGCAGTGCCGGGTCACCGGCGTGCAGCGGTTCCACCTGGATGGAAATGTCGTGCTCGAACTGGGCACCGTCCGTGGCGTGGAGGTCGATGTAGGCGAGCGGGTCCCAGGCGTTGTACAGGGCCAGCATCGCCTGCATTTCCGGCGCTTCGGCCTTGGCGTAGTCACGGTTGAGGTTGAGGTTCCGCGCGGTGGTGCGCCAGCCCATCTCTTCCGGCCCGCGCTGGTTGGGCCGGTTCCAGGCCTTGAAGCGCTCGTGTCCGTCGACGTTGAAGACCGGGACGAACAGCAGCACCTGCCGGCGCAGCGGGTCCTGGCCGGTGGGCGACTCGAGCAACTGGCGCAGGGCCAGGAAGCCGGCATCCTTTCCATCGATTTCGCCGGCGTGGATCCCGCCCTGGACCAGGGTGACCGGCAGGTTCCGACGACGTGCTTCGTCGGGGTCGAGGGCGCCCGACGTCGACACCACGAGGACTTTCATCGGGCGCCCCTCGGGCGTGGTACCGAATGTTTCGCAGCGCACCGCATCCGGGTGGCGTTCGGCGAAGGCGTCGCACAGCGCGATCACCTCGTCATAGCGACCGGTCTTCTGGAATCCGCTGCGCTCGGCCACGGTGCTGAGGGCCGGGTCGGCGGCCACGGCGGCGGCTGCCGGAAGGGCGAGGAGGAGGGCGAGGGCCAGCGAGGACGCGGCGGAAATGCGGACGGACATGGCGTGACGGGAGCATGGACTGCCACCGATGGTAGCCGAAGGGTCGGGCAGCGGCGGCCGATGCGGTAGGCTGTCGGGCCTCGTGGCGCCGCCGGGCAGGCCGCCTCCACCCGCGTTGCAATGGAGACCCGATGCTCACCCTGATACTGATCGCCGTGACGGTGCTGGTCTCCTGGCAGGCCTTCGAGCGGCCCCGCCTGATCGAGCGGCTGATCCTCTGGCCCCCGGCGATTGCCCGCAAACACCAGTACGACCGGCTGGTCACGCACGGGTTCGTGCACGCCGACTGGCAGCACCTGCTGTTCAACATGATCACGCTGTTCTTCTTCGGCCGCGCGATCGAACCGGTCTTCGCGCAGCGCCTCGGCAGCGCCGGCTTCCTGTTCTTCTACCTGTCGGCGATCGTCGTGGCGATACTGCCCACCTGGTTGCGCCACCGGCACGATCCGCACTACCGCAGCCTGGGGGCGTCGGGTGCGGTGTCGGCGGTGTTGTTCGCCTTCATCCTGCTCGCGCCGTGGTCGCTGATCTTCCTGTTCTTCCTGCCGGTCCCGGCGATCCTGTACGGCGTGGCGTACGTAGGCTACTCGTTCTGGATGGACCGGAAAGGCGGTGACAACATCAACCACAGTGCGCATCTATCGGGCGCGATCTATGGCGTGCTGTTCATGTTCCTGATGGAGCCCCGTGTCGGCGGGGTCTTCCTGGAGCGGCTGCTCAACCCGTCATTCTGAAGCGACTATGGCGCTCAGGCAGCCATCATCGACGCCGGGTCCATGTCCTCCAGGGACTGGCCGTAGGCGCGTGCGAAGCGTCCGTAGACTTCGTTGTCGATCACGGCGAACTCTTCCGCGTTGAATTCGCCGTCCTGGGCAAGGACGAACAGGCGCTCGACAAGCGCGGCGTCGCTGGCGGACTGGATCAGGGCGATCTGGTTGGCGGTCATGGCGGTACCTCCGTCTGTGATCTCGCCAGTGATGACGCACGATCCGTGCCAAGTCCTGGACCGCGCTGAATCCGGCGTTCAGGCGGCCAAAATGTGACGGATTACGTCAAAGCTGGCCGTGCAACGGGTTGACCTGCCTTCCCATGGCAGCGCGCTCACTCCCCCTGAATACGGGGCGTGCTACTCCTGTAACGTGCGAACGGCGCAAATCCGGCAGGCCTGGCGGCCCGGGCACGCCCCCGCCCGGCGCGTCGTCGTCCACGCCCCCAAGTGCCCACCAGGAGATCTGCATGAGTCCTTCGGTTTCCGGGCCGGACATCCGGCATGACAGCGACATGCACCGTTTCGCCACCACGGTCGATGACGTCCGTGCCTACCTGGACTACCGGGTGGAGGGGCACACCCTGGTCATCACCCACACCTGGGTGCCCGAGGCGATTGGCGGGCGCGGGATCGCCGGCCAGCTTGTCGAGTCGGCGTTCCTGCACGCCCGCGAGGCGGGGCTGAAGGTGGAGCCGGCCTGTTCCTATGCCGCGGCATGGGTCGCACGCCATCCCGACTACCAGCCTCTCCTTGCCTGAGCCCCCGCGGCGCTCGACGAAAGGTGCGGCAAGGCACGCCGGGCATGTGATGATCGTGGCATCACGCGTCGCTCGCTAGGCTGCGCGCACCTTCCCGTGGAGCATCCGATGAAGTCCTGCAGTCGCCTCCTGATCCTGCCCGCGTGCCTGCTGGTGGGCCTCGTCGCTTGTGGACGGGATCCCGCGCCGTCCCCGGACGCAACCCCGGCCAACCCCGCTGGGCCGGCGGCCGGAACGGACATGGGCGAGGATGCGACGGCACAGGCGCCGTCGGGACCGGTCGAGCTGGAGGATGTCTCGGAAATCAGCAGCGCGCACGTCATCGGCATCAGCTACCCGGATTCCGCTTCGCGCTATCCCGGTCTTGCGCGCCTGCTGCAACAGTACAGCGACGACGCGCGTGCGGACCTCGCCCAGGCCGAGGCGGCCCGCGGCGAAGGGAGCGACGACACGCTGTACGACCTCTCCATCAGCTACGTCGAGCTTGTCGACACGCCCCGGCTGTACGCCGTCGCCGCCGACGGCAGCAGCTATACCGGGGGTGCCCACAGTGCCCCGCTGCTGGCGCGCTGGGTCTGGCTGCCGGCCGAACAGTCGTTGCTTGAAATCACCGACCTGGTCCCCGAAGGGCCGGCCTGGCGCGACATCGCGCAGCGGGTCCGCGAGCAGTTGCACACCGCGCTGTCGCAGCGACTGGATGCCGACGAACTCGATGCCGGCGAGCGCGCGGTGATGGCGCGCGAAGCGGGCCGCATGATCGACGACGGCACCGGGCCCGAGCCCGACCACTATCGCCAGTTCGAACCGGTGGTGGACGCAGCGGGACGGATCACCGCCATCCGCTTCGTGTTCCCGCCCTACCAGGTCGGCCCCTATTCCGATGGCGTCCAGACCGTCGAGCTGCCCGCCGAGGTGCTGCTTCCGCACATCACGGACGAATACCGGGAGCTGTTCGCGCGTTGAGCCCATGGCATTGACACACGTGGCGGGTGCCGCGCTAAGGTCGTCCCGGTGGCACCGCCAGGGGCGACGCGATGGGCACTGCCAACGATTGGGCACGGGAGAAGGTCCTCGAGCTGCTTGAGCAGGCCGGGGTCCGCGTGGTCGAAGGTGACGCGCCGGCATCGGCGGACGGACGTGGTGACCTGCATGTCCATCACCCGCGCTTCTACCGCCGTGTGCTGGCGCAGGGCTCGTTGGGGCTGGGCGACGCCTACATGGACGGCTGGTGGGACGCGCCCTCGCTCGATGGCCTGCTGACGCGCGTCCTCGGCATGCATGTCGACGAACGCGCTGGTCGTTGGCCCGCACGCCTGGAGGAATGGCGCGCGCGCTGGCTGAACCGGCAGACGCGCCGGCGCAGCCGCGCGGTCGGCGAACGCCATTACGACCTGGGCAACGACCTCTACCGCGCGATGCTGGGTGCCCGCCTGGTGTACAGCTGCGGTTACTGGCGTGATGCGAAGGACCTCGACGCGGCGCAGGACGCCAAGCTGGACCTGGTGTGCCGAAAGCTGGGCTTGCGTCCCGGCATGCGCGTGCTCGACATCGGCTGCGGCTGGGGCGAGGCGCTGGCGTTCGCCCATGCGCATTACGGCGTCGAGGGCGTCGGGGTGACGATCTCGGCGGAGCAGGCCGCGTTCGCGCGCCGGCTGTGCGAGGGACGACCGATCGAGATCCGATTGCAGGACTACCGCGACGTCGACGAGCGCTTCGACCGGATCCTGTCGATCGGGATGTTCGAGCACGTGGGCCATGCCAATTACGCGGCTTTCATGGACGTCGCGCGTCGCTGCCTCCCCGACGATGGCCTGTGCCTGCTGCATACCATCGGCCGCAACCTGACGACGCACAGCACCGACCCCTGGATCGCGCGGCATATCTTCCCGAACTCGATGCTGCCGTCGCCGGTACAGATCGCGCAGGCGGTCGAAGGCCGGTTCGTGATCGAGGACTGGCACAACTTCGGGGCCGACTACGACCTGACGCTGCGTGCCTGGCGCGACAACATCGAGGCCGCCTGGGACAGCCTCCCGTCGCGCTACGACGAGCGCTTCCGGCGGATGTGGCGCTTCTACCTGGCGGGCTCGATGGCGGTGTTCCGGACCCGCCGCGCGCAACTGTGGCAGGTGGTCCTGTCACCGCGCGGCGTGCCGGGCGGCTACGTCGCGCCGCGCTAGGGTTCCAGGCGGCGCACGCATGCCTCCAGCGCCTGCGCCGCATCGGCGTGGAGCTTCAATGAGGCGAGGGCATCCGCGCGGGTCACGCCGGCGTTGAGGATCGCGATGGGGCGACCCGTCCCGTGCGCCAACCGTGCGAACCGGTACCCCGAGTACACCATCAGCGAGGAGCCGACGACCAGGAGGGCATCGGCCCGCTCAAGCGCCGCCTGGGCACGTGCGACGCGTTCGCGGGGGACGTTCTCGCCGAAGAACACCACGTCGGGCTTGAGGGTGCCGCCACAGACGGGGCAGGGCGGGACGGTGAAGCGCGTGAAATCCAGCCCCTCGAGGTCGGCGTCGCCATCCGGTGCGGCGCCGGCGTGGAGGCCGCGCCAGTCCGGGTTCAGGCCTTCGAGGACCGCCTGGAGCTGGCTACGCGGAAACGGCAGGAAGCAGTCCAGGCAGCGGGTCATGTCGATCCGGCCATGGAGGTCGATGACCACCCGGCTCCCGGCCTGCTCGTGCAGGCCGTCGACGTTCTGGGTCACCAGGTGCCCGACATGACCGAGCGCCTCGAGCCGGGCCAACGCGAAATGGGCGCCGTTCGGCCGGGCACGCTCGACCACGGGCCAGCCCACCAGGCTGCGCGCCCAGTAACGGGCTCGTGCCAGCGGGTCGCTGGAGAACGCCTGCCAGGTGATCGGAGCGCTGCGTTTCCACTGGCCGCGGTCGTCGCGGTAGCCGGGGATTCCGGAAGCGGTGCTGCATCCCGCGCCCGTCAATGCCAGTACGCGGGGAAAGTGCTGCAGCCAGTCGGCGAGGGCGGCGCCGGCGTCCGCAGGGTCGGTGGCAGGAGCGGGCATCCGGCGATGCTAGCAGTCCGCTGGCCCCGACCGGCGTGGCGGCCGGAAAGCGCGACGCCGCCCGGTTTCCCGGGCGGCGTCGCATCACCTGCGGTAGTGGCGGATGCTTACTCGGCGTCGGCCGGGCCGGGCTCCGCGCCCGGGACCGCGCTGTCGTCGGCTTCCGGCGCCAGTCCGCGCTTGACCAGCAGGGGCTCGATCTGCGGGTCGTGTCCGGCGAAGTCGCGGAACAGCTTCATCGCGTCCTGGCTGCCGCCCTGCGACAGCAGCGTGCTGCGGAAGTGGTCGCCGTTGGCGCGGGTCAGGCCACCGTTCTGCTCGAACCACTGCACGCTGTTCGCGTCCAGTACCTCGGACCAGATGTAGGCGTAGTAGCCGGCGGAGTAGCCGCCCATGATGTGGCTGAAGTAGGGCGTCCGGTACCGCGGCGGCACCGGCGCGTAGTTGATCCCGTCCGCCGACAGCGCGTCGGACTCGAACTTCATCACGCCCGAGGCCGCCGGCACCTGGCTGGCGCCGATCTGGTGCCAGCGCTGGTCCAGCATCGCCGCACCGAGGTATTCGGTGGTGGCGAAGCCCTGGTTGAACTTCGAGGTCGCCAGCACCTTGTCGAGCAGCGCCTGCGGCATGGCGGCACCGGTCTGGTAGTGCTTGGCGTAGTTGGCCAGGATCTCCGGCCAGTCGGCCCACATCTCGTTGACCTGCGAGGGGTACTCGACGAAGTCGCGCGGAACGCTGGTGCCGCTGAAGTACGGGTACTGGACGTCCGAGAACATGCCATGCAGCGCGTGGCCGAACTCGTGGAACATCGTGGTGACCTCGTCCCAGGTCAGCAGGGTCGGCTCGCCGGCCGGCGGCTTGGGAATGTTCTGGTGGTTGGCCACCACCGGCTTGTCGCCGGACAGACCGGACTGGGACACGTAGGAGTTCATCCATGCGCCACCGCGCTTGGAGTCACGCGCGTACGGATCGAAGATGAAGATCGCCAGCTGGCTGCCGTCCTCGTTGAAGACGTCGTAGGTCCAGGTGTCCGGGTGGTACTTCGGCAGGTCGGTCCGCTGCTTGAAGGACAGTCCGTACAGCTTGCCGGCCGCGAAGAAGACGCCATTCTCAAGCACGTTCTTCATTTCGAGATAGGGCTTGAGCTGCGACTCGTCGAAGTCGTACTTCGCCGCGCGCACCTTCTCGGTGTAGTAGGCCCAGTCCCATGGCTCGAGCTTGAAGCTCGGCATGCCCTTGGCGGTCTGTTCCTCGTCGATCATGGCCTGCAGGTCGGCGGCCTCGCGACGGGCGTTGGCGACCGCCGCCGGCGCCAGCTGGCCGAGCATCGCGTTCACCGCTTCCGGCGTCTTGGCGGTCTGGTCCTCGAGGCCGTAGGCAGCGTGGTTCGGATATCCGAGCAGGTTGGCGCGCTCGGCGCGCAGCGTCATCATCCGCGAGACGATGGCGGTGGTGTCGAACTCGCCCCCGTTGCTGCCGCGGTTGACCGAGGCTTCGTGGATGCGGTGGCGCAGTCCGCGGTTGCTCAGCTGCGACAGCGGCGGCTGCCCGGTGGTGTTGAGCAGGGTGATCGCGTACTTGCCATCGTGCCCGCGCTCCTTGGCGATGCGCGCGGCGGTGGCGATCTGCGATTCGGTCAGGCCATCGAGCTCGGCGACATCGTCGACGATCACCGCCGAAGCGTTCACTTCCTTCAGGACGTTGTCGCTGAACTGCGTGCCGAGCTGGGCCATCTCGGCGTTCATCGCCTTCAGCTTCGCCTTGTCGGCATCATCGAGCTTGGCGCCGGCACGCACGAAACCGGTGTGGTAACGCTCGATCAGTCGCACGCCCTCGGCGTCCAGGCCCAGCGAATCACGCTGCTTGTACAGGGTGTCCACGCGCTCGAACAGTTTGCCGTTCAGGCTGATCGCGTCCTGGTGCGCCGCGAACTTCGGTGCGTACTCCGCGCGCAGCGCGTTGCGGGTGTCGTTGGTATCGGTGCCGACCAGGTTGAAGAACACGGTTGTCGCGCGGTCGAGGACGTCGCCGCTCTTCTCCATCGCGAGGATGGTGTTGTCGAAGCTCGGGGCCTCCGGGTTGTTGGCGATCGCCTCGATCTCCTGCAGGTGCCGGGCCATGCCCTGGTCGAATGCCGGCGCGAAATCGGCGTCCTTGATCCGGTCGAACTGCGGGTAGTGCAGCGGGAGTGGGCTTTCGGAGAAGAACGGATTGGCGGTCTGGCTCACGGCGGTACCGGTATCGGCAGTCTGGGCGGGGGTGGGAGCGGCGACGGCAGCAAGCGCCACGGCCACGGCCAGTACGAGCGGGTGTTTCATCGGAACGCACCTTGTCATGGGTATCCAGCCAGCCTAACCGATGCGGCGCTCGGCGCACGCATGACGAAAGGCATGGCCCGACCGCCCCTGTCCATGTTGCGATGCGGCACGGCACTTGAGGCGCGCCCGTGCTTGCGGCATCGTCGCCGTACGGGACGCCGGGGACGCAGCGCGGGCGTCGTCATCACTGGAGCGTGCAGCCATGAACGACTTGCATCCCCGAAGGGCCCGCGGCGCTGGCCGCCTGTTCCACCTCGGCATCCTGCTGGCCGGCCTGGCCCTGCCCGCGGCCGCAGCCGGGCCGTTGCGCTACGTGGCGCTGGTCGACGACGGACGGCAGGCGGGCGAGCAGGTCGTCACGCCGCAGGCCGACGGCTCGGTGGAGGTCGAGTTCATCTTCAAGGACAACGGCCGCGGGCCCGAGTTGAAGGAGCGCTACACGCTCGCGCCCGACGGCACCTTCCGCAGCTACCGCGTGGATGGCACGTCGACCTTCGGGGCCCCGGTCGAGGAGTCCTTCGAGCTCGTCGACGGCATCGCCCGCTGGACGTCGACCTCCGACGACGGGCGGCAGCCGGTGCCGGACGGCGCGCAGTACGCCCCCCTGGGCGGCTCGCCGGCGGTCCTGTCCGTGGCCATCCAGGCGCTGTCGAAGCGTCTCGACGGAAAGCTGCCGCTGATCCCGGGCGGAACCCTGACCATGCGGCCGGTGGAGGTCGCCAGCGTGGGCCGGGACGGGACGCGCCGTGACGTGCAGCTCGTTGCGCTGACCGGCCTCGGCCTGACGCCGACCTTCGCATGGACCACCACCGGCGAGGCCCCGCGCCTGTTCGCCTTCATCGCACCGGGCTGGGTCCAGATCATCGAACAGGGCTGGGAGTCGGATGCCGATGCGCTCGAGGCACGGCAGAAGGCTGCCGAAGGCAAGGTCCTCGCCGAGATGCGTTCACGCCTGGCCCATCCGGTGCCGGGGACGCTCCTGATCCGCAATGCCCGGGTGTTCGACAGCGAACACGCCCGGCTGGGAGGCGTCCACGACATCCTGGTCGAGCAGGGCCGGATCGTATCGATCAGCGACGCAGGGAGCGAGCAGGCGCCCGCCGACCAGGTCGTCGAAGCAGGCGGGCGCGTGCTGTTGCCCGGGCTGTTCGACAGCCATGGACACGTCGGCCGGTGGGATGGCGGGCTGAACCTTGCGAGCGGCGTCACCACCGTCCGCGACATGGGCAACGACAACGAGACCCTGCTGCAGTTGCGCAAGGATGCCGAAGCGGGCCGCATGATCATGCCGCGCATCGTCACTGCCGGCTTCCTGGAAGGCGAGAGCGACTTTTCCGCGCGCAACGGCTTCGTCGTCAGCGACCTGGCAGGTGCGAAGGAGGCCATCGACTGGTACGCCGCGCATGGCTACCCGCAGATCAAGATCTACAACTCCTTTCCGAAGGACGTGCTGCCGGAGACCGTGGCCTACGCGCACCAGAAAGGGCTGCGGGTGAGCGGACACGTGCCGGCCTTCATGCGCGCGCAGGATGTGGTCGACGCCGGCTTCGACGAGATCCAGCACATCAACCAGCTGCTGCTGAATTTCTTCGTCACGGACACCACCGATACCCGCACGCTCGAGCGCTTCTACCTGGTGGCCGAGAAGACCGCCGGCCTCGACCTGGACAGCGCGCCGGTGCGGGACTTCATCGACAGCTTGGTCGAGCACGACGTGGTGATCGACCCGACCCTGGCGACCTTCGAGTTCCTGCACCAGCGCGATGGCGAGATGTCCGGTGTGGTCGCGGATGTCGCCGACCACCTCCCGCCCGACATCCAGCGCCAGCGTCGTGCGGCGGAGATGGACATCCCGGACGATGCGACGGCGGCGCGGTACGACCGCAGCTTCGCCAAGCTGGTGGAGTTCGTCGGACGTGCGCATGCCGCCGGGGTGCCGGTCGTGGCCGGTACCGACGAGATCGTTGGGTTCACGCTGCAGCGGGAACTGGCGCTGTACGTGCAGGCCGGGCTGACGCCGGCGGAAGCCCTGCAGACCGCCACCTGGAACGCCGCCCGGTATGCCCGCGTGCTGGATGACCGCGGCTCGATCGAGGTCGGCAAGCGGGCGGACCTGATCCTGGTGGAGGGCGACCCGACGGTGGACATCGGCGCCATCCGGCAGGTGGCCCTCGTCCTGCAGGGTGACCAGGCCTATTACCCCAGCGAGATCCACGAGGCGCTGGGGATCAGGCCCTTCGCGGCACCCTTGCGGCTGCAGGCGGCCGACCGCTGATCTGGGGGCAAAGGGGCAGGGGCGACCCGGTCCAGCGGTGGCGCATACGCCACGGTACGCAAACTTTAACGATGCGGTAACATCTGGCCCGACACGCGAAAACCGTGGGTGCCCTGCAGCGCCCGGGCCGTCAGGGGACGGTCCTGACCTCGACGCCACGCGTGCCCGGAGAGGCCTGCCGGCGCGTTTCCCACCTCCCAGACTGTCCTCCCGCTCCCGTCGACCCCGCCGAGGCCCCCATGACGTCCCATTGCGCCCTTGTCCGCCATTCCCTTTCGATCGCCATCGCCTCGACGCTGTTCATCGGCGGGCATGCCGGTGCCCAGGTCCAGGATCCCGCCGGCGCCACCGCGGAGACCGGTGAAGCGAAGACCCTCGACACCCTGGTGGTGACCGCCCAGCGCAAGGTCGAGAACGCGCAGGACGTGCCGATGTCGATCACCGCGGTGACGGCCGAGCAACTGGACGTCCTGGGTTCCAGCGGCGGCGACGTGCGCGTCCTGTCCGGGCGCGTGCCCAGCCTCAACGTCGAGTCCTCGTTCGGCCGCGCCTTCCCGCGCTTCTACATCCGGGGCTACGGCAACACCGATTTCCGCCTGAACACCTCGCAGCCGGTCTCGCTGGTCTATGACGACGTGGTCCAGGAGAACCCGATCCTCAAGGGCTTCCCGATGTTCGACCTGCAGCAGGTCGAGGTGCTGCGCGGCCCGCAGGGCTCGCTCTTCGGGCGCAACAGCCCCGCCGGCGTGGTCAAGTTCGACTCGGTGCGTCCGGACCAGGATGCCAGCGGCTACGGCAAGCTCGGCTACGGCAGCGATGGCATGGTGAACTTCGAGGGTGCGGTGGGCGGAGGACTCGGCGAGCGCTGGTCGGGCCGCGCGTCGGCCCTGTTCCAGCGCCGCGACGACTGGGTCGAGAACACCTTCGACGGCCCGAATGATGGCTTCGAGGGCTACGACGAGTCCGCCGCGCGCCTGCAGGCATTGTATGAAGGTGACGGGTTCGAGGCGCTGTTGAACGCGCATGCGCGCCATCTCAACGGCACTGCGCGGCTGTTCCGCGCCAACATCTTCAAGCCCGGCAGCAACGACCTCGTCGACGGTTTCGACCCGGAAGAGGTTTCGGTCGACGGATACAACCACTCCGAACTCGACAGCTTCGGCGGCAGTGCGCGCCTGCGCTGGGAACTGGACGGGTACACCCTCCACTCCATCACCGGCTTTGAGTCCGTCGAGACCTACAGCCGCGGCGACATCGATGGTGGTTATGGCGCGGTGTTCCTGCCGGTGTCCGGGCCGGGGGTGATCCCGTTCGCGTCGGAGACGGCCGACGGCATCCCGGACCACTCGCAGTGGACCCAGGAGCTGCGCATCGAGTCGAATACCGGCACGGCGTTCGACTGGCAGGCCGGCCTGTTCTATTTCGCCGAGGACTACGACGTCGAGAGCTTCAGCTACGACTCGCTGGCCGGTGGTATCCAGGATGGCTATGAACGTGTCCGCCAGACCAACGACTCCTGGGCGGTCTTCGCGGCTGCGACCTGGTCCGTCACGCCCGCATTCGAGCTGCGCGGTGGCCTGCGTTACACGTGGGACGAGAAGGACCTGACCGTCGAGGAGTACTGGAACAACACCTTCGCGGGGTGCGTGCTGGCGGGCCTGTGCACGATCGCCGACCTGGCGGCCGCCGAGCCCGACGGCGACCTGTCGGCCTCGCCCGAAGACAACAAACTGAGCTGGGACCTGTCGGGCACCTGGGCGGTCAACGAGGACCTGAACGTGTACGCCCGCGTCGCCACCGGCTACCGCGGCAGCAGCATCCAGGCCGCAGGTGCCTTCAACGCCAAGTCAGTCGCCGGGCCGGAGACCTCGACGGCCATCGAGGCGGGCCTGAAGGCCGATTTCTGGGATAACCGCGCACGCATCAATGCAGGTGTCTTCTACTACGAGGTCAAGGACCAGCAGTTGACCGCGGTCGGCGGCAGCGCCAATGCCAACATCCTGCTCAATGCCGAGAAGAGCACCGGCCGCGGGTTCGAGCTGGACATGCAGGCCTGGCTGACCGACAACCTGCTGGTCACCCTGGGCAGCAGCTACAACGACACCGAGATCGAGGACCGCGACCTGGCGGTCTCGGTCTGCGCCGCCTGCACGGTGACCGACCCGCTCGACGCGGCGGGCAAGGCCCTGATCGACGGCAACCCGTTGCCGCAGGCGCCGGAGTGGAGCCACAACCTGACCCTGCGCTGGGGACTGCCCACCGACAACGGCGAGTTCTACGCGTTGACCGACTGGTCCTACCGCAGCGAGGTCAACTTCTTCCTCTACGAATCCGAGGAGTTCACCGGCAAGTCGCTGGTCGAGGGCGGACTGCGCCTCGGGTACAACTGGAACTACGGCCAGTACGACGTCGCCGTGTTCGGTCGCAACATCCTCGACGAGGTGCAGGCGGTCGGTGGCATCGACTTCAACAACCTCACCGGCTTCATCAACGAGCCGCGCCTGTACGGCGTCGAGTTCAAGGCGAGCTTCTGACATCGCGGAAGGCGTTTCCGAGAGGGGAGACCGGAGGGCCGTGGCGGGGTATGCTGCGGCCTTGCCGCCCCGGATGTTCTGCCCATGACGAGCGCCTATGATTTCAACGCCACCGCGCTGGACGGCGATGCGCTGCCCCTGGATGCATGGCGGGGCCAGCCCCTGTTGATCGTCAACGTGGCATCGAAATGCGGTTTCACGCCGCAGTACGAGGGGCTGGAGCAGCTCTGGCACGACTACGGTCCGCGTGGCCTCGTGGTGCTGGGCTTTCCCTGTGACCAGTTCGGACACCAGGAGCCGGGCGACGCGGCAGCGATCCGTGAATTCTGTTCGCTCAATTACGGCGTTTCATTCCCGCTTTCGGCGAAGGTCGAGGTCAATGGCGACGACGCGCACCCCTTGTGGCGCTGGCTGAAGTCCCGGAAGGGTGGGGTACTGGGCATCGATGCGATCAAATGGAACTTCACGAAGTTCCTGGTCGGGCGCGACGGGCAGGTCATCGAGCGCTATGCCCCGACGACCAAGCCCGGACAGCTGCGTGGCGACATCGAACGGGCACTCGGAACGGACTGACGGAGACCGAGGCATGGAACGCCCCTACACGATCGAGTACGAACACCACGCAGGCACGCTGTCGGCGCGCGTGTCAGGCGTGAACGGCCTGCTGTCGACGACCCTGGCGTACTGGCAGGACATCGCGAGCGAAGTCCGGCGGTTGACGCCCAAGGCGCTGCTGGTGATCGACCAGATGGAGGGCGCGGTGCCCCCGCCAGACGAACTCATGCTCCTCGTGGACGCGCTGGTGGGACAGGGCTTCGAGGGGGTCCGCGTGGCCTACGTGGAATCCGATCCCGAACAGATCCCCGAGGTCGAGATGGCGGAGATACTTGCCCGCGAGCGGGGGTACCAGATCCGCGTGTTCGGCGATGCAGCGACCGCACGCGTCTGGTTGCAGTACGGGACCGGCTGACGCGAGCCTACTTCTCGACGAACGCGCGCTCGAAGACGTAGCTGCCCGGCGTCCCGATGCGCGGCGCGGCGGTGAATCCGCGGCCATCGAGCAGGGCCCTGAAGTCCGCCAGCATGGCGGGGCTGCCGCATACCATGGCGCGGTCGTGTTCCGCGTCCAATGGCTCGATGCCGAGGTGCTCCATCATCTGGCCGCTGGCCATCAGGTCGGTCATGCGCCCGCGGTGGTCGTGGCCCTGGAACGTGAAAGGCTCCCGGGTGACCGCCGGGTAGTACAGCAAGCGGTCCCGCAGGATGTCGCCAAGCAGTTCGTGGCGGGGCAGTTCGTTGACGATGTAGTCGCGATACGCGAGGTCCTTCGCTTCGCGAACGCCGTGGCAGAGCACGACCTTTTCGAACCGCTCGTAGGTCTCCGGATCCTTGATGACCGAGAGCCAGGGCGCGAAGCCGGTGCCGGTCCCCAGCAGGTAGAGGTTGCGGCCGGGATGCAGGTCGCTGATGAGCAGCGTGCCGGTGGGCTTGCGCCCGATGAGCAGGCTGTCGCCGGCCCGGATGTGCTGCAGGCGCGAGGTCAACGGCCCGTTGGCCACCTTGATGCTGAAGAACTCGAGCTGTTCTTCCCAGTTTGCGCTGGCGATGGAATAGGCGCGCAGGAGCGGCTTGCCCTCGACCTCCAACCCGATCATCACGAACTGCCCGTTCTCGAAACGGAAGCCATCGTCACGGGTGGTGGTGAAGCTGAAATAGTCGTCCGTCCAGTGGCGGACGTCCAGCACGGTCTCGGTGCCGAAGGCTGCGGACATGGGCGTGTGGGGTGGGGGTGGGCGAAAACCGCGATTCTACGCGAATGCCTCCGCGCGTGCCCTGTCGGAAAGGCCAGAGGGCGCAGGCGTGGGGCCGTCAGCGGTAGCCGGCCGCCTGCAGTTCGAACAGTTCGGCATAACGACCGCCCGCCGCCATCAGGGCTTCATGGGTGCCACTGTCCTCGAGCCGGCCCTCGGCGAGCACCAGGATCCGGTCGGCCATGCGCACGCTGCTGAATCGATGGGAAATCAGCACCGCGGTTCGCTGGTCGGAGAGTTCCTTGAACCGCTTGAAGACCTCGAACTCGGCACGGGCATCGAGGGCGGCAGTGGGCTCGTCGAGGATCATCACCTGCGCGTCGCGCATGTAGGCGCGCGCGATGGCGATCTTCTGCCACTGGCCGCCGGACAGGTCGACGCCCGTCTTGAAACGTCGTCCGATCACCTGGTCATAGCCCTGCGGCAGGGCCTCGATGACCTCGTCGGCCATCGCTCGGCGCGCCGCTTCCCGGATGCGGGGCGCATCGTCCATCGCGTCCAGTTGCCCGACGCCGATGTTCTCGCCGGCGGTCAGGTGGTAGCGGACGAAGTCCTGGAAGATCACCCCGATGTTCGCCCGGAGCTGGTCCAGGTCGTACTCCCGCAGGTCGTGGCCGTCCAGCAGGATGCGACCCTCGTCGGGATCGTAGAGGCGCGCCAGCAGCTTGACGAAAGTGGTCTTGCCCGCCCCGTTCTCACCGACCAGGGCCAGCACTTCGCCCGCGCGCAGTTCGCAGTCGAGGCCGCGCAGCGCCCAGCGTTCCGCCCCGGGGTAACGGAAGCCGACGTTCTCGAACACGAAGCCCTCGCGGATCGGCACGGGCACCGGGCGCGGATCGGGCGGGGAGGTGATCTCCGGCTCGATCGCGAAGAAGGAGAACAGGTCGTCCAGGTACAGCGCCTGTCCCGCGACCTGCGAGAAGCCGACCAGCAGGCCCTCGAGCAGTTGCCGCAGGCGCAGGAAGCTCCCGGCGAGGAAGGTCAGGTCGCCGATGCTGAAGTCGCCGCGCACCGTGCGCCACGCGATGTACGCGTACGCCACGTAGTAGCCCAGCGAACCGAGGGCGGCGAGCAGCGTGCCCCACGCGGCGCGGCGCCTCGCCAGCGAGCGGTTGGCAAGGTAGAACCGCTCCGCCAGTGCCCTGTAGCGGGCGACCAGGAAGCGGTGGAGGTTGAAGATCTTCACCTCCTTGGCGGTTTCCACGCTGGCGCCCATCTGCCGCACGTACTCGAGCTGGCGGCGCTCGGGGGTCCATGCGAAATTGATCGAATAGCCCAGCGCGTTGAAGTGCGACTCACCCACGAACGCCGGCACCAGCGCGATCGCCAGCAGTACGATCAGCCACGGCGCGTAGACCAGCAGTCCCGCGGCGAAGGTCGCGACGGTGATGGCATCCTGGGCCTGGCCGAACAGCTGGCTCATCAGGTTCATCCGGCCCATGGTCTGGCGTCGCGCGCGGTCGAGCCGGTCCTGCAGGTCGGGATCCTCGAAGTCCTCCAGGTCCAGGGTGGCCGCATGCTCCATCAGCCGCACGCTGGTGGCATTGGTGAACAGTTCCGACAACAGGCCGTCCCCGTAGGACACCAGCCGGCCGATCAGGTCGGATGCGATCGCCAGGCCGAACTCCGCGGCGAGCAGCCAGCCCAGTGGCCGCAACTGCCCGCTGCGCCAGGCATCGTCGAAGGCTGCTGCAACGGCCCCGGTCTCCACCAGCGCCACGACCTCGTCGATGATCAGCTTGCCCACGTACAGCATCACGACCGGCAGCACGGCGCGGATCAGGCGCAGGCCCAGCGTCATCAGGGTCAGCCCCGGGCTCGCCTGCCAGATCTGCCTGAGGAAGGGGGGCAGGTTGCGCAATGCATCGAAGCGCTCGCGCAGGCTGGGGCGCGGCGACTGTGGCGGGGATGCCGTGGCGTGCATGGAGCCCTCCTGGACCGGCGTGCGCGCAGTGTAGCGTCGTGTCGCCGGATGCGAGCCCGCCGCCCGCGACGGCGCGGTTCAGTCGGGGCGGTCCACCGGCGCCTTCAGGGCGCGGGGCAGGTGCCAGCCGTACCTGAGCGCCGCCAGGCGCAGGCAGAAGCACAGCAGTACGCCGGCCATCGCGGTCATCGTGTCGGGAAGGGCGAGGGCGTGGCCGAGCGCGACCACGCTGGCACCGGACAGGGCCGCGACGGCATAGAGTTCCGCGCGCAGCACCAGTGGCACCTCGGCCAGCAACACGTCGCGCAGGATGCCGCCGCCGATGCCGGACAGCATGCCCAGGAAAGGCGCCATCATGGGGGAGATCCCGGCATCCAGGGCCTTGTCCGCCCCCGCGACCGCGAACACGGCCAGTCCCAGGGCATCGAACACCCGGACCGGATGCTGCATCCGTTCGATCAGGGGGCTCCAGCGGAAAGCGAGCAGTCCGGCGCTCAGCCAGATCGCGGGGTAGCGCCAGTCGCTGAGCGCCGCCGGGGGCACCGCGCCGATCAGCAGGTCGCGGAGGATGCCGCCCGCGCTGGCCGTGGCGAACGCCAGGACCAGCACGCCGAACAGGTCGAGGCGGCGGCGCGCGCCGAGCATGGCGCCACTAAGCGCGAACACGAACGTGCCGACGAGGTCGAGGACGAGCAGCAGCAGGTGCATGCAGCCATTGTGCCCCAGCCGCGTACGCCGTTACGCGTGATCGTCGAAACCATCCCGTTCGGGCGTACGCCTTCGTTGATCCCCGTGCTCAAGGGCCAGGGGCCAGGCGCCGCGCTAGAATATGCCCCCCACACGCCAGCCAGCCGACGCCGTGACCGCTCGCCAGCCCGTCTCCAGTACGCCCGTGTCGATCCGCCAGGACGACCTCATCCAGTCCGTCGCCGACGCCCTGCAGTACATCAGTTATTACCACCCGGTCGACTACATCCGGAACCTCGCCGCCGCGTACGAGCTGGAGGAGTCCCCGGCGGCCAAGGATGCGATGGCGCAGATCCTGATCAACTCGCGCATGTGCGCGGAGGGGCACCGTCCGATCTGCCAGGACACCGGCATCGTCACTGTCTTCCTCGAGATCGGCATGGCCGTCCGCTGGGATGACGCGACGATGGGCGTCGAGGACATGGTCAACGAGGGCGTCCGCCGCGCCTATGCCCACCCCGACAACAAGCTGCGTGCGAGCGTGCTGGCCGACCCGGCGGGCAGGCGCCAGAACACGAAGGACAACACGCCGGCCGTCGTCAACGTCAAGGTTGTCCCGGGCAATACCGTGGACGTGATCGTCGCGGCCAAGGGCGGCGGTTCGGAGGCCAAGTCCAAGTTCGCCATGCTCAACCCCTCCGACTCGATCGTCGACTGGGTGCTGAAGACCGTCCCGACCATGGGCGCCGGCTGGTGCCCGCCGGGCATGCTCGGCATCGGCATCGGCGGCACCGCGGAGAAGGCGATGCTGCTGGCGAAGGAATCGCTGATGGAGCCGATCGACATCACCGACCTGAAGGCCCGCGGTGCATCCAACCGGGCCGAAGAGCTGCGCCTGGAGTTGTTTGAAAAGGTCAACGCGCTGGGGATCGGCGCGCAGGGGCTGGGTGGCCTGACGACGGTGCTCGACATCAAGGTCAAGGACTATCCGACCCACGCGGCCAACCTGCCCGTCGCGATGATCCCCAACTGCGCGGCGACCCGCCACGCGCATTTCACCCTCGATGGCAGCGGTCCGGTCGCCTTGGACCCGCCGTCGCTTGAGGACTGGCCGTCGCTGACCTACAACCCGCAGAACGCGCGCCGTGTCGACCTCGACACGATCACCCGCGAAGAGGTCGTGAGCTTCAAGCCAGGCGAAGTGCTGCTGCTCAACGGCAAGCTGCTGACCGGCCGCGATGCCGCCCACAAGCGCATGGTCGACATGCTCAACCGGGGCGAGTCCCTCCCGGTCGACCTGGCGGGCCGCTTCATCTACTACGTCGGGCCGGTTGATCCGGTCGGCGACGAAGTGGTCGGCCCGGCCGGTCCGACGACGGCCACGCGCATGGACAAGTTCACCCGGCAGATGCTGGAGCAGACCGGCCTGCTGGGGATGGTCGGCAAGGCCGAGCGTGGCCCGGCGGCGATCGACGCGATCCGCGACAACCAGGCGGTCTACCTGATGGCGGTCGGTGGCTCGGCCTACCTGGTGTCCAAGGCGATCAAGGCCAGCAAGGTGCTCGCGTTCGAGGACCTCGGCATGGAGGCGATCTACGAGTTCGAGGTCAAGGACATGCCGGTCACCGTGGCCGTGGATGCGACCGGGGAATCGGTGCATCGCACCGGCCCACGCGAGTGGCAGGCCCGCATCGGCAAGATCCCGGTGGTGGTGGAGCCCGCATGAGCACGGTCCTGTATGGATCGCGCAGCACCGCCTCGCTGGTCGTGCATTGGCTGCTGATCGAGCTCGGCATCGACCATGAGCTGGTCATGCTCGATTTCGACAAGGGCGAGCAGAAGTCGGCGGCGTACCTTGCCGTGAATCCGCAGGGACGCGTTCCGACCCTCGTGATCGACGGCCAGGCGCTGACCGAGTCCGCTGCCATCGCGATGCACCTCGCCGACCTGCACCCGGAAGCGTGGCTGGCGCCGGAAGCCGGCACCCCCGCGCGCGCCGCTTACTACCGCTGGATGATGTTCTGCGCCTATACCCTGATGCCGGCGTTCCGTGCGTGGTTCTATCCCGCCGAACCGGCCGGTGAGGCGTGCATCGATCAAGTCCGGGAGCGGGCGAGGGCGACGATCGAAGCCGCATGGGACCAGCTCGACGCCCACCTGGCGACCCACGGTCCATGCCTGCTGGGCGAGCAGCCGTCCGCGGCCGACTTCGTGCTCACCATGCTGATGCGCTGGTCGCGCAACATGCCACGCCCGGCGGACAGCTGGCCCGCGCTGGGCCGATTGGCGCGGCGGATGAAGGACCGCCCGGCGTTCCGGGAGGTCTACGTTCGCGAGGGTCTCGACGACTGGGCCTGAGCGTCAGAGCTTGCCCACCAGCTCGCGCAGCATGCGACGCGTGCTGGCCTGCAGCAGGTAGGTCCGGGCCATCGACTCCAGTCCCGCCACGTTGGTGTCGCTGACGTCGTCGAGGTCGTCCAGGCCCGGCGTGAGTTCGGCCTGCATCCGGTAGTAGCCATCGCCCACCAGATGTCGCGCGATGTAATCGACCGAATCGGTATTGCCGTCGAAGAGGACGTCGATGATCGGGGAGGCCCATTCGAGCGCGCCCCACTCCCGCGCGTCCTTGAGCGGGATCGGCCGGTTGCGTTCGCCGGTACCGATGGACAGCACCACCAGGTCGTGCGCGCGGTCCAGGGCCCGGTCCTTCCGCATGGCTTCGGCGATCGCGCAGGCGGTCGGATTGTTGGCCACGATGCCCCCGTCTATCAGGGAGCACTTGTAGCCTTCCACGGTCATGCCGTGCGCGGGGAAGTACGTAGGCGCCGCGGTGGATGCGCGGCAGACTTCCCACATCGGCAGCGCGGCGTGGGCGGGCTTGAAACTCTTGAAGACCACCGGCGTGCGGTTGAGCGTGTCGTAGCTCGTGATCAGCAGGGGGATGCGCGCCTGGCCGAGCGTCGTGTCGCCAAAAACCTTCTTCAGCACTTTCTCGAGCCCCTTGCCATCGTACCGGGGCGCTGACGGGCCGTCGCTCAGGAGGCGTGACGCACGGGACCAGAGGCGACCCGTCATGCCCGGGAATATCGTGTGCCGTTGCGCGCGGTACAGCGCCGCGAGCTGGTCCGGGGAACGGCCTACCGCCAGGCCGCAGGCCACCAGCGCGCCGGTCGAACTGCCGGCCATGAGGTCGAAGTGCTTGAGCAGTCCCGGCTTCCCCGCCTGCTTCATGGCGTCTTCCACCCCCGACAGCCACAGGCTGCTGACCAGCCCGCGAATGCCACCGCCATCGAGCGACAGGATGCGACGGATCTTCATGGCATGCCTCCCTGGCAGCGCCCTGCAGCGCCGCCCTTGCAACCCCTGCGCACCCAGTCTAGCGCGTCGCCGTCAGTACCATTCCAGCATCGACACGCCCAGGCCGATGTAGGTCGCCCGGTGGTTGTAGTCGATCAGGCTCTCGCCATACCCGTCGAACACCTGCAGGTGCCCGCGCAGGTTGTTGTGGATGGGAAAGCCCCAGTCGAACTGCAGCGAGCCATGGGAGCGGTCGCCGCCGCGCAGCGAGTGCCGTCCGGTCAGCGAGAACTGGTGCCCCCCGTGCACGTAGACGAGGGTGGCGTCGCCGCGTCCGACGTAATCCTCGATATCGGGGTTGTTGTCGTCGCCCGCATCTTCGTCGATGCGCCACCACGGCCTCACCACCAGCGACCAGTCCTCGCGGTCGAAACCGACCTGTCCAACCACGCGGTTCCAGCTGCGGGACAGCGGATCCGCGCGCCCGTTCGACTGGTGGTTGAAGCCGATTCCGGCCAGGCGGCCGTTCCAGCCGAGAACCTCGTAGTTGTTGCGGAAGACCAGCATGACTTCCGGCTCGTAGTTGGTCTCCCGGAACGGGCGCGAGATGTCACCGTTGTAGACCTGCCAGCGCGAACTCTGGGTGTACCCCAGCCACACGTCGCCGTTCTCGCCGATGAGGTTCTCCCACGCCTTCATCTTGAAGCTCAGCTGGAACTTCGCCTCGAGGTCCTGCAGGCCGATCGGCTCCGTCACCGTGTTGGCGGAGTTCGGGGACTCCGGCGTGTCGTTCACGGAGGTCGTCCAGAACACCGGCAGCAGGTACGTGGGCTTGTACGCACGGAAGTTGAAGATGCCCAGCTTGGAGTTGCTGGCGAGCTCCCACCGGCTGTCGAGCAGGGACCCCTGGCCCGCATTCGCGATGGCCTGCTGCAGCGCGTCGTCGTGGGGGTACAGCTCGCTGCCTGCGGAGGGGGCGCTGGCCGCGGGCGTCGCATCCGGGACGACGGCCTCGCCGACCGCAAGGTTGTCCTGGATCGCGCGTGCCTCGCGCGCGGCGATATCGGCCTGCTCCGCATTGCGTGAGCCGCGGCCCAGCGCGCGGTCGTAGCAGGCAAGGCGTTCGGCGTCCGTCTCGATGGACACGCAGGCAGACGCCCCCGGTGCGGGGACGCCTGCGACCTGGGCGACGGCCGGAAGCGGCAGCGCGATCGCGAGCAGGGGACTGTAGAAGCAGGTACGGGAGAGAGGTGTCATTCCGGTCCGGACAGCATCAGAAGAAAAGTGCGAGAACGAAGAGGCCTAGCATCGCGAATGCCAGGCCGATCTTGAATACGGTGCCCACCAGTATGCCCAGCCAGGTGCCGATACCGACCCGCGCCGAGTGGCCCACGCGTCGTCCGTGGATCAGTTCGCCCAGCACGGCGCCCACGAACGGACCGACGAATATCCCGACCAGGCCGAAGAACAGGCCCACGATCGTGCCGACCATGGCGCCGATGATCGCGAGCCGGCTCGCGCCGACGCGCTTGGCGCCCAGCGCGGTGGCCAGCACGTCCACGAGCAGGGACAACACGGTCATCAGGCCCAATGCCAGCAGAGGCATCCAGCCTACGTGGGCAAAATCGCCTGCCCATGCCGCCAGCAACATGCCGATGAAAACCAGTGGCACGCCGGGCAATGCCGGCAGCACGGTGCCGGCGATACCGATCACAATCAGGAGTGCCGCGAGCGTGTAATAGAGCGTTTGGATGTCCAACGTCAGCCGTCCGGAAGTGTCTGTGGCGCGCTTGTCGGGAGCGAATGCGAGCCGATTGCATTTTCACATGGTGCGGGGTAATTTGCGGATGCTGCGTTTGCCAGGGTCACCGTGAATCGTGGCCTGATGCGGTTGATCATTGATCCGCTACATCGTTGCACCTCGCTTCCTCCTTGCAACCAGCACCTCGCAAACCGCGATGTCCACCCTACGTTCCAAGGAGCAAGTCAAAAATGTCCGATCGCGAAACCGGTACCGTCAAGTGGTTCAATGATGCCAAGGGCTTCGGCTTCATCAGCCGCGAGAATGGCGAAGACGTGTTCGTCCACTTCCGCGCCATCCAGACCCAGGGCTTCAAGAGCCTGCAGGAAGGCCAGAAGGTCAGCTTCACCGTGGTCCAGGGCCAGAAGGGCCTGCAGGCCGACGCGGTCGAGCCGTTGTAAGACCGACCCGTCCCCGGCCTTGGCCGGGAGCGGACGGAAGACCCGGCCTTGAGCCGGGTCTTCTTCGTTAAGGGGGCCGATTCGCTGCGGGGGCCAGCGGCCCAGCAATGCGCGAGCCGGCGCGCCATCACCGTGCCAGGAGGCGGCCGTTGCTGACGCGCACCGGCGAGCCGACCTGCAGTCCGCCCATGCTGTCGACCGTCACCCGGGCGCTGCGACCGTCGTCCATGCGGACCTGCACGTCGTAGCGGGTTTCGTTCGCGCTCTGTATGGCATTGCCCGCCGCCGCACCCGCGGCTGCACCCGCCACGGTGGCGGTGTTGCGGCGCCCCTTGCTTTCGTCGTCGGCCAGCTCACGCCCGGCGACGGCGCCGACAATGCCGCCGAGGATCGCGCCGGTGGCGGAGGGAGCGCCCTGCGTCCGGATGGGTTGGATGCCGGTGATCACGCCACAGTCGTAACAGCGGGCCGGCGTGCCGTACGAAGACGGGCTGCCATAGCTGCTCCCGCCACTGCCGTAGCCTGAGGTGGCGCAGCCGCTAAGCGCCAGTGCACTGGCAGCCGCCAGGCCGAGCACGGAAAGGGTGGACGTCGATTGTTTCATGCAGGCCTCCGTCGGATGGGGGCGGCACATGCCGCGCCCCCATGCTCCGAACGGGCCGATGAACGTGCGGTCAATCGTCGCGGACGCGGTTCAGCGGCGTGACGGCTCAGCGAAAATCCTGGTGGCAGGCCTTGCACGCGCCGCCGATGTCGGCGACGAGCTTCTCCACGCCGGCGCAGTTCAGCGGGGGCGTCGCCAGCGCGGTATCCAGGGTCGCCCGCATGCTGCTGGAGGCCTTGGAGAAGCGCGCGTCGTCGCGCAGGTCGGGGAAGGCCGGGTCCAGGTCGTTGGCCATCTCGCGCAGGGCGCGGACGTGGGGCAGGGTGTCGGTGGCGCCGCAGCGGTTGGCGTCGACATTGCCGCGGAGCTTGCCGAGGTGCCACTGCTGGACATTCATCACGGCATCGGGGAACGGGTCCGACCGGGATTCGATCGCACGTACGACCATCACCGTCGCGATCGCACCCAGCACGAGGCCCAGGATCACCATGAAGAGGTACTTCGACGCATTGCTGGCGGGCTTGGCGCTTGCAGGGGTGTCGGGCTGGGTGTCGTTCATGGCCTGGCCTCCATTGTGATGCGAGCCAAGATAGCACGCGGGCGTGGCGCATCCGTGCGCTGCCCATAAAATGGCCGGCATGGACCAGAACCCAGGCGATCCGCCCAACTGCCCCCTCTCCCGCGACCCCGTGCCCGAAGGCTGGCGGGAGCGTTTCGGGGGCATCGACCGTCTCTACGGCAACGGTGCCCTGCAGTGTTTCTCCACGGCCCGGGTGGCGGTCGTGGGGATAGGCGGCGTGGGCTCCTGGGCGGTGGAGGCTTTGGTGCGCAGCGGTGTCGGCCACCTCACTCTGATCGACGCGGACGATCTGTGCGTCTCCAATACCAACCGGCAGTTGCCGGCGCTGGCGGGGCAGTACGGACGTTCCAAGGTCGATGCGATGGCCGAGCGTTGCAAGGCCATCAACCCGGGCGTCGCGGTGGATGCCGTGCCAGGCTTCCTCACCGCGGGCAATGTCGCGGAGCTGCTGGAGAACCGTTTCGACGTCGTGCTCGATGCCTGCGACAGCTTCCGGAGCAAGGTCGAGCTGATCGCCTGGTGCAGGCGCCGCCGATTGCCGCTGGTGGTGGTGGGCTCGGCCGGCGGACGGACCGACCCGTCCCAGGTGCGCGTGCGGGACCTGTCGCGCACCGAACACGATGCGATGCTGGCGCTGATCCGGAAGAAGCTGCGTGCAGAGTTCAATTTCCCCCGCGCCCCCGCGCGCTATTTCAGCGTCCCGGCCGTCTACTCGCTGGAAAACGTCCAGTACCCGCAGCCCGATGGCACTGTCAGCGGCGTGCGTCCGAAGGCGGGTGGCGAAGCGGGTTTCAAGCTCGATTGCGGCGGGGGGCTTGGTGCCGCGACGCACGTGACCGGCGCATTCGCCTTCGCTGCGGTGGCACGCCTGCTTGAGCTTCTCCTGATACGACGCGTTCCCGGCGAGCCTGTCACGGCGTCGGCGGAAGCCTGAACAACCGCTCGGCGTTGCGGGTCGTCGCGGCGGCGATCTCGTCGCGCGGCACGTCGCGCAGCTCGGCGATGCAGTCCAGCACCCGGGGCAGCCGGGCCGGCTCGTTGCGTTGCCCCTTGATGCCCGCGTCCGGCTGGTCGGGGGCGTCGGTTTCCAGCAGCAGGCCGTCGATCGGAATCGCGGCCGCCAGCCGGCGCAGGCGGCGCGCGCGTTCGTGGGTGACGGGCCCGCCCAGGCCGATCAGGAACCCGAGGTCGAACAGACGCCGCGCCTGTTCCTCGCTTCCGGAGAAGCTGTGGACGACCCCCTGCAAGGGTCCCAGGCGTCGGATGGCCGCCAGCACCTCGTCGACGGCCTTCCGCGCATGGACGATGACGGGCAGGCCGGTGTCGCGCGCCAGCCGGAGCTGGGCGTCGAAATAGAAAGCCTGGGCATCGCGGTCAGGATCGTCGATGAAGAAGTCGAGTCCGCATTCGCCTATGGCCACCGGCGACTCGCGCTCCACCCAGGCCTCCAGTTCGGCCAGGTGCAAGCGCTGGTGCTCCGCCATGAACATCGGGTGCAATCCATAGGCGGGAAACAGCCCCGATGCCTCCCCGCAGACGGCGCGCAGGCCCGGCCAGCGCGCCGCGGTAATGGCCGGGACCACCTGGCGCCTCACCCCGGCCTCGCGCGCCCGCTGGATTACGGCCTCGCGGTCCGCGTCGAATGCGGCGGCATCCAGGTGGCAGTGGGAGTCGACCAGCATGGAGGTGGCCGTCGGGGCCATGCGTGCCGAGCGTCAGGGACGGGACGATTCGCCGTCGATGACGCGATCGTCGACCCGCTTGCGGTCTTTCCAGTTGGCGAGCAGCAGCGTGCCCAGGCCGAGCACGATCTCATCGATGAAAGGAATCGGGTCGAAGGGCCACAGGACACTGATCGCGAACGCGACGGCCGTCAGCTTGAACAGCGTGGGATGGCGCAGTTTGCGTGCCCAGACCATGAAAGGGCCCAGCAGGGGATTGGCCATGACGGGGGTGCTCCAGCCGTGCGATGACGCCACGCTACCACGCGAACGCGAAGCCCATCACGCTTGCTGAACAAAGACCGGAGCGCTACGCCCTCGTTCAGGTTCGCAGTGCTCGAATCGAGCCAGACAACAACGCGGGAATCATTCCCGTTCCCATGGAGGCCCTGATGAACAAGAGCATGTTGGCAGTTGCACTGGCGTCCCTGCTGGTTGGCGGCATCGCCGTCGCGGCGTACAACAGCTTCAGCGGCGACAGCCGCCCGGACGAGGTCTCTTTCGACGGGGCGGATGGCGCCTCGGCGCTGGACGGCAACGACGATCGCGTCGACACCGCCATCGGCGGCATCGCCTATGCGGATGTCGTGTCGGTCGCGCCCGTCACCGAGAAGCAGCCGCTGTACGCGGCGGTGATCGGCACCGATACGGTCCGCGAGACGAGCACCACCTCTTCGCCGCGCCAGGTCTGCGAGGACGTCGTCGTCCAGGAGCGCCTGCCCGAGCGCGACGGCAACGTCGGCGGTACGGTGGCGGGCGCGATCATCGGCGGCGTGATCGGCAACCAGGTGGGTGGTGGCAACGGTCGCAAGGTCGCCACCGCGGCCGGCGCCGCGGCCGGTGGCTATATCGGCAACCGCGTCGACCGCAACCATGTGGGTGGCCAGGTGGTGGAGCGGACCGATCGCCAGTGCCGCACCGTCACCGACACCTCGAATACCACCCGCGTCGTCGGTTACGACGTCACCTATCGTGCGCCCGACGGCTCGACCGGTACCAAGCGCCTCGACAGCAAGCCGGGCGAACGCATCCTGCTGGGCGACGAAGACGTGGTGGTCGCGTACGACGTGACCTACCGCTACGACGGACGCGAGGCCACGGTGCAGATGGACGAGGAGCCGGGCGACCGCCTGCCGGTCATCGACGGCAAGGTCGTGACCCAGGTCGCGGATGCCGGCCCCGGCGGCACGCGCGGCTGATCCGCCCGCCCGCTTGATGTGCTTGACGGGGTCGGCAATGCCGGCCCCGTTCCATTTTGCGGCGCCGGTTGCGCGGCCTCGGGCCCGGTTCTGCGCATGACGTGGCCGGCTGGGCAATACGCAGGACGGTTTCGTCGCTTTGGCCGGTTGCGGCTGCGACATCGGCCATCTGCCGGCTGCCTGGCGCGATGCCTGACCGATAGAATGGGTTCACGCCCACCGCCCGAGTGCTCCGATGGCCCTTAACCCGCATGACCTGTTCGACGTCCGTTCCCTCCTGAGCGAAGAGGAGCGCGCCGTGCAGGACACGGTGGCGCGGTTCACCAACGAGCGGGTCCTGCCGATCATCGGCGACGCGTTCGACCAGGGGCGGTTTCCACGCGAGCTGGTGGAGGACATCGCCGGCCTCGGTCTGCTCGGTTCATCGCTGCCCGAACAGTACGGCTGCGCCGGCCTCAACGCGGTGAGCTATGGCCTGATCTGCCAGGAGCTGGAGCGTGGCGATTCGGGCATCCGCAGCTTCGTCAGCGTCCAGTCCTCGCTGTGCATGTATCCGATCTTCGCCTATGGCTCCGAGGAGCAGCGCATGCGCTGGCTGCCGGACATGGCGGCCGGCAAGGTGATCGGCTGCTTCGGCCTGACCGAGCCGCACGGGGGGTCCGACCCGGCCAACATGAAGACCCATGCGCGCCGCGACGGCGACGACTGGGTGCTCAATGGCTCCAAGATGTGGATCACCAACGGCAACCTGGCCGATATCGCGATCGTGTGGGCGCAGACCGACGACGGGATCCAGGGCTTTGTCGTCGAAAAGGGAACACCGGGCTTCGAAGCACAGGAAATCAAGCACAAGATGAGCCTGCGCGCCTCGGTGACGAGCGCACTCTACTTCGACAACGTGCGCGTGCCCGAGGCCAATCGCCTGCCGAATGTCAAGGGCCTGAAAGGGCCGTTGGGCTGCCTGACGCAGGCACGCTATGGCATCACCTGGGGCCCGATCGGCGCGGCGACCGCGTGCCTGGAGGAGGTGCTGGCCTATACCGGTGAGCGCATTCTGTTCGATCGCCCCGTGGCGGCCACCCAGAGCGCACAGATCAAGATGGCCGAGATGGCCCGGCGCATCACGCTCGCGCAACTTCTGGTGCTGCAGTTGGGCCGCCTGAAGGACGCGGGTGCCATGCAGCCGGCACAGGTGTCCCTCGCCAAGTGGAACAACTGCCGGATGGCGATCGACATCGCCCGCGAGTGCCGCGACCTGCTCGGCGGCGCGGGCATCACCACGGAACACGCGGCGATCCGCCATGCGCTGAACCTGGAGTCGGTCATCACGTACGAGGGCACCGAGACCGTGCACCAGTTGGTGATCGGCCGCGAGCTGACCGGCATCAACGCGTTCTGACGGCAGGCTCGTCGCAGCAGGGCATGGGAGGTCCAGGGTGGGTATCAGGATCATTGACAGTCCGGTCATCGAGACCGACCGCCTGGTGCTGCGCGTGCCGCGGGTCGAGGACTTCGAGCGGTTCGCCGGGATGTTCGCCGACGAAAGCACCCACCACATTGGCGGGCCACTTCCGCGCGGCGACGCCTGGCGACGGTTCCTGCAGATGCCGGGCGCATGGCTGCTCCAGGGCTTCGGCATGTTCTCGGTGATCGAGAAGTCAACCGGTTCGTGGGTCGGGCAGGCGGGCCCTTGGCGACCCGATGGCTGGCCAGGCAACGAGATCGGCTACGCTTTCCATCCGGATGCGCGTGGAAAGGGATACGCCACCGAGACCTGCGCGGCTGCGATCGACTGGGCATTCGCGAATCTTGGATGGTCAGAGGTGATCCACTGCATCGCGCCTGCCAACACGGCTTCGCAGGACGTCGCGCGGCGCCTGGGCTCCACGCGGCGCGGCCCGGCGACGTTGCCGCCGCCGCTCGATGTCCATGAGGTCGACGTCTGGGGCCAGTCGCGCGCGCAGTGGGACGCACGGCGCACCGCGCGATGAACCCCGCGCCAGCCGGCCTGCATCCCATGGCCCAGCCGCTCGCCTGAGCGTTTCCGCTCGCACGTGCCTCCCGAGGGGAGGTGGAGTCGCCCACGCATGTTCGCGAAGATCCCCGATCCCATCCCCGCCCGCATGAAGGGCCTCAACCGCGCGGAAATCTGCGACGCCAACTTCGTCGAGTTCGTGCGTACCTGGTCCGGGGTTGCGCGTCACGCGCCCGCCGACGATGCGCCCGTCCTGCCGGGCAGCACGCTTGACGCCCGTGGCTTCCGCGAACTGTTCGAATCCCAGCTCATCAGCCGCCATCTCGACCTGATGGCGCGGGTGCTGCGCGTGCAGGACAAGGTCTTCTACACGATCGGTTCCTCCGGCCACGAAGGCAACGCGATGGTCGCGCGACTGGCGCGGCATACCGATCCCGCGTTCCTGCATTACCGCTCCGGCGGCTTCATGGCGGAGCGTTTCCGCAAGCTGCCGGGCATGGATCCGGTCATGGACTCGGCCTTGTCCTTTGCCGCGAGCAAGGACGACCCGGCTTCAGGCGGCCGCCACAAGGTCTGGGGCAGCAAGCCGTTGTGGGTCCTGCCGCAGACCTCGACGATCGCGTCCCACCTTCCGAAGGCGCTGGGCACCGCGGTGGCGATCGAGGCGGGCCGTCGCCTCGGCCATGCCTTGCCTGTGCCGGACGACAGCATCGCGATCTGTTCCTTCGGCGACGCCTCGGCCAACCACGCGACCGCACAGACGGCCTTCAATGCCGCGGCGTGGACCGCCTACCAGAGGCTCCCCGCCCCGGTCCTGTTCGTCTGCGAGGACAACGGCATCGGCATCTCGGTGAAGACGCCGACGGGCTGGATCGCCAACCGGTTCCGCCACATGGACGGGCTGGATTACTTCTTTGCCGACGGGCTCGACCTGGCGGGCGGCTATGGCGACGTCCAGCGTGCGGTCGAGCACTGCCGTACGACCCGGCGTCCGACCTTCCTGCACCTGCGCACCAACCGGATCATGGGCCACGCCGGCACCGACTTCGAGATCGAGTGGCGTCCGGTCGACGAGCTGTGCCGCGTCGAGGCCGCCGACCCGCTTTTGCGGAGCGCGGCGATCGCGCTGGAATCGGGCCTGATGTCCACCGAGGACGTGCTTGCGCTGTACGAAGCGACCCGCGTGCGCTGCTTTGCCGCGGCGGAAGACGCGGATCGCCGGCCAAAACTCGGGACGCTGGACGAGGTGGTCGTGCCGCTGGCGCCGTATTCGCCCGACAAGGTCCGCACCGAGGCCGAGCGGGCCGATTACGCCGATCGTCGCCTCGAGGCCTTCGGGGGCGAGAAGAAGCTGCCCGAGCACCAGCCACCGCGGCACCTGGCCATCCAGATCAACCAGGCCCTGCACGACGTGTTCGCGAAGTACCCTGAGGCGCTGCTGTTCGGCGAGGACGTGGCCCAGAAGGGCGGTGTCTATACGGTCACCAAGGGCCTGCAGAGGGCCTTCGGCCCGCGTCGCGTGTTCAACACGCTGCTCGACGAGACCATGATCCTCGGGATGGCCCAGGGCTTCGCCAACATGGGCATGCTGCCGATCCCCGAGATCCAGTACCTGGCCTACTTCCACAACGCCTGCGACCAGATCCGCGGCGAGGCGGCGAGCCTGCAGTTCTTCAGCAACAACCAGTTCGCCAATCCGATGGTCGTGCGCATCGCCGGCCTCGGTTACCAGCGCGGCTTCGGCGGGCACTTCCACAACGATAATTCGATCACCGCCCTGCGCGACATCCCGGGCCTGGTGGTCGGGTGCCCGTCGCGCGGCGACGATGCCGCGACGATGCTGCGCACCCTCACCGCGCTGTCAAAGGTCGATGGGCGCGTCAGCGTGTTCCTCGAGCCGATCGCGCTGTACATGGCCAAGGACTTGTATGAAGCCGGCGACGGCGGCTGGCTGACGCGATATCCGCCGCCCGGCGAGGCGATGCCGCTGGGCGAGGGGCGTGTCTATGGCGAGGGCCATGACGACCTCGTCGTGTTCACCTACGGCAACGGCGTGCCGATGAGCCTGCGGGCGGTGCGCGAGATCGAACGCGTCCATGGCTGGAAGTGCCGGGTCGCCGACCTGCGCTGGCTGGTGCCGCTCAACGAAGCGTGGATCCGCGACCAGGCATCAACGGCGAAACGCATCCTCATCGTCGACGAAGGCCGCCACAGCGCCGGCGTGGGCGAGGGCGTCATCACCGCGATCGTCGAGGGCGGTTTTGGCGCGCGGCCATTCCGGCGCGTCGTCGGCGCGGACACTTACACCCCCTTGGCCGGCGCCGCGTTCGCGGTGATTCCGGCCGAGCGGGACATCGTGGAGGCCGCCGCGACGCTGGCCTGAGGTCAGCGTTCCAGGCCACCCAGCAGGGGACGCGCCTGCATCTCCACGCCATCGACATGGCAGGCGTCGTCGTCCCCGCCCTCCAGCGGCATCACCGCGAGGGCGACGTGCCCCCCGTTCCCGTCGCAGGCCACGCAGGCGACCTTGCCGGTATCCCGCGTGTCGCGGAGCACCGGGTCGCCTGCCCGGACCGCGCCCGGCACGTCGAAGCCCACCAGCCCCCGCTTCGCCTTGCCGAGGAAGTGGGTGCGGGCGACGATCTCCTGGCCCGGGTAGCACCCCTTTTTCACGCTGAAGGCCTTGAGCCGTTCGAGCGAGAGCTGTTGGGGGGTCCATGCCTCGGTCTGCGATGCGTCGAGGCGGGGCAGGCCGTGGCACAGGTCCGCGAGGCGCCATTCCCGGCTGCCCGGTGTGGTGGCTTCCGGCGCTCCGACGAGGAGCCGTCGGGGGCCACCATCGCCCGAGAAGTCGAGTTCGACCGCGCCATCGTCCAGTTTCGCCCAGCGCGCACCCCGTGCCCGGGCAGGGGACTCGAATGCGCCCGACACGGCAAGGGATTCGGGCACGTCCAGTACGAGCTTGCTGCGGAACCGGAATCGCCCGAGGGCCGTGGCAAGCGCGTGAGGGTCCGCATCGGGAAGCAGCAGCCAAAGGGTCTGTTCATCCAGGCGGACGACCGCGAACAGCGCCAGCACGCGTCCCTTCGGTGTCAGCCAGCCGTTCCAGTGCCACTCCCCAGGCGCCAGCCGGTCCACGTCATTCATGAACTGGGCCTGGGCGAACGCGACGGCATCCGGTCCGGAAAGCCGCAGCAGCCGGTGGTCGGGCAGGGCAAGAAGCGTGCCGGGGGAGGCGTGTGGGTTGTCAGACATGGGGGCTGGATTTAAGCTTCAACGCCGAGATGATAGGCGAAACGACCCCCGAGCCCGTCCCCGAGACGCCCGACGCGACGGCCGAGACGCCGCGCGCCGACGACGCCAAGGCGGTCGAGGTCGGGGGGCGCGACGGTCCCGAACCCACCCGTTTCGGGGATTGGGAGAAGAACGGGCGCTGCATCGACTTCTGACCAGCACCCGGTTCCGCTTCCTACATCCGCGGACAACCCCTCCTGCCACGCGGCCGCGCCGCCCAGCCGAGCATTGCCATCACGCCCATGGCGAATCCCCAACGTCCCCTGTCACCGCATCTGCAGGTCTACCGCTGGCAGATCCAGATGGTGACCTCGATCCTGCACCGGGCCACCGGTGTGATCCTTGCCGTCGGCAGCCTGCTGATCGCCTACGCCCTGGTCGCGCTCGCATCCGGCCCCGAGGCCTGGGACCGTGTCACGGCCTGCGCGACCTCGCCGCTGGGCTTCGTGGTCCTGTTCGGCTGGAGCTGGGCCTTCGCCTTCCACCTCTTCAACGGGCTCAGGCACCTGGTGCAGGATGCCGGCTACGCGTGGAGGATCGAACAGTTCATCCGCAGCAGCTGGACCAGCGTGTTCGGCAGCCTCGCGCTGACGGCGATCATCTGGGTCATCGCGATGATGCAGCGGGGTGGCGCATGAATCCCCGGGCACGCCTGCGCAATCCGCTGAAGACCGCCCGCGGCCTGGGTTCGGCGAAGGACGGCACCGGCCACTTCATCGTCCAGCGCATCACCGCCGTCGCGCTGGTGTTCCTGGCGCTGTACGTGCTGGGGCTGCTGGTCGGCCTGGCCGGCGCCGATTACGCCACGGTGCGTTCGGTCGTGGCCAGCCCGTTCAACGCCATGGTCCTCATCGCCTTCCTGCTGGCGATGTTCTGGCATGCCCAGCTGGGTCTTCAGGTCGTCATCGAGGACTACGTCCACGGTGGCTGGGGCATCGCGGCCCAATTGGCCGTCCGTTTCACCTGCGTACTCGCGGCCATCGCCAGCGTGCTCGCCGTCATCCGCATCGCGCTGGGGTAATCCGACATGCCTGCTGCCTACAAGATCCATGAACACACCTTCGACATGGTAGTGGTCGGCGCCGGCGGTGCCGGCCTGCGCGCGACCTTCGGCCTGGCCCAGAAGGGCCTGAAGACCGCCTGCATCACCAAGGTGTTCCCGACCCGTTCGCATACCGTCGCGGCCCAGGGTGGCGTCGCGGCGGCGCTCGCCAACATGGGCGAGGACAGCTGGCGCTACCACTTCTTCGATACCGTCAAGGGCTCGGACTGGCTGGGCGACCAGGACGCCATCGAGTACATGTGCAAGGAGGCCATCCCGGCCATCATCGAGCTCGAGCACTACGGCGTGCCGTTCTCGCGTACCGAGGATGGCAAGATCTACCAGCGTCCGTTCGGTGGCATGACGACGAAGTTCGGCGAGGGCCCGCCGGCGCAGCGCACCTGCGCCGCGGCTGACCGGACCGGTCACGCGATCCTGCACACGCTGTACCAGCAGTCGTTGGCGCATGACGCGCAGTTCTTCATCGAATATTTCGCGCTCGACCTGATCATGGATGCCGACGGCGCCTGTCGCGGCGTGTTGGCGCTCGACCTGTCGACCGGCGAGCTGCACCTGTTCCGTGCCCAAGGCACCGTGCTGGCGACCGGCGGTTACGGTCGCGCCTATTTCTCCGCGACCTCGGCCCATACCTGCACCGGCGACGGTGGCGGCATGGTGCTGCGTGCCGGCCTGGCGATGCAGGACATGGAGTTCGTTCAGTTCCACCCGACCGGCATCTACGGTGCCGGCTGCCTGATCACCGAGGGCGTGCGGGGCGAGGGCGGCATCCTGCGCAACAGCAACGGCGAGCGCTTCATGGAGCGCTATGCGCCGAGCGTGAAGGACCTGGCGCCGCGTGACATGGTCAGCCGCTCGATGACGATCGAGATCCGCGAAGGCCGCGGCGTCGGCGAGCACAAGGACCACATCCTGCTCGACCTGACCCACCTCGGCCCCGAGGTCATCCACGAGAAGCTGCCCGGCATCGCCGAATCGGCGCGCATTTTCGCGGGCGTCGACGTCGAGAAGGAGCCGATCCCGGTCATCCCGACCGTGCACTACAACATGGGCGGCATCCCGACCAATTACCACGGCGAAGTCGTGCAGCTGCGCAACGGCAATCCGGACGAAGTCGTCCCGGGCCTGTTCGCGATCGGCGAGGCGGCCTGCGTGTCGGTGCACGGTGCGAACCGCCTGGGCTCGAACTCGCTGCTCGACCTGGTCGTGTTCGGCCGCGCCGTCGCCAACCGCGCCGCCGAGATCGTCAAGCCGAATGGCGCGCAGCAGCCGCTCGCCGGCGACGCCTGCGACGAGGCGCTGGCGCGCCTGGACAAGCTGCGCAACTCCAATGGCGGCACGCCGACCGCGGTGATCCGCGACAAGATGCAGCGCACCATGCAGGCCGATGCCGCGGTGTTCCGCACCGGGGAGACGCTGTCGGACGGCGTACGCAAGATCCGCGAGATCCACGCGTCCTTCGCCGACGTGAAGGTGACCGACCGCTCGCTGGTCTGGAACTCCGACCTGATCGAGACCTACGAGTTGTCCAACCTGCTCGGCCAGGCGCTGGCGACCATCGTGTCGGCCGAGAACCGGACCGAGTCGCGTGGCGCCCACGCCCGCGAGGACTTCCCGGACCGCGACGACACGAACTGGCTGAAGCACACCCTGTGTTCGGTCTCCGAGGACGGCACCACGTCCATCGACTACCGCCCGGTGCATATGTACACGTTGACCAGCGACGTCGACGTGGTGCCGCCGAAGAAGCGCGTCTACTGATCCGGAGCGAGCACCGTGGCTGAATTCTCCCTACCCAAGAACTCGCAGATCCAGAAGGGCCGTCACTTCCCGGCCGCCCAGGGCGCGAAGAACGTCCGCACGTTCAAGGTCTACCGCTGGAGTCCGGACGACGGCATGAACCCGCGCGTCGATACGTACGACGTCGACATGGCGACCTGCGGCCCGATGGTCCTGGACGCGCTGATCAAGATCAAGAACGAGATCGATCCGACGCTGACCTTCCGTCGCTCCTGCCGCGAAGGTATCTGCGGTTCGTGCGCGATGAACATCGATGGCACCAACACCCTGGCCTGCACCAAGGCGATCAGCGACTGCGGCAAGGCCGAGGTGCCGATCTATCCGCTGCCGCACATGGAGGTGGTCAAGGACCTGGTCCCGGACCTCACCCACTTCTATGCGCAGTACGCCTCGATCAAGCCCTGGCTGCGGACCCAGAGCCCCTCGCCATCCGACCGCGAGCGCCTGCAGTCGCCCGAGGACCGCAAGAAGCTCGACGGGCTGTACGAGTGCATCCTCTGCGCCTGCTGCTCGACCAGTTGTCCGAGCTACTGGTGGAACGGCGACCGCTACCTCGGCCCGGCGATCCTGCTGCAGGCCTACCGCTGGATCATCGACTCCCGCGACGAGGACACCGGTGCGCGCCTGGACGACCTTGAGGACCCGTTCAAGCTCTACCGCTGCCACACGATCATGAACTGTGCGCGGACCTGCCCGAAAGGACTGAATCCCGCGCAGGCGATCGGCGAGATCAAGAAGCTGATGCTCGCGCGCCGGGTCTGACGCACGGCGCTGGCGCGACGGGGAAGGGCGTGCCACGGCGCGCCCTTTTCCTTTGGCGCGGCACGGTTTAGCGTGTATGCGCCCGGTTGCGGGCGCTTTCGAGGGGTTGGGATGGACGACAACGCGATCTGGCTGCCCGCACTGGCGATGGCCGCGCTGACCTTCGTGGTCTGGTGGCGCATGTACTTCATGCGCGTGGGTCAGATGAAACGCGAGCGCATCCATCCGCAGAAGGTCGCCACCTCCGCCGCGGCATCGGCGCTCCTGACCGACAGTCGCGCCGCCGACAACTTCCGCAACCTGTTCGAGTTGCCGGTGCTCTTCTACGTCGCGCTGGTGATCGCCGACCGCATCGCGCTGGTCGACGCCATCGTGCTGGGACTGGCATGGATGTTCGTGGCGCTGCGGATCCTGCACAGTGCGATCCACGTGACCTACAACAAGGTCATGCACCGTTTCATGGCCTACGTGGGCGGTGGCCTGGTGTTGTGGGTGCTCTGGGGCTACCTCGCGCTGGGCCTGCTCCGGGGGTGAGCGTGGACGTGGCCGACGACGACGCCGAGCTCCGCCGCCTGCGCTGGCGCTGCCGGCGAGGCATGCGGGAGCTGGACCAGCTGTTCGAGCGTTACCTTGACCGGGAATGGCGGAAAAGTCCTACGTCCGAACGCGCCCGTTTCCTGGAACTGCTCGCCACCGAGGACGATAAGCTCTGGCACTGGTTCATGGGACACGAGGTGCCTCCCGATGCCGGACTCCACGCCCTGGTCGAACGCATTCGCGCCTTGCCGCCTTGAATGGCGGCCATCGCCGGCCCTCACGTTCGCGCTTGGCCTGCTGGGCGTGCTGTCCGCCGCCGGCTGCGTCGGAAGCGACCTGCCACGCCCCTGGGCCTGGACCCTTGCCGCATTCGCGGCCGTCGGCGGCGGCCTTCTCGCGTGGCGCGAGCATCGAAGGGCTGGCATGTCCGTGCTGATCGCCCCGGATGGCGCCGTCCACCTCGACGGTATCGAGGTCCAGGGCTTCGACGTCGCATGGCGCGGTCCGTTGGCGATGATGCGCTGGCAAGGGTCGAGCCGCACCGAATTCCGGGCCTGGTGGCCTGATGCCCTGCCTGCCACTGGGCGACGTGAATTGAGGCTGGCGATGATGCGCGCGGCCTCTGCCCGGGGCCGGGATTCAATGGCACCATAGCCCCCATGTTCAAACCCATCCCCGTGGCCATCGGTCTGCGTTACCTGCGTGCCAAGCGCCGGAACGGCTTCATTTCCTTCATCTCATTTGCGTCGCTTGCCGGCATCGCGCTGGGCGTGACCACGCTGATCACCGCGCTGGCGGTGATGAGCGGCTTCCAGCGCGAGATCCGCGACCGCATGCTGCAGATGGTGGCGCATGCGACGGTCAGCGCCTATGGCGATCCATTGCCCGACTGGCCTCGCGCGGTCGACATGGCGCTTGAAGACGAGCGGGTGGCGGGCGCGGCCCCCTATGTCGAGAAGGAGGCGCTGCTCTCGGGTACCCGCAACCAGCCGGCGATGGTGCGCGGCGTCGTGCCCGCGAGGGAAGCCACGACGTCGGTGCTGGCCGAGAAGATGGTGGTGGGCAACCTGGATGAGCTCGTCCCGGGCGGCTTCAACATCGTGCTCGGCAAGGAGCTTGCGATGTGGATGGGCGTGGGTGTGGGCGACAGCGTCATCGTCACCACGTCGAACTTCCGCAGCACCCCGATGGGGGCGGTGGCCCAGCAGAAGCGTTTCACCGTCAGCGGCCTGTTCGAAGCGGGCTACCAGGAGTTCGACAAGGGTCTGGCGGTGGTCAACATGGAGGACCTGCAGCGGGTCCTGCGAATGGGCGATGGCGTGACCGGCGTGCGGGTACGCCTGCACGACATGGACCAGGCGTTCGACGTCGCCCGTTCGCTGGCGTTGCGCCTGGCCGAATTCGAGGGCGGGCCGTATCGCGTCAGCGACTGGGCCAGCGAGCACGCCAACATGTTCCACGCACTGAAGATGGAGAAGACCCTGATCGGCATCCTGCTGTCACTGATCATCGCGATGGGGGCCTTCAACCTGGTGTCTTCCCAGGTCATGCTGGTGACCGACAAACAGGCCGACATCGCCATCCTCCGCACCCTCGGTCTGTCCCCGCGAGGCGTCATGGGCGTCTTCATGGTGCAGGGGTCGGTGATCGGCATCATCGGTACGGTGCTGGGCGTCGTGGGTGGCGTCAGTCTCACCCTGAGCCTCGAAACCCTGCTGCGCCTCATCGAGAACGTCTTCGGTGTGAGCCTGCTGCCCTCGGCGGACGTGTACTACATCACCGGCCTGCCGACGGACCTGCAAGGCTCGGACGTGGCGATGATCGCAGCCGTGGCGCTTTCCATGGCGTTCCTGGCCACCCTGTATCCGGCGTGGCGCGCTTCCCGGACCCCGCCGGCGGAGGCGCTGCGCTATGAATGAGCCGAACGTGATGGATGGCGTGGTGCTGCAGTGCGACGGGCTGGCCAAGACGTATGCCGAGGGGCGGCTGGAAACCCCGGTGTTCAAGGACCTGGATCTTTCGGTCCGCGAAGGCGAGACGGTTGCCATCCTCGGCGCCTCCGGTGCCGGCAAGAGCACGTTGCTGCACCTGCTGGGCGGCCTTGATACTCCGACGTCCGGCGAAGTCCATGTGGCGGGACAGCGGATGAGCGGATTGTCCGACGCCGAACGCGGTCGGCTGCGCAATCGTGCGCTCGGGTTCGTCTACCAGTTCCATCACCTGCTGCCCGAGTTCACGGCGCTGGAGAACGTGATGATGCCGGTGCTGCTCGGTGGCATGGACGTTCCCGAGGCGGAAACGCGCGCGCGTCACCTGCTGGAGGGGGTAGGGCTGGGGCATCGCCTCGACCACAAGCCCGGCGAACTTTCCGGAGGCGAGCGGCAGCGTGCCGCGGTCGCTCGTGCACTCGTGAACAGGCCGGCCTGCGTGCTCGGCGATGAGCCGACCGGCAACCTGGACGAGAAGACCGCAGCCACGGTGTTCGAGCTGATGCTTTCGTTGAACCGCGAACAGCGGACCAGTCTCGTGCTGGTGACCCATGATCGCCGGTTGGCGCGCCGTCTTGACCGTGTCCTCGAGCTGCACGAAGGACGCCTCAGGGAACTGCTTCCGGACGAGGTCTAGGCCATGCAGCCAGCGGCAGGGACGCCGCCCGTCATCCACGCACCCGCAGGGGCATGCGCACGACGCCCGGCCGTTGCACTTTTCGGTCCAGGTTCGGCCGCCGCGCTGTTGACCGGTGTCGTGGCCGTGCTGCTGAGCCCGGCCTGGCCGCCGGCGGGTTGGGGCATTCCGGTCGTCGTCGCCGGACTGTCCTGCCTGGTCGGGGGATGGCGCCGCCGTCGACGGGCGTACTTGTGGATGGGATGGGTCCTCGCGGGTGTCGGTCTCGCGGTGGTGCATGCGGCCGGCATGCTGGCGGCACAGCTTCCGCCGCGGCTCGAGGGCGCCGAGATGCAGGTGACGGGACGGGTCGTCAGCCTGGTTGACCGTGCGGATGGCCGGCTGATGTTCGATTTCCGCGTCGATCCGGAGGCCACCCAGCCCGGCGCGCTTCGCGGCGCCTTGCTGCGCCTGGCCTGGCACGCCCGGGAAGGCACGTCGCCCGCCGCGGTGGCGCCGGGGGAGCGCTGGCAGTTGCGGGTGCGGGTGAGGGCTCCGCGTGGTGTCCGCAATCCGGGTGGCTTCGACGCGGAGCGTCATGCCCTCGCCGCCGGGCGGGTCGCCGACGGTCAGGTCCGCAGTCCGGCCGACGCCAGGCGCATCACGACCGGCTCCAGCATCGACGCGTGGCGCGAGCGCATGGCGGCCCGGATCGAAGCGGGCGTGCCGGCACCGTCTTCGCGCTTCATACGTGCGCTTGCGTTGGGCGACACGCGAGGCGTGTCGGACCAGGACTGGTACCTGCTGCGGGCGAACGGCCTGACCCACCTGATCGCGATTTCCGGTTTCCACGTGGGGTTGGTGGCCGGCTTCGCGGCACTGCTGTGCCAGGGGCTCTGGTGGTTGTGGCCCGGCCTCGGGCGATCCATCCCGCGCCCACTTGCCGCAGGACTGGCAGCCGTGGCGGGGGCCGCCGTCTACGCGGCGGTGGCCGGTTTCGCACTGCCCACCGTGCGGACGGTGCTGATGATCGCCGTGGTCGTGCTGTCGCGGCTGGCGCGGGAGCGGTCGGCGCAGGTCGACGCACTGTCGATCGCGGCGATTGTCGTGCTGCTGGTCGATCCACTGGCCGTGCTGGGTGCAGGCTTCTGGTTGAGCTTTGCCGGCGTGGCATGGCTGATGTGGTGCCTGCCGGTCGCGACCCGGCGTCCCGTTCGCGCGTTCCTGCTGGCGCAAGGGGTGGTCACCGTCGGGCTGCTGCCCCTGAGCGTGGCGCTGTTCGGGCAGGCGTCGCTGGCCGGGCCCATCGCCAACCTGGTCGCCGTTCCATGGTGGAGCCTGGTGGTGGTGCCGCTGGTCCTGGCCGGCACCGCGCTGGACGGCGTCTGGGCGGGTGCCGGTGTCTGGGCATGGCGCCTGGGGGCCTGGTGCTTCGACCTGACATGGCCCTTGTTCGAGCATCTCGGTGGCAGTCGCCTCGCGCTGGCGTGGTTGCCCGATTCAAGCTGGGTCGCGGTTCCCATGGCCGTGCTCGGGGCCTTCTGGATGCTGTTGCCTCGCGGCCTTCCGGGCAAGCCGCTGGCCGCTCTGCTGTGGCTCCCGCTGCTGTGGCCGGCGAAGGACCTGCCTGCCCATGGCGAGCTCGAGATGCAGGTGCTGGATGTCGGGCAGGGCCTCGCGATCGTGGTCCGGACGGCAGGCCACGTGTTGCTCTACGACGCAGGGCCGCTCGGACGCAGTGGACACGACGCGGGGGAACGGATCGTGGTGCCGGCACTCCATGGGCTCGGCATCCGGAGGCTCGACCGGATCATGCTCAGCCATGCCGATGCCGACCACGCCGGGGGGCTGGCGGCGACGCGGAGCGCTTTCGATACCGATACGCTCGTTGCTCCGCACCAGTCCGGCATCGAAGGCGCGACCGCCTGCGTCGCCGGCGATGCCTGGGCGTGGGACGGGGTCTGGTTCGAGGTGCTGCATCCCACGCCGTTCTTTCCGTATCTCGGCAACGAGTCGAGTTGCGTGCTTCGCATCAGTTCGCCCCATGGGCGGGTCCTGTTGACGGGCGACATCGGCACGATCATCGAGCAGCGCCTCCTGCGCATGTCCCCGCAGCGGCTGGGCGCCGAGGTGGTTGTGGTGCCGCATCACGGCAGCAATGGCAGTTCCAGCCCGTCCTTCATCGAGGCGGTAGGCGCGCGGCACGCCATCGTGTCGACGGCGCATGGCAACCATTTCCGCCATCCGCGGCCGGAGATCGTCGCACGTTGGTCGCAGGCAGGGGCGGCCTGGCACGACACCGCGGTCACGGGAGCCGTGCGGGTCGGGCTGTCCAGGGAGGGGGTAGACGTCGAATCGAGACGCCGCGCACAGCGACGGGGGTGGGATGCGGAGGCGCGCCGCCGGGCCGCCTCGGTCCCGCCCTGACTGGGCTATCCTATCGGCCGAACAGGAACGGCTCAGGCCGGAGGTTTGCGAGTGCTGGAACTGGTCAAGGCCGGCGGTTGGCCGATGATCCCGCTGCTGCTGCTGTCGCTGGTCGCGCTGGCGATCATCGTCGAGCGGGCGTGGACCCTGCGTCGGGCGGCGGTGATGCCCCCGGGGCTGGGCAAGGAGGTCCGTGCGTGGGCGTCGCGCGGGAAGCTGGATCCGAGCCACATCGAATCCCTGCGCCGCACCTCGCCGTTGGGCGAGCTGTTGGCCGCCGCGCTGGACGTGCGGAACGGAACGCGCGAGCAGATGCGCGAGCGGGTGGAAGACGTCGGGCGCCACCTGGTGCATCGGATGGAGCGCTTCCTCAATACCCTGGGGACCATCGCCGCTGCCGGTCCGCTGCTCGGCCTGTTCGGCACCGTGGTGGGCATGATCCAGATGTTCCTGGTGATCGGCGACCAGGGGATCGGCGACGTGAACCAGCTGGCCGGCGGCATCGGCAAGGCCCTGGTATGCACCGCGACCGGCATGATCGTGGCGATTCCTGCGCTGATGGCGCATCGGTGGTTCCGAGGTCGCGTCGGCGAGTACATCGTCTCGATGGAGCACGAGGCCATCCAGTTGCTCGACACGATCGACCCGCCCGCCCGTGCCGCCCGGCCGGCCCGGCCCGCGCCGGTCAAGGCCCGCGCCTGAGGCCCGGCGATGCGTATCCAGGACCACCGCGCCTTCGACGAGCCCGACATCAACCTCGTGCCCCTGATCGACGTCATCCTGGTGTTGATCATCTTCTTCGTGGTGACCACCACGTTCGACGCCCGGTCCGTGCTCAAGCTGCAACTGCCGACCGCGCAGGGCGAGACCAACGACGCCAACAAGGCCCTGAGCGTGCTGGTCAATGCCGACGGTCGTTATTTCGTGGACGACCGCGAGGTGCTGCGCGACGACCTTGAATCGCTGAAGGCGACGCTGGCCGACGTGGGGGGCGACGACCGGGACCGTCCGGTGCTGCTGCGTGCGGATGCGCGCACGCCGCACCAGGCCGTGGTCACCGCTTACGACGCGCTGGGCCAGCTCGGTTTCAAGCGGGTGATGATCGCCACCGCGCCCCAGGCGGACGGGGGAGGCGAGGGCGGCCCATGACCGAGCCCGGTGGGGCCTGGCATACCTACAGGCGGCTGCTTGGATTCTCGCGGCCCTACCGGGGGCTGCTTGGACTGGCGCTGTGCGGGATGCTGCTGGAGGCCGCCGCGGGAGGCGCGTTCACGCGGCTGATGGAGCCCGTGGTGGACGTGACTTTCATCGACCAGGGCAATCCGCTCAAGAAGTGGCTGCCGCTGCTGATCGTGGGCCTGTTCGTACTGCGCGGCGTGGCGGGGTATGTCAGCGACATGGGCATGGCGCGCGCGGGCCGCGGGATTTCACGCGACCTGCGTGTGCGCGTGCTCGGCAAGTACCTGCGCCTGCCGGGCCAGCGCTTCGACAGCGAGCCGGTGCCCTCCATGCTGGTCCGCCTGGGCTCGGACAGCGACCAGGTGGCACAGGCCGCGGTCGATGCGCTGAAGGTCCTCCTGCAGCAAAGCTTCCAGGTCATCGCCATGCTGGGCGTGATGTTGTGGACCAGTTGGCAGGTGACGATCGCCATCCTGATCATGGCGCCGCCGCTGGCCTGGATCATGGACCGCGTGGGCAAGCGCTACCGGCACATCAGCCACCGCATCCAGGAGAGCGGCAGCCAGCTGATGCAGTCGGCCGACCAGGCACTGTCCAACCAGCAGGAAGTCAAGGTTTACGGTGCGCAGGACGTCGAGCTCGACCGTTACGCGGCGCAGGCCGACCACCATCGCCGGTTGAGCATCAAGGTGGAATCCACCCGCAGCATTTCCTCGGCCATGGTGCAACTGATGGGCTCCGTGGGCCTGGCCCTGTTGCTGTTCTTCGCCGGCCGGGAGGCCGCGGCGGGCCGCCTGAGCGCGGGCGGCTTCGTGGCGCTGATGATCGCGATGATGGCGATCATCCCGGCCCTGAAGCAGTTGACCAACGTCCAGGGCATGCTGCAGCGGGGGGTCGCCTCCGCCGAGCGGCTGTTCACGGTCCTCGATGCGGCGGACGAGCCCGACACCGGCACCCGCCCGCTCGATCGGGCGCAGGGCGTCATCGAGTTCCGCGACGTCACCGCCCGGTATCCGGAGCAGGTCAAGCCGGCCCTGGCGGATGTCAGCTTCACCGCGACGCCCGGCACGGTGACGGCCATCGTGGGTCGTTCCGGTAGCGGCAAGACCAGCCTGATCAAGCTCATCCCCCGGTTCTACGAGCCCGAGTCCGGCGAGATCCTGCTCGATGGCCATCCGCTTGGGGACTACCGGCTGCGTGACCTGCGGCGCAACATCGCACTGGTGGGCCAGCAGGTGATGCTGTTCGACGGCTCGGTTGCCGCGAATGTCGCCTATGGCGAATTGCGCGACGTCGGTCCCGATCGGCTGCAGGCCGCCATCGAGGGCGCGAATGCGGCCGAGTTCGTGGAGCGCCTGCGCGAAGGCGCGGACACGGGGATCGGCAGCAAGGGCGGCAAGCTGTCCGGCGGCCAGCGCCAGCGCCTCGCGATCGCGCGGGCGATGCTCAAGGACGCCCCCATCCTGATCCTGGACGAGGCCACCGCCGCGCTGGATGCGGAGTCCGAACGGCTGGTGCAGGACGCCCTCGAGCACCTGATGCCGAACCGCACGACACTGGTGATCGCGCACCGCCTCGCCACCATCGAACATGCCGACCAGGTCCTGGTGATGGACGAAGGGCGCATCGTCGAACGCGGCACGCACGCCGCATTGCTGGAGGCCGGCGGGCTGTACGCGCACCTCCACCGCATGCAGTTCCGCGAGGCGACATGAGCGACCGCAGGCCGTCGGCGCGGGGATGGGCGCCGCGCCACTGGTACCAGGATGTGCCGATCCCCCTTTCCGCGAAGCTGCTCTCCGGCGTCTATGCGGCCGTGACCGGCCTGCGACGCTGGCTCTATCGCAAGGGGCTCAAGCGTGCGCGCCATCCCGGCGTGCCGGTCATCGTGGTCGGCAACCTGGTGGCGGGCGGGGCGGGCAAGACGCCGCTCACCATCGCGATCGTCGAACGGCTGAAGGCGGAAGGCTTCAATCCCGGCGTTGCCAGCCGGGGGCATGGGCGGGCCGATGCCCGCACCGCGCGTTGGGTCGATGCGGGGACGCCGGTCGAGGAGGCCGGTGACGAGCCGGCGTTGATCGTCGCCCACACCGGCGTCCGGCTTCGGGTGGACCGGGACCGCTACCGTGCGGCCAAGGCCCTGGCGGCCGATGGCTGCGACGTGGTGGTCTGCGACGACGGGCTGCAGCACTATCGTCTCGCACGCGACATCGAAGTCGAGGTGATCGATGGCCAACGGCGTTACGGCAACGGGCGCCTGATGCCGGCCGGCCCGCTTCGCGAGCCCGTGGCGCGTGGCCAGCGCTGCGATTTCCGCGTGGTCAACCTGCCCGATGGCGGGGGGGAGGGCGCGCGCTCGGGTTTCGGCGAGTGGCCCATGCACCTCCTGGCCGATCGCGCGATCCCGTTGCTGGGCGGACGGGCCTGCCCGCTCGAAGCGTTCTCCGGCCACCGCGTGCATGCCGTTGCGGGCATCGGGAATCCGGAGCGGTTCTTTGCGATGTTGCGGGGGCGAGGCCTGGCAGTGGTACCGCATGCGTTCCCGGACCATCATGCCTACCGGCCTTCCGACCTCGAGTTCGGCAGCCCCCTGCCGGTGCTGATGACGGAGAAGGATGCGGTGAAGTGCGCGGGCCTGCATGCCGACCAGCACTACAGCGTGCCGGTGAGGGCGCGGTTGCCCGAGGCGTTCTGGGTGGCGCTGCTGGAGCGGCTGGCGGCGCCGGACATGCGTCGGACGTAAGGCCCGGCCGTCGCAGGAAAGGAGGATCGAGATGAGTGGACCGTTGGCCGATTTCGTCGTTGCGATTCCCGCGCGCCACGATGCCTCGCGTCTGCCCGGAAAACCCTTGCGCCTGCTCTCGGGCGAACCGCTGGTCCTGCATGTCGCCCGGCGTGCGCTGGCGGCCGGGGCCCGTGAGGTCTGGGTGGCAGCGGATGACGACCGGATCGCGGCGGCGCTCGAAGGCGCGGGAGTGCGGGTGGCGATGACCTCCCGCGACCATGCGTCGGGTACGGACCGGCTGGCCGAGTGCGCGCGGATCGCCGGTTGGACCGACGACACGCTGGTGGTGAACCTCCAGGGCGACGAGCCCTTCGCGCCGGCGAGTGGTATCCGCGCTGTCGCGCATCTGCTGCGCGACAGCGGCGCGGCGATGGCTACGCTCGCGACGCCGGTCGACACCGCTGAACGCCTGTTCGACCCCAACACGGTCAAGGTGGTGCAGGCCGTCAATGGCGATGCGCTCTATTTCAGCCGCGCGCCGATGCCGTGGCCGCGCGATGCATTCCGGGCGGACCGGGCCCGCCTGCCGCCAGGCGGGCACTGGCTCAGGCACATCGGGATCTATGCCTACCACGCGGGCTTCCTGAAGCGGTTCGCGTCGATGCCCCCCGGGCGGCTCGAGGGGATCGAGGCGCTCGAGCAGTTGCGCGTCCTCGAAGCCGGCGAACGGATCGCGGTGGCGCTGGCGCCCGATGCTTTTCCGCCTGGCGTGGACACCCCGGAAGACCTCGCCCGCGCGCAGTCACGGATGGAGGCGCAAGGTGCGTGAGCGTTTCCGCATCCTGGTGGTTTGCCTCGGCAACATCTGCCGTTCGCCGATGGCCGAAGGCGTGCTGCGTGCGCGCATCGACGCGTCGCATCTGGCGGGCCAGGTGGACCTCGACTCCGCCGGGACGGGTGACTGGCATGTCGGCCAGCCTCCCGACAGGCGCGCCATTGCCAAGGCGCGCGATCATGGGCTCGATATCTCGGCCCTGCGCGCCCGCCAGTTCAGGGTGGACGACCACCATGACTTCGACTGGATCCTGTGCGCGGACCGCACCAATCTGCGCGACGTGAGGCGCTTGGCGCCCGACGGCGCGCGGGCACGGACGGGCCTGTTGATGGAGTGGGCCGGTGTCGAGGGAGATGGCGAGATTCCGGACCCGTACACGGGCGGAGAGGCCCAGTTCGAGCACGTCCACGGACTGCTGGACGCCGCGGCAACCGGCCTGCTGGCCCGTATCGAGCATGAACGGGCGGGCGGCGACGGTACGCAAACGAGCGACTGACGGGCGGATTCGCTTGCGCCAGGCCTCGTGCGACCCAATCCTTGCCGCATGCGTCCTGGTCTCCGTTCCCTTGCCCGCCGCTCCTGCCGTTCCAGGACGGTCGCGTGACTGACGCCGCAGCCCCCTTCGACGGCAAGGCCTTCGCGCGCGACCTCAGCACCGCGCCCGGGGTCTACCGGATGATCGCCGCGGACGACACGGTCCTGTATGTCGGCAAGGCCGGCGCGCTTCGCAAGCGCGTCGCCAGCTACTTCAACGGCTCGCCCAAGTCCGCGCGCATCATGTCGATGCTCGCCCAGGTCGCCCGGATGGAGGTGACAGTCACCCGGACCGAATCCGAAGCGCTGATCCTCGAGAACGAGCTGATCAAGTCGCTCAAGCCGCGCTACAACGTGCTGCTCCGCGACGACAAGAGCTATCCCTACGTGCTGATGACGCGTGAGCCGTGGCCCCGGATCGCGCTCCACCGCGGTGCTCGCACGCGCCCGGGACGCTACTTCGGCCCGTACCCCAGCATCGGCGCGGTACGCGAGACGCTCAACCTGATCCACAAGCTGTTCCAGCTCCGCAGTTGCGAGGACAGCGTGTTCCGCAACCGCTCCAGGCCCTGCCTCCAATACCAGATCGGCCGGTGCAGCGGGCCCTGCGTCGGCCTGGTCGAGGAGGCGGCGTACCGCGAGAGCCTGCGCCGCGCGACATTGCTGCTGGAAGGACGCAGCGACACGCTGACCGCCGAGCTGGGCCAGGCGATGGAGGCCGCCAGCGCGGCACTGGACTTCGAGGAGGCCGCACGCCTGCGGGACCTGATCGCGTCCATCCGGACGCTGCAGGCGCGCCAGTACGTGGACGGACGTGCGGCCGACCTGGACGTGCTCGCGGTCGCGATGGAAGACGCGACGGCCTGTGTCCTGCTGCTCGCCTTCCGCGATGGGCGCAACCTGGGGACGCGTGCCTTCTTCCCGAGGACCAATGGCACCGATAGCGCCGAGGAGGTGCTGGCGGCCTTCGTGTCGCAGTACTACGGCGAGCAGCCGCCGCCTTCGGAAATCGTACTCGACCGCGACATTCCCGACCGCGAACTGCTCGAGCAGGCCTTGTCGGCCGCCGGTGGCCGGGTGCAGATCAAGTACCGCGTGCGCGGCGAACGCGCCGGCTACCTCGACCTCGCGCGGCGCAATGCCGTCATGGCACTGGGCACGGAGCGTACCGGTCATGCCGCACAGCGCGCCCGCAGCGAGGCGCTGCAGGCCCTGCTCGGCCTTTCGGCACCGGCGTCGCGCATCGAGTGTTTCGACATCAGCCACACCATGGGCGAGGCGACGGTCGCATCCTGCGTCGTCTTCGACGCGGAGGGCCCGGTGCGCGGGCAATACCGCCGCTACAACATCACGGGCATCGAGCCGGGCGACGATTACGCGGCCATGCACCAGGCCATCGAAAGACGCTTCCGGCGGGCGGTCGAGAGCGACGGCGTCCTGCCCGAGGTGCTGCTGATCGACGGCGGGGCAGGGCAGGTCGCGCAGGCCCGGGAAGCGCTCGAACGGCTCGAGGTGCAGGGCGTGCTGCTGGTCGGCGTCGCCAAGGGGCCGGCGCGGCGCGCGGGCGACGAGGAGCTGCTGCTCCCGGACGGGCGCAGCGTGCGGCCCGGCGCGGCCTCGCCTGCGCTGCAACTCGTGCAGCAGGTGCGTGACGAGGCGCACAGGTTCGCCATTACCGGTCACCGGGGCAAGCGCCAGAAAGCGCGCAACAGCAGTCGCCTCGAAGACATTCCCGGCATCGGGCCACGTCGTCGCGCCAGCCTGCTCAGGCATTTCGGCGGGCTGGGGGGGCTGAAGGGCGCGGGTGTCGAAGAGATCGCCCGGGTGGACGGTGTCAATGTCTCGCTGGCCGAGCGCATCTATGCGACCCTGCACGGACTGGATCTTCCGGAATCCGACCCGGACGCCCCCATGAATACGCGCTCGCCGCGGAGTCCCGAATGACGTTGACGGTCCCCACCTTGCTGACCCTGCTGCGGATCCTGATGATCCCGGTGCTGGTGCTGGTGTTCTATTTGCCCTTCAAGTGGACCAACTTCGCCGCGGCCTTCGTGTTCACGCTGGCCTCGGTGACGGACTGGCTGGATGGCTGGATCGCTCGGGCCTACAACCAGCATTCCGCATTCGGCGCCTTCCTCGACCCGGTGGCCGACAAGCTGATGGTGGCGACCGCGCTGATGTTGACCGTGCAGGCGCACCCCACGGTCTGGATGACGCTATGGGCGGCGGTCATCATCGGTCGCGAGATCGCGGTATCCGCGTTGCGCGAATGGATGGCCGAGTTGGGCCAGCGGGCCAAGGTGAAAGTCGCCACGGTCGGCAAGGTGAAGACCATCGTGCAGATGGTCGCCCTGGTGTGCCTGCTTTATCAGGAACCGTTCATGGGCCTGCCGGTGTTCGTCATCGGTGAATGGCTGTTGGCCGCTGCGGCGCTGTTGACCCTCTGGTCGGGCCTGGCCTACCTGCGCGCGGCCTGGCCGAGCCTGAAGGCGGGCCGCGGTGCGTGAACAAAGCAGTTGACAGTTCCGTGTCCGTGCCTAAAATGGCGGCTCCCAAGCGGGAATAGCTCAGTTGGTAGAGCACGACCTTGCCAAGGTCGGGGTCGCGAGTTCGAGTCTCGTTTCCCGCTCCAGTTTTTCGAGGGGCCATCCCTCAGGCAAAACCCCGGGCTCGGGGTTTTGTTTTTTCCGGAAGGCGCACGGGGGGTTGGCTGTGCGGACGCCTGCAAAGGCGTTAAGCTTTCCGGGCGTCACCGGCCGGGTGGCAGAGTGGTTATGCAGCGGATTGCAAATCCGTGTACGCCGGTTCGATTCCGACCTCGGCCTCCAAACGTGCGCGGTGTCCCAGGGCCCGCCGAACGTCACCAAGCGGGAATAGCTCAGTTGGTAGAGCACGACCTTGCCAAGGTCGGGGTCGCGAGTTCGAGTCTCGTTTCCCGCTCCAGTTTCGCAGCGCACGGCGCTCCGCAAAGGCCCCCCGGGGCCTTTTTCGTTTCGGCTCCAAAGCGGTACCCGGGCAGGTCGCTGCTCGCGTAAGCTGTGCGCCGTCACCGCGCCGCCCGGATGGCGAAACTGGTAGACGCAGCGGACTTAAAATCCGCCGGGGGCAACCCCTTGCCGGTTCGATCCCGGCTCCGGGCACCAGTGATGGACGCATGATGCGGTTTGCACATCGCAGCGGCTATGCTGAAGCGATGCGAATTCCTGTTGCTGCTCTGCTTGCGCTGGGCGCCTTGACGGCCCCGGCCTCCGTATCCGCGTCGGACCTGTCCGCGTGCGTGCCGGGCCTGCGGGCCAAGGCGCTGTCCGAAGGCATCTCCGCCGCGACGTTCGATGCGAACGTGCCCCAGGTCGAAGCCGACCCGAAACTCCTGGAACTGCTCGACCGGCAGCCCGAGTTCAGCACGCCGATCTGGGATTATCTGGCGGGCCTCGTGGACGAGGAGCGGGTGTCCGACGGCAAGGCAATGCTGGCGGCGCATGCGGATACGCTGGCCCGCGTGGAGGCGGCCTACGGTGTCGATCCGGAAACCGTCGTCGCGGTTTGGGGCGTCGAAAGCGACTACGGCAAGGTCTTCGGCAAGCGTCCCCTGTTGCAGTCCCTGACCACGCTGTCCTGCATGGGGCGCCGGCAGTCGTTCTTCCGCGGCGAACTGATGGCCACGCTTCGCATCATCCAGGCGGGTGACGTCGCGCCGGAGAAGCTTGTCGGGTCCTGGGCGGGCGCCTTCGGGCACACGCAGTTCATGCCCTCGACCTATCGCCGGATCGCCGTGGATTTCGACGGGGACGGGCGCCGCGACCTCGTCGACAGCATTCCAGACGCGCTGGCCTCGACTGCGAACTACCTGAAACGTTCCGGATGGCGCGAGCGCCAGCCCTGGGGATACGAGGTGAAGCTGCCCGACGGCTATGCCGGCTCGGGCGGGCGCCGCAACCGGAAGCCCCTTTCCAGTTGGCAGGCAGAGGGCATCCGACGCGTGGATGGCGTCGCCATCGCGCTACCCGCGGACACACCCACCGCACTGTTGCTCCCGGCGGGACGCGAGGGACCGGCGTTCCTGGTGTTCAAGAACTTCGACGCGATCTATTCCTACAACGCGGCGGAAAGCTATGCGCTGGCGATCTCGCACCTGTCCGACCGCTTGCGGGGCCGCGGTCCGTTGGTGACGCCCTGGCCGACCGATGATCCAGGCCTCTCCCGCGCCGAACGGCGCGAGTTGCAGACGCTGCTGCTCGCTCGCGGCCATGACATCGGCGAAGTGGATGGGATCATCGGCACCTCGACACGGGCCGCGATCAAGCAGGAGCAGGCGCGTCTCGGCCAGGCGCCCGCCGACGGCCGCGGCGGTCGGCGCATCCTGGAGGCGCTCCGCGCAGAAGCACCGCCTGCCGACGTGACCCCTGCAGAGGGCGTGCCGGCACCGGCCGTCGGCATGCCATGAGCCGTTACCTGGCCTATGCCGCCAGCATCCTGATGACGGGGGTGTCGCTGTTGCTCGTGCGGCTCCACCCCGGTTGGGGTTGGGGCGTCGCCTTGTTCGGAGCCGCCGCCGTCCTGGGGACGTGGGACCTCCTGCAACGGACGAGCACGTTGCGACGCAATTATCCGATCCTCGCGCATTTCCGTTACGGACTGGAGTCGATCGGTCCGGAGATGCGGCAGTATTTCATCGAGGCCGACACCGCCGAAGTGCCTTTCTCGCGGCAGCAGCGAGCCCTGGTGTACCAGCGTGCCAAATCGGTCAGCGACGTGCGGCCGTTCGGCAGCCTGCAGGACATCTACGCACTGGACTATGAGTGGATCAACCACTCGATGATGCCCGCCCCGCACGTGTCGCATGACTTCCGCGTGCGCGTGGGCGAGCACAGCGCGCAGCCCTACGACGCCAGCGTGTTCAACGTCTCCGCGATGAGTTTCGGCTCGCTCTCGGCGAACGCCATCCGGGCACTGAACGAAGGCGCGAAGCTGGGCGATTTCTACCACGATACGGGTGAGGGCTCGATTTCCCGGTACCACCGTGAGCCCGGGGGCGACCTGGTCTGGGAAATCGGCTCTGGCTACTTCGGTTGCCGTGATGCGGAAGGGGGATTCAGCGAGGAGCGTTTCGTCGAGAACGCCCGCCATCCGCAAGTGAAGATGATCGAGATCAAGCTGTCCCAGGGCGCAAAGCCCGGACACGGGGGCATGCTGCCGGGCGCCAAGGTCACGGTCGAGATCGCTGCCGCGCGCGGCGTTGAGGTGGGCCAGGACTGCATATCGCCGGCCCGGCACCTGGCCTTCGATACGCCCAAGGGTCTATTGGCCTTCGTGGCTCGCCTGCGTGAGCTGTCGGGCGGCAAGCCGACCGGCTTCAAGCTGGCGGTGGGGCATCCGTGGGAATGGTTCGGCATCGCCAAGGCCATGCACGAAAGCGGCGTGCTGCCCGATTTCATCGTGGTCGACGGGGCCGAGGGTGGCACCGGCGCGGCGCCGGCGGAGTTCATCGACCACGTGGGCCTGCCCATGCACGAAGCATTGATGCTCGTGCACAACACCCTGGTCGGACTCGACCTGCGCGACCGCGTTCGCGTCGCCGCGGCGGGACGCATCACCAGCGCGTTCGACCTCGCGCGCACGCTCGCGATGGGAGCCGACTGGTGCAACGCCGCGCGGGGCTTCATGTTCGCGCTTGGCTGCATCCAGTCCCAGAGTTGCCACAACGACCGCTGTCCGACCGGGATCGCGACGCAGGATCCGTCGCGCTGGAAGCACCTGGACGTGGTCGACAAGGCGGTACGGGTGGCGGGTTTCCACCAGAACACCCTCAAGGCCCTGCGCGACCTGCTATGCGCGGCCGGTCTCTCCGACCCCGCGGACATCGGCCCCGAGCACATCCTCCGGCGCGTTTCCCCCACCGAGGTTCGCTCGCTCGCCGCCCTGCATCGGTTCCTGAAGCCGGGAGAGCTGCTTCACGGGGTGCCGGAGCACGCCGTCTTCAAGGACTTCTGGGCCGAGTCGAGCAGCGAGGCATTCGTCGCACCCTCCAAAGCCCGCGACATGCGACGCAGCAAGTCGCACTGACAGGTCGCGCCGGGGTGCGCAGTCCTCAGTCCAGGATCTCGAGCACCCGTTCGGGCGGGCGTCCGATCACCGCGCGGTTCCCATTGACCAGGATGGGCCGTTCGATCAGTCGGGGGTGCGCATGCATGGCCGCCACCAGCGCGGCGTCGTCCAGGGTCGGGTCATCGAGGCCGAGAGACCTGTACGCATCTTCTCCGGTTCGCAGCAACGCACGCGGTGCCATGTCGAGGCATTCGAGCAGGCGGTGCAGCTCGTCCTCTGAAGGCGGGGTCTCGAGGTAGGCGACCAGCTCAGGCTCGACGCCATGTGCCCGCAACAACTCCAGCGCCGCACGGGACTTGGAGCAGCGAGGGTTGTGGAAATAGCGGAGGGGCGTTGGGCTCATCACGGTGCTCCATGGTCGCAACGCCCGGGAGCCGGATACACGAAAGGCCGGCGGGCGCCGGCCTTTCGGTGTCTGGTGGGCGGTGCAGGGATCGAACCTGCGACCCTTGCCGTGTGAAGGCAATGCTCTACCGCTGAGCTAACCGCCCGTGTCCAGCGCCGCGTGGCATCTGGCGTGGGCCGCGCAGTTTACTGGGCCGTCGCAGAACAGGCAAGGGGGCGGAGCCGTTGCGTGTTCAGGCTCCGCGCAGTTGCTCGACGAGCGCCACGTACTCGCGCATGGCGTCTTCCTTCGTGCGGCCGGCGAGCGCGCGCCAGGCATCGTGCTTGGCGGTCCCGACGAAGTCGAAGAAGCCCGGCTTCGGGCCGTGCACATCGCCTTCGGTGGCCTGTTTGTAGAGGCCATACAGGTGGAGCAGGGTGGCGTTGTCGGGGCGGGCAGGCAACGCCTGCACGTCGCGCGCAGCCTGTTCGAAGGCGGTCTGGAGCGCCGTCATGCCATGGTCCGCAACCGGGCGAGAGGGGCGCATCACAGCACGCCGCCGGTGGGGGGTCAACCGTAACGGCGTGGCGTCCGTCAGTAGCTGTGGCACTGCATGAAGCGCACCGCCTCGCCGCTGGCCTCCGCTGGCTGCAGTTGCAGTCGCGATGCACGCAGATCGGGATACGCCCCGAGGATGTCGCAGATCGGCGCGGACGTCGCCGGTCCGTCCGATGTCCCTTCGGCGAGGTTGACCAGCAGCGTGGAGCGCGTGCTCCACACGACGCTGCGCACGCCGGGCAGGGCATCCACGCGCAGCCGGATCATTTCCCGCTGGGCAGCCTCGTCGGCAGGTGCCGGTCCTGCCGACGGCACGGCCGGCGCCGCGGCCGGCACGGCTTCGGCGGGGGCGGCCGGTGACGTATTCGACGCGGGCGCGGCAGCCGGCTGGTGCGGTACGGGAGCGTCGGGCGCCAGCAGCAGCGCGACAAGGGCACCGACCACCAGCGCGCCTACCCAGGCCGCGCCGAGCTCCAGCAGGGCGCGACGTCGCGCCCTTTGGACCAGCTCGTCATGCAGGCCGGCGGGCAACCGGTGTTCGACCAGCGCCCACAGCTCCGGACCATCGAGCAACTGCAGCCCCTGGCTTCCGCGACGCGCATCAGACCCGACCTGTCCCAACGTGGCGATGACGCCGCCTTCAGCGCCCTGGAACCGCACGGCCTCCGCCAGGTCGGCGACAGCGCGCGCATCTATCCGGTACTTGAGCCCCTGTTTGCAGGCCAGCAGCCAGACCTTTCCATCGCGGACCAGTCGCAGGTCCGCTGCCTGGCCTTTCTGGGGGGAAGTCTGCAGGCGATCCGCCTCGAAGCCCTGTTGCTGGAGCGCATCGACCACGAACCCGGAGAACTCCCGCCAGCGCATGCCCGCCAGTGCGGCCAGGCCTTCGCGGGCTTCATGGCCGCGACGTCGGAAGTGCCACACATACAGGGTCAGGGCGATGCCGAGCGTTGCGGCGACGCCCAGGGTGATCAATACCGATGAAGCCGTTAGCATCCTGTCCTCTGGGCCGGAATGGCGGATGGTTGCACGAGGGCGCGGCGACTATACGCGTTGGCGCGCCGGAAGTCAGTGCGCCTGCTCACGAGAGCCACGCGCGGCAAAACCGGCGTGGGGAAACGCCGGCGCCAAGGGGCGAGGGAATGGAGAATCAGGCGCGTGGCGGCTTGCGGACCGTCTTCGCCGGAGCGCGCTTGGCGGGTGCCTTGCGCCCCGGCGCCGCGGCACGGACCGGCGCCTTGCGCGCCGTTGCCTTGCGCGGCGAGGCCGCCGCGGGCGCCTTGCGGACTGCGTTGCGCGGCCCGCCCGCCGGCTTTGCCACGGTAGCGGCCAACGCATCGATACGGGCCGACAACGCGGCAAGATCGGCCCGGGTGACCACGCCGACCCGGGCGAGCGTCTCCTGGACACGGGTGTCGAATCCCTGTTCCAGCCGTGCCCACGCCGCATTGGCCCGGCCACGCGCATCGGCGACGCGGTCCTCCATGACGTTGCGCAACTGCTCGGCCTGTGCGCTGCCTGCCTTGCGTGCCTGTCGCTCCATGGCGCGGCCGTCCTTCACCAGGCTGTCGAACAACTTGCTGCCTTCGGCCTGTGCGCGGGCCACGGCCCCCATGCCGGCAAGCCAGACCTGCTGCGCGGAACTGCCCACGACCTCGGCCAGATGCTCGAGCTGGGCTTGCGGGTCGAGTTCGACCCCGGACTTGTTCTTGCCGGACTTCTTCTTGCTCATGGGGACTCCTGGCTCGGGTGCGTGCGGGCACGAGGACGGAATCCGAAGCACACCACGGCCGAGGTGTACGCCATGTATCGATGAGGCGTCGTCAACCGAAGCGTTCGTCGAGGATCCGGCGCACCTCCGACTCGATCTGTCCCTTGAAGGCCGACATCAGGAACCCGAGCTTCGCACGCACGTGCAACTCGTTCGGGGCCAGCGTGATCCGGCCGTCGACGCCGGAGGTGCTGAAACCCAGCGCGTCGCCCACCCACTCACTGGTCACGCCGAAACGGCGGGAAAGCGTGTCCGCCACTTCCTGGACGGCTTCGCGCGCCTGGTCCGGGGACAAGGTGTGGGGATGTCGGATGTCGATGTCGATGTCGGGCATGGCGATCTCCTGCTGGGCTCCCGTATTGTGGCGAGGTCCGCGGCGCACGGCCAGACGCCCACGCAAGCGCCTGCCGCCGTGCTAGATTGCGCTCGCGTGAACGGCATCCGACTGCAATTCCCCAACCGCGAGCATGATGACCTCATCCTGACGCCCGGCGTGTGCGCGGTGGGACGGGATGATGCGGGCGTGCCGGCCTTCGTGGACGCCCCGGAACGTACCCAGGTCCAGTTCTGCATCGATCGGCGGGGACTCTGGCTGCAGGTATCCGATGGCGTGCGGGGCGTGCACGTGAACGGACGCCCGGTCCGGCACGTGGCGATGCTGCGGCTGGGCGATGCGATCCACCTGGACGGCTATCGCCTGACGCTGTGCGGGACGCGTCCGGTCCCTCCCCCCGACGCCACCACGCCGCCACCGGTGTCGCCGATGCTGTTGCGGGGCATTGGCGGCCCGCACCATGGACGGGCCTTCCCCCTGGAGCGGCCGATCCTGGTGGGGCGGTCGAGGACCTGCGACGTCCAGGTGGACGAGCCGGGCTTCGCCGACCGCCATGCGCGCCTGGAACCGCACGCCGAGGGCGTCGCGCTTCGCGACCTGGGGTCGGAGGCGGGCAGTACCGTCGACGGATGGAGCGCGCGGCATGCCTGGCTGAGGCCGGGCGCCCAGGTCCTCTTCGGCACACGCCACCGCTTCGTCATCGAAGCGCCGACCACCCCTCCGCTGAAACTGCCCAGCGACCCGTCGCTTGGCCTGGAGCTGAGCCCGCATCGCTCCGAGGGAGAGCACGCGCCCCTCGAGCGTGGTGGCACCCTGCGGGTGCCATGGTTGCTGCTGGCGGCTTTGCTGATGGCGGGACTGCTCAGCCTGCTGCTGCTTTTCGGCGCGCGTTGAGCACGAGGCGGCGGCCGAGCCGCCACCCCAGCAGGGCGGCCAGCACCAGCGCGTAGAGCATCGGCTCGCGTATGTCGGATTTCACGACCCACCAGAAGTGCAGGATGGCCAGCACTGCGATGGCGTAGACGGCCTTGTGCAGGCGGCCCCAGTGACGGCCGAGCCGACGCATCGCTGAGCGGGTGGACGTGACCGCCAGGGGCACCAGCATCAACCAGGCCAGGAATCCGACGGTGATGTACGGGCGTTTGACGATCTCCTCGAACACCTGGGTCCAGTACCCGCGCAGATCCAGCACGAGGTATGCAAGCAGGTGTAGCGAGGCATAGACGAAGGCATACAGCCCCATCATTCGCCGGAACCGCAGAAGGACCGCCTGGCCCGTCGCCTGGCGCAACGGCGTGATCGCAAGCGTGACCAGCAGGAAGCGGAGTGCCCATAAGCCCAGGCGGTGTTCGATCTCGGCTACCGGGTCCGCGCCCAGGCCACCACTGCCGGTCAGCCACTCCTGGCGGATCTGCCAGGCCAGCAGGGCGAGGGGCCCCAATGCGAGCAGGTGGACGATCCCTTTTGCCGCGATGATGCCGCTGTCGCCGCGCCGCCGCGCCGTGTTGCGCGGCGCGTTCAGAACCAGCGCCTGAGGTTCAGGCCGGCGTACATGGCACCCACCTGGTCCGCATATCCATTGAACAGGCGGGTCGGGATGCGCTCGGCGAACAGCTTGCTGCCACTGCCTGCGATGCGGCGTTCGCTGCCCTGGCTCCAGCGGGGATGGTCGACGTCCGGATTGACGTTCGAGAAGAACCCGTACTCACTCGGTTGCAGCGCGTTCCAGCTGCAATGGGGCCGGTGCTTGACGAAGGTGATCGCCACGATCGACTTGATGCTCTTGAAGCCGTACTTCCACGGCACGACCAGTCGCAGGGGGGCGCCGTTCTGCTGCGGCAGGGGACGCCCGTAGATCCCGGTGGCCAGCAGCGTGAGCGGATGCATCGCCTCGTCGATCCGCAGGCCTTCGCGGTAGGGCCAGTCGATGGAGCGGTACCGCAGCCCGGGCATCTGCTCGCGGTCGGCGAGGGTGGTGAAGGCGACGTACCTGGCGTCCGAATTCGGCTCGAAACGCTTGAGCACGTCGGCCAGAGGCACTCCCAGCCAGGGGATGACCATGGACCAGCCTTCCACGCAACGCAGGCGGTAGATGCGCTCCTCGGGCTCCAGGCCCTTCAGCAGGTCGTCCAGCGACAGCGTGCCGGGCCGCGCGCACTCGCCGCCGACGGCCACGGACCATGGCGCCGTCCGCAAGGTCCGGGCCGCACTGGATGGATCGTCCTTGGCGGTGCCGAACTCATAGAAATTGTTGTACGTCGTCGCGTCTTCGTAGCGGGTCTGCACTTCGTCGGTCTTGAACCCGCTGGCGGCCTCGGCTTCGCTGACGACGGGAGCGGGCGGGGCCGGGGGCTCCGCCTCGGCACAGCCGGTCATGCCGAGCACCGGCAGGGCGGACAGGCCCGCGAGCAATCGACGGCGATGCAGGTAGACCTGTTCGTCGGTGATTTCGGACGCGGGGATTCTCAACACATCACGCAAATTCATGACTGGTCCTCTCCGACTGCTGCACCATGTCACATACGCCGCAGGCTGTCGAAAGGTTACGCTGGCAACGTTCCCGGCCCGCGGTGTTGCGCTGCGGCATACTACCGGGCCGACCGGCCATGGCGGCCCGTCCACGACCCACACGACCTTGAATCGGAGCTCCAGATGACGCGTGCGTACAACTTCAGTGCCGGCCCCGCCACCCTGCCCGAGGCGGTCCTCCGGCAAGCCCAGGCCGAGATGCTCGAGTGGCACGGTGCGGGTGCGTCGATCGTCGAGCTGAGCCATCGCGGTCCTGAGTTCCTCCAGGTCGCCCAGGAGGCGGAAGCCGACCTGCGCGCCCTGATGTCGATTCCCGATGACTACGCGGTGCTGTTCCTGCAGGGCGGGGCGACCAGCCAGCAGGCCCTGATTCCCCTGAACTTCGCCGCGCCTGGCCAGAAGGCCGATTACGTCCTGACGGGTCACTGGGGCAAGACCGCGATCAAGCAGGCCAAGCCCTATGTGGACGTGAACGTCGCAGCGAGCAGCGAGGCGGACGGCTACCGGGACGTCCCGGAGCGGGGCGCATGGCGCTTGTCGGACGATGCGGCCTACGTCCATATCACCGCGAACGAAACCATCCATGGTGTCGAGTTCCGTGACATCCCCGATGTGGGCGACGTGCCGCTGGTGGCTGATTTCAGCTCAAGCATCGTGTCCGAGCCGCTGGACGTGTCGAAGTTCGGCGTCATCTATGCCGGCGCCCAGAAGAACCTTGGGCCGGTCGGTGTCAGCGTCGCCATCATCCGTCGCGATCTGCTCGAGCGTGCCGGCCAGCCGCGCGCGGATATCTTCACGTACGCATCGCATGCCTCGAAGGAGTCGATGCTCAATACCCCGCCGACCTGGAACTGGTACCTGGCCGGACTGGTGTTCAAGTGGATGCGTGCACAGGGCGGGGTGGAAGCGTTCGCTGCGTCGAACCAGCGCAAGTCGGCCCTGCTGTACGACGTCATCGACGGGTCTGGCGGGTTCTACCGCAACGAAGTCGCCGCCGGCGCCCGTTCGCGCATGAACGTGCCGTTCTTCCTCAAGGACGAAGCGCTCGACAAACCCTTCCTGGCCGAGGCCAAGGCCGCCGGGTTGATTTCGCTCAAGGGCCACAGGGCGCTCGGCGGCATGCGTGCGTCGATCTACAACGCCATGCCTGAAGCGGGCGTCGAGGCGCTGGCGGGCTTCATGCGCGATTTCCAGCAACGCAACGGTTGAGCGGCGTTGGCCGCGCGTGCCCGGCCAGGATGCCGGGCTGATCGGGCCGACCGCCTGCACCCCTCCGGGTTGGGCGGCAACGGGCCTTCGGAGGCAGTGGGAATTCCATGAGCAGCAAGAAGAAGAGCGTGAGCGGCGCGACGGCGAAAGCGACCAAGAAGGCCCGTCCAGTCGCCGCCCGGAGCACCAAGCCGGACCTGGGCGAACTGCGCGTCCGTATCGACGGCATCGATCGCAGTATCCAGGCCCTGATTGCCGAACGGGCCCAGTTCGCCGGCCAGGTCGGGCAGGCCAAGGGCAAGCTGGCGGCGGCGGTCGATTACTACCGGCCCGAACGCGAAGCGCAGGTGTTGCGTCGCGTGGTGGACCGCAACGACGGCCCCCTCAACGACGACGTGCTGGTGCGCGTGTTCCGCGAGATCATGTCCGCATGCCTCGCGCAGCAGGAGCCGTTGAAGATAGGATTCCTGGGGCCCGAGGGCACCCATTCGCAGCAGGCGGTGTACAAGCACTTCGGCCACTCCATCCATGGCCTGCCCCTGGGGTCGATTGAAGAAGTCTTCCAGGAAATCGAATCCGGCGCCGCCGACTTCGGTGTCGTCCCGGTCGAGAACTCGACCCAGGGCACCATCCAGTCGACGCTGGACATGTTCCTCACCTCGGACGTCAAGATCTGCGGAGAGGTCGAACTGCGCGTGCACCAGCACTTGCTCTCGCGCGGCGGACACCTCGAGGACATCGAACGGGTCTACTCGCATCCACAGTCCTTCGCGCAGTGCAAGGCGTGGCTGCGACAGCACCTGCCGCACGCCGAGAAAATCCCGGTCGCCAGCAACGCCGAGGCCGCGCGCCGTGCGCGCAACGCCGATGATGCCGCGGCCATCGCCGGCATCAGCGCCGGCACGGTGTACGGGCTCAAGAGCGTCGCCGGTCCGATCGAGGACCGCCCCGACAACACCACGCGGTTCCTGGTCCTCGGTCGTGAGCTGTTCCCCGCGTCGGGCAATGACCGCACCTCGCTCCTGGCCTTCATCAAGGACCAGCCCGGCGCTCTGTTCAACATCCTGGCGCCATTCGCACGGCACGGCCTGAGCATGAACCGGATCGAGTCGCGTCCGGGCCACACCGGCCTGTGGCAGTACGCCTTCTTCATCGACGTCGCCGGCCATGTCGAGGACGAGGGCATGCGGCGCTCTCTGGAGGAAATGGCTGACTTCGTCGAGGAAGTGAAGGTCCTGGGGTCGTACCCGGTCGCCATCGCATGAGTGTGCCGGTGATCGAGGGGCCGGCCTTCGACGAGGCCTGGTTCGCTGCGCGGGCGAGCGCCGGCGTGCGGGGCTTGAAGGCCTACGATCCGGGGCACGACCTGGTGGCATTCCGGCGGCGCTTCGGCAACGACGTGCTGGTGGAGCTGGGGTCCAACGAGAATCCCTACGGACCATCCCCCCGGGCCGCGGCGGCCATCATGGCCCAGCTGGAGGTCTTGCATCGCTACCCGGACCCGCTGGGGGGCGACCTGAAGCGCGCCCTTGCAGCGAAGCATGGCGTGGGTGTCGACCGCTTGATGCTGGGCAACGGCTCCCACGAACTGTTGATGCTGCTGGGCCAGGTGTTCGCCGGTCCCGGCACCGACGTGGTCTTCTCCCGGCACGGCTTCGCCGTTTTCGCGCTCGCCACCCAGGCGGCGGGCGCGACCATGCGGATCGCGGCTCCGTTGCCGCGGGATGGCGCCATGCCCCTCGGCCACGACCTCGATGCGCTGCTGGAGGCGATCACGGCGGACACCCGCCTGCTGTTCGTCGCGAATCCCAACAACCCCACCGGCACCTGGTTCGGTGGCGAGGCGCTGGACGCGTTCATCGAGCGGGTACCGCCGGAGGTGATCGTCGTGGTCGACGAAGCCTATGCCGAAATGGCGGACGCGCCGGATTACGCGAGCGCGTTGGGCCGGATCGAACGGCATCCCAACGTCGTCGTGACCCGGACCTTCAGCAAGGCGTATGGCCTGGCCGGGCTGAGGGTCGGCTATCTGGTCGCCGCGCCGGGCCTGGTGGCGGTGATGGAGCGCTTGCGCGAGAGCTTCAACGTCAACGGTCCCGCGCTCGCGGCCTGCGAGGCGGTACTCGATGACGAGGCCCACCTGCGCATGGCCTGCCGGCGCAACGCCGAGCAGCGCGAGGCGCTCGTCGACGCGTTGAAGGCACGGGGGCTCGAGGTCTTTCCCTCGCAAACCAACTTCGTGCTGGTCGGATTCGGTCGCGAGGCGGCGCCGATCGAGCGCGCGCTCACCGATCGCGGCGTGATCCTCAGGCCGATGGGCGGATACGGACTGCCGGACTGCCTGCGTATCTCCGTCGGCAATCCGGATGAAAACGCGCGCCTGCTGGCGGCGCTGGACGAGGTACTGCACGAGGTGCGTGGATGAGCAACGGCATGACTGAATGGTGCGCAGCGCCCGGCCGGCCCCTTTCGGGCAGCCTGCGCGTGCCGGGCGACAAGTCGGTGTCGCACCGGGCGGTCATGCTGGGTGCGCTCGCGGAAGGCACCACGAGGGTCCGCGGCTTCCTGGAGGGCGAGGACACCCGTGCCACCGCCCGCGTCTTCCAGGCCATGGGCGTCCGCATCGAGACCCCGAATGCCAGCGAACGCATCATCCACGGGGTCGGGCTCCATGGGTTGCGGGCTCCGGTAGCGGAGCTGGACTGCGGCAACGCGGGCACCGGCATGCGATTGCTGGCCGGGGTCCTGGCGGGGCAGGCATTCGACAGCGTGCTGGTCGGGGACGCTTCGCTCTCGAAGCGGCCGATGCGACGCGTGATCGATCCCCTGTCGGCCATGGGCGCGCGCATCGACGCGGAAGCAGGCGGTACACCTCCGCTTAGAATTCATAGCAACAGTGCACTGCAAGGCATTGACTTCAAATCAAACATTGCCAGTGCTCAGGTGAAGTCCGCCGTGCTGCTGGCCGGGCTGTATGCCGCCGGTGAGACACGGGTCCGCGAGCCCCATCCCACGCGAGACTACACCGAGCGGATGCTGGCGGCCTTCGGCTGGCCGATCGAGTTCGCGCCCGGCGAGGCCCGGCTCCGCGGCGGTCACGCATTGAGGGCCACTGACGTGGACGTGCCCGCGGATTTCTCATCGGCCGCGTTTTTCCTGATCGCGGCCAGCGTGGTGCCGGGCTCCGAGTTGCGCCTGGAGGCCGTCGGCATGAACCCACGCCGTACCGGCCTGCTCTCGGCGCTGCGCCTGATGGGCGCCGACATCCGCGAGGAGGCCCCGCGCGAACAAGGGGGCGAGCCGGTGGCGGATCTGGTCGTGCGCCACGCGCCGTTGCACGGCATCGAGGTACCGGAGGTGCTGGTGCCGGACATGATCGACGAGTTCCCGGCGCTGTTCGTCGCGGCTGCGACGGCCCGGGGCCGCACCGTCGTCCGGGGTGCGGCCGAACTGCGCGTCAAGGAGTCCGACCGTATCGCCACGATGGCCGCGGGTCTTGCGGCACTGGGCGTCGAGATCACCGAGACCCCGGACGGCGCGATCATCGAGGGCGGCGCGATCCGGGGTGGCCGCGCAGACAGCCACGGCGACCACCGCATCGCGATGAGCCTGGCCGTCGCCGCCCAACGTGCGTCCGACCCGGTCGTCATCGACGACGTGGCGAATGTCGCGACCTCGTTCCCCGGTTTCGTCGAGCTCGCGAAGGGGATCGGCATGGGCATCTCCGACGCCTGAGCGCCGACGAGGCAGCCGTGCTCAGCGAAGGAACTCGATCGGAATATTGACCGTCGCCTCGACCGGCTGGCCGTCGCGCATGGCCGGCGCGAAGCGCCACTGGCGCACGCCCGACACGGCCGCGCGGTCCAGTCGCCGTGAGCCGCTGGTCCGGGCGACTTCAAGGTCGCGCGGACGGCCTTCGCTATCGATGGTGGCCCGTATCAGGACCACGCCGGTCTCGCCGCGCCTGAAGGCCGAGGAGGGATAGCTTGGCGCGGGTGTTTGCCCGGGGAGCGGGCGAGGCTCGCTGTCCGCGGCGGGCGTCGGCGGCGCGGGCGGTGCCCCGTCGCTCTCGGCCACCGGATCGGGCAGGTCTGCCTGCGGAGGCGGCGGCGGGGCGGTTTCAACAAGTTCGGGACGATCCGCCTCGTCCTCGAATGACGCGCGGGGTGCGCCCATGCCGCTGGCGGTGTCGCGGCCCGCCGCCACCGGCGCCGGGAGCGGCGGAGGCCGTTCCGCGCTCGCGACCGGCGGCGCGGTATCCCCGGGGGCCGTGGCCCGCTCGCGGTCCACCTGCCATGCCCACGCGAAGAGCAAGAGACCAACCGCCAGGCCGCCCAGCATCCACCAGGGCGCGTCGCGGGTGGGCTTCCATCGGCTCAGGTCGAAGCGGGTGCTGTCGGAGGCAGGCATGGTCCGGTACGCAGGGGTGACACTGCATTCTTGCATGCCACTCCCTGAAGCGGCGCTTGAGGGGTTTCGGAGCAGGCGAACGGGACATGCGTCCGCTTAGCGGCGATAATCACCGCCCACTTCGCGATTCACCTGCCCACCATGCTCGATCCCAGCCTCCTGCGCGCCCAGCCCGCCGAACTTGCCGCCCGACTGCGCGAGATGCGCGGCTATTCGCTGGATGCCGATGCACTGGCCTCGCTGGAAGCCGAGCGCAAGCAGATCCAGGTGCGCACGCAGGAGTTGCAGAACCTCCGCAACACGCGCTCCAAGGCGATCGGGCGGGCCAAGGCCAAGGGCGAGGACATCGCGCCCCTGCTGGCGGAAGTGGCCGGCTTCGGTGACGAGCTCAAGGCGTGCGAGGAGCAGCTGGACGGTATCAAGTCACGTCTGGACGCGATCACGCTGGGCATCCCCAACCTGCCGGACGAAAGCGTGCCGGCCGGTGCCGATGAGAGCGCCAACGTGGAGCAGCATCGCTGGGGCACACCGCGCGCGTTCGACTTCGAGGTCAAGGACCATGTCGAACTCGGAGCGCGCCATGGCTGGCTGGACGGCGACACCGCGGCCAAGCTGTCGGGCGCGCGATTCACCGTGTTGCGAGGCCAGCTGGCGCGGCTGCATCGCGCACTCGCGCAGTTCATGCTCGACCTGCACACCGGTACGCATGGCTACGAGGAGACCAACGTCCCGCTCATCGTCAACGCGGAGAGCCTGTACGGCACCGGCCAGTTGCCGAAGTTCGAGGAGGACATGTTCGCCACGGAGTTGGGCGAGCAGAAGCGCTATCTGATCTCGACGTCGGAGATTTCGCTCACGAACATCGTCCGCGACGAGATCGTCGAGGCCGACCGCTTGCCGCTGCGGATGACGGCACACTCGCCGTGCTTCCGGTCCGAGGCTGGCAGCCATGGCCGCGATACCCGCGGGATGATCCGCCAGCACCAGTTCGAGAAGGTCGAGCTGGTCAGCATCGCGCGACCCGACGAGAGCGCGGCCGAGCACGAGGCCATGACGCGCGCAGCCGAAGTGGTGCTGGAAACGCTCGGCCTGCCGTATCGCCGGATGCTGCTGTGCAGTGGCGACATGGGCTTCTCGGCGTCGAAGACCTACGACCTCGAGGTCTGGCTGCCTTCTCAGCAGACGTATCGCGAGATTTCCTCGGTCTCCAATTGCGATGCGTTCCAGGCGAGGCGCATGCAGGCGCGCTGGCGCAATCCGGAAACGGGCAAGCCCGAACTCGTCCACACCCTCAACGGCTCCGGCGTCGCCATCGGCCGTGCGCTGATCGCGGTGATGGAGAACTACCAGAACACCGACGGCTCGATCACGGTGCCGGAGGCGGTGCGTCCGTACATGGGCGGTGCCGAAACGATCGCCTGACGTCCGGTTTCCGGACGGTCACTGGAAGGCCCCGCCAGAAGCGGGGCCTTCTCGTTCCCGGGCTTGCCGAGTTCAAGCCGCTTTGGCCAGCGCCACGGGACGCGGGATGGCGCGGTGCGCATCGGCCAATGCTTCGCTGCGGTGCTGCGGCGAGAACGCCACCCCTTCCGCGCGGACGAACTCGACATCCTCGATGCCGAGGAAGGCGAACACCTGACGCAGGTAGGGCTCCTGGAAGTCGGTCGGCGCGCCGGTGTGGACGCCGCCCCGGCTACTGGCCACGACGACCTTCTTGCCGCCGGCCAGGCCCACCGCCCCGGACTCCGTGTACTTGAACGTCTTGCCCGCGACTGCAATGCGGTCGATCCACGCCTTCAGCGTCGAGGGGATGCTGAAGTTGTACATCGGCGCGCCTATCACGATGACGTCAGCGGCCAGGAACTGCGCCAGGACCGTGGCCGCGTCTGCGGCCTCCGCCGCATCGGCCTGGGCGAGCGAGCCGGCGGTCAGGTGCGGCAAGGGATTTGCGTCGAGGTCGCGGTACTCGACCTGGACCTGCGGAAAACTGTCGCGCCAGCGGGCGGTGATCGCCGCGGACAGTTCGCGGGTAACGGAATTCGCGCCCAGGGCGCTGGAGTCGATGTGCAGGAGCTTCATGGCGGGCCTCGTCGGGGCTTGGGCGGCATCGCCGCGGTGAGGCCAATCTAGGGTGTTGCGTTCGTGGGATAAATATAGCTAAATATCACGCATCGTTCCATAAACGGAATTGTCTGCCATGTACGACCTCAACGACCTCTACTACTTCGCCATGGTGGTCGAGCACTCCGGGTTCGCTGCCGCGGAGCGGGCATTGGGCATCCCGAAATCGCGGCTGAGCCGGCGCATCAGCCAGCTGGAGAGCGATCTCGGTGTCCGCCTGCTGCAGCGATCGACACGCCGCTTCTCGGTGACGGACGTGGGCCAGAGCGTGTATCGCCATGCGCAGGCCATGCTGGAGGAGGCGCAGGCGGCGCGTGAAGTCGTGGACAGGCTGAGTGCGGAACCGCGCGGGCTGGTGCGGGTCAGCGTGCCGGTGGGCGTCGCCCAGCAGCAGATGCCGAAGCTGTTGCCCGAGTTCCTCGCCCTGCATCCGCAGGTCAACGTGCAACTGCATGTCAGCAACCGTCGGGTCGACGTCATCAACGAAGGATTCGATGTCGCGCTGCGCGTCCGTTCCAAGCTCGACGACGACGGCAGCCTGGTGATGCGCAGCTTCGGACCGGTACAGGAACTGCTGGTGGCCAGTCCGGATTACCTGCGCAAGCGAGGACGCCCCGGGTCGCCCGACGACCTGGCCGAACACGTCACGCTGAGCATGAACGAGGACGAGTCGCGCCAACGCTGGGAATTGCATGGTCCGGCGGGCGAGGTGCGGCGGGTGGAGCTGAAGCCGCGGGTTGCGGGCTTCGATTTCCCGATGCTCATGGCACTGGCCAAGCAGGGGGTGGGCATCACCATGCTGCCGGAAACGATCTGCTCCGACGCGGTGCGGCGCGGGGAGCTGGAAGTGGTGCTCCCGGACTGGCGACTGCCGCAGGGCATCTTCCATGCGGTGTTCGCGTCACGGCGCGGCATGTTGCCCGCGGTGCGGCAGTTCATCGATTTCCTGGCAGAGAAAGCGCCTGCGCTGGTGGAGTCGGACCGGCTGCAATGCGCCGACATCAAGGGCCGCCCCTGCAGCGCGGAAGAGGCGGCCCGGATGACTGGACAGGCTTACTGAGCGGGGGCTGCCTCGGCCTCGGCGGCCTCGTTGGTGGGCGACGCGGTGGGCGCTTCCGCTACCGCTTCGTCCATGCAGTCGTCGATGTCGTGGCCATCCATGTCCGCATAGGGTGCGAATTCGGGCAGCTGTTCGACGAGCGCCTTCTGGGTCTCCAGCAGCGGCGGCAATTGGCTGCAGAGGCGTCCGACCGCGGCACGGATCTTCGGTTCGATCTCGGCCTCGATGCGCTTGCCGATGTCGTCGCCGTTCTCGCCGCTGAAGATCGCAGCGATCGCAGTGCCGACGGCGTCCGTCGCCACGCTGGCACTGTGCATCCCGATCTCCGCACCCGCGGCCGCCACCCCGGCGATGCGCTGGCGGTACTCGAGCAGCAGGGCCCGCTGTGCTTCGTCGATGGCAACCGCGGTATCGCCGATGTACAGATCGCCAGCCGGGGTGATCCGCGCCTTCGGGGCGTTGGGGTCGTCGCTGTCCAGGCCCATGTCTTCGGTGGCCATTTCCTCGCGGACCTTGTCGCGCACCTCTGCCATCTTCTCGCGCAGTTGCATCGAGGCCTGGCGGGTGCCTTCAGCCGCCGAATGGGCCGGGTTGGCGTCGCGGCTGCAGGCCGCCATCAGCGGCAGGCAGCAGAGCAGGGCAAGGACAATCCTGTGGGCGTGCTTCATGGACGATCTCCTGTCAGCGTGCGGCGAAGGCATCGTGCGCGCCGCGGTGGCACGCGTCGATGTCATCGGCGTCGAGGGTGGCGTAGGGCTGGAAGGCAGGCAGGCTCAGGGCGAGCGCCTGTTGCGATGCCATGACGGCGGGCAGCTTGTCACAGAGCGCGGCCACGGCAGGCTCGACGTCTTCGCGCACGGCCTTCTCTATCCGGCGTTCCAGGCGGCCACTCATCGCGTTGAAGAGCAATGCCGCCATCGAGGTATCGACGGCTTCCAGTGCCACGCGCGCACTGCGCTCGCCGATGTCGATACCCGCCATGCCGATCTCGATCACCTGGTCGCGGTAGGCCAGCAACGCATTGCGTTGTGAGGGGTCGATGGCGACTTCCTCGCCATCGATCCGGAAGTCGCCTTGCGGGGTGATCTCGGCAGGCGGCACGTCGGCGCTTCCTGCGTGACGATCGCCGAAGCGCAGGCTTTCGTCGACGCGGAGGTTGTCCGTCTTCAGTGCCTGGCGGGCCTGGTCGAGTTCAACGCGGACTTCCGCGCGGGCTTCGTCGAGCTCGCTGGCAAGCCGGGGGTCGGTTCCGGCCGCCTGCGCCGGCAGGACCGGCAGCAGGCAGAGCAGCAGGGGGAGGGCATGGGTCTGCATCTTCATGTCGATTCCTCGATCAACCTTCGTCGCGCCAGCGGCGCAGGCGGATGGCGACGAAGATCATCGCGGCGCCCGCGACCGCACCGATCCACAGTTCGGGCATCGACAAGCTATTCAGCATCGCTATCGGTGATGCTTCCCGCAGCACGGCCTCAACACCATCGTGATTTTGCAACATGTGGTCGGCATCGCCGCGGTAGGGCAGATGAGCTCCCGGGACAGTTCCCAGAAGCAGGCGGCCGACAACATTTGCCCAGAACCAGCCACTTTGCATGTCGAAGAGCTCCATCACGTCGAACCAAGCGACGAAGATGCCGGCGAACAGCGGGACCATGATTGCCCAGAGGAACGGCTTGCTGCGTGCCCAGGCCGAGCAGAGCATCAGCCAGCCGACGGTGGGCAGTGCCCACAAGGCATAAACCGGGATCCAGCTAAGGTGACCGAGCACCAGGGTGCCTAGATGCGCGGGCCCCCACAGAAGGGTGAACGGGTTGCCACCATAGATGGCGATAACGACACTCACCATGACGAGGAAGCCGATCATCGTGGCAATCGCAACCAGTCCGGCGATGATCGGAGCGATCAGAACTGCGCTGGCGAGTTTCGACAGTACGGTTTCGGTGTCCGACACCGGCAACGACTTCCAGAACAGAACGCTTCGATCCTTGCGTTCGTCGTAGAGCGAGCCAAGGCAATAGAAAAAGACAACGAACATCAAGACGACATAGGGCAAGACACTATTCGTCAGCAGCAGTATGTCAGCCCCCGTTCGGAGATCCTCTGGCTTGAGTTGTCCTGTCAGGAGTGCAATGTCAAGACCGTTAATTGTTACACCATCGACTTGAAGCTCTCCTGCCGCGGCTGCCTTATGGCCAAGAATCAAGAGGACCACGATGCCCATCAGCGTCAGCAGCAGCGAGATGCCGCCGGCGATGATCGGGGCCCAGAAGAAGCCGCCGCGGTGCTCCCAGAACTCCCGCTTGAGCAGCAGCTTGAACGTATGGGTCGGGTGCGGCGCCGCCATCGCGTTGCGGGGCGCCTGCGGGGTGTCTGCAATGGCGTTCATGCGTAGGTTCCCTTCATGGTGGCGACGAACAGGTCGGCCAGGCCCGGGGTACGGGTCTCGCCAATGGCGGCCAGGCGTTCGGCCGGCACGCCGTCGTAGAGCATCACGGTCTTGCCGAAGGGCAGGGCGCGCTCGTCGATGGGCTGCAGGCCGCGTGCTTCCTCGGCGCGCTGGGCATCGACGAACACCTCGATGAAGCGCTCGCCGAGCGTGTCCATCGGCGTGTCCAGCACGACCTTGCCGTCACGGATGAACATCACGTCGGTCAGGATGTGCTCGATCTCCTCGACCTGGTGCGTGGTCACGAGGATCGTCTTCTGCTCGTCGAAATAGTCTTCCAGCAGGCGCTGGTAGAATTGCTTGCGGTACAGGATGTCGAGGCCGAGCGTCGGCTCGTCGAGCACCAGCAGGCGGGCGTCGATGGCCATGACCAGGGCCAGGTGCAGCTGCACGATCATGCCCTTGGACATCTCGCGGACGCGCATGTTCGGCTTCAGCTGGGTGCCTTTCAGGAAGCGCTCGCAGCGGGCCTTGTCGAAACGCGGATGCACGCCGGAGACGAACTCGATCGCTTCCTTGACCTTCATCCAGCGCGGCAGCACGGCCACGTCGGCAATGAAGCAGACGTCGCGCATCAGTTCGTCGCGCTGGGTGCGCGGGTCGAGGCCCAGCACGTTCAACTGGCCATCGAACGGGATCAGGCCGAGCATGGCCTTGAGGGCGGTGGTCTTGCCCGCGCCATTCGGTCCGATCAGGCCGACGATGCGACCGGCAGGGATCTCGAACGCGGCATCGTCGAGGGCGACCTTGTTCTTGTAGGCCTTGCGCAGGCCCTTCGCGGATACCAGGGCGCTCACTGTGCACCTCCACGGCCATCGCCGGCCGGCAGCAGGTCCTGCGCGCTCAGCCCCAGTCGCGTGATGCGTTCGAGCACGGCGGGCCATTCCTCCTTGAGGAAGCGTTCGCGCTCGTTCACGAGCAGTTTCCGTGCGGCTTCTTCGGTGACGTACATTCCAAGTCCCCTGCGTTTTTCGATGAGGGATTCGTCCGCGAGCTCCTGGTAGGCGCGCGAGACGGTGATGGGATTGACCTGGTACTCGGCCGCCACCTGGCGCACCGAGGGCAGGGCATCGCCGGGCTTCAGGTCGCCGTCGAGCATCATTGCGATGACGCGCTCCTTCAGCTGTCGATAGATGGGAGCGCCGTCGCTCCATTGGATGGCGGTCATGTTCAACCCCGCGGAGAGAAAGAGAAGTAGGGCATCACCAGCGAATGGCGCTGGTGGGTACGCCCCGGCGAGGCCGCCGGTGGCTGGGTCTTCGCACCGGCTGCCGCCGCACCGACCGGGATCCCGGCGACATGCGTCGTCGCAGGGAAGGCAGTGGGGGATGGCGACGTGCCCACCATCAGGACCAGTCCCGCCAGGGCGGCGCTGATGGCAAAGGCATTGAGACTGTTCTGGAGCTTGCGGTTCATGGGTCCGTCCTGCTCGGTGGTCAATCGGTGTTGTATGCAACTATAACACCTAAACACAGCCATGCAAGTCCTGCCCGCCCCAACTGAAGTCATGGTCCGCGGGCACTTTTCACGTGCGTCGGGGTCCATCCTTACCGGAATCGTTTGCCGGAACGGCCCGCCAACGCGACAATGACCGCTTCGTGCGGCGATTCGGCAGGCACGGCCGCCAGGGTCCTCCGGCGGTTGGACATCTATCAGGAGCAGCTTTGCAATGAAGGCTTTGATCCAGGGCGCCGCGGCGCTGATCGTCGCGGCACTGGCCGGAACCGGCCTGCCGATCGCGTCCGCCCACGCGCAGGACGCCGGACCGCTTGCCGGCGAACGCCAGAAGGTCAGCTACATGATCGGGCAGGACGTGGGACGCTCGATCAAGCCGATCGGGGCGGACCTCGACATGGACGCGTTCGCGAAGGCGATCGAGAATGCCTTCGAGGGCGGCGAGCCTCTCGTCTCCCAGGAAGAGGCCCCCATGATCGGCCAGGCCCTCATGATGCGTTCGGCCGCCCGTGCCGGGCAGGCCCCTGACGGGGCGAGCGTGCCGGAACTCGACGCGCGCAAGGCCGGTTACCTGGTCGGCAACGACATCGGCAACCGCCTGAAGCCGATCAAGGACGAGGTCGACCTGCCGGTACTGATCCAGTCGGTCCAGACCCAGGTCAGCGGGGGCACCTCCTTGCTGAGCGAAACCGAGCTGGCTGCGGTGCGTGACGCGTTCTCGCAGCGGATGCAGGCGGATGCGCAGCGCCGGGCCGATGCGGCGAAGGGCGAGGGCGAGGCCTTCCTGGCGAAGAACAAGGACGAAGCGGGCGTGATCTCGACCGCGTCCGGCCTCCAGTACCGCGTGGTCCGGCAGGGATCCGGCCCCCGCCCCCGGCCGACCGACACGGTCCGCGTGAACTACCACGGCACCTTGCTCGATGGCACGGTGTTCGACAGTTCGTATGATCGCGGCCAGCCCGCCGAGTTCGCGCTGAACCAGGTCATTGCCGGCTGGACGGAGGGCGTGGCGCTGATGCCGGTCGGCAGCAAGTACACCTTCTGGATCCCGAGCGACCTGGCCTATGGAAGCAAGGGGGCGCCGCCGATGGTGCCGCCGAATTCAGTGCTGAAGTTCGACGTCGAGCTCCAGGCCATCCAGTAATCCCCCTTGGCCCGCGCCCGTCGCGGGCTCCGCAGGACGCCATCGCCCGTCCGCACTTCGCACTTCCGGAGTCTATCCCCCATGCAGAAGACGTTTCGCACCCCCCGTTCCCTGATGCTCGTGGGCGCCCTGTCCCTGGCGCTGGCCGCGTGCAATCCAGAAGCCACGCCCGACACGACGGCCGACGCGACCGCCGACGGGAGCCAGGCGACGCCGGCTGTCGCCGATGCCGATGAGGCCGCCGGCGCCGTGGAAATCGAAGGCCTGGAGGGCCAGAAGGCACAGGCGGGTTACATGATCGGCCTGCAGATGGCGAAGTCGCTGGAGCCGATCAGTTCCGAGATCGACCAGGAGGCGCTGTTCGATGCTCTCAGGACCGTCCTCGCCGGAGACACGCCGCTGATGACCGACGAGCAGGCGGAGCAGGTGGCGCAGGCATTCGGCCAGCACATGCAGGAAAAGATGGAAGCAGACCAGGCGGCCAAGGCGAAGGAAAACGAGGAGGCCGGCAAGGCATTCCTGGAGACCAACGCCGGGAAGCCCGGCATCGAGACCACGGCATCCGGCCTGCAGTACGAGGTGCTTGAGAAAGGTGACGGCCCGAAGCCGACCGCCGAAGACACCGTCCGCGTGCACTACACCGGCAAGCTCCTGGACGGCACCGTGTTCGACGATTCCACCGAGGCAGGCGAGCCGGTCGAATTCCCGCTGACCCGCGTGGTGCCGGGCTGGGCCGAGGGGCTTCAGCTGATGCCGGTGGGCAGCAAGTATCGCCTGTGGATCCCCGGCGAGCTGGGCTACGGTCCGATGGGAACCCCCGGTGGACCGATCGGTCCCAATGCCACGCTGGTATTCGATGTCGAGCTGATCGGCATCGCACCGCCCGAGGCCACCGCGGCCGGCGAAGGCTGAGCCTCGCTCGGCTTCCAGGGAGCTTGTGTAAATGCGTGTAACGATCTTCGGCACGGGTTATGTCGGCCTCGTCACCGGCGCCTGCCTCGCGGACGTCGGGCATGACGTCGTCTGCGTCGACGTGGACGAGGTCAAGGTCGAGGGGCTCAACCGCGGTGTCGTGCCGATCTTCGAGCCCGGCCTCGAACCGATGGTCAAGGCCAACCATGCCGCCGGGCGCCTGCGCTTCACTACCGATGCCGCTACGGCGATCGCCCACGGAGAAGTCATCTTCATCGCCGTGGGCACCCCTCCCGACGAAGACGGCAGTGCCGACCTTCGTTATGTCCTGGAAGTGGCGCGTACCATCGGCCAGCACATCGAACGGCCGGCGGTCGTGGTGGACAAATCCACGGTGCCGGTCGGAACCGCGGACAAGGTGCGCGAGGCGATCGCCACCGAGCTGCTGGTGCGCCAGGTCGAGGTGCCATTCTCGGTGGCCTCGAACCCCGAGTTCCTGAAGGAAGGCGATGCCGTCGCGGACTGCATGCGTCCAGACCGGATCGTCATTGGCGCATCCGAGCCGGGTGCGGTCGAGAAGCTCAAGCGCCTCTATGCGCCCTTCAACCGCAACCACGAACGCATCGTGGTCATGGACGTGCGCTCCGCGGAGCTGACCAAGTACGCGGCCAACGCGATGCTCGCGACCAAGATCAGCTTCATGAACGAGATCGCGAACATCGCAGAACGGGTCGGTGCAGACGTGGAGATGGTGAGGCAGGGCATCGGCTCGGACCCCCGGATCGGCTGGCATTTCATCTACCCCGGGGCGGGCTACGGGGGGTCCTGTTTTCCGAAGGATGTCCAGGCACTTGCCCGCACCGCCCAGCAGCATGGCATCGACCCGCGGCTGCTCAACGCCGTCGAGTCCGTCAACGAACATCAGAAAAAGCACCTGTTCGAACTGATCGAGCGCCACTACGGTGGCAAGCTCAAGGGCAGGACGTTCGCGGTATGGGGCCTCGCCTTCAAGCCGAATACCGATGACATGCGCGAGGCCTCCAGTCGCCGCCTGCTGCAGCAGCTGTGGGACGCGGGCGCGCAGGTACGCGCGTACGATCCCGAGGCACGCCACGAGGCGCAGCGCATCTTCGGCGAGCGCGACGACCTGGTGCTGTGCGAGTCGGCCAATGCCGCACTCATCGACGCCGACGCGCTGGTGGTGGTCACCGAGTGGAAGCCGTTCCGGAGCCCTGATTTCAGCCGCATCAAGCGGGCCCTCCGGGATGCGGCGATCTTCGACGGTCGCAATCTGTACTTGCCCGAGGAAGTCGAGGCCGCGGGCATTGCCTACTACGGCATCGGCCGGGGTCGCTCCGTGGCCGGCTGGAACGGATGAACCCGAGCGCGATCGACGAGCGACTGGTCGACCTGGAAACGCGTCTCGCGTTCCAGGAGCAGGCCATGCAGGAGCTGAGCGACGCGCTCGCGGCTTCGCGTGACGAGGAGGCCCGCAATGCGCTCCTGTTGCACCGCGCGCTCGATGAACTGCGACAATTGCGCTCGACCCTGTCGTCCGGCGCCGTGAATGCGGACCCGGCGCAGGAACCGCCGCCGCCCCACTACTGACCGCAAGATCCGCACCATGAGCGATACCCTGCGCAACCAGCTGCTCGGCCTGGGATTCAAGCCCGCGCCGAAACCCGCAAAGGACGCGAGGCCGCCCCATCGGGACGGCAAGGGCGTGAAGCCGCCCCGCAAGGATGGCAAGGGCGGTCGCCGCGACGCATCCTCCCGCCCGGGACGGGGTGACGCTGGCCATGCTGCCACCGGCAAGGGCCGCGGTGCAGGCGGGAAGGCGCGGTCACAAGGTGACATCGAGCTTGCCAAGGCCTACGCCATCCGCGCCCAGCGCGAGAAAGACGAGCGGATTGCCGCCGAGCGCGCCAAACAGGAGGAAGCGCGGCTGCGCCGCGAGGCGCGGGCGAGGCTTGCCATCCTGATCGAAGGCAAGGCGCTGAACAGCGACAAGGCCGACATCGCCCGGCATTTCGAGTACGGCGGCAAGATCAAGCGGATCTATGTCACCGGTGAACAGCTGAAGGCGCTCAATGCCGGCGAGCTGGGCGTGATCCAGCAGAACGGACGGTATCTGCTGGTGACCTCCGCGCTTCTCGCGGAGGCGGAAGCGACCTTCGCGCCCTGCGTGGCGCTGAAGGTCGACCCGAACGCGCCCGTGGCGGACGACCCGTATGCCGATCCGAAGTACCAGGTGCCCGACGACCTGGTCTGGTGACCATTGGCGCTAGCCGGAGGTCCCCGCAGGGCGACTGCCCCCCACGATACGGCCCACTCCTTCCTCCTGGATATCCGCGCACAGGGCCTGCCAGGTGTCGGGGGCGAGGCGGCGCGCCTGCGCCTGCCCGATGCCGATACGGAAGTGGAGTTCGCCCTCCGGGCTGCGCGAGGAGTGGATGGAGTCGAGGTTGACGCCATGTCGCTCGAAGATGCCCAGCAGCACCCTCAGTGAGCCGGGCCGGTCTTCGGGAAGGAAGACACTGAGGTACTCGGGTGCCTCGAGGTCCGCCATCAGGTAGCCCATTCGCTCGAAGGCATGGCTGCCCGCTGCCAGCGCCTTGGCACCGAAGAAGGTCGAGCTGTCGCTCAACAGGTCCCGGCGCAGGCGGGCGCGCGCATGCGGGCCACCCTCGCGCACGCAGTCGCGCAGGGCCTCGACCGAGGCGAGGAGGCGTTCCAGCATGGGCAGCACGTGCGGATTGTCGAACTGGATGTCTTCGTAGATGCCCGGATTGCCGGCGAGCATGCGCTCGGTGACGGCGAGGTCCAGCCCGAAGCCGACCGTCCTCAGCGGATGCAGGGCCGGAAGCCCGCCGATGTCGGGCGCCAGCTCGCGCAGGACGCGGGCCTGTGCCATGTGCCCCGCATGCACGAGACCCTGCACGAGTGCCATGGCACGGTCGTGGTGCGCGGGATCGACCTCGACGCATTCGGCCTGGGTGGCGGCAAGGAAGTCGTCGAGCCAGGGGCGCCAGGACGTCACCCGGGCGGGACACACCGCCATCACGCGGCCCTTCAGTGTTTCCACTTTGGGTGGGGCCGCCATCGGATGCAGGCCGGCCACGTCCGCGCGGGACCGGAGCAATGCCTCGACAGGGGCCTGCTTGATCGAGGTCACGTCCAGCCACAGCCGGCCACGCTCGATGCCATCGGCGAGGGCCACGTAGTCATCGATCACAGAGACGGTCGACCGGATGGGAGCGGCGAACAGGAGGATGTCCGCTGCTTCGATCAGTTCCCGGGCCTCCAACCGCGTGTCGCCGACCGGATCCCGCCCGACCACCTCGAGCCCCATCGTCCGTTGGAAGAAACGGCTCAGCCAGCGTCCGTACGCCCCCCGGCTGCCGACGATGCCGACGACCGGCCGACCACGCCGGGCAGGCGGGGTGGTGTTCATTCCGGATCGTAGTCGAGGTTGGAGGCCAGCCAGCGTTCGGCCTGGGAGAGGCTGGCGCCCTTCCGGCGGGCGTAGTCCTCGACCTGCTCCTTGCCCAGGCGGCCGACCACGAAGTACTGGCTGCGGGGATGGCTGAAGTAGTAGCCGGACACCGCGGCGGTCGGGTACATCGCGAAGCTTTCCGTCAGCTGGATACCGGCATTGCGTTCTGCATCGAGCAGGCGGAAAAGCGTCGCCTTCTCGCTGTGCTCGGGGCAGGCCGGGTACCCCGGGGCCGGCCGGATGCCGACGTATCGCTCGTCGATGAGGGCCTGGTTGTCGAGCGTTTCGTCGGCGGCATACCCCCAGAATTCCCGCCGCACGCGGGCGTGCAGGTACTCCGCGCAGGCTTCCGCCAGGCGGTCGGCGAGGGCCTTCAACAGGATCGCGTTGTAGTCGTCGTGCTCCGCTTCGAAACGCGCCACGTGCGGCTCGATACCGATTCCCGCGGTCACGGCGAAGGCGCCGATCCAGTCGTCGAGCCCACTCGCTTCGGGGGCGATGAAATCCGCCAGGCAGAAATCGGGGCGCTCGACCGGCTTGTCCACCTGCTGCCGCAGGAAGTGGAGGGTGACCGGTTCGCCGTCCACGTCGACGACCACGTCATCGCCTACGGACCGGGCCGGCCACAGCCCGAACACGGCTTTTGCCTGCAGCCAGCATTCCGTGACGATGCGCTCCAGCATGGCCAGGGCGTCGCGATGGAGTTCGCGCGCCTGGGCGCCCACCACCTCATCCTCGAGGATGCGGGGAAACCGGCCGGCCAGTTCCCAGGCGCCGAAGAACGGGGTCCAGTCGATGTAGTCGAGCAGGTCGCCGAGCGGCACGTCCAGCAGGTGGAGCCCCGGTTGGCGCGGAGCCGGCGGCACATGGGCGTCCCAGCCACCCTCGAACCGCTGGCCCCGCGCCTTTTCCAGGGATACCAGCCGCTTTCCTTCCCCCCGATTGCGGTGCCGCTCGCGGATCTCGGCATAGTCGGCGTCGTTCGCCGCGACGAACGGCGCGCGCAGCTCCGGGCTGATCAGCGATTGCGCCACCCCGACCGCGCGCGAGGCATCCTTCACCCATACCGTCGGTGCGCCATAGTGCGGATGGATCTTCAGCGCGGTATGCGCGCGCGAGGTGGTCGCCCCACCGATCAGCAGGGGGGTGTCGAAGCCCTGACGCGACAGTTCCCGCGCCACGTGGCTCATTTCCTCCAGGGACGGCGTGATCAGGCCGGACAGGCCGATCAGGTCGGCCTGTACCTCGCGCGCCTTGTCCAGGATCGTCTGCGCCGGCACCATCACGCCCAGGTCGACCACCTCGAAGTTGTTGCAGGCGAGCACCACGCCCACGATGTTCTTGCCGATGTCGTGCACGTCGCCCTTGACCGTGGCCATGACGATCCGCCCGTTGGACTTGCCCGCATCGCCAGTGCGTGCCTTCTCGGCCTCGATGTAGGGCAGCAGGTAGGCGACCGCCTTCTTCATCACCCGCGCGGACTTGACAACCTGCGGCAGGAACATCTTGCCGGCGCCGAAGAGGTCGCCGACCACGTTCATGCCGTCCATCAACGGTCCTTCGATGACATCGAGCGGGCGCTTCGCCTCGCTACGTGCTTCCTCGGTATCGGCCTCGATGTACTGGTCGATCCCATGGACCAGCGAGTGCGCCAGCCGCGCGCGAACCGGCTGCTCGCGCCATGCCTTGTCCTCGACCTTCTTCTCGCCCTTGCGGCCCTTGAACCGTTCGGCGATCTCCAGCAGGCGCTCGGTGCCGTCGGCCCGCCGGTTGAGCACCACGTCCTCCACCCGCTCGCGCAGCTCAGGGTCGAGTTCGTCGTACAAGGGGAGGGCGCCGGCATTGACGATCCCCATGTCCATGCCCGCGCGGATCGCGTGGTACAGGAACACCACGTGGATCGCCTGGCGCACGACCTCGTTCCCCCGGAACGAGAACGAAACGTTCGACACGCCGCCGGAGACGTGGCTGAGCGGGAAACGCCGTTTCAGCTCGCGCGTCGCTTCGATGAAGTCGACCGCGTAGTTGTCGTGCTCCTCGATGCCCGTCGCGATCGCGAACACGTTGGGATCGAAGATGATGTCCTCGGGCGGGAAGCCCACGCGCCCGGTCAGGAGCGCGTAGGCGCGCGAACAGATCTCCACTTTCCGCTCGGCCGTGTCGGCCTGGCCGACTTCGTCGAAGGCCATCACGACGACCGCCGCGCCATAGCGACGCACCAGACGTGCCTGGCGCAGGAACTCCTCCTCGCCTTCCTTCATCGAGATCGAGTTGACGATGCCCTTGCCCTGCAGGCACTTCAGCCCGGCTTCGATCACGCTCCACCTGGAGCTGTCGACCATGACCGGGATGCGTGCGATATCCGGCTCGGCCGCGATCAGGTTGAGGTAGTCGACCATCGCCTTCTCGGAGTCGAGCAGGCCCTCGTCCATGTTGACGTCGAGCACCTGCGCGCCATTCTCGACCTGCTGGCGGGCCACCTCGACGGCTTCGTCGTAGCGATCCTCCTTGACCAGCTTGCGGAACTTGGCGCTGCCGGTGACGTTGGTCCGCTCGCCGACGTTGATGAAGTTGCTCTCGGCGGTGATCTGCAGCGGTTCCAGTCCGCTCAACCGGGTGTTACGGGGCAGCAGGCTCATGCGGCCTCCAGTGCCGGGAGGGCCCGCGGGGGATACTCGCCCACGGCACGTGCGATGGCATTGATATGCGCGGGGGAGGTCCCGCAGCAGCCTCCCACGAGATTGAGAAGTCCCGCCCGGGCGAATTCGCCGAGCACCGCCGCCATGTCCTCCGGTGTTTCGTCGTAGCCGCCGAAGGCGTTGGGAAGGCCGGCGTTCGGATGGGTGCTCACGTATGCGTCGGCGATCTGGGCAAGCACGTCCACATGGACGCGCAGATCCTTGGCACCCAGCGCGCAGTTCAGTCCGATCGACAGCGGTCGCGCGTGGCGCAGCGAGTACCAGAAGGCCTCGGCCGTCTGCCCGGAAAGCGTCCGTCCGGAGGCATCCGTGATCGTGCCGGACACCATCACCGGCAGCCGGGATCCCCGGGCGTCGAATGCCTCCTCGATCGCGAACAGGGCCGCCTTGGCGTTGAGGGTATCGAACACGGTCTCGACCATCAGCAGGTCGGCGCCGCCGTCGATGAGGCCATCGGTGGCCTCGCGGTAGGCCTCACGCAGCGCATCGAACGTGATGGCGCGAAATCCAGGGCGGTTCACGTCGGGACTCAGCGACGCGGTCCGGCTGGTGGGCCCCAGCACGCCGATGACGAAACGCGGGCGTGCCGGGTCGCGTGCTTCGGCCGCGTCGCAGGCCTCGCGTGCCAGTCGCGCTCCGGCCTCGTTGAGTTCGCGGGCGAGGTGCGACAGGCCGTAGTCGGCCAGCGAGATGGTGGTCGAGTTGAAGGTGTTCGTTTCCACCAGGTCCGCGCCCGCGTCGAGGTACTGTGCGTGGATATCGCGGATGATCTCCGGGCGGGTCAGGCTCAGCAGGTCGTTGTTGCCGCGCTGGTCATGGCTGCAGCCGCAACTGGCGCCGTGGACGTGCCCGGCCTCGGGCAGGTACGCAGCGTCGAAGCCGTCGACGAAGCGTTCGCCGCGGTAATCGCCTTCGTCCAGTCCATGCTGCTGGATCATCGTGCCCATCGCGCCGTCGATGACGAGGATGCGGGCCTGCAGCGCGTCCTGCAGGCGGGCCACGCGCTGGGGATTCAACCAGGGGAGGGTGTCCACGTCAGGACTTCCTGCGGCCAGGGCGGAGGGCCTCCGCGGGCTTGCGCGCCAGCAGGGCGATCACCGCGAAATGGGGCGGCCGCCGCTCGCGGGTGACGGTGTCGCAACTGACGATGTCAAGACCGGCCTTTTCGGCAAAGCGCGCCAGGTCCTTTTCGCCAAAGCCCAGGTTGACGTGGCCATAGCTCTCCACCGTGCTCTGGTGGGCATGGCGCGCGAGGCTGGTGAGCAGCAGGCGCCCACCAGGCCGGAGCACGCGTGCGGCCTCGGAGACGGCCCGGGCGGGCTGGTCGGCGTACGTCAGGGCATGCATCAGGACCACCAGGTCGAAGGTCCCCGCCTCGAAGGGCAGCGCGTGCATGTCGCCTTCCTGGACCTCGACGTTGCGCAGCCGGCGGAGCCGTTCGCTGGCGGCATTCACCACCTTGCTGCTGGCGTCCAGGCATACGTACCGTTGCGCGTGCGGCGCCAGCAGCTCCGCAAGGACGCCATCGCCCGAGGCGATGTCGAGCACGTCCCCCGGTTCGAGCAGGGGCAGCGCGGAACGCGCCATCGCCTCCCAGGTGCGCCCTGGGGAATAATGGCGCTCCATGTCGCCGGCCACGGAGTCCGCCCAGTTCTGGTCGGCGGCGCGGGCCGCAAGCACATCGGGGAGGCGTCCGGCGTCCTGCTTCAGCAGCGGATCGTCGCTGCCGCTGCGCAGCGTATGCCACAGTGCGCGCTGTGCCGGGTCCAGCGCCTCTTCCTCGAAGCGGTAATACGCGGACACCCCCGAGCGCCGATCCCGCACCAGGCCCGCCTCCTTCAACCGGGCGAGGTGGGTGGAGACGCGCGGCTGCGCAAGTCGCGTCACGGCGGACAGCTCCGCGACGGTCAGCTCCTCCTGCTCGAGCAGGGCGAGGAGGCGTACGCGGGTGGCGTCTGCGAACACCTTCAGTCGGGACGACCAGCCTTCGAGGTCCATCGGTACTCCTGGTGCGCCGGGCGAGGCGGCGGCGCTTAATTCATCAAATTATCGCGATATAGAGATAAGTCTGATTTGCCGATCCCGCCGGGTCAAGTCCGGCGGGCGAAACCGCCGATTCAGGCTGGGGTTCGGGGGCGGGGCTGGCTACAATTGCGGGATCGGTTTGTCCATCCGGACAAAAGTAGAGGTGCAGACGTGGATTTCAGCTTTACCGAAGAGCAGTTGATGATCCAGGACGTTGCCAGGCGCATCGCCCAGGAAAAGATCGCCCCCAGCGCGGAGCACCACGACCAGACGGGCGAGTTCCCCCTGGAGAACATCCGCACCCTCGGCGAGAACGGCCTGATGGGCATCGAAGTGCCCGCCGAGTACGGTGGGGCCGGCATGGACCCCATCAGCTACGTGCTGGCAATGGTGGAGATCGCTGCCGGCGACGCCGCCCACTCCACCATCGTGTCGGTGAACAACTCGCTGTTCTGCAACGGCATCCTGAAGTTCGGTACCGAGGACCAGAAGCAGACCTACGTGCGCGCGATCGCCGAGGGCAAGGAAATCGGCGCGTTCGCGCTGACGGAACCGCAGTCCGGCTCCGACGCCACCGCCATGCGCTGCAAGGCGGTGAAGCAGGCCGACGGCAGCTTCGTCATCAATGGCAAGAAGAGCTGGATCACCTCCGGCCCGGTGGCGCGCTATATCGTGCTGTTCGCGATGACCGACCCCGACAAGGGTGCGCGCGGCATCACCGCCTTCATGGTGGACACCCAGCGCGAGGGCTTCCACCGCGGCAAGACCGAACCCAAGCTCGGCATCCGCGCGTCGGCGACCTGCGAGATCGAGTTCACCGATTACGTCGCCCGCGCCGAGGACGTGCTGGGCGACGAGGGGCACGGCTTCAAGATCGCCATGGGCGTGCTCGATGCGGGCCGCATCGGCATCGCCAGCCAGGCCATCGGCATCGCCCGTGCCGCCTACGAGGCCACCCTGGAGTACGTCCGCGAGCGCAAGGCCTTCGGCCAGCCGATCGGCGCCTTCCAGATGACCCAGGCCAAGATCGCCGACATGAAGTGCAAGCTGGACGCGGCCCTGCTGCTCACCCTGCGCGCGGCCTGGACCAAGGGCGAGACCGAGAGGAACGGTGGCCGCTTCAGCAACGAGGCCGCGATCGCCAAGCTCACCGCGTCCGAGGCGGCGATGTGGATCACCCACCAGGCCGTGCAGATCCATGGCGGCATGGGGTACTCCAAGGAAATGCCGCTGGAGCGTTACTTCCGCGACGCCAAGATCACCGAGATCTACGAGGGCACCAGCGAGATCCAGCGCCTGGTGATCGCCCGCAACGAGACCGGCCTGCGCTGACACCGCCATGGACGTCCCGACGGTCTCTGCCGCACGCCCCTCCGGGGGTGTGTGCCGCCGGCAAACCGTGCGGATGCGAATGGTCCGCGGCGAATCGCGCATCACCCGCCGTTCATCCACGCGGGCGTGCAATAGCAATGCCTTCATCCGAATCTTCCACGGCCTGCGCGCGAGCGCGGGCCTTCCTGCATTGGATCCCCTGTTTCCATGAGCACTGCAGACAAAAAGTCGTCGAAATCCCGTAAAGCGAACCGCGGCAATGCGGCAGGCCCGTCCCGCGCCGCGCGTCCCCGCAAGGCATTGAGCGCGCCCGTCGTCGGCGCGGTCTCGCATCCGGTCTCGCTGGCCCCGGTGATCGCGGAGATGCGCAAGGACCTGCCGAAGGCGCGGCACGCCGAAGTGGAGACGTTCGCGCACGCGTTCTACCAACGCATGGGCGACGATGAATTCCCGCAGCACTCGGTCGAGGGCTGGGCCGCGCTGGCGGGCGACTTCCTCGATTTCGCGCGGACCCGCAAGCCTGGGGCGGCGGGCATCCGCCTGTTCAACCCCACGGCCGGCAAGCATGGCTGGGAGTCCCCCCATACCGTCCTGCAGATCGTCAACGATGACATGCCGTTCCTGGTCGATTCGGTGACCATGCGCCTGGCCGAACTCGGCATCGGCGTGCACGTACTGGGCCATCCGGTGGTCGAATGCAGCCGCGACCGCAAGGGCAAGCTGCTGGCGATCGGCGAGGGGCAGCCGGAATCCCTGATGCACCTGGAGATCGACCGCCAGGCGGCGGACGAGATGCCCCGGGTGGAACAGGCCATCGCATCGGTGTTGGACGACGTGCGCGCGATCGTGGACGACTGGCAGGCCATGCGCGCGAAGATGCTGGATATCGCCGAGGGCTTCGACCGCCGCACGGTCCCGGCCGATCCGGCCGGGCGCGAAGAAGCGCAGGCGTTCCTGCGCTGGGCGGCGGACAATCATTTCACGCTGCTGGGCTACCGCGAGTACGAAGTGGTTCGCCAGAAGGGCGTGGAAGTGTTGCGCGCGGTCGCCGACAGCGGACTTGGCCTGCTGCGCGGCGGCGACCTGGGCAAGCCCCGCCTGCTGACATCGCTCGCTGCGCATTACATGCCGCAATCCGGTGCCGTCGATGCCCTGATCCTGACCAAGACGAATGCCCGCGCCACCGTGCACCGTCCGGGCTACATGGATTACATCGGGGTTCTGGATTTCGATGCATCCGGGAAGCCGGTACGGGAACAGCGGTTCCTGGGGCTGTACACCTCCAGTGCCTACACCAGCCGCCCGTGGACCATCCCGCTGGTGCGCGAGCGCCACGACCACGTGATGCGCCGTTCGGGCCTCGCGCCCGACAGCCACAACGGAAAGGCACTGCGCCACATCCTCGAAACCCTGCCTCGCGACGAACTGTTCCAGTCCACCGGCGACGAATTGCTGCATACCTCGATGGCGATCCTTGGCCTGCAGGAGCGCGTACGCAGCAAGCTGTTCCTGCGGCGCGATCGCTACGGCCGCTATTTCTCGGGGCTGGCCTACATCCCGCGCGATCGCTTCAACACCGAGGTGCGGCATCGCATCGAAGCCATGCTCAAGCGGATGTTGCACGGCGAGCACATCGATACCAACGTCCAGCTCAGCGAATCGCCACTGGCCCAGCTGCACATGATCGTGCGCCCGAAGTCCGGCGAGGCGATCCAGATCGACCATGCCGCGATCGAGAGCGAGCTGGCGCAGATCGTCCGCAACTGGCAGGACGACCTGCGCGACGCGCTGGTGCGCCGGCATGGCGAACAGGCCGGGCTGCACCTGGCCCAGCGGTATGGCCGTGCGCTGCCAGCCGGCTACATCGAACATTCCGGCGTGGGTGCCGCGGTGAACGATGTCGAGCACCTGGCGGGGCTGGAAGGCCCGGACGACCTCAGCCTGAGCCTGTGCCGCTCCCATCCGGGCGAGGGGGGTCTGCGCTTCAAGTTCTATCGACAGCTCGATGACATCCCGCTGTCCGACGCGCTCCCGATGATGGAGAACATGGGCCTGCGGGTGATCGCGGAGCACCCGTTCCGCATCGTTCCGGACGAAACGCCGCTGTACATCCAGGACTTTGAGGTGGAGACGCTGGCGGGCGACATCGACGTCAGTGACCTCGATGAAGCGTTCGAGGAAGCCTTCGCCCACATCTGGCGCGGCAATGCCGAGAACGACGGCTTCAACCGCCTGATCCTCGCAGCCGGCCTGTCCTGGCGGCAGGTCGCGATGCTGCGCGCTTATTGCAAGTACCTGCTGCAGGTCGGCGTGCCGTTCTCCCAGGCCTATGTCGAGCAGACCTTCGCACGCTATCCGCTGCTCGCGCGCCTGATGGTCGAACTGTTCGAAGCGCGCTTCCATCCGCATACCGGTGGCGAGAGCAAGGCCGAGATCAAGGCCGGGATGGAGCGCTTCAGGGCCCAGCTCGAACGCCTGGCCCAGGGCGATGCCGCGACGCTGACGGCGCTCGAGCCGGTGATCGACGCCCGGACGGGGAAGCGCGAGCGGCAGCTCGAGGCGACGCGCAAGGCGCTGCTGGCCCTGCTGGATCGCGTCTCCAGCCTCGACGAGGACCGGATCCTGCGCAGCTACATGGGCGTCATCGAAGCGACCCTCAGGACCAGTTACTACCAGGCGGGTGCCGGTGGGGCCGAGAAGGGCTATGTCAGCTACAAGTTCGACTCCACCCAGGTCCCGGACCTGCCCAAGCCCCGTCCGTATCGCGAGATCTTCGTCTGCGGGCCGCGCGTGGAGGGCATCCACCTGCGGTTCGGCCCCGTGGCACGCGGTGGCCTGCGCTGGTCCGACCGCCGTGAAGACTTCCGCACCGAGGTCCTGGGCCTGGTCAAGGCGCAGATGGTGAAGAACACCGTCATCGTGCCGGTGGGCTCCAAGGGCGGCTTCATCTGCAAGCGTCCGCCGCCCAATGGCGACCGCGATGCCGTGTTCGCCGAGGGCGTGGCCTGCTACAAAATGTTCATCAACGGCCTGCTGGACATCACCGACAACCTGGTCGACGGCGACGTCGTGCCGCCGGTCGACGTCGTGCGGCATGACCAGGACGATCCCTACCTGGTGGTCGCGGCGGACAAGGGCACGGCGACGTTCTCGGACATCGCCAACGGCATCGCGCGCGAGCACGGCTTCTGGCTGGACGACGCGTTCGCATCGGGCGGTTCGGTCGGTTACGACCACAAGGGCATGGGCATCACCGCCAAGGGCGCGTGGGAGTCGGTCAAGCGCCACTTCCGCGCGCTGGGCCGTGACAGCCAGAAGGACGACTTCACCGCGGTCGGCATCGGCGACATGTCGGGCGACGTGTTCGGCAACGGCATGCTGCTGTCGAAGCACATCCGCCTGGTGGCCGCGTTCGACCATCGCCACATCTTCATCGATCCGGATCCGGACGCGGCGCGTTCGTACAAGGAACGCGAGCGGATGTTCAAGCTGCCGCGCTCGAGCTGGGAGGACTACGATGCCAGCCTGATCAGCAAGGGCGGTGGCGTGTGGGCCCGAAGCGCCAAGTCGATCCCGTTGTCGAAGCAGGCGCGCGAAGCGCTCGGGATCGAAGGGGACGTTGAGGCGTTGAGTCCGCCGGAACTCATGAGCGCGATCCTCCGTGCCCCGGTGGATCTGTTGTGGAACGGTGGCATCGGCACCTACGTCAAGGGATCCGGAGAGAGCCATGCGGACGTCGGCGACCGCGCGAACAATGCGCTGCGCGTCAACGGCCGGGATCTCCGCTGCAAGGTGGTGGGCGAGGGCGGCAACCTGGGCGTGACCCAGCTCGGCCGCATCGAGGCCGCGCACCACGGGGTACTGTTGAACACGGACTTCATCGACAACTCGGCCGGCGTGGACACGTCGGACCACGAGGTCAACATCAAGATCCTGCTCAACGGCCTGGTCAAGGCGAAGAAGATGACCGTGCCCGCGCGCAACAAGCTCCTGGCCGCGATGACGGGCGAGGTGGAGACGCTGGTGCTGGTCGACAATTATCGCCAGAACCAGGCCATCAGCCTGATGGAGCGGATGAGCGTCCCGCGCCTGGGCTCCAAGCAGCATTTCATCCGGACGCTGGAATCGCAGGGCCTGCTGGACCGCCAGATCGAGTTCCTGCCCAGCGACGCCGAACTGGCCGAGCGCAAGGCCCGTGGCCAGGGCCTGACGCGCCCGGAACTGTCGGTCCTCCTGTCCTACGCGAAGCTGGTGATCTACGACCAGTTGCTGGCGTCCGACGTGCCCGAGGATCCCTACCTGTCGAAGGAACTCGTGCGCTACTTCCCGCAGCCCCTGCAGAAGAAGTACGCCGCGGCCATGGAAGACCACCGCCTCAAGCGCGAGATCATCGCCACCGCCGTGACGAACTCCATGGTCAACCGCATGGGTGCCACCTTCACCCTGCGCATGACCGAAGACACCGGTCGGAGCGCGGGCGAGGTGGCGAAGGCGTACACGATCGCGCGTGAGGTGATCGATGCGCGCGCGCTGTGGGCGGAGATCGACGCGCTCGATGGCAAGGTGTCCGAATCCGACCAGATCGACGCCCTGCAAGTGATCTGGCACCTGCTGCGGACCCTGTCGCGCTGGCTGCTCTCCCGCGCCGGTGCGATCCCGGAGATCACCGACGCCATGGCACGCTACGGCGATGGGCTCGATGCGGTTCGCGCGGCATTGCCAGCCACCCTGTCGGACGTACGCCGCGACGGCTACGAACAGCGTCGCGCGGAATGGCGTGGCAAGGGGTTCCCCGCCGCGCTGGCCGACCAGCTCGCCGCGCTCCCGCTGCTCGAGTTTGCCTGCGACATCGTCGAGATCGCCCATGCGCGCCGCATGCCGCCCGCAGAAGTGGCGCACGCCTACTTCGCGCTGGGCGCGGCGCTCGACATGCCCTGGCTGTACGAGCAGATCGATGCGCTGGAAGTCGACGGACGCTGGCAGGCCCTGGCCCGCGGCACCCTGCGCGACGAGCTTGGACAGCAACAGCGGCTGCTGGTCGGACAGATCCTGGCAGCGGGCGGGCGACGCCCGGCGCGCGAGAAGGTCGACGCCTGGCTGCAACGCGACGATCCTTCGCTGCGTTTCACCCAGGCCATGCTCGCGGAGCTGATGAACCAGAAGACGGTGGATTACCCGACCATGTCGGTCGCGGTGAGGCGCCTCGCGCAGATTGCCGGCACGGCGGGCTGACCGCCCCCGCGGTCCCGCTGCACCCCCGGGTGTGGCGGACCGCGGCGCTCGCGGCCATCGCGTTATGCTGGAGGCTGTCTCCAGGAGCCGCCCATGACCGACTCGCCCCGGATCGCTTTCCTCGCCAGTCCCGTGGACGACGCGCGCGTCGCGCTGGAGCGTCTGGTCGGGGAGCATGGGCAGGCCCAGCCGGAGGAGGCCGACATCCTCGTCGCCCTCGGCGGCGACGGTTTCATGCTCCAGACGTTGCACCGGCATGGCACCCTCGGCAAGCCGGTATACGGAATGAAGCATGGCTCGGTCGGCTTCCTGATGAACCAGTACCGGGTGGACGGCCTGCTCGAACGCCTGCATGCCGCCGAACCCGCCGTGCTGCGGCCGCTTGAGATGGTCGCGACCACCGAGTCCGGCGCCACGGTCGGGTCGCTTGCCTACAACGAGGTGTCCTTGCTGCGGCAGACGCGCCAGGCGGCCCACCTCGCGATCGAGCTCAACGGGCAGACCCGGCTCGACGAACTCATCAGCGACGGCGTCATGCTGGCCACGCCGGCCGGCAGTACCGCGTACAACTTCTCGGCCCATGGCCCCATCCTGCCGCTGGACGGCAAGGTGATCGCGCTGACGCCGATCGCCCCGTTCCGCCCCCGGCGCTGGCGCGGAGCGGTCCTGAAAGCCGACACCGAGGTCCGCTTCCGCGTGCTCGATCCCTACAAGCGCCCGGTCAGCGCGACTGCCGATTCGCATGAGGTGCGCGACGTCGTGGAGGTCACCATCCGCGAATCGCAGGACCGCACGGTGACCCTCCTGTTCGATCCCGAGCACAACCTGGAGGAGCGGATGCTGGCGGAACAGTTCACCAGCTGAAGCCGTCTCGGCCAGGGAGACGGCGTCAGGGCACAATACCCCCATGCCAGACCGTGATGCCGACCCGCTGATCGTCGCGATCTCTTCGCGCACCCTGTTCGACCTCGAGGACAGCCATGCCCTGTTCGAAGCCGAGGGGCTCGACGCCTACGCGTCGTTCCAGCGGGACCATGAGGACGACGTGCTGTCCCCCGGCATCGCATTTCCCCTGGTCCGGAAGCTGCTCGGCCTGAACGACGGGGCCCCGCCGGAGGCACCGCGGGTGGAGGTGATCCTCATCTCGCGCAACTCGGCGGACACCGGCCTGCGTATTTTCAACTCGATTGCCCACCACGGCCTGTCGATCAAGCGTGCCGCGTTCAGCAACGGCGCGGCCCCCTTTCCGTACATCCGGCCGTTCGGCGCCGACCTGTTCCTGTCCACCCATGCGGAGGACGTGCGAAGCGCGCTGGAGGCCGGCGTGGCCGCGGCCACGCTGTTGCCGGCCCGGGCGCCGATGGACCGGCACCACCAGCAGTTGCGCATCGCGTTCGACGGCGACGCGGTGATCTTCGGCGACGAAAGCGAACGCGTCTCGCGAGAGGGCGGTTTGGCGGCCTTTACCGAGCACGAGCGGGTGCGGGCAGGCGAGCCGCTTTCGGGTGGACCGTTCCGCGGCTTCCTGGATGCGCTGCATCGCCTGCAGGCGGCGTTTCCGATGGGGCAGGATGCGCCTATCCGCACGGCCCTGGTCACCGCGCGTTCCATCCCCGCGCACGAACGGGTGATCCGCACCCTGCGCGAATGGGGCATTCGCCTCGACGAAGCGCTGTTTCTCGGCGGGCGAGCAAAGGGCCCGTTCCTGGAGGCATTCGGAGCGGACATCTTCTTCGATGACTCGGCCCACAACATCGAATCGGCGCGCGGCCTCGTCGCCGCCGGCCATGTACCCCACGGGGTCGCGAATCCCCCTTGAGCGGGGATCGGGTCAGCGCGTCCGCGTGGCGTCCGTCTCGTCCAGATCGATGTCGGTCAGCTTCCAGCGGAGGCCCTGCCGCTCCAGGATCACGTTCACGGCCAACGTTCCGGAGTCTGCCTCCGGATCACCCGCGAACGTGACGCGGAACCTGGACAGGGACTCCAGCCGGTAGCGGGCATTCACGAACGGATCGGCAACCGGCTCCCCCGAGAATGGTGCGTCCAGCGACAGGCCGGACGCGGTGCCCTGGCGCCAGGCCACCCGGCCTGCCATGAGCGTCTTCACGCCCGTGGGTGTTGCCAGGGATTCGACGAGACCGCCGGCCACGCGACCGGCGACGTCCACCGCGAACGCACCGAACACGTTGCCCCGCACGCTGGCGCCTGCCCGTCGCGCCACGTAGTCCTCTGCGTGGGCCCGCAGGTTGCGCCCGAGGGCGTCGTAATCGACATGGCGCGAGAGGGCGACATCGTCGTCCTCTCGCAGCGCATCGCGGATGCCCCTCACGGCAGGCAGGGGGGAGAGGGCGTACAGCAGCCCGGCAAGCACCACCAGGACGGCCAGGATGAGCAGCGGCTTCTTCATCGATCCGGCAGGCATGCCAATGGTGGAGGAACCCACAGTCTAAAGGGGAACACCGGAGCGGTATCCGGTGTTCCCGTGGGAGGGCTCAGAAGCGTATCGCTCGGCCGCGGGATTCCAGCGGCGCCATGCGCGCCTGGTCCAGCAACTCCAGGTGACGCACCTCGAACGGTGCACGATGTCCCCTGGGCAACAGGGACTTGTCGAACACCAGGTCGAGGCGCCGATCGCCAGGCTCGAGCCAGTCGGCTGAGTGGGCTTGCACGACCGGCGCCAGCAGGCCATCCGGCCCGGTGGCATACAGGGTGCCGCGCACCTCGTAGCGTCCGGGCGACGCCACCTCGACGGGTAGCTGGACCGCGAATGCGGCCGGATCCAGCGTCCATTGGCCGGTCAAACGGGCCGTGGGGGCGACGATGGCGAACGCGGTACGCGCGTCGCGCGCGATGCGCCCGTCGTCAGACAACACCTGCAGTTCCCAAAGGCCGGGCGGCTGCCCCGATACGTCCGCAACCCGTACCCGCGCCGTTCCCTGTCCGCGGTCGTCAAGCCTCAGGGTGACGTCCCGCGTTTCGCCGTCCGGCGCGACCAGCAGGGCTTCGGCCTTGGTCGCCGCGCCGCGTCCGGCCCGTTGGAAGGCCACCTCGACCTCGAGCGTGCGCCCGGCCTGAACCACATCCGCCCGGGGACGGGCCTTGAGCACCACGTCGCTGTTGGGGTCGAAGACGTGGACCACATAGCGGCCACGTGCGCCATCGACCCTGAGCTGGTATCGCCCCGCACCGGCCGATGCAGCGAGTCCTGCGATCGCGGCGCCGGGCTCGACCTGCATCCCCGCTGCCCGCAGCGATTCGCCGTCTGCCAGGGAGCGGGCCGCGACGCGCTGTCCACCCTGGTGTATCTGCAGTGCGCCGTCACGGACCGCGGCGGCACCGGTGGCGGGGCTGACCCGCAGCAGGGCTCCTGGCGCGGTCACGTCCACGTCCACGCCACGGGCCAACGATGCGCCATCGACGGTGAACCAGTATTCCCGGCTTTCCGCCATGAAGGGTGCGGGCGTCGAGAGGGGGGCTGCAGGGTCCAGCGGCCACGCGAAGTGGACCGGGCTGCGCTCCACGCCGGCGGCGGGGGCGGGCAACCGTACGAGCCGGTCCGCTGTCCGGTCCGACGGTCCGGCGGGAAGCAGCGGCGTCGCGGCCTGGACGGACACCGCAGCGGCGGAAAGAACGAAACTCGCGAACATCCTGATAGGCAGTTCCATGGCGGTCACCTCACTGTTGCAGGTCGGCACGAAGGATCTGGTCGAGCCTGAAACAGGCCCGCCGGCTCTGGTTGTGGCTCAGCGGCTCACGACCTGCGGTGCGACTCTTGTCAACGAACCACACCGTGCCGGCCGCGGACTGGCTGCTGCATTCCAGGAACCCGTCGGAGCAGTCGTCCAGCCAGTTCTGGGTCGTCTCCAGACCCACGTTCTCGGCATAGCCGCCGCAGTAGCTGTCCGAGTCGAAGGGCGACGACTCGACGTCGCTGCCGACCACGCTGCGGAACGTCCGCGCCAGAGCCGGGCGCCCCGACGTGCCGTAGAGGTACTGCGCGTTGTAGTGCGCCATCCAGCTTTCCTGTTGCTGGCGTACCGCATCCGATTTGTAGCCGAGCAACCACCCCAGCGATTGTTCGAACACATTGCCATTCATCACGGCATCGGCGAGCGGGGTGCCGGCGGACGAAGGTGCCAGCGCATTGACCCGCACGAGTCGCTGCAGGATGGGCGGGTAACGGCTGTCCCACGTCGGGTTGGACATGATCCAGCGCATGACATTGCCGCCGTTCGAGTGCGTGACGACGACCAGTCGGGTGATGCCGCGTTGCTGGATGAAGTCGGTGAGCTGGCCGGCGAGGCAGCCCGCCGCACGGTCGTCCCACATGTACTGCTCGAAATCGCAGTTGATGACGGTGTAGTTCTGGCTGCCTTGAGGCAGGCCCTGGCGCACCGAGTCCACCATCGCCGGCTTCCAGTAGTCCTGGTAGGCGTTGGTCTGCTTGCCGGTGCCGTGGACGAACGCGACGCCAGTGACGTCGGCGAACGCGAGGGGTGGGAGGATGGCCAGGAGCAGGCCGATCACGAGCTTTCGCATGGTGTTTCCCCTTTCCTTGGAGCGGCGGGCAGCCTGCACGGCCTCCTGCCGCGGATCGAAGTGCATCGGGTGACTGCGCGCCCCCTCGCGCATCACCCCGAAGCGTACCCATGCGTACGGGTATGTCATGACGCAGCGCATCGCCCGGCCGGTCCTGCGTCACAGAAATGGAACGTCCAGTAACGGGGCTAGAACTCCAGGTCGAGCGCCGCGCAGAGGTAGTCGACGAATGGCGCGAGGGCTTGGAGGTCCTTCTCCAACGTCTGCCTGAGGCGCGGCCCCAGCACGGTGGCGTCCGTCAACGGGCGCGAGGCCACGAAGTTGCGGTGCCGCAGGTCGGCGGCGTGCACGAACTCCGGGGGGAAGCCACGCGGCATGCGGACCAGCATGTCGCTCTCGTCCAGCGGGTATCGCCGCTCGAAGGCCTTTCCATGCGCCGCGGATGCCCAGGCACCGGGGTTGTCGACGATGAACTGCCGGATCCGCCTGAGGTTGTCCGGAGACGGGTGCCAGAGTCCCGCGCCGACGAACGAGCGACCGCCCTGCACCCGGATGTAGAAACCGGGCGCCTCGACCTGGCGATTCCGCTCATGGAAGAGGCGCGCGCTCTGCCACGTTTTGTAGGGGGTCTTGTCTTTGCTGAAACGCGTGTCCCGGTGGATGCGGAACAGGGAGCCTCCAATCGCCTTCGGGTCCGCGCGGTAGTGCAGGCTCACTTCGGCCAGCGCCGGTTGCAGGTCGACCAGGAGGCGTCGGAAGGGCTCCCGGACATGGGCCTCGTACATCGGCTTGTGTGCGTGGAACCATTCCCGACTGTTGTGGCGGCCGAGTTGCTGCAGGAAGCGGAACGTCTCTTCCGTGAAGTAGCGGCTCATGCATCCTCCCCGTCGGACCCGGCCATGGGAACAGGAAGGGCGATGTCATTCCTCCATGCCTCCAGGCAGCCCAGCAGCGCCAGGCGGGACGGGTCATCCGCATGCTGCTCGCGAAGGGCGGCAAGTTCCGCATCGAAGGCGTCCAGGCCCTGCGGGCCAGCCGATCCGAACCGGGACGCGCGATAGGCCTCCCATCGGCCCGCCTCGGCCGGCGAGAGGGTGTCCGGCCAGTTCCTTGCGCGATACCTGAACAACAGTTCCCGCAAGCGCGCGTCCTCGAACGGGAAAGGACGGCTGCCCAGCTGCGCGGGCGGTGTCCCGCGGACCTCGGCGCACAGGCGCTTGTCTCCCGCGCCGATGAACCCGTCGTACAGCGCGCCATCGGCATCGACCGCCGACGCATCGCGACGGCCATCGAAAACCGTGCGCAGCTTGGCAGCCAGTGCGGGCGCATGCCGACGAAGGAGGTCGGCCCTGCGTTCCACCCGGGTGGGATCCACGCCGAGGCGATCAAAATCGGCGGGACGCAGGTGAGACCACGCGACCAGCACAGGCGAGCGGTTCAGATGCACCTCTTTGAGTGCGACCCGTGACTCCCCCTCCGGGAGGTCGCGGGTGGGCGTGTACAGACGTGCCGCGATGGCATCCGCGTCCAGCGACAGCAGCGGCTCCGGATCCTGCTCGAGGTCGAACACGATGACGCGGTTGTCGATGTGGGGATGCCGGGCGAGCGGCAGGACCGGCGCCGCGCACAGGCGTGACGCCGGGAATCGCTGTGACACATGCAGCACGGGTTGCATCGCGGCCAGGTCGAGCACGCTTGCCGCGTGGCGCTTGTCGCGGAGCTTGAGGGCGTAGTTCCACAGCCGCGGCTGGGCGACCCGGAAGCGCCGGGCCAATGCGATCAGGGCGCGGACATCGGACAAGGCTTCGTGCGCGTCGCCCTCCCGCAGCCCATTGATCCCGGCAAGGTCTTCCAGCCGGAACGATGTCGCACCGTCCGGTCGCTTCGGCCATTCGATGCCCTCCGGACGCAGCGCATGCCAGAGGCGGAAGACGTCGAGCAGATCCCAGCGGGAGTTCCCGGAACGCCACTCGCGCTCGTAGGGATCGTGGAAGTTGCGATAGAACCCGAAGCGGATGAACTCATCGTCGAAGCGCAGCGAGTTGTAGCCCAGCGTACAGGTCCGGGGGCGCGCCATTTCTTCGTGGATGCGGGCAAACGCCTCGGCCTCGGTGACGCCGTCACGCAGGGCCTGCTGGGGCGTGATGCCGGTGACCAGGGTCGCACCGGGGGAGGGCAGCAGGTCGTTCGCCGGCCGGACAAAGAAGCTGATGGGCTCATCGATGGGCTGCAGCGCCTCGTCGGTCCGGATGGCCGCGAACTGGGCGATCCGGCTGCTCCGGGGATCGGTACCAAAGGTCTCGAGGTCGTAGAACAGGAAGCTCGATTCCATCACGCGTCCTCGCGCCAGCCCTCGTCCGGGAGTGGCGGCAGGTGCGCGAGCACGGTGGCATCGACGACGTCCCAGTCGAGCGTATCGATTGATGCATGACCGCGCGTCAGCTCGACCAGCAGTTCACGCTGGCGCTTGCCGCGCTCGAATGCCATCGCATAGGGGAAGCGGTGGAAGCTGACCATCGAATACCGCGGCATGAACCGGTCCGGATGCCGCGCGGCCAACCGGTGTTCCAGCTCACGTTGCAGCAGGTAGTCGTCGTCGTCCACCCGGTCCCGCATCTCGAGATAGTTCTCAAGGGCCATCGCCTGGATGGCACGTGCGTTGGGCAGGCGCTCGGCCTGGTACGCCGAGAACGCCTCCGCGCGATCGGCCGTTGCGTCCATGCGTTCCGCGAGTGCGACACAGTCCTCGAACGCACAGTTCATGCCCTGCCCGTGGAACGGCACCATCGCATGGGCCGCATCGCCCAGCAGGACGGCACGATCTCCCAGGTGCCAGCGGTCGAGATAGAGCGTGCCCAGGATCCCGGTGGGATTGGCGTCGAAATCCCGTTCGAGCTCCGGGATCAGCGCGGACGCATCAGCGAACTCGCGTTCGAACAGGGCGCGGGCTCCCCTGCCATCGCGCACGCTGGCGAAACTGGGGCCGCGCGGCGTCCCGCCAGGTCCCGGAACGTCCTCTTTCGGCAGGAACAGGGTGACCGTGAACGTGCATTCGTCATTCGGCAGCGCAATGCACATGTAACGGCCGCGGGGCCAGATGTGCAGGGCGTTCGCCTCCATCCGGAAGCCGCCCCCGGGCGAAGGCGGGATCTCAAGCTCCTTGTAGGCGTGGTCCAGGAACTCGCTGCGTTCACCCAGGTCGCGCTCGCTGGACATGGCCTCGCGCAGGGCGGAGCCGGCGCCGTCGGCACCTACCAGGCTCTGGAACTCGAAGCGATGGGACCCGCCATCGCGCTCGTCGACCACGGTGGCGACGCGGGCATCGAAGTCCACGCCGGACAGGGTGCGATGGAAGTGGATCCGCACTCCCGCGCGTTCCGCGATGTCCAGCAGCGCGATGTTGAGTTCGCCACGATGCACGGACCAGATGACTTCGGAGTCGTCTTGGCCGTAGCGCTGCAGCGCCGTGCGGCCGTCCTCGAAATGCACCATCCGGCCGCGCATCATGACCGCCTGCGACATCACCGCCGGATCGGCGCCGGCGAGGCGGAGCGCATGCCGGCCGCGCTCGGCCAACGCCAGGTTGATCGAGCGGCCGCCCTCGTAACCCTTCAGCCGCGGGTCGCCGCGTTTCTCGTAGACGTCGACCGCCCAGCCCTTTCGCGCCAGCAGGGTCGCGAACAGCGCGCCCGCAAGACCGGCCCCGACGACGGTGATGCGGCGCTCGATCATCGCGGGATCATCGAGCGGCATCAGGCCAGGTCTCCACCGCGTGCGCGAAGCGCAGCACGTCGGCATGGGTGTTGTAGAGCGGGGCGGGAGAAATCCGGATCACATCCGGTTCGCGCCAGTCGCCCAGGACGCCGTTGCGCGCCAGGTGGTCGAACAGGGCGCGGCCCTTCTCGCGCCCACCCGCCACGCGCAGCGAAAGCTGGCATCCGCGTCGCGCGGGCTCCCCGGGCGTGATGATCTGCAGCACTTCCGACAGCCGATCGCGGATCAGCGACTCCAGATAGCCCGTCAGGCGCAGGGATTTCGCGCGCAGGGCCGGCATCCCGGCGTCGTCGAAGAGATCGAGCGAGGCGCGCAGCGGCGCCAGCCCGAGGATCGGGGGATTGCTGAGCTGCCAGCCATCGGCCCCATGCTCGGGGCGGAACTCCGGTGCCATCAGGAAGCGGGTCGAGGCCTCGTGGCCCCACCAGCCTGCGAAGCGGGGCAGGTCGGACGCGGCGTGGCGTTCATGGACGAAGCAGCCGGCGATCGCCCCGGGCCCGCTGTTGAGGTACTTGTAATGGCACCACACTGCGAAGTCGACGTTGCTGTCGTGCAGCGCCAGTTCCAGGTTGCCGACGCCGTGCGCAAGGTCGAAACCGCAACGCGCGCCCTGTGCATGTGCCAGCCGCACGATCGCCGGGAGGTCGAAGGCCTGGCCGGTCCGGTACTGCACCCCGGGCCAGAGCACCAGCGCCAGGCGCTTGCCGTGGGTCTGGATGGCGCGCTCGAGTGCGGCCATCGAGATCGTCCCGTTCGGTTCGTCCGGCGCGACTTCGATCAGGTCCGTCGCCGGATCGAAGCCATGGAATCGGATCTGCGACTCCACTGCATGCCGGTCCGAGGGGAATGCACCCGCTTCGATCAGGATCGCGGGACGCTCGACGGTCGGCCGGTAGAAGCTGACCATCATCAGGTGCAGGTTGACGGTCAGGGTATTCATCGCCACGACTTCCGAGGGCTTGGCACCCACCAGCCGTCCGAGTTGTTCGCGGACCAGGCGGTGGTAGGTCATCCACTGGGTGTCGCCGGTGAAATGGCCCTCGACCGCGATGTCCCCCCAGGTGCCCAGTACCTCGTCGACATAGCTGCGGGCCTCGCGTGGCTGCAGCCCCAGCGAGTTTCCGACGAAATAGGCCTGCTCGCCGTCGCCATGGCGCGGGACATGGAAACGGTCGCGCCGCGTCGGCAGGGGGTCGGAAGCATCGAGGCGGGCAGCGTGCCTGGGGTCGAACAGGTCGGTCATGGGGACAGGATCTCGTCGTGGTGCGTCAAGCGAAGCGGGACTGGGGCAGACCGAGCCATTCGAGCGCGGTGCCATGGTAGAGGCGGGCCTGGTCGTCGACAGGCAGGTCGAGGGCGGCGATGCCTGCGCCCGGTGCCTGCTCCCCGAGCGGAAAGGGGTAATCCGTCCCCAGCATGACCTGCGACACGCCGCAGGTCTCGAGCAGGTAGCGGAGTGCGCGCGGATCGGCGACCCAGGAATCGAAATACAGTTGCGACAGGTACTCGCGCGGATTGCGGGGGTTGTCCGTCGCGACCAGGTCCGGCCGCATGTTGAAGCCGTGCTCGATGCGACCGATGGTGTAGGGGAAGGCGCCGCCGCCGTGCGCCATGCACACCTTCAGCGACGGCAGGCGCTCGAGCACGCCGCCGAAGATCAGGCAACAGGCCGCGCGCGCCTGCTCGGCGGGCATGCCGACCAGCCAGGGCAGCCAGTACTTCGGCATGGACGGCGTCCCCATCATGTCCCACGGATGGACGAGGATCGCCGCGCCGAGTTCCGCGGCCGCCTCGAAGAACGGGAACAGCTCCGGCGCATCGAGGTTCCAGTCGCCGACATGGCTGCCGATCTGCACCCCCTGCAGGCCGAGCTGGTCGACGCAGCGCTCCAGTTCCTGCACCGCCAGGCGCGGCGACTGCATCGGTACGGTGCCGATGCCCGCGTAGTGGCGTGGGAAGTCATGGCAGGTGCGCGCCATGTGGTCGTTGAGCGACTGGTGCAGCTCCAGCGCGTGATGGGGCTTGGCCCAGTAGCTGAACATCACCGGCACCGTGCTCAGCACCTGCACCTGCACCCCATGCCGGGCGTAGTCCTCCAGTCGCTCCTGCGGGTCCCAGGTCTTGGACCAGATCTCCCGGAAGAACCTGCCGTCCTTGTAGATACGATGGCGTCCATCGTCGGTGTGGTGGATCACCGGGAACCGGTTGTCGCCGTACTTCTTGACCAGGTCCGGCCAGTCGCGGGGCAGGTAGTGCGCGTGGGTATCGATCTTCAGCATGCGGGCGTGCGCATCAGGTGATGTCCGCCAGCGAATCCGGCTCTTCGTAGCGCGCAGGCCGTGGGTTGAGATGCCCGCAGGCCGCACAGGTACGACGTTCTATGGAGCGATAGAAGCGGTCGAACACCGGCGGGAAATCCTGTTCGATGTCGCGCAGGTGGAAATACTCCTCGAACAGCAGGTGGTTGCACTGTTCGCAGTACCAGAGCAGTCCATCGTCCTCGTGCGACAGGCGCCTGCGCTCGACCACCAGGCCGACCGAACCGGCCATTCGCTGCGGGGAGTGCGGCACCCGTGGCGGAAGCAGGAAGATCTCGCCGGCGCGGATCGGGATGTCGCGCACCCGGCCGTCCTCCTGGATGCGCAGCACCATCTCGCCTTCGAGCTGGTAGAACCATTCGGGACCTTCATCCCAGTGGTAGTCGGTCCGCTGGTTGGGACCGCCCACCACCATCACGATGAAGTCGCCGTCGTAGACGCACTTGTTCCCGACCGGAGGCTTCAGCATCTCCCGGTGTTCGTCGATCCAGGCCTGGAAATTGATCGGGTTCGGCAGCATCAGGCGACTCCGGGGGCATGCGTGGGCGGGACGTGGGCCACGCACTTGAGTTCGATCGCGATGGGCGTCGGCAAGGCATCGATGCCCAGGGTCGTGCGGCAGGGCGCGACCTCGGGATCGGGGAAATACTGCGCCCAGATGGCGTTGTAGGTCGTGAAGTCACGCGCGATATCGGTCAGGTAGACGGTCACGTCGACCAGGTCCTCCCAGCGGGCACCGCTGGCGTCGAGCACGGCACGTACGTTGGCGAAGACCGCGTGGCACTGGCGCTCGATGTCGTAGGCGACCAGTCGTCCGTTCCCGTCGGTCACGTTGCCGGGTACCGCGTTCGTGGCGGCGTCACGCGGTCCGATGCCGGACAGGAACACCAGCTCGCCCACGCGCCGGGCATGGGGGTATCGTCCCACCGCCGCGGGCGCGGTGCCGGCGTGGACCGCGTCGTTCATCGCGGGGAGTCCCCCCCGGCTTCGCCCACCCGTGCCACGGCCCCTGAGTAGGCGTCCGCCAGCGCCGCCTCTCCCGGGATATCGATGCGCAGGTCGTTCACCCGGCCGTTCTTCAGGCTGTACACCCAGCCATGCACCGTCAGCGCCTGGCCGCGGCTCCACGCCTCCCGCACGATATTGGTCTGGCAGACATTCCGCACCTGGTCGATCACGTTCAGCTCGCACAGCCGGTCGTGGCGCTCGTGCTCGGCCGCCGCACCGATGCACTCGCCATGCTTCTCCGCGACGTCCGCGACGTGGCGGATCCAGTTGTCCGCCAGGCCGACCCGGGTGCCGTGCAGCGCGGCATGCACGCCACCGCAACCATAGTGGCCGACCACGAGGATGTGCTCGACCTTCAGCACATCGACCGCGAACTGGATCACCGAGAGGCAGTTCAGGTCGGTATGGACGACGACGTTGGCGATATTGCGATGGACGAACACTTCGCCCGGTGCCATGTCGACCACCTGGTTGGCGGGAACGCGGGAGTCCGAGCACCCGATCCAGAGATAGCGGGGCGCCTGCTGCCCCGAGAGGCGTTCGAAGAAGCCCGGGTCTTCGGCATTGATGCGATCGGCCCATTGCCGGTTGCGTTCGAGGAGGTCGTGGAGTCGGTTCATCGGTATTCCGCGGCGGGAGTGGAGGAGGGAATTCGGGTGCAGGGGCACGTGCACGGGTGGAGGACCGCCGGCGTCATGGGTGCATCGCCAGAGATAGCCCGACGTTGCGGGGACGGGTGAAGAACCGCATGGCCTCCATGCCTCCCTCGCTGCCCAGCCCGGACGCGCCCATGCCCCCGAAAGGGGTGCGCAGGTCACGCATCAGCCAGGTATTGACCCAGACCATGCCGGTGCGCAGGCCGTCGGCCAGGCGATGCGCACGGTCGAGGTCGCGGGTCCATATCGAGGCCGCCAGGCCGTACTCGCTGGCATTCGCCAGCGACAACGCTTCGGCTTCGTCGTCGAATGCCTGCAGCGTGACGACCGGGCCAAAGATCTCTTCCCGGTTGGTCGCGCTGTCCGGTCCCAGGCCCTCGATCACCGTGGGAGGCACGAACCAGCCCGGGCGTTCGAGTGCGTGTCCACCGCAAAGCACGGTGCCACCTTCGTCGCGTGCCCGCTGGATCGCAGCCGTCACCTTGTCGAAATGCGCCTGGGACACCAGCGGACCGATCTGGACATCGTCATCGATGGGGTCGCCCACCCTCATCGCCAGCGCGCCCTGCACGAAGGCTTCGCGGAACGCCTCGTGGATGCTGCGCTCCACCAGCAGGCGCGACCCGCACAGGCAGATCTGCCCGCTGTTCTGGAACGCGGACCGGAGCAGCGTGTCCAGTGCGTCCTGCCAGCGGCTGTCGGCGAACACGAGGGTGGGGTTCTTGCCGCCCAGCTCCAGCGAGACCTTCTTCAGCAGCGGTCCGGCAAGCCCGGCAACACGTCGTCCGGCCGCCGTGCTTCCGGTGAACGAGACGGCTTCGATACCCGGGTGGACCACCAGCGCCTCGCCTGCATCGGCGCCTTCGCCATGCAGGATATTGAGCACCCCGTCGGGCAAGCCGGCTTCACTGGCCAGTTCGGCGAAGAGCGTCGCCGTGACCGGCGTCACCTCCGAAGGCTTGGCAACGACGGTGTTGCCGGCCGCCAGCGCGGGCGCGATCTTCCAGGTCAACAGATACAGCGGGAGGTTCCATGGCGAAATGGCCGCGACCACGCCCAGCGGCGGACGCAGGGTGTAGTTCAGGCCCGCTTCGCCGTGGTGGGACTCGCTGGCGAACTGGGTCGCGGCGTGGGCGAAGAACCGCAGGTTCCTGACGGCCCGGGGTACTTCCACGTCCCGCGCGAGCGCCAGCGGCTTGCCGGCATCGCGTGCCTCTGCCCGCGCGAACGTGTCCAGGCGCCGCTCCAGGGCCGCCGCCAACCGCTCCAGGTGTCCGGCCCGCGCCGAGGCAGGCAAACGGGACCACGCAGGAAAGGCGTCGCTGGCGGCGGCTACCGCGCGGTCGGCATCCACCGCGCCGCCCGCTGCCACCTCGCCGCAACGCGCCCCGGTCGCCGGATTGGCGATGTCCAGCCATCGGCCTGTCGCGGGCTCGGTGGGGCGGCCATTGATCCAGTGGCTCAAGCGCATCGGACAAGCTTAACGCGACGCGAGGGGAGGCGAGCGCGTCATCGCCCGGGTGGAATCGCCTGCAGGTCCTGGTACTCGATGCCGATGCGATCGTCGGTCACGCGCGCGATCCGTGCCGCAACGACGGTCGCCGGGGTATCGAGCCCACTGTAGAAGAACAGTCGCACGACCTGCTCCACGTCGAGCCCGCACCCCGGCGGCGGTGCGATGCCGCAGCCGCCTTCGGAGAGGTCCAGGACCTCGGCGAACCAGGCGCGCTCGCCGTGCACGACCATCACCCGGTCACTGAAGGGCTGGCGGCCGGCGGTGCGACGATCGTCTGGAAGGGAGTCCGTCATGGCATGCAATCCTCACAGCGAACGGGTGCGTCCACCGTCCACCGGCAGGTTGATGCCGGTGATGTAGGCGGCGGCGGGGGAGCACAGGAAGGCGATCGCCGCCGCGGTCTCCCCGGGCTGGGCGAAGCGGCGCATCGGGATCGCATCGAACATGCCGGCCTTGATGTCCTCCCGGTCGCGGCCGGTCCGGGCTGCCGCGGCATCGATGATCTGCTCGATCCGCGGCGTCTGGGTGGACCCGGGCAGGACATTGTTGACGGTGATGCCCAGCGGGGCGACTTCGGTGGCCAGTGTCTTGGCCCAGCCCGCCACTGCCCACCGTGTCGAATTTGACACGCCCAAGCCGTTCAGGGGCTCTTTCACGGAGGTCGAGATCACGTTGACGATGCGGCCGTAGCCGGCGGCCTCCATGCCGGGCAGGACGGCATCGGCGAGCACATGGCATGCGACCAGGTGCTGGCGCCATGCGGCCTCGAATGCGGCGACATCGGCGCCGCGGATCGGGCCGGGCGGCGGTCCGCCACTGTTGTTGACCAGGATGTGGACCGGACGCTCGGCGACAAGGGCGTCGACTGCGCTGCGCAGCGCGTCGGTGTCGGCGGCATCCAGCGCGAGCCACGCATGGTGTTGCGATGGGTCGACGGTGGGCAGCGAAGCGGCGGCGTCCTGCAATGCGTCGGCCCGCCGGGCCATCAGGGTGACACTCGCCCCCAGTCCGGCCAGCTCCCGCGCCGCGGCGAGTCCGATGCCCTGGCTGCCGCCACTGACGAGGGCGTGTCGATGCTTCAGGTCCAGATCCACGCGCGTCCTCCCGGTGTGGGTTGGTCAGTGTCGCGAAGGCAGCTGCTGCACCATCAGTGCCTTCAGCCCCTCGTCGTCGCCCGCATGGGGCGGCACGAGCTCTTCCATCAGGAAACCGCGTGCCTCCGCGTCATCCTCGTCGAGGCCGTCGAACTCGACGAACTCGGCATCCAGCAGGGCGGCACGCGCGGTGTCCTCGCTATCGTAGGGCAGTGTGTTGCCGTCGCTGTCGAAGACTTCGGCCGTGCCGGCCTCGCGCACCCGCAGGCGCGCCCAGATCACGGTCCGGCCGAGCGTCGCCACCCACCATTGCGTATGGCCTTCGGTGCTCATCCCGTCACCTCCGCCAGCAGCCAGAGCAGGCCGGCCATGCCGAGGCCGCCGATGATCGTCAACAGCGCCACCCGCGCCGGCGTGGCGAGGCCATCGAGGTTGCGGTCACCGGTCGAGCGGTAGCCACCCGACAGCAGCCATCCCAGCGCAGCGGGGTTCAGGAACGCACCGGCACCGAAGCCCTGCATGACCGCCGGGTGGCGGTCGCGCAGGTGCACGAGGGTCAGCGGCCAGAAGATCAGCAGGGCAGTGAAGCCCGCGATGGCGACGCCAACGAAGCAGAGGGCGAAGAACAGGATCATCGTGTGCGCAGTCGCCTCCGGTCAGAACTCGGCCTGGCCCGGCGCGCGCGGGTAGGGGATCGCATCGCGGATGTTGGCCAGTCCGCACACGTACACGACCAGGCGCTCGAAGCCCAGCCCGAACCCCGCATGCGGCACGGTGCCGTAGCGGCGGAAGTCGCGGTACCAGCCGTAGTGCTCGGGGTCGAGGCCAAACTGCGCCATGCGCGCGTCCAGCACGTCGAGTCGTTCCTCGCGCTGGCTGCCGCCGATGATCTCGCCGATGCCCGGGGCCAGCACGTCCATCGCGGCCACGGTCTTCCCGTCGTCGTTGAGTCGCATGTAGAACGCCTTGATGTGCTCGGGGTAGTTGGTCACCACCACCGGGCGGCCGACGTGCTGCTCGGTCAGCCAGCGCTCGTGCTCGGTCTGCAGGTCCAGGCCCCACTCGACCGGGAACTCGAACTTCTGCCCCGACTTCTGCAGCAGCGCGACCGCGTCGGTGTAGTCGATGCGCTCGAACGGCGCGTTGACGAAGGCTTCGAGCCGGGTGACCGCGTCCTTCTGAACGCGCTCGGCGATGAAGGCCATGTCGTCGGCACGCTCGTCCAGCACCGCGCGGAACAGGTACTTGAGGAAATCCTCGGCGACGCGCGCGTCCTCGGCCAGGTCGGCGAAGGCGATCTCCGGCTCGACCATCCAGAACTCGGCCAGGTGGCGGGTCGTGTTGCTGTTCTCGGCGCGGAAGGTCGGGCCGAAGGTATAGACCTTGCTCAGCGCCAGGCAGTAGCCCTCGACGTTGAGCTGGCCGGACACCGTCAGGAAGGCCTCCTTGCCGAAGAAGTCGCGGCTGAAGTCGACGTTCCCCGCCTTGTCGCGCGGCAGGTTCGCCATGTCCAGCGTCGACACGCGGAACATCTGCCCGGCGCCTTCGGCGTCGGACGTGGTCACGATCGGCGTGCTGATCCAGTAGTAGCCATTCTGGTGGAAGTACCGGTGCACGGCCTGCGCCAGGCAATGGCGGATGCGGGTCACCGCGCCGAACAGGTTGGTGCGCGGGCGCAGGTGCGCGACCTCCCGAAGGAACTCGAGCGAATGCGGCTTGGGCTGGATCGGGTAGGTTTCCGGGTCATCCACCCAGCCGACCACCTCGATCTCGCGTGCCTGGATCTCGAAGCCCTGGCCCTTGCCCTGCGACGCGACCAGTTCGCCGCGGGCCACGACGGCACAACCGGCGCTGAGGTGCTTGACCTCGGTGTCGTAGTTCGGGAGCTCGGCGGTCGCAACGACCTGGATCGGCGCGAAGCAGGAGCCGTCGCTGACATTGACGAAGCTCAGCCCGGCCTTGGAGTCGCGCCGGGTCCGCACCCAGCCGCGGACGGTGACCTCGCCGCCGGCCGGCACCTTGCCCGCGAGCGCCTGTTCAACGCTGATGATCGTCATGGGACACGCACCGCCATGGCTTGATTCCTGCCCGTTCCGGACCGATATGGGGAAGCACCGCAGTTTAGCGGGTGTGCATCGCCGCCGGCGACACCCCCGCTATAATCGATCCGTCCGAGTGGAGTCACCGATGGCCGTCACGCTTGCCCCCGCCGCCCTTGCCCGCGTCCAGCGATTCCTCGCCAGCGACGGCTCGGCGCTGGGCCTGCGTTTCGGCGTGACCCGCACGGGGTGTTCGGGCTGGCAGCATTTTGCCGACCTGGCGCACGACCAGCGCGAGGGCGACACCGTCTTCGAGCAGGACGGCGTACGGATCTTCGTCGACGCCGCCAGCCTGCCGATCGTCGACGGCACCCGCATCGAGGTCGAGAAGCAGCGCCTCGGCGAGCAGTTCGTGTTCCACAACCCCAACGCCGCCGATGCCTGCGGCTGCGGGGAGAGCTTCACGACCGAGCTGCTGCCCCAGCTCTGAGGCGGGCGGCTCGGGGTCAGCCCCTCCTGAACGCGCGAATCCGGCCGTATTGCAAGCGGATTGCACGCCAGCCCCCGATGCTGCGATAATTGCCGGCTCCCTTGGCCCGCTGGCCGGGGAGACCCTTGCTCCACCGCGCCGGTCGCACGTCGGCTGCGCGTCGGGGGGCTGATCCGGCCGGGCGACCGCACGGCCATCATCCACAAGGAAAACACCATGCGTCATTACGAAGTCGTGTTCCTGGTCCATCCGGACCAGAGCGAGCAGGTCCCGGCCATGATCGAGCGCTACAAGTCGCTGATCGAAGCCGGCGAGGGGACGATCCACCGCCTGGAAGACTGGGGCCGCCGCCAGTTGGCCTATCCGATCCAGAACCTGGTGAAGGCCCACTACGTGCTGCTCAACATCGAATGCTCCCAGGCCGCCCTGAACGAGCTGGTCGATGGTTTCCGTTTCAACGACGCCGTGCTGCGCCACCTGGTCATGAAGCGCGACGAGGCCGACACCGAGCAGTCGCTGATCATGAAGTTCAAGGACGAGAAGGGCGACAAGCCGGAGCGTTCCGAGCGCCGTCGCCGCGATGACGACAGCAGCAACGACGACAGCGAAAGCAAGGACGCGGAGAAGTCCGATACGTCCGACGACAACGCTGAAACCGCCTGATCACGCCCTCTAGGAGCAGCGCACCATGTCCAAGTTCTTTCGCCGCCGCAAGTTCTGCAAGTTCACCGCCGAGGGCGTGAAGGAGATCGATTACAAGGATCTCAACACCCTCCGCCAGTACCTCACCGAGACCGGCAAGATCGTTCCGAGCCGCGTCACGGGCACCAAGTCGAAGTACCAGCGCCAGCTGGCCACCGCCGTCAAGCGCGCGCGGTTCCTGGCCCTGATCCCGTATACCGACAACCACAACGCCTGAGGGTCGACGCCGGCCCGGCAGATGGCCCCGTGGCCTCCTGCCGGCCGCCGCCCCCCGCGTCTCGTCTTCGGACAGCCCCTGCTGCGGGACCATGCCCGCTAACGAATACGGAGCAACACCATGCAACTGATCCTCCTGCAGAACGTGCAGAACCTCGGCCGACTGGGTGACAAGGTCACCGTGAAGCCGGGCTACGGCCGCAATTTCCTGGTCCCCCAGGGCAAGGCCGTGCCGGCGACCGAGGCCAACCTGGCCGAGTTCGAGGCGCGCCGCGCTGAATACGAAGCCAAGGCGCAGGCCGTCCTCGAGGGCGCCCAGTCCCGCCAGGCCAAGCTGGACGGCGCCGTCGTCAGCATCAAGGCCAATGCCGCCACCGAGGGCAAGCTGTACGGCTCGATCACCAACCGCGACATCGCCGAGGCGCTGACCCAGCAGATCGGCACCCCGGTCGAGAAGTCCGAGGTCGTGATGGGCGAAGGCTCGATCCGCCACATCGGCGAGTACGACGTGGTCGTGCACCTGCACGCCGATATCGACGTCGCGGTCAAGGTTGTCGTGGAGCCGGAAGCGATCGGCTGATCGCCGCCCCCGGTGTCCACCCGACAGGCGCCTCCGGGCGCCTGTTCTGTTTGGAACGCGGCATCTCGCCGGCAGGAGATCTCACCCTGTAAGACCCGTGGGTGCTATCCCGGGGGTGTCAGGCAAGGTTATCCACACCTGTCCACCTGTTACCCACAGGGTTGTCTGCAACCGCCTGCCGTCCCGCAGGGCTAGGATGCCCCACCTGCCATCCCGTGCGTCGCTCCCGTCGACGCCACCCTGCCTGGAGTGGACCCGCCACATGAATGCACGCCCCGGTTTCCGCAATGAGTCGCGTGGAGAAGGGCGCGGCGACAGGGGCCTGGATGCACGCGTCGACCAGCTGCGCGTCCCGCCACAGTCGATCGAAGCCGAACAGTCGGTCCTCGGCGGCCTGATGCTGGCGCCGGATGCCTACGATCGCGTCATCGACCACATCACGGAGAGCGACTTCTACCGGCGCGACCACCAGCTGATCTTCCGCGCCATTAATGAGCTGGCGAAGAAAGGCAAGCCCTACGATGCCGTGACGCTGGGCGAGTGGTTCGATTCCATGGGCATGGGCGAGCAGGTCGCCGGCGGGGCCTATCTGATCGAACTCGCCAGCACCACGCCTTCCGCCGCCAACATCCGTGCCTACGCCGAGATCGTCCGGGACAAGGCGATCCTGCGCCAGTTGATCGATGTCGGCACCGGCATCGTCAACGACGGCTACCAGCCCGATGGACGCGACAGCAGCGAGATCCTCGACGAGGCCGAGCGGCAGGTGCTGGCCATCGCGCAAGCCAACAGCAGCGGCAAGGACGATTTCACCAGCGTCCACCAGGCCCTGACCGCCGCGTTCGACGAACTGCAGACGCGCTATGCCAATGGCGGCGGCATTACCGGGCTGCCGACCGGCTACACCGAATTCGACGAACTCACCGCTGGACTGCAGAAGACCGACCTGGTGATCCTGGCCGCGCGCCCGGCGATGGGCAAGACCACCCTGGCACTGAACATGGCCGAGTACGCCGCGTTCCGCAGCAAGCTGCCGGTGGCGGTGTTCTCGATGGAAATGTCGGCCAGCCAGCTGGCGATGCGCCTGATCTCCTCGGTGGGCCGCGTCAACGCCCAGCGCCTGCGGACGGGCCAGCTCGAGGACGAAGACTGGAGCCGGGTCACCAGCGCGATCCGCCAGCTGCGCGAGGTCAAGATCTTCATCGACGACGAGCCCGGCCTGTCGCCGACCAAGCTCGCCGCCAAGGCACGCCGCCTCAAGCGCGAGCACGGCCTGGGCCTGATCGTCATCGACTACCTGCAGCTGATGTCGGTGCCCGGGAACAGCGAGAACCGCGCCACCGAGATCTCCGAGATCTCGCGCTCGCTGAAGGGCCTTGCAAAGGAACTCGAAGTACCGGTCATCGCGCTCTCGCAGCTGAACCGCTCGCTGGAGACGCGGACCGACAAGCGCCCGGTGATGGCCGACCTGCGCGAGTCGGGCGCCATCGAGCAGGACGCCGACATGATCGTCTTCATCTACCGCGACGAGTACTACAACAAGGAAAACTCGCCGGACAAGGGCCTCGCCGAAGTCATCATCGGCAAGCAGCGAAGCGGCCCGACGGGTTCGGTGAAGCTGAAGTTCTTCGGCGAGTACACCCGTTTCGACAACCTCGCTCACGACTCGATCGGCAGCTTCGAGTGACCCGGCGCGGTACCGCCTGACGTAGCATAGGCGGCGATGCGATCCCCGTTGCCACCGGACCTCGAGACGCCCGCCGCGGAGACGATGTCCCGTGCGCTGGAGGATCGTCCGACGCGCATCCGCGTCGACCTCGACGCGCTTTCCCACAACCTCGACCGCATCCGCCGGCATGTCGGCGTGCCGGTCATGGGCATCGTCAAGGCCAATGGCTATGGGCATGGCCTGCTGCGGACCGCGCTTCACCTGCAGGCGCAGGGTATCGAACAACTGGGCGTGGCCTTCGTGGAGGAGGGTGTCGCGCTGCGGCGAGCCGGCATCACGGTGCCGATCCTGGTGCTGGGCGGCATCTTCGGCGACCAAGTCACCCAGTTCCTCGCCCACGACCTCGAGATCACCGTGTCGTCGGTGGACAAGCTCGGGCAGGTCGAGGCGACCGCGGCGGCCATGGGCCGTCCGGCCACGGTGCACCTCAAGATCGACACCGGAATGGAGCGCATTGGCGTGCACAGTTACTCCGCCGGCCCGTTCATCGAGGCTGCGGTGGCGTCCCGCTGGTGCCGGATCAAGGGCGTCTACTCCCACCTGGCGTGTGCGGACGACCCCGATTCGCCGATGACGACGCTGCAGCTGGAGCGCTTCCTCGACGCCTGTCGGCACTTCGAACGCCTGGGCGCGCCGATGCCCATCCGCCACATCGCCAACTCCGGTGGCGTCCTGCATTTCCGCGATACCTGGCTGGACATGGTGCGCCCCGGAATCCTGATGTACGGCGTGCGGCCGGACGTGACCGCGCTCGCGACGGTGGACGTCCGGCCCGCCATGTCGCTCCTGTCCAAGGTGATCTATTTCAAGGTGGTCAAAGCCGGCAATCCCGTCAGCTATGGCGCGACCTGGGCACCCGAGTACGACACGCGCGTGGTCACGATCCCCATCGGCTATGGCGACGGGTACCCGCGCGCACTTTCCTCACGGGGTGAAGTGCTGGTGCGGGGCCGGCGATTCCCGATCGTCGGGCGCGTCTGCATGGACCAGCTCATGGTCGACATCGGCGGGTACAGCGCCTGGAATGAAGACGAGGCGGTGCTGGTCGGCACCCAGGGGGCGGAACGGATCAGCATGGAAGCGTTGGCCGCACGCGCGGGCATGATTCCCTACGAGCTGCTGGTCGGCCTTACCGATCGCATTCCGCGTACCTACGTCGGCGGTCGATCGCGTTCTTGACCCCACGTTGGCAGGCACGGCTCCAGACTGCCGGCTCCTCCTTTCCGGAAACACGATGAATCCCTCCTCGAGACCGCCTGTCGCCGTGGTGTGGTTCCGTAACGACCTGAGGCTGGCGGACAATCCCGCGCTCGCGGCCGCGGTGGACGCGGGCTATGCCGTCGTACCGGTGTATGTCCACGCCCCCGAGGAAGAAGGTGCCGGCGCCCCCGGCGCAGCCTCCGATGCGTGGCGCACCCGGTCCCTGCAACAGCTGGCCGGGAGCCTGGCACGGCGAGGAACCCCGTTGCGCATCTTCAAGGGCCCCGCGCTGGCCACGTTGAGGGCCGTGGTGGCGTCCACGGGGGCCAGCGCGATGTTCTGGAATCGGCGTTACGAGCCCGCGGTCGAGGCGCGGGATGCAAGGGTCAAACTGGCGCTGCGTGAGGACGGGCTCACGGTACGCAGTTTCAACGGCAGCCTGATGGTCGAACCCTGGAGCGTCGAGACCGGGCAGGGCACGCCTTATCGCGTCTTTACCCCTTATTGGCGATCGGCCCGGCCTCGGTGGCGCGAGCGTGAGCCGTGGCATGTGCCGGACCGCCTGCTCGCCTGCGACGAGGGCCCCTCGGGCATTCCCGTCGCGGCGCTCGGACTGCAACCCTCGCCCCGCTGGGACCGTACGTTCTGGGATGCATGGAATCCCGGCGAGGCAGGGGCCCACGAAGCCCTCGAGATCTTCCTCGAGGGGACACTGGATGGCTATGCCGACGGCCGCGACCGCCCGGCGCAGACGTCGACCTCCCGGCTCTCGCCCCACCTGCATTTCGGCGAGATCGCACCGTGGCGCATCCATGCTGCGGTGCATGCCGCCCGCTCGACGGCGCGCGAGCGTCACGTCGATACCTTCGCGAAGGAACTTGGATGGCGCGAGTTCGCCCACCACCTGTTGCACCACTTCCCAGAAACCGTGTCGGCCAACTTCAATAAGCGTTTCGACGGCTTCCCCTGGCAGACACCCTCGTCGGAACAGTGGCGGCGCGTCGAGGAGGGACGCACCGGCATCCCCCTCGTCGATGCCGGACTTCGTGAGCTCTGGCACACCGGCTGGATGCACAATCGCGTGCGGATGGTCGTGGGCAGCTGCCTGACGAAGCATCTGCGCTGGCACTGGCAACACGGGGCGCGCTGGTTCTGGGACACGCTCGTCGACGCAGACCTCGCCAACAATACGCTCGGATGGCAGTGGGTCGCGGGGACCGGCGCCGATGCCGCACCGTATTTCCGGATTTTCAACCCTGCGACACAAGCCGCGCGTTTCGATCCCGACGGCATCTACATCGCCCGCTGGGTCCCCGAACTGGCGGGCATTCCGGCCAAGGCACGTTTCGCTCCGTGGCAGCATCCCGACCTGCTGGACGAGCGATCCCGGACGTACCCGGCGCCGCTGGTGTCCTTGGCGGAAGGCAGGGAAGCCGCACTGGCCGCACTCGCAGCAAGCGCCCGCCGGAACCGCCCGTCCCGAAGCTGAACAGGGTGCATGGCCGTCACCCCTCGAAGACGCGAAGCGGGGTAGCGTGTCGGCCATTCATCCAGCCACCCGTGAGGTTCGACGCATGAAGACCCCGTTTCGACTCGTTCTTGCCGCGGCCGTCGCCAGCAGCCTGGTGGCGGGCTGCGCGACCGGCGGAGGCTACAACGACCCGTACGGCCAGTACGGCCAGCCGCAGCAGCAGGACCCGCAGGGCATGAGCAACACCCAGAAGGGCGCCCTGATCGGTGCGCTCGCCGGCGTGGCCGCAGGCCTGCTCAGCGGCGACGATGCCACCGAACGCCGCCAGCGCGCGCTGGTGGGCCTGGGCGTGGGCGGCCTTGCCGGCGGTGCGATCGGCAATTACCAGGACCGGCAGGAGCGCGAACTGCGCGAGAGCATGCAGGGCACGGGCGTCGACGTGGTCCGCCAGGGCGACAACATCACGTTGAACATGCCGAGCAACATCACCTTCGACTTCGACAAGTCCGATCTCAAGCCGGCGTTCTACCCGGTCCTCGACCAGGTCGCCGAGACCTTGAAAGAGTACGACCAGACGATCATCGAAGTCGCGGGCCACACGGACAGCGTCGGCAGCGATGCCTACAACCAGCAACTCTCGGAGCGTCGTGCCCGTTCCGTGGGGGACTATCTGATGCAGGATGGCATCATGCGCGACCGCTTCATCCTTGTCGGTGCCGGCGAGGGACACCCGGTGGCCAGCAACGACACCGACGCCGGCCGCGCCCAGAACCGCCGCGTGGAGATCACACTGGTTCCAGTGCGTTCCTGAGGATCGAGGAACGCGTACGCACCTGGCAAGGAGCGACGCACGGGAAGGCCGCGCCCACGGACGCGGCCTTTTTCGTTTCAGCGCTCCAGCACGCGCAGGACGGTCAACACCACCAGGGTCAGCACTGTCGCTGCGATCGCCACCAGGTACACGCCCAGGCCCGTCGCCACCCCCAGCACCGCGACCATCAACAGGGAGGCGGCGGTGGTGATGCCCGCGATGGCGCCGTCGCCACGGCGCGAGAAGATGGTTCCGGCGCCGATGAATGCGACGCCCGCCACCACCGCCTCGATCAGCCTGAGGGGGTCGATCTGCAGGCGCTCGCCGCCCCCATCGAATCCCCCCGACGTGATGGCCAGGCGACCTATGCCCACCAGCAGCGCCGATGCGCCGGCGACCAGCATGTGGGTACGGAAGCCCGCAGGCCGGTCCTTGAGCTCACGCTCGTATCCGACCGCTCCGCCCAGGAGCATCGCCAGTGCCACCTGGCCGACGACAAGCCATTGTGCGTTCCATTCCATGCGCGCAGGTTGAATGAAGCCAGGTAGAGACGCGGTCAAGATGCGTCGCGCACGGGGGGACAGCCGGGGCGAGGCGGGTATGATGAACCGACCGATCCATACCGATACCGCGTACGCCATGTCCGATCCGCGCCATCATGACTGCCACGCCCGATCCGCTCCGGCCCCGTCCCACCCCGGATCCCTGCGTCGCGGATGAACGGCATGCATGGACCCACGGACGCCGCCGCCCGTGACACGCCGGGACCCGGCAATACGTTGATTGCCGCGGACGTGGGGGGCACCCATGCCCGGCTCGCATGGGTCGATGCGCGCGGAGGCGAGGTCCTGCTGCACGGCTATCGTCGCTATGCCTGCGCGGAGTTCCCCAGTCTGGCGGCGATCCTCTCCGAGTTCATCGCCGAGCGGGAAGGGGCCGGGCCGACGCCCGAGGCCAGCATTGCGATCGCCGGGATGCTCGTGGGAGACGTCCTTGTCCACGCCAACCTGCCGTGGCCGGTCTCCGTCAGCGCGACCGCGGCCGAGGCGGGCCTCGCCAAACTGCGCCTCATCAACGATTTCGAAGCGATGGCCTGGGCCATTCCCAGCATCGACGTCCGCCAGGCGCGACGCATCTGCGGTCCGGAGATCGCGGTGCAACCCGGGCCGGCATTGATGATCGGGCCGGGGACGGGGTTCGGCGCCGCATTGCGGGTCCCCGGCAATCCACCCGTCGTGGTCGCCACGGAAGCGGGCCATGCCGGCCTGTCCGTGCGTGAGCCCCGCGAGATCGAGGTGCTGGCGGTCCTGATGGCACGCTGGACCCACGTGGGCAACGAGCGCCTGCTATCGGGACCCGGGCTGGTCAATGCCTACGAGGCCCTGTGCGAGATCGAGGGGCGATGCCCGTCGCTTGCGTCCCCCGCCGCCATCAGCCATGCAGCCGAGCAGGGCAACGACCCGCTCGCGGCGGAAGCCCTCTCCATGTTCTGCAACGTGCTGGCCAGCGTCGCCGGCGATCTTGCACTCACCTTCGGCGCCACGTCCGTGTATCTCGCCGGGGGCATCCCCGCGCAGATCGCGGACTACCTGCTGCGCGGCGACTTCGCCCATCGCTTCAGCGACAAGGGCGTGATGCGGGAAGTGCTGGCGCGCGTGCCGGTCTACCTGGTGGAGCATGGGCAACTGGGGTTGCAGGGTGCGGCGACCTGGTACCAGCAGCAGCGCTCGCTGGCCGCCTCCGGCTGACGAACCGTCCGGCGATGCCGGCACGCCCGCCATGAAGAACGCCCCGGCCCGTGAGGGTCGGGGCGTTCGGTTTTGGTGGAGGTGGGCGGAATCGAACCGCCGTCCGAAGGCACTCCATCCCCGGCTCTACATGTTTAGTGCTCCGTTAGATCTCGTCCACTGACAGCACGGCGCACAAAGCGCATCGGCGGACCAGCCTGTTTTGGGTTAACCAGGTGCTGACAGGCAGCCATACCCGGCGATTCCGTGATGATGACCCTACGCAGCGAGCACGGACACAAGCTGTTTCGGGGCTTAGGCCTTAAGCGGCCAGAGCGTAGTTGTCGTCGTTGGCAACTATGAGTTTTGCAGCTGGATTTACGAGGAAAGCTACCCCCTCGACATGCACCAGGCGACTTTGCGACCCCCGTCGAAGCCAATGCACCCCCGGGAAAGCCAGGCAATCACCTAGGACATCAGTATAGGGCGGGATATCGCGAACTCAATGGGCGGGCACCGCCTGGGACGGCCCCGGAGAGCGGGCATTCACCTGCGCATCTTGAACGGCACGCGGTATGCTTGGCCGGTGACAGACGCCAACGACACGCCGCGAACGCCCGCCCTGGGCCCGCCACCGCAGCGACGTGGCCTGGCGCTCGCAAGCGGCGTGCTGGTCTTCACCCTGCTGTTGACCTTCGTCGGCTGGCGATATGCCAGCGACAAGGAGACCGCCACCGCGCAGGCACGCTTCATCGGCCAGGGCGAGGAGGCCGTCAGCCTGCTCCGCGAGCGCATGGGCAACCAGGAAATCGTGCTCCGGGGGGCAGCCTCCCTGTTCGCCAGCGTGCAGCGGCCGACGCCTTACCAGTGGCAGGCGTACGCGGACGGCATGCGCCTGCAACGCCAGTTTCCGGCCATGGTCGGCCTGGGGTATGCCGCCTATGTCGAACAGGCGCGACTGCCCACATTGCAACTGGAGTGGAAGGCCCTGGGATACGGGCAGCTGGACGTCGTGCCGCACGGCCCCCGTCCCGATTACGGCCCCATCATGATGCTGGAACCGCGCACGCCACAGAACGTCGCGGCGATCGGCTACGACATGTATTCGCAGCCCGTGCGACGCGCTGCGATGGAAGCGGCCATGCAGACCGGACAGGTCCGCATGAGCGGCCCGGTGCAACTGGTCCAGGACGGCAACACGCCCTCCACATCGGCCCTGTTGTACCTGCCCCTGTATCGCAATGGTGCGCAGCCCAATACGGTCCCGGCGCGGCGCGAGGCGATGCTCGGCTGGGTTTACACGCCATTCCGGTTCGACGAGTTCGTGCATTCCACGCTGGGCGAACGCCTGGACGGCATGCAGTTCACCCTGACGGACATCACCGACGAACCGGGGCAGCGGCTCTACGGGTCCGGCGATGCGTCGCCCGATGCGCGTTTCCGTTTCCAGACCCAGTTGGCGGTGCACGGCCGCCGCTGGCTGCTGGAGTTCGCCTCGACAAGCCCTGAAGATGCCCAACCGGTGGACTCGATGCTGTGGGGCGGCGTGCTGTTCGGGGTGATCTCGTCGTTGCTGCTGGCGACGATCGTGTTCACGCTCGTGCGCACGGAGCGTCGCGCCATGAAGATGGCCCTGCGCATGAGCGAAGAATACCGGCGCAGCGAAGAGCGCTTCCGGACGACCATGCTGCATTCGGGCATCGGCAAGGCCTTGCTGGACAGCGAAGGCTGCGTGGTGGAGTGCAACCCGGCCCTGGGCCGCATCGTCGGACTGTCACCCGCCGCGCTCTCCGGGGTGGAGTTCGAGTCCCTGTTCGAAGACGAAGGCCCCGACCTGGGTGAGTGGCTCAAACAGGACGACCTGGAGGCCGCGCCGGTCATCCGCATCACCCGGCGCCTGCATCGCGCGGGCGACCTGGCCCGCCATGCGCAACTGACCTACGCGCGGGTGCCGGGCGGGGTGGGGCAGGACGTGATCGGCCTGGTCCAGGCCGAGGATGTCACTGAACGGATCCTCGCCGAAGCCCGTGTCCACGCCCTCAACCGCACGCTCGAGGCACGCGTGGCGGCGCGGACCCGGGAGCTCAGCCAGGCCAACCAGGAACTCGAATCGTTTGCCTACAGCATTTCGCACGACCTGCGCGCGCCGTTGCGGGCGATCGACGGATTCAGTCGCATCATCGCGGACAAGTATCGGGAAGCGCTCGATGCGACCGCGAACGGCTACCTGTCGCGGATCCGCGCGGCCGCCACCCGCATGGACGAGCTCATCGACGCGCTGCTGAAGATGTCCCGGGTCACGCGGACTGAAGTGAATCCCCGGGCGATCGACCTGAGCCAGATGGCATCCGAGCTGGTGGAAGAGTTCAGGGCCGGTGATCCCGAGCATCGCCCGCGGGTGGACATCGCCCCGCAGCTGCGCGCCTGGGGCGATCCGGTCCTGATGCGCAACCTGCTCGCGAACCTGCTGGGCAATGCCTGGAAGTTCACCCGCGGAAAGCCGGACCCGTGGATCGAATTTGGTGCCCATCGCCTGCCTACGGGCACATTCGAATTCCATGTCCGGGACAACGGTGCCGGATTCCCCCAGCAGCACGTGGAAAAGTTGTTCCGGCCTTTCCAGCGGCTGCATGGCCAGGAAGAGTTCGCCGGACATGGCATCGGCCTGGCGTCGGTCAAGCGGATCATCGAGCGCCACGGCGGCACCATCCGTGCCGAAGGCGTGGTGGGGGAGGGTGCGGCGTTCTACTTCGCCCTGCCCGACGCCACGGAGGGCGGCGCCGCGGTCTGACGCGCGATTCAGGCGTCCTTGTTGTGCTGGCGCATCAGGCGCTGCTTGTCGCGCGCCCAGTCCCGGTCCTTCTCCGCTGCGCGCTTGTCATGCGACTGCTTGCCCTTGGCCAGGGCCAGTTCGGCCTTGACCTTGTTTCCCTTCCAGTAGAGCGCGGTGGGAATGAGGGTGTAACCGTCGCGTTCGACCTTGCCGATCAGGGTGTCGATTTCATGCCGGTGCAGCAGCAGCTTGCGCGTGCGGCGTTCATCGCTGACCACGTGGGTGGAAGCCGAGATGAGCGGCGTCATCTGCGCCCCGAACAGGAACATCTCGCCATTGCGGATGATCGCGTAGCTCTCGCCGATCTGGGCGCGGCCCGCCCGTATGGATTTCAGCTCCCAGCCCTGCAGCGCCAACCCCGCCTCGAACCGCTGTTCCAGGTGGTACTCGTGGCGTGCACGCTTGTTCAGCGCGATGGTGCCGCCACCCGCGCCCTTTCCTTTATCCTTGCCGCTCTTGTTGTCCGATTTCTTAGCCATCGCGCCATTGTCCCCGAAACCGGCCGTCCGGTGCAGGGGGCCCGAATGCCGAGACCCGATGCCCACTGTCCGCCGCTCCGCACTGGTCGAACACGCCGCCGCGCGCATGTTCGCGCTTGTCAACGACATCGAAGCCTATCCGCGCCGCTTCGCCTGGTGCGAACAGGCCCAGGTGATCGCCGAGGAAGAAGGGCGCATGGTGGCACGGCTCGATCTGGGCCTCGGCGCACTGCGTACGTGGTTCACCACCGAGAACACGTTGGCGCCGCCCCACCACATCGACCTGCGACTGGTGGATGGACCGTTCCGGAAACTCCTCGGACGCTGGGAGTTCCATGCCCTCGACGAGTCCGCGTGCAAGGTCACCCTGACGCTGGACTTCGAGCCGTCGATGCGCCTGCTGGGGCCCGCGTTCACGCTCGGGTTCCAGGGGCTTGCCGACCGCATGGTGGACGACTTCGTGCGGGTGGCCGATCGCGAGGATGCCACTTGACGGCCCGGGCATGCGCGTCGAAGTCCTGATGGCCTGGCCGGGCCGCCACGAAAGCCGCTGGGCCGACGTGGAAGAGGGCGCCCGTGTCGCGGACGCCCTGGCTTGCGTGGGTTGGCTGGAGGCACCCGACGTGGTTGGACTGGCCCTGCACGGTCGCCGCGTCGAGAGCGATGCGCTGCTCAGCGAAGGCGACAGGATCGAGCTGCTGAGGCCGCTGGAAATCGATCCGAAGGAGGCGCGTCGGCGACGTGCGGCGGAACGCGACCCGAAGGCCGCCAGGGGCCGCGGCTGACCGGTCCCCGTTCGGGGGTCAGCGGCGCTTGTCCTTTTCCTTGGCCAGGTTCGGGCCGAACTGCTGCACGGTATCGCGGGCCAGTGCCTCGTCCTGCTCGGGGAAATAGTCGCCCTCCCAGCGGGTCACCGTGTCGCCTTCGAACCATACGGTAAAGGTCTTGAACTCGGTGTGGGCACGGCGTCCGACGCGCTGGCTGGCGGTGTAGTCCCAGCGATCGGCATTGAACGGGTCCTGGATGGACGGCGTACCCAGCAGCGCCTGGACCTGCTGCTTGTTCATCCCGGCTTCCAGTTGCTCCACGGCAGCGCTTTCGAGCAGGTTGCCCTGGTAGATGGGCTGTCGATACATCACGCCGCAGCCGGTGGCGAGCAGGACGACGAGGAGGAGGGGGAGCAACTTGCGCATCGGGAATTCAGGTCTGGCGGGCATCGTCCCGATGATACACTGATGGCCCCGTCGCGAGGGGGTGCCGCCGACGCGTTCATGCAGGGTTGGGCACCGCACCGATGCGAGCGACCCCGGCCCACGCCAGGAACAGGAGCCACGATGGAATCCCAAGAGTTGCGCAATGCCGGCCTCAAGGTGACGCACCCCCGCCTGCGTATTCTCGACCTGCTGGAAAGTGCCAAGCCGCGACACATGACCGCGGAGGACATCTACCGGCACCTGCTCGACAAGGGCGAGGACATCGGGCTGGCGACCGTGTACCGCGTCCTGACCCAGTTCGAGGCGGCGGGCCTGGTGCTCAAGCACAACTTCGAGTCCGGCCAGTCGGTCTATGAGCTCGATCGCGGCCAGCACCACGACCACATGGTCGACATCGACACCGGCAAGATCATCGAGTTCGAAAGCGAGGAGATCGAGACCCTGCAGCGGCAGATCGCCGAAGCGCACGGCTACGACATCGAGGAGCACTCGCTGGTGCTCTACGTGCGCAAGAAGCGCTAGTCGACAAGCGCTAGTCGACGTCCTGCAGGAGGCGCCGTGCGGCGGCGCGGGCCTCGCGGGTCAGCTCGGCACCTCCCAGCATCCTCGCCAGCTCGTCGCGACGCGCATCCGCGTCAAGCCGGACGACCGCGCTCTGGGTGAGCCCCTCGGCCGACGCCTTGCTGACGCGATAGTGCGCGTGGCCCTGTGCGGCCACCTGCGGCAGGTGGGTGACGCACAGCACCTGCCGGTGCCGCCCCAGTTCGCGCAGCTTGCGGCCCACGACGTCCGCCACCGCACCACCGATGCCCGAGTCGACCTCGTCGAAGACCATGGTGGAGACGGCATCCAGCCCCAGCGCGGCCACTTCGATCGCCAGCGACACGCGGGACAGCTCACCGCCAGAGGCGACCTTGCGCAGCGGCCTCGCGGGCTGGCCGGGGTTGGCCGCGACCATGAATTCCACCCGTTCCGCTCCCTGCGGGTCCGGCCGGATTTCATCCAGGGGTTCGATGCGAATCTCGAAGCGGCCGCCTGCCATCCCCAGCTCCGCGATCAGCTCACTCGTGGCCGAGGAGAGTGCAGCGGCGGCCTGGCGGCGACGGTCGCCCAGCGCCGCGGCCGCCTCCCGCCACGCATCACGCGCGGCTTCGATCTCCACGTCCAGCGCCGAGAGCCGCGCGCCGGCGCCCTCGAGCGCCTGCAGTTCCGCGGCGATGGCGTCCCGTTTGCCCTCCAGCTCGTCCGGCGCGACGCGATGCTTGCGGGCCAGCTCGTGCAGGCGGCCAATGCGCTGCTCGATGGCCTCGAACGCGCTGGGGTCGATGTCGAGATCGCTCCGGATCCGGTCGAGCAGGCTGAGGGCTTCGTCCACCTGGATGGCCGCCGCATCGAGCATCCCGTCGACCTCGCCCAACCGGGGCTCGTGCTCACGCACCCGGCCCAGCTCGGTCCTCACCTGGTCGAGGCTGCCGCTGAGCGAGCTGTCTTCCTCGCCCGACAGGCGGCGGAACGCACTGTCGCAGGCCTCGATCAAGGCAGAGGCGTGGGCCTGCCTGCGATGGTCGGCATCGAGCTGCGCCAGTGACGCCGGCTCCAGCGTTTCGTTGTCGAGTTCGGCGAACTGGTGGGCCAGCCAGTCGATGCGCTCGGATACGTCGCCCCGCCCGGACAGCTGCTGGCGTTCCTCGACCAGGACGGCCCAGTGGCGAGCACGGGTCGCCACCCCGGCCAGGGCCTCCTCGTTGCGGGCAAACGCATCGAGCAGGGCCAACTGGCTGGGGCGCGACAACAAGGCCTGGTGTTCGTGCTGGCCGTGGATCTCCACGAGCCGGTTGGCGAGCTCCGCCAGTTGCCCGGCCGTGGCGGGCCGGCCATTGATCCAGGCGCGGGAACCGCCGTCGGCACGGATCACCCGGCGCACCTGGCATGCGTCGTCCTCGTCCATGGCGTTTTCGCGCAACCAGGCGGCCGCCAATGGCGCGTCCTGGAGCTCGAACGCAGCCACCAGTTCCGCGCGCTCCGCCCCGTACCGGACCACGCCGCTGTCGGCCCGCGAGCCCGACAGCAGACCCAGCGCGTCCACCAGCAGCGACTTGCCTGCCCCCGTTTCACCGGAGATCACGGTCAGCCCCGGGCCGAATTCCAGCTCGGCGGAGGCCACGACGGCAAACTGCTTGATGGAGAGGTAGGTGAGCATGGCGCGGGAAGCTAGCACGCGGTCCGGGCGGCGCCAACACGTGTCGCACCCCTTGTGGGCGCGGCCCGACGGCTGTTATCTAGGGGACAGCACGATAGCCCATGCGCGTCGCACCAGATGAGCCGTGAAACGGGCCAGGAACGGGGGAAGTCAGGTGAACCGGAGGACGGACAGGGCAGGCATCCACCCGGCGCGCGCGACGGAGCTCGCGGAAGACCCCCGGGCGCGCCAGCTCCTGCGCACGCTGATCGGCCGTTACATCCGGGATGGCGAGCCGGTCGGCTCACAGACCCTCTCCCGGCACGCTGGCCTGGACATCAGCCCCGCGACCATTCGCAAGATCCTGGGCGACCTGGAAGAGGCCGGCCTGCTGGCCGCACCCCACACGTCGGCCGGGCGAGTCCCCACCGCGCAGGGCTACCGCCTGTTCGTGGACTCCCTGCTCCAGGTCAAGCCCCTGCCCAAGGACGAGATGGCGCGCCTGCGGGGCGAGCTGCCCGCGGGCCATGGCACGCAGGCCCTGCTGGGCAACACCTCCGAGCTGCTGTCGGCGATGACCCGTTTCGTGGGCGTGGTGAGCCTGCCCCGACGGGAGCAGTTCGCCTTCCGGCGCATCGATTTCGTGGCGCTCGATGCCCGGCGCGTCATGGCGATCCTGGTGTTCGCCGACAACGAGGTCCAGAACCGCATCGTCCAGGTACGTCGACCCTACGATGGCGGTGAACTCGAGCAACTCGCCAATTACCTGAACAGCCACCATGCCGGCCGACCACTGGCCGATATCCGGCAACGGCTGCTGGAAGCCCTCCGCGACGACCGCTCCGAGATGGAGGCGCTGCTCGCGCGCTCGCTTGAGCTCGCCGAGCAGGTGCTCGCGCCCGATGGCGAGGACATGCTGCTCAGCGGCCAGACCCGCCTGATGGGCGTCCAGGACCTGACCGACATCGACCGCCTCCGCGACCTGTTCGAGGCGTTCGCGCGCAAGCGCGAGATACTCCAGTTGCTGGAACGCACCATCCAGGCCCCCGGTGTCCGGATCTTCATCGGCGAGGAGACCGGGCTGGCGCCCCTGGAGGGCATGTCGCTGGTGTCCGCGCCGTACGGGATGGGCGGGCAAGTGCTGGGCGTGCTCGGGGTGATCGGCCCCAGCCGCATGGCCTACGAGCGCGTCATCCCGGTGGTGCAGGCGACCGCCGACATACTGGGCGAGGCGTTCGCGGGGGAGCCGCACTGATACAGGCGGTGGCGGACCGCTTGAATCGCGGGGCGGCGACCCCAATTGCAGCGGTGTTGCGCACCCGTGCGCTCCGTTCCCAAGTCACCGCCCACGGATCGAGCCCCATGAACCATACCCCGAACCCGGACGACACCGTCCCGACTTCCGACATCGATGAAGCTGCCGCCCCGCCGATCGAGGTGGAGCTGGAGGCCGTCAAGGCCGAGCTGGCCAGCCTCAAGGAGGACGCCCTGCGTGAGCGCGCGGACCTCGAGAACCAGCGCAAGCGCCTGTCCCGCGAGATCGAGACCGCCCGCCGCTTCGCCAACGAGCGCCTGCTCGGCGAGCTGCTGCCCGTCATCGACAGCCTTGAGGCAGGTCTCGGCAATGCCGACGGCGACGCCTCGCCCCTGCGTGAGGGCATGGAACTGACCCTGCGCCAGTTGCTCAAGGTCGGCGCGGACAACGGCCTGGTCCCGGTCGACCCCGTTGGCCAGCCCTTCAATCCGGATCACCACCAGGCCATGAGCATGGTCGACAGCCCGGACCATGCGCCCAACCACGTGGTGCAGGTGTACCAGAAGGGGTGGCTGCTGAACGACCGCCTGCTGCGCCCGGCACTGGTGGTGGTCTGCCAGGGCACGTGAGCCGCGCGGCCCTTGAACCGGCGCCCGGCAGCCCCAGATAGCAGACATTGGCGGCTTGCGGGCCGTCCGGCTGGGCCGGAAGACCGCGCCGCACGTCCAGATTCGCAACAGTCAAAGCATCCAGAGGAAACACCACCATGGGCAAGATCATCGGCATCGATCTCGGCACGACCAACTCGTGCGTGGCGATCATGGAAGGCGGCAACGCCAAGGTCATCGAGAACGCCGAAGGCGATCGCACCACGCCTTCCATCGTCGCGTATACCAAGGACAACGAAGTGCTGGTCGGCGCCTCGGCCAAGCGCCAGGCCGTCACCAACCCCAAGAACACCTTCTTCGCGGTGAAGCGCCTGATCGGCCGCAAGTTCAAGGACGCCGAGGTCCAGAAGGACATCGGCCTGGTCCCGTACGACATCATCGAGCACGAAAACGGCGATGCCTGGGTCGCGACCCAGGACGGCAACCGGATGGCCCCCCAGCAGATCTCGGCCGAAGTGCTGGCCAAGATGAAGAAGACCGCCGAGGCCTACCTGGGCGAGACCGTCACCGAGGCCGTGATCACCGTGCCGGCGTACTTCAACGACAGCCAGCGCCAGGCCACCAAGGACGCCGGCAAGATCGCCGGCCTCGAGGTCAAGCGCATCATCAACGAGCCGACCGCGGCCGCGCTGGCCTATGGCATGGACAAGAAGGGCGGCGACCGCAAGGTCGCGGTCTACGACCTGGGCGGCGGCACCTTCGACGTGTCGATCATCGAGATCGCCTCGGTCGACGAGGAAATGCAGGTCGAGGTGCTGGCCACCAACGGCGACACCTTCCTCGGTGGCGAGGACTTCGACAAGCGCGTCATCGACTACCTGGTCGACGAGTTCCAGAAGGACCAGGGCATCGACCTGCGCAAGGATCCGCTCGCCCTGCAGCGGCTGAAGGACGCCGCCGAGCGTGCCAAGATCGAGCTGTCGTCCGCGCAGCAGACGGAAGTCAACCTGCCGTACGTCACCGCCGACGCCTCCGGGCCGAAGCACCTGAACATCAAGCTGACCCGCGCCAAGCTCGAGTCGCTGGTGGAGGACCTGGTCAAGAAGTCGATCGAGCCCTGCCGGATCGCGCTGAACGACGCGGGCTTGCGTGCCAGCGACATCAGCGAGGTCATCCTGGTCGGTGGCCAGACCCGCATGCCCAAGGTCCAGCAGGCCGTTGCCGAATTCTTCGGCAAGGAGCCCCGCAAGGACGTCAATCCGGACGAGGCGGTGGCCGTGGGCGCCGCGATCCAGGGCGGCGTGCTGGCCGGCGACGTCAAGGACGTGCTGCTGCTCGACGTGACCCCGCTGAGCCTGGGTATCGAGACCCTGGGCGGCGTCTTCACCAAGATCATCGAGAAGAACACCACGGTGCCGACCAAGGCCTCGCAGACCTTCTCGACCGCCGAGGACAACCAGTCCGCGGTGACCGTGCACGTCCTCCAGGGCGAGCGCGAACAGGCCCGCTTCAACAAGTCGCTGGCCCGCTTCGACCTGACCGGCATCGACGCCGCGCCGCGTGGCATGCCGCAGATCGAGGTGTCGTTCGACATCGACGCCAATGGCATCGTCCACGTGACGGCCAAGGACAAGAAGACGGGCAAGGAGCAGAAGGTCGAGATCAAGGCCGGCTCGGGCCTGTCCGAGGACGAGATCGCGAAGATGGTCGCCGACGCCGAGGCCAACCGCGAGGAGGACCGGAAGTTCCAGGAGCTGGTCCAGGCCCGCAACCAGGCGGACGGCCTGGTCCACACGGTGCGCAGCACCATCAAGGACCAGGGCGACAAGCTGCCGGGCGAGGCCATCGCCAGCGCCGAGGCCGCCATCGCTGACGTCGAGACCGCGATGAAGGGCGACGACAAGGGCCAGATCGAGGCCAAGTCGAAGGCACTGGAAGAAGCCGCGCAGGCGCTGTTCGCGGCCGTCCAGGCCCAGGCCAGCGCCGAGGCCGGCGCAGGCGAGGGCGGCGAGCAGGCCCGTCCGGCCGATGACGTCGTCGACGCCGAGTTCACCGAGGTCAAGGACGACGAGAAGAAGTAAGCCGGCACGCCCCGGCCGCCACGCGCGGTCCGGGGCAGGCCACGGGGTTCGGGATCGTCCTGCGGTTTCGGACCCTTGTCGCATCAACAGCCCGGCCCGGCATCCGCCGGCGGGCCGGGGAACCTGCAACAACGATGAGCAAGCGCGATTACTACGACGTCCTGGGCGTGGCCCGCACCGCGAACGACGAGGAGCTGAAAAAAGCCTACCGTCGTTGCGCGATGAAGCACCATCCTGACCGCAACCCCGGCAACGCCGAGGCGGAAATCGCGTTCAAGGAGTGCAAGGAAGCGTACGAGGTCCTGTCGGACGCCAACAAGCGCCGCGCCTACGACCAGCACGGCCATGCGGCCTTCGAGCATGGCATGGGCGGGGGCGCGGGTGGCCCCGGCTACGCCGACATGGGCGACATCTTCGGCGACATCTTCGGCAACATCTTTGGCGGTGGCGCGGGTGGCCCGCGCGGTCCGCGACGGGGTGCCGACATCGGCTACGTCATGGAGCTCAACCTCGAGGAAGCGGTCGGCGGCATCGACCGGCAGATCGAGATCCCGACCCTGGACGAATGCGGCACCTGCAGCGGCAGCGGCTCGGCGGACGGCAAGACCGAGTCCTGCGAGACCTGCGGTGGCCGCGGCCAGGTGCGCTTCCAGCGCGGGATCTTCTCGATGCAGCAGGCCTGCCCGCACTGCGGCGGTCGTGGCCAGACCATTGCCAACCCGTGTGGCGACTGCCACGGACAGGGCCGCGTGGAACGCAACAAGACCCTGCAGGTGAAGATCCCCGCCGGCGTCGACACCGGCGACCGGATCCGGCTCTCGGGCGAAGGCGAGGCCGGACCGCCCGGCGTGCCGCCCGGCGACCTGTATGTCGAAGTGCGGGTGAAGCCGCACGAAGTCTTCCAGCGCGACGGCGACGACCTGCACTGCGAAGTGCCGATCCGCATTTCCCAGGCGGCACTGGGCGACACCATCCGCGTGCCGACACTCGAGGGCGACGTAGAACTGCGCATTCCGGCCGAGACCCAGACCGGCAAGATGTTCCGCCTGCGCGACAAGGGCGTGAAGTCCGTCCGCAGCCGCCGTCCCGGCGACCTGTACTGCCGCGCCGTGGTGGAGACACCGATCAACCTGACACCCGAACAGCGCGAGATCCTCGAGCAGTTCGAAGCGACCTTCGTCGGTGACGGCGCACGCCGCCACTCGCCCCGGTCCTCGACCTTCCTCGATGGGGTGAAGGGCTTCTGGGAGCGGATGAAGTCCTGATCGCGGAGGGGGACGCTTGTCGACGACGACCGTCGGCTTTAGCCTCTTCGCCATGACGGACACCCCACATCCTTGCCGTGTACTGATCCACGGCGCATCCGGCCGCATGGGCCAGGCCCTGCTGCGCCTGGCCGGCGAGCGTGACGATCTGACCGTCGTCGCCGCCATCGATCGCTCGACGCCCTCGCAGCGCGTGGTCGACGGCATCCCGCATTTCTCGGCGGACGAACTGGGCGGCGTGCCCGCGTTCGACGTGGCGATCGACTTCAGCCTGCCGGCCGGATTCGACCGGATCCTGGCCCTGTGCGTCTCCCGCGGACGGCCGCTCGTCTCGGGCACGACCGGGATCGACGAGGGGCAGCGCGAGGCGCTCGCCCGGGCCGCGGCCACGATCCCGCTGGCCTGGGCGACCAATTTCAGCCTGGGCGTGGCGATCCTCAACGAGCTGGTCGAGCGCGCCGCCCAAGCCTTGCCGGGCTGGGACTGCGACATCGTCGAATCGCACCACGTCCACAAGCTGGATGCCCCGTCCGGCACCGCGCTGACCCTGGGCGAATGCGCCGGGCAGGGCGGGGCAACGCCGCGCTATGCCTCGTTGCGCGCCGGCGACATCGTTGGCGAGCACACGGTGCAATTCACCGGGTTGGGCGAACGCGTGGAGCTCGTGCACCGCGCCACCAACCGGGACATCTTTGCCCGCGGGGCGCTGCACGTGGCTTCGCGCCTGGTGGCACGACCGCCGGGGCAGTACCGGGTACGCGACCTGCTGGACTGAGGGTCGACATGAACAGCGGGGCGCCATCGCCCGGTCGACGCTCCGATGAGGCTGGCGCGATCCTGCGCCAGCCGCTAGAATTCTCGCTCGCCTGAACCTCCCGAGCCGGACCGGTCCCCACCGCGTCCGCGCTTTGCTGCAACCTGGATTCATGGGTCTGCGCGAAGCCGGGCAGGTCGGCATTTCCCGGCTTCCAAGGCGACCCCCGTGACCCAACCCGCACTCCTTGCACTCGAAGACGGCACCCTCTTCGAGGGCATTTCAGTAGGCGCGCCCGGCCTTTCGGTCGGCGAAGTGGTGTTCAACACCGCGATGACCGGCTACCAGGAAATCCTGACCGATCCGTCCTACGCCCGTCAGCTGGTGACGCTGACTTACCCGCACATCGGCAACACCGGTTGCACCGACCAGGACGACGAGGCCCGCCAGACATGGGCGTCGGGCCTGATCGTGCGCGACGTGCCACGTCGCCCGAGCAACTGGCGCAGCCAAGTGGCGCTGCCGGAGTGGCTGGCCGCGCGCGGCATCGTCGGCATCGCCGGCATCGACACCCGCAAGCTGACCCGCCTGCTGCGCGACACGGGCGCGCAGGGCGGGGCGCTGATGGCCGGCGAGGGCATCGATGCCGACAAGGCGCTGGAGGCCGCGCGCAAGTTCCCGGGCCTGAAGGGCATGGACCTGGCGAAGGAGGTCAGCACCGCCGAGCGCTATGCCTGGACGGACGGCCAGCTCGACCTGGACCGCAACGCCTTCGTGACCGCCGCGCCGCGCTTCAAGGTCGTGGCCTACGATTTCGGCGTCAAGCACAACATCCTGCGCATGCTCGCCGAACGCGGCTGCGAGCTGACCGTGGTGCCCGCGCAGACGCCGGCCGCCGAGGTCCTGGCGCTCAAGCCCGACGGCGTCTTTCTCTCCAACGGCCCCGGCGATCCGGAACCCTGTGACTACGCGATCGCCGCGATCCGCGAGTTCATCGCCGCGCGTGTGCCGACCTTCGGCATCTGCCTGGGCCACCAGCTGCTCGGCCTCGCCGCCGGCGCCCGCACGATGAAGATGAAGTTCGGCCACCACGGCGCGAACCACCCCGTCCAGGACCTCGATGACGGGCGCGTCATGATCACCTCGCAGAACCACGGCTTCGCGATCGACGAGTCGACCCTGCCCTCGAACGTCCGCGTGACCCACCGCTCGCTGTTCGATGGCTCCAACCAGGGCATCGAACTGACCGACGCGCCGGCTTTCAGCTTCCAGGGCCACCCGGAAGCCAGCCCCGGCCCGCACGACGTTGCGCCCCTTTTCGACCGATTCGTTGCGCTCATGGAGGCCAACTGACATGCCGAAGCGCACCGACATCAAGACCGTCATGATCATCGGCGCCGGTCCGATCGTGATCGGCCAGGCCTGTGAGTTCGACTACTCCGGCGCGCAGGCGTGCAAGGCGCTGCGCGACGAGGGCTACCGGGTGGTGCTGGTCAACAGCAACCCGGCGACCATCATGACCGACCCGGAGATGGCCGACGCCGTCTACATCGAGCCGATCAACTGGCAGACCGTCGAGAAGATCATCGCCAAGGAGAAGCCCGACGCACTGCTGCCGACCATGGGTGGGCAGACCGCGCTGAACTGCGCGCTGGACCTGGCCGACAACGGCGTGCTCGAGAAGCACGGCGTCGAGCTGATCGGCGCCTCGCGCGAGGCCATCCGCATGGCCGAGGACCGCGAGCTGTTCCGCGTGGCGATGGACGAGATCGGGCTGGAATGCCCGCGCGCCGCGGTCGCCCGCACCTATGAGCAGGCGGTGGAGATCCAGACCACCGTCGGCTACCCGACCATCATTCGTCCAAGCTTCACCCTCGGCGGCAGCGGTGGCGGCATCGCCTACAACAAGGAAGAGTTCGAGGAGATCGTGAAGCGCGGCCTCGAACTGTCGCCGACCAACGAAGTGTTGATCGAGGAGTCGGTGCTGGGCTGGAAGGAGTTCGAGATGGAGGTGGTCCGCGACACGGCGGACAACTGCATCATCGTCTGCTCCATCGAGAACTTCGATCCGATGGGCGTGCACACCGGCGACTCGATCACCGTCGCCCCCGCGCAGACGCTGACCGACAAGGAGTACCAGCGCCTGCGCGATGCGTCGATCGCCGTGCTGCGCAAGATCGGCGTCGACACCGGCGGCTCGAACGTGCAGTTCGGCATCAACGCGCAGAACGGCCGCGTGGTCGTCATCGAGATGAACCCGCGCGTCTCGCGTTCCTCGGCGCTGGCATCGAAGGCGACCGGCTTTCCGATCGCCAAGGTCGCGGCCAAGCTGGCCGTTGGCTACACGCTGGACGAGCTGCGCAACGAGATCACCGGCGGCGCGACCCCGGCTTCGTTCGAGCCGACCATCGACTACGTGGTCACCAAGATCCCGCGCTTCGCGTTCGAGAAGTTCCCGCAGGCCGAGGCCCGCCTGACCACCCAGATGAAGTCGGTGGGCGAGGTCATGGCGATGGGCCGCAGCTTCCAGGAGTCGCTGCAGAAGGCGCTGCGCGGCCTTGAGACCGGCAAGGCCGGCCTCGACCCGACCGAGCTCGACCTGTCCAGCGAAACCGACCTCGCGACCCTGCGCCGCGAAGTGAAGGAGCCTGGCCCGGAGCGCATGTTCTACATCGGCGACGCCTTCCGCGCGGGCATGAGCGTGGAAGAGGTGCACGCCCTGTCCTTCGTCGACCCGTGGTTCCTCGACCAGATCGAGGAGATCATCGCCGAGGAGAAGGCGGTGGCGACCTCCGGCCTGGCCGCCCTCGACGAGCCGCGCATGCGCGCGCTCAAGCGCCTGGGCTTCTCCGACGCACGCCTGGCCGCGCTGACCGGCACCGACGAGGCCGCGGTCCGCACCCTGCGCCACGCCTTCGGCGTGCGTCCGGTCTACAAGCGCGTGGATTCCTGCGCCGCCGAGTTCGCCACCACCACCGCCTACATGTACTCGACCTACGAGGACGAGTGCGAGGCGGCGCCGACCGACCGCGAGAAGATCATCGTCCTCGGCGGTGGCCCGAACCGCATCGGCCAGGGCATCGAGTTCGACTACTGCTGCGTCCATGCCGCCCTTGCCCTGCGCGAGGATGGCTACGAGACGATCATGGTCAACTGCAACCCGGAGACGGTGTCGACCGACTACGACACCTCCGACCGCCTGTACTTCGAGCCGCTGACGCTCGAGGACGTGCTGGAGATCGCGGAACTCGAGAAGCCCAAGGGGGTCATCGTCCAGTACGGCGGCCAGACCCCGCTGAAGCTGGCGCGTGCGCTCGAGGCCGCGGGCGTGCCGATCATCGGCACCAGCCCCGACAGCATCGACCTCGCCGAGGACCGCGAGCGCTTCCAGAAGCTGGTCGAGTCCCTGCAGCTCGCGCAGCCGCTGAACCGCACGGCGCGCAATCCCGACGAGGCCCTGCTGCTGGCCTCGCAGATCGGCTACCCGCTGGTCGTGCGTCCGAGCTACGTGCTCGGCGGCCGTGCCATGGAGATCGTCTACGGCGATGCCGACCTGACCCGCTACATCCGCGACGCGGTCAAGGTGTCGAACGATTCGCCGGTGCTGCTCGACCGCTTCCTCGACAACGCGGTCGAGGTCGATGTCGACGTGATCGCCGACAAGGACGGCAACGTGCTGATCGGCGGCGTGATGGAGCACATTGAGGAGGCCGGCGTGCACTCCGGCGACTCGTCCTGCTCGCTGCCGCCGTACTCGCTGACGCCGGCCGTCCAGGACAAGCTGCGCGAGCAGGTCAAGGCGCTGGCAAAGTCGCTGAACGTCATCGGCCTGATGAACACCCAGTTCGCGGTGACCTTCGACGAGGCGGGCAACGACACGGTCTACCTGATCGAGGTCAATCCGCGCGCCTCGCGCACCGTGCCCTTCGTGTCCAAGGCCACCGGCCTGCCGCTGGCCAAGATCGCGGCGCGTTGCATGGCCGGTTTCACGCTGGAAGAGCAGGGCGCCACCCGCGAGATCATCCCGGACTACTACTCGGTGAAGGAGGCGATCTTCCCGTTCGCCAAGTTCCAGGGCGTCGACCCGATCCTCGGGCCGGAGATGCGCTCGACCGGCGAGGTGATGGGCGTGGGCCGCAGCTTCGGCGCGGCGATGGCGCGGGCCCAGGAGGCCGGTGGCATCAAGGCGCTGCCGGGCGAGGGCAAGGTGTTCGTCTCGGTCCGCGACCCGGACAAGCAGCGCGTGCTGCCGGTCGCACGTGACCTCGTCGCCAAGGGCTATGCCTTGGTGGCGACGTCAGGGACGCATGCGTTCCTCGCCGAGAACGGCCTGGACTGCGAGCGCATCAACAAGGTGGTCGAGGGCCGGCCGCACATCGTCGACCTGATCAAGAACGGCGAGGTGGCCTACATCATCAACACCACCGAGGGTCGCCAGGCGATCAACGATTCGTTCTCGATCCGCCGCGAGGCCCTGCAGCAGCGCGTGACCTATTCGACCACGGTATCCGGGGCCCGGGCCCTGGTGAACTCGCTGGAATTCCGCGGCACCGGCCCGGTCTGGTCGCTGCAGGAGCTTCATGCAGAAATGGTCGGCCGGGCTTGACCCGGCGGGCCTGAACCCGCGCCCGGGGCCGCTTCCAGCGCCCCGGGCATCCTGATAGCCTGTCCCGGAAGGTCGCGAAGGGGTGGTGGAACGCGCTGGCGAATGCCGGCGGATTCCGCTGCCTTCTTTGTTTGTCGCGGCACCCGGTCAAAGGAAGCATTCCCCATGAGAGCACCGATCACGGTGAAGGGCGCGCAACGCCTGCGCGCCGAGCTTGAAGAACTGAAGTCGGTCCAGCGTCCCGCGGTGATCAACGCGATTGCCGAGGCCCGGGCGCACGGCGACCTGAAGGAGAACGCCGAATACCACGCCGCCCGCGAGCAGCAGGGCTTCATCGAAGGCCGCATCAAGCAGCTCGAAGCCGAGCTGTCGCATGCCCAGGTGATCGACGTCGCCTCGCTCAACGCGGGCGACCGCGTGGTGTTCGGCGCCATCGTGGAACTGGCCGACGTCGACACGGATGCCAGTACCACGTACCAGATCGTGGGTGACCTGGAAGCCGACATCAAGCAGGGCCTGATTGCGATTTCCTCGCCGGTGGCGCGTGCCCTGATCGGCAAGAACGAGGGTGACAGCGTCACCATCGAAGCGCCCGGCGGTACCCGCGAATACGAGATCGTCGCCGTCCGCTACGACGGCTGACGCTGACCGATGAGCCGCGCGAGGCTCCTGCTGCCGGCTGCATCCCGCTTTGGTGGCCAGCGCCTGCTTGAGCCTGTCGCGAAGGCGCTCGGCCGGGCCAACGCCGTGGCCGGCGCATCGCTGGCCCACTGTTTCGAGGTCGTGCCCGCGGGATGGCCCGCCGCGGCCGTGACCCGCCAGGCCGACCGGGGCGACGCCGCGGACGCTGCCTGGTTGCGGGCGGATCCCGTGCATATCCGTCCCGACCTCACGGGCGCGCGCCTGCTGGCGCATGGCCGTGCGATGCAGGTGGAAGCCACCGACGTCGACGCGATCCTGCCCGCCCTCAAACCCCTCTTCGGCGATGCGGGCTTTCAACTCGACGCACCCACACCTGCACGCTGGTATCTGCGGCTGCCGGCAGGTACGCAGTTGCCCGCCTTCAGCCCGCCCGATGCGGCGTTGGGCGCCGAGTTGCTCGAGCACCTGCCTGGAGGCGAAAGCGACAGCCCGGAGGCGCGGCGCTGGCGCTCCCTGCTGAGCGAAGTCCAGGTGGTACTGCACAACCATCCGCGCAACGCGGAGCGCCTCGCGCAGGGTCGGCCGTCCATCAACTCGCTCTGGTTCTGGGGCGCCGGCCGATTGCCGACCCAGGTCCTCAGCGCCTGCCGCGAAGTCCTGAGCGACGATGACACGGTGCTCGCGTTCGCCCGGTTCGCGGGCGTCCGGAGCGGCGCGCTGCCCACCCGTTGCCCGGATCGCATGGACGGCATCCTGGTGGACCTGCGCGACGCACGTGACCTGGCCCGGGTGCAGGCGGACTGGTTCGTGCCCTTGATTGAAGCACTGCACACGGGTTCGCTTCGCGAACTCCGGATCGATTGCGAGAGCGGGGACGGGTATCGAGTGACCGCGAGCCAGCGCTGGCGGTTCTGGCGCAAGCCCCGTACCGGGCTTGGCGCATGAACCCGCAGGTGTCTGTACGGCGACGCGTGGCCGCGCAGGCCGGTGACTGGACCGACGCCACGCCACCGCTGCTGCGCCGGGTCTACGCCGCCCGCAACGCGCTCGACGAAGCCCAGGCACGCCCACGCCTGGCGCACCTGTTGCCACCCGACGGGATGCTTGGCCTGGAGGCCGCCGCGACCCTGCTCGCCGCGGCGATCACCGGCAATCGGCACATCGTCGTCGTCGGCGACTTCGACTGCGATGGCGCCACCGCCTGCGCGCTGGGGGTGCGCGGCCTGCGCCAGCTCGGCGCGCGTCGCGTTTCGCACGCCGTCCCGAACCGCATCACCCACGGCTACGGGCTCTCTCCCTCGCTGGTGGAGGAACTGGCCACGCTCGAACCCGACCTGCTGGTCACCGTCGACCATGGCATCGCCTGCAACGCAGGCGTTGCCGCCGCCCGCGCACGCGGCTGGCAGGTGCTGGTCACCGACCACCACCTGCCCGGCGAAGCACTGCCGGACGCGGACGTAATCGTCGATCCGAACCAGCCCGGCGACCGCTTTCCGAGCAAGGTGCTCGCCGGTGTGGGGGTGATGTTCTACGTCCTGCTCGCGTTGCGCCGCCACCTGCGCGCGCAAGGCGCTTTCGCCGATGCCGTGCCCGACCTGGGCGTGCTGCTCGACCTGGTCGCGGTCGGCACCGTCGCCGACCTCGTGCCGCTGGACGCGAACAACCGGGCGCTGGTCGCCGCCGGATTGCGCCGACTGCGCGCGGGGCAGGGCTGCGCGGGCCTGAATGCACTGGCGGAGGTGTCGCGGCGCGCGCCCGGGCGCCTGACGGCCGCCGACATCGGCTATGCGATCGCCCCCCGGCTCAATGCGGCGGGTCGCCTGGAGGACATGGCGCTGGGCATCGAATGCCTGCTGACCGACGATGCCGGCCAGGCCCGCGAAATCGCCGCGACGCTGGACGCGATCAACAGCGAGCGTCGCGCCGTCCAGCAGCAGATGATCGATGAGGCCGAAGCCGCTATCGAGCGCGTCGCGCTGGGCGAGGCCGTGCCCGTGGGCCTGTGCCTGCACGATCCGGACTGGCACCCCGGCGTGGTCGGCCTGGTCGCGTCCAAGATGAAGGAACGCCTGCATCGCCCGGTGATCGCCTTCGCCCCGTCCGAGCCCGGCAGCGACAGCCTGCGCGGCTCCGCGCGCTCCATTCCCGGTTTCCACATCCGCGATGCGCTCGCCGACGTCGCGGCCCGCCACCCGGGCCTGGTCGAACGCTTTGGCGGCCATGCGATGGCGGCCGGGCTTTCGTTGCACGCCGATCGCTTCGACGCGTTCCGCGACGCGTTCCAGGCCGCGGTCGCTGCGACCCTGCCGCCGGAGCTGCTCGCCGCGGAAGTCCTGAGCGACGGCGCGCTGGAGGCCGACGACTTCGTCCGCGCCAACGCCGAAGCCCTGCGGGATGGCGGCCCCTGGGGACAGGGCTTTCCCGAGCCGCAGTTCGACGGCGAGTTCGACGTGCTGGGCTGGCGCGTGTTGGGCGAACGCCACCTCAAGCTTGAGCTCGGGGGTCCTGGCATGCGACTCAACGCCATCCACTTCGGCGGCTGGGACGGCACGCAACCGCCTCCCCGCGTCCGGATTGCCTACCGGCTCGAGCCGGACGACTACCGCGGCGGCGATGCCATCCAGCTCGTCGTCGTCCATCGCGAACCTGTCTGAGCGCGTTCCGCCGCGGGCGGGGGCACCCCATAGCCTGCTAGAATCGACGGTCTTTATCAGGTGGTGGTGACCGTTCATGATCGAACTGAATCCCGTCCGCCAGCGCATCGCCGACCTGCGGGAACGGCTGGATGCGCTGAGGGGGTACCTTTGACTTCGATGCCAAGGTCGAACGTCTCGAGGAAGTAACCCGGGAGCTCGAGCACCCGGACGTCTGGAACGATGCCGAGCGCGCGCAGGGACTGGGCCGGGAACGGGCCTCCCTCGAAAAGGTCGTGCTGGGCAGCCGCCGCCTCGACGAGGGGCTGGACGGGGCGGTCGAGCTGCTAGAGCTGGCCGAAATGGAAGACGACGAGGAGACGGCGTTGGCCGTCGTCGCGGACGTGGACGGCTACCAGCGCGATGTCGAAACGCTTGAGTTCCAGCGCATGTTCAGCGGCAAGATGGACGCCGCCGCCGCGTTCGTCGACATCCAGGCTGGCGCCGGCGGCACCGAAGCGCAGGACTGGGCCGAGATGCTGTTGCGCATGTACCTGCGCTGGGCCGAGTCGCGCGGGTGGAAGGCCGAACTGATGGAAGCCTCCGGCGGCGAAGTCGCCGGCATCAAGTCGGCCACCTTCAGGGTCGAAGGCGATTTCGCGTATGGCTGGCTGAAGACCGAGACCGGCGTGCACCGCCTCGTGCGCAAGTCGCCGTTCGACTCCGACAACCGCCGCCACACCAGCTTCACCTCGGTGTTCGTCTCGCCCGAAGTCGACGACAACATCGACATCGAGATCAACCCCGCCGACCTGAGGACCGACGTCTACCGCTCCTCGGGCGCCGGTGGGCAGCACGTCAACAAGACCGAGTCTGCGGTCCGCATCACCCACGTGCCGAGCGGCATCGTGGTGGCCTGCCAGAACGGGCGCAGCCAGCACCAGAACCGCGACACCGCGATGAAGATGCTCGCCGCCAAGCTGTACGAGCTGGAACTGCAGAAGCGCAACGCCGAGCGGGATGCGGTCGAGGCGACCAAGGCCGACATCGGCTGGGGCAGCCAGATCCGCAACTACGTGCTTGACCAGAGCCGCATCAAGGACCTGCGCACCGGCATCGAGCGCAGCGATACCCAGAAGGTGCTCGATGGCGACCTGGACGAGTTCGTCGAGGCGAGCCTGAAGGCCGGCCTCGAGGTCGGCGCCAAACGGGCGGACGCCGTCTGAGCCCGCCGTGACGACCGCGCCGCGTCCCCACACGGGCGCGGCGGACTTCCCCCAGAACCGAACCCAGCCGACCATGACCGAAGCCACCCCCGCGCCCACGCCTGCCGACGAGAACTTCCTGATCGCCGAGCGCCGCGGCAAACTCGCTGCCCTCCGCGAGCAGGGCGGGGCGTTCCCCAACGACTTCCGCCGCACCGACTTCGCCGGCGACCTGCAGGCCGAGTACGCCGATGCCGAACGCTTCGACGCCGAGGCCCTTGAGGCCACTGGCCGACAGGTCGCGATGGCTGGGCGGATCATGCTCAAGCGGGTCATGGGCAAGGCGAGCTTCGTCCAGATCCAGGACGAATCGGGCCGCATCCAGCTGTTCCTGCAGGCCAACGCGCTGGGCGACACCTATGCCGCGTTCAAGGGCTGGGACGTGGGCGACATCGTCGCCGTCGAGGGCGGGCTGACGCGCACCCGCACCGGCGAGCTTTCGGTCAAGGCCTCCGCGCTCCGCCTGCTCACCAAGTCGCTGCGGCCGCTGCCGGACAAGTTCCACGGCCTGGCCGACGTCGAGCAGCGCTACCGCCAGCGCTATGTCGACCTGATCGTTTCGCCCGAGGCGCGGGAGGTGTTCATCAAGCGCTCGCAGATCATCCGTGCGATCCGCGAATGGCTCGACACGCGCCGCTTCCTGGAAGTCGAGACGCCGATGATGCATTACATCCCCGGCGGCGCGACGGCCAAGCCCTTCGTGACCCACCACAACGCGCTCGACCTGGAACTGTTCCTGCGCGTCGCGCCGGAGCTGTACCTCAAGCGACTCGTCGTCGGCGGCCTGGAGCGGGTCTACGAGATCAACCGCAACTTCCGCAACGAGGGCGTGTCGACCCGGCACAATCCCGAGTTCACCATGCTCGAACTGTACGAGGCCTACGCCACCTACAACGAGATCATGGACCTGACCGAGAACCTGATCCGCGATGTCGCCGGCCGGGTGCTCGGCACGACCGTCATGGAGTGGGACGGCGCGAAGATCGACGTGGGCCCGGCCTTCCGCCGCTGGCGGCTGGACGAATCGGTGCGCGAGAAGAACCCCGGGATCAGCGTCGAGGATTGCCGCGACCGCGAGGCCCTGGCCCGCCACTGCGAGCGCCTGCAGATCCCGGTCAAGCCCGGGCAGGGCTGGGGCAAGCTGCTGCTGGAGATCTTCGAAAAGACGGTCGAGGGCCAGCTGGAGCAACCGACCTTCATCACCCATTACCCGGTCGAGGTCTCGCCGCTGGCCCGCGAAAGCGACAGCGAGCCGGGCATCACCGACCGCTTCGAGCTGTTCGTGAACGGCAAGGAGCTCGCCAACGGCTTCTCGGAGCTGAACGACCCCGAGGACCAGGCGGCGCGCTTCAAGGCACAGGTCGAGCAGAAGGAGGGCGGCGACGACGAGGCCATGCATTTCGACGCCGACTACATCCGTGCCCTGGAAGTGGGCCTGCCGCCGACCGGCGGGCTGGGGATCGGCATCGACCGCCTGGTCATGCTGATGACCGGCTCGGCCTCGATCCGCGACGTCCTGCTGTTCCCGTACATGCGCCAGTCGGTGGCCGGCTGAGCCCGCTCCGGCCGTTGCAGCCATGGAGTGCGCCGGTGCGCACGGGCCGGGGCTGCGACGGAGGCCGGCCCGCGGTATCCTCGACCTGATGCCTCCCAGGAGGGGAGGCGACTGACGCGGGACTGAGCGTGAACGTTGTAATCGTCGACGACCAGACATCGGCCCGCACGATGCTGCGGCACATCATCGAGGACATCGCGCCCGAGCTGAAGGTGCATGACTTCGGTGAGTCGGAGAGCGGGCTCGCGTGGTGCGAGTCCAACCATCCGGACCTGTTGCTGCTCGATTACCGCATGCCGGGGATCGATGGCCTGGAGTTCGCGCGCCGTTTCCGGCGACGCCCGTTGCACCGCGACATCCCGATCATCCTGGTCACCGTCGTGGGCGACGAGCCGATCCGCCAGGCCGCGCTGGAAGCCGGGGTGATCGACTTCCTCGTCAAGCCGGTCCGCCCCCGCGAGCTGAGGGCGCGCTGCCGCAACCTGCTGCAACTCCGCCAGCAGAGCGAGACCGTCAAGCAGCGAGCGCTCTCGCTGGAACAGCGGCTGCTGGCCAGCATGCACGAGGTCGAGGAACGCGAGCGCGAGACCCTCCAGCGGCTGGCGCGGGCCATCGAGTACCGCGACACCGGCACCAGCGTCTACCTGGAACGGATGTCCCACGTCGCCGGGCTGATCGCCGAGCAGCTGGACATGTTCGAGGACGAGGTGCGGATGATCGAGATGGCCGCGCCCCTGCACGACATCGGCAAGATCGCCATTCCCGACTCGGTCCTGCTCAAGCCCGGTCCCTTGAAGGACGACGAAGTCGACATCATGCGCCGTCACCCGGTGATCGGCCATGAGCTGCTCAGCGGCAGCCAGAACCGGTTCATTCAGACCGCGGCGACGATTGCGCTGCGCCACCACGAGCGATTCGACGGCAGCGGATATCCCGGCGCGCTCAAGGGGGACGAGATCCCGATCGAAGCCCGCATCGTCGCCGTCGCCGATGTGTTCGACGCACTCATATCACCGCGGCCGTACAAGGAAGCCTGGGACATCGAGGCCGCACTGGGCTACCTCACCGAGCAGAGGGGCATCCTGTTCGACCCCCTCTGCGTGGACGCGCTGTTGCGCAACCGCAACCGGCTGGACGAGATCTGCACGCGTTATGCGGCCGGCTCCGTCCGGCCGGGCATGGGCTGACACCCGATGCTCGCCCTGATCAGGCGTCGCCTGGCCCAGCGCCCGGATTCGGAGCACGCCCAGGCCACGGTCCGCATGGTGATCGCCTGCATCATCGTGGGCTACCTGCTGTTCCTGCGCGAGAGCTCCGGCGACGCCGCGCTGTACACCCTGATGCTGGTCGTCATGCTGGCCGAGGCGACGATCGGCGGCCTGCTGCTGGCGGCCATCGTGCTGCGTCCGGGTGTCTCGCACGTCCGGCGCTGGATCGGCATGCTCGCCGACTACTCGACCCTCGCGGTCCTGATGACACTGTCGCCCCATGCCCTGGCACCCCTGTACGTGATCATCATGTGGGTCACGATCGGCAACGGCCTGCGCTACGGCACCCGCTACCTGTACTCCGCGGCGGCGCTCGGCGTCGCGGCGTTCCTGGTACCCGTGCTCGGCTCGGACTACTGGCGCTCGCAGCCTTATCTCGCGGGCGGCCTGCTGCTCGGCCTGCTGGTCATTCCCGCGTACCTGTCTTCGCTGCTCGCCAACCTTCACCGTGCGACCGCGGAAGCCCGGCGGGCGAACGAGGCGAAGAGCCGCTTCCTCGCCAACATGAGCCACGAGCTGCGTTCACCGCTGAATGGCATCATCGGCATGGCCGAGCTGCTGCATGGCACGCGGCTGGCGCCCGAACAGCGCGAGTACGCGGATGTGATCCACACCTCCGCGCAATCGCTGCTCCTGCTGGTCAACGACGTGCTGGACATCTCGGCGATCGAGGCAGGCAAGCTGGAGCGTCGTGACAGCGACTTCAACCTGCAGGACATGGTCCACCGCATGCAGAAGATGCTGCAGCCCATGGCGGCCGCCAAGGGACTGTCGCTGCGCATGGACATCGAGGGGGACGTGCCGGTACGCCTGCATGGCGATGTCGCGCACCTGACCCAGATCCTGCTCAACCTGCTGCACAACGCCATCAAGTTCACCGAAGAGGGCGGGGTGGCCCTGCGCGTGGCCCGGCGTGAAGCGGCCGATGCAGGGACGGTCCAGCTCCGCTTCTCCGTGGCCGACACCGGCATCGGCATCCCGGAGGAGGACGCCCAACGCATCTTCCAGGCCTTCGAACAGGTGGACACCGGGCATACCCGGCGCTTCGGCGGCACCGGCTTGGGCACGACCATCGCCAAGACGCTGACGCAACTGCTCGGAGGTGAAATCGGCCTGGAGCCGAATCCGGACGGGGGCAGCACGTTCTGGGTGGACCTGCCGTTCGAGCTGCAGGCGCCCGGCGCCGCCATCGAGGTGCAGGGCGCGGGCGATGGCGACAAGGTGATCTCCTTCGACGACCCGTTCATCCGCCACCGGATGCGGGTACGGGGCCTGAAGATACTCATTGCCGACGACCAGTCGGCCAACCGCGTCGTGCTGGCCCGCATCCTTGAACGCGCCGGGCACCGGGTGCAGATCGCCAACAACGGCGAACAGGCGCTGGACGCCCTCGAGGACAACCGTTTTGAGCTGCTGGTGCTGGACATGCACATGCCCGACCTCAGCGGCCTGGATGTCATCCGCCAGCTTCGTTTCATGGAAGCAAGGTCAACGCATCGCACGCCTTCGATCATCCTGAGCGCGGATGCCACGCTGCAGGCCTCCGAAGCCGCGAGCGATGCCGGGGCCCGGGCGTTCCTCACCAAGCCGATCGTCGTGGACCGCCTGTTGCAGACGATCGCCGAGGTCGTGGATTCGGAGAACCTTCCGGTCGTGCGCGCGATCAGCGACGTCAGCAGTCCGCTGACCAACCCGGACGTGCTCGAGGAACTGGCGGACATGGGGCTCGGCGAGGCCTTCCTGCGGGATTTCGTCGAGCAGTGCCTGAAGGATGCGGAGGGTTGCCAGGCCTCGCTGGCCAAGGCTGGACAGGACAAGGACTGGACTGCTTTCAGGGAGGTCGCGCATGCCTACAAGGGCATCGCGGAAAACCTCGGCGCACTCTCCATCGCGGAGCGGTGTTCCCAGGCGATGGGGGCCAAGGATGCCGCGCTGGCGCGGGAAGCGGCGCGCATGGTGACCGAACTGGCGGGCCAGCTGGCCTCGGTCGACCGGATCAGTCGCGACGAGGTCGCGCGTCTGACGCGTCCCGGGCGGAACAAGGACATCCCCGAAGCACCTTGATGCCCGCGTTCCGCCGGTCGCTTCTCCCCCTCGTACGGCCCCTCAACCCAGGACCGTCGAAGCCGCCGGCTGCGTGCCCGGCGCCGCCGCGCGTCGCTGCTGCGCACGGATGAGGCGTTCCATGGTGCGCAGGGCGCGGTCATCCAGGCGCAAGGCCGCGTCCACCCATTCCGTGGTGATCTCCAGCAACTCGTCGAGGCGGACCGGATTGCACGCGTGGCGGATGGTGTTCAGCGCCTGCAGGGCGTTGCGCATCCGGCCATGGCGCTTGATGAGCGCCTGCGCGGCGAGGCGGCCTTCGCCCTTCGGCACCACCATGTCGACGATGCCCATTGCCGCCAGTTCTTCGACCGGGTAGACGCGCGCGTCCAGCATCATCCGCTCGGCCTGGACCGCGCTCACCCGGCGGGTCAGGAAGGTATAGGCGCCCATTCCCGGGAAGAGGTCGAACAGCACTTCCGGGAATCCCATCCCGGTCCCTTCCTCGGCAATGATGGTGTGGCAGCACAACGCGGCCTCGAAACCGCCGCCCAGCGCATCGCCTTCGATCACCGCGATGCTGTGCACGCGATCCTCGCAGAGGCGGTGGAAGTTGTAGGCGACCTCCACGCACAGGCGGGCGTAGTCGAGCAGCGCGGCACGGTTGCCGGTGCGTATCAGGCGGGCGAACAGCGAAAGGTCGCCGCCCAGGTTGAATACGTCGCTCTCGGACGTCAGCACCAGGTGCTGGAGGCCGGCCGGCGACGACGCGACCTCGTGGCGGATCTCCTCCTGGACCCGCTTCAGGTCGCGAAGCAGGCGGGGCGAGAAACAGGGGTGGTAGAACTCGGGCGCTCCCGCATGCATCTGGCACCAGTGCGTGCCGCGCTCGGGTTCCGCTGCGTGACGCACCAGCGAGGGGACCTGGTCTGCGTGGATACGGATGGGCATGTTCATGGCTTGACTCCGGAGGAATACGCAGGCAGGGGCACCTGCGACTCGATGCTACACCCGCGGAATCAAGAACCCCCTCACGTGGAGGGGGTCGGTCGGAAGCTCGCTGGGAAGGGCTGGGCCTTCAGGCGGCGGTCTCGTCCCTCAGCTCGCGCCTCAGGATCTTGCCCACGTTGGTCTTCGGGAGCTCGGTCCGGAACTCGACCACCCGCGGGTGCTTGTAGCCCGTCAGGTTCTCGCGGGCGAAGGCTTTCACCTGCTCGGCGGTCAGGCTGGGATCCTTCTTGACGATCACCACCTTGACGACCTCGCCGGACTTCTCGTCCGGCACGCCGACCGCGGCGACTTCCAGCACCTGCGGCATCTCGGCGATCACGTCCTCGATCTCGTTCGGATACACGTTGAAGCCGGACACCAGGATCATGTCCTTCTTGCGGTCGACGATGTAGAAGTAGCCGTTCTCGTCCATCCGCGCCATGTCGCCGGTATGCAGCCAACCGTCGGCATCGAGCACCTTGTCGGTCTCCTCGGGGCGGTTCCAGTACCCCTTCATCACCTGCGGACCGCGGATGCAGAGTTCGCCGACTTCACCCACCGGGAGCAGGCGCCCGTCCTCGTCCTTCACGCAGGCATCCGTGGAGGGGATCGGCAGGCCGATCGAACCGTTGTAATCCTTCAGGTCCATCGGGTTGATGCAGGCGGCGGGCGAGGTCTCGGTCAGCCCGTAGGCTTCCACGAGGGTCACGCCCGTGGCCTTTTTCCAGCGCTCGGCGACGGCGCGCTGCACCGCCATGCCGCCGCCAAGGGTCAGGTGCAGGCGCGAGAAATCCACTTCGTCGAACCCGGGGGTGTTGAGCAGTCCGTTGAAGAGCGTGTTCACGCCGGTGATGGCCGTGAACGGCACCTTCTTCAGCTCCTTCACGAAGCCCGGCATGTCGCGCGGGTTGGTGATCATGTGGTTCAGGCCGCCGAACTTCATGAAGACCAGGCCGTTCGCCGTCAATGCGAAGATGTGGTACAGCGGCAGCGCGGTGATGATCACTTCCTCGCCCGGCTTGACGTTGGTACCCACCCACGCCGACGCCTGCTGCATGTTCGCGACCAGGTTGCGGTGGGTGAGCATCGCCCCCTTCGCCACGCCGGTGGTACCGCCCGTGTACTGCAGGAAGGCGATATCCGAGGGGCCGATCTCCACCCCGGGCAGGCTGTGGGACTCGCCCCGCTTGAGGACCTCGTTGAAGCGGACCGCGCCGGGGATCCGGTACTCCGGCACCATCTTCTTGATGTACTTCAGCACGAAGTTGACGAGGCGCCCCTTGGGGAAGCCCAACAGGTCGCCCAGCCCGGTGGTGATGACCTGCCTGACCTGCGTGTCGCCGATGACCTCCTGCACGGTGTGGCCGAAGTTGTCGAGGACCAGCACCACGCTGGCACCGGAGTCGACGAGCTGGTGCTTCAGTTCGCGCGCGGTGTACATGGGGTTCGTGTTGACGACCGTCAGTCCCGCGCGAAGCACGCCGAACGTGGCGATCGGATACTGCAGGCAGTTGGGCAGCATGATCGCCACCCGATCCCCTTTCTTGAGCTTCAGTTCGCCCAGCAGGTAGGCCGCGAACCGCCGGCTCAGTGCGTCGATCTCACCGTAAGTGAGGGACTTGCCCATGTTCGCGAACGCCGGCCGCTCCTTGTAAAGCTCGATCGCGCTCTCCAGCACCGATACCACCGACGGGAATTCGTCGACATCGATCTCATGCGGAATGCCTTCCGGATATTGCTGGAGCCACGGCCGTTCAGAACTCATCGACAATCCCCCGATTCCTGTGTGTGTCCGCCTGCGCGGACGGCGGCATCCGTGGATGCGCCTGCGTACGTTTGGGCGTCGATTGGAGCACACCCCCCATGGGGTGGCAAGGTAGAGTGCAGCAATCCCGAGCACTCTCCAACGGAGGGCACCGATGCCTGCTTCATCCCGTCTTTTCGCCCTCGTCCTGCTGTGCCTGGTGGCGGCCGGCTGTACCCGCGAAGGGCCCGAGGCGCGCCTCCGGGCGGCGGTCGATGCATTGGGCGCCGCGATCGAAGCGCGGGACGCCGGCGACATCGAGGATGCGCTTGCGACCGACTTCATCGGCCCCGATGCAATGGACCGGGAAGGGGCACGCCGACTCGCCGCCCTGACCTTCATGCGCTACCGGGATGTCGGGGTCACGCTGGGCCCCGCGCGTGTCGAAATGGGCGAGGGCCATGCCACCGTGGCGTTCGAGGCCCTGCTGACCGGCGGCTCGGGCGCGGTCCTGCCCCAGAGCGCACGCGCTTATCGCGTCAAGACCGGCTGGACGGTCGAAGACGGGGAGTGGAAGGTCCAGAGCGTCGACTGGGACAGCGCGGGCCCTTGAAGCGGGGCGAACACGACCGGCACCGCCCCCGGAACGGACGCGGTGCCGTGGCCTCAGGCAGCCTGTCGGGACGCCAGCTGGCGCAGCACGTAATGCAGGATGCCGCCGTGCCTGAAGTACTCGACTTCCTTTGGCGTCAGCAGCAACACCTTCACCTTGAACGCCACCTCGCTTCCATCCGTACGGCGCGCCGTGACGTCCGCGGTCCGGGCCGCACCGTCGTCCAGTCCGGTGATGCTGTAGGTTTCGGTCCCGTCCAGGCCGAGGGCCTCGATGCTGTCGCCCGCCTCGAACCGCAATGGCAACACGCCCATGCCGACCAGGTTGGAGCGGTGAATCCGCTCGAAACTCTCCGCGATGACCGCCTTGACCCCAAGCAGGTTGGTGCCCTTGGCCGCCCAGTCGCGTGACGAACCCGTGCCGTATTCCTTGCCGGCCAGCACCACCAGCGGAACGCCGTCGGCCTTGTACTTCATCGCGGCGTCGTAGATCGCCATCTTTTCCGGTTCGCCGTCGCCGAAATACAACGTGTTGCCACCTTCCTCGCCGCCGAAGAACAGGTTCTTGATGCGGATGTTGGCGAAGGTGCCGCGCACCATCACGTCGTCGTTGCCGCGGCGCGAGCCGTAGCTGTTGAAGTCGGCCGGCTGCACGCCGCGCCCGACCAGGTAGCGCCCGGCCGGCGAATCCTTCTTGATGTTGCCGGCCGGGGAGATGTGGTCGGTGGTGATCGAATCGCCGAACAGGCCGAGCGCCCGCGCACCGGTGATGTCCTCGATCGAGCCCACCTCCATCGTCATGCCGTCGAAGTAGGGCGGGTTCTTGATATAAGTGGACCCGTCGTCCCACTCGAACGACTCGCCGTCGGGGGAGGCGATCTGGTTCCAGCGCGTGTCGCCCTTGAACACGTCGGCGTAGTTCTGCGCGAACAGTTCGGGGCCCACGGTCTCGGCGATCATGTCGCCGATTTCCTTGTTGGTCGGCCAGATGTCGCGCAGGTACACGGCGTTGCCATCCTGGTCGTGACCGATCGGATCGGTGGTCAGGTCGAGATCGATCGTGCCGGCGATCGCGTACGCCACCACCAGTGGCGGGGACGCGAGGTAGTTCATCTTCACCTCGGAATGCACGCGGCCCTCGAAGTTCCGGTTGCCGGAGAGCACGGACGCAACCACCAGGTCGTTCTCGGCGATGCCCTTCGAGACCGGGTCGGGCAGGGGGCCGGAGTTGCCGATGCAGGTGGTGCAGCCGTAGCCCACCACGTAGAAGCCCAGGGCCTCCAGGTCGTCGAGCAGGCCGGCTTTCTCCAGGTAGTCGGTGACCACCAGCGAGCCCGGGCCCAGGGAGGTCTTGACCCACGGCTTGGCCTTCAGCCCAAGCCTGGCGGCGTTGCGCGCCAGCAGGCCGGCGCCGATCATGACCGCGGGATTCGACGTATTCGTGCAGGAAGTGATCGCGGCGATCACCACCGAACCGTCGCGCAGCTCGGCTTCCTGGTCCTGCACGGTGATGCGCGAGACCGGGAGCGCGGCGAGGTGGTCCGCCTGCTCCTGGTGCCCGCCCTCGGCATCCATCCGTGCTTCGCCCCCCTTCGGTTCCCGGTGTGCGATCAGGCCGGTCAGGTTCTCACGGAAATTCACCTGCATGTCGCTCAGCAGCACGCGGTCCTGCGGGCGCTTGGGGCCCGCCAGCGACGGCTTGACGTCGCCCATGTCGAGTTCGAGCGTCGCCGAATAGGTAGCCTCCGGTGCACCCGGCTCGTGCCACAGTCCCTGCGCCTTGGCATAGGCCTCGACCAGCGCCACCTGGGCATCGCTGCGACCCGAAAGCCTCAGGTAGTTCAGCGCCTCCGCGTCGATCGGGAAGATGCCGCAGGTCGCACCGTACTCCGGCGCCATGTTGGCGATGGTCGCCCGATCCGCCAGCGGGAGGTGCTGGAGGCCATCGCCGAAGAACTCGACGAATTTCCCGACCACGCCCAGCGAGCGGAGCATCTGCGTGACCGTCAGCACCAGGTCGGTGGCCGTCGCGCCTTCGGGCAGCTTGCCGGTCAGTTTGAAGCCGACCACCTGCGGAATGAGCATGGACGAGGGCTGGCCGAGCATCGCCGCTTCAGCCTCGATGCCACCGACGCCCCAACCCAGCACGCCGATGCCGTTGATCATCGTGGTATGGCTGTCGGTGCCGAACACGGTGTCTGGAAAGGCGAGCCGTTCGCCGTCCACTTCACGCTCGACCACGACACGGGCGAGGTTCTCCAGGTTGACCTGGTGGACGATGCCGGTGTTGGGTGGCACCACCTTGAAATTCTCGAAGGCCTTCTGGCCCCAGCGCAGGAAGCTGTAGCGCTCCTTGTTGCGCTCGAACTCGATCTTGCCGTTGAGGTCCAGCGCATCCGGGCGACCGAATACATCGACCTGGACCGAGTGGTCGATCACCAGTTCGGACGGAATCTGCGGGTTGATCTGCCCCGGGCGTCCACCCAGCCTGCTCACCGCGTCACGCATCGCCGCGAAGTCGACCACGCAGGGCACGCCGGTGAAATCCTGCAAGACCACGCGCGCGGGCATGAAGGCGATCTCGGTGTCCGGCTCCTTCGTCGCATCCCATTGCGCCACCGCCTCGATGTGTTCCGTGCCGACGGTCTGGCCACCGTCCTCGTTGCGGAGCAGGTTCTCCAGCAGGATCTTCATCGAGTAGGGCAGGTGGGCGAGGTCGAAATGCCTGGCCAGCGCCGGCAGGCTGAAGTAGGCGTATGAAGTGCCGTTGACATCCAGTCGGGCGCGGGTGGCGAAGGAATCGCTCATCGAAAGGGCTCCTTTTTTGGCGAGGGCAGGGGCGACCGCGGGCCGACCCGGGCGGTCCGGTATCGCGGCGATGGCGGCCGCCCATGCACGTTTGGCTGCCGTCATGTTAACGGTGGCGATGTGACGATCCGTTGAGTATGCAGGAACAAGTACGTATAATTGATGCATACCTGAAGAGGGCCCGCCATGGACGCCACCGTTGCCGAACGCGGCCAGATCACCTTGCCCAAAGCCGTGCGGGATGCCTTGGGATTGACCAAGGGCACGGTCCTGAAAGTCGAGCTGGAGGGCAGCCGTATCGTTCTGCGCAAGAGCGTGGACGATGCCGTGTCCAGGGCCCGTGGCCGCTTCAAGCTGGACGGCTTCGCCTCCACCGAAGAGGCCATGCACGCGCTTCGCGGGCGGGTACCCGGTGGGTCCGCCGGCGGCGACGGCCCGACATGATCGCACTCGACTCGCCCGTCCTCATCGACCTCCTGGCCGACGGGCCGCAAGCCGACGCCGCGGAGGCATGCCTGCGGCAGTGCCTGAGCGCGGGCCCCGTGGTGGTCAGCGAGGTGGCACTCGCCGAAGTCTGCTGCGCGCTGCAGGACGGCGCCGAAGCACTGGCGGTCCTCGAGGAAATGAGCATCCGCTTCAGCGCCATCGAAGCCAAGGCCGCGTTGCGCGCCGGCGAGATGCAGCGCCGCCATCGCCAGCGCGGCGGCGCTTCCGCTGGCACCCGCGCCGCACCCGACTTCCTGATCGGCGCCCACGCACTCCTGCAGTGCAACGGCCTGATCACCCGTGACGATGCCTTTTACCGCGACTACTTCAAGGGCCTGAAGCTGATCGTTCCCAAGCCCCCCCAGGCCTGAACCCGTTACCGCCTTACCTCCCCATCCCTCATTCCGCCGGAGTCACCATGTTGGAAGCCTACCGCCACCACGCATCCGAGCGCGCCGCACTGGGGATACCCCCGCTGCCGCTCACCGCCCAGCAGACCGCCGAGGTCATCGAACTGCTGAAGGCGCCCCCGGCCGGCGAGGAGGCCTTCCTGCTCGACCTGATCAGCAACCGCGTGCCCGCTGGCGTGGACGAGGCGGCCAGCGTCAAGGCCAGCTACCTCGCCGCGGTCGCCTTCGGTACCGAGGCCTGCCCGCTGATCAGCCGCGAGGAGGCGACCCGCCTGCTCGGTACGATGCTGGGCGGCTACAACATCCAGCCCCTGGTCGACCTGCTCGACGACGCCGCACTGGGCACGATCGCCGCGGACGCGCTGAAGCACACCCTGCTGATGTTCGATGCCTTCCACGACGTCAAGGAAAAGGCCGACCAGGGCAACGCCAATGCCAAGTCGGTCCTGCAGAGCTGGGCCGACGCGGAATGGTTCACCAGCAAGCCGGAAGTGCCGGAGAGCCTGACCATCACCGTCTTCAAGGTGCCGGGCGAGACCAACACCGACGACCTGTCGCCGGCCCCGGACGCCACGACGCGCCCCGACATCCCCATGCATGCGCTGGCGATGCTCAAGAACAAGCGCGACGGCGCGCCCTTCGAGCCGGAAGAAGACGGCAAGCGCGGTCCGATCGCCTTCATCCAGTCGCTGAAGGACAAGGGCCATCCGGTCGCCTACGTCGGCGACGTGGTCGGCACCGGCTCCAGCCGCAAGTCCGCCACCAATTCCGTGCTGTGGTGGACCGGCCATGACCAGGCCCACATCCCGAACAAGCGCTTCGGCGGCGTGTGCCTGGGCGGCAAGATCGCGCCGATCTTCTACAACACCATGGAGGACGCCGGCGCGCTGCCGATCGAGCTCGACGTCTCCGCCATGGAGATGGGCGACGTGGTCGAGCTGCGTCCCTACGAGGGCAAGGCGCTGAAGGACGGCCAGGTCGTCTCGGCGTTCGAGGTCAAGTCGCCGGTGCTGTTCGACGAGGTCCGTGCCGGTGGCCGCATCCCGCTGATCATCGGCCGGGGCCTGACCGCCAAGGCGCGCGAGGCACTGGGCCTGCCGGCCTCCGACCTGTTCCGCCTGCCGCAGCAGCCTGCCGACACCGGCAAGGGCTTCACCCTGGCGCAGAAGATGGTGGGACGCGCCTGTGGCCTGCCGGAAGGCGAGGGCATGCGCCCGGGCACCTACTGCGAGCCGCGCATGACCTCGGTCGGCAGCCAGGACACCACCGGCCCGATGACCCGCGACGAGCTGAAGGACCTGGCCTGCCTGGGCTTCTCCGCCGACCTGGTGATGCAGTCGTTCTGCCACACCGCGGCCTATCCGAAGCCGGTCGACGTCAAGACCCACCATGAGCTGCCGGCCTTCATCAGCAACCGCGGCGGCATCTCGCTGCGCCCGGGCGACGGTGTCATCCACAGCTGGCTCAACCGCATGCTGCTGCCGGACACCGTCGGTACCGGCGGTGACTCGCACACGCGCTTCCCGGTCGGCATCTCGTTCCCGGCCGGCTCGGGCCTGGTGGCCTTCGCCGCGGCGACGGGCGTGATGCCGCTGGACATGCCGGAGTCGGTGCTGGTCCGTTTCAAGGGCGAGATGCAGCCGGGCGTGACCCTGCGTGACCTGGTCAACGCGATCCCGCTCTACGCCATCAAGCAGGACCTGCTGACCGTGGCCAAGGCCGGCAAGAAGAACATCTTCTCTGGCCGGATCCTCGAGATCGAGGGCCTGCCGGACCTGAAGGTCGAGCAGGCGTTCGAACTGTCCGATGCCTCGGCCGAGCGTTCGGCCGCCGGTTGCACGGTGCGCCTGAACGAAGCGCCGATCATCGAGTACCTCAACTCCAACATCACCCTGCTCAAGTGGATGATCGCCGAGGGCTACGAAGATGCCCGCAGCCTGCAGCGCCGCATCGAGGCCATGCAGGCCTGGGTGGCGAACCCGCAGCTGCTGGAGCCGGACGCCGACGCCGAGTACGCGGCGGTGATCGAGATCGACCTGGCCGACGTGCACGAGCCGATCGTCGCCTGTCCGAATGACCCGGACGACGTAAAGACGCTGTCCGACGTCGCCGGCGCGACCATCGACGAGGTGTTCATCGGCTCGTGCATGACCAACATCGGCCACTTCCGCGCTGCCGCGCGCCTGCTGGAAGGCAAGCGTGACATCCCGACCCGCCTGTGGGTGGCGCCGCCGACCAAGATGGACGCCTCGGAACTCACCAAGGAGGGCGTCTATGGCACCTTCGGTACCGCGGGCGCGCGCATGGAGATGCCGGGCTGCTCGCTGTGCATGGGCAACCAGGCGCAGGTGAAGGAGGGCGCCACGGTGTTCTCGACCAGCACCCGCAACTTCCCGAACCGCCTCGGCAAGAACTCCAACGTCTACCTCGGCTCGGCCGAGATGGCGGCGATCTGCTCGCGCCTGGGCCGCATCCCGACCAAGGCCGAGTACATGGCCGACATCGGCGTGATCAACGAGAAGGGTGCGGAGATCTACCGCTACATGAACTTCGACCAGATCGAGGAGTACCGGCAGGTCGCCGACGGCGTTGCCGCCTGACGCACCGCGCGCCTGGAAGACGAAAAAGCCCGGCCAGTGCCGGGCTTTTTCATGGGCCGGACGTCGGGTTCAGCGCAGCGCCTGCTCCGCCGCCTGCCGCATCGCGCCCTTGCTGAACGCGAAGTCCCAGTAGCTGCCCCCCAACTGCCGCCACAGCACCGCCGAACGCACGGCCGCCAACAGCACCGCCCGCACCTCGGCCACGACCGAGGCTTGCCCCAGGTAATGCGGATTGCCCTGCACCAGCACGCGTGGGCGCAGGTGGCTGAGCGTCTCCGAATACAGGTTGCCCAGCGCGGACAGGACCTCCGGATGGCTGCTGCTGCCCTGGCGTTCCGCCATCGCGCGGATCTCGGCGATCCGATCGCGCACCCGCTGTCCCATCTCGGCCTCGCGTACGAAGCGACGCTCCAGTTGCAGGACCGAAAGCGCCAGGCGCGGCATCTGGTCGTCGCTGGCCCGGCCCTCGAAGCGGTCGCGCAGCAATGTCAGCCCCGGCCGGAGGGAGGCGATGCCGCCGTAGACGTCGGCCGGTGTCGCCGCGTCGATGCGGAACACCGAGTCGAGCGACGTCGCCAGGATCGCGTCATGCGCCTGGCCGGTATCGGCGATGCGACGCACCTGCGCGAGGGCCTGGGCGAGGCCTGCAAGGGCCAGGACCCGGTCGGAGATGGCGTTGGAACGGTCGTCGGTCATGCGGCGTGGTTCTGGAGTCGTTGTTCGAGGGGTGCATCCGTGCTGTCGATGACGGCACCGCCCAGGCAATCGTCGCCGTCGTAGAACACGACGGACTGGCCCGGCGTGACGGCACGCTGGGCCTCCTGGAACTGGACCGCGAGACATCCGTCGTCGCCGACGTGTACCTCGCAGGCCTGGTCCGGCTGACGGTAACGCGTCTGCGCCGTGCACTGGAAGCGGCGTGCCGGGGGGGTGTCCGCAATCCAGTGCGCCGTTCCGGAGCGCAAGGTGCGGGACTGGAGCCAGAGGGTATCGTGCCCCTGGTCGACGTACAGGACGTTGGACGCGACGTCCTTCCCGACCACGTACCAGGGTGCCGCTTCGAAACCACGCACGCCGCCGATGTTCAGGCCCTCGCGCTGGCCGAGCGTGAAATAGAACACCCCGGCGTGCCCGCCGATGTCCCGTCCGTCCGGCGTCCGGATGCGCCCCGGGCGCGCCGGCAGGTACGTCGACAGGAACTCGCGGAAATCACGCTCGCCGATGAAACAGATGCCCGTGGAATCCTTCTTGGCCGCGGTCGGCAGGCCGGCTTCGGCGGCGATGCGGCGGACTTCCGGCTTGGGCAGGTCGCCGAGCGGGAACACGGTTGCCGCCAATTGCGCCTGGCCGAGCTGGTGCAGGAAGTAGCTCTGGTCCTTGCCCCGGTCCCGGCCACGCAGCAGGTGGCTGCGGCCGCCTTCATGCACGACCCGGGCATAGTGGCCCGTCGCGATGCGCTCCGCCCCGAGTTCGCGGGCAGCATCGAGGAAATGCTTGAACTTGATCTCGCGGTTGCACAGCACGTCCGGATTCGGCGTGCGGCCCGCTGCGTATTCCGCGAGGAAGTGCTCGAAGACGCCCGCCCAGTATTCGGACGAGAAGTCGCGGAAATGGATCGGGATGCCCAGGCGGCCGCAGACCGCCACCGCGTCGCGGCGATCGTCTTCCGCCCGGCATTCGCCGGTGCCGTCGTCCGCCCAGTTCTGCATGAACAGCCCGGCGATCGATTCCCCCGAATCGCGCAGCCGCAGCGCGGCCACCGACGAATCCACGCCGCCCGACATGCCGACGATGGTCCGCGCAGTGCTCACGCCAAGGCCTGCACCAGCTCCAATGGATACCTGCGACCGGCCAGGTAGTCCGCGGCTGCCTGCCACACCAGCGGGCTGCGGTGCCGCGCAGCGCACGCCTGGAGCTCGCCCGGGCTCATCCAGAGGGCCCGGATGATGCCATCGTCGAGGGCCCGGTCCGGGTCGTGCGCCACCGGCTCGGCCGCGAACGCGAAGCGGAGGAAGTGACGTCCGCCACTTCCGTCCGCCGCGACCGGCGCCTTCCACTGGTACGCCCCCACGAAGGCCGACACCCGGACATCCCAGCCGGTCTCCTCGAGGGTTTCGCGGCGCGCGGCGGCCACCAGGCTTTCATCCGGCTCGAGATGGCCGGCCGGCTGGTTCAGGACCGCCTGGCCGCCGACGGTTTCCTCGACCATCAGCAGGCGACCGTCCGCGACCACCACGGTCGCGACGGTCACGTCGGGTTGCCAGAAACGCCCCTCTCGATAGCTCACGCCAGGCCCATCCTCAGAACTCGTCCTCGCCGTCGGTCAGCACGACCTCCATGCGGTCGGCGATTTCCGCGGCGAAGCGGATGGCGTCGCCCAGTTCGTCGGCCGATGCGTCAGCGGGCAACTTGACCACGTACATGGCCATGTCGCCGTGCTTCGCCCATGCGCCCATCTTGTTCTCCCACGTATCGGACAGCAGCTCGTTGGCCACCAGGGCCGAGAACGAGTCGCCCGGTGCGCGATACGCCGGCGCCCAGATCTCGCGCACCTTGTGGGAGTGGTACGTCTGGATGCTGGAGATCACCAGCACGAGCTGGGTACGGCCGGCATCGAGCTCGTGGATGACCCGGAAGTCGCCATCGTCGTCGACCTGGGCATCGATGCCCAACTGCGCCAGTTGGCGCTCGACGTTGGCATCCTGGGCGAATGCGGCCATCGGTACCAGCAGACCCAGCGCCAGCACGGCGGCCATGGACAGAATACGCATACGCTCCCCCTGCGGTTGTATGGAGCCTGCATTGTGCGTGTGAACGCCCGGGGCGTCCATCGCAGGGCCGCGAGGGAAGGGCATGCAGGTGGGCGCCCCTTTATAATCGACCCCATGTCGAAACGCCCTGACCACGAACGCGACCACGGCACGCTTCTGGAAGCCAGCCGGCCTGAAGTGGCCCGCCCACCGCTGTATTCCGTCCTGCTCCTGAACGATGACTACACCCCGATGGATTTCGTCGTCGACGTCCTGATGCGCTTCTTCCCGATGAATATCGAGAAGGCCACCCAGATCATGCTGCATGTCCACACCCGTGGGCGGGGTGTGTGCGGGGTGTTCACCCGCGAGGTGGCAGAGTCGAAGGTGGCCCAGGTGAACGAATACGCGCGGCTCAACCAGCACCCCTTGCTGTGCACGATGGAAAAGGCCTAAAACAGTCGTGGATGCCGTAGTCAGGGAAGGAAGGAGGTAGCGCGGGGACGGGCCGCGACGGACGGACACAGCATCCCGTGCCCGGGACATGGAAAAGACGGGCAAGTGCCCATACACAGGACAGCAGACGTTCTTCAGGAGGTCGCCTCCCCATGTTCAGCAAGGATCTCGAGTTCAGCATTGGCCAGTGCTACAAGCGCGCCCGCGAGGCGCGCCACGAGTACATGACCGTTGAACACCTGCTGCTGGCCCTGCTCGACAACCCCTCCGCGGAGGAGGTGCTGAAGGCCTGCGGCGTGGATTTCCACCGCCTGCGTTCCGACCTGGAACAGGCGATCGCCACCTCGGTTTCGGTCCTTCCCGAGGACATCGACCGCGATACGCAGCCCACCCTCGGCTTCCAGCGCGTGCTGCAGCGCGCGGTCTACCACGTGCAGTCCTCAGGCAAGAAGGAAGTCACCGGCGCCAACGTCCTGGTGGCCATCTTCGGCGAAAAGGACTCCCACGCCGTCTACTACCTCGGCCAGCAGGATGTCGCCCGGCTGGATGTCGTCAATTACATCTCCCATGGCATCGCCCGGCGCGGCGAGGAGGTCGAGGGCAGCCCCTCCCAGACGGGTGAGGAGGGCGGCGGCGAGGGCGCGGAAGGCGAAGGGAAGGCCGAGCCGCTGGACGAGTTCGCGGTCAACCTGAACAAGCGCGCCGCCGAGGGCCGGATCGACATCCTCGTGGGTCGCTCGGAGGAGATCGAACGGACCATCCAGGTGCTGTGCCGCCGGCGCAAGAACAACCCGCTCTATGTCGGCGAGGCCGGCGTGGGCAAGACCGCGATCGCCGAGGGGCTGGCCCTGCGCATCGTCGACGGCGAAGTCCCGGACGTGCTCAAGAATGCGACCATCTATGCGCTGGACCTCGGCGCGCTGGTGGCCGGCACCAAGTACCGGGGCGACTTCGAGAAGCGCCTCAAGGGCGTGCTGCGGCAGATCCGGAAGGAGCCGGAGGCGATCCTCTTCATCGACGAGATCCACACCATCATCGGCGCGGGTTCCGCCAGTGGCGGCACGATGGACGCCAGCAACCTGATCAAGCCGGCCCTGGCCTCGGGAGAGCTGCGCTGCATCGGCTCGACGACCTTCCAGGAATACCGCGGCGTCTTCGAGAAGGACCGGGCGCTGGCGCGCCGCTTCCAGAAGATCGACATCGTCGAACCGACCGTGGCCGAGACCTTCGAGATCCTCAAGGGGCTCCGGCCGCGCTACCAGGAGCACCACGACGTGCTCTACACCGACGATGCGCTGCAGGCCGCCGTGGACCTCTCGGTCAAGCACATCGGTGACCGGCTGCTGCCGGACAAGGCCATCGACGTCATCGACGAGGCCGGGGCACTCCAGCAGCTGATGTCCGACGAAGAGCGGCACACCCTCATCGACGTGGACACCATCGAGCTGATCGTCGCGCGCATGGCACGCATCCCGGCCAAGCAGGTGAGCGCGACCGACAAGGACGTGCTCCGCAACCTGGAGCGCAACCTGAAGATGGTGATCTTCGGGCAGGACCCGGCGATCGAGACCCTGACCTCGGCGATCAAGCTGGCCCGTTCCGGCTTGGCCAACCCCGACAAGCCGATCGGCAACTTCCTGTTCGCCGGCCCGACCGGCGTCGGCAAGACTGAAGTCACCCGCCAGCTGGCCTTGCAGCTGGGCATCGAACTCGTGCGCTTCGACATGTCCGAGTACATGGAGCCGCACTCGGTCTCGCGCCTGATTGGCGCCCCCCCGGGTTATGTGGGGTTCGACCAGGGCGGCCTGCTGACCGAGAAGATCGTCAAGACCCCGCACTGCGTCCTGTTGCTGGACGAGATCGAGAAGGCGCACCCGGACATCTTCAACATCCTGTTGCAGGTCATGGACCGGGGGGTGCTGACCGACACCAATGGCCGCGAGGCGAACTTCCGCAATGTGATCGTGGTGATGACGACCAACGCCGGTGCCGCGCAGGCCTCGCGCCGGACCATCGGGTTCACCCGCCAGGACCACTCCACGGATGCCATGGAGGCGATCCGCAAAGGCTTCACGCCGGAGTTCCGGAACCGCCTGGACGCGGTGGTGCAGTTCCAGGCACTGGCGATGGAGCACATCCTCCGCGTGGTGGACAAGTTCCTGATCGAACTGGAGTCCCAACTGCACGAGAAGGGCGTGGTCCTTTCCGCGACACCGGAAGCACGGGATTGGCTCGCCCAGCATGGGTTCGACCCGCTGATGGGTGCCCGTCCCATGACCCGCGTGATCCAGGACCGCATCAAGCGGCCGCTGGCGGACGAACTGCTGTTCGGCAAGCTGGTGGACGGCGGTCGCGTCATGGTGGACGTGAAGGAGGGCGAGCTGGAACTGGACGTCCAGCCGGAGCCCGAAAAGCTCCTGCCCGCGACCGTGGAATGACGGACTTCCACGGACGGCAAAAAGGCGGCCATTGGCCGCCTTTTCCTTGCCCTGCAATGACTTGCCGGGATTACTTCATGCGATAGGTGATGCGACCCTTGGTCAGGTCGTAAGGGGTCATTTCCACCTTCACGCGGTCTCCGGTCAGGATGCGGATGTAGTGCTTGCGCATGCGTCCGGAGATATGGGCGATGATCTCGTGCCCGTTTTCGAGGCGCACGCGGAACATGGTGTTCGGAAGGGTTTCCGATACCGTGCCCTCGAATTCGATCACGTCGTCTTTGGCCATGTGGTTCCTGGTGTCCTGGGGCGAAAATGCGGCGACAGGCCCGCTCGGGCCTCGCATCAACCGCGAAGCCGGTCATTTTGCCATGTAAGGCGCTCCGACGCAAAGAAACGACTTGACATCGGCGGGATCAACCGTCCGCCGCGAGCGCCCCGGCTTCGATTCCACCAAATGCGGCCTGCCAGCTCCCGGGCATCCCGGGCTGGAGCACCTGGCGTGCCAGCACGCCCAGGAAGCGGTCACGCGGCCAGGCTTCGGCCCCCATGCGCAGGAGGTGCGGGTTGCCGACCTGCGCATCGAACACCGGCCAGCCCCAGCGCGAGAGCCGCCAGCCAAGCGCGGCCAGCGCGACCTTGGAGGCACCGGACACGGCACTGAACATGCTTTCGCCGAAGAACATGCGCCCGACCGAAACCCCATACAGCCCACCGACCAGGCGATCCCCGGCCATCACTTCGACGGAGTGCGCATGACCCGCCCGGTGGAGCCGCTCGTAGGCGAGGATCATGTCATCGGTAATCCAGGTCCCCCGCTGACCGGGCCGCGGTGCCCCGGCGCAGGCGCGTATCACCTGGCCGAACCGATGGTCGGCCCGGACCCTCCAGTCTAGGCCGCGCAACTGGCGCTTGAACCGCCGCGACAGGTGGACGCCCTCGCTGCGAAAGACCACGCGTGGATCGGGGGACCACCAGAGCACGGGCTGGTCGTCTGCGTACCACGGGAAGATCCCGCTGCGGTAGGCATTGAGCAGGCGGGGAACGGAGAGGTCCCCACCGACGGCCAGCAAGCCGTTGGGGTGCGCCAGCGCCGTCGCCGGAGGGGGGAACGGGGCCAACGGATCAGCCGGCAGCAGGGGCGGGAAGCGGCTCACCCCTTGATGATCCGTCACCCCGGCGGCGGATGCCAAGGTTCGCCGCCGGGATCCTTGAACGGGGTGCGCGCGCCCATCCGGCGGGCGTGAAGAGCGGTCAGATCGACTTCGTGCCGACACCAGTCCGCCAGCGCCTCGCGAAAGCGCCCGTCGGCGACCCAGTGGCGGCTGTGGACCGGGGTGGGCAGGAAGCCGCGCGCAAGCTTGTGTTCGCCCTGGGCACCCGGCTCGAACACGGCCAATCCTTCCCGCAGGCAGTACGCAATGCCCTGGTAGTAGCAGGTCTCGAAATGGAGGCCCGGGAGGCGGACATGGCTGCCCCAGTAGCGACCGTAAAGCGTATCGGTCCCCCGCATGCAGAGCGCCCCTGCCACGGTGTCGCCCTCGAGGTCCGCCAGCACCAGCACCAGCGACCTCGGCATCGTCTTCGCCAGGTGGTGCAGGAAGGGCAGGGTCAGCGCCGGCGCGTTGCCGTACTCGGCGAAGGTCTGGAGGTAGAAGCCATGCATGGCGACGAGATCCGCCTCGGTGGCTTCATCCCCGTGCAGGATCCGGAAGCGCACGCCACTCCCGGCCACCCGCGCGCGCTCCTGCCGGATGTTCTTGCGATGCTTGTGGTCCATCGCAGCGAGGAAGCCGTCGAAGTCGCCCCATCCCTGCGTGTTCCGCCAGTGGTATTGCACGTCCATACGAGGCAGCCACTCCGGTCCGAACGCGGGCAGGCCCGCCGCCTCGATGAAGTTGACGTGGCAGGAGGACCAGCCCGCATCCCGGCACGCCCCGGGCAGGGACGCCAGCAACTGGCGGCGTGCGCCTTCGTCGACCGCCAACAGTCGCGGTCCGGTCACGGGAGAGTAGGGCACCCCACACAGCCATTTCGGGAAGTAGTCCAGGCCTGCGCGCGCATACGCGTGGGCCCAGGCGTGGTCGAACACGAACTCCCCGTGCGAGTTGTGCTTGATGTACCCCGGCGCCGCGGCGACCAGACGGTCGCCCTCCAGCACCACCGGATGCCGGGGCGTCCATCCCCAGTCCCCGCGCAGGCAACCGTGGCGCTCCAGCCCGGCAAGGAAGGCATGCCGCACGAAGGGATTGCGGCCGTCATGCAATGCATCCCAGTCCTCCGCCGGCACCCGGTCCAGCGCATCCAGCCAGGCGACACGTCGCGTCATGCCTCGTCCGGGCCCGTGTCGACCAGCTTCGGACGCGCGGCACCGGCGACCGCGGCCCGGTCGGGCTCGAACGGCAGGGCATCCATGGCGCGGGACAGGGCTTCGCGCGCATGGCGCCGCAACGGATCCTCGAAGTTCACGCAATCCAGGTCGTCCAGCGCGGCGAAGGCCTTCTGCAGCCGGATGCCGACTTCGCGGAGCGCGGCACCGTCGCGTGCGATCGACGGGAACACGTCGTCGAACATGTCGGCCTCGCGCAGAGCCGGGACGAAGATGCGGGGGTGCGCGATCGCCACCTCGTCCTGCTTCGACTCGCGTCCCCGGGCCCATCCGGTGAACAGGCGAACCACGGTGCCGATGACGTCGATCGCCGTACCCGGGTCGTTGATGCCGGGCGAGAGCGCCCTGACCGCGACCTCGGTCAGCACCACCAGTCCGTAACGCGGGTCGTGTTCGTAGGTGCGCGCATCGCCGATGACGAACGCCTCGCGGATGCCTTCGAGCGCGGACGCATCCAGTCCCTCACCCGCCACGTGCGCGAGTGGCCGGCCCGGCGCCGCGAAGGTTCCCGGCAACACGTTCAGGTGGAGATCGAAATCGTGCTCGATCGAAAGTCGGCCCAGGTGTTCGACATCGATGTACTCCACGTAGCCCACCGCGTCGGCGGCGACCGGCATCGCCGTGGCGGGTGGCGAGCGGAACGGAGCGCCGCCCAGCCACGGCTCCCGGGCGCGGTGCTGCATCGCCTTGCGGGTCGCCGACTCCACCAGGTTGATGGTCTCCGCGACGCGGCCAAAGCGCGACAGCTGCTCGATCCAGCGAAGCAGGGTGACCGTGATCAGCACGATCACGGCGATGGTGACCACCAGCAGCAGCACCCGGCCGCTGTCGCCATAGGCACCCGCGCTCAGCGCGATCAACCCAACAATGGAGTACAGGAAGGCACCGATGAACGTCGCCAGCGCGCTCTGCGCGGTGGTGTCCTCGATCAGCAACTGGGCGGCGCGCGGCGTGGCGGTGGTCGAGGCCGTGCCATACGCGGAGACCATGGTGGCCAGCGAGAACGTGGTGACGGCCAGCATCGACGTCGCGAGGATACCGAGGATGTTGCCGACCGATCCCGCGCCGATCGATCCGGCCAGCCCGGGCGGGATCAACGAGCGCGCCGCCGCGCCCAGCAGCGCAGTGAGAATCCCCAGCGCGCCGTACAACGCCGCGCGGAACCACATCCGCCGCGAATAGCGCGACAGCACGAACAGCCATTTGTCGGTCAGGGCCACGGCACGCCTCTTACGGGTCGGACCGTCAGTATGTCCAACCCCAGGTGAGTGTCGCCTGCAGGCGGCATCGCCGGGCGCGGCACGCCCCCGGGCAAAGCCGGCCTGGCTTACTGCTCCAGGAAGCGCTCGGCGTCCAGGGCGGCCATGCAGCCGAAGCCCGCGGAGGTGATGGCCTGGCGGTAGACCTGGTCAGCCACGTCACCGGCGGCGAACACGCCCGGCACGCTGGTCGCGGTGGCCTCGCCGTCCAGCCCGGTCTTGATCGTGATGTAGCCGTTCTTCATGTCCAGCTGGCCTTCGAACAGCCCCGTGTTCGGCGTATGACCGATCGCGACGAAGAAACCATGCACGTCGATGTCGCGGGTCGAGCCATCGACCACCGACTTCACCCGCATGCCGGTGACGCCGGCATCGTTGCCGAGGACTTCGTCGACGACGTGGTGCCACACCGGCTCGATCTTGCCCGCCTCGATCTTCGCGAACAGCTTGTCCTGCATGATCTTCTCGGCACGAAGGGTGTCGCGGCGATGCACCAGGTAGACCTTGCGCGCGATGTTCGACAGGTACAGGGCCTCTTCCACGGCCGTGTTGCCTCCGCCAATGACGGCGACGTCCTGATCCTTGTAGAAGAAGCCGTCGCAGGTCGCGCAGGCCGAGACGCCGCGCCCCTTGAAGGCTTCCTCGGACGGGAGGCCCAGGTATTTCGCGGTCGCGCCGGTGGAGATGATCAGCGCGTCGCAGGTGTACTCGCCGTTGTCGCCGACCAGCTTGAAGGGTCGCGCGGACAGGTCCGCGGTGTGGATGTGGTCGAACACGGTCTCGGTGTCGAAACGCTCCGCATGCGCCTGCATGCGCGCCATCAGGTCCGGCCCCATGAGTCCGTGGGCGTCGCCCGGCCAGTTGTCGACCTCGGTCGTGGTCATCAGCTGTCCGCCCATCTGCAGCCCGGTGATGACGACCGGCTTCAGGTTGGCGCGGGCCGCGTAGACCGCGGAGGTCCAGCCGGCCGGGCCGGAACCGAGGATGACGAGACGGGCGTGCTTCGGAGGGGTCATGGGTATGATGTCGCCTGTTGGGGCGCTGGGTGCGCATGGACGGTCGGCGGGCGGGCCGCTCGAGAGCTGCATAGCTTGGAGGCGGCCCGGGGGCAAAACAAGGCAGGTGCCATGATGCTGTGTTTCGGCGCCGCCCACCGCGTTCGCGGTCGGCCGTCAGCCGTACTGCAGCGGCGATGACCGCGGTGGCGGGACAGCGGCGGGGGCCCGATGGCACCATGACGCCGTCCGCGAAGGTACCGGCCCGCCTGTTTTTTCTGTATCTTCAAACACTAACGAGACCAACCTAAGGCAGAGCATCACGGTGGCGTCCGCAGCAAGCCGCAAGAAATCCAAATCCGCCGACGCCAAGCGCCCGCCGTCGCCACGCCGACAGCGGCTGATGCGCGACATCGCGCTGATCCTGATCGCGCCGTTCCTGCTGTACCTGCTGGTCAGCCTCTTCACCTATGCACCCACCGACCCGGGCTGGTCCCAGTCGGGCAGTGTCACCGCGCCGCTGCACAATGCCGGCGGCCGGGTGGGCGCCTGGATTGCGGACGTACTGCTCTACCTGACGGGATACGTGGCCTTCCTGTTGCCGGTGGTGCTGGGGGCGGTCGCATGGATCGCGCTGTTCGGGATGGATCGCGAAGGCGAAGAAGCCGACCTCGGGCCCGCGCTTCGACTGATCGGCATCGTCGGTTTCCTGGTCTCGGCGACCGGCTTCCTGCACCTGCGTGTCGCCGCGCCCCCGCACTTCTCCGCCGGTAGTGGTGGCATCCTCGGCCAACTCGTCGGCAAGTCCCTGTATGCCGGCTTCGGCCCGGTGGGCGGCAATCTGTTCGTGGTCGCATTGCTGCTGACCTCCATCACGCTGGCCACCGGCATTTCGTGGCTGGCGGTGATGGACCGTATCGGACAGTGGGTACTGTCGGCGGGCCCGTGGCTCAGGCAGGTGTTCCAGCGGAGCAGCAAGCAGGCCAGCCAGTGGCAGCAGACCCGCGCGCTGCGCGAGGAACGCGAGGAAAGCCGCAAGGTCGAAACCGAGAAGCGGGCCCGGCGCGAGCCGGTCAGGATCGAACCGCCACCGGCACCGGTGGTGGAGAAGAGCGAGCGCGCCAAGCGTGAAACGCAGATTCCACTGTTCCGCGGTGGCGATGGCTCGGGCATACCGCCACTGGCGCTCCTGGATGACCCGAGGCCGCAGCCCAAGGGCTACGACGAGCAGACCCTCGAGACGCTCTCGCGGCAGATCGAGTTCAAGCTCAAGGACTTCCGGATCGACACGCAGGTGGTGGGGGCCTACCCGGGCCCGGTCATCACGCGCTTCGAGGTCGAGCCGGCACCCGGCGTCAAGGTCAGCCAGATCAGCTCGCTGGACAAGGACATCGCGCGCGGCCTGTCGGTGAAGTCGGTGCGCGTGGTGGACGTGATCCCCGGCAAGACCGTGATCGGCCTGGAGATCCCCAACACCACGCGGGAAATGATCTTCCTCTCGGAACTCCTGCGCTCCAAGGAGTACGACAAGTCGGCGAGTCCGTTGACGCTGGCGCTCGGCAAGGACATCGCCGGGCGGCCCACGGTGGCCGACCTGGCGCGGATGCCGCACCTGCTGGTCGCCGGCACCACCGGTTCGGGCAAGTCGGTTGCGGTCAATGCGATGGTGCTCAGCCTGCTCTACAAGGCGTCTTCGAAGGACCTGAAGATGCTGATGATCGACCCGAAGATGCTCGAGCTGAGCGTCTACGAGGGCATCCCGCACCTGCTGGCCCCGGTCGTCACCGACATGAAGGAGGCCGCCAACGGTCTGCGCTGGTGCGTGGCCGAGATGGAGCGCCGCTACAAGCTGATGTCGGCGGTGGGCGTGCGCAACCTGGCCGGCTTCAACAAGAAGGTGCGCGACGCGCAGGAAGCGGGGCAGCCACTGGTCGACCCGCTGTTCAAGCCGAACCCGGACATCGAGGAGGCGCCGCCGACGCTGGAGCCGCTGCCCTTCATCGTGGTGTTCATCGACGAATTCGCCGACATGATGATGATCGTCGGCAAGAAGGTCGAGGAGCTCATCGCGCGCCTGGCGCAGAAGGCCCGCGCCGCCGGCATCCACCTGATCCTCGCCACCCAGCGCCCCTCGGTGGACGTGATCACCGGCCTGATCAAGGCGAACATCCCGACCCGGATCGCGTTCCAGGTGTCGAGCAAGATCGATTCGCGCACGATTCTCGACCAGGGCGGCGCGGAAACCCTGCTGGGCAACGGCGACATGCTCTACCTGCCGCCGGGCACCGCCATGCCCGAGCGTGTCCACGGCGCCTTCGTGTCCGACGACGAGGTGCATCGCGTGGTCGAGCACCTCAAGGCAGAGGGCGGGCCCGATTACATCGATGGCGTGCTCGACGAAGTGCAGACCATGGGCGACGGCACCGTCGTCGGCGCCACCGGCCTGCCGGAATCCGGTGGGGGCGGGGGCGACGAGTCCGACCCGCTGTATGACGAAGCCGTGCGCATCGTCACCGAGACCCGGCGCGCGTCGATCTCCGGCGTGCAGCGCCGGCTGAAGATCGGCTACAACCGGGCGGCGCGCCTGGTCGAGGCGATGGAGGCGGCAGGCGTGGTCAGTCCACAGGAAAGCAATGGCGACCGCAGCGTGCTGGCACCGCCGCCCCCCAAGGACTGACCCTGCACCCCGCCGTACGCTGAACGGCGCTGCGCGCCTCTACGCACCATTCAGTCCTTTTTCGTGACACTTGGCCCCATACGCCCTCTGGAGTGACGCCCGCATGACCCAGCACTTCCCCTCGACCCGTCGACTGGCCTCGGTCTCCCTGGCCATCGCGGGAATGCTGCTGTCGGCCAGCGCGATCGCCGGCGCGCGCGATCAGCTGGACACCTTCACGCAAGGGCTCGAAGGGCTGGACGGCAACTTTTCCCAACAGGTGTTCGACACCAACGGAAAAGTGAAGGAGGCATCGAACGGGACGCTCGCGCTGGAAGCCCCCCGTCACTTCCGCTGGGAATACGTAAAGCCGTACCCGCAGATCATCGTCGCGGACGGGCAGACCGTGTGGATCTACGAGCCGGACCTCGACCAGGTGACGCGCCGACCGCAGGGCGTGGAGGAACAGAACAGCCCGCTGGCCGTGCTGATCGATCCCTCGCGGCTGGAGAGCCGGTTCAAGGTCGAGGAGGGGGGCACCGCCGACGGCCTCGAATGGCTCGTGCTGGCGCCCAAGGATCCCAACGACGCAAGTTTCAGTTCTGCGCGCCTCGGGTTCCGGGACGATGCGCTGGTTCGCATGCAGGTGACGGACACGCTGGGGCAGGCCACGCGGATCGACTTCGGGGCGTGGCGCAAGAACCCGGCGTTCGGCCCCGGCACGTTCGAGTTCTCGCCCCCCGAGGGCACCGACGTGATCGGCGAGGGGTGAGGCCCCCCGGGAGCCGGGCTGCTATCGTGGGCGGCCCCTCCCGCCCGACTGCCCCGTGGTCCGCCCGCGCACGCCCCCGTCCCTGGAAGCCAACGATCTTCTGAGCGTCGATCGCGATGCGCTGCGGCCCCTGGCCGAGCGCATGCGGCCGGCCAGCCTGGATGACATGGTCGGCCAGCGGCGCCTGCTCGCCGAGGGCAGTGCGTTGCGCCGGGCCATCGCATCGGGCCATGTCCATTCGATGATCCTGTGGGGCCCGCCCGGCTGTGGCAAGACCACGCTCGCCCTGCTGCTCGCCCGCTATGCCGAGGCGGAATATCGCGCCATTTCCGCCGTCCTGTCTGGATTGCCGGATGTTCGCAAGGTCCTCGCCGAGGCCGATCACCGTTTCGCGGAAGGCCGCCGGACGGTCCTGTTCGTCGACGAAGTGCACCGTTTCAACAAGGCCCAACAGGATGCGTTCCTGCCCCATATCGAACGGGGCACCATCCTGTTCGTGGGGGCCACCACCGAGAACCCCTCGTTCGAGTTGAACTCAGCCCTGCTGTCGCGGTGCCGGGTGCATGTGCTCGAAGCCGTCTCTGCCGACGACATCCAGGTGGCGCTGCGCCGCGCCCTGCAGGACAGCGAGCGTGGCCTGGGCGCGCAGTCGGTCGAGGCCAGCGATTCCGCGCTCTCGGAGATCGCGCACGCCGCTGACGGCGACGTGCGTCGGGCCCTGACCTTGCTGGAAATCGCCGCCGAGCTGGCAGTGGAGGAGGGGGGCACGATCTCCGACAGCACGCTGATGCAGGTGCTCGCGGACCGGACGCGGCGTTTCGACAAGGGCGGGGAACAGTTCTACGACCAGATTTCCGCCCTGCACAAGTCCGTCCGGAGCTCGAACCCGGATGCGGCGCTGTACTGGCTCGTACGCATGCTGGACGGCGGCTGCGACCCGATCTACCTGGCCCGGCGCCTCACGCGGATGGCGGTGGAGGACATCGGCCTCGCCGACCCGCGGGCCCTCCAGATGGCCACCGACGCGTGGGATGCCTACGACCGGCTGGGGAGCCCGGAAGGCGAGCTCGCCCTCGCACAGGTCACGATCTACCTGGCCAGCACGGCGAAATCGAACGCGGCCTACAACGCATACAAGGCGGCCCGGCGCGACGTAGCGGAACATGGCACGCAGGAGGTGCCCCTGCACCTGCGCAATGCGCCGACCCGGCTCATGAAGTCACTGGGCTATGGACGGGACTACCAGTACGACCACGATGCCGAGGGCGGGATCGCGCTGGATCAGACCGGGTTCCCCGATGCCATGGGCGAGCAGGTCTACTACAGGCCGGTGGAGCGCGGGATGGAAATCAAGTTGAAGCAGAAGCTGGATCACCTGCGTGCGGCGCGTACCGACGCACGGGAGCGGCACGGCGGTGGCTTGCCGGACTGAGGCACGTGCATCCGCTCACCCGGTCGGGGCAAGCATCCAGCGCATCGCCACCAGCCCCAGCCACGTGGCCAGCAATGCCCCGGCCAGGTGCGACGCGATCGTCAGCAACGCCCATCCGGCTTCGCCCCGCATGAACTGCAGGACCGTCTCCGCGGAGAACGTGGAGAAGGTCGTCATGCCGCCGAGGAAACCGGTCACGACCGCCAGGCGCAGGAGCGGTGAAAGCGCGTCGTAGTGTCCTGAAAGCCCTAACGCGAGGCCGATCAACAGCCCGCCCAGCGTGTTGGCGGCGAGGGTCCCCAGGGGCAGGTCGGCGCACAGCGGATTCAGCGCAAGCGCCAATCCCCAACGCACCAGTGCGCCCAGCCCTGCGCCGATGAATACGGCCAACGCCGACATGAAATCCACGCGATGCGACCCCCGAGCCTGATTCGAGGATGGTAGCCGATGCACAGGGCGGGCGCCGGAGGCCCCGTCGGCGCAGCCTGTCGGCTGTTTCAGGATTTCCCGGTTCACCTGACAAGCGGCTGTCAATTAACCGGGATTTAACCTTGGTGTATATGAGCGCCTAACAATTAAGTTGAAAACTTGATCCCTGTCACTTTTTAACGCCTCCCCCCTTGTGGCGTTGAAGCGACGCAAAAAGGAGATCAATCATGCGCATTCGTAGAACTCTGATTGCATCGGCAGTCCTGCTGGGACTGGGATTCAGCGGACAGTTGTTCGCCCAGGCGACGAACAACGAGAACGGTCCGGGCCAGAACCTGCAGGTGGCCGTCGATGTCGACCTCGACGACAATTCCGACAACAGTGACAACAGCACCGGCAACAACCGCGACAACGCGGGCGCAGCGGGCGCAGCCGGTATCGGCACCGCCGCGGCGAACAACGGCGGCAACGCCAGCACCAGCCTCAACAATTCCTTCAACACCTCCACCGCCGTCGCTGAAACCAACCTCAACGGGACGGTCTCCGGCGTGCAGGTCTGGGGCATCGGCAATGTCGCCAACAACAGCGGCAACGCCAACGGCGGCAACGGCGGCAACGGCGGCCATGGCCTCGGTGGCATCGCGGTGGGCGGCACCGGCAACGGCGCGGACGGCGGCGATGGCGGTGGCGCGGCGGCCGGCAGCGGGGGTGGCGGGGACGCCACCAGCGGCAGCGGCGATGCAGGCGCGGCCAACCTCGCCGGTGGCGGAATCGGCCTGGGCGTCGGGGTAGGCGGCAGCGCCGCCGGCGCGGAAGGTGGAGATGGCGGCGACAGCGGCGCAGGTGGCAGCGCGGCAGGCCTCGGGCTTGGCCTGGGACTCGGCGCCGGCCTGGCCAACGGCCCCGGGGGTGACTCCGCCTCCGGCACCGGCTCGGGGTCGGGTTCCGGCACGGGCACCGCAGGCGACTCCGGCAATGCCGGCGCCGGTGGCGACGGAGGCTCGAGCGGCGACGGCATCGGCCAGGGCACCGCAACGGCCGGCGGCGGCACCAATGGCGATGCAACCGCCAGCAGCGGCAACAGCGCCGCAAACGGCGGCGACGGTGGCAACGCGACCGCGAATGCCGGAGACGGCGGCAATGGCGGCGACGGCACCGGTGGCGCCGGCATGGGCGGCGCGGGATCGGGTGGCGCAGGGGCTGCAGGCGGCAACGGCGGCTCGGTCGCCAACAGTGCCGGAGCGTTCAACACCTCGAACGTGATGACGGGCGTCGGCCAGAACGCCGCCGGCATCATGGTCGCGGCGCAGAACAGCGGCATGGCCTCGCTGATCCAGCAGGGCATCACCGTGCAGGCCAACCTTACGGTCGGCCCATGACGTGAGCGCTCCACGGCATGCCGACCGCTGGCCGGCATGCCGTTTCCGGCCCGGAGGCCTCCCCCGTCGTTCGTCGGCGGGGGACAGGGGCCCTGGCCACGGACGTATTCGGACCCGCCGCTCAAGGAATGCACGCCATGCAGTCTCCATCGTCCCTTACAACGCTTCATCAGCCGCGCCGATTCCCGGTGTCGCCCCCGCTGGTCCTGGCCGTGTTGCTGGGGCTGGCACCGACACTGTGGGCGTCGCCGCCGCAAGGCCCCCTCGAGGCGCCCCCGTCGCTTGAACCCCAGGCCCGCGCAGAACGCGATGGATGGCAGGCGGTCACGAGCGAGCGCCTCGATGCGCTGCGCGGAGGCGACAATTCGCAAAGCAACGTGCTGATCGACGGGCGGGTGGACAACAACACCGCCGACCACGTCGTCAGCGGCGACAACGTCGTGGCCAACGGTGCGTTCGGCCACGCAGCCGGCATCAACACCGTGGTGCAGAATAGCGGGAGCAACGTGCTCATCCAGGCGGGCACGGCCGTCAGCGTGCAGTTCGCGGATCCGACTCCATGAGACCCGCACGTGCCACGGCATGCCTGCTCGCGGGCATGTTGACGATGGCCTCCGCGACGAGCGCGGCCAGCGTCAATGAGGTCCGCGTGCCACCGGGCGGCAGCTACCAGGTGCGGATCACCAGCCTCAAGGAGGCGCGCTACCGGACCACCATCCCGCAGCAGTACGACTTCAGCTGCGGATCCGCCGCGACGGCGACGCTGCTGAGCTTCCAGTACGGCCACCCGGTCAGCGAGGAAGACGTCTTCGTTCGCATGTACAACCAGGGCGACCAGGCGAAGATCCAGCGGGAAGGCTTCTCGATGCTCGACATGCGGCGGTACCTCGCGTCGATGGGGTACGACGCCGACGGCTTCGAACTTCCGCTCGAAAAGCTGGCGGAGGAGGGGGTGCCTGCGATCGTCCTGCTCAATGATCGGGGCTACCGCCACTTCGTGGTCGTGAAGGGGCTGCTGAACGGGCGCGTGCTGCTCGGCGATCCTGCGCGAGGCACGCGGGCCATGCCGCGCTCGCGGTTCGAGGCCTTGTGGGACAACCGCGTCCTGTTCGTGATCCACAGCCACCGTTCGCTCGCGCGTTTCAACCAGGGCAGTGATTGGCGCACGGCGCCGCCGGCGCCGCTGTCGATGGGCATCCAGCGCGACGGTCTGCGCGGCATCACCGTCCCGCGACGGGGACCGGGGGATATCTAGGCCATGGTCAAGCGCATGCCAACCGCCCTGCGCGTACTCGTCCTCGCGCTTGCGCTGGGCGCCCTCGCACCGGCCTGGGCGGCCGGGCCGCCTTCCCGCGAGCTGGGGGAGGCCTGGGTCCCCGTCGACCCGCAGCGTCTGGACGACATCCGCGGCGGCTTCCAGCTACCCGGTGGTCCGCTCATCTCGTTCGGCATCGAGCGGCTGGTCCATGTCAACGGACATCTCGTCGCCCATGTGTCCGTGCAGATCCCCGACCTGGTGCGCATCACCCCCGAACAGGCCCTGGCCTTGGCCGAGTTCCAGCGCGGCACGGTCGTACAGATCGGCGATGGCAACGTCGTGATGCCGGGCAGCGGGGCAGGGGGGCTGGTGATCCAGAACACGCGCGACAACCAGGCCATCAGCGGCCTGACCCGCCTCAACGTGTCGGTGGACACCTTGGGGCTTTATAAGTCGATCAATCTCAACGACACCCTGAGCGGCGCGATGATCGGTGCCCTGCGCCCCTGACGCCTGGCCACGGATGAATCCATTGGACACAAGGAGCCCCGAATGAGTCGATGCCCGCTGCAGCCCCCACGGCAGCTACTCAGCCTCACGCTCCTGCTCGTGCTCTGCACGGCGTGGCCGACGCGGGCCGCTGGCGCCGACGACGGCGCGCGCGAGCAACGCCTGCAAGCGTTGCAGGAACAGATCAACGCCGAGCGCCGCCAGCTCAACGACATGCGCGCGACGCTGGCCGAGCGCCAGCAGCACCTCGACCAGCTCCAGCGGGCCCTCGATGACGAGATACTGGCCGGGGCGACAGGGCGTGGGCCCGCGCTTACGGCCTACGCACCCCAGCAGTCCGCCGCACCCGCGGAGCAGGCCGCGCCCGCCGTCGCGACGGCGGGCATGCAGGCAGACCCACCGCAGCCGGTCGGACAGGCGCCCGAATCCGATACCCGGCCCCCGGAAGTGGCGCAGATCTTCGATCAGCCCGGCGTGCTGACGCCGGCACGCCGCTTCGTGCTGGAACCCAGCCTGCAGTACGGCTATTACGGCAACAACCGGGTCGCCCTCGTGGGATACACCGTGATCCCGGCCATCCTGATCGGCCTGATTGACGTGCGACAGGTCAAGATCAACACCACCACGGCCACCCTGACCGCGCGCTACGGCATCAACAACCGGATGGAGATCGAAGGGAAGGTGCCGTACGTCTATGTGCACAGCGACACCGTCAGCCGCGAGATCTTCACCGGGTCGGCACAGGACAACGTGTTCAACGCGCGCGGCAAGGGCCTGGGCGACATCGAGGCGACGTTCCGCTACCAACTCAACCAGGGCGGGCTCGACAAGCCGTTCTACATCGGCTGGTTGCGCTACAAGAGCCGCAGCGGTCGCGGGCCGTTCGAGGTCATCACCGATTGCGTGACCCGGTGCGTGGCCAACGCCACCGGTACCGGGCTGCCGCTGGACATGCCGACGGGCAGCGGTTTCGAAGCCATCCAGCCGGGCGTGACATGGCTGTTTCCTTCGGATCCCGTGGTGTTCTTCGGCACCGTCAGCTACCTGCACAACATCGAACGCACCAACGTCACCCGGCGCGTGCTGGGCGGCGAAGAAGAGTTCATCGGTGACATTTCAGGCGGTGACGTGCTGGGCCTCAACCTCGGGCTGGGGCTCGCACTGAACGAGAAGGCGGCCATCAGCATCGGGTACGACCACAACGTGATCGATCGCATCAAGCACAATGGGGAAGACGTTCCCGGTTCCGTCCGCTTGAACCTCGGTACGCTGCTGCTCGGCGGAACCTACCGGTTCAACGACCACGTCTCGTTGAATGTCGCCATCGGCGCCGGCCTGACCGAAGACACCCCGGACCTGAGCCTCACGACGCGGGTCCCGATCACGTTCTAGGCCGCGCCGCAGGCTTCAGCAACGGCCGTCTTCCACCCACGCATTGCCTTGCTTGCGATACAGCACGCCGCCGATACAGCGCCCACCCGATTGTTGGCGCGCCGCGCGCTCCTGGTCGGCACGGGCACGCGCTTCGCGTTCAAGCCGGGCCGCCTCGATGCGCTTGGCCCGGATCTCCGCCAGTCGCGATTCGCGTTCCGCCGGCGTCAACGTGGTCTGCGGCGGAGCGGCTTGCTGGACCACGGGCGCGGCCATCACGGGCACCACCGGCTCCTGCTGATCCGCACAACCCGCCGCCAGCAACAGCAGCAAGACCGGCAGCACCGGGATTGCACGCGCCTCGCGTCTGGCCCGCGGGGCCCGGAAAGCCCGTGGGGCCGAATTCTTCGTGTCGTACATCCTGCCTCCCAATGGCTGCGCCGCGCATCCCAGTGCGCGTCCATGTTAGGGCGCAGTCGGGTCGGGGGGCATGCCGCCGATGCATCTTCCTGTGGCCACCTGTCCGATAGGCAGGCGATGACTGATGCAGGAGGGACGGGGCCGATGCGCTGGCTGAGCTGGAAGGAGCGTAAGGAGAGTTGGTGAATGCACCTTCCTTAACTTCGCATAATGCATATTATGTAAACTCAAAACCGGTGCTGCCCGAAGGCGCGCCGGAAAGAGTCGACACTGTCCGGCCATCCCAAATTTGTATCCCTTTTCGCCCCAATACGTATCCTTTTCCGCAGCAATGATGTATCCCAAGTTGCGAGAGCCTCTCGATACAGAACCGATGCTGCGAGACCGCGTTCGGGCGCCGACCAACCGGTAGCGCCCAATCTTTAACCTTTGGCATATGCGAGCTGGCGAGCGCTAGACCGCACTTGGGTATGCTTAGTTTCCCGGTGTTGCTCACAAGGTTCGGGGTATATGGCGGACTGGGTCGATCGGCTTCTAACCGAGCAAACGATGGCGCCACGGACAATAGCGCAGTATGCCGCCGGCCTGCGCTACTGGGATACGTGGCACCGACTCCGTTACGGCATGCCCCTGCCCTTGGCCGCCGCGCCGCCCGTTGCGGTCAGTTCGGACACGGTGATGGAATTCATAGATGACCACCTCGCCTTGGCAGTTGGGGGGAGGCTGCGGATGCGCATGGCCCTCGCCATTTTCGATGGCCTGCGCGAGGCTGGGTACAACGCCCGCGTCGACTGCGTTGCTCCCGCGACCTCAGATTGGCGCCTGCAGGTGCTCCAAATTGCCCATCGTGTATTGAACCTGCGCTTTGATCGCGAATTGGTACGTCGCCGAAAATCAGAAATCTATGCGGCTTGGGAAGCCGAACGCGCGGCGCTCGGTATTCCGATGGCGTTGCCCATGTCTGCGAACAACACTGTGAAGGCGTTACTCGGTGCGTGCAACGACAATCGCGAAGGCACTATGGACGTAGCGCTCATCATCTTCCTGTGCCGGCTGACTTCGACACAGGTCGCCAAGTTGCGCTTCAGTCAATTGACCCCAGGCACCGTCGTCCAGGAAGGTGAAGAACTAGATGCCGTAGAGCTCACAATTCGTGATCCCATCGGGCAGTTGCAGACGTCCCAACCTAAGATCCGCTTCGTAGGTGACGAAGCGACCCTGATTAAAGCTTGGGGAGCGCTACGTGAGGATGAGCTGATTCAAGGGGGAGAGGACTGGTTTTTCGCGCGCAAGGCGCGTCGCAATACCTCAACTGAGCTCAATCATACCTGGATCGCAAGAAGGATCCGCCTGCTGGCGCAACGTGCAGGTGTGGCTGATGCCAGCGGCCGGAGTCGAGTCTCTCCGCAATGGCTGCGGAAGGCCTACGAACGCGAGTGGCTCGAGCATTCCGGTTTGGTCAAAGCCGCCCGTGCGGCCAAGGTCGGCACGCGGTCCATTCTTCGAATGACACGCCGGCCCGAAGCCTGATTCTCCCGTCCCGTTTCAGAATTTTACGAGGCTGGCATGTTGGACTGGATTCAACAGCTCCTCGACCAATCAATTTGCCGGCGAGCTGTCGATGGACGCTAGAGGCCGATCGACCTTATATCGCCTAATGCCATCCGCAAGGTGTTCGAGCTCGAGTTCCTGATGCAGCCTAGCGCGGAGACATGCGCGCGCAGACGCGAGCTGGGCACGGCCGCCTTGCTTCGATATAGGAGGCTGGACATCAGTAAGGCCCATTCCGGTGCGTGACGTGAATGATGCCATTAGCCATCTCTGCTGGTTCGCGAAAATCACGCCAATTGCTGCGCGATTCGTCATCGCCTCGGGTGCGGCCTGTCACACGCCAATACCCAGTCGTCGTACGCACGATGGCCTCGAAAGTCTCCGCGACGGTGACGTGCGGTGACGGTTCCTCCAGCGCATCCAGAGCAATACGCCGCAGACGAGCGTGCTCGAACAGCTCGATTAGCACCTGCTGGTAGTGAGCACACGCTAATCGGGGGTCGCCACCACGGGCGAGCAGACGCCGCAAACCAGTGAGTTCGTTGTTTGTGACCAGATATGAAGGCAGCACGAAGGTGGCACAGAGGCTACCTTCCTCCACTACACCGCCGTGCCAACGGCCGTGAACGGATTCACTGGCGACCAGCCAATGCTCAAAGGTCACCCGATTGACCAAAGGCACATGCGTACGGTACGCCCCACGTCGAAAGGCACGGCGATAGCCCTCCACTTGATCATCGTTGCATATCTCGGCTGAGCTCCGGACCCATGGCTGTACGGTCAACGTCCAACGCCCGTGTGATTGCTCGTGATACGGCGCGAAGGCTGGTAGCGCCAAGCCCGTGTCCTGCAACACATGCAGCAGCGCGGGGAGCAGCCCCTTAGAGGGGAGCGGAGGCATGCGCAAGGGCGCGACCCCGAGATACGGCGGATAGGCGATATGCACCGGTCCGGACACGAATTCGACGGCCTGGCGCACCGCTTGGTTCCAGGCGCAGTGCTCCTGCAGTGCTACCGTGATTTGACCTTCGTGCGGCACGTGCAAACCACAGTGAATGCCTTCCAGCAATAGACAGCCGGCCGGGCAGTGAAAGGCGCTGAGGCCTGGACTGCGGGCTTGCCACAACAATTGGGTATCGCAATGCGGGCACCGGTGGACCAGTGCTTCGTTGTGCACCGGGCACCGTGCGATCAAATCGCCCTGCAACGCATAACTATGGTATCCGGCCTGCAGACACTTCGGACAGCCCCGCAAGCATTCGTGCGGTGTGCTAGACAGTTCTGGAAATGGCTGCCAGGCAACGGGTCGAAGCTTCAGCTGCAGGTCCGTCAATTCCTCGATATAGGGGCCGGGGACGGCCAAGTCGCTGGTCTGCACGTCATATGGCGCGAAAGCCCACCGCACCCAATCAGAGGGCAACTGGTTGCGAATGTCTATGTCGTTGAGCAGATTGGCGCGAATCAATCGACTGACGAACGCATACCACGATTCCAGCGGGCGACGGAGGGTGCCGAACCCGATGAGCTGTTCCAACTGCATGCGATCAGGGTCGTCGTTCGCGTTCATGACGATCGTCGGTCTCTGCGCTGGTTGTAGCTGATTCCCAACGAGACGCGCCGGACATGACTATCAATCCGCCGTTGGCCGAAGGAGTGCCGCCGACGACAGAGTAGTGCAGTGCGTCTCCGCCGCCAATTTACTGCCCTCCAACTCGACTGTCGGAATCAAAACTGGTGATCCTTCCCGAACTCCTCTCTCGCGGCCGCCAGAACGCGCTCGGGATCGTGAGGAAGTATCTCAGCAGGCGAACTGCCTTCGAGCAGTACATGCGGTGCGTAGAGCCACTCGACCTCTAGCCACCCGGCTTGATTCGCCTCGTCAGTCAGGCCGTTCGGGCCACGCAACAAATGCAGGAGCGGCTTCATTTGGGGGATCGGTTGTCGATCCAGATTGAACTGGAAGCCCGGATACCTATGTTCGCCTTTTTCGCGTACCCAAACGGCCAAGACTCGACCGTCACACGCTAGCGTTTCGAGGTCCGGTAGCTCCTGAATGATGGTTTCGGCGGATTCCCAAGTTTCGTAGAGGCTACGGCGCCGGGCCGAGGAGGCGGGTGTATCCAAGGGAAGTTGTAAGCTCATGTGGCCACATCGCTATTTTCCGCTGGCAATCTTAGACCGCTTCTTCGGGGTGAGGCCCCCTTCGCCTCGACCCCTGCTCTGCCCCCGCGATGTTTCGGCACGACGGATTGCGGCTTCCACGGCATCCGATACTTCCTGCAGCTGGCCGAGTCGGCTCTCCGCCGTCACTGCTCGCGATCGCTGAAGCTCTAGCTCTCGTTGGACCTCTTTGGACTCAGCTTTCGCCTGATCTAACAGTTTTCGCGCCGCCTTCTCGGCCGCGGCATGTATTTGTCTCAGGTCCTTTAGCTGAGCCTTTAGGTCCTTCATTTCCAGTCGCGTACGATCGATCTCGGCATTGGCTCGTTCCTCAACGGCTCGAATGTGCTGCAGGAGCTCCTGGCGTTCGGAGTCAACGCTTACTTGAAACGATTGGAATCGATGTTCAAGTGCTTGCCGGGAGGCTTCGACTTCAGCCTCTCGCGTGCCAGCCGCGTCACGCTGCCCCAAGAGCTCTTTCACCTGCGCCTCGAGCCGAGTGACGAGTCTAGCTAGCTCAGTCGATTGCGCCTCGGCGAGTCGCCTGGCCGCCAACGCAGTTTCACAGTCAGAGCGGACCCTTACCGCTTCCGCATCCAATGCCTCGCGAGCTTTCAGCAGGGCATCCCGATCGGCCTGCAGGGCCGCGCGCTCGACCGAAAGCCCCGCCTCAAGACTGGATTTGGCCGCCTCGAGTGCGATGGCCCACCACTGCCCCGCCGCGCGAGCGACTGCTTCAGGGGCGTCAGGCACGGCCAATTGCGTCTGATGCATATTCAGACGTCTGCCCAAGCCCTGCCACCAGGACTCCAGCCAGCGGGTCACCGTGTTGGGTGAGCCGGTGCCCAGATGTGCGCGAATGCGCTCAACGGTAGGCCGTTCGCCGGCGGCGACGATCGCATCCGCAGCGGTGTGTACGTCCGATTCGGTGATGCCTCGCGCCATGGAACTGCCTCCTACGCTGCCGCCCTACCCCGTTGATCCTATACTCGCGATAAGTGATGATTATCGTTAGTAGACGCCCTATTTCATAACGTACATTACATAGTATGAATCGAAATAGCACATTATCGACCAGCCCCGCGATGGCCACCCACCTGGCGTTGCCCGAGCAGTTGGCCCAGCAAGCCGCGGACGCCGTGCGCGAATTGCTCGCGGAAGCGGCTGCGGCTAACACCACCCGCAGCTACGCCACCGCCCTGCGCTACTGGGCCGGCTGGCACCAAGGCCGCTACGGTGTTGATCTGAGCCTGCCGGTCAGCGAGGCTGTGGTGATCCAGTTCCTGGTCGACCACATCCAGCGCAAGAACAAGACCGGCCTGGTCAGCGAACTACCGCCGGCGCTGGATCAGGCGTTGGTTGCGGCCGGTCTCAAGGCCAGGGTTGGACCGCTCAAGCTCTCTACCGTGGTGCAGCGCGTGGCCGTGCTGTCCACCGCCCATAAGCTCAAGCGCCTGACCAACCCCTGCGAGTTGCCCAGTGTCCGGACGCTGCTCAGTCGCGCACGACGCGCTGCGGTCAAACGCGGCGAGCGGCCGACCAAGAAGACGGCGATTACCCGGCCTGAGCTCGAGGCAATGCTCGCGACCTGCGACAACAGCCTGGAAGGTCTGCGCGATCGCGCCCTGCTCTGCTTCGGGTTTGCCAGTGGTGGCCGCCGCCGTAGCGAGATCGCGGCCGCGGATATGCGAGACCTGCGCAAGGTCGGCGACGACGGCTACATCTACCGACTGGAGTATTCGAAAACCCAGCAAGCGGGGGTCAAGGCGGATTCCACGCCGGACAAGCCGATCCTGGGGCGTAGTGCTCAAGTACTCACGGACTGGCTCGATGCAGCGGATATACGCGAAGGGGCAATCTTCCGGCGCATCTGGAAAGGACGAGTTGGCCCTGCCCTCCTCCCGGGATCGGTGGCCTCTATCGTGAAGCGCCGGGCGCGCTTGGCTGAGTTGGAGGGAGACTTTGGCGCGCACAGCCTCAGGTCAGGGTTTGTGACCGAAGCGGGTAAGCAAGGGGTGCCGCTGCCGGCTGTAATGGCGATGACCGAGCATCGATCTGTTGCGAGCGTGATTGGCTACTTTCAGGCAGGAGCTGCAGAAGACAATCCTGCCGCTCGCCTGCTGAAGTGATATGAATTCCGTTGAGGTTTGCTATTGGCCTCACCACCCGCTTCCGGCCACAGTTTTCACTCCCAGATCGGCCAAGTCGCCGACAACGAAAGCGACACTGAACCTTGCACGCGTCACGGCCACGTAGAGCCGTTCCGGAGCTTTCAGTTTCGTCGGGTCCCGTTTCTTGAGGTATTCGACCATGGGTTTGGTCGGGAAGATCATGACCCTGTTGAAGGTACTTCCCTTTGACACGCCGATGTTCATCGCCGGCAGGCCCAAGGTGTCGGCTCTCTTGCTGTCCCTCAGCACGGTCACGTCGCGGTATTCGTCAAGATACTCTGCCACCCGCTTAGGCGATAAGTAGAAGATGCCGTCATGCCCCGTTTCACCGACTTCAGACGACCTCGTCTTGGGCATGTCCGGGTAGATCGCGTCCGCAAAGTCGCAGATCGTTTGGTTGCATCGGTAGCTGATGTCCCGGGTCTGCAGATCACAGGCGCCGCTCCGTTCCGCGAACCAATCTTTGATCCCCGATCCGCGGTACTTCTTATTTCTCGGGCCGATATTGGTCGATAGCGTGTGCTGTCTCGGATCCCCGACCAGCGTCAGCCTGACCGTCGAAGCCAGTAGCATGTCCAGCACATCAAGATCGTAACCGACAAGGTCTTGGACCTCGTCAATGAGGATGTGCGCGTATATGCTTTCGAGCCTTCGGATCACCGCGCCGTTCGTGTCGCTGTTGAGCGTGACGACGAAATCTGAGACGCCGTCCCTGTATAGATCATTGTTGCTGTCCAGGAAGTATCGGTTCTCCGATTTCCTGGCGAACCTATTCCTGCTTCCCTTGAAGTTCAATCCGTTGATCAGCAGGGGTTCGCCGATCCTTGCCTGCTGATAGGGCTTGGCACAGTGCGCTATTAGGAACGAGAACCACCCGATGACGGAGATGTGCGGCGGCATCGTTCCGACTTTCTGCTCGATGCGCTGGACAATCTGCCGCTGGTTTTCGTTGGTATAGGTGGTGATCAAGACACGGCCATCCGTCACCGCCAGTGCGGTATCGACGATGTATTCCGTCTTGCGTGAACCAGCAGCGGCCAGGATCGCCGTATTACTAGGCGCCAACGACATCGGCCAGATACTCCGGCATCTTGATCGTGGTATTGGACTCGAAAATGGCTAGGGCGGCACCGGTCTTGTCAGCGATCATCGCCGCTACCGCCTCTTCCTTTGAGGTATAGGATTTCCCGAGTGCCGCATTCAGGGTGGTCAACTCGTTGGCCGCCACGATCTGAGGCTCCAATGTCCGCTGTTCCGGATCATTGCCGGTGTGCACCGACACGAAATCGTATTCGGCGTACTCGGCGAAGCGCTGCTTGACCTGGTCGGAAGTCTTGCCGTCGTTGTCGGTCACCACCCATACCCGGCGCTTGAGCCTGACCGCCAGGTCAAGGAAGCGCTTATGCGAAAGACCAACGCTGATGACGTCGATCCCGTCGTCTATTGGCAACTTACCCTTCGTATCCAAATAACCGCGCTGGACGATCAACTCGTCGGATGGCCCCTCGACCAGGATTGCGCCTCTCGCGAGCACAAGCCTGAGCGTATCGAACCCGGCCAACTTCTTGAAATACTCGACCGTGGCTTCGGGCACATCGGTAATGCGCGTATGCGCACAGTCCTCGCCAAGCAGAATCATGTTCTGCAAGCCCAACTTGTTCAGCACAAAGTTGCTGTGTGTCGCGACGATCACCTGCTTCCCTTCACACTGGGCCTCAATGCGCTTCATCAACGCCCGCAGGTGAGCAAACGAAAGGTGCGCCTCCGGCTCCTCGATTAGCACGACTTGCGCGCCGTCAGCCTTCCTTCCCACAGCCAGGACCGTCTTCAGAGCGCTCTGCTCGCCCTTGCTGACGAACTGAAAGGGCAGATCGTCCAGGTGAGCAACCAGACCACTCTCCCATGTGTATCGCTGAGATATGTCGATGGCCAGACTCAGCGCCCGTTGCGTCAGTGATTCGCTGTCCCCTTTCAGCTTTTCGTTGATCGCCTTCACTGCATCCTGCTCACTGAAAGCCTGGCGCAGGCACCGGTACTGCCGCGACAGTTCGACACGCTCCTTTGGGTCCAAGTGCGTCCGGATGATCTGCTGCATGTGATGGTCGACGCCGGACTGGAGTCGAACGGATGCCGGATCAACGACCGAGGCCGTGGCCGGCACGCTACGCACAGTCACGGCGCTGCCGGAGAACCCAAGCCAGTCCACGCGGTAATACTCGATGGGGACCAGACGGATGCTGCCTGGGTTGGCGGCAAAGCTGCGGTACTCCTCCTCGAAGTCTGGCGAAAGCTTGGCTTGGATGCGCGACGCCCCCCCACCTCCAGTAGCGGAGCTCTTTAGAGTCCGGGTTTCATCGTAGCGGCTTTGGCCGCCAACTGTTCGGCATATTCGGTCGGGGTCAGGCCGCCCAAGACCTTCTTCGGTCGCTCCT
>NZ_JACHTE010000009.1 GCF_014145395.1 Marilutibacter penaei
GCTCTTAACGGGGCGGCAGCTAACAATTCGTTCAAGCCGAAGCCGCTTCGTGGCGCCGTCTGCGTGCTTAGCTACGCTAGCACGCAGCCGTCACCACTCCGCAGCTCGGCTTAACTTCGGTGTTAGGTTGCAAGAGAGAGATCATGGAGTCCCAACCCCAGTTCGTGCCGGCCAATGACCTTGAGGCGCTTCTCCTGCAGGCGCAGCTCGGCCGCGTCCCCGCTTCTGAATTCTTGGACGCGCTGCTGTCGTCCCAAGTTGTCGTACTCCTAGATAAAGACCCTGGTCCCAGCGGCGTCTGGGACAATTCAGCGTCCCCGCTCGTCCTTTCCAATTCCTCTGGCTCGCCCGTTCTTGCGATGTTTACGGCTGCGGAGCGCTCCACCCCGTGGCACAAGCAGCTACCCCGGTTTGAGTTCGGCCTACTCGTGCAGTTCCAGTGGCTACTCCGCGGCATCGCTAGCAACGTTGGCATCGTTATCAATCCAGGCCACCCTGTCGGCCTTGAGTTGGCACCAGAGGCTGTCGTAGATCTAAGAGCCCGGTTGCAGGCGGCGTCGGTTGCAACCTAACAATTCATTCAAGCCGAAGCCACTTCGTGGCTCGGCTTAATTCTGGTGTTAGGGCCCGGAATGGCAGGGCTCAGGTCTTGGGGAAGTAGCTGTGTTGCTGCCCTTCCCTGGTGGTCTGGTCGGTAGAGCGCAAGGGGAAGGTGCCGCTCACCGCGACCGGCCACGTGTGGAAGTAGGCGGTTTGCCTGGTCAAGGCTGTAGGGGAAGGTTTGAGTGATAGGTCTTGGGCTTGGGGCTAAAGGCCCTTGAGGGGTCCGGGGCCAAGGGTGGTACAAAGGCGACAAGGCGGGCCACGGTCGGCAGAGCACTTCAAGCCAAGGCCGGGCCCTAACAATTCATTCAAGCCGAAGCCGCTTCGCGGCTCGGCTTAATTCAGGTGTTAGGCAGCTCTGATGCATCGCGCTCACTCATGGAAGCAATCCGGCAACATCGCGCTCTGGTATTACACGGAGAACGAGCGCAACTATCCGGGCTGGAACCTTACCGCCGACGCTGCCGGCTGCGGATCGCTTATTGCTTTGCTTGACGCCCTAGCCGCTGATGGCATTCCTGCATCCCGTGCGGTCGAGATCACAACGCCCACCAAGGCTCAGCTGGGCGTTCCAAACAACATGGCCGGCCTGGCCACCTGGCGATCCCCCAGCAAGCTTCGGGTTGCCTTCTCCAGCAACCCCACCGACTGGTCGTTCCCCCCTGATCTAGACCCAGCTGTTCTTACAATAGGCTCAGAGTGGCTGGCACCCCTACGTGAGGGCATCTCGGGTATTCCCCACGGTCGCGGTGACTATTCAATTGGTTCTTCTGGCAAGGGCAGTTCTAGGCTTTGGTTCTGGTGGTGAGTCGGGAGCTGCCTAACAATTCATTCAAGCCGAAGCCGCTTCGCGGCTCGGCTTAATTCAGGTGTTAGGCCACATGTGGAAGTCTTTCGCTCTCATAGTCCTCTGTAGCCTTTCTGGTTTGGCCAGCGCCCATGAGGACACGAGTCTCCCGATCGGCACCGATGGGACCATCCACGGACTGCCCAATGAGTGGGGCCCTGCTTCGCTGCAGGTGAGCTATTCCAGCCCTGGAGTGGTTTCTGGTGTGCGGCTGACCAGCCCAAGGTTCGCGGTCCGCCTCAATCCTTGCGTTCTGCGCCGTCTCACTGGCATTACCCAAGTCAGTGCTTCGGGCTCCTGGTACCACAACTTAGAGCGCATGCCGCCATACATCTCGCTGAGCTTTTTCAGCGCACCGCCGTCAGCGCCAGATTACTTTGGCGAGGGCTTCTCGGTAACTTTCTCCCTCGTGGAGGGCCAAATTGTTAGCGGCCGGCGCACTTGGGATCCGTGGTGGGGCAGCCCACGTGGACTGATAGTTGATGGCGCAAGCCAGTGCCGCGCTTGGGCAGATCTGCCATAGTGGGCCTAACAAATCATTCAAGCCGAAGCCGCTTCGCGGCTAGAATCAGCTCTGGCATTAAACGTCATTGAGAGGAGAGATGGACGCTTTACTAGTAGGCGCAGGCACGGTCCTGATGCTCTTGGGAGTTTTCGGAGTGTTCTTTGCTGCAAGTGGAAAGGCAGCCCTATCGGGGCCCGCAACCCGTTTCTTCTTCGCCATTCGAGGCAACACAGAACCCTCGCGGGCCTACATAGTGCTCAGCTCAAGTGTGCTGGTTGGACTCGGTGTCTACATGCTTTCGGCCGTGTTGTTCCCCGGCCTTCCGGGGTGGCTGTCCGTTGGGACCCTGCTATCTGTTTTCGTCTTGCAGCTTGCAGCCAACTACAAGCAGCATGATGCCTAACAATTCATTCAAATAGCTCAACTCCGACGTCCTGCGCCAGAGGAAAGATCGTGATCATTCGAGGCGCTGACCCCGGGCATGCGGCCGTCCAAGCCCTGTTGCGCGAGCACTTGGCCTCAATGGAGCACACCGCTCCGCCCGAAAGCCGGCACGCCCTGGACCTGTCAGGCCTCAAGGGCCCGGACATTTCGTTCTGGAGCATATGGGACGGGACCAATATCGCGGGTATCGCAGCCTTGAAGCGCCTGAGCGATTCGCATGCGGAGATCAAGTCCATGCGCACCGCGACCTCGTACTTGCGCCGCGGGGTTGCCACTCGCATGTTGCGACACCTCATCAGGGAAGCGAGTGCCACTGGCTGTTCGAGTCTCAGCCTGGAAACCGGTTCCATGGCATTCTTGGAGCCGGCACGCTGCTTATACAGGTCGTTTGGCTTCGTGGAGTGCCCGCCTTTCGCCGACTACAAGCCAGACCCGAACAGTACGTTCATGACCTTGGCGATCGACGGTCCGGCGCCGGGCAACCCGTTCCGACCCGTGCCGTTTCGAGACGCGCCGTGACGCAGGTGCGCAGGCCCAGGCGAAGTATTTTTTGCCTTGTTGGCCGTCATGCTGTGTACGCCGGCGCAGGCGAGCGATGTCCCTGCGTCCGAGCTGAGTATCGGCGGCGTGGCGTCCGGTGCCACGGAAGCAAGCGTGATCGAGCTTCTGGGTGAGCCGTCGCAGCGACTCGACACGGGAGAGGGCGTCGACCTTCGTTACCCTGGCCTCCTGATCACGGTGGGATGGTTTGAGCATCATGACGATGGGGAGCCGAGGCGCGTCCTGGCGCTCTTCGGGAACGGACCGGGTGCCTGTACGCCCCGGGGCCTGTGTCCCGGCATGCCTGCATCCCAGGCAGGTCGGCTCTATGGCCCGACCACGCCCGTCCAAAGAGGGTCCGGCACTTTCCTTGAGTTCCAGCCGGAAGGCGTCAGTTGTTGGCTGAGCATTTCGGTACCCGGCCCCATCGTGGAGTCGGTGGCCGTGGCATGCCAGCCATGAGGGCTGGCATGGCAATCAAGCCGATGGTGTTTGGCGTCAAGATGCGGGCGCCCGCCCCCACCCGGAACGCACGTACTTTACGTCCTGGCGGGACCGTGGGACATCCGACGTGAGGCGAAGGGAGGACCCCGGGTGAACCTAAATCAGATCACACTCCCGGCGACCGACCTGGACCGCTCGGTGGATTTCTATCGAAAGATGGGCTTCACGCTCATCGTGCACTCGCCGCCCCGCTATGCGCGTTTCGAGTGCCCGGACGGAGACGCGACGTTCTCGTTGCATGCCGCAGACCAGCCCGCCCTTGGCATGGTCGTGTATTTCGAGTGCGATGACCTGGATACCCGTGTCGAGCGCCTCCTTGCAGCCGGGTTCCCCTTCACCCAGCTCCCCACGGATGAGCGCTGGCTCTGGCGAGAGGCCCGACTCAAGGACCCGTCCGGCAACGTGCTGTGCCTGTTCCGGGCCGGCGCGAACCGCCGGTATCCTCCCTGGCGACTCCCGCTCCCTGAAAGGGCAAGCGAATCGTGAGTATCGAATACACGCACGACGCGACCGTTTCCACCGAAGAGGCGATCGATCTGTATCGTCGATCCACGCTTGGGGAGCGTCGCCCGGTCGAGCGGCCGGACATCTTCAAGGGCATGCTGGCGAATGCCAGCCTGGCGATCACGGCTTGGGACGGTGCGCGTCTGGTCGGGATCGCCCGGACGCTGACCGATTTCACCTACGTCGCGTACCTCGCGGATCTCGCCGTCGATGTCGACTACCAGAGACAGGGCATCGGCAGGCAGCTCATCGCAGCGACGCGGGAGAGGCTGGCACCCGAATGCATGATCGTGCTGCTTGCCGCGCCCAAGGCCAACGACTACTACGGGAAACTCGGCTTCACGCACAACCCGCGCGCGTGGGTCCTGCCGGGACGTTGAACCCGGGCGGAAGGCACAAAAAAACCCCGCTAACGCGGGGTTTCCTGGAGGAACCCGATCCGCCCTGCGGCGCGTCGGTCCCACGTGTTGGTGCCGGAGATAGGAATCGAACCTACGACCCCATCATTACGAATGACGTGCTCTACCAACTGAGCTACTCCGGCGGTGCCTGTTGCCGATCCCGGACCGGCAAAGGGATGGGAATTCTAGGCGGGCGCGGCCCGGCGGTCAATCGCCGGGATCGCGCTCAGTCGACGAGACGGAGCCGCAGCTCCTTCGGCAGCGCGAACACCATGCGTTCGGGCTCGCCGTCGAGCTCCGCGACGTGCAGGGCCCCCAGCTCGCGGAGGCGCTCGATGACGCCGCGCACGAGCACCTCGGGGGCCGATGCACCCGCGGTAATGCCAATGCAGGTCCGTCCCTCGACCCAGCGCGGGTCGATCTCGATGGCACCGTCGATCAGGTAGGACTCGACGCCTTCGCGCTGGGCCAGCTCCCGCAGCCGGTTGGAATTAGAACTGTTGACCGAGCCGACCACCAGCACCAGGTCGCAACGCGCGGCCAGCTCCCGGACCGCGTCCTGACGGTTCTGGGTGGCGTAGCAGATGTCGTCGTTTCGCGGCCCTTGGATTGCCGGGAACTTCCGTCGCAACGCCTCGATGACCACGCGGGTGTCGTCGACGGAGAGCGTGGTCTGGGTGGTGTAGGCGAGCCTTCCGGGCTGGTCGACCTCGAGGCGTTCGACGTCGTCGACATCCTCGACCAGGTAGATGCGGCCGGTCCCCTGCTCGCGCTTCCATTGGCCCATGGTGCCCTCCACCTCGGGGTGCCCGGCATGGCCGATCAGGACCACGTCGTTGCCGGCGCGGCAATGTCGGGAGACTTCGAAGTGCACCTTGGTCACCAGCGGACAGGTCGCGTCGAAGACCTTCAGGCCGCGGCGATCGGCCTCCTCACGCACCGCCTTCGACACCCCGTGGGCGCTGAAGATGACCGTGGCGCCGTCCGGCACGTCGTCCAGCTCCTCGACGAAGACGGCCCCCCGGTGCTTGAGGTCGTCGACGACGAAGCGGTTGTGGACCACCTCGTGGCGCACGTAGATCGGGGCACCCAGGGTGTCCAGCGCGCGCTTGACGATCTCGATCGCGCGGTCGACGCCGGCGCAGAAGCCACGGGGATTGGCGAGCAGGACATCCATCAGGCGGGGCGGATCCAGGAAAGGTACGGGAGGAGTGTAGCGCCGCTCAGGTCGCCTTCGCGTCGCGTCGGCCACTGAACAGGCCGTGCAGGGCAATGCCGACAGCACCGACCACGATTGCCGAATCGGCAATGTTGAAGGCGGGCCAATAGTAGAGATCGCGCCAATGCCACTGGATGAAGTCGACAACGTGGCCGTGCATCAACCGGTCGATGACGTTGCCGATGGCCCCGCCGATGACCAGTACATACGGCAGCGCGGTGCGCCAGTCGCGGCGTGGGGTCCGGGACAGCCAGTACCCCAGCAGGCCACAGATGCCGAAGGCGAGCGCGGTGAAGAAGTACTTCTGCCAGCCGCCCGCGTCACTGAGGAAGCTGAACGCCGCGCCGGTGTTGTAGGTGCGGTACCAGTTCCAGAAGCCGTCGATGACCGGCACGGCGGTGTACTCGGGCAGCGACGACAGCACCCAGGCCTTGGTCCACTGGTCGAGCACGATGACCAGCACCGACACCAGCAGCCAGGCCAGGGCGTCCGGGCGCGGACGCGACGACGGCGCCATCAGAACCACCTCCGGTCTTCACCCTCGCCCGCCACGTTCCCGACGCAGCGCCCGCACAGCTGGGGATGCGCCTCGACACTGCCCACGTCAGCACGGTGGTGCCAGCAGCGCACGCACTTCGGCTTGCCCGTTGGCGCGGCAGTCACGGTGATGTCCTTGGCATCGTCGTCCGCGAGGATCTCGACGTCGCCGCTGATGAACAGGAAGCGGAGCTCGTCGCCCATCCGCGACAGCCAGTTCTGGTCCGCCACGCCACAGCGCAGGGTGATCTCCGCCTCGAGCGCGGCACCGATCTCTCCCGCGGCGCGCATCGGCTCCAGCACCGCACTGACGTCCTCGCGGATGCCCAGCAGGCGCTCGACCCGGCGCGCGAGCACGGCCGCATCCTCGTCGTCCATCGGCGCCAGGCCGTCGTACCAGGTCGCGAACAGCACGTTGTCCTTGCGCTCGCCGGGCAGGTAGGCCCACAGCTCGTCTGCGGTGAAGCTCAGGACCGGCGCGATCCAGCGGACGAAGGCCTCGGCAATGCGGTACATCGCACTCTGCGCGGAACGGCGGCCACGAGAGTCCTCCTGCATCGTGTACAGGCGGTCTTTGGTCACGTCGAGGTAGAGCGAGCCGAGGTCGACGCTGCAGAAGTTCAGCAGTGCCTGCACGATCTCGGCGAAGTCGTAGCGCTCGTAGGCCGCCTTGATCTTCTCCTGGACCTCCCACGCGCGGTGCACGATCCAGCGGTCCAGTGCGACCATGTCGTCGAGCGGACGCAGGTGTGCCACCGGGTCGAAGCCGTGCAGGTTGCCGAGCAGGAAGCGCGCGGTGTTGCGGATGCGCCGGTAGGCGTCGGCATTGCGCTTGAGGATCTCCTGCGACAGCGACATCTCGTTGCTGTAGTCGGCCGAGGCGATCCACAGGCGCAGGATGTCCGCGCCCAGCGTCTTCATGATGTCCTGCGGCTCGATGCCGTTGCCGAGCGACTTCGACATCTTGCGGCCGTGCTCGTCGACGGTAAATCCGTGCGTCAGGCACTGGCGGTACGGCGCGGCCTTGTCGATGGCGACGCCGGTCAGCAGCGAGGACTGGAACCAGCCGCGATGCTGGTCCGACCCCTCCAGGTAAAGGTCGGCCGGCTTGCCCAGGCCACGTTCGAGCAGCACGCACTCATGGGTGACGCCGGAATCGAACCAGACGTCCAGGATGTCACTGGTCTTGTCGTAGTCGCCCGCCTCTGCACCGAGCAGTTCAGCGGCATCCAGCGTGTACCAGACGTCGACGCCGCCCTGCTCCACCCGGTCGGCGACCTGGCGCATCAGCTCCGTGCTGCGCGGGTGCGGCTCGCCGGTCTCGCGGTGCACGAACAGCGCGATCGGCACGCCCCAGGTGCGCTGGCGGGAGATCGTCCAGTCGGGACGGCCTTCGACCATGCCGGCGATGCGCGCTTCGCCCCACTTCGGGTACCACTGCACGTCCTTGATTGCGGCCAGTGCGTCTGCGCGCAGGTTCGCCTGTTCCATCGAGATGAACCACTGCGGCGTGGCCCGGAACGCGATCGGCGTCTTGTGGCGCCAACAGTGCGGATAGCTGTGTTCGAGTTTCGCCAACGCGAGCAGCGCACCGTTCGCGCGCAACGCATCGACGATCAGGTCGTTGGCCTTCCAGATGTGCTGGCCAGCGAGCACCGTGTCGCCCGCCGGCGGGGTCGACGGCAGGTAGACGCCACGGCCGTCGACGGGATTGAGCTCGGCGGCGCCGTACTTATCGAGCAGACCGTAAGGGCGACTGGCCGCGTAGTCCTCCTGGCCGTGGCCCGGCGCGGTGTGCACGGCGCCGGTACCGTCCTCGGCCGACACGTGGTCGCCAACGATGAGCGGGATGTCGCGATCGGCGTAGAAAGGATGCGCGAGCAGCATGCGCTCAAGCGCGGCGCCCGTCGTGCGCCCATGGACCGTCACCTCATCCACGCCGTAGCGTTGCAGGGCCTTGGCCGCGAGCGCCTCGGCAAGGACCAGCCAGCGACGACGGCCGTTCGAGGCCCGAGGGCCTTCGACCAGCACGTATTCCAGCTCCGGGCCTACCGACACCGCCAGCGAAGCCGGCAGCGTCCACGGCGTGGTGGTCCAGATCGGCACCCCGATGTCGACGTCCGCCGGATGCAATGCGCCGAATGCATGCGCCATCGCGGACGGATCGCGCGCGAGGTAGGCGACGTCGATCGCCGGCGACACCTTGTCCTGGTACTCGATCTCCGCCTCGGCCAGCGCCGAACCGCAATCGAAGCACCAGTGCACGGGCTTCACGCCGCGCGACAGGTGCCCGTTGTCGATGACCTTGGCCAACGCTCGCATCTCGTTGGCCTCGAAACGGAAATCGAGGCTGCGGTACGGGTTGTCCCAGTCACCCAGCACGCCCAGGCGCTTGAAGTCGCGGCGCTGGATGTCGATCTGCTCGTTGGCGTACTCACGGCACTTCTGTCGGAACTCGACGGCATCGAGCTTGGCGCCGACCTTGCCGAACTTCTTTTCGATCGCGATCTCGATCGGCAGGCCGTGGCAGTCCCAGCCCGGCACGTAGGGCGCGTCGAAGCCCGCCAGGTACTTCGACTTGACGATGATGTCCTTGAGGATCTTGTTGACCGCGTGGCCGAGGTGGATCGCGCCATTGGCGTAAGGCGGCCCGTCGTGCAGGACGAACAGCGGACGACCCGAAGCGTTCTCGCGCAGGCGGGCGTAGAGCCCTTCGGACTCCCAGCGCTCCAGCGTCTTCGGCTCCCGCTTGGGCAGGTCGCCGCGCATCGGGAACTCGGTCGCCGGCAGGTGCAGGGTGGCCTTGTAGGGGTTGGCGGGGGCTTCGCTCACGCAGGGACTCGCAATGGGTCTGTCGTCAAAAGGGCGCGCGCCTGGTCGGCATCGCGGTGCATCTGCTCGACCAGGGCCGGCAGGTCATCGAACTTCAGCTCGTCGCGCAGTTTCGCGACGAACTCGACCTCGATCCGCCGACCGTACAGGTCGCCGTCGAAATCGAACAGGTGGGCTTCCAGCAACGGCTCCACGCCGTCGACCGTCGGCCGGGTGCCCAGGCTGGACACCGAGGCACGGGGCGCCTCGCCGACGCCATGGACCCAGCTCGCATAGATGCCGGACAGCGCCGGCGTACGGCCGCCGAATCGGAGGTTGGCCGTCGGGTAGCCAAGTGTCCGCCCGAGCTGCTGGCCGCGCACCACGCGGCCGCCGATCCGGTAGGGGCGCCCGAGCAGTCGCGTCGCGGTGGCGAAGTCGCCCGCCACCAGTGCTTCGCGGATGCGCGTCGCCGAGACGCGCTCGCCATCCAGCATGACCGGTTCGATCTCGCCGGCCACGAAGCCGGCCTCGCGACCTGCCGCATGCAGCGTGTCGATGTCGCCCGAACGGCCCTTGCCGAAGCGGAACGCCGGACCGACCCAGACCTCGCGCGCATGGAGGTGGCCGACCAGCACCTGCGCGATGAAGGCGTCGGCCGACAGCTGGCTCAGGCGGCGGTCGAAGCGCAGCAGCCCCACCTGGTCGACACCCAGGGCGAACAGGCCCTCGGCCTTGGCGCGGGGCGACAGCAACCGCGGCGGTGGGGCGTGGGGGGCAAAGAACTCCCTCGGCAGCGGCTCAAAACTCAGCGCGACCGCCGGCAAACCCAGGGCGTGCGCACGCGCGACGGCGTGGCGCACCAGGGCCTGATGGCCCCGGTGGAGGCCGTCGAAGGCGCCGATGCAGACCACGCTGCCGTCCGGGCACCGGGGCCCACCATCGACGTCACGAAACAGCCTGCTCATGGAACCCGGCAGTATACGTGCGAAGCGCCGGGACCGCCTCACTGACGCAGGTGGCGCGGCCGCAGGCCCATCAGCAGCAGGACCGCACCGTAGGCCAGGCCGCCGGCCGCGACCACGGCCAGCAGCCAGGTCCAGCGCCACAGCATCGGCAGCGCGCTCCACTCGCCGATGGCTTCGCGCGCAGCGACCACGACGGCGGTCATCGCGAGCGCCGCGACGACAATGCGGCCGATCCAGCGCCCCCAGCCCTGGGCCGGCGCATACAGGCCCTGCCGGCGCAGGTGGCGCCACAGCAGGCCTGCATTGAGGACGCCGGCCAGCGCCGTCGCCACGGCGATCCCGACATGCGCTTCCGGTACGCCCAGCCACCACAGCGGCGTGACCAGCGCGATGGTGAGGATGACGTTCGCGATGACCGTGGTGATCGCGACCCGCATCGGCGTGCGCGTGTCCTGTCGTGCGTAGAAGGCTGGCAGGAGCACCTTGCTCAGCATGAACGTGGGGATGCCGACGCTCATGGCCATCAGCGCCGCCCCCACCATGTGCGAGTCCTCGGCGGTGAACCGGCCGCGCTGGAACAGCGAGGCGGTCAGTGGCTCGGCCAGGAGCGCCAGACCCAGGGCCGCCGGCACGCCGACCAGCAGGACGATCCGCAGGCCCCAGTCCAGCGACTTCGAGTACCCGGCCTCGTCCTTCGCCGCGTGTTGCCGCGACAGCTGCGGCAGGATCACCGTGCCCACGGCCACGCCGAACAGGCCGAGCGGCAGCTCGGTCAGGCGGTCCGAGTAGTACAGCCAGGACTGGGCGGCCGGCACCAGCAGCGCCGCGAACATGGTGCCGACCAGCACGTTGATCTGCGCAACCGAGGACGAGAAGACGGTGGGCAGCATCAACCGGCCGACCTTGCGCACGCCGGGGTGGCGCAGGTTGAAGCGCAGGCGCGGGCGGATGCCCAGCCGCCCCATCGCCGGCCAAAGCACCAGCACCTGCAGGATGCCGGCAGCCAGCACGCCCCAGGCCATCGACTTCTCGGGGACATCAAGGTGGCCCGCCAGCAGCAGCATCGCCGCGATGACGGCCAGGTTGTGCAGCACCGGGGTCAGTGCCGGCAGCCCGAAATGCCGGAACGTGTTGAGGACGCCCCCGGCCAGGGCGGTCATCGAAATGAACACCAGGTAGGGGAAGGTGATCCGAAGCATCTCGGCAGTCAGCGGGATGGTTTCCGCATCCGCGGGGGCGAGCGCGAGGAACAGGCGGGCGATCCACGGCGCCGCGAGCATGCCAAGGCCGCTGACGATGACCACGACCGCGAACAGGGCGCCGGCGACGTGGTCCAGCACCTCCTGCATCGCCTTCGGGTCGCCCTGCTCCTTCAATTCGGACAGGACCGGCACGAAGGCCGACGAGAACGAGCCTTCGGCGAAGATCCGGCGCAGGTAGTTGGGGATGCGGTAGGCGACCACGAAGGCGCTCATGGCCGGCCCGGCGCCGAACAGGCTGGCCTGCACCGCGTCGCGCACGTAGCCGGCGACGCGCGAAACCAGCGTCATCGCGCTGAACACCGCGCTGGATCGCAGCATGCCGCGCCCCTTGCCCTGTCTTTGCCCGGGGCCGCCGGCGGGCACGCCGGGGTCCGCGGGCGGCAGCGGCGCCCGCGCCGGTTCCTGAACAGCCTTGTCAGACACGTCTGTCCCCTGCCCCTTCGCGGTTGACGCAAGCCACTGAATTGCCCATAATTTCCTGTCTACCTGCCCGATTCAAGGCCCACATGGCGCCGCGGGTACGGATTTTTCCAGTTTCGACACACAAAATCTTCCAGGAATTCTCACCGTGGCCAACATCAAGTCCGCCAAGAAGCGCGCCAAGCAGACCGTCGTGCGCAATGCCCGTAACGCCAGCCAGCGTTCGATGCTGCGCACCTACGTCAAGAAGGTGCTGAAGGCGCTGGGCGAGAACGACGCCGCCGCTGCCGAGACCGCCTTCGCCGCCGCCCAGCCGATCATCGATCGCTACAGCGCGCGTGGCCTGATCCACAAGAACAAGGCCGCCCGTCACAAGAGCCGCCTGAACGCCCGCATCAAAGCGCTCAAGGCCGCCTGAGGCGACGAGGCACCCTCGCGCCGCGGTGACCCGTGGCGCCATGAAGAAGCCGGCATCCAGCCGGCTTTTTTGTTGCCCGGCAGCCCAGCTACCACCGGACGGCGGGGCCTTCGCAGGCGGCGCCAAGTGCAGTCACATCACCGACCGCCTGCATCCGGAGGGGATGCCTGGGTGCCCTGGCCGGGTCGGACCGGGGCGCACGACGCATAGGGGCCCGCCGGCTCAGGTCGTGGCGCCGCGCGCAGCCGCCGCTTCAGCGGCCGCCTCGGCCGCCTCTTCGGCCTGGCGATCGAAAAAGGCCATCACGTCCTTCATGATCGGCCAGGTGCCCTCGCGGCTGATCGCCGACACCTTGTACCAGCGCCCGGTCCAGCCCAGCTCGTCGATGATCGCCTTCGCGGCTTCGTCCTGCTCTTCCTCGAGCAGCAGGTCCGCCTTGTTCAGCACCAGCCAGCGCGGCTTGTCGAGCAACTCCGGATCGTGCTTGCCCAGCTCGTGCTCGATCGCACGCACCTGCTCGGCGGGACTGATCCCTTCCACGCCACCCTCCATCGGCGCCATGTCGACCAGGTGCAGCAGCAGGCGCGTGCGCTGAAGGTGGCGCAGGAACTGCGCGCCCAGGCCGGCGCCATCGGCCGCGCCTTCGATCAGGCCCGGGATGTCGGCGATCACGAAGCTGCGGTGCGCCTCGACACTGACCACGCCGAGGTTGGGATAGAGCGTGGTGAACGGGTAGTCCGCGACCTTCGGCGTGGCCGCCGACACCGCGCGGATCAACGTGCTCTTGCCGGCGTTGGGGAAGCCGAGCAGGCCGACGTCGGCCAGCAGCTTGAGCTCCAGCTTCAGCACGCGCTCCTCACCCGGCAGGCCCGGCAGCGCCTTGCGTGGCGCACGGTTGACCGAGCTCTTGAAATGCATGTTGCCGAGGCCGCCCTTGCCGCCCTTGGCGACCAGCAGGCGATCGCCATGGCGGGTCATGTCGCCGATGACTTCGTCGGTCTCGACGTTGGTGACGACGGTGCCCACCGGCACGGTGATGACCGCATCGTCGCCGCCCTTGCCGTACATCTGCCGGCCCATGCCGTCCTGCCCGCGCTGGGCGCGGAACATCTTCTGGTGGCGGAAGTCGACCAGGGTGTTGAGGTTCTCGTCCGCCTGCAGCCAGACGCTGCCGCCGTCGCCGCCGTCGCCGCCGTCCGGGCCGCCCAACGGGATGAACTTCTCCCGGCGGAAGCCCACGCAGCCGTTGCCGCCCTTGCCTGCGATGACCTGGATTTCAGCTTCGTCGACGAGTTTCATGGCGGGAATCGTGGGGCTGTGTGGGGGGCGCTCCGCCAGTGTAATGCGGGCGCCGGGGTGGGGTCGGCTTCAAACAAAAGGCCCCGCCGGAGCGGGGCCCTGGGTGGCATCGGCGCGATGACCGCGCCGCCTGCCTGCACTCAGCCTGCGTCGACGACGCTGACGGTGCGGCGGTTCTTCGGGCCCTTGGTCGAGAACTCGACCTTGCCGTCGACCAGCGCGAACAGCGTGTGGTCGCGGCCCAGGCCCACGCCCGGACCCGGATGGAACTGGGTGCCGCGCTGGCGGACGATGATGTTGCCGGCCTCGATCGCCTGGCCGCCGTAGATCTTGACGCCCAGGTACTTCGGGTTGGAGTCGCGGCCGTTGCGGGTGGAGCCTACGCCCTTTTTGTGTGCCATGACTGCTTCTCCTTACTTGCCGGCGATGCCGGTGATCTCGATTTCGGTGTAGTGCTGCCGGTGGCCCATCTGCTTGCGATGGTGCTTGCGGCGGCGGAACTTGACGATGCGCACCTTGTCGGCGCGGCCGTGGCCCACGACCTTGGCGGTGACGGTGGCACCCTTGACGTCGTCGCCAAGCTTCACACCGTCTCCGTCGCCCAGCATCAGGACGTTGTCCAGCTTGATCTCGCTGCCGGCTTCGGCTTCGAGCAGCTCGACGCGCAGGGTCTCGCCCTGCATCACGCGGTACTGCTTACCGCCCGTGACAATCACTGCGTACATGACCAGATTCCTCTGTAGTTATTTTGGTCGCTGACCGCCATCGAGGGCGGACAGAAGCGGAATTGTAGGTCAAACCGGGACTTGACACAAACACCAGGCTCACCGTCAGGCCATGATCGTCGGCAATTGGTCGAACTGCGGCCTGAACAGCATCTGGGGCTTGAGTTCCGCCGGCGCTGCATTTAGGTTCGAGTCAGGGAGCGATGACAGGGGATCGCTCGCTGCTGACCCACCGGACGGGCGCCAAGTGGCGTACGACCACCAGCGACAGCGAGGTATTCCTTGGGCATTGGGCACTGCGCTCGCTGCCGTCGGCCCGACCGGGCCCCGGCAGCCACGCCGCATCGGCAGGAGCACCGCTCCACCTGCCCGCGTTGCCCTGCCCCACCCGACGCCGACCGGCCCTTCGCCGGCATCGGCTCCAGAGCCAACGTCCAAGCGCGTCCCGCCGTTCGCGGCCGGCCGCGCCTGGACCATGCGTTTCGCGTCGCCGCCCGTGGCGACGACGCGGACAGGGCCCCGCGCACAGGGGGAGTATGCGGGGATGAATGGACTGCAACCGAAGGATTTTCCAACTCATGTCTTCCAACACGCACGCAGACCGCAAGCGTCCACCCACCCAGAAGTGGACCGCGCTCGCCATCGCCACGGCCATCGTCGTAGCGCCTGTTGCCTACTCCGGCGACAAGGTCGGGGGTTTCACGGCACCCAATGCCTCGGCATCGGCGACCAACGCCCGGGCCCAGGCCGCTGTCCGGACCGATCGCTTCATCGTCAGCTACCGCCAGGATCCGCGGGCCCGCGCTTCCGCCGCCGCGCGCGGCCAGGGCCTCGCCACCGCCGCACGTGACGCAGGCATCGGCATCCGTCCGGTCCGGGCACTGTCGACCGGTGCCCAGCTGATCCAGACCGACCGCAAGCTGGACCGGGCCAGCAGCAAGGCGCTTGCCATCGCCTTGATGAAGGACCCGAACGTGCTGGCGGTCGAGCCCGATCGCATGCTGACCCGCCAGTACGTCCCGAATGACCCGGGCTACGCCCAGCAGTGGCACTACCACACGGGCAATGGCGGCATCGACGCCGAGACCGCATGGGATACCACCGACGGTGCGGGCGTGGTCGTTGCCGTACTGGACACGGGCAGCACGCCGCACGCCGACCTGTTGCCCAACCTGATCCCGGGCTACGACTTCATCGCCGACCTCGACACGGCGGTGGACGGCGACGGGCGCGACCCGGACGCCAACGATCCGGGCGACTGGCACGACGGCGAGTGCAACATCTTCGGCATCCCCGAGGACAGCAGCTGGCACGGCACCCACGTGGCCGGGACGATCGCGGCCGCCACCGACAATGGCGTGGGCGTCGCCGGCGTGGCGCACGGCGCGCAGGTGCAGCCGGTCCGCGTGCTCGGCAAGTGCGGCGGTTACACCTCCGACATCGCCGACGCCATCACCTGGGCGTCCGGCGGCAGCGTGGCGGGCGTGCCCGACAACGCGACGCCGGCCGAAGTCATCAACCTGAGCCTCGGCGGCAGCGGCAGCTGCTCCGCGCTCATGCAGACGGCCATCGACGGCGCCGTCGGCCGCGGCACCACCGTGGTGGTCGCCGCCGGCAACAGCAGTTCGGACGTCTCCGGCTTTACCCCGGCCAACTGCGACAACGTCATCTCCGTCGCGGCCACCGGTCCGGCGAACGCGTTCGCGGTGGATTACTCGAACTTCGGCGAAGGCATCGACGTGGCGGCTCCGGGCGGCTCCGGCGTGGCTCCGGCCGAGGACAACATCCTCTCGACCCTCAACCTGGGCGCCCAGGGACAGGAGGGCGACGGTTACGCGTGGTACGCGGGCACCTCCATGGCGGCACCGCACGTGGCCGGCACCGTCGCGCTGATGCAGTCGGTCGCGGTCAAGACCCCGGCGGAGGTCGAGGAAATCCTCGTCAACACCGCGTACGCCGCCACCGGATTCCCGGAGGGCTGCAGCTACAGCAAGATGTGCGGCTCGGGCGTGATCGACGCGCGTTATGCCGTGGCGGTCGCCGCCGGGACGGAGCCGCTCCCGGATGCCCCGCCGCCGCCGCCGCCGCCGCCGCCGGCCACCGAGCTGGAGAACGGGGTCACGGTCACCGACATCGAAGTCGAGGCCGACGGCACCGTGCGCTACCAGCTGGAGGTACCGAATGGCGCTTCGAACCTGCTGTTCGCGATGTACGGCGGCGACGGGGATGCCGACATCTACGTGCGTCATGGCGCCGAACCGACCAGCACCGCCTTCGACTGCCGTCCGTTCTCGTTCGGCAACGACGAAACCTGCTTCTTCCCGACCCCGGAAAGTGGCACGTGGTACGTGACCATCGAGGGCTACACGGCTGCCAGCGGGATCTCGCTGTACCCGAGCTTCGTGGATCCGGGTTGGCCGCGGGCTCTGGCGGCGGAAGCCGAGCAGCTGAACAACCACCGGACGCGGGTCAGCCTGAGCTGGGCGGAAGGGGCGAAGTTCGTGGACCTGTACCGCAACGGTGCGATCCTGAAGACCGTCCGCAACAGGAACCACGGCACCACGGACACCTTCCGGATCATCGGCAGCGGCACGATGACCTACAAGGTCTGCAACAACGGGACGCTGGAGTGTTCCGACGAGGTGTCGATCGACTTCGCGTCGCAGAAGCGCCGCACGCGCTGATCGACCCGATCGCTGCACGGCATCAGTCGATGCCATGGACGGGGGCCCCACGGGGCCCCCGTTTTTCCCTGCCACCCACCGGAGTCCCGCATGCCCTTGCGCCTGCGTACAAGCCCCCCCACCCTTCGCGCGTCGTTCGCCATCCCCCCCGTCCTTGCCGCCCTGCTGTTGCTGGCCGGCTGCGGCGCCGACCCGTCCACGCCGGCCGCCCAGGCACCTGCGGACGAAAGCGTCGAGGACGACGCTGTGACCGGAGCCGCACCACCTCCGGATGCGGCCTTCGATGCCACGCTGGACCTGGTCAACAACAACGGTACGATCCGCTACCACGGCCGCGTGGAGGGCGAGGCAACCCGGGACGCGATCCTGCGCGCCATCGGCGGTGCATTCGAAGCCGGCGAGGCCAGCGGCGACATCCAGATCGACCCGAACGCCACGGCGCCCGGCTGGATCCGCGGCCTGCCGGCCTTCCTCGAAGCGTTCGACATTCCCGGCGCCGCCGTCGGCTTCGAAGGCGATACGCTGGAACTCACCGGCCGACTCGACCAGGAACAGCGTGCGCGCCTGACCGACGCCGCACGCCGCCAGTTCCCCGGCGCCCGCCTGACCGGTCTGTTCGTCGGCGCCGGAGCGGAGGACGCCGCCGCCATCGCGGCCCTCGCCGCGCTCGGCCCGGAAAGCGCCGCCTCCGAAGTGGAGCAGGCCCTCAACAGCCTGCAGGTGGCTTTCGAGCCCTACAGCGCGAAGGTCTCCTCCGAGAGCCTGGCCACCGTCGCCCAGGCGGGGCAGGCGATCGCCGCGATGCCTCCCGGGCGCCGCATCGAGATCGCCGGGCATGCCCGCGGCAGCGGCGATGCCGCGATCGATGAGGCCCTCGCGCGCCAGCGCGCCGACGCAGTGAAGGTGCAACTGATCGTCAACGGTGCCAACCCCGCCCGCATCGAGGTCCGCGGCGATGTCGCCACCGATCCGCACGCACCCCGCGCGGACAGCGTGACGTTCAGGGTCCTGAACTGAATCCCGGCCCGCCGGCTGCTGACAGCACGCTGGCGGGAACTGGCGTCCCTGCGATTTGCCCCCATATCGGGCAACCGATACGCTCGTCTGTTCGCTGCCGTATGTCCGGCCGCGCAGACCTCCCCGACCAGCCAGCGCAGGGCCCCCACGCCACATGGACACCATCCGCATCCGCGGCGCGCGGACGCACAACCTGAAGAACATCGATCTCGACCTGCCTCGCGAGAAGCTGATCGTGATCACCGGCCTGTCGGGCTCCGGCAAGTCCTCGCTGGCCTTCGACACGATCTATGCCGAGGGCCAGCGCCGTTACGTTGAGTCGCTGTCGGCCTATGCCCGGCAGTTCCTGTCGGTGATGGAAAAGCCCGACGTCGACCACATCGAAGGCCTGTCGCCGGCGATCTCGATCGAACAGAAGTCGACCTCGCACAACCCGCGCTCGACCGTGGGCACGATCACCGAGATCTACGACTACCTGCGCCTGCTGTACGCGCGGGTGGGCACCCCGCGCTGTCCGGACCACCACTACCCGCTGGAGGCGCAGACGGTCAGCCAGATGGTCGACCAGGTGGTGGCCCTGGGGGACGCACCTGCCTCCACCGGCCAGCGTTACATGCTGCTGGCGCCGGTCATCCGCGAGCGCAAGGGGGAGCACGCGCAGGTCTTCGAGCAGCTGCGTGCGCAGGGTTACGTCCGCGTGCGCGTGGATGGCGAGGTCCATGAGATCGACGCAGTGCCGACGTTGGCGCTGCGCCAGAAGCACACGATCGAAGCCGTGGTCGATCGCTTCCGCCCCCGGGAGGACATGAAGCAGCGGCTGGCGGAGTCGTTCGAAACCGCCCTGCGGCTGGGCGACGGGATGGCCATCGTGATGTCGCTCGACGATCCGCAGGCCGAGCCGCTGCTGTTCTCCTCCCGTTTCAGTTGCCCGGTCTGCGACTACGCGCTTCCGGCGCTGGAACCCAGGCTGTTCTCGTTCAACTCGCCGGTGGGTGCCTGCCAGCATTGCGATGGCCTCGGCGTGGCCCAGTTCTTCGATCCTGGCCGCGTGGTCGTGCATCCGGAACTCGCGCTGTCGGCGGGCGCCGTGCGTGGCTGGGACCGCCGCAACGCCTATTACTTCCAGATGATCCAGTCGCTCGCGAAGCACTACGACTTCGACGTCGACACGCCCTGGCAGACGCTGCCCGAGGATGTGCGCCAGGCCGTGCTGTACGGCAGCGGCGAGGAGCCGATCACCTTCACCTACCTCACCGACGGCGGCAGCCGCCAGCAGCGCAGGCACCGCTTCGAGGGCATCGTGCCCAACCTGGAGCGTCGCTACCGCGAAACGGAATCCTCGGCGGTGCGCGAAGAGCTGGCCAAGTACATCAGCGAGCAGCCTTGCCCCGAGTGCGGCGGCGCGCGCCTCAACAAGGCGGCGCGAAACGTCTTCGTCGCCGAGCACGCATTGCCGCAGATCGTGGTCAAGCCGGTGGACGAGGCCCTGGCCTTCTTCCAGGCGCTGAGCCTGCCCGGCTGGCGCGGCGAGATCGCGGTCAAGATCGTCAAGGAGATCGCCGATCGCCTGCGCTTCCTCGTGGACGTCGGGCTCGACTACCTGACCCTGGAGCGCAAGGCCGACTCCCTGTCCGGTGGCGAGGCCCAGCGCATCCGCCTGGCCAGCCAGATCGGCGCAGGCCTGGTCGGCGTGATGTACGTACTCGACGAACCGTCGATCGGCCTGCACCAGCGCGACAACGAGCGCCTGCTCGGGACCCTCACGCGCCTGCGCGACCTGGGCAACACGGTGATCGTGGTCGAGCACGACGAAGACGCCATCCGGCTGGCCGACCACGTGATCGACATCGGGCCCGGTGCCGGCGTGCACGGCGGGGAGGTCGTGGCCCAGGGCCAGCTCGCGGACATCCTCGAAGCCCCGCGCTCGCTGACCGGTGCGTACCTCAGCGGGCGCAAGCGCATCGAAGTGCCCGCCAAGCGCACCCGCCCCAACCCGAAGGCGACCCTGCACCTGCGCGGGGCGACCGGCAACAACCTCAAGAACGTCGACCTGGACATCCCTGCCGGCCTGCTGACCTGCGTGACGGGCGTGTCGGGCTCGGGCAAGTCGACCCTGATCAACGACACGCTGTACGGGATCGCCGCCAACGACCTCAACGGGGCCTCGCGCACGACGGCCCCGTACCGCTCCGTCGACAACATCGAGCTGTTCGACAAGGTGGTGGACATCGACCAGTCGCCGATCGGGCGCACGCCGCGTTCCAACCCGGCCACCTACACCGGACTCTTCACGCCGCTGCGCGAGCTGTTCGCACAGGTGCCTGAAGCGCGCGCGCGCGGCTACGCGGCGGGACGCTTCAGCTTCAACGTGCGCGGCGGGCGCTGCGAGGCGTGCCAGGGCGACGGCCTGATCAAGGTCGAGATGCACTTCCTGCCCGACGTCTACGTCCCCTGCGATGTCTGCGGTGGCAAGCGCTACAACCGCGAGACGCTGGAGATCCTCTACAAGGGGCATTCGATCCACGACGTGCTGGAGATGACCGTCGAGGATGCGCTGGGCCTGTTCGAGCCGATCCCGGCGATCGCCCGCAAGCTGGAGACGCTGGTCGATGTCGGCCTGAGCTACATCAAGCTCGGCCAGAGCGCGACGACGCTCTCCGGGGGCGAAGCGCAGCGCGTCAAACTGTCGAAGGAGCTCTCGCGCCGCGACACCGGCCGGACCCTGTACATCCTCGACGAACCCACGACCGGCCTGCACTTCCACGACATCGAGCACCTGCTCAGCGTGCTGCATCGACTGCGCGACGACGGCAACACGGTCGTCGTGATCGAGCACAACCTGGACGTCATCAAGACCGCCGACTGGATCGTCGATCTCGGACCTGAAGGCGGCCACCGCGGGGGCGAGATCATTGCATCGGGTACGCCGGAGGCGATCGCATCCAACGCGGCCTCCCACACCGGTCGCTTCCTCGCGCCCCTGCTGGGCCTCTCGCCCGCCGATGACGCCCCAGCGCGTCCACGCAAGGGCCGCAGCACGTCCGCACGTGCACCCCGGAAGGGCAAGGCATGAGCACGCCGGAGGGCACCGGGCCGGACGGAGGGGATGCCACCGGCGCCGCACCCAAGCGCAGCCCGCGCAAGAAAGCCGCTGCCACGCCGCGCAAGTCGCCGCGCAACTCCTCCGCGGCGGCCACCGACACGACCGCCGCGAAGCCGGCCAGAGCACCGCGAAAGCGTGCCGCCGCGCGCGAGGTCGCGCACCGGGCCGGGGAGAAGGGTGGGTCGCCCGCGACGGTGCCCGACGCGCCTGGCGCCGACACGGCAGCGCTGCCGATGGCAACCCAGCCGCGGCCGATGGTGCTGCATCGCAGCCCGATGCGGGTGCGCTGGCGCGACCTGGACGCATTCAACCACGTCAACAACGCCACGTACCTGGGCTATCTGGAGGAGGCCCGCCTGGAGTGGATGGTCGGCCTTCCGGGCATGGGCCTCGACGACGATGTCGCGCCCGTGATCGCAGCGGTCCAGCTCAACTACCGCCGGCCGATCACCTGGCCGGCGACGCTGGAGATCGAGTTGCACGTCGAGCGACTGGGCAGCCGCAGCCTCACCATCGGCCACCGGATCCAGTCGGCGGATGACCCGGCCGTGCTGTTCTGCGACGGTCATGTCGTGATGGTCTGGATCGATAGGGCCACGGGCGAGGCCACCACCCTTCCGGCCAGCGTGCGCGGGGCCTGCGACGGCTGACGTACCGCACGCGCGACATCCGCCGCAGACGGGGCACGGGCATCGGCCTATGATACGGACAGGTCGAGAACGGAGTTCGAGATGCATCGCCCCCTGACACTGTTGGCCACGGCATGCCTGCTTGCCGCCTGTTCGCAGGACGCCCCCACCGATGCCACCGCGCGCAAGCCGGTGCTCGCCCAGGCGCCGGAGGACACCCCCGCCGCGGCATCCGGTCCGGACACGGCCAGCGGGACGCTCACCCGGCTCACCGTGTACAGCGGCGGCTACGAGGCCCTGGCGTACTCGGGACCGCCGGAACCCGGGATGGCGGGTTACGCCCTTGTCGAACGCCCCCTGCACTACCGCCTGAAGGCCGGCGAGAACACCGTCAGGGCGAACAACGTGGCGCCGGCCATGGATGCCGAGGCTGCCCTGCTGCAGGCGCGCGCACCCGGCATCCGGATCACCTCGCAACGCCACGTCCCGGCACTGGGTGGCACCGGCGACCTGCTCAGCCGCGCGGTCGGCCAGCGCATCGTGGTCGAGCACACGTCCGGGGGCGCCAAGCAGACCGACAACGGGATCCTGCTGGCCGCCAGCGACGGACTGAGCCTCGCGCTCAACGATGGGCGGGTCAAGGTGATCCGCGACTACGACAGTTTCAGCATCCTCGAGGCCGCCAACAGCCTGCCCGGGGAAGCCGCGCTGCAGTGGACCGTGCAGGCCGACAACGCCGGCGAGGCGGATTTCGTCCTGAGCTACCCCATGGGCGGCATGGCCTGGCGCGCCGAGTACCTCGCCCGGCTCCAGGCGGGTGACGGCTGCACGTTGTCGCTGGACGGTGCGGCGCAGGTCGCCAACCGGTCCGGCGTCAGCTTTTCCGACGCGCGCCTGACCCTGGTCGCGGGCGAACCCAGTCGGGTCGCACCGTCGCGCCAGCGCGCGGCGTACGACATGGCCGAAGCGGCGATGGCGCCCTCGCCCGCGCCGCCCGCCCCGACGGAACGCAGTTCCGGCGAATACCACGCGTACGACCTGCCGGGGAGCAGCCGGATCGCCAACGGCGCCACCGAACGCCTGGCGTTGTTCCCGGCACGCGACTCGGTCGCCTGCACGCGCGACTACGTCGTCGACAGCGGCGTGGCCGACTGGATCCCGCAACGCGTGTCGCTCCAGCCCACCAACCGGGGCCTTGCCGGCAGCGTACCGGTGCGCGCCACGGTGGCCTTCGACAACACCCCCGACGCCGGCCTGGGCCTGGCCCTGCCCGCGGGTCGCGTCCGGCTGTTCGAAGGCGCGGACTTCCTCGGCGAGGCATCGCTGGGTCACACGCCGGCCGGGGAATCGCTCCGGCTCGAGGTCGGCAACGCGTTCGATCTCACGGCGGAGCGGCAGGCCACTGCATTCAACGTCGCAGCCGGGGGGCTGTCGGCAAGCGAATCGTTCGATATCCGGCTGGCGAATGCGAAGGACGCCGATGTCCAGGTACGCGTCCGCGAACCGATGCCCCGATGGCGTGACTGGGAACTGCTGGACAGCAGTGTCCCGGCCGACGAGACCGGCGCGCAGCATGCGGAATTCCTGGTCACCGTACCGGCGGGGGGCGAGGCCCACCTGACCTACACCGTCCGGTACCGTTGGCCACGGAACATGGCGCCATGAGCTGCGTGGACATCCTCGCCCACGGCGACATCACCGAGCTGCGACTGGCCCGGGCGCCGGTCAATGCACTCGACCCGGGGCTGTGCAGGGACCTGGGCAGCGCCATCGACGCCGCGATCGCCAGCGGTGCGCACGGGCTCGTGCTCAGCGGCGGTCCCAAGGTGTTCTCGGCCGGCCTGGACGTGCCGCACCTGCTGTCGCTGGGCCAGGACCGGTCGGCGGTCAAGGCCGCGTGGGAAGACTTCTTCGGGGCGGCGCGAAGGCTTGCCGCTTCGCCGGTTCCGGTGGTCGCCGCCATCGGGGGCCATTCGCCGGCGGGCGGCTGCGTGCTCGCCCTCTGCTGCGACTACAGGGTCATGGCCTCGGGGCCGTTCCGGATCGGCCTCAATGAAACCCGGGTGGGCCTGGTCGTGCCGGAAGGGATCCAGCGGCTGATGCGGCGTGTCGTCGGCCCCTACCGCGCGGAACGCCTGATGGTGGCCGGCGAAATGGTCGAGTCGGCGCAGGCCCTGGATTTCGGCCTGGTCGACGAGCTCGTCGGCGTCGACGAAGTGTCCCAGCGCGCGCTGGCCTGGTTGCAGGACCTGCTGGCCCTGCCCCGCACGCCGATGCTGCAGACGCGCCGGATCGCCCGCGCCGACGTGCTCGATGCGATGGAACCCGGACTGATCGGGCTGGACCGTTTCCTGGATGGGTGGTTCGAGGACGACACCCAGCGCGCACTGCACGCGCTGGTGGCGAGCCTGAAGAAGTAACCCCGGAACAGGCTCAGGCCGCGGGTCCGCGTGCGATCGGCCGGGTCGGATCCTCGATCCATCCACTCCATGAGCCTGCGTAGAGCCGCGCAAGCGGCAGTCCGGCGTGCGCCATCGCGAGCAGGTGATGGCAGGCCGTGACGCCCGAGCCGCACATCACCACCATGTCCGCGGGGGCGTGGCCATCCGCAAGCGATTCGAATGCCTCCCGCAGGACGCGGGCCGGACGGGCTCGCCCGTGCTCGAGGTTCGCGGCGAACGGGCGGTTGCGCGCTCCGGGTACGTGCCCGCCCACGGGGTCGATCGGCTCCACGTCACCGCGATAACGCTCGGGCGCCCGTGCGTCCACCAGCACACCGCCGCCGGCCAGGTGGCGGCCCACGGCGTCGGCATCCAGCAGGCGACCCTCCGCGAACCGGCCCGGGTACGCTTCGCCCGCTGCCGGTCGCGGTCGCGGGGCCGGCCCGGTGTCCACCGGGCCTCCCGCCGCCTGCCAGGCCTTCCAGCCCCCGTCGAGGACCGCTACCGGCCCGTGGCCCAACAGGCGCAGCAGGTACCAGGCGCGGGCCGCCGCCAGGGCGCCGTCCGCATCGTCGTAAAGGACCACGGGGGTGGCCGGCGTGATGCCCCAGGCGGCCACCTGTCGCCGGAAATCGTCCTCCGTGGGCCACGGATGCCGCCCGGCATCCGGCCGGTGCGGACCGGAGAGGTCCCGCTCGAGGTGTGCGTGGAACGCGCCGGGGATGCGGGCCGCGCGCCACGCGCGTTCGCCTGCAGCAGGCTCTGCCAGGGAGAAACGCACATCCAGCACCACCGGGCGGACAGGCCCGTCAAGCGCATGGGCCAGGGCCTCGGGCGGAATCCAGGCCTCGAACTCAGTCATCCTTCGCCTGCCGTACGGCGTCTTCCACGCGCTGCAGGCGCTCGCGCAGGTTCAGCAGCATCGAGGCGGTCGCCCCCCAGATCCGCTGCCCGGGATACTTGTATTCCAGCACCTCGCGCCGTCGGCCCCGGTACTCCAGGGCCTGATGGCCCAGGTTCGACGGCGTCATCAGGAACGCGAGGGGGACTTCGAACACCGCGTCCACTTCCCCGGGCTCGGGTCTGGCGACGAAGTCCGAGGGAATACGCGCCACCAGCGGCAGTACGCGGTAGCCGGTGATCGTCGCCAAGGGATCGAGGTAGCCGAGCGGACGGACCGTGCCGGGCACCAGGCCCACCTCTTCGTGGGCCTCGCGCAAGGCCGCGGCGCGGGCGTCGGCGTCGCCCGGATCGATGCGGCCACCGGGCAGGCTGACCTGGCCCCCATGCTGGCGCAAGCCGCGGTGCCGCCGGGTGAAAAGCACCGCCGTCCCCTGTTCGGTGGACCGCAGCGCCAGCAACACCGCCGCTTCCACAGGCGGCCCGGGCGGCAGCAGGTCGCGCACGTCGTCCAGGTTCCAGCCGGCACCGCGCGGGGGGGCGTCCAGTGGGTGCAGCGCCTCCCGCAATCGCGGGAAGTCGTCCAGCGCACCCCCGGGACCCGATGCCGTCATCCCCGCGCCGCCTCGCGACCGGGCAATACCGCCTCCATCAGGTGCAGGCGCTCGTCGTCATCCATCTGCGACCAGCGGGCGATTTCAGCGGACGTGCGAAGGCAGCCTTCGCACAGACCCTGTTCGTCCAGGGCGCAAACGCCGATGCATGGGCTGAGCACTGCGCGGAAAGTGGTGGTCATGCAGAGTTTCATCAGGGCCATCGGTCCGCGATATCGCTGGACCTTGTTACAGGAATCGGCCGGGAAAAGAAAAGCGCGCCGGCAGGACCGGCGCGCCCGTGGATCGTCTTCCCTGGCAGCGGCGGCGCGCAAGGGCGCCACCGGACGTTTACTTCACCGAGAGCAGCTTGATCTCGAACTGCACGGCCATGTTCGGCGGAATCCCCATCTGCGGGTTGCCCTGGCCGTAGGCGTTCTCCGGCGGCAGGGTGACTTCCCACTTCGCACCGGCCTGCATCTGCTGCAGCGCCTCGCGCATCGCGGGCATCTCGATCTCGCTGAGCTTCATTTCGGGGGTGGTCTGGGCGGGGCGCGGCGGGTTCGGGCGCTCGCCCCAAGCGTACGGGCCGGAGATCTGCAGCGTGACGGTGCTGGCCTGCGTGGGCTTGGCGCCGTTGCCGGACTCGATCACCCGGTACTGGACCCCGCTCGGCAGGCTCTGCACGCCGGACTTCGCCTTGTTCTGGGCGATGAAGCTGTCACTGCGGGTCTTGTTCTGCGCGGCCAGCGCTTCCCACTCGCTCTTCGCCTTGGCCTGCTGGCGCTGCTGCATGTTCTCGACGGCACTGCGAAGTTCGGCGACGGGCACGGCCGGCTGCTGCTTCGCATAGCCGTCCTGCAGGCCCTTGATGATGGTGGCGACGTCCACGGCTTCGCCGCTTTCGATCACATTGCGTCCGAGGTCGTAACCCAGCGCGTAGCTCAGCTTGCCCTTCTCGGACGACGTGTCCTGCGCGATGGCAGTGCCGGCACCCAGCACGAGCGCGGTCACGGCGACCGCGAGATAACGCAACTTCATTCGGTAAAACCTCCGGTTTGTGGCACGGAACCCGGGCCTGTCACGGGCGCTCGGGACTGACGCGGGAAGCGCACACTTCAGATTCCGCCAGTCGTGCAGGCCTGATCGGACGCGCTAGGATAACGGCGCACCGGCTTAACTGCCACTGACGCCAACCCCTCCGACCGCCGCTGGCCGCGAAGGTTCCCTGCCGCCCCGCGGCCCGCCGCTGGCGGCCCTCCCCTGTCCCGAGCCCGTTCATATGCCTGAATCCCCCCTGCTCATCACCCGCGAAGCCGCCGTCCTCGTCCTCACCATCAATCGCCCCGACAAACTGAATGCGCTGGACGCGGCGACGCTTGACGCACTGGACAGCGCCTTCGCTGACGCATCCGCCGACGACACGGTGCGGGCCATCGTGCTGACCGGGGCGGGGCCGAAGGCATTCGTGGCGGGCGCCGACATCGCGCAGATGAATGGCCTGACGCCGGTACAGGGCCGGGACTTCTCCCTTCGCGGTCAGCGGATGATGCGTCGCGTGGAGCAGATGCCGAAGCCTGTGATCGCGATGGTGAACGGTTTCGCGCTCGGCGGCGGGCTCGAGCTGGCGATGTGCTGCCACCTGCGCATCGCGGCCGACAGCGCGAAACTGGGGCAACCGGAGGTCAACCTCGGCCTTATACCGGGTTTCGCGGGAACGCAGCGCCTGTTGCGCCTGGCAGGTCGCGCCGCCGCGATGGAACTGTGCCTGCTGGGGACCCCGATCGACGCGAACCGCGCGCAGTCCCTCGGGATCGTCAACCGCGTGGTACCGGCCGAACACCTGCTCGCCGAAACCATGAAGCTCGCGAACCAGCTCGCCGACGCCGCGCCGCTGGCCCTGCGCGGCATCATCGATTGCCTCAATGTGGGCGGCGAGTGCGGGATCGAGGAAGGCATGGCGTACGAGACCGCGCAGTTCGGCCTGATGTTCGCGACCGATGACATGCGCGAGGGGACGTCCGCCTTCCTCGAGCGACGCAAGCCGGTGTTCCGCGGCACGTGACCCGCGCGGGCTGCCCGGTCTGCGCCTGCACCTGGCCCGGTGCGACGCGCACGCACGCGATCGCCGCGGCCCTGCGCGACGACGACCTCGACCGTGCGCTGTCCCTCGGCCTGATGGACGCGGATACCTGCACCGGCTGCAGCACTGACTGCCGCGAAAGCCTGGCGGCGGCGCGGGATGCGCGAACCCGGGCCTTCGAAGCCCGCGAACGCTACCGCCAACGCGAGATGCGGCTGCGCCGGCTGGATGCCGAGCGGGACGCTGGACGCGCCCTGCCATCATCCCGGGCCGCCACGTCCGCCGCCGCGACCGCGCTGCCGGATGCCGCCGCTGCTGCCCTCGCCCGGGCCAAGGCGCGTGCGGCGCAACGCAAGCCACGCTGATGCCGGCGGCCCGCGACACCCACCGGAGGAGCGCGGCACGGCAGGGCCGTCGCCTGAAGCCCGCCCAGGTGGAAGAGCTCTTCCGCCGGCTGAAATGGCTCAATCCCAAACCCACCACCGAGCTTGAATTCGCCTCGCCCTACGAACTGCTGGTCGCCGTCACGCTGTCCGCGCAGGCCACCGACGTCGGCGTGAACAAGGCGACGCGCAAGCTCTTCCCGGTGGCCAATACGCCCGAGGCGATCGCCGCGCTCGGCATCGAGGGGCTGAAGCCGTACATCTCCACGATCGGCCTCTACAACACCAAGGCGGCCAATGTCGTCGCGATGGCCCACCAGCTGATCGAACGGCACGATGGCGACGTCCCCCGCGACCGCGCGTCGCTCGAGGCCCTGCCGGGGGTGGGTCGCAAGACGGCCAACGTGGTGCTGAACACCGCGTTCGGCGAACCCACGATGGCCGTGGACACGCATATTTTCCGCGTATCCAATCGCACGGGACTCGCGCCGGGCAAGACGGTACGGGCCGTGGAGGATGGCCTGCTCGCCGCCGTCCCGGCCGAGTACCTGCACGATGCCCATCACTGGCTGATCCTGCATGGCCGCTATGTGTGCCGGGCGCGCAAGCCCGACTGCCCGCACTGCGCCATCCGCGACCTTTGCCTGTTCAAGGACAAGACCCCCGGCGAACCGGCCGACTGATACGCGCTCCGCTCAGTCGAAGCGACGCTCCCGCAGCCACTTCGTCGCGATCCACTTCTCGCCCTCGACCACCGGCGCGCCGCCATGCAGGGTCTGGGTCATCGGGTGCGGCCGGTCGTAGCTGAAGAAGACCGCGTTTCCCTTCACCGCGGCGGCCTCGAAACCCACTTCGGGAAACACCGTCGCGCCGCCACTCGCGGGCGTGTTGAGGTACATCACGAGCGACGCCACCCGCTGCCCCCCGCGCTCGAGCAACCTGGCGAGGCCCGGGTAGCTCGGGTCGAAGTAGTCGTGGTGCGGTTTGTACTCCGCCCCATGGCCGTAGCGCAGGATCTGGATGCCCTCGCCGTTCTCCACGGGCCACTCCACCAGCCGCGCGATGCGTGCCTCGATCCGCCGGCACAGTGCGTTCGCATCCCGCTCGAATCCCATGCCATGGCTGGTGCGCGCTTCGTGGACCACGTCGCCACCGGTCTCCAGGTCCACGGTTGCCGAACGCCCCAGCTTCGGTCGTGCAAGCTCGACGAGCGCGTCGCACTCCCCGTGCGACAGCAGGCCACCGAACACGATGATCCGCGGCTGCCGGAGGCTTGCGAGCAGGTGGACCTCGCGATCCCCGGCATCGACCACCGACGGGCCATTCAGTCCAATGGGCGACGGCACCCGCGTCGATGGCGGCAGGCCATGCTCCCGGGCATGCGACTCCAGGAAGCGACGCGTCGCTTCCTCGATCGCGTCGATCGCATCCTGCTCGTCCCAGCCCTGCTCCACCAGCGGTCCGAGCACGGCCTCGGGCGGATGCCCTGCGCGCACCTGCTCGAGGATCCATTGCTCAAGGCCGGGACTGAGTTCTGTTGCCACGTTCATGCGCACCACGCATCCGGAAGGGAATCGATCGCGAGCGATAAGCGCCCACTTTCCGTCATCCGGATGACATTTCGATGTCGGTTTTCACATGACGTTCCGGTGACACCGTCGCGCATGAAACAAACGTGATCGGTGAAACCCGGTTGTCACAACACAAATCTATAACTTCTCGCCGAATCGCTGGCGCCACGGCGTACTCGCCGCGCCCAAAGGAACGGCCGCGACGAACCGGCGCCTTTCGCCCCGGGGTCCGGGCATCGCACTTCGCAGGCGGCGCGATGGATCCCAAGTGGAACGGATGCCACCCACGCGGTTCCCCCTTGCCGGGGACGTGATTGAACCAACCCACTCGATCGGAGATACAGCGAATGACTTCCCGCAATAACTGCAAGACGCTGCTGATGACCTTCGGCGCGGTCCTTGCGCTGAGCGCCTGTGGTGGCGGAGCCGACCGCGTCGCCTCGCCGGGCGAAGGCTCTTTCCCGCCGGCGCCGCCGCCGGTGACGCCGCCGCCCGTGACTCCGCCTCCGGTCACCCCGCCGCCGACCGGCGCCTCCTGCCCGAGCGGCACCACCGACGTGGGCGAGGTCGCAGGCCTCAAGAACTGCGAGCTGCCGGCCCGCATCATCGGCGATTTCACGCTCGAGAACCTCGAAGGCGTCGTCTACTCGCTCAACGGACGCACCGATGTGGGCGAGGACATGGGCGGCGACGTCGCCAATCCCTACCCGCAGGCCCGCCAGGGCATCCTGCGCATCGAGCCGGGCGTGACGCTGTTCGGTTCCGCCGGCGCCGACTTCCTGATGGTCAACCGCGGCTCGCAGATCTTCGCCGAAGGCACGGCCGCTGAGCCCATCGTGATGACCAGCCGCGAGAGCGTCGAGGGCACCACCGACGTCAATTCGATCGGGCAGTGGGGCGGCCTGGTCCTGCTGGGCCGTGCCGCGATCAGCACCTGCCCGGGCACCGCGCAGCCGGGCAGCGCGACCTGCGAGGCGCAGGTCGAGGGCGCCAACGGCTTCTTCGGCGGCAACGACGATGCCGACAACACCGGCGTGCTGCGCTACGTCCGCGTGATGCACTCCGGCTTCGAAGTGCTGCCCGACGTGGAGCTCAACGGCATCACCATGGCCGGCCTCGGCAGCGGCACCACCGTTGAGTACGTGCAGGTCCACAACAGTTCGGACGACGGCATCGAGTGGTTCGGCGGCAAGGTCAACTCCAAGTACCTCGTGATGACCGGCATCGACGACGACAGCTTCGATACCGACTCGGGCTTCCGCGGCGCGATCCAGTTCGGCCTGATCGTGCAGCGCGATGGCGGCGGCGACCGCGTCAACGAGATGAGCTCGCAGGACCTGCCCTACCGCTCGAACCCGGTCATTGCCAACGTCACCTTCGTCAGCAAGGGCCACGACAACGTGGTCGTGCTGAACCAGGGGACCTTGGTCAACTACTACAACGCCGTGTTCACCGGCGGCAACCCGGCCTGCATCGAGTTCCAGTCGGCCACGACCGAGGGCACCTTCGACTCCACCTATGCCTCCTGCGACACGCCGTTCGCGGGCGGTGCGGGTGGTGCCGAGGAAGCCGCGTTCAACGCCGGCACCAACAACTCGACCGGTGCATCGTCGCTGACCGACGGCTTCGTCAATGGCGCCAACGAGTCGGCGGTGCCGGCCTTCACCGGACTGTCCTCGGTCAACGCCTTCTTCGAGGACGTCGACTACATCGGTGCCGTCAAGGACGCCGGCGACACCTGGTGGGAAGGCTGGACCTGCGGCCTGACCGCGGCCGATCCCTGCTGACCGCGATGCCCGCGACCGCTCTGGGGGTCGCGGGCAGGAAGCGGGGCCGTCTGTCCGTGGCCCCGCTCCACACGATGCCGCGGTCCGCCCGCGGCATCGGTCCATCGGACGCTCCGGACTCCATCAAAGGCAGCCAGTCATGAATCTCAACCTTGCCCACACGGGCCTGTTCCTCGCCATCGCCGCGCTGCTTGCACCCGCTCCGGTGCGCGCGCAGGACGCCAGCACGGCCGACGCCGTCCCGCCGCAACCGCAGGCACAGGAACCCGCCACCGAACTCGACGCCGTGCAGGTGCGCGGCGCCTACATCCCGCAGCCCATGCTGACCAGCTCCGCGGTGATGACCCACGTCTCGCGCGAGGACCTGGACCGCCAGGGCGACAGCACTGCCGCCGATGCACTGGTACGCGTCGCCGGCCTGGCCGTGGACCAGGGCAAGTACGTGTACGTGCGCGGCCTCAACGAGCGTTACTCCTCCGCCCTCCTGAACAACTCGCCGCTGCCCAGCCCCGAGCCGCTGAAGCGCGTGGTCCCGCTGGACCTGTTCCCGACCAACGTCCTCGACACCGTGGAGGTGGTCAAGACCTACTCCGCGCGCTACCCGGGCGAGTTCGGCGGCGGCACGATCAACCTGACCAGCGCCGTGGTGCCCGACCAGCCGTTCCTGAAGCTCAAGATCGGCATGGGCGGCAACAGCGAGACGACCGGCCAGCCCGGCCTGAGCCACTACGGCGGTGGCGCCTCAGACTTCTTCGGTTTCGATGACGGCACCCGCAAGATGCCGGGCGAACTGCAGGACGCCCTGGCCACCGGAAACCGCGTCACACCCGGCCCCGACTTCACCGACGCGGAGGTGAAGCGGATCGCGATGAGTTTCACCAACGCACCGCTGAACCTGCTGCAGACCACCGACCACGTCGATCCTGACTACGAGTACGAGATCACCGCCGGCAACGCCTTCGACGTGGGCGAGACGTCGCGCCTCGGCCTGGTGGCCACGGCCTCGCTGAAGAACCGCTGGCGCACCCAGGTGGGCGTGCAGCAGGACGGCGCGGTCGAAGCCGGCTCGATGGCGGTCCAGAGCGACTACGACTTCCTGTCGACGACCAACAACGCCACGGTGAACGGCCTCGTCGGCGCGACGCTGCAGACCGAGAACCATACGATCGGCCTGATGACCATGTACGTGCACGACACGGACAAGGAAACGCGCAGCACGGAGGGCTACAGCCTGCTGACCGGCGACAACATCCGGGACGACGTGACCCGCTGGTACGAGCGCGAGCTCATCAACACGCAGGCGACCGGCAAGCATGTGTTCGGCGAGTTCCGCGACCTGACCATCGACTGGCGCGCGGGCCATTCGCGCGCGAGCCTGGACGCCCCCTACGACAAGGGCTTCCGTTGGCGCGAGGACGCCTACGGGAACTGGTTCCACGATGCGTCCCAGGCCCAGAACTACACCCGTTTCAGCCAGGTCGACGAGCGCGTGGACTCGGCCGGCGTCGACGCGGCCTGGCGCCTCCCGGTGGAAATGGACCTGTACCTGAACTTCGGCGGCGCCTGGTCGGACACCGAGCGCAACGCGCTCTCGCGCGAGTTCCGCCTGCTCTCGCTGGGCAACCTGCCCTTCCAGTACCGCTACCTGCGACCGGACTTCCTGCTGTCCGATTACGTGATCAGCCAGGGCTACCTGACGCTGCGCGAGACCACCGGCGGCACCGGTGCCGCGGCCTACGACGGCCGCCTGGAGACAAGCGCGCTGTACGTCGAAGCCGAGTCCCAGCTCAACGACTACCTGCGTGCCACCCTCGGCGTCCGCTACGAGGACGCGACCCAGTCGGTGGACCCGATCGACCTGTTCGACCAGGGCCAGCCCCTGCCGACCGCCGCGCCGCTGGAGAACGACTACTTCCTGCCGGCGGCGACGCTGACCTGGAACTTCGCCGACAACCAGCAACTGCGCTTCGGCGCGTCCAAGACCATCGCCCGCCCGCAGTTCCGCGAGCTGGCGCCGCAGCAGTACCTCGACCTCGACAGCGATCGCCTGGTGATCGGCAACCCGTTCCTGGTCGACAGCGAACTGGTCAACCTGGACGCACGCTACGAGTGGTACTTCGATCGTGGCGAATACTTCAGCGCCGGCGTGTTCTACAAGGACATCGACAAGCCGGTCGAGACCGTCCTGAACGGCCGTACCGGTTCCAGCTGGCAACAGAGCTTCATCAACGCGCCCGGTGCGGTGGTGTATGGCCTGGAGCTGGACTTCCGCCAGTACTACGGCAGCCCGTTCGAATGGACCGGCGACAGCCGCTTCTTCGTGGCCGCCAACTACACCTGGTCGGACTCGGAAGTGCAGGTCGACGACGACGACGTGGCCTATACGCTGGCCGGCAACGGCAACCCGCAGCCGGCGTCCGAACTGGTGATGGACGGCAGTCGCCTGCAGGGCCAATCGGAGCACCTGGCCAACCTCCAGCTTGGCATCGAGAGCCTGTCCACGGGCAGCCAGGCGACCCTGCTGGTGGGCTATGCGAGCGAGCGCATCAACGCCCGCGGCATCAACGGCTTCGACCCCGCCACCGGCCAGATCACCGTGGTCCAGCCGGACTACGTGCAGGAACCGGGCACGACGGTCGACCTCGTCCTGAACAAGTTCTTCAACCTGTGGGACGTGGACATGGAGATCTCGTTCGAGGCCCGCAACATCCTCGGCGCCGAGTACCAGGAGGTCCAGAGCTACGGCGGCGGCACGGCCGACGTGATGCGCTATGACCTCGGCACCAGCTACATGCTGAGCCTGTCCGCCTCCTTCTGAGTCCGGACAGGGGGTTGACCACGCGAAAGGCCCGGGCCCATCCCGGGCCTTTCTGCATTTCATGTGTCAGATGAAGTCAAACGGTCACGAATCCGTCTCATCCTGTTCGCGGCGCTGAAATGTCGCGCCCGACGCCCACCGGATGCCCTCGTGCCGCTTGCCGCCCACTTCGACCGCGAACGCCTCGCCGCCGCCATGCCCTCCTGGCTGGCGGTCGCCCTGGTGCTCATGCTCGCCTGGCAGGTCGCGCGCCTGTTCTGGATGCTCGCGGTGCCGCCGGCGCCGTGGGGCACGCCTTCCGCGCCTCCGGAGACCGGCGCGCTGCGCGCGGACGCCTTCCATCCCACCGCCGGCGCGGCGGATGGGACGCCCCCCCAGGCCTCGGCAGGCGGGTATCGGCTGCTCGGGGTACGGGCGGCGATCGATGGCCGGCCCGACAGCGCGTCGGCGATCCTGGCCGGGCCGGGGGGCACACAGGCCGCGTACCGCATCGGCGACGCCCTGGATGGCGGCGCACGGCTGCTGGAGGTCGGTCGCGACTATGTGCGGCTCCAGGTCGGCGGTCGCGCACAGCGCCTCGACATGGCGCGCCCTTCGGACGCCGCCCCGCCGCGAAGCACGCCCGCCGCGCCCGCACCGGCCGCGCGCGTGGCCGCGCCAACCGCACCGCCCCCGGCAGGCACCTCCAACGTCGCACCGGCGGACCTCCTGTCCGCCGCCGGCCTTCGGGCCGACCTCGAAGGCGGCTATGCGCTGACCCCACGGGGCGACGGCGGCATGTTCCGCAAGGCGGGACTGCAGCCTGGCGACGTCCTGGTCGCGATCGACGGCCAGCCCCTGGACCTGGAACGACTGCGCGGCCTGGAGTCCGAACTCGGGGCCCGACAGAACGCCGAACTCACCATCCGACGCGGCGACCAGACCCGCACCCTCATCCTGCAGGCCGACCCACCTTGAACCGACGCATCATCACCGCCTGCCTGATCGGCGCCCTGCTCCTCCAGCCCATGGGGACGCTGCCCGCACAGGACCGGGGCACGGCGAACGAAGCCCTGAATGTCCAGAATGCCGACATCCGGGCGTTCATCCAGGACGTCGCCCGCGCCACCGGCACCACCTTCATCGTCGATCCGCAGGTGCAGGGGACGGTGAACGTCAGCCGCGAGCAGCCGATGTCCGAACAGGAACTGCTCGGCGTGTTGCTGGCGGTCCTTCGCGCGAACGGCCTGGTGGCGATCCCCGCCGGCGGTGGCGCCTACCGGGTGGTGCCCGACGACACCGCCGCCCAGCAACCCGGCTCCGCGGGCGGATCGTCGCTGGGTTTCGCCACCCAGGTGATCCCGTTGCGTACGGTGGACGCCCGCATCGCCGCGGAGACGCTGAAGCCGCTCGTCGGCCGCGGTGGCGTGGTGCTGCCCATGCCGCAGAGCAACAGCCTGCTCGTGGCGGACTACGCCGACAACCTGCGTCGCATCCGCCAATTGATCGCCCAGGTCGACAGCGACCGCGCCTCGATCGACACGGTCACCCTGCGCAACAGCTCGGCCCGGGAGATCGCCGCGACCGTGGGGCAGCTGTTCGGGGTGGGTGGCGAAGGTGGCAATCCCGCGCTTTCGATCCTGCCGGTGGAAAGCAGCAACTCCGTCGTCATCCGGGGCGACAACGCACTGATCCAGCGCGTGGCCCAGATGGTCATGGAACTGGACCGTCGCGCGGAGAGCAGCGGCGACGTGCGCGTGGTGAAGCTGCGCCATGCCAATGCCGAGGAGCTCCTGCCGGTCCTCCAGCAATTGATCGGCCAATCGAACGGCGACGCGCCACGCGGCGACCAGCCCGTCGACACGGCGGTATCCACCGCCGACGCCCAGATCATCAGCGGCACGTCCGGGAAGCGGCCCACCATCGTCCGCTACCCGGGTTCCAACTCGCTCATCATCAACGCGGACCCGGAAACCCAGCGCACCCTGATGGCGGTCATCGAGCAGCTCGATACGCGCCGGGAACAGGTGCTGGTGGAAGCCATCGTGGTGGAGATCTCCGACGAGGCCGCCAAGGAACTCGGCGTGCAGTTCCTGCTGGCCGGCAAGGATGGCAACCTGCCCTTCGCCGCCACCCAGTACCCGAGCTCGGACGTCGGCATCATGAACCTCGCGGCGGGCGTGGCCGCGCAGCAGAAGGACGATGACAGCGCGATCGGCGAACTGGCCAAGCGTGCCGCGGTGCAGTCGCTGCTGGGCCTGACCGGGGGCCTCGCCGGCCTCGCCGGCAGCAGCGGTGATGCGGTCTTCGGCATGATCATCAACGCGGTGAAATCCGATACCGGATCGAACCTGCTCTCCACGCCGTCGATCCTCACCCTCGACAACGAGGAGGCCCGCATCCTGGTGGGCCAGGAAGTGCCGATCACCACCGGCGAAGTGCTCGGCAACGACAACAGCAACCCGTTCCGCACCATCCAGCGACAGGACGTCGGCATCCAGCTGGAGGTCAAGCCGCAGGTCAACAGCGGCGGCGGCATCACCCTGTTCCTGCGACAGGAGGTGTCGTCCATCGCGGGTCCGGTGAGCGCCGATTTCAGCGAGCTGGTGCTCAACAAGCGCGAGATCGAAACCCGGGTGCAGGTGGACGATGGCGCCATCGTCGTGCTCGGGGGCCTGCTCGACCAGGCCGATCGCCTGACCGTGGACAAGATCCCGGGGCTGGGCGACATCCCGGTGATCGGCGGGTTGTTCCGCAGCACCTCCCGGCAGAACACCCAGCGCAACCTCGTGGTCTTCATACGCCCGAGCATCATCCGCGATGGCGTGGATGCGCAGCGCGCCACCGCCCAGCGCTACGACTACATACGGAACGTGCAGCTCCAGTCGCAGGATGCGGAAGGACAGCGCGCGGCGCTCGACGCGCTGGTCGAGGAATACCTGCGGGCCAGCCCGCCGGTGCAGCCGCCCAGCCCGGTGCCCAGCCTGCCCCCCGCATCCGAAGTCGCGCCCCGGGAGGCGTCGCGACCGTGAACGCGTCCTTGCCCGCCCCGGCCTGGCCGTACGGCTTCGCGCATGCGCGCGGGGTGGTGGTACTGCGGGAGTCGCCCGAAGGCTTTCATCTCGGCCTGCGCGCCGATGCCGACCCCGCGGTGCTGCTGGAAGCCCGCAGGGTACTGGGACGGCCCGTCAGCTTCGATCGCATCGATGCGACCCGCTTCGACCGACACCTGTCGGAACTCTACGCCGATGCCGACCTCGGACGCACCGCGGAAGGCGAACTGGCGGACGCCCACGCGGACCTCGACGCACTGGCGGGCGACATCCCCGCCACCGCCGACCTGCTCGACAGCCAGGACGACGCGCCGGTGATCCGCCTCATCAACGGCCTGCTCGCCGAAGCCGCGCGCCTCGGCGCCTCGGACGTCCACGTGGAGCCGTCCGAACGCCAGCTCCGGATCCGCTTCCGGATCGACGGGGTGATGCGCCAGGTGCTTGAGCTGCCGACCCGGATGTCGCCGCTGCTGGTATCGCGCGTGAAGGTGATGGCCCGCCTGGACATCGCGGAGAAGCGCGTGCCGCAGGATGGACGCATCTCCGTGTCCATGGGCTCGCGCGCGCTCGACGTGCGCGTCTCCACCCTGCCCGCGCGCGGGGGCGAACGGGTGGTGATGCGACTGCTCGACAAGGAGCAGGGTGCGGTCCCGTTGCCGGCGCTGGGCATGGCCGCGCCGGTGCTCCGTGCCTACGAACACGCACTGGGCCTGCCGAACGGCATCGTGCTGGTGTGCGGACCCACCGGCTCGGGCAAGACCACCACCCTGTACGCGGGCCTCTCGCACCTCAACGATGGCCACCGCACCCTGCTCACGGTCGAAGACCCGGTGGAATACGCGATCGACGGAGTCGGCCAGACCCAGGTGCACGCCAAGGTCGGCATGACGTTCGCGGCCGGACTGCGCGCGATCCTGCGCCAGGACCCCGACATCGTCATGGTCGGCGAGATCCGCGATCCCGAAACCGCACGCATCGCCGTGCAGGCCAGCCTGACCGGCCATCTCGTGCTCTCGACCGTGCACACCAACGATGCCGCGGGCGCGGTGACCCGCCTCCGCGACATGGGCATCGAGCCCTTCCTGCTGGCCTCCACGTTGCGGCTGGTGGTGGCGCAGCGCCTGGTCCGGCGGCTATGTCCGCATTGCCGCGCACCACGCCCCGTGGACGGGCTGGCGCGGCCGCTGATGGGCGAGGCATTCGAAGGCGTCCTGTTCCAGGCCGTGGGCTGCGATCACTGCAGGCACACCGGATACGCGGGCCGCGTCGGCATCCACGAGGCCATGGCGGTCGACGAGCGCATGCGCGGACTCATCGGAGCCGACGCCAGCGAAGACGCGATCGCCGCGCACGCGTTCGCGCAGGCACCCCGGCTTGCCGACGCCATCCGCGCCCGGGTCGCCGCGGGCGACACCACGATCGAAGAAGCCTTGCGCGTCACCCGCCAGGAACTGGCCCCCGATGCCGGCATTTGACTACTCTGCTCTCGACCTGGACGGCCGCCCGTGCAGCGGCCGGCTCGACGCGTCCAGCGCCGACGCGGCACGGTCGCGCCTGCTGCAGCGGCGCCTGCATCCGCTGTCGGTCGCGCCGGCCGGACGTTCGGAGCCGGCCACCCAACGGCGCCTGTTCGACCGCTTCGATACCAAGGCCCTGACGCTGTTCACTCGACAGCTGGCCACGCTGGTCGCCACGTCGCCGCTGGAAGAGGCCTTGCGTGTCATCGGCCAACAGGCGGAGAAAGCGTCCACCCGAAGCGTGGTGATGGCCACCCATGCGGCCGTCCTGGAGGGGTTCCGGCTGTCCGATGCGATGGCACGGCAGGGGCGCGCCTTCCCCGCGCTGTACCGCGCGATGGTGGCGGCCGGCGAGGGCGCGGGCGCGCTTCCGGACATCCTGGAGCGCCTGGCGGAACTGCTCGAGCGGGAACAGCAGTTGCGCGGCCGGCTGCTTGCCGCGCTGGTCTACCCGGCCGTCCTCGCGGCGACCGCGCTTGCGGTCGTGATCGCACTGATGACCTTCGTGGTCCCGAAGGTCGTCGACCAGTTCGACTCCATGGGGCGCACCCTGCCCGCCCTCACCCGTGCGGTCATCGCCACCTCGGACCTGATGACGCACTGGGGCCCCGCCCTGCTGGTACTGGGGGTCGCCCTGGGCGTGGCCCTGCGTTTCGCGCTGGCGCGCCCCGGCTTTCGCCTGCGCTTCGACGAGGGCATGTTGCGGCTTCCCCTGCTGGGTCGCCTGCTGCGGGACCTGCACGCCGCGCGGATGGCGCGCACCCTGGCCATCATGGTCGGCAGCGGACTGCCGGTCATGGAGGGCCTGTCGGTGACCGCGCAAACGGTGCGCAATGCGGCCCTGCGCGAGGCCACGGTCTCGATGGCGACCTCGATCCGCGAGGGCGGGAGCCTTTCCTCGGCGATGAAACGCGCCGGGGTGTTTCCGCCCACCCTGCTCTACATGGCCTCCAGCGGCGAAAACAGCGGTCGTGTCGGACCGATGCTGGAACGTGCCGCGGACTACCTCGAGCGGGAGTTCAACACCTTCACCAGCACCGCGATGAGCCTGCTCGAGCCGGCGATCATCGTCGCGCTCGGCGGGATCGTGGCCGTCATCGTGCTGTCGATCCTGCTGCCCATCCTCCAGTTCAACACGCTCGCCCTCGGCTGAGGGTCCACCCCCTGCCCCTGTCACAGGAACCTGCCATGCCCCGCCTTCCCGCCCGCCGGTCCGCGCCACGCACGCTCCGCGGCTTCACCCTGGTCGAACTGATGGTCGTGATCGTCATCATCGGTTTGCTGTCCACGGTGGTGATGATCAATGTCATGCCCAGCCAGGACCGCGCGATGGTCGACAAGGCGCGTGCCGATGTCGCGGTGCTGGAGCAGGCGCTGGACACGTACCGCCTCGACAACCTGGCCTATCCCCGCAACGACCAGGGGCTGCAGGCATTGCTGGCACCGCCCGCTGGGCTCGCCCGGCCGGAGCGCTACCGGACTGGCGGGTACATCCGTCGCCTCCCCGAGGACCCATGGGGGAACGCCTACCAGTACCGGGCGCCCGGCCGCTCGGGCGCGTTCGACGTGTACTCGCTGGGTGCCGACGGCGCCGAGGGCGGGGACGGCGAAGGCGCCGACATCGGCAACTGGCAGTAATCCCCGCGTCGACGGCCGCATGCATCCCGAACGCCCGCCCGTGGATCGACGGTGTCCGCCTCCGCGGGGTTTCACGCTGGTCGAGCTGATGGTGGCGCTGGTCGTGCTCGGCCTGGCCGGGGCGACCGTGGCCATGACCCTGCCCCATCGTGATCCCGCACTGTCCCAGGCGGAACGCTTCGCGACCGGTCTTGCGCGTGCGCGCGAGGAAGCGCTGCTCGGCATGCATGCCGTGGACGTGACGGTCAGCGCGGAAGGGTACGGGTATGCGCGGGAACGCCTGGAAGGCTGGGAGCCGCTGCGCCACGCCCCGTTCGGGAACGTCACCTGGGAAACCGGCGTTGAACCGCGGCTGCCGCGCGACGTCGCCCAGCTCGCGTTCCGTTTCGAGCCCAGCGGACTCGCGAGTGGCGGTCCGCTCGTACTGGAGAGCCCACGAGGGGTCGTCCGGGTCACCGTGCGGCCGACCGGCGAGGTCCAGGTCGATGCGCCCGGCCGTTGATGCCCCGCCGCGGGGGTTCTCGCTGCTCGAGGTCCTGGTGGCGCTGGCCGTGTTCGGGCTGGTGGTGCTGGGACTGCTGAACCTGGGCGGCGAAAGTTCGCGCGCGGCATTGATCGCGGAAGAGCGCGTGCTTGCCGGCATCGTCGCGGAGAACCGCGCCATCGAAGCGTTGCTGGCAGACGCCACGGAATTGCAGGCCATGGCGGCCGCGACCACGGGCGTGGAACGCATGGGCGATCGCGACTGGCACTGGCGCCGACGACTGGGCCCGGCCGAGGGCGGTCTGCTGCGCGTCGACGTCGACGTGACGTCGCCGGGATCGGGCCAGGTGATCGCGGAGCGCCATCTGCTGAGGCCCGCCCCATGATGCGCGCGAACGGGTTCACCCTGATCGAGATGCTGGTGGCGCTGTTCGTGTTCGGCCTGATGGCCAGCGCCGGCGTGCTGGTGCTCGCGCAGGCGGTGGACCACCAGGACGTGGTGCACGCGCACTTCGGCGCATTGGGCAAACTGCAGGCATCGCGCGCGTTGCTGCGGTCGGACCTCGGCCAGGTCGCCACCCGTCGGGTGCGCAACGCGGGCGGCCAGCCGGCGCGGCGTGCCTTCAACATGGTCGCCATGCCCGGGACCGGGACGCCGCTGGCCCTGGACTTCGTGCGCCGGGGGTGGCGCAACCCGGACGGCCATCCGCGCGCGTCGATGCAGCGGGTCGAATACCGCATCAGCGGGGGGCGCCTGGAACGTACCACCCATGCCGCCCTCGACGGCAGCGTCCCCGGCGAGCCGGAAACGCTGCTGGAAGGCATCCGTGGCGCATCGATCCGCTTCCGGCACCGTCAGGCATGGAGCAGCGGCTGGCCCGGCGGTGCGGAGGAAGTGCCCGAAGCCATCGCGCTGACACTCGATATCGACGGGCTCGGAACGGTCGAACAGGTCTTCCTGCTGCCGGGGAGTGCGCGATGACCCGCACGCCATCGCGCCAACGCGGCGTCGCCCTGTTGACCGTCCTGCTGCTGGTCGCCGTGATGGGCGTGCTGGTCATGGCGACGCTCGACGACGTCCGCTTCGGCCTGCGCCGGGCGGGCAACGTGCAGGCGCTGGAACAGGCGCAATGGCATGCACGCGGCGTCGCGGCGCTTGCGCGAAGCCAGGTGGAGGCCATGCAGCGCCGGGATCCGGGCGTCACCCTGTTGGACGGAAACTGGGAGGACGTGCCCCGTCCGCTGCCCCTTCCCGGCGAGGAAGGCGGCCTGGCCGTCGTGCGCGTGACCGATGGCGGCAACTGCTTCAACCTCAACAGCGTGGTCGAAGGCGCTCCCGGGCAATGGCAGTACAACGCGACGGGCGCCCGCCAGTACCAGGCGCTGCTCGAAGCCCTCGGCGTGGATGACGCGCGCGCGCGGTCGTTGGCGGACGCCCTCGTGGACTGGATCGACAGCGATGCCTCGCCACGCCCGATGGGCGCGGAGGACAGCGCATACCAGGCGGCCGATCCGGCACGCCGCACGTCCGGGACGCTGCTCGCGGAACCCAGTGAACTGCGCGCGATCGCCGGTTATGACGCCGCGCTTTACGCACGCCTGCGCCCCTGGGCCTGCGCCCTGCCGGATGACCGGCTCTCTCCGCTCAACGTGAACACCCTGCGCCCGGACGATGCGCCCCTGTTGACCATGCTGACGCTCGGCGCGCTGCCGCCGGCGCACGCACGCAGCGTGATCAGCGCGCGTCCCCCGGGGGGCTGGCGCGACAACGCCGTGTTCTGGTCGCTTCCGGCGCTGGCCGCCGCCAACGCGCCCGCACCGGTGATCGGCCAGACGGCCCTGAGGACCCGCTACTTCGGCCTCGACGTGCGCGTCAGCCTCGGGGAGGCGGAGGCGGTGCTGACGGAAACCTTTGAAGTCGCCGATGACGGCCGGACCCACCTCCTTGCACATCGCTGGACCCTCGAAGAATGAGCCCTGACGCCCTCCCCTGCCCCCGCCTGCTGTTCGTCCAGCTGGAAGCCGGAACGCTCGAATGGTGGTGCTCCGCTCCCGGGACCGGGACCGGGATACCGGAGACGGGCCGCACCGAACGCGGCGAGCGTGTCCCGCCCCTCCCTTCGGTGACCGACGTGCTGGTCCTCCCGGGCGAGCACGTGGCATCGCATTGGCTGGAGCTACCCGCACGCAGCGCAGCCCAGGCCCTGGCCGTGGCCCGTCACCAGTTGCAGGCCACGCTGGCCTCTGCACCGGCCGATATCCACCTGGCCCTCGTGCCGCCCGCCGGCACCGGCGATCGACGCCAGGTGCTGTTGGTCGACCGCGAACTGCTCGCGCAGCACCTGGCGCTCGCCCGCGAGGCCGGCGCGGTGCCGCGCATCGCCCTGCCGGACTACATGTTGTTGCCGCCCGGTGAACCCGGCCGGACGCACCGTATGGCACTGGATGACCGGTGGCTGGTGCGCGGCGACACGATCGCGTTCAGCGCCGACGCCGCCCTCGCCGACGCGGTGCTCGATGGCCAGCCCGGCATCCAGCCCGACAACGTGCCCGTGGCGAACGTGGCGTCCGCCCTGCTGGCGGGCGCCGCGGCAGCATCGGCCAACCTGCTGCAGGGCGAGTTCGCTCCCGAAGGCACACCCCCAGCCCGAAGCACCGCCTGGCGCCGCGTGGCGGCCCTGGCCGTGGCCGTGCTGGCCTCGTTCCCCGTACTCACCGCGGCCGACGCCGCACGCCACGCCTGGGCCGCGCGCAGCCTTGAAGCAGAGGCCCAGGCACTGACGACCCGGCTGGCCGCCTCTCCTGGCGCGGCCTACACCGCGAATACCGCGCTGGCCGTGACCCTGGTCGAAGTCACGTCCATGCAGCCGGGCATGCGCGTCGAATCCCTGGAATGGGACGCGCCCGGCACCCTGCAGGCCACGCTCCGCCATGACGCACCCAACGCGCCGGGTACGGTTCTGGAGACCCTCCGCGCGCGCGGCATCGACGCCACCACGGCGGCGGGACAGTCGGAAGGTGCGTCCTACGTTTCCACCCTCCGCCTGGGACACCCGCAGCCATGAACACGCTTAACCCCGCAAGGACCTGGTGGGACGCCCGGGCGCCGCGCGAGCGCTGGATGGTCGGCACCATGTTGGCCTGCGTCGCCGTGTTCGCCTTCCACTACGCGTTGATGCAGCCCCTGTCCCGACTCGACCGGGACCAGACACTCCGTTACCAGCGGGCCGCCGGGGCGCTCGCCGCCCTCCAGGCCGCGCACGCCGCGCGCACGGAGGCCCTGACCGCCGCCTCCCTTCCGGCGCACGCGCACGCCGCCGGGATCCCGCAGGTGCGCATTCGACCGGTCTCGGCCAGTGAAGTGGAAGTGGACATCGATGCGGCCCCGGCCGCGTCGCTGATCGGCTGGCTCGACCGGTTGGACCGGACCCAGGGGCTGGCGCCTTCACAGGTGTCGATCACGCGCGAAGAGGCCGGGGTCACCGCTCGCCTTCGTCTTCCGCTGGCCCGCCCAGCGGGGCAACCCGGCACCGACCTGCCATGAGCCGCCGGTCTCTCCTGCAGGCATTCGGCGTCGGCCTGGTCATCGCGCTTGTGGCGGGCCTGCCCCTGCGCCTCCTGCTCGCATCCACGCCGGGCGCGACGCCCGGATTCTGGGCCGCCGACATCCAGGGCACGCCGTGGAAAGGCCAGGTGCGCGAACTGCACTGGCAGGGCATACCCTTGGGCACGGTGTCACTGGCGCTGGCGCCCTCCGCGTGGCTGGACGGAAGCCTGGCCTGGCACGCCGAGGCGCCCACCTGGTCGGGCCGGCTGCGCGTCGCCCCGCTGCATGGTGTCGAGGACGTGTCGGGGCACCTCGCGCTTCCGGACGCCGGCGATGTCCGCCTTGGCCTGCACAGCGTGCACCTGCTGTTCGACGACGATGCCTGCGTCGAGGCCTCGGGGTTGCTGGAGCTCGAGCATCACGCGGAGCCGGCGCCGGGACAACGACTGGAAGCACGGCTGCAATGCGAGGGTCCGGGCGCGATCGCCCGCTTCGCCCCCGCGGGTCCCGCGTCTGCCGGGTCCGGGAACGCCGCGATCGAATTGCGGATCGATGGCCAGGGGCACATGACCCTGTCGGGTTCCGCGTGGGCCGCTGCCCTTGGGCAAGATGCAGGCCCGGCGGTCCGCTGATATCGCTCTCCCAGCGGCATGCGCCCCCTCGAAGCGCCACCCGCTCCATAAATTGCAAGTGAATGACACGTGCCAGGCGGGAGGATGAAGGCGGCGCTCTCGCGCCCACCCTGTAAACCCCTGCAGTAGCGGGAATTTCACTGGCATCGTTCGATGACAGGTTGTCACATGACAGTCTGCTGGCAGGAATATGTCATTCCTGTCATCTGGCCGTCATCAATGCGCCATAGGCTGCGCACAATCTTTCACCGCCGCGACCCCCCGCCATGAAAACCCCACGCTCTCCCCTTGCCCTCGCCCTGGTGGCGCTGCTCGCGCCGGCCGCGCATGCCGGGGTCGTCGTCGACGACTTCGGCGGCAGCGAGATCAGCTTCGAAGGCCTGCTCCAGACCGACGGCGCCTGGTACGACAGCGACGGCTTCGACCTGGATGCCGACCCGAACGACGGCACCGACACCGACTTCGAACTGCGCCGCGCCGAGCTGGTCCTCAAGGGCAAGGGCCCGGGCAACTTCGACTGGGTGCTCGGCTACGACGCCGCCAACGACGGCAAGTGGCTGGACGCGAACATCGCCTACAGGATCGGAGGCGACAAGCGCCACTTCGTCCGGGTCGGCCAGTTCAAGCAGTTCAATTCCATGGAAGAACTGTCGTCGACCAAGAACAACGATTTCATCTCGAAGGCCATCATCACCGGGCTCTATGCCGTCGGCCGCCGCCAGGGCGTCGCTTACGGCTACGGCACCGACCAGTGGAACATCAGCAGTGGCTGGTATGGCCGCGAACTGACCGAAGGCCGTGGTCGCGGCTCCGGTTATGGCATCCGCGGCAACTGGGCGCCGATGACCGGAGACGGCGACATCTTCAACGTCGGCCTGTCCTATGTCACGAACGACACCTACCAGGACACGATCCGCGTACGGAGCCGGCCGGCGGCCGAACTGTCCAACCGCCTCGTCGACACCAACATCCGCAATGCCGACAGCACCTCGACACTGGGCCTGGAGAGCTTCTGGGTACGCGGACCGTTCAAGCTGCAGGCCGAGTACATGGTCAACACGATCGACCGCTACGAGACGGGCTTCGCCGACCAGCCCGGCGGCGATTACACCACCCAGGGCGGCTACCTCAGCGGCATGTGGAACATCACCGGCGAGACCTGGTCCTACAAGGACGGAACGCCGGGGACCGCCAAGCCGGCCAATGCCAATGTCGGCATGTGGCAGCTCGGCCTGCGCTACGACACCCTGGACCTGAACGACGGCGACACGCGCCCGGGCACGCTCGACACCTGGACGGTTGGCGTCAATTACTACTGGCGCAGCAACTTCAAGTTCGCCGTCGACTATGTGAAGGCGGACGCCGAACGCAACGGCATCGACGAGAGCCCCAGCCTGATCGCGGCGCGCGCCCAGTTCTACTGGTAAGCCCCGCCCCGGGCATGCCAAAGGCGCGGCCCCCCGTGGCCGCGCTTTTTTTCGCCCCGCCGCCCGACCAGGAACCGGATAAATTCCAGCAAAAACATGTATTTATCCATTTCCTTACATCCTGTAACAGGCGTGTAACAAAAACATCATTTCATAGCGTCATCCGCTGGCCGTCCGGTCGGCACCTCGTCATGGAGCCTCCAATGAAATCGTCCCCGGCCCGTATCGCCGTCCTCGCCGTTGCCACCAGCCTGGCCCTGGCGGCCTGCAGCCTCTCGACCGATGCCCCCGCCACGCAGCAGGGCGCCGATGCGCCGGCCGCGGGTGAAGCGGGCAGCGGCGACCGGATCGCGGCCGAAATCACCGGCGCCGGCGCCACCTTCATCTTCCCGCTGATCTCCAAATGGTCGGCGGACTACAACGCCCAGACCGGCGCGAAGGTGAACTACCAGTCGATCGGTTCGGGCGGCGGCATCGCCCAGATCAAGGGCGGCACCGTGGACTTCGGTTCTTCCGACGCGCCGCTGAGCCCCGAAGAGCTCGCCGAAGCGGGCCTCGGCCAGTTCCCCTCGGCCATCGGCGGCGTCGTGCCGGTGGTGAACGTCGAGGGTATCCCCGCCGGGGAGCTGCGCCTCACGGGCGCCCTCCTGGCGGACATCTACCTCGGCAAGGTCAAGACCTGGAACGATCCGGCCATCGCCGCGATCAACCCGTCGCTGGCGTTGCCGGACACCAAGATCACCCTGATCCACCGCTCCGATGGTTCGGGCACCACCTTCAACTTCACCAACTACCTGAGCAAGGTCAGCAACGACTGGAAGGACCAGGTCGGCGAAGGCAAGTCGGTCAAGTGGGTGGACGGCGTCGGCGGCAAGGGCAACGAGGGCGTCGCGTCGTACGTGCAGCAGATCAAGGGTTCGGTCGGCTACGTGGAACTCGCATACGCCATCCAGAACAACATGGCCTACGCCTCGCTGCAGAACGCCGCCGGCAACTGGGTGACCCCGAGCGCCGAGAGCTTCCAGGCCGCTGCCGCGACCGCCGACTGGGCCAATACGAAAGACTTCCACCTGGTGATCACCAACGCCCCGGGCGCCGATGCCTGGCCGATCACCGCCACCAACTTCATCCTGATGTACAAGCAGCCCAAGGACGCCAAGCGCAGCGCCGATGCGATGGCGTTCTTCAAGTGGGCCTTCGAGAACGGCCAGCAGCAGGCCTCGGACCTGCATTACGTCCCGCTGCCCGACGCACTGGTGCAGCAGATCGAAGGCTACTGGGCGGCCGAGTTCAAGTAATGCCCGGCATGCCCGCGCGACGGCGCGGGCATGCATACACTGGCCATAGCGCTACCCGCGCAGCGGGGCGCCTCCTGGACCTGCCGCGCCCGGACCTCTCTCCCCCGGCGCGGCAGGGCCATGATCGCCCCCGCCGTCGCGGCCCCCACAGGACGCCGATGCTCCGATGAATGCCATTGCCTCCGCTCCGACGGCCCCGACCGGGCGCGACGTCAAGGATGCACGCCACGACCGCTGGTTCCGCCTGGCGCTGGCGGGTACCGTGGTCCTGGTACTGGTCGCCCTGGCCGGCGCGGCGCTGTCGATGCTGTGGGGCGGCCGCGACGTCCTGGCTTCTTCCGGCCTCGAGTTCTTCACCACCACCGAGTGGAACCCCGTCGAGGACAAGTACGGTGCGCTGGTGCCGATCTACGGCACCATCGTCACGGCCCTCATCGCCATGCTGATCGCCGTTCCCGTCAGCTTCGGCATCGCGTTCTTCCTGACCGAGATCGCACCGCGCTGGGCGCGCGGGCCCATCGGCACGGCGATCGAGCTGCTCGCGGGCATCCCGTCCATCATCTACGGCATGTGGGGACTGTTCGTCCTGGTACCGGTGATGACCGAGCACGTCACGCCCTGGCTCAACGAGCACCTGGGCACGTTGCCGGTGGTGGGCGCGGTCTTCCAGGGCCCACCGCTCGGCATCGGCATGCTGACGGCCGGCATCGTGCTGTCGATCATGGTCATCCCGTTCATCTCCTCGGTGATGCGCGAGGTCTTCCTCACCGTCCCGACGCGGCTTAAAGAGTCGGCATACGCGCTGGGGGCCACCCGCTGGGAAGTGAGCTGGGACATCGTCCTGCCCTACACCCGCTCGGCGGTCATCGGCGGTGTCTTCCTCGGGCTTGGACGAGCCCTCGGCGAAACCATGGCGGTGGCCTTCGTGGTCGGCAACAGCGTGCGCTTCTCGCCGTCGCTGCTCGAGCCCGGCACCACCATCGCGGCATTGATCGCCAACGACTTCGGCGAGGCGACCGAGACCTATCGCTCGGCGCTGCTGCTGCTTGGCTTCGTGCTGTTCCTGGTCACCTTCGCCGTGCTGGCGATCGCACGGCTGATGCTGCGCCAGCTCGCCCGCAAGGAGGGCAACTGATGGCCATCGCCTCGTTCGATACGCGCGACCGCGCGGCCGATGCGCTGTACCGCCGCCGCAAGCTGGTCAACGCGGGCGCCATCGTCCTCGCGACCGGTGCCGCGCTGTTCGGCCTGTTCTTCCTCGGGTGGATCCTCTGGACGCTCTTCAGCAAGGCCATGGTCGGGATCGACTGGGCGCTGTTCACCCAGGACACGCCGCCGCCCATGCAGGAAGGCGGCCTGCGCAATGCGTTCTTCGGCAGCGCGGTGATGTGCGTGCTCGCCATCGCGATCGGCACCCCGCTGGGGATCGCCGCGGGCACGTGGCTGGCCGAATACGGCGCCGGGCGCAAGCTCGGTACCGTGGTGAGGTTCGTGAACGACATCCTGCTGTCGGCGCCGTCCATCGTGCTGGGCCTGTTCGTCTATACCCTGATCGTCGCGCAGAGCGGGGGCAACTTCTCCGCGTTCGCCGGCGCGATCTCGCTCGCCTTCATCGTGCTGCCGGTGGTGGTCCGCACCACCGACGAGATGCTGCGGCTGGTCCCTGCACAGATGCGCGAGGCGGCGCTTTCGCTGGGCGTGCCGCAGTGGAAGGTCATCGTCCAGGTGCTGTACCGCAGCGCGTCCGCGGGCATCATCACCGGCGTGCTGCTGGCGCTCGCGCGGATCTCGGGCGAAACCGCGCCCCTGCTGTTCACCGCGTTCGGCAACCAGTACTGGAGCACGGATATCTTCCAGCCCATGGCCAGCGTGCCGGTGGTGATGTACCAGTTCGCCGGCAGCCCCTACGAGTCCTGGCAGAACATCGCCTGGGCCGGCGCCCTGGTCCTGGCGCTGTTCGTGCTCTTCGTCAGTCTGGTCGCGCGCGCGCTGCTGCTTCGCAAAAGGATCACCCATGACTGACCTTTCCACCCCCTTCGAACCCCGGACACCGGTCATGAACGAAGCCCGCATTGCCCTTGCCACGCCCCGACGCGAAGCCGCCGCGGACGCGCCGGTCAAGCTGTCCGTACGTGGCCTGGACTTCCATTACGGCGACTTCCATGCCCTGAAGTCGATCGACCTGGACATTCCTGAAAAGCGCGTCACCGCGCTGATCGGGCCTTCGGGCTGCGGCAAGTCCACCCTCCTTCGCATCTTCAACCGGATCTATGCGCTCTATCCGAAGCTGACCGCCACCGGCCAGGTGCTGCTGGACGGCGAGAACATCCTGTCGCCGAAGTACCCGATGAACCGCCTGCGGTCCAAGGTGGGCATGGTGTTCCAGAAGCCGGTGCCGTTCCCGATGACCATCTTCGAGAACGTCGCCTACGCGATCCGCCACCACGAGAAGCTCTCGAAGTCGGAAATGAACGACCGTGTCGAAGAGGCGCTGCGCCAGGGCGCGCTGTGGGACGAGGTCAAGGACAAGCTTGGCCAGAGCGCGCTTGGCCTCTCGGGTGGCCAGCAGCAGCGCCTGTGCATCGCCCGCGCTGTGGCGCTGCGGCCGGACGTCCTGCTGCTCGACGAACCCACCTCCGCGCTCGACCCGATCTCGACTTCGCGCATCGAACAGCTGGTGGAAGAGCTCAAGGTCAACTACACGATCGCCATCGTCACCCACAACATGCAGCAGGCGGCCCGCGTCTCGGATTTCACCGGCTTCATGTACCTGGGCGACCTGATCGAGCACGGGGCCACCGACCAGATTTTTTCTGCGCCGACCAAACAGCAGACCGAGGACTACATCACCGGACGCTTCGGGTGAGGAACGACATGAGCAACCAACCGCACGACCACATCGTCAAGAGCTACGACGACGAACAGAAACGCCTGCTCGACGAAACCCTGCGCATGGGCGAAATGGCCGCCTCCCAGCTCGAGGCCGCGCTGGACGTGGTGGAGCGCCGGGACGACAAGGCCGCCGAACGCATCATCGCCAACGACGAGGCCATCGACGCGCTCGAGCAGGAAGTGAGCCACGACGTGATGAAGCTCGCCCTGCGCGGCCCGATGGCACGCGACCTGCGCGAGATCCTGGCCGCGATCCGCATCGCCTCCGACATCGAGCGCATCGGCGACTACGCCGCCAACGTGGCGAAGCGTTCGACCGCGCTGAACCTGATGCCGGCGCTGCCGCATGTCTCGGGCCTGCACGCGATCGGCACGCTGGCGGTCCGGCAGGTCCGCGACGTCCTGGCCGCGTATCGCGACAACGACATCGAGGCGGCCCGGTCGATCCGGAGCCGCGATGCCGAGATCGACACGGCGTACACGGGCCTGTTCCGCGAGCTGCTGACCTACATGATGGAGGATCCGCGCAGCATCACGGCCTGTACCCACCTGCTGTTCATGGCCAAGAACATCGAGCGCATCGGCGATCACGCCACCAACATCGCGGAAAACATCTGGTTCCTCGTCAAGGGTGACGACGAGTTGCCGCCGCGGGAAAAGCGCGACGAGTCCAACACCACGGTAACGCCCTGACGCGCGGCACCGGCGCCGTCTCCCTCGCTGTTCCCCGACAGGCGGGCCGTGTGCCCGCCTTTCTCTTGCCCGCCCGCCGGCCCGCCTCGGCGGCTTGAATGCGGGCTGAATGGCCACCTCCACGCGGCGCGAACATCCCCCCTTGCAGGGTGTAACCCTGCGCGCTCCCCGGGCGTAAGCAGTACCGTGTGGCGAGGCCGGACCCTGGCCTGCGCGCACCCACCCACGGACTTGCGGGCCGCGTGCCCACCAACAAGAGAGGACGCACCATGAGCAGCAACCGGAAACCCATCGCCCTGGCCGTCGGCGCCACCCTTCTCGGCAGCGTGGCCCTGGCGGGCCCCGCGTTCGCGATGACCGATCTCGCCAGCGGTTACATGCAGGGCGCTGTCCTGGCGGAGGGCAACTGCGGCGCCGACAAGGCCGCCGAGGGCAAGTGCGGCGAAGGCAAGTGCGGCGTCGAGACGATGGATACCGACGGCAACGGCGCGGTGTCGCAAGCTGAGTTCGCCGCTGCCCATGACGGCGACGCGTCGCGCTTCGCGGGCTACGATGCCAACAACGACGGCCAGCTCAGCGCGGACGAGATCAAGGCCCGCCACGAGGGTACCTGCGGGGCCGACAAGGGTGGCGAAGGCAAGTGTGGCGAGGGCAAGTGCGGCGGCATGGCCTGACCATGGCGCACCCAGGGAGCCCGCGTACCGTCGCGCGGGCTTCGCTGGCAGGCCGCATCGCATGACCCCCACCATCCGGCCCCGGCACGACGCGGTTGGCCTCGGGCTCCGCCGCGCGCTGATGGACCCGCTGCGCGCGGCCCCCACGGGCGCGTTCGACTTCCTGGAATGCGCACCCGAGAACTGGATCGGCGTCGGCGGCCGGCTCGGGGACGCGTTCAACGAACTGGTCTCGCGCCATGCCCTGACCTGCCATGGGTTGTCGCTGTCCCTGGGGGGTTGCGCACCGTTGGACCGTACGTTCCTGGCGCGCATACGGCAGTTCCTGGACCGCCACCAGGTCGCGCTCTACAGCGAGCACCTCAGTTACTGCAGCGACGACGGCCAGCTGTACGACCTGCTTCCGATCCCGTTCACCGAGGAAGCCGTGCACCACGTCGCGGGCCGCATCCGCCAGGCGCAGGACGCACTCGGCCGCCGCATCGCAGTGGAGAACGTCTCCTACTACGCGGCGCCGCACCAGGCGATGGACGAGGCCAGCTTCGTGAACGCCGTGCTGGACGAGGCCGACTGCGACCTGCTGCTGGACGTCAACAACATCCACGTCAACGCCATCAACCATGGGTACGACGCTGCCGCCTTCCTGGCGGCGATGCCCGCCGAACGCGTCGTTTGCCTGCATGTCGCCGGGCACCACGACGAAGCGCCGGACCTCAAGATCGACACGCACGGCGCGCCGGTAGAGCCACCGGTGTTCCGCCTGCTGGACGAAGCCTACGGGCTGCTGGGACCCCGGCCGGTGCTGCTCGAGCGGGACTTCAACTTCCCTCCCTTCGCCGAACTGCTGGGCGAGCTCGACGCGATCCGGCGGATCCGCGATACCCGGTTCCCGGCAGGCGGGATGGCAGCCGGCGATGCCTGATACCGCCCCGGCGCGCCTGCGCGAGCAGCAGTGGGCGTTGACCCGCCATCTGCGCGACCCGGACGGCCAACCGGCACCGGCGGACATCGAAGACCGGCGCCTGCAGGTCTATCGCGAGCTGCTGTTCAACAATGTCGAGAACCTGCTTTCCGGCAACTTCCCGGTCATCCGCCGAATTCTGGGCCCTGCCGCATGGAAGGGGCTGGTGCGTGCGTTCTTCCGGGACCATCGCAGCCGGACGCCGTTGTTCCCGGAGTTGCCACGCGAGTTCCTGCGCTTCCTCGAATCCGACCCTCGCGCGCACCCGCCGTGGATGCCCGAGCTCGCCCATTACGAGTGGGTCGAACTCGCCCTGCAGATCAGCGACGCCGAGCTTCCCGTCGACATCGATCCCGCAGGCGACCTCCTGGCCGGCCAGCCTCGCCTGTCGCCGCTCGCGTGGCCGCTGGCCTATGCCTGGCCGGTCCATCGGCTGGGGCCCGGCCGGCTGCCTGAGGCCCCGCCCGAAGCCCCCACCCTGCTGCTGCTGCGCCGCGAGCCGGATGGCCGCGTCCGCTTCTCGGAACTCAGCCCGCTGGCATGGCGGCTGCTGGCCCGGCTCGATGCAGCGGAGGCGACGACCGGTCGCGAACTCCTCGGCGCGCTGGCAGGGGAAGCCGGCGTCCCCAGGGATGCGGCATTCGAATCCGCCGGCGTCGCCCTGCTGGAACAGATGCGCGCCTCGGGGGTGGTCCTGGGCACGACCGTCCGCTGAACCGGCCCCACCCGGCGACAACCGGGCGGAAGCACCATTCTGCTAGGCTTTCCCGATGCAGATCCCCCGTGAAATCGCCGCCGCGGTGCGCCCGACCGGCGCGCGGGCCGCCTCGCTGTCGCCCCTCGCCACCCGTTTCCGCGGCTACCTGCCGGTCATCGTGGACGTCGAGACCGGCGGCTTCGACTGGAACCGCCACGCCCTGCTGGAGATCGCAGTTGCCCCGGTGGACGTCGACGAAGACGGACGACTGGTCGTCGGCGAGGTCACCGGCAGCCACGTGGAGCCGGCGCCGGGCACCGAGATCGACCCCAAGTCGCTGGAGGTCACCGGCATCGATATCGACCATCCGTTCCGCGATGCGCTGCCGGAGCGGCCCGCACTCGAACGGGTGTTCGCGCCGGTACGGGCGGCGGTGAAGAAGCACGGCTGCCAGCGCGCGATCCTCGTCGGACACAATGCGCACTTCGACCTCAATTTCCTGAATGCCGCGGTCGCGCGCAGCAACCACAAGCGCAACCCGTTCCACCCCTTCAGCGTGTTCGACACGGTCACGCTCGCGGGCGTCGCGTTCGGCCAGACCGTGCTCGCGCGCGCGGTGCAGGCCGCCGGACTGGAGTGGAACGGGGAAGAGGCGCACTCGGCGGTCTACGACACCGAGCGCACCGCGCAGCTGTTCTGCAGGATCGTCAACAGTTGGCCCAAAGCCGCCTGAGAGCCACTTGGGAGCTGCCCGTCAGGGCGTCGCCAGCTTCAGGCCGACAAGTCCCGCGATGATCAACAGCAGGCTGATGCCGCGCAAGGCATTCAGCGGCTCGTTGAACAGGACGATGCCGCAGATCACCGTACCGACCGCACCGATGCCGACCCAGATCGCGTAGGCGGTACCCACGGGCAGGGACTTCATGGCCAGGCCGAGCAGGCCGACACTGACCACCATCGCCGCGGCGGTGCCCACTGAGGGCCACAGGCGGGTGAAGCCTTCGGTGTACTTCAGGCCAATGGCCCACACGACCTCGAGCAGGCCGGCAAGAATCAGGATGAACCAGGACATGGCACGCGCTCCTTGGGAGGGGCCGTCCCCGGATGTCGTCGAGTGGCAGGGTCGTCCCCGCTTCGTTCCACCGCCCTCACCGGAGGTGGACGCCATCAGTCTCCCACACGGGGTGCACGAAAGACCGACCCGGAAATGAACGCAGGCCCTCAGCCGGCGCGCTGGCGGACCGCCTCGAACAGGCTGACGCCCGTCGCGACCGACACGTTCAGGCTTTCCACGCCGGCCGCGGCGTCGCCGCCCGGCATCGGGATCGTGACCAGCTGGTCGCAGGTCTCCCGGGTGAGGCGTCGCAGGCCGTCGCCCTCACCGCCCAGCACCAGCGCGACATTGCCGCGCAGGTCGATCCCATAGAGCGAAGTGCCGGCGTCACCCGCCAGGCCGTAGATCCACACGCCGAGCTTCTGCAGGTCGCGCAGGCTGCGCGCGAGGTTGGTGACCGGCACCACCGGGATGCGGTCCGCCGCGCCCGCCGAGGTCTTGCGCACGGTGGCGTTGACCTGCACCGCCTTGTCCTTCGGGAACAGCACCGCGGTCGCACCGGCCGCCGCTGCGCTGCGCAGGCAGGCGCCGAGGTTGTGCGGGTCCTGCACACCATCGAGCACCAGCACGAGCGCGCGGCCCCCAGCCGCTTCCACCAGGCCCTGCAGCTCGCTCTCATCCCAGGTGCGGGCCGCCGCGTAGCGCGCGCACGCGCCCTGGTGGCGCAGGCCGCCCGCCACGCCATCGAGGGCCTGCTGGGCGACGCGCCGCACGTCGATGCCTCGGCGGCGCGCGTTCGACTCGATCTCGGCGATGCGCGGATTCTTCGCGCCCGCTTCGAGCAGCACTTCGCGCACGTTGTCGGCGTCGTGCTCCACCGCGGCCGACACTGCGTTGATGCCGGCGATCCACTGGTTCTGTCTGCTCATCTCAATACTTCTGCTTGCTGCGCCGGGCCGGCTGGCCACGCGGCGGCGGTGCCTTGACCCCGCGCGACTCGGCCAGCTTGAAATCGATCTTGCGGTCCTCGACGCTGGCCTTCATCACGATGATGTCGACACGGTCGCCGAGCCTGAACTCGCGGCCGCTGCGTTCGCCGGTCAGCGTCTTCCGGATCGGGTCGAAATGATAGTAGTCGTGGGGCAGCTGGGTCACGTGGACCAGCCCATTGACCATCGAGTCGTCCAGCTCGACGAACAGGCCGAAGCTGGTGACCCCGCTGATCACGCCGCTGAACTCGCCGCCAACGTGCTGCTCCATCCACGCGGCCCGGTAGCGCTCGTCGACTTCGCGCTGGGCCTCGTCGGCGCGCCGCGAGCGCTCCGAGCACTGCAGCGACAGGTGGGCCATCTCGCTGGGCGAGTAGGTGAACTTCTCCGGCGACCGGCCCGAGAGCACGTGCTTGATCGCCCGGTGCACCATCAGGTCCGGGTAGCGGCGGATCGGCGAGGTGAAATGCGCGTAGGCATCCAGCGCCAGGCCGAAATGGCCGCTGTTGTCCGGGGCGTACACCGCCAGCGACTGGCTGCGCAGCAGCACCGACTCGATCAGGGCCGCGTCCGGGCGTTCGCGGATCCGCTTGAGCAGCTGGGTGAAGTCGCGCGGCTGCACCTTCGGCCACGGTGGCATGCGCAGCTTGAACTCCTTCAGGAACTCCTGCAGGTCCGCGTACTTCTGCTCCGGCGGACGTTCATGGATGCGATACGGCGCGGGCACGTGGTGCGCCATCAGGAAGCGCGCAGCCTCCACGTTGGCCGCGATCATGCACTCCTCGATCAGCTTGTGCGCATCGTTGCGCTGGAGCATGCCGGCCTGCACCACCTCGCCGGTGTTGTCGAGGACGAAGCGCACTTCACTGCTTTCGAACTCGATCGCACCGCGACGTTCGCGCGCCTTCACGAGGATCTGGAACAGCTGGTGCAGATGCTGGACCTGCGGAAGCAGGTCGCCGACCACGGCAAGCGCGGCGGCATGGTCCTCTTCCGGGATGCCCTCGCCGATCGCATTCCAGACCTGGGTGTAGGTCAGGCGCGCATGCGAATGCATGACCGCCTCATGGAACTCCGAACGGGTCACCTCGCCCTGGCGGTCGACCTGCATGTCGCAGACGAAGCACAGGCGGTCGACCTTCGGCTTCAGCGAGCAGATGCCGTTGGACAGCGTCTCCGGCAGCATCGGCACGACGAAGCCCGGGAAATACACCGAGGTCGCGCGCAGCTGTGCCTCGTCGTCCAGCGGCGTCCCGGGCCGGACATAGTGGGAGACATCGGCGATCGCGACGACCAGGCGGAACCCGTCGCGATTGGGCTCGCACCACACCGCGTCGTCGAAGTCCTTGGCGTCCTCGCCATCGATGGTCACCAGGGGCAGCGCGCGCAGGTCGAGCCGCTTCGCCGCGGTCGCCGCATCCACCTCCAACGGGACCGCCGCAGCCTCGTCGAGCACCGCCTGCGGGAACTCGTGCGGGATCTCATGGGCATGCAGTGCCGCCTGCACCGCCAGCGACGCGGTCAGGCGTTCGCCGAGGACGGTCAGGATGCGGCCGATTGGCGGCCGGCGCGTATCCGCGGCCTGGGTGATCTCGGCGACCACCAGCTGGCCGGGACGGGCGTCGCCGCGGGCATCGGCCGGGATCATCACGTTGCGCTGGATGCGCGGATCGTCGGGTACGACGTAGGTGATGCCGACTTCCTCGGTGAAACGGCCGATCAGGCGATTGAGTCGCCGCTCCAGCACCTCGACGATCGCGCCCTCGTAGCGGCCGCGCCGGTCCATCCCGGTCAGGCTGGCGAGCACGCGGTCGCCGTGCATCGCCTTGCGCATCTCGAAAGGTGGCAGGAACAGGTCGTCGCCGCCGCCATCCGGGCGCAGGAAGCCGAAACCATCCGGATTCGCGATCACCACGCCCGGCACCAGGTCCATCTGCTCGGCCGGCGCGAAGCCGCCCCGGCGGTTCTGCAGCAACTGGCCGTCGCGCACCATCGCACGCAGGCGGGCCGTCAGCGCATCGAAGCGCTCGGGCTCCGTCAACGACAGGCGTCCGGCCAGTTCCTCGGCGGTCAACGGCCCGTCGGCCGCAACCAGCAGGCCGAGGATCATCTCGCGGCTGGCAATCGGGTTGGCGTAGCGGGCCGCCTCGCGCTCGGCATGCGGATCGCGTCCGTCCGCACGTGCGGGTGCCAGGCCGGATCGCTTGCGAGGACCCGGGCGCGGGCCGCGGGTCTCGGGTTCGGGCATCCAGGCGGGCAGGCGCTTGCCGCCTTTCTTCTGCTGGCCGGTGGCCTTCGCGGGACGGGCCTTGGAGGCTGGGGGACTGGCTGCCTTGCGGCCGGCCTTGCCGCGCTTCGTTGTTTTCTTGGACATGGGGGGATGATGACAGAGCGGCAGCATGCCGGCCGTGAGGACCGCGACGGCGATCGCGTCGCAGAACGCGCCATGCCGCATCCGCCGTCCGGACGCAAAAAACCCCGCACGGGGCGGGGTCTTTGTTGCATCGGCTGGTAGTCCGATGCGGAATGCGTGGTGCCCAGGAGAGGACTCGAACCTCCACGGAGTTGCCCCCGCTAGCACCTGAAGCTAGTGCGTCTACCAATTCCGCCACCTGGGCATTTCGCGCTGCAGCAGCAGTGCGAGCCGCGTATGTTGCGTGGCGCCGGTGCGCTTGTCAATGCCTCTTCGGAAAAATATTCAGGGCGTGTCCCTTGCCGCCCACTCCCGCACGCTCCAGCGGCGCCGCGACGGCGGGAAGTTGCCCGCCCACGGGGGCAGCGCTATGGTCGGCAGACACCCACCCGCGGGCGGCCCAATCGATGGGCCGCCCGTTTTGTCACTGGAGCCACCATGACCCGCCCGATCCCCCCGCCCCTCGTGCTGTCCCGCATCGATGTCCAGCGCATCGAGGCCCTGCTCGAATCCCCTGCCGCACGCGACATCGACACCCGCGGCCTCGAGGCCGAACTGGAGCGTGCCGAGGTCGTGGAGCCCGCCGACCTGCCGGCCGACGTGGTCAGCATGAATTCCACCGCCCGGGTCCGCGACCTCGACAGCGGCGAGACCCGCGAGGTCACCCTCGTCTATCCCCGCGACGCCGACGGTACGCCCGGCCGCGTATCGATCCTCGCGCCGATCGGCAGCGCCCTGCTCGGGCTGCGCGTCGGCGAGACCATCGACTGGCCCCTGCCGGGCGGCCGCATGAGCCACCTGGAGCTGCTGGCGATCCACTACCAGCCCGAACACGCGGGCGACCTGCACCGCTGACGCGGATATTCGCCCCGGGCCGTCGCCGCTCCTGCGACGGCCTGCCGATACAATGCCCACATCCCCGGACGCACCGCACCGCCGATGACTGAAACCGTACGACCCGCGTTCCACGGCTTCGAGCAGATCCCGCTGAAGGAATACGCCGAGCGCGCCTACCTCGACTACTCGATGTACGTGGTGCTCGACCGCGCCCTGCCCTTCCTGGGCGACGGCCTCAAGCCGGTGCAGCGCCGGATCGTCTACGCGATGAGCGAGCTCGGCCTGAACGCGGCCGCGAAGCCGAAGAAGTCCGCGCGCACCGTCGGCGACGTCATCGGCAAGTACCACCCGCACGGCGACAGCGCCTGTTACGAGGCGATGGTGCTGATGGCCCAGCCGTTCTCGTACCGCTATCCGCTGATCGAGGGCCAGGGCAACTTCGGCTCCAGCGATGATCCCAAGTCGTTCGCGGCAATGCGCTACACCGAAGCCAAGCTGACACCGATCGCGGAGGTCCTGCTGGGCGAGCTCGGCCAGGGCACGGTGGACTGGACCCCCAATTTCGACGGCACGCTCGAGGAGCCGACCTGGCTGCCGGCGCGCCTGCCGCACCTGCTGCTCAACGGCACGACCGGCATCGCGGTCGGCATGGCCACCGACGTCCCGCCGCACAACCTCAACGAGGTCGTCAGTGCGGCGATCCGCCTGATCGAGGATCCCGACGCCAGCACCCGCGATCTCTGCGAGCACGTGCTCGGGCCGGACTACCCGACCGAGGCGGAGATCATCACGCCCCGCGCCGACCTGCTGGCCATGTATGACACCGGCCTGGGCAGCGTCCGCGCCCGCGCCGTGTACGTGAAAGAAGGGACCCACATCGTCGTCACCGCCCTGCCCTACCAGGCCTCGCCCGGCAAGGTGATCGAGCAGATCGCCAGCCAGATGCGCGCCAAGAAGCTGCCCTGGCTCGAAGACCTGCGCGACGAGTCCGACCACGCCACGCCCACGCGCATCGTGCTGGTGCCGCGCAGCAACCGGGTCGACATCGACCAGTTGATGGGCCACCTGTTCGCGACCACCGACCTGGAGAAGAGCTACCGGGTCAACTTCAACGTGATCGGCCTCGACGGTCGCCCGCAGGTGAAGGGCCTGAAGGCCTTCCTGGGTGAATGGCTGGGCTTCCGCCTGGACACCGTCACCCGCCGCCTCAAGCATCGCCTGGAGAAGGTCGAGCGCCGCCTGCACCTGTTGGAAGGCCTGCTCATCGCCTTCCTGAACCTCGACGAGGTGATCCGCATCATCCGCAGCGAGGACGAGCCCAGGCCGGTGCTGATGGCGCGCTTCGGCCTGAGCGATGACCAGACCGACTACATCCTCGAGACAAAGCTGCGCCAGCTGGCACGCCTGGAGGAGATGAAGATCCGCGGCGAGGAGTCCGAGCTGGATGCGGAACGCGACCGCCTCATCGCTACGCTCGGAAGCAAGGCCAAGCTGCGCAAGCTGGTCAAGGACGAGCTGCTGGCCGATGCGAAGAAGTTCGGCGATGCGCGCCGTTCGCCGCTGGTCGCGCGCGATGCGGCACAGGCGATGTCCGAATCGGACCTCGTCCCCAGCGAGCCGATGACCATCGTCGTCAGCGAGAAGGGCTGGGTGCGCGCGGCGAAGGGGCATGACATCGACCCCGCCGGCTTGAGTTACCGCGAAGGCGACGGCCTGCTGGTCGCGGCGCGCGGTCGCAGTACGCAGCAGGTGGCCTTCCTCGACTCGACCGGCCGCGCCTACTCCACCATCGTTCATTCACTGCCATCGGCGCGCGGCAACGGCGAACCCCTCACGGGTCGTTTTTCGCCGTCCGCAGGCGCGTCGTTCCAAGCCGTTGCCAGTGGCGAGAACGACCAGCGGCTCGTCATCGCATCCAGCCACGGCTATGGCTTCGTCACCCGCTTCGAGAACCTCACCGGCCGCAACAAGGCCGGCAAGGCGATGCTGTCGCTGACCCCGGGCGCGAGCGTGCTGCAACCGGCGCCCGTCAACGACATGGGCCAGGACCGGATCGTGGTCGCCACCACCGCTGGCCACCTGCTGGCGTTCCCCGTGTCGGAGCTGCCCGAACTGGACAAGGGCAAGGGCAACAAGCTGATCGACATTCCGAAGGCCAAGCTCGGCACCGAGCGCGTCGTCGCGATCGCGGTGGTGCCGTCGGGCGGCACCCTTTCGGTCAAGTCCGGCGCGCGCACCATGTCCCTGTCGTGGAAGGACCTCGACGGCTACCTCGGCTCGCGCGCCGCGCGTGGCGGCCTGCTGCCGCGCGGCTGGCAGAAGGTCGAGGGCCTGGCGGTCGAGTAGCCGCGCCGCCGGCGCACGCACGCTCCAGCACTGGAGGCGGCCGGGAACCCGCCTCCAGCGACTCGTCGGCCTCAGGCCACCGCGGCCTCGTGCACCCCCGCGACCGCACGGCCTGAAGGGTCGGCGGCATGGGCGAACGCCGCGTCCCAGGCAATTGCCGCGGGCGAGGAGCAGGCGATCGACTTGCCGCCGGGCACCGTCGCGGCGCATGCGGGGCCCGGGAAGAACTGCTCGAACAGGTGGCGGTACAGGTAGGCCTCCTTGCTCTGCGGGGGGTTCACCGGGAAGCGACTCGCCGCCGCCGCGAACACGCGGTCGCTGACGGTCGCTTCGGCATGCGCCTTGAGGCCGTCGATCCAGCCGTAACCCACGCCATCGCTGAACTGCTCTTTCTGGCGCCACAGGATCGACTCGGGCAGGTAACCCTCGAAGGCCTCGCGCAGGACCGCCTTCTCGATCCGCCGGCGCCCGTCCGCGCCGACCATCTTGTGCGATGCATCCATCGACATCGCCACGTCCAGGAAGTCCACGTCAAGGAAGGGCACCCGCGGCTCGACGCCCCAGGCCATCATCGACTTGTTCGCACGCAGGCAGTCGTAGTTGTGCAGGGCATCGAGCTTGCGGATGGTCTCGTCGTGGAACTCTCGGGCATCCGGCGCCTTGTGGAAATAGAGGTACCCGCCGAACACTTCGTCGCTGCCCTCGCCGGACAGCACCATCTTGACGCCCATCGCCTTGATCCGCCGCGCCAGCAGGAACATCGGCGTCGACGCGCGGATGGTGGTGACGTCATAGGTTTCGATGTGCCGGATCACCTCGGGCAACGCATCCAGGCCCTCCTCGAAGGTGTAGGTGAAGCCGTGGTGCACGGTGCCCAGCGCCTCCGCCGCCACCGCCGCGGCCTTCAGGTCGGGCGAGCCCTCCAGGCCGATCGCGAAGGAGTGCAGGCGTGGCCACCAGGCCTCGGATGCGTCGTTTTCCTCGATGCGGCGGCGGGCGAAACGCGCGGCGACTGCCGCCACCAGCGACGAGTCCAGCCCGCCCGACAACAGCACGCCGTACGGCACGTCGCACATCAGCTGCCGGTGCACGGCGGCTTCGAAGGCCTCGCGCAGGGCCTTCGGGCTGACCGCCACGTCGCGGGTCGCTTCGTGGTCGCGCCACGGGCGATCGTAGTAACGCTGCAGCTCGCCAGTGGCGCTGTCGTACACGTGGCCGGGCGGGAACGGCGCGACATCCGCGCAGGTGGGCGCAATCGCTTTCATCTCGGACGCCACGCACAGCCGACCCGCGTCGTCGTGGCCCCAGTAGAGCGGACAGACGCCAATGGGATCGCGGGCGATCAGGTAGCGCTGGCGTTCCCGGTCCCACAGGGCGAATGCGAAGATGCCGTTGAGGCGATCCAGCCACGCCCCCGTTCGGCCCGTTTCCGCCGCCTGCCGATAGAGGGCATTGATGACCTCGCAGTCGGAACCGGTCTGGAAGTCGTAGGGCTGCTCGAGCGACTGCTCCAGTGCGCGGTGGTTGTAGATCTCGCCATTGACGGCCAGGACCAGGCGTCCGTCGGCGGATCGCAGCGGCTGCGCGCCGCCCGCCGGATCCACGATCGCCAGCCGCTCATGGACGAGGATCGCGCCCTCGTCGACGAACACGCCACTCCAGTCGGGCCCGCGATGGCGCTGGCGCTGGGACTGCTCCAGGGCCTGCCGACGAAGGGCGACGACGTCGTCGCCTGGCTGCAGGCCGAAAATTCCGAGGATCGAGCACATGGGTCCACTCCTTTGTCTGTTTTCGGCGGGGCCCCTCCCGGGGCGCCGTTGTGCCGATCAATAAAAAAGCCCGCACTTTCGGTGCGGGCCGGGGAGAGCGACGTTTGTATTGCCTACGCGCTAATCACCGGCCCCAGCGGGGCGGGTGTTGGTATTCACGTTGTGGTTGCGCAGCGCCGCGACCACGCCAGGGGCGCAGGCGATGAGGTCGGCATTGGCATGGATACGGGGCATGCGGCGATCCTGCCCGAGCCCCCGCCGCGACGCAAGCGGCGCTTTCATCTGAAACGTATGCGGCGCCAACGTGGCACCATCGTGGGCCATGGGGACGGCAGGGGCTGAACGGGTGCACGCAACAACGACGGGGAGATGGAGACGCCGACTGGCATGGACGGCAGCGGCACTGGTCGCGCTCGTGCTGTTGCTCGCCCTGGCCGGCACGGCCCTGGTGCGGGGCAGCCTGCCCCGGCTCGAGGGCGAGGCGTCGCTCCCCGGCCTGGCGGCTCCGGCACGGCTCGACCGCGACGCGCTGGGCGTGGCGACCATCGAGGCCCGCTCGCCGGCCGATGCGATGCGGGCGCTGGGATATGTCCACGCGCAGGAGCGCTATTTCGAGATGGACCTGATGCGCCGCGCGGCCGCCGGCGAGCTGGCGGCGCTCTTCGGCCCGGCCGCGATCGACACCGACAAACGCCTGCGCGTGCATCGCATGCGTGATCGTGCGCGGACTTACGTGGCGCAGTTCAGCGCCGGCCACCACGACCTGCTGGAGGCCTATGTCGAAGGCGTGAACGCCGGCCTCGACGGCCTCGACGTGCGCCCGTGGCCGTACCTGGTGCTGCGCCAGGTGCCGGAGCAGTGGCGGATCGAGGACAGCGCACTGGTCGGGTACGCCATGTACTTCGACCTCCAGGACGCGGCCAACGCGCGCGAGCTCGCATTGTGGGAGATGCAGCCCCATCTGCCCCCGGCGCTTTGGGACCTCCTCACGCATGCGGGCAGCCGCTGGGACGCACCCCTTACAGGCGAGGCCGTGGGCGATGCCGTGCTGCCCGCCGCCACGGCGCTGGACCTCCGCCTGCTGGCGAAGCCGCCCGCTCCAGCACCGCATCGGCTGGCCCCGCTGCAGGCGCCCGGCAGCAACAACTTCGCCGTGTCGGGAGATCACACAGCGCATGGGGGCGCCATCGTGGCCGACGACATGCACCTCGGGCTGCGCGCGCCCAACCTGTGGTTCCGGGCCCGCCTGCTCTACCCGGACGCGGCGGCGCCGGACGGGCGGGTCGATGCGAGCGGCTTTACCTTGCCGGGCTTGCCGGCCGTGGTCGTCGGCAGCAACGGCCGGGTGGCCTGGGCCTTTACCAACAGCTATGGCGACTGGCTCGACTGGCAGCAGGTACCGTCGTGCCCAGACCCTGCCGCCCCCGGATGCGACGCCCGCCAGTGGCACGAAGAGCGCATCGACGTGGCGGGAGGCGACCCGGTCCTGCTTGAGGTGGAGGAAACGGCGTGGGGGCCCGTGATCCATCGCGATCCGGACGGCAGCGCACTGGCGCTGCGCTGGGTCGCGCACCAGCCGGGCGCCCTGAGCGTGGGCCTGATGGACTTCCTGCATGCCCGCACGGTGGACGACGTGCTGGAGACCGCCAATCGTGCAGCCATCCCGGCCCAGAACCTGCTGGTGGGCGACCGCGATGGCCGGATCGCCTGGCGACTGCTCGGCCCCCTGCCTGAGCGCGCGGCCACCTGCGACGCGACGCCCCCGGAACGGGGTACCGTCCTCAACCCCGCGTCAGCCTGTCCTCCCTGGCCCCTGCAATCCTCGACCGGCATCAGCCTCGCTGATCCGGCAGAGGGCCGGCTATGGACAGCCAACAGCCGGGTCGTGGACGGTGCGATGCTGTCCGCCGTGGGCGATGGCGGTTACGCGCTCGGCGCTCGCGCACTGCAGATCCGGGACGCCCTGCATTCGCGCGACCGGTTCGACGAGGCGGACCTGCTGGCGATCCAGTTGGACGACCGCGCGCTGTTCCTGGAACGTTGGTGGCGACTCCTGCAGGACGAAGCCGCGCGCGCCGGCACGCCGGCGCTGGGGGCCGTCGCCGTCGCCGCGCACGAATGGACCGGTCGGGCAGCGGTGGATGCCGTCGACTATCGCCTGGTCCGCGACTGGCGCAATGAAGTCCACGCGCGCATCGCCGAAGGCCTCACCGCGCCGGCGCAGGTGGCACTCGGCGACCGGTTCCACATGCCCAAGCTGCCCCAACTGGAGGGCGTGGCCTGGCCGCTCGTCGAACAACAGCCGGCCCACCTGCTGCCCGCGCGCTTCGACTCATGGCAGGCCCTGTTCGAGGACGCGGCACGGGCCCTCCGGGCGGAGGCGGAGGCGGCCGGCGTCCCGCTCGGCCAGCGCCGCTGGGGCGAGCGCAATACCGCCGACATCTGCCATCCCCTCCAGCGCGCGCTGCCGGCCCTGACCCGCCGCTGGCTGTGCATGCCCGCGGACCCGCTGCCCGGCGACACCGACATGCCCCGCGTGCAGGCGCCGGACTTCGGTGCATCCGAGCGCATGGTGGTGGCACCCGGGCGGGAGGACGAGGGGATCGCGCACATGCCGGGCGGCCAGAGCGGCCATCCGCTCTCCCCGTACTGGGGTGCGGGCCACGACGACTGGGTGCACGGCCGCCCGTCGCCGTTCCTGCCGGGTGATGCCCGGCATTCCCTGCAACTGCTACCCACGACACCCTGAATCCGGACGCCTGTATCCGGAAAGCGAAGACCCCATGGACATCGAACGCCTGATCCCTTTCCTCGCCTGGTGCCTGGCGATCAACTACGCGGTGCTGGCCATCTGGATGCTGATGCTCGTCTGCGCGCGCGACTGGATGTACCGGACGCACGGCCGCTGGTTCACATTGTCCGGAAGCGCCTTCGATGCGATGCATTACGGCGCGATGTCCGTCTACAAGATCGGCATCCTGCTGTTCAACCTGGTGCCGCTGCTCGCCCTGCTGGCGAGCCGTTGAAGGCCTCGCCGCCGCGCGCGGTGTCGCCGGAGGTCATGGGCCGTCAGGCCAGCAGCTTCTCCAGCAGCGCCAGATAAAGGTCAGGCAAGGCCTCGAGGTCGGCGACACGGACGTGTTCGTCGACCTGGTGGATGCTCGCATTCACCGGTCCCACCTCGATGCACTGCGCCCCCAGCGGCGCGATGAAGCGCGCATCCGAGGTGCCGCCGCCGGTGCTCTCCTCGGGCGTGCCACCGCTGAACCGGGCCAGCACGTCGCGCGCGGCATCGCGCAGTTCGCCTGGCGGGGTGTAGAACGGTTCGCCGCTGCGGTGCCAGCGGATGTCGAAGTCCACGCCGTGGTCCCGCAGGATCTCCTCGCAGGCGGCCACCAGCCGGTCGGCGTCCCAGTGGGGGTTGTAACGGAGGTTGAACAACACCTCCATTTCGCCCGGGATCACGTTGTTGGCACCGGTCCCTGCGTGGATGTTGCTGATCTGCAGGCTGGTCGGGGGGAATGACTCGTAGCCCTCGTCCCACCGCCGCGAAGCCAGCGCGTCCAGTGCGCCGAGGGCGAGATGGATGGGGTTGCGTGCCTTGTCCGGATAGGCGACATGGCCTTGCACGCCATGCACGCTCAATCGCGCCGACAGGCTGCCACGTCGTCCGACGCGCAGCAGGTCGCCGAGCACATCCTTCGACGAGGGCTCGCCGGTCACGCACCAGTCGAGGCGTTCGCCCCGCTCGCGGAAGGTGTCGGCCACGCGGCGCACGCCGTCGATCGCGTCGCCTTCCTCGTCCGAAGTCAGCAGCACGGCGACGCGTCCACGATGCGCAGGATGGGCCGCGACGAAGCGCTCGACCGCGACGACGAACGCCGCGACGCTGCCCTTCATGTCCGCGGCACCACGCCCGTACAGCACGCCGTCACGGATCTCGGGCGCGAACGGGTCGCTCGACCAGGCCTCGACGGGACCGGGCGGCACCACATCGGTATGGCCGAGCAGCACCAGCGTCGGCCCCTCGCCGTCGCCATGCGTGGCCCAGAGATTGTCCACGTCACCGTAGCGCAAGTGCTCGCAGGTGAAGCCCGCCGCTTCCAGCCGGGCCGCCAGCAGGGCCTGGCAGCCGGCATCCTCCGGCGTCACCGAAGGCCGGGCGATCAGGTCGCGGGTCAGGTCAAGCACGTCACTCACAGCCAGTTCCTCAAGAATTCTCCCGGCAGCACCACGGAAGGTGTTTCACGCCTGCCAACGAAGCGTGCTGGCCGTGGAGGGGTAGCCCCCTGCAGGACTTTCCGCAACATGGATGTTGCGGAAAAGCCCCCATGGATGGGTTCACGGCGTGTCCTGCAGGGGGCTACCCCTTCACGGCACACTGCGAACGCCAAACGCCAACGCTCACACGTCAGCCTCTCGTCAAACCCCGAACCGCTTCTTGAACCCATTGTCGCTGAACCCCTGCGACATCATGCCATCGTCCGTCACCACCACCGGGCGCCGGATCAACTGGGGATGCTCGCGCAACAGCAGCTTCCACTCCGCATCGCTGCCGGGCGACTTCCGGTTCGCCGGCAGGTTGCGCCAGGTGGTGGACGATTTGTTCACCATCGCATCCCAACCACCCAGTGCCGCCTGCCACGCCAGCAGCGTCTCAGGCGTGCGCGGCTCGTCCCGGTAATCGACGAACGCATGCTCGACGCCGAAGCGCTCCAGCCACTTGCGCGCCTTCCGGCAGGTATCGCAGTTCTTCAGGCCATACAGCGTGACCACGGATCAGTCCGCCAGGCCGCGCAGCAGGTCGTTGATGCTGGTCTTGCTGCGGGTCTTCGCGTCGACCTGCTTCACGATCACCGCGCAGTACAGTGAATGCGAACCATCGGCCGCCGGCAACTGGCCCGACACGACCACGCTGTAGGGCGGGACCGACCCGTAGCTGATCTCGCCGGTGGCGCGGTTGTAGACGCGCGTGCTCTGGCCGAGGAACACGCCCATGCCGATCACGCTGTGGTGGCCGACCACGAAGCCCTCGACCACCTCCGAACGTGCGCCGATGAAGCAGTGGTCCTCGATGATCGTCGGCGTCGCCTGCAGCGGCTCCAGCACGCCACCGATGCCGGCACCGCCGGACAGGTGGCAGTGCGCACCGACCTGCGCGCAGGAACCGACCGTGGCCCAGGTGTCGACCATCGTCCCCTCGCCCACGTGGGCGCCGATGTTGACGAAGCTCGGCATCAGCACCACGTCCTTGCCGATGTGCGCGCCGCGGCGGGCGATCGCGCCGGGCACCACGCGCGCGCCGGTGGCGCGGAACGCGGTCTCGTCATAGCCCTCGAAACGGGCCGGGATCTTGTCCCAGAACGGTGCGGGGCAACCGTCGACCACCTCCATTTCCTGCGTGCGGAAGTACAGCAGGACCGCCTTCTTCAGCCACTCGTTGACCCGCCAGCCGCCGGCGCCGTCCGGTTCCGCGACGCGGAACGTGCCCTCTTCCAGCCCGTCGATGACCCGCTCCACGGCCGGACGGGTCGACCCGTCGATCTCGTCCACGGTGAGGGTTGCACGACGCTCGAACGCGCTCTCGATCACCGCCTGCAGTTCGTCCGTGGCGGTGGCCGGGGTCTTGGGGCTCATCTTCTACTCTCCTTCGATACAGGCCAGCAGCGCCTGGCGCAACGCCTGCCGCTGGGGTTCATCAAGTGGACGGTCGTTGCCCTCGGCATCGACCCGGGAAACCTGGAACAGGTCCTCGGCGCGCGCACCGAACGTCGCGATGCGGGCTTCGTGCACCCGCAAGGCCTGGGTCCTGAAGGTGCGCGTCACCTCGGCCAGCAGGCCCGGACGATCGGTACAGACCAGGCTGATCTGGGTCAGGCGAGGGCGCGTTTCGTCGAAGTCGATCTGCGGCGCGGTGCGGAAATGCCGCAGATGGCTCGGCTGGGTACGCCGAGGCGGGCGTACGTCGTCGATGGTGCCGGTCAGCGTGGACTCCAGCCGCTGCTCCACCTCCTGCTCGGCCGGCACATGGCGCGGATCCGAGGGCAGGACCTCGAAGCTGTCGAAGATGGTGCCATCGGGGCCGTCGTGCACGCGTGCCTGCTGGATGGCGAGGCCGAGCCTGTCCAGGGTGGCCACGATGGCATCGAACAGGCCATCGCGATCGGGTGAGTGAACGAACACCTCGAGCGCACTGGCATGGGCCGCGACCGGGCGCACGCGCACCCGGACATCCCCGCTCCGGATGCCACGCAACGACAGTGCCTGCCAGGCCAGGTGGTCGGGGCGCCCGCGCTGGAAGCCGATTTCAGGCATGCGCTCGAACAGCGCCTCGATCTCCTCGTCGCCCGTTCCGAAGGCCGCCAGCATCGCGCGCGCCGCCTCCCGGTTCTCCGCCGCGCGCTCGGTCGCAGCGAGCGGATGCTCGAGGCCACGACGCAGGGCCAAGCGGGTGGCCGTGTAGAGGTCGGCGAGCAGCCGGTCCTTCCAGGCGTTCCACAGTTTCGGCGAGGTGCCCGCGATGTCCGCGCAGGTCAGCAGGTAGAGATGGTCGAGCCGGTCACGATCCGCGACCTCCGTGGCGAACCGGTGGATGACCCCCGGATCGGTGATGTCCTGCTTCTGCGCGGTGGTGGACATCAACAGGTGACGCCGCACCAGCCACTCGACCAGTCCCGACTCCGCCCCGCTCAGGCCGATGGTGTCGCAGAACACCCGCGCGTCTTCCGCGCCGAGTTCCGAGTGGTCGCCGCCCCGTCCCTTGCCGATGTCGTGGAACAGGCCGGCGAGCAGCAGCAGTTCGGGCTTCCTCAGCCGTGGCCAGACTTCGCTGGCGAGGGTGAAGCGTTCGTCGTGCGAGCCCGAGGCGAATATCGCGAGGTTCTTCAGCACCGCCAGGGTGTGCTGGTCGACCGTGTACACGTGGAAGAGGTCGAACTGCATGCGGCCTGAAACGCGCGCGAACGCGGGAATCCAGCGCCCCAGGACGCCCAGTCGCGCCATCCGGGTCAGGGTGGCGACGGGTTCGGGCCCGCGCAGCAGGCCCATGAAGGCCTGGTGCATGGCGGTGCCGGCCGAGGCGTAGTCGGGGAATTCCGGCAACGCTTCCGCCAACGCCCGAGCCGTCTGCGAATGCAGGCCGCGCACCGCATCATGCCCCGCCCAGGTGGCGAACAGCGCGAACACGTCCTCCGCCGCCCGTGGCCAGGCATCGTCGCGCGCGGCCAGGTAGCCGCGCCGGAGTTCGAAGGCCTCGTCCAGGGGCTGCGGGATCGCCTCGCCCTCGATCTGTTCCTCGAACCGCTGCAGCAGGCGTTCGCTGATCCGCTGCACCAGCGAAGCGCTGCGGTAGAAGCCCTGCATCATTTTCTCGACCGCGAGCGTCCCGTCGCTGTCGGTGTAGCCCAGGCGCTCGGCCAGCCGCTTCTGGTAATCGAAACGCAGACGTTCCTCGTGCTTGCGCGCCAGCAGGTGGAGGCCGAAACGCAGGCGCGACAGCGACTTGCGCTCGCGCTCCAGCGATGCGACTTCGTCCGCGCCCAGTTGTCCCACCGCCACCAGCGACTCCAGGTCCGAGGTGCCGATGATCCGGAGCGCCATCCAGTGCAGCGTCTGCACGTCACGCAGGCCACCGGGGCCGTCCTTCAGGTTGGGCTCCAGGTTATCCGAGGTGTCGCCGTGGCGGGCATGGCGCTCGCGCAGCTCCTGGCGCTTCGCTTCGAAGAAGGCGTTCGCGGGCCATGCCCGGGTGGGGGCGACCGCCTCCTGCAGCGCGCGCCGGTCGGCCGCGCCCGCGGCCAGTGGACGCGATTCCAGGATCGCGGTCATCACGGTGATGTCCTGCGCCGCGGCTTCGGTGCACTGGGCAGCGGAACGCACCGCATGCCCAACCGGCAGGCCCGCGTCCCACAGGCGCGTGAAGAAGCGTGACAGCGCATCTTCGTGGCGCGTGTCACCGGTCGCGCCGAGGTCCTCGCCGCTCAGGACCAGCAGATCGATGTCGGAGTGCGGGAAGAGTTCCCCGCGGCCGTAGCCCCCCACCGCGAACAGCGCCAGCGGGGCGTCGACGGGAATGCAGGCCTGCCATGCCTCGAGCACGTGGCGGTCGACCACGCGACTGCGCTCGGCGACCAGCCGGTCGACGTCCACCGCCGCGTCGAAGCGCTCCGCCAGGGCCTTCGCATGCTCCGCCAGTGCGCTGCGCGCACGCGCCGCCCACTCCGCGTCGGAGCCCGCTGCACCGGCATCGCCAGCGGCAGGCGCGCTCACAGATCGTTGTCGTCGCCCGGCAGGCGGGTGAGGATCTCGACACCGTCGTCCGTCACCAGCACGGTGTGCTCCCACTGGGCCGACAACTTGCGGTCCTTGGTCACCACGGTCCAGCCGTCGGGAAGCAGGCGCGTGTGCCGGCCACCCTCGTTGATCATGGGCTCGATGGTGAAGGTCATGCCCGGCTTGAGCACCACGCCTGCACCGGGACGGCCGTAATGCAGCACCTGCGGCTCGTCGTGGTAGACCTTGCCGATACCGTGGCCGCAGTACTCCCGAACCACGGAGAAGCGTTCGGATTCGGCATAGCTCTGGATCGCGTGGCCGACGTCGCCGAGCGTCGCTCCCGGCCGGACCGCCCGGATCCCGCGGAACATCGCCTCCCGGGTCACGTCGACCAGGCGCTGCGCCATCACCGAGGGCTTGCCGGCCACGTACATCCGGCTGGTGTCGCCGTGCCAGCCGTCCTTGATCACCGTGACATCGATGTTGATGATGTCCCCGTCCTTCAGCACCTTGGCCTCGCTCGGGATGCCATGGCAGATGACGTTGTTGACGGAGGTGCAGACGGTCTTGGGGAACCCCTTGTACCCGACGTTGGCCGGAATCGCGCCCTGAACATTGACGATATGGTCGTGGCAGATGCGGTCCAGTTCCTCGGTGCTCACCCCGGGCCTGACGTGCGGGGCGACGACCTGCAGCACCTCGGCGGCCAGCCGGCCGGCGACGCGCATCTTCTCGATCTCTTCCGGGGTCTTCAGGGAAATGCTCATCCCGCCATTATGGACCACTTGGCCGCCGTCGCGGCATCAACTTGTCCACAGGCCAGGAGCCCGCTATACTTGATCGGCTGACCCTTGGCACATCCGCCGCCGGTCGCGCGCCCACGCCGGGCGCTGAGCTTCCGGGATCGCCCCGGTCGCAGGCGAATACACACCCGCTGCCACGCACCGTGCCGGGGTGCCGACGTCCCAGGGGATGCCCCCGAGGGAGGCCGGTTCGGCCACGGAAGCAGCGGGGAGGCCCAACCCCGGAATCCTGCCCTGGCCCTTGGCCACGGCAGCCGCCACCCATTGAACCGGCGGCCGGATTCCACTGCCTGGAGTTCCACCCATGCCCCAGATCACCATGCGCCAGATGCTGGAAGCCGGCGTCCATTTCGGCCACCAGACCCGTTACTGGGATCCCAAGATGGGCCCGTACATCTTCGGTGCCCGCGGCAAGATCCACATCATCAACCTCGAGAAGACCGTTCCGCTGTTCAACGACGCGATGAACTTCATCTCGGGCGTCGCCCAGAAGCGCGGCATGATCCTGTTCCTCGGCACCAAGCGCTCCGCGCGCGAAGCCATCAAGGAAGAGGCCGAGCGTTGCGGCATGCCGTACATGAACCAGCGCTGGCTGGGCGGCACGCTGACCAACTTCCGCACCGTCAAGCAGTCGGTCGCCCGCCTGAAGGAGCTGGAAGCCGCCGAGACCGACGGCACCTTCGAGAAGCTGGTCAAGCACGAAGTGCTGGGCCTGCGCCGCGAGCGCGAGAAGCTGGAAGCCTCGCTGGGCGGCATCAAGGACATGAACCGCCTGCCCGACGCGATCTTCGTGATCGACATCGGCCACGAGGACATCGCGATCAAGGAAGCCAAGAAGCTCGGCATCCCGGTCATCGCCGTCGTCGACACCAACTACAACCCGGAGCTGGTCGACTACGCCATCCCCGGCAATGACGACGCCATCCGCGCCGTCCAGCTGTACGCCCGTGCCGCCGCCGACGCCGTGCTCGAGGGCAAGGCCGCCGCGCCGACCCCGGCTTCGGTCCGCGAGGAAGACTTCGCCGACGCCGCCGAAGGCGAGGACAAGAAGCCGGTGCGCAAGGCGAAGAAGGCCCCCGCCAAGACGGGCGACGCCGAGGCCCCCGCCGCCGAGTAAGGCGCCGGTCACGCAGCCGCGCGATCATGCGCGGCTGCGACCCCTCCCGCGTCGCGGGACCCACCCCTGGGGGCGTGCCCGGCTTCATGGCCACGCGCGCCCGCACGTCGCTCCGGCGACCCCCACCATCTGAGGTACCCCCATGGCTGAAATCACCGCTTCCCTCGTCAAGGAACTGCGCGAGCGCACCGGCGCCGGCATGATGGAGTGCAAGAAGGCGCTGACCGAGACCAACGGCGACATCGACGCCGCGGCCGAGAACCTGCGCAAGTCCGGCCTGGCCAAGGCCGACAAGAAGGCCGGCCGCGTGGCCGCCGAGGGCCGCGTCGCGGCCGCCCAGGACGGCGGCAAGGCCGTGCTGGTCGAGATCAACTCCGAGACCGACTTCGTCGCCAAGGACGAGAACTTCGTCGCCTTCACCGAGGCCGTCGCCCAGGCCGCGCTCGGCGTGTCCGACATCGAGGCGCTGAAGGGCGCCGCCATCGGCGGACAGACCGTCGAGGAAACCCGTGCCGAGCTGATCGCCAAGGTCGGCGAGAACGTGCAGCTGCGCCGCATGGTCCGCGTGGACACCGACGGCACCGTCGCCGCGTACGTGCACGGTGGCCGCATCGGCGTGCTGGTCGAGCTCAAGGGCGGCGACCCCGAGCTGGCCCGCGGCCTGGCGATGCACGTCGCGGCGATGAACCCGCCCTACGTCAAGGCGGCCGACGTGCCGGCCGACTTCGTGGAGAAGGAAAAGGAAATCGAGCTGGCCAAGATGTCCGACAAGGACAAGGCGAAGCCGGCCGACATCCTCGAGAAGATCATCGGCGGCAAGATCAACAAGATCGTCAACGAGGTCACCCTGTACGGCCAGCCCTACGTGCTGGACACCAACCAGAGCGTCGAGGCCGTGCTGAAGGCCGCCGGCGCCGAGGTGGTGAAGTTCGAGCGCCTCGCCGTCGGCGAAGGCATCGAGAAGGTGGTCGAGGACTACGCCGCCGAAGTGATGAAGCAGGCCGGCCTGGCCTGATCGCCACTGCCGTGCAGCACGAAGGAGGCCGCGGACATCCGCGGCCTTTTTCGTTCGTGGATGCGTTCGGGAAACGCCCGCCCCTACCTCGCCCCGGGCCCCTCGGCTAGAATCACCGCGTCCCCCTGCCGGCCCGCCCCCATGCCCGAACTCGCCTATCGCCGCGTCCTGCTGAAACTGTCCGGCGAGGCCCTGATGGGCGACGAGGACTACGGCATCGACCCGAAGATGATCGGGCGACTGGCCCGGGAGGTGATCGAAGCCCAGCAGGCCGGGGCCGAGGTCGCCCTGGTGATTGGCGGCGGCAACATCTTCCGCGGCGCGGGCCTCGCCGCCTCCGGGATGGAGCGTGTCACCGGCGACCACATGGGCATGCTGGCCACGGTCATCAACGCGCTGGCGATGCAGGACGCGCTGGAGAAACTCGGTGGCAAGGCGCGGGTGATGAGTGCGCTGAAGATCAACGACGTCTGCGAGGACTACATCCGCCGCCGTGCGATCCGCCACCTCGAGAAGGGCCGGCTGGTCATCTTCGCCGCCGGTACCGGCAACCCGTTCTTCACCACCGATTCGGGCGCGGCGCTGCGCGCGATCGAGATCGGCGCGGACCTGCTGCTGAAGGCGACCAAGGTCGACGGCGTGTACGACAAGGACCCGAAGAAGCACGCCGACGCGGTCCGTTACGACACGCTGACCTACGACGAGGTGATCCAGCGCAACCTGCAGGTCATGGATACCGCCGCGTTCGCGCTGTGCCGCGACAGCGGCCTGCCGCTGCGCATCTTCGACATGGGCCAGCCCGGCGTGCTGCTGCGCGTCCTGCAGGGCGAGGACATCGGCACCCTGGTCTCGGGCCGCAGCTAGGCCTTCGGCAAGCCGCCAGCGACCGTAGACCACGGAACATCCGCAATCCATCTAGGCTGTAGCCGGGCCTGCCTGTGCCGGACCGTATGCAGCATGGATGCTGCATACGAGCCTACATGGACGTATTCACGGCGTGTCCGGCACAGGCAGGCCTGGCTGCGGCCCACCGACGACCTGCCACGCCGTAATAGTGTCCGCTGCCACCGCGTGCCAGATTCGGCCCATGCACGGACACCATCACCACCACGACGGCACCCGCGCGTTCGCCGCGGTGACGCTGATCAACCTCGCCTACACGGTGCTCGAGGCCGGGTACGGCTTTGCCATCAACTCCCTGGCGCTGTTGTCGGACGCCCTCCACAACCTCGGCGACGTACTGGGGCTGGGCCTGGCCTGGGGCGCCGCGGTGCTGGCACGACGCGCCCCCACGGCACGCCACACCTATGGATGGCGGCGCGCCACCCTGCTTTCGCCACTGGCGAACTCGCTGCTGTTGGCGGCGTTCTCGGGCGCGCTGGCGTGGGAGGCCGTCCGTCGCTTCAGCGCTCCGCCGGAGATCCCGGCGATGACGGTCGTGGTCGTCGCCGCGATCGGCATCGCGGTCAACCTGGGCGGCGCCTGGCTGGTACGCGACGGGCATGACCACGACCTCAACCGGCGTGGCGCCTTCCTGCACCTGGTGGCCGATGCCGCGGTATCACTGGCGGCCGTGCTCGCCGGCCTCGGCATGCAGGCGCTGGGCTGGGCATGGCTGGACCCGGCGACGGCGCTGCTGATCGGCGTGGTCATCGCGATCGGCGCCTTCGGCCTGCTGCGCGAAAGCTTCAACGCCGCGATGGACGCGGTGCCCGCGAGCATCGACCAGGCCGAAGTCCAGGCCTTCCTGCAGTCGCGGGACGCCGTCACTGCCGTGCACCACCTGCACATCTGGTCGCTGGGCGCCGGCGAAGTCGCGATGACGGCCCACATCGTCCGCCCCGCCCGCGATGACCACGATGCCTTCATCGACGCGCTGAACCGCGAACTGAACGCCCGCTTCGGCATCAACCACCCCACCCTGCAGGTGGAACATGGCCGCGGATGCGAGCACGACCGGCACGTCCTCGCGCCGCACGGCGCCCCCGGGGAGGGCCATCGCCACTAGGTCGGGCCCGGCATCGCATATAATCCGGCGGTTACCGACACAGGACCGGAGCCGGCGATGCTCAACGAGATCAAACAAGATGCCAAGACCCGCATGGGCAAGAGCGTGGATGCGCTCCGCCACGACCTGACCAAGGTGCGCACCGGTCGCGCGTCGACGGCCCTGGTGGATGGCCTCAAGGTGAACTACTACGGCTCCGACATGCCGCTGACCCAGGTCGCCAGCGTGGCCGTGACCGACGCCCGCTCGCTGACCATCACGCCGTGGGAGAAGCAGATGGTCTCGGCGGTCGAGAAGGCCATCATCAATTCCGACCTCGGCCTGACCCCGAATACCGCGGGCACGGTGATCCGCATCAACATGCCGGCCCTCACCGAAGAGCGTCGCCGCGAGCTGACCAAGGTGGTCCACGCGGAAGGCGAGAACGCCAAGGTCGCCATCCGCAACATCCGCCGTGATGCCAACCACCAGGTCAAGGAGCTGCTGAAGGAAAAGGAAGTCACCGAGGACGACGTGCGCCGGAGCGAGGACGAGATCCAGAAGCTGACCGACAGCGCCATCAAGGACGTGGACGACGTGGTCAAGGCGAAGGAACAGGAACTGATGGCGGTTTGACGGGTCGTACCGTCGACACCATGACATCGGACCCTGCCATCGCGCCGGTCGCCCCGACCGGCATCCCGCGCCACCTCGCCGTCATCATGGACGGCAACGGGCGCTGGGCGGAAAGGCGGCGCCGACCGCGCATGATCGGCCACCGGGCGGGCGCGCGCGCGGTGAACGCCTGCATCGACTTCTGCCTGGAACGCGGCGTCGAAGCACTGACCCTGTTCGCGTTCTCAAGCGAGAACTGGGGGCGCCCGGAGGACGAAGTCGGCGCGCTGATGAAGCTGTTCCTGAACGCGCTCGAGCGCGAGGTGGAGGAGCTGCATCGGCGCGGGGTGCGCATCCGCTTCATCGGCGAACGCGAGCGCTTCAGCGACGCGATCCGCCAGCGCATGGCCCACGCCGAGTCCGTGACCGCCGGGAACCATCGCCTGCACCTGACGATCGCCGCAAGCTACGGCGGGCGCTGGGACCTTGCGCAGGCCGCCCGGGCACTCGCGGAGGACGTCGCCGCGGGGCGCCTCGCGCCGGAACAGATCGACGAAGCGGCCCTGCACGCGCGCACCTGCCTGTCCGACCTGCCGGCACCGGACCTGTTCATCCGCACCGGCGGCGATCTTCGCATCAGCAATTTCCTGCTGTGGCAGTTGGCCTACACCGAGCTGTGGTTCACCGAAACCCTGTGGCCCGAGCTCGATGCGGCGCTGCTGCAACGTGCGCTGGACGACTTCGGGCGGCGCCAGCGCCGCTTCGGCCTGACCGGCGCCCAGGTGGCCCCGGCACACGACGAGACTTCCGCATGACCCGTACCCGCCTGCTCGCCGCGCTGGTGATGGCGCCCCTGGCGATCGCCGCCATCCTCTTCCTGCCGACGCCCTGGTTCATGGCGCTGGCCGCCGTCGTGTTCCTGGCCGGGCTTTGGGAATGGTTCGACCTGGCCGACGTACGTGACAGCCTGGCGCGCTCGGTCCTGCTGGCCGCCAACCTGACGCTGATGGTCGCGATGGTCTGGGCCTCGCGCTCGGCCAGCGGATTCAGTTACGTCCTGCTGCAACTGGTATCGATCGTCGGCGTCGCCTGGTGGCTGCTGGTCCTGCTGTGGCTGCGCAATTTCAACTTCGCCAGCGACCACGACACCCATGCGCGCGCGATCAAGCTCGCCGCCGGCACGATGAGCCTGGTGCCGGCGTGGTGCGCGCTCGCCTGGATCCACGGCGGTGGCGACGCGGCCAGCAGCCACCGTTGGCTTTTCGCCGCGCTCGGGATCGTCTGGGCCGCCGACAGCGGTGCCTACTTCGCCGGCCGCAAACTGGGCCGCCGCAAGCTCGCGCCGCGCATCAGCCCCAACAAGACCATCGAGGGCCTGATCGGGGGGCTCGTGGCCGGTGTCGTCACCGGTGTCGCGCTGGGGCTGTTCGCCGGCGCCAGCGTTGCGCAGCTGCCCTGGGTGGCGCTGGCCGCCGCCATCGCCGTGCTGTTCTCGGTGGTCGGCGACCTGTTCGAGAGCCTGCTCAAGCGGCATGCCGGCGTGAAGGACTCGAGCAACCTGATCCCGGGCCACGGTGGCGTGCTGGATCGCCTCGACGGCGTGCTTGCCGCCCTGCCCGCCTTCGCCGTCGCCAAGGCGGTGCTGGGGTTCTGAGATGACGACGGCGCGCGATATCGCGGTCCTCGGGGCCACCGGTTCGATCGGCACCTCCGCGCTGGACGTGATCGCGCGGCACCCCGACCGGCTGCGCGCGACCGTGCTCGCGGCGGGGCGCAACGTCGACGCCCTGCTCGACCTGTGCCGCCGCCACCGTCCGCGCCACGCCGTGATTGCCGACCGCAGCCTCTATCCGGCGCTGCGCGATGGCCTCCGCGCATCCGGGCTGGACACGCATGCCCACACCGGGGAAGCCCTGGACGACCTGGTCGCGGGCGACGCGTGCGACACGGTGGTCGCCGCCATCGTCGGAGCAGCCGGCCTGCCTTCCACATTGGCCGCGGCCCGGGCGGGCAAGCGCCTGCTGCTCGCCAACAAGGAGTCGCTGGTCCTCGCCGGCGAGCTGCTGATGCGCGAGGCCGAGGCAGGCGGCGCGACCATCGTGCCGGTCGACAGCGAGCACAATGCGATCTTCCAGTGCCTGCCGGATGCGGCCGCCCATGCCGGCCTGCAGCGCCTCATCCTGACCGCCTCCGGCGGGCCGTTCCGCGGGCGTGACCGGGCGTCGCTGCAGGCGGTCACCGTCGAGCAGGCCGTAGCCCACCCGCGCTGGTCGATGGGCCCCAAGATCTCGGTGGACTCGGCGACGCTGATGAACAAGGGCCTGGAGGTCATCGAGGCCCATCACCTGTTCAGGGTTCCCGGGGAGCGCATCGACGTGCTGGTGCACCCGCAGAGCCTCGTGCACTCCTTGGTCGAATTCGTCGACGGCTCCACCCTCGCCCAGCTCGGCCTGCCCGACATGCGCACCGCGTTGGCGGTCGGTTTCGGCTGGCCGGAACGGATCCGCTCCGGCGTATCCGGTCTGGACCTGCTGGCCCAGGGCGGACGGCTGGACTTCGAGCCACCCGACCTGCAGGCCTTCCCCTGCCTGCGTCTGGCGTTCGAGGCGCTGGCCGGCGGCGGGACCGGTCCCGCGCTGCTGAATGCGGCCAATGAGACGGCGGTTTCAGCCTTTCTTCAGCGCCGCACGGGTTTCCTGAACATTCCGGCCCTGATCGAAGACACGATGACCGCATTGCCCGCGATGCCCGCCGACACCCTGGACACCCTGGCCGATGCCGATGCCCGGGCCCGGCGCCACGTGGAAGCCCTGCTGGCGCGCGCCGCATGACCCGCCCCCAAGGCCCGTGGCGTGACGGTAAACTGGAGGTCGCCTGCCGCCGTCCAGCCCCGATGACTCCACTTCCCGCCCCGACAGGAACCCGCCATGGGTGAGCTCATCGGCTCCTTGTGGTGGCTGGTGGTCAGCCTCGGCGTCCTGGTCAGCATCCACGAATACGGGCACTTCTGGGTGGCACGCCGCTGTGGCGTGCGCGTGCTGCGCTTCTCGATCGGATTCGGAAAGCCGCTGTGGATGAAACGCGGCGCTGACGGCACCGAATACGCCGTGGCGGCGATCCCGCTGGGCGGCTACGTGAAGATGCTGGACGAGCGCGAGGGCGACGTTCCGGACGCCCAACTCGACCAGGCATTCAACCGGAAGCCGGTCTGGCGGCGCATCGCCATCGTCGCCGCCGGCCCGGTCGCCAACCTGCTGCTGTGCGTGGCCCTCTTCTGGGGGATGTTCGTCATCGGGCGCCCGGACTACGCCCCGGTGGTGGGCGGTGCCGAGCGCATCGCAGCCGAGGCTGGCCTTCGCGCCGGCGACACCGTCCGGGCGGTGGGCACGCGCGCCACGCCGACCTGGAGCGAAGTGCAGATGGCGCTGCTGCCCGCCGCGCTCGACCACGAAGACGTCCCCGTCCGGGTGACCGGCGACGACGGCTCCGAACGCACCCTGCAACTGCCCCTGTCGCAACTGCCCGAGCACTTCGACGAGCGGAACGCAATCGGCGTGATCGGCCTGTCGCCGCGCCATGCCGTCGTACCTGCCGTGGTGGGTCGAGTCTCTCCGGACACGGCGGCCTGGGGCGTGCTTGCCGAAGGGGACCGGATCACCGCGATCGATGGCAACCCGGTCGCCGACTGGCGCGGCATCGGCCCGCAGGTGCAGGCGTTGGGTGCGCAGGGCGGCCTCGCGATGATCGAAGTCGAACGCGACGGAGAACGCCTGGCACTTGAGATCCAGCCCCGCGAGGCGACGGACGAGGACGGTACGCAACGCTGGGTGCTGGGCATCGAGCCGGCCCGCGGGGTGCGCCCGGAGTTCGACGCGATGCGCCGCTACGGCCCATTGCAGGCGATCCCAGCCGCCTTCGCCGAGACCGCGCACCAGGCCCGCGAGCTGTTCGCGATGATCGGCCGCGCCTTCACCGGGAAGGTCTCGGTGCAGAACACCGTGGCCGGTCCCGTCACCATCGCCCGGGCGACGAACGCCTTCGCCGGCCAGGGCGCGGCCTGGTACCTCTCCATCCTGGCCCTGCTGTCGCTGAGCCTGGGCATCCTGAACCTGCTGCCCATTCCGATCTTGGACGGCGGACACCTGCTGTATTACCTTATCGAGTTGGTCAAGGGCAGCCCGGTGAGCGAGCGCGTCATGGCTGCCGGGCAATACGTCGGCCTTGCCCTGATCGCCGGCCTGATGGGCCTGGCGTTCTACAACGACATCGTGAACAACCTGGTGCACTGATGCCGGTTGCCACCCTTGACTTCAAGCGCCCGCCCGCGGGTGCGCAGTGAATCCCAACCGGACGTGATGATGACGCGAACACCCAATCGCCGCCTGCTGGCCCTTGCCCTGACCACCGCCCTGTATCCCGCCGTGGTGCTCCCCGCAATGGCGCAGGCGACGGACCCGGCCCCGGCCACCAGCCCGCTCGCGTCCGCCCCCGCCGGCAGCTTCACCGTCAGCGACATCCGTGTCGACGGCCTGCAGCGCATCGCGGCGGGCACCGTGTTCACCTATCTGCCGGTGGAACGGGGGGACACCCTCGACTCCGCCCGCGCGGGCGAGGCGATCCGCGCCCTGTATGGCACCGGCTTCTTCGAGGACGTGAGCCTGTACCGCCAGGGCAGCATCCTGGTGGTCCAGGTCCGCGAGCGTCCGGCCATCAACCGGCTGACCCTGGAAGGCAACAAGGACATCGAGACCGAGCAGCTGCTGGTGGGCCTGAACGACATCGGCCTGTCGGAAGGCAACACCTTCGACCGCCTCGCGCTCGACCGCGTCACCCAGGAGCTGACCCGGCAGTACAACAACCGCGGCAAGTACAACGTCGAGATCACCCCGGAGGTGACCGAGCTGGATCGCAACCGCGTCGACCTGAAGATCAACGTCAAGGAAGGCAAGGCCGCGAAGATCCGCCACGTCAACATCGTGGGCAACGACAGTTTCGAGGAGAAGGACATCCTGGCGGGCTGGGAGTCGCGCGAGAGCAACTGGCTGAGCTGGTACCGCCGCGACGACCAGTATTCCCGCGAGAAGTTCTCCGGCGACCTGGAGAAGCTCAACTCGTATTACCTCGACCGTGGCTATGTCGACGTCAGCATCGATTCGCCGCAGGTGTCCATCAGCCCCGACCGCCAGGACATGTACATCACCGCCGGCATCACCGAGGGCGAGAAGTACACGGTCTCCAGCGTCGAGGTCACCGGCGACACGGTCCTGCCCAAGGAACAGGTCGAGCGGCTGGTGCTCGTGCAGCCCGAGCAGACCTTCTCCCGGCGCCTGCTGGAAGTGAGCTCCGACGCGATCACCGCGACCCTGGGCAACGTCGGCTACGCGTTCGCGCAGGTCAACACGATCCCGGACATCGACCGCGAGAACAAGACCGTCGGCATCAACCTGCAGGTCGTGCCGGGCCCGCGCGTCAACGTCCGGCACGTCGTGTTCAAGGGCAACACCCGTACCGGCGACGAGGTCCTCCGCCGCGAAATGCGCCAGTTCGAGGGTGCGTGGTATTCGCAGGCCGCGATCGACCGCTCCAAGATCCGCCTCCAGGGACTGGGGTACTTCGAGGAAGTCGAGGTCGACACCCAGCCGGTACCCGGCAGCAACGACGAAGTCGACGTGGTCTACAACCTGAAGGAAACCACGTCCGGCAGCTTCGTGTTCGGCCTCGGCTACTCGCAGCTCGGCGGCCTGAGCGCGCAGGTGCAGCTGTCGCAGGAGAACTTCCTCGGCACCGGCAACCGGATGTCGGTGCAGGCGCAGCGCAGCGACTACTACAACAGCTACAACTTCTCGTACGTCAACCCGTACTTCACCGACAACGGCATGTCGCTGGGCTACAACCTGTGGTTCCGCGACTACGACTACGGCGAGTTCAACACCGCGCAATACAACAGCGAGAACGGCGCGGCGCAGGCCGTGTTCGGGATCCCAATCACCGAGACCGGATCGATCACCGGCCTGTTCGGCATCGACAAGAACACCATCACCGCCTTCCGTGGGCAGACGCCGGAGTCGATCGTCGACTACATCGACGCGATCGGCCAGCGCACGTTCCATGCCTGGCGCGGCGAGATCGGCTGGGCACGCAACACGCTCAACAATGCGCTGACGCCGACCCGCGGCACTTCGCAGCGCCTGTGGCTGGAGGCGACCCTGCCGGGCTCGACGGTCGAGTACTACAAGATCCAGTACAACATCTCGAAGTACTGGCCGCTGTCGCGCTGGCTGGTGCTGAACACCCGCGGCGAACTCGGCTACGGCGATGCCTACCAGGATCCGGTGGTCCGCAACGTCTGCTACACCGCGGGCACCTATGAGGACACCAATGGCGACGGCATCCTCGATACCTACGTGCCCGGCCCGGACCCCACCGAACCGTGCGAGACCGGGTCGCCCGACTACGTGGAGACGCTGACCGCCGACGGCCTGCCGTTCTTCGAGAACTTCTACGCCGGTGGCGTGCGCTCGGTGCGTGGCTTCCGCGACAACACCCTGGGACCGCGCGAGGCCCCCTTCGCCGGCAGCACCTACCTGCAGCCGGTCGGTGGCGCCTTCAAGACGATCGGCTCGCTGGAGATGATCTTCCCGACGCTGTTCGACAGCCCGGGGGCCCGCGTGTCGGCCTTCGTCGACTTCGGCAACGTGTACCGCGACGTCGATGCGTTCGATGCGAGCGAATTCCGGGCATCGACCGGCGTCGCCCTGCTGTGGCGCTCGCCGATGGGTCCGATCTCGATCAGCTACGCCTACCCCTTCCAGAAGGAAGACGGCGACGAGATCGAGCGCCTGCAGTTCACCTTCGGCGGCGCGTTCTGACGCCCGCGAACGCCGGTCCTTCCTGCATGAGCGCCCCTTCGCATTCCGCCGCCGAGCTGGCGGAACGCTTCGGGCTCGAGGTCCGCGGCGATGCCGGGGCGCGCATCGAAGGCGTGGGCACGCTGGCAGGCGCGGGCCCGCGGCAACTCGCGTTCCTCGCCAATCCGAAGTACCGCGGGCAGCTCGCTGCGTGCGATGCCGGGGTGGTGGTGATGCGCGAGGCGGATGCCGCGGGATTCCCCGGCACGGCGCTGGTCGCCCGCGACCCCTATGCGACCTTCGCGCGGATCGCCGCCCTGTTCGCGCCCCGTCCGGAATGGCCCGCGGGCCTGCACCCCTCCGCCGACGTCCATCCCGATGCAAGCGTCTCGCCGGATGCGCAGGTCGGCGCGTTCGTCAGCATTGGCGCACGCAGCCGGGTGGACGCCGGTGCCCGGATCGGCCCGGGCTGCGTGATCGGCGAGGATTGCGTGGTCGGCGAAGGCTGCGAGCTGGTGGCGCGCGTCACCCTGGTGGTACGCGTCCGGCTGGGCCAACGCGTGCGCATCCATCCCGGCGCGGTACTGGGCGCCGATGGCTTCGGCCTGGCGATGAACGAGGGCCGCTGGCTCAACGTGCCGCAGCTGGGCGGCGTGGTGGTCGGTGACGACTGCGAGATCGGCGCCAATACCTGCATCGACCGCGGCGCGATCGAGGACACCGTGCTCGGCGACGACGTGCGCCTCGACAACCAGATCCAGATCGGCCACAACGTGGTCGTCGGCGCCCATACGGCGATGGCGGGCTGCGTGGCGGTGGCCGGCAGTGCACGCATCGGCCGTTACTGCCTGATTGGCGGCGGGGCCGGCGTGGTGGGCCACATCGAGATCTGCGATCGGGTGACGGTCACCGCGATGAGCCTGGTCACCTCTTCGATACGCGAACCCGGTGAGTATTCCTCGGGCACGCCATTGATGGACAATCGCAGCTGGCGCCGCAATGCCGCACGGTTCCGCCAGCTCGATGCCCTCGCCCGCCGCCTGCCCCGCGGCGATGCCTGACGGCACCACGGCCGCGCCGACGCGCGCCCGCCCTCCACGCAAGGACACATCCGCATGAGTTCCACCGTACAGCTCCCGGTCGACGTCACGACCATCCAGACGCTGATCCCGCACCGCTACCCGTTCCTTCTCGTCGACCGGGTGGTCGAGCTGACGCCGAACGAGCGCGTGCTCGCCTACAAGAACGTGAGCATCAACGAACCCTTCTTCAATGGGCATTTCCCGGGCCACCCGGTGATGCCGGGCGTGCTGGTCGTGGAAGCGCTCGCCCAGGCCGGCGGCCTGCTGACGCAGCTGTCGTCGGGCGGCTCGGCCGATGGCCGGCTGTTCTACCTGGTGAAGATCGACAATGCGAAGTTCTCCCGCATGGTCGTGCCGGGCGACAGGCTGGAGCTGGAGGTCACGCTGAAGCGCACCATCCGCAACATGGCCCTCTACAACGGCGTCGCACGCGTGGACGGCGAGCAGGCGGCCTGCGCCGACATCCTGTGCGCCGAGGTGAAGGCCTGACATGAGCGCCATCGTCCACCCGTCCGCGGTCGTCGAGAAGGGCGCCAGCCTCGGCAACGAAGTCCGCGTCGGTGCGTTCTGCCACATCGGCAACGACGTGGTGGTGGGCGACGGCTGCGAGTTCGGCCCGCATTGCTCGGTCGCCGGACCGACCACGATCGGACGCGACAACCGGTTCATCGGCCATTGCGCGATCGGCGGCGAGCCGCAGGACAAGAAGTTCGCCGGCGAACGCGTCGAGCTGGTGATCGGCGACCGCAACACCTTCCGGGAGTTCGTGACGGTCAACCGGGGTACCGGCACCGGCGGTGGCATCACCCGCGTCGGCGACGACAACTGGCTGTTGGCCTACACCCACGTCGCCCACGACTGCGTCGTCGGCAACCAGTGCGTTTTCTCGAACAATGCGACGCTGGCCGGCCACGTCACCGTCGGCGACCATGTCATCCTCAGCGGCTTCGCCGGGGTGCACCAGTTCTGCCGGATCGGCGCGCACGCCTTCATCGGGATGGGGGCCTTCGTCAACGGCGATGTCCCACCCTTCGTGATGGTCGCCCAGGACGGTTACGGGCGGCCACGCGGCATCAACAGCGAAGGCCTGAAGCGACGGGGTTTCGACGCCACGCGCATCGCCGCCATCAAGCGCGCCTATCGGGCGCTTTACATGGGCGGTGCTTCGCTGGACGAGGCCCGCGCGAAGCTTGCCGAACTGGCCGCCGACAGCGATGACGTGCGCGCACTGCTTGAGTTCATCGACAACGGCGAACGCCCGCTCCTGCGCTGAAGGCGCCACGCCGTGCCACCCGGCTATCATGCCGGCGACATGCCGACCGACCCGACCGCCCTGCACCCGCCCCTCCACGCCCGTCCGCGGCGCATCGCGCTGGTCGCGGGCGAAGCCTCCGGCGACCTGCTGGGCGCGGGACTCGTCGACGCACTGCGCGAACGCTATCCCGACGCGATATTCGCCGGCGTCGCCGGCCCGCGCATGCAGGCGGCGGGCGTCGATACATGGTATCCGTCCGATGCGCTGGCGGTCATGGGCCTGGCCGAGGTGCTCCGCCACCTGCCCCGCCTGCTCCGCCTGCGTCGCGAGTTGCGCCAGCGACTGCTCGAGTGGCAGCCGGATGTGTTCATCGGCATCGATGCGCCCGACTTCAACCTGCCCGTCGAGCGCTGGCTCAGGCAGCGCGGCCTGCGGACGGTTCATTACGTCAGCCCGTCGGTCTGGGCATGGCGTGAGAAGCGCGCCGCGAGGATCGGCGAGTCGGCGGAACTCGTGCTGTGTCTCTTCCCCATGGAACCGCCGATCTATGCACGCCATGGGGTGAACGCCCGCTTCGTCGGCCATCCGCTGGCGGACGAGATGCCGATGGACCCGGACCGAAGCGCCGCCCGCAAGGCACTCGGGCTTGACGAGGAGGCGCCGGTACTGGCCCTGCTACCCGGATCCCGGCTCGGCGAGATCGAGCGCCTGGCGCCTACGTTCCTCGACGCGGCACGCTGGATCGTCGCGGGGATGCCCGGCCTGCAGGTGGTCGTGCCGGCCGCCAATGCAGGTTGCCGCGCTGCACTCGAGCCGCTGGTGGACGGCATCGAGGGGCTGCACCTGATCGACGGCCAGGCCCGGCAGGCAATGATCGCCAGCGATGCGATCCTGCTGGCCTCCGGCACGGCGACCCTGGAGGCCATGCTGGCGAAGCGGCCGATGGTGGTGGGCTACAAGGTCGCCCCCCTCACCTATCGCATCGTCAAGGGCCTGGGCATGCTGAAGGTCGACCACTACGCATTGCCGAACGTGCTGGCCGGCGAGGCCATCGTGCCGGAGCTGATGCAGGACCGGTTCACCACCGACCGGCTGGTCGAGGCGACGCTCGCGGCGCTGGCGAGTGCGCGTGCGCCGGCGTTTGCCGACGGGCCGTCGCAGCGGTTCCGCGAACTGCACGAAGCCCTGCGTCGCGACGCCTCCCACGAAGCAGCGCGCGCGATCAGCGAACTGCTCGAGGCGTCGCCTTGAGCAGCACGGCCGACCTGTTCGAGGCGCCGGATGCGGCCCGGGCGCGGATCGCGGGCGTCGACGAGGCCGGGCGTGGCCCACTTGCCGGCCCGGTCGCAGTCGCGGCCGTGATCCTGGACCCGGCACGTCCGATCGATGGCCTCGACGATTCGAAGCGCCTGAGCGGGAAGCGCCGCGAGGCCTTGTTTCCGCTCATACAGGAACGCGCCCTCGCCTGGCACGTCGAACTCGTCCCGGCGCTGGAGATCGACCGGCTGAACATCCTGCAGGCGACCCTGCAGGGCATGACTCGTGCCGTGGAGGCCCTGAGCCCTGCCGCGACCTTCGTGCGCGTCGACGGGAATCGACTCCCGCCCCGCCTGCCCTGCGCCGCCGAGGCGCTCGTGGGCGGCGACGCACTCGACCCGGCGATCATGGCGGCCTCGATCCTCGCCAAGGTCGCGCGCGACCGCGCGATGGTCGCGCTGCATGTCGACTGGCCGCGGTACGGCTTCGACGTGCACAAGGGTTATCCGACGCCCGCGCACCTCGCGGCACTGGCCGCGCATGGGCCCTGCCCGGCGCACCGCAGGAGCTTCGCGCCGGTGCGCCGGGCGGTCGATCGGCTCAACGGAGCCTGATGATGATCACGGGATCGACGGTGTGTCCGTTCGCGCGGATGTTGTAGGGGTAGTTGCCGGGGTTGGCATCCGCTTCGAGCAGCAGGGCCTGTCGGTTGACCCCCGCCTGGGACCCTTCCCAAACGCCGGGCGTTCCCGGGCTTGGATTGCGGGCGTCGGCGGCGACCAGCGACGTGCCGGCCTGCTTGAACTGGATCGCGAACGGCACGTTCACGCCTTCGTCCGTCACGAGGTAGACGTCGGTGCCGCGGGTCACGTAGCAGCTTGCCGGCGACGTGGACGGTGGCCCCCCCGGCGCGGGAAACGTCACCCGTACATGGACCTTGCTGCTGGCGACGGACGGGGATGCGGGACAGGCGTCGCCGTAGGGAGACGCGGCCGGTGCGGGAGACGGGGTGGTCGCGCAGCCGGAGCAGCCGGCAAGCGACGTGCACAGGCCGAGCGCGACCAGCCGGGTCGCGTGGGTGGCGGTGGACATGGAACCTCCTCATGGGGCCCGGTACGGGCGGTGGGTGCGGCTTCAACCGCCTCCCTGCGACGCGATCTCCTGTCCCCCCGTGACCTGCCGCAGGACCGGCGCGGCCTGGAGCCGGGCTTCCGCCACGTCCAGCGCGCGCGCTTCCTGCATCGACTCGCGGGCGGCATCCCTGTCGCCCAGGCGGGCATGCACCATCGCACCCAGCAGCGCCACTTCGGCACGTGCGGTGCCCAGCCGGCGCGCATCCTCCAGCCAGCGCCGCGCCGCCGCCTCGTCGTCGAGGTTGGCGCGGTACCAGGCGAGCCATGCCTTCGCCTCCGCATCGTCAGAACGGATCGCGACGTAACGTCCGGCCATCTCCGCCGCGCGGCGGTAGGCGGCGTTCGCGCGCCCACGCCCGCCGGATGACGCCGCGAGGGCATCCGCGATGTTGCCGACCATCCGGTAATCGCCGGGATTGAGCTCGCTCGCGCGCGAGTAGAGGGCCGCCGCCTCGTCGTATTCACCCTGTTCGTACCGCAAGGTGCCCAGGTTGCTCAGCGCGGCGAAGCCGGGTTCTATCGAAAGCGAGCGTTCGAAGGCCGCTGCGGCAGGCTCGCGCTCGCCGTTCGCGAGGTGGAGCCCGCCCAGGCTGCTCCACAGGCCCGCGTCGTCGGGGGACAGCGTGGTGGCGACGCGGAACGACGCGATGGCATCGGCCAGGCGTCCTTTCAGGTAGTGCTGGTAGCCGATCTCGCGATGGATGGCAGCGGAACCGGGCTGCAGTTGCCGGGCACGCTCGAAATAGTCCATCGCGAGGGCATCCTCGTCGCGCGTGCCGGCCAGCCGGCCGAGGCCGATGTAGGCGGCCGGTCGAAGGGCGGTGTCGTGGAGCGTGTCCTCGTAGGCCTTGCGGGCCGCGTCCGCCTCCCCCCGCGAGGCATACAGGTCGCCCAGCGCCAGACTGACCTCGCCCAGCGCAGGATCCATCCGCGCGGCCTTCATGCAGGTGGCCTGCGCGGCGTCGTACAGCCCGACGTCGCGCTTCGCCTCGAACTCTCTGATGCCGACGCGGCACAGGCCGGCCTGCGCCCGCGCGAACCGCGGGTCGCGCTCCAGCGCCGCCTCGAAGGCGCGGCGTGCCTCGGCCAGTTCTGACAGGGACGCGGTGCCCCGCAGCAGGTTGAGACCATGCAGGTACGGCTCATAGGCGGCCAGGTCGGCGGTTGGGCGCAGGCGACGATCCAGCGCCGGCACGTCCGGGGGCAGCACGCCGAGCAGCGCCCGTACCACCTCGCGTGCGATCTCGCTCTGGGTCGCGAAGATGTCGCTGGCGTCGCGATCGTAGGTCTGGCTCCAGAGCACGAAACCATTCCGGGTGTCGCTCAATCGTGCGTCGATGCGCATGCGCTGGCCCTCGCGGCGGACACTGGCATCGAGCACCGTCGCCACGCCCAGGCGACGTCCGAGCACGCGTACGTCCCCCTCGCGGCGGCCCTCGGCGGGCTGCAGCGCGGCGACCTTCAGGCCGGGCACGCCGGCCAGCGCCCCGTGCATCTCGACGGCCAGACCCTCGGCGAAATAGGCATCCCCGGGCGCACCGCTGAGCGTGCTGAACGGGAGTACCGCAACCGACGCCTCGGCCGGAGGGAGGCGTTCCGGTGAGCGCCAGTGCACCCACGCACCCGCACCGGCGAGCGCCCCCACGAGGACAAGCGCGGCGAGTCCCCAACGCCAGGCACGTGGGCGTGCAGGCGCGGTTACCGGCCCGGCGGGGTCCGGCATGGCCGCGGCGTCCTCCCTCGCGGGCAGGGCCGCGGCGCCACTCGCCGGCGCCGGCGCCTCGACCTCCAGCCCGGCGATGAAGCGGTAACCCAGCGCGTGATGGGTCTGGATGAACCGGGGATCGTGGGCGTCGTCGCCCAACGCGGATCGCAGCTGCGCGATCGCACGGGTCAGGACCCCGGGGGTGACATGCCGGTGCCCCCACACCGCATCGAGCAGATCGTCCTTGGCCACCATGTCCCCCGCGTGCCGCAGGAGCTCCAGCAGCACTGCAAACGCCTTGGGCTCGAGCGCGCAGTCCTCGCCGCCCCGGGTCACCGTATGGGCGGCGACATCGACGGTCACGTCGGCGAACCGGTAGCGCGACGGCGGCGCAGGGCCCATCGTGGCGGGGTTTCCGGGCTCCATCATGAAAACCTCATGACTGCATCACCACCCAATGAGAAAGGTGACGTAAGTCTCAATTGCCCATCATGACCGCAAAAACGTTAAGGCGGAATCTGGAGCCGCACCCGACTGGGGTGCATCTCCCCGGAGCAACGCCATGAACGCCATCGTCCATTTCAATGACACGCTGCCCTTGCCGACCGTCCTGGACGGCCCGACCGCCTCTCCGCACCGTCGCCACCTGATCGACCGCTTCGACCTGGCCCCGGCTGCGCTGGCCCGCTTCAACGCTTACCTGAACAGCATCGACCCGGACGCGCAGGGCCTGGATGCCGACCGCATCGCCACCGCCGCGCGCGAGCTGAACGACCGGTCCACTGGAACCGCCGCACCGCGCTGCATCACCGAACAGATGCGCCGGGCCACCGCGCTGGTGTGCATGGAAGCCGATCGCGACTGGCGGGCCGCCAACGAGGCGGGAGAGACCGCGCGCAAGGTGATCGCCTATGTCCGCGGGAACGACGACCTGATCCCGGACGGCTTGCCCCGCGTCGGGCGGCTGGACGACGCCATCGTCATCCGCACCGCGTGGCCTCTCCTGGCCGATGAAGTCGCGGACTACCTGGACTTCTGCCGGATCCGCCGCATCGAAGCACAGCTGCGCGGCCTGGCGCCGGCCTCCTTCCACATGGACCGGAATGACTGGGAATCCGCCGGACGTGCCGAAATGGCGCTTGTCCAGCACCACCGGCGCGTGCGCGAATGCACCTACCTGCCCGAGCGCGCGCCGCTGTTCCGGGTGCACTGAGGCGTGCCGCGACGAAGATTCCGTGCGCGGGGCGCCGTCCGTCGGACAGGCGCGGCGGCCCCGTGGCGGAACCGGCCGATGGTCACCCTGCCTTGCTGCACTTGGGCGTAGGCTCGGGGTTCGGGAGGATGTCCATGCATCCCGATGCAAGGGCGGTCCGCCGCAGGCGGCGCCCTTCCCCGACTGCCGGGACGCGGCGCACCGCCGGCCCGCCCGTCCCGCCCTCCCCGCCCACGCCGTGCCGGCCATGGAGGTGCGTCATGAGAACTTCCCTGCTGAACCCCCTGGAGCCGCCGCTGCCCTTCGGCCCGGACGCGACGCCTCCGTCCGCCAACGACGCGGTGATGTCCTGGCAGCCCGCCCAGGTGGCCGCCTTCGACGCGCTGGTGCACGAAGTCAATCCGGATGCGCCGCGCGTGGACATCCCCCGCCTGCAGGCGCTGGCCGAATGGCTGGTGGCACAACCCCTGCCGGAGGCCCGCGGCCTCATGCAGACCCGGCTCGACCGGATCGAATGGGTGCGTGCGATGCTGGCCGATCCCGATTGGGAGACGCCGGCGGGCGCCCGCGCCCGCGCCGTCCGGATGCTTGCCTACCTCGACGACGACGCCGGCCTCATCCCCCACCGGACGCCGCTGCTGGGGTACCTCGACGACGTCCTGCTGTTCGATCTCACGTGGCCCGCCTTCGAGGCCGAGACCGAAGAGTACCGGGACTTCTGCGACTATCGCCGCGAGACGCATCCGGAGGGCGACGCCGCCAGCCAACAGGACGCCTGGTTGCGCGACCGCCTGGCCGAGCTGGCGCAGCTGCAGCACAACGCCCGCGTCCGCGACGCGCACTACATCGACACCCGCCCCGGCCCCGACGACCGCTTCCGCGTCGTCGCGTGACCGGCGAGCCTCCCGCGCCGGCCCCATCACGGCCGGACGCGGGACCGGCGGAGGGTGCGTCGTCAAGCCTTGTGCCGCCGCCCCGGGCTGCTAACCTGCGGTGACCGTTCCATCGCCCGCTCCCTGGGCACGTCACCACCGCCCAGGCAGGCATGTCCGCATCCCGATTCGTCCACCTCCACCTGCACAGCGAATACTCGCTGGCCGACTCCACCGTCCGCATCGGCGAGCTGGTCAAGCGCAGCGTCGAGCTGGACCAGCCGGCGGTGGCGATCACCGACATCAACAATGTCTTTGCCGCGGTGAAGTTCTACCGCAAGGCCGAAGGCGCGGGCATCAAGCCGATCATCGGCGCCGACATCGGCCTGGCGGACGGCAACGAAGAGGCCTCGCGCCTGACCCTGCTCTGCCGCGACCGCGACGGCTACCTGACCCTGTCGCGCCTGCTCACGCGCGTCTGGATGGAGGGCCACCGCCATGACAGCGTGGCAATGCGCCCGGAGTGGCTGCGCGAGGACAACGCCGGGCTGTTCGTGCTGGCCGGGCGCCACAGCCTGGCCGGACGCCTGACGGTCGCCAGCAAACACGAGCACGCGGAAGCCTGGCTGGCCGACTGGCAGGGCGTGTTCGGCGAGCGCCTGCACCTGGAGTTGACCCGCGCCGGCCGCGACGGCGAGGAAGCCTTCAACGCCTTCGCCCTGCACGCCGCGTCCAAGCGCGGGTTGCCGGTGGTCGCCAGCAACGACGTGCGGTTCCTCGACCGCGATGGCTTCGAAGCGCACGAGGCCCGCGTCTGCATCGCCTCCGGCCGCGTCCTCGACGACCCGCGGCGGCCCCGGGACTACACCGCCGAGCAGTACCTGAAGTCGACGGACGAGATGCGCGCGCTGTTCCACGACGCGCCCGACGCGATCGACAACGCGGTCGCGCTGGCGATGCGCTGCAACGTCGAGATGAAGCTCGGCGAGTACGCATTGCCGGCGTTCCCGGTACCGGCCGAACACACCATCGAGTCCTGGCTGCGCAACGAGGCGCGCGAGGGCCTGCGCAAGCGCCTGGAGAAGGCGCCGCTGGCGGAGGGCAAGACCCGCGAGGACTACGACGAGCGCCTGGAGACCGAGCTGGACGTCATCATCACGATGGGGTTCCCGGGCTACTTCCTGATCGTTGCGGACTTCATCAACTGGGGCAAACAGCACGACATCCCGGTCGGCCCGGGGCGTGGTTCGGGTGCCGGCTCGCTGGTCGCGTGGGCCCTGGGCATCACCGACCTCGACCCCCTGCCCTACGACCTGCTGTTCGAGCGTTTCCTCAACCCCGAACGCGTGTCGATGCCCGACTTCGACATCGACTTCTGCATGGACCGCCGCGACGAGGTGATCGACTACGTCGCGCGCAAGTACGGCCGCGACCGGGTCAGCCAGATCATCACCTACGGCACGATGGCGGCGAAGGCGGTGGTGCGCGACTCCGGCCGCGTGCTCGGCCATCCCTACGGCCTGGTCGACGGCATCGCCAAGCTGATCCCCAACACCCTGGGCATCAGCCTCGACGACGCGATGGGCGAGACCGAGAAGTCGCGCACCAGCGAGGGTCTCGCGTCGCCCGACCTGATCGAGCGCTACAACAGCGACGAGGAGGTCCGCGACCTCATCGACCTCGCGCGCAGCCTCGAGGACCTGACCCGCAACGCCGGCAAGCACGCCGGCGGCGTGGTGATCGCGCCCAGTCCGCTCAGTGATTTCTGCCCGCTGTACGCCGAACACGACGGCGAGGGCCGCGGCCGCAATCCGGTGACGCAGTTCGACAAGGACGACGTCGAGGCGGTGGGCCTGGTGAAGTTCGACTTCCTGGGCCTGCGCACGCTGACGATCATCGACTGGGCGGTCAAGGCGATCAATGCGCGACTGGCGAAGGCCGGCGAACCGCTGCTCGACATCACCGCGCTGCCGCTCGACGACACCGCGAGCTACGAACTGTTCGCGCGCGGCGACACCGTGGCGGTGTTCCAGTTCGAATCCCGCGGCATGCGCGAACTGCTCAAGCGCGCGATGCCCGACACCTTCGAGGACATCATCGCGCTCGCCGCGCTGTTCCGCCCCGGTCCGCTCGGCTCGGGGATGGACAAGGAGTGGGTGGACCGCAAGCACGGCCGCGCCGAGGTCAGCTACCCGCACCCGCTGCTGGAGCCGGTGCTCTCGCCCACCTACGGCGTCATCGTCTACCAGGAACAGGTGATGCAGATCGCCCAGGTCCTGGCGGGCTATTCGCTGGGCGGCGCCGACCTGCTGCGCCGCGCGATGGGCAAGAAGAAGGCCGAGGAAATGGCGAAGGAGCGCGCCAAGTTCGAGGCCGGCTGCGCCGAACGCGGCATCGACGCGAAGGTCGCCACGCCGATCTTCGACCTGATGGAGAAGTTCGCCGAGTACGGCTTCAACAAGTCGCACTCGGCCGCCTATGCGCTGGTGGCCTACCAGACCGCCTGGCTGAAGGTGCACCACCCGGCCGAGTTCATGGCCGCGGTGCTGTCGTCCGACATGGACAATACCGACAAGGTGACCGGCTTCCTCGACGAGTGCCGGGTCATGGGCCTGGAGGTGCTGCCGCCGGACGTCGCCCATTCCGAGTACATGTTCGAAGCCACCGCGCCGGGGACGATCCGCTACGGGCTCGGCGCGGTGAAGGGCGTCGGCCGCGGCGTCTGCGAGGCGATCGTCGAGGCGCGCCGCGCCGGGCCGTTCGCCGACCTGCTCGACTTCTGCAAGCGCGTCGACGGCAACCGTCTCAACCGGCGTGCGCTCGAAGCGCTGAACCAGGCGGGGGCCCTGCAGGGCCTGGGCCGCAACCGCGCCAGCCTCGCCCTGCAGATCCCGGAGGCAATGAAGGCCACCGAGCAGCTCGCCCGCGAGCGCGCGGCGGGCCAGGTCTCGCTGTTCGGCGGCGGCGAGTCGCCGGTGGCCGAGTTGCACATCGACCTGCCCGAGTCCGACGAGTGGCCGCTCGCCCAGTTGCTGCAGGGTGAACGCGACACGCTCGGCCACTACCTCAGTGGACACCCGTTCGACCCCTACCGCGACGAGGTCAAGGCGCTGGTGGGGCACGATCTGGGCGCCCTCGACGCGATCTGGTCGTCCCGTCCGGAGTCTGCCCGCAGCGGCTGGCGGCCCGAAGTGGAGACCGTCGTCGCCGGCCAGGTGACGGGCCTGCGCAAGAAGGGCGACAGCCAGATGTTCGTGCAACTCGAAGACGGCCGCGGACGCCTGGAATGCGCCTTCTTCGGCGAGAGCTATACCGAGCACGCCACCCTGTTCACCCGCGATCGCCTGCTCGTCGTCCAGGGCGGGCTGCGCGAGGACAGCTTCAGCGGGGGCTTCGCCCTGAAGGCCAACCGCTGCTGGGACTACGCCGCGGTCTGCCACCAGCAGGCACAACGGCTGTCGCTGCGGCTGGACCTGCGGGTCGAGGGCATCCTCGACAGGGTCGATGCCGTGCTCGCTCCGCACCGGCCCGGAAAGACGCCGCTTCGCCTGGACCTGCTGCGCGACGGTGCCGCCGGCATGCTCGACCTCAACGGCAGCCATGGCGTCCGCGTCGATGCCGACCTCATCGGCCACCTGCGCGCCCTGCCCGGCGTGCGTGCGGTCAAACTGGCGCTGGCAAGGCCCTGGGGCTGAACGACGGCGATCCGTCTTACCGCACGCGTGCCCCTGCGCCGAGAAGAGCCCAGGGCCGAGTCGACCCGCAAGCCCCTTTCGATCACTCCCTTGCAAGCGAGCGGCGTCGTTTGAGCGGCCCTGCCCGGCTGATTTGCACCCGTGGACGTGATCGGGTTCACTATTCTTGCCGGCCGGGGAGCCGGATCCATGTCACAGGGGGAAAACCGAATGAAGAAGTACCTGCTCGCAGCGCTGCTGCTGGCACTCGCTCCGGCTGCGCCGGTGGGGGCCACGGAGCTCAAGATCACCAACAACTCCATGTGGGACATCTATTACGTGTACGTGTCCCGCAGCTCCAACAGCGAATGGGGCAACGACCAGCTGGACGACAAGGTCCTGGATGCGGGCGAAACCTGGCGCCTGACCAACATCCAGTGCGACACCTACGACGTGAAGCTGGTCGACGAGGACGACGACACCTGCATCATCCCGAAGGTGAAGCTGTGCTGGAACACCCACTGGGAGCTCGACAACGACGCCTGGTTGGGCTGCGTCGCCGAATGATCGGCCACGGCGGGGTGCCGGACCGGCGCTCCGCCGCCCTACCGGACGGCTCGGTATGGAAGCAGGGGGTCGGCTAGACTGTCCCCTTGCCCCGGCGGCCCCTGGCCCAGAACACCTCGACGCATGAATCCCAACTACCTCGATTTCGAGCAGCCCATTGCGGACCTGGAAGCCAAGATCCAGGAACTGCGCCACGCCAGCCATGGACCGGCGGTGGATGTGGATGCCGAGGTGCACGCGCTCCAGGACAAGCTGCGCCAGCGTACCGCCCAGATCTTCCGCGACCTGTCGCCCTGGCAGATCTCACAGTTGGCGCGGCACCCGGCCCGGCCTTACACGATGGACTACCTGCGGGTGATCTGCGACGAGTTCGAGGAACTCGCCGGCGACCGGGCGTTCAAGGACGATGCCGCCATCGTCGGTGGCCTTGCGCGCATCGACGGCCGCAGCGTCGTGGTCATCGGCCACGAGAAGGGCCGCGACACCAAGTCCAAGGTACGCCGCAACTTCGGCATGCCGCGTCCCGAGGGCTACCGCAAGGCATTGCGCCTGATGAAGCTCGCCGAGCGCTTCAAGCTGCCGCTGATCACCTTCATCGATACACCCGGCGCCTACCCGGGCATCGGTGCGGAAGAACGCGGGCAATCCGAGGCGATCGCGCGCAACCTGCTTGAGATGAGCGAACTGCGCACCCCGATCCTGTGCACGGTCATCGGTGAGGGCGGCTCCGGCGGCGCGCTCGCGATCGGCGTGGGCGACCGCACGCTGATGCTGGAGTACAGCACCTATTCGGTCATCACCCCGGAGGGGTGCGCCTCGATCCTCTGGCGCGATGCCGCCCGGGCCAAGGATGCGGCGGAACAGCTGGGGCTCACCGCCAAGCGGCTGCACGGACTGGGCCTGATCGACAAGGTGGTCCGGGAGCCGATCGGCGGCGCCCACCGCAACCCCCGGCAGATGGCCACGCGCCTCAAGGCGGTGCTGCTCAACGAGCTGGACGCGCTGGAAGCCCTGCCCCAGGACGAGCTGCTGGAGCGTCGCTACAAGCGGCTGCGCAGCTATGGGGCATACGAGGCGGCCTGATCCGCCACCGGCGCCATGGTCGCCGACCTGATCCTGCCTGCACGCCCCGCGGCCCTTCCCGGCCACGCCCCGTTGCGCGTCGCGCTCAGCGGCGGCCTGGATTCCACCGTGCTGCTGCATCGCCTGGCGAACGATCCCGCACAGCGGCGCCAGGGCCTCTCGGCGGTGCATGTCGACCATGGCCTGCACCCGCACGCCGGCGCGTGGGCCGCGCATTGCCAGACCCTGTGCGACCGCCTGGGCATCGTTCTCCGGCACCTGCGCGTGGAGGTCCCGCGCGATTCCGGCCTGGGCCTGGAAGGCGCCGCCCGCAAGGCCCGCCATGCGGCCTTCGAACACACGCTTGTCGAAGGCGAGGTGATGGTCCTCGCGCACCACCGGGACGACCAGGCGGAAACCTTCCTGCTGCGTGCCTTGCGGGCATCCGGTCCCGAGGGCCTGGCCGGGATGCCGGCCTGGCGACGCTGCGGTCGCGGCTGGCTGTGGCGCCCCCTGCTGCAGCACCCCCGCGATGTGCTGCGGGCTTATGCAGAAGCGCACCGGCTGGAATGGATCGAAGACCCCTCCAACGAGGACCCATGCATGGACAGGAACTTCCTGCGGCACCGGGTCCTGCCGCTGCTCGCGGAGCGCTGGCCGCATGCCGGCGCCGCCCTTGCCACCAGCGCGACGCTGGCCGGCGATGCCGCCCACCTGCTGCGGCATGGCGACATCGAAGCCCTCGAGCAGGTCCAGCGGAGCGACCCGTCGCGCCTGGACGTCGCGGCGCTCCTGGCTCTCCCCGCGGCCCGGCGTGCACGCGTGCTCCGCCATTGGGTACACGCGCTCGGCTTGCCCGCGCTGCCGGCGCAGGGCATCCGGCGTGTCGAACGTGACCTGCTGGATGCACGCGCGGATGCCGTCGCCAGCTTCCGATGGGCCGGTGCGCGCATCCGACGCTGGCGCGATTGCCTGCATGCGGGCCGGGAAACCCCGCCGCTCCCCGCCACCCTGGACCTGCCATGGGACGGCACGCACCCGCTCGCGCTCCCCGGCGGAGGCGTGCTCCGCCTCGAGGGCGCCCCCCGGCTGCCCGAAGCGCTGCGGGTGCGCGCCCGGCAGGGGGGCGAACGGATCCGGCTGCCCGGGCGCTCGCATGAGCATGCCCTCAAGCATGTCCTGCAGGGGCTGGAGGTACCGCCCTGGGTGCGCGAACGCCTGCCGCTGCTGCTCGACGCCGGCGGCCGGGTGATCGCCGCCGCCGACTTTGCCTACGATGCCGGTTTCGATGCATGGCTGCGTGAGCGCGGAGCGCGCCTGCACTGGCAGGACGGAGAAGCGGGCGGCTGACGGCGGCGATCCCTCCACGTTGACCCGTCCCGGGCATCGCTTCACACTTGCCCGCATGCCACGCAAAGCCGCCCCCGAACCCTCTCCGGTCGCCGATTTCGAACAATCCCTGGATGCGCTCGAGCATCTCGTGGAGAAGATGGAGCAGGGTGAAATGAGCCTCGAAGACTCGCTGGCGGCCTACGAGCGCGGCGTTGGCCTGTACCGCCGCTGCCAGGCCGCCCTCGAGCAGGCCGAGTTGCGCGTGCGCCTGCTCAGCGATCCACAGTCCCCCGACGACGCGCCGCCTTTTGCCGCCGACGAGACGACCGGCGGCAATGCCTGAGTCGCTGTTCGAGGGCTGGCGCGCGCGGGTGGACGCCGCGCTGTCCAGCGCACTGCCCGACCCCGCCACGCCCCCCAGCCGTCTCCACGCCGCGATGCGCCATGCGGTCCTGCTGGGCGGCAAGCGGATGCGTCCGCTGCTGGTCCATGCCAGCGGCCACCTGTCCGGCGCGGAGGCAGGCACGCTGGATGCCCCCGCGATGGCGGTGGAGCTCGTGCATGCCTACTCCCTGGTACACGACGACCTGCCCTGCATGGACGACGACGCGCTGCGCCGGGGACAGCCCACCGTGCACGTGGCCTTCGACGACGCGACCGCGGTGCTGGCCGGCGATGCCCTCCAGGCGCTCGCGTTCGAGGTCCTCGCCCATGCGCCCGTCGACGCGGCCACCCGCGTCGAGCTGCTCCGGACGCTGGCCTCGGCCTCCGGCGTTTCCGGGATGTGCGGAGGCCAGGCCCTGGACCTGGACGCGACCGGCAACGGCCACGTGATCTCGCTGGAGGCCCTGAAACGCCTGCATGCGATGAAAACCGGCGCCCTGATCCGCGCCGCGGTGCGCATGGGGGCGCTGTGCGGCCACGCGGATGTCGCCACGCTCGAAACGCTGGACCGCTTCGCCCGTGCCCTCGGGTTGGCCTTCCAGGTCCGCGACGACATCCTCGACATCGAAGGCGACAGCCGGACGCTTGGAAAGACCGCCGGCAAGGACGAGGCCCAGGCCAAGGCCACTTTCCCCGCGCTGATCGGCATGGCCGCTTCACGCTGCCTGCTCAGCGACCTGGCCGCGACCATGGACGATGCGCTCTCGCCCTTCGGCGAAGCCGGTGCGCCGCTTGCCGCGCTGGGGCGCCTGGCGATCGAACGCGATCGCTGATCGCCCCGCCCCGACAAGGCCATGAACATCCGCGACACGAACGACAACGCCGGCCCAAGGGCCGGCGCGTCGGGTCACGCACTGCGGGCGATGCTTACTTCACCAGTCGCAACGTGAAGGGGTAGCGGTAGGACTGGCCTTCGTTCGCCTTGATCGCCGCGATGATGGTGAACGCGATCCATGCGATGGCCAGCACCACGCCCAGCGGTGCGGTGAGGATCGCGCCGATACCGAAGGTGATGATCGTCAGCAGGAACAGCGCCAGGCCGATCAGGCCCACGGTGATGTTGAAGTTCAGTGCCTCCTTGCCCTGGTCGTCGACGAACGCCATCTCGTCCTTCTTGATAAGCCAAACCACCAGCGGGCCAACGATGTTGCCCAACGGGATGATCAGGCCGACCAGCGACGCAAGGTGGGCGAACATGCCCCACTGGTTCTGTTCCGAAGTGCCGGGCGGCGGCGCGGACGGCGGCGGCGAGGCGGGCGGCGGTTCCGCGTGCGGCGGCGGGGTGGGTCCGTTGGCGTTCGGGTCGTGGGTTTCGTTCATGGTCCTGCTCCCTGGGATCGTGCGGCCACTGTCGACCGATCACCGTCGCCCGTCAACTGCCGGACGGCCCCCTGCCCGGTTTCATGCCTCGCCCGCCACGGTCATGCCACCGACCAGCATGGAACCCACGCGCACGTGCGAGCGAGGATCGACGTCGGCGCCGACGCCTTCGATCGCCGCGAACATGGCGCGCAGGTTGCCGGCAACGGTGATGCCGTCCACCGGGTGCTGGATCTCGCCGCCCTCCACCCAGAAACCCGCGGCGCCGCGCGAATAGTCGCCGGTGATGTTGTTCACCCCCTGCCCCATCAGCTCGGTCACCAGCAGTCCGCGCCCCATGCCCTTGAGCAGCGCATCGAGGCCCTCGGCATTGTGGGTCACCTGGAGGTTGTGCACGCCGCCGGCATTCGCCGTGGTTTCAAGGCCGAGCCGTCGCGCGGAATAGCAACCGAGGATGTAACGCTGCAGGACACCATGCCGCACGAGGGCGGACTCGCGCGTCGCGACGCCTTCGGCGTCGTAGCTGCCCGAGCGGAAGCCCCGCGCCAGGAAGGGAAGTTCATCGATGCCGAACCACTCCGGGAACAGTGCGGTGCCGGCGCTGTCGAGCAGGAAGCTGGCGCGACGGTAAAGGGCGCCGCCCGCCACCGCCCCCAGCAGGTGGCCGACCAGCGATCGCGCCATCTCCGCCGAGAACACGACCGGATAGCGGCCGGTGGCGACACGGCGCGGCTCCAACCGGGCGACGGTGCGCTCTGCAGCACGACGGCCGATCGCCTCGGGCGCCTCGAGGTCTTCGGCGGCGAGGCCGATGCTGTACCAGCCATCGCGCTGCATGCCGTCGCCGCTGCCGGCGATGAACGCGCTGCCCAGACTATGCTGGCTGCTGCGCTCACGGCCGATGAAGCCGTGCGAGTTCGCGTACACGCCCAGGCTGGTGCCGGTCCCGAGCGAAGTCCCATCGGAATTGCCGATCCGGGGGTCTGCATCGCGCCCCGCCTGCTCCGCCGCCAGCGCCAGCGCGATGGCCCGGTCCGGATCGTGTTCGACCGACCAGGGGTGCCAGCTGTCGAACTCACGCAGGTCGCTGGCCATCAGCCCGGCGTCCGCCAGGCCCGACGCCTCGTCATCCTCGGTATGGCGGGCGATGGCACAGGCCTGCTCGACGGTCGCCGCCAGGCTGGCATCGGCGAAATCCGCGGTGCTGGCACTGCCCTTGCGCTTGCCGAAGTAGACCGTGACGGCCACGCCGCGGTCGCGGGAGGCCTCGACCGTCTCCACCTCGCCCTGGCGCACGCTGACGCTGAGTCCGGTGTCTTCATTGCAGGACACCTCGGCCTGGCTGGCGCCGGCCGCACGGCAATGCTCGAGCAGCCGCTCGGACAGGCCTGCGAGCATGTCGAGGCGGGCCTGGGAGTCGTCGGGATGGGCAGTGATCGGGTTCAAGGGGCTGTCCTGGTCCTGGACCGTGGTACTGGAACGTTCCAGCGCGGGTGGCGCCGGGATGAATGCGAATGCGGAGCCGGCGTGCTTTATCGCCGCCAATCCGCGAAAATCCGGGGCCTACATGGCTTCCTGCGACCCTTTACCATGCGCGGCATCGACGAAGACTCCGGCGAATTCCGCGGCCCCAGCCGCAGCCAGCAGCGGCGTGAAGCGCTGGACGTGCTGGAACTGGGCCGCAAGCTCTCCGAACTGACCGACGCGCAGCTCGAGCGCCTGCCGGTCCCGGAGTCGCTGCTGCCGCACATCCGCGAGACCCGCCGCATCACCTCGCACATCGCGCACAAGCGCCAGCTGGCGTTTCTGGCCAAGCAGATGCGGCGCGAAGAGGACGAAGTGCTGGACGCGATCCGCGACGCATTGGACGAGAGCGGCGACGCGGCCCGCCGCGAAGTCGCGGCCATGCATCGCGCGGAAGCCTGGCGTGACCGCCTGCTGGACGAAGGCGACACTGCGCTGGGCGCGTTCATCGACGCGCATCCCACGGCCGATCGCCAACAGCTGCGCCAACTGGTCCGCAACGCGCTGGACGAGCGCAAGCGCAACAAGCCGCCGCGTGCCTACCGTGAACTGTTCCGTGCGATCCGCGAGCTGGTGGTCGACGCACAGGAGGGTTGAGCACGGGCCGTTGGGATGCAGGGCAGGCGCCGCGATCACGCCTGCGTGCCGCCCACCGTCAGGCCTTCGATCAACAGCGAGGGCTGGCCCACGCCAACCGGGACGCTCTGGCCGTCCTTGCCGCACACGCCCACGCCTTCGTCGAGGGCCAGGTCATGGCCGACCATGCGGACTTTCTGCATGGTTTCCGGCCCATTGCCGATCAGTGTCGCGCCCTTGACTGGCGCGGTGACCTTGCCGTCCTCGATCAGGTAGGCCTCGGTCGCGCTGAACACGTACTTGCCGCTGGTGATGTCAACCTGGCCGCCACCGAAGTTGACCGCGTACAGCCCCTTCTTCACCGAGCGGATCATTTCTTCCGGATCATGCTGGCCAGCGAGCATGTAGGTGTTGGTCATGCGCGGCATCGGCAGGTGCGCGAAGGATTCGCGGCGGCCGTTGCCGGTCGGGGCCATGCCCATCAGGCGGGCATTGAGGGTGTCCTGCATGTAGCCAACGAGGACGCCGTCCTCGATCAGCGTGGTGCACGAGGTCGGCGTGCCTTCGTCGTCGACATTGAGCGAACCGCGCCGTCCCGGCAGGGTGCCGTCGTCGACGATGGTGACGCCGGGCGACGCCACGCGCTGGCCCATGCGTCCGGCGTAGGTGCTGGTGCCCTTGCGGTTGAAGTCGCCCTCCAGACCGTGGCCGACCGCCTCGTGGAGCAGCACGCCGGGCCAGCCCGGCCCCAGCACCACCGGCATCACCCCGGCCGGCGCATCGACGGCATCGAGGTTGACGAGGGCCTGGCGCAGGGCTTCGCGGGCGAGCCGCTCGGGCAGGTCGCCGTCCAGTAGTTCGGCATAGGCATAGCGCCCACCACCGCCGGCATAGCCGCTCTCGCGGCGGTCGCCCTGCTCGACGATGACCTGCACGTTGAGCCGCACCAGCGGCCTGACGTCGGCGGCGAGCACGCCGTCGCTGCGTGCGACCAGCACGGTGTCGACGCCGCCGGACAGGCTTACCATCACCTGCTTCACGCGCGGGTCCGCCGCGCGCAGCAGCCGGTCGACGCGTCGCAGCGCTTCGACCTTGGCCTCGGTCGCGTAGCCGTCGATGGGATCCTCGGCCGGATACAGGCTGCGGCCGCTGCCGCGCACCAGCGCCTGCGGACCGACCTGGCGGCCGTCGCGGGCGATGGCCCGGGCCGAGCCGGCGGCATCGAGCAGGGCCGTGGCGTTGATCTCGTCCGAGTACGCAAAGCCGGTCTTCTCGCCGCTGATGGCACGTACGCCGACGCCCTGTTCGATCGAATGCGCACCGTCGCGGACGATGCCGTCCTCGACCGTCCAGCTCTCGCGCCGGCTGTGCTGGAAATACAGGTCGCCGAAATCGATGCCCGGCCCCAACAGGGTGCCGAAGGCGCGCTCCAGCTGGCCGGCATCGAGGCCGGCAGGGAGCAGCAGGCGGGTTTCGGCAACGTGCAGGGGAAGGCTCATGAACGGTTCCAGTAAAGCGGCAGGCGGCCTGCCCCGAGCGTAACGGCCGGCGCCGGGTTTGGCATCCCGCAGGGGGCGGTCATCCCGATATGGTGCCGCGCTCCGTCCCGATCAACCCGAGGGTACGGGGGCGTCCGAGGCGCGGCGCACTTCGCGCGTCACGACCTCCACATGGGGTGATTTCCACGGGCCGGTGACGTGGTAGGTCTTCGCGGTGATGTCGCCGAGCGGCTTTTCCAGCACCGCATTGGCGGCGGCACCGATGGCGGCACCGACCGGGCCGCCCGCGATCGCACCCACCGCGGTCAACAGGTTGCCCGCCTTGGGCCGCACCTCGATCGTCTGGTCGAAGGTCTCCGCACGCAGGTCCGCGCTGCCGCGCAGATCGATGTCGGCGGCCGGTCCGTCGATCCGCAGCGCATCGCTGTGGGCCCGGCCAGCGGCGAACACGATCCCGCCGTCGACACGGTTGTAGGCGAAGCCTTTCGAGAACAGGTCGCCGAAATCGAGCATCAGCCGTCGCGGCAACTGGGCCACGCTGAGCAGCCCCAGCACCCGACCGGCGCCGGGCTCGACTTCCAGCAACGCACCATCCTGCGCATCGACCGCGAGGCGTCCTTCGAGTGCCTTCGCGCTGAAGTCCGCGGGGCTGCCGGGCCAGCTCGCGTCCAGGCGCAGCGTGCCTTCGCCGCCCTCGGTGCGCCCCCCCAGTCCCAGCCCTTCGAAAAGCGCGCCGAAGTCCGCGCTGCGCACGCTGGCGCTCATGCGCGTGCGCGCGTATTGGCCCTGGCCGCGCCAGAGTCCATCGACGTCGATCGCATGCAAGGGGGCCTCCGTGGTTAGGGTTTCGATACGCATCCCATCCCCCTCCGGCCGCGACCGGAAGCTTGCGCGGCCGAGGTCGGCCTGCTTGATGCGCAGTGCGTCGACCTCGAAGTCGAGTGCTGGAACCGCCGCGGGGTCGAAGGTCTGTGCGGCGACAACGCCTGCCGTGGTCCCGCCCGCGGCGGCAGGCGTCGCGTCGCTCCCCGCCGCCGAGGCCGCTGGCGGCACGGCACCCTTCGGCTGGGGCATCCAGTACACGCGCTCGAAATGCCCGGAAATAGGCGCCCGCTCGCCGCGCGGGACCGCGAGGCGTCCGTTCAGGGCATCGCCGGTGGCCACCACGTTCCATTGCCCGTCCCCGCCGGCCGACACCTGCACGCGGGTGTCGGGAAAGCGGCCGCCGAGCAGGTGCAACTGGCCTGCGGTGACGTCGACCCCCGCAAGCGACAGCGCACCGTCGCCTCCTCCACGACTGAACGCGATCCAGTCGATCGCATCCAGGCGTTCGGCATGCCCGGACACCCGCAGCCCTTGCGCGGGGGGCGCCTCGTCCACGCGCCCGGCACCCAGTACCACGCGCACGCCACTGCGCCCCCCGGTACTGCGGGCCCTGAGGGCGAGCCGGTCGCCGAAGCCCACGCTCACGTCCCCGGTGCCCCAGGGCAGGGAGGTGTCGACCTGCACCGGCAGCGCCTCGCCTGCCGGCTTGCGCATCGGCTCGGGCAGCTCGAACGCGGTCCCGACCAGCGCGGAGTCGAGCGTCAGGCGAACGCCACTCCCGGCACCTTGCCCCTGCGGCACGTCCACGCCGATCCGCCACGGCGAGCGGCCGTGCACGTGGGGAGCCAGCCAGGCAAGGTCCGGCGCGCGCGCGAGCAGGTCGCGCGCGTCCAGGGTGGCTTCCAGCCGGCCCTCGAACGCGTGCCCGGCGTCCTGTACGTGGCCTTCGCCCGCCCGGAGCGAAAGAGTCCCCGGCTGCCCTTCATGCACCACCGACAACCCGTCGGTCTGGAATCCATTGCGATCGAACCGGCCACGACCGCTCACGTGTTCGAAACGCAGGTTCCAGCGCGAATCGCCCAGCACCGCCCCAGCGAGATCGACGCGGCCGCCCAGCTGCATCGGCTGGCCGGCCACCAGCGGCAGGCGCAGGCCGAAGTCGACCCGCGCGTCGCCACGCGCGGACAGGTGGTCGAGCGTGTCCCCGGCGTGCGTGCGCAGCGGACTGGCGCGCAGCACGTCGAGCAATGCACCGGCATCGCCCCGTGCGTCGGCATCGACCGCCAGGCGCCCCCCTTGATAGTGATCGATGCCGGCCTCGACGCGGGCCACGCGCAGGCCTTCCAGCTCGCCACTGCCGGTGGCGCTGAAGCCATCCCCGGCGAACCGCACGTCGGCCTCGAAGCCCTCCAGGGCCGGCCAGCCCGGCTGGAAGGCGACGACGCCCTCCTCGATCCGCGCGCGGGCCTCGAACAGGCCGTCTTGCGCGAGGAAGGGCCAATCGTCCAGGTCACCACTGAGGACCGCACGCCCGTCACGTACCGTGCCGTCCACGAGTGCGTTGTCCAGCCATTCGACTGCCGGGGCCGGCATCCGGTGCCGCACCCAGAATCCCTTCGCCACGGTCACGCGCGCGGTATCGATGCGGGCCGCCACGTCGATCCGCGGGCGACTGCCATCGCCCTGCCACACCAGCCCCCCTCGCAGGTCGGTCCCGAAGCTGCCGCCGTCCACGCGCAGCCCCGGCGTGGCCAGCTCCCAGCCCGTGGGGCCCCGCCAACCGGCGAGCGCGCCCTGCAAGCGCACGCGATGCTCGACACCGAAGCCGCTGGGCCAGTCGAACAGCACCGGCGCGTGGTCATCCGGCACGAAGGCGAAACCGCTGGCATCACCCCGCAGGTGGCCTCCCAGCCCGGACAGTGCGGGCGCATCGCCGACCACCTCGAATCCGAAGCCCTCCACGTCCGCTGCGAAGCGCATGGCGCCGCCGGCTTCACCGGCAAGCTCGACGTCGCGCAGGGTCATGCGCGGCCGTGCGCTGCGCAACCACTCACGCAGCGGGACCGGCACCCGGGGGCTGAGCGCAAGCACCGGCACCAGCGGTGCCAGGTCGATACGCTCCGCGGCCAGTCCATAACGGCGGCCACCGGCCACCTGCAGGCCATCGAAGGAATGACGTGCGCCTCCGGTATCCAGCGCCAGGCGCGGTGCGTCGAAACGCCAGCCGCCCTCGACAAGCTGCCATCGCACCAGGGCATCGGCCTGGTCGATGGTGACGGGCGTCCCCGCGTGCCCGGCCACCTCGACGAGCGAGACCGCGGCCAGGTCGCAGCGTGCGGTCACCTCCACGATCCGGCTGCCGGACAGCCGCGCCCAGGCTTCGGCACGGCCATGCCCGCTGGCGACGGCCACGCCGAAGGCCCGCAACAGCGGGCTCCATTCCGCCAGGTCCACCTCGTCCGCCCCGACGTAGGCGCGTCCTCCGCCGCCACGGCGCTCCAGCGACAGCGTGGCATTGACCGGCTTCGCACTGTCCTGCGGCCAGGCGCGCACGGCCGCACGCACGGTGTCATGGTCGACCTGCAGGCGCAGCTGGATGCGCGGCACCTCGGCGTCGATGCCCAGTCCCGGCGCGAGCAGACGCAACCGCCCATCGATGACCTGCAACTCGCCGAGCGACTCGAGCATGCCGAACACTTCCTCGGCGGATCGCTGTTGCCCCGGCAGGCCGCGCACGTGCCAACGGCCCTGGGCGTCGCGCTCCAGGCGCAGGCTCAGGCCGCGCAACCGCAACTCGGAGAGCGCCTGTCCCGGCAGCAGGCCGGCGTACACCGAGACGAGCATCTCCGCATCCCCGACCTCGAGCGCCTCGCCCGGTTCGCCGATGCGCAGGTTCTCGAGTTCCAGCAGCGGCCCGCGGCGCGTCCATGCCGTCCGCATACCATCGAAGGCGACCGGCCGGCCGGCCTTACCGGAGAGCCAGGCGGCGACCCGTTCCGGGTGACGCTCCACCAGCGGCAGCACCTGGCTCACCGCGCCCAGTAACACTGCGACGAGCACCAGCACCACCGCCACGCCGTAGACCAGGCCACGGCGCGCCAGTCTCATGCGTCGGCGCAGGGGGGTGGGCATGTTCAGCGCGTTCCGGCGACGCGCCGTGCCTCAGAGCAGCACCACATCAAACTGCTCCTGCGAGTACTGCTCGTCCGGCTGGAAGCGGATGCTCTTGCCGAGGAATTCCTCCAGTTCCGCCACCGCGGTGGACTCCTCGTCGGTGATCCGCACCACGACCTGGGGCGAGGCGATCACCAGCAGCCGCTGCGCGTCGAACTGGCGCACCTGCCGGACGATCTCGCGGAAGATCTCGTACGTGACGGTCTCCGGCGTCTTCAGCGTGCCGCGGCCACTGCATTCATGGCAGGGCTCGCTGAGCTGGCGCTCCAGGCTCTCGGTGGTGCGCTTGCGCGTCATTTCGACCAGCCCCAGCGGCGAGAACTCGTACACCGTCGACTTGGCGTGGTCGCGTGCCATCGACTTCTCCAGCTGGCGCAGGACCTGGCGCCGGTGCTCCGGGTCGGTCATGTCGATGAAATCGATGATGATGATACCGCCCAGGTTGCGCAGCCGCAGTTGCCGCGCCACCGACTGCGCCGCCTCGAGGTTGGTGCGGTAGACCGTCTCCTCGAGGTTGCGCTGGCCGAGGAAGGAACCGGTGTTGACGTCGATCGTGGTCATCGCCTCGGTCTGGTCGATCACCAGGTAGCCCCCGGACTTCAGCGGCACCTGCTTGTCCAGCGCGCGCTGGATCTCGTCTTCGACGCCGTACAGGTCGAAGATCGGCCGCGCGCCACTGTAATGTTCGATCTTCTCGTCCAGCCCGGGCATGAACTGCGCGGCGAAGGTCCGCAGCTTCTCGCAGGTCTCGCGCGAGTCGACCTTTACCCGCTCCACGTCCTTGCGCATCAGGTCGCGGACCGCGCGCATCGGCAGGCTCAGGTCCTCGTACACGCGCTGGCCGACGCCCGCCGCGACGACGCGCTCCTCGATCAGCGCCCACGCGCGTCCCAGGTAGGCGATGTCCTCGGCCAGCGCCTCGGTGGGCTGGCCCTCGGCATTGGTCCGGACGATGTAGCCATGCCCCGCTTCGGCCACCGCGCGCTCGGCGATCACGCCCTTCAGGCGCGCACGCTCGGCTTCGTCCTCGATACGCGCCGAGACCCCGACCACGCGGGTACGCGGCAGCAGCACCAGGTAGCGCGACGGTATGCTCAGTTGCGTGGTGAGGCGCGCGCCCTTGCTGCCGATCGGGTCCTTGACCACCTGCACGATGATGTCCTGGCCCTCGCGCAGCAGTTCGGTGATCGGACGCGTCGGCGCCGGCGGCAGCGGCGCCTCGTCCCCCTCGCCGTTGCTGACCGGCGGCGGCCGCGCGATGTCGGCCGCATGCAGGAACGCCGCACGCTCCAGGCCGATCTCGACGAAGGCGGCCTGCATGCCCGGCATCACCCGCTGCACCTTGCCCTTGTAGATGTTGCCGACCACGCCGCGCGCCCAGCCGCGCTCGATGTGCAGCTCCTGCAGCATGCCGTTCTCGACGACGGCGACGCGGGTCTCGCGCGGGGTGACGTTGACCAGGATCTCCTCGCTCATGCGACGGCCTCCACCGGTGCCAGCAGGCCGGCCCGTCGCAGCAGCCGGTCGGTTTCGCGCAGGGGCAGCCCCATCACGCCGGAGAAACTGCCGTCCAGCCGGCCGACGAAGACCTCGGCCGCGCCCTGGATGCCGTAGCCGCCGGCCTTGCCGAACGCCTCGCCGGTGGCGACGTAGGCGGCGATGCGCGCCTCGTCCAGCGCGTCGAAACTGACCTGCGACACCGACACCGCCTCGAACTCGCGCGCGTCGGAGACGAGCCAGACGGCGGACACCACGCGGTGCGTTCGACCGGACAGGCGGCGCAGCATCGCCGCCGCGTCGTCGCCGTCGCGGGGCTTGCCGAACACCTCGTCGTCGAGGATCACCTCGGTGTCCGAACCCAGCACCCACGCGCCCGGTTCGCCGGCCACGTGTCCAAGGCCCGCGCGCGCCTTCTCGTGCGCGACGCGGCTCACGTAGGCATCCGCGGCCTCGCCCGGCAGGCGGTGCTCCGGGATGTCCAGGTCGATCGGGTCGAAGTCGATGCCCAGGCGGGCGAGCAGGTCTCGGCGGCGGGGCGACTTCGAGGCGAGGTAGAGCATCGGGACTCCGAGGAAAAAGACGTGCCACCGCCCCGCGACGCGCACCCGGGTGGTGCCGGGACCTCGCGCCTGCCTTGCGCAGGGGCAGGCGTCGGCATCCCGCAAAGCATAACCCGCGCTGACTGAGCGGCAGCCGACGGCGGCCACCCGCGACCCCGCGGCGGCTCACCGCCCGTTCACCGCTGGCAGGTTCAATGAACAGGGCATCCCCTGCCCTGATGGAGCCGTCCATGAAGCGATCCACCCCGCTGCTGTTCGCCACCCTGCTTGCCCTTGGAGCCCTGCCCATGAGCCCGCGTGCCCAGACCCTGCCCCACGCCGTTGCCCCGGACGGAACCCTGCTTTCGGTGTCCGCCACCGGCGAAGCCCGCCGCAATCCCGACATCGCCACCCTGTCCACCGGCGTGGTCACCCGGGCCGCCGGCGCGGACGCTGCCATGCAGGCGAACGCCACGCAGATGGAAGCCGTGATGGCGGCCCTGCGGGGCGCGGGCATCGCCGCGCGCGACATCCGGACCAGTGGCGTCAACCTCTACCCGCAGTACCGCCACGAGGGCGACACGCCGACCATCACTGGCTACCAGGCGAGCAACACCGTCGACGTGACCGTCCGCGACATCGGCTCGCTCGGCGAGGTGATCGGAACGCTGGTCGATGCCGGCGCCAACCAGGTCCACGGTCCGTCGTTCGACGTCGACGACAAGACGGGGGCGCTGGACGAGGCGCGCCGCGATGCCGTCGAACAGGCACGCGCACGCGCCGCGGTGTATGCCGACGCGCTGGGCCTGCGGGTACGCCGCATCGTCAGCCTCGGCGAAGGCGGCGGCCGCATGCCCGGGCCGGTCCCGATGATGGCGATGGCCCGCGCCGAGAAGGCCGCGAGCCCGCCGATTTCACCTGGCGAAAGCACCCTCTCCGTCACCCTCGACGTGGTCTTCGAACTCGGACGCTGAACATGGCCAAGCCCACCCGCGAGCCCGACCCCCGTCCCGGCCGGTCCCCGGGCTACCCGGAGAAGCAACCGCGCGACAAGCGCGACAGCCGCACGCCGCCGGCCCCGGAGCCGGCCGAGGACGTGGGCGAACCCCCGGCGAAGAAAGGGGGCTGAAACGCGGGGCGGCCAACCCCGCCCCGCCCACCGGGCCGTTAAGTCGGGCACCCCAGGAAGAACGGAGGTGCCCGATGTCCCCGATCCCGACCGACCGCTTCGGCCGCGACCCGGCCGATCGCCCGGATTTCCATCGCGTCATCGCCCAGGCCGGCGTTCTGGTCCTGCACGCGGCCGCACTGATGCTGTTGCTGACGCCGGCACGGATCCAGTTGCCGGAAGCGCCCACCCAGGACCTTGTCGTGGTGGTGCCACCGCCGATCCTGCGGCCGCCGGCGCCTCCTGTCGAGGTATCGGTGACGCCACCCCGCCGCACGCCCCCATCCCGCCCGCTCGACCCGCCGCGGGTCGCACCCGTGGACACCGCGCCGGTCTTCGACACGCCACTCCCCCTCGACCTGCCCGCCCTCGATGCGACGGACCCCTTGGATGCGCCGGCCGCGGTGCCGGACCTGTCGCCGATGGCCGGGGCGACGCTTGCCTACGCCAGTGCTCCGCCGCCGCCCTATCCGGGCGCCGCGCTCCGTGCCGGGCGTTCGGGCCGCGTGCTGCTGGAGGTGACGGTCGGCGCCGACGGCCACCCCGTCGATGTCCGCGTGGTCGAAAGCAGCGGCCACCGCGACCTGGATCGTGCGGCGACGCGGCAGGTCCTGCGCCACTGGCGCTTCCGGCCTGCGATGCGCGACGGACACGCGGTCACCGCGATCGGCCGGGTACCGGTGGACTTCAGGCTCTGATCGCCCGCCACGCCACCGCGCCCGGCGTCAGGCGCGGTGGTACGGGTGGTTGGCCAGCATCGCCGCGGCCCGGTACAACTGCTCGGCCACCACCAGCCGCACCAGCATGTGCGGCAGGGTGGCCGGGCCGAGCGACCAGGACTCATCGGCCCGCTCCAGCACCTCCGGCGCATGGCCCTCGGGACCACCGATCATGAAAGCGAGGTCGCGCCCCTGCCCACGCCAGTGTTCGAGCCGTTGCGACAGCTGCTCCGAACTCCATGGACGGCCGCGGCCGTCGAGGGTGACGACAAGGGCCCCCTTGGGCAACGCCGCCAGCACCCGCCCGCCCTCGTCGTGCATCGCACGCGCGGTGTCGCGGTTCCTGCCGCGCAATCCGGGCGCCACTTCCACCAGTTCGAACGGCAGCCAGTGCGAGAGGCGCTTGCGGTAGTCCTCGAAGCCTTCCGCCACCCACGCCGGCGCGCGTTCCCCGACCGCGATCAATCGTGCCTTCATGCCGCCATGGTAGCGGCCATCGCCGGCGCCCGAGGTATGCCATCCGCGCAGGGCTGACATGCCATGCATCGCCGGTGCTAGGGTCCGGCACGGGCGGACGTCCGCCGCGACGACGGGAAAGGGGGATGGGCATGTCCACGCGCGCCACGCCGGCCCGGCTGCTGGTCCTGCTGCTGGCTTTGGCGTGGAAGGCGGCCAGTGCCGGCGAGCCTCCTGTCGCCCGCTTCGATGCGTTCCGGTACGAGGGCCATGATCCCGCCGATGAGGCGTTCACGCCCGGACCCGGGCAATACCGCAACCCGATACTGCAGGGCTTCTACCCGGATCCAAGCGTCGTGCGCGTCGGCGCGGATTACTATCTCGTCACCTCCACCTTCGGCTGGTTCCCGGGCATCCCGGTCTTCCACAGCCGCGACCTGGTGCGCTGGAACCAGCTTGGCAACGCGATCGACCGCCCGGACCAGCTCGATTTCGGCAGGGAGAGCCTGGTCAACGGCGTGTTCGCTCCGGCCATCGAACACCACGATGGCCGGTTCTACATCGTCAATACCTGCTTCCCGTCCTGCGGCGGCAACTACGTGCTGACCGCGACGGATCCCGCGGGCCCCTGGTCCGACCCGACGTGGCTGCCCGACCTTGGCGGGGGTATCGATCCCTCGCTGTTCTTCGACGACGACGGACGCGCCTGGATCGTCAACAACGACCTGCCCGAGGGCGGGCGGGAACGCTATCCGGGCCATCGCGCGATCTGGCTGCAGGCATTCGACGCCGACACCCTGCGCACCTTCGGGCCACGCCGGGTGCTGCTGGACGCGGGGATCCGTCCCGGTGAGAAGCCCACCTACGTCGAGGGACCCCACCTGTTCAAGCACGCGGGCTGGTACTACCTCACCGCCGCCGAAGGCGGCACCGGCGAAATGCACCAACAGGTCGTCCTGCGCAGCAGGACGGTGACCGGCCCCTACGAAGCCTGGGACGCGAACCCGGTGCTGACCCAGCGCGACCTGCCGCGCGATCGCCCGATGCCGGTCACTTCGGCGGGCCACGCCGATTTCGTCCGGACGCCCGACGGCGACTGGTGGGCCGTGTTCCTCGGCAACCGGCCCTACCCGCCGGCCTCCGCGCACCATGTGAACACGGGGCGCGAAACCTACCTCCTGCCGGTCGAATGGCACGACGGCTGGCCGCGCATCCTCGCCGCGGGGCTGGCCATTCCGCGGATCCTGGATGCGCCCGGGCTTTCCGCCGGCAAGGCCGCATGGCCCACGTCGGGACGCTTTGCCATCGAGGACGACTTCGACGGGGAGACGCTGCCGCCCTACTGGATGTCATTGCGCACCCCGCGACAGACGTGGCACCGGCTCCACGACGGCGCCCTGCACGTCCAGGCATTGGAGATCGGACTCGGCCAACGCGATACGCCGGCGTTCCTCGCGCGACGACAGCAGCACCAGTACGCCATGGCCACGACCACGCTGCGTTTCGTCCCGCTCCGCGACGGCGACATCGCCGGCCTGGCGGCGTTCCAGAACGAGGAGTACTGGTACCTGCTGGCGCTGGCCCGGGAGGGCGGCGAGGACCGCATCGTGCTCGACCGTCGCGATGGCCGCAATGCCGGCGAGCCTGCCACCGGGGTTCGCCTGGCGTCGGCGGCCCACCCCCCAGGGGCCGCCGGTGCGCCGCTGCGGCTGCGCATCCGTGCGCGCGGCGGCCGGCTCGACTTCGAGTACGCCCACGGCGACGGCGACTGGCACACCCTGCTCGCCGATGCCGATGGGACCCTGCTCAGTACCGCGACCGCCGGCGGTTTCACTGGCGTGGTGTTCGGCGTGCATGCCGGGCGACGCCCCGCCGGCGACTGAAGCCGCCGTCACGGTACGGACGACTGCAACGCGCCGGTAACCGCGCGGTTATCCGGGGACCAGAACATCGGGCACTCCCCCAGCCCGCAGGAGTCCCCCGATGCAAGCGCTCGACACCTCCCGCCGCCAGGTCCTGAAAGGCAGCGCCGCCGCGATGGCGGTGGGCGCCATCGGAAGCCTTGGCGCCCTCCATGCCCGACAGGCGGAGGCCCACGGCCGGCACCACGGTCCGCGCGACCCGGTGCAGATGGCGCCCGTCCCGAGTCCGTATGGCCGACTGGCCCCCGTGGCCGACCTGAGTACCGGCCTTCCGCTGCTGCAGTTGCCACGCGGCTTCAGCTACCGCAGCTACGGCTGGAGCGGCGACCTGATGGCCAACGGCCAGCCCTGCCCGGATCGCCATGACGGCATGGCGGTCGTCCGCGCCTATCCCACCGGCTGCCCCTGGCGACCGGGGCGGAGTCGCGGGCGCTGGCCCCGCCCGACGCCCGAACTCGTACTGGTGCGCAACCACGAGCGCGGCGCGACGGCGCCGATCCAGGCGCCCGGCATGTACGACACGGGCGACGTCGGCGGCGGCCAGCGCGCCGGGGGCGGCACCACCAACCTGGTCTGGCGCGAAGGCGAGTGGGTCGACATGGAGCCGAGCCTCGGCGGCACCCTGGTCAACTGCGCCGGTGGCCCGACCCCATGGGGCACCTGGCTGACCTGCGAGGAGATCAAGACCGACCTGGCTTCGAGCGAGGGCAAGAAACACGGCTACGTGTTCGAAGTCCATCCGGAGGCCAGCCGCACCACCGGCCGGCCACTGGTCGGCCTCGGCCGCTTCAGCCACGAGGCAGTCGCCGTCGATCCGCGCACCGGCATCGTCTACCTGACCGAGGACGACCGCAACAAGGCGGGCCTCTACCGTTTCATCCCCCACCAGCGCTTCGGTCGCCCCGGATCGCTGGAGAACGGCGGCCGGCTGCAGGCGGCGCGCGTGCGACGCCAGCCGAACGCGGACCTGATCGTCGCGGAGATCGGCGACCGCTACCGGCTGGAATGGGTCGACATCCCCGATCCCGACCTCGACACCGTCGCCGCGCCGACGGGCTTCCCGGACATCGGCGATGGCGAAACGCTCAGCGGCCCGTTCGCCCAGGCCTGGGCCGAGGGTGGCCTGCGCATGAGCCGCGGCGAGGGCATCTGGTACGCCCATGGCAAGATGTTCATCGTCGACACCGCTACCGGCGTGGACGGGCAGGGCCGGCCGGGTCGCGGCAAGGGGGCTGTCTGGGTCCTCGACCTGTACAGCCAGCAGCTGACGGCCTTGTACGTCAGCGGCAACCAGTTGGCCGGCAACAACGCCGACAACATCACCGTAAGTCCGCGCGGGGGCGTGGTGCTGTGCGAGGACGGCGGCGAGAGCCCGGACGCATACGGACCGGGCGCGCGCCTGCTCGGCCTGACCCGTCGCGGCGAGGCCTTCTACCTGTGCAAGAACAACGTGGAACTCAGCGATACGCAGATCGCCGGCGCCGGCAAGGTGATCCCGGAAGGCGATTACCGCGGCAGCGAGTTCTGCGGAGCGTGTTGGGACCCGATCGGACGCACCCTGTTCGTCAACATCCAGACCCCGGGCATCACCTTCGCCATCCAGGGACCCTGGTGGTGGGGCGGTCTCTGAAGCCCCCCGGGGCGGCGGGGTATACGCCCCGTCGACCCGTCGATACGGATCGGCGCCCCTGGGGCGCCGTATCCGTCCATGTCCCCGGCAGCGAAGGCTAGTCGTCGTGCGTTGCGTCCGGCTCATCCGCGGCATCACCGGGCGGCTGGTCGCCGACCGTCCACAGCCGCTCGAGGGCATAGAACTCGCGTACGCGTGGCAGCATGACGTGGACGATGACGTCGCCGAGGTCCACCAGCACCCATTCCGCTTCGCGCTCACCCTCGACGCCCAGCGGCATCACGCCAAGCGCCTTGGCGAACTTCACCACCTCGTCCGCGATGGACTTGACGTGGCGCGTGGAGGTGCCCGATACCACCACCATGTAATCCGTGACGCTGCTCTTGCCGCGCACGTCGATCTCGACACTTTCCTTGCCCTTCAGTTCATCGATGCCGGATCTGACGGCATCGAGCAGATGCTCGACGGCGGGCGGCGGATCGGGAAGGCGGGTCTTGATGACGGTGGTGGGGTTGCTCAAGGGCGCGACCTGGGCGTACGTGGAGGGATGCGTGATTATACCCGTGGATCGAGCCGGATCCGGGCCCGCCACGCCCCCGGTTCAGGCGGCCGCACCGTACAGGCCACGCTCGAGGATGTAGCGGGCGACGGCCGGCGGCACGCGCGCCTGCCACGGACGCCCGGCCGCGATATCCGCCCGGATGGCACTGGCGGATTCAGGGTGCGGCGGCTGGTTGAGGCGCAGCACGCGGCCCGCCGGCGCGTTCAGCAGATCTTCTGGACTCGCGGTCCATCGACCGTGCAGGGCCGCCGACAGTTCCGGCGGGAGCATCGCGTCCAAGGGACTGCCGGGCCGGTCGGCCACGACGAAATGCACGCTCTCCAGCAATGCCCGCCACTCGTGCCAGTTCGCCAGGCCGACAAAACTGTCGGCACCCACCAGCAGCGCCAAGGGATGCGCGGCCCCCAGTACCTGGCGCAGCGCCGCGACCGTATCGATGCTGTAGCTGGGACCGTCGCGGTCGAGCTCCCGACGGTCGACCGACAGGCCCGGCTCGCCGGCAATCCCCAGCGCCAGCATGTGCGCACGATGTTCGGCGCTGGCCCCCGGCGCCGCCCGGTGCGGCGGATCGGCCGCCGGCATCAGGCTCACCCCGGTGTCGAGCGCATCCCGTGCGATCCGGGCCATGGCCAGGTGGCCGTTGTGGAACGGGTCGAAGGTGCCGCCGTAGACGAGCCGCAGTGCCACCCGGATCAGGTCGCGGCCGTAGCGAGCAGGCGCACCGCCTTCGGATCGGCTATCGCCAGCAACAGGCGCTCCAGGCCCAACCACGGATCCCCTGCCTCGCGCCCCTTGACCATGCGGTCGACCCGGCCCGCGACGCCGATGAAGGCTTCCCAGCGGGCGGGGGGATGACGCTGCAGGGCGCGGCGATACACCGACTGCTTGGCATCCCAGATCCGTTGCGCCTTGAACTCGGCGCCGAGATTGCCGCCCCGTCCCTGGACCCGCGCGAGCGCCGCCGCTCGCTGCAGCTCCATCACCAGCATGCCCATCAGGGCCGGCACCGCGTTGCCCTCGGCGCGCAGGCCGGCCAGCATCCGCGACACCTGTGCGGGCTCGCCGTTCAGGGCGGCGTCCGTCAGGCGGAACACGTCGAAGCGGGCGGCATCGGCCACCAGCGTTTCCATCCGCGCCGCATCCAGCGGCGGGGCGCCGTCCCCAGCCAGCAGGGCCAGCTTCTCGATCTCCTGGGCCGCCGCCAGGAGGTTGCCCTCCACGCGGTCCACCAGCAACTGCACGGCGTCGCGATCCGCCACCAGGCGATGCTTGCGGAGCCGGCGCTCGACCCACTCGGACAGCTCGTGGGGTTTGATGGGCCAGGCCACTGCCACTTCGCCAACCCGGGCGATGGCCTCGCTCCACTTGCCGGCATGGCGCTTGCTCCATTCGTTGCAGGTCACCAGCAGCACCACGTCCGGGGGGGGCTGTCCACAGAACCTCTGCAGCAGTTCGGATCCCGACTTGATCGGCTTTCCCGAAGGCAGCCGGACTTCCAGCAGGCGCCGGCTGGCGAACAGGCCCGGCGCGGCGAAGGACGCTTCAAGCGCGTCCCAGTCCGCGTCGGACTGCTTGCCTTCGATCTCGAACACCTCGCGCTCACCGATGCCCTGCGCACGCGCCGCCGTCCTCACCGCGTCCGCGGCTTCGAGCACCCGCAGGGTCTCGGCGCCCGCGATCAGGTACGCAGGCTTGAGCGGCCCATCTTCAACGCGTGCAGCCAGCTGCTCCGGCTTCAGCTCCATCGATCACTGGTCATCCACGTCTTCGACGAAGACCGGCTCGCTGTCCGCGTCCGCGGGTACCCCGTCTGTGGCAGGCGTCGCCCCGGCGGGCGGCGCCTCGAGGGCCAGGGCGGCCTGGCGGCGGGTCACCGCATCCAACCGGCGAAGGATGGAGCTGGTCATCTCGCGCCGCAGCTCCTTGACCAGGATCTCGCGCTCGCCCTCGGTGCCGATCGAGTTGGTCGGCACCGAGATGTAATCGCGCGACAGTTCGATCGCCTGCCGGGGCACCATCACCGTGCCGTCCGCGGCGCGCATCTCGAAGATCGTCGCGTAGCGGAGGCTGTATTCCTGCGCGCGCCCCTGGGCATCGACGCTGATCGGCGTGTCGCCCCAGCGCTCCGCCACCAGGTCCAGCACCGCGACATCCGTGGCAGCCGCGGGCGCGATCGCCACGCCGGCCCGCGCGATCGACTGGGAGAGGTTCTCCGCCAACGGGCTGTAGCGGTCCGCCGAGACCACCTTGACCGCGCCAAGGTCCGGCGGCAGTTCCAGGGCATTGCGCAGGTGGAAGCCACAGCCCGGGAGGGCCAGCACGAGGAGGACGGCGAACAGGCGTGTGCGCATGGGCGAAGTCTGGACGAGGCGGTGGACGGCGGCAAGCCGCGGGGTTCAGCGGAGGTTGGCGACCCCCGCCGTCAGCCCACGACGATGTTGACGATCTTGCCCGGCACGACGATCACCTTGCGCACCGTCTTGCCTTCGAGGTGCGGGACGACATGCGGTTCGGACAGCGCGAGGCGCTCGGCTTCCTCCTTAGAGGCACTGGCGGGCAGCTCGATGGTGCCGCGCAGCTTGCCGTTGACCTGCACCGCCAGCGTGACCGAGTCGCGGACCAGCGCCGAGGCATCCACCGACGGGAACGGCACGTCCTCCAGCAGCGTCTCCGGATGCCCCAGCGCCTGCCACAGGGCGTGGCTGACGTGCGGGGTGACCGGATTGAGCATCAGCACCATCGCCTGCAGCACTTCGTGGCGCACCGCACGGCCCTGGTCGCTCATGTCGTCGAACTTCGCGACGTGGTTGAGCAGCTCCATCAGCGCGGCGATCGCGGTGTTGAAGCTGTGGCGGCGGCCATAGTCGTCACCGACCTTCTGGATCGTCTCGTGCAGTTGCCGGCGCAGGGCCTTCTGGCCGGCGTCCAGCGTGGCCACGTCGACCTCCGGATGGTCCGGCTGGGCGACATGGGTCAGGACTTCGCGCCAGAAGCGGCGCAGGAAGCGCGCCATGCCCTCGACGCCCGCCTCGTTCCATTCCAGCGACTGCTCCGGCGGCGCCGCGAACATCGAGAACAGGCGCACCGTGTCGGCGCCGTACTTGCCGACCATCTCGCGCGGGTCGACGCCGTTGTTCTTCGACTTCGACATCTTTTCGGTGCCGCCGACCTCGACCGGGTGGCCATCGGCCTTCAGCGTCGCACCGGTCACCCGGCCCTTGTCGTCGCGCACGACCTCGACGTCGGCGGGGTTGATCCAGTCCTTGCTGCCGTCGGGATTGGCACGGAAGTAGGTATCGGCGATCACCATGCCCTGGGTGAGCAGGTTGCGCACCGGCTCGTCGCTGTCGACCAGGCCCTGGTCGCGCATGAGCCGGTGGTAGAAGCGGAAGTACAGCAGGTGCAGGATCGCGTGCTCGATGCCACCGATGTACTGGTCGATCGGCATCCAGTAGTTCGCGCGCGCGTCCACCATGTCCGGGGCGCCCGGGCTGGTGTAGCGGTGCATGTACCAGCTCGACTCCATGAAGGTGTCGAAGGTGTCGGTCTCGCGCTCGGCCGCGCCGCCACAGGACGGGCAGGTGGTCCGGCGCCATTCCGGGTCTGACTTGATCGGCGAAGCGACGCCACTGAATTCGACATCCTCGGGCAGCAGCACCGGCAGCTGGTCCTCGGGCACCGGCACGTCGCCGCAGGACGGGCACAGGATCACCGGGATCGGGCAGCCCCAGTAGCGCTGGCGGCTGACGCCCCAGTCGCGCAGGCGGTAATTGACGCGGCGGCGGCCGATGCCGGCCGCCTCGAAGCGGCTCGCCAGCGCGTCGAGCGCCTGGTCGAAGTCCAGGCCATCGAACTCGCCGGAATTCACCAGCCAGCCACGCTCTGTGTAGGCACCTTCTTCCTGGATCGCGCGGACGAAGTCCTGCACGACCTGCACCGCGGCGCCGGTGTCGTAGACGTCTATGGCGGTGCCGCTGCCCAGCGCGGCGGCCATGGCGTCGTCGTGCTTTTCGATGTGGCGCGCGATCTCCTCCAGCGCGTCCCGCACGGCGGCCGACGCGATCACCGGGCGGATCGGCAGGCGGTAGCGCGTGGCGAACTCCCAGTCGCGCTGGTCGTGGCCCGGCACCGCCATCACCGCACCGGTGCCGTAACCCATCAGCACGAAGTTGGCGACATAGACCGGCACTTCCTCGCCGGTGACCGGGTGCACGGCGCGCAGGCCGGTGTACATGCCGCGCTTTTCCTGGGTCTCCAGCTCCGCCTCGGAGACACCCCCCTGGCGCAGCTCGGCGATGAAGTCCGCCAGCGCGGGGTTGCCCGCGGCGGCGTGCGTGGCCAGCGGATGCTCGGCGGCGACCGACAGGAAAGTCACGCCCATCAGCGTGTCCGGGCGCGTGGTGTACACCTCCACGGGCGCCACCGGCGTGCCGTCCTCGTCGACCACGTCGAAGCGGATCTCCAGGCCTTCGCTGCGGCCGATCCAGTTGCGCTGCATGGTCTTGACCGCCTCGGGCCAGCCGTCGAGCGTGTCCAGCCCGTCCAGCAGTTCCTGCGCGTAGCCGGTGATCTTCAGGAACCACTGCGGGATCTCGCGCTTCTCCACCAGCGCGCCGGTGCGCCAGCCACGGCCGTCGATCACCTGCTCGTTGGCCAGCACGGTCTGGTCGACCGGGTCCCAGTTGACGACGGAATTCCTGCGGTAGGCCAGGCCCTGCTTCATCAGGCGGACGAACATGCGCTGCTCGTGCACGTAGTAGTCCGGCTGGCAGGTGGCGAACTCGCGCGACCAGTCGATCGCGTAGCCCATCTGCTGCAGCTGCGCTTTCATGTGCGCGATGTTGGCGTAGGTCCACTTCGCCGGCGCGGTGCGGTTCTTGATCGCCGCATTTTCAGCCGGCAGGCCGAAGGCGTCCCAGCCCATCGGCTGCAGCACGTTGTGCCCGGTCATGCGCTTGTAGCGGCTGATGACGTCGCTGATGGTGTAGTTGCGGACATGGCCCATGTGCAGCGCACCCGACGGGTACGGCAGCATCGACAGGCAGTAGTACTTCGGCTTGCCGGAGGCCTCGTCGACCTCGAAGGCACGGGTTCCGGTCCAGTAGTCGCGGGCGGCGGCCTCGATGGACCCGGGCTCGTAGGGACGGATTTCGCGGACGGCTTCGCTGGACACGGTACGGACATCTGGCAGGGGACCGGAAAGCCTACCGCAGCGCCGCAGGGCCCGCCATCGCAAGGCCTCCACGGGCGACGCCTCCGCACGCCGGGAGGGCGCCCGCCCACGCCCGGACCGGCAGGCCATGGCGCCCAGGGCGGTGGGGTCCCGCTCACCGCCAGGAACTCGTGCCTCGCGGCGGCCTTCGCCAGCGCATCTGGACTTCGGGCCGGCGGCAGGGCCATGCTGCGGCGGGCCCGGCCGGAACGATCGGTGGCGGGCGAATGCCATCCATCACCGGGGAACCTGACACGATGAGACTGCCTGCCCTGCTGGCCCTGTTACCGGCGGCCCTCGCGGCGCCTGCCCTCGCGGCTGTCCCCCCTGCCGATCCAGTCGCCCTGCATTGCGGCAAGCTGTTCGACGCCCGCGGCGGCACGCTGCTGGGTCCGCATACGGTGGTCGTACGCGATGGCCGTATCGAGCGAGTCGCCGGGGGCCACGAGGACGTACCCGGGCTCGCGTCCGTGGATCTGCGCGGGCATACCTGCAGCCCGGGCTGGACCGACCTGCACGTCCACCTGGGCAGCGAATCCAGCCCCCAGAGCTATTCGGAAGGCTTCCGTCTCGATGACGTGGACTACGCCTTCCGCGCGGTCGGCTATGCCCGCAAGACCCTGATGGCAGGCTTCACCAGCGTGCGCGACCTCGGCGGCGACGTCGCCCCCCACCTTCGCGACGCGATCAACCAGGGGCGGGTGGACGGTCCGCGCATCTGGGCTGCCGGCAAGTCGATCGCGACCACCGGCGGCCACGGGGACCCGTCGAACGGATTCAACGACGCACTGTCGCATCTCATCGGGCCGCCCGGACCGACGGAGGGCGTCATCAACTCCATCGACGATGCCCGGCAGGCCGTGCGCCAGCGCTACAAGGATGGCAGCGACCTCATCAAGATCACCGCCACCGGCGGCGTGTTGTCCTACGCCGCCTCGGGCGACGCCCCGCAGTTCACCGTCGACGAAGTGCGCGCGGTGGTGGAAACCGCGAAGGACTATGGCTACCGCGTCGCCGCGCACGCCCACGGTGAGGAAGGCATGTACCGCGCCGTCGAAGGCGGCGTGACCACGATCGAACATGGCACCTACATGAGCGACCGGGTCATGTCGCTGATGAAGCAACGCGGCACCTGGTACGTGCCGACCATCGCGGCCGGACGCTTCGTCGCCGACAAGGCCAAGGTCGACGGGTACTTCCCCGAGATCGTCCGGCCCAAGGCGGCGCGGATCGGCGCACTGATCCAGGAGACGGCGGCACGCGCCTACGACAACGGCGTGAAGATCGCCTTCGGCACCGACAGTGGGGTCGGGCCGCACGGCGAGAATGCCCGCGAGTTCGTCTACATGGTCGAAGCCGGTATCCCCGCCTCCGTCGCCCTGCAGTCGGCCACGGTCCGCGCCGCCGAGGTTCTGGGCATCGCGGACCAGGGCGTGTTGGCCGCCGGCACGCGCGCCGACGTGATCGCCATGCCCGGCGACCCCCTGGAGGACATCAATGCGGTGCTGCAGGTGGATTTCGTGATGAAGGATGGCCGCATCCACCGGCGCCCCGGCGACGGCGTGGAGGGCTGACCGGATGGCCGTCCACGGCGAGTGGTTCGGCTACGCGGCGGCGACCCTGACCACGGTCGCCTTCGTCCCGCAGGCCATCAAGACGATCCGCAGCCGTGACACCTCGGGGCTGTCGCTGGGCATGTACGTGGTGTTCACCGTCGGCATCGGCTTCTGGCTGGCGTATGGCCTCCACCTGCAGTCATGGCCGATGATCCTCTGCAACACGATCACCCTCGGCCTGGCCGGCACGATCCTGGCGCTGAAGCTCCGCTACGGCTGAACGCCGGCGCGCCGGGCGACGCCCACCCAGGCCAGCCCCCAGACCAGGCATGCCAGGCTTTGTGCCAGCCCTACCGGGAGCCACCCCGCCCCCCACAACAGCAGCAGCGGCATCAGCACGCAGGCCAGCAGCAGGGCTGGCCGCCACGGACCGCGTGTCCGCGCACCGAGCGCCACGAGCAAGGCGGCGGGCGCGAAGGCGATCCACCACAGCGACCAGGCCACTGCATGCAGGCGGTGCCCCGGTCCGGGCGCACCGGAAGCATCGAGCGGGAACACACCAAGCGCCGCGTACGCCAGCGCGGACAGCAGGCCCAGCGTGATGCCGATCCGCGCCGTCCAGCCCTCGCCCACCATCCTTCCGCGCACCCCCCAGAGCGCGACGGCCAACACCAGGCCCGGCACCAAAAAGCCGAACAGGTTGAAGCCGGCGGCATGGGGCATCCCCTCCGCGCCGAGCCACGCCACGGGGTGGCGAAGGCCATCGTGCCCGCCAGAGGCCAGGCCAGCCCCCAGGCGGGCCATCACACCGCACGCCAGCGCGGCGAGCGCGAACAGGAAAGGACGGTTCCGCATGGCGTGCTCCAGCTCCGGGCGAACATTGAACCGCGTCGCTGCCGCGGATGCGAGCTGGCATCGCTTGGAAACGCCGTATCCGCCACCATAGTCGTCTGCATCGTCCACGGGAGTCCCCCATGACCGCCGCCAGCCCCCACGCCTTCGACGCCACCGCCGCGAACTTCGAGACCGAGGTCCTGCAGAAGTCGCTGCAGACCCCCGTCCTCATCGACTTCTGGGCCGAATGGTGCGGTCCGTGCAAGACGCTCGGCCCGGTGCTCGAGAAGCTCGCGTCGGACTACAACGGTGCGTTCCTGCTGGCGAAGGTCGACGTCGACAAGGAGCAGGAACTGGGCGCGGCGTTCCAGGTCCGTTCGATCCCGAGCCTGTTCCTGGTCAAGGGGGGCCAGGTCGTCGACGCCGTGCCCGGCGCACTCACCGAAGGCCAGATGCGTGAGTTCCTGGCGCACCATGGCATCCAGCCGGCGACCGCGCTGGAAGGCATCCCGGATGCCGGGGGCGAGGCTCCGGCGGAGGCCATGCCGCCCGTGGACCCGCATGCCGAGGTGATGCGACTGCGGGGTGAAGTCGCCGCCCAGCCCGACAACGCGGAACTCAAGCTCGACCTTGCACTCGCGCTGCTGAAGACCGGGGCCACCGCCGAAGCCTCGACCCTGCTCGACGGCCTGCCGGCCAACCTCGCCACCGACGACCGCACCATCAAGGCGCGCGCACGGCTCGACTTCGCCGCCCTGTTGAAGGACGCACCGCCAGCCGACGTGCTGATGCAGGCCATCGACGCGGAACCGGGCGACCTGCGCGCCCGCCACCTGCTGGGCACGCACCATCTGGTCGCCGGCGACTCGGAGGCCGCACTCGAGCAGTTCATCGAGATGTTGCGCCGGGACCGCGACTTCGACGACGGCCTGCCGCGCAAGGCACTGATCGATGCGTTCCGCGTCGTGGAGGACAGCGCGCTGGTCGGCCGCTACCGCAGGAAGATGTCCTCGCTGCTGTTCTGATCCAGCCGGGGCGCCTCCCCGCCTTGACTGTACGCATGCGTATGGCAAGCTGGCCCCCCCCTGCCGCATGCCACGTCCGATGAAGGCCCGCACTCTCCGCCACATCCTCAACTGGTGGCCGCCGTTCCTGTTCAGTGGCATCCACGTCACCCGCATCGACGAGGACTATCGCCACGCGCGGGTGGAGATGCGGCTGCGCCCCTGGAACCGCAATTACGTCGGCACCTTGTTCGGGGGCAACCTGTTCGCGATGACCGACCCGTTCTGGATGCTGCTGGCGATGCAGGCCCTGGGCAAGGACTACATCGTCTGGGACAAGGCCGGCGGCATCGAGTTCGTCAAACCGGGACGCAGCACGGTGCATGCGTGCTTCGACCTGGACGACACCCTGCTGGACGAGCTTCGTGAAGCCGCCGCCGACGGCGGGAAGGTCCTGCGGTGGTTCGAGACCGACGTCCTCGACCGCGACGGCGAAGTGGTCGCCCGCGTGCGCAAGCAGCTCTACGTGCGACGGAAACCCCGTGCGCGTCCGCAGCCCGCGACCCGCCCCTGACACCGGCCGTTCCGGGGCGCCGCCTGGCGCGCCGGCCCACTGCAGCGTCGCCGCACAGACATGACCACCATCGCAGTTTGACGTTTGACACCCGTATCGCTGAACAGGGCAACGTCCCGGTGACGCCCGATGCGCCGCGTTGACGGTATGCTCAAGGGCTCGCAACAGGGGGCGGGACATGACGTCGAAGCCATCCAGCACCACCGACAACGAGATCAGCTCGGTGCCCTACCCGGAAATCGACGGGTACGAGCTGGTGCGCGTGCTCAACCACGGCTCCGCGTCAACCGTCTACCTGGGCGAGCAGGCTTCCCTGTCGCGCGAGGTCGCGATCAAGGTGATGCTGCCGCAGGCCCTGAGCGATGAGATCAGCCGCCGCCGCTTCGAGAACGAAGTGCGCACCATCGCCCGCCTGGAACACCCGCACATCGTCAGCATCCACGAGGTCGGCCGCACCCTGGGCGGATTGCCCTATTACGCCATGCCGTACCTGCCGCGCGGCCATCTCGGGCAGCGGAGTTTCCGCAAGCAGGTCGCGGTCGGCGACGAAACCCGCGTGCTCGATATCGTCCGCGCGCTGATGTCGGCACTGGAGTACGCGCATGCGAGCGGGGTGGTGCACCGCGACGTCAAGGCCGAGAACGTCCTCTTCGACGAGACCGACAGGCCGCTGCTCGCCGACTTCGGCATCGCGCTCAGGCGCGGCTATGGCCCCCGGGTGACGGCCACCGGCATGGCGGTTGGCAGCACCGCGTACATGGCCCCGGAGCAGGCCCGTGGCGAGGAAGTCGATGGCCGCGCCGACCTCTACAGCCTGGGCGTGCTGATCTGGGAGATGCTGACCGGGGAGTTGCCGTACCAGGCCAGCGACGCGCTCTCCATGGCCGTGATGCACGCCAAGGATCCGATCCCCAAGCTGCCTTTGCGGCTCCGCCACTGGCAGCGTTTCATGAACCGGGCCCTTGCCAAGGCACCGTCGGCACGTTTCCAAGACATCGCCCAGATGCGCGAGGCGATCGAACGCCTGAACCAGCGTGGCGGCCTGCCGGGATCCGCGGGGCTGCAGGCCGCCGGCGCCTGGCTGGGCCGGCACCGCACCGCCCTGCTCACGGGCCTGGGTGGCCTCGCCGCGCTGTTGCTGGTGGTGGCCTTCCTTCGCGATGACGACGAAGGCTTCTTCACCGTTGCACCGGAAGCCCAAGCGCCGGCACCCGTCGCCGACCCCACCGAATCGATGCTGCGGCCGCTTCCGGAGGCTCCGTTGCAGGTGGCGCTGGAGAACGCGCGCCGGCAACTGGACGCGCGCAACCTGACCGCACCGGAAGGCGACAATGCACAAGCCAGCCTGCTGGCTGCGTGGCGCCTTGAGCCGGACAACGAGAACGTGCTCGCGCTGCGGAAGGAACTGGATGCGGCCCTGTCGAGCGAACTGCTGACCCATCTGCGCGCGGGACGCTTCGATCGCGCGCTGGATTACCAGCGGAGCCTGGACACGCTGGCCGCCGAAACCGGCATGCCCGGAACGGCATCGCGCGAACGCGCATCCGACGTCGTGGCAACGCTGCAGTCGCATGTCGATACCGCCGTGGCCCGCAACGACCGCGCCACGGCCCGCCGCGTCGCCGCGCTGGCCCCGGACTTCGGCATTGCCAGCGCGACGGCGAACCAGCTGGCAGCCGCGGCGGAGAGCGCGACGGTCGCCGATGCCGCCACGCCACGGGCGGCGCCTCCTCGGCTTTCGCACGAGCCGGTCAGCGTCAGCGAGTACAGCCGCTTCGCCCAGGCCACCGGACGCGAACCCAGCCTGTGCCGCGAACGCGCCTCGCTGCTTCGCGTGCTCAATCCCCGCGACTACCGCGACCCCGGCTTCAGCCAGCCCGGCAACGCGCCGGTGGTGTGCGTGTCCGTCAACGATGCCCAGGCCTATGCGATGTGGCTGGGCCAACAGGACGGGCACCGCTACCGCCTCCCCACCGCCAGCGAGTCCGCAAACCGGGCCGCGGCCCTCCCCGGCGACCGCGCGCTCTCGCTGTGGCAGCGCGATTGCGGCACGGACTGCAACCAGCGCGAGGTGCGCGGGGGCTCCTGGCGCAGCGAAGAGGCGACCCGGCTGCTGCCGTCCAATCGCGGTTACGACGACGTCGGTTTCCGGTTGATCCGCGAAGACTGAAACCCGCGCCCCGCCGTACAATCCGCGGATGCGCACCGCCTCCCTGCAACGGCTGTTCCTGACCGGACTGCTGACCCTCCTGCCGCTGTGGCTGACCTGGGTCGTGCTCCGCTTCGTGTTCGTCCTGCTCTCGGACGTCAGCCGGCCCTTCGTCGAACCCATCCTCGAACAGGCCGCGGCCAGTGCGCCGCGCACGCTCGGCTGGCTGGACGACCCGTGGGTCACCACCGCGCTCGCCATCCTCGCCACCATCGGCGTCATCCTGCTGTCGGGCCTGATGGCACGGCGGGTGGTCGGCCAGCGCCTGCTGCGCTGGCTGGAGTCCCTCATCCAGCGCGTGCCGTTCGCCAGCACGGTGTATGGCAGCGCGCGCAAGTTGCTGGACATCCTCCAGACGAAGCCCGATGGGACCCAACGCGTGGTGCTGGTGGACTTCCCGCACACGGAAATGAAGTCGATCGGCTTCGTCACCCGGACCCTGAAGGAGCACGGCACCGGCCGCGAGCTCGCCGCCGTCTACGTGCCGACGACGCCCAACCCGACCTCCGGCTACCTGGAGATCGTACCGGTCGAGAAGATCACGCCGACCGACTGGAGCGTCGACCAGGCCATGAGCTTCATCATCTCCGGCGGCGCGGTGTCGCCCGAGTCGATCCCTTTCAGCGTGCCACGCAAGGTGCCCTGACTCCGCGCCAGGGCATGACGTTAGGCCCATGCCGGCACCGGGGCATGCGACGATGCTGGGGCATTCATCCGCCCATGCACGGACGCGGGGTACCACCATCGACTCGAACCGTTCTGCTGGGAGCCCGTCATGACCCCGTCGCATCCTGCCTGCTCGCCCCTTGCCGCGGCACTCGCCTCCGCGATCCTCCTCACCGGGCTCACGTTCGCCACGCCGGCCACCGCCTCACATCCGACTGCCCTGCCGACCAGTGCCTCGATGGCGTCGGACAGCGCCAAGGCTGCGCGGCTCGACGCGCTTTACGAGCAGTACTGGGAGGAGATGCTGGAAATGAACCCCCTGGCCGCCACCTACCAGGGCGATCCGCGCTACAACGACCGCCTGCCGAACTTCCTGTCGGAGGACTACCGCGAGAAGTCGCGCGCCTTCACTGCGCGCTGGCTCGAAACCGTCGAAGGCATCGGGGCCGAAGGCCTGGAAGGCCAGGACCTGCTGAGCTACCAGATCTTCGTCCATGACGCCCGTCAGGAACTCGAAGGCGAGCAGTTCCCGGGATGGCAGCAGCCGATCAACCAGTTCTACAACCTCGCCTCCACCGTGGTGCAGCTCGGCTCGGGCACCGGTGCGCAGCCCTTCAAGACGGTCGAGGACTACGACAACTGGGTGAAGCGCGCGTCGCAGGTTCCGGTCGTGTTCGACCAGGCGATCGCCAACATGAAGGTCGGCGTTCAGAACGGGGTCGTCCAGCCGCGTGCGCTGATGGAGAAGGTGGTCCCGCAGCTCGACGCCCTGATCAAGGACGACCCGACCCAGACCCTGTTCTGGGGCCCCATCAAGAACATGCCCGAGTCCTTCTCCGAGGCCGACCGCGCGCGCCTCACCGCCGACTACACCGCCTTGATCAACGACGCACTGATGCCGGCCTACAGCGAGCTGCGGGCGTACATCGTCGACGACTACATGCCGCATGCGCGCGCCACGCCGGGCATGGACGGATTGCCGAACGGCGATGCCTGGTATGCCTACCGCGTGCGCGGCTCCACCACCACCGAGCTCAGCCCCGCGCAGATCCACCAGATCGGCCTCGACGAGGTCGCGCGCATCCACGGCGAGATCCGCGGGATCATGGCCGAGGTCGGCTTCGAGGGTTCGCTGCAGGACTTCTTCGCCTTCATGCAGGACGACCCGCGCTTCAGCTTCGAGTCCGAGGAGGCGCTGCTGACCTATTACCGTGGCCTCGAGGACAAGGTCGACGCGCACGTACCCAAGCTGTTCTCGCTGACGCCGAAGGCACCGTTCGAGATCCGCCCGGTCGAGCCGTTCCGCGCGCAATCCGCCGCCGGCGGCTCCTACATGAGCCCGAGCGAGGACGGCACGCGCCCCGGCATCTTCTACGTGAACACCTATGACCTGCCGACCCGCAAGACCTGGGACGCCGAGGACCTGTACCTGCACGAGGCCATCCCGGGCCATCACTTCCAGCTGGCCCTGCAGCAGGAGCTGACCGGCCTGCCGAAGTTCCGCCGCTTCGGCGGGCAGACGGCCTTCACCGAGGGCTGGGGGCTGTACGCCGAGTCGCTGGGCAAGGACCTGGGCCTTTACACCGATCCCTACAACTACTTCGGCTACCTGCAGAACGAGCTGTGGCGCGCGATCCGCCTGGTGGTCGACACCGGCCTGCACAGCAAGGGGTGGACCCGCGAGCAGGTGATCGCCTACATGCTGGAGAACTCGGCGGAGAGCGAGACCCAGTCGACCGCGGAGGCCGAGCGCTACATGGCGATCCCGGGCCAGGCGCTGGCGTACAAGATCGGCGAGCTCAAGATCATGGAGCTGCGCAAGCGCGCCGAGGACGCGCTGGGCAGCGACTTCGACATCCGCGAGTTCCATGCCGAGGTCCTGAAGGACGGCTCGGTCCCGCTGGACATCCTCGAGGGCAAGATCGACCGCTGGATCGCCGGGCAGAAAGCCTGATCAGACCTCCAGGCGGCACACCGCGAAAGGGCCGGCAATGCCGGCCCTTCTGCTTCGTCGATCAGCCATCCGACCTGCCGCGGTTACGGCTGCCGCCGCCTCCGCGCCGATTGCCGCCGTTGCGCTTCTTCGGACCCGCATGGGCGTGGCTCGCCGCCGGCTTGCCGTGCGGACGATGTCCCGGCCGCGGCCCGCCGCCCCCCCGCTTCGAACGGGGATTCGGCAGCGGCACGTCCAGACGCAGGGGCCGACTGGGGGCGTAGCCCGCCACCTCGACCAGCTCCACGTCGTTCTTGAGCACGCGCTGGATCTGCCGCAGCAGCCCGCCTTCCTCGTGCGAGACCAGCGAAAGCGCCTCGCCGCTCGCCCCATTGCGTCCCGTCCGGCCGATGCGGTGCACGTAGTCTTCGGCGACCATCGGCAGCTCATAGTTGATGACCAGCGGCAGGTTGGGGATGTCCAGGCCGCGCGCTGCGACATCGGTTGCCACCAGCACCCGGGCCTTCCCGGCCTTGAACGCATTGAGCGCCTTTTGCCGCTGCGCCTGGCTCTTGTTGCCATGGATGGCGACAGCGTGGATGCCCGACTTGTCGATCTGCTCGGCAAGGCGGTTGCAGCCGTGCTTGGTCCGGCCGAACACGATGACCTGGTCGGTGTGCCGCGACGCGAGGATATCGATCAACAGGTCGCGCTTGCGCTCCGCATCCACCGGATGCGCGCGGTGGGCGATGGTATCGGCGATGGTGTTGTTCGCCGCGATCTGCACCTGCCTCGGGTCGCGCATGAACTCCAGCGCGAGCGCCTTCAGCTGGGCTTCGAAGGTGGCGGAGAACAGCAGCGTCTGGCGCTGGCGGGGCAGCTTGGCGAGGATGCGCTTGATCGCCGGCAGGAAGCCCATGTCCAGCATGCGGTCGGCTTCGTCCATGACCAGCACGTCGACGCCGTCGAGGCGGGCGTTGCCCTGTTCGAGGTGGTCGATCAGGCGGCCCGGGGTCGCGATCAGCACGTCGACGCCGCGCTTGAGCGCGTCGACCTGCGGGCCCATGCCCACACCGCCGAAGATCGTGCAGCTGGCCACGCGCATGTGCCGACCGTAGCCGCGCAGGTTGTCGTGCACCTGGACCGCCAGTTCGCGGGTCGGCACCAGCACCAGCACCTTGGGCGAACGGGTGCCGCGCTGCGGTGCATGCCCGGCGAGGCGGTGCAGCAGGGGGAGGCAGAACGCCGCGGTCTTGCCGGTACCGGTCTGGGCACCGCCCAGGAGGTCGTGGCCGGCCATGACGAGCGGAATCGCTTCGGCCTGGATGGGGGTGGGCGTGGCATAGCCGTGTTCGGCAAGCGCACGCAACAACGCGGGCGCGAGCCCGAGGGATTCAAAGGACATCAATGGCTCCAATGGTGGGGCCCTGCCTCTCGGCAGGCGTAAACCCGGAGCTTTCCCTGTAGCCGCGCTGCGAGTGGGGGCGGACCGGGAGTCCCGGCCAGCGTCTGCGCGCCGGAAGATGTGCGGACCAGGCCTGCAGGCCGGTCACGGACCGGGCTGCGGCATGCATCGGGGAAACATGCCCTTGCGGGCGGCGTCCGGGCGCCGGACCGCGCGCACTTTACGCGAATGCCCGGCGCGGCGCCAGCCGGTCGCGCCCGCCCGGTTCAGCTATCGCGCTGGGTCGCGGTGCAGGCCCTGACCTGGTCCAGGACCGCGATCGCGTGGCCGAGCGCACGACGTTCCTCGGCATCCAGCCCGGGATGCCAGATATCCATGATGAGCACCGTGCGCGGGTGCTCTCCACGGTTCCACGCGCTGTGCAGGAAGGAGTCGTCGAACACGAGGAAGTCCCCGGCCTGCCAGGTCCGCGTCTCGCCATCCACGACGATGCCACAGCCCGGGGGCAGGTCCACCGGCAGGTGCGCGGTCAGCTTGATGTTCGACAATCCGTGGTGCGGCGGGAGTTCCGTGCCCGGCAACAGCCGGGACACGAACGCCTCCGGCGCATGCGGCGGGTAGTGCGCCAACGGGGCCTCGGCAAGGAACGCGGCGGTCACCGGCAGACGGGCCTTCAGCGCGTCGTCCCACAGGCCCCGGCGCACCAGGTGGCGCGCGGACCACTGCAGGCTGTCGGCAAGTCCGCGCCACCGTCCGTCCCGCTCCGCCGCCTTCTCCACGTACGGCACGAATCCCGGCGCCTCGGCCAGGAGACCCAGCAATTCATCGCGCACGGCGGCAATACCGCCCTGCAGCGGCGCCAGCTCCGGCAGTTCCCCGGTGTCGAACCAGGCCTGTGGCGCCAGTGGCGGGTAATACAGGAAGTTCGGCCGCTGGCCCGGTGCCCGGAACGCGGCCCGCCGACGGCCGAAGTACACGTCCAGCCACGCCCGGAACGCCGGATGGGTCGATACCGCCCGGAGATGCATGTACAGGGCTTCCGCCATCGCGGCGGGGAAGCCCGGGCTGCGCGGCCCACCCGCAGCCAGCAGCGTCTCGACGGATCTTGCGACGCTCGCCGTATCGGGTGCGCTGGCGAGGGCGTCGAGGAACTGCTGCTCATGCGGTGTCATGCGCCCTATTGTGGCGCGACCTGCGCGGCCGGCACACCCCGCGGCAGGCATGACCTTCTGCACCCTCACGCGACCTCCAACGGGTCTATGGTGGGCTGGCCGCCCTGTGGGCGCACCGCGCGCCATCGGAACGCCAGCCGCGCCGCCGCCGGGCAACGCGGACTTTTTCAGTAGATACGGAGCCAAGCGACCGTGAACAAACCCCAGATCCTCCTCCTTTCCCTTGCCATCGCAGCCGGCCTCGCCGCATGCGCGAAGCAGGACGACGCGCCCGCGTCGGCGAGCGCCCCCGCGGACGCGGCGGCCCCCGGTGGCATCCACCTGGACGAGTCCGCCCTGCCCCCGATGAACCGCTTCGTCTCCGCGGACCTGGATCCGTCGAAGGATGCCTGCACGGACTTCGGTGGCTACGTCAATGGCAAGTGGCTGGCAGCCAACGAGATCCCGGGCGACCGCACCTCGTGGGGCGCGTTCGAGATGCTGGCGGAGCGCTCGCTCGCGGTGCAGCGCCAGATCGCGGAGCAGGCCGCCGCGGACAGTGCCGCCACCGGCGTGGAGAAGATCGTCGGCGACTTCTGGGCAACGGGCATGGACGCGGACACGATCAACGCGCAGGGGATCGAACCGCTGAAGGGCACCCTGGCCGAGATCGACGCGCTCGACAGCCAGGACAAGATCGCCGATTACCTGCGCAGCAGTGCCGCCAAGGGCCAGTTCATCGTGTTCGGCTTCGGCCCCGAGGCTGATTTCAAGAACTCGGAAATGAACATCGCCTACGCGATGCAGGGCGGGCTCGGCCTGCCGGACAAGGGCTATTACGAAGATGCCGACAAGGCCGACAAGCTGGAGGCCTACGAGCAGCACGTCGCCAAGGTGCTCGAACTCGGCGGCGCCACCGTCGAGGATGCCGCTGCCCAGGCCGCGGACGTGGTGGCATTCGAGAAGCGGCTCGCGCGCGTCTCCAAGTCGAGCGAGGAAATGTCGCGCGACGTGTCGATCTACTACAACCCGGTGTCGCCGGCCGAGGCCGATGCGCTCGCGCCGAACTTCCCCTGGACCCGCTTCTTCGAGTCGCAGGGCCTGGAAGCGCCGGAGATGTTCTCGCTGGCGATGCCGGACTTCCACAAGGAAGTCAGCGCGATGCTGGCCGACGTACCGGCGGACCAGTGGCGTAGCTACCTGCGCTTCCACACCATCGACAGCGCGTCGCCCTACCTCTCGGATGCCTTCGTCGAAGAGAACTTCAATTTCTACAACAAGACCCTGCGCGGCCAGAAGGAACTGAAGGAGCGCGGCAAGCGTGTGCTGGGCACCCTCGAGGGTTCGGCCGGCGAAGCGCTCGGACAGCTGTACGTGGACGTCGCGTTCTCGCCCGAGTCCAAGACCCGGATGGAGACCCTGGTCAAGAACCTGAGCGACGCCCTCAAGGTCCGCATCGAGAACCTTGAGTGGATGACCGACGAGACCAAGTCCAAGGCGATGGAGAAGTGGGCGGCGTTCACGCCCAAGATCGGCTACCCGGACAAGTGGCGCGACTGGAGCGGCCTGCAGACCAACCGCGAGAGCTATATCCACAACGTGCTCGAAGCCATCGAGTTCAACTACAAGTGGGAGTTGTCGAAGATCGGCAAGCCGGTCGACAAGACCGAGTGGGGGATGAGCCCGCAGACCGTCAACGCCTACTACAACCCGCTGGCGAACGAGATCGTGTTCCCCGCCGCGATCCTGCAGCCGCCGTTCTTCGACCCTGATGCCGACGCGCCGCTCAACTATGGCGGCATCGGCGCCGTGATCGGCCACGAAATGACCCATGGCTACGATGACCAGGGCAGCCGTTTCGGGGCCGACGGCAACTTCGACAACTGGTGGAGCGAAGCGGACGCCAAGGGCTTTTCCGGCTTGACGGACAAGCTCGTCAACCAGTTCAACGGCTACAAGGCGAACGACGACGAACACGTCAACGGCACGCTGACGCTGGGCGAGAACATCGCCGACCTCGGTGGCCTGGCCACCGCCTACGACGCGATGAAGGCGGCGACGGCGGGCACCGAGGACCCGATGATCGACGGCATGACCCGCGACCAGCGCTTCTTCGCCAACTGGGCCACCGTGTGGCGCCGCAACTTCACGCCGGAAGAGCTGAAGGTGCGCCTGACCACCGACCCGCACGCGCCGGCGAACTTCCGCGCGATCGGCGCGCCGTCGAACCTGCCGGCCTTCGCCGCCGCGTTCGAGTGCACGCCGGGCCAGCCGATGGTGCGGCAGGGCGACGACCAGGTCATCATCTGGTAAGTCTCCAGCGGCCTCCAACCGCACCCGGGGCCCGGCTTGTCCGGGCCCTTTTTGTTACGTCCCCGGCCCGTCGGCACCTGTCCCATGCAGGTGGGTCGCGGTTTGACATGGCCTGCACGTGGGCGGCCCGGACCCGTTGCTACACTCGCGGCCATCCCCCGGAAGGCCTCCTCCATGCGCTCCAGAAAGCCGACGCCCCGCCCCACCGCCCTGGTCCTGTCCCTGCTCGCGGTGCTGGCCCTGCCACCCGCGTACGCCCGTGCACCCGTGGCCTGCGCCGATTTCCATGGGAACACCAACGCGGCATGGCTCGAAACGCACCCCCTCGCCCCGGGCACCGCCCAGGTGTCGGCGCTGGGCGAGTTGCAGGCGCGTGCGCGCCAGCAGCAGATCGACCTGCTGGAGGCCGCGCGGAACGCGCCGGGCGACGACGTGCAGAAGCTGCTCGGCGACTTCTGGGCGAGCGGCCTCGATGAAGCCGCGGTCGAGCGCGACGGCGCCAATGCGATCGCGCCGTTGCTCGAGCGGATCGGTGCGATCCGTCGCGACCGGGACGTCGCCCCCGCCATCGCCGCGCTCCACCAGGTCGGGATCCCTGTCGCCTTCAACTTCAGCGCGGACGTCGACCTGGCCGACCTCACGCGCCACGTCGGTTACTTCAGCCAGGGCGGCCTGGGCCTGCCGGATCCCGCCTATTACACCCGTTCCGATGCCGACACCCAGGCCCTGCTCGGACGCTATCGCGCCTACGTCGAGCAGATCCTCGCGTTGACCGGCACCCCCGCGGATGCGCTGTCGGAGCAGTCCGCACTGGTCGTCGACCTCGAAACGCGCATTGCCCGCGCGTCCCGCTCCCCGGCCGACCTGCGCGACCCGCGCAGCCGCTACGCTCTGGTGCCGGTCGACGGATTCGGCAAGCAGTACAAGAAGCTCCAGCTGGAGGATTTCCTCGAGGCCCAGGGCGTGCAGGCCCAACAGGTGTCGATGGCGGACCAGGCCCTCTTCCAGACCCTCGAGACGCTCGTCGACGACCTGCCGGTCGCTCAATGGCGCGCCTACCTGCAGTGGCGCGTGGGTGATGCCATGGCACCCTACCTCGCCCGGCCATTCCGCGACGCCAGCTTCGAGTTCCGGGGGCGCGTGCTGGAAGGGCTGACCGCGCCGCCCTCCCGGGAGCAGCAGGTGCTCGACGCGATCAACCTCGCGGCCGGCCCCATGCTCGGCCACCAGTACACGCTGCGCTACCTGGACGACGCGACCGCGGCGCGCGCCAAGGCCGTCGCATCGCAGGTGAGGGCTGTGCTGGGTGAAGCCCTTGACGCCGACACGCGCATGGGCGCGGACGCCAAGGCGGTGGCCCGCTCAAAACTGGCCGGCCTGCAGATCGAGATCGGCCGCCCCCAGCGCGACCTGGACTACAGCCTGCAACCGATGGGCCGCGGCAGCTTCGGCGGCAACATGCTGATCGCATCCACCTGGCGCCATGCCTCGGAGATGAGGCGCATCGGCCAGGCCAATGCCGGTCGCCGCTGGAGCGTACTGCCCCAGACCCCTGCCCTCGCCTACGACATCAGCCAGAACCGCCTGGTGGTCACCGCGGCGATGCTGCAGTCCCCGGTGCTCGCCCCGGGCGACAGTGAAGCGTCCGCGTACGGCGCCTATGGCGCGCTGGTCGGGCACGAGCTCACCCACGCCTTCGATGCGCGCGGCCGCTACGTGGATGACCGGCTGGAACTGCGCGACTGGTGGAGTGCAGCGGATGTCACGGCATGGAACGGCATGGCCGAGCGGATCGCACGCCAGTACAGTGCCCTCGCATGGCCGGGCCTGGAGGGCATCCAGGTCAACGGCATGCAGACGCGCGATGAGAACGTGGCCGACGTCGCGGGCGTGGAACTGGCGTGGCGGGCGTTCGGCAAGGCCCAGCCCGATGCCGCCAAGGCCGAAAAACAGGCGTTCTTCGAAGCCTGGGCCCGGCTCTGGGCGGAAAATGCCGCGCCGGCGGAAGCGACGCGCCGGGCCTCGATCGGGGTCCATGCACCCGGCCAGTGGCGCGCCAACCAGCCCCTCGCCAACCTCGACGATTTCGGTGGCCTGTATGGATGCCGGGTCGGCGCGGTGATGCGCAACAAGCCCGAAGACCGCATCAGCGTCTGGCCGGGCCTGACACCCTCGGAATAGCGGTCAAGCTCCGGCGGGTACACGGACGCCCTCGCGGGCACGCCATCCGGTACCGGCGTGGCCCGGTGCCCTTCGCGGCGAAATCAAGGAGGAGGCCGCAGGCCGGGGGACATTCGTCGCGAAGGGCACCGGGTCGCGCCGGTGCCACCCGAACGCATCGAAGGCGAGTGGACTCGAAGGCTAACGAACGATCCTCGGCCCCGGCGGCTTGCGGCCACCTCCAAACGGAGGCTGGCCGCGCCAGTAGCGGATCATCAGCCAGCCGAACAGCATGCCCCCCAGGTGCGCGAAGTGTGCGACGCCCGGCTGCTGGCCGCTGATACCCAGCAACAGTTCGATCACGCCATAGACGATCACAAGGGTGCGCGCCTTCATCGGGATCGGCGGGATCAGCAGCATCACGCGCTGGTTCGGGAACAGCATGCCGTAGGCGAGCAGCAGGCCGAACACGCCCCCCGATGCGCCCACGGTCGGATACGGCGGCGAACCGTTCGACATCGCCCAGATACCCACGCCGATCTGGCACACCGCCGCGCCCACGATGCAGACGAGGTAGTAGTTCAGGAAGCGACGATTGCCCCAGACGTGCTCCAGCGGCGCGCCGAACATCAGCAACGCGAGCATGTTGAAGAACAGGTGCGCGAGGCTCCCGTGCATGAAACCGTAGGTCAACACCTGCCAGGGCATGAAGCCGCCCATGCCACCGTAGGCACCATCACTGCCCGGCGGCCACAGCATGAAACTGCCGAACATCCGGTCGCCAAGCAGCATCTCGAGCAGGAACACCGCGCCGTTGGCGATCAACAGCGCCTTGGTGACGGGGGGAAGATTGGAAAACATCGCGGCTCCTTTCAGGAGCGCACATGGTACCGGCTGTCGCGTGCAGGCGCCCTGCACGCCATGTCCCGTCAGCCCCAGAGCTGTTCGTCGAGACTGGCCGCCGGCCGCAGTCCACGCACCCGCCCGCCCTCGACGCGCACGCCCTCCGCACGCAGCCGCTGGCACTGTTCGTCGAAGCCCTGGGACCCGGCTGGCAGCGCGATCCGTCCGTCCGATCGCACGATGCGATGCCAGGGCAGGGCCGGGTCCGCACTCCGGCCCAGCACCCGTGCCACCAGCCTCGCCCTGCCAGGCAGGCCGGCGCGGCGCGCCACTTCGCCATAGCCGGCCACTTCGCCCCGCGGGATCGCCCGGATCGCGTCCAGGATGCGCTTCACGTCCGCCTCGCCGCCCATCGCGCTAGCATAGCGACTGGACGCACGCCCCGACCGGACACTCCATGCGCAATTTCGACGCGATCCTCCGCCACCTCAAGGCCACGGGCTACCGGTTGACCGAGCACGACGTCGACGTGGTCTGCATCGAGCTTTCGCTCGCCCAGGGGCAGCGCCACCAGGCGATCTTCCTGTCCGAGCTGGACGATGACGATGGACGTCCCTACCTGCGGGTCAGCACCGCGGTCGCGCCGATCACCGGCGTCGACATGCGAAAAGCGCTGGACTTCAACTGGCACAGCCGCGTCGGCTACCTGGCGGTGGGCGACATGGAAGGCGTCCCCCACCTCCAGTTCTGCGAGAACCGGCCATACGACGGCCTGGAGCCGGCCGAAGTGGACCGTCTGGTCCTCGAGATCGGCGGCATCGGCGACCGCATGGAGCGCATGCTTTCGGCAGGCGGCGACCTGTACTGAGCCCGGAGCCACCCGCCGGCACGGGAGGCGATGCCTATGGCTGCCTGCGAGGGCAGGCCCCTTCCGCCGCGACGCGCGTCCTCAGGCCCAGCCCATCATCCGCATCAGCTCGAACAGCAGATAGGCGATCCCTCCGGCCGCCGGGATCGTCAGGATCCACGCCCAGATCATCTTCTCGACCACGGTCCACTTGATCGCGTTGAGCCGCTTGGCCGTGCCCACGCCCATGATCGCCGAGGAGATGTTGTGGGTGGTCGACACCGGGATGCCCAGCGAGGACGCCGCCAGGATCACCGAGGCCGCACTGGTCTCGGCCGCGAAGCCGTGGATCGGGTGCAGCTTGACCAGCTTGTGGCCCAGCGTCTTGATGATCCGCCAGCCACCGGCCGCGGTGCCGGCCGCCATCACTACCGCGCAGGTGATCTTGATCCACAGGTCGATGTCCTGGGTCGCCATTGCGTTGTCGGACGGATGCAGGAACCCCAGCCAGGCCGGCAGGTTGTCCAGCGTGCCCACGGACTGCGCACTGAACAGCGTCAGGGCGATGATGCCCATGGTCTTCTGCGCATCGTTCATGCCGTGCGCGAAGCCCATGCCCGCGGCGCTGACCAGCTGCGCCTTGCCGAAGAAGCTGTTGACCCAGCGCGGCCGCGCCAGGCGCGCCAGCCAGCCGCCGCTGCGGGCCATCATCGAGATGATGAAGAACAGCACGCCCATGACCAGGAAGCCCGCGGCGAAGCCCAGCACCGGTGACGACACCATCGGCACGATGACCTTCCACAGCACGCCGGCGCTCTTGTAGATGGGGTCGGCCGGCTCGGACCAGATGATCGCGTCGAAGTTGTTGGACGCCGCCGCCAGCGCCGCGCCGCACAGGCCGCCGATCAGCGCATGGGACGACGACGACGGCAGGCCCAGCCACCAGGTGATCAGGTTCCAGACGATGCCGCCCAGCAGGGCGCACAGGATCAGCTGCGACCCGACCTCGACCACGCCGACATCGATCAGGCCCGACGCGATGGTCTTGGCCACCGCGGTGCCCGCCAGCGCGCCGATCAGGTTCATGCCCGCGGCGAGGCCCACCGCCTGCATCGGCGACAGGACCTTGGTCGCGACCACGGTGGCGATCGAGTTCGCCGTGTCGTGGAAGCCGTTGATGTACTCGAAGATGAGCGCCGCCAGCACGACGACGATGACGAGCGTGAGCATCGTCGAGCCCCCTTACGAATTCTTCAGGACGATCTGGTAGGCGACCACGCCCGCCTCGCGGCAGCGGTCGATCGCCTTCTCGAGGATCTCGAAGAACTCCTTCAGCAGGAACATCTGCAGGTGGTCGAGCTTGCCGGAGTAGATGTCCCGGTACAGCTCCAGCATCAGCCGGTCGGCGTCGTTCTCCAGCGCGCGCAACTCGTCGCTCAGGGCCTTCATAGGCTCGAGCTTGAGGTTGCGCAGCTGGCGGACCATCTTGACCACCACCGAGGCGGCCTGCTCCAGCATCGCCGCGCGCGGCGCGAAGTCGATGTGCTCCAGGTGCTGGGTGGCCAGCGCGTAGCGGTCCGCGAACTTCTCGATCTGCTTGGGGATCTTGTGCAGGGCCGAGGCCAGCGACTCGATGTCCTCGCGCTCGATCGGGGTGATGAAGCTGTCGACCAGCTCCTGGCTGAGCTTCAGCGACACCTCGCGCTCGCGTTGCCGGGCCAGCTTGAAGGCATCAAGGGCGGGCTGGCGGTCGGCTTCGCGCAGCATTGCATGCAGGGCCTTGGCGCTGTCGTAGGCGGCGTCCGCGGCCTCCTCCAGCAGGGTGTAGAACTGGTTGCCTTGGCCGAAGATGGTTTGCAGGGAGAACATTGCGCGCTGAGCCTCGTCTGGGGTGGACCGGGTCCGCCGGGGTGCGGGCGGCATTATGACGGTTTCGAGACAGCCGCGCAGTCGGGGGCCCTTGCGGGCCGGCCCGCCCGTCCCCACGTGGTGTCGGCAGGCGGCCTGCTACCATCGGGCCGCAGTCCCGACCCCCGGGACGCTCCCCTTCCCTGAAACCGCTGACCGATGGACGACGACCCGGACCCTTCCAGTCCTGAACGGCCCTGCCGCCGACCCCGCCCCCACGCCCTCCCAGCACCGGAGGCGCCGCCGTGCTGGAACTGACGATCGTCCTCGCCCTGATCGCGTTGAACGGCTTCTTCGCGATGTCGGAGATGGCCCTGGTCACCTCGCGCAAGCTGCGCCTGAAGCAGATGGCGGACCAGCCCGGACGTACCCGGCGGGGCGCCGAGGTCGCGCTGGCGCTGGCCGAACACCCCGACAACCTGCTCTCCACGGTCCAGGTCGGCATCACCCTGATCGGCGTGCTCACCGGCCTGCTCGGCGGCGAGGCCATCGGCGTGATGATCGCCGACGCGCTGCGTGGGGTTTGGCCGGGCGCTGCGGAATATGCGCGCACCATCGGCATCGGCACCGCGGTCGGCCTGATCACCGCCAGCCAGGTGATCTTCGGCGAACTGATTCCCAAGCGGCTTGCGCTGACCAATCCGGAGGCCATCGCCAGCATCGTCGCGATCCCGCTCGACCTGCTGTCCCGGTTCGCCCGTCCCGTGGTCGCGACGCTCGGCTCGATCAACCGGGGCGTGCTCCGGCTGCTGGGCATCCGCGACGACGCCCGCAGCGCGATCAGCGAGGAGGAAATCCGCCTGCTGGTCAGCGAAAGCCACGAACAGGGCGTCATCGACGCCGACGAGCGCAAGATGGTCTACCGGGTCCTCAACCTGGGCGACCGTACCGCCGAGAGCCTCATGACGCCGCGCACGCGGGTCACCTGGCTGGATACCGAGCTCTCCTTCGACGAGAACATGGCCGTGATGCGCGAGACCCCGTTCTCCCGCTATCCGGTCTACAAGGGCGACGACAACGAAGTGGTGGGCATCCTGGAAGCCAAGTCGCTGCTGGACGGGTTGGGCGTGCCGGGCGCGCCGCGGATCTTCGACCGGCTGCGCGACGCGCTGTTCGTGTCCGAGTCCACCCATGCGTTCAAGCTGCTGGAGATCTTCCGGGAAGAGCAGCAGTCGATCGCGCTGGTGGTCGACGAGTACGGTGACGTGACCGGCCTGATCACCGTCAACGACCTGCTCGGCGCGGTGATCGGCCGCGTCCAGACCGCGGAGTCCGACGACGAGGCGGCACCGGTGGTGCAACGCGCCGACGGCTCCTGGCTGCTGGACGGCAGCCTGCCGCTGGAGGACCTGCGCGACCTGATCGACGGCGGCCGCCTGCCGGTCGAGGACGAGCCCGACTTCCACACCGCGGCGGGCATGGTCATCAACCATTTCGGCCGGATCCCGCACGTGGGCGAGCACCTGGACTGGGAGCAGTGGCGGATCGAGGTGGTGGACCTGGACGGACCGCGCATCGACAAACTGCTCCTGCAGGCGCTGCCGGACCCGGACAGCGGCAGCGATGAGCTCACCGCCTGATCCACCGCCCCGCCGACCCGTCGAGGAAGCGGGCACGCGCGCGCTCCTCGATGCGTTCGCGATGGGCGACCCGGACGACACCTTGCGGCTGGGCGACGTGTTCGCCGGCCTGGGCAAGCGCTCGTTCGGGATGCTGCTGTTCATCGCCACCCTGCCGTCCTTCATCCCGATACCGGGGATGGGCGGTGCCATCAGCGGCCCTCTGGTCATCCTGATCGGGGCGCAGCTGCTGGTCGGCTTGCGCACGCCCTGGCTGCCGGCCTTCGTCGCGCGGCGAGGCCCCAGCCGGGCCCTGATGGTGCGGTTCCGCAACCTGCTGTCGCCCTGGCTGGGGCGACTCGAGCGCGTGGTCAGGCCGCGCGCCGCCGGGGTACTCGACCACCGCCTCGCCAGCGCGTTCACGGGCCTGTTGCTGGTGCTGCTCGGCGTCCTGCTCTCGCTGCCGATCCCCTTCACCAATTTCCTGTTCGGCGCGCTGATGCTGCTGTTCGCGTTCGCCCTCCTCGAACGCGATGGCCGGCTCATGCTGGTCGCATGGGCCGCGGCGCTACTGGCCATGGGGGCGGTCGGCGGCCTGTCCGGGGGAATCGCGGCGCTGGTCGCCGAGACCCTGGCGCGCTTCCGGAGCTAGCGCCCCTCTTCCTTCAGAAGGGCCAGGAACTCCGGGCCGGGCATCGGTGAGCCCAGCCAGTAGCCCTGGGCCTGGTCGCAGCCACGCTCCCTCAACAAGGCGTACTGGCCGGCCTTCTCCACGCCTTCCGCGATCACCGTGATGCCCAGCGAATGGGCCATCGCGATGATGGCGCTGGTCAGGGCGAGGTCGTCGGGGTCGCGGAGGATGTCCGCGATGAAGCTGCGATCGATCTTGACCCCGTCCACCGGCACCCGGCGCAGGTGGCTCAGGCCCGAGAAGCCTGTGCCGAAGTCGTCCAGCAACACCTTGACGCCGGTTTCGCGCAGGCGCGCCAGTTCCTCGCCCACGTGGGCTTCGTCGCCGATGACCGCGGTTTCGGTGAGTTCAAGGTGCAGCCGCCCGGCCTCCAGGCCGGTCTCCTTCAGGCAGGAAGCGACCACCTCGGCGAGCGCCCCGCCCCCGCGCAACTGCCGGGGAGACACATTGACCGCCACGGTCAGGGGCTCGCGGCCGGGCAGCATCTGCTGCCACCGCACCGCCTCCGAGCACGCGGCGTGCAGCACCCGCGGGCCCAGCGACTCGATCAGCCCGCTCTGCTCCGCCACGTCGATGAACACCGAAGGCGCCACCTGGCCGTGCTTGGGGTGGTTCCAGCGCAACAACGCCTCGGCGCCGACCATGGTGCGGTCGGACAGGCGGTAGACCGGCTGGTAGACCAGGCTGAGCTCGCCCCGCTCCCAGGCACCCCGCAGCTCGTGCTCGAGGTTGACGCGACGCTCCACCGCCAGGTCCATCGCACGGCTGTAGAAACGGAAGCAGTTCTTCCCGGCAACCTTGGCCTGGTACATCGCGATGTCGCCGTTCTTCATCAGCGACGCCGCCGTGGAGGCATCATCCGGGAACAGCGTGATGCCGATCGACGTCCCGAGGAACACCTGGCGATCCTGCACGATCAGGGGCTGTCCGAGTTCGACGACCAGCCGCTCGGCGAGCTGGGTCGCGATCTCGCGCACCCCAGGTCCGTCGTCGCGCGGCAGCGCGCGTACGAGGATCACGAACTCGTCGCCACCGAAACGCGCGAGCAGGGCGTCGTCCCCGGCCTCGCGCGCGATCACGTCGCGGATGCGCGCGGAACACTGCACCAGCACGTCATCGCCGGCATCGTGGCCCAGGGTGTCGTTGACGCGCTTGAAATCATCGATGTCAGCGAACAGCAGGGCCAGTTGCTGGCCCTCGCCGCGCATCTGCAGCAGCTGCTCGTCGAGCGCCTCCCGGAACGCCAGGCGGTTGGACAGCCCCGTCAACGCATCGGTGTAGGCCATCCGGCGGATGTCGCGATCGTGCCGGGCCACGCTTTCGCTCATGCGGCTGAACGCACGCAACAGTTCGCCGACCTCGTCGCGCCTCCGGCTGGTCGGGAGGTCCAGGTCGAAGCGACCGGCTTCGATCTGCCGGGCGGAGTCGGCGAGGTGGCGGATGGGACGCACCAGCCAGCGCTGCACCAGCCAGAGCATGCCGATCCCCATCAGCAGCAGGCAGCCCGCCACCAGGCCCACCCCGACCACCTGCCGATGCCCGAGCACCGCCAGGCGCTCGCGCATGTCCTGCACGGCACGTTCCTGGAAGCCCTGCGAGACCTCGAGGTCGAAGCCCATCCGCACGCCCCCGAGGCGCTCGTCGCCGATCATGATCGGTGTCGAGACATCCATCAGGCTGTCGTCGAAGAGCGTGAGGAGTCCATCCGACATGATCACGTCGTTCGCGAAGCCATCGTCCATCCGCTTGCCGTAGCTGGAGATCGCTTCGCTGCCATCGTGGATGATCACCCCGTCCTCGTCGTACACCAGCACGTACCGGGCATCGGGTTGCCGCAGCGCCGACGCGGTCAGCTCGCCCATCGCATCGAGGTCGAAGTAATAGAGCGGGTTGGTCAGCGATTCGGCGAGCTGGTTGACCATGCCTTCGCCACGCCGGTTCAGGCTGTTGTCGATCACCCCCGCCATCGCGTCCCGGGTGATCTCCACCACTTCGCCCTGCATCTGCTCCTGCCGCTTGAGCATCAACGCCATCGTCAGCAGCAGCACCACGAGCGCCAGCGTCATCAGCAGCAGGAACTTGGTGCGCAGGCCACTGCGAAGCTTCATTCGACCTCCGCCTTGACCCGCAGCACGCCCTGCCCGACCTTGTCCAGCGCGTGCAGGGATGTTTCGTCCACGGGCAGGAAGCGCGTGGTGCCGAAGAACTCGTCCAGCGCGGGGCCCGCATCCGGGTCGTTGCCGGCTTCGATCAGCACCGCCTCCAGTCGCTCGCGCACGCGGGGGTCCAGGCCCGGCCGCACGAGCTCCAGGGCGCGCGGGAACTCGGGGGTCTCGGCGATGATGGCCATGTCGGGCTTGAAGGCCAGCGGCATCCGCCTCGGATTGTCCCAGTCGAGGTTGCTCATCACGCCGACGTCGACGAGGCCCTTGTGGACCCAGGTGGCGATGTTGAGTTCGGAGCGCGCGAACAGGTAGCCGACCGTGTCGCCGGCGGGCCGGTCCATCGGCGAGAGCAGCACGTCCAGCTGCACCCCCTGCGCCAGCAGCATCGAAGCCGGTACGAAGTACGCGCTCGTGGAAGACGGGCGCTGGAACGCGACACTGTGGCCCAGGATGCCGGCAAGATCGGTGATGCCGCTGTCTTTCCGGGCGAAGAACACGGTGTGGTAATGGCTGACCCCGTTACGCTCGGTCAGCAGCAGGGGCACGGCCCCCGCCCGCTCCCGCATGAGCAGCGCCGTCCCCGTGGTTTCGGTGATCCAGTCGACCCGCCCCCTGCGCAGGTAACTGGCCATCTGCTGGGAGTCCTTGGCCATCAGGATGCGGCCTTCGCGGATGCCGACGTCCGCCAGGCGCGGGACCACGTAGTCGAGCAGCGGCTTGAGCTGCTCGTAATGGGACTTCGGGTCATCGCTGATGCGGCCGAGGACCAGCACGTGCGCGTCGTCGCCGGGCGGCGGATTGGCCCCCTGCGCACACGCATCCCCGGCGATCGCCAGGCCGAACACGAGCGTGGATATGACGAAACGGCGCAGGCACGCGATCAAGGGATGGGGTCGCTCCGGGGTTCCCGCCATCCAGACTAATCTAAAGCCCGCAGGCCGGCCATCGGTCCGCATCCGCGGTCATTCGGCCCCGCGACCGCCACGGCCGCCGCGTTCGGCGGCGATCGAGGCGATGCGCTGCATGTCGGCCAGCACGCCGCGCAGCAGGCGCACCTCGCGGGTGTCCAGGTCGGCCTTCAGGAACAGCCGGCGGAACTTGCGCAACGCCGACTCCGGGGTACGCCCCTTGTGGAAGTCGATGGCGTCGAGGGTGTCGCCGAGCTGTCCGAAGAAGCCCTCCAGCTCCGCGTGGGACGCCGGCGACCCGGTGCCCGGCGGCGCGGGCGCAGGCGCGGGGACGGCCTCGCCCCCGCTGGCGAGCACGGCCAACCGCAGCTCGTAAGCCAGCACCTGCACGGCCGCGGCGAGGTTGAGGGAGCTGTACTCCGGGTTGGCCGGGATGTGGACGGCCGCGTGGCACAGTTGCAGCTCCTCGTTGTCCAGCCCGGTACGCTCGCGCCCGAAGACCAGCGCCACCTCGCCTCCTTGCGCGGCGCTCTCCAGTGCACGCGTGGCCGCGCTTCGCGGCGAAAGCTCCTCCAGTGCGATCCGGCGGCTCCTGGCGGTGCAGCCCAGCACCAGCCGGCAGTCGGCCACGGCCTCGGCCAGGGTGTCGTGGAACGTCGCACCCGCGAGCAGGTCGTCCGCCCCCGCGGCCAGCGCCTCCGAGTCGCGGTCCGGCCGTTTCTCCGGCGCGACCAGGACCAGCCGGGCCAGGCCCATGGTCTTCATGGCGCGCGCGGCCGAGCCGATGTTGCCGGGGTGCTGCGTACCCACCAGCACGATGCGCAGGCGGTTGGCGGTCGATTCAGTCTGGGAATGGGTGGTCATCGTCGCCAATGGTAAACTCCGCGCCCCGGCCTGTGCGCCGGCATGTTCTTTCACCTTCCGCCATCCGCGCCGGCCCCAGGGGACCGGTCCGTGTCCGCCCGAGGCCGCCCGCATGCAGAAACCCGCCGTCACCCTCATGGTCAAGGCCGCCCGCGCCGCCGGCAACGTGCTGCTGCGGCACATGCACCGCCTGGATGCCCTGAACGTGGTCGAGAAGGACCGCCAGGACTATGCCAGCGAAGTCGACGAGGAGGCCGAGAAGGTGGTGATCCGCGAGCTCAGGCGCGCGCACCCGGACTACGGTTTCCTGGGCGAGGAAAGCGGCGCCGCCGCAGGCACGGGCCGCGACCAGCGCTTCACCTGGGTGATCGACCCGCTCGACGGGACCAGCAACTACCTGCGCGGCTTCCCTCACTTCTGTGTTTCGATCGGCCTGGTCGAGAACGGCGAGCCGATCCATGGCGTCATCTTCGACCCCCTGCGCAACGATCTGTTCACCGCCAGCAAGGGCAGCGGGGCGCAGCTCAACGGCAAGCGCATCCGCGTGGCCGACCGCAAGGACCTGACCGGCACCGTCGTCGTCACCGGCTTCCCGCCGCGCGAGCGCAGCCGCGCCAGCGCCCAGCTGAAGACCCTCGACAACCTGCTGCTCGACGCGGAGGACATCCGCCGTACCGGCTCCGCCGCGCTCGACCTGGCCTACGTGGCCAGCGGCCGTGCCGACGCCTACTTCGAGGCAGGGGTGAAGCCCTGGGACATCGCCGCGGGCGTGCTGATGGTGCGCGAGGCCGGCGGCAAGGTCTGCGACTTCCAGGGTCGCTCGACGGGTCCGATGGACGTGCGTGGGGTCGATCCGCGTCCGCTGGTGGCCGCCAACCTCAAGGTCTGCGAACTCCTGCAGAAGCGCATCGTCGAGACCGGCTACGCGGCGGCCTTCAAGTAACCGCGCGCCCCGGCGCCGGCGCCGGCGTACCCGCCACGACGAAAAAGGCCGCGCTCTTCCGGGCGCGGCCTTTTTCGTGCCTGATGCCGTGGATCAGGGGCGTCGGGCGAGTGCCTCCTCGTCGCGCGCCTTCGGCATCAGGTCCTGCTTGGTGACCTTCAGCGGCCCGATCGTCAGCAGCGTGCTGGCGACGAAGATCGACGAGAGCGTGCCGATCACCGCACCGATCAGCATCGACTCGGCAAGGCCCCGCAGCGACCCACCGCCGTACAGGTACAGCGCCAGCATGGTCAGGATCGCCACGAACGAGGTGATCACCGTACGCGACAGGGTCTGGTTGATCGCCGCGTTGATGATCGAGATCGGGTCGCCGCGCATCGAACGGAAATTCTCGCGGATGCGGTCGAAGACGACGATCGTGTCATTGATGGAGAAACCCATGACCGACAGGATGCCCGCCAGTACCGTCAGGTCGAACTCGTGCCCGGTCAGCGCGAACCAGCCGGTGACCACCACCACGTCGTGCAGGGTGGTCAGCGTGGCGGCAACGGCGAACTTCTTCTCGAACCGGAACGAGATGTAGATCATGAAGCCGACGACGACGAAGATCAGCGCCCAGATGCCGTTGACGGCGATTTCCTTGCCGACCTGGGGCCCGACGTAATCGCTCTTCAGCACCGTACCCGGGTTGCCTTCGAAGGCCAGCGCCTGCTGGATCTCGCGGGCGGTGTTCTGGTCCGCGCCGCCCTCGGACCCGTCGGTCTTCGGCTGGACGCGGATCAGCAGGTCGTTGCCGTTGCCGAACGTCTGCACCTGCGCGTTGCCGTAACCGGCGCTGGACATGCGTGCGCGGACGTCGTCCACGTCGACGGGTTGTTCGAAGCGGATCTCGGTGACCGTGCCTCCGGTGAAATCCAGCGCGAAGTTGAAGCCCTTGACGGCCATCGCGCCGACGGATGCGACCAGCAGCAGGGCCGCGATCGCCAGCGAGACCCAGCGCAGGCGCATGAAATCGATGCGGCTGTCATAGGGGAACAGGTTGAAAGGTTTCATGGCGTTCTATCCGTTCCGCGGGTCAGATGGCGATGGACTTGAGCTTGCGACGCCCGCCGTAGATCAGCGTGGCGACCGCGCGCGAAGCCGAGACCGCGGTGTACATGGACGTGGCGATGCCGACGATCAGGGCAACGGCGAAGCCCTTGACCGGACCGGTGCCGAAGGCGAACAGCGCCAGTCCGGCGAGCACGGCGGTGATGTTGGCGTCGGCGATCGTCCCGACGGCGCGGTCGTAGCCGGCGGCGATCGCCGCCTTGGCGGGCATGCCCGCCCGCAGTTCCTCTCGTATTCGTTCGTTGATGAGGACGTTCGCGTCGACGGAGAAACCCACGGTCAATGCGATACCGGCCATGCCAGGCAGGGTCATCGTGGCACCGAACAGCGACATCACCGCGACCAGCATCAGCAGGTTCAGCAGCAGTGCGATGCAGGTGATCACGCCGAACATGCGGTAGTAGAAGAGGAAGAACAGCAGGATGAAGCCGAAGGAGTACGTGATCGCCGTCATGCCGCGCTCGACGTTCTCGCGCCCGAGGCTGGGGCCCACGATGCGCTCTTCGATGAAGTCCATCGGCGCGGCGAGCGAGCCGGAACGCAGCAGCAGGGCCAGGTCCGCCGCTTCCTTCGGGCTGTCGAGGCCGGTGGTCTGGAACTCCTTGCCGAACACGCCCTGGATCGTGGCGACCGAGATGATCTCTTCGTCGATCCGCGTGCTGCGGACCTCCTCGCCGTCCACCACGCGGACCTCGGGCACACGTTCGATGTACACCACGGCCATCGGCTTGCCGACGTTCTCGCTGGTGAAGTCGAACATGCGCTGGCCGCCGGCACCGTTCAGGCGCACGTTGACCGACGGGGTGCCCGACTGCGGGTCGCGGCCCGAGGACGCGGTCACCATCTGGTCGCCCGAGGCGATCACGCGCTTGCTGAGGATGTAAGGAATCGGCTCGCCATCGATGCCCACGTCCTTGCTGTAGTAGAGCTTGCCTTCCGGCGGCACGATGCCGGTGTCGCGGGCGCTATAGGCATCGGCGTCAAGCACGGCGCGCCACTCGAGGGTGGCGGTAGCGCCCAGCACCCGCTTCGCCTGAGCCGTGTCCTGCACGCCCGGCAACTGGACCACGATGCGGTCATCGCCCTGGCGCTGGATGATCGGCTCGGCCACGCCCAGTGCGTTGACGCGGTTGCGCAGCGTGCCGATGTTCTGGTCGATCGCGTCTACGGCGAGGCGCCGCAGCTCGTCGTCGCTCATGCGGACGGTAACGCGGCTGCCATCGGTGCTGACCTGCAGCGTCGGCTGGGAAATGATGATCGCGTCGCGCGCCGCATCCGCCGCCGCCTCGTCGGGCAGCTGGGCCACGACGGTATTGCCCGGACGGCGCTCCACCGACTGGTAGCGGATCCGCTTGTCGCGCAGCAGCACGCGGACGTCCTCGGCAGTCGCCTCCAGCCGCTTCTCGAGCGCCGCGGCCTGGTCGACCTGCATGGTGAAGTGGACGCCACCCTGCAGGTCGAGGCCGAGCAGCATCGCCTTGCCGCCCAGTTCCTCAAGCCACTCCGGCACCGTGGACGCGAGGTTCAGCGCAACGATGTAGTCACTGCCCAGCTCGGGACGCAGCGCGTCGGCGGCCTTGACCTGGGCGTCCGGGTCGGAGAGCCGGACCAGCAGGTTGTCGCCCTCGACCGCCACGGAGCGGGGTTGGATGCCGGCCTCCTCCAGCTCACCCTCCACCCGCCCCTTCAGGCCTTCGTCGACGGTCGCGCCACGGTTGGCGCTGACCTGGACGGAGGGGTCCTGCGGGAAGATGTTGGGCAGGGCATAGAGGGTGCTGAACACGAGGATCAGCAGCAGGACGACATATTTCCAGCGGGCGTAGGTGAGCATCGAAAGCTTCCTGCGGCAGCTCCCCGGCCGCCGTGACTAGCGTGTGTGGCGGCGGATCAGGCCGACTTCAAGGTGCCCTTGGGCAGGACATTGGCGATGGCGCCCTTCTGCACGCGGACCTGGACGGTGTCGGCGATCTGGACCGTGATGAAGCTCTCGCCCACCTCGGTGATGGTGCCGGCGATGCCGCCGTTGGTGACGACCTCGTCGCCCTTGCCGAGCTTCTCGATCATGGCCCGATGCTCCTTCTGCCGCTTCATCTGCGGGCGGATCATCAGGAAGTACATGATGGCGATCAGGGCGATCGGGAAGAGCAGCTGCATGCCCATGCCGGGGGCGGCCGGCGCGGCGGCCACGGTGGCGTGGGCGGGGGCGATCAGGAGGTCGAGCAGGTTCATCGGGATGTCCTGGGGCGAAATAACGGGGGATTATGCCATCTTTCCGGGGGCGGCCCCGGGGGCTGGACGGTTGGAGTGCGGCTCGGCGCTGGAGTTCCCCCCCTCCCCCGACAGGACCTGATCAGTGGGCGCATCTCGGCCCGGCGCCGGGGCTACGGGGGCTTGGCTCTACCCTCGGTCGGGGCTTTCCTGCCCCGACTCGGGCGCGCGCCATCCATGGCGCGCTCGGACGCCAAGCCCCCGCATCCCCGTCACCTCGGCGATGTCACTGGAGCTTGATTCGCTGGTTGGCGCAACACGGCCATCTCGCCGGAGAGCGCTTTCCAGACCGATACGGTGTCAGAGGAAGCGGACCGGCCGGGGTCCCGCGGCAGAGCCGGCCATGGATGGCCGGCGCCCGAGTCAGGGCAGGAAAGCCCTGACCGAGGGAAGAGCGGGATACCGGCCGGGCCGATTCCGGTCCGATCGGGCTGCGGGGATTCCTCAGCCCGGGGCCCCGGCGCCGGGCCGACGTAGCACCGGCAGGGCCGCGCAGATTCTCCGCCCCACGGCCCTGATACAAGGCCGACGTAGCACCGGAAATTGCCCCTCGGCGGAGAGTGCGGCTGGATCAGCCCGCCCGCTTCGCGTGGAACGCCTCGCGGAATGACGCGAAGGTGCCGGCCTCGATCGCCGCGCGCATTTCGGCCATCAGGCGCTGGTAGTAGCGCAGGTTATGCAGCGTCCCCAGCATCGGCGCGAGCATCTCGTTGCAGCGGTCCAGATGGCGCAGGTAGGCGCGGCTGAAGCCATTGGCGCAGGCGTGGCAGTCGCAGCCCTCCTCGATCGGACGCAAATCGTGCTCGAACTTCGCGTTGCGCACTCGGATGGTGCCGGTCGAGGTGAAATAGTGGCCGTTGCGCGCGTTGCGGGTCGGCATCACGCAGTCGAACATGTCCACGCCCCGTGCCACCGCCTCGACCAGGTCCTCCGGCCGGCCCACGCCCATCAGGTAGCGCGGCCGGTCGCCCGGCAGCTGCGGGCAGGTGTGGTCGAGCATGGCGTTGCGCTCGTGCTCGGTCTCGCCGACGGCCAAGCCGCCGATCGCGTAGCCGTCGAAGCCGATCGCCTTCAGGCCCTCGGCCGAACGCGTCCGCAGGTCGTGGTGGACGCCGCCCTGCACGATGCCGAACAGCGCGGCGTCGTTGCCCTCATGCGCCCGCTTCGAACGCTCGGCCCAGCGCAGCGACAGCTCCATCGAACGCCGAATCACCTCCGGCGCGACCGGCTGCCCATCCACGTGCACCGGCGGGCACTCGTCGAAGATCATGACGATGTCCGAGCTCAGCACCTTCTGGATGTGCATGCTCTCTTCCGGCCCGAGGAACACCTTGCGGCCGTCGGTCGGTGCAGCGAAGTGCACGCCGGCCTCGGTGATCTTGCGTTTGTGCGCGAGCGAGAACACCTGGAACCCGCCGGAGTCGGTCAGGATCGGGCCGTCCCAGCGCGCGAAACCGTGCAGCCCGCCGTGCTCGCCGATGACCTCGAGCCCGGGCCGCAGGAACAGGTGGAAGGTATTGCCGAGGATGATCTCGGCCCCGAACTCGCGGATCTGGTGCGGCAGCACGCCCTTGACCGTGCCATAGGTGCCCACCGGCATGAACGCCGGGGTCTCGATGGTGCCGCGCGGGAACGTGATCCGGCCGCGGCGGGCTCCGCCGTCTTCGCCAAGCAGATCGAAGGCCATCCGGCTCATGCGCCCGCTCCCGGCCACAACAGCATCGCGTCGCCATAGCTGAAGAAACGATAGCGCTCGCGGATCGCGTGGGCGTAGGCCTCGAACACGCGGTCCTTGCCCGCGAACGCCGAGATCATCATCAGCAGCGTGCTCTCGGGGAGGTGGAAATTGGTGATGAGCGCATCGACCGACCGGATCCGGTAGCCCGGCAGGATGAACAGGCGCGTCTCGCCGGCAAAGGGCCGCAGCTCGCGCCCGCCCTCGCCGTCGTCGCGCATCGCCGACTCCAGGGCGCGCACGACCGTGGTACCGACGCCGATCACGCGGCCACCCGCGGCGCGCGTGCGCCGCACCTGTTCGACCAGCTCGGCACCGACGTTGAGCCATTCGCTGTGCATCACGTGCTGGTCCAGGTGTTCGACCCGGACCGGCTGGAACGTGCCGGCGCCGACATGCAGGGTGACGTGGCCGGTGGACACACCACGCGCCGCGAGCGCATCGAGCAGTCCTTGGTCGAAATGCAGGCCCGCCGTCGGGGCGGCGACCGCTCCCGTCTGGCGTGCGAATACGGTCTGGTAGCGTTCGGCGTCCTCGGCGCCCGGTTCGCGGTCGATGTAGGGCGGCAGCGGCAGGCGGCCGGCCTTGACCAGCCAGCTCTCGAGCGCCTCGCCGACATGGAAGCGCAGGCGGTAGAACTCGCCATCGCGGCCCAGCACCTCGGCCTCGCCCCCGGCATCGAGCGCGATGACCGCGCCCGGCTTCGGCGACTTGCTGACTCCGAGCTGCGCGCGCACCTCGGCACCGCCGAGCAGGCGCTCGATCAGCACCTCCACGCGGCCACCGGTCGCTTTCTGTCCGAACAGCCGCGCCGGGATCACCCGGGTGTCGTTGAACACCAGCAGATCACCCGGCTGCAGCAGGTCGGGCAACTCGCGGAACGCGCGATCGCCAAGCTCGGCGGGCGCCGGCGGGACCAGCAGCAGCCGGCTCGCGGACCGCTCGGCCAGTGGCGCCTGGGCGATCAGCTCCGGTGGCAGGTCGTAATGGAAATCGGATTTCTTCAAGGACGGGCGGCACGTCGACGGCCGTCCATTGTAGGGTTTCAGCGCTCGAACCGGGTCGAAAGGACGATCGACGACGTCGTGCGCTCCACGCCCTCGAGGGCGCCGATGCGGTCGGTCAATTCATCCATCTCGACCACCGTCGGCACCATGCCCATCGCGACCAGGTCGAAGGGCCCGCTGACCGAGTGCAGGGATCGCACCTCCGGCATCGCGCGCAGGGCCTCGACCACGGCCTGCATCTGCTTCGGCAACACGGTGATCATGATGTGCGCGCGGATGTGGCCGTGCTCCACCTGGTCATGAACCCGGACGGTATAGCCTGCGATGATGCCGTTGCGCTCCAGGCGCTCGATCCGGCTCTGCACGGTGGTGCGCGACAGCCTCAGCCGCCGTGCGATGTCGGCCACTGAAGCGCGCGCGTCTTCGCGCAGGAGCGAAAGCAGTTGCTGGTCCGAGGCAGTGATCTTCACTTCGAGATCCCTTTGTCGTCATTTAGACGAAAACATGTTCAATTTCGTCTGAAGTTACACTATCTATCGACGAAATTATCCACATAATGAGGCATTCGCGTCCAGGAAAGGAGGAAACATGAGCATCATCGACACCCTTGCCCCGCTCCGAGCCCATGGCGGCACGCGCCGTACGGTCGGCCTGGACGACGCCACCCTGCAACGTTTCGAAACGGCCCATCCGTCTCTGGTTGAAGCCGTCGAAGCGGCCGCCTCCGAGCATGCACGCCTGAAGGCCGAGTTCCCCGAGGTCCTCGACATGGACGAGGACGCGCAGGTCCACGCCGTGCAGGGCGCCTACATCAATTTCTACCCCGACGACGCGGTCAACCCGTACGTCGCCCTCGCCGCCCGCGGCCCATGGATCGTCACCCTGAAGGGTGCGGTGCTGCACGACTCCGGCGGCTACGGGATGCTCGGTTTCGGCCATGCACCGCAGAAGGTCATCGACGCGATGGCCCGTCCGCAGGCCATGGCCAACATCATGACGCCGAACCTGTCGCAGCTGCGCTTCGAGCGCCGCCTGCGCGACGCAGTCGGGCTCGGCCGCGAGTGCCCCTATGCGCGCTTCATGTGCCTCAACTCCGGTTCGGAGTCGGTGACCCTGGCCGCCCGCATCGCGGACGCGAATGCCAAGTCGCTCACCGATGCCGGTGCACGCCACGCCGGGCGCTCAATCAAGCGCGTGGTGGTCAAGGGCGCATTCCACGGCCGCACCGACCGTCCGGCGCTCTATTCGGACTCCAGCCGCAAGACCTACGTACAGCACCTTGCGAGTTACCGCGGCGAGGACTCGGTGATCGCCATCGCGCCCTACGACATCGACGCGCTGGAGCAGGTCTTCGCCGATGCCGATGCGAACGGCTGGTTCATCGAGGCGATGTTCCTCGAGCCGGTGATGGGCGAAGGCGACCCGGGCCGCAGCGTGCCGGTCGACTTCTACCGCGCTGCCCGCGCCCTGACGAAAGCACACGGCGCGCTGCTGCTGGTGGACTCGATCCAGGCAGGCCTGCGTGCCCATGGCGTGCTGTCGATCGTCGACTACCCCGGATTCGAGGGCGAGGAAGCGCCCGACATGGAGACCTACTCCAAGGCGCTCAATGCCGGCCAGTACCCGCTGTCGGTTCTGGCGGTGAACGAACGCGCGGCCGGCCTCTACCGCAAGGGCCTGTACGGCAACACCATGACCACCAATCCGCGCGCGCTGGACGTCGCCAGCACGGTGCTGTCGATGGTCACGCCGGAGCTGCGCGACAACATCCGCGCGCGGGGCCGCGAAGCGCTGGAGAAGCTCGAGGCGCTCCGTTCGCGCAGCGGCGGCGCGATCACCAAGGTGCAGGGCACCGGGCTGCTGTTCTCCTGCGAACTGTCGACGGACTACAAGTGCTATGGGGCCGGTTCCACCGAGGAGTGGCTGCGCGAACATGGCATCGGCGTGATCCACGGCGGGGTCAATTCGCTGCGCTTCACCCCGACCTTCGGCATCGAAAGCGACGAGATCGACCTGCTCGTCGGGATGATCGCCCGCGCCCTGGAGGAAGGCCCGCGCGCCAGCAAGGCCGCGGCGGCCTGATCCGCCGGCGGCCCCTGCAGCCAGTCGAGAAGGCGGCCTCAGGGCCGCCTTCTCCGTCCCGGGTCAGCCGCCGGCCCTGCGTTCGAAACCCTGCATGGCCTCCATGATCCGCTCGCGTGCTTCCGCCGCGCTCCCGAAGCCCTGGAGTTCGACGGCCGCCTCGCCTGCCGGCAGGTCCTTGTAGATGCGGAAGAACGCCTCGATGCGCTGGCGTTCGACCGCCGGCAGGTCCTCGATCCCCTGCACGCCCGACCAGGCAGGATCGAGGCGATCGGTCGGCACGCCGATGATCTTCTCGTCGGCTTCGCCGCGGTCGGTCATGCGCAGGACCCCGATCGGCCGGACGCCACCAGCACCCCGGGATGCAGGGGTTCGCGGGTCAGCACCAGCGAGTCCAGCGGATCCCCGTCGCCCGCCAACGTGCGAGGCATCGAGCCATAGTTCGCGGGGTAGGCCACCGGCATCGACAGGAAGCGGTCGACCCGCGGCAGGCCATCCTCGCCAATTTCGTACTTGGTGAAGCTCCCCGCCGGAATCTCGACTGCCAGCAGGGCTTCCGCCGGCGCCTCGCGTGGCTGCGGGACGGACAGGGGGTCGCGGACGAAATCGGCCGCACGTGGCCCGGTCGGGAACGCGACGCAAACGGCCAGCAGCACACCCACCCGGCAGGAGCGCATCACCCTACTCCCAGCACCGGTCCGCACGCCCCTTGAGGGTCTGTGCACGTGGACACAGGCGTTCACCGATCCGGCCTTCGGTCAACTCCTGGCGCTGCTTTCCACCCGTGCCGCCGTCGATCAGCTCGAACGCGTCATAGAGCCGCCCCGTGGCGGTGCGCGCCTCGTAGCGCAGCCGGTCGCCGTCGATGCGGATGACCTGGAACAGCTGGGTGTCCTCGGCAACCGGCGCCATCGTCTCCTTCGCGTCCGGGGACAGGCGGTACTGCTTGGCACCCGCGACCGAGACCACGTACACCGGGGTCGCGCCACCGTCATCCGCACCCCGGCGGCCATAGGTGTGGTCGTGCCCCTGCAGGACCAGGTCGACGCCGTGGCGCTCGATCACCGGCTGCAGCTCGACCTGCAGGGGCACGTTGTCGCGGTCGGCGCGCGGCGAGTAGAACGGCTGGTGCAGCAGCACGATGCTCCAGCGGTGCGGATTGGCGGCAAGCACGCCGTCCAGCCACCGGGCCTGGGCCGTGGCGGTCCCCAGGTCCAGCGCCGAGGTGCCATCGATGACCACCACCCGCAGGTCCTGGTAGTCGAACCAGTAGGTCGTGGGCGCACCCGGGGTTTCGATGCCGTTGGACGGCAACGCGAACTGCAATGGCCAGTGCGCGCCGAGCACGCGCCGCTCCCGCGGGGTGTCCTCGAACTCCTCGAAGTACTCGTGGTTGCCCGGTGCGGGCGCGCTCATCATCGTGGTCGACAGCGCGTCGGTGGCCTCGAACCATTCGCCCCACTCGGTGTCGTCCTCGCCGTCGCCCCCGCTGACCAGGTCGCCGGCATACAGGACGAGCCGCGCATCAGGCGCGTGGCGCAGGGCCTCGCGGACGACGCGCGTGGTCAGGCTGGCGTTCTTGTTTTGGGTGTCGCCGAAGTACAGCAGCTCGAGCGGCTCGGTGGCATCACCGGCCGTGCGGATCTGCATCCACGGGCTCCAGGTGCGGTCGCCCTGCACGCGGTAGGCATACAGGGTGCCCGGCTCGAGGCCCTCCACCTGCACCCGATGGTGGTGCGCGCGGCCGTTCTCGGTCTCCAGCGCCTGCGTGGCCGCTGTGAGGCGTCGCGGCGTGCCCATGTCGGGCGAATCGCCGGCCACGACGATCTCAAGCACGGGGGCGTCGACGCGGACATCGGTACGCCACGCGACCGCGAACCCGCGGGCGGCATCCTCGGCCGGCGTCGCGACGATGCGATCCGGGAACCCGGTGGCGGCATGGTGCCGCACGCCCGCCGGAACGAGGGTGTTGGGCTCCGGGTCGCGGGCGTCCCCTGCTTCGGCCATGCAGGGCATGGCGCTGGCGAGGCCCAGCAGGCCCGCCAGGATCATCGGGATCCTCATGTCAGCCGGCGCATCCTTTCAGCGAAAGGGCACGTGCGATGTCGCGCCAGTCGAATGCCGACACCCCCTGGTCGTCATCGACCGCATAGAACACGCCTTCCGGGAAGCGGGCATCGGCCGACATGTCGAGCCACACGCCGTCGGTATTCGCCGTGCGCTGGCCGGCGAAGGCCCCCACGTGGGCGAGGTTCACGCGGTCGAACACGTGGAACAGGCTGCGGTCCTTGAACTGGTCGGTCGCCAGCCAGTAGCCGCTGCCATCGTCGCAGGCGAACAGCGCCATGCCCTCGGCCTGGGCCTTGAACAGCCCGGCGCCCACGTCGCGACCGCGGTAGCGGCCGTCGAGGCCGTACTCGCGCAGGCGGGTACCGACGGCGACGTCCTCCTCCGACAGCAACAGGCGATCGTGCGCCTCGTCGCCGAACACCGACTCGGCGATGCGGACAGCGCCGGCGGCATCGGTCGCGCCGAAGGTGCCGGACAGCCGCGCCGTCCAGCGCCCGCCCTGCGGTTCCAGCGCATAGCGGCGGAAGCGATGGTCGAGCTGCGCCAGCGGCGGCGGCAGGTCCTCGTCCTCGGGCGACATGTAGTTGTCGCTGACGATCACTTCGTAGCCGTCACCGAGGCGGCGCACCCACAGGCCATAGGGCTGCTGCAGCTCGGCGTCACCGAAGGTCGCCAGGGACTCCAGCCCCGGCAGCCCGAACACCTGCACGCGGCGGTTGTCGCGCTCGACCACCATCACCAGGTCGTCGATCACCGCGATGCCGTTCGGGCGGTCCATCTTCCCCGGCCCGGTGCCAGGGCCGCCGAAGGTGCGCAGGCGTTCGCCGGTCGCGCCGTCATAGAGGACCAGGGCATCGGTCGTCTTTGCCGTCGCCAGCAACCAGCGCGACCCGTCGGGCGCGCGCCAGCTCGCGGGGGAATCGATGTTGTCCTCCGGCGCCGGCAGTGTGGTGAAGGCCTCGGCGACCACGACGTGCGGGATGTCCTCGTCCGCCAGGAGGGGATCGATCTCGGCGACTTCATCGGGTTCGCGCTCCGCGTCGACGGTCGGCGAGGACGCGCAGGCAGCGAGCAGGACGGTGGCGAAGAGGGGATTCAGCAATCGAAGGGACACGGGGGATCCTGGGTCAAGGGTTGTCAACAAACCGCAATGTTCTACCTCCGGTTCATGACAGTGGAGTTTCAGTCCCGCCAGCGCCGCCGCACCCGTGCACGAGGCCTGAGGATCACGGGCGCGAGGCGTTCATGGTGGCGCCACGCAAGTGTCACGGATCTGCCATCGAACCGCCGTACAAATGCCGCTTTTACCGAACGCGGATCTTCACTGCATGAAGCGCAACCCCCTCGCCTCCGGCCTGTCCCGGGCCCTCTTCTGTGCCGCGCTGCTGCCGGCCAGCCTGCCTGCCATCGCACAGGACGTGCCCGGCGACACCGCCACTGCCAGCGCCACCACCGGTGCGATGGCCGCCAAGGACCTGGACGCCGTGGTCGTGCAGGGCCAGATCGCCTACCGCGATCGCACCAACGACATCGAACCGGTGCTGGTCTACGACCTGGAGTACTTCCAGCGCTTCGAACCTTCCACCGTCGGCGACATGCTCAAGCGCGTGCCCAGCGCCGTGTTCGTGTCCGACGTGCTGGAGTACGACGCGGTGCAGCTGCGCGGCCTCAGCGCCGCCTACACCCAGGTCCTGATCAACGGCAAGAAGGTGCCGGGCGCCGGTGACGACCGCTCGTTCTGGGTCGACCGCATCCCGGCCGAACTGGTCGAGCGCGTGGAGATCCTGCGCAGCAACAGCGCCAACCGGTCCGGCGACGCGGTGGCCGGCGCGCTCAACATCATCCTGCGCGACGCCTATGACTTCGACGGCAGCTATATCCGCGTGGGCGCCATGCATTACGACGACGGCGAGATCCAGCCGACCGTCGCGGCGGTCACCTCGGGCGAAGTGCTCGGCGGCCGCCTGCTCGCCGGTATCAACGTGCAGGACCGCTACAACCCCAAGCTCAAGCGCAGCGACCGCTTCGAGGAACCCAACGGTGATTTCGTCGATGCCGAGGACCAGACCGACACGCGCGACGGCCAGGACTACTCGGGCAACGTGTCCTACACCGCAGACATCGGTGACACCGGTCGACTTTCGCTCGACGGCTTCTATGTGCGCACCGATCGCGACCAGGTCGAGGTCTCGACCGAGTACAACGCACGCCGTCCGGAGGACGCGACCGAGATCGCCAACGTCCCGGGCCTGACCCACGTCGACCAGGAGAACTGGGGTATCGGCGCGGGCTACCGCTTCGACATGGCCGGCGGCACCACCTCGTTCGACCTTGACCACGCCCGCTTCGAGGACAAGAGCACCGAGAGCGAGGAAGAGATCAAATACGAGGACGGCAACTGGGACAGCCACGAAGCCGAAGCCCTCGATATCGATGCTTCCGACAGCGAGACCGCGTTCAAGCTCGCCCACTCGCGTCCCGTCGGCAATGCCGGCATGGAATTCGGCGTCGACTACCGCACCAAGGAGCGCGAGTCGACGCACACCTACTACGCGTTCGAGGCCGACGACGAGGGCGACACCGTCGTCTATGAACTCGACGCCGTGGTCGACAGCCACATCGAGGAAACCCGGCTCGACCCCTACCTGATGTTCACCGGCAATGCCGGTGCCCTGGCCTGGGAAGCCGGCCTGCGCTACGAGACGACCGAGTCGGAGATCAGGGGCGAGGACGGCACCTTCTCGAACGATTACAACGAGCTCCTGCCGTCGGTGCACCTGAAGTGGGACATCGGCGAAGCCAACCGCATCCAGCTCTCGCTGGCGCGCAGCCTGCGTCGCCCGGCGTTCAACGAGCTCACGCCGGCCCTGCTGCAGGAGGAATTCGGCGACAACGACTTCCTCGGCAATCCCCGCCTCGATCCGGAGACGGCGAACGGCATCGACCTGGGCTTCGAGCACCGCCTCGGCCGTCGTGGCGTGGTCGGCGTGAACCTGTTCTACCGCGACGTGCAGGACCTCATCGAGATGGTCAACACGGGCGAGCCGAACGAGACCGCCTACGACGACTATGCCGACGACATCGAAGACTACATGGCGGACAACGGCGTCACCGAGGACGAGGCGATCGCCGCGGTGCCGTTCGACCCAAACAGTTTCATCTACACCGTCGAGAACGTCGGGGACGGCAAGGTGTGGGGCATCGAGCTCGACATGTCCACGCCGCTGACCGCGATCGGCCTGCCGAACACCGGCGTGTTCGTCAACTACTCCTGGCTGGACAGCGAGGTCGAGGACGAACTGGGCACGCGCCGCTTCAACAACCAGGCCGAATATGTCTACAACGTCGGTTTCATCCAGGACCTGCCGGACTGGAAGGCCTCGTTCGGCGCCAGCTACCGCAAGCAGGGCGACGCTTACATGCGCGTGCTCGCCGAGGAAGTCCGCACGACGTATGACGGCGACCTCGAAGTCTTCGTCGAGAAGCGCTTCGGCGAGAACATCTCCGTGCGCCTGAGCGGCACCAATCTGCTGGACGCCTACAAGCGCGAGTACTTCGACAAGTTCGACAACCTCGCCGACCAGATCGACCGCGATTACGACGAGTACGAACTGGAAGCCGAGCACGCCGGTCCGCGCTACCAGCTGGTGATGCGCTGGGCGTTCTGATCCCCGCGTGATGCACCTGGACGAAGGCCGGCCCTGCGCCGGCCTTCTCCTTTTCCGGTGCGCCCCGACGTCAGCCGGCGAGCGCGGCGCGGACGCTGGCCAGCTTCACGCAGGTGACGAAGACCTGCATCGCGACTTCGAGCTCGGGCAGGGTCGGCACGGACGGAGCGATGCGGATGTTGCGGTCCAGCGGGTCATGGCCATGCGGGAAGGTCGCGCCCGCCGGGGTGAGCTTGACGCCCGCCGCGGCAGCCAGCGCCACCGCGGCCGATGCGACGCCCGGTCGCGTGTCGAACGAGACGAAGTAGCCGCCGTCCGGACGCTCCCAGCGTCCCAGGTCGCTGTCGGCGAAGTGCGCGTCCAGCGTGTCCAGCACGACCTTGAAGCGCGGCGCGAGCACCTCGGCATGGCGCTGCATGTGGGCCATCAGGGCGTCGCGATCCGGCAGCAGGCGCACCGTGCGGAGCTGGTTCACCTTGTCCGGACCGATCGTGCAGGCATTGAGGAAGCGCTTGAACCCGCCCAGGTTGAGCGCGCTGGCGGCCATGAACGCGACGCCGGACCCGGCATGGGTGATCTTCGAGGTCGAGCCGAACTGGAGCACGGAGTCCTGCGTGCCCTGTCGCGCGCAGGCCTCGCTGATCGACGCCAGCGGGCGGAAGCCGCGCAGGTCGTGGACCGCGTAGGCGTTGTCCCAGAACACCCGGAAGCCCTCGCCCGCGATGCGGCCCAGGCCGGCAATGCGCTCGACGGTCGCATCCGAGTAGACGACGCCGGTCGGGTTCGAGTACTTCGGCACGCACCACATCGCCTTGATCGACGGATCGGCGGCCAGCAGGGCTTCGACCCGGTCCATGTCCGGACCGCCGGCCGTCATGTCGACGGTCACCATCTCGATGCCCAGCTGCTCGCAGACGGTGAAATGGCGGTCATAGCCCGGCACCGGGCACAGCACCTTCACCGTCCCCTGCCGCGACCAGGCGCTGTCCGGGCCGGCCAGCCCGAAGCGGTGCGCGACCAGCATCGCCTGGTACATCAGGGTCAGGCTGGAGTTGCCGCCCACCAGCACGTCGCCGGCATCGACGCCCATCAGCGCCGCGCCCAGGCGCCTGGCCTCGGGCAGGCCGTCGAGCCCGCCGTAGTTGCGCGTATCCGTGCCATCCCCGGCGCGATAGTCGCCCTGCAGGATCCCGTCCAGCGCATCCGACAGGGTCAACTGTTCGGCCGACGGTTTGCCCCGCGTCAGGTCGAGCGCGAGCCCGCGATCGACGAAGGCCTGGTGGTCGGCGGCAAGCCGGGCCTCGAGGGCCTGCAGTTGGTCGGGGGTCGCATCATCGAGCTGCATCGGGGTCTCCGGTGGGGACGGATCGGAACCGTCCTCGCCGGACGGCCGCGCAAGGATGCGCGATCCGGGCCGGGATGCAACCCTGCCTTGGTCGAGGCCGGCCAAGCGGGCACACTGGACGCCACCGCCCGGGAGCCCGCCATGAAGGTCGTCGAAGTCGCCCACCCGCTGGTCCAGCACAAACTGGGCCTGATGCGCGCCGCCGGCAACAGCACCAAGACCTTCCGCGAGCTGGCCGGCGAGGTCGCCACCCTGCTCACCTACGAGGCCACCGCCGACCTCGAGACCGAAGAAGCCAGCGTCGACGGCTGGGCCGGGCCCGTCACGACCCGGCGCATCAAGGGCGCCAAGATCACCCTGGTGCCGATCCTGCGCGCCGGACTGGGCATGCTGCCCGGCGTGCTGGCGCTCATTCCCGCCGCCAAGGTCGGCGTCGTCGGCCTGCAACGCGACGAGGAGACCCTCGCGCCGGTCGGCTACTACGAGAAGCTGACGGGCCGTATGGACGAACGCACCGCGCTGATCCTCGACCCGATGCTGGCCACCGGCGGCACCCTGGTCGCCACGGTGGACATGCTGAAGGCCGCCGGCTGCACGCGCATCAAGGGCCTGTTCCTGGTGGCTGCTCCCGAAGGCATTGCCGCCCTGGAAGCCCGCCATCCGGACGTCGAGGTCTACACCGCGGCGATCGACGCGCGCCTCAACGAGGTCGGCTACATCCTGCCCGGCCTGGGCGACGCGGGTGATCGCATCTTCGGCACGCGTGGTTGAGACGCGCCCCGCTCCGGGGGCACGATCAGGCGAGGCGGAACAGCACCACCCAGAGTCCGAGCAGCGACGCCACCAGCAGCACGCCCCAGCTCAGCAGGGTCCCGACGGCCCGCCCGAACGAATAGCCGGCCGTCCGCGAAAGCCCGACGGCGTGCAACACCCGGCCCAACAGCAGCGCGGCGCCGAGCCCCCACAGCCAGCCCGGCGCGAGGCCCGACAGCTCCAGCACGGCCATCAGCAACAGCGCCAACGGCACCTGTTCGATGAAGTTCGCGTGGACGCGGATACGCCGCTGCAGGGCGGGATTGCCCCCGCTGCCGATACCGATCTGCGCCTGGCGCCGCGACAACGACACGCGTGCCAGCAGCACCAGGTTGAGCAGGACGAGCAGCGAAGCGAACAGCAGGGTCACCAGGGGCATGGTCATGATCGGCCTCCACGATTGCGGCGGGTCAACAGCAGCAGCGCACCGAGCAGAATGACACCTGCCAGCAGCCACCAGCCTTGCGAAAGCGGCCGCTCGGCCGGCGACGGTGCCGACGCGACCGGTCGAGGATCGGCGTCTTCCGCCGTCCGCGGCCCGGACGACGACGCCAGGTGCCAGCGGCCATCGCGGAACGCCACCCGGTCGTGCAGGGCCGGCAGCACCAGCTCGCGCCAACGGATCCGGAGGTCCCCGACCTGCGGCTGGAGCGGATTTTCGGCGCTGCCCAGCCCATCTCCGTCGGGCTGGAACGTGGCCGCCATGTTGAGGGGCAAGCGGGAGAAGGCCGGACGGAACACACGCCATTCGCCCAGCTCGCGCAGCACGGTGGCGTCCAGGGGATACCCGGCCAGCTGGGGTGAAGAGGCCCACCAGCGCTCGCCCTGCAGGGCCATGGAGGGATTCTGGTGGTCCGCGTCGAAGCCCGTCGACTCGATCAGCGCACTGTTCCAGACGCGCTCGTAGCCATCGCCCTGCCGACGCCACTGGTACATCTCGACGACCCGATCGAGGCCCAGCGCCTCACGACGCACGCCGAAATCCGGGTCTTCGAGCACCTGCGCCGAACGGGCCTCGGCGCCATCGTCCAGGGTCGGCGGAAGGCCGGCCTCAGGAAGAAGCGGCACCGCCCCGGCCGCGGGCATCGCCAGGCACAGCCACAGGGCCAGCCCCCACGGGCGCGTCATGCGCGCAGCATCCGGGCCTGCAGGCTGGCCACTTCGTGGACGGTATGGAACCGCCCCTTGTCGTCGCGCGCCACCTGCGCCAGCGCACACTCCGGATCATGGGTAAAAAACAGGTGCACGTTGCGCGCGAGCTTGTCGGCCAGGAACGCCTTCTTCTCGTCGATCAGCAGCTCCGCGTTGCGGTCGTAGCCCATCGTGATCGGCACGTGCACCCAGGGCCGGCCCGGGATCAGGTCGGCGCAGAACACCACCCCGCCGTGCGCCTCGCCGTCGACGCGCTCCGGACCGACGATCTCCGCCAGCATCAGGCCCGGCGTGTGCCCGTCGCTGAAATGGAAGCGCACCGCATCGCCGAGGGTGCGGCTGTACTCACCCTCGACCAGCTCCAGGCGGCCGGTATCGGCCAGCAATTCAGGCAACTCCGGGATGAAGCTCGCGCGGTCGCGGGGGTGCGGCTCACGCGCACGGTCGAAATGTTCGCGCCCGACCACGTAGGTGGCGTTCGGGAACACCAGCTGCGGCGGCTCGCCGTCCTGCCAGGCGCGCAGCAGCCCGCCGGCATGGTCGAAATGCAGGTGGGACAGCACCACGACGTCGATGTCGGAGGGGCTGAAACCGGCGTCCGCGAGTGAGTCCAGCAGGACGTGGTGCGGCTCGACCACGCCGAAGCGTTCGCGCATCCGTGGCTCGAAGAAGGCGCCGATCCCGGCCTCGAACAACACGGTCTTGCCGGCGAGCGGCGTCGCCAGCAGCGCGCGGCAGGCCAGGTCGATGCGGTTGGCGTCGTCCGGCGTCGCCCAGCGCTCCCACAGCGCGCGCGGGGCGTTGCCGAACATCGCGCCGCCGTCGAGTTTCTGGCTGTTGCCGAGCACCGACCAGAGCTTCATCGCGCGATCCTCAGGGCAGGGCGCCCAGTCCGTCCATCAAGCCGACCTTGCCCACCGGATTGCGGGGGTCGGTGCCGCCTTCGAGGGTATTGTCCACCCGATTCCAGCTGACCGTCTGAAGATTGCCCCAACTGTCGCTGGAACGCCGGCCGTCGCCCGCCTCGCCCGGCACGTTGACCACGTGCCCCATGCCGCGCAGGGTCTCGACGACGTCCGGCGGCAACGCATCCTTCTCGATCGACACCGCGTCCGGCAACCACTGGTGGTGGTAGCGCGGCAGCGCGGCGACCGCCTGCGCGTCCAGCCCGTCCGCGTAACCGAGCACGCCTAGCAGGACCATCGTGATGATGCGCGTGCCGCCCGGCGTGCCGAGCACCGCGACCTTGTCCGGCGAGACCATGAAGGTCGGCGTCATCGAGCTGAGCATGCGCTTGCCCGGTTCCGGCGCGTTGGCATCGAAGCCCATCACCCCGAACGCATTCGGCGTGCCCGGCTTGAGCGCGAAGTCGTCCATCTCGTTGTTGAGCAGCACGCCGGTGCCGGGCGCGACCAGTCCCGAACCGAACAGCAGGTTGACCGTCTGGGTGGCGCCGACGCGGTTGCCGTCCGAATCGATGATGGAGAAGTGCGTGGTTTCCTCGTCCTCCAGCGGCGTCGCCTGGCCGGACAGCAGGTCGCTCGGGGTCGCCCGCGAGGGATGGATGGTCGCGCGCAGTCCGGCCGCATAGGCCGGGTCGGTGAGCAGCGCCATGGGCACGTCGACGAAATCCGGGTCACCCAGGTAGAAGGTGCGGTCGCGATAGGCGCGCCGCATCGCCTCGACGACCAGGTGCACGCGCTCCGCCTCCGGCAGCGCGGCCAGGTCCCAGGGCTCAAGGATCTGCAGCATCTGCGCCAGCGCGACGCCACCCGACGACGACGGCGGCGCGGTGACGATCTCCCAGCCGTCGTACCCGAAACGCACCGGTTCGCGCTCGCGCACCCGGTAGCCGGCGACCTCCTCCAGCGTCCACTGGCCGCCCTCGGCATTCACGCCGTCGACCAGCCTCTGCGCGGTCTCGCCCTTGTAGAACCCGTCGAAGCCCCCTTCCGCCAGCTTCTCCAGCGTGCGGGCCAGGTCGGGTTGCTGGAACAGCTCGCCCTCCTCCACCGTGTCGCCATCGGCCAGGAAGACGGCGCGACTGCCGGGATAGCGCTCCATCACCTCGCGCCGCGCTGCGTAACCGCGGGCCATCCGGCCATAGACCGGGAAGCCCTCGCGGGCGATGCGGATCGCCGGCGCCAGCGACTCCGACAACGGCAGGCGTCCGTAGGTCTGGGCCACGTGCACGAGTGCCGCGGGCAGGCCCGGGATGCCGGCCGACCACGGACCATTGACCGAGCGGTCGCGGTCCAGGTTGCCATCCTTGTCGAGGTAGATCTCTGGCGTCGCCGCGGCCGGCGCGGTCTCGCGCGCATCGACGAAGACGTCGCGACCGGTCTTCGCGTCGTGCAGCAGGAAGAAGCCACCGCCGCCCAGGCCCGAACTGATCGGCTCGACGACCGACAGCGTGGCCGACACCGCGACCGCTGCGTCGAAGGCATTGCCGCCGTCGGCGATCACCTCCAGGCCCGCGTCGGTGGCGAGCGCGTGCGCGCTGGCGATGGCGACCGCGGGGCGTGATGTCGCGCCCGCCGCGGGCGTGGCGCGCGCCGGGACCTCCTGCGCGGCACAGGCCGCGATGGGCAGCCACGATGCAAGCAGGGCGGAAAGGGCCAGGGTTCGCAACGTCGGTCGCATGCGGGTTCCTTCGGGTTCGCGGGTCATTCCTGCTGGAGCCGGACCAGCTTGGCCAGCAGTTGCGCCTCGGTTTCGGGGAATTCGGGGTCGGGATCGATGCATTCCACCGGACAGACGACGACGCACTGCGGCTCGTCGTGGTGACCCACGCACTCGGTGCAGCGCGCAGGGTCGATCACGTAGATGGTCTCGCCCTGCGAGATCGCCTGGTTGGGACAGGCCGGCTCGCAGACGTCGCAGTTGACGCAGAGCTCGTTGATCTTCAGGGACATGCGGATCGCGATACGCGTGGGGAGGCGGAACGCCGCGGAGGCCCCGGCGGGGGCGGCGCTCGCCTTCGACTGTGCTCGGCCAGTGGCGCGAGGGCAAGCCACGGGCGCTCGCCGTGGCAGGACAGTGTGTTGCAGGCCTCCCGGCGAGCGGCGCGGGAGGCCTGCACGAAGCCACCCACGCCTTGGCGCGGGCGCTCGGGCACTTACTTCGCTTCGACGAACTGGAACGTCGCGCCCGACGGCTCGACGGTGGTCTTGACGCGGGCGAAGTCGGCGTTGTCACCGATGAACAGCACGCGCACCCCCTTCATCGAACCTTCCTGCGCCACCTCGAAAGCTTCCACCGCCAGGTCGGCGCTCTTGCTGGAATCCGGCGAACCGTAGGCCAGCAGCGTGCCTTCCACGCCGCCACGCATCACGTCGGTCTGCGCTTTCTCCAGCTGGCGCTCGTACTCGCCTTCGTAATCGGCCGAATCCGGCGACGGCAGCGTGTACAGGTAGACGCTCGTCGCGGTGCCGACATTGCGCTTGACCACGTCGGTCAGGTACTCGGCCCAGGCGTTCTCGTCGCTGCCGGCGGGCTTGGCGACAGGCGGGGCCTCGACGACCTCGGCCTGCTCGTCCTTCTGGCATGCCGCCAGCATCGGCAGCGTCAGGGCGGCGGCAAGGAGCATGCGGATGGACATCTTCATCTGGAAATTCCCTTGGTTTGCATCGGTTGGATTATGGCGCCTGGCGCGCGTCTTGCCACTCCGCCTTCAGGGCGGCGGCCACCGGGGTCGGCACGAAGCCAGAGACGTCGCCGCCCAGTCGGGCGACTTCGCGCACCAGCGACGAGGAAATGAAGCCGTACTGCTCGGCCGGCGTCAGGAACAGGGTTTCGACATCGGGGATCAGGTGACGGTTCATCGAGGCGAGCTGGAACTCGTACTCGAAGTCGGACACCGCCCGCAGCCCGCGCAACAGCACGCCGGCGCCGACGTCGGACACGAAATGCGCCAGCAGGCAATCGAAACCGCGGACTTCGACGTTGGGATGGCGCGCCACCGCCTCGCGTGCGAGGTCCACGCGCAGCGCCAGCGGCAGGGCCGGCCCCTTGCCCGGGCTCTCGGCCACGCCGATGACCAGCTTCTCGAACAGCGGGGCCGCCCGGTCGACCAGATCGACATGGCCGTTGGTGATCGGGTCGAAAGTGCCGGGATAGACGGCAATGCGTTGTCGGGCCGCGGTCATCGGTGGGCTGTGGTTCCGTTCACTGGCGTTCGGCGACGCCGGGGGGACCGGCATCGTCCCCGGTCGCGCCCGGCTCCGGCAGGGCTTGGGCGCCAAGTCTAGCAGCGGGGCCGCCCTTGAACAGCGGCAGCCGGCGGTACACCGCATAGTGGGCCTCGCGGGTCCGCCCTTCGCGATGCAGGCCCCAACCGGGCGGCACGCGTGCAGGCACGTCGGCCGGGGACTCGACGTAGAGCCATGCCTCCGGCGCCATCGCGGGTGCCAGCGCCTCCAGCGCGGGCGCCCACAGCCCCGCGTCGAAAGGCGGGTCGACGAAGGCAATGTCGAAGCCGGCCACGGGCGCCTGGCCCAGCCAAGCCACCGCATCGGCCTGGACGACGGTGACCGCCCCGGCCCCTTCCAGACGCGCAACGGTCTCGCGCAGCCCGCGGGCCAGGGCGGGGTCGCGTTCGACCAGAAGGGCCGACGCCGCGCCTCGCGACACGGCCTCCAGCCCGAGCGCGCCGCTGCCGGCGAACAGGTCAAGCACGCGCGCGCCGGGCAGCACCGGCATCAGCCAGTTGAACAGCGTCTCGCGCACGCGATCGCCGGTCGGGCGCAGCCCTTCGGCATCGGCCACCGGCAAGCGGGTGCCACGCCAGCGTCCGCCGATCAGCCGCACCCGGCCCGGTGCCGGCCCCGTCCTGTCGCGGGAGGGGCGATCGCGGCTGCGTTTGTTCATCGGGGCTTGGCGAGGGCCGGTGATAGCATGGGCCCCATTCTCCCACGCCCCTGTTCGATGGTCAGTTTCTTCCGCCGCAAGAAGCCCGAAAAGCCCACCGACGCCGAAACCGAGCGCCGCATTTCCGAGCTGGCCGCGGCCTTCCCCGACCCGGTCGCGCCTTCGCCGCGTGCCGAGGAAGCGCCCTCGGAGGCGCCCGCCGGGGCCACCCCGGATGCCACCCAAGAGGCCGTTGCCGACCTCCCGCCGGCAGATGCCCTGCCGGTCCCGGAGGAGATCGTCGCCGCGGCGATGGATGCCGAACCCCTGGCCGAGCGCTACCCGGACGAGCCGATGGCCCCGGACGAACCGGCGCCGAGCGCCGCGCCGGAATCCGCTGCGCCCGAAGCTGTCGTGCCCGTCGAACCTGTCGAACCCACCCCCGACGCCCCTGCCACCGACGAGCCGGTCCGCAAGGCCAGCTGGCGCGAGCGCCTGGGCGGCAGCGCGATCGCGCGCAGCCTCGGCGGCCTGTTCTCGCGCAACCCGCGCCTGGACGACGACCTGCTCGACGAGATCGAGACCGCGCTGATCACCGCCGACGTCGGCGTCACCGCCACCACCGAACTGGTGGAGAACCTGCGCAAGCGAATGAAGGCGCGCGAGTTCGCCGATGCCAAAGCCCTGCTGGCCGCCCTGCGCACGGACCTCGTCGGCCTGCTGCGCCCGGTCGCCGTGCCCTTGCAGATCGACCGCGACGCCCGCCCCTTCGTGGTGCTGACCGTCGGCGTCAACGGCGTCGGCAAGACCACCACCATCGGCAAGCTGGCCAAGCGCTACAAGGACGAAGGCCGCCCGCTGATGCTGGCCGCCGGCGACACCTTCCGCGCCGCCGCCGTCGCCCAGCTGCAGGCCTGGGGCGAGCGCAACGGCGTGACCGTGATCGCGCAGGGCCAGAACGCCGACGCCGCCTCGGTCGCGTTCGATGCCCTGCAGGCCGCGAAGGCACGCGGCACCGAGGTCCTGATCGCCGACACCGCCGGCCGCCTGCACACCCAGCAGGGCCTGATGGCCGAGCTCGGCAAGATCAAGCGCGTGCTGCAGAAGCTCGACGCCGCCGCGCCGCACGAAGTGCTGATGGTGATCGACGGCACGACCGGCCAGAACGCCCTCAGCCAGCTGCGCCAGTTCCACGCCGCGGTCGGCGTGACCGGCCTGGTGGTGACCAAGCTCGACGGCACCGCCAAGGGCGGCGTGGTGTTCGCCCTCGCCCGCGAATTCGGCATCCCGATCCGCTATGCCGGCATCGGCGAGCGTCCGGAGGACCTGCGCGTGTTCGACGCCGAGGCCTTCGTCGACGCCCTGCTGCCGGAGGCGCTCGGCGCCTGATCGCCGGGCCACGCCTGGGGTGGGTCGCACGCGCCGCATCACGCTGGTCCTGGCCGGCCTGCTGGCCGTGCTGGTCATCGCGCTGTTCTGGCTGTCCCGGCCGCCCCAGCTCGCGGGCCTCGTGCTCGGTCGCGCCGGCGCAGCGCTCGGCCTCGAGATCGGCTTCAGCGGCGAGGCCCGCTACCGCCTGCGCGGCGTGCCGATGCTTGAAGTGCGCCAGCTGGTCGTCCGCGAACCCGGCCAGGCCGACCCGCTGCTGACCGCCGAACGCGCCTACCTCGCGTTGCCCTGGGACACGCTGCGCGGGCGCGGCACGGCACTTGAAGTCCAGCGCATCGAACTGGACGCGCCACGGCTGGACCTGCCGGCCCTGCGCCACTGGCTTGCCGGGCGGCCGCCCTCCGAGGGCCTGGAACTGCCGGTGCTTGCCGATGGCCTGGCGATCCAGGATGGCGTCGTCGCCGGCATCGGCTGGCAGTTCGAGCGGCTGGACCTCGACAGCCCGCGCGTCCATCCCGACGAACCCGCCGCCGTCACCGCTTCGGGCCGCTACCTCGATGCGCCGCTGCAGGCGGATTTCGACCTTGACCTCGACCTGCCGCCGCTCCAGCCCCTGCTCGACGGACACGGCGGCCCGGCGGCCGCCCGCGGCACCGTCCGGGTCGAGCGCGACGGGCTGAGCCTGCCGATCGCCCTGGTCGCCTCCGGCCCGCTGCGCTGGCGCGATGGCATCGCCGCCGAACCGCTGCGGCTGGGTGCATTCGCCCGTTACCGGACCGACGGCGTCGACCTGCCGCTGACACTGGGCCTGCTGGGGCCGCTGCGGTTCGAAACATCGCGCCTGTCCGTTGCGCCGGACGCGCTGCTGCTCCGGCCGGCCGGCGCCGACAGTCCCATCCCGACGCTCGACGCACGTGGCCAAGCCATGCTCGACGCCTCCGCCCGGGCCACCGCGCCGCTGGACCTCGCGCTGCACGGGACGCTGGCCGCATGGCCCGACGCCTGGCCGGCGCTGCCGCCGCCGGTCGGCCAGTCCGACGCCCCGCTGCCCTTCGCCCTGCGCTACGCCGGCCCCCTCGACGCCAGCGGCCCCGCCCGGCTGATGCTCGCCCGCGACGACACCCGCTTCGACGCCCGCTTCCGACTGCCACGCGTGCTGGCCTGGGTCGACGCCCTGGCCACCGGCACGCCGCTGCCGCCGCTCGACGGCCGCCTCCAGACCCCGCGCATGATCGTCGCCGGCGCGACGCTGGAAGGCGTGGTGATCGAGTTCGAGGACGACGCCGAATGAGCGCCGCCATCGACCGCTACGCACCCGACCTGCTGGCCTGGTTCGACACCCACGGCCGCCACGACCTGCCCTGGCAGCACCCGCGCACGCCATACCGCGTGTGGCTGTCGGAAATCATGCTGCAGCAGACCCAGGTCGCCACCGTCATCGGCTACTTCGACCGCTTCGTCGACGCCCTGCCCGACCTGCCCGCGCTCGCCGCCGCCCCGCAGGAGCGCGTCCTCGCGCTGTGGTCCGGCCTCGGCTACTACGCCCGCGCACGCAACCTGCACGCCGCCGCCCGCCTGTGCGTCGAACGCCACGACGGCGACCTCCCGCGCGACCTCGACGCCCTGGTCGCCCTGCCCGGCATCGGCCGCAGCACCGCCGCCGCGATCCTGTCCCAGGCCTGGGGCGACCGCCACGCCATCCTCGACGGCAACGTCAAGCGCGTGCTCGCCCGCTACCACGGCATCGACGGCTGGCCCGGCGCCCCGCGCGTCGAGAAGCAGCTCTGGGCCCTGGCCGACGCGCACGCCTCCTCGCCCGACCTGCCCGACGCCCGCCTGCCCGACTACACCCAGGCGCAGATGGACCTGGGCGCGACCCTCTGCACCCGCGCCCGCCCCACCTGCCTGCTCTGCCCCCTGCGCGGCGCCTGCGTCGCCCACCGCGACGGCCGCACCGACGACCTGCCCACGCCCCGCCCCGGCAAGACCCTGCCCCAGCGCGAAGCCGACGTCCTCTGGCTGGAAGACGCCCGCGGCCGGATCCTGCTCCAGCAGCGCCCCCAGACCGGCATCTGGGCCGCCCTGTGGACCCTGCCCCAAGCCGAAGACCGCGACGCCGCAGACGCCTGGCGCGACACCCACGTCCACGCCCCCGGCGACGGCGAGCCCTTGCCCCCCATCGCCCACGCCTTCAGCCACTACCGCCTCACCCTGCACCCCCGCCGCTGGCGCGCCGTCGCCCCCCGCGACGACGTCGGCGACAATGACACCCTGCGCTGGGTCCCGTCCGACGCCCTGGACACCCTCGGCATCCCCGCCCCGATCAGGAAGCTGTTGAGCCGGGCTGGGGAGTGAGCATCCCGGCCGCTTTCCAGTCCAGATAGCGGCCATGACAGGAAGGCCGGCCCGGTGTCGCCCGACAGGACCGTGCGCGGCATGGACGCCGCGCCCGAGCCCCCATGGACGGGTTCACGGCGTGTCCTGTCGGGCGGCACCGGGTCGGCCTTGCCGAGACGCACAGCCAGCGAAACAAGAGTTCGACCCCGACCAAACGGAACCCGACAACATGCCCCGCACCGTCCACTGCCAGCACGAACACCGCGACACTGAAGGCCTCGACTTCGTCCCCTGGCCCGGCGAACTCGGCCAGCGCATCTACCAGCACATCGGCAAGGCCGCCTGGGCCAAGTGGCTCGCCCACCAGACCATGCTGATCAACGAGAACCGCCTCTCCCCCATGGACCCCAAGCACCGCGCCTTCCTTGCCGCGGAAATGCAGAAGTTCCTGTTCGAAGGCGGCGCCGACAAGCCTGCCGGCTACGTCCCCACCGACGAAACCTAAGCCCGCCTCACTCCGCCGGCATCGCCTGCGCCTCGCGCTTCTGCGCCTCGTCCGCTTTCACGCCTCGCGTATCCAGCGGCCGGATCTCCTGGATGATGCAGGGAATCCGGATGCTGCCCTGCCCCAGCACCTGCACCTTGTCGAAACGCGCGTAGACCAGCCCGCCCTGGTTCGTCACCGACACCGCCGTCGCGAAGTCCAGGTCCGGGCAGGAACTCCCGAACTCCAGCAGGTACGCCTCGCTCGGCCGCGTCCACACCGCCATCGCCTCGTCACCCAGCGGCGTCCAGCTGTCCAGCGTGCCGAAGTAACGGAAACTCCGCACCGGCTCCCCCGCGTTCGCCCGGTAGATCGCCAGCCGGTCCTCGTCGCTGATCTTCGACGTCGACGCACAGCCCGACAGCATGGCGACCGCCGCCATCGCGCCACAAAGCTTCAAGAAACCGTTCATCACACGCCTCCCGTCCAGTCGAATTCAGGCCGCCAACAGCCACTTCCATCGGGTACGCACCAGCACGCCCCACCGTCGCATCGTCCCCTGCTGGCGATTACGCCACGATGATGAACACGCGGCTCGCGTCAAACGCTTGCCACATTCTTCCCGCCTCCGTATGATGGCGCGCCTCGCAAGGCTCGCCGCACGGCAAGTCCTGCAAAGGCCGGGTAGCTCAGTTGGTAGAGCAGGGGATTGAAAATCCCCGTGTCGGGGGTTCGATTCCCTCCCCGGCCACCATTTTCTGGTGGCCTTGCATAGCCACCAAAGCCGCGCCCCGCCTGGGTTTAAGCCCTGCGGGGCGTTTGCTTTTGGGGATTTAGGTACGGCGCCTAGAAGGCATGCTCGGCCATCGATGGCCCGCAAGTGGCCCGCGCAAACTGGGGGGCTAAGCGACCTAGTCGTAGTGCCTACATGGCACGTTGCGACGGCACGACCAGCAGCGCCTGTAAGGCCCGTACCGTCCATTGATCTCGGCGCCAAGCGGGCCGCCACACTCGCACAGCAGGCCTTCGCCACGCTCGGCTCGCCACAGGCGAGCGGTGACCCATGCGCCGTGCAAGGTGGCGTAGAACAGGGCAGCCAGCGAGCCCCACTTCAACAGTGGCACAAGGCCGACCAGCACCGGCAACTGCTGCCAGCGCGCGGCGACGCCGAGCACCACAAACGCGGTCGCCAAGGCCAGCGCGGCAGGCGCGTACATGCGGAGGGCCATCCAAGTCCAACGATCCACGGGAAGCTCCTAGTCAAGAGAGACGGGCTTCTATAGTTTCGGGATCAAGTCTCGGAGGATGAGACCGTGCGGTGGCAACTTACTCATACCTATCTAGCGAGGAAGTGCAGTGAGCAATTCAACCGGTTCCAAGCCCAGCACTCCGCGTCCGACCCCCAAGCCCACAACCCCGCCCTCTAGCCCGAAGCCGAGCACTCCAAATAAGGGGCCAGGTCAAGGCGGCACCAAAGGGACGCCGAATCGGGGTGGCGACACTGGCCCGAGGCAAAAATGATGGGGAACGAGTCGGCAGAGTCGGCTTCGACCAAGGCTCGCCAAGAAGGCAAGCGGCTATCGGAGATCGAAAAATCCCGCAATGAGGCTGCTAGCACCGCTAGTGGTGTGGGCCGACAGCTTGCCTTTGCGGGCATTGCTGTCGTGTGGTTACTTCGGAGCGAAGCCGAACGCCCTTTCACCCCATGGCTCTTCACCGCCCTTATCCTTCTCTGCGTCGCGTTGCTTGTCGATTTCAGCCAGTACGTGTGGTGCACTAATCGTTGGCGAAAGCTCTACAAGGAACTGTATGCGAAACACAAGAACGACGAGGCTCTTGTTGACATCCCTGACGTTCTTTCCGATTCAATGTGGAAGTTCTTTTGGTGGAAGATCGGCATACTCTTCTCCGGTTACTTCTTACTGATAATTGGCGCGAGCCTCAGGCTTCGCCTCTTCGCATGAGCTCAGAGCACACTGGGGAGCCTCAATGAATGACAATGCCGATGAAGGAAAAGGCTGGCAGATCGCCGCGGAAGTAGTGAGCTCAGCTGTGAGTGGAGTTCCCACGCCAATTCAGCAAGGCGCCCTCAAGGCATTCAGCCGACTTTGCTCGGCATTGATTGATATACCGGTCGCGCACCTTGAAAGCTTTTCAGAGGAACGTCGCGCAATCACCGAAGCACGCGTTGATTCTATTCGCGCCACTTCGCACGCAATATCGAATGCAGTCGAAATTGATCCGCAGTACGCATTAAGAATCTCGCACAAGTACGCGCGGAAGATTGTCGGGCGACAGAAAAACGTCGATGCAGTTGTTGGGATCGCTGCTCAGCAGCTCACGATCGACGCACATGAAGCTCAAATTGATGAAAGTGATGGGCCTGGAGAGCGAGCCGAAGTCTCGGACGACTGGCTGAATCAATTTGAGCGGGAGGCAGAGTCCGCAGAGAGCGAGGAGCTTCGCGCCCGGCTCGGGAAAATTCTTGCCGGCGAGATACAACGTCCAAACTCGTTCTCCGTTCGCGCAGTACGAGCGCTAGCTCAGCTCGATCAAGAAACCGCGCGACTCCTACAAAAGCTCTGCTCCTGCGCCATGACGATAAAGATCCCCATGGGCGTCGGTCGAGTCGCTGAGGCGAGAGTCTGCTCAGTTAAGGGAGACGCTTCAACAAATGGTCTTGCCATTTTCGGGTTGAGTTTTGCCGCACTGAACAGACTGCATGAGAACGGATTCGTCATACCGGATTTCAACTCCTATTTTGACTTCTCAATCTCCGTCGCCGGAAAAGCGAGAGCATGCCATCCATTCGAATTCAACGGTAGCGAATGGGCACTTGTTCCAAGCGGTGAAACTCAGATAAGGACTCTTCGAGTCAATGGCGTTCAACTCACTCACCTTGCGCGAGAACTATTGCCAATCATCGACCCAATTCCGGTGCCAGAATATGCCGCGCAACTGTCTGAGTATTTTTCGACCAGAAATGTTCAGATGACTAAGCTCATGAGGGCCACTCCACCGGAACAGACGTAGCCGGCACCGGGCGCGACAAGCCGAACACGGCGAGCGCGAGGGCTAGCACTAGGTCGTCGTGGGCGCCCTCGCGGGCATTAAAGGTCGCATTGCCCGCCAGGGTAAAGCGCATCCGGAATTCCTAGAACTCCCTCGCCGGCACCGCCGCGTCGAGCAAGGTCGCGGCGATATGCAACTCCCCAGCGCGGAGCAGCGCTTGCAACTTGCTGACCAGCTCGCCTTTCGGCACCGACCACCCAGCCGGCGTCGCATTAGTTTCACGACCACCGGTAATCACCACGCTCCGAGCGCTGCGCAGGGCACGCCGGCAAAGGAATAGCTCAATTGACACGCCGCACCAATGGCGCAACGACCGTCATTCGAACGCTGTCAAAGTGGCCGGCACCGCGGGTATTCCTGGGTTGCCGGCCCTCCAAGCGCTACGGCGTCCTTCACACGGGACGCAGTTTGTGCCTCCTGACGTCAAAACCGTGCCACTTTCCGAGCGCCACCCGACGCTCGACAAAGCCCTCGAACGCATTCGGGTTTAGGGCGCCCTTCCGCTGATGCCGGCCGCCGTTGCAGCGCAAACAAGCCGCCACGATATTGCTGGCGGCATCCCCACCTCCATCACAACGTGCCGTGAGGTGCTCGGCCGTACTCCGCAACGCCAATGCTTGCTTTTGCGTCAGCGAATGGCGCTGGCAGAAGTCCTTTCGCCCATGCCCACGCCACATCGCACACTTGCAGTAGTAGCAGCGGCCATCTTGCGCGACAAACGCGCGCTCGCGGTTCTTGATTGAAGTCTTCATGGATCACTCCTTAGCTGTTCAAGAAAAGGAACCTCCAACGCGTCTTTTCGCGTTGACTGGTTCCCGATCGTTTGAGCTAAGCGCGATCGGCAATTCGAGATTCGCGTTCACCACAAGGGTCCCATGAGGTTTGAATCCTTCCGCAAGGGAAGGCGCAAAACCCGATGGGAATGATCCCTGTCTCGGAACGTGTCCTGCACCTTGTCGGTGTGGCTCAGGACTGGCGACGGCCTTACGTCGTTGGAATATTGATAGCGCAGGCACGACCCACGTTGCAAGCAGGTCGTGACTACATGCAGTTGATGCGCCGGATACGCAATTCCCGAGGATCTACACCCCCGCCCCGTCCGCCGTATAGATCGGCGCGTCGGCCTTGATGGTCTGGATCACCTGCAGGTTGCGCAGGGTTTCCGGCGGGACCTTCATCGGGTCCTGGTCGAGGATCACGAAGTCGGCGAGCTTGCCTTCCGCGATGCTGCCCTTGTGCGCTTCCTGGAAGTCCTGGTGCGCGACCCAGATCGTCACCGTGCGCAGGGCGTCGTAGACGCCGAGGCGCTGGTCGGCGCCGATCACCGCGCCGGAACGGCTGGTCCGGTTGACCGTCGTGTCGACGATCATCAGCGCACTCGGCAGCGCCACCGGGGCGTCGTGGTGCTCGGTGAACATCATCCCGCGCTTGAGCGCCGACTGCGTGGGCGAGATGTGGTCGGCACGCGGCTCGCCCAGGGTGACGTCACGGTGCCAGTCGCCCCAGTAGTAGGTGTGCATGCTGAAGAAGGACGGCCGGACGCCGAGTTCCTTCATCGTGTCGAGCTGGTCCTCGCGCACGGTCTGGGCGTGGATCATCACGGTACGACGGTCACCGGCACCGAACTTCCCCACCGCCTTGCGGATCGCACTGATGTACTGGTCGGAGGCGGCATCGCCGTTGCAGTGCGCCAGCAGCGGCCAGTTGCGTTCGTAGGCCAGGGCGACCAGTCGATCCACTTCGCTTTCGTCCGGGATCGCCGGATAACCGCGGTAATCGGCAGGCTGGCCTTCCGGCGGCACTTTGTACGGCTCGGTCAGCCACGCGGTGCGGCCCTGCGGCGAGCCGTCGAGGCTCAGCTTCACGCCGGCGATGCGGAAGCCGTTCTCGTATCCCGGCATGGCCTGGCCGATCCCCTCCATGTAGGCCTCCTCGGCCTGCACGTCGGGGTAGATATCGACGTCCATGATCAGTTCGCCACGACCTGCGAGTGCACGCCAGGTCTCGCTCGCGGCCTGCGTGGCCCGTCCTTCCTGCGCCGTGGTGAAGCCCTGCCGCGCATAGGCCGCCAGGCCCGCCTTCGCCACCGCCTCGTTCGCCTCCTGGTCGAACTTGCCCATGATGGAGAACAGGGGGCGGAACATCGCCATCTCCTCCAGCACGCCATTCGGCTCGCTCGAGCCGTCCTCGCGGCGGATCACGCCGCCCGGCGGGTTTTCGGAGTCGGCGGTGATGCCGGCCATTTCCAGCGCCTTGTGGTTCATCGCGCCCAGGTGGCCGGACTGGTGGATGAAGATCACCGGCAGCTCGGTCGAAATCGCATCCAGGTCATCCGCCGTCGGATGGCGCTGCTCCTTCAGCTGCGCGTCGTCATAGCCGAAGCCGACGATCCAGCCGGCCTTGCCGATCGCGCGCTCGTTGTCGGCCGCCCAGGCCTTGGCGAGCCGGACCAGCGAGGGAATGTCGCTGCCTTCGCCGTCGGGCGGCGGCAGCAGGTTGGCCGAGAGTGCCTGGAAGCCCGAATTCCACACGTGCCCGTGCGCGTCCATGAATCCCGGCAGCATCGCTTTTCCGGCCAGGTCGACCCGGCGGGTCGTATCGCCCGCGAGCGACTCGGCGCCGGCCAGGTCGCCGGCGTGGATGATGCGCCCGTCCTTCACCGCCACCGCCTCCACATAGGCGGGTGCATCGCCCTCCATCGTCAGGATCGCGCCGTTGCTGTAGACGGTGTCGGCCACATCGACGGTCGTCGTGGCCGGGTCGGAACCGGCGGACGCGGTCGGTTCGTTGCCCGTCGGTGCCGCGCACGCGGCCAGGGCCACGGCCGCTGCCATCGAAATGCGCGCGACCCAGGCGCGCAGGGCACGGCGACGGGCCAGTGAGCGGGAACGGGTCATGCGGAACACTCCGGTGGGGGCGCCGATGCGCCCGGGGTCACATCGATGGCGCGGCGGGAGCCCCTCAGCGCACCAGCTCGATCACGTCGACATCGACCTCCGGGTCGGCCATCAGCGTCTTGTCGATCTCGCCGCGCAGGGTGATCCGGGTGCTCTCGTCGATGGGGCTGGCCGGGAAGTCTTCGTCGTCGATCTCGACGCGGATCTCCCCGGTGCCGTCGGAGAAGATGTACATCTCGTCGCCGAGCTTGCGGAGGATGACGCCGGTGAGGGTCACGTCGCGGTCGTCGACCGGGTCGGCGAGGATCGCGGCGACACTGTCGGCGGCGGCGACGTCCGAGGGGCCGACGTACTGGGCGCGGGCGGCCGGCACGGCGAGCACCGGCAAGGCCAGGGCGAGGATCAGGGCGTGGGTACGGGACATGGCGGTCTCACGGATCGGGGTCGGACCCATCGTGCCGGGCATGCCGTGAAGGTCGGGCATCGACGCGCCCGCGGCGTGTTTTTCCTCATTCGCGCCCTGTTGGGGTGCGTCGTCGACGCCCTGGGCTTCGGCAATGGACAATATTGCTCCACTGATGGACAAATTATCACCACGAACGGAGCCCGGATGCTCCGCCGAAGCCCCTCGGAGCGGCGTCGCTGGACAAATGTTCACCATTCACGGAGCCCGGAGCTCCGGCGCTGGACAAATGTTCATCACCGACGGAGCCCCAGGGCTCCGCGAATGCCCGTCCGGGCGCCGCGAATGGACACTTCTTCACCACGCGCGCCCCGAAATGGTGCGTCGACGGCGTCCCGGACCTCGCGGGGGCCCGTCCCGGGCGCGCGGATGCCGGTTCCATTCGCCGGTGTATCCTCGACCTCCTTTCCAGAGGAGTCCCGGCCGATGACGCCACGCCCTGCATCCACGGTGTTCCGCGCCCTGATGGGAGCGGCCCTGCTCGCCACCCTGGCGGCCTGTTCCAGCGGCCCGGTGCGCCGCGTGTCGGAGCCGGCGGCGCGCCTGCAGCAGGTGACGGTGAACGCGGACGGCAGCTGGACGGCACTGGTGCGGATCGAGAACTACAGCAGCATCCCGATGCGCTTCGACCGCTTCTCGCTGGCACTGGAAGCGGCGGGCCAGGAGGCCGGCACCCTGCAGGCCAGCCCGGGGCTGGACATCGGTCTCGAGTCGGCCGACGTCGTCGAGACCCGCCTGGTGCCCAGCGCCGGCGCCAAGCTCGCCGCGGCCGATGCGCTCGCCGGCGGCCGCAGCCTGGGCTATGCGCTGCGTGGCGAGGTTTTCGCGACCCCCGACGAGAGCAGCAAACAGCGCGAGTTCGAGGTCGAACACCGTTCCACCCTGAGCCCCGCGCCCGGCCTGCCGGGCGTGCTGCGCTGAACCCCGCGCGCCGCCCCGTCTTCCACGCACGAATCCTCGCAGGACCCCTGACATGAGCAGCAGCTACAAAGCCCCCCTCGACGACATGCGTTTCGCCCTGTTCGACGTCCTCGGTGCCGAGGATGCGTTCCAGCGCCTGGGCTTCACCGACGCGACCCGCGACATCCTCGACGCCGTGCTCGAGGAAGGCGCGCGCTTCTGCGAGACCGTGCTCGCGCCGCTGAACGCGGTCGGCGACACACACGGCTGCACCCTCGACAAGGACACCGGCGCGGTCACCACCCCGCCGGGCTTCAAGGAGGCCTACGCGCAGTACGCCGAGGGCGGCTGGGCCGGCCTGGTGTCGCCCGTCGAGTTCGGCGGCCAGGGCCTGCCGCATGCCGCCGGCGTCCCTATGAAGGAGATGATCGACGCCGCCAACCTGTCGTGGGGCAATTTCCCGCTGCTCTCGCATGGCGCCACCGAGGCGCTGCTGCAGCACGGCGAGGACTGGCAGAAGCAGGCCTTCCTGCTGCCGCTGGTCGAAGGCCGCTGGACCGGCACCATGTGCCTGACCGAGCCGCACTGCGGCACCGACCTGGGCCTGCTCAAGACCCGCGCCGAGCCGCAGGCCGACGGCAGCTACCACCTCACCGGCACCAAGATCTTCATCACCGCCGGCGAGCACGACATGACCGAGAACATCGTGCACCTGGTGCTCGCGCGCCTGCCCGATGCCCCGGCCGGCAGCAAGGGCATCTCGCTGTTCGTGGTGCCGAAGTTCAAGGTCGGCCGCGACGGCGCGATGGGCGACGCGAACGCGGTGCGCTGCGGCAGCCTCGAGCACAAGATGGGCATCCACGGCTCGGCCACCTGCGTGATCAATTTCGACGGCGCCGAGGGCTACCTGGTCGGCCAGCCGCACAAGGGCCTGATGGGCATGTTCACCATGATGAACACCGCCCGCCTCGCCGTTGGCCTGCAGGGCCTGGGCCTGTCCGACCGCGCCCTGCAGAACGCGCTGCGCTATTCGCGCGAGCGCCTGCAGATGCGCGCGGCCGGCGGCCCGGTCTGCCCGGACAAGCCGGCCGACCCGATCATCGTCCACCCCGACGTGCGCCGCATGCTGCTGACCTGCAAGGCGCTGGTCGAGGGCGGCCGCGTGATGGGCTACCACGGTGCGCTGCTGGTCGACGAGGCCCACCACGGCGCCGACGCGGCCGCCCGCCAGCGCGCCGACGACTTCCTCGGCTTCATGACCCCGATCGTCAAGGCCTGCCTGACCGAATGGGGCATCGAGTGCACCTACCACGCGCTGCAGTGTTTCGGCGGCCACGGCTACATCGCCGAGCACGGCATGGAGCAGCTGGCGCGCGATGCCCGCATCACCACCCTGTACGAAGGCACCACCGGCATCCAGGCGCTCGACCTGATGGGCCGCAAGGTGATGCAGCTGCAGGGTGCCGGGCTGAAGGTGATCCTCGGCGAGATCGCCGCGTTCTGCGAAGCGCACGCGGGCGATGCCACGCTGGCGCCCTTCCTCGCGCCGCTGGTGGCCAAGGCGGGCGAATGGCAGCAACTCACCATGGCGATCGGCAAGCGCGCCACCGCGAACCCCGACGAAGTCGGCGCGGCGGCCTACGACTACCTGATGTACTCGGGCTACGTCGCCCTCGCCTACTGGTGGGCGCGCAGCGTGGCCGCTGCGCAGGCCTCCGACCGGCCACAGGCGTTCAAGGACGACAAGCGCGACACCGCGACCTTCTACTTCGCCCGCATCCTGCCGCGCACGCTGGCGCACGCGGCGGCGATCGAGAGCGGCATCGGCGGCCTGCCGGTGCTGCCGCTGGAGTAAGCCGCCGTGGCCGACACGGACGTCACCGCGCTGCGGGTGGCCGGACCCGAGGACGACGCTTTCATCCTCGGCTTCGTCGAGCGTTTCAGCGACTTTCCGCTGCCCGCCGGGCGCACCCGCGACACGGTGAACGCGGGGGTGCGCGCGGACCTCGAAGCGCAGGTGCGCGGGCGGCCCGCGGCCTCGCATTTCTTCATCGTCGAACGGGCGGGCGAGCGCGCGGGCTTCATCCACCTGGTGATGGCGACCGATTTCTTCGGCGGCGCGCCGACCTGCCACGTGTCCGACCTCGCGGTATCGCCCGGGCACGAAGGCCAGGGGCTGGCGACGCGGATGCTGGCGCACGCCGAGGCCTTCGCGCGCGAGCGCGGCTGCGCCCGGCTGACGCTGTCGGTGTTCCCCGGCAATGAACGCGCGCTGCGGCTGTACCGCGCGAACGGGTTCGTCGACGACCTGGTGAAGATGGGCAAGCCCCTGTAGCGCCGGGGCATCGGCTACACAAAACGTCAACAAAGGCGTATAAGCTGGTGTCCCGATGGAGACCGATAGAGCCCTGCGCCTGGTCCACGAGGGAACGCCCGAGCCGAAGCGTCCGGGCGACATCGCGCCGCCGACGGCGCTGCATCCGGTTCCCCGCCATCCCCTCGAACGCCTGAACGCGGTGCGGCTGCTGTCGCTGGATGCCTGCGGGCGCGCGATGGAATGGATCAACTGGCAGGAGGCGGCCTGCCTGTATGCGCGTGATGCGGTCGCCTGGACACTCGGCGACCCCTGCCTGCGGGTGCATGGCGGCATCAACCGCGTGACCGGCGAGCGCAGCACGCTCGACCTGCCGCCGATCATCGCCGCGCGCGGCCAGGCCCGGTCCAGCGCGCTCGATCCCACGCCCGCGCTGACCAACCCGGCGCTGTTCGCCCGCGACAGCTACCTGTGCATGTACTGCGGCGAGCACTTCCCGCGGCCCAGGCTCACCCGCGACCACGTGCAGCCGGTGTCGAAGGGCGGGCGCGACATCTGGGAGAACGTGGTGTCGGCCTGCTTCCGCTGCAATTCGCGCAAGGGCAACCGCACCCCGCACCAGGCCAACATGCCGCTGCTGGCGGTACCGTTCCGGCCGAGCTGGATCGAGCACCTGATCCTCTCCAACCGCCACATCCTCGCCGACCAGATGGCGTTCCTGCGCCAGCAGCTGCCGCGCAACACCCGGCTGACCTGCTGAGTCCGCGCCGCGTCGTGCCGCAGGGCAGCATCGCGCACCGCGCCCCTGCCGGCCGGCTGCCGCGTTGCGTCGGAAGATGCGACCGGCTGCGTCACTTGCTGGCACGCCACGTCGCTCCGGGCCGGTACCGGCGGGCCTGTGTTGCACATTCGCGCCACGATCATTGACGTTGCGGACGCGCTTGGCAAAACTCGCCGGTGATCAGGCGCGCCTGGCGCGCGGAAACGGGGAATGCAGATGGCTCTTACCTTGGGCCTTACGGGGATGGACCGGGACACCGAGTCCCAGCTTTCGGATGCAATCAAGGACGCCAACGGGCGTCTCGGCGGTGCCTGGCAGTTGCTGCCGGGCGATGAGGCCGAGTACGTCATCGTCGACATGGACAGCATGTACGGTCCGATGAGCTGGTTGCGCCTGCATGCCACGGGCAAGCAGGTGGTGGGCCTGACGACGGCGTCGCGCACGCAGACCGATTTCCGCCTGGAGCGCCCGTTCGATGCGCACAGCGTGTCCCAGCTGTTGACCGCATTGGCCGAAGCGGCGGGGGCGCCGCTTGCGGCACCGCCTGCGCCGGCACCTGCAGCCGCACCGCCCGCCGTGGTCGCCGTGGCCGCTCCGGTGGCGGCCGCTCCGCCCACGCCGGCGCCGTCTCCTTCCCAGCCGCCCGCGCCGGCGGCGACGCCCGCTCCGGTGCCCGTTGCGGCTTCGG